>NZ_JAVIZS010000001.1:2500-3227500 GCF_031453475.1 Sphingomonas sp. SORGH_AS_0438
TGGGCTCTCAAGCGTGAGGTAAGGGCAATTCGTGGATGCCTTGGCATGTACAGGCGATGAAGGACGTGGCACGCTGCGATAAGCGTCGGTGAGGTGTGAGCAACCTTTGACCCGACGATTTCCGAATGGGGAAACCCACCTATCCGTTTAATCCAAGAAGAGCGGTACGCGACGATGCGCAAGCATGGTGGCGGACGGCTCGGCTCGGGTTAGGCGGTTCAGGTATCTTGAGACTGAATACATAGGTTTCGAGAAGCGAACCCGGTGAACTGAAACATCTCAGTAGCCGGAGGAAAAGACATCAACCGAGATTCCGTTAGTAGTGGCGAGCGAACGCGGACCAGGCCAGTGCTTCATTTTCAACTAGCAGAACGAACTGGAAAGTTCGGCCATAGCGGGTGACAGCCCCGTATGCGAAAGTGATGAATGAAGACTCGAGTAGGGCGGGACACGTGTAATCCTGTCTGAACATGGGGGGACCACCCTCCAAGCCTAAATACTCGTACATGACCGATAGCGAACTAGTACCGTGAGGGAAAGGTGAAAAGCACCCCGATGAGGGGAGTGAAACAGTACCTGAAACGGATTGCCTACAAGCAGTGGGAGCCTCTTTATGGGGTGACCGCGTACCTCTTGCATAATGGGTCTGTGACTTAATGTACCAAGCAAGCTTAAGCCGATAGGTGTAGGCGCAGCGAAAGCGAGTCTGAATAGGGCGACCATAGTTTGGTGTATTAGACCCGAAACCCGGCGATCTAGGCATGACCAGGATGAAGGTGCGGTAACACGCACTGGAGGTCCGAACCGATTAACGTTGAAAAGTTACCGGATGAGTTGTGTTTAGGGGTGAAAGGCCAATCAAGCCGGGAAATAGCTGGTTCTCCGCGAAAACTATTGAGGTAGTGCCTCGAGCGAATACCATGGGGGGTAGAGCACTGGATGGATGCGGGGGTCGCGAGATCTACCAACTCTAACCAAACTCCGAATACCCATGAGTACTACTCGGGAGACAGACGGCGGGTGCTAAGGTCCGTCGTCAAAAGGGAAACAGCCCTGACCTACAGCTAAGGTCCCCAAGTCACGTCTAAGTGGGAAAGCATGTGGAAATCCCAAAACAACCAGGAGGTTGGCTTAGAAGCAGCCATCCTTTAAAGAAAGCGTAACAGCTCACTGGTCTAAACAAGGGTTTCTGCGGCGAAGATGTAACGGGGCTCAAGACGTGCACCGAAGCTTAGGGTGTGGATTTATCCACGCGGTAGCGGAGCGTTCCGTAGGCCTGTGAAGCGATCTGGTAATGGGTCGTGGAGGTATCGGAAGTGCGAATGCAGACATGAGTAGCGATAAAGAGGGTGAGATGCCCTCTCGCCGAAAGACCAAGGGTTCCTGCGCAAGGCTAATCCGCGCAGGGTGAGCCGGCCCCTAAGACGAGCCCGAAGGGGGTAGTCGATGGGAATGCGGTTAATATTCCGCAGCCTGGTGGTGTGTGACGGATGGTGTGTGTTGTTCAGCCTTAACGGATTGGCTGGGCTTCGAAACTGTCCCGGGAAATAGCCCCACCGTATAGACCGTACCCGAAACCGACACAGGTGGTCAGGTAGAGTATACCAAGGCGCTTGAGAGAAGTGTCCTGAAGGAACTCGGCAAATTGCCTCCGTACCTTCGGAAGAAGGAGGCCCCATGTAAGCGCAAGCTCTCATGGGGGGCACAGGCCAGGGGGTAGCGACTGTTTAGCAAAAACACAGGGCTCTGCTAAGTCGGCTTCAAGACGACGTATAGGGCCTGACGCCTGCCCGGTGCCTGAAGGTTAAGTGGAGGAGTGCAAGCTCTGAAATGAAGCCCAGGTAAACGGCGGCCGTAACTATAACGGTCCTAAGGTAGCGAAATTCCTTGTCGGGTAAGTTCCGACCTGCACGAATGGCGTAACGACTTCCCCACTGTCTCCAGGACATGCTCAGCGAAATTGAATTCTCCGTGAAGATGCGGAGTACCCGCGGTTAGACGGAAAGACCCCGTGCACCTTTACTGCAGCTTCAGAGTGGCATTAGGAAGGAACTGTGTAGCATAGGTGGGAGGCTTTGAAGCATTGGCGCCAGCCGGTGTGGAGCCATAGGTGAAATACCACCCTGTTGTTTTCTGATGTCTAACCTCGATCCCTGAAGCGGGATCAGGGACCCTCTGTGGCGGGTAGTTTGACTGGGGCGGTCGCCTCCTAAAGAGTAACGGAGGCGCGCAATGGTGGGCTCAGGCCGGTTGGAAACCGGCTGTTAGAGTGCAATGGCATAAGCCCGCCTGACTGCGAGACTGACAAGTCGAGCAGAGACGAAAGTCGGTCATAGTGATCCGGTGGTCCCTCGTGGAAGGGCCATCGCTCAACGGATAAAAGGTACGCCGGGGATAACAGGCTGATAACCCCCAAGAGCTCATATCGACGGGGTTGTTTGGCACCTCGATGTCGGCTCATCACATCCTGGGGCTGGAGCAGGTCCCAAGGGTTTGGCTGTTCGCCAATTAAAGTGGTACGTGAGCTGGGTTCAGAACGTCGCGAGACAGTTTGGTCCCTATCTGCCGTGGGCGTCGAAATTTGAGAGGAGTTGACCCTAGTACGAGAGGACCGGGTTGAACGTACCTCTGGTGTACCTGTCGTCGTGCCAACGGCGCAGCAGGGTAGCTATGTACGGACGGGATAACCGCTGAAAGCATCTAAGCGGGAAGCCTCCCTCGAGATAAGATTTCTCAGAGCGGTCGAAGACCACGACCTTGATAGATCGGATGTGGAAGCGCGGTAACGCGTGAAGCTAACCGATACTAATCGCTCTATTCGCGCTTGATGAGCTCACACCCCCAATATCAGCGCTGCTGATACGGGCGTGGGATTGCATCACAGCCAGAAACACCAAAGTGCACGCATCGATTTTAACCCCCAAGCACCCCTCCCGCGCCACAGGCTTCATTGCCTGGTGACCATAGCGTTTGTGTCCCACCCGATCCCATCCCGAACTCGGCCGTGAAACCATTCTGCGCCAATGGTACTACTGCCTAAGCAGTGGAAGAGTAGGTCGTCGCCAGGCATTGTAGCCCGTGGCGCGAGAGATACCGTGCACATCAAGAACCCATTCACAAAACACCTCTCCCAAAAGAGAGGCACGCTGGTCCACACGCCAGCCACCGCGGGGTGGAGCAGCCCGGTAGCTCGTCAGGCTCATAACCTGAAGGTCACAGGTTCAAATCCTGTCCCCGCAACCATATCACTCGCCACAACATGCCGCCCCTCGGGGCGGCCTTGTCGTTTATGGCTGACCCCAGCTGTAGCCGGCCCCTTCCCATCACCTCCGCCTCAAAGCCAACCACCTCGACATTGCATGGTGTCGGCAAGCCGCTTGTCGTTGCGACCGGTCGTGGGCGGAAGATGACGTGATAGCGGGATGCGATGCCCACCTCCGGGGCATCGCATCCAGTAGAGATGGCTACCGAACCGCCGCTCGACCATTACGATCACCGGTTTGTCGGAGGTTCCTCGGGACGGATCGTCGCCTACCTTTATCGCGGTCGTGAGGACCGCGATCGAAGTCGCACGCCCATCAGGAAATGGGAACGCCGCCCGTCACCGCGACGACGTTGCCGGACATGTAGCTGCCCTCCGACGATGCGAGCAGCACATAGGTCGGTGCCAGCTCGCCCGGCTGACCGGCCCGCCCGATCGGCGTGTCCTGGCCGAGCGTCTCCAGTTCCTGCGGCGATTTGGCGATCGGCTGGATGGGCGTCCAGATCGGGCCCGGCGCCACCGCGTTCACGCGAATGCCGTCGCCCGCCAGGAGGTTGGACAGGCCCACCGTCAGGCTCGATATCGCGCCCTTGGTCGCCGCATAGACGATCATCGACTTGGCGGCGACCTTGGCCTGCTCGCTGGTCGTGTTGATGATCGCCGAGCCGGGCTTCATATGCGGCGCGGCCGCCTTGGCGAGGCGGATCATGGCGAAGACATTGGCGGCGAAGGCGCCCTGCATCTCGTCGTCGTCGATGCTCTCCAGCCCCTGGTTCATGGTCTGGGCGGCGGCATTGTTGACCAGGATATCCAGGCCGCCCAGTTCGGCCACAGTGCGTTCGACCAGATGCGCGCAGTGATCCCGGTCCCGAATGTCCCCCGGCAACAACAGGCAGCGTCGGCCTGCCTTCTCGACCCAAGCGCGGGTCTCCTCGGCATCGTCCTGTTCGTCGGCGAGGTAGGATATCGCGACGTCCGCGCCCTCACGGGCATAGGCGATCGCCACCGCCCGCCCGATGCCGGAATCCCCGCCGGTGATCAGCGCGACCCTGTGGTCGAGCAGCCCCTTGCCGACATAGCTGTCTTCGCCATGATCGGGCTTGGTCCGCATCGCGGTCGTCAGGCCGGGGCGTGGCTGTTGCGGCTCGTCGGGGAAACGGGTCGGGTGGCTTGTGCGGGGATCATCGGTCATGGCAATTCCTGCTGGTGGCGTGTCCGGGGAAACGACCCACACGGGCGAACGTGCCGGCGCAGGCGGAGCCGATGCGCGCTATTGACCGGCACGGCGTCTGACCGCACCGCAATGTCCTGCCGCTAGGGAGACGGACGGTGACGGCGCATATCTTGGTGATCGATCAGGGCACCACGTCGACGCGGAGCATCCTGTTCGACGACCAGGCCCGGCGCGTCGCCATGGCTCAGGTCGAACTGCCGCAACGCTATCCCGCCCCCGGCTGGGTCGAACATGATCCCGAGACGATCTGGCGCGACGTCCTGGCGACGGCGCGCCGGACCATGGACGAGAGCGGGATCCTGCCCGATGCGATCGGCATCACCAACCAGCGCGAGACGGTGTTGGTCTGGGACCGCGCGACCGGCATCCCCCTGTATCCGGCGATCGTCTGGCAGGATCGGCGCGGAGCCGATCGCTGCCGCGCGCTGACGGCGGAGGGGGCGGGTGATCTCGTCGGTGCGCGCACTGGCCTGCTGATCGATCCCTATTTCTCCGCGACCAAGATCGCCTGGCTGCTGGATCATGTCGCGGGCGCGCGGGCGCGGGCCGAGCGGGGGGAGCTGGCGTTCGGGACGATCGACAGCTTCCTGCTGTGGCGGCTGACCGGCGGGCGGGTCCATGCGACCGACGTCACCAATGCCAGCCGGACGATGCTGTTCGACATCCATCGCCAGTGCTGGGATGCGGACCTGTGCCGGCTGCTCCAGATTCCCATGGCGATGCTGCCGAGCGTCGAGGACAATGCACATGTCTTCGGCCATACGACCGCCGACCTGTTCGGCGCGGCGATCCCGATCGCGGGGATCGCCGGCGACCAGCAGGCGGCGCTGTTCGGCCAGGCCTGCTTCGCCGCCGGCATGGCCAAGTCGACCTATGGCACCGGCTGTTTCCTGCTGCTCCATACCGGCGACCGCGCGGTGCCGTCGCGGCACCGGCTGCTGACCACCCCGGCCTATCGGCTGGACGGCAAGATCGCCTATGCGCTGGAGGGATCGATCTTCGCGGCCGGGGCGGCGGTGAAGTGGCTGCGCGATGGCCTGGGCGTCATTACCCATGCCAGCCAGACCGATGATCTGGCGACGCGCGTCCCCGACAATCACGGCGTCTATATGGTGCCGGCGTTCGTCGGCCTCGGCGCGCCCTATTGGCAGCCCGAGGCGCGCGCCGCGATCCATGGCCTGACCTTCGACGCCCAGGCGGCGCATCTGGCCCGCGCGGCGCTGGAGTCGGTGGCCTATCAGACGATGGACCTGGTCGAGGCGATGGCGGCCGATGTCGGCGCGCCGCCGGCCGCCTTGCGGATTGATGGGGGGATGGCGGCGAACGACTGGCTGTGCCGCTTCCTGACCAACATGACCGGGCTGCCGGTGGAGCGGCCCGCCGATCTGGAAACCACCGCGCGGGGCGCGGCCTTCCATGCGGGGCTGGCGACCGGCATCTGGTCCGGCCTGGACGCGCTGCAACGGCTCTGGTCTTG
This sequence comes from Sphingomonas sp. SORGH_AS_0438, assembly GCF_031453475.1. Taxonomy (NCBI): domain Bacteria; kingdom Pseudomonadati; phylum Pseudomonadota; class Alphaproteobacteria; order Sphingomonadales; family Sphingomonadaceae; genus Sphingomonas; species Sphingomonas sp. SORGH_AS_0438. The sequence continues at coordinate 8,474 of NZ_JAVIZS010000001.1, forward strand.
CGACGCAGCCTTCGCGCCGACGATGACGCCGGCCGAACGGGCGCCGCTGGTGGCCGGGTGGCGCGACGCGGTGGCGCGGACATTGATGCCCGGGCCGGTGTCGGAGTCAGCGTGACGCGTCGGCCGTCAGGGCCGCTTCGATGCCAGTCATGACAGCGGGCGGGCCGGCGAGGATCGGCTCGGCCGCGGGGGCGACCGCCCAGCCCAGCGTCCGCGTCAGGCCGAAGCCGGCGAGCGACGGCCGCACCACGCCGGCCTGGCGATGGCCGCGCGGCATGACGGTGATGCCCAGGCCCGCCGCGACCATCTGCAACACCCGTTCGTCATTGGTCGAGCGGAGCGCGAAGGGCGGCCGTATCCCGCGCTCGGTGAAGTGGCGGCTGGTATCGGCCAGCGCCTCGCAATGGCGGCGCACGATCATCGTCTCGCCGGCCAGCCGTTCGGCGGCGATCGTGGTTTCCCCCGCCAGCCGGTGATCGGCGGGCAGGGCGAGCGCATAATCCTCGGTCGCGATCGCGCGTTCGAGGAAGCGGTTGCTGCCCCGCTCCACCAGGGTCAGCGCCACGTCGATCCGCCCCTTCGCCAGATGGCCGGCGAGTTCGCGTTCGGTGCCGAACACCAGTTCGAAGCGATGCGTCTCGCCCGGCCGCGTGGCCGCGATGGCGGTGGCGATCCGGTCGCTGGCGATGCTGGCCAGCACGCCGAGGCGGAAGGACGGGCGCTCGCCGGGGGTGCCGACCGCCTGGATCGCGGCGTTGAACTCGCGCTCGATGCGCCGGGCATGGACCAGGAAGCGGGTGCCCGCCTCGGTCAGCTCGACCCGCTGGTTGGAACGGACGAACAGCGGCTGGCCCAGTTCGCGCTCCAGCTTGGCGATGCCGATCGACAGGGTCGGCTGCGACACGTTGCAGGCCGCCGCCGCGCGGGAGAAATTGCCCTGCTCGACCACGGCGATGACATAGCGGAGCAGATAGCGGTCGAGCATCGTGCATAGATAGGATCAATGCACTCCTGCCGCGACTTTCAATTTTCGCGGTCGCACCCGGCGGGGTACAAGCGGCGCAATAGGAGAGACCCATGACCCAGTTCGATTTCGCGCTCGGCGAGACCGCCGACATGATCCGCGACAGCACCGTGCGGTTCGCCGCCGAGCGGATCGCGCCGCTCGCCGCCGAGATCGATGCCAAGGACTGGTTCCCGCGCGAGCTGTGGCCGGAGATGGGCGCGCTGGGCCTGCACGGCATCACCGTGGGCGAGGAGGATGGCGGCCTGGGCCTGGGTTATCTGGAACATGTCATCGCGCAGGAGGAGGTGGCGCGCGCCTCCGCGTCGATCGGCCTCAGCTATGGCGCGCATTCCAATCTGTGCGTCAACCAGATCCGCCGCTGGGCCAGCCCCGAGCAGAAGGCGCGCTACCTGCCCAAGCTGATCTCCGGTGAGCATGTCGGCAGCCTGGCGATGTCGGAGGCGGGTGCGGGCTCCGACGTGGTGTCGATGAAGCTGCGCGCCGAGAAGAAGGGCGACCGCTACATCCTGAACGGCACCAAGTTCTGGATCACCAACGCGCCCTATGCCGACACGCTGGTCGTCTATGCGAAGACGGGCGAGGGGTCGAAGGGCATCACCACCTTCCTGATCGAGAAGGATTTCGCCGGCTTCTTGATCGGGCAGAAGATCGACAAGGTCGGGATGCGCGGCTCGCCGACCTCCGAGCTGGTGTTCCAGGACTGCCAAGTGCCGGAGGAGAATGTGATGGGGCCACTGAACGGCGGCGTCGGCGTGCTGATGTCGGGGCTCGATTATGAGCGCACCGTGCTGGCGGGCATCCAACTCGGCATCATGCAGGCGTGCCTCGACGTGGTGGTGCCCTATGTCCGTGAGCGGCAGCAGTTCGGCAAGCCGATCGGCGCGTTCCAGCTGATCCAGGCCAAGGTGGCGGACATGTATGTCGCGCTCAATTCGGCGCGCGCCTATGTCTATGCGGTGGCGAAGGCGTGCGATGCGGGGCGGACGACGCGGTTCGATGCGGCGGGCGGGATCCTGCTGGCGTCGGAGAATGCCGTGCGCGTGGCGCTGGAGGCGGTGCAGGCGCTGGGTGGCGCGGGCTATACGCGCGACTGGCCGGTCGAGCGGTTCATGCGGGACGCCAAGCTGCTCGACATCGGCGCGGGCACCAACGAGATCCGCCGGATGCTGATCGGCCGGGAGCTGATCGGCGCATGAGCGGGCCGGTGCTGGACAGCAAGCTGTCGCCGCAGGACGCCGGCTTCCGCGCCAATGCCGCGCACAACCGCGCGCTGGTCGAGGCGTTGCGCGCAAGGGTCGCGACCGCGGCGGCGGGCGGGCCGGAGGCGGCGCGCGCCAAGCATGTCGCCCGCGGCAAGCTGCTGCCCCGCGACCGGGTGGAGCGGCTGCTCGATCCGGGCAGTCCGTTCCTGGAGATCGGGCAGCTGGCGGCGAACGGCCTGTATGACGATGCGGTGCCGGGCGCGGGGATGATCGCGGGCGTCGGCCGCGTGTCGGGTAAGCAGGTGATGATCGCCTGCAACGACGCGACGGTGAAGGGCGGCACCTATTATCCGCTGACCGTCAAGAAGCATCTCCGTGCGCAGGAGATCGCGCAGGAGAACCGGCTGCCCTGCCTCTACTTGGTCGACAGCGGCGGTGCGAACCTGCCCAACCAGGCGGAGGTGTTCCCCGATCGCGAGCATTTCGGGCGCATCTTCTACAACCAGGCCAATATGAGCGCGCTCGGCATCCCACAGATCGCCTGCGTGATGGGAAGCTGCACGGCGGGCGGCGCCTATGTGCCCGCCATGTCCGACGAGACGGTGATCGTGCGCAACCAGGGCACGATCTTCCTGGCCGGCCCGCCGCTGGTGCAGGCGGCGACCGGCGAGGTGATCAGCGCCGAGGATCTGGGCGGCGGCGACCTGCACGGCCGGCGCTCGGGCGTGGTCGATCATGTCGCGGAGGATGACGATCACGCCCTGTCGATCGTGCGCGACATCGTCGCGACGCTGCCGCCGCAGACCGAGGCGTCGCTGAACCGGCAGGAGCCCGAACCGCCCCGATACGACCCGGCCGAGCTTTATGGCATCGTGCCACAGGACGTGCGCGCGCCCTATGACGTGCGCGAGGTGATCGCCCGGATCGTCGACGGATCGGCCTTTCACGAGTTCAAGGCGCTGTACGGCACCACCCTGGTCTGCGGCTTTGCCCATATCTGGGGAATGCCGGTCGCGATCCTGGCGAATAACGGCGTGCTGTTCAGCGAGAGCGCGCTGAAGGGGGCGCATTTCATCGAACTCGCCTGCCAGCGCCGGATTCCGCTGCTGTTCCTCCAGAACATCTCCGGCTTCATGGTCGGCGGCAAATATGAGGCGGAGGGGATCGCCAAGAACGGCGCGAAGCTGGTCACGGCGGTCGCCACCGCGCAGGTGCCCAAGGTCACGGTGCTGATCGGCGGCAGCTTCGGCGCCGGCAATTACGGCATGTGCGGGCGGGCCTATCAGCCGCGCTTCCTGTTCAGCTGGCCCAATGCGCGGATCAGCGTGATGGGCGGCGAACAGGCGGCCAGCGTGCTCGCCACCGTGCACCGCGACGCCGCCAGCTGGACGCCGGAGCAGGCCGAGGCGTTCAAGGCCCCGGTCCGCGCCAAATATGAGGAGGAGGGCAATCCCTATTACGCCACCGCCCGGTTGTGGGACGATGGCGTGATCGATCCGGCCCAGACCCGCGACGTGCTGGGCCTCGCCTTCGCCGCCGTGCTGAACGCGCCCGTGGCCGAGGCCGCGCGCTTCGGCCTGTTCCGGATGTGACGGCGATGGACCTGACCATCGACGGTGCGACCGTCATCGACGAGGCCGATTTTCACGCGCGCATCCGCGCCGCATCGGGCGTGGACTGGTATGGCGGCAGCCTGGACGCGCTGTTCGACCTGCTGGTGGCCGTCATCGAGCCGCCGATCGCCTTGCACTTGACCCATGCGGCCGCCGCGCGTCGCGCCGTGGGCGCACGGTTCGACCGCATCCTGACCGTGATCTTCGATGCCATCGCCGAGCGACCGGCCGGCGCGATCACGCTCATGCTGGAGTCCTGATCCGATGATGAAGAGTCTCCTGATCGCCAATCGCGGCGAGATCGCCTGCCGCATCATCCGTACCGCGCGGGCGATGGGCATCCGCACCGTCGCCGTCCATTCGGATGTCGATGCCGACGCGCTGCATGTCCGACTGGCCGATGCCGCCGTCGCGATCGGCGCGGCGCCGGTGCGCGAATCCTATCTGTGCGGCGACCGGATCATCGCCGCCGCGCTGGCGACCGGTGCGGAGGCGATCCATCCCGGCTACGGCTTCCTGTCCGAGAATGCCGCATTCGCGCAGGCCGTCATCGATGCCGGCCTGACCTGGGTCGGGCCCGATCCCCAGTCGATCACCGCCATGGGCCTGAAGGACGCGGCCAAGGCGCTGATGCAGGCGGCGGGCGTGCCGACCACACCCGGCTATCTCGGTGAGGACCAGTCGCCGGAGCGGCTGGCGGCGGAGGCCGAGGCGATCGGCTATCCCGTCCTGATCAAGGCGGTGGCCGGCGGCGGCGGCAAGGGGATGCGCAAGGTCGATGCGCCCGCCGACTTCACTGAGGCGCTAGCCTCGTGCCGGCGCGAGGCGGCGTCCAGCTTCGGCAACGACCAGGTGCTGCTGGAGAAATGGGTGACGAACCCGCGCCATATCGAGGTGCAGGTGTTCGGCGACCGGCACGGCCAGGTCGTCCATCTGTTCGAGCGCGACTGTTCGCTGCAACGCCGCCACCAGAAGGTGATCGAGGAAGCGCCAGCGCCCGGCATGGACGATGCGACCCGTGCCGCGATCTGCGACGCGGCGGTGCGCGCGGCCCGCGCGGTCGATTATGTCGGCGCGGGCACGATCGAGTTCATCGCCGATGCCTCCCAGGGCTTACGGGCCGATCGCATCTGGTTCATGGAGATGAACACGCGGCTTCAGGTCGAGCATCCGGTGACGGAGGCGATCACCGGGCAGGATCTGGTCGAATGGCAGTTGCGCGTCGCCTCGGGCGAACCGCTGCCCTGCACGCAGGACGCCTTGTCGATCACCGGCTGGGCGATGGAGGCGCGACTCTATGCCGAGGACCCGGCGCGCGGCTTCCTGCCGTCGATCGGGCGGCTCGACCGGTTCGACCTGGGCGATTCCTGGCGCACCGACACGGGCGTGGAGCGGGGCGCGACCATCTCGCCCTATTACGACCCGATGATCGCCAAGCTGATCGCCTGGGGCCCGGACCGCGATGCCGCGCGGCAGCGGCTGGCCGCGACGCTGGACGGCGCGGCGATCTGGCCGCTCAAGACCAATGCCGGCTTCCTGCTCAAGGCACTGAACCATTCCGCCTTCGTCGCGGCGGAGCTGGATACCGGGCTGATCGCGCGCGCGGGCGAGGCGCTGATCCCCGCCGCCGAACCCTCCGGGGCAACTCTGCGGACGGCGGCGACCGCGCTCGCCGCGCCGGGGCCGCTCGCCGGCTTCCGGCTCAACGCCACGCCCCGGCGCGAGGGGCGGTTCCTGCTCGACGGGGCGGCGGTGACGGTGCCGCTCGCCCCCACCCCGGATCATCGCCCGCACGGCGACGGGCTGATCGCCGAACAGGGCCAGGTCTGGCGGCTCCAGCCGTGGCGCGCGGTCGGTGGCGCTGGCGGCGAGGCGGCGGATGGTGCGATCCTGTCGCCGATGCCGGGCCGGATCATCGCGGTCGCGGTCGCGGCGGGTGACCGGGTGACCAAGGGCCAGAAGCTGCTGACCGTGGAGGCGATGAAGATGGAACATAGTCTGGTCGCGCCGTTCGACGGCGAGGTCGCGGAATTGCGGGCCGAGGAGGGCGGTCAGGTGACCGAGGGGCTGCTGCTCGCCCGCATCGCCCGCGCCGAGGAGGCGGCCTGATGGCGGGGCGGCCCTATGACGGCTGGACGGTCGGCGACCGGCTGGTCCACGACATCCGCCGCACCGTGACCGAGACGGACAATCTGCTCTTCTCGACCATGACGCACAATCCGCAGCCGCTGCACATCGATGCGGAGGCGGCGCGGGCCAGCGAGTTCGGGCAGATCCTGGTCAACGGCACCTTCACCTTTTCCCTGATGATCGGCCTGTCGGTCGGCGACACGACGCTGGGCACGCTGATCGCCAATCTGGGCTATGACAAGCTGGTCATGCCCAAGCCGGTGTTCCTGGGCGACACGCTGCGCGCCGAGACCGAGGTGGTCGCGCTCAAGCCCAGTCGCTCGCGACCGGGAGCGGGGATCGTGACCTTCGAGCATCGGATGCTGAACCAGCGCGACGAGATCGTCTGCCAATGTCTGCGCATGGCGTTGCTGAAGGGGAGCGGCGTGGCGCAAACGCTCGACCTCCCCATCGCTCGGCCATAGAAAGGTCAGACAAACAAACGGGTTGGCGCAGCTTGCCCCCGGAAAGGGAGAGCGATGCAACCGACCCGCCGCGAAACCATCGGTCTGGCCGCCGCGACCGGCCTCGCCGCCACGATCGGGAGCGAGGCGATGGCTGCCGCGCCGGCCCCCGATGCGCCGATGCTCTGGTATCGCCAGCCGGCCAAGGCCTGGACCGAGGCGCTGCCGGTCGGCAACGGCGTGCTGGGCGCGATGGTGTTCGGCGGCACGGCGCGGGAACGGCTGCAACTGAACGAGGGCACGCTCTGGGCCGGCGGCCCCTATGATCCGGTCAACCCGGCCGCGCTCGGGGCCTTGCCCCAGGTCCGCAAGCTGGTGTTCGCGGATCGGATCAAGGAGGCGCAGGCGCTGGTCGACCGGTCGCTGCTCGGCACGCCGCCCAAGCAGATGCCCTATCAGGCACTGGGCGACCTGACGCTCGACTTCCCCGATCTGGGCGCGGCGTCCGCCTATCGGCGCGACCTCGATCTCGATGCCGCGATGGCGACGACGCGCTTCCACGCCGGGGCGGGCGAGCATCTCCGCCAGGTGATCGCCGCGCCCGGTGACCGGGTGATCGCGGTGCGGCTGACCGCGCCACGCGGGACGCTGTCGGTCGATGTCGGGCTCACCTCGCCACAGGCGGGCGCGACGACCGGGGCGGATGGCGCGGCCGGGCTGCTGCTGACCGGCCGCAACGGTGCGTCGCAGGGCGTGGCCGGCGCGCTGACCTTCGCCGCGCGGCTGCTGGCGGTGAACGAGGGCGGCCAGGTCCGCGTCGCGCCTGATGGCCGCCTGTCGATCCGCGATGCCGATGCGGTGACGCTGCTGGTCGCGATGGGCACCAGCTTCCGCCGCTTCGACGATGTGTCGGGCGATCCGCTGGCCGCGACCGCCGCCGCGATCGCCGCTGCGCGCGGCCGCTCCTTCGCCCGGATCGCCGCGGATGCCAGTGCCGCGCATCGTCGCCTGTTCCGCCGCGTGTCGATCGATCTCGGCCGCTCCGCCGCCGCCTCGCTGCCCACCGACGAACGCATCCGGGCCTCGCAGACGGCGGACGATCCGGCGCTGGCCGCGCTCTATTTTAACTATGGCCGCTACCTGCTGATCGCCTGTTCGCAGCCCGGCGGGCAGGCGGCGACGCTGCAAGGCCTGTGGAACGACAGCCTGACCCCGCCCTGGGAGTCGAAATACACGATCAACATCAACACCGAGATGAACTATTGGCCCGCGCAGTCGACCAACCTGGCCGAATGCGTCGAGCCGCTGGTCCGCCTGGTCCGCGAACTGGCGATCACCGGCGAACGCACGGCGCGGACCATGTACGGCGCGCGCGGCTGGGTGGCGCATCACAATACCGACATCTGGCGCGCGACCGCGCCGATCGACGGCGCGCCCTGGGGCATGTGGCCGACCGGCGGCGCGTGGCTCTGCACCCATTTATGGGAGCATTACGACTATACCCGCGACCAGGCCTTCCTGGCATCGGTCTATCCGCTGATGGCGGGATCGGCGCGCTTCTTCCTCGACACGCTCCAGGCCGATCCGCGCACCGGCGCGCTGGTCACCAATCCCTCGCTCAGCCCGGAGAACGAGCATGGCCATGGCGGCGCGCTTTGCGCCGGGCCGACCATGGACATGGCGATCCTGCGCGACCTGTTCGACCAGACGGCGGCGGCGGCGACGCTGCTCAGCCGCGATGCCGGTCTGGTCGCGGAAATGCGCGCCGCCCGCGCGCGCCTCGCGCCGTACAAGGTCGGGCGGCAGGGGCAGTTGCAGGAATGGCAGGCCGACTGGGATGCTGATGCGCCGGAGCAGAACCACCGCCACGTCTCGCATCTCTACGGCCTGCACCCCTCGCACCAGATCACGCCCGCGACCACGCCCGAACTGGCGGCGGCGGCGCGGCGCAGCCTGGAGATTCGCGGCGACCGCGCCACCGGCTGGGCGACCGCGTGGCGGATCAACCTGTGGGCGCGGCTGCGCGAGGGGGATCATGCGCACGACATCCTGCGCTTCCTGCTGGGGGCGGAGCGGACCTATCCCAACATGTTCGACGCGCATCCGCCCTTCCAGATCGACGGCAATTTCGGCGGTACGGCGGCGATCGTGGAGATGCTGATGCAGAGCCGGGGCGACACGATCGACCTGCTCCCCGCGCTGCCGCGCGCCTGGCCCAGCGGCCATGTCACCGGCCTGCGGGCGCGGGGGGCGTGCGAGGTCGATCTCGCCTGGCGGGCTGGCCGGCTGGAGCAGGTGACATTGCGTCCGACAGTGGCGGGCCGGCGTGTGCTGACTGCTAACGGCCGACAAGTGATGATCGCGTTTCGGCCAGATGAGCAACGGACATTGACGAATAACGACTTTTTTAAGAAGTATTTACAAGATAATACATGAAGTATGAATGCTTTTCATGGTGTCGCATTTGCAATTTTGAGCTCGTATGTCGACGAGCAATAAAATACAATGACGTACGGCGGTACGTATTAATACTAACGCAAAATGACTCATTGAATTATTGGGTAAATATTTAGCCTAAGGGAAAATACTTAAAGACAATGGGGTTGATTAAAACATTGGTTAAGATTTAGTTAAATTTATGTCGGGTCGAGGGGTGGCCTGAATATTAAACGGGGGAAGTAAAGATGAGAAATATTGTGGCTGCTGTAGCGTATTCGCTATTAACAGTGGCGGCAGTTCCAGCTAGCGCATCAACAATCGTTTTTCAGAATGATTTTTCATCGGGATTGTCTGACCAAGAATCAGTAACAGGTCGATTTTTTGCCAGTGATGGGTATGTAGGTCACCATGGGGCATACTATACTAATTCTGAGATTAGTAGCTACAGTATCAATAGTATCAACGAACTACATGGGGCGGTGTTAAACTTTGATCTCGATTATCGTGGTGAGTCTGGTTATGATTTTCTTACCATATTGAAAGATGGTGTTCAGGTTTCGCGATGGAGTGGATTTATTGGACCGGTCACGATCAATCTCGGTGGCGTCGGTTCTGGGTCAAAAATCACGTTCCGATTTACCTCGGATGGATCGGTCGTGAATACCGGAGTAAAAATCGATAATGTCCGGATTGTCGCCGACAGTGTTTCGGCCGTTCCAGAACCCGCGACATGGATGCTGATGCTTGGTGGCTTCGGCATGGTTGGCGCGACGATGCGCTATCGGCGGCGTAGCATAGCGGTCGTGACCGCTTGAGTGCAGGGTGAATGGTGCCCCGCTGCCGTCCTCCATGGTGGGGACGGCGGGGCACCAACGCTTGTCGCTAGCCTGCTCTACTGTTTCCATTGCCCCCCGCGCGCTTTCGCGGCAACGAGCGGGCAAACACGAACGCGACAGGAGAGCGGCATGGAGACGGTCGGAGTCATCGGGGCGGGACAGATGGGCGCGGGCATCGCGCAGGTATCGGCGCAGGCCGGCTACCGCGTGCTGCTGTCCGACGTCTCGCGCGCGCAGGCGGAGAAGGGCAAGGCCGGCATCGCCAAGGCGCTCGACCGGCTGGTCGCCAAGGAGAAGATCGCCGCCGACGCCCGCGACGCCGCGCTGGCGCTGATCGAGCCGGTCGAGAGCACCGACGCGATGGGCGAGGCGGCGCTGGTGATTGAGGCGGCGACCGAGCGCGAGGCGATCAAGCGCGCCATCTTCGAATCCGTCGGCCGGGTGCTGGGGCCGGACGCGATCCTCGCCTCCAACACCTCCTCGATCCCGATCACCCGGCTGGCGCAGGCGACGCCCGATCCGGCGCGCTTCGTCGGCGTGCATTTCTTCAACCCCGTGCCGGTCATGGGGCTGATCGAGCTGATCCGCGGCCTCGCCACCGCCGACGCGACCGTCGCCCGGGTCGAGGCCTATGCCCAGGCGCTCGGCAAGCGGGTGGTGCGCGCCAATGACGCGCCCGGCTTCATCGTCAACCGCGTGCTGATGCCGATGCTCAACGAGGCGTGCTTCGCGCTCGGCGAGGGCGTGGCGACGATCCCGGACATTGATGCCGCCTGCCAACTCGGCCTCAACCATCCGATGGGGCCGCTGACGCTGGCGGACTTTATCGGCCTCGACACCTGTCTGGAGATCACCCGCGTGCTGTTCGAGGGGACCGGCGATCCCAAGTTCCGGCCCGCGCCGCTCTTGGCCAAATATGTCGAGGCGGGCTGGTACGGCCGCAAGACCAAGCGCGGCTTCTACGATTATTCGGGCGCGGAGCCGGTGCCGACGCGCTGATCCGCGCCCCTGTCTCGGATCGGTCGCCAAAGCGTCACGGCCGCGTCACGGCGCTCCTGTTTATCCGTATGGTTAACAGGGGGATAGACATTGCGCCGTCCTTCGCTCGCGCCCGCCGCGATCCTCGCCGTCCTGCTCGCCGCCGCCGCTCCGGCGGGCGCGGCGACGCTCGTGTCCCAATATGCCGTGTCGGGCAGCCGTGCCGACGCATCGGGCCTGTCCGGCGCGGGGCAGACCCGGCTGGGCGGCTTCGGCTCCGACCTCAGCTATGATGCCGCGACCGGCACCTTCTACGGCACGACCGATCGTGGACCGGGCGGCGGCGTGCTGCCCTATCAGCCGCGCCTCCAGGCCTTCACGCTCGATATCGACCGCGCGACGGGCGCGATCCGTGGCTTCGACCTGCAGGCGACGACCCTGTTCACCCAGGCGAACGGCGATGCCTATACCGGCCTGAACCCGACGCTGGCGAGCGGCAGCATGTCGACCCTGGGCGGCTCGCTCGATCCCGAGGGGCTGGCGCGCCTGCCCAACGGCCATTTCCTGGTGTCGGACGAATATGGCCCCTCGGTCATCGAATTCGACCAGAGCGGCCGGGCGGTACGGACCTTCGCCGTGCCCGCCAATCTGGTGCCCCGGCGGTCGAACGGCAGTGTCGACTATACGGGCGACCGCGACAAGGTGACGACCGGCCGCCAGGACAATCGCGGATTCGAGGGGCTGACGGTCAGCGCCGATGGCAAGACCGCCTATGCGATGCTGCAGGACCCGCTGTTCGAGGAGGGGGCGAACGGTGCCAAGGCCGATGGCCGCTACAGCCGCAACGTGCGCATCGTCCAATATGACGTCGCCACCGGCCAGCCGACCAAGCAATATATCTACCAGCTCGAAAGCCTGTCCGCCATCAATGGCCGGATCGACGGCACCGACCAGGATTTCGAGGCCAACAAGCAGGGCCGCTCGATCGGCATCTCGGCGATCCAGGCGCTGCCCAACGGCACGCTGCTGGTGCTGGAGCGCGACAATCGCGGGCTCGGCGTCGACGATCCCAATGCCGCGCTGACTGTGGGCTCTAAGCGGATCTGGCAAGTCGACCTGAGCAACGCGACCGATGTCAGCACGATCAGCCTGAAGGGCCGGAACGACCTGCCAGACGGCGTGACGCCGGTGGCCAAGAGCGCGACGCCGTTCATCGACCTCGCCGCCGCGCTGAAGGCGATGGGCCTGAGCGTGCCGGAGAAGATCGAGGGCTTCACCTTCGGTCCGCGTCTGGCGGATGGCAGCTACACGCTGATCGTCGCGACCGACAACGACTATTCGGTCACGCAGAATGGCGGCGGCACGCAGTTCGACGTCTGCACCAGCGGGCCGGGCGGCGTGAACAGCACGGTCGCGCTTGGCGCCGGCTGTCCGCAGGGGCAGCATCTGCTCGACAGCTATCTCTACAGCTTCCGCCTGAGCGCGGCGGAATATGCCAGCCTGGCCGGCGTGGTGCCGGAGCCGGCGACCTGGGCGACGATGACGCTGGGCTTCGGCCTGGTCGGCGCGGCGGCGCGGCGTCGGCGGCGGGGGGCGATGGCCGCCGCCTGATCGCCGGGACCGGGGGGCGGGTATACCGCCCCCCGGTCTTTCATCAGTCCGCGAACAGCAGGACCGGTGTTTCCAGCAGCTTCTTCAGCGCCTGCACATAGCTGGCGGCGTCCCAGCCATCGACGACGCGGTGGTCGCAGCTGATCGACAGGTTCATCAGCTTGGCGCGGACGATCGTGTCGCCCCCCATGCCATCCGGCCGGAACATCGGCCGCTCGACGATCTTGTTGGGGCCGATGATCGCGACTTCGGGCCGGTTGATGACCGGCGTGGTCGCGATGCCGCCCAGCGGGCCGAGCGAGGTGACGGTGATGGTGCCGCCGCCCAGTTCCTCCGGCTTCAGCTTGGACGCGCGCGCCGCCTCCGCCAGCCGGGTGATCTCGGTGGCGAGCTGCCAGACATTGCGGTCCTGCGCATCGCGGATCACGGGCACGGTCAGCCCGGCATCGGTCTGCGTCGCCATGCCCAGATGGACGCGGCCCGAGCGGGTGACCACGCCCGCCTCGTCGTCGTAACGGGCGTTCAGCATCGGGAAGTCGGGCAGGGTGCGGCAGATGGCGACGATCATCAGCGGCAGCATCGTCAGCTTGGGCCGGCCGCCACGGTTCGCGTTCAGCTCGGCGCGGACGCGCTCCAGCTCGGTCACGTCGATCTCGTCGACATAGGTGAAATGTGGGATGTGGCGCTTGGCGGCGGCCATGTTCTCGGCGATGCGGCGGCGCATCCCGATCACGCGCACCTGCTCGTCCGCGCGCGCACGGCTGGCGCCGGGGGCGCCATAGCCCTGGGCCGCATGGTAGCGGAGATAGGCGTCGAGATCGGCATGGCGGACGCGGTCGCCATCCGTCTTCACCTGCGCCAGGTCGATGCCCAGGTCGCGTGCCCGGGCGCGGACGGCCGGCGAGGCCAGCACGGGAGCGGCCGGGTCGGGTTGTGCTGGGGCCGGTTCGCGCTTCGCCTCGGCGGCTGGCGCGGGGGCCGGCACCGGTGCGTCCTGCGCGGGGGCAGGGGCAGGGGCAGGGGCAGGGGCGGGGACAGTCGCCTGCTCGACGCCGGGATTCTCCGCCTCCAGCACCGGTTCCTCGGTAGCGGGGGAGGCGGCGTCCGTCGCCGTGCCGCTATCCTCGGCCTCGGTCTCGATCACCACCAGCGCCGCGCCGATCGCGACCTGGTCGCCGACCGCGCCGGCCAGCGCGACCACGGTGCCGGACACGGGGGATTCCATTTCCACCGTCGCCTTGTCGGTCATCATGTCGGCGATATTCTGATCTTCCTCGACCCGGTCGCCGACCGCGACGTGCCAGGCGACGATCTCCGCCTCGGCGATGCCCTCGCCGATATCGGGCAGGCGGAAGGTGAAGCGAGCCATCAGAAACCTCCGTGGATGCCGGCCGGACGCGCGGCATCGGAATGGAATGAGAAGGGGGACAGGCGAAGCATCATGCGTTGCTCATGATCTTCTTGAGGGCCTGGCCGATCCGCACGGGGCCGGGGAAATAGGCCCATTCCAGGCTGTGCGGATAAGGCGTATCGAAGCCGGTGACCCGCTCGATCGGCGCTTCCAGATGATAGAAGCAGCGTTCCTGGACCAGCGCCGACAGCTCCGCACCGAAGCCGGAGGTGCGCGTCGCCTCATGCACGATCATGCAGCGGCCGGTCTTCCTGACCGATTCCTCGATCGTCTCGATGTCGAGCGGCACCAAGGTCCGCAGGTCGACGATCTCGGCATCGACCCCGGCCTCCTCCACCACCGCGCGGCAGACATGGACCATGGTGCCATAGGCCAGGATGGTCAGCGCCTCGCCCGGCCGGACGATCGCCGCCTTGCCCAGCGGCACGCGATAATAGCCCTCGGGCACCGCGCCGCCGGGATGCTTCGACCAGTTTTCCGCCGGCCGGTCCCAATAGCCGTTGAACGGGCCGTTATAGATACGCTTCGGTTCGAAGAAGATGACGGGGTCATTGTCCTCGATCGATGCGATCAGCAGCCCCTTGGCGTCATAGGGGGTGGACGGGATCACCGTCTTCACGCCCGAGACATGGGTGAAGATGCCCTCGGGCGATTGCGAATGGGTCTGCCCGCCGAAGATGCCGCCGCCAAAGGGGGAGCGCACCGTCATCGGCGCGATGAACTCGCCCGCCGAGCGATAGCGCAGCCGCGCCGCCTCCGACACGAGCTGGTCGAGCGCGGGATAGATATAGTCGGCGAACTGGATCTCCGGCACCGGGCGCAGGCCATAGGCGCCCATGCCCACCGCGACGCCGATGATGCCGCATTCGCTGATCGGCGTGTCGAACACGCGGGTCTTGCCATATTTGGCCTGGAGCCCGGCGGTGGCGCGGAACACGCCGCCGAAATAGCCGACATCCTCGCCCATCACGACCACATCGGGATCGCGCGCCATCACGATGTCGAGCGCGGAGTTGATCGCCTGGATCATGTTCATGCGGACGGTGTCGCCCGCGGCGGCGGGGGCGGAATCTTGCAGGGTGGTGACGTCAGTCATCGGAGGGTTCCCACGGCCATCCCGGCACGGGCCGGGGTCCAGATGCGAGACAAAGGGAGGTGCGCGAGGCCGCTCGATCGCATCGGCATCGCGCCCGGACCCCGGCCTTCGCCGGAGTGGCGCGGGGCCGGCGGCGCAACGGTCACTTGCGCGCCCATGGCCGGCCCGACGCCTCTTCCTCGGCCATCATCTGCGCCTGCTGTTCGCGCAGGTGCCAGGGCATCTCCTCGAACACGCCGTCGAACAGCGTGTCGAGCGGCTGGTGCAGGCCATGGCCGAGAATGCCGTTGGCCTCGGCCGCCTTTTGCGCGGCGCGGACCTCCTCGGCGCATTCCTTGTCCTGCGCGGCGTGGCGATCCTCGTCCCACTCGCCGATCGCGATCAGGTGATCCTTCAAGCGGCGGATCGGGTCGCCCAGCGGCCAGGCGGTAGGCTCGCCGGCCGAGCGATATTGCGAGGGATCGTCGGAGGTCGAATGCCCCTCGGTGCGATAGGTGAAATGCTCGATCAGGGTCGGCCCCTGGTTGGTCCGCGCCCGCTCCGCCGCCCATTGCGTCGCGGCATAGACGGCGAGCGCGTCATTGCCGTCGACGCGCAGGCCGGCGATGCCATAGCCGATCGCCCGCGCCGCGAAGGTCGTCGATTCCGCGCCGGCGAAGCCGGAGAAGCTGGAGATCGCCCATTGGTTGTTGACGACGTTCATCACCACCGGCGCGCGATAGACGGCGGCGAAGGTGCAGGCATTGTGGAAGTCGCCCTCGGCGGTCGATCCCTCGCCGCACCAGACGGCGGCGATGCGCGAATCGCCCTTGGCGGCCGATGCCATCGCCCAGCCCACCGCCTGCGGATATTGGGTGGTGAGGTTGCCGGAGATGGAGAAGAACCCGGCCTCGCGCGCCGAATACATGATCGGCAGCTGCTTGCCCTGCAACCGGTCGGCGGTGTTCGAATAGATCTGGTTCATCATGTCGACCAGCGGCCAGTCGCGCGCGATCAACAGTCCCTGCTGGCGATAGGAGGGAAAGCACATGTCCTCGTAATCGAGCGCATGGGCGGCGGCCACCGCCACCGCCTCCTCGCCCAGCGCCTTCATGTAGAAGCTGGTCTTGCCCTGGCGCTGCGCCCGGAACATGCGGTCGTCAAAGGCGCGCAGCCGCACCATGTTGCGCAGGATGCGGCGCAGCACGTCGGGCGACAGGCGCGGGTTCCAGGGCCCGACCGCCTGGTTGTCGTCGTCCAGCACCCGCACCAGCGTATAGGCCAGTTCCGGGAAGTCGGCGGCGGGGGCGGCGGTGTCGGGACGGCGCGCGGCGCCGGCAGGGGGGATGTCGACCGCGGTGAAATCGACCGCATCGCCGGGGCGGAACTTGGGTTCCGGCACGTGCAGCGACAGGCGCGGCAAATTGGTCGGCAGCTCGTCGCGAGGCTCTTCGGCCACGATCATCTCTCCGGTTCGGCCGCGGTCGAGTCCGCGTGTCACGTTGGAATTTGCTTTTGCGCGACGGTTATAAAATTTCAAGCGTCGATCGTCGCGTCCCGCCGTGACCGGGGCGAATGGATGGTCTCCCAGGGCGGTGTCTACCCTATGTTAGGAAGTCGTTCCTATATCCATTCCTAGAGGGAGTGTCGTCGATGTATATGGGGCCAATCACCGCCGCGCGGCCGCCCAGCGGGCGGACCATGCGCCGCATCGTGGGTGTGCCGGTGTTGCTGGTTGCCGGGATCGTGATGATCCCGTGGCTTGGCCGGCAATGGGCTGGTCGCCGCGTTCGCCATCGCCGGACGCGCCACCGTCAGGCTGCCGCTACTTCTCGTCAGCGCCGTGGATTATGCCGGCGAGGTCGCGATCGGCCGCTGAATAGCCGACATGGGGAGCGGCCGGATCGCGCCGGTCGCTCCCCATGTGGCTCAAGCGCCGACGGACTGTTCGATCACGCCGAAGATCGGATGGTGGCGATCATCCTCCATCCAGATTCGCACCGTGTCGCCCTGCTTCAGGAACGGCGTCTTCGCCGCGCCGTCCAGGATCGTCTCCACGGTCCGCTGCTCCGCCAGACAGGCATAGCCGACCCCGCCCGCCGCGATCGGCTTGCCCGGCCCGCCATCGGCGTCGCGGTTGGACACGGTGCCCGATCCGATGATCGTGCCCGCGCCCAGCGCCCGGGTCCTGGCGGCATGCGCGATCAGCGTGCCGAAGTCGAAGGTCATGTCCTCGCCCGCCGCGATCCGGCCGAAGGGCTGGCCCGTTCAGGTCGACCATCAGCGTGCGGTGCAGCTTGCCGTCCCGCCACCAGTCGCCCAGCGCCTCGGGCGTGACGAAGACGGGCGAGAAGGCGCTGGCCGGCTTGGACTGGAAGAAGCCGAAGCCCTTGGCCAGTTCGCCGGGGATCAGGCCGCGCAGCGACACGTCGTTGGTCAGGCCGACCAGCCGCACCGCCGCCAGGGCTTCCGCGCGGCTGGCGCCCTGGGGAACGTCGCCGGTGACGACGACCACCTCGCCCTCCAGGTCGCAGCCCCAGCTCTCGTCGGCGAGCGGGATCGGATCACGCGGCCCCAGAAAGCCGTCCGACCCGCCCTGGTACATCAGCGGATCATGCCAGAAACTGTCGGGCAGCTCCGCGCCGCGCGCCTGCCGCACCAGCGCGACATGGTTCACATAGGCCGATCCGTCCGCCCATTGATAGGCGCGGGGCAGGGGGCTGGCGGCGTCATGTTCGTGGAACCGGCCGCGCGGGATCGCCCCATGTTCCAGGTCGGTCGCGAGGTTCTCGAGCGCGGGCGCGAACTGGTCCCAATCGTCCAGCGCGGCCTGCAGGGTCGGCACGATATGCCCCGCATCGGCATACCAGGCGAGATCATTGGATACGACGACGAGCGTCCCGTCACGACGGCGTCCGCTGGCATCCTTCAGACTGGCAAGCTTCATGGCTTCTCCTCTTCCAAGGCGGCAGTCTAGGCCGGCCGTCGCGGTCGGGCAACGATCCTCGGCCCACGTCACCGAACCGTCATCCCCGGTGAACCCCCGGTTTACCGGTTGGCTCCTAGGGAAGGGGCAGGGGGTATACCATGTCGAGACACCATGCTGGGGAATGACGAACGCATCGGGCGGGCCGCCGACTGGATCGGCGAGCGCCACATGCTGCGCGTCGACCAGCCCTTGCCGGCGGCGGCGGAGATGTTCCGCAGCTGTCCCGCGCTCCGGATGCTGGTCGTCGTCGATGCGGACAACCGGCCGGTCGGCGCGATCTACGACAGCGACATGCGCGCCCTGCTCTACAGCCCCTATGGCTATTCCCTGCTCTGCAATCCCAGCTTCGGCGCCACACTCGAATCAATGATGCGACCGGTGGCGCTGGTCGAGGCGGACGCGACGCCATCGGCGGTCCTGGCCGCCTTCGCCGACGCGCCGCAGGGGTGCGAGGGGCTGGTGGTGGTGCGCGACGGTCGGGTCCTGGGAGCGATCGGCCAGCCGACCCTGCTCCGGCTGGTGGCGGAGAGCGACGCGGCCGAGGCGCGCCGCCGTGCCGCGCGCGCGGACCGGATCGATGCGGCCAGCCGGTGCTTCCAGGCCGATGCCCGCGATCTGGCACGACAGCTGACCGAGGCTTCGGATCAGGTGGCGACGGTGTCCGGCCGGATGGCGGTGCGCGCCGAGGATATCGGCCGGGGCATCGCCGAGGTGGCGAGCGCGTCCGACCAGGCGGCGCAGGCGATGCGGCTGGTCGCGGATCGCGGCGAACAGCTTGCCGGTGCGCTGGCGACCGTGGAGGCGCGGACCGGCGATACCCATGGGGCCACTTGCGCGGCGGTGCGACTGGCGGCGGATGGCGCGGAGGAGGTCGAGTCGCTGCGGCTGGCGGCCGGCGCGATCGAGGCGGCGGTCAACGAGATCGAGGAGATCGCCCGCCATACCGGGACGCTGTCGCTCAACGCCTCGATCGAGGCGGCGCGCGCGGGCGCGGCGGGGGTCGGCTTCGCGGTCGTGGCGGGGGAGGTGAAGGCGCTCGCCGCCAAGACGCGGGCGGCGGCGCGCACCATCCACGACCGGGTCGCGGAGATCGGCACGGCGGTCGGCGGCGTGTACGACGTCCAGTCCGGCCTGGGCGCGGCGGTCGGCACGGTCGAGACCCTGTCCGGCGCGGTCGAGGATGCGTTGCGCGCGCAGACCGTGGCCAGCCGCGATATCAGCGTCACCGTGCACGAGGTCGGCACCGCCACCCGCGCGATCGGCGACCATGCCATCCATATCCAGGGCGGCACGCGCGCGGCGCGCGACGATGCCGCGTTGATGCGCGATCTGGCCGATACGCTGGTCGTCCGTGCCCGGTCGCTGGAGGATCAGCTCGGCCAGTTGGTGGACGCGCTGCGAGCCGCATGACGCGGTGCAGCATTGACCTATGCGGTAACCTATGGCATAGGCCCCGGTATCGAGGCGTCATGCAGCGTGGACGAACCGCTTGGTTCGAGCTCCGCCTCGGTTGTTAAGCCAGGGCTTCCCTATTCACGCGGGGTGTCATTTCTCCCCCGCCACCCGTGCGCCCGTCGCGTGCGGTGCGTGGCCTGTTGCAAGGTACTCTTTCTATGTCGTTCCAGACACTCGGCCTGTCCGAGCCGCTCGTCCGCGCGCTCGAAGCCAAGGGCTATACCACCCCCACGCCGATCCAGGCGCAGTCCATTCCCATCCTGCTCGAAGGCGGCGACCTGCTCGGCATCGCGCAGACCGGCACCGGCAAGACCGCGGCCTTCGTGCTACCGTCGATCCAGCGGCTGGCGGAAAGCGCCAAGCGCGTGTTGCCGACCCATTGCCGGATGCTCGTGCTCGCGCCGACGCGCGAACTGGCCAGCCAGATCGCCGACAATGCGCGCGGCTATGCCAAATTCTCCAAGCTGTCGGTCGCGACCGTGTTCGGCGGCACCAGCCTGAACAAGAACCGCCAGGACCTGTCGCGCGGCGTCGACATCCTGGTCGCCACGCCGGGCCGGTTGATCGACCTGGTCGAGCAGGGCTTCCTGAACCTGTCGACGATCGAGATCCTGGTGCTGGACGAGGCCGACCAGATGCTCGACCTGGGCTTCATCCACGCGCTGCGCCGCATCGTGAAGATGCTGCCGCGCCGTCGCCAGACCCTGTTCTTCTCGGCGACCATGCCGCCGTCGATCCGCGAGCTGGCCGACCAGTTCCTGCACCAGCCCAAGACCGTGTCGGTCGTGCCGCAGTCGACCACCGCCGAGCGCGTCGACCAGAGCGTCACCTTCGTCAACCAGACCGAGAAGCAGGCGCTGCTGACGCTGGTGCTGCAGGACCCGGCGATCGATCGCGCGCTGGTCTTCACCCGCACCAAGCATGGCGCGGACCGCGTCGTGAAGCTGCTGGCGGGCAACGGCATCGCCGCCAACGCCATCCACGGCAACAAGAGCCAGGGCCAGCGCGAGCGGGCGCTGGGCCAGTTCAAGTCGGGCGAGGTCCGCATTCTGGTCGCGACTGACATCGCCGCGCGCGGCATCGACGTGTCGGGCGTCAGCCATGTCGTCAATTTCGAGCTGCCCAACGTGCCCGAGCAATATGTCCACCGCATCGGCCGCACCGCGCGCGCCGGCGCATCGGGCATGGCGATCGCCTTCTGCGCCGAGGATGAGCGTCCCTATCTGCGCGACATCGAGAAGCTGACGCGCCAGAAGGTGCCGGTCCAGCCGCTGCCCGACGACTTCACCAAGAAGGCGGCGGCGATCAAGAGCTCGCGGGTCGCGGCGGTCGGTGCCGATCCCGCCCCGCGCGAGGATCGCCCGCGCGGTCCGCGTCCGCTGCCCAAGCCGCGTGCGACCCATGCGCCGTCGCCGATGGGCCAGCAGGCCCGCCATCGCGGCCGGCCGAGCCAGCGTGGTCGCGGCGGCCGGCCCGGTGGTCGCCAGCAGGCGGGCGCCTGAGTCTCCAGGCCTAACGAAACCAGCGGCCTCCCTCACCCGTTGATCCGGGTGAAGGAGAGCCGCTGATGGACGTATCCACCACCCCGATCGCCGAACGCATCGCCCGTGTCCTCGCGGGTGAGCGTCTCAGCGCGAATGCGCAAGGTGAGGAGGAATCCGCCGGCGCGCATGTCGACGCGGTCTGGCGCGAGCATCTGCCCGAGGCCTTGGCCGTGCTGCGAACGCTGCGCGAGCCTGACCGGGCAATGGCCGATGCCGGCGACGTCGCCATCTGGGAAAAGATGGTCCGCGCCGCGATCGAAGGGTCGAAGCCGCAGACGGTGGTGTTGTAACCGCCGGATCATCGCCGCGCAGTGATCCACGACCCGGTGTGGCCGGGCGCGCCCGGCCCCTTGCCCCCGCCGGAATGGGAATGGCTTGAACCGGAGCGAGGTCGCGCCGCCACTGGCGGCCCGATCTCCCCTCAGGCCTTGTCTGGCGCCTTTTTCGGCTGTGCGGCCGCCTTCGCTTCGGCCGGCGGCGGCGTCGCGAGCGCCTGCATTGCCGCCTCGCCACGATCCATCAGGTCCCCGACATCCCCCGCCGGCGTGGCGGAGGGAAGGGCGGTCATTGCCTTGCCCAGCCGTGCCGGATCGACCGGCGTCCGCGTGTCGGTCAGCATCGCGAAGACCGGCGCGGTCGGCAGGCGGTTGAAGGCGGCGGCATAGCGACCGCGCAGCCGCTCCAGCGCGGCGTTGCGGCCCAGCATCGACAAGGCGATGGCATGGCGCAGCACGATCGCCTGCCCCACGTCCGACAGGTTGCGCGGCTCGGGCAGCAAGGGCTCGCCGGTCGCGATCAGATGCGTCCAGTCGCGCTCCCGCCAATAGATCTCGCTGGCGATGCCCCGAGAGTCGGGCACGTCCTGCAACGTCGCCATAGCATCCGCCGGCTTGCCGAGCAGCGTCAGCGCCGCGGCCTCGACCCGGTGCCGGTCGGCCGTCATGCCGGCCGGATAGGGGATGGGCGCGGTCCGGCGCAGCAGCCGCACCGCCTGGTCCGGCGTGCCCGCCAGCACCCGTAGCGTCGCCACCCGGATCGACAACGGGCCGGTCTCGATATCCTGCGCACGTTGCTGCAACTGATAGTCGAGCAGGTCGGCGGCGCGGCCGTACAGCCCCACATCCTGCAACCGGCCGGCCAGAACATAGGCGAGCTTGTCGCCGCTGTTGCCGGCGGGGGCCAGGTCGCGATAGTCCCAGAACAGCCCGGCCGCCTGGTCGAGCGGCAGCCCCGATCCCGGCGACAGCGCCGCCACCAGCATGGATTGCAGCGTCGCGAGCAGCGTGCCGGTGGTCGCGGTCGGCCCGCCATAGCGGAACAGCGCGGCCCCCGCCATGAGCGCCTGGCGCGTGTCGTTGCGCTGTTCGGCCAGATCCATCCACAGGCGCAGGGTCGCGCGTTCGGTATCGTCGCCGCGCCAGCGAAAGGCGAGCGCCTCCAGCCGCTTCATCGCGTCGCCCGATTTCAGCGTGCCGGCCTTCAATCCGGCCTGGACCAGCGCGAGTTCGGCTTGCGCGCGCTGTTCGGCATCGCCGCTGATTGCCACGCGTTCCAGCCGCAGCCGCGCCTCCTGCGGATCGCCGAGCGCCATATGGCTGCGGCCGCGCAGCAGGTTGGCGGCGGGATCGCCGTCCGGCGCGGCCTTCAACCAGGCGAGGGCGGCGCGATAACCGCCCAGCGCCACGGCCGCTTCGGCGGCGGCGTCGACGAAGGGCAGGCGCGCCAGGTCGCTGCGCGCCTGCAACGCCGGCATCGCGCAACGGAGCTGGCGCAGGGCGGGGCCGGGCTGGTCGTCCTTGGCGAGCATCCGCATCCGCCACAGACAGCTTTCCGGATCGTCGGCGAGCGAGTCGGTGGTCAGCATCTCCAGCGCGCCGTCCTGATCGCCGATCTGGGCCAGCGCGACGCCGCGCGCCCGGCGCCAGGCCGGGACCAGCGCCAAGTCGGGGTCGTCGGCGCCCATCACGTCGAGCACGCCCACCGCATCCGGTCCGCGCCCGATCGCCAGCAGGCCCGTCGCCAGGGTCCAGCGCGCCGCCTGCCGCGTCTCCGGCGTGGAGGTGGCGATGCTATGCCAGGCGGAGTCCGTGTCGATGCGCGTCCAGGCTTGCGTGCCGGGCAGCGGTTGTTCCGCCAGCGCGGGGGCGAAGCCCGGCAGCCGGGCCATGGGTACGGCGCGACCGGCACCGGCCTGCGGGGGCGGGGCCGCACCGATCACGAGCATCAGGGTCGCCGCGCCGGCCAGCCGACGGATCATGCGCCGATTCCCAGACGCGCGACGGCGGCGCCGGCGGCAACCGCGCCAATGGCGAACAGCAATATCGGCAGCAACCCCATGCCCTTGCCGGCGGCCGGAGCCTTGCCGACCTCCTCGACGATGACGTCGCCGGGTGCGCCGGCCTGGCCGTCAACCATCTTGATCTGGGCCGGTCCCTGATCCTGGCTCATCGTCTCATTTACCCTTTGCGTACACTTCATTATAGGATGGTGACGGGTAAGTTGCCTGTGGCGGTCGGGCTGGAGCGTCATTTTCTGGAAGCCATTGATGTCGCGCTTACTTATTATCCTATTAACGCTCATCCCGCTGACGATACCGCTCCCGGCGGCCGCTTCCGGCCATGGGGGCGGCGGTGAGGGCGGGCCACAATTCGTCACCTTGACCGAACTGCGCGTGCCGATCGTGCAGGGGGACCGGGCCGATGGCCGGTTGCTGGTCACGCTGGCGTTGAAGGTCGACGACTCGGCCGAGGCCGCGGCGATCAACAGCGTGATGCCCGCGGTGCGTGAGCGCGCGATGATGGCGACGAGCGAATTCGCCCGCCTCCACGCCTCGCCCTATCTCCCCGTCGATGCCGAGCGGCTGGCCAAGGCGATCGATGGCGCGCTGCACGACCAGGTTCCGGGTGCTTATATGCTGCTGGTGACCAAGGTGTCGGCGGTGACGGCGTGAGCGATGCGGCCGACATCGGAGCGATTCCGCCGTCGGCCCGCTGTCCGTTCGGCCGCTTCATCGACTGGTTGACGCTGCGGCATACCTCGCCCGAACTGGCGGCCGACCAGTTGCGCGACCTCTCGCAATATATCGCCCTCATCTACGGCATCGTGGCCGCGAACATGCTCTTCTGCTTCTGGGGGAGCTGGACCACTATTTCTCTCTGGGTGATCGGAGCGATCCTGTTGCCGATCGCGGCGATCGTCACGATGCGCATCCGCTGGTGGCGTGCCATACCCGATCGGGTGCCGCGAGGCAGGGGCTGTGACCTGCGATCGTTGCGTCTGATCATCCTCATCATGCCGATCGCCGGTCTGCTGTTCAGCACGCTGGCGATCCTGGCGTGCAGCGCCTGGCATTCGATGGCGCTGGGGTCGGTGGTCCTGTTCGTGGTGCTTTGCGTCATCGCCTGCATGTCCTGCCTGCGCGCCCTGCCACAAGCGGCCTTGCTGGCGGCGTGCGTCGTGCTGCTGCCGCACTTGTTCTTCGCGATCCGCACGGGGGCCCATGCCGAGCTGTTCACCATCGGTCAGCTGGCGATCCTGCTGGCGATCGTGCAGGTGATGCTGACGATCAGCTTTCGCCAGTTTTGCGCGCTGAGCGAATCCCGACGCGCGCTGATGGCGGAACGGTGCGCCGCCCTCCGACGCGCCGATGAGCAGCAGCGCCTGGCCCGGCGGGATTCGCTGACCAGTCTTTGCAACCGTTCCCATTTCTTCGACATCTTCGACCGGATGATGGCGGCGGACGACATGCCCTTCGCGGTGGCGGTGATCGACCTGGACCGGTTCAAGCAGGTCAACGACCTGCACGGCCATGCGGTGGGCGACCAGTTGCTGACGATGGTCGGTGAGCGGCTGCGCGCCGCCGGTAGTCGGAGCGATACGGATGGCAGCATCGTCGTCGGGCGGCTCGGCGGCGACGAGTTCGGCGCGCTGATCCCGGCCGGCATCGATCCGCTCGCCTGGGGAGAGGTGGTGTGCGAAAGCTTCGCCCGGCCCTTTTGCGTGCAGGAGCTGGAGATCGTCAGCCGCTGCACCATCGGGGTCGCCCAGTCGATCGAGGGGATGCGCTGCGCGCGCGAACTGTACGGCCGCGCCGATCATGCGCTCTATCGCGGCAAGGCGGAGGGGCGGGGGCGGTGCATCCTCTTCTCGCCCGAGGACGAGATGCGGCTCCGCTCGCACCAGACGCTGGAATCGGTGCTGCTGGCGGCCGATCTGGAGGCGGAGCTGGACCTGTGCTTCCATCCGGTGGTGAATACCGAGACGCTGGTGGTCGGCGGGGTCGAGGCGCTGGCGCGCTGGACCAGCCCGGTACTGGGTGTGGTGGGGCCGGACCGCTTCATCCCGATGGCCGAGGACCTGGGCATTATCGGCCAGATGACGCTGGTGCTGCTTCGCAAGGTGCTGGTGCAGAGCCGCCGCCTGCCGACCGAGCTGTGCGTCTCGATCAACCTGTCCGCCAAGGACATCGTCGCCGACCGGATCATCGACGCGGTGATCGCCGAGATCGAGGCCAGCGGCTTCGATCCGCGCCGCCTGATTATGGAGATTACCGAGACGGCGGTGATCCGCAACCATGAGATCGCCATCCCCAACATCGCCCGGCTGCGCGCGCTGGGGATGCGTGTCGCGCTGGACGATTTCGGCACCGGTTTCTCCAGCCTTACCCATTTGCAGCGCCTGCCGATCGACAGCGTCAAGCTCGACCGCAGCTTCGCCGCCAATATGGAGAACGAGGTCGGCGGCAAGGTGGTGGCGGCGGTCGCCGGCCTGTGCCGGACGCTGGACCTGACCAGCCTGATCGAGGGGATCGAGACGCCCACCCAGCTGCGGCGCGCGCGCCAATATGGTTATCGCTATGTTCAGGGCTATCTGTTCGCGCAGCCGATGACGATCGAGGCGCTGTTGCGCTGGCTGGACGAAGACCGTCGGCCGCCGCTGCACGGCCGCTCCGTGGCGGGCGGCCGCGCCGCCAGCGTCCGTTAAGAGGCGGGGGGCGGCCTGCGGTAAGATGGTGCGCCCGCCACAGGGCGGCGGCGCGAACCGGCGTGGCGGCGTGGCTTGGCAAAGGCCGCCGGAATATGGACTGCGCTTCGACCAGGGGATGTGTTGAGTGGCGCATCCGGCTGACGCATCCGGCTGACCACGCATGGCGCCGCACTGCCCTGCTGCGCGGCCACAAGACAGGTGGCCCGGGCGAGGATCAGGGGGCGGGGCGCACAGGGAAGGATCAGAATGTGCGGATCAGCATGGGTCGCTGATCGAAGGCGCGCGGCGGCGCGAAGGGCACTTCTCGCGGAGCGGTGCCGAATCCAGGCGGTGTGATGGCAAGCGGTCGGCGACCCAATGGCCTCAGGTCGCCGGGGCTATGGGATCGATGCGGGGTGCGGCGATGGACGGTGCCATCGCCATGCGGCCGGGATGGCCGATGCGCCGGGGTTGCTGCGGCAACCGGCTTACGGAGTCAGAGCGGGGCGATGCAGGCGACGCGCGCGGTCGCTTCGGCGGCGCGGATCGCGCGGCGGCGGACCGGTCCGGTACCACGCGGGCGAAGCGGCGGCGTCACCATCGCCGGCACGGCGGCGATGTCGGAATCGACGGTGAAGGTGGTGGGGGTGCAGCCGGCAAAGCGCATCGGGTCCGCCAGGAAGGTCAGGCAATCCTCGATCTGGGGAGCGGCGCGATCACCGATCGTCTCGGCGACATCGTCCAGCGTCATGCCCATGATCGACATGGCCTGCGCCGCGGCGGCATCCCACAAGGCACCGGCATCCTCCACCCCGGAGAGCGATCGTGACGCGAAATTCCCGCGAAGTCCCCATAGTAGTTACCCAGTGCCCCCAACTGACCGATGGTCGTCCCACGATCGATTTTGCGTATACCGTATCGAAACGGATGAACGCCGCTTAACGGATCATTCATCCAGTGTTAACTAAGGATAAACACCTAATATGGCTATGGCGGGGTGGCCGAGCCACCCCGCCTATGGCGCTTTCGACGAATGATCGAGGGGGCGATCGCCGGATCGCGGATCAGCCCTTGAACAGCTGGCCGATCATCTGCGGCGCCTGGTTGGCGATCGACAGCGCCTGCACGCCGAGCTGCTGCTTGGTCTGCAGCGCGGTGAGCTTCGCCGACTCCTTGGCCAGATCGGCGTCGACTAGGTTGCCGACGCCCGATTCGAACGTGTCGGACAATTTGCTGGCGAAGGTAAGCTGTGCGTTGATCGCACGGGATGCCGAACCCAGCGTTGCCACCTTGGACGACAAATTCTTGGTAAGAAAGTCGAGCGTATCGACCATCTTCATGGCTTTAGCCGGCGTATTAATCTGCGAGTCGATGCCGAGCTGGCCTGTATCCGCCCCGGTGGATGGAACCTCGGGATTAGCCAGGGTCAATTCCTGGTTGGCGACGTTCAGCGTATCAGGAATATAGGCATCAGTGGCCAGAGTTTTCATGTTGGTCAACGATTGCAAAGCGCTCACGCTGCCGGCGCCCGTCTTCAGCAGGTTCGTGCCGTTGAACTCGGACGAATTGATCACGGTGACGATCTGGTCCCGCAAAGCTATGAAGTCGTTGTTATAGGCGGCGAGGCTCGATGCCCCCACGCCGCTGTCGGACGCCTGTTTGGCGAGCGTACGCATCTGGTTGACGTAGTCGGTGATCTGCTCGGCACCATTCACTGCGACGTCGATGACGCTCTTAGCGCGTTGCAGCGACTGGCTGACCGCCTTCATGTCGCTGAGATTGCCGCGCAGCTTCTGCGCAATCGAGTACGTCGCCGAGTCATCCTTGGTGGAGGCGACGTTCAGGCCGGTGTTGATGCGGCTTTGCGTCGTGCTGAGGCTCTTCGAGGTCGCGTTCAGCGACTGGAGAGCGGTCATCGCGCCAACGTTGGTGTTAACTGAGAACGCCATGTCTTTCTTACCCTTTCGAACTGGAAGGTCGCAGCGGAGTCCCCGCCAGCGGCCCGCTGCGATGCGGTTCGCCCTTCCATTATGGGAAGAAGCTGCCGGGGGCGGACGCGACAGGCGGAAAAATCGTCCGGGTGGCGGAAATTTCGTCCGCCGGGACAACAGGCGCTGCCGTCCGAAGGGATTTGGGCGCGCCTTACCCATGCGGATGATCCAACCGAAACACTGGGGGGAGCCTGCTCCCATAATGTCGAATGTGAGGATGCCTTATCCGTAGGGGTGTCGCGCGATGCTTGCGCGAAAACAGGCGTCATTCATTGGATGTTTGCTGTTAATAAAAGCACTTATCAGTGCATGCTTTAATAACAGAAACTTTGATTCGGGTATTACGTATTAGTATTAATGCGAATGCCATTGGTTTTTTGTCAATGATATTTGCTGTTATGAAATACCCGATGAGGAAGACGTGGCATGCGAAACTTTTTGGAAGCCGCTGTAATTGCTTGCAGCACTTTGCTTATGTCATCAGCGTCCCATGCTGCAATATTTAATCTAACTCGCGTGGTAGGCATCAGTGAATCAACATTTATCAACGGTGATTCTAGGACTAACCTTAAAGCCGGTGAGGTGGTAAAAATCAAACCCGGGGATACGATTGTGGAGACCATCTATTTTCGCGGCGGTCATATTAAAGGTGTGAATTCACAAGATTTTCTGGTATTTGGTTCGATTAGCGATTCAGAAAACTTGATTAAATCAGATTTCAAGGATCTTAAATTTTTAGATGTGAATGGAAAGTTGTTTGGCGAGAAAAGGCATATGTCTTATCTCGACTCGGTTATGATTGCGGCCAAAGGCCTAGATGGGTCGGGCGCGCCCGAGGTATATGGACTCCGCTATCAAATCAGGTTTGATTCGGATGCTTCACGGGCCAGAGCCAGTATCGTTGATTTTTCTTTCAGGCCGCGCGCAGTCAACGCACAATATGTTCCCGGCGATCTGTTCGCCTCGGCGGTGCCGGAGCCATCGAGCTGGGCGATGATGGGGCTGGGCTTTGCCGGGCTGGGCGTGGCGCTGCGGGACCGGCGGCGGCGCGCGGTCGAGGCGGCGGCGGCCTGATCGGGCTGCGGTCGACAGAGGGGGCTTGGCCAGACGCCGGACGCAAAAAATGGCCGGAACGGGTTCTCCGTTCCGGCCATAGGAGCCACCGGGGTTTGGGACGTACCGGTGGCCCGGATCGTCAGCCTCGGAAGAGCTGGCCGATCGACTGCGGACCCTGGTTGGCGATCGACAGCGCCTGCATGCCAAGCTGCTGCTTGGTCTGCAGGGCGGTCAGCTTCGCCGCTTCCTTGGCCATGTCGGCATCGACGAGATTGCCGATGCCGGCTTCCATCGCGTCCGACAGCTTGCTGGTGAACGACAGCTGCCCGTCGATCTTGCGCGATGCCGCGCCCAGGACGCCCAGATTTTCCTTGGCGGTCTTCGCCACTTCGTCGAGGGTCTTCACCATCGCCGTTGCAGCGACATTATCCGACGTCCCGAGCGTGGAGTCGTTGCCCAGCGTGGTGGACGTGCCCGCAATGGACAAGTCGTAGTTCCGGTTTGTTACCGACAGGGCATCAGGCACATAAGCTGAGGTATCGATGCTGTTCACTGACTGCAGAGCCGATACGTTGCCCCCAAGCTTCTTGAGCAGATTGGTGCCATCGAACGACGAGGAGTCGATGATGGTGCTCATCTGGCTCTTAAGCGCCTGGAACTCGTCATTGTAGGACGAGCGGGTCGCCGTAGAGATGCCGGCATCGGACGCCTGCTTTGCCAGCGTCCGCATTGAATTGATGGTGTCGGCAATCTGTTCCATGCCGCTCACCGCCACGTCGGTCACGCTCTTCGCGCGCGACAGCGAACCGGTGACGGCCTGCAAGTCCGACTTGTTGCCTTTCAGGCCCAGCGCAATGTTATACGCTGCCGAGTCATCCTTGGTCGACGCGACCTTCAAGCCGGTCGAAACGCGATTCGAAACCTGGTCCAGACCCTTGTTGGTCTTGTTCAGGCTCTGGAGAGCCGCCATCGCATTGTTGTTGGTGTTGACCGAAAAAGCCATGATGATTTCCTTCTGGAAATAACGATCCATTCGGGATCGTGGGGCGAAATCGGCGCCCCGCCGACTGGATGCTTCAAGCGTCCTGCCCTTCCATTTTGGGATGGATCACGCCTCGGCGGTCGCGCGGTGCGAAAAAATCATCGTTAAAATTCAATGAATAAGCGTAAATTTTTTCTTGCGGTTCCGGAACGGCGCACGCCGTCGTTGCGAGCGCAGCGAAGCCATATGGCGCGTCATGCGCGCGGCCCCTGGATGGTTTCGCTGCGCTCGCCATGACGGTCTTCAAGGTCACGCCATCGGACTCTGCCGCGGGCCGAATGCGACGAAGCCACCCAAGGCCGATGGCCCTGGATGGCTTCGCTCACCATGACGGTGCCCGGCCGGTGCCGGGCGGGAACCTGTCAGAAGGGGAAGAGCGCGTCGTAGATCTGCTGGCCCCAGCGGGCCTGTTGCGCGCTGGTCAACTGGCCGCGTCCGCCATAGCTGATGCGCGCCTCGGCGATCTGGCTGTGGCGGATGCTGTTGTCGCGGGCGATGTCCTGCGGCCGCACGATGCCGCTGACGATCAGCTCGCGCAGCTCGTAATTGACCCGGATCTCCTGTCGGCCCCGGATCGCGAGATTGCCATTGGGCAGCACGCCGGTGACGATCGCCGACATGGTCATGTTGATCGTCTCGGACCGGCTGATCGTGCCGGTGCCGTTGAACTTGGAGGTGGAGTTGCTCGCCACCGCCTTGGACGCGTCGCCGGGCAACAGCTTCTCCAGGCCGAGCAGCGCCGACAGGCCGGCATTCTCCGACCCGCCCTGGCTGCGTGCGGTGGTGTTGCCGACCTCCGCCTTGTCGGCGACGTTGATCCGCACGGTCAGGATGTCGCCGACGCGCGCGGCGCGCTGGTCGCCCAGGAACGCGCCCGCGCCGGTGCGGAACAGCGAGGCGGTGGCGGCGGGGCCGACGGTCGGCTGCGACGGGGTGCGGCGGCCGAGCGATTCCTCGACGCTCGGCATGTCGAGCGGGTCGGCCTGGCTGAGCGGCGGGGCCTTGCCGACCTGTTTCAGCCGGCCGACCGCGCCGCAGCCCGACAGGCCGAGCGCGAGCGTGCAGAGGAGGAGCGTGTGGGTGGGGCGCATGACGCGGCCTTTCGCGATGGAGGTCAGGGAGCGGCGACGCGGACGGCGCCGCTGCCTTCGACGATGGTGTCGAGCGTGCGGCCGGTGGCGGGGGCGACGACGCGGACCAGGTCACCCATGCCGCCCGAGCCGAGCGCCCGGCCGGTGGTGCCGATCACCAGGCCCGCGCCGCGCAGGCTGATCGTCACCGGCTCGCCGCGCCGGACCAGCCGGGGCGTGACGACATCGCCCGAGCGCACGACCGCGCCCGCCGACAGGTCGCGCACCGCCTCGCGTCCTGCCGCCGATGCGACGGGCAGCGCGCCGATCGCAAAGCCGCGCGCACGGGGCTGCGGCTCGAAATCGGCGGCGGACAGGATCTCGCCGCGCGCGACCGGATGCGACAGCACCGGCGTGTCGACCATGTTGGGATTGGCCGCCGGGGCGGGCGCGGTTGCGGCGAGCGCCGCGGCGAGCAGGGGGAACAGGGCCATGATCAGCGCAACTGGCTGGAGGTGGCCAGCATCTCGTCGGCGGTCTTCACGACGCGGCTGTTCATCTCATAGGCGCGCTGGGCGGTGATCAGCGCGGTGATCTCCGACACCGGATTGACGTTCGATGCCTCGATCGATCCCTGCTGCACCGTGCCGAATCGCCGGGATCGCCCGGCGTGCCGACCGTCGCCGCGCCGGAGGCGGAGGTCTCCTTAAACAGGTTGCTGCCCTGCGCCTCCAGCCCGGCCTCGTTCATGAAGGTGGCGAGCTGGATCTGCCCGACGGTCTGCATGTCGGTGGCGCCGGCCACCTTCACCTGCACCAGGCCGGTCTTGGAGATGGCGACGTCGAGCGCGCCGGCCGGGATCGCGATGGCGGGGCTGAGCTGATAGCCGTCCGCCGTCACCAGCTCGCCCTGGTCGGAGAGCTGGAGCGAGCCGTCGCGGGTATAGCTTTGCGTGCCGTCGGGCATGGTCACGGCGAAATAGCCGCG
The DNA here is from genome assembly GCF_031453475.1 of Sphingomonas sp. SORGH_AS_0438. NCBI lineage: Bacteria > Pseudomonadati > Pseudomonadota > Alphaproteobacteria > Sphingomonadales > Sphingomonadaceae > Sphingomonas > Sphingomonas sp. SORGH_AS_0438. The sequence goes on from NZ_JAVIZS010000001.1 coordinate 40,338, forward strand.
CCCCTCGATCGCCATGTCGTAGCGATTGCCGGTCTGGCTCGGCGCGCCCTGTTCGGTGATGCGATAGATGCCGCCGGTCTTCACGCCCGATCCGATCTGGATGCCGGTCGGCACCTTGGCCTGGTCGCCGCCGCCGCCGGCCGTGCCGGGGCGCGTCTCTTGCTGGTAGAGCAGGTCCTGGAAGGCGGCGCGCTGGCGCTTGAACCCGGTGGTGTTCATGTTGGCCAGGTTGTTCGAGATGACGTCGACATTGGTCTGCTGGGCCAACATGCCGGTGCTGGCGATCGAGAGAGTCCGCATGATGCGTGGTCCTTTCGCGGGAAGGAGAAATCAGGAGGGGGAAGGGGGCGGATCAGCCGAACTTGCCGAGCCGGTCGATCGCGCGCTTGCGCATGTCGTCCATGTCCTGGGCGATCCTGGCGCTCGCCTGATAGGCGCGCAGGATGTCGACCATCTGCGTGGTCTCGACGATCGGCTCGACGTTCGAGGACTCGACGCCGCCGGCGGTGAGCTTGGTATCGGCGGCGGACAGTTCGCGGCCGTTGCTGGCGGTCATCAACCCGTCGCCGCGCGGGGTCACGCCGCGTTCGTCGTCGAACACGGTGACAGCCAGGCGGCCGAGCGGCCCGTCCTTGCCCTTTACCGTGCCGTCGGTGGAGATGGACAGGTTCGCCTGCTGGTCGACGGGCACGGTGATCGGCTTGCCGCCCTCGCCGAGCAGGCGCTGGCCGCCGGCGGTGGTCAGCTGGCCCGTCTCGTTGATCTTGACGAAGCCGGCGCGGGTATAGGCGGTGCCGCCGTCCGGCGCCTCGACCGCCAGATAGCCGGGACCGTCGATCATCACGTCCATCGGGTTGCCCGTGCTCTTGAACGCGCCGGCCGAGGCATCGTGCATCGCGCCGAAATCGAGCACGAACGACATCTTGCGCGCGTCGGGCACCGCGTCCTCGGGACTGGTCTCGACATATTCGCGGAACACGGGGCGTTCGCGCTTGAAGCCCGCCGTGTCCATGTTCGCCATGTTGTTCGCCGCCACGTCCAACCGGCGCTTGAGCGCCTGTTCCCGGCTGAGCAGCACAAAGGAAGAGATATCCATCCCGCTGGTCCGTTTTTTCCGCTTTTCCGTTCGCCGCTCGGCAATTTCTGCCTGGCGACCATCCTATAATAGGGCGGGTAGGGCGCGGGCCGGTCTGGTCCCGCCGGTTAATCGATCGGGGATGATCATGAGCGCGACCGAGGAGCCGAAGGACGGCGAGGGCGATGCCAACGCCGCCAAGACGGCCGCCGCCAAGAAGAAAAAGAAGCTGATGATGATCGGCGGCGGCGCGGCGGCGGTGCTGCTGCTCGGCGGCGGCGGCGGCGCCTATATGATGATGGGCCATGCCGCGCCGCCCACCGCCAAGGAGAAGAAGGCGGCCGAGGAAAAGGCGAAGGACGAGGAGGTCGCCGCCGAGGAGGAGGAAGCCGGCGGCGAGGGCGAAGGCGAGGGCGGCGAGGGCGGCCACGGCGCGAAGAAGAACGAGCCGCTCGACGTGCCGCCCCTGCTGGTCAACCTGCACACCGCCGACGGCACGCCGCACTTCCTGAAGCTGCACATCATGCTGGTGCCCGGTCCCAAGGGCAACAGCGAGGGGCTGAAGGGCGAACTGCCCAAGCTGCTCGACGCCTATCAGCCGTTCCTGCGCGAATTGCGGCCCGAGGATCTGTCGGGATCAGCCGCCGTGTACCGCATCAAGGAGGAACTGCTGCTGCGCGCCGGCGCGACGCTGGGCCATGACAAGGTGAAGGACGTCCTCGTGCAGGACCTGATCCAGCAATGAGCGACATGGACGATTTCGACGATCTGGAGCTGCCGGAGCCGCCCTCGCTCGATGCGATGGGCAGCGGTGCGCTGGATCAGGCGGGGATCGACGCGCTGTTCGGCGATGTCGGCGGCCCGATGCGCGCGCGCAGCGGCCTGAAGGCGGTCATCGAATCCGACGTCATCAGCTATGAACGCCTGCCGATGCTGGAGGTGGTGTACGACCGCATGTTGCGCAGCTTCGCCACGTCGATGCGCAACCTGACGTCGGACGCGATCGACATCAGCCTGGTCGACATGACCTCGGTCCGGTTCGGCGACTTCATCAACCGGGTCGCGCTGCCGACGATGATCGGCGTGTTCCGGGTCGAGGAATGGCGCAACTACGGCCTGATCACGGTCGAGCCGAGCCTGATCTATGCGGTGGTCGACGCCCTGCTCGGCGGGCGGCACGGCAACAACCGGCAGATGATCGACGGCCGCGCCTTCACCGGCATCGAGGTCGGGCTGGTGTCGCGGATGCTGAAGATGGCGATCGCCGACTTCGCCGCCGGCTTCGCGCCGATCACGCCGATCACGCTGGACCTGGAGCGGGTGGAAACCGCCACGCGCTTCGTCTCGATCGCCGGGCCGACCAATTTGTGCGCGGTGGCGACGTTGCGCGTCGACATGGACGGGCGCGGCGGCTGTTTCAGCATGTTGCTGCCCTATGCGACGCTGGAGCCGGTGCGGAAGGTGCTGGGCCAGCGCTTCATGGGCGACAAGGCGGGGCCGGAGAATATCTGGGGCGCGCACATGGCGCGCGAGATCCGCCGGACCGAGGTGGAGGTGGACGTGGTGCTGGGCCGCACCATGATGCCGCTGGGCGAGGTCCGCGCGCTGGAGGTGGGCAACACCATCCGCTTCAACCGGCGGCCGGACGAGGCGCTGGAGCTCCAGATCGGCGACGTGGTGCTGGGCCACGGCCAGATCGGCCAGCGATGCAACAATGTGGCGGTCCGTCTGACGACCGATATCAAGAGGATAGTGCGATGATGAGTTTCGCGACGATGGCGGACATCGCCACCATGATCCTGTGCGCGGCGGTGATGGTGCAGAGCGTGCGGATGATGCGCGCGCTGCACCGGGTGCGGGGCGACGCGGTGGCCGAGGTGGTCAAGGCGCTGGACCAGTCGACCGGCCATGCCCGCGCCGTGCTGGCCGAGCTGAAGACGGTGCTGGTCGATTGCGCCTCGCATGGCCAGGTGCTGACCCAGGCGCGGGCGATGGCCGACGAGCTGACCGTGATGATCGGCATCGCCGACGCCTCCGCCGACCGGATGACCGAGGCGGCCAATGCCGCGCGCAACCAGCCGGCGGCCGAGGAACCGGCCGCTGTCCGTGACGGGGTGCGCGCCGCGCCGCGCGTGGAGGAAAAGCTGTGGGCGTGAGGCGCGGATCACGCTGGCGGCCGTCGCTGCTGCTGATGACGGCGGGTTCCGCTTTGGCGGCGGTGGTCGGCAATGCCGTCGGCCTGTCGGCCCAGCCGCTGGAGCCGTTGCCGATCCAGTCGCGACTGGGGGCGGCGATCGCCGACGACGCCAATATCCGCGACCGGGCGGCGGCGCGGCGCGGCCGCACGCTCGACCTGCGCGAGCAGGCGGTGCGCGCGGCCGAGGCACGGCTGAAGAGCGACACGGCCGCAAAGCCGGACGAGGCGGCGCAGGCGGCGGCGGCCGGCGGACCGCCGCCGCCCAGCCAATATGACGATCTCGCCAAGATCTATGCGGCGATGAAGCCGGCGGCGGCGGCGGCGGTGATGGAGCAGCTCGACCTGGAAGTGCAAATGCGCGTCGCGCAGAAGATGCGCGAACGCTCCATCGCCTCCGTCATGGCGGCGATGTCGCCCCGCGGTGCGGCGGCGCTGACCATGGCGCTGGCCCGCAAGCAGGCGGGTGGCGGCGCGGCGGCGGCCGGCGTGCGGCCGCGACCCGGCGCGCCGGCACCGGCGCCGGGGGCTGCCGCAACGCCCCGCGATCGGCGGCCATCCTGATCGGACGTTGAACCGGAGCGACGCGGATGGCGTCGCTCCGGTCTTCCTGTTCGGGGGACGCTGCATCCGGTCACCATCAGGTGCGCCGCTGACCGGACCATCGCCACGAATGCGCCTCCGTTCACGCTTGCGTACCGTTCCGGTGCAGGGATCGCGGGCGGCATCCAACCGCGTCGCGGCCTCGGCTACCCCTCCGCGAAAGTCGCCCCCGTGCTCCTGCGGACGCAGGAGCCCAGGGTTGCGGATGACTATAAGGCGTTGCTTCGCCTTGCCCTAGGCTCCTGCCTTCGCAGGAGCACAAGCCTGCCTGGCCTATGTACCGACGTTTCGCCGCCGCCGGAATGAAGGATAATGGCCGTGCAACATCGACATTTGCAACACTCCCAGCGCCTGCCGGAACGGCGGTCGGGCATTGAACGGGCCATCGCATTCACCGATGACCGGTTCTTTAGATAAATCGCTAATGGTGAGGGCGAAAGGCCCGGCCCTTTGCGCAACGGCTCCGCATTGCCCCGCCTTCGCGTCGGAAACGATCCCCGCCGCCATCCGCGCCGAAGGCCCGGCGCAGGTAGCGGCGCCGCTCAGCGCGAGAAGCGCGCGGCGTGATTGCGTTCCCAGCCCGACAGCTCGTTGAACGACAACAGCATATGGAAGGCGAAGCCCGCCTCGCCATCGCCCGTCCAGCGCTGCGAGGCGTGGCGGGGCGGCAGGCCGGGAATGGTGATGCGCACCTCGGCGCCGTCGGGCAACGGATGCGCCATGCCCAGCCGGCACCCGCTCTGCGACAGGTCGCGCAATTCCGGCGCGGTGGTGTGGCCCAGATGCCAGAGCAGCACGCTACACGACGCGGTCAGGCGCGGCGATCGCGGCCGCTGGTCGATGTCCTCGGGCGGATGGAGCAGCGTCGCCACCTCCTGCAAGGCGTCGAACTGGATGCCGGCGCGCTGGTCGCGCGTCCACACCACCTTGCCTTCGACCTGGTTGAGGTTGCGCAGCTCCACCCGCACCGGCACCCCGATCGCCAGCGGCGCGCTGGTCTCGACCATCATGCCGCCGGTCGACAGGTTGCGGACGCGGCACAGATGATCGCCCGACGGGTCGATCAGCCGGCCGACCATCAGCAAGGTCGTCAGCCGTTGCGAGCGCGCCACCGTTTGCGCCGGCCGCTCGGCGGCCGACGGGTCGATCGGGATTTCGGGCGGATGACAGGGTTCGCTGGCCATGATGATGCTCCTCAGGCAGGCTCGGCGCGCGTGATGGCGACACGCTGGACGACACCCTTGCCAAAGGCTTCGGGCGCGGCCTCGCGCACCACGTCGCGCAAGCGGCGCAGATCGGGGAGCATCCCGTCCGCTCCCGCCGCCAGGGGCGTGCGATAGGTGCGCATGTTGATCGCATGGAGCAGCAGCGGCAGCTTGGCCGTGATCGCCGCTTCGTCCTTGGCGGGTACTTCCAGCCCGATATCGAACTTGAAATAGCCAGCCAGCCGGCCGTCGCTCAGCACCAAGGGCGCCAGCACCTCTTTGGCGGCGACGAAGCTGGTCGGCTCGGGTTCGGGCTTGGTCTCGGCCGCCTTGGCCTGGGGCGGGCCGAGGAAATGGTTGGTCGCGACCGCCGTGCCGCCGCCCAGCGCGGCGCCCAGGATCGGCATCAGGACGATGCCCAGGATCTTCTTCACGGCCTATCCTCTCCCCTAGAAGCGGAAGCTGGCGTCGGACGGCAGCGACGGCGCCGCGCCCAGCGCGACGATGGTGATGCGGCGATTTTCCGGCCGGTCGGGCTGGTCGGGATAGACCGGCCGCGTATCGGCCATCGCCACCATCTCCGCAAAGCGCGAGGCGGGCAGCCCGGCCTGGATCATCGCGCGGCGCGCGGCGATGGCGCGCGCGCCCGACAGCGTCCAGGCCGCATCCGATGCGCCGATGCCGGAGCCGTCGGTATGCCCCTCGATCGCGATCTGCGCGCCGGATGTCGCCAGCTTCGCGGCGACGCGGCCGAGCAGTTCCAGCCCGAACGGGTTGAGCGTCGCGGTGCCGAAGCGGAACATGGAATGCGCATCGGTGTCGGTCAGGCTGATGCGCAGGCCGTCGCGGCCATCCTCGATCCGCATCGCCTTGCGCTGGTCGGAATCGGGCGGCAGGCTGTCGATCGCGATCTTCATCTCCTGCGCCAGCACGCGCTGCGCCGCATCGGGAATCTCGGCCGTGCCGCCGCGCGCCACGCCCCGGGACGCCGCGACGGTCGAGGGCTGGCCCCTGGGATCGGCGCGGCTGTCGGCCTGGGCGTTGCGGCCATGGCCGCCGGCGCCCGGCATGTTGCCGACGCCGCTGCTCGACGAGGTGGTGTCCGACGACTGCGCCATCGCCGAGGCGGAGGGCGGCGAGAAATATTCCGCCAGGCCCTTCAACCGCTTCTTGTCGGGATTGCTGATCAGCCACAACAGCATGAAGAACGCCATCATCGCCGTCACGAAATCGGCATAGGCGACCTTCCACGCGCCGCCATGATGACCCGCCGCATATTTCTTGACGCGGCGGATGACGATGGGGCGTTCGTTATTCCCGCCAGGCGCGTTGGAGGCCATGGCCTAGCCCGCCTGCGCCAAGGCGCGCCGCAACCCGTCCTGCACCGCGCCGAGCCGCACCGGCTCGATCGCGGCATGGGCGGTCATCCGCGACGACAGCCGGTCGAGCACGCGGGCGATCTCGTCGACATGCTGCGCCACCAGGTCGAAGGCCTGGAGTTCGTGCAGGTAGTTGGCCGCGAAATGCGCGTCGCCGACCAGCACCAGCTCCAGCCGTTCGAGCAGGCCGCGAATGTCGCGCAGTTCGGCCGCCAGCGCCGCCTGCAGCGGTGCGGCCAGGGGATCAAGCTCGCTCATCACATCACCGTCCCGTTACCGCCCCTGGGGGGAAAAAAGTTCAAGGTCGCCGGCCGGCCTCGGCGTCGGCAACGGCGCCATGGTGCGCTGGCGCGAGATCGGGTCCGCCTCGACCGCGGTCATCGCCCGCGCCCGGCCCTCATAGGGCATGAACTCGACCCGCCGCGCACTGGTGCCGCCGACATCAATCCGGCCGATCGCGATCTGCTCCATCTCGACGAAGCTGCGCGCGAATTCGGCATTGCGGCGGCCGATCGCGGACATGCCCGCGATCATGTTGGCGCCGCCATAGATATGCGCGCGCAACCGGTCGCGCTTCGCCCCCACCGCCATCATGGCGTTGATCAGCAACTCCATGGCGTGGATGCCGTAGCATTGCAGGTCCGCGGGGCTCAGCGGCTTCGTGTTTTCCGGCTCGCCGAGCAGGAAATGGTTCATGCCGCCGACATGCGCCTGCGCATCGTGCAGGCATACCGCGATGCACGAACCGAGCAGCGTCGCGATCACCGTGTTCGGCTGATTACCGACGGCATGGCCGCCCTGCACGATCTGGATGCGCGCGCCCATCAGGACAGGGCCCCGAACACGCGTTCGATCTTCTCCTTCAGCACGGCCGGCGCGAAGGGCTTGACCAGATAGTTGTTGACCCCGAGCGCCGCCGCCTTGCTCACGATCTCGCGATCGGAGGAGCCGGTCAGCATGATGAACACGGTCTTGCCGATCACCGGGTCCTGGCGGACGGCTTCCAGCAGCTGCAGGCCGTCCATGTCGGGCATGTTATAGTCGGAGACGATCAGGTGGACGCGATCGCTGCGCACGGCGTCGAGCGCTTCGGCGGCGGACCCCTTGTCGCGGATATCGCGAAATCCAAGGTCCTGGAGCGAGCGGCGGATCATCGCACGCATACTCGCCTGATCGTCGACGACCATCACCTTGATCTGGGCTGCGGCAGGCATTGACTGGGTTCCTCGATTAATTCTGGCAGGCGGCGAGGATCGCTTCGGGCAGCGCGCCCAAAGTCCGCTCGCGATGGACGGCGCCGATCTCCTGGGCGGAGCGCGGCATGCCGTAGACGACGCAGCTTTCCCGCGCCTGGCCCAGGGTCATCGCCCCGGCCTGGCGCATCGCCAGCAGGCCTTGCGCGCCGTCGCTGCCCATGCCGGTCAGGATGATGCCGACCGCGCCGCGGCCGCGCATCGCGACCGAGCGGAACAGTGTGTCGACCGATGGGCGGTGGCCCGACACCAGGTCGCCGGTCCGCAGCCGGATCGTCCCCGGATCGCGGCCGACCAGCTCCATGTGCCGGCCGCCGCCGGGCGCGATATAGGCGGTGCCCCAGGCGAGCGGCATCGCGTCCAGGGCTTCGCGCACCCGGATCTTGCATTCCCGGTCCAGCCGCTCGGCGAAGCTGGTGGTGAAGGCGGCGGGCATATGCTGGACGATCAGGATCGGCGGACAATCCGCCGGCATCGCGCCGAGCAGCGAGAACAGCGCCTCCACGCCGCCGGTCGATGCGCCGATCGCGATCACCGCATCGGGGCGCAGCGGCCCGGTCGTGGTCGCCGGTGCGCGGACGCCGACGGTGGGGCGCACCGACGATCGCGCCGCCGCCTTCACCGTCTCGCGCAGCCGGACGGACTCGCGCAACAGGTCCTCGGCATTGCCGGACGGCTTGCCGATACAGTCGACCGCCCCCAGCCGCAGCGCCTCGATCGTGGTGGCCGCGCCGCGCGCGGTCAGCGTCGAGCACATCACCACCGGCATCGGCCGCAGCCGCATGATCTTCTCCAGGAAGGACAGGCCGTCCATCCCCGGCATCTCGACGTCGAGCGTGATGACGTCGGGTTCCAGCTGCTTGATCATCGCCCGCGCCGTGTTCGGCTCGGGCGCCTGTCCGACGACCTCGATCTCGGGATCGGCGGACAGGATTCGGGTCAGCATCGCGCGGATCGACGGACTGTCGTCGACCACAAGTGTTCGCACGGGCATTAGAATCCCCCGTTCTTCGAATAGATGGTATGCCCGCAACTCTTCATCGCGACGGCGGCGGCGCCGATCAGGCGTTCGGAATGGCCGATATAGAGGAAGCCACCGGGACGGAGCATGTCCGCCAGCCGCGCCTCCAGCTCCGCCTTCGCCTTGTCGTCGAAATAGATCATGACGTTGCGGCAGAAGATGACGTCGTAGCTCTGCCGCATCGGCCAGCGTTCGAACAGGTTGAGCGTCCGCGCCGTCACCAGCGCGCGCAGCTCCGGCGCGATCCGCAGCTCGCCATCCTCCACCTTCGTCCAGGCGCTGCGCCACGGCTCGGGGATCGAGTTCGCGGCATTGGCCGGGTAGACGCCCTTCTGCACGGTCGCGACCATCGGCGGCGACAGGTCGGTGGCGAGCAATCGCACATCGCCCTTGGTGAGCCAGGCGGCGTCGTGCCGATTGGCACCCGACAGGCACATGGCGATCGAATAGACCTCCTCGCCGCTCGACGAGCCGGCCGACCAGAGCCGCACCGGGCGCGACCGCGCCGCCTCCTTCAACCGGGGGATCACCTCGCCGCGCAGATGCTCGAAATGATGATTCTCGCGGAAGAAGAAGGTGTGGTTGGTGGTCAGCGCCACGACCATCGCCGCGCGCTCCTCCGGATCATGCTCGATCCGCTGGAGATAGTCGGCGAAGCTGGCGATCCGATGCATCCGCAGCCGGCGCGACAGGCGCGAATGGACCAGCGTCCGCTTGACGTCGGACAGATGGATCCGCGCCTCGGACTGCATGATCCGGACGATCGCGGCGAATTCCTTCTGGCCGAGCGACGGGGAGTCGAGCCCCGGCGCATCGTCCAGCCCGTCGGCCACGGCGTCACATCGGATCGCCGCGTAGGTCATGCGGCGAGGTCGAACTGGCGGGTCAGCGCCAGCGCGTTCAGGTCGAGCAGCAGGACCATGGTGCCATTGTCCCCGGCGTCCCCCGCATCGCGCGCGGTGATCTTTACCAGCCCGGCGATGACATTGGGTTCGTTGACGTCGACATCGGGGGCGGGGCGCACCTCGCTCTCCTTGATCGACACGATGTCGGCGACCTCGTCGACCAGGAAGCCGGCCTGCTTGCCGGAGATGCTGACGACCAGGATGCATGACCGCGAATGGATGCGGCTCGCCGGCCAGCCCAGCCGCTCGGCCAGACCCACCACGGGCACCACGGTGCCGCGCAGGTTGGTGACGCCCTTGATGTAATGGGCGACGCCGGGCAGCGGGGTCGGCTCCTCCCATTCGCGGATTTCGATCAGGGCGGACATGGCGATCCCGAACACCTGCTCGCCCAGCGAGAAGGTGACGATCTTGCGTTCGTCGGCCGTTTCCATCGTGCTCATGCGGCTAGTCCCTTCGGAATGAAGCGGGGATTGGACGAGGCGACCATCGCCTCGATATCGAGGATCAGCGCGATCGAGCCGTCACCCAGGATGGTGGCGCCGCCCAGACCGCGGATCGGGTGGAGATTCTGGTCGAGGCTCTTGATGACCACCTCGCGGCGGTCGTCGATCGTGTCGACCATCAGGCCGACATGACCGGCGCTTTCGCTTTCGACGACGATGACCAGCGATTCCTCGGGCGGCAGCGCGTCGTTGCTGGCGAAACCGAAGATGTTGCCGAGCCGGCGCACGGGCAGGAAGTTGCCGCGCAGCTCCAGCACCTCGCCCGACGTGCTGATCGGCTTCACCTGGCCCGGTTCGGGCTGCACCGTCTCGACCACATTGGCGAGCGGCAGCACGAAGCGCTGGCCGGCGAGGCGGACGATCATCCCCTCCAGGATCGCCAGGGTCAGCGGCAGGATCATGGTGAAGACCGTGCCCTTGCCCGGCATCGAGGTGATCTCGACCCGGCCGCCCAGCGCCTCGACGTTGGAACGGACCACGTCCATGCCGACGCCGCGTCCCGAGATGTTCGAGATGGTCTCGGCGGTCGAGAAGCCCGGCGCGCAGATCAGCTGGTCGATCTCCTCGTCGGTCAGCACCGCATCGGCGGCGATGATGCCCTTTTCCACCGCCTTGGCGCGGACGCGGGCCCGGTCGATGCCGCGCCCGTCATCGGCGACGCGCACGAAGATGCGCGCGCCGCGCTGCTCGGCGGACAGGCGGATCGTGCCATGCGCCGGCTTGCCGGCGGCGATCCGGTCGGCGGGCAATTCGACGCCGTGATCGACCGCGTTGCGGATCATATGGGTCAGCGGGTCGCCGATCTTCTCGATCACGCCCTTGTCGACTTCCGTCGTCTCGCCGAACGTCTCCAGCTCGACCTGCTTGCCGGTCGCGGACGACAGGTCGCGCAGCATCCGGGGCACGCGGCTGAACGCCTGCTTGATCGGCTGGGCGCGCAGCGACATCACCGTGTCCTGGATCTCGCGCGTCAGGCGCGAGAGCTGCGGCAGTTCGACGCGCTCCTGATCCTTGGGGCTGAGCCGGTCGGACAGGATCGAGCTGCGGATCACCAGTTCGCCGACCAAGTTGAGCAGCATGTCGAGCTTGGTCAGCTCGACGCGGATCGACTGGGCGACCGGATCGGCCTGGCGGGGTGGCGGCGCGTCGTCGGTGGCGGGCTTAGCAGCCGGCGCGGGGACGGACGGCACCGCCGCCACGACCGGGGCGGGCGCCGCGCTCGGAGCCGGAGCGGCCGGGGCGGTCGCCTCGACCGGCTCGGCCGCAGGGGCGGGCGTGCTCGCTTCCGGAGCGGGGGCCGGATCACCGCCGCACCGCACGATCTCGATCACCGAGTCCGGTGCGACGAAGTCGAAACATTCGGTGATCGCGTCCTCGGCCACCTCGGCCGGCAGCGTGATCGTCCAGCCGATATAGGCCATTTCCGGGTCGAGCTCGGCAAGCGGCGGCAGCGCGGACAGGTCCGCCGCCGTCACCTGACCGCCGAGCAGTTCCAGCTCGCGCAGCACCAGCAGCGGCTCGCCGCCATGCGCCATGGCCGCGTTGGACGGCGTGAAGCGTACGGTCCAGCCGGCCGGCTCGGACGGCGCCAGGTCGAAATCTTCCAGGCCGCCGATGGCGACCGGCTGGAAGCCGAACGGATCCTCGTCCACGGGCGCAGCGGGGACGGGTTCGGGCGCCGGGGCGGGGGTCGCCGCGGTCTGGTCGGGCGCACCGCCGGTCGCCAGCACCTCCTCCAGCACCGCCAGCATCGCGGCGTCGGCCGGCACCGCCGCCGTCCCCTGCGCCGCGGCGCAGTGATCCGACAGGATGTCGAAGGCGGACAGCATGACGCGGGTGACGCCCGGCGTCGGCGCGATGCGGTTGGCGCGCACCTCGTCCAGCACATTCTCGAACCGGTGGGCGAAGGCGGTCAGCGCGGTGTGGCCGAACGCACCCGCGCCCCCCTTGATCGAATGCACCGCGCGGAACACGCCGGCGATGACGCCGGCCGACACGTCGCCGGCGGCCATGGCCGACAGGCCCGCCTCGGCGGTGGCCAGTCCCTCGGCGCATTCCTCGAAGAAGATGGCCTGGATATCGTCGAGATCGTCGCTCATGGGCACACCCGGCGGATCGCGACTTCCAGCTTCTGCGCGTCGAACGGCTTGGTGATCCAGCCGGTCGCGCCGGCCGTACGCGCGCGCGCCTTCTTCTCGTCGGAGAATTCGGTCGACAGCACCAGGATCGGCACCGACTTGAATTCGGGGCGACCGCGTACCGCCTCGATCAGCTCGAACCCGTCCATCTCCGGCATGTTGATGTCGGTGATGAGCAGGTCGGGCTTGACCTCGATCATCCGCTCCAGCCCGTGGCGGCCGTCATTGGCGGCCTCGACATGATAGCCGCTACCGGTAAGCGACGCCTTCAGCAGCATTCGCATGCTGGCGGAATCGTCGACGGTCAGAATGGTCTTGGTCATGGGCGATTCTCTTCCTCGGTGATGAGCCCCAGCGACTGGGCCAGGGCGCAGCCGGTCACCCGATCGGGAGAAGGCGCGGCTGGGGTTGGTGATGGTGAAGGCGCGGTCATGGCCGAGCGCATCGGCGCGCGCGGCGACGAGGAGCTGGAGCATGGCCTGGCCGATCGTCTCGGCCTCCGACGCGTCGATGTCGATCGCGTCGCCGGCATCGGCGGCGGCGACGAGCCGGGGGTGCCATTCCTCCGCGATCGCGGTGGTGCCATGCGCCGGCAGGCAGAAAGCGGAGGGTTCGACCATAGCGACCGGGACCTCGTCTTGGGGGGGCAGATCGGCTTCCAGGTCGAAGGTGATCGGTTCGAAGGGGATGGGTTCGAATGCCAGGTCGGCCACGGTCGGCGCCGGGGCCGGCTCAGGCGGGGAGAGCGTTGAAGTCATTTTTCGCCTCGTCGAGCGCAGCCTCGAGCTGCTGGAAGGAGGGAGCCTTGGCGGACGGCGTCATGCGCCGGGCGATCTCGACCGCGACCTGGGTCGGCAGTCCCTGGGCATGGGCGACGATCGCGGCCTTGACGATGTTGAACGGCTTGCTGTCCATCTCGATCGTCTCGTTCAGCTTGGCGGCGAGCGGACCGATCAGGCAGTAGGCGAGCAGCACGCCCATGAAGGTGCCGACCAGCGCGCCGCCGATCATCGCACCCAGGATCTCGGTCGGCTGGTCGATCGAGCCCATGGTCTTGATGACGCCCAGCACCGCGGCGACGATGCCGATCGCGGGCAGGCCGTCGGCCATCTGCTGCAGCGCGTGCTGCGGCGCGGCCTCTTCGTGGTGGTGCTTCTCGATGTCGTTGTCCATCGCCTCGGACAACTGGTTCGGGTCCTCGAAGCTGACCGTCATCATGCGCAGATAGTCGCAGATGAAGTCGCTCAGGTGATGGTCGGCGATCAGGCGCGGGAACTTGGAGAAGATCGCGCTCTCCTTGGGATTGTCGAGATGCGGCTCGATCGCGGTCGGGCCGCCCTTCTTGAAGGTCGACAATAGGCCGAACATCAGGGTCAGCAGGTCCTTATAGTCGCTGTCCTTCCAGCGCGGGGCCTTGAAGGACCGCATCAGGCCTTTGCCGGCCAGCTTCACGGTGGCCATCGAATTTGACACGATGAATGCTCCGATCGCGGCGCCGCCGATCGCCATCATCTCGTGCGGCAGCGCCTCCATAATGATGTCCATCTTGCCGCCGGACATCATGAAGCTGCCGAACACGCAGCCGAGGATAATAAGCAGGCCGACAATGTTCAGCATGGCAGGGAACCCGACCTCCGGCGGACAAATGGATGTCTCCATTGTAGATTGCCGGTCGGCCCGCTGGTCGGGCGAGCATCCACCTTTTGCGTCGAGGCCCGAGAAAATGCCGATGTCGTCGGCAGAACGCACCGTCGCGGTCGCGGCGGTCCTATAGAGAGGGGGTATCAGTTGTTGGAGAGGCCATGTCCCTCAATGCTTACCAGCGCGCGCGTACCATCGCCGAGACGCCGCGCCACGCCGAATGCCGCCTGATCCGTGAAATCACCGGCGAGATGATCGCCGCGCGCGATGCGGGGGTGGCGGGCGTCGCGCTGATGCCGGTGCTGGCCCGCAATCGCGAGATGTGGAACGTGTTCCAGACGGACTGCTCGTCGCCGGGCAACGGCCTGCCGGCGCCGGTGCGTGCCGGGATCATCTCGCTGGCCCTGTGGGTCAGCCGCTACACCAGCGAGGTGGTGACGGGGAAGGACGATATCGGCGCGCTGATCGACGTCAATCGCATGATGATCGAGGGATTGGAGGGGACGGTCCACTGACCGACCGCCGGTCGAGGTGGCCGGCCCGCCCCGCCGGGTTCAGCGACTGGCGGACTGGAAGGCCAGGAACTGGTCCTGCACATCCTGGGTCATCAGATGCTGCATGACGATCCAATAGCCGGCCACCGCCTCCTCGCCCGCGCTGGTATAGGCGCGGGCCATGTTCGCGCGCAGGTCGGCGAACAGGCTGTGTTCCAGCGCTTCGCCATTGGTGGTCAGGAACAGATGGCGCTGCCGGCGGTCCTGCACGCCGGGTCGGCGCTCGACCAGATTCTGCGCCAGCAGCTGCTTCAGCACGCGTCCGATCGACTGTTTGGTGATCGCCAGGACCGCCAGCAGCTCGCCCACCGTCATGCCGGGCCGTCGCGACAGGCAATATAGGACGCGGTGATGCGCCCGGCCCAGGCCGAGCCGCTCCAACTCCTCGTCCGCCCGTTGCAGGTGCGACCGGTGCGCGAAGAACAACAGGTCCATGCCGCCGCGAACCGCATGGTCGCGCAAAAATTGCTTGGCCGGCGGGAGTATAACATCGGTCATGATCGCTGCATGGACAGGAATCGCATCGTCTGCAACGGTTTGCTTATCGTCGTCAGCATATTGTCGCACCGATGCACCCGGGCGGGAGCGGAGCGACCTATAGTCCCTCCGCCAGGAATGTGTCGGCGACCTTGGCCGCGAAGGCCACGCGCAGCGCGTCGGACAGGCTGCGCACCTCCAGCTTGTTCATCATATTGGCGCGATGCACCTCGATGGTGCGCGGGCTGACCCCCAGGCGGTGTGCGATCGCCTTGTTCGACCAGCCACAGACCAGGCCGCGGAACACATCCATCTCGCGCGACGATAGGCGGGTGACCAGTGCCTGGGCGGCATTCTGGTCGGCCGACTGGTCGCGCCGCTGCGCCAGCGTGGTGATCGCCAGATCGATCGCGCGCATCAGGTTGGCGCGATCGGTCGGCTTCTCCAGGAAATCGACCGCGCCCAGTTTCATCGCCTGCACCGCCAGCGCCACATCGCCCTGGCCGGTCAGCATCACCGTCGCGAAGCGGACGTCCCCGGCAATCTCGGACAGCACGTCGGTGCCGCTCTTGCCCGGCATCCGATAGTCGAGCAGCACGACGCCCGCCTCGACGCTGTCCAGCGCCGCCAGGAACGCGTCGCCGCTAACATGGCTGTGCACGTCGAGTTCCTCGCTGAGCGACAGCAGCAGCTCCAGCGACACGCGCAATGCTTCATCGTCTTCAACGACATGGATGATATGTCGCGTCATGCCGCCCCATTCTCCGTTCTGATATTCATTTCGCCATGACCATCGGCCGTCACCGGCGTCGGCAGGGTCAGGCGGATGCAGGCGCCGCCGCCCGCCTGGTTGAAGGCATCGATCTGACCGCCATGTGCCGCGATCATCCAGCGACAGATCGACAGCCCCAGGCCCATGCCGACGGCCTCTCCGCCCCGATCGTCATTGCACCGGTCGTGCAAGGGTTCGAACAGATGGGGCAGCAGCGCCGGGGTGAAGCCGGGTCCGTTGTCGGCGATCAGCAATTCGATCATGTCGCCCGCCGCGCGACGGCGCGCACTGATCAGGATCGCGCGATGGCTCTGGTCCACGCGGCGCAGCGCCTGGGCGGCATTGCGCAGGACATTGGTCAGCACCTGCAGGATCTGCACCCGGTCCCCCCAGATGGTCCGCGCGTCGTCGTCCAGGTCATAGGTCAGCGCGATGTCCAGCCCGGCATTGCCCGGCAGTGCGAGCAGCACGGCTTCCTCGACCAATGCGGCGATGTCGATCGGCTGCATGTCCGGCTCGGCCCCGACGGTGCGTTGGAAATGGCGCTGGACGATGCTGCCGGCACGCAGCGCCTGACCCGTCGCCATCGCCAGCACATCGGCGATGCGGTCGACCGGCCCGCCCTTGCGCAGCATCACTTCGGCCGATCCCAGGAAATTGGCCAGGGCGGTCAACGGCTGGTTGATCTCATGCGTCAGTTGCGCGGCGAAGGCGCCGAGCGCGCTCGCCTGCGAGGTGCGGACGAATTCCATCCGCAGCAGGTCCATCCGCTCGGCATCCGCCACCTGGTCCGAGATGTCGCGGATGAACAGCGCGTAGCTCGGCTCGCCGGAGCGATCGGGTAGCACCACGCGCAGCTCGATGTTGATCACCTGCCCGTCGGCGCGGGCCACGGCGAGCGGGCGGGGGCTTTCCGCGCTGGCGAGCCGGGGCAGCTCGGCCGGCTGGACCCCGATGACGGCGGCGACGTCGCACCCCGCGAGGGCGTCAGGCTCCTGTTCGAGCAACTGCCCGGCGGCGGCATTGGCGGACAGGATGACGCCTGCCGCATCGGTCACCAGGAACGCGTCCGGCACCGAATTGAGGATGTGATGCAGATCGTCGCGCTGGCGGCGGCGGCGATTGTCGCGGACATGCTGTTCGCTGATGTCGCGGTAGCGCCCGACCATGCGCGCCAGCGTGCCGTCTTGGGCATAGATCATATGCGCCGCCGCTTCGACACGCCGCCGACGCATCTGGTGCAGGCGCAGGTCGCACTCGAAGGTGAGGAGCGGGCGACGGTCCGCCGCCGCGTCGGCCACCGCCCGGCGGAGCGCGGCAGGATCGTCCATCACGCCGCAAAGCCGGTCCAGGGGGACGCGGCCGACCGGGACCGGTAGCGCTTGCCACTGATGATCGATCCAGCCGATCGTGCCGCTCCACCGGTCATAGTCGAACAGACCGGTCTGGCTGCGGATCACCGCGCGCTGGTGCGGATCGGTCAGGATCGGCGACGATGCGCCCCAGGGCGCGGTTCCGGACACGCATTCGTCGGTCCCAATCCAGATCGCCCGGACGCGGCCGCCCGCCCGCTCGCCGACCGGCTGCACGGTTTCGGTCGTCGCCAGCACATGGCCGTCGCGACACCGCTCGTTCAGCCGTCGCATCGCCCTGGCGGAGGGCCAGGGCGGCACGACGCCGTTTTCGCGACTGTGCAGCAGGGTGCGCTTATGCCGGCCGACCGCCGCATCGGCGGGCCAGCCGAAAAGACGCTCGCATCCCGTCGACCAATGGAGGATGCGGCCGTCCGCATCGACGATCGCGATGGCCTCGTCCCCAACCACTTCGGGCAGCATGGCTCGTTGAACGGCCGCCGGGCGATGTTCGCTGCGGATGCGAAGCGGCATGGAGAACCCGTTGTGTCAGGGGAGCCTATGGGCACGGAGCGTGACCGTCCGCGACCATAGCAGTGAGCGCGCCCGCCTGTCCACTCGAAGCAACCATATTTACTGATCTGTATTATGCAAACAATTGCAATCATTTTGAGGGTTTCCGGGCGTCACCGCTCCATTCTACCCGAAGCTGCGCACCAGCGACCCGCACACCATCGCCCATCCATCGACCAGCACAAAGAAGATAATCTTGCAGGGCAAGGAGATACTTGGTGGCGGCAGCATCATCATGCCCATCGCCATCAGGATCGCGGCGACCGCCAGATCGATGATGAGGAACGGCAGCAGCAGCATGAAGCCGATCTCGAAGGCGCGGCGCAACTCTGAGATCATGAAGGCCGGCATCAATGTCGTCAGGCCGGTCTGCTCACGTGGCACCGCCTGTGTCTTGCCCAATTCGCGGAACAGTTTGAGGTCGTCGTCGCGGACCTGGCGCAGCATGAAGACGCGAAACGGCTCGGCGGTGTGCTCGAACGCCTGCGCCTCGGTCATCTTGCCGGCCGTATAGGGCTGGATGCCGGTCTTCCACGCGGTCTCGAAGGTCGGTGCCATCACGAAGAAGGACAGGAACAGTGCCAGGCTGATCATGACCGGATTGGGGGGCACGCCCTGCGCGCCGAGGCCGGTGCGCAGCATCGACAGCGCCACCACGATGCGGGTGAAGGACGTCACCGTCATCAGGATGCCCGGCGCCAGGCTCAGCACCGTCATCAGCATGATGAGCTGGATGGCCTTGCCGGTCAGCGACCCGTCGCCCAGGCTGACGGTCGCGCCCTGCGCCAGCGCGGCGGCGGGGGTCAGCAACAGGGCCAGCGCTATGACATAGGCGGTCGGACGCACGATGCGGCGGTGCAGACGGGGGGGCAGGCGGTCAGCCACGATACCATTCCCCGTCCAGATTGGCGCACAGCGTCAGGTCCCGCGGCTGGGGCACGGATTCCTCGTCGCGGACGATGCGCGTTTCCAGCACTTCGGCGCGTTCCGGGGTCAGGACGAACAGATGCTCGCGATCGTCGCGGCGCAGCAGCACCACCGACCGTTTGGCGTCGATCGTGATCCGCTCGACCAGCTGGACGCGGCGGCCGGCGGCGGCGCTCAAGCGGCCGGGCAGCGCCAGGTCGAAGCGGCGCACGACCCACAATGCGCCGCCGAGCAGGCCCAGCACCACGGCCAGCCCGCCCATCGACCGCATCAAGGCGACCAGGTCCATCAGCCCTGTCCCTTGCGCACGACATGGTTGATCTCGATCGACATCTGGTCCTCGTTGACCAGCACCGTCCCCTTCGCGACCAGCTTGCCGTTGACATAGAGCAGGGTGGGGTCGTCATGGCCGCAGTCCAGCGCGATCATCGCGCCGCGCCCCATGCGCAGGATCTGCGAGATCGGGATCTGGGCCGAACCCAGCACGATGGATACGTCGATGGTAATATCGTCAATGGCGGACATGGGACGTCGCTCCTTTGCCTCCATTGTAGGAAGAATCTGCCGGGCCCCGACCGCGCCGGGCAATATTTGCCTAGAAAGGAGGGGAGGGCGCCAAAGACGGCGTCCGTCGGAGACGAACCATGGACCTCACCACGTCGATGCGCGTGTCCGCATCCGGCCTCAGGGCGCAATCGCTCCGGATGCGGATCATCGCCGAGAATCTCGCCAATGCGGACTCGGTGGCGGCCACGCCCGGTGGCGATCCCTATCGCCGACGCGTGGCCAGCTTCCGCGCGACGCTGGACAAGGATGGCGGCACCGGCGTGCAGGTCCGTGACATCGAACCCGACAAGTCTGCGTTCACCCGCGTGTACCAACCGGGCAGCCCGGCGGCGGACGCCAAGGGTTATGTGCTGACCCCCAATGTGAATTCGCTGATCGAGACCGCCGACATGAAGGCGGCACAGCGGTCCTACGAAGCCAATCTGAACGCCATCGAAGCGGCCAAGGGCCTGACGATGCGCACCATCGACCTCTTGAAATAAGGAATTTCCATCATGTCCATCGGAGCTTTGGATGCGGCCGGCGCCTATGGCCGCGCGCTTGGGGTCGGCCGGGACCCGACCGGTCGGGCCGGTCTCGTCCCCTCGACCCCCAAGACCGGCGAGACCGGATTCGGCGGGATGGTCGAATCGCTGGTCGGCAATGCCGCCTCGACGATGCACGCCGCCGAGGCCGCCAGCGCCAAGCAGATCGCCGGCAAGGGCGACCTGATCGACGTCGTCACCGCCATGGGCGCGGCGGAAACCGCGCTCGACACGGTGGTGGCGGTGCGCGACCGCGTGGTGTCGGCCTATTCCGACCTGATGCGGATGCAGATCTGACCGCCATGACGCCCGAGGACGTCATGGAGATCGCGCATGCCGCGATGATCGTGGTGCTGACCATCTGCGGGCCGCTGCTGCTCGCCTCGCTGGTGATCGGCATCGCGGTCGGCCTGCTCCAGGCCCTGACCCAGATTCAGGAGCAGACGCTCACCTTCGTCCCCAAGCTGATGGTGATGGGCGTGGTGCTGCTCCTGTCCATGCCGATGATCGGTCGGGCGATGGCGGATTTCACGCGGATCGTCGCCGATCACATCGTCCACCCCTGATCCCCACGAGGCGATTTCCCCCATGGATGCGCAGATGCTGCAGGCCCTGCCGGTGGAGGCGAGCGCCTTTTTCATTCTCTTCGCCCGGATCGGGGCGGTGCTGATGCTGTTACCGGTCTTTTCCGACGACGCGATACCGCAGCGGATCCGGCTGATGATCGCGTTCGGCATGACCGTCGCGCTGTGGGGCCTGTTGTCGCCCCCGGCGCTGGTCGCGGCGCGCGACGGCGATCGCCTGGTCGGCACCCTGTTGTCGGAAATGGTGGTCGGGCTGGCGCTGGGCAGCCTGGTCAGGATGATGTTCGCCGCGGTGCAGATGGCCGGATCGATCATCAGCCTCCAGATCGGCCTGACCTCGGTGCTGGTCGCCGACGCCTCGCAGGGCGGTCAGGCGATGCTGCTGTCCAAGTTCGTCGGCGTCGCCGCCTCGGTGATGTGCATGGCGATGCTGGTCCATCACCTGTGGATCGTCGCGATCGTCAAATCCTATGCCAGCTTCCCGATCGGCGGGATGCCGGCGGCGGGCGATTTCGCGCAGATCGCGCTCGCCACGGCGGGACGGTCGATGACGCTGGCGATCAGCCTGTCGGCGCCGATGCTGGTCTATGGCATCGTCTTCAACGTCGCGCTCGGCCTGTGCGCGCGATTGGCCCCGGCCCTCCAGATCTTCTTCGTCGCGCAGCCGCTCAACCTGCTGCTCGGCCTGGCGCTGTTCGCGACGATCGTCGGCGCGCTGCTCAGCGGCTTCGCCACCGCCATGGGCCAGTGGGTTCAGTCGGGCTGGGCGGGCTGAGCCATGGCGGACCAGGACAAGGACCAGAAGACACACGATCCGACGCACAAGCGGATCGAGGATGCGCGCAAGCGTGGCGACACGCCGAGCGCGCCGGAAATGCGCCACGCGGCGATCTTCGTCGCGATCCTGGTCGCCCTAGGCGGTGTCGGTATCCACACCTTCGCGTTGCTCGCGGGCACGCTGACCTCGATCTGGAGCCATGCCGAAGATGTGACCCTGACCGGCAGCGGCACCCAGTCGATGATGACCGGGCTGTTCGGCCGGCTGGCCGTGGTGCTGTCGCCGGTCTTCGCGGCCACCATCGCGCTGGCGCTGGTCGGCGGCATGGTCCAGGGCCTGCCAACCCTGTCCTGGTCGCGGGTCGCGCCCAAATGGAACAAGCTGTCGCCGATGGCGGGGGCCAAGCGCCTGTTCGGCAAGGACGCCTTTGTCGAATTCCTGAAGACCCTGGCCAAGCTGGCGGTGGTCATGACGATCGCGATCTGGACGATCTGGCCCCATGCGGTCGGCATCGCCGCGACGGTCGGTGCCGATCCCGCCCAGATCGTCCGCGCCACTGGCGCGATGGTCGTCGCGCTGGTCAAGGCGGTGGCGATGCCGGTCGCGGCGATCGCCGGCTTCGATTTCGTCTATCAGCGGCGCAAATGGTTCTCGAAGCTCAAGATGTCGCTTCAGGAGATCAAGGACGAGCATAAGGATTCGGAGGGCGATCCGAAGATCAAGGCCAAGATCAAGGCGATCGCGATGCAACGCTCGCGCCGCCGGATGATGGCCGCCGTGCCCGGCGCCAGCGTCGTCATCACCAACCCGACCCATTATGCCATCGCGCTGCGCTACGAGCATGGCCAGATGGGCGCACCGGTGGTGGTGGCCAAGGGCGTCGACGCCGTCGCGCTCAAGATCCGCGCGCTTGCCACCGAATCCGGTGTGCCGATCGTCGAGAACCGGCCGCTGGCCCGCGCGCTGCACGCCTCGGTCGAGATCGATCACTCGATCCCGATCGAACATTATGCGGCGGTGGCGGAGATCATCGGCTATGTCATGCGCCTCGCCAAGGGGCGGGCTTAGAATGCGGGCGCCCGCGCCTCAGCGACCGGCTTCGTGCTTCGCCAGCTCGACCTCGACCCGCAGCGCGATGTCGCGCGCCAGCGCGGCGAGATGGGGATCGTCGGGCACCTCGAACCCCTCCAGCCATTCGGAGAGCGCCTGGAGCGAGGCGGCATCGGCCTCGCCCGCCACCACGGCGCGGTGGAGCTTGTCGAGCAGGTGGACGCCGCGCGCGCTGTCCGACGCCATGCGGGCGCGGCGATCGCGCTGCGGGTCGGCGGAGGCCATCGCCATCAGCATCGCCACCGTGGTCGGGGCCTGCGCCAGGCCGGGGCTGACCGGCGGCGACGAGGGCGGCGGCGGCGGCGGCGGCGCGGCGGCGGGCGTGGGCAGGCCACGGTCGGACGCACCGGCCGCGGACTGGCGCTGCGGCCGGATCACTGGGCCAAGACGATCGATTTCCATGATTTCCGCCTTTCCCCCGGCACAAGACATGCTGGCATATCCTATAAGTAACCAACGGTCCACTGGCGTGGACCCTATCCCGGAACCTCGACCATGCGTCTGACCGCCTCATTGTTCGCCCTCCTTGCCCCTGGCCGCGCCCGTCGCGGCCCAGGCCGGGGCACGCGTCAAGGACATCGTCGATGTCGAGAATGTGCGCCCCAACCAACTGGTCGGCTATGGCCTGGTGGTCGGCCTGCCCGGCACCGGCGACCGCACCAACAACGCGCCCTTCACCGAGGAATCGCTTCAGGCGATGCTGGAGCGGATGGGCGTCAACGTCCGCGACGCCAAGATGAAGCCGCAGAACGTCGCCGCCGTCTCCGTCACCGCGACCATGCCCGCCTTCGCGCGCGCCGGCTCGACCATCGACGTGCAGGTCTCGGCGCTGGGCGATGCCACCAGCCTGCAGGGCGGCACGCTGCTGGTCTCGTCGCTGCGCGCGCTGGACGGGGAGATTTATGCGGTGGCGCAGGGACCGGTCGCCGTCTCCGGCTTCAAGGCGCAAGGGGCGGGGGCCAGCGTCAGTCGCGGCGTGTCGACCTCGGCCCGGATCGCCGGCGGCGCGATCATCGAGCGCGAGGTGCCCTATGCGCTGCGTTCGGCGACCAGCCTGAAACTGGCACTGAAGAATCCCGACCTGGCGACCGCGCGGCATATCGCGGCGGCGGTCAACGGCCTGTACGCGGGCACCGCCAGCGTGCTTGATCCGGGCACCGTGCAACTCACGCCCGGCGCCGGCTATCGCGGCAACATCGTCGACCTGCTCGGCGATGTCGAGAATCTGCCCGTGTCGGTCGACCAGGCGGCGCGCATCGTCATCAACGAGGCGTCGGGCACCGTGGTCATGAGCGCCGATGTGCGGATCAGCCCGGTCGCGATCGCGCAGGGCGGCCTGACGATCAGCGTCAGCGAGACCCCGGTCGCCTCGCAGCCCGCGCCCCTGTCGCAGGGGCAGACGGCGGTGCTGCCGCGCACCCGCGTCGCGGTGGACGATGGCGGCAACGCCTCGCTCGCGATGGTGGAGGGCGCGTCGCTGCGCTCGCTGGTCGCCGGTCTCAACACGCTCGGCGTCTCGCCGCGCGACCTCATCACCATCCTCCAGGCGATCAAGACCGCCGGAGCGCTGCAAGCGGAGATCGCGGTCCAATGATCGATCGAATGAGCCCCCTATCGCCGTCCGGCCAGGCCGCGGCCGTGGAAAGAGCCGATCCCGCCGCCGCCAAGGCCGCCCATCAGTTCGAGGCCGTGTTCATCGGCCAGATGACCAAGATCATGATGGAGACGGTGCAGAGCGACGGCCCCTTTTCCGGCGGGCATGGCGAGGAGATGTTCCGCGGCATGCTCGGCGAACAACTCGGCACGGTCATCAGCGCGCGCGGCGGCATCGGCCTTGCCCCGGCGGTGATGGACCAGATCATCAAGCTGCAGGGAGGCGGCAACGCATGACGGCGACACTGATCGACGCGCTGGCCTCGCTGGCCCAGATCGTCGACGAGGAAAATGACCGGCTGACCCGGCCGATCCATCATCCCGAACTGCCCGCCCTGGTCGAGGCCAAGACGCGGCTGGCGGCGACGGTCGAGGTCGAGATCGCGCGGCTGGCGCGCGAGCGGCCGGACTGGATCAACAGCGTCGAGGGCGAAGGCCGCGCCGCGCTGACCCAGGCGGTGGAGGTGCTGACCCGCCGGCTGGCGGTCAACAGCAAGCTGATCGAGCGGCGGATCGAACTCTGCGACGAAATCATGGAGGCGGTGGCCGACGAGGCCCGCCGGCTGAGCGGCGCGCGCAGCGCCGTCTATGGCGTCCATGGCACCCTGTCGCGCAGCGACCAGGCCGCGCCGATCGCGGTCAACAGCCGGATCTGATCGCCCCTTTCCGCCCCTCGTCCGACCCGCCGCCCGGATTGCCCATGCCGCATCACGACATCATCCGCGAACGCCCGTTCTCCCAGGAGATCGACGCCCGGCCGCGATCGGTACCGGCGGCGATCATGCGGATGGAGGGGCGGACAGGCGGCGCGGTTCACGGTCGGGCGTCGCGTTGCTCCCGCCATGCACCGGCACCCCGCGGCACGACCGGCACGCCGGTCCGCACATTACGGAATCGAATCGCCGCCTGACCTGTAAGTTTCCGATCGGAAACGATGGCCGTCACTGACCACCGCCACATCGGATCGTCTACATAGTTTGACGGCTCTCTCTGAGGGATATGATATGCAGTGGTTTACCGAGAATTCTCCGATCCGGAAGAAAATGGCCGTCGTCACGGCGGCGATGGTCGGCTTTTCGGTCCTGGCCATGCTGACGGGCGCGCTGGTCGCGGAGGTCGCCCCCCTATGGGTGGCCCTGCTGGCCGGCCTGGTGCCGGTCGGCGGCGCCTTCGTCGCGGCGCGGCTGATGAGCACGGGCGTCGTCGTCCCCTATGTCGCGACGGTGGAGCGCATGGAGGCGCTGGCGCGCGGCGACACGGACAGCCCGATCAACTATACCCATTTCACCGACTGTATCGGTCGGCTGACCAAGGCGATGTTCACCTTTCGCGAGACCGCGATCTCGCAGCGCAAGGTGGTGGTCGAGCAGCAGGCGATCGTCGATGAGATGAACACCAGCCTGCTCCGCCTGTCGGAAGGCGACATGACGCGCACGATCACCACCGATTTCCCCAGCGAATATGCCTCGCTCAAGACCAACTTCAACCAGGCGGTGCTCAACCTGCGCAACCTGATCGGATCGGTGTCCGAAAGCGCGGCGACCATCCGCACCGGCTCGGACGAGATCGCCCAGGCCTCGGAGGATCTGGCGCGCCGGACCGAGGCCAATGCCGCCTCGCTCGAACATACCGCGTCCTCGGTCACCCAGATGGACAGCCGGCTGAAGGCCTCGGCCTCGGCGGCGGCGCGTACCGTCGAGCGGGCCGATCAGGCGATCTCCACCGTCGGCGGCGGTCGCGCGGTGGCGGACGAGGCGGTGCAGGCGATGGGCCGCGTCGCCGACAGCGCCAAGGGCATCGACTCGGTGATCGAGGGGCTCGACAAGATCGCGTTCCAGACCCGCGTGCTGGCGATGAACGCAGCGGTCGAGGCGGGGCGCGCGGGCGATGCCGGGCGTGGCTTCGCGGTGGTCGCCGATCTGGTGTCGGCGCTCGCCATGCGGTCCGAGGAGGAGGCGAAGCGCGCGCGCGAGCAGCTGACCGCGACCCAGACCGATATCGTCACTGCCGTCCAGGCCGTGCAGAAGGTGGACGGCGCGCTGTCCGCGATCTCGGGCGACGTGGCGCAGGTGCACGAGCTGCTCGCCACCATGGCCACCGACAATATGGCGCAGTCGACGGCGATCACCCAGATCTCCAGCGCGGTCGGCAGCATGGACCGCGCGACCCAGCAGAATGCGGCGATGGTCGAGGAAACCTCGGCGGCGGCACGCAACCTGGCCAATGAAGTCGGGACGCTCGCGGAAAAGGCGTCGCACTTCAAGACCGACGCCCGACGTGGCGACGACCAGCGACCGGCGGTGCGCAAGATCGACATTGCGAGCTTCAACCAGCCGATCAGGCCGCTGCCCGCCGCCGCCGTCATGGCGCTGACGCCGAGCGGCGCCGACGACGACTGGAAGGAGTTCTGATCGCCCCGCCGTCCGTCACGCTGACGCCGGGAGGGCGGCGCGAGCGGACGGCGGGTCGATCCGATCGACGGAAGGATGACGGGACGGGCGTCGACGGACAGGCAAAGGCCGTCCCGATCGCCCCGCACCGTCACCGATAGGCGGGCACCCACATGCTGGCGGCCAGCGCCTCGGTCTCGTCCGCCTCGGCCGGGGGCGCGACCCCCTCGGCCCGGGCCTGGTCGGCCACTGCCAGCGCGACCTGCAGGGCCACGTCGCGGAGCGCCAGGATCGGCGGCAACAGGCCATCGTCCGGCCCGGCCAGTTCGCCCAGCTTGCGCGCGGCGGCCATGAACATGCCCTCCGTCACCCGCGTCGCCTTCGCGGACAGCGCACCCAGACCGACGCCGGGAAAGATATAGACGTTGTTCACCTGCGCCAGCGCCTGGGGCGTGCCCGACAGGTGCGGATAGGGGCTGCCGGTGCCGACGATCGCGCGACCCTCGGTCCAGGCGATCAGGTCGGCGGGGTTGGCCTCCGATCGCGAGGTCGGGTTGGACAGCGGGAAGATCACGGGATGCTCGACCGCCGCCGCCATGCGCCGCACGATCGGTTCGGCAAAGGCGCCGGGTTGGCCGGACACGCCGATCAGCACGCCGGGGCCGACCCGGTCGACCACCTCCGCCAGCGTGATCGCGCCCGGCGCCGACCAGCCGGCCAGCTCCTTCGGGTCGCGCGCCAGCGCCGCCTGGCCATCGCTCAGGCCCGCCATGCCGCGCACCACCAAGCCGAAGCGGTCGATCGCCCAGATTCGGCCGCGCGCCTCGATCTCGGTCAGGCCATCGGCGACCAGCAGCCGCACCAGCATGTCGGCGATGCCGCAGCCCGCCGCGCCCGCGCCGTACAGCACGAAGCGCTGCTCAGTCAGCGCATGACCGGTGCGGCGCACCGCCGACAACAGGGTGCCGACCGCGGTGGCGGCGGTGCCCTGGATATCGTCGTTGAAGCTCAGCAGCCGGTCGCGATAGCGATCGAGCAGGCGATAGGCATTGGTGCCGGCGAAATCCTCCCATTGCAGCAGGACATCGGGCCAGCGCGCCTGCACCGCCGCCACGAACTGCTCGACAAAGGCGTCATAGTCGGCGCCGCGCACGCGCGCGTGTCGCCAGCCGACATAGAGCGGGTCGTCGCGCCGGGCTTCGTTGTCGGTGCCGACATCGAGCAGGATCGGCAGCACCTCGGACGGGTGGATGCCGGCGCAGGCGGTGTAGAGCGCCAGCTTGCCGATCGGGATGCCCATGCCGCCCGCGCCCTGGTCGCCCAGGCCCAGGATGCGTTCGCCATCCGACACCACGATCACCTTGACCCGGTCCAGCGCCGGATCGGCGAGGATCTGGTCCATGTGATCGCGATTGGGCCAGGACAGGAACAGGCCACGGGGCTTGCGCCAGATCTCGCTGAACCGCTCACACCCCTCGCCGACCGTCGGCGTATAGACCAGCGGCAGGAAGCGCGGCAGGTCGCTCGCCACCAGCGCGTGGAACAGCACCTCGTTGCTGTCCTGCAATTCGCGCAGGAACGCGTAGCGAGCGAAATCGTCGGGCAACCGTTCCAGCGCCCGCCGCCGCCGCTCGATCTGGCTGTCGAGCGTGCCGACATGCGGCGGCAACAGGCCGTGCAGGCCGAAGGCGTCGCGCTCCGCCTCGGTGAAGGCGGTGCCCTTGTTGGTCAGCGGATCGGCAAGGAGCGCGCGGGCGGCGATATGCGAACTGGCGATGGGATGGTCTCCGTCAGGTCAGAACCGCAGGCTGAGCCAGCCTGCGAGGAAGTCCGAGCTCTTGTACCCGGCATTGGTCAGCGCCGGCCCGGCCATCAGATGCTCGTAGCGGCCGGTCAGGCTGACGCGTGGCGATACCGTGTAGACCGCCTGCAACCGCGCGGTGTCGGCGATCTTGCGCCCGGCGACCAGCTGCGTGCCGGCGAAGGCGGTGCCGTTGGCGCGGTAGACCGCGTCGGTCACCGTATCGCGCCAGCTCAGCTGATATTCGGCCGACACGCGCAGCTTGGAGAGGGGCGTGAAGGTGAAGGTCGGCGCGAAGGCGATCAGGTTGGTCGGCGTCGCATAGAGCTGGTAGCTGTAATAGATGTTGTTGCCGAACGGCGCGAGCGCGTTGCGCAGCTTGCCGGTGCCATAGGCGCCGCCGCCGGACGCATAGTCGAAGTGGAAGCCGACGCGCGGTGCGCCCTTGCTCTTGCCGATGCGGTAGTTCTGCGCGAGCAGCACCAGCCAGGCGTCGATCGAGCGGCCGTTGTAATTGCCGCCCTGGTAGTTGACCGTCCAGTCGAGATTGACCGGGCCGACATCGCCCAGCGTGTGCAGGCCGTAGAAGAACCGCTCCTCGCGCACGGTGGTCCGCCCCCAGGTGGCGTTGTCGTTGCGCAGACGCCACAGGAACGGGTCGAGGAACAGCTTCGAGCCGCCGAACAGCGTCTTGGGCAGGACGATCCCGCCCGAGATGCCCGAGAAGCGGCGGCCGCGCTCGCTGATGTCGTCGCCGGTGCCGCCGACGCCCAGCCGCGTGGTGCGGAAGTCGAACAGGTCGACGCGCACCGACTTGGCCCGCGCCCAGGCGCGCGTGCCGTTATAGACGAAGAAGATCGTGTTGTTGTCGCGCGGCACGACCATCAGGTTCGGGCCGTCGGCGAAGGTCTGGCGGCCATAGCGGACGCCGACATCGGCCTGGGCGACCGTACCGGTCACGTCGACGAACGATTGCTGCACGACCAGGTCGTTGCGCATCTGCGGCGTGATCGTGCCCAGGTTGCGGCCGGCGAGACCAGCATGGGCCAGCTCGCCGAACAGGCGGACATGGCGCCCCAGATGCAGGTCGGCGCCGCCGACGATGCGGGTGATGTCCTGGCGCTGCGCCTCCGCGTCGCGCAGGTTCGGGTTGGTCGTCTGGTTGACGCGCAGCCGCAGCTCGCCCGACAGCGTCAGATAGATATTGCCGTTGGCGTCGAAGGGGATGAACTTCAGCCGGTCGAGCGGGTCGTTGCGCTTGGCGGGATCGCGATAGCGGGTCCAGTCCTCGGCCCAGCGCGACTGGTTATAGCCGCCCGCCGTGTTCCCGTCGCCGACCGCCTCGGCCGGATAGGCCTCCTGCACGGGGGAGGCGATGGTCTGGTTGCCGCGCTCCTTGGGGCCCAGCGCCTGCGGCGTGGCGGGAGCGGCATCGGCGGGAGCAGCATCGGCGGTCGTGGCAGGGGCCGGGGCCGGCGGCGTTTCCGCCAGCGCCGGCGCGGCGGCGATCAGGGCAAGCGGGGCGGTG
Source organism: Sphingomonas sp. SORGH_AS_0438 (assembly GCF_031453475.1). Classification (NCBI taxonomy): domain Bacteria; kingdom Pseudomonadati; phylum Pseudomonadota; class Alphaproteobacteria; order Sphingomonadales; family Sphingomonadaceae; genus Sphingomonas; species Sphingomonas sp. SORGH_AS_0438. The sequence goes on from NZ_JAVIZS010000001.1 coordinate 69,848, forward strand.
GCGAGGGCGAGGCGCGTTCGGGTCGGCATGGTCGTTACTTTCACTTGTCTGGCGGTGGCGGCGCAAGGCCGCCCCATGGAGGTCACGTGCCCGCATCACTCAGCGGGGACGGCACCAATCCCCATCTGATCCACGCGCAGGCTCTCTCCCTTCATAGCGCGATCGAGCTGTGCATGGTCGAGCACGCCCTCCCAGCGCGATACGACGATCGTCGCGACCGCATTGCCGATGAAGTTGGTCAGGCTGCGGCACTCGCTCATGAACCGGTCGACGCCCAGGATCAGCGCCATGCCCGCGACCGGCACGGTCGGCACGATCGACAGCGTCGCGGCCAGGGTGATGAAGCCCGCGCCGGTCACGCCCGCCGCGCCCTTGGACGACAGCATCGCCACCGACAGCAGCAGCAGCTGCTGGCCCAGCGTCAGGTCGACATTGCACGCCTGGGCGATGAACAGCGCCGCCAGCGTCATGTAGATGTTGGTGCCGTCCAGGTTGAAGGAATAGCCGGTCGGCACGACCAGCCCGACCACCGACTTCGGACAGCCGGCGCGCTCCATCTTCTCGATCAGGGCGGGCAGCGCGCTTTCCGACGAGGAGGTGCCCAGCACCAGGAGCAGTTCGGTCTTGAGATAGGAGATCAGGCGGAAGATCGAGAAGCCGCACAGCCGCGCGACCACGCCCAGCACCACGATGACGAACAGCAGCGCGGTCAGGTAGAAGGTGCCGACCAGCATCGCCAGATTGGCGAGCGTGCCGACGCCGTACTTGCCGATGGTGAAGGCCATTGCGCCGAACGCGCCGATCGGGGCGGCCTTCATGACGATGGCGACGACCTTGAACACGGCGGTCGACAGTTCCTCCAGCGCGGCGGTGATGCGCTCGCCGCGCTCGCCGATCATCGCCAGGCCGATGCCGAACAGGATGGCGACGAACAGCACCTGGAGGATGTTGCCCTCGGTCAGCGCCGACAGGAAGGTGTCGGGGATGATGCCGGTCAGGAAGCCGGTGATCGTCGTCTCATGTGCCTTTTCGGCGAACTCGGTCACCTTGCTGGTGTCGAGCGAGGCGGGGTCGATGTTCAGCCCCGCGCCCGGCTGCACCACATTGGCGACGATCAGGCCGACGATCAGCGCCAGCGTCGAGAAGAACAGGAAATAGATGAAGGCCTTGCCCGCAACCCGGCCGACCGAGGCGAGATCGCGCATCCCGGCGATGCCGGTGACGATGGTCAGGAAGATGACCGGGGCGATGATCATCTTCACCAGCTTGATGAAGGCATCGCCGACCGGCTTCAGCGCCGCGCCCGTGGTGGGATAGAAATGGCCGAGCAGCACGCCGGCGGTGATCGCGATCAGCACCTGGACATAGAGGTGGCTGTACCACGGCTTGGCAGCCGGGGGCAGGGCAGGTTGGGCGGCGATGTGCATAGCTTGAGCCTTTCATCCTCTCGAACGCGCTGCCGTATTCGGCTGGTGCGATAGGTTATCGAGGCCAGCATCCGCTTTCGGGACGGGCGATGCAATGCGCGGTCAAAGCCGTGGAAATCCGCCATTCCGCAATCGAATCGCAACAAATGTGAGTGAAATCCCGCACACGGTTCCGCCGGGCTTGGGCGGATGTCCGCCGCGGGGCACCCGTGATCCGTTTGGGTGGGGCGGGGGGCAGGGGGAGAAGGAATGTTCCCGTGGGTGCCGACGGTGGCGACCACCGGCCTGGCACGTCTTCGTCGGGCCGGCCGCCTGCCACCTGCCCGGAATGGCTTCCCGCTATTCCGCCCGGCGAAATGCGTCGAGCGACAGGCCGTGGCGCGCGACCTTGTCGTAGAAGGTCTTGCGGGGGATGCCGAGCCGTTCCAGTGCGGAGCGGACATCGCCCTGCACCTCCTCCAGCACAGTGCGGATGACATCGCCCTCGAACCGCTCGACTCGCAAGGGAAGCGGCTCCATCTCCGGGGCGGTCGCGGCCTGGTCGGCCAGGCCCAGCGTCACGCGCTGCGCATAGTTGCGCAATTCGCGGACGTTGCCGGGCCAGTCATGCGTGTCGAGCCGCGCGCTGATACCCGCATCGATGCTCGGCACCGGCCGCCCGAATCGCTCCGCCGCCTCGCGCAGGAAGGCCGCGAACAGCAGCGGCACGTCGCCGCGCCGTTCGCGAAGGGGCGGTACGCGCAGCCGCACCGCATCCAGCCGATAGAGCAGGTCGGCGCGGAACCGCCCGGCCGCCACCGCCTCGGCCAGGTCGGTCTTGGCGGCGGCGACGATGCGCAGGTCGACGACGCGCGGACCCTCGCCGCCGCCGCGCACCTCGCGCTCCTCGACGACGCGGAGCAGCTTGCCCTGGAGCGCGGGCGACATGCTGTCGATCTCGTCGAGGAACAATGTGCCGCGATCGGCGGCGATGATCCGCCCTTCCTGGCCGCGCCGACCGGCGGAGGGGCCCAGGCCGAACAGCTCCTCCTCCGCCACCGCATCGGGCAGGGCGGCGCAGTCGATCGCGACGAAGGGGCGGGCGCGGCGCGCGCTGGCGCGGTGGAGCAGGCGGGCGACCAGTTCCTTGCCAGTGCCCGTCTCGCCCTCGACCAGCACATCGACCTCGGCGGGCGCGACCTGGCGGATGGTGGCGCGCAACCGCTCGATCGCGGGCGACTGGCCGATCAGCGGCGAGGCATGGTCGGCATCCTCCGCCAATTGCCGCAGCCGTCGATTCTCCAGCACCAGCCGGCGCAGCTCCAGCGCGCGGTTGGCGCTGGCGACGAGCTGTTCGGGGGCGAAGGGCTTGGCGATGAAGTCGAACGCGCCGTCCTTCAGCATCGCGACCGCCATCGCGACATCGCCATGCCCGGTCATCAGCAGCACCGGGATCTCGCTGTCGATCGCGGCGGTGCGATGAAACAGCTCGGTGCCGGTCATGCCCGGCATCCGGATGTCGGTGACGAGGATGCCGGGAAAGTCCGCGCTCAACCGCGTGAGCGCGGTGCGCGGATCGGCATGGGCCTCCACCTCCAGCCCGGCCAGCTCGAATGTCTGGACCAGCGCGGTGCGCAAGCCGTCATCGTCATCGACCAGCAGGATCTGAAGCTCGCTCATGCGCGCGGCAATATCATGCGAAAGGCCGCCCCGCCCAGAGGCGAGGGGATCAGGTCGAGCGTGCCGCCGAATTCCACCACGATGTCGCGCGCGATGCCCAGGCCCAGGCCGAGCCCGTCGGGTCGGCCGGTGACGAAGGGGGTGAAGATCTCGCAGGCGCGATCCTCGGCGATGCCCGGGCCATTGTCGGCGACGGTCAGCGCCACGGTGTCCGCCGCGGTGGCGACGATCAGCGCGACGCGCGGGGCCGCCTGGCCAGCAAGCGCATCTAGCGCGTTGGTGAGGAGATTGACCAGCACCTGTTCCAGCCGCACCCGGCCCGCCACCACCATCGGCAAGTCGTCCGGATCGGGCAGGTCGAGCGCGACGCCGGCCGCGCGCAGCCGGTCGCCGACCAGCAGCATCGTCCCCTCGATCACCTCGGTCAGCGGGATCGGCCCCAGGCTGCGGCTGCCGCGCCGGGCGAAGCGGCGCATCTCGCTGACGATGCTGCCGATCCGCTCGGTCAGCGCGGCGATGGTGGCGAGGTTCTCGGCGGTGCGTTCGGGCCGGGCGCGGTCCAGGAACAGGCGGCCATTCTCCGCCAGCGTGCGGATCGTCGCCACCGGCTGGTTGATCTCATGCGCGATGCCGGCGGTGATCTGTCCCAGAGAGCCGAGCCGGTTGGCCTGGGCCAGTTCCTCGCGCGCGGCGCGGAAGCGCTGGTCGGCGGCCATCCGCTCGGTGATCTCGACGCGGAGCCGGTCATTGGCGAGGCGCAGGTCGCCGGTGCGCGCGGCGATCTCCGCCTCCAGCGCCTCGCGCCGGGCGGCGGCGCGCTCGCCCCGGCTGGTGCGCCACAGCCAGCCGGTGGCCAGCCCCGCCGCGATCAGCGCGAAGGCGAGCGTCGCGGTGTGCGACCAGGTGTCGGCCGTGCGCAGGGCCGGGGCCAGCGGCTCGACGTGCAGCAGGTGCCAGCCGGGCAGCGGCGCGGCCAGCGTCGCGCTCGCCATCGCCGCGCGCGCAGCCGTCCCCTCGCGCCAGCGCGCCAGGGGCAGGGGCTGGTCGGCGAACTGGCGGTGGATGCGGATCACCTGCCGCTCGGTCGCGGTGAGCGGGCGCAGGGTGGTGAATCGCTGCGTGGGGTCGCTCGCCACCACCACCACGCCGGTCGCGTCGGTGAGCAGCGTCATGCCCGCATCGCCGCGCCAGGCGCGCGCCAGGCGATCGAACTCCATCTTCACCACGATCACGCCGTCCGGGTTCGCCGCCAAGCCGATCCGGCGCGCCAGGAACAGGCCGGCCCGGCCGCTGGTCGTGCCGATCGCGAAATATTCCGCTGCGCCGTCGCGCTTGGCCCGGAGGAAATAGGGGCGGAAATCGTAGCGCTGGCCGGCGAAGCTGTCCGGCCGGTCGGCATTGGAGGCGGCGACGGCCAGGCCGTTGCGGTCGATCAGGTAGATGACGGGCGCGCCGGTCCGCTCGGCCAGCAGCTTCAGTTTGCCGTCGAGCCGCTCCGCCGCCGCGTCGCCGTCCGAGGCCAGCGCCGGGCGCAGTTCGGCGAATTCGCGCAGCACGATCGGCAACAGGCGGAACTTCTGCAACTCACTGTCGAGCAGCCGCATCTGCTGGCGGGCGGTCCGCTCCACCTCGACCGCCAGCGACGCACGCGCTTGGTCGCGGGCATAGCGGCCGGCGATCAGCGCGAAGATGATCGTCGCCGCCGTGACCAGCAGCACCGCGACGACCGCGCGACGGGCGGCGGGGCTGGCGAACGGGCTGGCGGGGACGGGCACCTGTGCGGATTGCCGCAAGGCTGGGCGGCTTGGCAAGCGAATCCCCGCACGCTCGATTGGCGCCTGTCCGCCGCGCGACCTTGGGAAATCCTTGCAACCGCTTGGCTGCGGCCTGAAAAAACGTGCCGCTTGCCGGGCGCGTCGATCCGGGGGAGCATGACGCGTCCCTGTCCGAATACGGCAGAAAAGAAACAAGGAGAGACATGATGGCCGGTGCCGTTTCCCGTGATCCGATCCAGATGGCGGGCGCGCCTCCGACATCCTCCACCGCCGGCCGGCTGAAATCGATCATCGGCGGATCGACCGGCAACCTGGTCGAATGGTTCGACTGGTATGTCTATTCGGCCTTCACCCTGTATTTCGCGCCGCATTTCTTCCCCAGCACCGACCGCACCGCGCAGTTGCTGAGCGCGGCGGCGGTGTTCGCGGTCGGGTTCGTCATGCGGCCGATCGGCGCGTGGATCATGGGCATCTATGCCGACCGGCGCGGGCGCAAGGCGGGGCTGACCCTGTCGGTGACGCTGATGTGCGCGGGCTCGCTGATCATCGCGGTGACGCCCGGCTTCGAGACGATCGGTCTGGCCGCGCCCGCGCTGCTGGTGCTCGCCCGGCTGATGCAGGGCCTGTCGGTCGGCGGCGAATATGGCGCCAGCGCCACCTATCTGTCGGAGATGGCGGGCAAGGGGCGGCGCGGCTTCTTCTCGTCCTTCCAATATGTCACGCTGATCTCGGGACAGTTGCTGGCGATCTGCGTGCTCCTGATCCTGCAATCCACGCTGAGCGAGGCGGATCTCGACGCCTGGGGCTGGCGCATCCCGTTCGCGGTCGGCGCGCTGCTCGCGGTGGTCGTCTTCTATCTGCGGCGCGGGCTGGCGGAGACGGAAAGCTTCAAGAACGCCAAGCAGGAGGGAGCGCCCAAGTCCGGCTTCTGGCAGCTCATCCGCCATCACCCGCGCGAGACGGCGACGGTGATGCTGCTGACCGCGGGCGGTACGCTCGCCTTCTATGCCTATTCGATCTACATGCAGAAGTTCCTGGTCAACACCTCCGGTTTCAGCCGCGAGGTGGCGAGCCAGATCAACGCGGCGACCCTGTTCGTCTTCATGCTGCTGCAACCGGTGGTCGGCGGCCTCAGCGACCGGATCGGGCGCAAGCCGATCATGGTGGCGTTCGGCATCGGCGGGCTGCTGTTCACCTATCCGATCTTCTCGACGCTGGCGACGGTGCGCGATCCGCTGACCGCCGGCCTGCTGGTCATGGCGGCGCTGATCATCGTCACCGGCTATACGTCGATCAACGCGGTGGTGAAGGCCGAACTCTTCCCCGCCCATATCCGCGCGCTGGGCGTCGCCTTGCCCTATGCGCTGGCGAACACGATCTTCGGCGGCACCGCCGAATATGTCGCGCTGAAGTTCAAGGCGGCGGGCTGGGAACAGGGCTTCTACTGGTATGTCACCGCGATGATCGGCGTGTCGCTGATCGTCTATCTGCGGATGCGCGACACCGCGCGGCACAGCCAGATCATCGAGGACTGAACGCGATCGGGGCGGGGGATCGCTCCCTCGCCCCGACGGTCCTGCGGCCGGCGCGACGGCGGTTCAGGCCGTGGCGGTCGCCCGGCGGGCGCGGCGGCGCAGGCCGACACCCATCATGCCGAAGCCGCCCAGCATCATCACCCAGCTCGACGGCTCGGGTACGGCGCTGGCGAGATAGGCGTTGATGAAGCCGGTATATGGCTTGACCCAGGTATCGCCCGTCAGCTCGCCGACCGAGGAGTTGGTGCAGTTGCCGCTCGCGGAGGCATAGGGATCGATGCTGCCCGTCCGGCCGCAGCCGCCGCCGAACACCGCGCCGGTCACGCCGAACGAGGTGATGCCGGCGATCTTGCCGTCGATGAAGATGGGGCCGCCCGAATCCCCCGGCGAGGAGGAGCTTTCTCCGTCGATGCCGGTCTGCGACGTGCCCATGCCGCGACCAAAGGCGTCATGCGTCGCCGTGCCGTCGTCGAAGTCGGACAGCAGGATGTTGTGCTGGGCGTCGCTGAACACGTCGTCGCCGTAGAATTCGTAGAGGTTCTTGCCCTCGCGCTGCTTATAGTCGTTGCTGACGCCGCCCGTGCCGGTGCCGGCGGGGCCGCCGACCGTGCCGGTGCCGACGCGCGTGAAGTCGCGCAGCGGATTGCCGTCATAGATGCCATAGACGTCATGGCCGGTCGCCGCCCGCGACAGCGAGAACAGCGCGATGTCGTTGCCCGCGCCGATGTCGGTCGCGTCGTAATCCTCATGGACCTTCCACGAGCCGGCGACGGCGGTGAAGGTGTTGGCGGCGGTGCGCTCGCCACGAGAGGGCAGGTAGAAGGTGACCGACGTCACCTTGTCCATCGAGCCGTCCTGCTTGTAGTCGGACAGGCAATGGGCGGCGGTCAGCACCGCGCCGCTCGACACCAGCGCGCCGGTGCACAGCGAGCCGAAACCCGTCGTCGCGGTCGATTCGAAGCTGATGAACAGCGAGCCGACGCCGGTATAGGACCCACCGGTCAGGCCAGCCGCGACCTTGTCGGCGGTGGTGTAGGTCATGGTCGGTACGGCCTGGCCGCCCAGCGTATAGGCCGCCTGCGCCGGCATCGCGCCAGCCACCATCGCCAGCGTCGCCGCGGCGAGCATGGTCCACGTCTTCGTCATTTTCCCCCCTGTTTTTGCTCAGTGCAAAAGACCGGCGCACCACGCTCGGGCGGTCGGCCCGGCGGCAAACGTGTCTTGTTTCGATGGGCTTAGCAAGATGGTGGTTAATGGAATATTATTCATGACCGAATAGTCATCTTGCCGATGCTGGCATGATCGACGCCATCCGTGCCGCGGATGCTGAAATATGCTTCCGGTATCAATATATATCATTGCAAATCAGCATGTTGTTGATGAACTTGGTCGAGACGCCGAACCGTCATCGATGTGAGACATGCGCGTCACAGGCCGATGCTAACCCGTCCTGATCCGGGACAGGGAAGAGCCATATGCGGATTGCGATCGTCACCGACGCCTGGACGCCGCAGGTCAACGGAGTCGTCCGAACGCTGCGCGCGACGCGGGCGCAACTGGAGTCGATGGGCCATCAGGTGATGGTCGTCTCGCCCGACCGGTTCCTGTCGCTACCCTGCCCGGGCTATGCCGAGATCCGGCTGGCGCTGGCGGGGTCGCGCCGGGTCGGACGGATGATCGCCGACTTCGCGCCCGAGGCGGTGCATATCGCCACCGAGGGGCCGATCGGCTGGGCGGCGCGCGCCTGGTGCCTGCGGCAGGGGCTGCCCTTCACCACCGCCTATCACACCCGCTTTCCCGAATATGTCGCCGCGCGCACGCCGCTCCGGGCCGAGCGGGTGTGGACGATCATCCGGCGCTTCCATGCCCCCGCCCATGCGATCCTGGCCGCGAGCGCCGGTGTCGAGGCGGTGCTGGCGGACCATGGCCTGACCCAGGCGCGGCGCTGGGGACGGGGCGTCGACCTGGAGCAGTTCGATGCGATCGGGCCGATCGACCAGGCGATCCGGTCGCTGGCGGGACCGGGCCGGCCGGTGCTGCTCTATGTCGGGCGAGTCGCGGTGGAGAAGAATGTCGCCGCCTTCCTGTCCAGCCACCATCCGGGCGTCCGCATCGTGGTCGGCGACGGACCAGCGCGTGCGGCACTGGAGCGGCGGTTTCCGGACGCGCATTTCCTGGGCGCGCGGCACGGTGCGGCGCTGGCCGCCGCCTATCGCGCCGCCGATGTGCTGGTCTTCCCCAGCCTGACCGACACGTTCGGGCTGGTGATGGTCGAGGCGCTGGCCTGCGGCACGCCGGTCGCGGCCTTTCCGGTGACGGGGCCGGTCGACGTGCTGGTGCCGGGCGTGGGCGGGATGCACGACGATCTGGACCGGGCGATCGCCATGGCGCTGCCCTGCGATCCCGCCGCCTGCGCCGCCTATGGCAAGGGGTTCAACTGGGCGGCGAGCGCCCGGCAATTCCTGTCCGCGCTCGCTCCGATCCCCGCCGAGCGGCGGTCCGCGACCATGGTTCCGGCGCTCGCCTGACGATTCGGCATGGACCCGGAGCCTCTGCGCCCTTAAGCGGCGCGCGGACAGCGAAGGAAGAACTGTGGCGAACGTAGCGGTCATCGGCGCGCAATGGGGCGACGAGGGCAAGGGCAAGATCGTCGACTGGCTGGCAAGCCGAGCCGACATGGTCGTGCGATTCCAGGGCGGGCACAACGCCGGGCACACGCTGGTGGTGGGTGACAAGACCTATAAATTGTCGCTCCTCCCCTCCGGCCTGGTGCGCGGCACCCCGTCGGTGATCGGCAATGGCGTGGTGCTGGACCCCTGGGCGCTCAAGGCGGAGATCGAGCGGCTGGGCGAGCAGGGCGTGGTCGCCACGCCCGAGACGCTGCGCATCGCCGATACCTGCCCCCTGATCCTGCCCTTCCACCGCGACCTGGACGGGTTGCGCGAGGATGCGAGCGGCGCGGGCAAGATCGGCACGACGCGGCGCGGCATCGGCCCAGCCTATGAGGACAAGGTCGGCCGCCGCGCCATCCGGGTGTGCGACCTCGCGCATCTGGGTTCGCTGGAGCCGCAGCTCGACCGGCTGCTGGCGCATCACGATGCGCTGCGGGCCGGTTTCGGCGTCGACCCGATCGACCGCGCGGCGTTGATCGCCGAGCTGGAAGAGATTGCGGGCTTCGTCCTGCCCTTCGCCAAGCCGGTGTGGCGCGACCTCAACGAGGCGCGGAGCGCGGGCAAGCGCATCCTGTTCGAGGGCGCGCAGGGCGTGCTGCTGGATGTCGACCACGGCACCTATCCGTTCGTCACCTCGTCCAACACCATCGCCGGGGCGGCGGCGGGCGGTTCGGGCCTGGGGCCCTCGGCGGTCGGCTTCGTGCTGGGCATCGCCAAGGCCTATACGACCCGCGTCGGCTCCGGCCCGTTCCCCACCGAGCTGGAGAACGAGACGGGCGAGCGGCTGGGCATGCGCGGCCATGAGTTCGGCACGGTCACCGGCCGCAAGCGGCGCTGCGGCTGGTTCGATTCGGTGCTGGTGCGCCAGTCGGCGGCGGTGGGCGGCATCACCGGCATCGCGCTGACCAAGATCGACGTGCTCGACGGGTTCGAGGAGGTGCAGATCTGCACCGGCTATCGTCTGCGCGGCGAGGTGCTGGACTATTTCCCCTCGCACGCCGCCGATCAGGCGCTGGTCGAGCCGGTCTATGAAACGATGGAAGGCTGGAGCGAGTCGACGGCGGGCGCGCGCAGCTGGGCCGACCTGCCGGCGCAGGCGATCAAATATATCCGCCGCATCGAGGAGCTGATCCGCTGCCCGGTCGCGCTGGTCTCGACCAGCCCGGAGCGGCTCGACACGATCCTGGTCCGCGATCCCTTCGCGGATTGACGACCCTCGGGGGCGGGGCGGCAGGGTGCCGCTCCGCCCCCGGCGACGACGGGATTCGGCTCCGCTCACGCTACGACGACGCTAGGTAGGTTCCGGCGCAATCCGCGCGCCTGAGGCTCCGGATCGTTTCGCTGCGCTCGCCATGACGATCCCGAATCCCAATCATGTCATCGGGTTCTCAAGTTCCGTCTCCGCCTCCCTGAGATCGGGGAAGCTGTAGCGCGACGGCGGATCGTCGCTCGTGCCGCGGGCGAACACGGCGATGTCGCCCGGCACGACGGCCTCTCTGGCCCAGACGTCCCAGCCGATATGAATGAAGTCCGGCGTTCCGAACACGCGGACGGCGCTGTAATATTCGTCACCCCGGAATGCGACGAAATGGACCGCCCGTCGCGGGGGCGGGGCACCCGCATGTGTCATGCTGGGTGCCTCCGTCGCGACGGAGTGGCAAGCCCGTCCGCCATGTCCATCTCGCTTATTGGTAGCCGCCGTTTTCCTCGCGCTCCTCGGCCGCGTCCTCCTGCACCTTCTCCATCTCTTCGGCTTCGTCCTGGTCCTGCGTGGTGTCGGGATCGATCATGATGCTCTCCTTCGCGGTAGGATCAACGCGAGATCCCGCCGGTCGGGCGCATGGTGATCGTCGAGGCGATCCATGAGGCATCATCATGCGTTGACCCGGCACCCAAGCCAACCGGCCGACCTTTGGAGATCATCATGCGGTTCGTTCAGATCGACATCCTTCCGTCCGGCAAGGCGCTGGTCGACATCGACAAGCTGACCCATGCCGTACCGGAGGGCGAAGGGTCGCGCCTGTTCCTGGGGGCGCAGCATCTCGACGTGCCGCATACGCTCGGCGAACTGGAGAATGTGCTGGCGGGGGCGCGATCGCACCGACAATGGCGAGCATAGCCGAGCCGGCTTCGGCACGGGCTGAACGCGATCTCCGCGCGCATGCCCCGATCGGAAACCACTTCAGAAATCCGCCGTCACGCTCGCGATGACGCGGCGGCCGGGCAGCAGCGTGTAACCGCCACCGCCCGACACCCGCCAGCCGAACGTATCGGCGACGTTGCGCACCTGTACCCGGAGCAACGTCGGCACATGGCCGATGCGGCTGCGATAGCGCGCGCCGAGATCGAGGATCGCACGCGCCGGAAGCGAGGCGGTGTTCGCGGCATTGGCGGTCCGTCGCGCTTCATAGGTGGCATGGGCGTCGACCGAAAAGCCGGAGAGGCCCGGAATCCGGTAGTCGGCGCTGGCATCGACGAGCAGCGGTGTTCGGCCGATCGGGCGCGGGCCGATCCGCCCGTCGTCGACCGCCTGGCCCGTCACGCGGGGACGCAGCCAGACCATGCCGACGATCATGCTGAGCCCCTCCAGCGGACTCCCGGACAGTGATGCCTCGGCCCCGCGATGGGTGACGGTGCCCAGCTGGCGAAACGCGCCGTCCCGCCGATCGAGGTCGAAATAGGGCTTGGCGATGTCGAACACCGCCGTCGTCGCGCGCCAGCCGCCGGGAAAGGCGTAGCGGGCACCCGCCTCATATTGCCGCGTCCGCAGCGCGGGCAGCGCCGCGCCGGGATTGCTCGCATTGCCCGGCGCGATGCCGCTTTCCTCCAGCCCGCGCGTCGTCGCGGCGTAGAGCGTCAGGCGTTCGGTCGGCAGCAGCGCGAGGGCGGCGTTCCATAGCCAGGGGCGATCGCGTTCCAGGACGACGGCCGCGCCCGGCACCGCGACCCCCTTGCGATAGTCGGTGCGCGTCAGGCCCAGATTGAGTTCGAGCAGCCTGGTCCAGCGCAATTCATAGCCGACCGCATAGCTGGTCTGCCGCACATCGTCGCGCGTCCGCTGGCCGAATACCAGTGTTGGTTGGGGGCGGGGGGTCGGGAACGCCGATCGTCGCGAGTCCCAGATCGGCGGTGGCCAGCCCGCCATAGCGCGCCGCCACATCGCGGGCCCGCACCGACACGAGCAGCCGGTGGCGACGCGGGCCGTCCTCGATCAGACGGCTGAGGCGCAGTTCGCCCGAGGTGGAGGCGGTCGTCTGATCCTCGCCCGCCAGCACGAAGGAACGGCCGACCCCGTTCGCATCGACGCCGCGATAGAAGGCGGTGTGATATTCGTCGCGGGCGAAGCGGCTGCGGAACGCGCCGGCAGCGACCTGCCACCGGCCGAGCGTCGCCTTGGCCAGCGCGCCATAGTTGAAGGCCTGTCCCGCCCAGTCGGCCCAGTCCTGTCCGAAGAAGCGGCGGCGCACGATGGGCTGCGGTACCCGGCCATCGGCGGTGAAGATCGTCGGCGCCTGTTCCTCGTCCGCGAAGCTGTAGCCGCCATAGAAGCCGGTCAGCTCGACCCCGTCGACCGGACGCAGGCGCGCGATCCCGCCATAGCTCAGGAACCGGCCACTGGCCCCGCTGACATATTGGTCGTCGTACAATCCCGCATCTAGGTTGATGCCGATCCGGTCGCCGATGGGGATCGCCGCATCGACGACCAGGTCGGTTCCCAGATAATCGCCGCTGTTCACCTGGACGCTGACGACCGGCTTGGGTCCCGCGCGACGCATCTCATGGTCGATGATCCCGGTCGGCGCGGGCAGCGGGTAGCCGAAGGCGCTGAGGCCGACGCGGGTCGTCGTCTCGCGGGTGATGACGCTGCTCAGCGTGGCCGCGCGATCCCAATATATGCCCTCGATCCGGTTGTTGCCCGCCTCGGTCGCGCTGAACCCGCGCACCTCGCCGCTGGCGTAGATGCCGATCGACTCGCTGCCCACGCTCTTGCCGAAGCCGTCCTCCGCCTCGCGCACCGTATTCTCGGTCGTGCGCTGGGCGGCAGCGGGCACCTGCCAGCCACCGGCGGCCAGCACCAGCCCCCATGCCAGCCGCTTCACAGCGCGAGGGCGATCCGGGCGCGGATCGTGCGCGGCGTGCCGGGCGTGATCCACACGTTCGAATAGCTGCTTTCGAGATAATAGGCGTCGAACAGATTCTCGCCATCGAGATGCGCCGACAGCCCCTTTGTCAGCCGGTAGGACAGGTTGAGGCGCGCGGTGGCATAGCCCGGCAAGCGGAACCCGCTGGCGACGTCGTCGCCCGGCCGCGAGCCGACATAGGTCACGCCCGCGCCGATGCCGACCGATCCCGGTCGCGTCCCGCGGGACTGCCAGAAGGCATAGGCCGCGCCGCTGTGATGCGGGATGTTCGACAGGGCGCTGCCGGTCAGGCCCGGCCGCGTATCGCGCGTCACCTTCGCATCGGTACAGGCATAGACGCCGGTCAGCGTCAGCCGCTCGCCGACGCGATAATTGGCGTCGGCTTCCACCCCGCGACTGCGCGCCTCGCCGGTCGCGATCGAGAAACCGGGATTGGCGGGATCGTTGACCAGGATGTTGCGCTTGGTGATCTGGAAGAGCGAGACGGTGCCGGTCAGCCGCTTGTCCAGCGCCGCGATCTTCACGCCGCCCTCCCATGCCTCGCCGCGTTCGGGGGCGAAGGGGGCGGCGGCGGCGTCGACGCCCTGGTTGAAGCGGAACGACCGGCCCCAGCTGATATAGGTCGAGACATGCGCGCTCGGCGCGATGGTGAAGGCGGCGCGGGGGCTGGTCGCCTGTGGGCGCTGCCGGTCGGTGCGGCCGGTCCGATAGTTCAGATTGTCCTGGCGTATCCAGTCGTGGCGGAGGCCGAGCAGCAGCGAGACGCGATCGTCGAACGTCAGCAGGTCCTGCGCATAGACGCTGTGCCCGCCCAGCCGTTCGAGCAGATTCTGGTTGAGCGGCGCGACCGGCTTGGGCTGGCCATAGACCGGCTTGGCGATGTCGATGGCATAGGGCTGCGCCGCGGTCGGGTTGAACCGGTAGAAGATGCGTCGCTGGTCGTAATCGAAGGCGTCGGCCCCGACGCGCATCTGATGACCGATGCCGAGCAGCGTGCGATTGGCGCTCAGTTCGATCCGCCCCGACAGATCCTGCCAGCGGTAATCGTGGATGCGCAACTGCCGCCACAATTGCGTGCCGACCAGTCGGCTATTGTGCGTCGACTGCCCCAGCAGCGCGCCGTCGCGATATTGGACGCCGCCCTCCAAAGCGACGCCGGGGCCGAGATCGACATAGGCGGTCGCCTGATGCTGCGACGTGCGCTGGGTCATCTGCCCGTCGTTCGGCTCGCCCAGGAACCGGCTGCGCGGCAGCGCGCGGCCATTGCCGTTCACCGCCACCAGCCCGCGATCATGGGTGAAGCCCACCAGATTATATTCGAGCTGGTAGAGCAGCCGCACCCGGTCGTTCAGCCGCCAGCCGATCGACGGCGCGAACAGCAGCCGGTCGTTATGCACGAAGTCGCGGAAACTGCCGCCGTCCTGATAGACTCCGATGACCCGCGTCGACAGGCCGTTGCCGACCGGGCCGCCGATATCGAAGCTGCCGCGCCACGTATCGAAGCTGGCATAGCCCAGCTCGCCGCCGGCATGGACATGGTCGAGCGGGGCCTTGGTCACGATGTTGATCGATCCGCCCGGCTCGCCCTTGCCCGATAGCGCCGAGGCCGGGCCCTTCAGCACCTGGAAGCTTTCGACCGTCGCCACGTCGCGGCGCGCATTGAAGCCGCGATTGGCGCTGAAGCGATTGACCAGCAGGTCCGGCCCCTGATTGATATCGCCGGAAAATCCCCGGATCGCATAGGCATCCCAGGCGCCGCCGAAGCTGTTCTGCCGCGACATGCCGCCCGCCAGATCGAAGAGCTGCGACAGGTCGGTGAAGCCCGCCCGCTCGATCAGCTGGTCGTCGAGCAGGCGGACATTCTGCGGCAGCAGTTGCGGGTCGATGTCGAGTCCGTTGATGCTGGCATTGGCGCTGCGCGACCCGGTGATGACGATGTCGTCGGTCGTTTCCTCGACCGACGATGTCTTGGGCTCCGCGCCTTCGTTCGCCCGCGCGGCGGTCGCGCTGGCCAGCGGCACGAGCATCAGGGCCGGCGCAAGCCGGCGCAAACAGATCGACATAAGGTTCCCCCCAAATGCGGATGACGTGAAATTTTACGCGCTCCAACCCGATCCACAAAAGCCTGTCAATGGAATGATACATCATCGCCCTTGACGATGGCGTTCGCCGGAGGGCAGTGGGCGGATATGTCGATGACGCACCAACCGCCCGCCGGCCTGCCCGAAATCGCCATTGACGGCGCCATCCTCCATTATGGCGCGCACCGCGTGCTCAATGGCCTGTCGCTCTCGGTGGCGAGCGGCGAGATCTATGCGCTGCTCGGTGGCAATGGCGCGGGCAAGTCGACGACGCTGTCGGCCCTGCTCGGCTTCGTCCGGGTCGACGGGGGCAGCGTGCGGGTCGGCGGGATCGACGCGGCCGCCGATCCCGACGCGGCCCGGCGGCGCATCGCCTATCTGCCGGAGAATGTCGCGCTGTACGAACATCTGAGCGCGGTCGAGAACGCCGATTATCTGCTCGCCCTGTCGGGTACGCCGCGCGACCGGCCGGCGATTGTCGAAGCCCTGGCGGCGGCGGGCCTGCAGGAGCGGGCGTTCGACCAGCGGCTCGGCGGCTTTTCCAAGGGGATGCGACAGAAGGTCGCCATCGCCGTGGCGCTGTTGCGCGAAGTCCCGGTGCTGCTGCTCGACGAGCCGACCTCCGGCCTCGATCCGCGCGCGACGGCCGATTTCAACAGGCTGCTCCATGCGGTGCGGGCGCGGGGCACCGCCGTGCTGATGGTGACGCACGACCTGCTCAGCGCCGCCGATGTCGCCGACCGTATCGGCTTTCTGGAGGGCGGACGCATCGTCGCGGCGGTCGCGGCGGAGGGCGAGGCCCGCTTCGACGTGCGCGCCCTGCATGACCGGTTCGCGGGGGCGGCGGCGGCATGAGCGCGATCTCGCTCATCGCGCGCGACGAGTGGCGGCTGATGCGGCGCAACCGCGTCGCGGTGACCGCCATCCTGCTGCTGCTGGTCCTGACGCTGGTCGCTGTCGCCACCGCCTGGACGCATCAACAGGGCATCGCCGACCATCGCGCGCGCAACCAGGCGGAGGCGAACCATGCGTTCGAGGCGCAGCCCGACCGCCACCCGCATCGCGTCGTCCATTATGGGCATTTCATCTTCCGCCCGCTGGGGCCGCTCGCCGCCTTCGATCCGGGCGTCGACGCCTTTACCGGCAACACCATGTTCCTCGAAGGACATCGGCAGAATACCAGCAATTTCGGCGATGTGCGGCAAAGCTCGGCGCTGGTCCGCTTCGGCCAGCTGACCCCGGCCTTCGTCCTTCAGGTGGTGGCGCCGCTGCTGTTGATCTTCCTCGGTTATGGCGCGGTCGCGCGCGAGACCGAGGGGGGAACGCTGCGCCCGCTGATGGTGCAGGGAGCCTCGGCACGATCGATCGTGCTGGGCAAGCTCGCCGCGCTGGGCGTGGTCGCGCTGCTGGTCGGGCTTCCGGCGATGATCGGCTTCGTGCTGATCGCCGGCCAGCCGGGCGCCTTTGCCGGGCCGATGATGGCCATCGCCCTGGGCTATGCCGCCTATCTGGCATTGTGGGTGGTGGCCATCATCCTCGTGTCGATGCTGGTCCGTCGCCGCCGTGATGCCCTGCTCGCCTTGCTGGCGGTGTGGGCGGTGACGGTGGTGCTGCTGCCGCGCGTCGCGCCCGACATGGCGAGCGCGGCCTATCCGCTCACCAACCGCCTGCAGACCGATGTCGCCATCGCCCGCGACCTGCGCCGGATGGGCGACAGCCATGATCCCGACGATCCGCATTTCGCCCGGTTCAAGGCGGACGTGCTGAAACGCTATGGCGTGGCCCGCGTCGAGGATCTGCCGGTCAACTATAAGGGCCTGCTCGCGCTGGAAGGCGAAGCGCTGACCAGCAAGTTGTTCGACCGTTATGCCACGGCCAGCTTCGCGACGCAGGCGCGGCAGAATGCTTGGGTCACCGGGATCGGCCTGCTCAGCCCGACCATCGCGCTGCGCCAGGCGTCGATGGCGGCGGCGGGCACCGATTTCGCCGGCCATCGCCGCTTCCTCGAACAGGCGGAGGCCTATCGCTACGCCCTCGTGCAGCAGTTGAACCGCTTGCAGGCCGAGGCGGTCCGCTATGCCGACGATGTCGCCAAGGACGCCGGCGCCGACCGGCGCAAGCGGATCGGCGCCGACCATTGGCGGGGGATTCCCAAATTCGCCTTCGTCCCGCCCGATGCGGCGACCTTGGTGCGGGCGAGCCTGCCGGGGGTGACCATCATCCTGGGCTGGCTGGTGGTGGTCGGGGCCGCGCTGGCATGGGCGACCCGCCGGCTGGGAGCGAAGTGATGGCACTGTGGAAGCATGAGCTACGGCTGCTGCTGCGGTCGCGCATGGCGAGCATCGCGCTGGTCCTGCTGGCGGTGCTCAGCGCCGCCGCCGTCGCCGCCGGGATGACCGAGATGGCACGGCAGCGCGCCGCCATCGATGCGATCTCCACCGCGCAGGCGGAGGATGTCGAGGCGATCGCCCGCTATGTCGACCGGGAGAAGGACGCCGGGAGCGCCGCCTATTATACCTTCCACCCCACCTGGGACGCGCCCGCGCCGCTCGCCTTCGCCGCGATCGGCATGCGCGATGTCGCACCCTATATCCTGCGCGTCCGGGCGTTGGGGCTGGAGGCGCAGATCTATGACGGCGATACCTTCAATCCCGAACTGGCGCTGCCGGGGCGGTTCGATTTCGCCTTCGTGCTGGTGTTCCTGGCGCCGCTGTTCGTCATCGCGCTGTTCCACGACCTGAAGTCGGGTGAGCGCGAGGCGGGACGCGCCCGGATGCTGGGCGCGCTGCCGGGGGCGGGGCGGCTGTGGCTGCGACGTGGGCTGCTGCGGTTCGCGCTGTTGCTGGCGGCCCTGGCGGTGCCGTTCATGATCGGTGCGCTTCTGTCTGGGGTCGAAGCCTGGGCGATGCTGCTGGTCGTCGCGGTGGCGGGTGCGTATCTGTTGTTCTGGATCGGCCTGGCCGGGCTGGTGTCGCGGCTGGGCCATGGATCGACCGCCAATGCCGCGACGCTCGCCGGACTGTGGCTGGTGCTCGTGCTGGTCATTCCGACGCTCGCCAATGTCGTCATCAATCGCGCCATTCCGGTCGACGAAGGTGCCCGGATCGCGCTGGCGCAGCGCGAGAATGTCCACCATGCCTGGGAAATCCCGCGCGAGGACACGATGCGGCGCTTCTATGCCCGCCATCCCGAATGGGCGGACTCGCCACCGCTGCCCGAGGGTTTCCATTACAAATGGTATTTCGCCTTCCACCAGAATGGCGACGACAGCGTGGCCGATCGGGTCAAGGCCTATCGTGAGCGGCTGGAGCGCCGCGCCAGCGCCGCCGACGCGCTCGGCTGGCTGCTTCCGTCGGTGGGCGTTCAGGCGCTGCTGACGCGGCTGGCGCATACCGACCTGACGGCGCAACTCGCCTATCAGGACCGTATCCGCGCCTTTCACCGTCGGCTGCGCGACTTCTATTACGGCTATATCTTCCGCGACCGGCCCTTCGGCAAGGCGGACTTCGCCAAGGCCCCCGGCTACTGAGCCCATGTCCGGGGATGCGGCGCGCGACATGCGACGTATCCGGACGGGCCTGAGTGATGGCCACAATGGTGCGTGACGGCGTCGCCGACGCGTCCGTGCTTGCGATGCTTGCCGAGCGGGTCATCGGGCGGGGCCCGTCCGTGCAAATCTCGTCGGACCAGGGCAGGCATGACTATCCGGGCGAAAAGAACCGGTTTTCCTATAAAACCGGACCAGAATTGTTTCGAGATTCGGCAAAGACCGATTGGCGCTTAGCGTATTCGCCAAATTATGATAGTAAGACCTATCGTCGACAGCCTCTCTCGAAGCGTCGACGGCTGAGAGACATCGTGCTCCCGCTTCCACATGCCGGGAATTATCATGTCCGATAGTGCATTAGATTATCGTTCGCGCGCGGCCGATTGCCGGCGCACGGCTGGCGCCGCCATCTTGGAAAATGTCCGCCTGCGCTGGGAATCGTCCGCCTTGAACTGGGACGCACTCGCCGAACGGGCCGATCGCACGGATGCCGAGCGTGACAGGATCAAGGCCGATCGCATCACTGCGATGGCGCGAACCTAGCCATGGCCGCCTCGCCATGCCCGGTGCTGGTGAGGGTGCATGGAACGGGCGGCGGTTGCGGGAAGCCCCGCGGCATCACCGCTCGTGAACTCGCGCCTTCCGTGGCGGAGTAGGGGCCGACCGTAGCCGGCCCCGACAGGCTTTAGGCGAACGCCAGCTTGCGACGACGCATCGCATAGCCAACCATGCCGAAGCCGGCGAGCATCAGCGCCCAGGTGGACGGCTCGGGGACATCCATGGGCTCGAAGCTGGCCTGGCCGCCATAGGCACCGTTGCCGCGCGAGAAGCCGGTCACGGTGATCGTGTTGAGCTGTCCGGCGGTGATGGGGATCAGATTCTGGAAGGCCGATTCGAACACGCCGCCGCCCGCGACGAAGATCTGCGCAGCCACACCGTTGATCAGGACGGACGTGAAATCGAGATCGTTCGCGTTACCGAGGAAGTTCGCGCTCGTCGTCACCGTGCCGCTGCCGAAGCCATTGGCGGGGATCGTGAAGGTGAAGGTGTCGGTGAACGCACCCGACGCGATGCCCGTGTTGAAAAAGGCACCGGCGAAGGTACCGTTCGGGCCAGCGGAGGCCTTGAAATTGGCACTGCCCACCGGGAAGGTTGCCGCTTGCGCCGACGAAGCGGCAATAAGGCCGCTCGTCGCAATCGCTGCGGCGAGTAAAACCGTTTTCATCTCAATTGTCCCTGTTGGCGAAACTGCCGCACGGCCTGTGCGCGTAAAGTCTCTGATAACCAAGGGAAATTTGCATAGTTAATCGTAGGTTAATGTAATTTTGGGTGTGTCGTCCGACACCCTGCGCCGTGTCTGGTAAGGATGTGTTGCGGCCTGTACGCGACGAATGGCTGATCCGTACCGCCGTCAAACCCCGTAGCGCTTGTTCCCGTTGCTGGTGATGCAATATCGGCCGCCGCGCGGGCCGACACAGACATTGCCGCCATTGCACGGGCATTCACCGCTTGTCGTGCCACGCAACGGCGTGAAGGTGCGGGCGCGTACACTGTGCTTCCGGCTCTTATACGTCGACGATCGGCGGGCGTCACTCGGCACCGTGCCGACCGCCAGCATCGAAAGGGCGGCACAACCGAGAATCACCATGCGTCTCATAGACGTCCCCCTGTCGGGGCACCTAATCTCCCGAGACGGGCCGCGTCCACGACTCCTTGGTCGGTTCTGGATGTATCCGCTGCCGAAAAGTCACCGGCGAACAGGCTGTTAGTCGGCTCGACGGAGCCTTCACCGCACGATGGCGTTGCGCGCCTGCAACGATAGGGGATTCGCCATGACCGGACTATGGGCCGCCGGCTTCTGGGGGCTGGTGGGAGGATCGGCGTTGGTCCTCGGCGCGGTCGTGGCGTGGTTCGCGACCCTGCCGCAGCGCTTGATCGCCGCCGTGATGGCGGTCGGCGCGGGCGTGCTGATCTCCGCCGTCGCCTTCGACCTGATGGATGAGGCGTTCCACCAGGGCGGCTTCGATGCCACGGCGATCGGCTTTCTCGGCGGAGCGATCGCCTATACGGCGGCGAACATCATCGTCTCCAGGCGCGGAGCCCGTCACCGCAAGCGGTCGGGCTCCAACCCCGACGAACGCCAGTCCGATGCGCACAGCGACTCCGGTGCCGCCATCGCGATCGGCGCGCTGCTCGACGGCATTCCGGAATCGGTCGTCATCGGCGTCAGCCTGCTCGGCGGCGGCGGCGTGAGCGCGGTGACGGTGGCGGCCGTGTTCCTGTCGAATGTGCCGGAGGGCTTATCGAGCGCGGCCGGCATGAAGGCGGCCGGCCGCTCGCCCCAATATGTGTTCGGCGTCTGGGGCGGCATCGCCATCGCCTCCGCGATCGCCGCGATGATCGGCAATGTGGCGCTGGCCGGCAGCAGCCCGGACCTGATCGCGGGCGTCACGGCGGTCGCAGCCGGCGCGATCCTCGCCATGCTGGTGGACACGATGATCCCGGAGGCCACCGAAGCCACGCATGACTATTCCGGCCTGATCGCGGTCGTCGGGTTCCTGCTGGCCTTCATCCTGACGAAAAGCGGTTGAAACCGATCGAGCGACCGCATCCAGAAACTTGCATCCGGCAGAACCGCCGGCGCGGCCGGGGGACCGTCAGACCGGCACCGGCAAACGGTAAAAGGCCGCTAGCCTTTCGGCCGGCGGCCTTTCTTGAAGCCGTACAGAGATGGAAGTTCAGGCTTCAAACCGGATATGGGTTTACGCCAGGGCGATCTTGGTCGACCGGCGGCGATAGCGGGCTGCGGCTCCGACCATCGCAAAACCGACCAGCATCATCGCCCAGGTCGTGGGCTCGGGAACCGCCGCCACCGTCAGCTGCGCGACCTTGAAGAAGTCGTTGCGATCGTCCGGCCCGTTGAACGAACCGCCCACGATCCAGACGTTCGACGCTTTGGCCAGCGGCAGGGCATAGGTCTGGAGAGCGGTCTTGTAGGCGTCGCTGTTGCTGTTGAAGCCACCGAGGCGGGTGTCGAACAGCTTCGCGGCATCCGTGCCCGTCAGCGCCGTGCCGAGGCCGAGCGTCGAGGAGTTCCAGCCGATAAAGGCGTCATTGTCGGTATAGTTGCGGTCGTCGATGCCGAAGCTGTTCAGCTTTGCCGATTGCAGCGTCACGGCCTCGCTGAACTGGAGGACGAGGAATTCCCAACCATTGATGTTGTCGATCTGGTGATAGCCGCCGTCGCGACGTTCACCCTGCTGGTAGATGCCGAGACCGTCCGAGCCGAAAGACGCGATCTCGCCGGCCGTGAAGCGCACCATCGAAGCCACGCGACCAACCGGTCGCCTTCATCGTGATCGACCGCGACCCGTCGCTGCCGGAGTAAGTGAAAGCATTGCCGTAGCCCGAGCCGGTAACTTTACCGGAATTGACCGTGTTGAACACGAAATCTGCGGCCTGCGCCGACCCGGCGCTAGCAAAGGCTCCAAATGCTGCCGTTGCGGCGATGATCTTCTTCATGTCGTTCCCCGTAATCTGATGAACAATCTCCTAATGTGGATTTCCGTTATCGCGCAACAGGTTGTTGAGGGCAGCTTTGTGTCAATATGAAGCCCGTCATGGTTAATCACTATATTAACCATGATTTGCGGGTGCTGTGATCGTGCTGGATGCACTCTGCACTTATAGGGTTTCGTGCGGTTTGAGGATTTGATTCGACGCTGGAACATCATTGGCGATGTCGGCGACGACGCCTATCGCGTCGCGGTTCGCGACCAAAAGGTGCGGATCACGAAGCACGACGCTATGCTGGAACGCGCGATCAGGGCGTCCCGGCAGCCCGGTGCGGCAGTGTGCAAATCTGAATGGAAATGGCGCACCCGACAGGATTCGAACCTGTGGCCTCTGCCTTCGGAGGGCAGCGCTCTATCCAGCTGAGCTACGGGTGCCTGGAGGGCTCGCCTAGCAAAGCCTTTGGCGGAGCGCCAGCCCTAACGTGCAGGGAATCGTCGCGTCGGCGTCAGGGTGACGGGCTGGAAGGGGGCCAGGCCGCAGGCGGCGCCGGTCTGGATCGGCGCGCTGGTGATGACCGTCAGGATGTCGGTCGAGCAGAGCCGGTTGCCGATCGGGCGGTAGCTGATCCGCCGCTCATAGCCGAGGCCAGGACAGGCCTGCGCCAGGATGGTCCGGAAGACGCGGCGGTCGCGCATCAGGAAATCGATCACCCGGTCGCTGCGGACCTGGCTCTCGCGGATCAGATGGGCCGGGATGCAGTCCACCGCCGCGCCCGTCGGCTCGGCCGGGGGCGGGGTGCCATGATCGCGGTCCCTGGCGGAGGCGGCGAAGGCGGGGGCGATCGCCAGCAGCAGGAAGAATCGTTGCCAGGATCGCGTCATCGCCTCGCCTCCGTCAGGCCGCCCGCACCGCCTTGGTGGCGGGCGGCGGGGTCTTGGGCTTGAACGCACAGAGATCGGCGACGATGCAGCGCCAGCATTCGGGCCGGCGCGCCTTGCACACATAGCGGCCGTGCAGGATCAGCCAGTGATGGGCGTGCTGGCGGAACGGCGCGGGCGTCGCCTTGTCCAGCTTCAGTTCGACCGCCAGTGGCGTCTTGCCGGGGGCGAGGCCGGTGCGGTTGCAGACCCGGAAGATATGCGTGTCGACCGCGAAGGTCTCCGCGCCGAACGCGACGTTGAGCACGACATTGGCGGTCTTGCGGCCGACGCCGGGCAGCCGCTCCAGCGCCTCGCGCGTGGCGGGCACCTCGCCGCCGAACGCATCGATCAGCATCTGCGACAGGGCGATGACGTTCTTCGCCTTGGCATTGTACAGGCCGATCGTCTTGATATGCTGTTTCAGCCCTTCCTCGCCGAGCGCCACCATCTTCTCGGGCGTGTCGACCGTCTCGAACAGCGCGCGGGTCGCCTTGTTGACCGACACGTCGGTCGCCTGCGCCGACAGCGCCACCGCCACGACCAGCGTGAAGGGGTTGCGATAGTCCAGTTCGGTGACCGGATGCGGGTCCGCCTCCGCCAGCCGATGATAGAAATCAAGGACGTCGGCGCGTTTCACGCTCAGAGGCCCAGCACGTCGCCCATGCGATAGCGGCCGGCGGGTTGCCGGGCGAGCCACAGGGCCGCCTTCACCGCGCCGCGTGCGAAGATGCTGCGATCCTGCGCTAGGTGGCTGAGTTCGATCCGCTCGCCCTCCGCCGCCAGGATCACGCTGTGATCGCCGACCACCGATCCCCCGCGCAGCGCCGCCAGGCCGATCGTGCCCTCGCTGCGCGCCCCGGTCAGTCCGACGCGGCTGTCGACGCGCAGCTCCGACAGCGTCGAGCCGCGCCCCGCCGCCGCCGCCTCGCCCAGCAGCAGCGCGGTGCCGGAGGGGGCATCGACCTTGTGGCGATGGTGCATCTCGACGATCTCGATGTCCCAATCGGGTCCGAGCCGGGCGGCGGCCTCCTGCACCAGCATCGCCAGCAGCGTGACGCCGAGCGAGGTGTTGCCGGTCTGGAGGATGGCGATGCGGGTGGCGGCGGCGTCGATCGCCGCATGGTGCGCGAGCGACAGGCCGGTGGTGCCGATCACGATCGGCGTATTCGCTGCGACCGCCGCGTCGAGATGCGCCTCCAGGGCGGAGGGGGTGGAGAAGTCGACCAGCACGTCGGCGGCGCGGGCGACGATCGCGGGATCGTCCTTCGCCTCCGACCCGCCGGCGAGCCGTGCGCCCGCCTCGACCAGCGCGTCGGCGATGGCGCGGCCCATGCGGCCGGCACTGCCATAGATGCCGATGGCGGTCATGCGAGCGGGTTCCGATATTGGGGGTGCGGCATGCGCTTCCCTTGGCACGAAGCGCGTTCGGCCGGAACCGGGAATCGGAGCGTTTGGCAGGGGGCGGGCGGTAAATGGAGGAAAGCCGCCGGCCCTGCGATCGACGGCTTTGCTGCGTCCGGGGGTCGGACCCGTCATCCGTTCCAGGCGAAGCGGACGGCCGTGTTGCAACGACGGTGGCGTGTCGTGCCGGTGACCATGCCGAAGGCGAGCCGCATCTGAGTCGATCAGGCTTTATCGTCAGCCATGGTGAAGTTCAGGCGTGCATGCGGCTTTCGCCTGTTCACCCGTCGGCGATGCTTCTATCCAGGCCGGCATGGAACGGCCTCGCGCGATCGTCATCCTGACCGGAGCGGGAATCTCCGCCGAATCGGGGATCGCCACCTTTCGGGGGCCCGGCGGCTTGTGGGAGGGCCACCGGGTCGAGCATGTGTGTACGCCGGAGGCGCTGGCGGCGGACCCGGCGCTGGTGCATCGCTTCTACGACCTGCGGCGCGCGGGTTTGGCGGAGGTCGCGCCCAATGTCGCGCATATGGCGCTGGCGCGGCTGGACCGCCACTGGCCGGGCGAATTGCTGATCGTGACGCAGAATGTCGACGACCTGCACGAGCGGGCGGGCGCGCGCCGGCTGCTGCACATGCATGGTGAACTGATGTCGGCCCTGTGCGCCGCCTGCGGGGCGCGGGCGCCGCATCCGGGGCCGCTGCCGCCGGGCGAACACTGTGCGGCGTGCGGGGCGGCGGCGCTGCGGCCGGACATCGTCTTCTTCGGCGAGTTCCCGTACCGGATGGACCGGATCGAGGCGGCGCTGACGGCCTGCGACCTGTTCGTGTCGATCGGCACGTCGGGCGCGGTCTATCCGGCGGCGGGGTTCGTCGCGCAGGCCGCCGCCTATGGCGCGCGCACGCTGGAACTCAATCTGGAGCCATCGGCGGGCAGCCGCCGGTTCAGCGAGACGCGGCTCGGCCCCGCCAGCCGGCTGGTGCCCGAATGGGTCGAGGAGCTGCTTCAGTCGACCCAGTCGAGCCCGATGTCGCGATAGAGCGTCCGGTCCTCGTCCCAGCCGGGGCGGACCTTGACGTGGAGATAGAGGTGCACCGGCCGGTCGAGCAGTACCGCCAGTTCGGTGCGCGCGCGCGCGCCGATCTCGCGGATGCGGCTGCCGCCCTTGCCCAGCACGATGGCGCGCTGGGTCGGGCGCTCGACCAGGATCTGCTGGTGGATCTCGACCGATCCGTCCTCGCGCTCCTTGAACGCTTCGGTCTCGATCGCGCTGGCATAGGGCAGCTCGGCATGGAGCTGGAGATAGAGCTGCTCGCGCGTCACCTCGGCGGCCATGGCGCGCTCGGTCGCGTCGGACACCTGGTCCTCGGGATAATGCCAGGGGCCGACCGGCATCGCCCCGGCTAGGGCGCGCTTCAACTCGGGCAGGCCGTCGCCGGTCTGGGCGGAGACGAACCAGGTCTCGGCAAAGGGCAGCAGCGCGTTCAGGCGCTCGGCATGGATCAGCAGCTTGGCCTTGTCGGCCAGGTCGACCTTGTTGAGGATCAGGTGCTTGGGCTCGGGCCGGTCGCGCAGGCTTTCGGCGATGTCGGTCACCTTGCTGCCCAGGCCGCCCTTGGCGTCGACGACCAGCGCGAGCACATCGGCCCCCTCGGTTCCGCCCCAGGCGGCGGCGACCATCGCGCGGTCCAGCCGGCGCTGCGGCTCGAAGATGCCGGGCGTGTCGACCAGCAGCAGCTGCGCCTCCTCCTCGATCGCGACGCCCATCAGGCGCGCGCGCGTCGTCTGCGCCTTGGGGCTGACGATCGCCACCTTCTGCCCGACCAGGGCATTGACCAGGGTGGACTTGCCCGCATTGGGCGCGCCGAGGACGGCGACGAGGCCGCAACGTTGTTCGCTCATCTGCCTCGCCTAGAAGCGGGACGGGGGGCGGGGCAAGCCCTGAGCATCGTAAGGTGGTGCGCGCGAAGCCGCGAGGCCCTGAAGAGAAGGAAGCCGCGCGTCGGCGCGTGACCATCAAAGGCGCGTCGGATCAGGATCATCGGCGCGAAACGGGCGATCGCCCCCTCCCCGGACAGGGGAGGGGGCGAAGGTCTTACAGGAAGCGGTTGATGAGGTTCTCGATCCGCTCCTGCTGGCCGGACCGTGGGCGAGGATCGATGTCGCGCTCCACCGCCAGTTCGGCGATGCCCGCGAGATCGAGGCCGCCGACCTGCTGGCCGAACGCACCCTCCCAGCCGGCATAGCGCTCCGCCTTGATCGAATCGAGGCGTCCGTCCTCGATGATCGCCGCGGCGTTGAGCAGGCCCTTGGCGACGACGTCGATGCCGCCGACATGGCCGTAGAACAGGTCGACCGGCGCCATCGACTGGCGACGCACCTTGGCGTCGAAGTTGAAGCCGCCGGTGGTGAAGCCGCCCGCGCGGATGATCTCGATCATCGCCAGCGTCAATTCCTCGACCGAGTTGGGGAATTGGTCCGTGTCCCAACCATTCTGCGGATCGCCGCGATTGGCGTCGATCGAGCCGAACACGCCCAGCGCCGCCGCCGTCGCGATCTCATGCTCGAAGGTGTGGCCCGACAACGTGGCGTGGTTCGCCTCGATATTGACCTTGACCTCATTCTCCAGGCCATAGCGCTTGAGGAAGCCGTACACGGTCGCGGTGTCGAAGTCGTACTGGTGCTTGGTCGGCTCGTGCGGCTTGGGCTCGATCAGGATCGTGCCGGTGAAGCCGATCTTGTGCTTGTGCTCGACCACCAGGCTGAGGAAGCGACCGAAATTGTCCAGCTCCCGCTTCAGGTCGGTGTTGTGTAGCGTCTCATAGCCCTCGCGGCCGCCCCACAGCACATAGTTGCTGCCGCCCAGGCGATGCGTCGCCTCCAGCGCGTCGCGGACCTGGAGCGCGCCGAACGCATAGACCTCCGGATCGGGATTGGTCGCGCCGCCGGCGGCGAAGCGCGGATGGCTGAACAGATTGGCGGTGCCCCAGAGCAGCTTGCGGCCCGACGAGGCCTGGAGCGTTTCCAGATGGTCGACGGCCTCGGCGAAATAGCGGCGATGCTCGGTGACGTTGGCGGCGTCCGCCATCACGTCCACGTCATGGAAGCAGTAGTAGGGCACGTCGAGCTTCTGGAAGAAGTCGAACGCGACCTCGCGCTTCTCGGCGGCGGCGGCGCTGTCGTTCGCGCCGCGATGCCAGGGGCGGTTGAAGGTGCCGCCGCCGAACACGTCGGAGCCGGGCCAGCAGAAGGTGTGCCAGAAACAGGCGGCGAAGCGGAGATGCTCCTCCATCGTCTTGCCCATCACGACGCGGTTCTTGTCGTAATAGCGATAGGCCAGCTCGTTGGTCGAATCGGGACCTTCGTAGCGGATCTGGGGAATGTCGGCGAAGAAATCGGACATCAGGCGTTCCTGTCGAGAGGGGTGGGGGTGATGCGGGGATAGGCGTCGCGGAAGGCGGCCTTCTTGGCGGCGAGCCGGTCGACCAGTTCGGGTTCGGGGGCGATGCTGCGCGCGACCGGCGGGGCGGCGCAGACGGTGGCGGGATCGCCGCCATCGACGGCAAGCTGCGCGAGGCGGGCGGCGCCCAGCGCCGGGCCGACCTCGCCGCCCTGGAGATAGACCAGCTCGACCTCCATCGCGCTGGCGAGGATGCGGCCCCAATAGCCGGAGCGCGCACCGCCGCCGATCACCGCCATGCGGTCGACCCGCGTGCCGGCATCCTTCAGGGCGTCGAGCCCGTCGGCCAGCGCGAAGGCGACGCCTTCCAAGACCGCCTGCGCCAGCCGGCCGCCGTCCGTGTCATGGTCGAGGCGGAGGAAGGCGCCGCGCACCTCGGCATCGTTGTGCGGCGTCCGCTCGCCCGACAGATAGGGGAGGAAGAGTTCGGGGCCGCAGGCGGGGCCCGCCGCCTCGGCACGGGCGAACAGTTCCGCCGCGCCGCCGGCGGCCGTGATCCGCGCCACCCAGTCGATGCACGAGGCGGCGGACAGGTGGACGGACATCTGGTGCCACAGGCCGGGCAGGGCGTGGCAGAAGGCATGGACGGCGCGCGCCGGATTGGGGCGGAATTCCTTCGTCGCGACGAAGATCACGCCCGAGGTGCCGAGCGACAGCAGCGCGTCGCCATCCTGCACCACGCCGACGCCGACCGCGCCCGCCGCATTGTCGCCGCCGCCCGCCGCGACCGGCACTTGGGGCACGCCCCACAGTTCCGCGACGTCCGCCAGCAGCGTGCCGGTGACGGCCGATCCCTCGTGCAGGCTGGGCATCTGCGCCTCGCTCAGCCCGCAGGCGTCGAGCACCGCATCGCTCCACCGCCGGCCGGCGACGTCCAGCCAGATGGTGCCGGCGCTGTCCGACAGGTCGGACGCCTTGTCGCCGGTCATCTTCAGCCGGACATAGTCCTTGGGCAGCAGCACGGTGCGGATCGCGGCGAACACGTCCGGCTCATGGTCGCGGACCCATAGCAGCTTGGGCGCGGTGAAGCCGGGCATCGCCAGATTGCCGGTGATCGCATGGAGATCGGGCACCGCCGCCTCCAGCGCGCGGCACTCGGCGGCGCTGCGCCCGTCATTCCACAAAATGGCGGGGCGCAAGGGGCGGTCGTCCGCCCCCAACAGGGTCGCGCCGTGCATCTGCCCGGCGAGACCGATGCCGCGCACCGCGCGCCGCACCGCCGGGTCGATCGCCTGGACGGCGGCGGTCGTCGCCTTCCACCAGGCGTCGGGGTCCTGTTCCGACCAGAGCGGATGGGGGCGCTGCACGGTCAGCGCCGCCGTCCCCTGTCCGGCGACCGCGCCGCTGTCGTCGAGCACCACCGCCTTGACGCCGGAAGTGCCGATATCGATGCCGAGAAACATGGGGGGATCAGTCCTTGAACGGGTTGATCGTCTGGATCGTGCCGTCGGGGTTGAAGCGCAGCTCGGTCATCTTGGCGGAACGCAGGTGGTTCTTCCCGGACAATTGCGTGTCATGGTAGAAGAGATACCAGCGACCCTTGAAGTCGATGATCGAGTGGTGCGTCGTCCAGCCCTGCACCGGCTCCATGATCCGGCCGGTATAGCGGAACGGGCCATAGGGCGTGTTACCGATGGCATAGGCCAGGTAATGCGTGTCGCCGGTCGAATAGGTGAAGTAATATTTCCCGTTCCGCTTGAAGAGCCAGCTCGCCTCGAAGAAGCGGCGGTCATGGTCGCCGCCCAGGATCGGCTTGCCCTGGTCGTCGACGATCTGCACGTCGCGCGGGGCCTCGGCGAAGCTCTTCATATCGGGGGACAGGCGGGCGATCTTGGCCGACAGCGCCGGCTGGTCGTCGCGCTTCAGGTCGGTGTCGCCGCCGTTCGCGTCATAGCGGCCGGTCGCCCAGCGCTGGAGCTGACCGCCCCAGATGCCGCCGAAATACATGTAGCTCTGGCCATTGGTGTCGGTGAACACCGCCGGATCGATCGAATAGCTGCCGGCGATCGGCGTCGGTTCGGCCTTGAACGGGCCGGTCGGCGACTTGGAGGTGGCGACGCCGATCCGGAACACGCCCTGTTTGTCGCGCGCCGGGATATAGAGATAATAGGTGCCGTTCTTGTACGCGGCATCGGGAGCCCAGGTCTGCTTGGACGCCCAGGGGATGTCCTTCACGTCGATCGCGACCGGGTTCACCGTCACCGGGCCGCCGGGCCGGTCCATGCTCAGCACCTGATAGTCGTGCATCGCATATTGGTTGCCGAGATCGTCGTCGGGAATGCCGGCATCGACGTCATGGCTGGGATAGACGTAGATCTTGCCGTTGAAGACATGCGCGGACGGGTCGGCGAAGAACTGGTTCCGGACCAGCGGCTGGGCCAGATAGCGCTTGCCGTCCGGGCTGCGCGGCTCGGCCGCCGCCTTGGCGGGCGCGGTCTTGGGCTGTTGCGCGATCGCATAGCCCCCGCCGGCGAGCGCCAGCGTGGCGGCCGCGAGAAGGGTGGAGAAATGGCGTGGCACGACCTTCCGATCCTTTCCTGTCTTTTTAGAGCCTTCTGCTGAGGCATTTGCGCGGCGGGAACCGCATCGATAGCGCTACCATATGGAAGCGGAGGGGCGGGGGCAAGCGTCGCCGCGCGTAAATCACCGCATCCACCGAAATGGATTGCGATCGCAGGCTCTTAACCTTCCCCTAAGGCCCGTCGGCCTAGGATTTCGCCAGCTTCGCAACGGACCTCTGGCTTGCTGTCATCCCCCTCTCGCTCCACGACCGGCCGGCCGCGCTCCGAACGGTACAAGATGGCGGTCGCCATCGCGGTCTTCGGCACCATCGTCGGCGGCTATGTCGCGGTCGCACAGGTGCAGGCGGCGCGCGCGCCGCTGCCCGACGCGGACCAGCCGACGGGGGCGTGCAGTCTGTGGTTCATCGGCTCGTCGACCGTTTTCAAATGGCGGACGCTGGCACGCGACATGGTGCCGTGGCAGGCGCATAATCGCGGCATCGACGGCGCGGTCATCCCGCGCATCGTCCAGGCCTTCCGCCACGAACCTCCTGGCCCGGCCCCGGCCGGCATCGTCTATTATTCGGGCGAGAACGACATCGCGCGCGGCGCCACCGCCGGGCAGGCCATGGCCGATTTCCGCGATTTCCTGGCGGCGAAAACGCAACGTTATGGCGCACTGCCGGTCATCGTCCTCGCGCTCAAGCCCAGTCCCACGCGCTGGAGCAATCTGCCCGCACAGACCGCGTTCAACGACGATCTGCGCCGGCTGGCGACGACGCGGCGCGATCTCCATTATCTCGACCTGCGATCCCTGCTGCTGGTCGATGGCCGGCCCGGTCCCTATTATGTGGAAGACGGCGTGCACCTGAACGCGCAGGGCTATGCCCGCTGGTCCGCCCGGCTGCGGCCGGCCCTGGCGCAACTGCTGCCGGCCGTGCGGGTTCGATACTGCGTCGGCGCGCAGCCGGCGTGACCCCGTCCCCCGCTCAGCCGATCGGGTTCGGCGGTGAGGGCCCGGATCGAGGGGCTGTCCCTGTGGCGGGCGCTGCTGATGCTGGCCGGCATCGCGCTGCACGCGACGATGGGGCGGGAGGACTATCCCCCCTTCGCCGCGATCAACATCGCCTCCGCCGCGTTCCGCATGGGCACCTTCTTCACGATCTCCGGCCTGTTGACCGGCTTCGCCCTGTTGCGGCGGTCGGACTCCCGGCCCTGGCTGAGGACCAGGCTGGTCCGGCTCGGCGTGCCGCTGATCGTGGGGCTGGGGCTGATCTTCCCGGCCATGGCGCTGGTCACCGGTGCCGGGCTGGGCCGGCTGTGGACGTGTAACCCGCACCATCTCTGGTTCCTGATTGCGCTGATCCTCTACACGCTGGCGGGTCACGCCCTGTGGCGGAGCAAGCGGGTTTCGCGCCTGTTCGACCGGATCGAGCGGCACGTGGCAGGCGGCGGGCACCTGCAGGCGCGTCTGGTGCTGCTGGCGGGATTGCTGTCCTTCCTGCTGATCATGCTGGTCATGCCCATCCGGATGCGCGTGCCGCCCGAGTGGCAGCCGCTGGCCCGGTCGCTGCCGCTGGTCGCGGGCTATGCGCCCTTGTTCCTGCTGGGGCTGGCGATGGCGCGCGCGCCGGTGCTACGCCGCGCGCTGGTCGGTGACCGGCGACTGCCCGTCGCGATCCTGCTGGGGGGCGCGGCGATCACCATGGCCTGGCACTGGGGTCTCTGGCCCGCCATGTCGGACACGCGGCTGTTCTGGTGGGGTGGTCTGATCGAACTGGCCTGCGCGGCCTGGTGCCCGCCCGCCGCCACCGCGCTGATCCTGCGCTCCGCCCTCGCGATCCGGCGCGTGCCGCCGCTGCTCGCGCAACTGGGCGAGGCCTCGTTCACCATGTACCTGCTGCATTATCCCATCATCCTGGCGGTCAAGACGGTGGCGCACCCCTGGCATATCGGCCCCTGGATCGAGTTCGACCTGGCGCTGATCGTCGGCGGCGGCCTGTCCTATCTGGTCCATCGCCTGGGGGTGGAGCGGTCGGCGACGCTGGCCTGGCTGTTGAACGGCCGGGGGATGCCAACCCGCCCGGCGGCCGGTCCGGCGGTCATGGCGAAACCGGTCTAGCCCTTCCCCAAGCGACGGCGAGCGCGTACCGACAGCATCATGGCTGCCGAACCTCCTTCGCCGATTGCTGTCTCCACTCCGCCCAAGCCGTCCACCCGCACCGCCCGCCGCGTCCGGTCCGCGCCGACGATCAGCGACGTGGCGCGCCATGCCGGCGTGTCGCCGATGACGGTGTCGCGCGTCATCAACGGCGAGGCGAGCGTCCGCCCCTCGACGCGGGAGACGGTGAAGGCGGCGATCGCCGCGCTCAACTATGCGCCGAACCCGGCCGCGCGCAGCCTGGCCGGCGCGCGCCAGTTGCGTGTCGCGATGCTCTACAGCAACCCGTCCGCCGGCTATCTCAGCGAGTTCCTGCTCGGCAGCCTCGACCAGGCGTCGCGATCGGACGTGCAGATCGTGGTCGAGAAATGCGAGCTGGGCGATCATGAGATGGAGGTCGCCGCGCAGGTGGTCGCCAGCGGCATCGACGGTGTCGTCCTGCCGCCGCCGCTGTGCGAATCGGAGCCGCTGCTCGACCTGTTCGCCAAGGCCGGCGTGCCGACCGTCTCGGTCGCAACCGGCCGGCCCGCCGCCGACATGCTGGCGATCCGCATCGACGACCGCGCCGCCGCGCTGACCATGACCCGGCACATCATGTCGCTGGGCCATCGCCGCATCGGCTTCATCATGGGCAATCCCAATCTGACCGCCTCCGCGCGTCGCTTCTCCGGCTACAAGGCGGCGCTGGAGGAAGCGGGGATCACGGTGGACCCGGAACTGATCGTCCAGGGACTCTATACCTATCGATCGGGTCTGGATGCGGCGGAGCAACTGCTCGACCGGGCCGATCCGCCGACCGCGATCTTCTCGTCCAACGACGACATGGCCGCCGCCACCGTCGCGGTCGCGCATCGGCGCGGGCTGGACGTACCGGGCGACCTGACGGTCTGCGGCTTCGACGACACTACCCTGTCGACCGCGATCTGGCCGGAGCTGACCACCATCCATCAGCCGATCGCCGACATGGCGCGCGCGGCGGTCGAGCTGCTGGTCGCGGTGCTGCGCCACAAGGATGGCGAGGTGGCGGACCGGCACCTGTTGCTCGACTATACTTTCATTCGGCGTCAATCGGATGCGCCGCCCCGGATGCGGCCGAAGGTGCTTCCGGCTTGACCGCCAACGGTTAACTGATAGCGATAACAATATTGGGGCGGGCCGGTCGTCGGCGACGCGTCATCAGGAGAGGGTCCCATGACCGATAAGATGCGGGGGACGGGAAGTGCGGGCGAAGCCGCCACCGTCAACCATGGTTTCATCGCCGCGATCGTCGCCGTCGCGACCATCGGCGGCTTCATGTTCGGCTATGATTCGGGCGTCATCAACGGGACGCAAAAGGGGCTGGAGGCGGCCTTCGACCTCGGCCGGCTCGGCATCGGCGTCAATGTCGGCGCGATCCTGGTCGGCTCGGCGATCGGTGCGTTCGGTGCGGGCCGGCTGGCCGACCGGATCGGCCGTCGCAACACCATGATGCTGGCGGCGGCGCTGTTCCTCGTCTCCGCGCTGCTCGCGGGCGCGGCGACCAGTTCGGCGATCTTCATCATGGCGCGCATCATCGGCGGCCTGGGCGTCGGCGCGGCGAGCGTCATCTCGCCCGTCTATATCTCCGAGGTCACCCCGGCCTCGATCCGCGGACGTCTCACCAGCGTGCAGCAGGTGATGATCATCACCGGCCTGACCGGCGCGTTCGTCGCCAATTTCGCGCTGGCCCGCTATGCCGGCGGCTCGACCGCGCCGTTCTGGCTCGACTATCCGGCCTGGCGCTGGATGTTCTGGCTCCAGGCGATCCCGGCGTTCATCTATCTCGTCGCGCTGTTCGTCATCCCGGAAAGCCCGCGCTTCCTGGTCGCCAAGGGCCGCGATGCGGAGGCGCACGTCGTGTTGACCCGCCTATTCGGCCGCGCCGAGGCGGACCGCAAGG
This sequence comes from Sphingomonas sp. SORGH_AS_0438, assembly GCF_031453475.1. NCBI lineage: Bacteria > Pseudomonadati > Pseudomonadota > Alphaproteobacteria > Sphingomonadales > Sphingomonadaceae > Sphingomonas > Sphingomonas sp. SORGH_AS_0438. The sequence goes on from NZ_JAVIZS010000001.1 coordinate 104,563, forward strand.
TCGTCGAGATCCGCAACTCGCTCGCCGTCGACCATCACAAGCCCAAGCTGTCCGACCTGGTCGACAAGACCACCGGCAAGATCCGTCCCATCCTGTGGGCGGGCATCGGCCTCGCCATCTTCCAGCAGCTGGTCGGCATCAACGTCGTCTTCTATTACGGCGCGACCTTGTGGGAGGCGGTCGGCTTCTCGGAGGATTATGCGCTCCAGACCAACATCCTGTCGGGCGTGCTGTCGATCGCGGCCTGCCTGTTCACGATCGCGACCGTCGACAAGATCGGCCGCAAGCCGCTGCTGCTGATCGGTTCGGCCGGCATGGCGGTGACGCTGGCGCTGGTTGCCTATGCCTTCTCCACCGCCGTGACCGGCGCCAACGGAGCGGTGTCGCTGCCGGGCAATAACGGCATCCTGGCGCTGGTGTCGGCGAATCTCTACGTCATCTTCTTCAACGCCAGCTGGGGCCCGGTCATGTGGGTGATGCTGGGCGAGATGTTCCCAAACCAGATCCGCGGTTCGGGCCTGGCGGTGTCGGGCTTTGCGCAGTGGATCGCCAACGCCGCCATCTCGGTCAGCTTCCCGGCGCTCGCCGTGTCGCCCGGCCTGGCGGTGACCTATACCGGCTACGCCTTCTTCGCGGCGATCTCGTTCTTCTTCGTCAAGGCGCTGGTCAACGAGACCAAGGGCCGCGAGCTGGAGGACATGGCCGGCTGATCCCCAGTCCGTCAGCGACGCAAAAGAGAAACGGCGCGGGGAGCGATCCCCGCGCCGTTTCTCTTTGTGCTGTTGCGAAGACGCTTATTGGCAGAGCCCGGCCAGCGGTCCCTTGAGCACGGCCGGCCCGTTCAGCGTCGCGGTCGGCCCCGGCCGACGCGGGTCGAGCGCGGCGGCGTAGAAGGGGTCGGCCTCCGCCTGGGCCAGCGTGGTGAAGCGGAAGCCCATCGCGCGATATTGCGCCAGGATGCGGGGCAGGAGCCGCGCGTCGAGCGCCCCGACATGCATCAGCAGCACATAGGGGATGTCGTGCCCGACCTGCGCCTGCGCCCGCGACCGGGCGGCAAGCGCCGCCACCCTGGCATCCGCCAGCATCCCGGTTTCCAGCCGTGCGATCGCGGCCTTGTCGCCCTTGGCGGCGCAGGCGGCATAGACGGGGTTCCAGGCGAAATCGTCGAAGCTCATCGTCACGCCGGCGATGCGATAGCCGTCCGCCGCCAGCCGGGCGCGGACCGCATCGCGCGCCGCCGGATCGCGCCCCTCCGCCAGGAAGGGATAGCGGAACCAGTGCCAGTCGCTCCGCCCCGCCGCCATCGCCAGCGGCCCCTCGTTCCTCTTCACCGAAGCGAGGAAGGCGTCCGCGCCGACCTGGTCGAGATTCTCATGCGCATAGCTGTGGTTGCCGAGCGGAAAACCTGCCGACCGCCACGCCCGGATCGCCGCCGCCGAGGTCGGGTCGTCCAGCCCGAACCCGGCATTGAGGAAGCCATGGGCCGGTGCGCCCGCGGCGCGCAGCGCGGCGGTGATGCGGCGGATCACCTCCAGCCGGGTCATGCCGGGCGGCAGGGGGCCGTGCGCGGGAATATCGTCGAAGGTGATCGCGATCGTCGGTGCCGGCGCGGGCGCGACCGGCACCGGGGCCAGCGCCGCCGCGACCGCGACCGGCCGCGGCCGGGCACTGAACAGCGTCAGCGGCACCGCATCGCCCATCGCCTTGTAACCTGCCTCGGACGGGTGGAGATGGTCGCCCGAATCATAGGCGGGCCGCAGCCGGTCGGGATGCGCCGGGTCGCGCAGCAGCCGGTCGAAATCGACCACCGCGTCGAACGTCCCGCTGGTGCGGATGAAGGCGTTGATCGCCTGCCGGTCCGCTTCCGTCTCCGGCCCCGGATGATAATAGCCGTTGCCGCCAAAGGGCGTGATCGTGCCGCCGATCAGCGTGATGCCATGCGCATGGGCGCGGTCGGCGAGCTGCGCATAGGCGGCGGTGATGTGCTGCACGATCGCGCGGTGCGCGGCCGGGGTGGCGGGCGCCTCGCGAGTCAGCACGCCGAGATCGTTGACCCCCTCCAGCAGGATCGCCCAGCGCACATCGGTGCGCGCGATCACGTCGCGGTCGAAGCGCGCCATCAGATTGGGGCCGTTGCCGTCGAGCAGCACGCGCCCGCCGCCGATGCCGGCATTGACCATGCCGATCCCGCGCGTCGCCGCATCGGCCCGCAGCCGCCCGGCCAAGATATCGGACCAGCGCGTGTTGCGGTTGCCGGTGACGCCATAGCCGTCGGTGATCGAGTCGCCGATCGCGACCAGCGTCCCTCGCGTCGCCGGCCCCGCCACCTCGACATCGGCGATGCCGTACCAGCGGGTCATGGTCGTCGCATCGGCCAGCTCGGGGTCGGCGACATGGTTGCCGGCGACCAGGAAATTCGCACCCCGTGCGCCGGGATGGCCAGTCTGCACGCCCGGTATGTCGGGCCAGTAGAGGCTGATTGCCAGGTCCGCGCCGGGCGGCAGCGGCAGGGCGACGGGATCGGACCAGATTTCCGCGCCGGGCGGAATCACCGCCTGCGCCTGTCCGGCGAAGCGGAGCGGCCGGCTGGTCCCGATCCGCGCGGTGCCGGGGGCGAGCGCGGGCGCGACGCTGGCCGCGCCGATGGTCAGCGGCGTGGTGCCGAACAGGTTGGAGAAGCGGACGCGCAACCGCTCGCCCCCCGCCGACAGCCGGACGATCTGGCGCAGCGTCACCGCCTTGCCCCGATCGGCCGGCAGGGCATTGTCGCCATCCGCCACCAGTTGCGCCGACCCCCAGCTGCCGACCCAATGGGCGGTGCGGTCCCGGGCGGGTACGGCGGCGGTGAGGGCGGTGGCGGCGAGCAGGGCGGCGAGGGTCGCGAAGGGACGCATGATCGTCAGCTCCGTTGGGCGGCGGAAAAGGCGGCGGCGAGGCTGTCGCGCATAGGCTTGGGGTTGAAGCGATCGTCATAGGGGCAGGGGCGGCGACGCGCGCCGTCCTTGCGCGGCTCGAACCTCTCGATCCAGCTATAGCGGTCGCTCATGCCCCAGGCGAGCACGTCGCGAAGCTGGGGATAGCTGAACATCAGATCGCAATAGGCACGGGTATAGTCCGCCACCGCGCGGTCGCGCACCTTCGGGTCGGCGGGCAGATTATTGTCGCGCACGTCCAGTTCGGTGATGACCAGGCCATATCCCATGGCCGTCACCGCATCCAGGAAGCGCCGCCACTCCGCCTCGCGCTTCGTCGCGTCGCTGCCCGCCGGCTGGGTCATGATATGCGACTGCACGCCCAGCGCGTCGACGGGCACGCCCCGCGCCTTGAACCCCTCGAGCAGTGTCAGCACGCCCGCCCGGTGGCGGTCGTTGCCGGGCTCCCAGCTCATATAGTCGTTATAGACGAGCTGGGCGTGCGGGGCGGCGGCGCGCGCGGTGCGGAAGGCGAGGTCGAGCGTCGGCTCCGCGCCACCGATCGCCCTGGACAGGGCGGTGTCGTAGAGCGCGCCGGTCGCGGGCGTCACCGCCTCGTTGACCACGTCATAGCTGCGGATGCGCGTGCCGTAGCGGCGGCACACCGTCTCGATATGGCGGACCAGCATCTGTTCGCCGGCCTTGCGCGCACCGGTGCCGAAGTCATGCGTCGCCATCCAGCGCGGCAGCCATTTGTCCTGGTGCCACAGCAGATTATGCCCGCGCATCTCGAGATGCTGGCGATCCGCCCAGTCGATCATCGCGTCGAACCGCGCGAAGTCGAACCGGTCGGGCGCGGGGCGCAGCGCCTGCCACTTCATCTCGTTCTCGGCGACGACCAGCCCGCACTCGCCGGTCAGGAGCGCGGCATAGGCCGGGTTGGCCCAGGAACCGCTGTCGGTCCCCGCCGGCCGGCCATTGACCGCCGAGCCGAAGCGCATCCCCCTGGCCTTGGCCAGCGTGTCGAGCGAGGGGCCGGTCGCGACCGCCGCCGCCGCGCCCGTGCCGACCAGCGGGGCGCTCCCCATCGCGGCCAGGCCAGCCAGCATCGTCCTGCGTGTCAGATGATCGGTCATTGCGGGTTCCCCGGTGCGAACGGAAAGCGTTGTTGCTTGTACCAGTCGAGATCATGCGCTGGCGGTGCCATGCCGGTGGGCAGCGGCAGATGGTTGACCGACATCCAGTAGGACAGGCTGGCGTCGCGCCACCAGCGCGCCTCGCGCTCCTGCACGGCGAGGAAGGTCGCGGTCTTCGCCCAGCGCTGCGGATCGACGCGCCCGCGTAACGCCTCCCATTCGCGGCGCATCGCGGCCACCGTGTCGACGCCCCGGTCGTAGCGCCGCGCCAGCGTCTCCCACAATGTCTGCCCCGAGGCCATGCGATAGTCCCAGGGCAGGTGATGAAACCACAGCAGCTCGCTCTCCGGCGTGGTGCGCGGATCGGCCAGCCTGGCGGCGAGCGCCGGCGCATATTGCGCGACGGCGTTGCTGCCCGTCTTCGTCCGGTCGAAGCCGATGCCGCCCCGGTCGGCGCGGTGGTAATAGACCGGGTTCCATTCGGGCCGCTTGAGGTCCGAAACCCAGGGGGCGGGGCCGTAATGGTGACCGGTGGCCATCAGATGGGCGAGGCCCAGCGCGCCGGTATAGTCGACCACGGCTTCGCGCGATCGCATCAGCATGTCGGTGACGGTCCGCATCACCTGGGGATCGCGGCCGAAACTCTGGGCGGTCCATTCGCGGGCGATCGCCTCCGGCGTCAGGCCGGGGTCCCAGGCGAGCCGGCCGAAGGCGTACCAGTTGGCCTGGTTGAACGGCGACCCGGTCCAGTCGCGACTGTCGCCGATATTGGCGACGCCGGCCATGCCGGTCAGCCTGTGCCCCTCCAGCGAGCCGTCGACGACCCGCGCCACGGTCGCGCCGGGCGCGGTGCGGGTCTGGGCGTCCAGCGTCTCGGCGAACAGGGGGGCGAGATAGGCGAGGTGGGTGGCGAAGCCCAGATATTCCTTGGTGATCTGGAATTCGATCATCAGCGGCGTCCGGGGCATCGCCCCGAACAGCGGATGGAAGGGCTCGCGCGGCTGGAAGTCGATCGCGCCGTTCTTCACCTGCACCACAACATTGTCGGCGAAACGACCGTCGAGCGGCTTGAACTCGTCATAGGCCTGTTTCGCGCGATCGTCGGGATCGGTATCGGCATAGACGAAGGCGCGCCACATCACGATGCCGCCATGCGGCTTGACCGCCGCCGCCAGCATGTTGGCGCCGTCCGCATGGGTCGCGCCATAGTCGCGGGGGCCCGGCTGCCCCTCGCTGTTCGCCTTGACCAGGAAGCCGCCGAAATCGGGGATGGCGCGGTAGATCTCGTCCGCCTTGGCGCGCCACCAGCGCCCCACGGCGGGATTGCGCGGGTCGGCGGTCTTCAGCCCGCCCAATTCGATCGGCGCGGAGAAGCGCGCCGACAGATAGACCTTGATGCCATAGGGGCGGAAGATATCCGCCAGCGCCGCCGCCTTGGCGATATAGGGCGCGGTCAGGCTTTCCGCCTTGGCGTTGACGTTGTTGAGGACGGTGCCGTTGATCCCGATCGCGGCATTGGCGCGCGCATAGTCGGTGTAGCGCGGGTCCTTATAGTCGGGCAGCGTCCACCAGTCCCACAGCGACTTACCCGCATAGCCGCGCTCGACCACGCCATCCAAATTGTCCCAATGGTCGAGGACGCGCAAGGCGACGCGCGGGCGCGAGCGAAGGTCGATGGCGGCGGAGGCGCCGTCCGTCGCCACCTGCCGCAGCAGCGCGAAGGCCCCGTAGAGCACCCCGCGTTCGTCATCGCCGGTGACGACGACGGTCGCCCGCCCGCCGATGCTGGCGCGGCGGACGACATAGCCCTCCGGCCCCGGCGAGGGCAGGCGTAGCGCCTGGATGTGCGGGTCGCCGGCGGTGGCGAGGAGGACCGGGCCGAAGCCGGCGGGCAGGCCGCGGCGCAGTTCGGCAGCGGCGGCATCGAGCGTGGCGGAGCGGCCCCGGACCGTCACCGCATCCGGCGCGATGGTCCGGGCGGGATAGCGCATCCACAGGCGATAGCCGTCGTCGGGCGCAAGCTGGTCGCTGGCGGCAGGGGCCGTGCCCGATTGCGCGAGCAGCGGAGTCGAGGCTCCGCCCAACAGCAGAAACAAACCCAGCCGCAACGCCTTGGCACGCATCCTTCTCTCCCGATCGGGCGGCGGCTGCGAGTTGACAGTCCGGGTTCGCCCTCTTCATGATACCGCTATCACCTGAACGGCGTCGGTAGCAACGCCGGACCAGGGGTACGGGAGAGATTTGATATGACACGCCGATCCGCCGCCCAGACTGGGGCGACCCGCCGCGATTGCCTGCGCTGGTCGGGCGTTTCGCTGCTGGCGCTGATGCCGGCCCCGCTCCTCGCCGCGACGCGGTCGGCCGCCCCGCTCTACAAGGATGCCCGCGCGCCGATCGACCTGCGCATCCGCGACCTGATGGCGCGGATGACGCTGGACGAGAAGGTCGCGCAGATGATCGCGCTATGGGCGACCAAGGCGCAGGTGATGGTGGAGGGCGGGCTCGACTTCGACCCCGCCAGGGCGACCCAGGCCTATCCCAACGGCTTCGGCCAGATCACCCGGCCCTCCGACAGGCGCGGCGGCCCGCGCGTGGCGGAGGTGGCGGGCGGCACCGGCGCGCAATATCGCGACGGCGCCTCGACCATCCGCTTCGTCAACGCGATCCAGCGCTGGGCGCGCGAGGAGACCCGGCTCGGCATCCCCGTGCTGTTCCACGAGGAGTCGCTCCACGGCTATATGGCGCCGGGCGCGACCATGTTCCCCCAGGCGATCGGCATGGCCGGCAGCTTCGACCGCGACCTAGTGGAGCGGTGCCAGTCGGTGATCGGGCGCGAGGTGCGCGCGCATGGCAGCCAGCTGGCGCTGTCGCCCGTGGTCGACATCGCCCGCGATCCCCGCTGGGGCCGGATCGAGGAGACGTTCGGCGAGGACCCCTATCTCTGCGGCGAGATGGGCGTGGCGGCGGTGCGCGGGTTGCAGGGCGACAGCGCGACGCTGCAACCCGGCAAGGTGTTCGCGACGCTGAAGCACATGACCGGCCATGGCCAGCCCCAGGCCGGCAACAATATCGCACCCGCGCCGATCGCGATCCGCGAGTTGCGCGAATCCTTCTTCCCGCCGTTCCGCGCGGTGGTGGAGCGGACCAAGATCGCCGCCGTCATGCCCTCGTACAACGAGATCGACGGCGTGCCGAGCCATGCCAATCGCTGGCTGCTGGGGCAGGTGCTGCGCGGCGAATGGGGCTTCGACGGCGCGATCGTCAGCGATTACGGCGCGGTCGAGGAACTGGCGACGATCCACCATGTCGCCGCCGATCGGCCGGCGGCGGCGCGGGCGGCGCTGGCGGCGGGGGTCGACAGCGAACTGCCCGACGGCACCGCCTATCGCACGCTCGCCGATCAGGTCCGCGCCGGCACCGTGTCGCAGGCGGCGGTCGACCGGGCCTGTGCACGCATCCTGACGCTCAAGTTCCGCGCCGGCCTGTTCGACGCGGGCCCGACCGATCCCGCCATCGCCCAGCGGCTGACCGGCAATGCGGAGGCGTGCGCGCTGGCGCTGGAGGCGGCGCGCAAGTCGCTGTGCCTGCTGACCAATGACGGCACGCTGCCGCTGAAGCCGGCGGGGCGGATCGCGGTGATCGGCCCCAATGCGGCGATCGCGCGACTGGGCGGCTATTCCGCGCCGCCACGCCGGAGCGTCAGCCTGCTCGACGGCATCCGGGCGCTGGTCGGCGGATCGGCACAGATCGTCCATGCGCAGGGGGTGCGGATCACCCAGAGCGAGGACCGCTCTGCCGACGAGGTCCTGCTGGGCGACCCGGCGGAGAATCGCCGCCTGATCGCCGAGGCGGTGGCGGCGGCGCGCGAGGCCGATGTGATCGTGCTCGCGATCGGCGATACCGAACAGACCAGCCGCGAGGGGTTCGCGCGCAACCATCTGGGCGACCGTACCACGCTGGACCTGGTCGGCGACCAAAATGCGCTGTTCGACGCGCTCCATGCGCTGGGCAAGCCGGTGGTGGTCGCCGCCATCGCCGGTCGTCCGCCGAGCTGGCCGAACGTGATCGCGCGCGCCCATGCGGTGCTGCTCTGCTGGTATCCGGGGCAGGAGGGCGGCACCGCCATGGCGGAGGCGCTGTTCGGCCGGATCAATCCGGGCGCCAAGCTGCCGGTGACGGTGGTGCGCGAGGTGGGGCAGGTGCCGATCTACTATAATGCCAAGCCGTCGACCGGGCGCGGCTATCTGTTCGCGGACGGCACGCCCTTGTTCCCGTTCGGCCATGGGCTGAGCTACACCCGCTTCGAGATCGGCGCGCCGCGCCTGTCCGCCCCGACGATCGGCCGTGCCGGCACGGTGACGGTCGAGGTCGATGTCGCCAATATCGGCGCGCGGGCGGGGGACGAGGTGGTGCAGCTCTACGTCCATGATCAGGTCGCCTCGGTCGCGCGGCCGGTCAAGGAGCTGAAGGGGTTCGAGCGGGTGACGCTGGCCCCGGGCGAGCGGCGCACGCTCCGCTTCGTGCTGGGGCCGGAGGCATTCCGGATGATCGACGCCGACCTGCGCGAGGTGGTGGAGCCGGGCCGCTTCACGATCATGGCGGGCGGCAATTCGGTCGAGCTGAAGACGGCGGAACTCGACATCGTCTGACCCCGCCGCCGGCCATGCAGAAGCCGCCGCCGGGTGATCCCCGATGGCGGCCTCCATCGACCCTGGGGGCTGCAGGATCAGGCGAGGCGGAGCGTGGTCGCGACCCAGCCGCCCATCGCCATGTTTTTCCGTGATCCTGCCGACCTGCGGATTTCCCTTTTCGGTACGGGTGGAAAGAGATGCTCGCATAATCAACGATATGGCGATGGTCGCCGCGACGCGCCGGTCGCCGCCGCTTCAGGCCCGGTTCACCCGTATGTCGCCAAGCGCCATGCCCGTTGATCCCCCATGGTTTTTCGCGGATAGCTGCCCCTATGAAGCGTCCCACCGCTCGCCTGGCCGCGCTGGCCGCCGCGCTCCTCGTCTGGGTGCAGCCGGCGGCCGCACAATCGATCCTGCGCGATGCCGAGACCGAGGCTATGTTCCACGACATGTCGGCGGATATCGTCAAGGCCGCCGGCCTCAACCCGCGCGACGTGCAGATCGTCCTGATCAACGACGGGTCGATCAACGCCTTCGTCGCGGGCGGGCAGATCGTCTATATCCATTCCGGCCTGATCGAGGCGGCGAGCAACGCCAATGAGGTGCAGGGCGTGATCGCGCACGAGGTCGGCCATATCGCCGATGGCCATGTCCTGTCGGGCGAGGCGGCGATGAAGCCGGCGATGGGCATGACCATCCTGTCGATGGTGCTGGGCCTGGCGGCGATGGCGGCCGGATCGGGCGATGCGGGGGCCGGCATCATGGCGATGGGCCAGCAGGCGGCGATGGGCAAATATCTGTCGTTCAGCCGCACCCAGGAATCGACCGCCGACGCCTCCGCCGTCCGCTATCTCGACACCGCCGGGGTCAGCGGCAAGGGGATGCTGACCTTCTTCAAGAAGCTGGCGAATCAGGAATATCGCTACGGCACCGCCAATATCGACCCGTTCATGCAGACCCACCCGCTGTCGGGCGAGCGCATCGCCAACCTGACCGCCGACATCCAGAAGTCCAAGTCCTATAACGCCAAGCCCGACGCGGCGCTGGAGGAGCGGTTCCGCCGGGTGAAGGCCAAGCTGCTCGGCTATGTCGCGGAACCGTCGCGGACGCTGGCCGAATATCCGGAGACCGACCAGTCGCTCTACGCGCATTATGCGCGCGCCTATGCCTATCACAAGGGCGGCTATCCCGACAAAGCCGATGCCGAGGCGGCGGCGCTGATCGTCGCGCAACCGCACGACCCCTATTTCCAGGAGATCCAAGGCCAAATCCTGCTGGAGGCGGGCAAGCCGCGCCTGGCGCTCGGACCCTTGCGGGCCGCGACCGAGGGATCGCGCAACAATCCGCTGATCGCCACCACCTATGGCCATGCGCTGATCGCGACCGAGGACAAGGCGAACCTGCCCGAGGCGATCCGCGTGCTGCGCATCGCCACGCAGCGCGACGACGACAATCCCTGGGCGTGGATGCAACTCGGCACCGCCTATGAACAGAGCGGCGATTCGGCGCGGGCCGCGCTCGCCACCGCCGAACGCGCGCAAATGACCGGCGACCAGCGAACCGCCGTGCAATCCGCGCGTTACGCCATGGCCAATATCCCCGCCAACACGCCCGACTGGATCCGCGCGCAAGATATTGCGATGACCTCCGGCGACGCGATGGCCAGCGACAGGAAGAAGAAAAAACGATGAGGATCCTGACGCTCGCGCTGGTGGCAGTGGCCGGCGGGCTGATCGGTGGCGGCGCGGTGCATGTGCTGGACGCGCGCGACGGCGCCGCGTCGGGCGAGGCGGTGCGGACCTATCTGCTCGCGCATCCCGAGGTGCTGCCCGAGGCGATGGCGAAGCTGCAGGCACAGGAATCGGGCAAGTCGGTCGCCGCGAACCGCGCCGCGATCACCACGCCGTTCGGCAGCGCCTATGCCGGCAATCCGCGCGGCGATGTGACACTGGTCGAATATTACGACTATAATTGCGGCTATTGCCGCGCCAGCCTGCCCGCAATCCGCCAGTTGGTCGCGAACGATCCTAAGCTGCGCGTGGTGTTCCGCGAACTGCCGATCCTGGCGCCCACCAGCCGGGATGCGGCGCGGATGAGCCTGCTCGCCGCCGCGCAGGGCAAGTTCGCCGCCTTTCACGACGCGCTCTATGGCGGTGGCCGGGTGACGCCCGACAGCATCGCCGCCGCCGCCGCCAAGGCCGGGGTCGACACCCGCCAGCTCGCCGCGCTGACGCCGAAGCTGGATGCGGAGATCGCCGGCAATCTGGAGATGGCCGGGCGGCTGGGCTTCACCGGCACGCCGTCTTGGGTGGTCGGCGACCAGGTGCTGTCGGGCGCGCTGCCGCCCGAGGAACTTGCCAAGGCGATCGCCGCCGCGCGCAAAGCGGCATGACCGACTCCATCCTGCGCCTGTCGGGCATTTCCAAACACTATCGCGACGGGCCGACCGCGCTGCATGCGGTCGATCTCGACATCAGACGGGGCGAGATTTTCGCGCTGCTCGGGCCGAACGGCGCGGGCAAGACGACGCTGATCTCGATCGTCTGCGGCATCGTCACCCCGTCCTCGGGCACGATCTTGGTCGACGGGCATGACGCGCTGGTCGATTACAAGGCGGCGCGGCGGCGGATCGGGCTGGTGCCGCAGGAACTGGCGACCGACGCGTTCGAGACGGTACTCGCCACCGTTTCCTTCTCGCGCCGGCTGTTCGGCCGCGCTGCCGACCCCGCCTATGTCGAGCGGCTGCTGCGCGACCTGTCGCTGTGGGAGAAGCGGTCCGCCAAGATCAAGGACCTGTCGGGCGGGATGAAGCGGCGCGTGCTGATCGCCAAGGCGCTGGCGCACGAGCCCGAACTGCTGTTCCTCGACGAACCCTCGGCCGGCGTCGACGTGGCGCTGCGCCGCGACATGTGGACGTTGGTGCGGTCGCTGCGCGAGCGCGGCGTGACGATCATCCTGACCACCCATTATATCGAGGAGGCCGAGGAAATGGCCGACCGGGTCGGCGTGATCGCCAAGGGCCGGCTGCTGCTGGTCGAGGACAAGGTCGCGCTGATGCAGAAGCTGGGCAAGCGCGAGCTGGACCTGACCCTGGTCGAGCCGCTCGACGCGGTGCCGCCGGAACTGGCCGAGTGGAACCCGACGCTGGTGCATGACGGCCATGTGCTCCGCTATGTCTTCAACGCCACCGACGAGCGGACCGGCATCCCCGGCTTCCTCCGCCGGGTCGGCGATCTCGGCATCCATTTCAAGGATCTGGAAACCGCCAAGTCGAGCCTGGAGGACATCTTCGTCGACCTGGTGGAGCGCGAACGGTGAGGGCGGCCATGCCCGCGACGACCCCTCCGTCTCCTCCTGCCACCCCATTCCATCCCGGAGCCCATCCATGAATCTCCACGGCATCTGGGCCATCTACCGCTTCGAGATGGCGCGGTTCGGGCGGACGATCTGGACCAGCCTGGCGGTGCCGGTCATCACCACCTCGCTCTATTTCATCGTCTTTGGCTCGGCCATCGGATCGCAGATGCGCGAGGTGTCGGGTGTGCCCTATGGCGCGTTCATCGTGCCGGGGCTGATGCTGCTCGCGATCTTCTCGGAAAGCATCCTCAACGCGTCGCTGGGCATCTACATGCCCAAATTCACCGGCACCATCTACGAGATCCTGTCCGCGCCGCTGTCGCCGATCGAGACGGTGATGGGCTATGTCGGCGCGGCGACGACCAAGTCGCTGCTGATCGGCCTGATCATCTTCGCCACCGCGCATCTGTTCGTCGACCTGCCGGTCGCGCATCCCTTCCTGATGCTGCTCTACCTGGTGCTGGTCGCGGCGGCCTTCTGCCTGTTCGGCTTCGCGATCGGCATCCTGGCCAATGGCTTCGAGCAGTTGCAGGTCGTGCCGCTCCTGATCGTCACGCCGATGACCTTCCTGGGCGGGGCCTTCTACTCGGTGCAGATCCTGCCCGAGCCGTGGCGGACGATCACGCTGTTCAACCCGGTCGTCTATCTGATCAACGGTTTCCGCTGGACGTTCTTCGGGCAGAGCGATGTCGGCGTCGGGATCAGCCTGGGCGTCTCCTTCGCCTTTCTCTGTGCGTGCCTGGCTTTCGTCACGATCATCTTCCGGACGGGATGGCGTCTGAAGGCCTGAGGGCGGGCCAGATCACCAGCCCGTTCAGGTCGACCAGCATGTGGAGCAGCACGACCAGCCACAGCGCCCCGCTCGCCAGATAGACCCAGGCCATGACCGCGCCGAACAGGGTCGTCGCGACCATGCCGCGCCAGCCCTGATAGCGGTGCATCGCCCCGAAGATCAGCGTCGCCAGGCCGAACCCGACCCAGGCGCTGCCCGTGGCGAGCGTGATGAGCAGCGGCAGGAGCAGGCGGAAGAACGGCTCCTCGCTCGCCCCCGCGACGATCGCGACGACGATGCCCCAGGGCAGTTCGCGCCGGTCGCGCGGCATCAGCGCGCCGGGCCGCCCGATAGGCCGTCCGCCGGTCCGCGCGCGCCACGCCGCGACCGCCAGACCCAGCACCGTGCCGCCAAGGGCACCCGCGACGATCTCGCCGGGGGCGAATCCCGGCAGGGCGTCTCGCACCGGCTGGAACACCAAAGGCAAGCCGGTCAGCACTCTCCAGCCGTCCAGCACCGCCAGCGACACCAGAACCGGCAGCCAGAACGCCGCCAGCGCCCGCATCACCCAGGCCCGGTACATCGCGTCGCGATCCCGGGCGCGGTCCTTGGGGCGCACGAACCAGCCCGCCGCCGCCAGCGATCCGGCCAGCAGCAGCAGCGCGAGCAGCCGGCTCACCCCAGGCGATGCTCGCCCTTGACCCAGCGCACCGTACCGGAGGAGGCGCGCATCACCACGCTCTCGGTGGTCATCATCCCGCCCTTGCGCTTGACGCCCGCCAGCAGCGATCCGTCGGTCACGCCGGTCGCGGCGAAGATGCAGTCGCCCTTGGCCAGATCGGTCAGGTCATATTGGCGGTCGAGATCGGTCACGCCCCATTTGGCGGCGCGGGCGCGCTCGTCGTCGTTGCGGAACAGCAGCCGGCCCTTGAACTGCCCGCCGACGCAGCGCAGCGCCGCACAGGCCAGCACCCCCTCCGGCGCGCCGCCCGAGCCCATATAGATGTCGATCGTCGTGTCCGGATTGGTCGTCGCGATCACGCCCGCCACGTCGCCATCGCCGATCAGCACCACGCCGCAGCCGATCGACCGCAGCTCGGCGATCAGCGCCTCGTGCCGGGGCCGGTCGAGCACGCAGGCGACGATGTCGCTGGGCTTCACGCCCTTGGCGGCGGCGACGGCGGTGACATTCTCGGTCACCGACTTGTCCAGGTCGATGATATTGTCGGGCAGGCCCGGGCCGACCGCGATCTTGTCCATATAGACGTCGGGCGCGTTGAGCAGGCCGCCGCGCTCGGCGATCGCCAGCACCGCCAGGCTGTTCGGCCCGGCCTTGGCGCAGATCGTCGTCCCCTCCAGCGGGTCGAGCGCGATGTCGATCTCCGGCCCGGTGCCGGTGCCGACCTTCTCGCCGATATAGAGCATCGGCGCCTCGTCGCGCTCGCCCTCGCCGATCACCACCGTGCCGTCCATGTCCAGTTCGTTGAGCGCGGCGCGCATCGCCTCCACGGCGGCGGCATCGGCGGCCTTCTCGTCGCCGCGCCCGACCAGCGTCGATGCGGCCACCGCCGCCGCCTCGGTCACCCGGACCATTTCGAGGACGAGCACGCGGTCGAGGACGTTGCTGGCAGTCGCGATCATTGGGGTCTCCGTGGCGGACGATGCGTTGAACACGTTAAACACGGGAATAGCCCGGCTGGTTGCGACGGGCAAGGGCAGTGCGTGCGCGGATCATGCGCGGGCTGTTTTCGCGGGCGGTTTGGCGGGGACGAAGAGTATGTGGGAACCGCCATCCACCCCGGCGAAGGCCGGGGTCCAGTAACGGAATGTTCTGAAGAGATTGTGACGGTCACCCCGCTGGATTTCGGCCTTCGCAGGGCCTCCACAAAAGTTGGGCAACAGGGGCGACAGGCCCGTGCTCCTGCGAAAGCAGGAGCCCAGAGTCCGATGCCATGACTTGGGTTCGTCATTGCGAACAGAGCGAAACAATCCACGGCCGCGCGCGTGACGCTATGGATTGCTTCGCTGCGCTCGCAATGACGGCTCGGGGTGATCCGCTGTCCTCCGGCTTGAGAGTCCAGCCAAGCAACGTCTTGTGGGTATCGGCAACCCTGGGCTCCTGCGTCCGCCGGAGCATGGTGGCGACCTTCGCGAAGGGCCCATCTTTGCCGGAACGGTCATCGGGGCTCATGCTTCGGGCGCACAAAAAATCCCGGCGACGATGCGGTGAAGCATCATCGCCGGGACGGTTCGTCTGGTGATCGGCCGCCCCACGCCGGAAAGGGCGGGGCGGCCGGATCGGGTCAGGCGCCGAAGGTGCGCTGCCACCAGCCGCGACGCGGGGCGTCGCCCGATGCGGGGGCGGCTTCGGCCTCCGGAGCTTCCGCGACCGGCTCTTCCGCCACCGCTTCCGGCTCAGGAGCGGGCGCAGGCGCCTCGGCCTCGACCTTCTTCTTGCGGACGCGCTTGGGCTTGGCCGGCACCTCCTCCGCGACCGGTTCGACGACCGGGGCGGGGGCTTCGGTCTCGACCTTCTTCTTGCGGACGCGCTTGGGCTTGGCGGGGGCCTCGGCCTCCGCCTCGACCGCCGGTGCCGGTGCCGGTGCCGGTGCCGGTGTCGGCTGCGGCGCGACAGCCACTTCGGCGGGAGCCGGTGCCGCCGTCTCGGCGACCGCCGCGCGCGCACGCGGACGACGACGCGTCTTCGGCGCGGGCGCGGCCTCCTCGACCGGGGCTGCCGGTACGTCGGCCTCGACCTCGGGCTCGACGATGGCGAGCGCGATCGGATCGGTCACCGGGCCCGAATCGCCCGCATCGGCGGCTTCCTCGACCTCGACCGCCTGGTCGGTCGATCCCTGCGTCTCGACACCGTCCTGGCGACGGCCACCGCGACGACCGCGGCGACCGCGACGACGACGGCGACCGCCTTCGCCCTCGGCATCGCCCTGCGCCTGGGGCTCGTCGGCCTCGGTCGTCTCGGCATCGCTATCGGTCTCGTCCTCGACCGACTCCGGCTCGACGCCGTTCTCGTCGGTTTCCTCCTCGGACTCGGCACCGGTCTCGTTCGAGTCCTCGCCCTCGTCGCCCCGATTGCCACGACGCCCGCGACGACGACGGCGGCGCTTGCCGCGACCCTCACCCTCGCTGTCGTTGCGCGCCGGACGCGGAGCGGGCTCGGCCTCTTCCAGCTCCTCCTCTTCCTCGATCTCCTCCTCCTCGATGAACTCCTCCTCGTCTTCCTCGACGACGAGTTCATCGATGCGCGGCGCATAGGCCGGCGGCGGGCCGGAGACGTCGACCGTCATCCGCGCGCCCTCTTCCTCGCGATCGGGCAGCACCTCGATCGAGACGCCATAGCGCTCCTCGACCTCGGCGATGTCGGCGCGCTTGCGGTTGAGGACGTAGATCGCCGCCTCCTGCGACGCGCGCAGCGTCAGCAGCGAGCCACGGCCGCGCGCCGCCTCTTCCTCCAGCAGGCGCAGCGCCGACAGGCCCGCCGACGAAGCGGTGCGGACCAGCCCGGTGCCCTCGCAATGCGGGCAGGCGCGGGTCGACGCTTCCAGCACGCCGGTGCGCAGGCGCTGGCGGCTCATCTCCATCAGGCCGAAGCTGGAGATACGGCCGACCTGGATGCGCGCGCGATCGTTCTTCAGCGCCTCCTTCATCGCCTTCTCGACCTTCCGGACGTTGGACGAATGGTCCATGTCGATGAAGTCGATGACGACCAGGCCCGCCATGTCGCGCAGGCGGAGCTGGCGCGCGATCTCCTGCGCCGCTTCCAGATTGGTCGCGGTCGCGGTCTGCTCGATATTATGCTCGCGGGTCGAACGGCCGGAGTTGATGTCGATCGACACCAAAGCCTCGGTCGGGTTGATGACCAGATAGCCGCCCGACTTCAGCTGGACGACCGGATTGTACATCGCGGCCAGCTGGTCCTCGACATGCGCGCGCTGGAACAGCGGCACGGCGTCGGCATATTGCTTCACCTTGCGCGCATGGGCCGGCATCAGCAGCCGCATGAAGTCCTTGGCGTGGCGATAGCCTTCCTCGCCCTCGACGATGACTTCGTCGATGTCCTTGTTGTAGATGTCGCGGATCGCGCGCTTGATCAGGTCGCTGTCGCCATAGACCAAAGCGGGCGCGGAAGAGGTCAGCGTCTTGTCGCGGATCTCGTCCCACAGGCGCGCCAGATAGTCGAAGTCTCGCTTGATCTCGACCTTGGTGCGCTGCAGCCCGGCGGTGCGGACGATGCAGCCCATCGACGAGGGTAGCTGCAGATCGGCCATGATCGACTTCAGCCGCTTGCGATCGGCGGCGTTCGAAATCTTGCGGCTGATGCCGCCGCCATGCGACGTGTTGGGCATCAGCACGCAATAGCGGCCGGCCAGCGAGAGATAGGTGGTCAGCGCCGCGCCCTTGTTGCCGCGCTCTTCCTTGACGACCTGGACCAGCAGCACCTGGCGGCGGCGGATCACGTCCTGGATCTTGTAGCGGCGGCGCAGGTTCATGCGACGCTGGCGCAGCGCCTCGACCTGATCGTCATTGGCGCCACCCTTGGCGGGACGGCGGCGCGGGCGCTCGGCCGACTCGCCGCCCTCTTCGTCCTCGGACTCGGACGAGTCGTCGTCATAGCCCGACTCGTCGTCGAACTCCTCGTCCTCGTCATGATCGTCGTCGTCATGCGCATCCTGCTCGGCGCGCAGCGCGGCTTCCTCGGCGGCGTGCTCGGCCTCTTCGCGCAGCAGCGCGTCGCGATCCTCCTTGGGGATCTGGTAATAATCCGGATGGATTTCGGAAAAGGCCAGGAAGCCGTGGCGGTTGCCGCCATAGTCGACGAACGCCGCCTGCAGCGACGGCTCGACGCGCGTCACCTTGGCGAGGTAGATATTGCCCTTGAGCTGCTTGCGCTCGGCGGATTCGAAATCGAACTCTTCGATCCGGTTACCTTGTACGACGGCGACCCGGGTCTCCTCCCGGTGGCGTGCGTCGATCAGCATACGCGTGGTCATCAAACGGTCTCCACGTGCGCGTCGGGCCGGGCCCTCGCGCGCGATGATAATGCGCGCCCGGGCCGATGGCGGCGGGGGCGCGAAGGTGGCGATAAAGCGCGTCTGCTCGCTTGGCTTGCCGGGGCATCTGGCCCTGCGGCGGGCCCGCCACCGCGACGCCGCCGGCAAAAGCCGGGCGGATCAGCGGGAACGGGAATTGCATCATGCGAGCGTCAACCTGGATTGGCCCGTCGGGATCGACGGGCGGGCACGCCGGTGGCGCTCAACGGGTTGCGAGACGACACACGGGTACGGTACAGACGCTAGCATCGCGCGGCGCGCTTCGCAACCGGTCGTATCCTGCGTTACTCCGGGGTCGACAGGGGTCTTCAGGCCGGGTTAACGCCGGTCGGTCGATGGGGCGCAACGCTCGCAAAATATTAAGCATATCCATCACAGGGATGGAATGGTGCGGCGCATCGCCGCAGCGCCCTTCATCAGGCAAGGGCCGGTGACGAAAGGGGTTTGGTGACGATGGTTTTGCGCTGGACCTCGGCAGGCGGGATGCTGGCGATGGCGACGCTCGGCTGGCATGCGCTGCCGGTGCACGCCGCCCCGCCGCCCGGCGCGCGCGTGTCGGTGACGCTGCCCAAGGTCCATGCCGCGCCGCTGCCCAAGGTGCGCGGCGAGGCGGGACGGCCGCTGGTGGTGATCGATGCGGGTCATGGCGGCGTCGATCCCGGCGCGATCAACCGCGCCAACGGCCTGCGCGAGAAGGACGTGACGCTGAAGATCGCCAAGGCGATCCGCGACGAACTGCTCGACAGCGGCCGGGTGCGGGTGGCGCTGACCCGGGACGACGATCATTATCTGGTGCTGCGCGAACGCTATGGCATCGCCCGCCGGCTGCGCGCCGACCTGTTCATCTCGATCCATTGCGACAGCGTCGGCGTGGGCGATGCCACCGGCGCCTCGGTCTATACCCTGTCCGAGGTGGCGTCCGACAAGGAAGCGGCGCGGCTGGCGGCGCGCGAGAACAAGGCGGACGTGATCGCCGGCGTCAATCTGGGCGAGGCGGGCGAGGACGTGTCCTCGATCCTGATCGACCTGACCCAGCGGGAGACGATGAACGCCTCCGCCAATTTCGCCCGGCTGTTGGGTCGCGAGGCCAAGCCGCTGGTGCCGATGAAACCCAATTTCCACCGCATGGCCAGCCTGATGGTGCTGAAGGCGCCGGACATGCCGTCGATCCTGTTCGAGACGGGCTATATCTCCAACCCCGTCGACGCCGCCTTTCTCGACAGTAGCGAGGGGCGGCAGCGCATCGCCGAGGGGGTGCGCCGCGCGGTGGAGGTGCATTTCGCGCGGCGGATGGTCACGCGCTGATCCCTATCACCGGCGGACGGCTGGCGTTCAGGTGGAAAGCGCGATTATGCTGTCCGCTTGAGCGGATGGGGATTGGGATATGGACGGCAATCGGCGCGCGCTTCTGACGGGCGCGGGCGCGCTGGGACTGACGGCGGTGCTGCCGCGTGGTCTGGCGCGGGCGCAGGGGACGGCGGCGGCGGCACCGGGCGATGCGGAGGCGGAGACGCTGCTCGCCGGCCTGGCGGAGGAACTGCTGGCCGACTGGCCCGAGGCGGCGCTGAGCCTGGGGCTGGACCGCGACGCGCGCGCGCCGCTCCGCGCGAAGCTGGCGGATCGCAGCGCGGCGGCGGACGCGGCGCGACGCGACCGCTGCACCGCGCATCTGGCGCAGCTTCGCCGGATCGACCGCCGCCGGCTGTCGCCCTCGGTCGCGATCGATGTCGACACCACCGACACCGCCTATGCGCTGGCGCAGGAGGGCTGGCGGACGATGCCGGTCGGCGAGGTGGCGGTGCTCGACCCCTCCGCCAGTTTCCGCAGCACGCCCTATATCGTCTCGCAGCTTGGCGGCGCCTATGCCGATGTGCCCGACCTGCTGGAGACCAAGCATGACGTGGCCAGCGCAGCAGATGCGGAGGCCTATTGCGACCGGCTGACCGCCTATGCCCGTGCGGTGGACGGCGAGACCGGCCGCATCCGCGCCGATGCCGCGCGCGGCGCGATCCCGCCCGTCTTGGTCATCGACCTGACCGCCGGACAGTTGAAGGGCATCCGCGCGACGCCGGCCGCCCAATGGGGGATCGTCACCAGCTTCGCCGCCAAATGCGCCAAGGCCGGCCTGCCGCCGCGCCATGCCGAACGCGCCGCGCGGCTCTGCGCCGAGATGGTGGCGCCGGCGCTCGACCGGCAGATCGCCGCCTTCGCCGCGCTCCGCCCCCAGGCGAGTCCGGAGCCCGGCCTGTGGCAACGGCCGCATGGCGAGGATTATTACCGCTGGCTGGTCCGCGCCGGCACCACCACCACCGAGACGCCGGAGGCGATCCATGCCCTCGGCCTGGAGCAGAACCGCGCGATCAATGCCGAGATCGACACGCTCCTCAAGGCGCAGGGCCTGTCCAAGGGCACGGTCGGCGAGCGGCTGACCGCGCTCAGCCACCGGCCCGACCTGCTGTTCAGCAATGACGATGCCGGGCGCGCCAAGCTGCTCGCCTATCTGAACGGCCGCATCGCCGATGTGCGCACGCGCCTGCCCCGCGCGTTCGGCACGCTAGTGAAGGGCAATCTGGTGATCCGCCGCGTGCCGCCCGCGATCCAGGACGGCGCGCCCAACGGCTATGCCGGCCCGGGCTCGATGGACGGGTCGCAGCCCGGCATCTATTACATCAACCTGAAATCGACCGCGACCTGGCCGCGCTATTCGCTGCCGACGCTCTGCTATCATGAGGGGATACCCGGCCATGTCTGGCAGGGCGAATATAGCTATCGCCTGCCGCTGATCCGCTCGCTGCTCGCCTTCAACGCCTATTCGGAAGGCTGGGCGCTTTATGCCGAGCAGCTGGCCAGCGAGCTGGGCGTCTATGACGACGATCCGCTGGGCAGGATCGGCTATCTCCAGTCGATGAACTTCCGCGCGTGCCGGCTGGTGGTTGATACCGGCCTCCATGCCAAGCGCTGGAGCTTCGACCGGGCGGTGTCCTGGTTCCAGGGCGCGACGGGGATGCCGGTCGGCCAGCTCACCGCCGAGGTGCAGCGCTATTGCGCGATGCCGGGCCAGGCCTGCGGCTACAAGATGGGGCATAACGAGATCAACCGGCTGCGCGCCAAGGCGCAAGCCGCGCTGGGGCCGCGCTACGACCTCAAGGCGTTCGACGATGTCGTGGTCGGCACCGGCAATGTGCCGCTGACCCTGCTGGAGCGGGTGGTCGATCGCTACATCGCGTCGGCGCGCGCCTGATCAGTAGAAGCGCCGGAGCACCAGCTTGCGGGGGCGGCCGCTACACGGCGTCAGCATCACGACCGTGCCCGGCGCCCCCGCCGACCAGCGGGCGAGCGGGCTGCTGGTGTAGTCGGGCCCGATCGGCTGGCCGTCGACCGCGCAGATCGTGTCGCCGATCGCCCAGCCGCTCGTCTCCGCCGGGCCGCCGCGCATGACGTGCAGCACCTTCAGCCGGTCGCGCTCCAGCCCGAGCAGCAGGCCGCTGGTCGAGCGCAGCACCGGCGGCATGTCGGGCCGGGGATTGAGCACCATCCGGCCCGCGCGCGGGTCGAGCAGCACGCGGTAGCGCGACAGGAAGCCGGTGCCGATCCGCCCGGCGACGCCGATCGTCTCCGAAAAGCCGCCCGCCGGCTCGATCCGCATCTCGACATCCTGCGCGTTCAGCTCGCCCAGCCGGACCGAGGGGACGATCGCCAGCCCCGTCACCACCGGTCCTGCCAGGCCGAAGGCGATGGCGGTGGTGCGGGGCAGCTTGGCCAGGCCGGCGCTGCGCCACTCGCCCTCGGTGATGGTCATCGACGATCCGTCGCCGGTATCGACGATCATCGGTGAGAAGCGCTTCGTCCCCAGCGTGATCGCGCTTTCATAGACGTTGCGCGCGGGCGAGATCGACAGCGGCGCGATCTTGCCGGGAAAGGGCATCCGCCCCGACCGGATCAGGCGGAAGCGGTTGGCGGCATAGTCGATGTCGAGCGCCTGCCCCGCCAGCAGGTCGCGCCCGACCAGCAGATCGACCGATTCGGCGCTGCCGGTGGCGAGCGCGGGCAGGGTGGCGACCGCCAGCCCGCCGCCGCGCCGGGTCAGGCCGCCGAGCGTCAGCGACCGGGTCGGCATCCAGCCGATCGGCACCGCGCCGCCGATCGCGCTCGCCTGACCGCCCGGTGCGATCGTCGTGCCGCGCGTGACGGGCGACGTCCGCGACAGCAGCGAGAAGGACACGCCAGTGTCGAGGATCGCGGTCACCGGCCGGCCGTTCACCGTCATGCGGAAGCGGATCTGGTTGCCGGGCGTCAGCGTGAAGTCGACCCAGCGGGCCTGCGCATCCGCCGCCAGCCGCACTACGCCGGGATCGCGCGAGGCGACGGGGACCGGGGCATCGGCGAGCAGCAGCAGCGCGGCAAGGGCTAGGATACGCATGGACGGCCGCTCCTATCGCAGCCGGCGGGCGGCGTCGTGGCGAAAATCATGGGATGGGGGGCGTTCGGCGAGCCTTTCCCTCCTTGCTGTACCCCGGCGAAGGCCGGGGCCCAGTTGGGGGACGATCATGACGACGGGCAGCGCTCCGTTACTTCAGCCTTCCCAACTGGGCCCCGGCCTTCGCCGGGGTACAGGAAGGGGAGCCGGCAATAGGAAACAGTCCCGGCTCCGTCCTACAGGCACGCCTCCAAAAACGCCTGGTCGAACCCGAACTGCCGCGCCTTGTCGAGCGTATAGGGACGCAGGCCCATCGAGCGATATTCGCCGATGATCTTCCCCTCGGCCGATTCGTCCAGATATTCGAACTTGAACAGTTCCTGCGTGACGATCACCGGCCCTTCCATGCCGATCACCTCGGTGACGTTGGTGACGCGGCGCGAACCGTCGCGCAGGCGCTTCACCTGGATGATCAGGTCGACCGAATCGGCGATCTGGCGGCTGATCGCCTCCTTGGGCACCTTGATGTCCGACATCATCACCATGTTCTCCATCCGCGCCAGCGCCTCGCGCGGGGAGTTGGAGTGGAGCGTGCACATCGAGCCGTCATGGCCGGTGTTCATCGCCGCCAGCATGTCGAAACATTCCGAGCCGCGGATTTCGCCCAGGATGATCCGGTCGGGCCGCATACGCAGCGCGTTCTTCACCAGGTCGCGGATCGAGATCTCGCCCTGGCCCTCCAGATTGGCGGGGCGCGTCTCCAGCGGCAGCCAGTGCGGCTGTTGCAGGCGAAGCTCGGCGGCGTCTTCGATGGTCAGCACGCGCTCGCCCGGGTCGATCATCTTCGACAGGGCGTTGAGCATCGTCGTCTTGCCCGAACCGGTGCCGCCGGAGATGACGATGTTGAACCGGCTGGCCCCCGCGATCTTCAGCGCGGTCGCCATCTTGGGGCTCATGCTGCCGAAGCCGGCCATCATGTCGAGCGTGATCGGCTTGGCGGAGAATTTGCGGATCGAGATGGCGGTGCCGCGCAACGACAGCGGCGGCACGATGACGTTGACGCGGCTGCCGTCCTTCAGGCGCGCGTCGGCGAGCGGCGTGGTCTGGTCGACGCGGCGGCCGACCGAATTGACGATGCGCTGCGCGATCTGGAACAGATGCTCCTCGTCGCGGAACTGGATCGGCGCGATCTCCAGCCGGCCCTTGCGCTCGACATAGGTCTGCTCGGGGCCGTTGACCATGATGTCGGAGATGTTGGGATCGGCGAGCAGCTCCTCCAGCGGCCCCAGGCCCAGCAGCTCGTCGACCAGCACCTTTTCAAGCGCGAACTGCTCGCGTCGGTTGAGCGTCAGCTTCAGCTCGGCCAGCACCTCGCCGATGATCGGGCGGAATTCCTCCGCCAGCTCGTCCTTGCCCAGGGTCGCGGCGGCCTCGGGGTCGACGCGCTCCAGCAGGCGCGGCAGCACCTGTTCCTTGATCTTGTGGACCGAGGCCTCGAACCCCTCGACCCGGCTGGTGCCGGCATCGCCCGACGCGGCCTGGCGGTCAGCGAGTCGTTGCAGCGCGTCCGCCTGTGCGGCGGGGACGGTGGCGGTGCCCTCGGCCTCGCCACCGGCAGGGGGCAGCGAATCGAGCGGCGGGAATTGCGCGCCGCCCTCGCCCGTGCCGGCCGGATCGCGGACGGGCGCGCCGCCCTGCATGGGCCGCGCCACGCCAAAGGCCGGGCGTGCCGGCTGGCCGATCCCGTTACGACGCCCGAACGCGCTCATGCAGCCTGGTCCCTCATGCTTCCGAACGACTTAGGCGCAAGAATTTACCATTCTCCTAACCACGCCGCCCGACGACACGGCTCAACCGGCATCGCGTTCGCGTGCGAGCAGCGCCGCCTTGCGCGCCGTGCCATAGGCATAGCCGCCCACGCCGCCGTCGCTGCGCACCACCCGGTGGCAGGGGATGGCGATGGCGATGCCGTTCGCGCCGCAGGCCGATCCCGCCGCCCGCGTCGCCCCCGGCGCGCCGGCCAGCGCGGCGAGTTCGGCATAGCTGCACGTCTCGCCCGGCGGGATGGTGCGCAGCGCCTGCCAGATCGCCTCCTGAAAGGCGGTGCCGCGCAAATCGAGCGGCAGGTCCGCGTCGCAGCCCGGCGTCTCCACCAGCGCGACGACACGTGCGGCGAGATCGGCGAGGGCAGGGCCGCCGGGCAGCAGCTCGGCATGGGGGAAGCGGGCGCCGAGGGCCGCCCCGTCCTCGTCGAAGGCGACGCGGCACAGCCCGCGCGCCGTGGCGGCGATCAGCAACGGGCCGAGACTGGTCGCGGCCAGCGTCCAGTGGATGGTGACGCCGCGCCCGCCCTTGGCCCAGGCGCTGGGCGCCATGCCCAGGCGCGTCGCCGCGTCGTAGAAGCGGCTGGGGGCGGCATAGCCGGCGGCATAGAGCGCGTCCGTCACCGTCGCGCCCCGGGTCAGGGCGGCGCCCGCGCGCTCCAGCCGTTTCGCGCGGGCATAGGCGGCGGGCGTCAGCCCGGTCGCGCGCTTGAACAGCCGGTGGAAATGATGCGGCGCATAGCCGACCGCCTGGGCCAGCGCCTCCAGCCGGGGCGGGGCCTCCGCCGCGTCGATCCGCGCGATCGCCTCCGCCACCGCCGCCCGGTCGCGGGCGACCGCGTCGGGTCGGCAGCGCAGGCAGGCGCGGAAACCGGCGGCGCGTGCCGCGGCGCCATCGGCATGGAAGCTGACCTGTTCGCGCCGGGGATGGCGCGCCGGGCAGCTCGGCTTGCAATAGATGCCGGTCGATCGCACCCCGACGACGAAGCGGCCATCGGCGGAACGGTCGCGCGCCTCGAAGGCGGCCCAGGCGGCATCGGGATCGATCATGGTCATGCCGCCATCCTGCCCGCCAGCCGCGCGCGGCGCATCCCGAAGCTTGCGGTCAAAGCGGCGCCATATGCTTCACATCCTCGGCCCCCGCGGCGAGCGCCGCGACCCGTTCCAGGCCCCGGCTGATCGCATCGCCCGCCCGGGGCGCGAAGACGCGGGCGCGGGTGTAGAGCGCCGTCGCCTCCGCATAGCGGCCGGCCGCCTCCGCGCAGAGCGCCTGGTTGAACAACGTGGGCCCGTGATCGGGTGCCGCCGCGCCGATCGCCGCGAAGCGGGCGCAGGCTCCCTGTTCGTCCGGCCTGGTCTGGTGGACAGCGCTGCGGAATTGCTCGGCCAGGTCGGGCGGCAGGCCGTCGCGCTCCTCGCGGATGCGCACCTTGTAGTGTTCGCGGTGCGGCGCGAGGTCGAGCCGGACCTGGTCGGCGATCGATTCGACCATCGACTGGACCGCCAGGTCCGCGCCCAGGCCGCCCGCCTCGTCCTCGCACCAGCTGCTGGTGTCGCTGCGCGTCGGCATCCACGCGTATAGGATGCGCTCGTCGCGCTGCCGGGTCAGGCGCAGGTCCGCATGGAGCGTCACCGTGCGCTGGATGCAGGGCACCGTGTAGCGCACGCGGCGCACGCATTTGTCGTCCTTCTTCTCGACGCAGCGCTCGCGACTTTCGGTATAGCCCGCCTGGTCGACCGAGGACGCGGCGCGGCCCGACACCAGGCCGTCGGGGCGCAGCGACGGGGCGACGAGCTGGGCATGGGGCACGCCGTCCCGGCCGAGCGTCGCCAGCCGCCGCTCGATCGCCACGCCCAGCGCGTCGCCGGCCGGCCCGTCGAACAGGTCGACGCCGATCGTCGGTAACAGGCTCGCCTCGCGCGATCCGGCCGCGAAAATGCCCTCGACATGGATCACCTCGGCGGCGGCGGGGGCGGCGCAGACCATCGCGACGACCGCCACCAGCACCCATTCGCGCATCCAGCCGTCCCTCCTGTCGAACGGAGCATCGGTACGTCGCCGATCCTGAACCGGACATGCCTGAACATCCGGTAAAGGAAAGTGACAGGATGGACAGGTTCGCTTGCATCCTCTGCACCCTCATGCTAGCCGCCCGAAAGCCCAGCGACAGGCGCGGTTCCGCGCCCCGTTCCCTATGGGCTACCCGTTTTGAAATGCTGAGGGACATAACGCTCCGTGGAGACATCCGGCGGTATTCAGGCCAGCTTAAGTGGGCGCTACGCGCTCGCCCTGTTCGAGTTGGCGCGCGACGCCCGCAGCATCGACGCGGTGGAGGCGAGCCTCGCCACGGTGCGTGACGCCCTGCGGGATTCGGACGATCTGCGCTCGCTGATCGGCAGCCCGGTGGTGGCGCGCGGCGCCGCGACCAAGGCGGTGCTGGCCGTCGCCGATCATCTCGGGCTGGACCCGGCGACGCGCAGCTTCCTGGGCGTGCTCGCCGAGAACCGCCGCCTGGGCGCGCTGCCGGCGATCATCCGCGCCTATCGCACCCTGGCGTCGCGCCATCGCGGCGAACTGACCGCCGAGGTGACGAGCGCGCATCCGCTGACCGAGGATCAGGTCGGCGAATTGAAGCAGCAGCTCCGCCAGCGCGTCGGTCGCGAGGTGACGGTCGACCTGTCGGTCGATCCGGCGCTGCTCGGCGGGCTGGTCGTCCGCATCGGTTCCCAGATGATCGATTCGTCGATCCGCACCCGTTTGAACGCGCTCGCGCACGCAATGAAAGGCTGACAGCGAACGCTGTTGGGAAAAGGCTGAAGTGATGGACATCCGCGCCGCAGAAATCTCCAAGGTCATCAAGGACCAGATCGCCAATTTCGGCACCGAGGCCCAGGTTTCGGAAACCGGCCAGGTGCTGTCGGTCGGCGACGGCATCGCGCGCATCTATGGCCTCGACAACGTCCAGGCGGGCGAGATGGTCGAGTTCGCCAATGGCGTGCAGGGCATGGCGCTGAACCTCGAGGCCGACAATGTCGGCGTCGTGATCTTCGGGTCGGACTCGGAGATCCGCGAGGGCGATACCGTCAAGCGCACCGGCACCATCGTCGACGTGCCGGTCGGCAAGGGCCTGCTCGGCCGCGTGGTCGATGGCCTCGGCAACCCGATCGACGGCAAGGGTCCGATCGCCAGCGACCAGCGCAGCCGCGTCGAGGTCAAGGCCCCCGGCATCATCCCGCGCCAGGGCGTGTCGGAGCCGATGCAGACCGGCCTGAAGGCGATCGACGCGCTGGTGCCCGTCGGCCGTGGCCAGCGCGAGCTGATCATCGGCGACCGTCAGACCGGCAAGTCGGCCGTCGCGATCGACACCTTCATCAACCAGAAGACGGTCAACGCCGGCACCGACGAGTCGAAGAAGCTCTACTGCGTCTATGTCGCGGTCGGCCAGAAGCGCTCGACCGTCGCGCAGCTCGTCCGCACGCTGGAGGAGAATGGCGCGATGGAATATTCCATCGTCGTCGCCGCCACCGCCTCGGACCCCGCGCCGCTCCAGTTCCTCGCGCCCTATACCGGCACCGCGATGGGCGAGTATTTCCGTGACAACGGGATGCACGCGCTGATCGTGTTCGACGATCTGTCGAAGCAGGCGGTCGCCTATCGCCAGATGTCGCTGCTGCTGCGCCGTCCGCCGGGCCGCGAAGCCTATCCGGGCGACGTCTTCTATCTCCACTCGCGCCTGCTGGAGCGCGCCGCGAAGATGTCGGATGCGAATGGCGGCGGCTCGCTGACCGCGCTGCCGATCATCGAGACGCAGGCGGGCGACGTGTCGGCCTATATCCCGACCAACGTGATCTCGATCACCGACGGCCAGATCTTCCTGGAGACGGACCTGTTCTTCGCGGGCATCCGCCCGGCGATCAACGTCGGCCTGTCGGTCAGCCGCGTCGGCTCGGCCGCGCAGACCAAGGCGATGAAGAAGGTGTCCGGCTCGATCAAGCTGGAGCTGGCCCAGTATCGCGAGATGGCGGCGTTCGCGCAGTTCGGCTCGGACCTCGACGCCTCGACCCAGCGCCTGCTGAACCGCGGCGCGCGGCTGACCGAGCTGCTCAAGCAGGCGCAGTTCAACCCGATGCCCTTCGAGGAGCAGACGGCGTCGATCTTCGCGGGCACCAACGGCTATCTCGACACGATCGCGGTGCAGGACGTGGTGCGCTACGAGAGCGCGATGCTCGCCGATCTGCGCGCGAACCATTCGGGCGTGCTCGCCAAGATCCGCGACACGCGCGACCTGGGCGACGAGGCCAAGGCGGGGCTGAAGGCCGCGCTGGACAAGTTCGCGAAGACCTTCGCCTGAGGACGGGCCTTGCCCCGGCCGATGGTCGGGGCAGGGCGATAACGGGGAGACCCCGGTTCCGGCCGGGGTGACGATAGGAAGAAGATGGCGTCACTCAAGGCCCTCAAGATCCGCATCGGCTCGGTGAAGTCGACGCAGAAGATCACCAAGGCGATGAAGATGGTCGCCGCCGCCAAGCTGCGCCGGGCGCAGGACGCGGCGCAGAACGGCCGTCCCTATGCCGAGCGGCTGGAGCGGGTGATGGCCAGCCTGGCGACCCGCGCCGGCGGCCCCGGCGCGTCGCCGCTGCTGGCGGGCACCGGCAAGGACCAGGTCCACCTGCTGGTCGTCGCGACCTCCGAGCGCGGCCTGGCGGGCGCGTTCAACTCGAACATCGTCCGCGCCGCGCGCCGCAAGGCCGAGGATCTGTCGGCGCAGGGCAAGACCGTGCGCTTCTACATCGCCGGCAAGAAGGGGCGCGTGCTGAAGCGCTTCTTCCCCGATGCCATCCTGGCGGACCGCGACATGTCGGCGATGAAGGTCGCCGGCTTCGACGATGCCAAGGCGATCGCCGACGACCTGATCGCGCGCTTCACCGCGGGCGAGTTCGACGTGGCGCATCTGTTCTTCTCCAAGTTCCAGTCGGCGCTGGCGCAGGTGCCGACCGGCATCCAGATCATCCCGGTGCCGCTGGCCGAGCAGGTCGTGCTCAAGGATGCGGCTCCGGCCGCCGCCGCCGTCACCGAATATGAGCCCGACGAGGAATCGATCCTCGCCGAACTGCTGCCGCGCAACATCGCGGTGCAGATCTTCCGCGCGCTGCTGGAAAATGCGGCGTCGGAGCAGGGCAGCCGCATGACCGCGATGGACAATGCCACGCGCAATGCCGGCGACATGATCAAGCGGCTGAGCATCCAGTACAACCGCGCGCGTCAGGCCGCGATCACGACCGAGCTGGTCGAGATCATCTCGGGCGCGGAAGCGCTCTAAAAGTTTCGAAGCAGGAAGAATCGCAATGGCAACCGCCGCTGAAGACATCCGCCCGACCCAGTCGACGGGCAACACCAACACGGTCGGCCGGATCGCGCAGGTCATCGGCGCGGTCGTCGACGTGCATTTCGACCAGCAGCTGCCGGCGATCCTGTCGGCGCTGGAGACCGACAATAATGGCACCCGCCTGGTGCTGGAGGTCGCGCAGCATCTGGGCGAGAACACGGTCCGCACGATCGCGATGGACTCGACCGAGGGCCTGACCCGCGGCCAGACCGTCCGCGACACCGGCGCGCAGATCTCCGTGCCGGTCGGCCCGGCGACGCTCGGCCGCATCCTCAACGTCATCGGCGAGCCGATCGACGAGCGTGGTCCGGTCGCCACCGACCTGCGCGCGCCGATCCACGCCGCCGCGCCGCTGTTCGTCGACCAGTCGACCGAGAGCGCGATCCTGGTCACCGGCATCAAGGTCATCGACCTGCTCGCCCCCTATGCCAAGGGCGGCAAGATCGGCCTGTTCGGCGGCGCCGGCGTCGGCAAGACCGTGCTGATCCAGGAGCTGATCAACAACATCGCCAAGGGCCATGGCGGCACCTCGGTGTTCGCCGGCGTGGGTGAGCGCACCCGCGAGGGCAACGACCTGTATCACGAGTTCCTCGACGCGGGCGTCATCGCCAAGGATGCCGAGGGCAATGCCATCAGCGAGGGGTCGAAGGTCGCGCTGGTCTATGGCCAGATGAACGAGCCGCCGGGCGCCCGTGCGCGCGTCGCGCTGTCGGGTCTGACGATCGCCGAATATTTCCGCGACCAGGAGGGCCAGGACGTGCTCTTCTTCGTCGACAACATCTTCCGCTTCACCCAGGCGGGCGCGGAAGTGTCGGCGCTGCTCGGCCGCATCCCCTCGGCCGTGGGCTATCAGCCGACCCTGTCGACCGACATGGGCGCGCTGCAGGAGCGGATCACCTCGACCAACAAGGGCTCGATCACCTCGGTCCAGGCCGTGTACGTGCCCGCCGACGACTTGACCGATCCGGCCCCGGCGACCTCGTTCGCCCATTTGGACGCGACGACGGTGCTCAACCGCGCCATCTCGGAGCTGGGCATCTATCCGGCGGTCGACCCGCTCGACTCCACCAGCCGCGTGCTGGAGCCGCGCATCGTCGGGCAGGAGCATTACGAGACGGCGCGCGCCGTCCAGTCGCTGCTCCAGCGCTACAAGTCGCTGCAGGACATCATCGCGATCCTGGGCATGGACGAGCTGTCCGAAGAGGATAAGCTGACCGTGACCCGCGCGCGCAAGATCCAGCGCTTCCTGTCGCAGCCCTTCCACGTCGCCGAGGTCTTCACCGGCATCTCGGGCAAGTTCGTGCAGATCGAGGACACGATCCGCAGCTTCAAGGGCGTGGTGAACGGCGATTACGACCACCTGCCCGAAGCGGCCTTCTACATGGTCGGCGGCATCGACGAAGCGGTCGCCAAGGCCGAGAAGATGGCCAAGGAGGCGTAATGGCGCTCCACTTCGAGCTGGTCACTCCCGAGCGGCTGGTCCGCTCGGAGTCGGTCCACATGGTCACCGTTCCCGGCACCGAGGGTGACTTCGCGGTGCTGGAGGGCCATGCCCCCTTCATGTCGACGATCCGCGACGGCATCCTCTCGGTCTATACCAGCGCCAATGGCCAGCCCGAGACGATCGCGATCCGCGGCGGCTTCGCCGAGGTCAATGCGCAAGGCTTAACCGTCCTCGCCGAGCATATCAGCTGATCTTCCCGGCGGCGGGGCGGTGATCCGCTCCGCCGCCGTTTCGCTTTTGCTGGACCGACGCGCGGCCACCGGGCAAGGAGGCGGCGGAAATCGGCCCTTTTCAGCCGATTGCGTTCGACGAACGGGAGATCGGCTTGGCCTTGTCGCTCAAGATCACGCGCAAGCTGGCGCATCTGCTGCCCCGGCGCGATCCACATTATCGCAGCACGCCCGCGCCGCAGGGCCGGCCGAAGGTGCTGGTGGTCGGCGTCTATGTCGGCAACAAGCCCAGCCTGATCGACCATATCGTCGAACAGCTCGCCACCGCCACGCAGGTCGATCTGGTCCAGCGCTGGGCCGCGATCGGCGGTGCGTCGCCCAGTCCGGCGGTGGATGCGGTCACCGTCGAGCGGATCCAGGGCTATGAGCCGAAATGGCTGCTGCTCGAACGACTGGTGCGCGATGCGCCCGACCAGGGCTTCGACTATGTGCTGTTCTGCGACGACGATATCTGGATGGGCCGGGGGTTCCTGGATGCGCTGATCGGCCTGCAACAGGCGCATGGCTTTGCGATCGCGCAGCCGGCGCGAACCTGGCGCAGCTATACCGACTGGCCGATCGTGCGTCGCCGCCTGGGGCTGACCGCGCGGCAGACCGGCTTCATCGAGAGCGGGCCGGTGGTCAGCATGAGCCATGCATTCTTCGACCTGGCGACGCCGTTCAGCACCGACAGCCCGATGGGCTGGGGATATGATCTGGTCTGGCCGAAGACGGCGGAGAAGGCCGGCCTGACGATGGGAATCATCGACGCGGTGCCCGTCGACCACAG
This sequence comes from Sphingomonas sp. SORGH_AS_0438, assembly GCF_031453475.1. Classification (NCBI taxonomy): domain Bacteria; kingdom Pseudomonadati; phylum Pseudomonadota; class Alphaproteobacteria; order Sphingomonadales; family Sphingomonadaceae; genus Sphingomonas; species Sphingomonas sp. SORGH_AS_0438. Next base: position 136,570 of record NZ_JAVIZS010000001.1, read on the forward strand.
CTTCCGCCCGCGCAGTCAGCTCTATAGCTATGACAAGGAGATCGCACGGATGGCCGACTATCTGTCGACCCGCGATCATATCCGCGAGCATGTGACCTACCGGAAGATCCGGTAGCAACGGGGCGGGATTCGCATTTCTGACGGCTGAGTCCGGCCTCCGCAGGGGTTTCTTAAAGATCGAGCAGACAGAGCCGTGCTCCTGCGAAAGCAGGAGCCCAGAGCCAGGCAAGGGGCACTTGCAACCCTGGGCTCCTGCGTCCGCAGAAGCACGTTAGCGATTTCTGCAACTGTCTTGCCTCCGCCGGGGCGGAGCGTGACGGACGGGTAAGGTCGTCTTTCCGACCGTCTCACCAAAGCGGCGGCGTCGATATGGCCGGCCGGTCGATCGGCGTCAGACGGTCAACCGTTCCGCATCGCCATCCGCCGCCAACAGGTGCAGCACACCGGGGCAGGGACGTGCCACCGCCGTCACGCCGAGCGCGATCAGCTTCGTATCCTCCACCCCGCCAGCCTCCCGCAGCGCCACGCGCAGGCGGCCGCCATGGACGCTGGCCCGCTCGACATTGGCTTCGCCGCCCAGCGCGCTCAGCAGCGGTGCAGGAAGCCGTACCGGCTTGGCGGTCGCATCCGCCACGGCGGCGACCGGCGCGGCCGTCACGCCGCCCTGGGCCAGCGCGTCGCGGATCTCGACCGCCACGACATCGGCGATCGGCCCCAGCACCACTTGCAGCGCGGTGGCGGAGGGGCGGATCAGCCCGCGCGCGCCGAGCGCCTTGAGCGCCGCCTCGTCGACCGCCGCCTGGTCCTTGACGACCAGCCGCAACCGGGTGGTGCAGGCCCCGACCGTGGTCAGGTTCGCGCCGCCGCCCAGCGCCCGGGCGAAGGCCGCGCCCCGCTCCGCCACCGGCGTCGCTGCCCCGGTCGCGGGGACGGCGTCGTCGCGGCCCGGCGTCTTCAGGTCGAATCGGCGGATGAAGACGCGGAACACCGTGTAATAGACCGCCGCATAGACCAGCCCGACCGGGATCAGCAGCAGCGGCCGCGTCGCCTTGCCGAAGTTCAGCACATAGTCGAGCAGGCCGGCGGAGAAGCCGAAGCCCAGCTTCACGCCCAGAAGCGACATCAGCGTCATCGACAGGCCGGTCAGCACCGCATGGATGGCGTAGAGGACGGGGGCGAGGAACATGAAGCTGAATTCGATCGGCTCGGTCACGCCGGTCAGTGCCGAGGTCAGCGCCAGGCTGAACAACAGGCCGCCGACCGCCTTGCGCCGGTCGGGCAGCGCCTCGTGATACATGGCGAGGCAGGCGGCGGGCAGGCCGAACATCATCACCGGGAAGAATCCGGCCATGAACGCGCCGGCATTGGGATCGCCCGCGAAGAAGCGGCGCAGGTCGCCGGTCGCGCCGTGATAGTCGCCGACCACGAACCAGGCGATGTTGTTGAGCAGATGGTGCAGCCCGGTGACGAGCAGCAACCGGTTGAGCAGGCCGAACACGAACAGCCCCGCGCCGCCCGCCCCGATGATCGCATAGCTGAGCTGGTCGATGCCCGCGTTGATGCTGGCGAAGCCGAGACCCGCAATGGCGGCCAGCACCAGCCCGGCCAGCCCAGCGACGATCGGCACGAATCGCCGTCCGCCGAAAAAGGCGAGATATTCGGGTAGCTTGATCGCCGAGAAGCGGTTGTAGAACAGGCCGCCGACCAGACCGGACAATATGCCGAGCGGCACGTCGAGCCGCGCCATCGCCTTCGCCTTCCACGCCGCCTTGGCGAGGTCGAGGCTGGCGGGGGCCAGGCCGGCGCCGATATCGCCGGGCACCGTCATCAGCGTCTTGCCCGCCTCGGTCGCGATCAAGAAGCAGGTGACGCCGGCCAGGCAGGCCGCGCCATTGCCGTCGCGCGCGAAGCCGGTGGCGACGCCGATCGCGAAGAGCAGGCCCAGATGGGTGAAGATCGCATCGCCCGCCGCCGAGACGAAGCCGATGTCGAGCAGGTCGGGCTGGCCGAGCCGCAGCAACAGGCCCGCGATCGGCAGCACCGCGATCGGCAGCATCAGCGCGCGGCCGAGCGGCTGGAGCGCTCCGAGGATCGACTTCATGCGGCAAACTCCCGGGCGAGGCGGCGGACTTGGGCGGCGCTGGAACAAGCGAGCGCGGCCTGGGCATGGGCGCGGGCGGCGGGCAGGGTCAGCCCGGCGACCAGCGCCTTGATATCGGGGACGACCGCCGGGGCGGCGGAGAGTTCGGTGACGCCCAGGCCGATCAGGATCGGCACCGCCAGCGGGTCGGAGGCCAGGCCGCCGCACACGCCGGTCCAGCGGCCATGCGCCGCGCCGCCCCGGCACGTCTCGCCGATCAGGCGCAGCACCGCCGGGTGCAGGCCGTCGAGCGCGCTGGCGACGCTGGCATTGCCGCGATCCATGGCGAGCGCATATTGGGTCAGGTCGTTGGTGCCGATCGACAGGAAGTCCGCCTCGCGCGCCAGCAGATCGGCGGTGATCGCCGCCGCCGGCGTCTCGACCATCACGCCGAGCGGCACGCGGTCGGTGCGCCCCAGTTCGGTGCAGAGCCGGTCGAGCACGGTGCGGACCTGGCGCAGTTCGTCCAGGCTGGCGATCATCGGCACCATGATCTTGCACTGTTCGACCGGGCGCACCGACAGGATCGCGCGGAGCTGGTCTTCCAGGATTTCGGGCCGGGCGAGGCCGACGCGGATGCCGCGCAGGCCGAGCGCCGGATTCTCCTCGGCGGGAATGGGGAGGTAGGGGGCGGGCTTGTCGCCGCCGATATCGAGCAGGCGGATGATGAGCGGGCGGCCCGCCAGCGTATCGGCGATCGCCTGGTAATCGGCGGTCTGCTCGGCCACGTCGGGCGCGGTCTCGCGCTCCAGGAATAGGAATTCGGTCCGCAACAGGCCCGAACCCTCCGCGCCGTTCGCCATCGCCAGCGTGGCGTCGGCGACCGAGCCGAGATTGGCGAAGACCTCGATCCGCTGCCCGTCCTGGGTGTGGCAGGGGGCGTGGCCGCGCGCCAGCGCCTCGGCGCGGCGGGCGGCGGTGGCGGCGATCCTGGCCTCGGCCGCCGCGATCTTCTCGTGCGGCGGGTCGAGATGGAGCAGAGCCTCGCTCGCGTCGAGGATCACCCGTGTACCCTCCGCCACGTCGCGCAGGGCCGGACCGATCGCGACCAGCGCGGGCAGGCCCAGCGTCGCCGCCAGGATCGCGACATGCGAGGTCGGGCCGCCACGCTCCACCGCGATGCCGGCGATGGTCGCGGTGTCGAGGCCGAGCAGCTGCGAGGGGAGCAGATCGTCAGCGAGCAGGATCGTGCCGGGCGCGAACACCGGGGCGGTGGTTTCCAGCCCCATCAGCCGGGCGATCAGCTGCCGCTCCAGGTCGCGCATGTCGTCGGCGCGTTCGGCCAGCCGCGCATCGCCGGTTGCGCGCAATGCCTCGCCCTGGGGCCGGATCGCGGCGCGCCAGGCGGCGGCGGCGCTGGCCCCGCGCGCGATGCCGTGGCGGGTCGCCTCCAGCAGCGCCGGATCGTCGAGCATCGCGGCATGGGCCTCGACGATCGCACGCTCGGCCCCGTGCGCGATTCGCGCGCGGGTGGTGAGGGCGGTCGCCAGATCATGGCGGGCGGCGTCGAATGCCGCTTCCTCGGCGGCGATGCCGCACCCCTCGGCCGGGACGTCGCAGTCCGTCGCGCGCAGCCATCCGACGGGTCCGACCGCCAGCCCCGGCGCGGCGGTGACGCCGGCCAGCGCGCCCTCGACCGCCACGGGGGCGGCGGGCGGCGGGGCGGGAGCGGGGGCAGGGGCGGCGGCGTCCGCGCCTTCGCCCATGCCGCTCAGGATCAGCGCGGCGACCGCGTCGACCGCGGCCTCGGCCTGTGCGCCGGTGGCGGCGACGGTGACGGTCGAGCCATGGGTGATCCCGAGCGTCAGCACGCCGATCGGGCTGCGCACGCTGCTCGACCGGCCGTCCTTCTCCAGCAGCACCTCGGCGTCGAAGCTCCTGGCGCATTCGGCGATTCGCGCGGCGGGGCGGGCATGGATGCCATGCGCCAGCGGCACGACGATGTCGCGCGCCCGACGCTCGCCCTCGCTCGCGGCGGTCGTCACCTCCCCGTCCCGTGCCACCAGCGTCATCAGCGGCGCGCCGACCGCGACCAATCCCTCGGCCCGGTGTTCGATCGCGAAGCGGTCGCCATTGGTGACCAGGATCGGGGTGATGACCGCGCGGGCCTCCTGCACCAGCAGGTCGAGGTCGAAGCGGATCAGCGCGTCACCCGTCGCCACCCGGTCGCCGACACGTACGACGGGCGTGAAGCCGCGCCCGTCCAGCGCCACCGTGTCCAGCCCGATATGGATCAGCAGTTCCGCCCCGGCGTCGCTGCGCAGCGTGATGGCATGGCCGGTCGGCTGCACCCCGATCACCTCCGCGGCGCAGGGCGCGTGCAGCGTGTCGCCGGTCGGGTCGATGGCGATCCCGTCGCCCAGCATCCGCTCCGCGAACACCGCGTCCGCGACCTTGTCCAATGCACAAGCCCAGCCCTGCATCGGCACGGTCAGCACGGTGTTCGCCATGGCGGTTCCTTCATGGGGCGGGCCGGGGAAGGGGAGCGGCCCGGTAGAGGTCAGGTCAGGTCGGGTCGGTGTCGCCGCCGATCGTGGTGGCGACCGGCCGCAAGTCGGCGGACAGCTGCACCCAGTCGGCGCGCTGACCCACGGCCAGGCGGCCGCGCTCGTGCGACAGGCCCAGAAAGGCGGCCGGGCTGGTCGCCGCCATCGCCATCGCGGCCTCGGGCGCCAGGCCCAGCCGCTCGACGGCATTGCGCACCGCACCGGTCATGTCGAGGTCGGAGCCGGCCAGCGTCCCGTCGACGCCGACGCAGCGGCCATCCGCGACCCGGATCGCCTGGCCCTGGAGCACGAAGTCCTTATCGACCGCGCCGACACAGGGCATCGCGTCGGTCACCAGCATGAACCGGTCGTGCGGCCGCGCGCGCAGCGCCACGCGCAGCGCCGCGTCGTCGACATGGAAGCCGTCGACGATGATCCCGCACCAGGCCGTCTGGTCGTCCAGCGCCGCGCCGACCACGCCGGGCTTGCGATGGACCAGCGGCGACATGGCGTTGAACAGATGCGTCACGCCGGTCGCGCCCGCCGCGAAGGCGGCGGTGGCGGTGGCGTAATCCGCCTCGGTATGGCCCAGGCAGACGCGCACGCCCGCCGCCGCCAGCGCGCGGATGCTGTCCATCGGCACCTGTTCGGGCGCCAGCGTCACCATCACCACGCCGCGACGGGGGCGGGTCAGCAGTTCGAGCAGGTCGTCGTCCAGCAGGCGGAAGCGTCCGGCATCATGGATGCCCTTGCGCGCGGTGTTGATCACCGGCCCCTCGACATGGATGCCGACCACGCCGGGCACGCCGGCCTCGATCGCGGCATCGATCGCGTCGAGCGCCACCGCGATCACATCGGCGGTGTCGCTGATCAGCGTCGGCATCATCGCGGTGGTGCCATAGGGGCGATGCGCGGCGGCGATCGCCGCGATCCCCTCGACGGTCGGCGTGTCGTTGAGCAGTACGCCGCCGCCGCCATTGACCTGCGTGTCGATGAAGCCGGGCGACAGCCAGCCGCCGTCCAGGTCGATCGCATCGGCGTCGGCGGTCGGTTCCATCGCGACGATGACGCCGCCCTCGACCGTGATCGTCGCCTGCGTCCATACGCCGTCCGCCGTGGCGATATGGCCGTTGGTGAAGCCGTGGCGGGTCATAGCGTCTGGGTCACCTTCTTGAGGTGGAGCGGAGTGTCCGGGTTCAGGCCGCGCTCGGCCGACAGGCGGTTGGCCATGCGGTAGAAGCTCTGGATCATCAGGATCGGCTCGATCGCCGGATGCGCGGTCAGCGCCGGTACATGGCCGCCGCCGTCGAGCACCGCATCGGCCAGGCAGACCGTCGCGCCGCGCCCGGCGAACTCGGCCGCCGCCGCGCGCACATCGTCGCCCGCGACATCGGAGGTGGCGAGCGCGATCAGCGGGAAATCCTTGCCGACGATCGCCATCGGGCCGTGCCGCACCTCGGCCGAGCTGAACGCCTCGGCATGGAGCGCACAGGTCTCCTTGAGCTTCAGCGCCGCTTCCTGCGCGATGCCCAGACCCAGGCCGCGACCGATCACGAACAGGTTGTTCGCGCCCTTCAGTGCCTTGACCACCGGCGTCCAGTCGAGCGCCCAGGCGCGCGCCAGATCGTCCGGCAGCGTCTCGATCGCCTGGGCCAGCTTGGCATCCTGGGTCCAGGCGGCGGCGATCGCGGCGAGGCCGGCGAGCGCGGCGATATAGGATTTGGTCGCCGCCACCGACGTCTCCGGCCCCGCCATCAGCGGCACCAGCGTGTCGGCCAGCCCGGCGAGCGGCGAGCCGGCATCGTTGACCAGGGCGACGACATGCGCGCCCGCCGCGCGCTGCGCGGTGACGGTGGCGAGCAGGTCGGGGCTGCGGCCGCTCTGCGAGATGGCGATGCAGAGCGTCGCGCGGGCGGTGGCCGGGGCCTTGTAGACCGAAGCGACCGAGGGGGCGGCGGAGGCGACCGGTACGCCGGTCATCGTCTCGATCAGATATTTGCCATAGGTGGCGGCATGGTCGGACGAGCCGCGCGCACAGGTGACGACCACCGCCGGCGGCGACTGGCGCAACCGCTCGCCCAGCTCGGCGATGACGCGGGCATTGGCGGAGAGCAGCCGGCGAACCGCCTCGCCCGCCTCGGCCGCCTCGCGGTGCATCAGGGTGGCTTCGACGGCGGGTGCCGCCTGAAGGTCGTTGTCGGTCACGCTGCCCATGTCCTCTTCCCCCGCTGACGCGAGCCGGCCCCGCGGCTCTCTGATGGCGTCTTTATTAGGTAATAAATTGGTATTATTCAAGCGAGGCATTGGCACGAAGGTCACGGACCAGTCCGGCGACCGTCTCGACATCGGTGCCGCCGATCTGCGGACCGATGAAGCCGAACCGGCGTTCCGGCGAATCATCAGGAACGGCAAGGGTTTGTCGGCACGAGGCATGGACTTCGCCGATGCCGGTGGCGAGCAGCGCGGGCAGCGTCGCGCGATTGACGCCGCTGCCCGCCAGGATCGTGATCCGGCCATCGGCCCGTCGGTGCAGCCGTTCCAGCATCGCTGCGCCATCGACCGCGCGGGGCGCGCCGCCCGAGGTCAGCACCCGGTCGAATCCGAGCAGGATCGCATCCTCCAGCGCCGCCGACAGGTCGGGGCACAGGTCGAAGGCGCGGTGGAGCGTCAGCGACAGCGGCGCGCCACGCTCCGCGCCCAGCACGCGCGCCTGGCCCACCCATTGCGCAAGCAATCCGACGTCCAGCCGCCGCTGCCGGTCGCTCGCGCCGATCACCACGCCGGCCAGACCCGCCTCGGCGGCAGTTCGGATATCCTCCGCGACCAGCATCGCCTCCACCCGCGAATAGACGAAATCGCCCTCGCGCGGGCGGGCGAGCAGATGGACGGGCAGGGGGGAGGCGGCCGCGACTCGGATCAGCGAGACGGGCGGGGTCAGCCCGCCCACCGCCAGCGCGGCGCAGAGTTCGATCCGGTCCGCGCCGCCCGCCGCCGCGGCGGCGATGCCGCCGACATCCTCGACGCAGACCTCCAGCCTGCGCGGCATCACGCCCGGAACAGCGACGGCGCGGGCAGCACCCGGGTCCGTCCCGCCGTGTCGGTGACCGCATAGGTGAAGCCCGGCAACAGGCAGAAGGCGCCCACCCGCCCCCGGGGATCGAGCGCGAGGAAGCCGACCTGCACGCCCTTGATCGCGTCGCCGCGCAGCGCCGCGATATGCTTCACCACCTCTTCGCACGCCGCCTGGGGCGACAGGCCGGCGCGCATCGACGCGACGACGCGGGCGCTGCCCGACACGCGCGTCACCTCCTCGCCCAGCCCGGTCGAGGTCGCGCCGCCGACGCCCGCCTCGACATAGAGCCCCGCGCCGACCTGGGGCGAATCGCCGACCCGGCCCCGCATCTTGAACGCCATGCCCGATGTGGTGCACGCCCCCGCCAGATGCCCGGCCGGGTCACGCGCGAGCAGGCCGATCGTGTCATGGTCGGGCGCGCCGCCGCGCGGCAGTCGTGTCGATCCGGCATTCTCGCTATTGGCGACCGGCTGGTACTTGGCGGTCTTCAGCCAGTCGCGCCACGCCTTCTCGGCAGCGGGGGTGAGCAGGTCGACCTTGGGGAAGCCCTGGTCGCGCGCGAAGCGGGTCGCGCCCTCGCCGACGATCAGCGTATGCGGCGTCTTCTCCATCACCCGCCGGGCGACGGAGATGGCGTGGACGGTATCCTCCAGCGCCGCGACCGCGCCGACATCGCCCCGGTCGTCCATGATGACCGCGTCCAGCGTGACATGGCCGTCGCGGTCGGGATAGCCGCCATAGCCGACCGAGTGGTTCTCCGGGTCCGCCTCCGGCACCATCGCGCCCGCCTCGACCGCGTCGAGCAGCGATCCGCCCGCCTTCATCCGGGCGAAGGCGGCCTCATTGGCGGCCGCGCCGAAATCCCAGGTCGACACGATCAGGGCCGGGGCTGCCGCCGTCGCCTGCGCCCTGGCCGCCGTGGCGAAGGGCATTGCGCCGCCGATCGCGCCCAGCGCCGCCATCACATCCCGTCTGCTCGTCATTGCCGGTCCTTCCGCCCCCTCGGTTCCGGCCATCATGCCATGGCAAAGGTCATGTGCAAGTCATGGTTCGGTATTGCGCCATTATGGACCTTGGAGCCGGTCGGATGGCGGCGTGGCCGCGCGCATGACGCCCTGGATCGCTTCGCTCCGCTCGCAAGGACGATGCCGGTCGAGGTCATGTCATTGAGCTCAAAGGCGTTGCTTTGCTTGGCCCTGGGCTCCTGCGTTCGCAGGAGAACAGGCTTTTCCGGCCTGTGTGTCCGATTTTTGCGAAGGTCGTGGCCTTGGCCGGGGTGATGGAGGGGGCGTGGCAATCCCCTCAGGGAAGCGCGATCACCGCGTGAGCCGTTCGCCGGCAATTCCCTGATTCGGCCGGCCGGTCCTGATGCGCTGCCCCCTGAACGGCAAAAAGGGGACGCGCCGGTCCATCGGCGCATCCCCCTTTCCGGCATCGCGACGACGCGGGCGATGGCCGCCCGCGCCGGTCGGACGTCACGCCTTGACGTGCGCCGAGATGTACTTGTTCATTTCGAACATGGTCACCTTGTCCTTGCCGAACACCTTCTTCAGGTTGTCGTCGGCCAGGATCTCGCGCTTGTTCTCGGGATTCTGCAGGTTGTGGGCCTTGATATACTCCCACACCTTGCTGATCACCTCGCTGCGGGGCAGCTTGTCGTTGCCGACGACGGCGCCGAGTTCCGGCGAAGGCTGAACCGGCGCGTGGATGCCGGTGCCGGCCTTGGTCTGCTTGGTGGCGGCCTTTGCGGCGCCGGCTTCCTGCTTGGCAGTGGCCATGTCTGTCCTTCCTGTGAATCGTCATGCCCCCGGCTACGAGGGACTCACGCCTTCTTGAGCGCTGACGCCTTGTGCGCCGCCTTTCCGCCGTTGTCACTCTCTACGAGATATTGCGGATCGTCCTTTGACGCGCGGACCTTATGGCCCTTGATGCTGGTGTCGCTGGTCAGCGTCTTCTCGACCTCGCCATGCGCGGTGCCGCCATGCGAATTCCAGCTCACCTTGTCGCCCTTCTTCAGATCGGCCATCGCATCCTCCTTAACTTGTGGCACCAAGCGCCCGACATGCGGGTTGGTTGCAGGAGATGACGATGTGTGACGGCGGAACCCCGGCGGATGGCGACCTGGTCGCGGCGGATGGCAAGATCGCCGTGCCCCCCCATGTCGCGGCCGCGATCCGCACCCTGATCGAATGGGCGGGCGACGATCCCACGCGCGAGGGGCTGGTCGACACGCCCCGCCGCGTGGCGCGGGCGTGGAAGGAATATTGCGCCGGCTATGGCGAGGACCCCGCCGTCCATCTCGGCCGCGTGTTCGAGGAAGTGGGCGGCTATGACGAGATCGTGCTGCTGAAGGACATCCCCTTCCAGTCGCATTGCGAGCATCACATGGCCCCGATCATCGGCAAGGCGCATATCGCCTATCTGCCGCGCGACCATGTGGTCGGCATCTCCAAGCTGGCGCGCGTGCTGCACGGCTATGCCCGGCGGCTCCAGGTGCAGGAGCGGCTGACCGCCGAGGTCGCCGACTGTATCTGGACCGGGTTGAGGCCGCTGGGCGTCGCGGTGGTGATCGAGGCCAGCCATGCCTGCATGACCGCGCGCGGCGTCCGCACCCCCGGCGTGGCGATGACGACCAGTCGGATGATGGGCGTGTTCCGCGACGACGATCGCAGCCGCAAGGAAGTGCTGGCGCTGATGGGGCTGGGCGGATGATCGTTCTGGTCACGGGCGCGGCCCGACGGATCGGCGCGGCGATCGCGCGCGGGGTGGCTGGTGCGGGGCACCGGGTGGTGATCCATTACCACCGGTCGCGCGACGAGGCGGAGGCGCTGGCCCGCGCGCTCGATGGCTGGACGGTGCAGGGCGACCTGGCCGACACCGCGTCGCTGCCGGCGCTGTTTGCGCGGGCGCGCGACGTGGCGGGCGCGCCGATCGGGGCGCTGGTCAACAGCGCGTCGCTGTTCGAATATGATTCGCCCGGCACGGTCGATCCGGTGCTGGCGGCCAGGCTCCATGCGGTGAACTGCACCGCGCCGACCGTGCTGGCGAGCGCGCTGGCGACGCAGCCGGATCTGGCGGACGGGGCGGTGGTCAATCTGCTCGACCAGAAACTGGCCAATCCCAATCCCGATTTCTTCTCCTACACCCTGTCCAAGGCGGCGCTGGCGGCGGCGGGCGAACTGATGGCCCAGGCTTTCGCGCCGCGCCTGCGGGTCAATGCGGTCGCACCCGGCCTGACCCTGCCCAGCGGCGACCAGAGCGAGGAGGAATTCCACCGGGTCGCGACGCAGAACCTGCTCCGGCGGCCGGTCGGCGCCGGCGCGGTGGCGGAGGCGGTGGTCTATCTGCTCGGCGCGCGCAGCGTGACGGGGCAGACGCTGTACGTCGATTCGGGCCAGCGTTTCCTGCGATCGGACCGCGACGTGATGTTCGAGGGGCGCGCCGATGGCTGACTATGCCATCCTGATCGACGATTTCGATGTGGCGATCCGGCTGGGTATCCACCCGCATGAGGCGGCGCCCCAGCGGGTGCGGCTGTCGATCCGGCTCGACCTCAGTTATCCGGCCGCGCCGATGGCCGACCGGATCGACGAGGTGTTCGACTATGACCAGGTCCGCGCCGCGGTGCTGGCGCTGGCGGCGGGGCCGGGCTTCGCCTTGCAGGAAAGCCTGTGCGATTCGATCGCCGTCATCTGCCTGGCCGATGCGCGGGTGCGGTCGGTCCGGGTGCGGTCGATGAAGCTCGACATCTATCCGGATGCCACCGTCGGTTGCGAGGTGATGCGCGGCCGGTAAAGCCATCCCTCCCCGGGCGGGGGAGGGATGATCCGGGTCAGCCCCGATTGGCGGCGCTGAGGACGGCGCGCACGCTGGCGGTGGCGATGTCGGTGTCGAGCCCGACGCCGAACACCGTGCGCCCGTCGGCCAGCCGGCATTCGACATAGGCCGCCGCCTGTGCGTCGGCGCCGTGGCCGATCGCATGTTCGGAATAATCCACCACCTCCAGCGCCGGACCCGTCGAGCCGGCGAGCGCGTCGATCACGCCCGAGATCAGGCCGTTGCCACGACCCGAGATCGACCGCTCCTCGCCATCCACCGCGACCCGGCCGACGAAGACGCGCTGCCCCGCCTGGCCCGTCTCCTCATAGTCGCGCAGCATGAACCGGTCACCGGCGCGGGGCAGATAGGTCGCCTCGAACCGGCCCCAGATGTCGGCGGCGTTCAGTTCGCGGCTGGTCTCGTCCGCCAGCGCCTGGACGTGGCGGCTGAAATCGGCCTGGAGCCGCTTGGGCAGCTTCAGCCCCTTGTCCTGCTCGATCACCCAGGCGACGCCGCCCTTGCCGCTCTGCGAGTTGACGCGGATCACCGCCTCGTAGCTGCGGCCGAGATCGGCGGGGTCGATCGGCAGATAGGGCACCTCCCACAGGCCGTCATTGCGCTGCGATTGCGCGGTGAACCCCTTCTTGATCGCGTCCTGATGGCTGCCGGAAAAGGCGGTGAAGACCAGGTCGCCGGCATAGGGGGTGCGCGGATGGACGGGCAGGTTGGTGCAATATTGGATGGTGTTCACCATCGAATCGATGTCCGACAGGTCGAGGCGGGGATCGACCCCTTGCGTGTACATGTTGAGCGCGACGGTCACGAGATCGCAATTGCCGGTCCGCTCGCCATTGCCGAGCAGGCAGCCCTCGACCCGGTCCGCGCCCGCCATCAGCCCCAGCTCGGCCGCCGCGACGCCGGTGCCGCGATCGTTATGCGTGTGGAGCGAGATCACCACCGAATCGCGGTTGCGGATGTGGCGGCCGAACCATTCGATCTGGTCGGCATAGACATTGGGCGTCGCGCATTCGACGGTGGCGGGCAGGTTGAGGATGATCGGCTGGTCCGGCGTGGGGCACAGCACCTCCATCACCGCCTCGCAGACCTCGACCGAGAAATCGAGCTCGGCGGTGGAGAAGGTCTCGGGCGAATATTCGAACTGCCAGCGCGTGTCGGGCTGCTTCGCCGCCTCGTCGCGCAGCACCTTCGCGCCCTCGACCGCGATCCGCTTCACCTCGTCGCGGGTCATGCCGAACACGATCTTGCGCCAGGCGGGCGAGACGGCGTTGTAGAGATGGACGATCGCGGTGCGCGCGCCCTTCAGGCTGGCGAAGCTGGTTTCGATCAGGTCGCGGCGCGACTGGGTCAGCACCTGCACCGTCACATCGTCCGGAATCCGATCCTGCCGGACCAGGCCGGAGATGAAGTCGAACTCGGTCGCGCCGGCGCTGGGGAAGCCGACCTCGATCTCCTTCAGCCCGACCTTGCAGAGCAGCTCGAACAGCCGCGTCTTCTTTTCGGCATCCATCGGATCGATCAGCGCCTGGTTGCCGTCGCGCAGGTCGGTCGACAGCCAGCGCGGCGCCTGGGTGATCGTCCTGGACGGCCAGCGGCGATCGGGCAGGGCGATGGTGGGGAAGGGGCGGTATTTGGTCGACGGATCGCGCAACATGGCTCTTCACTCTCGTCTTGGCAGGGCGGCGGGCAGACCGCCGGATCGGGGGAGGTCGGTCGATCGGGCCCTTAGGCGCGGCGCACGCCACGGGCGCACGAGCGGAATGACGCGCCTAAGGGCGCGTAAGTCGCAGGGGAAGGCGTGCGGTCCGCATCATCGCCGCCTTCCTAGGCGTTGCGGCGGCGACTTGTCCAGAAGGCACGGAAATCCTGACACAGATTAGCGCGCGTCCGTGGGCAGGCTCTAAGGGAGCAAGCCCTTGAAAGGGTGTCGATGCGTCAAATTCTCTATATCAGTTCGAAAACGCCGGGGCAGGAAATCAGCGTCGGCAACATCCTGATCCAGTCGCGCCGCAACAACGATGCGGCGGGCGTGACCGGCCTGCTCTACACCGACGGCACGCGCTTCCTCCAGGTGCTGGAGGGCGAGGCGGCGGCCGTCACCGCGACGTTCGATCGAATCCGGGCCGACGCCCGGCATCATGCGGTGGTGGTGCTGTCCGACATGGTGGTGACGGAGCGGAGCTTCGGTCGCTGGGCGATGGCGCACCGCCTGCCGACCGATCCCGCCGACGAGTTCGACGCGCGGGTGACGCGGATGCTGGCCGGGGCGTCGGACAGCGTGCGCGGCACCTTCCAGGGATTGATCGCGGTGCGACGCTGACGGGCTGATCCGATCAAGTCTATAGGAAGATTAGCCATTGCCTGGCGCGGTTTCGCGGCGTTCATGATTGGCTAAGCCTGTCACCTGATCGAACCTTAATAGGATAGCCCTATCCTGGACCCATCATTGATCCAGAAAGGGGTACGGATAGTTGCGCCAGATCATCTATGTCAGCACGCTGCGCCAGGGGGTGGTTCCGGACACGGCGGCGATCGTCGCGACCTCGCGGCGGCGCAATGCCGAACACCGGCTGACCAGCATGTTGTTCTTCGACGGCAACCGCTTCCTCCAGGCCCTGGAGGGGGAAGCCGGGGCGGTCGAGGCGACCTTCGCCCGCATCGCCGCCGATCCGCGCCATCATGCGCTGATCCAATTGGCCAACCGGCGGATCGACCGGCGCGAGTTCGGGACGGAGGGCATGGCCTATCGCGCACCGCTCCAGGCCGATCTGGCGGTGATGGCGCGGATGGCGATCCTGGCGGCACATAGCGGCCCGGCGGGGGAGGCGGGCTTCGCCAGCTTCGCGGCCCCCCTGATCCGCGCGGCCTGAACGGACGACGCCGCGCCGGGTGATGATCCCGGCGCGGCGCCTGCCGTGATGGAAGGCCTCAGTTGGCGGCGAAGGCGGCGTTGATCGTCAGGTCGACCTTGTCCGACACGACCGGCACCGCCATGCCCAGGCCGAAATCGCTGCGGTTGATCGCGCCGGTCGCGCGGAAGCCGAAGTTCAGCTTCTTGTTCATCGGGTTCGTGCCGGCACCAACGAAGGTCGCCTTCAGCGTCACCGGCTTGGTGACGTTCTTGATCGTCAGGTTGCCGGTGATCGTCGCGCTGTTGCCCGACGCCTGGACCGAGGTGGAGACGAAGCGCGCGGTCGGATAGGTCGCCGCGTCGAAAAAGTCCTTCGACTTCAGATGGTGGGCGAAGGGCTCCGCGGTGACCGACAGCTTGTCGACCGGGAAGGTCACGTCGACCTTGGTGGCGTTAGGCTTGGCCGGGTCGATGGTGATCGAACCCTCGGACGCGCCGAACTGCCCCTCCAGCATCGAGAAGCCCATATGGTTGACCTGCCAGGTCACCTGGCTGTGGTTGGGGTCGAGCGGATAGGTGCCGGCCTTGACCAGCGCCTTGTTCGGGCTGCCCGGCAGGCCCTGCGCCAGCACGGGCGCGGCGGCGGGGGCGAGGGTGGCGAGCATCAGGACGGCGGCGTAGATGGGGCGCATGGTGGTTCTCCCTGTGGATGCGCCATGGGTGCCGCGTGGCGGCGGCCGCGTCAAACCGCCAAGGCGGCAACGGATCGTTTCGCAGGCTGCGCCCAGGGACTTGGATGCGTTGGGAAAAAAGGCCGCCGATCCGATGATCGACGGCCCTCTTCCGATAGCTTGCGCGGACGGGTCAGGCGGCGCGCAGGGTCGTGGCGCGGCGGCGATAGCGGGTCGCGCCGCCGACCATCGCGAAGCCGACCAGCATCAGCCCCCAGGTCGCCGGCTCCGGCACCATGCCGACCGCGCGATAGATGTCGGCGGTGGTCTCGCGATAGCCGCTGTTGGTCAGGGCATCGAAGCTTGTGGTCCAGCCGATCGCGTCGAAGGCGGCGATGTCGAGCGCGGTCACGTCCTGCATCTGGCCACGGCCGGAGGTGGGGTCCATCACGCCGGTCTGCGGCACGCCGGCCGGGCTGTCCTTGAAGTGCGAGGCCTGGCGGCCGTCGCCGTTGCGCACGCCGGTGGCGAAGCGCGAGTCGCCGAACAGCTGCGTCTGGCCGCCATCGATCGAGAAATAGGGCACGCCCTGGGTCGACCAGTCGAGCTCCCCTTCCTGGCCGTAGCGGAACAGGTCGAGCGGCGTGGCGATGTTGATGAAATTCTCCAGCGAGCGAAGGCCGGTGCCCGACGCCCCCGGCGCGGTCGCGGCATCGTAGGAATCGACGCCGCTGCGGAAGCCCAGCGCATGCCCGATCTCGTGGATCGCGACGCCGACGAAATCGAAGGCATCGGCGGCGATGCCGTCGGTCGGGTCGAAATCGAATGTGAAGGCGTCGCTGAAGGTGATGCTGCCGTCGACCCGGCCATAGTCGATCGCATTGCCACGCCAGTCGGTGGTGATGCCCAGCGCCTTGAGGACCGAACTGTTGACCGCCAGGCCACGATTATTGGCGGATTCGTCATTGTCGACCCGCGTCGCGGTATCGACATAGCCGACGCCATTGGCGGCCAGCGCGTTCGTGCGAACGGTCAGCGCCCCCGCCGAGGACAGCGGACGGAGCGACGCGACCGCCGCCTGGTCGACGCTGGACGTCACGCTGTTCCCCAGGGCCGTGTAGAAGGCCGGGTTGAGGATCGCGGAGGTGGTGCTGCCGGTCGAGCCCAGGACGCCGGTGCCGAGCGTCGAATAGCCGATGTTCAGCTTGATCGTGATGTCGTTGGTCAGGACCGACGACCAATAGGCGGCGGCGGCCTCGAACCCGGCGCGGGCCTGGGTGCCGACGGCGGTGCCGGCACCGGTGCTGACCAGATCGAAGACGACGGCATGGGCCGGAGCGGATGCCAGGCCGGCCGCAACAGCGGCGCCGAGAAGCAGCGAACGAATCGTCAAAACCTCACCCTTTTCCCTGATCCGCGCTCCCGCACCGTGTCGGCGTCAGGATGGACGGATTAAGAGGAGGTTAATCAACTTTCCTCACTTGGGTAGGGAAAAGTGAAGGCTGCATGACGCAAATGTCATGACCACACCGGTGCCGGCGGTGCTTGGCGTAAGGAAATTCTTACCGGATCGTGCGACAGGTCGGACCTGAGCCGAAGGGAAGCGGAGGAGAAGGCCGAGATGCAGGCACGTCGATCGTCCAACGACAATCGCCGCGAGCCCCGGTTGCCGGTCGCCTGTCGGGCGACCGCGCGGATCGCCTTGTCGGTCGAGGTGCTGGATGCCTCGCGCTCGGGGTGCCGGGTGCGCATCTCGATGCCGCTGCCGGTCGGCACCACGCTCAAGATCGCGCTGCCCGGCGGCACCGAACGCCATGCGCGCATCGCCTGGGTGCAAGACGATGTCTTTGGCTGCGAGTTCATGGCGCCGCTGGGCAAGCCCGATTTGGCGTCGCTGGTGGTGGCCACACCCGTGGCGCTCCCCTGTAGCTGACGGCGTTCGGGCTTCTGCGTCCACGGCATCGCCGGAAAACCCCGTCCGCCGAACGGCAAAACGCCACCCCGACCTCCGCCGGGGTGGCGCTTCAGCTTGCCGCTATCGCGTCAGGCGTCAGTTCTTGGCCTTGTCGACCAGCTTGTTCGCACCGATCCAGGGCATCATCGCGCGCAGCTCGTTGCCGACCTTCTCGATCGGATGCGCCGCCGCCGCCTTGCGCGCGGCCTTCAGCTCGGGCTGGCCAGCGCGGTTGTCGAGCACGAAGTTCTTGACGAAGCGGCCGCCCTGGATGTCGGCGAGCACGCGCTTCATCTCCTTCTTCGTCTCCTCGGTGATGATCCGCGGGCCGGTGACGATGTCGCCATATTCGGCGGTGTTGGAGATCGAATAGCGCATGTTGGCGATGCCGCCCTCATAGAGCAGGTCGACGATCAGCTTGGTCTCGTGCAGGCACTCGAAATAGGCCATTTCCGGCGCATAGCCGGCCTCGACCAGCGTCTCGAACCCGGCCTGGATCAGATGGGTGATGCCGCCGCACAGCACGGCCTGCTCGCCGAACAGGTCGGTCTCGCACTCTTCCTTGAAGTTGGTCTCGATGATGCCCGAGCGGCCGCCGCCGACGCCCGACGCATAGGCGAGGGCGACGTCATGCGCGTTGCCGCTGGCGTCCTGATGGATCGCGATCAGGCAGGGCACGCCGCCGCCGCGCACATATTCGCTGCGCACCGTATGGCCGGGACCCTTGGGCGCGATCATGATGACGTCGATGTCCGCCGGCGGCTCGATCAGGCCGAAATGCACGTTGAGGCCGTGCGCGAAGGCGAGCGCGCTGCCCGGCTTCATATTGCCCTTCAGGTCGGCGTCCCAGATCGCCGCCTGATGCTCGTCGGGGGCCAGGATCATGACGATGTCCGCCCAGCCGGCCGCCGCCTGGTTCGACATGACCTGGAAGCCGGCATCGAGCGCCTTCTTGGCGGTCGGCGAGCCGTCGCGCAGCGCGATCGCGACCTGCTTCACACCCGAATCGCGCAGGTTCTGCGCATGGGCATGGCCCTGCGAGCCATAGCCGATGATCGCGATCTTCTTGTCGGTGATCAGGTTCAGATCGGCGTCGCGATCGTAATAGACACGCATGGGAGACTCTTCCTTGGCTTGATAATCGATAAAGGAGTGGCGGAAACCGGGTCAGGCGGCGTCGCGGCCGCGCGCGATGGCGACGATGCCGGTGCGGGCGACCTCGATCAGTCCGACCTCGCCCATCAATTCGACGAACTTGTCGATCTTCTCGATCCCGCCGGTCACCTCGAACACGAAGCTGGTGGTGGTCGCATCGACGACGCGGGCGCGATAGACATCGGCCAGCCGCAGCGCTTCGATCCGGTGGTCGCCGGTGCCCTGCACCTTGACCAGCGCCAGCTCGCGCTCGACATGCGGGCCCTCGGCGGTCAGGTCGCGGACCTTGTGGACGGGGATCAGCCGGTCAAGCTGCGCCACGATCTGCTCCAGGATCGCCGGGCTGGCGCTGGTCACGATGGTGATGCGGCTGACCGTCTTGTCGGCGGTCACCTCCGACACGGTCAGGCTTTCGATATTATAGCCGCGCGCGGTGAACAGGCCGGCGATGCGGGCGAGGATGCCCGGTTCGTTGTCGACGATCACCGCCAGCGTGTGGCGTTCGGCCTTTTCTTCACGGATATGCACGTTCGCGTCACCCCGGCGGCGGCCGGGGGCTCCCTGTTGAGATGGTGTCCTGGGGCCGTCCGCCCCGACCGGGGCCGGGGCGGGGGGACGGGTCAGACCAGCGCCTTGGCCTCGTCGTCCATCGTGCCCGACACCTCGTTCGCCTGCAGGATCATGTCGGTATGCGCCGCCCCGCTGGGAATCATCGGGAAGCAGTTGGCGAGCTTCGCCACCCGGCAGTCGACGATCACCGGGCCATCATGGTCCAGCATCGCGGCGATGCTCGAGTCCAGATCGTCCGGCTCCTCGATGCGGATGCCCTTCCAGCCATAGGCCTCGCCCAGCTTCACGAAATCGGGCAGCGCGTCCGAATAGCTTTCGGCATAGCGGCTCTCATAGGTCAGCTCCTGCCACTGGCGGACCATGCCCATATATTCGTTGTTCAGGATGAAGATCTTGACCGGCAGGCGATATTGCGTCGCCGTCGCCAGCTCCTGGATGTTCATCTGGATCGAGGCTTCGCCGGCGATGTCGATGACCAGCGCGCGCGGGTTGCCGAGTTGCGCGCCGATCGCGGCGGGCAGGCCATAGCCCATCGTGCCGAGCCCACCCGAGGTCAGCCACTTGTTCGGCGATTCGAAGCCGAAATGCTGCGCGGCCCACATCTGGTGCTGCCCAACCTCGGTGGTGATGATCGGGTTGCGGGCGTGCGTCGCCTGCCACAGCGCGCGGATCGCGCGTTGCGGCATGATCTCGGTGGTCGATTCGGGGAAAGACAGGCAGGCCTTGGCGCGCCACTGCTCGATCCGGTTCCACCAGTCGCGCGTGTCGGGCTTGGGATGCTGGCGCGCCTTCCACACACGGACCATGTCCTCCAGCGCATGGCCGACATCGGCGACGATCGGCAGGTCGATCCGCACCGTCTTGTTGATCGACGAGCGATCGATATCGACATGGACCTTGCGGCTGTTCGGGCTGAACGCGTCGAGCCGGCCGGTGACCCGGTCGTCGAACCGGCTGCCCAGCGCGATCACCAGATCGGCCTGGTTCATCGCGTGATTGGCCTCATAGGTGCCGTGCATCCCCAGCATCCCCAGCCATTGCGGCGAAGAGGCGGGAAAGGCGCCCAGGCCCATCAGCGTCGAGGTGACGGGCGCGCCGGTGATCCGCGCCAGCTCGCGCAGCAGCTGCGACGCGGCCGGACCCGAATTGATGACGCCGCCGCCGGTATATAGGACCGGGCGCTCGGCGGCGGCGAGCATGTCGACCACCTGCTCGATCGCGCGCGGATCGGCCTTCACCGTCGGGCGATAGGTCTTGTGCTGGATCGGGCCGGGCTTGGCATAGCGGGCGGTGGCGACCTGCACGTCCTTGGGGATATCGACGACGACCGGGCCGGGGCGGCCGGAGGTGGCGATATGGAACGCCTCATGGATCACCGGGCCCAGCTTGGCCGGGTCCTTCACCAGATAGTTGTGCTTGCTGCAATGGCGCGTGATGCCGACCGTATCCGCCTCCTGAAAGGCGTCGGTGCCGATCAGCGCGGTCGGCACCTGGCCGGTGATGACCACCATCGGGATCGAGTCGAGCAGCGCGTCGGTGATGCCGGTGACCGCATTGGTCGCGCCGGGGCCGGAGGTGACGAGCACGACGCCCGGCTTGCCGGTCGAGCGCGCATAGCCCTCCGCGGCATGGGTGGCGGCCTGCTCGTGACGGACGAGGATGTGCCGGATGCGGCGACCATCGCGCGCGGCCCGGAACAGAGCGTCGTAGATCGGCAGGACGGCACCGCCCGGATAGCCGAACACGACCTCCACGCCGAGATCGCACAGCGCCTCGACCAGAATGTCGGCTCCGCTCTTCTCGGTCACGTCTCGTCTCCTCAATGTCGGGGGAAGTGGGGTGCCGCTACCGAAGCTGCTGCACTGCGTCAACCCAAAAGACAGATTATTTCTTCGAAATCGCTTTCGGAGAAACTTTCTTTTCTAGTCCAGGCGGCGGGGGGCTGGTGGCGGAACCAGGTATATTGCCGCTTGGCATAGCGGCGGGTGGCCAGCCGGGCCTGATCCAGTGCTTGGGCGCGCGAGAGGCTGCCGTCCAGCATCGCCGCGATTTCGGGCACGCCGATCGCACGGCGGACCGGGGCATCCGGGGGGACGTCGGCGCGGGCGAGCAGCGCGGCGACCTCCTCGATCGCGCCGTCATCGAACATCGCGGCGAGCCGCGCGTCGCAGCGTTCGATCAGTTTCGCCTTGTCCGGTAACAATATAGCGGCGGACAGCGCGATCCGGTCACCGATCCCGCCATGGCGCTCGGCCTGCCAGTCGCGAAGCGGGCGGCCGGTCGATCGCACCACCTCCAGCGCGCGCGCGACGCGGGTCGTGTCGGCGGGGGCGAGGCGGGCGGCGGCCTCGGGGTCTTCCTGCGCCAGCGCCCGATGCGCCTCGGCGACGGGCAGGGCGCGCACCGAGTCGCGGATGGCGGGGTCGATCGGCGGCACCGGCGCGATGCCGTCGATCAGCGTGCGCAGGTACAGGCCGGTGCCGCCGACCAGGATCGGCAGACGACCCGCCGCATGGGCCCGGTCGATCTCCGCCGCCGCATCCGCCGCCCAGCGTGCGGCGGAGCAGGACTCCGCGCCGTCGACATGGCCGAACAGGCGGTGAGGCACGCGCGCCTCGTCTTGGTGGGAAGGGCGGGCGGACAGGATGTGCAGGTCGCGATAGACCTGGCTGGCATCCGCGTTGATCACGATGCCATCGGTGCGTTCGGCCAGACGGATCGCCAAAGCCGACTTGCCGCTGGCGGTCGGCCCTGCGATGAGCGCGACCCTTGGCAGGGGAGTAGAGATGTTCACCGCGACGCTGATAGCAGATGGGCGCCTGCCCGCCGACCTTTCCGTGGCCGTCGAGGCGCTGAAACGCGCGGGATGCGACCCCGCGCCGGCGCGCTGGATCGATGACGCCAGTGCCGCCGATATCGACTTCGCGACCGATCCCGCCGCCGCGCGCGCCGCGCTGGAGGGGCTGGTGCCGGCGACCGATGTGGTCGTGCAGCCGAGCGAGGGGCGCGAGAAGCGGCTGCTGATCGCCGATATGGATTCGACCATGATCACCGTCGAATGCATCGACGAACTGGCCGATTATGCCGGCATCAAGGCGCAGGTCGCCGCCGTCACCGAGGCGGCGATGCGCGGCGAACTGAACTTCGAGGGCGCGCTTGATGCGCGGGTGGCGTTGCTCGCCGGGTTGGACGAGGGCGCGATCGACCGCTGCCTGGCCGAGCGGGTGACGATCATGCCGGGGGCCAAGGCGTTGGTCCGCACGATGCGGGCGCGGGGCGCGCGCTGCGTGCTGGTATCGGGCGGCTTCACCCGTTTCGCCGAGCCGGTGGGGGCGGAGATCGGCTTCGACCGGGTGATCGCCAACCGGCTGCTGGTCGAGGGCGGCACGCTGACCGGCGCGGTCGCGCGGCCGATCGTCGGTGCGGCGACCAAGGAGGCGACGTTGCGCGAAGAGGCCGGGGCGCTGCCGCTGGCGCGGACGCTGGCGGTGGGCGACGGTGCCAACGACCTGCCGATGATCCGCGCGGCGGGGCTGGGCGTCGCCTATCATGCCAAGCCGGTGGTGGCGGCGGCGGCGGCGGCGCGGATCGAACATGGCGATCTGTCCGCCCTGCTCTGGGCGCAGGGCATCGCGCGGGGTGAATGGGTGACGGGCTGATCCATTCGCGCGTCTCGAGGGTTGTCGGGGAGATGATGCCCTTTTTTGGCCATGGCCCGTTTGGGGATGCGGGGATGATGCGAGGGGGGGGAGTGCCCGCCGGATCATGGGAATCCTGTTCCCCGGCGGAGGCCAGGGAATACTGGCAGGGGGCGTGTCGCAACGAACACGCCGCATCCCGAGCGGCGTGGGTTTTGGGATACAGGCCGGGCGCTGATCGGCCTCTTCCATGATCGACCGGCGTGGCCTGCTGATCGGTGGTGGCGCGGGGCTGGGGCTGACGGTCGCCTGGGGAGTGTGGCCGCGCGACTATCCGGCACGCTTGCCGACCGCGCCCGGCGAGCAGGCGTTCGGCGGCTGGCTGACGATCGCCGGCGACGGGCGGGTGATGGTCGCCTTGCCGCAGACCGAGATGGGGCAGGGTAGCTGGACCGCGCTGGCGCAGATCGTCGCCGACGAACTGGGCGCGGACTGGCGCACGGTGGGGGCGATGCCGGCGCCGATCACGCCCTTCTACGCCAATCCGATCGGCCTCGACTCGCTGCTGGAGGGGATGCCCGCCGTACTGCCTGCCGCTTGGCGTGACGGAGTCGGCGCGGACCCGGCACCGATGCTGACCGCCGGGTCGAGCAGCATCCGCATGTTCGAGGAGCCGGCCCGCGCCGCCGCCGCGACCGCCCGCGCGCTCCTGTGCCAGGCGGCGGCGGCGCGCTGGTCGGTGGCGGCGGCGGACTGCACGACCCGCGACGGCTTCGTGGTGCACGGTCCGCGCCGCCTGCGCTTCGCCGAACTGGCGGAGGCCGCCGCGCACCAGGCCCCGCCCGCCCGGCCACCGATCGGACAGGGCGGCGCGGGTCGGCTGATGGGCCAGCCGCTGCCCCGGCTCGATGCGCCGGCCAAGGTCGATGGCGCCGCTAATTTCACCGCCGACATCCGCCTGCCCGACATGGTCCATGCCGCGATCCGCCAGGGACCGATCGGCGACAGCCATCTGGTCGCGATCGACCGGGCGGCGGGCATGGCGGTGCGCGGCGTCGTCGCGATCGTCGAGGAGCCCGACACGGAACGGCCCCGCTGGGTGGCGGCGGTCGCGGCGACCGGCTGGGCGGCGCAGCGGGCGCTGGATGCGCTCAAACCGCGCTTCGCCACCACGGGGCCACGGATCGACGATGCGGCGGTCGCCACGGCGTTAACCGAGGCGCTGGCGGACACGGGCCGCCGGATCGCGGGGGAGGGCGATCCCGACGACGTGCCGGCGGCCGCGCGGACGCTGACCGCCGACTACCGGGTCGCGGCGGGCGTCCATGCCGCGATCGAGACGCCGGCGGCGGTCGCCGCCTATGCCGATGGCCGGCTGCAATGCTGGGTACAGACCCAGGCGCCCGGCCTGGCCCGGCGCGTCGCGGCCCGCGCCGCCGGCCTGTCCGAGCGACAGGTGGTGATCCATGTCATGCCGGTCGGCGGCGGCTTCGGCGCGGGGCTGGACCATGACGTCGTGGCACAGGCCGTGGTGCTGGCGATGCGGCTGAAACGACCGGTCAATTTGATGTGGTCGCGCGGCGAGGGGCTGCTCCACGACCGCTATCGCCCGCCCGCCGCCGCCCGGATGACCGCGCGACTGGGCGCGGGGGCGGCGATCTTGGGCTGGCGGGCGAGCATCGCGACGCCGCCGGTCGGCGCGGGGCTGGTCGAGCGGCTTCGGCCCGGTGGCCTGTCGGCGCTGGCGTTGCGGCTCGACCCGGCGGATCGCTATGCCGTGGCGGGGGCCGCGCCGCCCTATCGCCTGCCGGCCTGGGCGGTCGATCATCATGTCGCCGACCTGCCGCTGCCGACCGGGCATCTGCGCGGCGGCGCGCACGGCTATACCTGTTTCTTCACCGAATGTTTCCTGGACGAGATCGCGCATGAGGCGGGCGTCGAGCCGCTGTCCTGGCGGATCGGGATGCTCGGGCAGAATCCGCGCCTGGCCCGCTGCCTGTCGACCGCCGCGTCGCTCGGCGGCTGGGAGGGGGGCATCGCGGGCAGTGGACAGGGGATCGCCGCCCATGCCTTTCGCGGCAGTTCGATCGCGGTGATGGCGGAGGCGCATTGGCGTGAGGGCCGCCCGGTGGTCGACCGGCTGGTCGCGGCGGTGGATTGCGGCCGGATCGTCAATCCCGACCTGGTCCGCCAGCAGGTCGAGGGCGGGCTGATCTTCGGCCTGGCCCATGCGCTGGGCGCGGCCACCGGATTCGAGCGCAACCTTGCGACCGTCCGGGGGTTCGACCGGCTGGGGCTGCCCCGGCTGGCCGATACGCCCGACCTGACGGTCGAGCTGATCCGGTCGGACGAGGCCCCCGGCGGCGTGTCCGAACTGGCGGTGCCCCCCGTCGCCCCCGCTATCGCCAACGCGCTCGCCGCCTTGACCGGGCTGCGCGCCCGCACCTTGCCGTTAAGGAGTGAAGGATGATCCCGCCCGGCCACCCCGCCGTCCCGGCCCCCCGTATCGGGGTGCTGCTCACCAATCTCGGCACGCCCGACGCCGCCGACGCGCCGAGCGTGCGCCGCTATCTGGCGGAGTTCCTGTCCGACCGTCGCGTCGTCGAGATCCCGCCGATCGCGTGGCAGCCGATCCTGCGCGGCATCATCCTGCGCACGCGGCCGAAGAAATCGGCGCACGCCTATCAACAGGTGTGGCGCGACGACGGCTCGCCGCTCGCCGCCTTCACTAGGCTGCAGGCGAAGAAGCTGGCGGGCGCGTTCGGCGACGGGGTGATGGTCGACTGGGCGATGCGCTATGGCCGGCCGGCGATCGCCGAGCGGTTGCAGGCGATGAAGGATGCCGGCTGCGAGCGCATCCTGATCGCGCCGCTCTATCCGCAATATTGCGCGGCGACGACCGCCACCGCCAATGACAAGGCGTTCGCGCATCTGGCGACGATGCGCTGGCAGCCGGCGGTGCGGACCCTGCCGCCCTATTATGACGATCCCGCCTATATCGCCGCGCTGAAGGATTCGATCGAGGCCTCGCTGGCGCAGCTCGACTTCACGCCCGATGCGATCGTCACCAGCTTCCACGGCATGCCGGAGCGGACGCTGGAGAAGGGCGATCCCTATCACTGCCATTGCCGCAAGACCGCGCGACTGCTGGGCGAGGCGATGGGTCGCGAGCTGATCGTCGCCTTCCAGTCGCGCTTCGGCCGCGCCAAATGGCTGGAGCCGGCGACCGACACGACGCTGGAGGCCCTGCCCGGCAAGGGCGTGCGCAAGGTCGCGATCGTCGCGCCGGGCTTCTCCGCCGATTGCCTGGAGACGCTGGAGGAACTGGCGATCCGCGGGCGGGAGAGCTTCGAGGCGGCGGGCGGCACGCACTTCGCCTATCTGCCCTGCCTCAACGACGAACCCGGCAGCATCGCGATGCTGCGCAGCATCTTGGCACGGGAGCTTGAAGGCTGGGTTAGGGTGCCGTAGCGTCACCGCCATTACATGGGAGAGGCTGAATGGCACGGGTTGCGATCGTGACGGGTGGTACGCGCGGAATCGGCGAGGCGATCAGCCTTGCCTTGAAGGAGGCCGGCGTCTCCGTCGCGGCCAGCTATGCCGGCAATGCACAGCGCGCGGCGGAGTTTACGGAACGGACAGGAATTCCCGCTTATCAATGGGATGTTGCGGATTATGACGCCTGTCAGGCGGGCTGCGCGCAGGTAGCGGCGGACCTGGGCCCGGTCGATATCGTCGTCAACAATGCCGGCATTACGCGCGACGGCACCATCCTGAAGCTGACCTATCAGGCGTGGAAGGAAGTCATCGACACGAATCTGGGCGGCTGCTTCAACATGGCCAAGGCGACCTTTCCGGGAATGCGCGAGCGGAAATGGGGCCGAATCGTCAATATCGGCTCGATCAACGGCCAGGCGGGCCAATATGGCCAGGTTAACTATGCCGCGGCCAAGTCGGGTATCCACGGCTTCACCAAGGCGCTGGCGCAGGAGGGCGCGCGGGCCGGCGTGACCGTCAACGCGATCGCCCCCGGCTATATCGACACGGACATGGTCGCGGCGGTTCCGGCGGACGTATTGGAGAAGATCGTCGCCAAGATCCCGGTCGGACGGCTGGGCCAGGCGCACGAGATCGCGCGCGGCGTCGCCTTTCTCTGCTCGGAGGATGGCGGGTTCGTCACCGGCTCGACCCTGTCGATCAACGGCGGCCAGCATATGTATTGAGGATCGGGGTGGGGAGGGCGTTCCCTCCCCATTTCGTTCTTGTGCTTGGCAGAGAAGCACGGAGATCGTGCAGATGGCCGCTTAGGCGGATAAATCCATCGATAGAGCGTCAGGAACGACACCCCGTCGTCTTGGCGTCCTCCGTACGAACCAGTCTCCGGATTCGGAAACGGCTAGAATACCGGCTGCAACGCCCGGCGCATGTCGGCCGTGGTATAGGGCTTGGGCACGAAGATGCCGCCTTCCGGCAGGTCGCTATCGCAGACTTCGCGTGTGCCGGAAGTAATGACCATCCGCATGTCCGGGCGCACCCGGCGCAGGGCCGCCGCCAGATCAAGACCACAATGCTCACCCGGCAGATCGATGTCGGTGAACAGGGCGGCGATGTCGGGACGGGCAGCAGCGGTCTTGAGGGCGGTTGCGGCATCGCTGACACCGATCACCTCATAGCCCTCATCCTCCAGCGTCATTGTCGCATGGAGGAGGATGAGTTGATCGTCCTCGACGACGAGCAGGACGGGTTTGGCTGCCATGCCCGGTGAAACGGGCGGCGTTTCCACAGGTTCCAATTTTTAACCTTGTTTCATCAACGCTTTGCCGCGCCGATGGTTCAGTGGGCGGAACGGCCGACGGCACATGGGGACCGGCATCCTCGGACACCGGCCCCCCGCCCTCGATACGCTACGCGAGGGAACTCGTAAGATGGTCAGCGGCGGCAATAGCCCGGCCGGTCGGAGCGATCGATCGCGCGGCCCGCCAGGGCGCCGGCTCCCGCGCCGACCAGCGTGCCGACGGTGCGGTCGCCGCGCGTATCGATGGTCCGGCCGAGCAGACCACCGGCGATGGCGCCGATGATCGCGCCGCCGGTGCCGTCCTTGCACTTGCGCTGGGCGCGATAGTCGCGCTCGCCATTATAATAGCCGCGGTCATAGGCATCGCCGCGATAGTGACGATAGCGCTGGGCATCCGCCGCGCTGACCGGAACCAGGGCCGACGCGCTCATCGCCAAGGCCGCTGCGGCGAGGGAAAAGGTCTTCATCATCGTTGGTCTCCCGATTGCGAGGCGCGGCGGGCCGGGGCTCGTCGTCCGATGACCTGTAACTGCCTGATTCGGTTTGACCGGACTCTGAATGCGCTCGTTATCGGCGGTTCAGGCTTTCCGCCGCCGATATGGTGCGCCAAGGGGCGGCAATGATCCGTCCGTCGACCCTCGCCCTCCTCGCCGGTCTGTCGCTGTTGTTGAGCTGGTCGGGCGAGAACGGGATCGAGCGGGTCGCACCGACGGCGCGGGTCACCGCCATGCCGGTGCCGCTGATGGCGGCGGATCGCAGCCGGCAGCGGGTCGGGGCGCTCACCTATCTGGGTGGCATCCGATTGACCGCCGACGATCCGGGCTTTGGCGGCTATTCCTCGCTGACGGTCGCGGGCGACCGCTTCACCCTGCTCAGCGATCTGGGCGGGGTGCTGGATTTCACCCTGGGGGCGGATTGGCGACCCCGCGCGGTGCGGTTCGGCGAGCTGCCGGCCGGTCCGCGCACCGGCTGGACCAAGCGCGACCGCGACAGCGAATCGATGACGGTCGATCCGGCGACGGGCCAAGTCTGGGTCGGGTTCGAGCAGTTCAACCAGATCTGGCGCTATGGACCGGGCTTCGCACCCCCGGCGCACGGCGTCGCGCCGACCGCCATGGCGGGGTGGAAGGAGAATGGCGGCATCGAATCGATGGTGCGGCTGCACGACGGGCGGTTCGTGGTGATCAGCGAAACCACCCGTCCACCGGGCGGCCGAGCGGGGCGCGATGCGCTGCTCTGGGCGGGTGATCTGGTGGCGCAGCCCCGGCCGGCCTTCCGATTCGTCTATCGACCGGCGCCCGGCTTCAATCCCTCGGACATGACGCAATTGCCCGATGGCCGGTTACTGGTGCTGGAGCGGCGGTTCCAACTGCCGTTCCGCTGGTCGAATCGGCTGGTGCTGGTCGATCCGGCCGCGATCCGGCCGGGGGCGGAGGTCGCAGGCCGGGAAATCGCGGTGCTGAAGGCCCCGCTGATCCACGACAATTTCGAGGGGGTCGCCGCGGTGCGGGAGAATGGCGCGACGATCCTGTGGCTGGTCTCCGACGACAATCAGCTGCCGATCCAGCGGACCCCGTTGCTCAAGTTCCGGCTGGAGGGGTGAGCTGTCAGGCGGGAGCGGCGGCTTCCCGATCCGGCGCCGATCGCTTCACGACGTACGCGATGACGGCGCGATACAAAGTCGTGTCCCCCGACTCCAAACCTTGCATCCGCCTTGCAGGTCACGAACGCGAAAAGCCCGCCGGGCCATGGGGCCGGGCGGGCGATTCGATCGGTTCGGGCGAACCCTTAGGCCGCGGCGGCCTCGGTCGCGGCGCGCTTCTTGACGATGTCGCGCTTCAGGCGGCGGCAGCGCAGCGACAGCTTGTCGTCGCTGGTCTTGACCAGCCAGTTGTCGAGACCGCCATTATGCTCGACCGAGCGCAGGCCGTGCGTCGAGACGCGCAGCTTCACACCGGTTTCGAGGGCGTCGGAGAGCAGCGTCACATTCTGCAGGTTGGGCAGGAAGGTACGCTTGGTCTTGTTGTTGGCGTGCGAAACGTTGTTTCCCACCTGCCGGCCCTTGCCGGTCAGCTCGCAGATGCGCGACATGATCGAATATCCTGGTTTCGGGGTTGCCCGGAAAGGCCGCGCGATTACGGGACGGCGGCGATTGAGTCAACCGAAAGCTGCATTCCGCCCCCGTGGCGACGGTCGACCAGCGATGCAACGCTGGTCTTCTGGCGGCGTTGTTACGCGCACGATATCCATCACGAAAGGGTTTTCGATGCGCGCTCTGCTGGTCCTGCTTGCTCTGGTCGCGCTGATCGTCGCGGCGCTGATGTATTTCGGCATCATTTCGATCGACCAGACGCGCCCTGCCGTGGTTCAGGCCCCCGCCTTCCAGGCCGATGTCGCCAAGGTCACCGTCGGCACGGAGAATAAGACGGTCGCGGTGCCGACCATCAATGTCGAGAAGCCGGCCAACAGCCAGGCGCCGAACTGAGTCGCAGCCGGCGCTTTACGCGCGGCCGACCGGTGGGGCAGGGGGAGGCATGATCCCCTTGCCCGAGCCGATGCGCCAGGCGCTCGCCGCCGCCGCCGCCGCCGCCCAGGCCGGCGAAGTGCCGGTCGGGGCCGTCATCATGCTGGGACGCGAACTGGTCGCCGTCTCCGCCAATGCCCCGCGCGCGCTGCACGACCCCACCGCCCATGCGGAGATGCGGGTGATCCGCGACGCGGCGGCGCGGCTGGGGCGCGAGCGGCTGGAGGATTGCGACCTGGTGGGTGACGCTGGAGCCGTGCGCGATGTGCGCGGGGGCGATCGCCCATGCCCGGATCGGCCGGCTCTATTATGCCGCCGCCGATCCCAAGGGTGGCGCGGTGGAGCATGGGCCCCGCCTGTTCGGCCAGCCGACCTGCCACCACCGACCCGAAATCTATGCCGGGATCGGCGAGGGGGCCGCCGCCACGTTGCTCCGCGACTTCTTCGCGGCGCGACGATAGCGGCGGCCTCTCCTGGTCAGAAAAACAGCTTGCGGATCGACAGCCGCACCGATCGGCCCAGCGGATCGAGATAACCGGGCTGGTAGCTGACCGGTGTCGTCCCGTCCGCGTCGCGCACCCGCTGGCGCTGGTTGAACAGGTTGCCGACCGACAGCGTGACCCGTGCGCCCCGCATCCAGGGATGCGCCCTGACCCAATCGAGCCGCCCGCCCAGATCGGCGAAGAGTCGAAGGTCGAGCGTGGTCAGGTCGGAAAAGGCGAGCGTGTCGGCCGAGGTCAGGCCGTTGACGCGGGTCGGGCTCTGATAGTTGAGCGACAGGCGCGCACCCAGGCCGTTGTTCACATAACCGGCCTGGCCCTCGACCTCGTGCCGCGACTGGCCGCCCGAGGCGCTGATCGCGTCGCCGTTCAACAGGTCGAGCGACGGCCCACCATTCGCCACCAGCAGGCGGTTGGTGAAGTTCCAGGTATGATAGACCGCGAACTGGAGCCGGCCGCCACCCTGGCCCCGGCCACCGAAGCCGCCGCCGCCGCGATACCCGCCGCCGCCGAAACCGCGTCCGCCGCCGCCCGGACCGCCAGGACCGCCCCCATCCGGGCCACCGGGCGGCGGACCATCGCCACCCGCCCGTCGCTCGCCGCCGCCGCCGCCGCCGGGCGGACGCAGGCCGGCAAAGGGATTGGGGCCGGTGCCGTTGCGATAGGCCTCCAGCTCACGTTGCACCCTGGATTTGAGTGCGTGGGAGAAATTGATGCCCCAGCGCAGCTGGCTGCTCTCGGCCCGTGCGAAATTGACCGGCCGCGTATCGATGCGGAGCAGGGTGCCGTCGGCATCGCGGGTGAGGCGGTCGGGAAAGGCGGCCTCGATCGCGGCGGTCGCGACCGGGAAGCCCTGGATGGGATTGTCGGTCCGGCTGTCCACATAATTGGCGGTCAGCGTCAGGTCGGTCGCCGCCCAGGGCTTCACCGTCACGCCGATCTTCTTCACATGGCGTTCGTTGGACACCAAGGCGGGATTGCCGCCGGTCACCGTCGTCACCGTGGCGGTGGTGCCGCGCACATAGTCGAAGATACGCACTCCGGGCGTGGCGATGGTCGGGTTGCCCAGCTGCTGCGCGGTCGGCGCATTCTCCTGGTCGGTGGCGGAGGCGATGATCCGCACCGCCGGGATCGGGGCCCAGTTGACCCCGTAGCCGGTGGTCAGCAACGTGCCGAAGTCGGACAGGTGATTGACCGACAGATTGCCATTGAGCGACAGATTGCCGATCGCGCCCAGCACGCCGCGCGACTTGCTGGCGATGGGCAGGTCGATATTGGCCTGGCCGTTGGCGCTGTCGCGCGAGACTCCGCCGCTGCTCGACACGCCGTTCCGGAAGCTGTCGGCGCTGAAGTCGCTGGTATTCGCCCCGGCGCGCAGGCTGGTCGTCACCTCGCCCGCCGGCAGGCGGAACGGGCTGCCGGTGACGAGCAGGTCGCCGCCGCCCTGGCTGGAGACGGAGCGCGCGCGATTGGCGGCGAAGGCGTTGAGGTCGCCGGGCCGGAAGGGGTCGTCGACCCCCGCCGCGCCCGCATCCAGCCGCGCCTGGAAGCCGCTGGGGTCCAGCCCGGTATCGGTCAGCGTGGTCGACACCACCCGGTCGTAATTGCCGGTGAACGACCAGTTCCACCCTCCGCCCAGCAGGCCGTTCAACGTGCTGCCCAGATGCGTGGTCGCGCTGGTCGACCGCTGCGCCAGCGGCAGGACGCTGCCGTCATCGACATAGCGGGTCACCGCCGTGCCGTCCGGCGCGGTCAGGGCGATGCCGGGCAGGCCGAACTGGCTGGTCGAATCGCTCAGCTCGTACCGGCCGTTGAGCGTCGCGGAGACACCCAGCACCGGCCGCGCGACGATGCCGTTGGCGCTGAAGTTGCGCGTCGAGGACAGCAGGGTGCGATAGGGCGTCTGGTCGAAATTGGTCGCGCCCGGATCGTCGCTGGCGCGCGGGTCGATGCCGCGTTCCGCCTCGGTCAGCGGGGTGGCGCGCTCATATTCCAGATGCAGGTTGGTGCGCGTGTCGCGCCGGATCGCGAGCAGGTCGGCCTCGCCCTGCGCGTCGTTGCGGCCGCCGGCGGTCGGCACGCGGTCGGCCGCCTCCAGCGTCGCGGCGCGGAAGCGGCGACGCAGGACGATGTTCACCACCTTCTGGTCGGCGCTATAGCCGTATTTCAGCGACACTTCCTCGGGCAGGATCTCGACGCGCTGGATCGCCTCGGTCGGGATGTCGCGGATTTCCTGGAAGCCGGAAATGCGTCGGCCGTTGAGCAGCACCACCGGCGCGCCGCCCTGGCCGCGCCCGCTGGTCGTCTGCGGCGACAATTCGTTGAGCAGGTCCGATACCGAGCTGACGCCATAGGAGCGGATGTCGGCCGCGCCCAGGGTCTGGTCGGGGGGAATGTCGCCGATCACCGATCCGGGCAGCTTGCGCGATCCGGTGACAACGATGTCCTCGCCGGCATCGTCCGCCTCTGGTTCCGCCTCTTGGCTGCCGGCGGTCGGCGTCGGCGTCGAAGTCGGCACGCCGGCCGGCGGCGCGGCCTGCTGGGCGCGGACCGGGTTGGGAATTGCGAGGATCGCGAGGGACGCTGCCCACCATTTGTTCATGGCTGCGGCCGCTAGCCGCCAATTGTCGCAGGATTATGCCGAATCGTGATCGCGCGTCGTCCAAGCTGCCGCCGCACCCGCCAGCACCAGTGCCCAACCCCAGCCGCGTCCACGCCGCAGGGCTCCCAGGCCCCCCGCCGTGACGACCGAGGCGAACAGCCCGGCCCGGCCGGCGATCCGGTCCGCCACGACGAAGTCGCCGACACCGGTCGACGGCGCGGCGGGGGCGGGGGCAGGGGCCGGCGCTGCCGCTTCGGCCAGCCCGCCGGTCTTGGGCGCGCCGGCGACGCTGCGCTCCAGCCCGGCGATCAGTTCCGCGCCGAGCAGCACGACATAGGCCGACAGCCATAGCCAGGTCAGCATCACCACGATCGCGCCGAGCGACCCATAGGTCGCGTCATAGCTGCCGAAATTCGCGACATAGAGGCCGAAGCCGACCGTCATCGCCAGCCAGCACAAGGTCGCGACCACCGATCCCGGCGTCAGCCAGGCCCAATGCGCCGCCTGACGGTCCGGCCCGAAGCGATAGAGCGTCGTCGCCCCGCCGATCGCCATCCCCGCCAGCACCACATAGGAGGCGAGCGCGAGCAGGCGCGGCACGATGCTGGGGGACCAGGGGGCCAGCGTGCCCAGCCAGGTCGCCAGCGCGATCGTCGCCATCGCGCCCAGCATCAGCAGCACCGCGCCCGCCGTGATCGCCAGCGCCAGCGCATATTGGCGGACGATCCCGCGCGTCTCCGGCACCTCGAACGCAACGTTGAGCGCGGTGACCACCGCCCCCGCGCCCTTCATCGCGCCATAGAGCGCCAGACCCAGGGCGAGGATCAGGCCGAAACCCTTCTTGCCGCCCGACGCCTCCACCACGGTCAGCAACTGTTCGCCGATCAGCTTGGCGACTTCGCGCGGCATCACGTCGGTCAGCGCCGCGATGCTCTTGCCGACCGTCTGCGGATCGGCGGCGAGGCCGTAGGTCAGCACCACCGCACCCAGCAACGGCACGATCGACAGGAAGGCGTAGAAAGCGACGCCCGCCGCGATCAGCGAGATATTGTCGAGCCCCGATGCCGCCCAGACCTGCTTCAGCACATCCCACCAGCCACCGGGCGGCCGTGCCCATAGCGCGGCGATCCGCGACGTCGTTCGATCCATGTCGTTCCTTCCGAATCGTCCTGACGTTGCCCGATCAAACCGGCGGGGGGCCGGGAGCGTTCCGAAGCGGTTGCGTATACCTGCGGCAAGGCGCATAACCATCGCTACGTCAGTCGCGGCGTGCGCCGACCGCCCCTGCCTCTCCCCTCTCGATCCGGAGCCTGACCATGGCCGACGACGCCCAATTCTACCGTGCCCGCGCCGAGCAGGAGCGCGCCAACGCCCAGGCCGCGCGGCTGGACAATGTCCGCGAGCGCTGCGACCGCGCCGCCACCACCTGGGAGGCGATGGCGGTCCGGGCCGAGCAGACCCAGGTTCGCCGCGCCGCACGCGAAGCCGCCACCGCCGAGGCACGCGTCGCGTCCTTGCAGGACTAGGGGACGCATTCCAGGCGTCTTCCCTGCCGGGGGAGGAATTTTTCCGCTTCGTTCGACACCTATCCGATGATCGCCTAGACGCCGGGGCATGACAGAGCATGTCGCGATCGTCGGCGGCGGGTTCAGCGGTACGCTGCTCGCGATCAACCTGCTGCGCTTCGGCGGACCCACGGCGACGCTGATCGACCGTTCGGCCGAGCGGATCGCGCGCGGCGTCGCCTATAGCGCGACCGATCCCGCGCATCTGCTCAATGTCCGGGCCGCCGGCATGAGCGCCTTTCCCGACGATGCCGATCATTTCGTCCGCTGGCTGGCGGCGCGGCATGGCGGGGCGGCGGCCAGCTTCGTGCCGCGCCTGCTCTACGGCGAATATCTGGCGGAGACGCTCGCCGCCGTGCGCGACGACCGGCTGACGCTGTGCACCGGCGATGTGCGGGCGGTGACCGACGCGGGCGTCCGGCTGGCCGATGGACGCGCGATCGCGGCGGACATGGTAGTGCTGGCGACCGGCAACCTGCCTCCGCATACGCCGCCCGGCATCGATCCGGCGGCGCTGCCGGAGGGCCGCTATCTCGACGATCCGTGGCGCGCCGATCCGGCGCGGGGACTGGGCGCGGAGGATCGGGTGCTGTTGCTCGGCACCGGGCTGACCGCGATCGACGTGGCGCTGCAACTGGATGCCAGCGGGTTCGAGGGGCGGATCGTCGCCCTGTCGCGGCGCGGGTTGCGGCCGCACCGCCATGTCGAGGGCGCGGCCCCGGCGCGGCCGAGAACCGACCTGCCCGGCGTGGCTTTGTCGGGACTGATCCGCGACCTCCGGGACCAGGCGGCGGCGGAACCGGGTGGCTGGCGCGCCGCGGTCGACAGCCTGCGGCCGGTGACGCAACGGCTCTGGGGCGCCAGCGACCGGGCGACGCGCGCGCGCTTCCTGCGGCACTTGCGCCCTTTCTGGGACGTGCATCGCCACCGCCTGGCACCGGCGGTCGCCGACCGGATCGATGCGATGGTCGCGGCGGGGCGGCTGCGCTTCGTCGCGGGCAAGGTGGCCGGTGCGGCAGCGACCGCGCCCGGCATCGACCTGTCGTGGCGGCCGCGCCACGCGGAGGCGATCCGGCACATGGCGGTGGCGCGGATCGTCAACTGCACCGGGCCGCAGGGCGACCTGACCCGCACCGACGATCCCCTGCTGGCCGGGCTGGCGGGCGAGGGGGCGATCCGGCCCGACGCACTGCGGCTCGGCATCGATGTCGATGCGCAGTCGCGGGTGATCGATGCGTCGGGTGCGGTGTCCGACCGGCTCTGCTGCATCGGCCCGATGACGCGCGGCGGCTTGTGGGAGGTGGTCGCGGTGCCCGACCTGCGCCGCCAGACCTGGGATTTGGCGCGCCGCCTGTCCCACGCCCAATGGGTGGGCGGCGAGGGCCTGTAGCCGCCGCGGCGTTGCGCGCCGCCCTGCGCACGCCTATCTCCGCGCAATAGAGTCCATGCCTTGGGGGAATGAGCGGAATGACCAGCTTCGACGATCGCGAGCGCGCCTTTGAGGCGAAGTTCGCCCGGGACCAGGAGATGGCGTTCCGCATCACCGCGCGGCGCAACCGGCTGCTCGGCCAATGGGCGGCGGCGCTGATGAAGCTGACCCCGGAGGAGACGGACTCCTATGCCAAGGGCGTGGTCCAGGCCGATTTCGAGGAAGCGGGCGACGAGGACGTCATCCGCAAGCTGGTCGGCGACCTGACCGCCGCCGGGATCGAGGTCGACGAGCCGACCGTGCGCCGCGCGCTCGACGAGCGGCTGGTCGAGGCGCGCCGCCAGTTGATGGAGGCGCAGTAATCATGCCGATGGCCGCCGACGAGATCGCGGAGATGATCCGCGCTGCCATTCCCGATGCCCAGGTCGAGATCACCGACTTGGCCGGGGACGGCGATCATTATGCCGCCCGCGTGGTGTCACCCAGCTTCGCCGGGGTTCCGCGCGTCAAGCAGCACCAGCAGGTCTATGCCGCTTTGGGTGGTCGGATGGGGGGCGTGCTCCACGCGCTCCAGCTCACCACCGCCGCTTCGTGAAGGAAGAGATGATGACCCAGGACGTGAACGCGCGCATCGACGCGCTGGTGAAGGCCAATGACGCCGTGCTGTTCATGAAGGGCAGCCCGCTCTTCCCGCAATGCGGCTTCTCCAGCCGGGCGGTCGCGATCCTCGACCATCTGGGCGCGACCTATGAGAGCGTCGACGTGCTCCAGGACCAGGACATCCGCCAGGGGATCAAGGCCTATTCCGACTGGCCGACCATCCCGCAGCTCTATGTGAAGGGCGAGTTCGTCGGCGGCTCGGACATCATGATGGAGATGTACGAGAGTGGCGAGCTGGCCACGCTGTTCGGCGGCGAGCAGCCGGCGGCCTGACCGGACGGCGATCCCCATGCAACCATCCCGTTGAAGGTCAGGCCTTTGCGGAGGTCCCTACCGTGCTCCTGCGAAGGCAGGAGCCTAGGGTTGCGGATGCCTAAAGGCGTTGTTTTGCTCGGCTCTGGGCTCCTGCCTTCGCAGGAGCGCAAGCTTTGCCGGACGTTCGCAGAGTTCCGCCTCTATCCGGGTGGTGCCTGATGAAACACCGGGCATGAAAAAGGCACGGATCGTATCGTACGATCCGTGCCTTTTCAGCGTCCGGGACGATGCGCCGTCAGGTGCGGCGCGGCTTCGTCGGCTTGGCGCGGTAGGGCGCGCGACCACCCAGGCCACCGGCGTTCGACGGGCGACGGCCATGCGAGGCGCCGCGCGGCGGCGGGCCGTCGGCGGGGACGATCATCAGGTCGCCCTCGTCGCCATCCTTGCCGGCGGTCTTCTGCACCGAGGCCTGGAAGCGACCCGCGATCGCTCGCGGGATTTGCACTAGCGTCTCCGCCGGGCCGATGCGGATCGCACCGATCTCGTCGCGAGTCACATGGCCGCGACGGCAGAGCAGCGGCAGGATCCAGCGCGGATCGGCATTCTGCCGCCGGCCGATGTCGAGCCGGAACCACACCGTGTCCTCGAACCCGGCGCGATGCTCGGTCTCGCGCTGCGGCCGGTCGTTGGGGCCCGATTCGGCGAGTTCCTCGGGCGCGGGCTGGCTGGGCGCGCAGCGCGCGGATCAGCATCGCCGCGACCTCGCCCGGCGCGCGGGTCTCGAGCAGGCGGGCGCCCATCGCCACATCCTCTTCCTCGAACTCCACTGGCTCCGCCAGCTTGGCGAGCAGCCGCTCGCGATCGGCGTCGCGGATCGCCTCGGCGGTCGGCACCGGATGCCAGGCGAAGGCGATCCGCGCGCCCTTCAGCATCATCTCGACCCGGCGGCGGCGCGGATAGGGGACGATCAGGATCGCCGTGCCCTTGCGCCCCGCGCGACCGGTCCGACCGGAGCGGTGCTGCAACGTCTCCGCATCGCGGGGCAGCTCGACATGGACGACCAGGCTCAGGCCCGGCAGGTCGATGCCGCGCGCCGCCACGTCGGTGGCGACGCAGACGCGGGCGCGACCGTCGCGCAGCGCCTGGAGCGCCTGGTTGCGCTCATTCTGCGAATGCTCGCCCGACAGCGCCACGGCGGCGAAGCCGCGCTCGACCAGGCTGGCATGGAGATGGCGGACATTGTCGCGCGTGGCGCAGAACAGGATCGCCGTTTCCGCCTCGTGGAAGCGGAGCAGATTGACCACCGAATGCTCGATGTCCGACGGCGCGACCGCGACCGCCTGGTAATCGATGTCGCCATGCCCGCGGTCCTCGCCCACCGTCGAGATGCGGACCGCATCCTTCTGATAGGTGCGGGCCAGCGCCACGATCGGGCGCGGCAGCGTCGCGGAGAAGAGCAGGGTGCGCCGCTCGGCCGGGGTGCCGTCGAGGATCTGTTCCAGATCGTCGCGGAAGCCCATGTCGAGCATCTCGTCCGCCTCGTCGAGCACGGCGGCCTTGAGGTTCTGGAGCTTCAGCGCGCCGCGTTCGAGATGGTCGCGGAGACGGCCGGGGGTGCCGACGACGATATGCGCGCCGTGGTTGAGCGTGCGCCGCTCGCGCACCGCGTCCATGCCGCCGACGCAGGTGGCGATTCGGGCACCGGCATAGAGCCATTCCAGCTCGCGGCTGACCTGCAGCGCCAGTTCGCGCGTCGGCGCGATCACCAGCGCCAGTGGCGGGCCGGCCGGCGGCATCGCGCCGTCGACCAGCAGGTCGTCGGCCATGGCGAGGCCGAAGGCGACCGTCTTGCCCGAGCCGGTCTGGGCCGACACGAGCAGGTCGCGCCCCTGGGCTTCGTCGGCGATGACCGAGGCCTGGACGGGGGTGAGGGTTTCATAACCACGCGCGGCGAGAGCCGCCGAGAGTGGGGCAGGAAGCGTATCAGGAAGCATGTGGCTCCAATATGGGGACGCCGACACCCATAGGCCAGCATCATAAGCATAGGGGTCCATCCCCCTATAGCGCGTGCCCTGTAGCCGATCCGCTCGCCCATGCCCATTGAAAATTATAGCCGCCCAGCCATCCGGTCACATCGACCGCCTCGCCGATCGCGTAAAACCCGGGAACACGGCGTGATTCCATGGTCTTGGAGGAAAGCTCGGCGGTGCTGATGCCGCCCACCGTCACCTCGGCCTTGGCATAGCCCTCGGTCCCGTTGGGCCGGAACGGCCATGCCCCGAGTCGTTCACCCGCCGCACGCAGCGCCTTGTCGGTCGCGTCCGCCAGCCGGTCGATGCCCAGCCGCTCCGCCAGCGTCTCGGCCAGCCGGTCGGGCAGGGGAAGCAGCTTGCGCAGCGACGCGCGCGGCTGTTCCCGCTTCGCCGCGAGCAGCCAGTCGGACGGGCGGTCGGGCAGGAAGTCGATCCGCACCTCCGCGCCCGACCGCCAATAGGAGGAGGCCTGGAGGATGGCCGGGCCCGACAGGCCGCGATGCGTGAACAGCGCCGCCTCGCGAAAGCCGGGACCGGCGGCGGTCGCGCACACCTCGGTCGCGACTCCCGACAATTCGCGGAACAGCGCCTCGTCCGGGCCCAGCGTCAGCGGCACCAGCGCCGGGCGCGGCTCGACCAGCTTCAGCCCGAACTGCTTGGCGAGCCGGTAGGAAAAGTCGCTCGCCCCGATCTTGGGGATGGAAGGACCGCCGGTCGCGATCACAAGGCGGGGCGCGCTATCGGTGCGGCTGGCCGAGGCGACGCGGAACCGCGTGCCGTCATGCTCGACCGTCACCGCCTGGCCCATCGCCCAGTCGACGCCGCCCATCTCGCACTCGCCGACCAGCATCTCGACGATCTGCCGCGCGCTGCCGTCGCAGAAGAGCTGGCCCAGCGTCTTCTCATGCCAGGCGATGCCGTGCCGCTCGACCAGCTCCAGGAAATCGGCGGGCGTGTAGCGGCCGAGCGCCGACTTGGCGAAATGCGGATTGGCGGACAGGAAGCGATCGGGCGTGGTGTCGCGATTGGTGAAGTTGCACCGCCCGCCGCCCGAGATCAGGATCTTGGCCCCGGGGCGCGGCACATGGTCGACCAGCAGCACCCGCCGGCCGCGTTGCCCGGCGACGGCGGCGCACATCATTCCGGCCGCGCCGGCCCCCAGCACGATCGCGTCATAGTCGCTCACGGAATGTCGGGCCCTATCGCAGCTTGGCGATCGACAGGCCGTCGGCCTTGGCGCGGTCCTTGACCGACTCCTCGCTGCGGGTCAGCGCCTTGGCGATCGCCTTCAGTGCCATGCCCTTCTTGGCGAGCTGGTGCAGCTTCTGCACTTCGTCCGGCTTCCAGGGCTGGCGATGGCGTTCGAACTTCTCGGCCATTATCGGCGCTCCACATCAAGGACTTCGATCGCGTCGTCGCGACCCTGGAAGGGCAGGCAATCCCCCGCCGCCGCGCCCATCAGCGCGCGGGCGAGCGGCGCGGCATAGGCGATGCGCGCCTCCGCATCCGCCTCGTCATGGCCGACGATGGTGATCGTGCGCGTCGCGCCGTTCAGGCGGAAGGTGACGGTGCTGCCGATCCCCGCCTCGTCCGGCGCGGGGGCGGGGGCGACCACGGCGGTGGCGACGCGGGTGCGCCAGTAGCGAAGGTCGCGGAGCAGCGGCTCGCGCGCCTCACCCTCGGTACCGGCGAGTTGCGCCTCGATCGCGGCGGCCCGCGCGGCGAGCAGCGCCGGACCGGCGGCGGTCACCAGATTGGGGCCGGGCGGGATCGGCAGCTCGAATTTCGGCTCCAGATGCTCCTCGTCGCTTTCGCGGCGGAAGGCGACGCTCATGATGGCATGTCCATCACCGGCACATAGGGACGGCGGGGCGCGCGCGAAAGCAGGCGGATACGGTGAACGGAGGGGGCATCGGTTCGCATCGGGGGGCCGGGCATGCTATATGGGAGTCATGACAACGATCCCCCATCAATATCC
The DNA here is from genome assembly GCF_031453475.1 of Sphingomonas sp. SORGH_AS_0438. Lineage (NCBI taxonomy): Bacteria > Pseudomonadati > Pseudomonadota > Alphaproteobacteria > Sphingomonadales > Sphingomonadaceae > Sphingomonas > Sphingomonas sp. SORGH_AS_0438. The sequence goes on from NZ_JAVIZS010000001.1 coordinate 177,286, forward strand.
GATCGCGGTCGATCCCGCGGACATCGACTTCATGGGGCATGTCAACAATGCCAGCTACCTGAAATGGGTGCAGCATGCCGTCGTCAGCCATTGGGAAAAGCTCGCCCCCGCCGAGGCGGTGGCCGAGCATCTCTGGGTCGCGCTGAAGCATGAGATCACCTATCGCAAGCCGGCCTTCCTCGAAGACGAGGTGATCGCCACCGTCATCTTGGAAAAGGTGCAGGGCGCGCGGGCCTTTTACGAAACGGTGATCCGCCGGGGCGAGGAAGTGCTGGCCGAGGTCAAGTCGAGCTGGTGCTGCCTGGACGCCGAGACGCTGCGCCCGGCGCGGCTCGCGAAGAGCGTGGTCGACCGGTTTTTCTGATCCTCACGCGCGGGCCGGTCGTGGTTCGTGCGGAGTTGCGATGGCGCCACGTCGTAAGGCTATAGGTGTCGTTCCCTGATCCCGTGTTCCCCGGCGAAGGCCGGGGCCCAGTTGGGAAGGTTGCAGTCATGGAGCGCTGCGCGCCGTCACCATCGTCCCCCAACTAGGCCCCGGCCTTCGCCGGGGAGCAGGATGGAGGGGATCGAGTAACGCCCCCTGCCTTCACTCCACCGGCGCGACATCGACGCTGACGTCCATCGCCTGCGCGCCCGAACCCAGCACCACGCCGTCGACGGGTGCGATCTCGGCATAGTCGCGGCCGACCGCCATCACGATATGGTCGCTCGCCATCCAGATGCCGTTGGTGGGGTCCAGCCCGACCCAGCCGCGCGCCGGCCCGCACCAGAGCAGGACCCAGGCATGGGTCGCGTCCGCGCCGACCAGTCGCGCCTGGCCCGGCGGCGGGATGGTGCGGATATAGCCGGAGGCATAGGCGGCGGGCAGGCCCGCGCCGCGAAGCCCGGCGATCATGATCTGCGCGAAATCCTGGCACACGCCGCGCCGCTGGCGGAACGCCTGTGCCGGCGGCGTGTCGACCAGGGTGGCGGTCGCGTCGAACTGGAACTCGCGCTGGATGCGCAGCGCCAGCGCGATCCCCGCCTCCAGACTGCCGCGATCCGGGTCGAGATCGGGTGCGCACCAGGCGGCGATGTCGCGGTCGAGCGGGATCAGCGGCGAGGGATAGAGATAGGCCGCCGGTCCCGCCGCCGACAGGTCGCGGCTGGTCCGCGCCAGCGCCGCGATCTCCGCCAGCGTCGGGTCGTCGGCGGCGGGCACCGGCACCAGCCGGTCGACCGTCACCCGCGCGACGCTCTCGATCGTCAGCGTCCGCACCGGCTTGTCGACCACCAGCCGGGTGACGTTGGCGAGCCCCGCCTCGGCACGGGCCGGGGAGAGGCGCCCGGTCGGCTCGGCGGAGAGGTTGTAGGCCTCCAGCCGCTGGCCCGGCCAGTCGATCGGCTTCAGCCGCAGGTTGCAGCGCGCGAACTTCACCTGCGCGCCATAGTCGAAGCGGGTCCGGTGGCGGATGTCGTAGGTCGTCATGCCAGCGTCAGCCCGGTCGCGCGCAGCGGCTCCGCGCCTTGCAGGAAATAGCGGCGGGCGACCGCATCGGCCAGCATCCCCAGCCGCCGCTCGATATCGCCCAGCACATCGGCGTCGAGCGTCGCGGCCTCGGCGGTGACGACGATGGCGTGGAGCGCGGTCGCCTGCGCCTGTTGCGGCTCCGCCATCTCGTCGTCGCTCAGGACCGGCAGTTCGGCGAGGCGCGCGCCGATCCGCTCGGTCTGGAAGGCGATGCTGCGCGGATTGCCGGGGTCGAGCGCGACCAGATCGACCACCGCGACCCGCGCGATGCCGGTCGGGTAACGCTGGCGATAGCTGATCTGGCTGTCGGCCAGGTCGAGCAGCGTCGACAGGTCGTCGATGCTGGCCCCCGCCATGCCGAACAGCCGCACCGCGCGGGCGATGCCCATCGCGCGCTCGATCCGCCGGCCGAGATCGTGGAAGCGCCAGGCCGAGGTACGGACCATATGTTCCGCCGACAGGCCGGCGATCGCGGCATAGCGGCGCTGGAGCGAGCCGGCGCGCTCCAGCATCCCGCGCTGGCTGGGGAAGGGGGCTTCGAGCAGCCGCACCATGTCCGCCGACAGCCGGTCGCGCGATCCCTCGCCGATCGTGCGGGCGTGGCGGTTGATGCGGGCGACCGAGTGGAAGCCGTCATCCTCCATCGCCTGCTTGGCGAAGGCGGTCAGCGCGGCGCGCGACAATGAGGGCGGATGGGCCGCCGCGCCCGCCCCCTCGATCGCGCCGACCAGCCGGCCGAGCGTCGCGGGCGGCAGCACCGCGCCCGCCTCCACGTCGATCGAATGGCCGAGCAGCACGCGGATCGCGCCGAGCAGCGCCTCGCCCCGCTCCAGATAGCGGCCGAGCCAGAAGAAATTGTCCGCGACCCGGCTGGGCAGCGTGCCCGGATTGCGGCGGACATGGAGCGAATCGGGCGCGGTCAGCAGCGAGACGGGCGCCACCGGGTCGGGCCCGTGGATGCAGACATCGGCCGACCACAGCCCCTCGCCGATCACCGAGGCGGTGGCCTCGGGATGCTCGCCGATCCGGCCGAAGCCGCCGGGCATCACCACCCAGCCGCCATCGCCGCCCCGCGCCAGGAAGACGCGCAGGGTGAAGGGCCGCGCCTCCAACCGGTCGTCGATCACCACTGGCATGGTCGACAGGCGGACCTGTTCCTGCCCGACATAATCCTGCGGCCGGCGCGCCAGGTCGGCGAGCAGCGCGGCGCGCGGCGCATCCTCGGCCAGGCCGAAGGGCAGGTGCTGGAAGGCCGGACCGATCGCCAGCCTGTCGAGATTCGCGGCGACATGCGCACGTTCCGCTTCGCCGCCGCACCACCAGGTGGCGATGGTCGGCAGGCGCAGGCCTTCGCCCAGCACCGCCTGGGCCAGCGCGGGCATGAAGGCGTGGAAGGCCGGGGCCTCCAGCACGCCGGCACCCGGCGCATTGGCGAGCACGACATTGCCGGCGGCAAAGGCGTCGATCAGGCCGGGCACGCCGATCTGCGAATGGGCGTCGAAGGCGAGCGGGTCGAGCAGGCGCGGGTCGAGCCGCCGCCACAGCGCGTCGATCCGCTTCAGCCCGCCGATCGTGCGGACATAGACCTGGTCCTCCAGCGCGGCGAGGTCCGCGCCCTCGACCAGCAACAGCCCCAGATAGCGCGCCAGATGCGCCTGTTCGGGATAGCTGGGATTGTAGCGGCCGGGCGTCAGCAGTCCGATTCGCGGGTCGGTCCGCCGGCAGAGCGCGGCCAGGCCGGCGCGCCACGCGGCGAAGAAGGGGGCATGGCGCTGGACGTTGAGCTTGGCCTGGAGCCCGCCCAGCGTCCGCCCGACCGCCAGCCGGTTCTCCAGCGCATAGCCGGCACCGGCGGGCGCGCGCAGGTGATCGGCAAGCACGCGCCATTCGCCGCTCGGCCCCCGCGCCAGGTCGAAGGCGATGAAATGCAGATGCCGGCCGCCCGGCGGGGTCAGTCCGACCATCGGTCGCAGGAACAGCGGGCTGCCGGTGACCAGGGCGGCGGGCAGCACCCCGTCCGTCACCAGCTTCGCCTCGCCATAGAGATCCGCGACGACGCGTTCGAGCAGCTCGGCGCGCTGTATCACGCCGGCGGCGATGCCGGCCCATTCGCCCGTCTCGATCAGCAGCGGCACGGGCGAGACCGGCCAGGGGCGCTCCTCCATCTCGCCGATGACGCGGAAGCCGGTGCCCATGTCGGCGGCGTGGCGCTGCACCCGTTCGCGCGCATGGCCGAGATCGTCGGAGGCGACGGCCGCCAGTTCCTCGAACATCGCGCGCCACGGCGCGGGGCTGCCGGCGCGCAGCATGTCGGCGGCGGGCGCGCGGGCGCAATACTCGTCGATCCAGCGCCGGGCGTGGAGACCGGCATCGAACAGCGGCGCGGCGGGCGGGGAGGCGGCATCGTTCGCCATGGGGAACAGGCGGTCTCCAGCGAAGGGGCAGGCTTGGGCTGGTGTCACGGATCGATGCGGCCGCGCAACAGCAATCTATCGGCCGCCGCCATTCCCTTACATCGGCGTTCCGCCTAGAGCGCGGCGCATGTCGGTGGACTCTCTTGGCCAGGCGCCCGCCGATTGGCGGGGCGAAGCGCGCGCATTGGCGTGGCTGGCGGGGCCGCTGGTCGCGGCGAATCTGTTGCAGATGGCGGTGTTCGCCATCGACGTGGTCTTCGTCGCGCGGCTGGGCGCGGTGCCGTTCGCGGCGGCGACGCTGGGCGTGTTCCTGTTTCATATCCTCGGATTCGGCATGGTCGGGCTGGTCGGCGCGGCCGAGCCGCTGATCGCGGCCGCGATCGGCCGGCGGGTCGGCGCGGTGCGGCAGGTGCGCCGTTCGTTCCGCATGGGGATGTGGCTGTCCGTCGCGGGCGGGCTGGTCGCGATGCTGGTGCTGAACCTCACCGCGCCGCTGCTGCGTCTGGCCGGGCAGGATGCGGCGGTCGCGGCGCAGGCGGGCGCATTCTGCCGCATCCTGTCGCTGGCGGTGATCCCGGCGGTGCTGTCCGCGCTGATGCGGATGACGGCGGCGGCGCTGGGCCGGCCGGGCTGGGCGCTGCTGGTGACGGCGATCAGCCTGGTCGTGGGCCTATTGGCCAATTATGCGCTGGTCTTCGGTCATTTCGGCCTGCCGGCCCTGGGCCTGCGGGGATCGGCGCTGGCCAGCGTCACCGTCTCCGTGACCGCGACCTTCGCCTATGCCCTGATCCTGTGGCGCGACCGGCGGCTGCGTCGCTTCCACCTGTTCGGTCGCTGGTGGCGGCCGGAGGGGTCGCGCATGGTCGAGATCGCGACACTGGGCGCGCCGATCGCGCTCGGCTGGATCGCGGAGGGCGGGCTGTTCGGCAGCGCGGGCCTGTTGATGGGGCGGATTTCCGTCACTGCGATCGATGCCCATGCGGTCGCGCTCAACATCGCCGCCATCGCCTTCCAGATTCCGTTCGGCATCGCCCAGGCGGCGACGATCCGCGTCGGCTTCGCGTACGGCGCGAAGGATGCCGTCTGGGTGGCGCGCGCCGGCCGGGTGGCGATCGTCAGCGGCATCGGCGTGATGGCCGCGACCGCCATGCTGCTCTGGGCGGTGCCGGGCCTCCTGGTGCGCCTCTATGTCGATCCCGCGACCCAGGGCGCGGAGGCGGCGCTGGCGATCGAGCTGCTCGGCGTGGCCGCGCTGTTCCAGCTGTTCGACGGCGCGCAGGCGGTGGCGGCGGGCGTGCTGCGCGGCGTGCAGGATACGCGCGTGCCGATGATGCTCCAGATCTTCGGCTATTGGGCGATCGGATTCGTCATCGCCGCGCTGCTCGCCTTTCCGCTTCGGATGGGCCCGATGGGGGTGTGGTGGGGACTGGCGGCGGGGCTGGGCGTGGTGTCGGCGCTGCTGCTGTGGCGCTGGCATGGCCGGCGCGCCCTGATCCTTGCATCATAGATCAACAAGATAGCTGGAATTTCGATCCAAGCGGAGACGATCGGGCCGCACAGCATCTTTCCCCGCCCGGCGGGTCTGATATGATCGCCGGCATGTTGGGTGTGGGCGCCAAGATCGACGAGACCGGAACGCTGATCCGCGATGGCGGGGCCTTCTACCTGCGCCGCGACCAGGGCGGCCGGTACGAACTGGAACTCCACCGCACCCCCGTCGACCTGGTCGAGAAGCGCGTGCGGCTGGTCGGCACGCTGGTCGGCCCGGCGCTGGTCAATGCCGACGGGGTCGCACCCGCCGAGTGAGGGAGGTCGGCGGCGGCAATGCCGCGCCGCCCGTTCGGTTCCGAAAAATTTCGCCAGCCCCCGTTGACGGTGGGTAGGGCCCGCCACATATCCCGGTCGTTGGCACTCGCATCAGCAGAGTGCCAGAAATTTGTAACACTGACCAAAAGGGACACCTAGCAATGAACTTTCGTCCGTTGCACGACCGCGTCCTCGTCCGCCGCGTCGAGGCGGAAGAGAAGACGGCTGGCGGGATCATCATCCCCGATACCGCCAAGGAAAAGCCCCAGGAGGGCGAGGTCGTCGCCGCCGGTTCGGGCGCCAAGGCCGAGGACGGCAAGGTCACTCCGCTGGACGTGAAGGCCGGCGACCGCGTGCTGTTCGGCAAGTGGTCCGGCACCGAGGTCAAGGTGAATGGTGAGGATCTCCTCATCATGAAGGAATCCGACATCCTCGGGATCGTCGGCTGATCCCAGTCACCGCCCCGGCCGCAGGACGGCCGGGTCTCTTCCCCCATTCTTCCGGCACCTGCCGGACACATTCCATCGAAAGGTCAGCCCCATGGCAGCCAAGGACGTGAAATTCAGCCGCGACGCGCGCGAGCGCATCCTGCGCGGCGTCGACATCCTCGCCGACGCGGTGAAGGTGACGCTCGGCCCGAAGGGCCGCAACGTCGTGATCGACAAGAGCTTCGGCGCGCCCCGCATCACCAAGGACGGTGTGTCGGTCGCCAAGGAGATCGAGCTCAAGGACAAGTTCGAGAACATGGGCGCGCAGATGGTGCGCGAAGTGGCCTCGAAGACCAACGACATCGCGGGTGACGGCACCACCACCGCCACCGTGCTGGCGCAGGCGATCGTCCGCGAGGGCATGAAGTCGGTCGCGGCCGGCATGAACCCGATGGACCTGAAGCGCGGCATCGACCTGGCGGTCATCAAGGTCGTCGAGGATCTGAAGGCCCGCTCCAAGCCGGTCGCCGGTTCGCAGGAAGTCGCCCAGGTCGGCATCATCTCCGCCAATGGCGACCGTGAGGTCGGCGAGAAGATCGCGGAAGCGATGGAGAAGGTCGGCAAGGAAGGCGTCATCACCGTCGAGGAGGCCAAGGGTCTCGAGTTCGAGCTGGACGTCGTCGAGGGCATGCAGTTCGACCGCGGCTATCTGTCGCCCTACTTCATCACCAACCCGGAGAAGATGACGGTCGAGCTGAGCGATCCGTACATCCTGATCCACGAGAAGAAGCTGTCGAACCTGCAGGCGATGCTCCCGATCCTGGAAGCGGTCGTCCAGTCGGGCCGTCCGCTCCTGATCATCGCCGAGGACATCGAGGGCGAGGCGCTCGCCACGCTGGTGGTGAACAAGCTGCGCGGCGGCCTGAAGGTCGCGGCCGTCAAGGCGCCGGGCTTCGGCGATCGCCGCAAGGCGATGCTCGAGGACATCGCGATCCTGACCAAGGGCGAGGTGATCTCCGAGGATCTCGGCATCAAGCTCGAGAGCGTCACGCTGGGCATGCTCGGCACCGCCAAGCGCGTCACCATCGACAAGGACAACACCATCGTCGTCGACGGCGCGGGTGAAGCCGATGCGATCAAGGGCCGCACCGATGCGATCCGTCAGCAGATCGAGGTCACGACCTCGGACTATGACCGCGAGAAGCTCCAGGAGCGTCTGGCGAAGCTGGCCGGCGGCGTCGCCGTCATCAAGGTCGGCGGCTCGACCGAGGTCGAGGTGAAGGAGCGCAAGGACCGCGTCGACGACGCGCTGCACGCGACCCGCGCGGCGGTCGAAGAGGGTATCGTCCCCGGTGGCGGCACCGCGCTGCTCTACTCGACCAAGGCGATCGACGGCCTGACCGGCGCGAACGAGGACCAGACCCGCGGCGTCGACATCGTGCGTCGCTCGCTGACCGCGCTGGTTCGCCAGATCGCGCAGAATGCCGGCCATGACGGTGCGGTCGTGTCGGGCAAGCTGCTCGACCAGACCGACACGTCGTTCGGCTTCAACGCCGCGACCGACACCTATGAGAATCTGGTCTCGGCCGGCGTGATCGACCCGACCAAGGTCGTGCGCACCGCGCTCCAGAATGCGGCCTCGGTCGCCGGCCTGCTGATCACGACCGAAGCGGCCGTGAGCGAGCTGCCGGACGACAAGGCGGCGGCCCCCGCGATGGGCGGCGGCATGGGCGGCATGGGCGGCATGGACTTCTAAGCCGCTGCCGGGAAAGCGGATCGGCCTCGGGTCGGTCCGGTTTCCCGGACGCTCTGTCCACAGACGAAGAAGCCGGGGAGGGCGACCTCTCCGGCTTTTTTGCGTCCAGGTTCCGGGGAAGTCGGAAGGACCCCGGCCGGTTCCTCGCCCGACCGCGCAACATCCGGTGGGGAGCGGCGTTTCCCGCGCCATGAGCCGCGCCGACGATCCCCGCATCCCCCTGAACAGCATCATCTTCGGCTTCGGGCCGATGCTGCCGCTCGCCTTTGCCGCGCTCGGGGCCTGGATGTTGCCGCCGCCCTGGCCGATGCTGGCGGTGCGGCTGGCGATCATCTGGGGCGCGATGATCCTGATCTTCGTCGCCGGGGTGCGGCGCGGCTTCGGCTTCGGCAATCCGAGTGCATCGACCGGGGTCGAGATCGCGACGATGCTCGCCTATTTCGTACCGGCGGGACTGGCGCTGGTCGTGCCGGTCGGGCCGATCGCGCTCATGCTTTTGCTGGTCGGCTATGTGCTGGTGCCGGTGCTCGACACGCGTGCGGCGCGGGCTGGTAATGCGCCCGCCCATTTCGCCCAGTTGCGCTGGCCGCAAATGGCGATCGCCATCGTCTCGGTCACGGCGCTGCTACACTATGTCGTCCGCGTCTAAAGCGCGATGACCTGACCCTGACCGGCGATCGTCATTGCGAGCGAAGCGAAGCAATCCACCGTCGCGCGCGACGCCCTGGATTGCTTCGCTGAGTTCGCAATGACGGCCTGGGGCGACCCGATGTCATCCGCGTCTTGGGCGCGGAAGGCGCCGGTCAGCCTCGCCGCACGCCGATGGTCGTGAAGGGCAGGGGCTCGTGCGGCGGCGTCGCCGGTTGCGCCAGCTCGCATTGCCACAGGCCGACATCGATCCAGCGGCCATGCTTGTAGCCGACCTCGCGCTGCACGCCCGCCCGGCGAAAGCCGACCGCCTCGTGCAGGGCGATCGAGCCGTCATTGGGCAGCGCGATCCGCCCGACGGCCTGGGTGAAGCCCTGCGCCCGCAGCGTCTCGACCAGCGCGCCATAGAGCAGCCGTCCCGCCCCGCGCCGCTGCGCGGCATCGGCGACATAGATGCTCGTCTCGACCGTCCAGCGATAGGCCGCGCGGGGGTGGAAGGCGCTGGCATAGGCATAGGCGAGGACGCCGCCCTGTTCCTCGCCCTGCGTCGCGACCATCCAGGGATAGAGGCCCTGGCTGGCATCCATCCGCGACCGCATCGTATCGGCGTCGGGGGCCTCCTCCTCGAACGAGGCCGCGCCGATCAGCACATGCGGCGCATAGATCGCCGCGATCGCCGCCGCGTCGCCGGGCTGGGCGGCACGGATCGCGATCACAGGCCGACCCGCGCCAGGATCAGGTCGAGCAGCCGCGCATCCTGCGCCTGGGTCAGGCTGGGGCCGATGCCGCCGCATTCCAGGCAGCGCGCCTGCACCGATCCGCCCATCGCCAGCCGCCGGGCGTCGCCCAGCGCCTGTGCGACCAGCCCACGGCGTTCGGCGGCGATCCGGGCGAAGCTGTCGCCGGCCGGGCTGCTGCTGTCGTCGTCGCGGTCGGCGACCGAGCCGGCGAAGCGGGCCAGCCAGCCCGGCTCCTTCTCCAGATAGACGGCATGGACCTTGGCGGGGTCGAGCTTCGCCTGGCGCGCGGCATAGGCGATCGCGTCCGACAGGCCGCCAAACTGGTCGACCAGGCCGATCTGGCGGGCGGTGCCGCCGTCCCACACCCGGCCCTGGCCGATCTCGTCGACCCGCGCCGGGGTCATCCGCCGTGCCTGGGCGACTCGGCCGATGAACTCGCGATAGCCATTCTCGATATTGGCCTGGAGGATCGCGTCGAGCTCGGGCGTGGTGCCGGCGAACAGGTCGGGCTGGCCCGACAGCGGGGTGGTGCGGACGCCGTCGGCGGTGACGCCGATCTTCGCCAGCGCCGATTCGAAGGTCGGCAGGATCGCAAAGATGCCGATCGAGCCGGTGATGGTGTTCGGCTCGGCGAAGATATGGTCGCCCGCCGTCGACACCCAATAGCCGCCCGATGCCGCGACGCCGCCCATCGAGATGGTGATCGGCAGACCGCGCCGCTTCGCCTCCAGCACCGCCTGGCGGATCTGCTCCGACGCCATGGCCGAGCCGCCCGGCGAATCGACGCGGACGACGACGGCCTTGAGGTTCTTGGTCGCCAGCCCGTCCAGCATCGCCTTGGACACGGTATCGCCTGCGGCGGTGCCGGGGCCGGCCTTGCCGTCGACGATGTCGCCCGCGACGGTCAGCACGCCGATCGCGTCGCCGGCGGTGGGCAGGGGGTTGGCGCCGACCCAGGCGTCATAGCCGATGGTGCGGAAGCTGCCGATCGGCTTGCCGCTCTCGCTGCCGACGATCTTGGCGACGCGCTGGCCGAAGGCGAAACGGTCGCCCAGCTTGTCGACGATGCCGGCGCGCAGGTTCGCCTGGGCGATGTTGCCGTTGGCGGCGACCACCAGGGCCTGCGGATTGCCGAGGAAGGCGGCGATCTGCGCCTTGGGGCGGGTCTGCTTGATGCCGCCGATCCACTGGTCGAGCAGCGAGCCGTAGAGCGCCTGCGACGCGGCGCGCGCATCCGGGCTCTGGTCGGTGCGGGTATAGGGTTCGACGAACGACTTGTAGCGGCCGACGCGATAGACATGCGTGTTGATGCCCAGCTTGTCGATCAGGCCCTTGTAATAGAGCTGCGTGCCGCCCGGCCCGGAGAACAGTGCGCCGCCCTGCGGGTTGATCCACACTTCGCTGGCGGCGGCAGCCAGGCGATAGCTGGCATCGGTATAGCCGGTCGCATAGGCCAGCACCGGCTTGCCGGCCTGGCGCACGCGGACCAGCGCATCGGCGATCTCGCCGAGCGGGGCCGGATAGGCGCCGCCAAACCGGTCGAGGTCGAGCACCACCGCCTTGACCCGCGCGTCCGTGCGCGCGGCGTCGATCGCGCGGATCACGTCGCGCAACCGGTACTGGCGCGGCGCCTCCCGGCCCGACAGCGCGGCGAAGGCGGCCGGCTCGGCCGGCTGCTCGACGATCGCACCGTCGAAATCGAGCAGCAGCGCGCCCGGCACGATCGCCTTGGTGCCCGGCCGCGCATTGAGCGCCGCGAACAACAGGCCGAAGAACAGCAGCATGGCGACCAGGACCAGCCCGTCCTTCACCGCGACCAGCAGCTTCCACACGCCGCGTACCAGGCGCCAGCCGGTGCGTCGCCGCCGGGGCAGGCCATCGGTGAAGGAGGGAGCGCCGCTGGCGGCCGGGACGGTGGTGTCGGTCATAGCCAAGGGCTAATCGAAGCGCCGCGCCGTGGCAACGGCACGGTGAGGGGCGGGGGCCGCGGGGTGACATGGATTGCGGGCTGGGCATGGATGGCGGCGACTTCATGGCATATTAACACGTCCGTCACGGCCGGTTGACTTGGGCTTCACCCCCCCGTAAACGGACCGCGCCTTGGCGGGAAAGCTCGCCGTTTGCGCGCTTTCCCCTGGCCAATATCGCAAGATGTTCAGAGGATGGCACGTGGCGGAAAGCGAACCCGGACAGGACTTCGACGATGCGGAGGACCCGCGGCTGGCGGCGCTCGATGAGCGGCTGCGACAGGCCAGGGTCCAGGAGGCGTCGCGATCGGGGGTGAAGCAGGACACGGACCGGGGCTATTCCCAGGGCAATCGTGTCATCTCGGCCCTGATTGGAAGTCTCGTCGGCAGCGCGCTGATCGGCTGGCTCATCGACCGCTGGTTCGGCACGACGCCCTGGGGACTGATCGTGATGCTGTTCCTGGGAATAGCGGTCGCGTTCAGACAGATTATTCGTATCGGCAACGAGCGCCCGGAGTAATCCGAGCGCTTTTTCGTAGGTTGGAGCTAGAGAGCAGTGGCGGCAGCGGAAGGCGGCAAGATCGACCCCATGCACCAGTTCCTGATCGAGCCCGTGCTCGGTCGGCACTGGATCGTCGGCGGGTACGACCTGTCCTTCACCAATTCGGCGCTGTGGATGGTGGTGACCCTCGCCAGCCTGTGGCTGTTCATGCTGGGCGGCATGAAGCGCGAGCTGGTGCCCGGTCGCTGGCAGGCGGCGGTGGAGGGCTTCACCGGCTTCGTCTCGTCGATGCTCACCTCGAACATCGGGCCGGAGGGCAAGCGGTTCATCCCCTATGTCTTCTCGCTGTTCATGTTCATCCTGTTCGCCAACATCCTAGGCCTGCTGCCCTTCGGCATCGTGCCGGGTGTGCATCCCTTCACCGTGACCAGCCACCTGACGGTCACCGGCGTGCTGGCGATCATCTCCTTCACGATCGTGCTGATCGTCGGCTTCGGCCGCCACGGCTTCCACTTCTTCTCGCTCTTCGTGCCGCACGGCACGCCGCCGCTGATGATCCCGCTGATCTTCGTGGTCGAGCTGATGAGCTTCCTGGTCCGCCCGTTCAGCCTGGGCCTGCGACTGTTCGTCGCGATGACCGCCGGACACATCCTGCTGAAGGTGCTGGCCGCGTTCGTCGTCAACGGCATCAACCTGGGTGGCGGCTATATCGCGCTCGTGACGCTGCCCAGCTTCCTGCTGATGATCGGCATCACCCTGCTCGAACTGCTGGTGGCGGCGATCCAGGCTTATGTGTTCGCGCTGCTGACCTCGGTCTATCTCAACGATGCGGTGAACCTGCACTGAGAGACGGGGGCACCGGCCCCGACTTCGACTTTCCCTTGAACGTGTGTTTTTGAACTGGAGAATGTGATGGATCCGCAAGCTGCAAAGATGATCGGTGCCGGCCTGGCCGCGATCGGCATGGGCATCGCCGCGCTGGGCGTGGGCAATGTGTTCGCGAAGTTCCTCGAAGGCGCGCTGCGCAACCCCGGCGCCGCCGACAGCCAGCAGGGCCGCCTGTTCATCGGTTTCGCGGGCGCCGAGCTTCTCGGCCTGCTCGCCTTCGTGACGATGATCATCCTGGTGTTCGTCGCCTAACACGCGATTCCCCGACCGGTCGCCTTTTGCGCGGCCGGTCGGCATCAGAGGACGCCCATGCCCCAGATTTCCCAGATCGCCGCGACCTATGCTTCGCAGATCTTCTGGCTGCTCATCACCTTCGGCCTGCTGTATTTCGTGGTGGGCAAGGGGATGGTGACCAAGATCGTGTCGACGGTCGACGCGCGCGAACAGCGCATCACCGGCGATCTCGCCGCGGCGGAAGCGGCGCGCGCCCAGGCGGACCGCGTCGAAGAGGCGTGGCGTATCGAAATGGACGCCGCGCGCAATGCCGCGATGGCGGAGACCGCCAGCGCCAAGGCGCAGGCGGTGCAGTCGGCCGAACAGCAGGTCAAGGCGGCGGATGCCGACCTGGCCGAGCGGATCGGCCATCATGAACTTGCGATCGCCAACGCCAAGGCGGAGGCGCTCGCCACGCTGGAGACGGTGGCGGCCGAGGCTGCGCGCGACCTGGTCGCGAAGCTGTCCGGCGTCGGCGTGACGGTCGATCAGGCCGCCCATGCGGTGCGGGAGGTGCGGGCGCATGGCTAATCATGGCAATTCCCCGGCAGCGGGGGCGGTCGAGCAGACCGATCTCAGCCAGCGGCCGATCAAGGGTGCGGACGGCATGACCGGCGAAACGACCGCCGGCACCGAGCATCACGTCGCCTCGCCCACCGCTTTGGGGCTCGACTCGACCGGTTGGGTGGCGGTGGCGGCGATCGTCGTGATCGCGCTGATGCTGTGGAAGCGGGTGCCGGCGCTGATCGGCGGGATGCTCGACGCGCGCATCGCGACGATCCGCTCGCAGCTCGACGAGGCGGGCAAGCTGCGCGCCGAGGCGGAAGCGCTGCGGACCGAATATGAGGCCAAGGCCCGCTCGGCGCACGAGGATGCCGAGGAGATGCGCCGCCACGCGCATCAGGAGGCGCATGCGATCGTCGTCAAGGCCAAGGCGGATGCCGAGGCACTGATGGCCCGCCGCGCCAAGATGGCCGAGGACAAGATCGCCGCCGCCGAGCACGCTGCGATCGCCGAGGTCCGGGCGCGGGCGGCCGATGCGGCGGCCAAGGCGGCCGGCGTGCTGATCGCGGAGCATCACGGCGTCGAGTCCGACCGGCTGATGGTCAATCGCGCGATTGCGGGACTGGGACGGCCGAACTGATCCCTTCGGGGCGTCACGGCGCTCCGGCTTCCGGGATCGGCGACAAGGGGCGGCCTTCGGGTCGCCCTTTTTCGTTTCTCGCGCCCTGTCGACGCGGCGGGTAGCGCGTTCGCCATGGTGCTGATCGCCTGAGTCCTCCCGAACGCGGCGGCGTGTATGGCTCGGGATCGTCGAGTTGGCGGAGCGGGACGGATCGTCGCACCGGGCGTTGAAGGTGACGGTGGGCCACTTGCTCGCCACCCATGGAAGGAACCCCCATGTCCTGGCTGATCCTGGCGGTCGCCGTCTGTACCGAGGTCGCCTGGGCGCTCAGCCTGAAATGGGCGACGAATATCGGCACCTGGGCCGCGGGCAGCGTGCCGATCGTGCTGAGCTTCGCCACCATGGGCATGTTGGCGCTGGCGATGCGCGGGCTGCCGGCGGGGACCGCCTATTCGGTGTGGAGCGGGTTGGGGGCGGTCGGCGTGATCCTGGGCGGGGTGGTGCTGTTCGGTGACCGGGTCGGACTGGCGCAGGCCGGCTTCATGGCCCTGACGGTGATCGGCGTGGTCGGCACCAAGCTGCTGTCGCCGCACTGATTCCCGAGCGGCGATGCGCCCTAGCGATGGAGTCGCCGCGTCCCTAAATCAGCCGATAATGTCCCAGCCCACCTCCGACCGCTTCAATGAGGAAAGCGCCACCTTCGCCATTCGCGGGGCCGATACGCCCGATCTGGATGCGGGGCTGGCGGCGATCCGCAACGTGCTGAAGACGCTGCCGCAACGCTCGGGCGTCTATCGGATGCACGATTCGCGCGGCGACATCCTCTACATCGGCAAGGCGCGGTCGCTGAAGCAGCGGGTCGCCAATTACACGCAGGTCAACGGCCTGCCCAAGCGGCTGCAACGCATGGTGTCGCAGACCCGGTCGATGACGATCGTCACGACCAACAACGAGGCGGAGGCGCTGCTGCTCGAAGCGCAGCTGATCAAGCGCTACCGCCCCGCCTATAATGTGCTGCTGCGCGACGACAAAAGCTTCCCCTTCATCCTGCTGCGCGCCGATACCGATTTCCCGCGCGTGCAGAAGCATCGCGGCGCCCGGCGCGCGGTCGGCAATTACTACGGCCCCTTCGCTAGCGCGGGATCGGTCAACAACACGCTGAACGCGCTGCAGAAGCTGTTCCTGCTGCGGTCCTGCACCGACGGGTTCTTCAAGACGCGCGACCGGCCGTGCCTGCTCTACCAGATCAAGCGCTGCTCCGCGCCGTGCGTCGGCCGGATCGACAAGGCCGGCTATGCCGAGCTGGTGTCCGACGCCAAGGACTTCCTGGCCGGCAAGTCGACCCAGGTGCAGGCGAAGCTCGGCGTGCAGATGCAGGCGGCGGCCGAGGCGATGGACTTCGAACTGGCGGCGCTGCTGCGCGACCGGCTGCGCGCGCTGACCTTCGTGCAGGGGACTCAGGCGATCAATGCGGAGGGGGTCGGCGATGCCGATGTCTTCGCGCTGGCGTGCCAGGACGGGGTGATCGGCATCCAGGCCTTCTTCATCCGTGGCGGCCAGAATTGGGGGCATCGCAGCTTCTTCCCGACCCACACCAACGAGGTGCCGGAGGAGGAAGTGTTCGTCAGCTTCCTGACGCAATTCTATGAGGAGGTGCCGCCCGCGCGCACCATCCTGCTCGATCGCGAGCTGGCGGAGGGCGAGCTGCTGGCGCAGGCGCTGGGCGAGGCGGCGGGCTACAAGATCGCGCTGTCGATGCCGCAACGGGGCGATCGTCGCCGGTTGATGGACCAGGCCAAGCGCAATGCGGTCGAGGCGCTGGAGCGGCGGCTGGCGGAAAGCACCACCCAGGCGAAACTGCTGCGCGAGGTGGCGGACCTGTTCGAACTGCCCGAGCCGCCGGCGCGGATCGAAATCTACGACAACAGCCACATCCAGGGCAGCCATGCGCTGGGCGCGATGGTGGTCGCCGGGCCGGAGGGGTTCCGCAAGGGCGAGTATCGCAAGTTCAACATCCGCAACAAGGACACGGTGCCCGGCGACGATTTCGGCATGATGCGCGAGGTGTTCACTCGTCGCTTCGGTCGGGCGCAGGCGGAGGACCCGGACCGCGACTCCGGCACCTGGCCCGACCTGGTGCTGATTGATGGCGGGCGCGGGCAGCTCAATGCGGCGCGCGCGGTGCTGGAGGATCTGGGGATCGAGGATGTCTGCCTGGTCGGCGTCGCCAAGGGGCCGAACCATGGCCGCGAGGGGCGCGAAGTGTTCCACCTGCTCGACGGGCGCGAACTGACGCTGCCGGTCAATGCACCGGTGCTCTTTTACCTCCAGCGATTGCGCGACGAGGTCCACCGTTTCGCGATCGGCGCGCACCGGGACAAGCGCGCCAAGGCGATCGGCGCGAGCCCGCTGGACGAGGTGCCCGGCATCGGTCCGGCGCGCAAGAAGGCGCTGCTGATGCATTTCGGCACCGCCCGCGCGGTGCGCAACGCCAGCCTGGAGGATCTGAAGCGCGCGCCCGGCGTGTCGCAGGCGGTGGCGCAGCAGGTCTACGACTTCTTCCACGCGCGCTGAACCGAAAAGCCACCGCCCGTCCATTGCTCCTGCACCGCGCCCGGCTACAAGAAGGGTCGGGACCAAGGGGGGACGGGAATGCGACGGATGATGGCGGCGGCGCTGGCTGCGCTGCTGACGGGGACGGCCTGGGCCGGCGAGGCGCCGCTCTACCAGCCGGTGCCCGACTGGGTGACGCCGGCGCCGCCGATCGGCCCGGTCGGCAAGTCCGCCACCGCGCCCGTCGCCCTCCTGTTCGACACGCAGCAGCGGCTGAAGGACGGGCAGGTCTGGAGCTATGTCGACACCGCCAATCGCATGGCGTCGGCCGAGATTCTGCAACAGGCGGGCACGATCAGCATTCCCTGGCAGCCCGATCACGGCGACCTGATCGTCCACCGGCTGGAGATCGTGCGCGGGGCCGAGCATATCGACCTGCTCGCGCCCGGGGCGAAGCGCTTCACCGTCCTGCGTCGCGAGCAGCAGCTGGAACAGCGCCAAGTCAACGGCATCCTCACCGCGACCTTGCCGATCGAGGGATTGCGGATCGGCGATGTGGTCCATTTCACCTTCTCCACCACCAGCCGCGACGCGGCGCTGAAGGGGCAGGTGCAGACGGTCGCGCCGCTGCCCGCGACGCCGGCGCGGTTCGGCTTCGTGCGCACGCGGCTGCTCTGGCCGGCGACCGATCCGATCCACTGGAAGACCTATGCCGACGGGGTGAAGCCGGTCGAGCGCACGGTCGCGGGCGTGCATGAATGGGTGGTCGAGGGCGTATTGCCCAAACAGCCCGAATGGCCCGGCGACATGCCGGCGCGCTTCAACCATCCGGTGGTGGTGGAGGCGTCGAGCTATGCCGGCTGGGCGGACGTGTCCAAGGCGGTCGCGCCGCTGTTCGCCACCACCGGCCTGATCCCGGCGGGCAGCCCGCTGGCGGCGGAGGTCACCCGGATCGCGGCGGCCGAGACCGATCCGGTCAAACGCGCGGCGCTGGCGCTCGATCTGGTGCAGGACAAGGTCCGCTATCTCTATAACGGCCTGGACGGCGGCAATTACCGGCCGCAGACGCCGGCCGATACCTGGTCGCTGCGCTATGGCGATTGCAAGGCCAAGACGCTGTTGCTGCTCGCCCTGCTGCATGGCCTGGGGATCGAGGCGGAGGCGGTGCTGGCCCCGGCGCGGGTGGGCGATGTCGTCAACGACCGGCTGCCGCTGCCGGGGGCGTTCGACCATGTGCTGGTGCGCGCGACGATCGGCGGCGAATCGCTGTGGCTGGACGGGACGATGAGCGGCACGCGGCTGGCCGATATCCGCGACGTGCCGGGCTTTCGCCGGGTATTGCCGTTGCGCGCGGGCGGGGCGGACCTGCTGGAGGTGCCGTTCCGCGCCAATGCCCGGCCGGACGGCGAGGTCAGCCTGACGCTGGATCAGAGCGCGGGCATCCGCCTGCCGACGCTGATGACGGTGCGCGTCCAGTTTCGCGGGCAGATGGGCTCGATGATCGGGCTGGTGGCCGACCAGGCGACGGCCGAACAGCGGCGCGACATGATGCAGGAGGTGGTCGGCAAGCTGGTCGGCGAAGTGCGGCTGGACGATGAGACGCTGGCCTATGACCCCGCCACCGGCATCGGGACGATGACGGCGAGCGGGACGCTGGGCTCCAACTGGGCCGTGGAGCGGGAGCGGCGACGCTATGTGCTCGACCGGACGGTCGGGCAGATCGATTTCACCCCCGACCGCGCGCGACCGGCCTGGCGGGCGCTGCCGGTGACCATCACCGGCCCGGAGCGCGCCGTCTATCGCAGCCGGCTGATCCTGCCCAAGGGCGTGGACGGCTTTACGCTGGGCGGCGACACGGCGCTGGCCGAGACGATCGCCGGCCGCACGATCACCCGACATGCCAGGATGACGGGCAATGTGGTCGAGGTCGAGGACGAGATGGTGGGCACGGCGCGCGAGATCGCGCCGGAACAGGTGGCGGCGGCGCGCGCCCGCGTCGCACTGGCCAAGACGCGCCTGCTGGAGGTGGTCGCACCCGATGGGCAGTCGTCGATGTACGCCAATGTCGTCGCGGCGCGGCGCACGGGGGCGCTCAAGCCGCTGATGGCGGCCTATGCCCGCTCGATTGCGCATGATCCGGAGGATCGCGAGGTCTATCTGAACCGGGCGCGCTTCCTGGCTGGCATCTACGACTATGCGGCCGCGATCCCCGACGTGACCAAGGCGCTGTCGATCGAGCCGGACGTGGACACCTATCTGTGGCGCGCCGGTCTCTATGCGACGATCGGCGACGAGGCGAAGCGCAAGGCCGATCTGGAAGAGGCGCTGGCCCTGGACCCCGCGGGCATGGCGGCGGTGCTGTCGATGGCCAATTACCGCATGTCGGCCGGCGAGAAGGATGCGGCGCTGGCCATGGTGCAGGAGCATGTCGAGGCCGGCGGCAAGGAGGCGGCGCAATATCTGGCGTCCAAGGCGGACCTGCTGGGCATGGCGGGGCGTGCCGACGACGCGCTGGCGGCCATGGACGAGGCGCTGGCGCAGAGCCCCAACGACTCCGACCTGCTCAACCAGCGCTGCTGGCTGAAGGCGACGCTCAACGTCCAGCTCGACTCGGCGCTGAAGGATTGCACCCGCGCCATCGAACTCAGCGACAGCCGGCTGGCCGCGCTGGATAGCCGGGCGGTGGTCCATTACCGGATGGGGCATCTGGATCAGGCGATGGCCGACATCGACGAGGTGTTGAAGACGCAACCCGACCAGGCCGCCACGCTCTACATGCGCGGCGTCATCCGCAATCGTCAGGGCAAGACGGCGGAGGCCAAGGCTGACCTGACGGCCGCGCGCACCATCTGGCCCCAGGTGGACCGGGACTATGGCCGTTGGGGGATCAAGGCCTGATCCTGCCGGTCCCGCCCGACCACTCGCGGGGACGGGGCAGGGCGCCTATATCGCTGGGATGCACCTGATCGCCGACGCCATCCTGCTCGCGACCCGTCAGCATGGCGAGCATGGCGCGGTCGCACGAGCGCTGACCCGTGGCGACGGGGTGCAGCCCGGCTATGTGCGGGGCGGGCGGTCGCGGATGCTGCGCCCGGTGCTCCAGCCGGGCAACATGCTGCGCGGCGAGTGGCGGGCACGGACGGTGGAGCAACTGCCGGCGCTGACCGTGGAGATGCTGCACAGCCGCGCCGCGCTCCATGCCGAACCGCTCGCCGCCGCCGCCATCGCCTGGGTGACGGCGCTGACCGCGACCGCGCTGCCCGAGGCGCAGCCCTATCCCTATCTCTATGACGGGCTGGACGGCGTGCTGACCGCTATCGAATCGGCCCCGTCGGCGCGCGGCTGGGCCGGGGCGGTGGTGCGGTTCGAATTGCTGCTGCTCGCCGAACTGGGATTCGGCCTGGATCTGGAGCGCTGCGTGGTGACCGGCCTGGCGGAGGATCTGGCCTATGTCAGTCCGCGCAGCGGCGGCGCGGTGTCGCGCGGTGCGGCGGTGGGATATGAGGGCAAGTTGCTGCGATTGCCGGAATTTCTCCTGGCTGGCGGGCAGCCGGATGGGGCCGCGATCACGCAGGGATTCGCGCTTACTGGCCATTTCCTGGCCCGCGACCTGCTGACCGAGCGCCGGGCCGAACCGCTGCCCGCGCGCGATCGGCTGATCGACGCGGTGAAGAGGGCGGTTGCGTGACGTCGCGCCGCCCGGCAAGGGCGGCGGCGGAGGTAGTCATGTCCCTGATCGCAGTGCTCGCCGGCGACGGCATCGGTCCCGAAGTCACCCAGGCCGCGCGCCAGGTGCTTGAGTCGCTGGACCTCGACCTGCGGTTCGAGGAGGCCCCGGTGGGCGGCGCGGCATATCGGGCGGCGGGCCATCCGCTGCCGGCCGAGACGCTGGCGCTGGCGGCGCGGGCCGACGCGATCCTGTTCGGCGCGGTCGGCGATCCCGAGTTCGACTCGTTGGAGCGCGCGTTGCGCCCCGAACAGGCGATCCTGGGCCTGCGCAAGGAACTGGCGCTGTTCGCCAATCTGCGCCCCGCCAAGCTGTTCGCCGGGCTGGAGGACGCCTCGGCGCTCAAGCCCGAGATCGCGCGCCGGATCGACCTGGTGATCGTGCGAGAGCTGAACGGCGACGTCTATTTCGGCGAGAAGAGCCAGGGCAGGACCCCGGCCGGCCTGCGCGAGGGCCGCGACCTGATGCGCTATGACGAGGCGGAGGTGGCGCGAATCGCCCGGGTCGGCTTCGACACCGCACGCACCCGCCGCAGCCGGCTCTGCTCGGTCGACAAGGCGAACGTGCTGGAGACCTCGCAGCTGTGGCGCGACGTGGTGGTCGAGGTGGCGCGCGACTATCCCGATGTCGCGCTGTCGCACATGTATGTCGACAATGCCGCGATGCAGCTAGTGCGCGATCCCGGCCAGTTCGACGTGATCGTCACCGGCAATCTGTTCGGCGACATCCTGTCGGACCAGGCGTCGATGTGCGCCGGGTCGATCGGGATGCTGCCCTCCTCCGCCCTGGATGACGCGGGCAAGGGACTGTACGAGCCGATCCACGGCTCCGCGCCCGATATCGCGGGCCAGGGCAAGGCCAATCCGTGCGCCGCGATCCTGTCGGCGGCGATGATGCTGCGCCATTCGCTGCGCCGGCCCGATCCCGCCGACCGGATCGAGGCGGCGGTGGCGGTCGCGATCGCGGGGGGCGCGCGCACCGCCGATCTGGGCGGGACATTGTCCACGCAGGGCATGACCGACGCGGTGCTCGCCGCGCTGTAATGGAGCGGTCGCTCGAACTGGCGGTCGTCGTCCCGACCTTCAACGAGCGAGGCAATGTCGCGACCCTCGTCGCGCGGCTGGACGCGGTGCTGGCGGGCCGGTGCTGGGAGGTGGTGTTCGTCGACGACGACAGCGCCGACGGCACGGCGGAGGCCGCCCGCGCACTGGCGCGGCACGACCCCCGCGTCCGGGTGATCCAGCGCATCGGTCGGCGCGGCCTGTCGAGCGCGTGCATCGAGGGAATGTGCGCCACGGCCGCGCCCCTGGTCGCGGTGATGGACGGCGACCTGCAGCATGACGAGGCGCTGTTGCCCCTGATGGCCGACCGGCTGGCGGCGGAGCCTGATCTCGACCTGGTGGTCGGCTCGCGCTTCGTGCCCGGCGGCGGCACGGGCGATTGGGACCGCGACCGGGTGGCCAAGTCGGCCTTCGCGACGCGGCTGTCGCGGGCGGTGCTGCGCGTCGACCTGCGCGATCCGATGAGCGGCTTCTTCATGATCCGCACCGGTATCGCGCGGGCGCTGGCGCCCCGGCTGCGCGCGATCGGCTTCAAGATTCTGCTCGACATCCTGACCGCGGCGCCCGCACCCTTGCGCTTCGCCGAGCTTCCCTACGTCTTCCGCCTGCGCACCGAGGGGGAGAGCAAGCTCGACCATGTCGTGGCGATGGAGTTCCTGATTGCGCTCTACGACCGCCGGTTCGGGCGGATCGTGCCGGTCCGCTTCGCCATGTTCGCCGCGATCGGCGCGGTTGGCGTGGTGATGCACATGGCGGTGCTGATCCTGCTCCATCTGGGTCTCGGCACCGGCTTCCTGACGGCGCAGATCGCCGCGACGGCGGCGGCGATGACGGGCAATTTCTTCCTCAACAACGCCCTGACCTATCGCGACCGGCGGCTTCGCGGGG
Organism: Sphingomonas sp. SORGH_AS_0438; assembly: GCF_031453475.1. NCBI lineage: Bacteria > Pseudomonadati > Pseudomonadota > Alphaproteobacteria > Sphingomonadales > Sphingomonadaceae > Sphingomonas > Sphingomonas sp. SORGH_AS_0438. The sequence goes on from NZ_JAVIZS010000001.1 coordinate 199,573, forward strand.
GGCCGGCGCTGTTCCGGGGATGGCTGTCCTTCTGCCTGGTGTGCGGGATCGGAGCCTTCGCCAATGTCGGCGTCGCCGCCTTCCTGCACGATGCGAAGACCGACACCTGGGCGGTGTCGGCGCTGGCCGGCGTGCTGGTCGGCGCGGTGTGGAATTACGCGCTGTCGCGGCGGTTCGTCTGGGGACGCTACTGATCCGGCGTCAATGCGCGATGCTGGTCACCGCGAACATGAGCGCCATGCCGAACAGGCTGGCGACCGTGGTGCGCAGGCGGGGATCGAGCGCATAGCTGCGCGGCACCAGTTCGCAGGCCCCGACATAGAGGAAGATGCCGGCAAAACCCGCCAGCACCGGGGCCAGCGCGACCGGTGGAATCCGGACGCCGAGGCCCAGCACCACGCCCGCCATCGGTGCGGCCGCGTTGACGAACAGCCAGAACCGCGCCGCCCGCTCCGACCGGGCCGCCAGGCACAGGCTGACCGTGTTGACGCCGTCCGCCAGATCATGGGTCAGCACGGCCAGCGCCACCAGCCAGCCCGCATCGCTGCTGACCTGAAAGGCCAGGCCGATGCCCATGCCGTCCATCAGACTGTGGAGCGTCAGCGTCGCGGGGCCGAGATGCGTGCGCCAGGCGCGCGGCACCCAGGCCGCATGGTGCAGGGCGCGGTCGAGCAGCATGTACAGGCCCAGGCCCACCGCGACGAAGCCGATCAGCGGGCGCAGCGCCCATTGCCCGTCCGCCAGATCGACCGCTTCCGGGATCAGGTCGAACACCGCCACGCCCAGCACCACGCCGGCCGTCAGGCCCAGGATCAGGACGATCCGCTGTTGCAGCCGCAATGCCAGCCAGCCGCCCAGCCCGGTGGCGCAGACCGCCGCCATTCCGAACAGCATGGGGGTGGAGGCGGCGGTGGACAGGGCGAGCGACATCGGGCCGCTCTGTCGTGGATCAGGTAATGATACAAGGTATCATTTAATCGAGGCGGCGGGGATCGACGATCAGGCCCAGCTGTCCAGCCAAATCCAGCGCGCGAACGCGCCCGGTCCGGCGAGCGGGGCGGCGGACAGGATCGGGTAGAAATGCAGGAACAGCCCGACCGCCAGCATCACCACCACCTCGTCCCAATAGCGCAGCCGGGCGCGCCAATGGTCGAGCGCGACGGCCAGCACCACCGCCAGCCAGATGCTGGGGAGATAGTAATAATAGAAGAAGCCCAGCGACTTGGGGATCAGAGGCCAGATGGCGATGCTGGCGATCCATAGGCCCGCCGCCGCGCCCGGCCGGATCGCGCGGGTGCGCAGCCATGCACCCGCACAGGCCAGCACCGCGACCAGCCCGCCCCACATCACCGCCGGGTTGCCGAGCAGCAGCACGCCGCGCTGCGCCCCGTCGACCGGTTCGTAGAGATACCAGATCGGCCGCCAGTCGAACTGCCATGTGTACCAGGCCGATTGATAGGTGTGTGCGGGCAGCACCTGGGTCTGTTGCTGGAACATGGTCCATTGGAACGGCAGCAGCGTTGCCAGCGTCAGTGGCTCCTGCGCGTAGAAGAAGGCGGGGGCGAAGGTCAGGAAATAGGTGGCGACGCTCACCCCGCCGAGCAGCGCCAGCGCCATGACCGGACCCAGTCCCGGCCAGCGGTCCGGACGCCCGCGCCGCAGCAGCAGATAGGCGAGGGCGGCGAAGGTGACATAGGGGGCGGCGGTCCATTTGCAGGCGGTCGCCAGCCCCAGCAGCACCGCGCCCAGGCCCCAGCGGCGGCGGACCTGCCCCGGCGCGCCGTGCATCGACCATAACAGGCTTGCCGCGCCGAGGATGACGAAGGCGGCCATGAACCCGTCCAGCATCGCGATCCGCGCCTGCACGAAGACGGTGAAGTTGACGAGGGTCAGTACCGACGCGACCAGGGCGGGGCGCAGCCGCCGCGTACCGAGCCAGACCAGCGCGAACACCCCCGCCACCACCGCCGAGCCGGCCAGCGTCGACAGCATCCGCCAGCCCAGGGGATCGTCGCCGAACAGCCAGATGCCGAGCGCGATCAGTTCCTTGGCGAGCAGCGGGTGCTCGATATTCGCCGGGTGCGCCAGGGCCAGCAGCGTCCGCGCGGCGGGCACATAATGGACTTCGTCGAAATAAGGCTTGGACGGGATCGTCACCCGCCAGGCGAACAGCAGTTCCGCCAGCCCGGCGATCAGCAGGGCGAGCGGCAGCGGGCGGCGGAGGAACTGTGGCACGATCCTGCTTGTCCCTGCTTGCGGGCGCGGGAGCAAGACGGCAAAGCGGGCACATGAAGCGCAAGACTGGCCAGGACCGTTCGATCACCACCCAATGGCGCCCCGCCACCCAGGCGATTCGGGGGGGCACCGCCCGTTCGGAATATGGCGAGACGTCGGAGGCGTTGTTCCTCACCTCGGGCTATGCCTATGACTGCGCCGGCGACGCCGCCGCGCGCTTCGCCGGTGAACAGGACGGGATGACCTATTCCCGCCTCCAGAACCCCACCGTGCAGATGCTGGAGGAGCGGATCGCGCTGCTCGAAGGGGCGGAGGCGTGCCGCACCATGGCGTCGGGCATGGCGGCGATGACGGCGGTGCTGCTCAGCCAGTTGCAGGCGGGCGACCATCTGGTCGGCGGCCGCGCCGCCTTCGGTTCGTGCCGCTGGCTGACCGACACGCTGCTGCCCAAGTTCGGCATCGGCACCACCGTGGTCGATGCGCGCGATCCGCAGGCGTTCCTGGACGCGGTGAAGCCGGAGACCAAGGTCTTCTTCTTCGAGACCCCGGCCAATCCGACGATGGACATCGCCGACCTGTCGGCGATCTGCGCCATCGCCCGCGAGCGGGGGATCACGACGGTGGTCGACAATGCCTTCGCCACTCCCGCGCTCCAGCGGCCGATGGACTTCGGCGCGGACGTGACCGCCTATTCCGCCACCAAGATGATGGACGGGCAGGGCCGGGTATTGGCCGGCGCGGTGTGCGGGACGCAGGATTTCATCGACAACACGCTGCTGCCCTTCACGCGCAACACCGGGCCGACGCTGTCGCCGTTCAACGCCTGGGTGGTGCTGAAGGGGCTGGAGACGCTCGACCTGCGCATCCGCCGCCAGTCGGAGAATTCGCTCAAGGTCGGCGCCTTCCTGGAAGGGCGGGTGCCGCGCGTGCTGCATCCCGGCCTGCCCAGCCATCCGCAGCATGATCTGGCGATGCGCCAGATGTCGGCGGCCGGGCCGATCTTCGCCTTCGAGCTGGATGGCGGTCGCAGCCAGGCGCACGGCCTGCTCGACGCGCTGGAGCTGATCGACATCTCCAACAATATCGGCGACTCGCGGTCGCTGATGACGCATCCCGCCTCCACCACCCATAGCAGCGTTGCCGAGGAGAAGCGGCTGGAGATGGGCATTTCCGAAGGCATGATCCGGCTGAACGTCGGGCTGGAGGATGCCGACGACCTGATCGAGGATCTCGACCGGGCGTTGCGGGCCGTGGGCCTATGAAGGCGCTGTTCCCGCATGCGGAGACGACGCGCGGCGTGACGGTCCGCGTTTCGGTCAGCTACCTGCCCGAACAGTCGGAACCGACGCGGGGACGCTGGTTCTGGGCCTATCATATCCGGCTGGAGAATGCCGGCGACCGCACCGTGCAACTCCTGTCACGCCACTGGATCATCACCGATGGGCGCGGTGCGCGTCATACGGTGGAGGGCGAGGGCGTGGTCGGCGAGCAGCCGCTGATCGAGCCGGGCGCCAGTTTCGACTATGTGTCCGGCTGTCCGCTCGCCACCTCCAGCGGCGCGATGCAGGGCAGCTATCGCATGGTCGACGACAGCGGCACGACCTTCGACATCGCCATTCCCCGCTTCGCGCTCCATGCGCCGGCCGTGACTCAATAGGAGGCGGGGCATGAAGCGAACGCATCTGCCGCTCAACGGGCCTGCGCGTGCTCGACGCGGCGGCGCGGCACCTGTCCTTCACCCGCGCGGCCGACGAGCTGGCGGTGACGCCCGCCGCGGTCGGGCAGCAGATCCGCGCGCTGGAGGATACTTTGGGCGTCGTCCTGTTCCGCCGCACCACGCGCGGCCTGGAACTGACGCCCGAGGCGGAAGCGGGTCTCGCCCCCTTGCGCGATGGCTTCCTCCAGTTCGAGGAGGCGGTGCGGGCGATGCAGGCGGGCCAGTCGTCCAAGTCGCTGACCATCGCCGCGCCGCGCGACCTGACCGAGAAATGGCTGATGCCGCGCCTCGCCCGGATCGCGACGGCGGATTCGGACCTGCGCTTCGTGTTGATCGCGGCGGATGGCGAGGTGGACTTCACCCAGGCCAATCTCGACCTCGCGATCCGCTGGGGCGAGGGGCCGGGCGAGCATGAGGGCGAGGCGATCGAGTCCGAGGGCATGGTGACGGTCGCCGCGCCCGGCGGCGGGCATGACGCGGCGATCGCTTGGCCCGGCGCGCCGGAAGAGGCGGGCGTGCTGGTGCGGGTCGACGATGCCGGCCTGGCGATCGACGCGGCGGCGGCGGGGCTGGGACGCGCGACGGTGCCGGAGATCCTGGCGGCGGCCGATCTGGCGAGCGGCCGCGTCGTCGCGCTCGGCGAGCCGCACGCGTCGCGCCTCGGCTATTGGCTGGTCGCGCCGCTGCCGCAATGGCGGCAGAAGAAGGTCAGGCTGCTGGTCGAGGCGCTGGGCGGGTAGGGCGGTCCGGATAGGGACGACGTCGCATCGTCCCTATCCGCCACGGCGGCCTGGCCAAGGCCGCCGCACCTGTCAGTCGATCTGCCCGAAGCACCAGCGCAGGATCGACTTCTGCGCATGGAGGCGATTCTCCGCCTCCGGCCAGATCAGCGACTGCGGCCCGTCGATCACGTCGGCGGTCACTTCCTCGCCGCGATGCGCGGGCAGGCAGTGGAGGAACCTGGCGTCGGGCTTGGCCAGCGCCATGAAGCTGGCATCGACCTGATAGGGGCCGAGCGCGTGCAGCTTCTGCTCCGCATGGGCCTGGCCCATCGAGATCCAGGTGTCGGTGACGACGATGTCCGCATCGGCCACCGCCTCGCGCGGGTCGTGCACGACGCGGGCGCGGCCGGAGGCGGCGATGATCGCCTCTTCCTCGGGCGCATAGCCGGGCGGGCAGGCGGCGACGACGTCGAACTGCATCAGCCCCGCAGCCTCGACGATCGAGGACAGCACGTTGTTGCCGTCGCCCAGCCACGCGACCTTCAGGCCGGGCAGCGCCTTGCCGCTTTCGATGATGGTCAGCAGGTCGGCCATGATCTGGCAGGGATGCGAGGCGTCGGTCAGGCCGTTGATGACCGGCACGGTGGCGTGATGCGCCATCTCCTCGACCTTGGCATGGTCGTCGGTGCGGATCATGATCGCGTCGACATAGCCGGACAGGACGCGGGCGGTGTCGGCGATGCTCTCGCCCCGGCCGAGCTGCATCGTGCCGGCATCCAGCACGATCGAGCTGCCGCCGAGCTGGCGGATCGCCATGTCGAAGCTGACGCGGGTGCGGGTCGAGTTCTTCTCGAACACGCAGGCGAGCACATGGCCGGCGAGCGGCGCATCCGCATCGGCGCGGCCCTTGGGCCAGCCGGCCCGCGCCGCCTTGCGGTCGATCGCATCGGCCAGGATCGCGGCGACGCCCGATGCGCCGGCATCGGCCAGGTTCAGGAAATGGCGCATGATGTCAGTCCCCCAATGTCGCGGCGGCATGGCGGTGTGTCCGGGACGGATCGCTCGCCCGCGCCATGCGCCGCTGGCCCCTCTCCACGTCGGGAGAGGGGATGATGTCAGTCGTCGGCTGCGGGCACATAGACCCGCGCGGCATCCGACAGCTTCTGCGTGAATTCCTCGATATGGCTTTCGTCGATGATGAGCGGCGGCAGCACGCGCACGACATTCTCGCCCGCCGAGACGGTCAGCAACTGATGCTCGTCGCGCAGGAAGCCGACGAAGCGGCGGCTGTCGGTCTTGAGCTTCAGGCCGAGCATCAGCCCCTTGCCGCGCACCTCGGTGAAGAGATGATCGTGATTGGGGATCATCTGCTCCAGCCGGCTGCGCAGCCGCTCGCCCATCGCGGCGACATGGTCGAGGAAACCGTCCTCGAGCATCACGTCGAGCACCGCCTCGCCCGCCGCCATCGCCAGCGGATTGCCGCCATAGGTGGAGCCGTGGGTGCCGAACACCATGCCCTTCGCCGCCTCGGCCGTCGCCAGGCAGGCGCCGAGCGGGAAGCCGCCGCCAATGCCCTTGGCCACCGCCATGATGTCGGGCGTGATGCCGTAATGCTCATGCGCGAAGAACTTGCCGGTACGGCCATAGCCCGCCTGCACCTCGTCCAGCACCAGCATCAGGCCATGCTGGTCGCACGCCTTGCGCAGGCCCTGCAGGAATTCCGGCGTCGCGGTGGCGAGGCCGCCTTCGCCCTGGATCGGCTCGACCAGGAAACCGGCGGTCTCGTCGTCGATCAGCGCCAGCGCCGCGTCCAGGTCGTTGAACGCGGTATAGGCGAAACCGGGCAGCAGCGGCTCGAACCCGTCGCGCATCTTGGGCTGGTCGGTCGCCGAGATCGCCCCCAGCGTGCGGCCGTGAAAGGCGTTGCGGAAGGTGATGAGCTTGTGCCGCTCAGGATGGCCGTTGGCGAAGTGATAGCGGCGTGCGGTCTTGATCGCGCACTCCACCGCCTCCGCGCCCGAATTGGTGAAGAACACCGTATCGGCGAAGGTCGAATCGACCAGACGCTGCGCCAGATGCTCGCCCTGCGGCGATCCGTAGAGATTGGAGACGTGCATCAGCGTCGCCGCCTGGTCGGCGATCGCCTGGGTCAGCTTGGGGTGGCCGTGACCCAGCGCGTTGACCGCGATGCCCGCCGCGAAATCGAGATAGCGCGTGCCGTCCTCGCCATAGAGGTACACGCCCTCGCCTCGCACCGGTCGCACCCCGCACCGGGGATAGACGGGCATAAGCGCTGGCATCGACATGGCGGAAATCCTTCCAAACGACAAAAGGCGACCCAAGCGGTCGCCTGAGCCGTGTCAATAGGGAAGCAGGAGGGGGGACGCAACCGAATCGGGATGAGGGTGCCCCCTTCCTGTTCCCCGGCGAAGGCCGGGGTCCAGTTGGGGAGCAGGTACTGGAGAGGTTCACGCTTCCGTACAGCGACCTACCCGACTGGGCCCCCGCCTTCGCCGGGGAACGAGGGGGGTGCCGCGATCCGATCAGTTCTTCAACCGCCAGCCGCGCTTGAGCAGCAGGTAGCAGGCAAGGCCGAGCACCACGTCGATGCCCAGCACCACCAGCGAGCCGAGCGCGATCGGCGAATCGGCGACGCCGAGAAAGCCGTAGCGGAAGCCGGAGATGATGTAGAAGAACGGGTTGGCATGGCTGAATGCGCGGAAGGCGGGGGCCAGCCGGTCGACCGAATAGAAGGTGCCCGACAGCAGCGCGAGCGGCGTCACCACGAAATTGGTGACCGCGGCGGCATGGTCGAACTTCTCTGCCCAGATCGAGGTCAGCACGCCCAGGAACGACAGGAACAGCGTGCCGAGCAGCCCGAACCACAGGATCGCGAGCGGGGCGTGCGGCGTGACATGGACGCCGGGATAGGCGACCATCGCCAGCCATACGACGAAGCCGACGATCGCCGCGCGCGTCACCGCGCCGCCGACCAACGCGGTCAGCAGCTCCATCGTCGACAGGGGCGGTTGCAGGTAATCGACGATCGTGCCCTGGATCTTGCCCACCAGGAGCGAGAAGCTGGCATTGGCGAAGGCGGGGCCCATCATCCCCTGGCTGATGATCAGGCCGGGGGCGATGAAATCGGCGAAGGTCACCGTTTCGCCGCCGACCAGCACCGGGCGCTTGGCGCCCGTCGCGACGGTGAAGACGATCAGGAACAGCAGCGTCGTGATCGCCGGCGCCCAGATGGTCTGGAGCTGCACCTTGAAGAAACGGCGCACCTCCTTGATATAGAGCGTACGAAGGCCGCCCCAGTTGATGTTCCGGATTACGGGCACGCCGGGGGCGTTCCTGATTCGGGAATGAATTTGACCGATCGGGGGTTGGCTGCTCATCACCCGCTCGGGTACTCGCTGCCGCCGCCGCCCGCAACGGCGCAAGATAAGGAAACTGCATGTCCTGGACCGACGAGCGGATCGAAACGCTCAAGACGATGTGGGAAGGCGGCCAGACGGCCAGCCAGATCGCCGATGCGCTGGGGGGCGTCAGCCGCAACGCGGTGATCGGCAAGGCGCACCGACTCGGACTCCAGGCCCGCCCGTCGCCGGTGAAGTCGCATGACAGCACGGTGAGCGAACCGGCCCCGACCCCGGTCGAGCCGGTGGTCGTCGCCGCTCCGCCGCCACCGCCGCCGCCCGCGCCGCCTCCGGCCCCTGCACCCGCGCCCGAGCCGGTCGCGGTGGAGGACGAGGATGACGAGGACGATGTCGCCCCCGCTCCCGTGCCGGAGCGAATCGCCGCGCCGCAGCCGGTGCTGCGCTCGGTCGGTCCCGGCGGCTTCGTCCGCCAGTCGCCCGGCGAGCAGCAGCCGCCCGCCACGCCCGCGCCGCCGCGCCGGCTGGTGCCGGCCAAGCCGTCGCCCGAAATGGCAGGCAAGACCAGCCTGCTCGACCTGAACGACCGCATCTGCAAATGGCCGCTCGGCCATCCCGGCGAGCCCGACTTCCACTTTTGCGGCGAGAAGGTGAACCCCGGCTTCCCCTATTGCGTCGAACATTGCGGCCATGCCTATCAGGCGCAGATGCCGCGTCGCGATCGCCGCCCGCCGCCGCCGCTGCCCTTTGGCGGCCCCCGCGTCCGCTGATCGCGGAGAGCTGAAACGAAAGACCCCCGCCAGCCCATCGGCCGGCGGGGGTCTTTCGTTGGGCGAGGCGCGCGGGCGGGGCGGACCCCACCCGCGTGCCTATGCCTCAGAAGCGCAGCGCCGCGGTCGCCCGGATGCTGTGCCAGCGGAACTTGTCGTCGGTCCGGCGGAAGTCGGTGCCGTTGGTGGTGCCGCCATTCGCCGCATTGGTGAAGGGCGTACCCGCCGGGCCGCCGGCACGGACGCGATAATCGTCGTCCTGATACTGGTGGTACATATATTCCATGCCGACCGAGATGTTGCGCGTGATCTTCTGCTCGATGCCGCCGCCGCCCAGGAAGCCGAACTGGTTGCGCTTGCCCGAGCCGGTGAAGCTGTTGGTCGTGTTGGTCGAGGCGAAGCTGCGGTCGATCCGCGTATAGCCGGGGCCGAAGGTGCCGTAGAACAGCGTGGTACCGGCCGCATAGCCGGCGCGGGCGCGGACCGAGGCTTCCCAGTCGATGTTGCGGTACATCACATAGCTGGCGGGCGTGGACGAGAAGGCGCTGACATTGTCGCTGATCTCGGTCTTGCCGAACTCGCCGACGACGCCGACCACGATGTTACCGCGCTGCGTGTCCATGCCGACCCGGCCATAATAGGCCCAGCCGTCCTTGTCGTTGCGGCACGAACCGCCATTGGCGGGCGACAATTGCGTGCGTGCCGCGCCGTTGCAGAAGCCGGGCGCGAAGGCATTGGCACCCGTGCCGGTCAGCACCGTGTCGCCGAACCGGCCATCCAGGTTACGGTCGAAGGCGATGCCCGAGCCGACATCGTTGGGCTGCACGTCATAGCCGCCGGCCGCGCCGATGTAGATGCCGGAAAAGGGCCGGTCCTCGGTCATCTCCTGCGCGGCGGCGGGGGCCGCGAAGGCAAGCAAGGTCGTGCCGGCCAGCGCGGCCGTAAGCATGTGACGCATCATCTAACTCCCGGTAAAGACGCGCCTAGAAACGGAGGGGCGGCGCGTCCGTATCCGCTCACTGGCAATTTCCGGTCGATTTGTGGCTATTCGGCCACAGGAGGCATGGTCCATGTTCGCGATCCGTTCACGCTTGTGCTGGCCTTTGCCCGTGGCCTGCGCTAGGGGAGGACGGTAATGGCCCAAGACCTTTTCGCCTCCCCGGGAGGCCAGCCCGAAAGCTACGACGCCTCGTCGATCGAGGTGCTGGAGGGGCTGGAGCCGGTCCGCCGCCGGCCCGGCATGTATATCGGCGGTACCGACGAGCGGGCGCTGCATCACCTTGCCGCCGAAGTGCTCGACAATGCGATGGACGAGGCGGTCGCCGGCCATGCGACGCGGATCGAGGTGTTGCTCGATATCGGCAACCGGCTGACCATCGTCGACAATGGCCGGGGCATTCCGGTCGACCCGCATCCGAAATTCCCGGACAAGTCGGCGCTGGAGGTGATCCTGTCGACGCTCCATTCGGGCGGCAAATTCACCGGCAAGGCCTATGCGACCTCCGGCGGCCTGCACGGGGTCGGCATCTCGGTGGTCAACGCGCTGTCGAGCGACACGGTGGTCGAGGTGGCGCGCGACCGCCAGCTTTATCGCCAGCGGTTCGCGCGCGGCGCGACGCTGGGGCCGCTGGAACAGGTCGGCGCGGCCCCCAACCGGCGCGGCACGTCGGTGGCCTTCACGCCCGATGTCGAGATTTTCGGGCCCGACCAGGCCTTCAAGCCGGCGCGGCTCTACAAGCTGGTGCGGTCCAAGGCCTATCTGTTCGCGGGCGTCGAGATCCGCTGGAAATGCGCCGCCAGCCTGCTGACCGATGGCGGTCGCGACGATGCGACCCCGGCCGAGGCGGTGTTCCAGTTTCCCGGCGGCCTCGCCGATCACCTGCGCGAGCAACTGGGCGGCCGCGAATGCGCCACCGCCGATTGCTTCGCGGGACGGCAGGACTTTCCCGGCGACCAGGGCCGGGTGGAATGGGCCGTCGCCTTCCCCTTGTGGAGCGAGGGCAGCTATAGCTGGTATTGCAACACCATCCCGACCCCCGATGGCGGCACGCACGAACAGGGCCTGCGCCAGGCGCTGGTCCGGGGGCTGCGCGCGTTCGGCGACCTGGTGAACAACAAGAAGGCCAAGGAGATCACCGCCGACGACGTGATGGTCGGCAGCGAGCTGATGCTCTCCGTCTTCATCCGCGAGCCGCAATTCCAGAGTCAGACCAAGGACCGGCTGACCAGCCCGGAGGCGGCGGGGCTGGTCGAGCGGGCGATGCGCGACCATTTCGACCATTGGCTCGGCCATAATATGGAGCGCGGCAAGGCGCTGCTCGGCTATGTGCTGGAGCGGCTGGACGAACGGCTGCGGCGCAAGGCGGAGCGCGAGGTCAAGCGCAAGACCGCCACCTCCTCGCGCAAGCTGCGCCTGCCGGGCAAGCTGACCGACTGTTCGGCCGACGACCCCGCGGGCACCGAATTGTTCATCGTCGAGGGCGATTCGGCCGGCGGTTCGGCCAAGCAGGCACGCGATCGCAAGACCCAGGCGATCCTGCCGATCCGTGGCAAGATCCTGAACGTGGCCTCCGCGACCAGCGCCAAGATCCTGGCCAACCAGGAGATCGCCGACCTGATCCAGGCGCTGGGCTGCGGCACGCGCAAGGACTGCCGGCCCGACGCGCTACGCTACGAGCGCGTCGTCATCATGACCGACGCCGATGTCGACGGCGCGCATATCGCGACGCTGCTGATGACCTTCTTCTTCCAGGAGATGCCGGACCTGGTGCGGCGCGGGCATCTCCATCTCGCCCAGCCGCCGCTCTACCGGCTGACGGCGGGCACCAAGTCGCTCTACGCGCGCGACGACGCGCACCGGGCCGAGCTGGAACGCACCGCCTTTCGCGGCAAGAAGGTCGAGGTCGCGCGGTTCAAGGGGCTGGGCGAGATGAACCCGCAACAGCTGCGCGAGACGACGATGGACCCGAAATCGCGCAGCATGATCCGCATCACCCTGCCGCAGGAATATGAGGGCCGGGCCGGGGTGAAGGATCTGGTCGACCGGCTGATGGGCAACAACCCCGCGCACCGCTTCGCCTTCATCCAGGAAAATGCCGCCCGGCTGGACGAGGAAGCGCTGGACGCCTGACCGGGGCAGGGGCCGAGTTGCCAATCGCCCCGGCGCTTCCCAAATAGCCGGCTTTCCCGCCTTATAGCTGCGGCATCACTCCCCGGCCGACCGCCGGGGCGAGGAGCTACGCCCATGACCGATTCGATCACGCCTGCCCCCATTACCGACCAGACCCTGGGATTCACCATCACCGAGCGGCACGCGCGCGGCCGCGTCGTCCGGCTGGGGCCGGTGCTCGACCGGGTGCTGGCCGCCCATGCCTATCCGCCCGCCATCGCCGCCCTGCTCGCCGAGGCGCTGACCCTGTGCGCGCTGATGGGCTCGACGCTGAAGGATTCGGCCGGCCAGCTGACCATGCAGACGCGCGCCGAGTCGGGCGTGGTGCAGCTGCTGGTCTGCGACTATCGGGGCGGCGAGCTGCGCGGCTATATCGAATATGATGCCGACCGGCTGGCCGAGGCGCCGGAGAATCCGTCGCTCTTCGCCTTGTTCGGCAAGGGGTATCTGGCGATCACCTTCGACCTGGCGACGACCGGCGAGCGCTATCAGGGCATCGTGCCGCTCGACGGCGACACGCTGACCAGCGCGGCGGAACGCTATTTTGTCCAGTCGGAGCAGATCCCGACGCTGTTGCGGGTCGGCGCGATCCGCCAGCCGGACGGGTCGCTGGTCTCGGGCGGCATCCTGCTCCAGCATCTGCCGGACGGCGAGGAGGGGCGCGAGCGGCTGCATGTCCGGCTCGACCATCCGGAATGGGAGCATGTCGCGGCACTGGGTGAGACCATCGGCGCGGACGAGCTGGCCGATCCGACGCTGCCGCTGGAGACGCTGGTCTGGCGGCTGTTCAACGAGGAGAGCGAGGTGCGCGTGCTGCCCGGCACCATGCTGACCCGTGGCTGCCGCTGCACGCCGGAGCATATCCTGGGCGTCCTGGCCAAGTTCGGCGTCGAGGAACGGCGCGAGATGGCCGACGAACACGGCATCATCGCGGTCGACTGCGCCTTCTGCTCGACCAAGTTTCCGGTCGATGCCGAGAAATTGGAACCAGTCCGTTAACCTTATAGTGAGGGTTTCGGGTCTAGGAGGAGTGCGTGTTCGGGTGATCGACACGCTTTTCTCCCTTGATGGCTCCGGCCATGCCTTTCAGGGCCGCGGTTTTTCATCGCGGCCCTTTCTTTTTGGACGCGAAAGGCGTAGCGGGCGGCACCATCATGGCATCCAAAACCCCTGCGGTCGTCCTTGTTTCGGGCGGCCTCGACTCGATGGTGTCCGCCGCGCGTGCGCGCGAGGACGGCCACCCCATTCTCGCTCTGTCGATCGACTATAACCAGCGGCACAAGGTCGAGCTGGCGGCGGCGGCGCGTGTCGCGCAGTCGCTCGGCGCGGTGCGGCACATCGTGCTGCCGATGGACCTGTCCGCCTTTGGCGGATCGGCGCTGACCGCCGATATCGACGTGCCCAAGGACGGGCTCGGGACCGAGGATGGCGGCGGCATTCCCGTCACCTATGTGCCGGCGCGCAACACCATCTTCCTGTCGCTGGCGCTCGGCTGGGCGGAAGCGGCGGGTGCGCGCGACCTGTATATCGGCGTCAACGCGCTCGATTATTCCGGCTATCCCGACTGCCGGCCGGAGTTCATCCGCGCGTTCGAAGGGTTGGCGGAACTGGCGACTAAGGCTGGTGTGGAGGGCCATCCCTTCCGCATCCAAGCGCCGCTCCAGGACATGACCAAGGCCGACATCGTGCGCGAGGGCACGCGGCTGGGCCTCGACCTGGGGCTGAGCTGGTCCTGCTACGATCCGGTCGGCGACCAGCATTGCGGGCTGTGCGACAGCTGCCGCCTGCGATCGCGCGGTTTCGAAGAGGCCGGCATCGCCGATCCGACCCGCTACGCGCAAAAGCCATGACCTATTCGGTCAAGGAGATGTTCCTCACGCTGCAAGGCGAGGGGGTGAATGCCGGTGCGCGGGCGGTGTTCGTGCGCTTTGCCGGCTGCAACCTGTGGACGGGACGCGAGCAGGACCGGGCGAGCGCGATCTGCCGCTTCTGCGACACGGATTTCGTCGGCACCGATGGGCTGGGCGGCGGCAAGTTCGCCGATGCGGCGGCGCTGGTCGCGGCGGTCGAGGGATTTTGGGGCGACGCCGCCGAGCGTCGCTTCGTGGTGCTGACCGGCGGCGAGCCGATGCTCCAGGTCGATGATTCGCTGGTCGCGGCGCTGCACGAACGCGGTTTCCGCATCGCGATCGAGAGCAACGGCACGCTGGCGGCGCATCCCGGCATCGACTGGGTCTGCATCAGCCCCAAGGCGGGCAGCGCGGTGGTCCAGCAATCGGGCGACGAGCTCAAGCTGGTCTGGCCGCAGGCGGGGATCGACCCGGTGGCGCTGGAGACGTGGGACTTCGCCCATCACCTCCTCCAGCCGCTCGACGATCCGCAGGCCGACGCGAACCAGGCGGCGTGCATCGACTGGGTGATGGCGCGGCCGAAATGGCGGTTGTCGCTCCAGACGCACAAGATGCTGGGGCTGCGCTAAGCGGCAGGGTCTGCGCGATGGGGCGCTCCGGTTTGGGCCGGAGCGCCCTGTGGACGGCCTGAGGTCTGGCCGTCCCGAGTTTTACTGCGCGGCGGCGACGGCGGCGCCGGCGGGGGGCCAGCCGATCGAGCCGCACTTCTTGACCTGCCACTCACCCTTCTTGCCCCAGCAGACCGTGTCCAGGCGGGGCAGGGTGGCGCGGTCGAAGCCGATATACCGCGAGAAGCGCTGCTCGCCATAGGGCACCAGGCTGTTGCGGAGTTCGCGCATCCGCGTCTGGGCGAGCGTCGCCAGGCTGCCGCGCGGCATGAACAAGGCTTCCCGCCCGATCGACGAGGCGGTGCGGCAGAAGCCATATTGCGACGAGACCGTCGCGAAGCTGGAATAGGTGCGGGTGCCGAACGCGTCGATCGCCGCCTCGCCGGCCTTGGCCGATTTCGCGGTGCGCGCGAAATATTTCATCAGCGTCGTCCAGGTGTTCTTCAACTCCTCCTGATGGTCGGTCAGGATGGCGTTGTAGTTGCCGACGGTCAGCAGCGACGGTTCGAACTGGCATTGCAGCGCCGCGACGTTCAGCGCCGACCGCATCGTCCAGACCAGCGCCGCCGTCTTCTCGGTCGGGGTGGCATCGGGCAGCGTCTGCATGATGCCGGGCTCGTCCCCCTGCACCGGCGCGCCGGCATAATCATAGTTCTTGAGGAAAAACTGCGCCGAAGCGGGAGCCGCCGACAGACCGGCCACCATTACCCCCAACGCGCACGCACCACGCAACACCGTCTTCACCGTAGAGCCTCCCCGGGCAATATCTCTGAACGGAAACTTAAAACATTTCGCCCGGCACTGCGACCGATTTTACCGGTTTTCCGTGGTCGCCCGCATCGGGGATGCGACCAACCGTCGGTCGCAGCCGGAACGATCGCCCGACATGCCCATCGGCCGGCATCAAGGCCCGGACATGCGAAAGGGCCGCCCGGTCGCCCGGACGGCCCTTCGTCACGCAGTGATTTCCTTTTTAAGGAAATTACATCGCGTTGTTGGTCATGGTGTCGTTCGACATCATCGTGTCGTTCGCCATCATGGTGTCGTTGGCCATCATGCCGCCGTTCATGCCACCGTCCACGGCGGTCATGTTGTCGGTCATGGTGTCCATGCCCTCGGACGAATTCATGTCGGTGACCATCGTGTTGTCGGTCGTGGTCTCGGTCTTCGGACCGCAGGCCGAAACGGCCAGAGCGGCGCCGGCGATCATCGAACCGGTCAGGACCTTGGAGATGAGTGCACGCATTGGAAGCTCCCTAGATAGAGGATTTGGTTGGCTTGGTCGCCCTTTATCACCCAAATCGCAGTAGACATTAATCTGATCGGCCCTTGCCCTCAAGACTCGTTTTCCCGGGCGCCGGAAAGAGTTTCGAGGAAGCGCTGGAACCTGAACGCGAGGGCTGCGTCAAAAGTTTCCATGTCCGTAGAAGCCCCTAGCGCCTCCAGGCTGGTGACCGGGAAGGTCGGCAGGCCACAGGGCACGATGCCCCCGAAGTGGGACAGGTCGGGCGCGACGTTGACGGAGAAGCCGTGCATCGTCACCCAGCGCTTCACCCGGACGCCGATCGCGCCGACCTTCGCCTCGCGGCCGGACCGGTCGATCGTCCAGATGCCGACCCGCCCCTCGGCCCGGAACGCCTCGATCCCCAGGTCGCCGAGCGCTGCGATCACCCAGTCCTCCAGCGCATGGACGTAGCAGCGGACGTCGCGGCCGCGCCGGTTGAGGTCGAGCACCAGATAGCCGATCCGCTGGCCCGGCCCGTGATAGGTATATTTGCCGCCGCGCCCGGTCGCGACGACCGGAAAGCGGGGGTCGATCAGCTCGCGCGGATCGGCGCTGGTCCCGGCGGTGTAGACGGGGGGATGTTCGAGCAGCCAGGCCAGCTCGCCCTCGGCACCGGTGGAGACGGCGGCGGCGCGCGCCTCCATCTCGGCCAGCGCCGCGTCATAGGGCGTCAGGCCCGGCGAGACGCGCCATTCGGGATCGGGAAAGATCATGATGGACCCGCATCTGGCGTGTGCGGCGGGCGGGCGCAAGCCGCGCGCCGCGGCGAGCGTCGCGTGCCGCCCCATGCATCATGCACAGCCACTGGCGAGCGGCGGTCCGCTCCGCTATCTCCCGGGCGACGCGGATAGACAGGGGTAGGACGCTGATGGTCAGGATGGGCAATGTCTGGGATCGCGCGGTCGAGGTGCTGCGAGGCCGATCCTCCATCCTGGGATCGATCGCGGTGGGGGCGATCTTCGTGCCGTCGCTGGTCGGCAATGCGGTCAGCACCTTCCTGACCCCGACGCCGGGTGCGAACGTGGCGGCGACCACCGGCCTGCTCGGCCTCGTGCTGGGGCTGGCGGTGCTGCTGGTCAGCATCTGGGGTCAGCTCGCGATGCTCGCCGTGGCCAGCGACCCCGCCACCACCCGCGCCGATGCCGGGCGGCAGGCGACGCAGCGGCTGATGCCGGCGGTGGGGATCGTGCTGCTGCTGGGCGTGGTCTTCACCCTGGCGTTCATGCCGCTGGTCTTCATCCTGATGCGCGCGGGCGTCAATTTCACCTCGCCCAATGCCATGCAGACCGTATCGGCCAGCACGGCCGGATCGGCTTCGCTCTACATCCTGGTGCTGATGGTGCTGGGCCTGGTCGTCGGCGCGCGACTGCTGCTGCTGAACGCCGTGATCGTCAACGAGCGGCGCGGGATCGGCGCGATCATGCGCTCGGTGCGGCTGACGCGGGGCATGACGTTGCGGATCATCGGCCTGATGCTGCTGTTCGCCCTGGTCCTGCTGGTCCCGATGATCGCCGTCCAGTCGGTGTTCGGCCTGGTCGCGCGGCTGGTGCTGGGTGGCGATGCGCCGGGCCTGGTCACCTTCATCGCCAGCGCGGCGGGGGCGGTGGTGACGACGATCTTCTCGGTCGTCGCCGCCGCCTTCACCGCGCAGCTCTATGTCGCGGCGGTCGCCGACAAGGATGGCGCCAGCATCGGGATCTGAGGCGCCGTCTCCGGCGGGAGCAGGCCCAGGAGGCGGGGGTCGGGAAAGGTCTCGATCGTCCGGCCGATTGGCACGAACCCCTCCCGCCGGTAGAAGCCGAGCGCGGCCGGATGGTCGAGCGTGCAGGTATGGACCCAGGCGCGGGTGACGCCCGGCGTCCAGGCGCGCGTCAGCGCCTCCGCCATCAGCCAGCGACCATGGCCCTTGCCGGCCAGTTCGGGCACCAGCCCGACATAGGACAGCTCGCATTCGCCGACGCGGCGATGGTCGAGTTCGAGCATCCCGACCTCGATCCCGCGCGGATCGGCGACCGCATAGACCGACACCGCCGGGTCGTGGATGATCGCGGTCAGCGCCGCATCGTCCATCGTCAGCCGCGAGAACCACAGCCACGGCGCGCCGACCCGCCGGAAGAGCTGGCGATAGCGGGCCGGATCGGCCGGCCTCCACGCCACCAGCCGCAAGGGGGAGGGCGGCATCGGGCGCAGCGGCGGGCGGCGGCGCATTTCCAGCGTGGTGACGATCGTCGCCAGCTGGTCGTCCGCGACCGGGGTCAGGCCCATGTCGCCACCGGCGGCAGGCTCATCAGGATCGCATCGATATTGCCGCCGGTCTTCAGCCCGAACAGCGTGCCGCGATCATAGACCAGGTTGAATTCGGCATAGCGACCGCGCCAGAGGTGCATGGCGGCCACGTCCTCCGGCGTGAAGGGGGTGTCCATCCGCCGCCGCACGATCGCCGGATAGATGTCGAGAAAGGCCTGGCCGACATCGCGCGTGAAGGCGAAGTCCGCGTCGAAGTCGCTTTCCAGATGATCGTAGAAGATGCCGCCGACGCCGCGATGCACCTGGCGGTGCGGGATGTAGAAATAGTCGTCGGCCCAGGCCTTGAAGCGCGGATAATAGGCCGGATCATGCGCGTCGCAGGCGGCGCGTAGCCGGTCGTGGAACGCCGCCGTATCCTCCGCGACGGGCAGCGGCGGGTTCAGGTCCGCGCCGCCGCCGAACCAGCGCTTGGTTGTGCACAGGAAGCGCGTGTTCATATGCACGGCGGGGGCATGGGGATTGGCCATATGCGCGACCAGGCTGATGCCGGTGGCGAAGAAGCGGGGGTCTTCGCCCGCGCCGTGGATCGAGCGGGCGAAATCCCCCTCGAACCGGCCGCCGACCGTGGAGACGTTGACGCCGACCTTCTCGAACACCCGGCCCTTCATCACGCCGCGCACCCCGCCGCCGCCGGGCGTGCCGTCCGGATCGATGCGGTCCCAGGACGTGTAGGCGAAGCGGGCGTCCGATCCCGCCTCCGCCTCGATCGCTTCGAAGGCGGCACAGATCCGGTCGCGCAGCGACTCGAACCAGGTACGGGCGGCGGCTTGCTGTTCGTCGAGCTGGATCATCGCCGCCCCCTAGCAAGCGCGCGGGGCGGCGGGGAAGGGGGCGGATCAGGCGATGGTTTCGTGCAGGTGCAGGTATAGCTCGCTGAAATCGCCGACTTCGCGCAACTGCTCGATATGCGGGAAGCCGATCAGCCGGCCCTTGCGGGTGATCAGCCCCTCCTGCGACAGCGCCTTGATCGATCGGTTAACATGGACCGAGGTGAGGCCCAGCGCATCGCCGATCTGCTCCTGCGTCATCGGCAGCGCATAGCCGTCGGGCTCGTTCAGGCCGATCATGTCCATGCGGCAGGCGAATTCGCACAGCAGATGCGCCAGCCGCGCCCGCGCGTTGCGGCGACCGACATTGACGACCCATTCGCGCAGGATCGATGCCTCGATAAGCAGGTCCATCAACACTGCGCGCGCCACCAGCGGTCGTGTGGACACCAGCTCGCGCATCGCCGCGATCGGCACCACCGCCAGATCGGCCCGGGTCAGCGTCTGCGCGTTATGATCGGCATAGCGCAGGAAGAGGCTTTGAAAATCGAGCGCGTCGCCCGGCAGATGGAGCGACACGATCTGGCGCGCGCCGCTCTCGACGATCTTGTGGCGAAAGGCGAAACCGGACGACAGGATGACGCAATTGGATGGCGGCTCGCCCTCGCGCACCAGATAGGTGGCGGGGGGGACGCTGCGGGCATGGACCGGCAGGTCGAGTATGGCCCGCCGATCCGCCTCGGGCAGGGTCGTGTGCCGCTCCAACTTTCGGATGAGGAATTCTAGGGTGTCAGTTTCGGCCATCGGCACTCCCGGACACGCGGCGGAAGTCGCCATCGCTCAACCGCGGGATTATCGTCTGTTCATGAGCTTGCCATAACATTCACAGCATAGCGAATGACAACATAAGTTGTTCAATAGCAGAATGCCCATTCATTGAAGTTGGCGTCGAGCTTCTGCCAAGGCGATACCGCCGGCGACCGCGACGTTCAACGAACGCAAACCGGGCCGCATCGGGATCATCACGCGCGCATCGGCACGCTCATGGACATGGTCGGGCACGCCGGCGCCCTCCGATCCTAGCAGCAACACGTCGTCGGGCCGGAATGCTACATCCCAGAGCGGCTGTGCTCCGCGCGTCGTCAGCAGCACGATGCGCCTGGCGACGGTCCGCTCGAACGCGGCCCAGTCGGCATGGCGGGTGACGGTGGCGCTCCGGGCATAATCCATCGCCGCGCGGGCCATCGCCCGTTCGCCGAAGGGGAAGCCCATCGGCTCGATCAGATCGACATCGGCGTCGAAACAGGCGGCGGTGCGGATCAGCGTGCCGACATTGCCGGCGATATCGGGTTCGAACAGGGCGAGGCGCATGGCCGATCTTAACCCGGATCGCATCAATCCGACAAAGTCTTAACGAACCAAAATGCTGTTGGCAAAGCCGCCACGCCTTGTCTAACAAAGGCTGGGGTGCGCCGCGGGAACGGCGGAACCCTCATTCGGGGACAGCCCGGACAAGGACCAGTCGGGAATACCCGAACATAACAGGCTGAGGGTAGGTGAATGGCGACAGTGGACGATAGGCTTCCTCCCGGTGAAGACCCGGCGCTGCTCGCCGAGGAGGTGCACGACCCGCGCCGCCGCGACTTCATCAACATCGCCGCCGTGTCCTTTGCCGGGGTCGGCGTGATCGCGGTCGTTCTACCGCTGATCAACCAGATGAACCCCTCCGCCGACGTGCTGGCCCAGTCGACCACCGAGGTCGACCTGTCTAAGATCCAGCCCGGCCAGGCGATCAAGACCAGCTTCCGCAAGCAGCCGCTGTTCGTGCGCAACCTGACCCCGGCGGAGATCGCCGAGGCCAATGCGGTGCCGATCAACACGCTGCGCGATCCCCAGACGCTCGCCGAGCGGACCAAGGCGGGGCATGAGAACTGGCTGATCACGCTGGGCGTCTGCACCCATCTCGGCTGCGTGCCGCTGGGCGCGGGCGAGGGCGAGAATCGCGGGCCGTTCGGCGGCTATTTCTGCCCGTGCCACGGCTCCGCCTATGACACCGCCGCGCGTATCCGCCAGGGCCCGGCCCCGAAGAACCTCGTGGTGCCGGACTATAACTTCAACTCCCCCACGACCGTCACGGTCGGCTGAGGAGACGCGCGATGAGCTTTCCCTGGGCGAAGCATTATGAGCCGAAGCAGCCGCTGATGCGGTGGCTGGACGAGAAGCTGCCATTGCCGCGGCTCGTCTACAATGCGGTCGGCGCCGGCTATCCGGTGCCGCGCAACCTCAATTATTTCTGGAATTTCGGCGTGCTCGCCGGGGCCGCGCTGGCGATCCAGATCGTCACCGGCATCGTGCTGGCGATGCATTTCGCCGCCAATGCCGGCGTCGCCTTCGGCTCGGTCGAAAGCGTCATGCGCGACGTCAACGCCGGCTGGTTCCTGCGCTATGCGCATGCCAACGGCGCGTCCATGTTCCTGCTGGTCGTCTACATCCATATCGGACGCGGCCTCTATTACGGATCGTACAAGGCCCCGCGCGAAATGGTGTGGCTGCTCGGCGTCGTCATCTTCCTCCTGATGATGGCCACCGCCTTCATGGGCTATGTGCTGCCCTGGGGGCAGATGAGTTTCTGGGGCGCGCAGGTCATCACCGGCTTCTTCTCGGCGATCCCGCTGGTCGGCGAGTCGATCCGCGTCTGGCTGCTCGGTGGCTTCGCGCCGGACAATGCGACGCTCAACCGCTTCTTCTCGCTCCACTATCTGCTGCCGTTCGTGATCGCGGGCGTCATCATCCTGCATATCTGGGCGCTGCACATCCCCGGATCGAACAACCCGACCGGCGTCGATGTGAAGGGCGAGCAGGACACCGTACCCTTCCACCCCTATTACACTGCCAAGGATGCGGTGGGGCTGGGCGTGTTCCTGCTGCTGTTCGCGCTGCTGATCTTCTTCTCGCCCAACCTGCTCGGCCATCCGGACAATTATATCGAGGCGAACCCGCTCTCGACGCCCGCGCATATCGTGCCCGAATGGTATTTCCTGCCCTTCTACGCGATCCTGAAGAGCTTCACCGCCGACTTCATCCTGCCGGCGAAGCTGTGGGGCGTGCTGGCGATGTTCGGCTCGATCCTGCTGCTGTTCTTCCTCCCCTGGCTGGACAGTTCGCCGGTGCGCTCGGCCAATTACCGGCCGAAATACCGCGCCTTCCTGATCGTGCTGCTGCTCGACGTGCTGGTGCTCGGCTATGTCGGCGGGGCGGAGCCGATCGCGCGCAACGTGGTGCTGGGGCAGATCGCGGCGGCCTATTACTTCGCGCATTTCCTCATCATCCTGCCGCTGGTCGCCGCATCGGAGCGGCCGCGTCCGCTGCCCGGATCGATCACGGAAGCGGTGCTGGCCAAACATGGCGGCACCAGCCCGGCCAAGACCGCGATCGCCTGACGAACCGACGAGAGGATAGAACAGACCATGGTTCGCTTGATCTCCATATTGGTCGGGGCCGCCTTTGTCGGCGTGCTGGCGATCGCGCTGTTCGGCACGGTGGCCACCGCCATTTCCGATCCCGCGCCGGAAACGGCGGAGGCGATCTATCATCAGCATCCCGAGGATATCGGCCTGTCGTCGAACGGCTTTTTCGGCCGGTTCGACCGCCGCCAGCTCCAGCGCGGCTTCCAGGTCTACAAGGAGGTCTGCTCGGCCTGCCACAGCCTGAAGTTCGTCGCGTTCCGCGACCTGACCGAGCTGGGCTATAGCGAGCCCGAGGTGAAGGCGATCGCCAGCCAGTGGGCGATCGAGCAGCCCAGCGTGAACCCCGAGACGGGCGAGGCCACGACCCGCAAGAACATCCCCTCGGACCGTTTCCCCTCACCCTTCGCCAACGAGGTCGCGGCGCGGGCGGCGAACAACAATGCGCTGCCGCCCGACCTGTCGCTGATGGCCAAGGCGCGGCACGACGGCACCAACTACATCCACGCGCTGCTGATGGGCTATCGCACCCAGCCGGCCGAGCTGGTCCGCAAGTTCCCCGGCGCGAAGACGCCGACCGGGCTGCACTACAACCCCTGGTTCGCGAACCTGAACATCGCGATGCCGCCGCCGCTCACCTCGGACGGTCAGGTGCCCTATGCCGACGGCACCCGCGCGACCAAGGACCAGATGGCGCGCGACGTCGCCGCCTTCCTGACCTGGACCGCCGAGCCGAAGCTGGAGCGCCGCCACGCCGCCGGCCTGGCCTCGGTGGTGTTCCTGCTGATCTTCTGCTTCCTGGCCTGGGGCGCCTATCAGAATGTCTGGCGCGACGTGAAGCACTGATCCGAAAGGGGTTTCGTACAAGTCATAAGGGCGGGGCCGGTGGCCTCGCCCTTTTTCGTGCGCGGAACAGGCGTGGAACCCGCCGCCGCCCCGCCGGGTTATAGACCGACTGGCGGTGCGTTCGAAACCGCGAGCCTCATGTATCGGAGGTTCCCGATGATCCTGAAATCCTCGTGCCTGACGGCATTGCTCGTCGGGCTGGGCTTGTCCGTGGCCGGATGCGCGGACGGTTATGGCTATGGCGGCGTGGATGCCGGCTATGGGGCCGGTTACGGCTCCGGATATGGCTATGCCGGCGGGCCGTACGGGCCGGGCTACGCACCGGGCTATTATGGCTGGTACGACAATTTCTATTATCCCGGCACCGGCGCCTATGTCTTCGACCAGGATCGCCGCGCCTATCACTGGAATGGCCGTCAGCAACGCTATTGGCAGGATCGTCGCCGCGCCTGGTACGGCCAGGGGCGTCGCCAGGGCTGGGGCAATAATGGCGGCTGGGGACAAGGCCGTCGTCCGCGCGCCGACTGGGGCGGGTTCGGCCAGCCCGGGCGGCCGCGTCCCGATGGCATCCGTGGTCCGCGTCCGTCGGGCGCCGTGCGACCCGGCGGCGATTATCGCCCCCCGGCCGTCTATGCCCCGCGTCCCGAGGGCGTGCGTGGTCCGCGCGGCGGGGGCGGTCGTCCGGGACGCGGCCGGCGCTGACCGGACATGCGCCGTCTATAATGAAGAGGCGACCGGATGCCTCGACCGTGCGATCGTGCGCGGCAATCTGGCCGTAGAACTAATATTTGTGAAGGAAGTCCGCGCGGTACTGGCGCATGATGGCGTCGGCCAGAAGCCCAGTACAGCGTGAGACATCCACCAAGGATTGAACGATGAGGGACGACAAAGCCTATTATCATGCCCGCGCCGAGGCCGAATTGCGGATGGCGCGCACGTCGACGGAAGCATCCGCCACCAAGGCGCATTATACGCTGGCCGGCTATTATCTCGATCGCGCCTTTGGTGGCGATCATCGCGGCCATGTCGAGCGCTTGTCGGGCGTCGCCCGAATATGATCGTCTCCGTCACCCGTCCGAAGGGCGGGTGCGGATCATGCCATTGGCGACGAAGGTCATCACCGCCACGCCGTCCTGATTGAAGGTGGTGGTGCGCGATTTGGTGAGGCCGAGGCCCGGCCGGCTGGCGGACAGCCGCTTTTCGAGCAACTCGGTCTCCACCCGCAGCCGATCGCCCGGATAGACGGGGCGCAGCCATTTGAGTTCGTCCAGTCCCGGCGAGCCGAGTGACGCCTCCGCCGTCCGGCCCATCTGTGCGACCAGCATCGCCATCGTCATCGCCGCCGTGTGCCAGCCCGACGCCGCCAGCCGCCCGAAATGCGTGGCGGCGGCGGCATCGTCGTCAAGATGGAAGGGCTGGGGATCGTAGCGCCGCGCGAAGTCCAGCACCTCCTCGCGCGTGACCGCATAGTCGCCGAAGCGGGCGCGGCCGCCGACCACCAAATCCTCGAAATAGCGCATGGTCCTCTCCCCGAATTGTCCGTGTTTGCGGACAGTCTGTAAGAGATCGGCTCAGCGGTCCAGTCGCTCGGGACGCAGGACGGCGCGGAAGGTGCGGTCGGTGCCGTCCAGCCCCTGGCCCGGCGGCAGGCCGATCAGGTCGCGGAGCAGCGGCGCGACATCGACATTGTCGAACGGCGCAAGCCGCCGCCCCGACCGGAAGGCCGGCCCCTGCGCCAGGAACAGCGCGCGCATCGCCGGGTCGCGGGGGTCATAGCCATGATCGCCCCGCACATAGTCGGCCGGCCGGTCGGCGAAGCTCCATCCGGTGTCCGCCAGGCAGATGACCGGCGCGACGCGCGGATTGCGGCCATAGTGGAAACGGGCGGGAAGCGACTCGCGACGCCAGCACTGGTCATGCGCATGGCGGCCGACCGAGGCGTCGAGCGTGCGCGGGTCGACGCCGTCGCGGGGATAGACGCCGACCAAAGGCCCCCAGCCCAAGGTACGCGTGGTGGCGGGCGGCGCGACGCTGGCGGGATCGATCCGCTGGTCGATCGGCACCGGGGCCATGCCATGGTCGGACACGATCACCAGATTGACCGGTCGGCCGATCTCCGCCAGCCCCGCCTGGAGCACGCCGATCTGCGCATCGACATCGCGGATCGCGGCTGTCTTCTGCGGCGCGTAGAAGCCGTCATGGTGCGAGGTCTTGTCGACCGTATCGAAATAGAGGGTGATGAATCCCGGCCGCTCGCCGGCGGGGCGGCGCAGCCAGTCCAGCACGGTCCGTACCCGCTGCGCGCCGGTATAGTCGGCGTCGTACAGAATCCAGTCATGCGGCCGCACGCCCCGGATCGGCAGGTCCGATCCCGGCCAGAACATCGTGCCCGACAGGATGCCCGCCCGCTCCGCCGTCACCCAGAGCGGCTCCGCCTCGTTCCACCAGTCGGGATCGTGCGTGACCTTGCTATCACTCAGCTGGAACAGCGCGCCCGGCTTGGCCGGGTCCTCCATCGTGTTGGAGACGATGCCGTTACGGTCGGGGCGCAGGCCGGTGACCAGCGTATAATGGTTGGGAAAGGTGATGGAGGGGAAGGAGGGGTACATGCTGCCCGACACCCCCGCCGCCGCGATGGCGTCGAGATGCGGCGTGTCGCCATGGTGGAGATAGTCGGGGCGGAAGCCGTCGATCGATACCAGGATGGTGGCGGGCCGGTCGCGGAGGGCCTGTGACGATGGGGTCTGCGTGTCCGTCATCGCCGGGGCGGAAGGATTGGTTGCCGGTGGCAAGGCCGGCGGCGTGGCCGGCAGGGCACAGGCCGACAGCAGCAATGCGGCGAAAACGGGCAACCGGGTCATCGATCAAATCCTGTCCAATCTGGACCCATCTATCGCCGCTCCATGACGCTGTCGTGGCGTTTTCGCCGTGATCTCAGTCGCTGCCGATCCGGTCGATCCAGTCGGGCAGGTCCGCCAGCGTCGCCAGCTGGCGGAAGCGGGCGTGGTCCAGCGGCACCGCCGCCTGTTCATGGCTCCAGGCGAGCGGCTGGGGGATGAAGGCGGCCCAGGCGCCCGCCGTCAGCGCCGGGTGGATGTCGGACCGCAGCGAGTCGCCCGCCATCACCGTTTCGTGCGGCGCGACGCCGTGGCGGTCGAACAGGCGGTGGAAGGTGGCGGGCGTCTTGTCGCTGAC
Source organism: Sphingomonas sp. SORGH_AS_0438 (assembly GCF_031453475.1). Lineage (NCBI taxonomy): Bacteria > Pseudomonadati > Pseudomonadota > Alphaproteobacteria > Sphingomonadales > Sphingomonadaceae > Sphingomonas > Sphingomonas sp. SORGH_AS_0438. Next base: position 225,945 of record NZ_JAVIZS010000001.1, read on the forward strand.
GATCTCGATCGCGGCGAAATAGTCTCCGAGGCCCGATGCGGCGATCTTCGCTTCCTGGTGGAACAGGTCGCCCTTGGTCACCAGCACCAGCGACCCGCGTGCGTGCAGCGCGGCCAGCGTCTCACCGATCCCGTCGAGCAGTTCGACCGGATGGGCGAGCAACCGCCGGCCGGCCGCCAATATGTCCGCCACCACCGATACCGGCAGGCGGTCGCCGCCCAGCTCCAGCGCGGTCTCGATCATCGACAGGGTGAAGCTCTTCGCGCCATAGCCATAATGGGCGAGGTTGCGGATCTCGCACGCCTCCAGCGCGGCATGTGCGGCCGGGCCATCCGCGAAGGGGGCCAGCATCGCCGCCAGCGCCGCTTCCGTTTCTTGGAAGAAGCGCATATTGTGCCACAGCGTGTCGTCGGCATCGAGGCAGATCAGGCGGATCGTCATGGCCGCGGGAGATATTTCAGCGGCGGCGGGTGGGCAAGGGGCGGGGTGGTGATCCGCCTGAGATCACGCCTGCCATGCTCTACTCCGGCGCAGGCGACACCTTTGCTAAAGTCGACGGCCCATCCCCGCCAGATCCACCCCGACAGAGGCCGGGGTCCAGTTACGAAAGGTTTCGATCGACTCTGGAACGTCCCCAACGCCATCCCGGCCTCCGCCGGGATGGCGTGATGGATTTTGCAAAGGTTCGGCCTCTGCCGGAATGTCGAAATTACGCTTCGAGGGGCCGGGCGCTTACCTTGAGCGAAGTGCCGAAGCCCCCCCCGACACACCGATCACACGTTGAAGCGGAACAGCATCACATCGCCGTCCTGGACGACATATTCCTTGCCCTCGGAGCGCAGCTTGCCCGCATCGCGCGCGCCGCTCTCGCCGCCCAGCGTGACATAATCGTCATAGGCGATGGTCTCGGCGCGGATGAAGCCGCGTTCGAAGTCGGTATGGATTTCGCCCGCCGCCTGGGGCGCCTTGGCCCCGACCGCGACGGTCCAGGCGCGCGCTTCCTTCGGGCCGACCGTGAAGAAGGTCAGCAGGTCGAGCAGCGTGTAGCCGGCGCGGATCACGCGGGCGAGGCCGGTCTCGGTCAGGCCCAGTTCCGACAGGAACTCGCCGCGCTCCTCGGGCGGCATGGTCGCGATCTCGGCTTCGATCGCCGCCGAGACGACCACCGCCTGCGCGCCCTCGGCCGCGGCCTTCTCGAACACGCGGGCGCTGTGCGCATTGCCGTTCGCCGCATCGCCCTCGTCAACGTTGCAGACATAGAGGACGGGCTTGCCGGTCAGCAGCTGCGCCTGCGCCAGCGCGCGCTCCTCATCGGCGTCGTTGGCGACGGTCAGCCGCGCGGGCTTGCCGTCGCGCAGCAGGTCGAGCGCGCGGCCGAGCACGACGGCGGCTGACTTGGCCTCCTTGTCGCCCTGCTGGCCCTTCTTGACGAGGTTGGGGACGCGCTTCTCCAGGCTCTCCAGGTCGGCGAGCATCAGCTCGGTCTCGACCGTCTCGGCATCGGCGATCGGGTCGACCTTGCCCTCGACATGGGTGACGTCGCCATCCTCGAAGCAGCGCAGGACATGGACGATCGCGTCGACCTCGCGGATATTGCCCAGGAACTGGTTACCCAGCCCCTCGCCCTTGGACGCGCCGCGGACCAGCCCAGCGATGTCGACAAAGGCGAGCTGCGTCTCGATGATCTTGGCGGAACCGGCGGTCGCGGCCAGCTTCTGCAAGCGGTCATCGGGCACGGCGACGTTGCCGACATTCGGCTCGATCGTGCAGAAGGGATAGTTGGCGGCCTGCGCTGCCGCCGTTTCGGTCAGCGCGTTGAAGAGGGTGGACTTGCCGACATTGGGCAGGCCCACGATGCCGCAGCGGAAACCCATGCGTCGCGTCCTGTGATAAGGGGAATATGCTGCGCCGATACGCGCGCCGTGGCCAAAAGGCCAGCGCCGCGACTCCTATTGGCGGCGGTCAGCGGTAATTGAAGCTGACGCTGATCCGGTCGCCCTTGGCGGCATTGTCTACGACTGCGTGACGCAGCCAGCTTTCCCAGAGCAGCACGGTGCCGGGCATGGGCGTCACCGTCTCGAAGGTGCGCATCCCCTCGGCCGCGTCGGCGCGGCGGGGCGGGGCGGCCATCAGCATCGGCAGGCGCGGGTCCTCCAGCTTCAGCCCACCCGCGCCCGCCGGCATCGCGACATAGAGCGTGCCCGACACGACGCTGTGCGGATGGATGTGCGCGGCATGATGGCCGCCGGGCTTGAGCAGGTTGACCCACAGGCTGTCGAGCTTGAGCTTGCGACCGGCGAGGTCGAAGGCGCAGGCCTCGGCGAAGCGGGCGACATGCTTGTCGAGCTTGCGCTTGAGATCGGCGAAGACGGGATCGCGCATCGGCAGGTCGTCGAGCGAGGCGTAGCTGGTATAGCCGCGATAGCCATGGTCCTTGCACCAGCGGCGGCCGGCGCGATCGTCCTCCGCCAGCGCGCGGACGCTATGCTCCAGTTCCTCGATCAGCCCGGCATCGCCGAGATCGTCCTGGTAGAGCAGGGTGGGGAAGAGCGTGCGGATCGTCATGGTCGCCCGCTTGACGCGAAGCGCCGTGTTTCGTCAATCACCCTTCCCCATGGGCGGATCAGTCGAGCGCGACGAAGCCCGTGCCGACGATGCGGACCATCGCCGCGACGATGCGGCGCGCGCTGGCATCGTCGACCAGCCCGGCGGCGGCGGCACGCGCGGCGGCGATGCGGTCGGCGCGGACGAGTCGCCACAGGCCGAGCATCACGGCCTCGGTCTCCGATACCGTGGAATGGCAGGGGCGCTCGAACACCAAGGTCTCGGTCGATCCCTGGTCGAGATCGCGCATCAGCGAGTCGAAGGTGCGGGCGACGACCGGGCCGCCATGATCCGTGAAGCCCGCCGGGACCGTCGGTGCGGCTCCTGCCAGCGTCAGGGCATGCACCCAGCGCCGGGTTTCATCGAGGACGACATGTTCGAAACGGGGCAGGTCGGCGACGGGGCGGTCGATCAGATCGTACATGCACGCACTCGCTAATGAGAATGCCTCTTAGTAAGAGAAGCCGGTGGGGGTGTCAAATGGGGATGTGACGACCGGGCGCAGGAGCGAGGCGGTTCGACCTGGATTTCGCGCCATGTTTTCAACGACCATCAGGCCATTCCGACAGAGGGTGGAGATGGAGGGGCGGGTCCACGTCGCCACGCGCCATCACCGGCGCACAGCAAAAGGCCGGCCGCGACGGGAGTCGCGACCGGCCTTTGCATTCAGCCAGAATAGGCGCGGATCAGGCCGCGGCCGCCTCGAAATGGCCGCACCAGTCATTCGCCTCGACCTTCGGCCAGACGCCAGCGGCGTCGCCGCTCGGCTGGCTGATCGGCGGGTTGTAGCGGCACAGGCCGAGCTGCTCGCTCGAAGCCTCGGTGTCGAAGAACTTGCACTTGGCGCAGGCGGCGGCGCCGGCAGTGGTGAGAGCCATGATGAGTCTCCTCGTTAGATGTTGAGCGGTCGTTGTTTGCTGAAACGGCAGTTACGCCCGCAAAGTTCCCGGATCAACATAAATCAACAGTTGCGAAACACTCTCACCCAAGCTGCAAGTAACTCTCAAATCTATCGGCAAGATGCAATTCGCTCGCATGTACGACGATGCTTTTCTGCGAGCGACTATCATTTGCGCAATGTCACCCCAGGCGCAGCGCGACATCGTTCATGAAGCGCACGTCGTCGCCTTCGGCCAGCCGACCCGCTTCGGCCGCCACCGCGCCGAGGAGGTCGGACAGCGCATCCATCTCCGCCTTGGCGAAATTGCCCAGCACATGGCCGGTGACGCGATCCTTGTGCCCCGGATGGCCAATGCCCAGCCGCACGCGGCGATAGTCCTGGCCCAGATGCTGGTCGGTCGAGCGCAGGCCGTTATGCCCCGCCGCGCCGCCGCCGGTCTTCACCTTGACCTTGAAGGGGGCGAGGTCGAGCTCGTCATGGAAGACGGTCAGCGCCGACAGGTCGAGCTTGTAGAAGCGCAAGGCCTCGCCGATCGACCGGCCGCTGTCGTTCATGAAGGTCGCGGGTTTCAGCAGCAGGATCTTCTTGGTCCCGATGCGGCCTTCCTGCGTCCAGCCCTGGAACTGTTTCTTCACCGGGCCGAAATCATGCAGCGCGGCGATCGCGTCCATCGCCATGAAGCCGATATTGTGCCGGTGCAGCGCATATTGCGCGCCAGGATTGCCCAGCCCCGCCCAGATCTGCATCGCCCGTCTCCCCAGATGAATAAGCGCTCGAAACGAAAAGGGGCAGGGGAGCGTCGCCGCCACCCTGCCCCCGAAAGCGTGGGAGTGGGGAAGGGGCTCAGCCCTCCGCGCCACCCTCGCTGACGCCAACGCCCGCCTCGGCATCCGCAGCCTCGTCGGCGGCGGTCGGGACGGTCGGCGGCACGATCGTGGCGATCGCGAAGTCGCGATCCTCGATCGCCGGCTGCGCGCCCTTGGGCAGCGTCACGTCGGAGATGTGGATCGAGTCGCCGATCTCGCGGCCCTTGAGCGACACGGTCAGCTCGGTCGGGATGCTGGCGGCATCGACCACCAGCTCGACCTCGTGACGGGTGATGTTGAGCACGCCGCCCTGCTTCAGGCCACGGCAGTCATCCTCGTCCGCGAACACGACGGGCACGGCGACCGTGACGGTCGAATGCTCGCCGATGCGCAGGAAGTCGACATGCGTCGGACGGTCGGTGACGGGGTGGAACGCCACGTCCTTGGCCAGCGCGCGCTGACCGTCGACCATGATGACCGAGGTAAAGAAGTGGCCGGTCATCAGCGCCTTGGTCAGGGCCTTCTCCTCGAGATGGATCGAGGTCGGCTCCTTGTTCAGGCCATAGACGACGGCGGGGACGCGGCCGTCACGACGCAGTGCACGAGAGGCTCCCTTGCCAACCCGGTCACGCGTCTCGGCGGCGAGCGTAATGGTGTCGCTCATTGATAATCTCCAAGAACAGGTGTCTTCCGCGCCACGCCTCCAGGGATGACCATGGCCGGAAGCGGGCGCGCATAGCGGGGCGCGCCCGAAAAGGCAAGGTTGCGGCCGCCGCTCAGTAGCGGATGCGCTGCGCCTTCACCCCCAGCCGGGCGAGCTGCGCCTGCACCGAATCGGGCCCGGCCAAGTGGCCCGCGCCGACCGCCACGAACACGGTGCCGGGTTTCGCCATGCGATCCTTGATCCACTGCGCCCAGCGCTTGTTGCGGTCGACCAGCAGCACCTTGGCGACCTCGGGCGAGTCTTTCAGGCTGTCGTTCATCTCGGCGGCCAGCGCCTCGGGCTTGCCGCCGGCCCAGTCGTCGACCATCCGCGTCATCTGGTCGGCGACGGTCGGCAGTTCGTCGACGGTGCTTTCCAGGAACTGAATCTGCGCTTTGTCCGACAGGCCGCTGAAATAGCCGAGCTGCTGCTCCGCCGTCTCCAGCCCGGTGACCGGCTTGTGCGCCGCCTTGGCCGCCTCGGTCAGCACCGTCTCCGGCCCGTTCGCCGAATCGTAGCCGAGCTTGGAGAGCGGCGCGATCGACAGCTGCGTCGCCGCCAGCCAGGGCTTGTAGCGGTCGAGCGCGTCGGCGGGCAGGCCGAGATCGGTGACGGCGCGGCGGAAGGCGGCCTGCTTGCCGGCGGGCAGCCGTTCGCCGAGCGGCGGCGTGCCGGGCGCGGCGGTGCCGGTCGCCTGGACCAGCGAGGCCATCGCCGCCGGATCGGGCATCACCAGTTCCAGCTTCAGCTCCTGCGACCGATCGAACGCGGTCTTCACCGCCTCGTCGAACCAGGTGAGGCCGGGCTTCAGCACATGGATGGTGCCGAACAGATAGATGGTGGTGTCCTTGTCCTTCACCACCCACAGCGCGGGATCGGCATCCTGCGCGGCGGCGGCGGCCTTGGGCGTCTGCGCGCAGGCGGGCAGCGACAGGGTGAGGGCGATCGCGGTGAGCGCGGAGGCGAAGGAGCGTAGCATCGCGGGCCGATGTAGTCGCCCATGCTGCTGCTTGCCAGACCACGCCCCATTCGCCAGAGACGCGGGCGTGACCCAGCCTCTTTCCTTCCAGCGGATGATCCTCGCGCTCCATGATTACTGGAGCGAGCGGGGATGCGTGATCCTCCAGCCCTATGACATGGAAATGGGGGCCGGCACCTTCCACCCCGCCACCACGCTGCGCGCGCTGGGGCCGGACCGGTGGAACGCCGCCTTCGTCCAGCCCTGTCGCCGGCCGACCGACGGCCGCTATGGCGAGAATCCTAACCGGCTCCAGCATTACTACCAGTATCAGGTGATCCTGAAGCCCAGCCCGCCCGATCTGCAGGACCTGTATCTCGGCAGCCTCGCCGCGATCGGCGTCGACATGACCAAGCACGACATCCGCTTCGTCGAGGACGATTGGGAGTCGCCGACGCTCGGTGCCTGGGGCTTAGGTTGGGAGGTCTGGTGCGACGGGATGGAGGTGACGCAGTTCACCTATTTCCAGCAGATGGGCGGTTTCGACATGAAGCCGGTCGCGGGCGAGCTGACCTACGGCCTCGAACGCCTGGCGATGTACATCCAGGACGTCGACAATGTGTACGACCTGCGGTTCAACGACGCGGGCGTGAGCTATGGCGACGTGTTCCTGGAGAATGAGCGCCAGATGTCGACCTGGAACTTCGAGGTCGCCGATACCGACACGCTGTTCGACTCGTTCCGGAAATCGGCGGCGGAGTGCGAGCGGAGCCTGGCGGCGAAGCTGCCGATCGCGGCCTATGAACAGGCGATCAAGGCCAGCCACACCTTCAACCTGCTACAGGCGCGCGGCGTGATCTCGGTCGCGGAGCGCCAGGCCTATATCGGCCGCGTCCGCGACCTCGCAAAGGCGAGCTGCGCGGCGTGGATGGAGAAGAACGGGTGGGCGGCATGATGGCCCTTCCGCGCGACCTCAAGATAGTGATCCGGACAGCATGACCGACTTCCTTCTCGAACTCCGCTCCGAGGAAATCCCCGCGCGGATGCAGGCCAAGGCGCGCGAGGATCTGGCGCGGCTGTTCGCGGCCGAACTCGCCAAGGCCGGCCTGTCCGCCGGGGCGCTCACCACCTATGCGACGCCGCGCCGGCTCGCCCTGATCGCGCGCGACCTGCCGCACGCGACCGAGGCGGTGTCCGAAGAGGTGAAGGGCCCGCGCGCTTCCGCCCCGCCCCAGGCGCTGGAAGGCTTCCTGCGCAAGACCGGCCTGACCCGCGAGCAGCTGGTCGAGCGCGACGGCGTGCTCTTCGCGATCACCGAACGCCCCGGCCGCGCGACGGCGGCGGTGCTGGCGGAAGCGATCCCGGCGATCATCCGCGCCTTTCCCTGGCCCAAGTCGATGCGCTGGGGCGATGCCTCGCTGTCGACCGAGAGCCTGCGCTGGGTGCGCCCGCTGCACGGCATCATCGCGCTGTTCGGCGAAGAGATCATCGCGACCGAGATCGCCGGCATCGTCTCGGGCGCGGCCACCTATGGCCACCGCTTCCACCATCCGGGTCCGATCACGATCGGCTCGGCCAACGACTATGTCGAGAAGCTGCGCGCCTGCCATGTGCTGGTCGACCAGGACGAGCGTGCCGCGATCATCCGCAGCCGCGCCGCCGCGCTCGCCACCGAGGCGGGGTTGCAACTGGTCGAGGACGAAGGGCTGGTCGCCGAGAATGCCGGGCTGACCGAATGGCCCGTACCGCTGCTCGGCCGGTTCGACGCCGACTATCTGTCGGTGCCGCCCGAGGTGATCCAGCTCACCGCGCGCGTGAACCAGAAATATTTCGTCTGCCGCGACGTCGGCACCGGCGCGCTCGCCAACGCCTTCGTCTGCACCGCCAATATCGAGGCGAGCGACGGCGGCGCGAAGATCGTCGAGGGCAATCGCAAGGTGCTGGCGGCGCGCCTGTCCGACGCGCGCTTCTTCTACGACACCGACCTGAAGGTGCCGCTGGCCGACCAGACCGCGAAGCTGGAGCGGATCGTCTTCCACGAGAAGCTGGGCAGCGTCGCCGACAAGGTCGATCGCGTGGCGAAGCTGGCGCGCTGGCTGGTCGAGGAAGGCGTGGTCGGCACGCCTGACCTCGCCGACCAAGCGGAGCGCGCGGCGCGGCTGGCCAAGGCCGATCTGGTCACCGGCATGGTCGGCGAGTTCCCCGAGCTTCAGGGCCTGATGGGCGGCTATTATGCCGCCGCGCAGGGCGAGGATGCGGCGGTCGCCGAGGCGGTGCGCGATCACTACAAGCCGGTCGGGCAGGGCGACGACGTGCCGACCGCCCCGGTCACGGTGGCGGTGGCGCTGGCCGACAAGCTGGACACCATCGCGACCTTCTTCGCGATCGACGAGAAGCCGACCGGATCGAAGGACCCGTTCGCGCTTCGGCGCGCGGCGCTCGGCATCATCCGGCTGATCCAGCAGAACGGCCTGCGCGTCGCGTTGATGCCGCTCGCGGCGCAGGCGGCGTGGCGCTCGCCGGTCGGGCAGCCGTTGCGGCCCGAGGTGCAGGCGACCCGGTTCATGCAGCAGCTGATGCGGACCATGGCGATGGAGCCCGCCGTCGCCACCGACGCCTTCCGCCAAGTGATCGGTCAGGCCGATGCCGCCTATGCGCGCGCGTTGGACGGCCGGTTCGAGACCAGCCGCACTGTCGGCCTTGCCGTGCTCGACTTCTTCGCCGACCGGCTCAAGGTGCAGCAGCGCGAAGCCGGCATCCGTCACGACCTGATCGACGCGGTGTTCGCGCTGGGCGGCGAGGACGATCTGGTCCGCCTGCTCGCCCGCGTCCATGCGCTGCAAGCCTTCATCCGGACCGAGGACGGCGTGAACCTGCTCGCCGGCTACAAGCGTGCCGCCAATATCCTGAAGAAGGAAGGGCATGAGGCACCGACCGGCGCGGCGATGACCTACACGCCCGAGCCGGCGGAGGCGGCGCTGCTCGCCGCGCTCGACACGGCCGAGCCGGCCGCCGCGCGGGCGGTGGCGGCGGAGGATTTCGAGGCGGCGATGGCCGCGCTCGCCAGCCTCCGCGCGCCGATCGACGGCTTCTTCGACTCGGTGACGGTCAACGACCAGGATGCGACGAAGCGCGCCGCCCGGCTCGACCTGCTCGCGCGGGTGCGGGCGGCGGTCCACACCGTCGCCGATTTCGGCAAGATCGAGGGCTGATCCCGAGGAGGGACGATGGGACCGGTACCATCGTCCCTCGTCCCCGAATGGGGAGCAAATCGCTCTTGTCACCGTTACCCCCCTCTGCAATGCATACGTATGCAAAGAGGGATGTGACGATGGCCACCGCGTTGAAGCCGACTGTTGACGACCGTTACGTATATCGCTTCGGCGGCGGCGTGTCCGATGGCGGGTCGGGGGACAAGAACCTGCTGGGCGGCAAGGGCGCCAACCTGGCCGAGATGGCCTCGATCGGCCTGCCGGTGCCCCCGGGCTTCACCATCTCCACCGCCATGTGCACGCGTTACTATGACGAGGGGCAGCAATTCCCCCAGTCGCTGCGCGACGAGGTGGCCGAGGGTATCGCGCATATCGAGGGGATCACGGGCAAGGTCTTCGGCGATCACGACAATCCGCTGCTCGTCTCGGTCCGCTCGGGCGCGCGCGTGTCGATGCCCGGGATGATGGACACGGTGCTGAACCTCGGCCTCAACGACCAGACGGTCGAGGGGCTGGCCCGCGCCGCCGGGGACGAGCGCTTCGCCTGGGACAGCTATCGCCGCTTCATCCAGATGTATGCCGATGTCGTGCTGGAACTGGATCACGGCGCGTTCGAGGAAGCGCTGGAGATCGCCAAGGAGGATCAGGGCTTCACGCTTGATACCGAGCTGAGCGCCGGCGACCTGAAGGCGCTGGTCGTCGAATATAAGAAGCTGGTCCGCGCGCAATGGGGCAAGGATTTCCCCCAGGACGTGCACGACCAGCTCTGGGGCGCGGTCGGCGCGGTGTTCGGCTCGTGGCAGTCGGAGCGCGCCAAGGTCTATCGCCGGCTGAACGACATTCCCGCCAGCTGGGGCACCGCCGTCAATGTGCAGGCGATGGTGTTCGGCAATATGGGCGAAACCTCGGCCACCGGCGTCGCCTTCACGCGCGATCCGTCCAAGGGCGACCGCGCCTATTATGGCGAATTCCTGATCAACGCGCAGGGCGAGGATGTCGTCGCTGGCATCCGCACGCCGCAATATCTGACCCGCGCAGCGCGCGAGGAGGCGGGGGCCAAGCCGCTGTCGATGGAAGAGGCGATGCCGGAGGTCTATGGCGAACTCGCCCGCGTCTTCGACACGCTGGAGACGCATTATCGCGACATGCAGGACATCGAGTTCACGGTCGAGAAGGCCAAGCTCTGGATGCTCCAGACCCGCTCGGGCAAGCGCACCGCCAAGGCGGCGCTGAAGATCGCGGTCGACATGGCCAATGAAGGCCTGATCACCGAAGAGGAAGCGGTGGCGCGCGTCGATCCCGCCGCGCTCGACCAGTTGCTCCATCCGACGCTCGACCCGCAGGCGAAGCGCGACGTGATCGCCAAGGGCCTGCCGGCGTCGCCGGGTGCGGCGTCGGGCAAGGCGGTGTTCGACGCCGACACCGCCGAGAAGCGCAATGCGGCCGGCGAGGCGGTGATCCTGATCCGCACCGAGACCAGCCCGGAGGATATCCACGGGATGCACGCGGCGCGCGGCATCCTGACCGCCCGCGGCGGCATGACCAGCCACGCCGCCGTGGTGGCGCGCGGCATGGGCCGCCCCTGCGTCTCGGGCGCGGGCAGCATCGCCATCTCCGCCAAGGACAAGGTGATGCGCGTCGGCGGGCGGGAGATCCGCGAGGGCGACGTGCTGACCATCGACGGCGCGACCGGCGAGGTGATGGCGGGCGAGGTCGCGACCGTTCAGCCCGAACTGGCCGGCGACTTCGCGACGCTGATGGTCTGGGCGGACAAGGTGCGCCGGCTGAAGGTCCGCGCCAATGCGGAGACGCCGCTTGACTGCAAGACCGCGCGCGAGTTCGGTGCGGAGGGCGTCGGCCTGTGCCGGACCGAGCATATGTTCTTCGACGCCGGCCGGATCACGGCGGTGCGCCAGATGATCCTGGCCTCGGACGAGAAGGGCCGCCGCGCCGCGCTCGACCGGCTGCTGCCCGAACAGCGCAGCGACTTCGCCGAGATCTTCACGGTGATGGCCGGCCTGCCGGTGACGATCCGCCTGCTCGACCCGCCGCTGCACGAATTCCTGCCGCATGAGGAGGCGGAGTTCGCCGAGGTGGCGCAGGCGGCCGGCATTGATGTCGACACGCTCAAGCGCCGCGCCAACGAGCTCCACGAGTTCAACCCGATGCTCGGCCATCGCGGCTGCCGGCTGGGCGTGACCTATCCCGAAATCTACGAGATGCAGGCGCGCGCGATCTTCGAGGCGGCGCTCGACGTCGCGGCGGAGAGCGGCGCGGCCCCGATCCCGGAGGTGATGATCCCGCTGGTCGCCACCAAGCGCGAGCTGGACCTGATGAAGGCGGTGGTCGACCGCGCGGCGCAGGCCGTGTTCGCCGAGCGCGGGACGGAGGTCGAATATCTGGTCGGCACGATGATCGAGCTGCCGCGCGCGGCGCTGATGGCGGGTGAGATCGCGGAGACGGGCGAGTTCTTCTCCTTCGGCACCAACGACCTGACCCAAACCACGCTGGGCGTCAGCCGCGACGACGCGGCGCGCTTCCTGGGCGCTTATGTCGAGCAGGGCATCTATCCCAAGGACCCGTTCGTCAGCCTGGACGTGGAGGGGGTCGGCGAACTCGTCCGCCTCGCCGCCGAGCGGGGCCGGGCGACCCGGCCCGACATCAAGCTGGGCATTTGTGGCGAACATGGCGGCGACCCGGCCTCGATCGGCTTCTGCGAGCAGGTCGGCCTGGATTACGTCTCCGCCTCGCCCTACCGCGTGCCGATCGCGCGACTGGCGGCGGCGCAGGCGGCCTTGAAGGCGCGATAAGGGGGCGTTCCGCGCGAGGACGGGGAGGGGGGCTCTTGCGGTGCTGCCCCGCCCTTCCCAAACGCTCAGCTGTTCCCCGGCGAGGCCGGGGCCCAGTTGGGGGACGATGGTGACGACGCGCAGCGCTCCATTACGACCACCTCTCCACCTGGGCCCCGGCCTTCGCCGGGGAACAGGAAGGGGAAAGGGGAGGTGCCGGGGAATGCCTCAAGCGGGCGGCAAGAGCGCGCCCCTCGCATCCTCGCATGTCCGCCCGAACCAATCGCTTCCCGCCACGACCGCCGCACCCTACAGCCACAGCCATGACCCAGGCCGCTCCCGCGTTCGTCTTCGCCGTTGCGGCGCTCGGCATCGGTGTGTTCTCGGTGATGGACGCGGCGATGAAGATGCTGGTCATCGCCATCGGCGTCTACAACACCATGCTGTGGCGCTCCTTCGGCAATGTCGCGATCGGCCTCGGCCTGTGGAGCCTGGGCGGCCGGCGGCGGCCCAGCGGCCGGGCGCTGCGGCTGCACGGCGCGCGCGGGCTGGTCACGACCGGGATGGCGCTGCTGTTCTTCTGGGGCATCGCCCGGGTGCCGCTGACGCTGGCGGTGTCGATCGGCTATACCGCGCCGGTGATGGCGCTGCTGCTCGCGGCCCTGGTGCTGAAGGAGCGGATCGATTGGCGCGCGCCGATCGCCAGCCTGGCGGCGCTGGCGGGCGTAGGCGTGATCCTGGCTGGGCAGGCGCGGGGCGCGGCGCCACCGGACGCCTGGTGGGGCGCGGCGGCGATCTTCGCCTCCGCGATCCTCTATGCGGTCAACCTGATCCTGGCGCGGTTGCAGGCGCTGGCGGCGGGGCCGGTCGAGGTGGCGCTGGTCCAGTCGGTGGTGGTGCTGGCGGCGCTGGGGTGCGCCGCGCCATGGCTGGCGGTGCCGCCGCCCGCTGCGCTGTGGCCGATGATCGCGCTGGCGGCGGGGTTGGGGTCGATCTCGATGCTGCTGCTCGCCTGGGCCTATGCGCGCGGATCGGCGAGCTATCTGGCGAGCAGCGAATATACCTCCTTCGTCTGGGCGGCGGCGCTCGGCTGGCTCGTGTTCGGCGAGCGGGTGTCGGTCTGGACGCTGGCCGGGGCCGGGGTGATCGTCGCCGCCTGCCTGTTCGCGGCGCGACGGCGTGACGTGGCGGCGACCGCGACGTTACAGAGCCAGACATGACCCATCCCCTGATCCGCCCCGCCCGGCCCGCCGATGCCGCGACCATCCTGCGCTTCATCCGCGATCTCGCCGCGTTCGAGCGGGAACCCGATGCGGTGGAGGCGACCGAGGAAATGCTGAGCGAGGCGCTGTTCGGCGCGCATCCGGCGGCGGAGGCGGTGATCGCGGAACAGGATGGGCAGCCGCTGGGCTTCGCGCTGTTCTTCCGCAATTTCTCGACCTGGACCGGACGGCGCGGCCTGTATCTGGAAGACCTTTACGTCACGCCGGACGCGCGGGGGCGGGGGATCGGCGGTGCGTTGCTCCGCCATCTGGCGGGGATCGCGGTGGCGCGGGGATGCGCGCGGTTCGAATGGTCGGTGCTCGACTGGAATGCGGAGGCGATCGCCGTCTATCGGCGGATCGGCGCGGTCGGAATGGAGGATTGGACGGTGCAGCGCCTGTCGGGCGAGCCGTTGCGGCGGCTGGCGGCGGGCTGACACGCAAAAGCCGCTCCCCGGCACGGTCGCCGGGGAGCGGACGGGACGGCGTTACTCGCGACCCGGAACGTCGTGGTCGTGCGGCTCCTCGCCGGCGGCCTTGGCGTCGTCATAGCGCTCGATCGCCTCGCGGACGATGCGGCGCGCTTCCTCGGCGTCGCCCCAGGTGCCGATGCGCACCCACTTCTTCTTCTCCAGGTCCTTATAGTGGGTGAAGAAGTGCTCGATCTGCTGGAAGACGATCTCCGGCACGTCGTCGCGACCGCCGACGTTCGAGTAATAGGGGAAGACCTGGTCGACGGGCACGCAGACCAGCTTCTCGTCACCGCCGGCTTCGTCTTCCAGGTTCAGCACCGCGATCGGCCGGGCGCGGACGACGCAGCCGGGCACGAAGGGCGAGCGGGCGATGACCAGCGCGTCGAGCGGATCGCCGTCCGGCGACAGCGTGTGCGGCACGAAGCCGTAATTCGCCGGATAGCGCATCGGCGTGTGCAGGATGCGATCGACGAACAGCGCACCCGACGCCTTGTCGAACTCATACTTCACCGGCTCGCCACCGGTCGGCACTTCGATGATGACGTTCAGGTCGTCGGGCGGGTTCTTGCCCACCGGGATCAGGTCGATACGCATGGATTTTCCCTGTGAATACGGTCGTTGGAGGATCAGCGCGGCGTCAACAGCCGGTCGAGACCCGTCTCTCCGCTGCCGATCTTCTCGAGTCGCGGGTAGCGCGGGCCGCCATGATAGTCGATGGCGAGATCGCGGTAGCGCTCACCATTCTTCACCAGCAGGTGGATGGGCTCCTTGGAGGTCTTGGCCTCGACGATCGCCGCCTTGAGCACGTCGCCGCTATAGGCGCGGCCGTTCACCGCCTCGATGCTGGTGCCGACATCGATCGCCGCCTTGAAGGCGGGCGAGCCCCAGATGGTCGAGGTGACATTGCCGTCCTTGCCGACGACTAGGCCCAGCGAATAGCTGGTGTCAGTGCCGCGCAGCTTCTCGACCTTGCTGAAATAGCTGGTCGGCTCGGGCGTGAAGACCAGCTTGTAGCCGTTCATCGCAAAGCCCTGGATCGGCGCGGGCTGGCCCGTCTCGGTCAGGCGCTTCTGAAGGAATCCCGCCCAATCATAGGGTTGGATGCGGTTGAGCGTCGCGGCGACATCGTCGAACGTGTAAGTCACCTCGCCCCAGTCGCCATCGCGGATGCCGAAGAAGGCCTTGGCGAAATCGTCGATCGACTTGGTTCCGCCCGATTGCTGGCGGAGCATCGCATCGACCTCCATCCAGACCATCAGGCCTTCATTGTAATAATCCTCCGACCGCTGCCAGCTCGTCCAGCCCTTGGGCCGACGCGAGGAGATGATCGGATCGTTGGTGGTGTCGATCATCGGCCGCCAATCCCGCCCACGGCTGTTGTCGTAGCTGGCGAGGATCGACGCATAGGCGTCCAGCGTGTCCTGTTTCGAGACGATGCCCGAGCGCGCCTGAAGCACATAGCCCCAGAATTGCGTCTGCCCCTCATAGACCCAGAGTAGCGAGTCGCGCATCGGCATGCGGAAGTCGGGCGTCCACAAGTCCGCGCCGCGCCGGAACTTGCCGTCCCAGCTATGGGTGAATTCATGCGGCAGCAGGTTGCGCGTCGCGGTGCTGTTCTCCCAGTCGATGAAATAGCCGGGGCGCACGCCATTCTCGGAGGAGCGATGATGCTCCAGGCCGATGCCGCCGAGCTGGTCGGTGATCGACAGCAGGAAGTTGTACTTGTCGTAATGCTGCGCGCCGAACGTCTTGGCGGCCTGTTCGACCAGGCGCTTGTGCGCGTCGATCTGCGCCGGGGTGGCGTTCAGCTCCTTGGGATCGTCGGCGAAGACGCTCAGGTCGACGCGCGGGCGACAGCGGGAAGACCTTGCCATATTTGCCGGCGAGCACCGGCGAATCGACCAGGATCTCGTAATTGGTGGTGTCGTAGCTATAGGTCGAGCCGCTCGCCTTGGCCGGCACCGCGCCGGCGGCGGTCCAGCCGGTCGGGAACTTGACCGTCATCTGGATCGGGATCTGGCGGGTGAAATAGCCAGCCGGATACAGGCTGACCGAATTGGGCTGGAGCGAGATCATCGTCGGCGTGGCGACGATGCGGCCCTGGTCGCCCTTGGTCGCGGACAGGAACTGGAAATCCACGTCCAGCGTCTTCGTGCCCTGCGGCACGTTGACGTGGAAGGCGTAGACGTCGACCGTGTCGCGGGTCCAGGGCAGCACCTTGCCATTGGCGCGGACCACCAGGCTGGCGACCTTCTCGATCTCGCCGCGCGGGGCGTGGTTGCCGGGCAGCCACTTCGGATAGAGCAGCGCCACGTCGCCGGTCTTGGACACGGGGATCGTCTCGTGCACGGTGAAGATGCCACGCTCGGTATCGGTGGCGTCGACGTTCAGCGTGATCGTGCCGGGATAGGGCACGTCCTGCGCCGCCGGGATCGTATCGACGATCGGCACCGGCTGCGGCGCGGAATTGCCGGCGGGAACCTGGGCGAGGGCGGAGGTGGAGAGGAACAACGACGCGACGACGGCTTTGCGGATCATGGACGGTCCCGACATGGAGAATGGGTCAGGGTCTAGCGGCCGAAAAGGTCAGTCGTCCACCCCTGTCATGGCCTTGGCCGCCGGCCGACTCACCCGCCGCCTAGCACGTTGATCGAAAAGGCGATGATGCCGAGATTGAAGACGAAGGCGGCTAGGCAGTGGCCCAGCACCACGCGCCGGATGCGCCGCGACCCGATCGCCACGTCCGAGGTCTGGAAGGTCATGCCGAGCGTGCAGGCGAAATAAAGGAAGTCCCAGTAATCGGGCGTCTTCGTGTCCGGGAAGCTGAGCCCGCCCGCATCGCCCGCGCCGTCCTCCGCCTCCATGTAGAAGAGATGCGCATAATGCAGCGCGTAGATGGTGTTGGAGAAGAGCCAGCACAAAGTCAGCGTCACGATCACCAGCAGGATGGCGAGGGCGTCGTTCTTGCCCTTCAACTCGCCCGCCACCGCCGCCAGGATGACCAGCATCGTCACGCCGGTCATGGCCAGTAGCACCGCGCGATTGGCGTCGTTCTCGCGCGTGGCGGCGCGCATCCGATCCGCCTCGCCATGCCCGAGCAGGGTCGCGACGGAGAGGAGGAAGACGAAGGCGGCGAGGTCGAACGCGCCCATCACCGCCCGCCCCAATTCGAGCCGCGACCAGCCGAGCGCGAAGGCGCCCGCGAACACCAGCACGAACAGGACGAAGCGCGGCGGCGCCACGCGTTGTCCCAGGCCCCACCATCTGCTTTGCGTCATCGCGTGCGGTGCTAGCGCGAAGCCGCCCGCTCGACTAGATAGCCGCGCTCTTATGGCCCGTATCCAGACCCCCCACCGCGTGCGCGGCACGCAGGACATCTTCGGCGACGACCAGCGCCGCTTCGCCCAGGTGCTCGGCACCTTCGACCTGGTGAAGACGCTCTATGGCTTTCAGCGCGTCGACATCCCGATCTTCGAGGCGACCGAGGTCTTCTCGCGTTCGATCGGCGAGACCACCGACGTGGTGTCGAAGGAGATGTACACCTTCCCCGATCGCGGCGGCGACCTGCTGACGCTGCGGCCCGAATTCACCGCCGGCCTTGCCCGCGCCTTCCTGACCGAGGGGTGGCAGCAATATGCGCCGCTGAAGCTCGCCACCTCCGGCCCGGTGTTCCGCTACGAGCGGCCGCAAAAGGGGCGCTATCGCCAGTTCCACCAGATCGACGCCGAGGTGATCGGCGCGGCCGAGCCGATGGCCGATGTCGAGCTGCTGGTCATGGCCGATCAGCTCCTGCGCGAACTGGGGATCGAGGGCGTGACGCTCCAGCTCAACACGCTGGGCGATGCCGAGACTCGCGACGCCTGGCGCGCCGCGCTGGTCGCGCATTTCGAGGGCCACCGCGCCGACCTGTCCGAGGACAGCCTGACCCGGCTGGAGAAGAACCCGCTGCGCATCCTCGACAGCAAGGACCCGCGCGACCGGCCGGCGGCGGACTCCGCGCCCGATATCGATGCCTATCTGACCGAGGAGGCGCGCGGCTTTTTCGATGCGGTGACGGCGGGGCTGGACGCGGCGGGCGTGGCCTGGACGCGCAATCCCCGGCTGGTGCGCGGGCTGGACTATTACCGCCACACCGCCTTCGAATTCGTCACCGACCGGCTGGGCGCGCAGGGCACCGTGCTGGCGGGCGGTCGCTATGACGGGCTGATCGGCTCGCTGGGCGGCCCGGAGACGCCGGGCGTCGGCTGGGCGGCGGGCGTCGAGCGGCTGGCGATGCTGCTGGCGGAGCCGGCGCGGCCGGTGATCGATGCGGTGATCGTGCCGATGGGCGCGGCGGCGGAGACGCGCGCGCTGGGGCTGCTCGCCGAGCTGCGCCGCGCCGGCCTCGCGGTCGACATGGCCTATAAGGGCAAGATGAAGCAGCGCATGGCCAAGGCCGATGCGCAGGGCGCGCGCGCCGCGATCATCATCGGCGACGACGAGATCGCGGCCGGGGCGGCGGCGGTGAAGTCGCTGGCCGACGGTACGCAGCGCGCGGTGGCGTTCGACGCGCTGGCCGAGGCCTTGCGGTGAGCCGGACGCGCCGTTCGGGCGTTGGGGGCGGGGCATGACCCCCATCTCCCCCGACCGCATCCGCCAGATCGAGGCCAAGCGCGACGAGCTGGCGGCGCAGATGGCGACCGGCGACCTGCCGGGCGATCGTTTCGTCGCGGTGTCGAAGGAATATGCCGAGCTGGAACCCGTTGCCCAGGCGGCGAGCGAGGTGCGGCGGTTGCGCCAGGAGGCCGAGAGCCTGGCCTATATGGCCGAGGATACGAGCGACGACGAACTGCGCCAGATGGCGGCGGAGGAGCTGCGCGAGAATCGCCAGGCGCTGGAGGCGGCGGACCGTCGGCTGGCCCTGGCCTTGCTGCCGCGCGACGCCGCCGACGAACGCGCGGCGATGCTGGAAATCCGCGCCGGCACCGGCGGCGACGAGGCGGCGCTGTTCGCAGGCGACCTGTTCCGCATGTACCAGCGCTATGCCGATTCGCGCGGCTGGCGGGTCGAGCTGATATCGGGCAGCGTGTCCGATGCGGGCGGGTACAAGGAAGTCGTGGCCTCGGTAACGGGGCAGGGCGTGTTCGCGCGGCTGAAGTTCGAAAGCGGCGTCCACCGTGTCCAGCGCGTCCCCGCGACCGAGGCGGGCGGGCGAATCCATACCTCCGCCGCGACCGTCGCGGTGCTGCCCGAGGCCGAGGAGGTCGATGTCCGCATCGATGAGGCCAAGGATTTGCGCATCGACGTCTATCGATCGTCGGGGCCGGGCGGCCAGTCGGTCAACACCACCGACTCGGCGGTGCGCATCACCCATCTGCCGACCGGCATGGTGGTGATCCAGCAGGACGAGAAGTCGCAGCACAAGAACAAGGCCAAGGCGCTGAAGGTCCTGCGCACCCGGCTCTACGAGGCCGAGCGCGAGCGGCTGGCGGCGGAGCGGTCGGGCACGCGCAAGGCGATGGTCGGCTCGGGCGACCGGTCGGAGCGGATCCGCACCTATAATTTCCCGCAGGGGCGGGTGACCGACCACCGGATCAACCTGACGCTGCATCGCCTGCCCGAAATCCTGCAGGGCGAGATGGACGAGCTGCTCGGCGCGCTGATCGCCGAGGACGAGGCGGAGCGGCTGGCGAGCCTGGATGGCTGAGGCGCGCGCCGCGATCGTGGCGGCGGCGGCGCGGTTCGGCTTTTCGGCGACGGCGCGGCTGGATGCTGAACTGCTGATGGCGCACGCGCTGGGACTGTCGCGCGACCGGTTGCTGCTGACGCTGGACGACCATGCCGAGCCGCCCGGCTTCGCGGGCCTGGTCGCGCGGCGGGAACGGCACGAGCCGGTCGCCTATATCCTGGGTATGCGCGGCTTCTGGACGCTCGACCTGGCGGTGGGGCCGGGGGCGCTGGTGCCGCGCGCCGACAGCGAGACGCTGATCGAGGCGGCGCTGGCGCATCATGCCGGCCGGCCGCCCGCGACGATCCTCGACCTGGGGACGGGGCCGGGCACGCTGCTCCTGGCGCTGCTGTCCGAATGGCCGCAGGCGATGGGGCTGGGCGTCGACCGTTCGGCGGATGCGCTCGCCTATGCGCGGATCAATGCCGTGCCCTTCGCGGACCGCGCGCGTTTCGTGCGGGGCGACTGGGATTCGGCGCTGGTCGGGTCGTTCGACCTGATCGTCACCAACCCGCCCTATATCGGCACCGGCGAGGAATTGGCGCAGGAAGTGGCGGGGCATGAACCGGCCGAGGCGCTGTTCGCCGGACTGGACGGGCTGGACGATTATCGCCGGCTGGCGCCTGCGATCCGGCGGCTGCTGGCGCCCGGCGGGGCGGCGGTGATCGAGATCGGCTGGACCCAGGCGGACAGCGTCGGCGACCTGTTGCGGGCGCAAGGCTTTGCCGTGGCGGTGCATCGCGATCTGGGCGACCGGCCGCGCGCCCTGCTGGCGACTTGAACCGGAACGGCGCGGTCCCCATATTTTGCTTGTGGGGTGGAGCCATCCCCCGCTATGGATGGCCATGGGGAACGCGACCATTGACGGATTGTCAAGCGACGGCTTGTCAGGCAGCGACCCGCATCACCAGTCATGATGCCACGCATGTGGCGGTGACGAACCCGGCGTAGCCCGAGCGGCGCGCGGCAGGGCGGGGTGCATTCACAGGCCTAGGAGCCCGTTTTTGCGTTTGGCAAAGGACAACAAGCTTGATCAATAATCGGCAGGCCGGTCGTCGTCGCGGCCGGGGCGGTAATAACAATAACAACAACCCGCGCCAGGGTGGCGGCGGTGGTCGCCCCGACAATGGCAACCGCATCGACAGCCGTGCGCGGGGCAATGCCAACCAGCTGTACGAGAAGTACAAGAATCTGGCCTCCGATGCGCAGCGCCAGGGCGACCGCGTCAACACCGAATATTATCTGCAGTTCGCGGACCATTATTTCCGCGTGCTGAGCGATCAGCGCGGCCGGTTCGAGGATCAGCAGCCGCGCCGTTCGGTGCAGGATTTCGACGGTGACGATCAGGACGAGTTCGGCGACGAGGGCGAGCCGATCCGCACCGGCGAACAGGACGGGCGCGGGGCGCAGCGCGACTATCAGGGCCGCGAGCATCCGCGCCGGGAAGAGCGCGCCGAGCGCCAGGATCGCAGCGATCGTCCGGAGCGCGCCGAGCGTTCGGACCGGCAGGACCGACCCGAGCGCCAGGAGCGCGCCGAGCGCAGCGACCGCCAGGACCGGCCGCGCCGCGCCGAGGGCGAGCGCCCGCGCCGCTGGGATCGCGAGGAGCGCGCCGAGCGCGAGACCGAGCAGGCTGTGACCGCCGCCCCGGTCGAGGTCGCGGGCCAGCGTCGCTCCGATCCGCCGGTCGCCGGCGAGAATCTGGAGCAGCGCGCCGAGTCGGTGATCGAGGCGGATGCGCCGCTCGCCGTCGAGGCGCCCGCGCCGCGTCGTCGTGGCCGTCCGCGTCGCGATGCGGCGGCGGTCGAGGCGACGACGACGCCTGCCGCCGACGCGCCGGCTCCGGCCGCCGAGGCGAATGGCGTCGATGCGGATCGCCTGCCCCCGTCGCTCGGCATTGCGCCGGCGAATGATTCGGAGGACGTGCCCAAGCCCCGTCGTCGTCGCATCCGCGCCGCGACGCCGGAAGCCGCCGCCGAATAAGCCGCGACGCGCCGATGCGCCGAAAAGGCCGGTCCGCTACCCGCGGGCCGGCTTTTTTCGTGACGGGTCTAGCGGCGTGGCCGGACGCGCATCCGGATTGGCGTTGGGTTTTGGCAAAGGACAGCCATCACCGGGGTGGTGCGTCAGGAAGGCGGACCATCGGCAGGGACGCGAATCGCACTCCCCACCGGCTCAGTCCCGCCGGTCCACATCCTCGTCATGGCCCGATCCGGAACTGAGGAACACCAGCCCCATCAGCGCGCCGGCCAGCACCACCGATCCGCCGACTCCGCCCAGGATCGCGAACATGGTCACCAGATGCAGCGGCCCCTGGAGGTGCGCCATGCCGGTGATCGCGGCGGCGGCGCAGATCGCGGCGGCCAGGATCATCCAGGCGAGCAGGTTGCGATAGCGGCCCCAGGCATGGGCGGCCTGATCCGGATCGTCCAGTCCCTTGGGGGAATCGTCCATGAGCCACCATGGCATGCTTTCCTAAGCCCGCGAAACATGATCTGCTGCCCGGCAGATATAAGAGGAGGCGAGGATGACGATCGCGGCGATCCTGGGCAATGATCCAGTCCCGGTGGTGACGATCCGGCGCGGCGCGACCGTGGCGCAGGCGGTCGAGCTGCTGGCCACCCACCGGATCGGCGCGGTGCCGGTGATGGAGGGCGAGACGGTGGCCGGCATCCTGTCCGAACGCGACGTGGTACGGCTGCTTGCGCAGGACCGCGCCGCGCTGGACGGACCGGTCGATGCGGTGATGACCGCGCCCGCGATCACCGTCGGCCGGGCCGAGCCGGTGATCGGCGCGCTGTCGCTGATGACCCGCCGCCGCATCCGCCACCTGCCGGTGGTCGAGGATGGGCGGCTGGTCGGCCTGGTCTCGATCGGCGACCTGGTCAAATACCGTATCGACCGGATCGAGGCGGAGGCGGCCGCGATGCGCGACTATATCCAGTCCGCCTGAATCGGACGGGCGCGGTCAGGCGATCCGGTCGGGTACGGCGGCGGCGTCCTCTTCATGGGCGCTGTCCGGCGCCATCGCTTCCCAGGGGAAGACGTACCAGTCCTTGGTGACGGTGCGGTCGATGGTACGGGCGCGATAGTCGACCCGCTCGGCCGAGACGCGATTGTCGATCAACGTGGCGAAGCGCACCGCGCCGTCGGCCGCCGCTTCCTGCACCATCGCGCGGCGCAGCCGGCCGATGGTACGGCCCGAATCATTGATGTCGTCGATGAACAGCAGCCGCTCGCCGTTCCGCGTCCGTGCGGCCAGCTTCACCAGCACTTCGTCGGCGAAGTCGGGCACCTGCGCCGACAGGTCGCAGGACAGGGTCGGCAGGCCGGTCGCATGGCTCAGATAGACCGCCGGGACCAGCCCGCCGCGGCCGATGCCGATCAGATAGGTCGGCCGCCAGACGTCCCCGGTCAGTGCCGCCGCCAGCGTGCGGATATCCGTGACGAACTGGTCCTGCGAAATGGGCGTGAACACCGGCATCAGCGTACCTCCGCCGCATAGGCGTCGAGCCGGGCGAGATGGCCGGCGACCGCATCGTCGGGCAGGAAGCTGCCGAGGAAGCTGTTGCGCGCCAGCCGCACCAGATCGTCGCGGGACAGCGAACGCGCCTCGGCGGCGGCGATGTAGTTATCGGCGACATAGCCGCCGAAATAGGCCGGATCGTCCGAGTTGATCGTCGCGCGCAGCCCCTCGCGCAGCATCCGATCGATCGGATGGTCGTCCATCGTGTCGACCACGCACAGCTTCAGGTTGGACAGCGGGCAGACGGTCAGCGTCATCGCGGTGCGGGCGAGGCGGGCGGTCAGCGCGGCATCCTCCAGGCTGCGATTGCCATGGTCGAGCCGGTCTATGTCGAGCAGGTCGAGCGCCTGGACGACATAGTCGGGCGGCCCTTCCTCCCCGGCATGGGCGACGCTCTTCAGGCCCAGGGCGCGGGCGGCGGCGAAGACGCGGGCGAACTTCTCCGGCGGGTGGCCGAGTTCCGAGGAATCGAGCCCCACCGCCTCGATCCGGTCGAGCCAGGGACGCGCCATGTCGAGCGTGGCGAAGGCGTCGTCCTCGTCCAGATGGCGCAGGAAGCTCATGATCAGGCGCGAGGTGATGCCATGCTTCGCCTCCGCTTCCTCCATCGCCGAGAGCAGGCCGCCGATGACCGTGTCGAAGGCGATGCCGCGCGCGGTATGGGTCTGCGGATCGAACATGATCTCGGCATGGACGACGCCGTCCCGCGCCACCCGGTCGAAATAGGCGGCGGCGAGGTCGTGGAAATCCTGCTGGTGGATCAGGACGTTCGCACCCTGGTAATAGATGTCGAGAAAATCCTGGAGCCGGGTGAAGCTATAGGCGGCCCGCACCGCTTCCACCGAGTCGAAGGGGATGGCGATATTGTTGCGCCGGGCCAGCGCGAACATCAGTTCGGGCTCCAGGCTCCCCTCGATATGGAGGTGAAGCTCCGCCTTGGGCAGGCCGGCGATGAAGGCATGCATGGTCATGCGCCCCTACATCGCGACCATCGCCGGGCGGGGCAAGGGGCAGAATGGGTTCGCATGGACGCGCGATGCCGCGAAGGACGATGGGGAACGTGGGGAGGCGCGGCGTTCGTTCGGGAGGACACGCTTCGATGTCAGCCGCTGTGCTCCTGCGAAGGCAGGAGCCCAGGGCCACATGCGCCATCAGGCGTTATTTGACCTGCCTCCAGGCTCCTGCCTTCGCAGGAGCACGGAAGCCAATCCAGATAGGGGAGGCCGGCTGCGTCGCAGGCCGACCTCCCCCGTATCTTCGCGGCTTCGCGTGCGATCAGATCGCCGCCAGGGCCTGGTCGAAATCCGCGATCAGATCGTCCGCATCCTCGACCCCGATCGAGATGCGGACCAGATTGTCGGTGATCCCCAGCGCCTGCTTGCGCGCGTCGGGCACCGACAGATGCGTCATCGCCGCCGGATGGCTGGCCAGCGTCTCGGTGCCGCCCAGCGACACCGCCAGCTTGGCGATGCGCAGCGCGTCGAGGAAGCGGAACGCCTCCGCCTCGCCGCCCTTGACCAGCAGCGAGAAGGTCGAGCCGGCTCCGGTGCAGTGGCGGTCGTAAATGTCCTTCTGGCGCGCATCCTCGATGAACCCCAGATAGCCCATCCGCTCGACCTTGGGGTGCTGGCGTAGGAAGGCACAGACCTTGGCAGCATTCTCGCCCGCCCGGCTCATGCGCAGTTCCAGTGTCTCCAGCGAGCGGAGCAGCATCCAGGCGGTGTTGGGGTCGCAGATCGTGCCGATCGTGTTGCGCATCGACCGGATCACATCGATCTGTGCCTTCTTGCCCAGCACGCCGCCCGCGACCAGGTCGCTATGCCCGCCGGCATATTTGGTCAGCGAATAGACGACGATGTCCGCGCCGTGGCGCAGCGGCTGGTGCCAGAGCGGCCCCAGGAAGGTGTTGTCGATCGCGATCGGCGGCTTGTCGGCGGCGTCGGCGAAGATCGCGTCGCGGCTGGCCACCACCGCCTCGACATCGACCAGCGCATTGGTCGGGTTCGCCGGGCTTTCCAGATAGATGAGCGCGACATTACCGGTCGCGGCTTCCGCCAGGACACGGTCGATCTCCGCCCGCGTCGCGCCCGCCGGGAAATCGAGCCACTTGACCCCGAACTTGCCCAGGATGCGGCCGATCAGCGTCTCGGTTGCGGCATAGAGCGGGCCGCTATGAACGATCGTGTCGCCGGGCTTGACCATCGACAGGAACAGCGTCGCGATCGCCGCCATGCCGGAGGAGAAGGCGAGCGCGTCCTCCGCCTCTTCCCAGATCGCCAGCCGGTCCTCCAGGATCTCCTGGTTCGGGCCGTTGAAGCGCGAATAGACCAGCCCCTCCGCGCCGCCCGGCCGCTTGCCGGTCACGCCCTCGAAATGGCGCTTGCCGGCGGCGGCATTGGGGAAGACGAAGGTCGAGGTCAGGAAGATCGGCGGCTTCAGCGATCCTTCCGACAGCGACGGGTCATAGCCATGGCCCATCATCAGCGTCGACGGCTTCAGCTTGCGGTCGCCGATCCGGGCGGGTTCGGTGATCGGCGAGCGGTTCGCGTCGACGCCGGTCATGTCGGCTTCGGTCTCGTCCATCGGCATGTGATTCTCCTCTTCCGTCGGTCCTTGTACGCCGGAGAAAGTCTCATTGGAAACGATCTTGGGCGGGAAGAGACGGGCTCACGCCGAGCCGCGACGCGGTGAAGGCGGACGGCAGGTCCCTGTCGAGGCGTGGAGAAACGGGAGGCGAAACGGTCAGCCGACCCCGATCAAGGCAATCTGCCGTCCATAATCCGCCTCGCCCCGATGCGTCGCGCGGCGATAGGAGTAGAAGCGCGCCTCGTCCGCATAGGTGTCGAGTCCCAGCGCATCGATCCGCCGCAGGCCCGCCGCGATCAGCCGGTGCGCGACATAGGCCTCCAGGTCGAAGCGATGATGCCCCGCCCGGCCCGACGCGAAAAAGCGTTCGTTCGCCGGATCGATTTCGGCGAAGCGGGCGAGGAAGGCGTCGTCCACCTCATAGCTGCGCCGCGCGATGCAGGGGCCGATCGCGGCGGTGATGCGCTGGCGGTCCGCGCCCAGCGACTCCATCGCCTCGATCGTCGCATCGGTCACGCCGGCCAGCGCGCCCTTCCAACCGGCATGGGCGGCGCCGACCACGCCGGCCTGCACATCGGCGAGCAGCACCGGCGCGCAATCGGCGGTCAGGATGCCGAGCAACAGCCCCGGCCGCCGCGTCGCCATGCCGTCGGCATGGGGGCGGTCGTCATCGGCGAAGGGCGAATGGATCGTCACCACATCGGCCGAATGGACCTGATACAGCGTCTGGAGCGTCGCCCCCGGCAGCACCGCCGCCACTGCCCGGGCGCGGTTCTCGGCCAGTTCGGGCGGAATCTCGGCCTGTCCGCGCCGGCCCAGGTCCAGGCCCGCCGTCACCCCGGTCGACACGCCGCCGCGCCGGCCGAGGAACGCATGGGGCACGCCGTCGAGCACGCCGCTGCGGATCGTGTCCACCGCCTCCGTCACAGCGTCAGCCGCATGATGTCATCCTCATCGGCATGATCGCCGACCATGAAGGTGTAGCGCCCGATCCGCTCGAATCCGTAGCGCGTGTAGAAGCGCCGCGCGCGTGCGTTGTCGACATAGACCGACAGGAACATCTCGACCGCGCCGCGCGCCCGTGCGGTGGCCAGCGCCCAGTCCATCAGCACCGGCGCGATGCCGCTGCCGTGATAGGCGGCATCGACATAGAATTGGCGAAGCTCGATCGCGGGGCCGCTACGCTCGACCGGGAAGGTCGCGGGGCCGAGCTTGACGAAGCCGGCCAGCACCCCGTCCGCCTCCGCCAGGCGGAAGGCATAGGCGGGATCGGCGATTTCCGCCTGCCAGGCCTCGACCGTCATCGGGGCGAGGAACGCCGCCAGGTCGGCGGGGGCGTAGAGATGCCCGAACGTCCTGGTGAAGCTGTCGGCGAACAGCGTCCGGATCGCCGGCGCGTCGGCCGGGATGGCATCGCGATACGACATGGCGGTCATCCGAAGGCGGCCGGTTCGGGCCAGTCGCGAGCGGTCAGCGCCAGCACCTTGAACAGCGCGCCCATGCCATTGACCAGCCGCATCCGGTCGGCGGCGATCGCCTCCGCCCGGTCGGGGGCATGGCGGGCGAGTGCGGCGGCGCGCGAGTCGATGCCCAGCTTCACCAGCCATTCGGCCTGCTCGACCGGTCCCCAGGCGGCGAGGCCCACCGTCTGGCCCGCCGCCGCCAGCGTGGTGAAATCGACATGCGCGGTCAGGTCGTGCTCGCCCGGCGCGTCATATGGATTGGCGAAGCCGTGGCGCTTCACCGCCTGCAACGTCTCGCCCAGCGCGGGCCCCTCATAGCCGTAGTCGATCGCGAGCAGCGCGCCGCCCTGTGCGACGATGCGCCGGCCCAGCGTCCGCATCACGCCGATCGCGGCGGGGGCGACCTCCAGGATCGCGCCGGTGGCCGCGTCGCGCAGCGATTCCGGGATCACCGTCTCAGGCACCGGCTTGCCCGTAATGGGCAGGAACAGCGTGTCCTGGCAGGCGATCAGCCGCTCGTGCCACTGGTCGCGCTTGACCAGCTGGCGGATCGGCAGCGCGTCGAAGAATTCGTTGGCGACGACGATCAGCGCGCCCTCGCTCGGCAGCGTCTCGACCGAATCGTGGAAGCTCGCCTCCGCCACGCGCTCGGCCTGCGCGGCGCGCAGCACCGGGCTGGTCTCGACGAAATGCACGGCCGGGGTGAAACCGGCCCGCGCCATCGCGCGCCGGGCATCGGCGGCGAGCGTGCCGCGTCCGGGCCCCAGCTCGACCCAATGGCAGTCGGGCCGGCCGGCGCGGTCCCACAGGTCCGCGCACCACAGGCCGACCAGTTCGCCGAACATCTGGCTGATCTCGGGCGCGGTGACGAAGTCGCCCGCCGCGCCCAGCGGGTCGCGCGTCGCATAATAATGGGCGTTGGCCGCGCCCATGAACTGGGCGAGCGAGATCGGGCCGGCGAGCGCGATGGCGCGCGCCAGTCGCTCGGGCAGGGCCGGCTCGGCGGGATCGGGCAGCGTGTCGGTCATTGGTTCAGGCGACGCTCTCGGTGCCCCAGGTCGGCTCGACCCGCACCCGCCGCTTCGCCGCCGTCGCCATCAGATAGATTCCCCCGACGATCATCGGCACGCACAGCCACTGGCCCATGTGCAGGCCGGTATGCTCGGCAAAGGCGCGCAGCTGGCTGTCCGGCTCGCGGAAGAACTCGACGACGAAGCGGGCGCAGCCATAGCCGACCAGGAACAGGCCGACCAATTTGCCCGGATCATAGCGCGCCTTGGTCCGCCAGAAGGCGAAGCTCATGACCGCCAGCAGCAACAGGCCTTCCAGCGCCGCCTCGTAGAGCTGGCTGGGATGGCGGGCGGGATCGATCATGCCATAGGGGACGGTGTGCGGGAAGACGATCGCCCAGGGCACGTCCGCCGGCTTGCCCCAGAGTTCGCCGTTCACGAAATTGGCGAGCCGGCCGAAGAACAGTCCGAACGGCACCACGCAGGCGACATAGTCGTGGATGCGCAGCCAGTTGAGCTTGTTCTTGCGCGCGAACAGGATGATCCCGACCATGGTGCCGATCGCGCCGCCATGGAAGGACATGCCGCCGTCCCACAGCCGCAGGATGCGCAGCGGATGCAGGAACATCTCCGGCGCGTAGAAGGTCACGTAGCCCAGCCGCCCGCCCAGGATGATGCCCAGGGTCGCATAGAAGACCAGGTCGTCGGCATGACGCCGCGCCATCGGCGCGCCCGGCTGGTCGAGCATCCGGAGCATCGCCCACCAGCCGATCAGGATGCCGGCGATATAGGCCAGGCTGTACCAGCGCAGCGTGAAGAAGCCGATGCTGAACACGTCCGGGTGCAGCCCGAGATCTTCGAAGCGGATATGGCCGGCGGCGGCCGCAAGGAACTCTATCAAGGCTTTTCCCTCTGACTTGTCGCCTCCATAGTGACGGCAGGCAACAAGACCAAGCGGAGAGACGGATGCGGAGCGAGCTGGATCGTCGGATGGACGCGACCATGGCGCGGGTGACGGGGCCGGATGGTCCCTTGCCGCTGACGCAGGTGGCGCGACATGGCGTCACCCTGCCGGCCTTCGCCGTCGCGCCGCCCTCGCTCGCCCATTACTTCGCACATTACGGCCAGGCGCATCGCGACACCTGTTTCCTGGTCGCGGGCGAGGAGCGGCTGACCTTCGGCGAGGTGTACGGCGTGGCGGCGGGCATCGCCCGCTCGCTGGTCGCGCGCGGGATCGGCCGGGGCGACCGGGTCGGCATCGCCGCGCGCAACTCGCCCGTCTGGATCGCGACCTATATGGGCGTGCTGATGGCCGGCGGGGTCGCGACGTTGCTCAATGGCTGGTGGCAGGCGGAGGAGCTGGCCTCGGCGCTGGGCGATGTCGGCTGCGCGCTGGTGGTGGCGGACGGACCGCGCGCCGACCGGCTGGCGGCGATCGAGGGGCTGGCCGTGCCGGTGGTGCGGGTCGACGACCGCCTGCCGCTTCCACAGGCCGCCGCGCCGCTGATGGGCGGGGAGGGCGTGCTGCCCGAGCTGGGGCCGGACGATGCGGCGACGATCCTGTTCACCTCCGGCTCGACCGGCCGGTCCAAGGGGGCGCTGGCCGATCACGGATCGGTGTTGCAGGCGACGCTTAACTTCCTGGCGCAAGCGCTGATGGTGCTGGGGCTTTCAACCGAGGACGGCACGGCGCCGACGCTGCCGCCCGCGACGATGCTGACGCTGCCCCTGTTCCACATCACCGCGATGGTGCCGGTGCTGCTGCAAAGCTTCGCCATGGGGCGCAAGCTGGTATTGCTGCCCAAATGGGACGCGCGCGAGGCGATGCGGCTGATCGAGCGGGAGCAGGTGACCTATTTCGTCGGCGTTCCGCTGATGAGCTACGAGATCCTCAACCATCCTGACCGGGCGGCGTTCGACCTGTCGACCGTCACCGACTTCGCGGCGGGGGGCGCGCCGCGCCCGGCCGAGCATGTCCGCCGCATGGACGCCGAACTGGGCGGCTCCGCGCCGCTGATTGGCTATGGCCTGACCGAGACCAATGCCGCCGGCACCGCCAATTGGCGCAGCAACTATCTCGCCAAGCCCGACTCGGCCGGCCGGGCCTCCGCGCCGCTGATCGAGCTCGCGATCCTGGACGATGCGGGGCGACCGGTGCCGCAGGGCGAACGCGGCGAAGTGGCGATCCGCTCGGTCGCCAATTTCCGCGAATATTGGAACAACCCGGCGGCGACGGCGGCAGCGATCACCGCCGACGGCTTCTTCCGCACCGGCGATATCGGCTATCTGGACGCGGACGATTACCTGTTCATCGTCGACCGCAAGAAGGACATCATCATCCGCGGCGGCGAGAATATCAGCTGCCTGGAGGTGGAGGCGGCGCTCTATGCCCATCCGGCGGTGCGCGAGGCGGCGGTGTTCGGCCTGGCCGACGAGCGGCTGGGCGAGGTGCCGGCGGCGGTCGTCCATGCGGAGGCGGGAGTCGAGGCCGCCGCCTTGCAGGCCTTTCTGGGCGAGCATATCGCCGCCTTCAAGGTGCCGGCGCGGCTCTGGCTGGTCGATGCGCCGCTGCCCCGGCTGGGGACGGAGAAGATCGACAAGGTGGCGCTGCGGGCGACGTACCGGGCGCTGGCGGCCGGTGGATAAGCGGCGGACCGGCTCTTTCCTTGGCGCGTTATTGCCGCGCCCTTGATCCACCCCGGCACAGGCCGGGTGGGTTTCGGACCTACAGCTTCCCGAACACCGCCTCGAACCCGGCAATGTCGCCCGCCGCCAGGAAGCGTGCCTGCTCGATCCAGCGGTCGCGGGTCATGCGGCCGGAAAAGGGGCCGAGCTGCGCATCGAGCCGGGTAGCGGCATCCTCGTCCAGGGCCGCCATCTGGCCGACCGTGGCGATGCCCAGTTCGCCCAGCCGCGCGACCAGCTTGGGGCCCAGGCCCTTGAGCAGCGAGACCGGGGCGTCGGTGGGATTGGGAGCGGGGTCGGCGATCGGCTCGGGCGTGGCCGGCTCTGGCGTGGCGGGCACCGGTGCCGGCGCGATGGTCGCCGGGCTGGCCGCCAGCGGCGCGGCGGCGGCGATGGGTTCGTCGGCGAGCGGATCGGTCGCGGCCGGCTGTTCGGCTTCGACCGGCACGGGCCGGGCGACGGGCTGAGGCGCCGGCACCGGGGCGGCCGGGGGTGACACGGCAGGCGCGGCCGGCGGCGGCGGCGGCGGCGGCGGCGGCGGCGGCGGCGGCGGGGCAAGCGGCGTTTCCGCAACCGACTCCACCGATCGCTCGCTCACCCCCGCTTCGCGCGCATTATGCACGACCTCGCGTTCGGCCAGGGTCCGCTGGCGCTTGCGGCGCATCCCGACCAGGATGACCGCGATCGCCGCCATCGCGACCAGGGCGATCAGCACCAGATGGACGGTGGTGATGACGCCGACGCCGCCATCGGGCAGCAGGCTGGTTCCGGATTGCGAAGCGGTGGCGGTGGTCGACTGGCTCATGCGCGCGACCCTAGCCGCTGCTATCGGTCAGGGCCAGCCGCCACGCGCTCAGCGGGACCAGCGCGCCCAGATCGCGGTCGGCAGCGTCAGCCCGCGCGCCTCCTCGCGCACGCCCAGCTCACCCGCCTCGACCGTGCCGGGCAGGTCGGCGAAGAGCTGGCGCAGCATCTCGCCGATCGCCAGCGCCGACATCCGCACCGCATAGACGGTGAGGAACAGGAAGCGCGAATTCTCGTCCAGCAACTGGCGGCAATCGGCGATCAGGCGCGGCAGATCCTCCTCCAGCCGCCAAATCTCGCCCTCCGGCCCGCGGCCATATTTGGGCGGGTCGAGCAGGATGCCGTCATAGCGCCGGCCGCGCCGCACCTCGCGTGCGGTGAACTTGGCGGCGTCGTCGATGATCCAGCGCACCGGCGCGGCGTCCAGCCCGGACAGCGCGGCATTGGCGCGCGCCGCCTCCACCGATTTCTTGGAGGCATCGACATGCACCATCCGCGCGCCCTTGCTCGCCAGCGACAGCGTGCCGACGCCGGTATAGCCGAACAGGTTCATGCAGTCGGGCGTTTCCAGCCCGTCCAGCCGCTCGCGCATCCAGCTCCACACCGGCGCCATGTCCGGGAAGAAGCCGAGATGGCGGAAGGGGGTGGTCTGCGCGGTGAACCGCACATCGTCCCAGCGCATGCCCCAGCCGTCGCGCGGCACCGGCTGGTTGAACTGCCAGCGGCCGCCGCCCTCCTCGTCGGAGCCGGGCACGAACTCGCCGTCGAACGTCCAGTCGGGCTTGGCCGGCGCCCACATGGCCTGCGGCTCGGGCCGGACAAAGCGGAAGCGGCCATAGCGTTCCAGCTTGCGGCCATGGCCGCTATCGACCAGTCCGTAATCGGCCCAGGGCTCCCCGATCAGCGTGCCGAGCATCATGCGGACGGCGTGGCGTGTTCGGCGATGAAGCCGGCGATGGTCGAAAGGTCGGCGGGCAGGCTGGTATAGCGTTCCTCGCGATCGAACAGGTCGCCGACCCGCGCCGGCAGCGTCGGCCGGCTGCCGACCGCCCGCTCCACCGCATCGCCGAACTTCGCCGGATGCGCGGTGGCGAGCGTCACCATCGGCGCATCGACCGCCGTCGCGACGCGACGCGCGGCGGCCAGGCCGATCGCGGTGTGCGGATCGATCACCTGGCCGGCCGCCTCCGACGCCCAGCGCATCGCCATCGTCATCTCGTCGGCATCGACCCGCTCGCTGGTGAACAGCGCCGCCGCGCCCTCGCGCTGCGCATTGGTCAGGCGGAGCGCGCCGTCCCGTTCGAAGCCCTGCATCTGCGCGGCCAGCGCCGCGCCGTCGCGCCCGCCCAGGTCGAACAACAGCCGTTCGAAATTGGACGACACCTGGATGTCCATCGACGGCGTCGCGGTCTGCTGCACGCCCGCCTTGGAATAGTCGCCGGCCGACAGGGCGCGGTGGAGGATGTCGTTGACATTGGTCGCCACCACCAGCTTGGCGACCGGCAGGCCCATCTTCGCCGCGACATAGCCGGCGAAGACGTCGCCGAAATTGCCCGTCGGCACCGAGAAGGCGACCGCCCGTTCCGGCGCGCCGAGGCGGACGGCGGCGTAGAAATAATAGACCACCTGCGCCATCAGCCGCGCCCAGTTGATCGAGTTGACCGCCGACAGCGCATAGCGATCCGCCATCGCCCGGTCGGCGAAGGCGGCCTTCACCAGCGCCTGGGCCTGGTCGAAATCGCCGTCGATCGCGATGTTGAAGACATTGGGGGCCAGCACCGTCGTCATCTGGCGCCGCTGCACCTCCGACACGCGGCCCATCGGGTGGAGCATGAAGATGTCGACGCCCGCGCGGCCCGCCACCGCGTCGATCGCCGCCGACCCGGTGTCGCCGCTGGTCGCGCCGATGATCGTCAGATGCTTGTCGGTGCCGGTCAGGAACCGCTCGAAGAACAGGCCGAGCAGTTGCAGCGCCACGTCCTTGAACGCCAGGGTCGGCCCGTGGAACAGCTCCAGCAGCCACTGGTCATGGTCGAGCTGGACCAGCGGCGTCACCGCCGCGTGCGAGAAGCGGCCATAGGCGGTCTCGCACAGCGCGCGGAGGTCGTCCGCGCCCAGCGCATCGCCGACGAACGGCGCCATCACCCGTGCCGCCGTCTCCGCATAGGAAAGGCCGGCGAGCGCCGCGATCGAATCGCGGTCGAGCGTCGGCCAGGTCTCGGGCACGTAAAGTCCGCCATCGGCGGCGAGCCCGGCGAGCGTGGCGGCCCGGAAATCGACGATCGGCGCGGTGCCGCGAGTGCTGATATAGCGCATGGCCCTGCCGCTAACGCCTGTCCGCCGACACGACAAGCAAGCGCTGGTTCAGCGACGCCGCTTTTTCCTTGTCGGCGGCGGAGAGGCGCGGACGGGCGGAGCGGGCTGGCTGCTCAGGCGCAGGTCGAGCGGCGGGTAGATGCCCGGATCGGCCGGGTAGCTGGCACGCGCCCTGGCGAACAGGAAGCGCGCGCGCGCCGCGCCCGGCGTGGCGGCGGTAGTGCCGACCCAGCGCCAGTGCCACGGCTCCCATTTCACATTCTGCTGGTTGCCCGGCGGAAAGCTGAGCTCGAAGCCATAGCTTGGCGCATGGTCGTGCAGCCAGCGCGCCTGCGGCGTGGCGGCCATGCACGCCTCCGCATCGGGACAGCCGTGCGAGGGGCGCACCGCGAAGTCGAGCGCGAAGCCGGTGCTATGCTCGCTATGCCCCGGCGGCGCGACCGAGATCGCCCGGTCCGCCGCGGTCGGCCCCGCGCCGCCCCGCGCGAACACGCTGCCCTGGCGCAGCACGCCGCGGTGGCAGGACAGGCCGCGGATCGCGCCCGGCCCCAGGGCGGCGTCGGCGGCGGCGATCAGCCGGGTCAGGTCGGGGATCACCTCGCGCCGGAGCATGCAGGCGTGGATGCCGAAGCCGGGCGGAGCCGCGACCAGGTCGCCCGGCGGCGCGTCGCCATAGCGGAAATGGCCGTAGAGCCGTCCGTCCGTCGCGACCGGATCGACGGCGGGCAGGGCGGCGGGCGTCACCGCCTGGGCGAGCAGAAAGGCGAGCATGGCCGCGCGCCTCTGGCATGGGCGTCACGGCGGTGGCAAGGACCGCAGTCATGGACCCCGAACGTATCCTTTTCATCGACGGCGAGGCGCTCGTCATCGACAAGCCCGCCGGCCTGCCCGTCGATCCGCCGCGCGACGGCACCATCAGCCTGGAGAACCATCTCGAATCCTTGCGCTTCGGCTTCCAGCGCTGGCCGACGCCGGTGCACCGGCTGGACCGCGACACCAGCGGCTGCCTGCTGCTCGCGCGCAATCCCAAGGCGGGGGCGCGATTCCAGCAGGCGTTCGAGAATGGGACGGTCGAGAAACGCTATCTGGCGGTGCTGGACGGGGTGGTGACCGGCGACGGCCTGATCGACCTGCCGCTCGCCAAGGTCAGCAGCGCCGAGTCGGGCTGGCGGATGGTCGGCGATCCCGCCGGCAAGGCGTCGCGCACCCACTGGCGCGCGCTGGCGGAACAGGATGGCCGCACCCTGGTCGAGTTCCGGCCGGAGACGGGGCGCACGCACCAGATCCGCGTCCACGCCGCCAGCGGCCTGAACGTGCCGGTGGTCGGCGACCCCGTCTATGGCCGCGCGCGCCGGGTGGCGGCGAACCAGGCGGGCGGGCAGGGCATGTTGCTCCACGCCGCCGAACTGGTCGTGCAGCGGCCGGGCAAGGACCCGATCACGGCTACCGCGCCGCTGCCCGAGCGATTCGGAGCCTGGCCCGTCCTGGCGGGTTGAACCGCGATGGTTGGCATTCCCGTCACCCGCGCGATCTGGATCGACAGCGACGAGCTGCACGAATCCTATACCCGCGCCTCCGGGCCGGGCGGGCAGCATGTGAACACCACCGACAGCGCGGTGCTGCTGCGCTTCGACGTAGCGAACTCGCCCAGCCTGCCCGATGCGGTGAAGGCGCGGCTGGCGGTGCTGGCGGGATCGCGGCTGACCCGCGACGGCGTGCTGGTGCTACGCAGCGAGGGCGCGCGCTCGCAACTGCTCAACCGGCAGGAGGTGCGCGAGCGGTTGATCGAGCTGATCCGCGAGGCGACGATCGTGCCCAAGAAACGCCGCCCGACCAAGCCGACCCGCGCCTCCCAGACCCGCCGGGTCGAGGGCAAGGCGCGGCGCTCGGCGGTCAAGGCGGGGCGCGGCCGGGTGCGCGACTGACCGGCTGGCGGTCCTTCGTGCCGGTCCCTAGATAGGTGGGATGTACCAGTTCGACATTTCGTCCGGCAGCAAGGCGGACCTCTATCATGACCTCCACGCGGCGCTCGACGCGCTGACCGCCGGCGAGGCCGATGCGGTCGCCAACATGGCCAATGCCTCGGCCTTGCTGTGGCAATATCTGCCCGACCTGAACTGGGCGGGATTCTATCGCATGGTCGCGGGCGAGCTGGTGCTCGGGCCGTTCCAGGGCAAGGCGGCGTGCATCCGCATCCCGCTCGGCAAGGGCGTGTGCGGCACCGCCGCCGCCAGCGGCGAGACGCAGGTGGTGGCCGATGTCCACGCCTTTCCCGGCCATATCGCCTGCGACGCGGCCAGCCGGTCCGAACTGGTCGTGCCGATCCTCCGCGACGGCGCGGTGCTGGGCGTGATCGACCTGGACAGCCCGGAACCCGGCCGCTTCGACGCGGAGGATGCCGCTGGCTGCGAGGCGCTGGCGGCGCTGCTCTCGACGCGTCTCTGAACGCCGCCGTTTGCGGGGCGACTGGCGGTTCCTTGCCCCGGATCGGGACCGCCGTCGCGCTTCCCCCGTGCCGCGGGCGCGTTACAATTCTGCGTCGCAACGGGATCGCAGGATGAGGCGCATGAAGGGGAAATGCTGGAGCCTGATGGCGCTGTTGGTGGCCACCCCGGCGATGGCGCAGCAGGCCGGACCGCCACCGCCGCCTCCGCCGGGCGGGCAGGCCGGCTATCCCGTGCCGCCGGTCGTCGTGCTGCTCGATTGGCGGGGCGAGCCGGTCGAGCCGCCACCCCTGGCACCGCCACCGCTGCCCGAGGTGCGCTCCGGCCGGCGGGATGCGACGCCCGGCGCGACCGTCACCACCACGACCGCGGCGACCGGTTCCCGGACGCGCGCGGCGGACGACGGGACGACGACCATGACGACCGACATCTATGCCGATCCGTCGCCGCCGCGCCGTCCGCGTCGCGCGGTCAGCGGCCGCCGAAGGTGACCAGGCTCTCCGACCCGTCCGCCGCCAGCGCCGACACGCCGACGACGTGATCGTCGACCGGCACCTGCGCCAGCAGCGTCCTGGTGTCGGTCACGTCGCGGCTCTCGGTCCAGTCGGTCCGGTCGTTGCGCCGCCAATGGACGCGGTAGCCGGTCGCGCCCGGCACGGCCGGCCAGCTCACCTGGGTGTCGCGGGACAGGGCACCCGAGATCGTCACGCTGGCGGGCGCGGCGGGGGCGCCGGCCAGCCGGGCGAGCGTCGCGACGTTGATCGCCGTCACCTTGGCCAGATAGGGGAAGTCCATCCGGTCGATCGTGTCGCCATAGACCACGCCCTTTTCGGTGCGCAGGTCCTGATGCTGCGCGTCCCAATTCTCGTTGGCGACGGAGAATCGCACCGCCGGATAGCCGAGCTTCAGGAACGGCTCGTGATCGCCGCCGCGCCCGAATCGGTCGGGCCGCCGGTCGAGGAACACGTCGAGCCCGTACCGGCCACGCGT
This sequence comes from Sphingomonas sp. SORGH_AS_0438, assembly GCF_031453475.1. Classification (NCBI taxonomy): domain Bacteria; kingdom Pseudomonadati; phylum Pseudomonadota; class Alphaproteobacteria; order Sphingomonadales; family Sphingomonadaceae; genus Sphingomonas; species Sphingomonas sp. SORGH_AS_0438. Next base: position 263,184 of record NZ_JAVIZS010000001.1, read on the forward strand.
CGCGACGCCGTCGATCGCCTTGGCGAGCGCGCGGCTGGGGCCGTCATCCTCGCCGCCATTGCCGCGTCGGACCATCTGCTGCGCCTCGTCCTCCGATGAGCGGATGCCCTCGGAAAAGACGCGGACCCAGCGCGACTCGCGCACATTGCCCTGGCCGATGGTGTTGCCGACGATGTCGTTGTTGAGCATCGCTGACACCTGCCAGCCGCGCGCCTTGGCCGTGTCCGCCAGCAGCGTCGCGCCCCACAAGCCCTGTTCCTCGCCGGAAAACACCGCATAGACGATGGTCGCGTCGAACGTCCGGCGCGACAGGATGCGCGCTGCCTCCAGCACCAGGGCGACGCCCGAGGCATCGTCGTTCGCGCCGGGGGCGTCGCTGGTCGCGTCCATCACGTCGGTGACGCGGCTGTCGATATGCGCGCCGACGATCACCACCCGGTCGGGATCGCGGCCGCGCTGGATGCCCAGCACGTCCTGCACCACCACGCCGGTCGGCGCGCGCGGGCCGGTGAAGCTCCGCTCGATCCGCTCGACCGTGATGCACCCGCCACAGCCGCGCGCGATCTCCGCGAAGCGCCCGGCGGCCCAGTCGCGCGCCGCGCCGATGCCCCGCTTCGGATCGGTGGTGGTGGAGGCGGTGTGCCGCGTCCCGAAGCCGACCATCGCGGCGACATCGGCCTTGAGGCGCTCGGGGGAAGGGGCAGGGGAGGGGGCGGGCGCGGCGGCGGCGGCGGCCGCGGCGAGGGCGAGGAGGATGGGCATGGGACCAGGACATGCCGCAGCCTGATCCGACGCTCAAGTCGTTGCGATCAGGGCCGCCTTCCGCCGGATCAGCTCAGCCGGTCGATCTGCTCTGGGGTCAGCGATCCGGGGATGATCATGACCGGCACCGGCAGCGCGCCCGCATCGGTGCCGGCGAAATGGCTGATCAGCACGCCTGGCGCACCGGTCGGGGCCGCGCCCAGCACCAGCGCGGCGATCTGCGGATCGGCGTCGATGATCTCGCGGATCACCTTGGGCGCGTCGCCCTCGCGCACCGTGATGGTGGGGCGCAGGCCCGATTCGCGGACGATCGCGCCGGCCGCCACGCCGACCACCGCCTCGGCCTGCTGGCGCGCTTCCGCCTCCATCGTCGCCTGCACGCCGCCGAACGCGATGAATTCCTGCGGCGGCAGGATCGACAGGATATTGACGCCGCCGCCCGTCTTCACGGCGCGACGCGCGGCGAAACGCAAGGCGATCTCCGCCTCCGGACTGTCGTCGACCACCACCAGATAGATGCGCATATGGCCAGGGTGTGGGGCTTGGACGGATGCGACGCAAGGGGCGTCGGGCTTGACCCGGCGGCCTGACGCGGCAAGAGACGGTCGCCGCTACGGAATGCCTTGAGGACCTTCATGTCGATCGAGATCAAGATGCCCGCGCTTTCGCCGACGATGGAGGAAGGCACGCTTGCCAAATGGTTGGTGAAGGAAGGGGACACCGTCAAATCCGGCGACATCATGGCCGAGATCGAGACGGACAAGGCCACGATGGAGTTTGAGGCGGTGGATGAGGGCGTGATCGCCAAGATCCTGATCGCCGAGGGCAGCGACAATGTGAAGGTCGGTACCGTCATCGCGATCCTGGCCGAGGAGGGCGAGGATGCCGCGTCGGTGCAGGCGCCGACCAAGTCGGAAACGCCCGCCCCCGCCAAGCCGATGCCGACCGACCCGACCGATCCCAACAAGACCGGCAGCGAGGCCAAGCCGTTCGACCGCACGGTCGAGCAGGCCGAGGATCACGGCAAGCCCGCCCTGTCCGACGATTCGGGCAGCCGGACCGGCAATGGCCGCGCCATCGCCAGCCCGCTCGCCCGCCGCATCGCCGCGCAGAAGGGCCTGGACCTGTCCAGCCTGACCGGCTCGGGTCCGAACGGCCGCATCGTCAAGGCGGATGTCGAGGCCGCCAAGCCGGGCGCTGCCCCCGCCAAGACCGCATCCGCGCCCGCGACGCAGCCCGCCGCCGAGGCACCGGCCGCCGCTGCGGCACCGGCCCCCGCGCCCAAGCCCGCCGCCGTGCCGGATATCCCGCACGAGGCGACCAAGCTCAGCAACATGCGCAAGACGATCGCGCGCCGCCTGACCGAATCGAAGCAGCAGGTGCCGCACATCTACCTGACGGTGGACGTGCGCCTCGACGCGCTGCTCAAGCTGCGCGGCGAGCTGAACGCGTCGCTGGCCAGCCGCGGCGTCAAGCTGTCGGTCAACGACATGCTGGTGAAGGCGCTGGGCGTGTCGCTGATGGCGGTGCCCAAGTGCAACGTGATGTTCACGCCCGACCAGCTGATCAGCTTCAAGCGCGCCGATATCTCGGTCGCGGTGTCGACGCCCTCGGGCCTGATCACGCCGATCGTGACCGAGGCGGACACGCGCTCGCTGTCCTCCATCTCGACCGCGGTGAAGGACCTGGCCGCCCGGGCCCGCGACAACAAGCTGAAGCCCGAGGAATTCCAGGGCGGCACCGCCTCCATCTCGAACATGGGCATGTTCGGGATCAAGCAGTTCGAGGCGGTCATCAACCCGCCCCAGGGCATGATCCTGGCGATCGGCGCGGGCGAGAAGCGTCCCTATGTCATCGACGACCAGCTCGCCGTGGCGACCGTGATGTCGGCGACCGGCAGCTTCGACCACCGCGCGATCGACGGGGCCGATGGCGCCGAGCTGATGAAGGTGTTCAAGGAGCTGGTCGAGAATCCGCTGGGGATGCTGGCCTGAGGCTGATGGAAGGACAAGGGACGGTGGGCCGGCGGACGCTGATCGAAATCTTCTTCATCGTTGCCGGCCTGGTGATGGCGGGGCTGCTGACCCATGCCGCGATCTGGGCCTATCCGCTGGGACGCGAGCCGATCCTGTGGAGCGGGATCGGCGGCATGGTCGCGACGGTGGCGATGGGGCTGACCCCGTTGCGCCGCGCGATCCGGCTCGACCGGGCCGCGCCTGACCGACGGGGAGAAGGCGCATGACGATGCTGCCCGATCGCCCGCCGACGATCCGCGTCACCGCCATGCCCGCCGATGCCAATCCCTATGGCGATATCTTCGGCGGCTGGCTGATGGGCCATATGGACCTGGCGGCGGGTTCGGTCGCCTCGCATCATTCGGGCGGCCGCGCGGTCACCGTCGCGGCGGAAGGGATGAAGTTCCACCGCCCGGTCGTGATCGGCGACGAGATGTCGGTCTATGCGACGCTGGTCGCGACCGGCAACACGTCGATGACGATCGAGGTCGAGGCATGGCGACGCGGCCGGCACAGCGACGAGGCCTATATGGTGACCCAGGCGCGCTTCGTGTTCGTCGCGATCGGCGAGGATCGCCAGCCGCGCCGCGTGCCTCCCATGGTCGCCGGGGCCTGAGACTTACCGCCTGACGGGGTGGATGCGGTCGCTGCGCCACGACGCTGGGGCAGGGGCGCATCGGACGGACTATCAACATCGGCCCGGCCCAGCCGCACCGCGCGGCGACCGGCCCAAACGGGATCAGATCATGGCAGACACTTTCGACCTCATCGTTCTCGGCTCGGGCCCGGGCGGCTATGTCGCGGCGATCCGCGCCTCGCAGCTCGGCATGAAGGTGGCGATCGTCGAGCGCGAGCGGCTGGGCGGCATCTGCCTCAACTGGGGCTGTATCCCGACCAAGGCGCTGCTGCGCACGTCGGAAGTCTATCACTATATGACCCATGCCGAATCCTACGGCCTGTCGTGCGAGAAGCCGGGTTTCGACCTGGCCAAGATCGTCGACCGCAGCCGCAAGGTGGCGGGCCAGCTGAATGCCGGCGTCAAGGGCCTGATGAAGAAGAACAAGGTCCAGGTGTTCGAGGGCGTCGGCACGCTGGCGGGCAAGGGCAAGCTGACGGTCAAGCAGGGCGACAAGACGGTCGAACTGGCCGCCAAGAACATCATCGTCGCCACCGGCGCGCGCGCGCGCGACCTGCCCTTCGCCAAGGCGGACGGCAAGCGCGTCTGGACCTATCGCCACGCGATGGTGCCGGAGGTGATGCCGACCAAGCTGCTGGTCATCGGATCGGGCGCGATCGGCGTGGAGTTCGCCAGCTTCTACAACGACATGGGTGCGGACGTTACGATCGTCGAGATGCTGCCGCGCATCCTGCCGGTCGAGGATGAGGAGGTTTCGGCCTTCATGGACAAGGCGCTGACCAAGCAGGGCATCAAGATCCTGACCGGTGCCGGCGTCGAGAAGATCGAGAGCGGCGCCAACGCGGTCAAGGCGGCGATCAAGGGCAAGGACGGCAAGGTGACCGAGGCCGAGTACAGCCACGTCATCGTCGCGATCGGCATCGTCCCCAATACCGAGACGATCGGGCTGGAGTCGCTGGGCGTGAAGACCGAGCGCGGCCACATCGTCACCGACGGCTATGGCAAGACCAATGTCGATGGCATTTGGGCGATCGGCGACGTCACCGGCGCGCCCTGGCTGGCGCACAAGGCGAGCCATGAGGGCGTGATCGCGGTCGAGAAGATCGCGCAGCTCGCCGGCAACACGGATGTCCATCCCCATGCTATGGACAAGGGCAACATCCCCGGCTGCACCTATTCGCGTCCGCAGGTCGCCTCGGTCGGCATGACCGAGGCCAAGGCCAAGGGGGCGGGGCATGAGGTGAAGGTGGGCAAGTTCCCCTTCATCGGCAACGGCAAGGCGATCGCGCTCGGCGAGGCCGAGGGTTTCGTGAAGACGGTGTTCGACGCCAAGACCGGCGAACTGCTCGGCGCGCACATGGTGGGCGCGGAAGTGACCGAGCTGATCCAGGGCTATGTCGTCGCCCCGCCAGCTGGAGACGACCGAGACCGAGCTGATGCAGACGGTGTTCGCGCACCCGACGCTGAGCGAGATGATGCACGAAAGCGTGCTCGCCGCTTATGGCCGCGCCATCCACATCTGATCCAGATCGGCCCGGTGTCACCGGGCCGATCCTGCTCGCCGCCGGCCTGGTGCTGGCGGCGGTCCTGGTCTTCTGGCCGGGAATCGCGACCTATGACAGCGTGGTGCAATATGCGCAGCCGCTGTCGGGTCGCTATGACGACTGGCATCCACCGGTCATGGCGCGGCTCTGGTCGCTGACCCTCTACCTGAGCAGCGGGGCGGGGCCGCTGCTGGCATTGCAGATGGCCGGTTACGGGCTCGGCCTGGGGCTGATCGCCGGGCGGATGCGCCGTCTCGGCCGGCCGCGCGCGGCGCTGGCGGTGCTGCTGATCGGGCTGTGGCCGCCCTTTCTGGGCTGGCAGGCGGTGGTGCTGAAGGACGCGCAGATGCTGGGCGCGCTGCTGGCGGCGGTCGGGCTGATCGTCGCGGCACCGGGCCGGCCGGCGATCTGGCAAAGGCGGGTGGCGATCGGCGTGGCCGCGGTGCTGCTGCTCTATGCGCTGCTGGTACGGGCCAATGCCGTGTTCTCGGTGGCACCGTTGATCGCGATGCTGGTGCCGCTCCGCTCGGCGCGGTCGCGCATCCTGCTCGGCGTCGGGCTGGTCGCGGCGACGCTGGCGCTGTCGCCTGCGATCAACCACCGGCTGCTGGGGGCGACCGAGAGTCGCGTCACCGCCACCCAGCCGCTCTACGATCTTGCCGGCATCGCGGTGCGCGTCGGGCCGCAGGCGGCGATCGGCTTCACCCCGGCGGAGACGCGGGGGCTGATCGCGCGTCACTGCGTCCGCCCCTTTTTCTGGGACCCGCTGGACGACGACAGCCGCTGCGCCGGCATCGCCAGCCGGCTGTTCGCCCTGCCGTCCAGCCGGATCTATCCGATGCTGGCGGAGGCGGCCGTGCGGCACCCGCTCGCCTATCTGGCGCAGCGGCTGGCGCATCTCAATTCGACCATGCGCTGGTGGGTGCCCGCCGGCTGGATCAACGCCGCGCCGCCGCTGGGGGGCGAAGCGAACGATCTGGGGCTGGCGCAGCCGGGCCGGGCGGCGGTCGCCTGGGAAAGGCTGGCGGGCTGGCTGTCCGACTGGCCGACGGGATGGCCGATCGTCTGGATCGTGGTGGCGGCGACCATGCTGGCCGCGACCCGCCGGTCGCAAGATCCCGAGTTGCGGCTGCCGCGCGCGCTGCTGGTCTCGGCGCTGGCGCTGGAGGCGAGTTTCGCCGCGTTCAGCATCGCGTCGGACCTGCGCTATCATCTCTGGCCGATGATCGCGACCGCCCTTGCCATGTCGACCCTTCCGCCGGGCAGCGTGGTCGACCGGCGCGTCCTGCGCGGCGGCGCGGCCGTGCTGATACTGGTCCTGATCGTCGGGCTGGCCGCGCGGCTGACGCTGCCCACGCCGCCCGGTGATTATGCCGGCATGATGGGATAGCGGCGATGGAACGACCTGGATCGGCAAAGGGTTTGTAGCGCCATCCTTTTCGCAAGTGAGATACCGGTCATGACCCTCAACGCCCCGACCCGCTACACGCCCGATGTCGAGGACGTACAGCCGGACGAGGGGGAGGTGGTCGACCGGTTGAAGGAATCCTTCCGCCACATCCTCGACACCACGTCCCGGGATTATGGTCACGCCGTCCGCTCGGTCCATGCCAAGGCGCATGGCATCGCGAAGGGCACGCTGACGGTGCATCCCGGCCTGCCGCCGGAACTGGCGCAGGGGCTGTTCGCCAAGCCCGGCGACCATGAGGCGATCTTTCGCATCTCCACCAATCCCGGCGACATATTGGACGACGAGATCGGCCTGCCGCGTGGGCTGGCGCTCAAGATATTGGGGGTGGAGGGCGACCGCCTGCCCGGCTCCGAGGGCGACACGGTGCAGGACTTCATCATGGTCAACGGCCCGGTCTTCGCCGCGCCGGACGCCAAGGCCTTCGCCAAGAACCTCAAACTGCTCGCCGCGACGACCGACAAGGCGGAAGGGGCGAAGAAGGTCTTCTCGCACCTCCTGCGTGCGGTCGAAGCCCCGCTGGAGGCGATCGGCCTGCCCTCGACGACGCTCAAGCAAATGGGCGGCGCGCCGAACACGCATCCGCTGGGCGAGACCTATTTCTCGGCGACGCCGTACCGGTTCGGCGATTACATCGCGAAGCTGGCGCTGTTCCCGGTCAGCCCGGCGCTGACCCGGCTGACCGGTGAGGTCGTCTCGACGCGCGGCCGGCCGGATGCGCTGCGCGAAGAGGTCAATGCAGTGCTGGCCGGGCAGGGCGGCCGCTGGGAATTGCGCGTCCAGCTCAACCGCGACCTGGAGACGATGCCGATCGAGGACGCGACGGTCGAATGGAAGGAGGCGGACAGCCCGTTCCTGACGGTCGCGACCTTGTCCGTCGAGCCGCAGGCAAGCTGGACGGAGGGAGCGTCCGAGCCGGTGGACGATGCGCTGTCCTACAATATCTGGAACGGCATCGTCGCGCATCAGCCGCTCGGCAACGTCAACCGCGCGCGGCGCGAGACCTATCGTTTCTCGGCGGAGTATCGTGGGCGGTTCAACGGCTGCCCGATCCATCAGCCCCGTCATCTCGCCGACCTGCCTTGACCGGCGCGGCCGCCATCGGAAAGGGTCGCCCATGACCAAACTTTTCCACGTCAGCGACGTCCATTTCGGCAAGGAAGACCCCTCCGCCATCACCTGGTTCGCGGAGCGGGTGGCGGCGGAGAAGCCCGACGCCGTGATCATGACCGGCGACCTGACGATGCGCGCGCGTACGCACGAGTTCGAGGCGGGCGGCGCTTGGCTGAAGAGTCTGGCCGCGCCGGTGACGGTCGAGATCGGCAATCACGACATCCCCTATTATTGGGACCCGATCCGGCGCTTCCTGGCACCCTATAGCCGCTATGCCGCGATCGAACGGATGATCGAGCGGCCGCTGGCCCTGTCCGGCGTGACGATCGTGCCGCTGAAGACGATCGCGCGCGCGCAATGGCGGATGAACTGGTCAAAGGGCTATGTCGGCCGCTCGTCGCTGCGCCGGGCGCTGGCGCTGATCGCCGACGCGCCCAAGGGCAATCTGATCTTCGTCGCCGCGCATCATCCGCTGATCGAGGGCGGCACCAAGGGCACGGCGCGTACCTATCGCGGTGAGGAGGCGCTTCAGGAACTGGCGGCGGCGGGGGCCCATGCGGTGCTGTCGGGCCATGTCCACGACCCGTTCGACATTCCTGTCGAGCGGGCCGGGCGGACGATCCGGATGATCGGTGCGGGCACCCTGTCCAAGCGGACGCGCAACAGCCCGCCGGGATTCAACGAGATCCGCGTGATGGGCAACCGATTCGAGACGCTGGCGCGGACCCAGAGCCCGGAGCCGGTGCATCGGCTGGGGGCGAGCCGGACGGCCGATTTGGTCTAGCGACGCCCGCCCGGCCGATCATCCCCCGCCGAAGCGTGCTTGTGCGCGGGCGATATCCTGCTCGACGATCTGTCGGGTCAGGCGCTGGAACAGGCGCTGCGCATTGTGCCAAGGCGCGGTGCCGCTGGCGCGACCGGGCTGGCGATGGCGGGTGACGATTCGACTGCCCCATTCGGCCGTCTCGGCAGCAGGCGCGGCGGCATCGCCCGGTCGCACGATCAGCGAGGGAAAGGGCAGCCGGGTACGCGGAGCGGCGAAGCCGCTGTCCGCGACCTCGCCCGAGGGAAAGAGCAGCGCGCCGGCGATCCGATCGACATAATCGGTCGGCGACAATCGCGCCCACCAGGCGCTGGCCGCGCAGCCGATGCCGTCCGCGACCAGCAACACCGCGCGGTCGGCGTCGCGCACCACCCGGTCGAGCTTGGCGGCCCAGATGGTGCGATCCTCGGCCGACCGAATCGGCAAATGCGCCGCGCCGCTGGAGGGCCAGCCGAACATCCGCTGCCAGGCGGGGGGCGGCCCCTCCGAATCGAAGATGGTGACGATCGAGAATCGGTCCTGCGCGACGGTGGCGATCATGCGGCATCTCCCTCGTCTGCGGATTAGGCCTTGGATGGGCGCAGGACGCAAGGGCCGTTTCAGGCCGCCAGCAGCGATCCGTCGTAATCGGCGAGCAATGCGGCGACATCGTCATAGATCGCCGCCGCCCCGGCTCCAGTCAGCGCCGCGTCGGAAAAGCCGCCCGAGCGCAGGCCGATGGCCGGAATACCGCATTTGGTCGCCGCCTCCATGTCATAGGGCGTGTCGCCCAGCACGATCGCGGCTTCGGGCGGCAGCGGCGCGACCGACTGCAACGCGGTGGCGAAGATGTCCGGCGCAGGCTTGGTCCGCTCGACATCGTCGGCGCTGGTGCTGGCGTCGATCAGGTCGTGCACGTCGATCAGCGCGATATAATGGTCGAGTTCCACCTTGGACGCGGAGGAGGCGAGCACCACGCGCCGGCCATCGCCATGGACCCGCGCGATCAGGTCGCGCGCGCCGGGAAAGGCGCGCACCGCGTCCAGATGCTCCGCCTGGAAGATGCGGCCATGCGCCTCGCCCAGGGCCTCCTGCTCGGCATCGTCGCTGTCGGGCAGCAGGGTGGGGACCAGCATGTCGGTGCCCTTGCCGATCTGGTCGTGGATGGTCTGGCGGTCGAAGCTGTGCCCCGCCTCGGCAAAGGCGCGTTCCCAGGCTAGGATATGCGCGTCGTTGCTGTCGACCAGCGTGCCGTCGATGTCGAACAGGATCGCCTTGGGGGTCATGATGCGCCTTTCGGTTGGGGAGGATCGAAGCCGTCGAGGAGCGCCTCGATCCGGTCGAGTCGGTCGTGCGGATCGTCGATCCGCTCGGACAGGAGCAGGCGGCCGTTCTTCTCGACCAGCCCCGCTGGGATGGAGTCGGGCCGATGCCGGGGGGTGAGGGCGATGGCGGCGGGGCCGGCATCGATCCGGGCGATATCGGCGCCGTGCGCCGCGACCCGGATGCGCGCGATCGCCAGCAACAGGCGCACTGGATCGGGCAGTTCGCCGAACCGGTCCTCCCATTCGTCCGCCAGCGCATCCAGCCCGGCCATGTCCTCGACCCGCGCCAGCCGCGCATAGTTGGTGACGCGCAGTTCCTGCTCGGGCATCCACGCCTCGGCCAGCCGCCCGTCGATGCCGAGATTGAGTTCGGGGCTCCAGCGCTCCACCGTCTCGCCGCGCGCGGTCCGCAACGCGCTTTCGAGCAGATGCTGGTAGAGGTCGATGCCGATCAGCTTCATATGCCCGGCCTGCGTCTCGCCCAGCAGGTCGCCCGCCCCGCGCATGTCGAGGTCGCGCGCGCTGATCGCGAAGCCCGCGCCCAGCCGGTCGAACGCCTCCAGCGTCTTGAGCCGCTTCAGCGTGCGCGGCGCGATGCTGGCATCGGGATCGGTCAGCAGCAGCACCTGGCCGCGCCGCGCGCCGCGCCCGACCCGGCCACGCAACTGGTGGAGCTGCGACAGGCCGAACCGGTCGGCGCGCCAGATCGCCATGGTGTTGGCGCGCGGCACGTCGAGCCCCGCCTCGATGATATTGGTGGCGAGCAGCACGTCGCCGTCCCCGGCGGCGAAGCGGACCATCGCCTCGTCGATATCGGCGGCGGGCATCTTGCCATGCGCCTGGACGATCTCGAGTTCCGGCACGGCGCGCGCCAGCTTCTCGGCGATCGGTCCCATATCCTCGATGCGCGGCACCACGACGAAGCTCTGCCCGCCGCGACTCCGCTCGCGGAGCAGCGCGGTGCGCAGGGTGGCCGGGTCGAATGCGCCGACGCTGGTGCGGATCGGCTGGCGGCGCGCGGGCGGGGTGGCGATGACGGAGAGCTGTTGCAGCCCGATCAGCGCGGTCTGAAGCGTGCGCGGGATCGGCGTGGCGCTCAGCGTCAGGACATGGCCAGCGCACAGATCGCGCAGCCGCGCCTTGTCCGCCGCGCCGAAACGCTGTTCCTCGTCGATGATGACCAGCGCCAGATCGGCATAGGTCACGCCCTTGGCCCCGACCGCGCCGGTGCCGACGACGACGCGGATCGATCCATCGGCGAGGCCGGCTTTGACCCGCTTGCGCTCGGCCGTGCCGGTCAGGCGCGACAGGCCGGCGACGGCGATGCCGCTCTCCTCCAGCCGCTCGGTGAAGCTCAGCAGATGCTGGCGAGCGAGCACCGTGGTCGGCGCGGCGATCGCGACCTGGCGGCCGGCCAGCGCGGCCAGCGCGGCGGCGCGGAGCGCCACCTCGGTCTTGCCATAGCCGACATCGCCGATCACCAGCCGGTCCATCGGCCGGCCGCTCGCCAGGTCGGCGCGCACCGCCGCGATGGCGCGCGCCTGGTCGGGCGTCTCGCCATAGGGGAAGCCGGCGGCGAAACGCTCATAGGCCGCCGGGTCCGGCTCCAGCACCGGTGCGGTGCGGCTGGCGCGCTCCGCCGCCAGGTCGGTCAGCGCGCGGGCGCTTTCCGCCACCGCCGCGTCGATCGCGCCGCGCCGCTTGTGCCAGCTCGCACCGTCGAGCCGGTCGAGCGTCACCGCCTCGGCATCCGCGCCGTAGCGCCAGATCCGGTCCGCCTCCGCCACCGGCACCAGCCGCTGCCCGCCATCGGCATAGGTCAGCGCGATGGCGTCGCCGCCCGTCTCCGCCAGCGCCTCCAGCCCGGCGACGATCGCCAGGCCGTGATCCTCGTGCACCACGACATCGCCGACGCGGATCTCGCCATAGTCGAACAGGGCGGAGTCGGCCGTGGCGGCGTCCTGGTCGTCGCGCTCGGCGCGGCTGCCGAGCAGGTCGGCGGCGGCGACGGCGAGCACGCCGTCACAATGGAAACCGCGATCGGCGGCGAGCGGCAGGGCGAGCAGCGATCCCGGTTCCGCATCGCGCACCGCCTGCCACGAATCGACATCGGTCACCGCCAGTTTCAACGTGCGGGCGACGCGGCGGCGCAGGAACCGCACGTCGCGCGGGCTGCCGAGCAGCACCAGCCGCTCGCCCGCGTCCAGGGCGTCGCGCGCGGCCTTGGCGAAGGCGCGCAACGGCGCCTTGCGCTCGACGAAACGCGGCGGCGGTTCGGCGAAGCGTTCGACCGGCGGCAGGGTGCGGTCGCCGACCGCCCGGGTCCAGCGGGCGTCGCTGACCGTATCGGCACCGGCACGCTTGGGGCGGCGGCGGGCGGCATCGGCGGCGAGCGCCAGGAAGCGGGTACGCCGTTCCTCCGCCGCCGGCTCCACGCCGATCCGGGCGTCGGGCAGATGGTCGGCCAGCGTCATGCCCTTGCCCGACAGATCCGGTTCGGACACGCGGCCCAGCTCGCGCCGCTCGACGGTGCCGATGGTGCGCTGGTCGGTTGGATCGAAGCAGCGCAGCGATTCGATACGGCCCTCGACCGCCTCGATCCGCAGCGGCTCCAGCGAATCGGCGGGAAAGATGTCGAGCACCTGTCCACGCAGCGCGACCTCGCCCGGCTCGTCGACCCGTTCGTCCGCGACATAGCCGATCCCGGTCAGTTCCCCGAACAGCGCCTCCAGGTCCACCGTCGCGCCCCGTTCGACCACCGGTGGTGCGGCGGAGAAGGCGGCGGGTTCGGGATAGGCCTGGGCCAGCGCCTCGCCGGTGGTGATGCAGGCGACGGGGCGCGTCTCTCCCGACTGGGTGCGGCGATAGAGGCGGCCGAGCGCCGCCACCCGCTGCCCGACATTGGCGGGGGAGGCGGGCGCGGCTTCGCCTGGCAGCGCGTCGCTGCCGGGGCAGAACAGGACCTCCGCCTCCGGCGCGGCGATCGACAGGGCGCGGGTCAGCGCGATGGCGCGGACGTCGTCCGCCACCGCATAGAGGATGTCTCCCTCCGCCAGCCGCTGGGTCAGGGCGGCGGCGATCTCCGCGACCGGCAGTATGGGTTCGGGGGCGGGCTGCGACTGTGACAGGCGACGATCCTCTCGAAGCGGGGGAAGGAGCAGAAGGGCCCGGACGGGGCGGGGGTTCCGAAAAAGAATCAGTCGTCCTGCGGCTTTATGCCCTCCAGCCGGTCGAACCACCGGCCGATGTGGCCACGATGGTAGATCAGCCCCTGGTACAGGGCGAGCGCGGCCCCGGCCCAGCGGACGTAGAGGCCGGGTGTGTTTGTCACCTGCGCCATGCGGGCCATCCGGTGGCTCCAGCGGGCGATGGCGAAGCGGGTGCGATAGACCAGCCGCCGCCGCCACGGCAGGCCGGTGCGGGAGGGCGCGACCCGCTTGCGGATCGCCACGCCGGCCGGCGGTCGCCAGGCGAGGCGATAGGCGAGCCCCTCGCGTCGCTGGCGCAGCCCCGCCGCCTGGGTCCCGGCGATGAAGTCGGCATCGACCGGCGACAGCGCCAGCCGACCGTCCGTCACGGCGGCCGCGATCAGGTCTCGCAGCGCGGGCGAGCGGACGATCGCGACGTTGGTGCCACGCCCGTCCGCACTATAGGGTTCGATCCAGGCATCGCCGAACGCGATATCGGCCGTCTCCGCGACGACATCGTCGCACCAGTTACAGGCCGAGGCCTGGAAGAAGCCCGCGCCCCAATCGCCGTCCTTGCGGCGATATTCGACCGCGCGCACCGCGTCCCCCGGCACGCCGAGCTGCCAGGCGATGCTGTCGACGAAGCGCGCGCTCTTCATGTGACCGCAGAACAGGCCGAGCAGATGCGTCACCCGCTCGCCGATCACCGGGTCGGCGGCGCGCAGCAGGTTCACCGCCTTGATGAAACAGGGGACGCCGACGATCGCATAGCGGCCGGGGATGCGGCGGATCTCGTCCAGCACCCCCGCCAGGTCGACCGGGAAGTAGCGCAAGCGCGCATGGACGCGACCGCCGCGCTGGTCGCCGGCGTCGATCTGGTCGTCACCGTCGACACGATGATCGCGCATCTGGCGGGGGCGCTGGGGCGATCGACCTGGCTGCTGCTCAAGGCCGAGCCAGACTGGCGCTGGGACCCGGCCCGGCGCGACACGCCCTGGTATCCGACGATGCGCCTCTATCCGCAGGTCGCGCGCGGGGACTGGTCGTCCGTCCTCGCCGCCGTCCGCGCCGATCTCGCCGCCCCTCCACTCCGCAGGAGCCTTGTCGCATGGCTAGCCTAGCCGTTCCGTCCGTCCCCATGTCCTGGGGCGAGTTGCTCGACAAGCTGACGATCCTCGACATCAAGCGCGAGCGCATCGCCGCCGAGGGCGCGCGCGCCAATGTGCTGCGCGAACATGAGACGCTGCGTTCGGTCGGCGCGGCGGCGCTGCGCGAGAAGGAGGTGGCGGCGCTGGTGGCCGATCTGCGCCGCGTGAACGCCGAATTGTGGGAGATCGAGGACGATATCCGGGCCGAGGAGGCGCGGGCGCGATTCGGATCGGCCTTCGTGGCGCTGGCCCGCGCCGTCTATCACAAGAATGACGAGCGCGCGGCGATCAAGCGGCGGATCAACCAGGCCCTGGAATCGGAGCTGATCGAGGAGAAAAGCTACTGGACCGCCGGCCGCGCCTGAGGCGCGCGGGCCGGGCAGGGCGGTCGGGCGCGCGGCCGCTCGATCCGTTCCACCCCGGCCAGCATCGCCTCGATGGCGCGGCGTTCCTGCTCGACATGCCGGTCCAGCGCGTCGAACATCCGGAGCGTGGCGGCGGCATAGTCGGACCAATGGCCGTCGATCGCGCTGCTGGTCCAACAGGCGAGATAGGCCGCGAAACGCTCGCCGATCGCGATGCATCGCATCTTGAGCCGCGCGGCGACGCCCAGCCGGTCGTTGCCGGCCAGCGCGGGGTCGAACAGCTCGACATGCTTGAACAACTGATATTCACGCAGCAGCCGCGTCAATATCCACCGCCGTTGCGACAGGGCGGGCCGCGCGGCCTCGCCCTCCGCGTCGAACAGGGCGCGGTCGCTCGCGATCTGGGCGAGGATGCGGTCCTGATGATCGGACAGGATGCGGAGCGCGGCATCGGTTCTCATGCCGCCATCAACCGGGATCAGCCTTGCCGATCGGTTAAGGAACCGTTTGCGGCCAAATTCCGGCGCGACGCCTGCCGATCCGGTTGGATCAGCCGCCCAGCGCCTGGAGCAGCGCGCGAGCGGCGGCGGTCTCGGCCTCCTGCTTGCTGCTGCCGCTCGCCTGCGCCTCGGGCAGTGCGCCGATCGCGACCGCCACGGTGAAGCGCGGGGCATGGCCGGGGCCGGAGCGTTCCACGATCCGATATTCGGGTGCCTTGCGGTTGTTGGCCGCCGCCCATTCCTGGAGCGCGGACTTGGGATGCTGCGGCACCTTGGCCTCGCGCCGCGCCCGGTCGCCCCAGGCGCGGCGGATGAAGGCGCGCGCCGCGTCCAGCCCGGCGGCCTGGTAATAGGCGCCGATCAGCGCCTCCATCACATCGCCCAGCACATTGTCGCTGTCGCTCGCGCCATCGTCGCGCGCCTGCTTGCCGAGCCGCAGATGCGCCGGCACGCCCAGCTCGCGCGCCACCGCCGCACAGACGGCGCCGGTGACCAGCGCATTGAAGCGCTTGGACAATTGTCCCTCGGCTTCGCGGGGGAACAGTTCCGACAGCCATTCCGCCATGACCAGGCCCAGCACCCGGTCGCCCAGAAATTCCAGCCGCTCATAATTGGCGCCCGACTGGCTGCTGCCATGGGTCAGCGCGCGTTCGAACGGGGTGGGGTCGGCGGGGGCGGCGCCGAACAGCGCCGCCAGCCAGTCGTTCGACATGGTCAGAAGCCCTCGCCGATCCGGTTCCAGCGCGTCGCCGTCACCCAGGTCCAGGGCTTGATCCATTCGGCCGATCCATCGGTCGAGAAGAAGGTGACCATCGCCTTGCCCTCGATCCGCTCGACGGGAATATAGCCCATGCCGACCGGCGGCGCGAACCGGCTGTCGGCGCTGTCGTCGCGATTGTCGCCCATCAGGAAGACGTTGCCGGCCGGCACGATATAGACGCCGGTGTCGTCCGCCTCCGGAATGTCGCGCTGGTCGAGCACGAAATAGCTTTTCCCGTCGGGCAGCGTCTCGCGATAGCGACGATAGCGGCAGATCGCCGTGCCGTCGGGCAGCGTGTCCTGGAATTGCGGATCGCAGTGGCGCGTGTCGAAATTGGGCGTCAGCTTCACCGTGAAGTCGGCAACGCGGATCTTGGGGATCGCCTTGCCGTTCAGGAAGAGCTGGCCGCCGCGCATCTGCACCGTGTCGCCGGGCAGGCCGATCACCCGCTTGATGACGTCATGGCTGTCGGGATCGGGCGAGCGGAACACCACCACGTCGCCGCGCGCCGGGGTGGAGCCGAACACCCGCCCCGGGATCAGCGGCAGCCCCCAGGGCAGCGACCAGCGCGAATAGCCGTAGTTCCACTTGGACACGAACAGATAGTCGCCGATCAACAGGCGCGGAAGCATCGATTCCGAGGGGATCGAGAAGGGCGCCAGCACGAAGCTGCGGAAGATGAAGACGACCAGCGCCAGGATCAGCAGGAAGCGCAGCGTCTCGCGCGTCTCCGACTTGGCTGGGGGCCGGGCGGCTGTGGCGGTCTTGGGGGCGGGGGGCGTGGCCATGGTCCAGCGGCGTGGCGCGGCGCGTGCGGGTCGTCAAGTCGGGGCGGGAGCCTTCCGCCGTGTCCGATCGTTGCCGCCGCGCCGTCGGAGCTGCCATCGTCCCTCTTCGTCCCTTGTGGAAGGACCTATTTTGGTATTAGCCCCGGCATCGATCATATCCACGGAGATTTGCGCATGGCTGACTGGTCCGCGATCGAAGCCCTTCCCACTACCAAGCTGGTCGACCTGTTCGCCGAGGACCCTGACCGGCTGTCGCGCCTCAGCCTGGATGTCGCGGGCATCCATTTCGACTGGTCGAAGACGCATCTGACCGCCGAGGCGATCGCGGCGTTCGAGGCGCTGGCCAAGGCGCAGGACCTCGCCGGCAAGCGCGACGCGCTGTTCGGCGGCGCGGTGGTGAACGTGACCGAGAACCGCTCGGTCGAACACACCGCCGAGCGCGGCGAGGGCAAGGCGGAAAGCGTCGCCATCGCGCGCCAGAGCCACCAGCGGATGCGCGCGCTGATCGACGCGATCGAGGCGGAGGCGTTCGGCCCGGTGCGCAGCATCCTGCATGTCGGCATCGGCGGATCGGCGCTGGGGCCGGACCTGCTGGTCGATGCGCTGGGCCGCGAGGACAGCCGCTACGACGTCGCGATCGTCTCCAATGTCGATGGCGTCGCGCTGGAGGATGCGTTCCGCCGCTTCGATCCCGCGACCACGTTGCTGGTCGTCGCCTCCAAGACCTTCACCACCACCGAGACGATGCTGAACGCGCAGTCCGCGTTGCAATGGATGATCGAGGCGGGGGTCGAGGACCCCTATGGCAAGGTGATCGCGCTGACCGCCTCGCCCGACAAGGCGGTGGAATGGGGCGTCGACGAAACCCGCATCCTGCCCTTCTCCGAAAGCGTCGGCGGGCGCTATTCGCTGTGGTCGACGATCGGCTTCCCGGCGGCGATCGCGCTCGGCTGGGACCGGTTCGAGGAATTGCTGGAGGGTGCCGCGGAGATGGACCGGCATTTCCGCCTGTCCGCGCTGCACGAGAATGCGCCGGCGATCGCGGCATTCGCCGATCTCTACTACACCCAGGTCCGCGGCGCGGAGACGCGGGCGCCCTTCGCCTATGACCAGCGGCTGCGCCTGCTGCCCAGCTATCTCCAGCAGTTGGAGATGGAATCGAACGGCAAGGGCGTGACCGTCGACGGCCAGCCGGTCGGCCGCCCGACCGCCGCCATCACCTGGGGCGGGGTCGGCACCGATGCGCAGCATGCGGTGTTCCAGCTGCTCCACCAGGGCACGCATCTGGTCCCGGTCGAGTTCCTGGCGGTGATCGAGGCGGGCGATTCGCTCGCTCCCGACCATCATCGCCAGCTCCTGCTCAACGCCTTCGCGCAGGGCGCGGCGCTGATGAAGGGCAAGCAGGTCGACGATCCGGCGCGCAGCTATTCGGGTGACCGGCCGTCCTCGACGCTGCTGCTCGACGATCTGGATGCGCGGACGCTGGGCGCGCTGATCGCCTTTTACGAGCATCGCGTGTTCGTGAACGGCGTGCTGCTCGGCATCAACAGCTTCGACCAGTTCGGCGTCGAGCTGGGCAAGGAAATGGCCAAGGCGGCGGACAAGGGCGGCCAGGACTTCGACCCCTCCACCACCGACCTGATCCGCCGCGCCGGGCTGGAAGGGTAAGACTGGTTCGTTCCTCCCGACTGTTCCCCGGCCTTCGCTGGGGAACAGTCGGGAGGAAAGCCTTGCCCCCGACCCGCCCCCGCGCCATCTCGACGGGCATAAGCGGAGATGACGATGGCGGATTTCGATTACGACCTGTTCGTGCTGGGCGCCGGGTCCGGCGGCACGCGGGCCAGCCGGGTCGCGGCGGCGCATGGCGCGCGCGTCGCGGTGGCGGAGGAATTCCGCGTCGGCGGCACCTGCGTGATCCGCGGCTGCGTGCCCAAGAAGCTGCTCGTCTATGGCGCGCATTTCGCCGAGGATCTGCGCGACGCGGCGCATTTCGGCTGGGACGTGCCGACCCCTTGCGCCTTTTCCTGGACGCGGCTGCGCGACAATGTGCTGCGCGAGGTCGACCGGATCGAGGGCGCCTATACCCAGACGCTGAACAGCAAGGGCGTGACCATCCTGCCGCAGCGCGCGGTGGTGATCGGGCCGAACCGCGTCCGGCTGGCCGATGGCAGCGAGGTGACGGCGGAGCGCATCCTGGTCGCGGTCGGCGCGCATCCGGCGATCCCCGAATGCCCCGGCCACGAACATGGCATCACCTCCAACGAGGTGTTCCACTTGGACGCATTGCCGCGCCGCATCCTGATCGCGGGCGGCGGCTATATCGCCAATGAATTCGCCGGCATCTTCAACCAGTTGGGGTCGCAGGTCATCCTGGCCAACCGGTCGAACGACATCCTGCGCGGCTACGACCAGCAGATCCGCGACCGGTTGCTCCAGATCGCGATGACCAAGGGCATCGATTTCCGGTTCAACGCGGCCTTCCACGGCATCGACAAGGGCGAGGATGGCTGCCTGACCGTGCATCTCGCCAACCACGATCCCGTGGTGGTCGATCAGGTGCTGTTCGCCACCGGCCGCCGCCCCAACACGCACGGACTGGGGCTGGAGAGCGCCGGCGTCGAACTGGACGAACTGGGCGCGGTGAAGGTGGATGAGGACAACCGCTCCACCTGTCCGTCGATCTTCGCGGTCGGCGACGTGACCAACCGCATCCAGTTGACCCCGGTGGCGATCCGCGAGGGCCAGGCCTTTGCCGACACCTTCTACGGCAACCAGCCGACGCGGGTGGATTATGGCTGCGTGCCCTCGGCGGTGTTCAGCCATCCACCGATGGCCGGCGTCGGCCTGACCGAGGCGGAGGCGCGCCAGCAACTGGGGTCGGTGAAGGTCTATTCCTCCGACTTCCGCCCGATGAAGAACGTGCTGGCCGATCGTAACGAGCGCGCGCTCTACAAGATGGTGTGCGACGGCGTCACCGACCGGGTGGTCGGCATCCATATGATCGGCCCCGACGTGCCCGAGATCCTGCAGGCGGCGGCGGTCGCGGTGAAGGCGGGCCTGACCAAGGCGGATTTCGACGCCACGGTCGCGCTGCATCCGTCGATGGCGGAGGAGCTGGTGCTGCTCAAGTAAAGCTGGGGTTGCGGCGGCCGGCGCAGAGCTGGGTTGCGTTTGGCGGGCGGGCGGCCTTCAATAGGCCTCCAGTTTCAGGAGACCGCCATGCGCCGTGCCGCCACCATCCTCGCTTCCCTTGCCGCGCTGGCCTTGCTGCCCGCCGCCGCCCCCGTGCAGGCGCCGCGCGTCGGCATCGCTAGCCTGGAGCGGCTGCCCCAGCCCCTGCCGCTGCCCTATCATGCCGGCAGCGCCAAGGCGGCGGTGGCGCAGGCGCGGGCACGCGCGCTCAGAGGGGCATAAGCGGCTGCTGATCGACCTGGGCGGCAATTGGTGCCTCGACTGCCGGCTGCTCGCGGGCGTGATGGAGCTGCCGCAGATGCGCCCCTTCGTCGCGAAGCATTTCGAGGTGGTGACGGTGGATGTCGGTCGGTTCGACCAGAATCTCGACATTCCGGCGCATTACGGCATCAAGGACCGGCTGAAGGGCGTGCCGGCGGTGCTGATCGTCGATCCGCGCAGCGACAAGCTGCTCAACGCCGGCCGCGAGACGGCGCTGGCGGATGCGCGCAGCCTGACCCCGCAGGCGCTCGCCGACTGGCTGGCGGGCTGGGCGGCCTGAGGGCGAACGTCCATGCTCCGGTGACGGCCGGAGCATGGACGTTCGGGCGTCAGCCGATCTGCTGCGACTGTGCGCCGCTGTCCGGCCGCGCCGGGCCCAGGATCGGCTTCTCGCCCAGGGGCTCGTTGCGGAACACGGTAAATTCGCCGCGGCCGTCGATCG
This sequence comes from Sphingomonas sp. SORGH_AS_0438, assembly GCF_031453475.1. Taxonomy (NCBI): domain Bacteria; kingdom Pseudomonadati; phylum Pseudomonadota; class Alphaproteobacteria; order Sphingomonadales; family Sphingomonadaceae; genus Sphingomonas; species Sphingomonas sp. SORGH_AS_0438. The sequence goes on from NZ_JAVIZS010000001.1 coordinate 283,494, forward strand.
ACGGTCCGCTCGTCCAGCGCCCCTCCGGCACCGATCCGTCGACCGAGGTCGCGTAGAAATTATAGTTGTTCTGCTGATCCTCCATCTCCTGCGGGAAGCTGTTGGGGACCGGCAGATTGGCGGATGGCCCGCCCAGTTCCTCCAGCACCGCCAGCCATTGCTCCTGGTGCATCGTGTCGCGCGCGATCATGTAGTGGAGCATCTTTTTCATGCCCTCGTCCTGGGTCGCGTTGAACAGGCGCACCGCCAGCACGCGGCCGGTGCTCTCCGCCGCGACGTTGCAGTACATGTCGGCGGCGATGTTGCCGCTGGCATAGATGTGGCTCATGTTGAACGGCACGCCGTCCGAATCGATCGGCATCGCCGCCAGTCCCGAGGACAGCAGGTTCTTGTGGATCATGCCCTCGACCGCGTGACGGGCGTTGCTGCCGCCCATCACCGCACCGACGATGCCGTCGGCCGCGCCCTGTTCCTGCAATCCGGTCGGCGCCTTGTCGAGGTTGAGGGCGACGGCGGTCGCCAGCATCTCGATATGACCGATCTCCTCGGTGGCGGTGTGCAGCAGCATGTCGCGATATTTCGGGTTGGGCGAGCGATTGCCCCAGGCCTGGAAGAAATACTGCATGCAGACGCGGATCTCGCCCTCCACGCCGCCGATCGCCTGTTGCAGCAGCGTTGCAAAGGCGGGGTCGGGCTTGTCCACGCGGACGGGATACTGAAGTCGACTGTCGTGATAATACATGGTGCGCTCCCGGGGTGGTAGAACCCGGTCAACGCGCGGATGCCGATTGGATCAGACGAAACTGCGCCAACCCTGATGGAGATAAGTGAGGTTTTTCAATTGATTGATCTTGCTCAATCGGCGCATTGCACGGCGGGTGCGCCAGCTCTGCCTTGCATCCTGGAATGGCTTGGTCATGATGCGCGCCGCTTTGGGGAACGGCTTTATGCGTGGACAGATATTGGGGGTGGACCGGCGGACGGGCGAGGGGCTGGTATCGGGCGACGATGGCCGGCGCTATACCTTCCGCCCCGACGACTGGGCGCATCAGGGCGAGCCGTCGGTCGGCGCCTATGTCGACTTCGACGCCGACCAGAACCAGGCGCGCAGCATCTTCCCTGTGCCCGCAGGGCCGCAGGCCGTGGCGCATCCGGCGGGCGGGGCGATGGCGGTGCCGGGCGGGTCGCTGACCGACCGCAACAAATATGTCGCGGCGATCCTGGCGTTCTTCTTCGGGACGCTCGGCATCCACCGCTTCTATCTGGGGCGGACGGGATCGGGGATCGCGATGCTGGTGCTGACCTGCACGATCGTCGGGCTGTTCGTGACGGGGTTGTGGGCGCTGATCGACAGCATCCGCTATCTGGTCATGTCCGATGCGGAGTTCGCGGCGCGCTATCCGCGCACGGTCTGAGGCTGTACGTCACGCGAACGCGCGACGATCTCGCTAGCTTGTCGATGGAAGGGAGGGCGGCCGTGCGGCAGGCATTCCCACGTCCCTGCGGCAACATCTCTTTCGCGGCTTCGCGCCGATGACCATCGGGGAGGCCCTGGCCGCCCCCTCGCGAGAGAGGGCGGGGGCCGATGCGTCAAAGGGTGGAAAGAACCACCCCGACCACCAGCGCCTGTGCCGCGATCGCCAGCATCGAGCTGGTCACGGTTTCGAACATACGCATGGCTGGGTCTCCATGCCGGAGACATATCCGGCAAGGGACATGTGGCGATCATGTCGCCCTGACGCAATTTTGTAACAAGGCATTGCGGTTGCAGCCAATGCAATCCTGGCCGAGCGATGCATGAAACACCGCCCGGCCACTATCGGATCATGCCGCGCCGAACACTCGCGCGAAGATCGTGTCGACATGCTTCAGGTGGTAGTCGAGGTCGAACTTCGCCTCGATCTCGGCCGGCGACAGGGCGGCGGTCACTTCCGGATCCGCCTTGAGCAGTTCGAGCAGCGACAGCTCGCCGTCCGACTCCCACACCTTCATCGCGTTGCGCTGGACGAGGCGATAGGCATCCTCGCGGCTCACACCCGCCTGGGTCAGCGCCAGCAGCACGCGCTGCGAATGGACGAGGCCGCCCATCCGGTCGAGATTCTTCTGCATCCGCACCGGATAGACCAGCAGCTTGTCGACCACGCCGGTCAGCCGGGCGAGCGCGAAGTCGAGCGTGATCGTCGCGTCCGGGCCGATATAGCGCTCGACCGAGGAGTGGCTGATGTCACGCTCATGCCACAGCGCGACATTCTCCAGCGCCGGGGTGACATAGCCGCGCACCATGCGGGCCAGGCCGGTCAGGTTCTCGGTCAGCACCGGGTTGCGCTTGTGCGGCATCGCCGACGAGCCCTTCTGGCCGGGCGAGAAATATTCCTCCGCCTCCAGCACTTCGGTGCGTTGCAGGTGACGCACCTCGGTCGCCAGCCGCTCGATCGAGCTGGCGATGACGCCCAGCGTCGCGAAGAACATGGCGTGGCGGTCGCGCGGAATGACCTGGGTGGAGACGGGCTCGACAGTCAGGCCCATCTTGTCGGCGACATGCGCCTCCACCGCCGGATCGATATTGGCGAAGGTGCCGACCGCGCCGGAGATGGCGCAGGTGGCGACATCGGCGCGCGCCGCGATCAGGCGGGTGCGGTTGCGGTCGAACTCGGCATAGGCCTGGGCCAGCTTGAGGCCGAAGGTGACCGGCTCGGCATGGATGCCGTGGCTTCGACCGATCGTCGGGGTCAGCTTATGCTCATAGGCCCGGCGCTTGAGCACCGCGAGCAGCTGGTCGAGATCGGCGATCAGGATATCGGCGGCGCGGGCGAGCTGCACCGCCAGGCAGGTGTCGAGCACGTCCGAGCTGGTCATGCCCTGGTGCAGGAAGCGTGCTTCCGGCCCGGTCCGCTCGCTGACATGGGTCAGGAAGGCGATGACGTCATGCTTGGTCTCGGCCTCGATCGCGTCGATCCGCGCCACGTCGAACGGGCCGGCGGCGGCATCCGCCTCCCAGATGCGGGCGGCGGCGTCCTTGGGCACCACGCCCAGCTCGGCGAGCGCGTCGGTGGCGTGCGCCTCGATCTCGAACCAGATGCGGAAACGCGCCTCGGGCGTCCACAAGGCGGCCATGGCGGGGCGGGAATAGCGCGGAATCATGGAAATCCTCGTCGTGCAATCGGCACGGCTCGCCGCGCCCGGCACGAGAGAGTCGTGCCTTTCGCGCCGATTAGCAGCCGGGTCCCCCCTCTGTAAATCCGACTGATCGGAACCTATATCCTGGATCACCGGTTGAATGGCCGGCAAACAAGTTTCCGCTGCTTCATGCAGCCCGCGCCAAAATCGCACGGCGCTTTATAATGGAGGACAAGATGCTGAAATATGCGATGCTTGCTTCGGCGATGATCGTTGCTGCCCCGGTTGCCGCGCAGATTGTGCCGCAGACCGGCGTGACCGCACCAATTGCCCAGGCGCAGTCCGCTGTGCCGGGAGTAGCCGGATCGGTTACTGGTAGCGCCGGAGTCGGCGTGCAGGCCGACCCGGCCACCGGCGCCTCGGCCGGCGTGACAGCCGATGCCGGCGCGACCACCACGGCGGCACAGCCGTCGCAGATCGCGCAGGTCGTCGACCAGGAATTCGCCTCCTATGACAAGGATGGTGACGGCGCGCTGAACAAGACCGAGTTCGCCGCCTGGATGGACAAGCTGAAGGCCTCGACGCCGGACGCCAAGCCGATGCCGGCCGCCAAGCAGACCGCCTGGAACAATGCGGCCTTCAAGCAGGCGGATGCGGACAAGTCGGCCAAGGTCGACAAGGCCGAGCTGACCGGCTTCCTGAGCGGTTCCGCCAAGGCGGGCTGATCGCGCCGGACAATCGATGACATGGCGGCCGCCGGGACTATCCCGGCGGCCGCTTTCGTTCGTCAGATCAGCCCCTGCGCCCGGAGCGAGGCATGGCCGTTCGCACCGATGATGAGATGGTCGTGCACCGCGATGTTGAGCGGCTTGCCGGCCTCCACGATCCGGCGCGTGATCTCGATATCGGCGCGGCTGGGCGAGGGATCGCCGCTCGGATGATTATGGACCAGGATGATCGCCGCCGATTGCAGTTCCAGCGCACGGCGGATCACCTCGCGGACATGGACCGGCGCCTGGTCGACCGTGCCATGGTTCATGATCTCGTCGCGGATCAGGATGTTGCGGGTGTTGAGGTGAAGGACGCGGAACAGCTCGACGCCGCGATGCGCCATGTCGGCGCGCAGATAGTCGAGCAGCGCCTGCCAATTGGCCAGCATCGGCCGGTCCGCGACCTGCGCATGGAGCAGCCGCAGCGCCGATCCTTGTGCGATGCGGATCGCGGCGGCGGCACCCTCGCCCATGCCGTCGACGCGCATCATCGCCTCCGGCTCGGCGGTGAGCAGGCCGCCGATGCCGCCGAACTCCGTCAGCAGCGCCTTGGCCAGCGGCTTGGTGTCGCGGCGGGGGATGGCGAGCGCGAGCAGATATTCGACCAGCTCATGATCGAGCAGCCCGGCCGGATCGGCGAGCAGCCGCTGGCGCAGCCGCGCCCGGTGACCGGCGTGATCGGGAAGGGGATCGGCCATGCGCCCGTCCTATCCGCCGTTCCGCCCGGATCAAGGGCCGTATACGCTTGCGCCAGATAAGCGCTTCAACTCCCGCCCTCCGGCCTTTAAGAAGCGCCGCTCGGCAGGAGGATGACGCGCGCGGTGGAGGAGGAGCAGCATATCCAGCCGAATCGCCGCCCCTATAGCCGTCGTCGTCGCGCCGCCCTGGCCGGCACCGCGGTGCTGGCCGTCGCCGGCACCGGCTTGTGGTTCGAGCGCCGGCCGATCCTGCGTCATTTCGTCACCGACACGCTGGTCCGGCGCGGCGTCCCCGCCACCTATGACATCGCCGATCTGGGGCTGGGGCGGCAGCGGCTGACCCATGTCGTGATCGGCGATCCCGCCCGTCCCGACTTGGTCGCCGACTGGATCGAGACGCGCACCGATATCGGCCTGTCCGGCGTATCGGTGCAGCAGGTGCGCGCCGGCCATGTCCGGCTGCGCGCCGAGCTTCGCGATGGCAAGCTGCGGCTGGGGGCGCTCGACCGGCTGATGCCGCCATCGTCGGGCAACCAGCCCTTCGCCTTGCCCCGGCTTTCGGTGGACGTGGCGGACGCGCGCATCCGGCTGACGACGCCCGCCGGTCTGGTCGGCATCAAGCTGCGCGGCAAGGGGCGGCTGGACAACGGCTTTCGCGGCACGCTGGCGGCGGTCGCGCCCGACCTGAGGCTGGCGGGCTGCGCCGTGGCGGACCTGTCGGCGGCGGTCGACGTGCGGATCGATCGCGCCCGTCCGGAATTGGTCGGCCCGGTGCGCGTCGGGCGGCTGGCCTGTGCCGACACCCGCGTCGCTGATCTGCGCGCCGACCTGTCGGTCGATCTCTCCGCCGCGCTCGACCGGTGGCAGGGGGATGCACGGCTGACCAGCGCGGCGGTCGAGGCCAAGGGCGTCACGCTCGCCGCGATGCGCGGTCGGCTGGACTTCACCGGCGATGCCTCGGGCACCGGCGGGCGCGCCGACCTGCATGGCACCGGCCTGCGCGCGGAGCAGGGGCGGGCGGCGGCGGTACGCCTCTACACGCGCTATGCGATCGGCCCGGCCGGCGTCAGCGGCAAGGGGGTGGTCGATGCACAGGACGCGGCGCTCGCCCCGGCCATGCTGACCCGGCTGGACGGCATTCCCGCGCTTGCTGGCACGCCGCTCGCCCCCTTGCGCGACCGTCTGGTGATGGCCAGCCGGGCGGCGGCGGGTGACTTCGACCTGCATCTGCCGTTCGCGGCGGAACTGCGCGGCGAAACGGGGGCGGTGACGCTGGGGGCAGGGCGGATCGATGCGGCGACCGGCGCGCGGCTGGCGCTGACCGAGGGCGCGCTCGGCTATCGATGGCCGGCGGGTGGGCTGCATCTCGACGGGCGGGTGACTAGCAGCGGCGGCGGCCTGCCCGAACTCGCGGTCGTGGCCCGGCGGCGCGCGCGTGACGGGCGGCTGACCGGCACCGCGACATTGCGCTCCGCCTATGAAGCGGGGAATGCCAGCCTGGCCGCCACGCCGCTAACCTTCGCCCTGGGGGGACGCGGCGAGACGCGGCTGGCGATGGACCTCCGCCTGACTGGACCGCTTGGCGACAATGGCCGGATCGAGGATCTGCGCCTGCCGCTCGCGGTCCGTCGGACGCGTGGCGGCTGGCAGGTGGACCCCGGCTGCGTGCCCGTGGGATGGCAGCGGCTCAGCATCTCCAGCCTGACGCTCGACCCCGCGCGCCTGAACCTCTGTCCCACCGGCGGTACGCTGCTCGCCGTGGCGGACGGACGCGTCGCCGGTGACGCACGGCTGGCGGCGACCGCGCTGCGCGGGCGGATCGGGCGGACGCCGCTGGCGATCGATGCGGCCGGGGCGCGGTTCGACGTGGCGACGCAGGGCTTCACGCTGGACGACGTCAAGGCGCGGCTCGGCGAGCCAGACCGACCGACCCGGATCGATGCGACGACGCTGACCGGGCGGATCGCGAACGGCGCGATCGCCGGCACGTTCACCGGTGGCGCGGGCCAGATCGGCGCGGTGCCGCTGCTGCTGTCCGATGCGACGGGCGACTGGCGCTTCCAGGGCGGCGCGCTCGACCTGGACGGGGCGCTGACCGTCACCGATGCGCAGACCGACGCGCCGCGCTTCAAGCCGATGGCGGGGCGCGGTGTCACGCTGCGGCTGGCGGGGAACCGGATCGATGCCGCCGGCACGCTCTACGAGCCGACCACCAACATGGCGGTCGCCAATGTCGCGCTGCATCACCTGTTGGGCAGCGGCACGGGTGCGGCGGACCTGACGGTGCCGGGGCTGGTCTTCACCAAGACCTTCCGGCCCGATCTGCTGACCCCGCTGACCTTCGGCGTGATCGCCGATGTGAAGGGCAAGGTGACCGGGGCGGGCCATATCGCCTGGGGCGACCAGGTGACGAGCACCGGCGCCTTCACCAGCCAGGGGATCGACCTCGCCGCCGCCTTCGGCCCCGCCACCGGCATCGCCGGCACGATCCGCTTCGACGACCTGCTCGCGCTGCACACGCCGCCCGGACAGGTGGTGACGGTGAAGACGGTCAATCCGGGCGTCGCGGTCAATGACGGGGTGATCCGCTTCCAGCTGCTCGGCGGGGTGCGCGTGCAGGTCGAGGATGCGCGCTGGCCCTTTGCCGGTGGCGCGCTGACGCTCGACCCGACGCTGCTCGACTTCGCGGCGGAGCGGGCGCGCCACATGACCTTCCATGTCTCCGGTGCGCGCGCCGACCAGTTCCTCCAGCAGTTCGACTTTCCCAATCTGGACGCCACCGGCATCTTCGACGGGACGCTGCCGATGATCTTCGACGATCGCGGCGGCCGGATCGAGGGCGGGCGGCTGGTGGTGCGCGACGGCGGCGGCACGCTCGCCTATGTCGGGGTGCTGGGGCAGAAGCAGCTCGGCACCTGGGGCAATCTGGCGTTCCAGGCGCTGAAGTCGCTCCGCTATCGCAGCCTGACGATCAACATGGACGGGCCGCTGGGCGGCGACATGGTGACCGCGGTCCGCTTCACCGGCGTGCAGCAGGGGCAGGGGGCGAAGAGCAATTTCATCATCCGCCGGTTGCAGCGGCTGCCCTTCACCTTCAACATCCGCGTCCGTGCGCCGTTTCGCGGCCTGCTCGACTCGGTCTCCACCTTCTACGATCCCAAGCTGCTGGTCGAGCGCAACCTGCCCGCGCTGATCGAGGCGCAGAAGCGCGGGGCCGAAAATACCGGGTCTGCGTCGGCGAAGGCGACGCCGCCCCTTTCCATTCAGACCCCCGTAAGCGAGAATCGGCGATGAAGCGTTCCAGGTTGACGACGATGCGAGCGATCACGATCTGTACGATGGCGATTTTGACCGGGGCGACCGGCGGCTGCATCAATGTGAACGCGCCGACCAAGCCGATCGAGATCAACCTGAACATCAATGTCACGCAGGAAGTGGTGTACCGCCTCGACAATGAGGCCAAGTCGCTGATCCAGCAGAATCCGGGGATTTTCTGATGAAGACCATGGCGAAGATGACGATGGCGGGCCTGGTTGTCCTGGCGAGCCTGTCGACCGCCGCCTGGGCGCAGCGCGATCCGGCCTATGCGGCGGCGCGCGCGGCGGGCGAGGTGGGCGAGCTGCCCGACGGCTATCTGGGCGTGGTCGGCGGCGGCTCGGCGGAACTGCGGGCGCTGGTCAATGCGATCAACATCCAGCGCAAGGCGGCCTATACGCAAAAGGCGCAGGCGACCGGCGCGACGGTGGAGCAACTGGCCTTCACCAGCGGCTGCAACCTGATCGCGCAGACCAAGCCGGGCGAAAAGTATCGCGCGCCCGATGGCGGCTGGAAGACGCGCACCGCCGCCGCGCCGGAACGCGATCCGCGCTGCGTCTAACGGGGGCGGGGCGACGTCGGGTCGGGGATGAAACGCCTCCCCGGCAGGGGGAGGCGTGGTCGGGCCGATCCGATCAGAACAGCCCCGGCACCTCGCGCTGCGCCGCGCTCGGCCGGGCCGCGCGGACCAGTTCGCGGCTCGAGGCGGAGAAGCTGGTCGCATCGCTGCTCCGCGCGGTAATCGAGGTGCAGCTTCGCCCGGCCAGGAAATCGAGCGCCGCCCGGGTGGAGGATTCGGCGGGATCGCCCATCGGCCGGCTCAGATCGTCGCTGGCCTGGCAGGTGGTGCCGAGGGTCGATGCCAGGCCGGTATAATAGCCGCCCTGGCGCGCGCTGTTCTGGGTCGCAAGGGCAACGACGCGCAGCCGGTCGTCGCATTGCGCGCGGTCCAGCGCGATCTGTCCGACCGGCTTGCCATAAGTGTTGGTGCCGACCAGCGCCATGCTGGTGCCCAGATAGGGCGACATGGCATTGATCAGCAATTCGCTGGCCGAGGCGGTGCCGCGCGTGCCGATAAAGGCGATGCGGGTCGGCGCGATCGACTGGGACTGTGGTGCGAAATAGCGGGTCTCGTTGTTCGACGATTTCTCCGGCCGGAAGGTCGTATAATGGAATACGTCCGATGTCTGGCGATTGCCGCCGAGCAGGTCGCCGGCCAGCTCCGCCGTGTTGATCAGGCCGCCGCCATTATAGCGCAGGTCGATGATGACCCTGGTGATGCCCTGCTGGCGGAAGCCGTCGAAGGCGGAGCGGAGCTGCGCATCGGCTGTGTTGATGAAGGTGCGCAGGTTGAGATAGCCGACCTTCTGGTCGCCATCGTTGATGATCTGCACGCCGTAGCGGCTGGAGATCGGGGTCAGCGTATAGACCGCCTTGGCGATGCTGACGTCGCGCGTGCCGCCGTTCGCGGTCTGGAGGCGGAAGACACGGGTGGTGCCGGTCGTGTTCGGACCCAGGGCGTTGCCGATGCCATAGGTCGGGTCGGCGGCGGTGATCGCGGCGATGCTGCGCACGTCGCTGCTGCTGGTGCCGATACCGACGATCTGCGCACCGCGATCGACTCCGGCGGCTAGCGCGGGCGCGCCCTCGAAGCTTTCGGTGACGGTCAGCGCGCTGTTGCCGCTGGCGATGGTGATCCGGAAGCCGAAACCGGCACTCTCGCCCGAATCATAATAGGCATTCTCCTCCTTGATGGAGGCGAGATGGGTGAAATAGCGGTCCTTGGACTGGTCGCGTGCGGTCTTGGTGAGGGCGTCGATATAATCGTCGACGGTCGAATAGCCGGCGGGGCTGAGGCTGGTGGGCAGCGTTTCGGGGAAGAGATACCATTCGCGCAGCTGCGCCGCCGCCCAGTCCTGCCGTTCGCGGAGCGAACAGCCGCTGGCGGTCGGGGCAGGCGTCGCGGCGGTGCCGCCGCCCGCGCTGCCCCCGCTGGAAGTGCTGGCGCTGGACCCGCCATCGCCGCCGCATCCCGCCAGCATCGCTGCCAAGGCGAGCATCGCCCCGAACCGTTCGTGTCTCACGCGCTACTCCACCTGATCGGGGAGGAGGCTATTGCGGCCAAGCGGCCTTGTCACTCGCAATCCACTATCGATCCGGGGCGATCTCGATTGCGGTTATCCGGTGTGTACCGAGGATCAGGCGTCGGTGGGGTAGAGCGCCGCCGCCAGCCGCCGCCCCTCGGCGCGCAGGACGCCCCAGGCGCGGGCGGCGGCGCGGCTGTCCATCGTCTCGACGCCGATGCCACGCGCGTCGAGCGCCTCGACCAGGGCGCGGGGCGGCCGGGCCAGTCGCGCCCCGGTGCCGATCAGGATGAATTCGGGCAGCGGATCGAGCAGCGGCGCGATCGCCTCCACGGTCAGGTCAGCGATGGCGGGCGGAGTCCAGTCCATCGCCGTGTCCGGCGTCAGCAGCAGCGCGGTCGCGACCGTCACATCGTCCAGCCGGTATCCGTTGCCCGAAAAGCCCCGGATTTCCGGCCCGGTGACCGGCTGGCCGCGATCCATGCGCATGATGCCGTTTCCCTCAGCGCTGACGCGGGACGATGCGCTCGGCATCGTCGATCTTGGTCTTGTCGGTCGTGCCCGGCTTCTCGCGGTTCGGCTCGGCGCGGAGGCCCAGCGCGATCAGCAGCGACGAGGACACGTAGATCGACGAATAGGTGCCGACCACGATGCCCAGGATCATCGCCGCGGTGAAGCCGCGCAGCACATGGCCGCCCAGCGCCAGCATCGCGACCAGCGCGAGCAGGATGGTCACCGAGGTCATCACCGTGCGCGGCAGCGTCTCATTGACCGACAGGTTGATGATGTCGCGCATCTCCATCTTGCGATAGCGGCGCATATTTTCGCGGATGCGATCGTCGATGACGATCTTGTCGTTGATCGAATAGCCGATGATGGTCAGCACCGCCGCGACGATGTTCAGGTCGAACTCGAACCGGGTCAGCGCGAAGAAGCCGAGCGTCATCAACAGATCGTGGACGATGGCGACGATGGTCGACACGCCGAACTGCCATTCGAAGCGGAAGATGGCGAACAGGCCGATGCCCAGCACCGCCAGCACGACCGCCAGGATGCCGTGCTGGACCAGCTCGCCCGACACCTTGCCGGATACGGTCGAATAGCGGCTGAAGGTCGCGCCGGGGAATGCCTTGCCCAATGCGGCCTCGACCTGGCGGACGACGCGGTTGGTCGCGCCATCGTCCGCGCCCTGCTGCACCGGCAGGCGGATCGACAGGGCGCGCGGATCGCCGACCTGCTGGATCGCCGCCTCGCCCACACCCAGCCCGTCGATCACCTGCCGCACCCGGTTCTGGTCGGGCGGGGAGGGGAAGCGTTCCTCGATCATCAGGCCGCCGACAAAGTCGACGCCCATGTTGAGGCCGCGCGTGAAGACCAGGCCGACCGCCAGGATCGACAGCGCCAGCGTCAGGCCGAACGCCCATTTGCGCAGGCGGACGAAGTCGATGTTGGTATCGTCGGGGACGAGCTTGAGGAGTTTCATGGTTCTGCTCGCCTCAGATGTTGATCGTCTTGGGCTTGGTGCGGCGAATCCACTGCACCACCAGCATCCGGGTGAAGGTGACGGCGGTGAAGACCGAGGTGACGATGCCGATCAGCAGCACCACCGCGAAGCCCTTCACCGGGCCGGAGCCCAGCACCAGCATGATCAGGCCGGAGATCGCGTGCGTCACGTTCGCCTCGAAGATGGTGCGGCTGGCCTCCTTATAGCCTAGCTCGACCGACTGGACGACGCTGCGCCCGCGTCGCCGTTCCTCGCGGATTCGCTCGTTGATCAGCACGTTGGCGTCGACCGCCGTACCAATCGTCAGCACGAAGCCGGCGATGCCGGGCAGGGTCAGCGTGCCGCCCAGCACCGCCAGCACGCCGACGATGACGAATACGTTGATGACCACCGCCAGGTTCGCGTAGAAACCGAACCGGCCATAGGTCACGAGCATGAAGATCACGACCAGCGCCACCGCGATCGCCGAGGCGAGCAGGCCGGCGCGGATCGAATCAGCGCCCAGGTCGGGGCCAACGGTCGATTCCTCGATCACCTTGAGGTCCACCGGCAGCTTGCCCGAGCGGAGCGCGATGGCGAGCTGATTGGCCGAATCGACGGTGAAATTGCCCTGGATATAGCCGCGCCCGCCCAGGATCGGCGTGTTGATGCTCGGTGCCGAGATCACCTGGTTGTCGAGGATGATCGCGAAGCGCTTGCCGACATTGTCGGTCGTCGTCCTGGCGAAGCGGCGGCCGCCCTGGCCGTCGAAGGTGAAATTGACGATCGGCGCGTTGGTCTGCGGGTCATAGCCCTGAGTCGCGTCGACCAGCTGGTCGCCGGAGATGACGGTCGAGCGCTTCACCGCGATGCGCGCGTTCGGGCCGCCATCGACATAGGTCAGGATCTGCGCGCCCAGCGGCGCCCGATTGGCGGCGAGGTCGGCCGGGGAGACATTCTCCTCGACCATCTTGAATTCCAGCTTGGCGGTCTTGCCGAGCAGGTCCTTCAGCGCCTGCGGATTCTGGAGGCCGGGCACCTGCACCAGGATGCGGTTGCTGCCCTGGCGCACGATGGTCGGCTCACGCGTGCCGAGTTCGTCGATGCGGCGACGCACGACCTCGGTCGCGTCGCCCATCGCGGTGTTGATCGCCTGGTCCAGGCCCGCCTGGGTCGGCTTGAGCACGAATCGGCTGGAATCGACGACCTGGATGTCCCATTCGCGCTGGCCGGTCATGCCGGCCCCGCCGCCCGCCACCGACAGCAGCCGCTCGCGCGCCGCGTCGACCTGCGACGAATCGCGGAGCATGAAGGAGAGCTGGCCGTTACGGGTCGAGATGTCGCCGATCGCGATGCGCGGATTGCCGCGCTTCATCTCGGCCGCGATCTGGTCGCGCATCGTCTCCAGCCGGGTATTGGCCAAATCCTGCGTGTCCGCCTCCAGCAGCAGATAGCTGCCGCCGGCCAGGTCGAGACCCAGGTTGATGCGGGGCTTCGCCGGCAGATGCGCGGCGAGGTTGCTCGGCAGGATGCCCGACAGGACGCTCGGCATGGCCAGCGCGACGAGCGCCGCCAACACCGCATAGATCGACCAGACCTTCCAGCGCGGAAAATCCAGCATCAGTCGTTCGCCGGCTTCGCGAGCGGATTGACCACCTCGGCGATCGTCGCCTTGACGACGCGGACGCGCGTGTTGGCGGCGATCTCCGCCTCGACATACAGGTCCTCGACCTTGGTGACGCGGCCGACGATGCCGCCGGCGGTGACGATCTGGTCACCCTTCTTCACCGCCTGAATCGCCGTCTGCAGCTGCTTCACGCGGCGCTGCTGGGGGCGAATCATCAGGAAATAGAAGACGATGAAGACCAGGAACAGCGGCGCGAGGCTGAGGAAGCTCGCAATGCCGCTCGCGCCGGCGGCGCCGCCCGCGGTCTGGGCGTAAGCAGAGGGAATGAACATCGGACCCGTCATGGCTGGTCGGCGGGGGAACGCCCCCGCGCATGAAGCGTGGCCGCTACCATCCGGCGCGATTTATGGCAATCGTCGCGGAACAGCCTCCAAGCCGCTTGCATCCTGCGCCGACCGCGCGTAGGAGCCGCCCTCCGGTCGGGACGTAGCGCAGCCTGGTAGCGCATCACACTGGGGGTGTGGGGGTCGCAGGTTCGAATCCTGTCGTCCCGACCAATCTTCTTCTCCACATCGCCAGCCAGTCGAACCGCCTCATGGCCTTCGCTCTGTACGATTCCCGCGCGATGTCGGGCCATTTCGGTCCATGTTCTCCGCCCGACTGTCTTCCCGTTGTCAGACGACCGTGCCAGTTTGCCGGCCACGACTCGGATGGGGCCGAGTCGCCTGGGGGTAATCAGATTATGGCGAGGATGACGCGCGTCCTGTTGGGCGCGGCGATGATGATGTCCGTGCAGGGCGCGCAGGCCCAGACGGCGACCGTACCGGTACAGCCGGTCGCGACGGCCACGAGCGCGGCGACGCTGCGCACCGGCACCGAAGTGCCGCTCCGCCTGTCGGAGGAGCTGACCACCAAGGGCAAGAAGCTGCGCGTCGGCCAGCGCTTCCATCTGGAGGTGGCGGAGCCGGTGATGGTGCAGGGCGTGACCGTGATCCCGGCGGGCAGCCCGGCGATCGGCGAGGTCATCGAGGTCACCAACAAGGGCATGTGGGGCAAGTCGGGGCATCTGGGCGCGCGGTTGCTCTACGCCACGGTCAACGGCCGGCAGATCCGCCTGAGCGGCGCGTTCGACGACAAGGGCGTGGCCGGCGGCGTCGGCGCGGTGGCGGCCTCGGCGATCGTCTTCCTGCCGGCCGGCTTCTTCATGACCGGCACCAGCGCGCGCGTGCCGATGGGCACGATCATCAAGGGATTCGTCGACGAGGACGTGCCGCTGGCGATCGCGACCGGCACGCCGCCGCCGCTCGCCATTTCTGCACCCGTGCCGGTCGCGGGCGGGCAGTAAGCCCTGGGCCCGTCCGCTGGTCCGATCCGGCGGACGGGCCTGTCGTTCAGCCCGGCAACAGGCCGAGCTGCGTCGCATAGCCGGCGAACAGCGTCGGCCAGGCGGCGGTCGCGACATTGGCCTTCAGCCGGACGCCGAAGCCATGGCCGCCCTGGTCGAAGGCGTGTAGCGCCGCCGGCCGCTTGCCCGCCAGCATCGCCTGGTAGAGGGCAAGGCTGTTGGCGATGGGCACCAGTCCGTCGTCGCTGGCATGGGTGAGGAAGATCGGCGGCGTCTCCGCCGTGACCAGCCGCTCGACCGAGCCGCGCTGCCGGGCGGCGAGGTCGGCATTCGGGCCGAGCAGATTGTCGCGCGATCCTTCATGGGTGAAGGGTTCGGCCAGCGACACCACCGGATAGATCAGCCCGGCCAGATCGGGCCGCGCCGATAATCGGTCGGCCGCGTCGACCGGCGCATAGGTCCGCTCGGCATGGCGGGTGGCGAGGCTGCCGGCGAGATGCCCGCCCGCCGAGAAGCCCAGGATCATGACGCGCGCCGGATCGATCCGGTCCTGGATGGCGCGCGCGCGAATCAGGCGCAGGCCGCGCTGCGCATCCTGGAGCGGCACGGTGGCGCGGTTCGCCCAGCCCTCGCCGGGCAGGCGGTAGAGGAGGATATAGGCGGTGATGCCGCGCGCGTTGAGCCAGCGGGCCTGTTCCTCGCCCTCATTGTCCCAGGCCAGGAAGCCATAGCCGCCGCCGGGGATCAGCATCACCGCGCTGCCATTGGGGGTGGCCGGGCGGCGGACGACCAGGGCGGGGCGATCCACGCCGGTCACCCAGCGGTCGTCGAAGCCGGGCGACTTGGACCGCTGGTCGATCTTAAGCACCGGCGCGCGCGACGGGTGGCCGGGCGCGGCACCGGGCCAGAGCGGCACGACTTCGCCCGCCTGGGGGCCGGTATCCTTGAGCGCGGTCTGAGCCTGGGCGGCGGTCGCGATCAGCGGGGTGGCGGCAAGGCCCGCGAGCAGGGCGCGGCGGCCGAGCGCCGGCAGCGGGTCGAAATCGGTCATAAGCGCCTCTCCAACAGCGGGATTCGCACCAGCATAGCGCCCGACCCCGAACAGCAAAGGGGCGGCGGTCCCCCCGGATCGTCGCCCCCCGTCACCGTTGGTCCCGATGCGGGCGATCAGCTATAGCGCAGCACCGAGGCGCGGCGGCGATAGCGGGCCGCACCGCCGACCAGCGCGAAGCCGGTGAGCATCAGTGCCCAGCTCGCCGGCTCCGGCACCACGGCCGCCGCCGCGGTGGTGAAGCGGAAATTGGCGTCGCAAGGGTTGGGCGACCGGACGCAGGCCTGGTCGCTGTCGGTGGCGCGGGTCAGCGCACCGTCCGCATAGCCGTCCGTACCATTGCGATAGCCGAGCACGACGTTGCTGGTGTCCGAGGTCAGCACCGCGCGATAAGTCTGGTTGGCGGTCACCGCCACCGACCCGGTGAAGACGGTGACGAAGTCGCCCAGCGACCGGAACACGAGGCCGGTCAGGCTGGTCGTCCGACCCTGCACCAGCACCGTGTTGTTCTGGTCGAGCAGCGAGAAGACCACCGAGCCGGTGGTGGCAGTGCGGCTGGTGCTCCCGAAGGTGAAGGCGAAGCTGGTCAGCAGATTCTCGGTCGGCTTGAAGCTCTGCTCGAACGCGCCGAAGGTGGCGATGCTGGCGCTGGCAGTGCCGCCCTTCACCTCGACCACCGCAGCCTGGGCGTTGGTGGCGGATAGCGTGGCGACGGCGGCGAGCCCGATGGCGGCGAAACGGGTCATTAGGATATCCCCCTTATGGATCGATGCTGGCCCTTTCGTTGCCAGCGCCATGTTGCAGTCCCAAGACGTTACGGCAGGCCCTTTGCGGGTAAACACGTCCGCTGCCATGACATCTGCGTCATTTTGGGACAGGGGCCGCCAGTGCCATCGATTACGGCGCCATGTCACTGGAAAACGGGCGAATCGAAAATCGTCATGTCGGGTGTCATGAGGATTTGCCACGGCTCTGTCACATGGGCAGATTAACGACCTGTTAGGGACGTCGAGCGGCGTCCATCCGCCGTCCGGGGGAGTGCCGGGGCGGACCATGGCGACAGGGGGGTAGTGGGCGTGAGCACGAATTACTGGAATCTGGCCGGCGGCGACCTGTTTCAGGACTGGTCGAACACCAGCCTGATCCGCAGCAACGACGACTGGTCGAACGTGCCGTCGATCATGGGCTTTCTGGGCCGCGACGATTCGACCTCCAGGGCGGGGATCGATCCGCGCACGATCACGCTCGATCCCAGGCCGGAAGCCGACGTCAACGCCAACCAGACCCGGCCCGACACCTTCTCGACCGGTGGCGTCGCCGAATTCGAGATCAGCAATCCGACCGTCGCGATCAAGGGATCGGGCACGGCGGACGCGCCCTATCTGGCGCTCTATCTGGATGCCACCGGCCGGCAGGGCGTGACCGTCTCGTTCAACCTGCGCGACCTAGACAACAGCGCCAACGACTCGGTGCAGCCGATCGCGGTGCAATATCGCCTGAGCGACAGCGGCGCCTGGGCAAACGTGCCGAACGGCTATGTCGCCGATGCCAGCGCGCCGCAAAGCGCGCCGGGCCTGGTGACGCCGGTCACGGTCGTGCTGCCCGACGATGCGAACAACGCCGCGACGCTGCAGGTCCGCATCGTCACCACCAACGCCGCCGGCACCGACGAATGGATCGGCATCGACGACATCCGCGTGACCACCAGCGGCGGCGGCGCGGCCTTGCCCGGCACGCTCAGCATCGCCGACGCCTCGGTGGTCGAGGGCGATGCGGGCACGCACCTGATCGACTTCACCGTCACCCGCGTCGGCGGCGCGAGCGGGGCGGTCGAGGCGGCGTACGCGATCACGCTGCCGGGCGGCGAGGGCGGGGCGGATGCGGGCGACTTCGGCGCGATGGCGCTGACCGGCACCGTGCGCTTCGCCGATGGCCAGACCAGCGCGACCATCTCGCTGCCCGTGCTCGGCGACCGCCTGCCGGAGCCGAACGAGAGCTTCTCCATCACCCTGTCGAACGCGACCGGCGGTGCCACGATCGACCGGGCCAAGGCGACCGGCACGATCCTGAACGACGATATCCTGCCGCTGAAGATCGGCCAGATCCAGGGCGAGGGCCATGCCTCCGCCTATGTCGGGCAGACGGTGGTGACGCGCGGCGTCGTCACGGCGGTCGACGGCAACGGCTTCTATCTGCAGGATCTGGGCGACGGCAATGCGCGCACCTCCGACGCGATCTTCGTCTACACCAACAGCGCGCCGGATTTCCTAGTCGGCGATGCGGTGAGCGTGCAGGGCGCGGTCAGCGAGTATCGCGCCGGCACCGGCGGCCTGACCGTCACCCAGATCAGCGCGCCGACCGTGACGCTGGAGGGCTGGGACCAGGCGCTGCCCGACGCGGTGCTGATCGGCAAGGGCGGGCTGACCCCGCCGACCGGCGTGATCGACGATGACGGGCTGAAGAGCTACGACCCGACCACCGACGGCATCGACTTCTGGGAATCGCTGGAGGGGATGCGCGTCACGATCGACAATCCGCTCGTCGTCTCCAACACCACCAGCGACAGCTACAAGGAGACCGATGTGGTCGCCTCGGGCGGCGAGGGCGCGACCGGCGTCAACGATCGCGGCGGCATCACGATCGCCAAGGACGACTTCAACCCGGAGAAGATCCAGCTCCAGGGCAAGGCCGCCATCTATGACGGGTTCACCCCCAATTATTCGGTCGGCGATCACCTGAGCAGCGTCACCGGCATCGTTAACTATGCCGCCGCCCGTTACGAGGTGATCGTGACCGAGGCGGTGACGGTGACCCGGGACGTGACGCTCCAGAAGGAGGTGACGGCGCTGGCCGGCGACGCCACGCATCTGTCGCTCGCCACCTATAATGTCGAGAATCTCGACGCGTCGGACAACAAGTACGACGTGCTGGCGGCGGACATCGTCTATAACCTGCGCGCGCCCGACATCCTGGCGCTGCAGGAGATCCAGGACGCGAACGGCGCGCAGTCGGGCGGCACGCTGTCGGGCGTGCAGACCGCGCAGGGGCTGATCGACGCGATCGCCAAGATCAATGGCGGACGCTACGGCTATGTCGAGATCGCGCCGACCACCGCCAATTCGACCGGTGGCGAGCCGAACGGCAATATCCGCGGCGGCTATCTCTATAATCTCGACCGCGTCAGCTATGTCGAGGGCAGCGCCGAGCTGATCACCGGCTCCGCCTATAACAACAGCCGCAAGCCGCTGGTCGCGCAGTTCCAGTTCGGGGCCGAGACGATCACCGCGATCAACGTCCACCTGACCTCGCGCGGCGGCAGCGACCCGCTCTGGGGCGCGACCCAGCCGCCCGCCGATGCCGGCGACGCCGCCCGCACCGCGCAGGCGGCGGGTGTGAAGGCGTGGATCCAGGAGCATCTGGCCGACGATCCCAAGCTCAACATCGCGGTGCTGGGCGACTGGAACGGCTTCGCCTGGGAGGATGCGCAGACCCAGCTGACCGACCCGGCCAAGGGCGGGGTGCTCACCGACCTGGCGACCGCGCTGCTCGCGCCCGAGGAGCGCTACAGCTATCTGTTCGACGGCAATGCGCAGGCGCTGGACCATATCCTGGTCACCGGCGGGCTGCTGGCGAAGGCGCAATATGACGCGGTCCACCTGAACTCGCAGTTCAGCGGCGACCGGCCGACCGACCATGATCCGCAACTGGCGCTGTTCGACTTCGATGCCAAGCCGTCCGCCGATGCCGAGGCGGTGGCGCAGGTCGAGACGGTCCAGGCCTTTGACGACGCGACCCACGATCTGGGCTTCGCGCATCATGGCGGCTGGGGCTTCATGCCGACGCTGGCTGACGGGATGCACCTGGCCTGAGTTGACGGCAACGTCGTTCCTCCCCGCTGGGGAGGTCGTCGCGAGACCTGTCGCACCACCCCTGCGGAGGCCGGGGTGGTGCGGTGTTCCCGACAATTGCCGGGCGAATGGCGATCCGACGCGATCGACGATAATAAGGAGTTCCCGCCCGGTCGGTCGCGGACCGGGCGGCGGCGACGTGAAGGGTGGGTATGCGTAGGACCAGCGGGCCCGGGGGGCTCCATCTGCCGCAGGGACCGATGCGCGCCGCGCTGGAGCGGTGCCGCCGCCACCTGCTCGGCGCGGCCGGGTTCAGCGCGCTCGTCAACCTGCTCTACATCGTGCCGACGCTCTACATGCTCCAGGTCTATGACCGGGTGGTGCCGACGCAAGGCGTGCAGACGCTCGGCTTCCTGACCCTGATCCTGTTGTTCGCGCTCGCCTGCCTGGCGCTGCTCGACCGGGTGCGCAGCCGGCTGCTGGTGCGCGCGGGCATCCGGCTGGATGCGGACCTCGCGCCGCTGCTGCTCGACGCGACCATGGCGCGGCCCGAGGCACCGGCCGCGCGGGCGGCGATGCGCGAGTTCGACGCGATGCGCGGCGTGCTGACCGGGCCGGGGATGCTGGCGCTGTTCGATGCGCCCTGGACGCCCATCTATGTGCTCGTCTGCTTCCTGGTCCATCCGTGGATCGGGCTGGTCGCGCTGGTCGGCGGGGCGATCCTGCCGGGCATCGCCTGGCGCAACGAGGTGGCGACGCGCGGGAGCATGGCCCGCGCGCAGGAGGTGGCGACCCGCACCTATGCTGCGCAGGACGCGATGCTGGCGGCGGCGGAGAGCGTGCGGGCCCTGGGAATGCGCCGCGCGCTGGTCGCCCGCCAGGTCCGCCAGCGCGAGACGATGCTGGTCGCGCAGACGGAGGCGGGATTCCGCGCGGGAGGCTATTTCACCGCGACCAAGTTCGTGCGGCTGGCGCTGCAATCGCTGGCGCTGGGGCTCGGCGCGCTGCTGGCGGTGGACAACAAGATTTCGGGCGGCGCGATCTTCGCTTCCTCCTTCCTGATCGCGCGGGCGCTGGCCCCGATCGAGCTGCTGATCGGCAGCTGGAAGGGGATCGCCCAGGCCCATGCCAGCTATCGCGGCCTGGATGCGCTGCTCGCCGGTGCGCCGGTCGCGGCCGACGTCACTCAATTGCCGCCGCCGCGCGGAAGCCTGAGGCTGGAGGGGGTGACCCTGCTCAACGCCGCGCGCGACGCGACGCTGCTCAACGCCGTGTCCTTCGCGGTCGAGCCGGGCGAGGTGGTGGCGATCGTCGGCCCCTCGGGGGCGGGCAAGTCGACGCTGGTGCGCGCGATCGCGGGTGCGCTGCCGATCGACCGGGGGCATGTCCGCATCGATTCGGCCGACCTGAACGACTGGGAGCCTGAGCGGCTGGCCCGGCATATCGGCTATCTGCCGCAGGATTCGGTGCTGTTCGAGGGAACCATCAAGGAGAATATCGCCCGCTTCGACACGGAAGGGGCGGCCGATCGCGCCGCGATCGATGCGCAGGTGGTGGCGGCGGCGGAGATGGTCGGCGCGCAGGAGCTGATCCTGCGGCTGCCGGGCGGCTTCGACCACCGGCTGGGCCTGGGCGGGCGCGGCGTGTCGGCCGGGCAGGCGCAGCGGATCGCGCTGGCGCGGGCGGTCTATGGTGATCCGGCGCTCTACATCCTCGACGAGCCCAATGCGCATCTGGATGCCGAGGGCGATGCGGCGCTCAACGCGGCGATCGGGCGATGGAAGGCGGCGGGCAAGACGATCCTGATCGTCTCGCACAAATTGGGCGTGTTGCCGGTGGTCGACAAGATCCTGGTGCTGCGTGACGGACGGGCGGAGCTGTTCGGCCCGCGGGACGAGGTGCTGGCGAAGATTGCGCCGCCGGGCGTGCGGCGGATGACGCCGCCCGGAACCGGCGTCGTCGCCAAGGGGGGCGCGGCATGAGCGCGCCGCTGGTCTTGGCACCCGAGGAGGAGGGACGCCGGAATCCGGCGATCGCCGCGCTGGGCGATCCGGCGCACGACATCCGGGTCGGGCTGATCGTCGCGGCGCTGTTCTTCGTGCTGTTCCTGGGCTGGGCGGCGTTCGCGCGGCTCGATGCGGCGGCCTATGCGTCGGGCGTGCTCGAAGTGTCGGGCCAGCGCCAGGCGGTGCAGCATCGCGAGGGCGGGGTGGTCGGCGAATTGCTGGTGCGCGAGGGGCAGAGGGTCCGGCGCGGGCAGTTGCTGATCCGCCTGGTCGCCGCCGATGTGCGGGCGCAGGAGCGCGCGCTGGCGGCGCAGGCGATCCGGCTGCTGGCGCAGCGCGCCCGGCTGGAGGCGGAGCAGATGGACGCGGCCCGCCTCACCCCGCCGCGCGAGTTCGCCGCGCTGCCGTCGGAGGACCGGCCGGCGGCGGCGCTGGCGCTGAAGTTGCAGCAGAGCGAACTGGATGCACGACGCGCCACGCTGTCGGCGCAGCGCGGCGCGCTCGGCCAGCGGGTGGCGCAGTCGGCGCAACAGGGGCGCGGCTATGGTACGCAGGTGACCTCCGCCGAGGAGCAGTTGCGGCTGGTCGACCAGCAACTGGCGGCGCTGCGGCCGGTGGCGGAAAAGGGCTTCGTCTCGCAGACGCGGTTGCGCGAGCTGGAGCGGCTGCGCGCCGAATTGATGGGGCAGCGCGGCCAATATGCCGCCAGCGTCGCCCAGACGCGCGAGGCGGCGCGCGAGAGCGAGATCGGCGCGCTGGAGGCGGAACGCAGCTTCCGCGAGCGGACCGCCGCCGATCTGCGCGACGTCGATACGCGGCTGGGCGACCTGCTCCCCAAATTGGCGGCGGCGCGCGACCAGCTTGCCCGCACCGCTATCCGCGCGCCGGCGACGGGGGCGGTGATCGGCCTGACCGTCTTCACGCGCGGCGGTGTGATCGCGCCGGGCCAGACGCTGATGAGCATCGTGCCCGAACGCGTGCCGCTACGCATCCAGGCGCGGATCGGGCTGGACGATGCGGACGACCTGCACACCGGGCAACGCGCGCTGGTCAAGTTCCCCAGCCTGCACGACCGGACCCTGCCCGACCTGACGGGGACGATCACGCGCCTGTCCGCCGATGCGGTGACCGACGAGAAGACGGGCGCGGGCTATTTCACCGCCGAGGTGACGGTGACGCGCGACCAGCTCCGCCGCCTGAACGTCGTGCGGGGCCGCGATTTCGAATTGCGCGCGGGAATGCCGGTCCAGGTGCTGGTCCCCCTGCGCAAGCGCACCGCGCTCGATTACGCGCTGGAGCCACTTATTGGGGCCTTCTGGTCGTCGTTCCGGGAGCATTGAGGGGAAGGGGCAGTCGTTCCCGCACTCTTCGTTCCCCGACGAAGGCCGGGGCCCAGTTGGGGGACATAGGGGACGACGCGTATCGCTCCGTTACCTCGACCTTCCCAACTGGGCCCCGGCCTTCGCCGGGGAACCGTAAGGGAAGAGGAGGCGTCCTCGGCCACCGACACGACGTCTTCGCGTCGCGGGACCCGTATCGCTCGAAAGGGATAAGGTCCGGGAGGTTCTGTTGCCCGGCCCTCCCGGTTGCCGCTGGAATCCCCTTCTGTTGCCCGGTGGGGTCCGACCGCGCTATTTTGGTGTAACGTCAGGCCGTGAGGCCCTCAGTTACGCCGCAATCGCGAGTGCTTCGTTATCGTTGGCACTTGTGTAATGGGCCGTTGCGGTGGTCCCATTCCGAGCGAAAACGGCGCCTTTCAATACACGTCGATCCTAGTTCGGCCCCGTCATTCCGGTCGCCCGACCCATGGCTGAAAGCCATGGTCGACCGGCCCGAATGGTGGAGCCGCCGGGTACCGCCCCCGGGTCCGCTGCATCTATTCTACGCCGCGATTTATCGCCATAGCCGGCCGAAGCCGGCACCGACCGATATAGGGCGTGCGCGGGCACATGCAAACGCCTTTCGCTCGCCACAAATCAGGACCATATCGACCCGCATCATGTTGACCCAGCGTTCCCGTTACGCCCTGCGCTCCCTGCTGTTCCTGGCCACCGCCCCGGTGGGCAGCGCGCCGATCCCGATGACGCGGATCGCGGCGGAAGCGAATGTGCCGCGCAAGTTCCTGGAACTGATCCTGGCCGACCTGCGCGAGGCGGGGCTGGTGCTGAGCCATCGCGGCAAGCATGGCGGCTATCTGCTGGCCCGGCCGGCGCACCTGATCTCGCTGGGCGACATCATCCGCACGATCGAGGGGCCGCTGGCGCTGGTCCCCTGCGTCAGCCGCACCGCCTATCGCCGCTGCACCGACTGCAAGGACGAGGCGGCCTGCGCGATCCGCCAGGCGATGGCCCGGGTGCGCGACGAGACCGCGCGCATCCTGGACGGGACCAGCCTGGCCGACGCCACGGCCGAGCAGCTGGTCGCGGCCTAGGCTTCGAACGGGCCTTTCGCCGGCGGCACAAGCTGGTAACGGGGCGGCGATGGCCAAGCTCTATTTCTATTATGCGTCGATGAACGCGGGCAAGTCGACCAACCTGTTGCAGGCCGACTTCAACTATCGCGAGCGCGGCATGGCGACGATGCTGTTCACCGCCGCGATCGACGACCGGTTCGAGGCGGGCACGATCGCGTCGCGCATCGGCCTGACCGCGCCGGCCACGCCCTTCGGCCCCGGCACCGACCTCTATGCCTGTATCGACGACCGCCATGCCGAGACGCCCTTGTCCTGCGTGCTGGTCGACGAGGCGCAGTTCCTGAGCGGCGGACAGGTCGACCAGCTCGCGCGCGTCTGCGACCGACTGGGCGTGCCGGTGCTGGCCTATGGCCTGCGCACCGATTTCCAGGGCGTGCTGTTCGAGGGATCGGCCCGGCTGCTGGCGCTGGCGGACGAGCTGACCGAGATCAAGTCGGTCTGTGTCTGCGGCCGCAAGGCGACGATGAACCTGCGCGTCGACGCGGAGGGTGCGCCGGTCGTGCAGGGATCGCAGACCGAGATTGGCGGCAACGACCGCTATGTCGCCCTGTGCCGTCGGCATCATGCCGAGGCGCTCCTCCAGGCGGAAGGATAAGGCGATGCACGGCTGGATCATCCTCGACAAGCCGCTGGGCCTGGGCTCGACGCAAGGGGTCGCCGCGGTCAAGCGCGTGCTGCGCCAGGGGCGGGCCATGGCAAGGTGAAGGTCGGCCATGGCGGGACGCTCGACCCGCTGGCGACCGGGGTGCTGCCGATCGCGGTCGGCGAGGCGACCAAGCTGGCCGGGCGGATGCTCGACAGCGACAAGGTCTATGCCTTCACCATCCGTTTTGGCGAGCAGACCGATACGCTGGACGCGGAAGGGCCGGTGATCGCGACCAGCCCGGTGCGGCCGGCGCGCGACGCGCTGGCGGCGGTGCTGCCGCGCTTCACCGGCCCCATCGCGCAGGTGCCGCCGATCTATTCGGCGCTCAAGGTCGATGGCGAGCGCGCCTATGACCTGGCGCGCGCCGGCGAAGCGGTGGAGCTGAAGAGCCGCGACGTGGTGATCCACGCGCTGACGATCGAGGCGGCGGCGGCGGACGGGCCGCTGGATGAGGCGACGTTGGTGGCGCATGTCTCCAAGGGCACCTATATACGCAGCCTGGCGCGCGACATCGCGCTGGCCCTCGACACGGTCGGCCATGTCACCATGCTGCGCCGGACCAAGGCCGGGCCTTTCGACCTGTCGGGCGCGATAACGCTGGACAAATTGAACGAAATGGGGCAGGCGCGCGCCCTTGAACAGATACTCCTGCCGTTGAGGGCGGGGCTGGACGACATCCCGGCTCTTGCTCTCTCTCCCGACCAGGCAGGGGCGCTCCGCCAGGGGCGTGTATTGGTCGGGGTGCATGCCGATGACGGCGCGGCCTTCGCGATGCTCGACTCCGCCCCCGTGGCGCTGGTCGACGTGATCGCGGGCGAGGTCCGTGTCGTTCGCGGCTTCAACCTCTGATTGAAAGGATGACGATGTCGATCACGGCAGAGCGCAAGCAGGCGCTGATCAAGGAACATGCCCGCGAAGAGGGTGACACGGGTTCGCCCGAGGTGCAGGTCGCGATCCTGACCGACCGCATCAAGAACCTGACGGAGCATTTCAAGGGCCACGCCAAGGACAACCATTCCCGCCGCGGCCTGCTGATGCTGGTGAACAAGCGTCGTTCGTTGCTGGACTATCTCCGCAAGAAGGACGGTGACCGGTATCTGGCACTGATCGCGAAGCTCGGCCTTCGCAAGTAATTCGGAAGGGCGCCCTCGCGGCGCCCTTCTCGTATCTGCCCGCCCGCAATTCGGCGCGGTGGGCATGGGGGCGATGAAGCGTCCCACACCGCCGCGGGCCGGTTAGCCCGCATCATAGGCCCCCGTCGCGATCGGCGCGGCGGGAGTGAAGGAAGCGATATGTTCGATACCAAGAAGGTGCAGATCGAGTGGGGCGGCAAGACGCTGACCCTCGAGACGGGCAAGGTTGCCCGTCAGGCCGACGGCGCGGTGATCGCGACGCTCGGCGAGACGGTCGTGCTATGCGCCGTCACCGCTGCCAAGACGGTCAAGGAAGGGCAGGACTTCTTCCCGCTCACCGTCCATTACCAGGAGAAGTTCTCCGCCAGCGGCCGCATCCCCGGCGGCTTCTTTAAGCGCGAGCGTGGCGCGACCGAGCGTGAGACGCTGGTCAGCCGCCTGATCGATCGCCCGATCCGCCCGCTCTTCCCCGAGGGCTTCTACAACGAGATCAACTGCATCGCGCAGGTGCTGTCCTATGACGGCGAGAACGAGCCCGACATCGTCGCGATGATCGCGGCCTCGGCGGCGCTGACCATCTCGGGCGTGCCGTTCATGGGCCCGATCGGCTGCGCGCGCGTCGGCTACAAGAATGGCGAGTATCAGCTCAACCCGACCGATGCCGAGGTGCTGGACGGCGATCTCGACCTGGTCGTCGCGGCGACGCACGACGCGGTGATGATGGTCGAGTCCGAGGCCAAGGAACTGTCGGAAGAGGTGATGCTGGGCGCGGTGGTGTTCGCGCACAAGGCGTCGCGCCAGATCGTCGACGCGATCATCGACCTGGCCGAGCAGGCCGCCAAGGACCCCTGGGAGCTCAAGCAGGGCGACGACCAGAAGGCGGTCAAGGCCGAGCTGAAGAAGCTGATCGGCAAGGACATCACCGCCGCCTACAAGCTGACCGACAAGCAGCAGCGCCAGACCGCGCTGGGCGAGGCGCGCGCCAAGGCGAAGGTGGCGATGGCCGACCGCACGCCGCAGGAGCAGCTCGCCGCCGCCAAGCTGGTCAAGAAGCTGGAGGCGGAGATCGTCCGCACCGCGATCCTGAAGGACGGCCGCCGCATCGACGGCCGCACCACCACGCAGATCCGTCCGATCGAGGCGGAGGTTCACTTCCTGCCGCGCTCGCACGGCTCGGCGCTGTTCACGCGTGGCGAGACCCAGACGATCGCGACCACGACGCTGGGCACCCGCGATGCGGAGCAGATGATCGACGGCCTGAACGGCCTGTCCTACCAGCACTTCATGCTGCACTATAACTTCCCGCCCTATTCGGTCGGTGAAGTGGGCCGCTTCGGTGCGCCGGGTCGTCGCGAAGTCGGCCATGGCAAGCTGGCGTGGCGCGCGCTGCATCCGGTGCTGCCGACCAAGGAGGAGTTCCCCTACACGATCCGCGTCACCAGCGACATCACCGAGTCGAACGGCTCGTCGTCGATGGCGACCGTCTGCGGCGGCTCGCTGGCGCTGATGGATGCGGGCGTGCCGATCAAGCGCCCCGTCTCGGGCATCGCCATGGGCCTGATCCTGGAGGGCAAGGACTTCGCCGTCCTGTCCGACATCCTGGGTGACGAGGATCACCTGGGCGACATGGACTTCAAGGTCGCCGGCACCAGCGAGGGCATCACCAGCCTTCAGATGGACATCAAGATCGCCGGCATCACCGAGGAGATCATGAAGGTCGCGCTGGCCCAGGCGCATGAGGGTCGCGCCCATATCCTGGGCGAGATGGCCAAGGCGCTGGATTCGACCCGCACCGAGCTGTCGGCGCACGCGCCGCGCATCGAGACCTTCACGATCGACAAGTCGAAGATCCGCGAAGTGATCGGCACGGGCGGCAAGGTGATCCGCGAGATCGTCGCCACCACCGGCGCCAAGGTCGATATCGACGACGAGGGCGTCATCAAGGTCTCGTCGTCCGACCAGAGCCAGATCGAGGCGGCGATCAACTGGATCAAGGGCCTGGTCGAAGAGGCCGAGGTCGGCAAGATCTATGACGGCAAGGTCGTCAACCTGGTCGATTTCGGCGCGTTCGTGAACTTCATGGGCGGCAAGGACGGTCTCGTCCACGTCTCGGAGATCAAGAACGAGCGGGTCGAGAAGGTGTCGGACGCGCTGTCCGAGGGCCAGGCCGTCAAGGTCAAGGTGCTGGAGATTGATCCGCGCGGCAAGGTGCGCCTGTCGATGCGCGTCGTCGACCAGGAGACCGGCGCCGAGCTGGAGGACACCCGTCCGGCGCGCGAACCGCGCGGCGACCGGGGTGATCGCGGCGACCGCGGCCCGCGGGCCGGCGGCGGCGATCGTGGTCCGCGTCGCGAGGGTGGCGGCGAAGGCCGTGGCCCGCGTCGCGATCGCGGCGACCGGGGCGGCGAGCGGTCCGGCGAGCGGGGCGAGGGCCGTGGCCCCCGTCGCGAGCGCGAGGGCGGCGAGGACGGTCCGGCGCCGTTCGCTCCGGCCTTCCTGACCGGTGATCGCGACTGATCATCCCCGATCCCGTCACGGAGGCCGGGTGACCGCGCCTCCGGATAGGACAAGACAAAAGCGACCGCGCGGGCCATCCGCACGGTCGCTTTTTGCATGATGGGGCCGATAACGTTCCCACGACGGGTTGCACCATATTGAAGGCAAATTGCGATAAAATCCGAGTTGCAACACCTTGGCGGCTGGATTAGCCCGCTCTCGGCTTAGAATATTCCAAGCGCGTCGTGCTTTCCCTCTATAGTCTTCGTCCGGATCGCCGAACCATGGTGCCGCAAGCCGTTTTGCCATTGCTGATGAACATGTTGACGGCATCGCTGTTCGGCATCAGCTTCGTCGTCATCGCCTGTCTCAATCCCGGCGCGCGGCGGATCGGCTGGATCGCGGCCAGCTATGGTTTCGGCGTGCTGGAGCCGGCCGCCCATCTGATCGTGGCGGCGGGGGGCTCGATGACGCTGTGGGATCGGTTCGGGCCGTGCAGCTTCCTGATCGGCCTGACCCTGATGGCCCCGGCGCTGTCCATCTTCCACCAACGCCGTCCGATGTGGCGCGGCTTCGCACTGATCGTCGGGGCGGGCCTGACCTATTTTGCGCTGCTGCGTCCCCTGGGCGGGGAGGATTTGTTACACAGGCTGATCTTCCAGTCCTTCTTCACCGCCAGCATGATGCTGTGCGCGTTCACCACCTGGCGCGACGCGCCCCGCTCGGCGATGAACCGGGTGCTGGTCGGCGTATTCCTGGTCACCGGCCTGCATTTCCTGGTGAAGCCGTTCCTGGCCGAACCGCTCGGATTCCATGGGGACCAAGCGTATCTGGGGTCCCTCTATGCCGTCATCTCGCAGGCGAGCACGGGCGTGCTGCTGGTCGCGGCCGGCCTGCTGATCCTGATCGCGGTGTTGCAGTCGATCGTGAAGACGCACCACGACCAGGCCCGCGTCGATCCGCTGACCGGCCTGCCCAACCGTCGCGCGCTGGAGGAGGCGTTCGACCGGCGCGTCGATCCCGTCCGGCACCGGCTGGGCCAGGTGGCGATGACGATCGCCATTCTCTATCTCGACCATTTCAAGAGCATCAACGACCGGCTGGGCCATGACGGCGGCGACGCCGTGCTGCGGCGGATCGCGCAATGCCTCGATGCATCGCGGCCGGACCAAGTGGTGCCGGCGCGGCTGGGTGGCGAGGAGTTCGTGCTGTTGATGCCGGATTATAATGCGGAGGCGGCGCGCCGGGTGTGCGAGGATATCCGCCGCATCATCGCCGAGCTGAAACTGCCCGACCTGCCGAGCCTGTCGGTCAGCATCGGGTTGACGGCCCTGAGTGCCGGGGAAACGCTGACCGCCGCGCTCCGTCGCGCCGACCAGGCCCTGTACGAGGCCAAGGCGGCCGGCCGCAACTGCTGCGTCGTGGCCAAGACGCGGGCGCCGACCCCTGAGCGCCCCCGCCTGGCCGTGGTGGGCGCGCGCGGCTAGCGCGGTTGTCCCAGCGGTCGAACCACCGTCATCGCCCTGCGGGCGAGCGCGTCACGGCGGTGATCCCATCCGATCGGAAATCGCGTTTGAGCAGGATGACATCGGGTTGACCCAAGCCGTCATTGCGAGCGCAGCGAAGCAATCCAGGGTCACGCACGCGGCTGTGGATTGCTTCGCTGCGCTCGCAATGACGTTTCTAGGTCAAGGTCATGTCATCGGGTTCTAGAACAGCGCGTCGTCGAACAGGTCGTCATCCGTCTCGTCGCCTGCCGGGGCGGCGGCGGCGGCGGCGATGGGCTGGCCGGTGACGGCGGCGTGGATCTCCCGCTCGCGCGCCATGGTGTAGCTGGCGACCAGCCGGTCGAGCATCGAGGCATGGAGGCGCGCCGCCTCGGGCGGCAGCTCCATATCCTCGCCCTGTTCGGCGATCTGGGTCAGCTCGCCCGCCAGCCGCCAGAGCGGCGCGCGCATCGCGTCGTTGCAGTCGACCCGCTCGATCGTCTCCTCCAGCACGCTGAGCGACTGGGCGGCATCCTCGCCGACCTTGGCCAGTTCGGTGTCGATATGCGCCGCGCCCTCGTCGATCGTGCGGAGCGCGGCCGACAGCGCCTCGCCGGCATCCGATCCCGCCTGCCCGCGCAACTCGCCCAGCCGGGACGCACTGGCGGAGAGCGTGCCGATCAGCGTGTCGATCTGGTCGACCTGCCGGTCCAGCACATTGGCGCAGTCATGGATATGCGCGGTGACGATCGTGAGCGGTCGGCTGTTGACGCCCGCCCGCATGCTGCGGAAGCCGGCGTTGAGCGCCATCAGCTGCACGTCGCGGCGGGCGCGGCGCATCTGGGCCAGCCGGCACACCATGCCGTCCGCCGCCTCGGAGGTCGCCGCCGCGATCCGGTCGACCTGGAGGTCGGCCTCGCGCAGCCGGCCGGTCAGCGTCGCCATCTCGGCGATCCCGTTCTTCAGCCGGTGGAGGAAGGTCTGGCCGCCGCCGTCCGCGCCGCCCTCCGCCGGCCCCGTGGCGGCGACCGTGCGGCTCATGTCCAGCAGCTGCTTCGCCTGGGGCAGGATGCGGCGCAGGCTGCCGACCAGCCGGTCCGTCTCGCCCTGGAACTGGTCGGTCGTGTCGGTGATCTGCGCCGCCAGCAGCATGGCCATGCGCCGCTGCACCAGCAGCGCGTCCTCGCCCGCCGGCAACTCGCTGACCAGGCGCGCGGCGGCGGCGAGATGCTCCAGTCGCTGGCGGGCGATATCGCCGACCTGCAACGCACCGATCGCCTCGGCGACATGACCGCGCACGGTGCGCGCCGCCGTGGCGATCCGGTCCGCCTGCACCGCCAGGTCCTCCTGATAGTCGCGCAACGCCCCCGCCTCGCGGATCAGCCGCTCGGGCACCATCGGCAGCACCTTGACGAATTCGGCAACCAGGTTCTGCTCGGCCTGGCGCGCGGCCGGTAGCGCGGCGTTCATCGCCTTCAACGCCTCGCCGAGCGCGGCGACATGGCTGTCGCTATGCTCGATCTTGTTCGTCATCTGGTTGGCGAAGTCGGTGAAGCCGCCGGTATCCGCGGCCACCACCTGCACGTTCAGGCCATAGACGCGCAGCAGGTCCAGCGTCTTGCGGACATCGTCCAGCACGCCGATCAGGCTGCGGCCGCTGCGGCCGATCCCGTCCAGCTCGGCATTGCGGCTGCGTTGCAGCGCCGGCAACTGGGTCAGCGACCGCGCGACGTCCAGCAGCCGGGCGATGGCGAGCTGGCCGCCCGACCCGTTCATCGCCGAGGTCATCCCCTCCAGCACGGCGATCAGCTGCTCGACCATCTGATATTCGAGGCCGAGCGCGTTGCCGGCGGCGACGAAGCGCATGTCCAGCCCGGCGGCGAGTTCGTCCAGCCGGTCGGCGATCCGAGCCAGGGGCGGCTGGTCCGCCGGTTGCGGCAGGACCATGTCCAGGCCCTGGATGGCGGTCGCCGCGATCGGCTCGCCGGTCGGCTGGGGGAAGGGGGCGGTCATCGCGTGCTGGCCGTCAGCAGGGCGCGAGCGATCTGGTCGAGCGGGACGACCCGTTCGGCGGCGCCGCGCGCGATCGCCTCCTTCGGCATCCCGAACACGATCGAACTCGCCTCGTCCTGCGCCACCGTCCGCGCACCGGCCTCGCGCATTTCCAGCAGGCCGCGCGCGCCGTCATCCCCCATGCCCGTCATGATGATCCCCACTGCATTGGACCCCGCCGACCGGGCGGCGGAGCGGAACAGCACATCGACCGAGGGGCGATGGCGCGACACCAGCGGCCCCTCGCGCACCGACACGCAATAGCGCGCACCCTGGCGCTCCAGCAGCGTGTGGCGCAGACCGCCCGGCGCGATCAGCACATGGCCGCGCATCACCGTGTCGCCGTCCTCCGCCTCCTTCACATCGACCTCGCAGATCGAGTTGAGCCGGCGGGCGAAGGCGCGGGTGAAGCTTTCGGGCATGTGCTGGACGATGACGATGCCCGGCGCATTGGCGGGCAGCGCCTCCAGCACCTCGCGCAGCGCCTCGGTGCCGCCGGTCGATGCGCCGATGCACACGACCATCTCGGTGGTGCGGCTCATCGCGCGGCCGGCGGCGGGCGGCGGCAGCATCGCGTCGGCGGTCAGCTTGGGCGCGGGGCCGCTGGGCACGCGAGGGCTGCGCGGCGAGACGCGGGCATGGGCCGCGCCCTTCACCGTGTCGCAGATCAGCTGGTGCGCTTCGTTCAAATGCTCGGTGACGCCGACGCGCGGCTTCAGAATGATGTCGACCGCGCCGGCCTCCAGCGCCTGGAGCAAGGTGTCCGATCCCTCCTCGACCAGCGAGGAACACATCACCACCGGCACCGGGCATTGCTGCATCAGCTTGCGCAGGAAGGTGATGCCGTCCATCCGCGGCATCTCCACGTCCAGCGTGATGACGTCGGGCACGCATTCCTGGATGTGGCGCGCGGCGGCGAAGGGATCGGAGGCGGCGGCGATCACCTCGATCTGCGGATCGGCGGACAGGATCGCGGTCATCGCCTGGCGCACGCTGGCGCTGTCGTCGATGACCAGCACGCGGATCTTGGGCAGCGGCATGGATCAGGCTTTCTGAAAGACGGTGCCGGCCACGGTCTGGACCGGAAGGTCCATGCCCGCGATCGTTTCCGAATGGCCGAGGAAGAGGTGACCGCCCGGGACCAGGCAGTCGAGCAGGCGGCGGATCACCTTCTCCTGCGTCGGTTGATCGAAATAGATCAGGACGTTGCGGCAGAAGATGATGTGCATGGGATCGCCCACGCCGTAGCGCGGGTCCATGAAGTTGAGCCGGCCGAAGCCGATCGCGGCGCGCAGTTCCGGGACCATGCGGATCTCCGCCCGATCGCCCCGCGCGGCCATCATGTAGCGGCGGCGGAGCAAAGCCGGCACCGGCTCGACCATGCTGGTCGGATAGACGCCGCGCCGCGCCGTCTCTAGCACCTCGGTATCGATGTCGGTGGCGAGGATGCCGTAGCTGCAGGGCTGGGTCATGCAGAACTGGTCGAGCAGCATCGCCAGCGTATAGGGCTCCGCGCCGGTCGAGCAGCCCGCGCTCCACACCCGGAGGCGGCGTTCCCCGGCCGCGACCAGCGCCGGTAGCACGCGCGCGGTCAGATAGTCGAAATGCTTGGGCTCGCGGAAGAAGTCGGTCTTGTTGGTGGTCAGCGCATTGACCAGCAACTCCGCCTCGGTGGCGAGGGTGGCGGGATCGGCGAAGACATGCTCGCAATAATCGGCGACCGAGGCGAAGCCGCTGGCGCGCGCCCGCCGCCGCAGCCGCCCTTCGACGAGCAGGCGCTTGCTGGGCGGCGTCTTGATGCCGCTATGCTGTTCGATGAAGGCGGCGACACGCTTGAAATCGTGCGAGTTCAACTCGCTGCCGGGGGCGGCAATAGGATCATAGGCCGTCATGGAGCGTCTCGATGCTTCTCAAGGGAGAGGGCTGGAAAGGGCATCGCATTCTGCGTGCCCGTGGATCGGGGGCGGTCAGGGCGGCGTCACGTCCGGAAAGGAGAGGCGGGCCAGATCGAGCAGCAGCACGAAGCCGGTGTCGCGCCGCACCACCCCGGCCAGATAATCGACCTGCCAGCGGACGCCGATCTCCGGCGGCCGGTCGATCTCGGCACCGTCGAAGCTGACCACGTCCATCACCCGGTCGACCACCAGTCCCAGCGTCGCCGACCGGCCGTCCGCGTCCCGGACCTCGGTCACCAGGATGCAGCTCGACAGGCTCGGCGGGGCGGCTGCGAAGCCCAGCCGGACATGCAGGTCGATCAGCGGCACCGCCACGCCGCGCACGTCGAGCAGGCCGAGCAGCCAGTCCGGCCCCTCCGGCACGCGCGAGGCGGGGCGATATTCCAGGATCTCGCGAACGGTGGCGACCGGCAGGGCGAAGGTCTCCGACGCCAGCGCGAAGACCACCGCCTGGACGGACCCGCCGGCCGAGGCCGCGACCGGGTGCGCGATCGCGGTCATGCGACGCGTCCGAAGGCGTCGTCGTCGCCGTCCGGTCCGCCCTTGTTGAGGTCGAGCGCGAAGCCATGCGCGCGCGCCTGCTGCTGCGCGACCGATCCGGCGCGAGCGGACCTGGCGACGCTCTTTGGCCTCTTGGCGGCGGGCCGGGCGACCGGGACGGAGCGCTTGTCCTCGCGCACGCGGAAGAAGGCGGTGGTGGCCTGCAACTCCTCGGCCTGTCCGGCGAGCGCCTCGGACGTGGCGTTCATCTGCTCGGCGGCGGAGGCATTCTGCTGCGTCACCTGGTCGAGCTGCTGGATCGCCTCGTTGATCTGGCCCGCACCGATATCCTGTTCGCGGCAGGCGGCGCTGATCTCGGCGACCAGTTCGGCGGTGCGGCGGATGTCGGGCACCAGCCGGGTCAGCATGTCGCCGGCCTTGGTCGCGGCGAGGACCGTTTCGGAGGATACCGCACCGATCTGGGTGGCGGCGACCTGGCTGCGTTCGGCCAGCTTGCGCACCTCGGCGGCGACCACCGCGAAGCCGCGACCATGTTCGCCCGCTCGCGCCGCTTCCACCGCCGCGTTCAGCGCCAGCAGGTCGGTCTGGCGGGCGATCTCCTGGACGATGCCGATCTTCTCGGCGATGGTGCGCATCGCCTGCACCGCCCGGTCGACCGCGACGCCGCTGTCCTGCGCGTCGATCGACGACTGGCGCGCGATCTTCTCGGTCTGGGCGGCATTGTCGGCATTCTGTTTGATATTGGCGGCCATCTGCTCCATCGATGCCGAGGCCTGTTCGGCGGCGGCGGCCTGCTCGGTCGCGCCCTGCGAGACCTGCTCCGACGAAGAGGAGAGCTGCTGGCTGCCCGAGGCGACGTGATCGGCCGCGCCCGCGACATTGACGGCGAAGCTCGACAGATTGTCGATCAGGGTGTTGATCGCATCCTTCATGCGCTGGTGATCGCCCTCGCACGCGATCTCGACGCGTTCGAGCAGCGACCCGGTGCTGACCAGGTCGAGCACGCGGTTGCCCTCGCCGATCGGCAGCAGGATCGCATCCAGCATCCCGTTGATGCCCGTCACCAGCTGCCCGAAATCACCGGGGAAGCGGTTCGCGTCGCCCCGCTCGTTCAACCGGCCGGCGGTGGAGGCCGCGATCAGCCGCTGGATCTCGCCGATGATCGCCTGGAAATTGGCGCGCAGCAGTTCGATCGTCTCGTTGATGAACGCCTTCTTGCCGGGCAGCTGCTCCATCGTCGCGTCGAAATTGCCCGCGCCGAACTGGCGGACGCAGGCCATGGCCTGCTTCTTGGCGGCGATATGGTTGGCGACCATGTCGTTCAGGCCGCGCGCCATCACCGCGAAGTCGCCCCGGAACTGGTCGACGGGCAGGAACACGTCGATGTCGCCGCGATCATGCTCGGACGACATGCGGTTCATCTCGGCGATGAAGTGCTTCAGATTGTGGCGAAGCTGCTCGATCGTGTCGCTGATGAAGGCCTTTTTGCCCGGAAAGGTCTGGAGTGGCGCGTCGAACTCGCCCTGGGCCAGCGACTTGACGCAGGCCATCGCCATCGTCTTCACGCCGATATGGCTGGCGACCAGGACATTGACCAGTCGCGCGGCGGTGGCCAGTTCGCCCTGGAACTCCTCCACCGGCACCACCACCTCGATATCGCCGCGATCATGTTCGGAGGCCATGTGCGCCAGTCGCTTGACCAACAGGCTGGTCGGTGCGCCGGCGGCGTCGAGCAGGTCGTTGACCGCGACCAGCACGTCCCGCGCCTTGCCGGTGGCGGCCGACAGGTCGGCCCGCGCGTCCGTCCGCCCCGTGGTGAAGGCGCGTTGCAGACGCGTGATCTCGGCCGTCGCTGCATCGACATGCGAGGATGTCTTGAGCGACAGGTGGAACGACATGGGACGGATCCTTTACCGGAGCGGAGAGGGCGGCGGGGTTCAGGCGGCGGTGCGCAGGGGCGGCGGCGTCGTGGCCAGATCCTCGCTCGCGAACAGGCGGGCAGGGTCGAGCAGCGCGACGAAGCCATCGTCGCGGCGCACGAAGCCCGTCAGGTAATCGACGCGCCAGCGCACGCCGATCTCCGGCGTCTCGCCGATCTCCGACATGGCGAAGCTGACCACGTCCATCACCCGGTCGACGACCAGGCCCAGCGTGGCGGGGCGATCGTCGTCCTGCACCACCTCGATCACCAGGACGCAGGTCGAGACGGTCGGCTCCACCGCGGCGAAGCCCATGCGGACGTGCAGGTCGATCATCGGCACCGCCACGCCGCGCACGTCGAGCAGGCCGAGCAGCCAGGCCGGCCCCTCCGGCACGCGGGAGGCGGGGCGATGCTCCAGGATCTCGCGGACCATCGTCACCGGGATGGCGAAGGTCTCCGATCCCAGCGCGAAGACGACCGCCTGCACGGCCTCCGTGCCCCGGTCGCTCATGCCGCGCGACCGAAGGCCGCATCCTCGCTGTCGGGGCCACCATTGTTCAGGTCGAGCGCGAAGCCCTGCGCCAGCGATTGCTGGTGCGCGACCGTGCCGATGCGCGGGGCCGGCTTGGCGGCGGCGCGCTTCGCCGGCGGCTTGGCCTTGGCCCTGGCGGCCGGCTGGGCGGCGCGGCGGGCCGGAGTGCGCACGCGTGCGGTGGCATGGCCGTCGCCGATCCGGAAATAGGCGATGCTGGACTGCAGCTCCTCGGCTTGGCCGGCCAGGGTTTCGGACGTGGCGCTGATCTGCTCGGAGGCGGAGGCGTTCTGCTGCGTCACCTGGTCGAGCTGCTGGATCGCCTCGTTGATCTGGCTGGCGCCGACATCCTGTTCGCGGCAGGCGGCGCTGATCTCCGCGACCAGTTCGGCGGTGCGGCGGATGTCGGGGACCAGCTTGGTCAGCATCTCACCCGCCTGGGTGGCGGCTGCGACGGTGTCGGACGAAACAGCGCCGATCTCGGCGGCGGCGACCTGGCTGCGTTCGGCCAGCTTGCGCACTTCGGAGGCGACGACCGCGAAGCCGCGACCATGTTCGCCGGCCCGCGCCGCCTCGACCGCGGCGTTCAGCGCGAGCAGGTCGGTCTGGCGGGCGATCTCCTGGACGATGCCGATCTTCTCGGCGATGGTCCGCATCGCCTGCACCGCCTTGGTGACGGCGACGCCGCTTTCCTCGGCGTCGCGCGCGGACTGGCGGGCGATCTTCTCGGTCTGGGCGGCATTGTCGGCATTCTGTTTGATGTTGGCGGCCATCTCTTCCATCGAGGCGGAGGCCTCTTCGGCGGCAGCGGCCTGTTCGGTCGCGCCCTGCGACACCTGCTCGGAGGAGGAGGAAAGCTGCTGGCTGCCCGACGCGACGCTGGCCCCGGCCTCGGTCACGTCGCCCAGCACGGTGCGCAGCCGGTCGGACATGGCGTTCAGCCCGGCGACCAGGTCGGCGATCTCATCGTTGCTCTTGACCTGCACATCGTTCTGCAGGTCGCCGCCGGCGATCGTGTCGATCGCCTCGCGCGCGACGCGCAGACCCCGCGTGACCACCACCGAAATCCATACCGCGCCGCCGATCGCGAGCAGCAAGGCCCCCGCCGCGATCGCGAGCAGCGACATGCGCGCGGAGCGGAAGGTCGCATCCGCCTCGGCCGTGGCGGCGGCCATCTGGCGCTTGTTCAGGGTGGCGATGCCTTCCGTGATCGTCGCCATATATTGCGCCTTCGTCCGGGCGGCGCCGATCGTGACCGCAATGGCCGCGTCCCGGTCGCCGGCGGCGACGGCGGCGCGAAGCTGGTCGTTCAAGCCCTGATAGAGCTGGAACTCGTCCCGAAGCTTCATCCATTGTGGCCGGCCGGCGTCGCTGGCGCCATCCACGCCCGCCATGATGGCGTCCCGCGCCTCGCCGCGCAGGCGCAGCATCTTGGCATCCAGCTCGGCGGTGAACTTGGGATCGCTGCTCAGCACCAGGTTCTTCTCCAGCCGGACGATCATGCCGATCTTGGAATCGATGCCCTGTGACCGGCTGAGTCGCGCGGCCGGTCCGCTCAACACCTCGTTCATCGAGGTGTTGAGCACGTTCATGCGGCTGACGCCGATCGCGACGATCACCAGCATCATGCTCACGAGCAAGGTGAAGGTAATGCCGAGTTTCATCTTGATAGTAGCGCGCATCACACGGCTCCTTGTTCGAATGTCTGGCGGGGGTGGCTGGTCATGTCAGGCTGCCTTGCCGAAGGCTGCGTCATCGGCGTCGGGGCCGCCGGCGGTCAGGTCGAGCGCATGGCCATGGACGCGGGTCTGTCGGTCGGCGACCCAACCGCGCGGCGCGGCCTTGGCGGGGTGGGCGGGCATGGCGCGGCGCGTGGCGGCGGGAATCCCTTGAGCGCCGTGGGTCTTCGACCATGTCGTTGAGCGGACCATATCCGCCTCCGACGGGATGACGACATGCGCCCCCGGCGCCATCACGATGATGCTGCCCGGGCACAATTTGGACTTCCGAGAGATCGAAAGATGGGTGGAAAAGCGCATCATCGTGATCCTGTTGGAACCATTATAGACGGCGGCCCGCGTCGATCAGGCGACCCGGTCGAAATCGACATCCTCGACGTCGGCCCCGCCATTGTTCAGGTCGAGCGCGAAGCCGCGCAGGCGGGCTTGCTGGGCCGCCAGCGAGCCTTGGGAAGGCAGCGCGGCCGCCGTCTGGGTCACCTTGGCCGGGCTCTGCACGCGACGCGTCGGGGCGGCACGCCTGGAGCGCGCGTCACCATGTTGCGATCGGCCGTCCGTCAGGAAGCGGGTGTCGAGCCGGAAATAGGCGATGCTGGATTGCAGCTCCTCGGCCTGGCCGGACAGCGTTTCGGACGTGGCGCTGATCTGCTCGGAGGCGGTGGCATTCTGCTGCGTCACCTGGTCGAGCTGCTGGATCGCCTCGTTGATCTGCGACGCGCCGACATCCTGTTCGCGACAGGCCGCGCTGATCTCGGCGACCAGCTCGGCGGTGCGGCGGATGTCGGGCACCAGCCGGGTCAGCATCTCGCCCGCCTGGGTCGCCGCGGCGACCGTGTCGCCGGACACCGCACCGATCTCGGCGGCGGCGACCTGGCTGCGTTCCGCCAACTTGCGCACCTCGGAGGCGACGACCGCGAAGCCGCGACCATGTTCGCCGGCCCGCGCCGCCTCGACCGCCGCGTTCAGCGCGAGCAGGTCGGTCTGGCGGGCGATCTCCTGCACGATGCCGATCTTCTCGGCGATGGTCCGCATCGCGGTCACCGCCCTGGCCACCACGACGCCGCTCTCCTCGGCATCGAGCGAGGACTGGCGGGCGATCTTCTCGGTCTGGGCGGCGTTGTCGGCATTCTGTTTGATGTTGGCGGCCATCTCTTCCATCGAGGCGGAGGCTTCCTCGGCGGCGGCGGCCTGTTCGGTCGCGCCCTGCGACACCTGCTCG
Organism: Sphingomonas sp. SORGH_AS_0438; assembly: GCF_031453475.1. Taxonomy (NCBI): domain Bacteria; kingdom Pseudomonadati; phylum Pseudomonadota; class Alphaproteobacteria; order Sphingomonadales; family Sphingomonadaceae; genus Sphingomonas; species Sphingomonas sp. SORGH_AS_0438. Next base: position 322,992 of record NZ_JAVIZS010000001.1, read on the forward strand.
GAGGAGGAAGAGAGCTGCTGGCTGCCCGACGCGACGCTCCCCGCCGCCTCGGCGGTATCGCCGATCACGGCACGGAGCCGGTCGACCATGACCACCAGCGCCTGGCCCAAGGCGTCCGCATCCGACAGGGGGCGGTGGTCGACGGTCAAGTCGCCCTGGGCAATCGTTTCCGCCAGCCGTGCCGACTGGCGCAGGTTGACGATCATGCGGACCAGGGCCTGACCCAGCTGGTCCTTGGCGGACAGCGGCTGATGGTCGACCGACAGGTCGCCGACCGCTACCCGGTCCGCCAGCGCCGCCGTGGTGCGGAGGGTGCGGGTCATGTGATTGACCGTCTCGACCAGGTCGCGGATCTCGTCATTGGAGGGGGAGGTGATCTCCTGGCTCAGATCGCCTACCGCCACCGCGTCGAGCGCCTGCCGGATGCGATCCAGTCCGCGCGACACGACCAGCGAGACCCAGACGCCGCCGATCGCGGCCACCAGAAAGGCCAGGATCGCCACCGTGAACATCATGGTGCGCGACGAGTCATAGAGCGCATCGGTATCGACATCGGCCTGGCGCATCTGCCGTTGGGCCAGGGCGACGACCTGGTCCCCCAGCAGGCCGATATCGGTCATGATGACCAGCGACCGGCCGATCGACAGCGCGCTCGCCTCGTTGATGCGGTCGGCCAGCGCCAGGGCGCGGACCTGGTCGTTGACCTGGACATACGCCAACCAACGGGACTGGAGTTGCAGCCAGAGCGGCTTGCCGGCGGCGTTGGCCGCTGCAAGCCCGGCCTCCAGCGCGCGCTGCGCATCGTCACGCGCCTTCAGCGTCAGCTCGTCGAACCGGTGCCTTTCGTCCGGTCCGGACGCCATCACCATGTTCTTCTCCATGCGCACCGCCTTGCTGGCCTGGACGACGAATGTCTGGGCCAGGTCCAGCCGTTTTGCCGGACCGGTGATGACCTCGGTCGTGGCGGCGTTGATCGCCCCTATCCGTGTCACCGCGATCGACACGACGATGCCGAGCATCACCAGCAGAGTGACAAAGGTCAGGCCCAGCTTGAGACGAATGGTGGGGCGCACGAAAAATCCTTACGGTTGTTGAGAAGGGCGGAAGGGGTCAGGCCGCCTTGTCGAACTCGACATCCTCGGCGTCCGGACCCCCGGCATTGAGGTCGAGGGCGAAGCCGCGCACGCGGGCCTGTTGCTGGGCCACGCTCGACTTGGCCGGGGCCTTGGCGGGCGACTTGCCGACGACCTTGGCCTTTTTGGGCTTCGTCGCCTTGGCGACGGGCGCAGGGGCGGGCGCGGGCGCGAGCTTGGCCGGGACGCTCGCGCGGCGCGGCGCCTTGGCGGCGGCCCGGGCCGGGCTGCGGATCACCGCCTGGTGGTCGTCGACGCGGAAATAGGCGATGCTGGATTGCAGCTCCTCGGCCTGGCTGGCCAGGGTTTCCGAGGTGGCGCTGATCTGCTCGGAGGCGGAGGCGTTCTGCTGCGTCACCTGATCGAGCTGCTGGATCGCCTCGTTGATCTGCGACGCGCCGACATCCTGTTCGCGGCAGGCGGCGCTGATCTCGGCGACCAGCTCGGCGGTGCGGCGGATGTCGGGGACCAGCTTGGTCAGCATCTCGCCGGCCTGGGTGGCGGCGGCGACGGTGTCGGACGAAACCGCGCCGATCTCGGCGGCCGCGCTCTGGCTGCGTTCCGCCAGCTTGCGCACCTCGGAGGCGACGACCGCGAAGCCCTTGCCATGTTCGCCGGCGCGCGCCGCCTCGACCGCCGCGTTCAGCGCGAGCAGGTCGGTCTGGCGCGCGATCTCCTGCACGATGCCGATCTTCTCGGCGATGGTGCGCATCGCGACGACGGCCTTGGTCACCGCGACGCCGCTTTCCTCGGCATCGCGCGAGGACTGGCGGGCGATCTTCTCGGTCTGCGAGGCATTGTCGGCGTTCTGCTTGATGTTGGCGGCCATCTCTTCCATCGAGGCGGACGCCTCCTCGGCGGCGGCGGCCTGGTTCGGTCGCGCCCTGCGAGACCTGCTCGGAGGAGGAGGAGAGCTGCTGGCTGCCCGCCGCGACGGCATCCGCCGCGTCGGTCGCATCGCCGACGACCGAGCGCAGCCGCTCCACCATCGAGATCAGCGCATGACCCAGCTTGTCACGGTCGGACAGCGGCTGGTGATCGACGGTCAGGTCGCCCTCGGCGATCGTCTCGGCCAGCGTGGCGGAGGCGCGCAGATTCTCGGTCATGCGGTTGACGGTGCCGACCAGATCGCGGATCTCGTCGTTTGAATTGACCGTCACCTCCTGGTCGAGATCGCCGATCGCCACCGCGTCCAGCGCCTCGCTGATCCGGTTCAGGCCGCGCGAGACGACCAGCGATACCCAGACGGCCCCGGCCACGGCAATCAGGATCGCGATGACGGCGATCGTGGTGAGCAGCGTACGGGCTTCGCTGTAGAGCGCATTGGTGTCCGCGTCCGCCTGCTTCATCTTGGCCTGTTGGATGCCGACCAGTTCCTGCACGCGCTTGGCGAGCGTCAAGCTGACGTCGCGGGCTTCCCCCATCGAGATGACGCCGGCATCGTCATTGCGGTTCACGATCGCGAGTTGGCGGACGCGCTCGTTCAGCACCTTGTAACGGGACCAGGTGTCGCGCACCGCGGACCATTGAGCCCGGGTATCGTCGGTCGCCAGCGCCAGTGCGTTCGTCAGCAGCGTTTCGAGCCTGGCGCGCTGTTCGATCATCCGGTCGCTGAATTCCCGGGTCGCGCCATCGTCGTTGGTCAGCGCCATGTTCTTTTCATTGCGCCCGATGCGACCGAGTTCGGCATCGACGGCCTGCGCATATTCAAGCTGCTTGGCCGAGACGTTGATCACTTTCGTGATCGCGCCGTTCAGTTCGCTCAGGCGCGTCACGCCGATGCCGACGGTGGTGATCATCAACAGCAGTACGACCGCGAAGGTCGCGGCTAATTTCATCTTGATGGTAAAACGCATGGAAAATCCCTCCCCCCCAAACCCCAGGGCAATCAGTGGATCGTTGGTTCGCCCCCCCGGGCGATCAGCGTGGTGAACAATGCCGGCAGGTCCGGCAGCACGATCAGGTCGCCGCCCTGGCGGACCAGGCAGCGGATATGGTCGCGGGGCCAGCGCATCCCGATCGCGGGCGGCGCCTCCGCCGCGTCGCGCAGCAGCGTGGCGACTTCGTTGACCCGGTCGGTCTTCAGGCCGATCAGCACCGGCTCGTCGTCCAGCATCAGCTCGATCACGACGATGCGGCTGTCGGTGGTGTCCTCCTGCGGCGTCATGCCGAAGGCGATGCGCAGGTCGGCAAGCGGGATGATCCGGCCGCGAAAGTTGATGACGCTGGCGGCGAGGCGATCGGCGCCCGGCACCTGCGTTTCGGGCATCAGGTCCAGGATCTCGCGCACCAGCACGGCTTCGAGCGCGAAGGTCTCGCCCCCCAGGCCGAAGGTCAGCACCTCCAGCTCGCCATCGTCGGTCCAGGCGGTCATGTTGCGATGAGGCATGGCGATCACGCGGCGCGCAGCCGCTCCTCCCGGGGTTGAGCCAGCGCGACGAGCTGGGCGATGTCGAGGATCAGGGCGACGCTACCGTCCCCCAGGATGGTCGCGCCGGTGAACGAGCCGACATGGCGGTGCAGCGGCGACATGGACTTGATGACGGTCTGGTGGTTGCCGATGATCTGGTCGACGACCAGGCCGACCCGGTCGTTGCCGGTGGCGACCACGACGATCTTCTGATGCGGATCGGCCGGCGTGCCGGTGGCGAACACGTCGCGCAGACGCAGGAAGGGTACCAGCCGGTCGCGCAGCGTGATCAGGCTGCGACCCTGCGAGCGCAGATCCTCCTCGCCCGACAGTTCCAGGCATTCCTCGACCGCCGAGAGGGGAATGACGTAATCGCCCGATCCGACCCGGACCAGCAGCCCGTCGATGATCGCCAGCGTCAGCGGAATGCGCAGCGTGATGGTCGATCCGCCGCCGTCGATGCTGGCGACCTCGATCGTGCCGCGCAGGCTTTCGATGGTGCGCTTCACCACGTCCATGCCGACGCCGCGCCCCGACAGGTTGGTGACCTGCGCCGCCGTCGAGAAACCGGGCGCGAAGATCAGTTGCAGCAATTCCTGGTCGGCGAGCAGCTGGTCCGGCTGGATCAGGCCGTTCGCCTCCGCCTTGGCGCGGACGCGGGCGCGGTCGATGCCGCGGCCGTCGTCGCGGATGGTGATCAGCACCTCGCCGCCGGCCTGATGGGCCGACAGGTGGACGGTGCCGGTCGCCGACTTGCCGGCGGCGACGCGGTCCTCCGCCTTTTCCAGGCCATGGTCGCAGCTGTTGCGGATGATGTGGACCAGCGGATCGAACAGCCGCTCGATCACCGTCTTGTCGACCTCGGTCGACTCGCCGGTGGTGACCAGGTCGATCGCCTTGCCGGTGTCGCGGGCCAGGTCGTGGACCAGGCGGCGGAAGCGGCCGAACAGGCTGGCGACAGGCATCATGCGCAGCACCATCATCGTGTCGCGCAACTCGCCGGCCAGCCGCTCGATCTCCTCGGAGACGGAGCGGAGGGCGAGACCGCCGTCCTGATGCGCGATCTGCGACAGGCGGCTCTGCGCGATCACCAGTTCGCCGACCCGGTCCATCAGCTCGTCCAGCCGCTCGGCGGGGACGCGGACATGTTCGGCGGCCTTGGCGGCGGCGGGCGGGGCCGGCGGCGGCGGGGCGGCGGGGGCGGGGGCGGCGGTGGCAGGCGCTGCGGGCGCTGTGGCCGGAGCCGCAACGGGGGCCGTGGCGGCGGGGTCCGCCGGGGCTTCGGCCGCGTCGACCGCGAGCGGCGTGATCGCCAGCTCCATATCGTCCATCACGAAGATGAACACGTCCTCGACGGCGCTGGCGGGCTCGTCGGTCTCGACCGTCACGTCCCAGCCGATATGGCAATGGGTCGGGGTCAGCTCTTCCAGGGTCGGCAGCCGGTCGGTCAGGGCGACGATGCGGCAGGGGCCGAGATCGCGCAGCTCGTCGAGCAGCATCAGCGGGTTGGTGCCGTTCGCCATGCAATCGGCCGGCAGGCGGAAGACGACGTGCCAGCCCTGGCCGGCGACCTTGGCGGCGGGGGCGGCCAGCGGTGCGCCGGCGGCCTCCGCGATCGCGGCCTCCAGCGCGGCGAGGATCTCGTCCCCCGCCGCCTCGCCGCCGGTGGCGCGGCCGTCGAGCAGCGCGCGCATGTGATCCTGCGCCGACAGGATCACCGCGACCAGTTGCGACGTGGCCGGCACCACCCCTTTCCGCACCTTGTCGAAGGCGCTTTCGCAATGATGGGTGAACTGGGCCAGCGCGTCGAAGCCGAACATCGCGCCCGAGCCCTTCAGCGTGTGGAGCCCCCGGAACACGGCATTGACCAGGTCCATGTCGTCGAGGCGATGACCCATGTCGAGCAGCGCCTGCTCCACCTCGTCGAGCAGCTCTCCGCCTTCGATGCGGAAGGCGGCGATCGGATCGGTCGCGCTCATTTCCCCAGCACCTTCCGCGCGATCTTGATGAGCTGGTCGGGGACGAAGGGCTTGACCAGCCAGCCCGTGGCCCCGGCGGCGCGCGCCTGCGCCTTGATGTCGGCATCGGATTCGGTGGTCAGGAAGATGATCGGCGTGCCGGCATGCCGCGCATCCTTGCGCAGTTCGCGGATCATGGTCAGGCCGTCCATATTGGGCATGTTCAGGTCGGTGACGATCATGTCGTACCGCCCCGCATTGGCCTTGGTCATGCCGTCGACGCCGTCGACCGCCTCCGTCACATCATAGCCCGCGCCGGTCAGCGCCAGACGGATGGCGAGGCGCAGGCTGGTCGAATCATCTACCGTCAGGATGGATGCCGTCATGATTGGCGATCTCCGTGGAACCAGAATTGAAGGTCGTCCGCATTCGCGGCGGCGAGAAAGCCGGCGCGCTCCAGCACGGCGGCGATGGCGGGGTTGGCGGGGGTGCGCAGCTGCACCGCGCCGCCGCGTGCGGCCATGTCGCGCCGCGCCACCTCGATCAGCTGGAGCAGGCTGAGATCGGCCTCGACGACCGCATCGGCATCGATGGTCAGCGTCGTATCGGCGCGCGCCATTCCGTCCGCCAGTTGGGCAGCGAGGATCGCGGCTTCCCTGACGGTGGCTGACTGGTCCAGGGTGATGAGCATGGGAGCCTGTCCGTTGTAATTCCGCTAACCATTATAGATGGCGGCAAACCAGCCCGGACGGCGTGGGGCGATATGTTGCGGCGGGCCCTGGCAACGGGCGGCCCGCCGTTACAGGATCATCGGATCAGTAGATGTCGCGTCGGTAGCGGCCATCGGCCAGCATCGCCTCCAGCGTCGCATCGCCCAGTATGGCGGCGAGCGCGGCATGGACGCCGGGCGCCATGCCGGTCACGCTGCCGCAGACCAGGATGGCCGCGCCCGCCGCCACCGCGTCGCGGATCAGGTCGGCATGGTCCGCCACGGCATCCTGGACATAGCGCGGCCCCTGACCCCATCGCGACCAGGCGGCGATGGTGCGGGTCAGCACCCCGGTGGCGGTGAGCGCGGCGCGGTCCGGGGCATGGAAATCGTCGTGCGCCGGGTGCCGCTCGCCGAAGAAGAGGATGGCCGGGCCGCCGCCGCGCTCGGCACGGGCGCGCAGGTGCGCCATCAGGCCGGCCAGGCCGGTGCCATTGCCGATCAGGATCAGCGGCGTCGCCGGATCGGCGGGCGCGTGGAAGCCGGGATTGCGGCGGATGCGCGCCCGGATCACGCCGCCCAGCGGCGCTCCCGCCGTCAGCCAGCCGGAGCCCAGCCCGGCAAAGCCGTCCGCCGCGCGGCATTGCCGGACGATCAGTTCGACCTGCCCGGAAGCCGGGACGGAAGCGATGGAATATTCCCGGTGCGGCAGTGGCTTGAGCGTGTCGGGGTCGATCGCACCGGTAGCATCCTCCGGAAGGATGCGGGTCATCAGCGCGGCGCGGAGGTCGTCATCGGCGGACCGGCCGGCATGGTCCAGAAAGGCGTCGACCCGCGCCGGATCATGTTGCGGCAGGATCTCGACGATGTCGCCCGCCTGCCAGGCCAGGTCGGCCGGGCCGAGCGGGGCGAGTGCGACATGCCAGGCGCCGTCGCCCTGGCTGCCGGGATTGAGCAGGCGGCGCTCGACCAGTCGCCACTCGGTCGTCGGGGCGGGGGCCCAGTCGGGCTGGTCGGTCCGTGCGCCGAGCCCGGCCAGCTGTTGCTGCCAGTGGCGTTGCGCGTCGGCATCCTCGCCGTCCATCTCGACCGGATCGAACAGCCGCGTCGCGCCGCCCGCGTGCAGCCAGCGGTCGACCCGGTGGCCGAAAGCGCAGAAATCCGCATATTCGCGGTCCCCCAGCGCCAGCACGGCATAGCGGAGATGCGACAGATCGTCCGGGGCCTGTTCCATCCGGCGGGCAAAGGCACGGGCGGCGTCGGGCGGCTCGCCCTCGCCATAGGTGCTGGCGACGACGAACAGGCACTGCGCCCCCGCCAGCGTCGCGGCATCCAGCGCGGCGAGGGGCAGGGCGGCGGCGTCGGGCAGGGCGCGCGCGGTCAGCCGGGCGATCCGTTCCGCCGTGCCGGTCTGGCTGGCATAGGCGACCAGTGTCGTCGTGCCCGCCGCCCGCTCGGTGGCGGGGGCATCGGCCAGGACCTGGGCCAGCGCCGCCTTGCGCCGCCGGCGCGCGAAATAGAGCAGGAAGCCGGTGATGGTGAAGAGCGGCATCGTCAGGCTGGCGAACATGATGCCGACCCGGCCGATGATGCCGAAATAGGCGCCGCGATGGATTTCATAGACGCTGGTGACGATGTCCGCGCCCATCGCCCGGTCGGCATAGCGGGCATCGGACAGGACCGCGCCGGTGCGGCTGTCGATCGACAGTTCGTCGGAGACGCGATCGTGCCGTGCGCCGGGCAGCTTGGCGCGGAACTGCACGGCGGTGCCCCCGCGCGCGCTGGCGGTGACGTCGTCATAGGTACGACCGGCCGTGGCCTGGGCGAAGCCGGTCCAGGCGCGCGTCCAGTCGACCGGTGCTTCCTCGCGATCCGTCTTGCCGCGCTTGTCGTGCGGGGGGCGGGGGCGTTCGGCGCTGAGCAGATGCTGGACGCCGTCGCGATACCAGCCATAGGACCACCACAGGCCGGTGCCGGCGCTGACCAGATAGAAGACCAGCACCCAGCCGCCGATCACCGCATGGAGCGCGCGGTAGAAGTTGCGCCCGGTCATCCGCCAGTCGAGCACCAGCCAGTTGCGCCAGTCGAGGGGCCGGCGCGGCCAGCGCAGATACAGGCCCGACAGCGCGAAATAGATCAGCGAGAGCGACGCGAAACCGGTGATCTGCCGGCCCCAGCCATTGCCATGGCCGGGCAGCGCCAGCCAGCGGTGCAGATTTTCGACCACCTCGAACAGGCCCGAACCGCGCGCCTCGGAGAGCAATCGGCCGGTGGCGGGATCGAGATAGCGGCGCTGGGGTTCCTTCGACCCCTTGGGCACATAGCTGATCGCGGCCGCGCGGCTTGGATCGGACGACAGGATCACCCGGACGATGCGCCCCGCCGGCAATTGCGCGCGGGCGCGGTCGATCAGCACGGGAGCGGGGAGCGGCTGGGTCGGGCCGGGCGTGACGATGACGATGCCGGGATTGATCGCGGCCAGGAGTTCCGGCTCGAAGCTCATCAACCCGCCGGTCACCCCCATGACGGCCAGCACGAGGCCGGCGGTGATGCCGAGGAACCAGTGGATTTGGAAAAGGACCGTCCGCGTCATCGCCCTATCGATATGATCTTGTTATTGATAGTCACTCGCGTTAGCCGGCGCGCCGCATAGGGTCAATGATTACGACAGGGAAACGATCATGGGTTTAGCGCGGGGTATGGGGCTGGTGGCGCTGGTGACGGCGCAACAGGCCATGGCCGAGACGCCGGCCGCCAAGGGGAATGCCGCGATCCCGACGGTGGCGGCGGTCGCCGATGACGATATGCAGGCCGGTGGGGAGACGATCATCGTCACCGCCGCGCGTACGGTGCTGCCGCCCAACGCCCTGCCGCTGACCATCGACATCATCGACAAGCCGGTGCTCGACCAGCAGATCGCGATTTCCGGCAGCATCACCGATGCGGTTGCGACATTGACGCCCAGCTTCTCGCCGACGCGCGGCAAGCTGTCGGGGGCGGGCGAGACGCTGCGCGGCCGCTCGCCGCTCTATGCGATCAACGGCATTCCGCAGACGACGCCCCTGCGCGACGGCAGCCGCGACGGCTTCACCATCGATGGCTTCTTCATCGATCGGGTCGAGCTGATCTATGGCTCCAACGCCTTGCAGGGGGTGGGCGGCACCGGCGGAATCGTCAACCAGGTGACGGTCGGCCCACCGCGCACCGAGGGCGTGTCGGGGCGCGTGCTGGTGCAGGGCAGCGCCGCCGACCGGTTCGAGGACGACTCGCTCGGCGGCAAGGCGGCCGGGCTGGTCCAGTACAAGGCCGGCCTGTTCGACGCGACGGTGGGGGCCTCCTATGAGAAGCGCGGCGCCTTCTACGACGCGCGGGGGCGACGGATCGGCGTCAATCTGACGCAAGGCGAGACGCAGGATTCGCACGCGCTCGACCTGTTCGGCCGGTTCGGACTGGCGGTGCGACCGAGCGGGCGGCTCGACCTGATCGTCAACCGTTTCACCCTGAACGGCGACGGCGATTATGTCGCGCTCGCGGGCAACCGGTTGCGTGGGCTGCCGACCAGTTCGGTGCGGGGCCATCCGGGCGGCAAGTCCGCCGCCAACCGGGCGGAGGCGGTGTCGCTGTCCTATACCGATAGCGACATCGGCGGCGGCAACCTGACCGCGCAGCTCTTCTTCAACCGGACGCATGACACGTTCGGTCGCGAGCTGACGCCGATCGCCACCTTCCAGGACCCCGCCATCGCGCCCATCGGCACGCTGCTCGACCAGTCGGAGAACCGCTCGCGCAAGCTGGGTGCGCGCGCCAGCTATGAACGCGCGGTGCCCGGCTGGGAGGCGCTGGTCGCGACGATCGGGTTCGACAGCCTGTTCGATCGGACCGAGCAGCGGCTGATCGGCACCAACCGCGTCTGGGTGCCGCCCTCGGACTTCCAGAGCCTGGCGCCCTTCGTGCAGGCGAATCTGAAGCTGGCAGACGGGCTGGTGCGGCTGGCGGGCGGCGTCCGCTGGGAGAATGTGAAGGTCCGCATCGACGATTACCACACGCTCGCGTCCACCACCTATGACGGCCGGAACCCGGCCACCTATGGCGGCGTGTCGGTCAAGGGCGGCACGCCCGGCTTCGACCAGCTGCTGAAGAATGGCGGCGTGATCGTCGAGCCGTTGGCCGGCATCCGCGCCTATGCCAGCTATGCGGAAGGGTTCACCATGGCCGATATCGGCCGCATCACCCGTGCGGTCGACACGCCGGGCACCGACCTCGGCAATTTCCGCGCGATCGATCCGGTCATCTCCAACAATCGCGAGATCGGTGTCGAGGTGAAGCGTGGACCGCTGGATGCCAGCGCCACCTATTTCTGGTCGTCGAGCGACAAGGGCCAGTTGCTGATCGCGCTCGGCAACGAGAATTTCCAGGTGCAGCGCCAGCGCGTCGAGATCGAGGGGCTGGAGATCAATCTGGCGGTGCGGATGCCGATCGACGGGCTGCGGCTGTCGACCGGCTATGCGCATATCGCGGGTCGCTACGACAGCGATACCCGCGCACCGGACGGGGTGGTCGATACCGATCTGGACGGGACCAACATCTCACCTGATCGGCTGAACGCCGCCGCCGACTTCGCACGCGGTCCGCTCTCCGCACGGGTGCAGACCCAGGTCTATTTCGGGCGCACCTTCCACGGCAAGGCGAACCCGGACCCGCGCAACAATTTCGGCGGCTATACCGTCACCGACGCGTCGCTTCGCTACCAGACGAAGATCGGCGGTATCTATCTGACCGCGCAGAACATCTTCAATCGCTTCTATATCGATTACAACAGCGACACGCGGCTGCCCACCGACAACCTCAACTATTATGCCGGGCGGGGGCGGTCGTTCACGCTCGGCTGGGACATGCGGTTCTGACGCCGGTGCTCCTGCGGAAGCGGGAGCATCGCTCGCCCTACAGATCGTCGGGCGAGCGGGCGGGGTCGATCACCAGCATCAGGCGACGGCCCCCGGTGGAAAGGATCGGCGGCGAACGGTGGAGGATGGGCGGCGGGTCGAGCAGCCGCCGCCCCTTGAACAGGCCGACCTCACCGGTCGCGAGCGCGTGGATCGTCTCCGGCGCGTCGGCATGGCACCATTGGGTGGCGGGGCCGATATAGGTGCAGAGCAGCCGCAGCGTGACATAGTCGGCATGGAAACGGCGGCAGGCGTCGGTCTCGATCACCTCCAGCTTGACGGTCAGTTGCTGCGCGCTGGTCAGGCGGGACTGGCGATGGACGAGCCGATCGATGTCCGCCGCCAGCATCGCGGCGGCATCGTCGGGATAGCCGGCGTCGGCGAGCGCGGCGTGGATCGGCGTTCCCGCGTCCAGATCGATCACCACGTCGTCGAGCGTGTCCAGGTCGAGCGTGGCGAGGATCGCCTCGAATAGGGGCGCGAGACGGCGCGTCCAGATCGCCAGCGCCGCGTCCGGCGCCTCGATCGCGGTCAATATCGTCTCCTCGCCGCCGGTCGTCACCGGCCGGTCGATGACGGCGATCGTCATTCCGCCGGCTCCAACGCACGCTCGCCCCAGGTGGGAAAGGGATCGCGCAGGCCGCGCCACAGGTCGGGCGTGAAGGCGGCGGCGGGCACCAGGCAGCGGTCCAGCGCCCGGCGGATCCGCGCCTCGTCCATGCCGATGCCGATGAACACCAGTTCCTGCCGCCGGTCGCCCCAGAGCGGGTCCCAGTGTTTCGCGACGAACCGTTCGAACTGCCCGTCCTCGGGCCAGTGATGCTTGGGCACCGCCGCCCACCAGCGGCCCAGCCGCGCGCTCGTCGTCTGGCTGCCCGCCACCGCCAGCTCACCGACCCAGTCGGGTCGCGTTGCCAGCCAGAAATGGCCCTTGGCGCGCACCACATGGTCGAGGCCGCCGGTGGTCAGGAAATCGTGGAAGCGGGCGGGGTCGAAGGGCTGGCGGGCGCGATAGACGAAGCTCTCTATGCCATATTCCTCCGTCTCCGGCTGGTGATGCGCATAGCCGTACAGTTCCTTGGCCCAGAGCGGGTGGCGCGACGCCTTGTCCTCGTCGAACAGGCCGGTGGCGAGCAGCAGGTCGAGATCGACCCGGCCGTGATCGCAGGGCACGATCACCGCATCGGCGTTGAGGCTGGCGACCAGCTTCTTCACGACGCCAAGCTGTTCGGCGGACACCGACGACGCCTTGTTGACGACGACCACATCGGCGAACTCGATCTGCTCGACCAGCAGGCCGACCAGGCTGCGCCGGTCGTCCTCGCCCAGCGTCTCGCCCCGATCGGCCAGGAAATCCTGGCTCGAATAATCGGCCAGCAGGTTCACCGCGTCGACCACCGTCACCATCGTGTCGAGCCGCGCTACATCGCCCAGCGACACGTCGTTCTCGTCGCGGAAGGAGAAGGTGGTGGCGACCGGCAGCGGTTCGGAAATGCCGGTACTCTCAATCACCAGATAGTCGAACCGGCCCGCCTCCGCGAGCGTGCGGACCTCCGCCAGCAGGTCGTCGCGCAGCGTGCAGCAGATGCAGCCATTGGTCATTTCGACCAGCGCCTCCTCTGATCGCGACAGCGCCGCCTCGCCGCCGCGGACCAGATCGGCGTCGATGTTCACCTCCGACATGTCGTTGACGATCACCGCGACGCGCCGCCCTTCGCGATTGGCGAGGATATGGTTGAGCAACGTCGTCTTGCCCGCGCCGAGGAAGCCGGACAGCACCGTGACCGGCAGGCGGTCGTCTTTGGGGGAGGGGAATGCCATCGCCATTGTCCGCTTAGTTACGTTACAACGTAACATAACGAGCGGCTGTAGTTTTTGTCCAGTGGGTTCAGGGGAGGGGGCTTACATGGAGGCGTGTCGGGTTTCCGTTTTCGGGGCGCGGAGATCGGCTTCGCATGAAGCCGATCTCCGCGTGAACCCGTTCAGCCCGACATCACCGGGCGGCCCGCGCCTGTTTCAGGCTGTCAGCGGCGTAGAGGGCGCAACCGGTCCAGATCAGGCCGAAGGTGACGATATGCACCGGCCGGAGCGGCTCGCCGAACAGCAGCACGGCCTGCGCGAACTGAAGCGTCGGCGCGATATATTGGAGCAGGCCGAGCGTCGCATAGCGCATCCGCTTCGCCGCCGCCGCGAACAGCAGCAGCGGCGCGGTGGTGATCGCCCCCGCCGCCACCAGCAGCAGGTTGGTGCGCGTGTCCCCGCCGAACGCCTGGGTCCCGACCATCTGCGCCTGCACCAGCACCGCCATGGCGGGAAGCGCCAGCAACAGCGTCTCGACGGTCAGGCCGCCCAGCGCGTCGATCGCGGCCACCTTGCGGACCAGGCCATAGAGGCCGAAGCTGACCGCGAGCACCAGCGAGATCCACAAGGCGCCGCCGCCCGCCACCGCCATCACCACCACGCCCAGCGCGGCGACGCCGACCGCCAGCCCCTGGCGGCGCGACACCCGCTCGCGCAGCACCACCACGCCGAGCAGCACGTTGAGCAGCGGATTGATGAAATAGCCCAGGCTCGCCTCCAGCACATGCGCGTGCTGGGTCGCCCAGATATAGACCAGCCAGTTGATCGCGATCAGCGTCGCCGAGGCGCAGAGCAGCAGCAGCGTCCGCCCTCGCGCGGCCGCCCGCAGCGCCCCCAGCCGGCGGCGTGCGACCACCACTAGCACGAGCAGCAGCACCGACCACAATACCCGGTGCGCCAGGATCTGGAGCGCCGGCACCCCCTCCAGCAGCTTGAAGTAGAAGGGTAGGAATCCCCACAGGATATAGGCGGTGATGCCGAGCTTCAGCCCGTCTGTCTGCGTGTCCCGATCGGTCATGCGGGGCTGTGTCGCGGATGCGGTGCCGGGCTGCAACCTGCTTTGGGTTGGCCGGGGGCAAGCCATGGCTTGCGGGGGTGGCTTCCGCTTCCTAACCCGGCGGCATGGACCCCTTGCCCGAATCCCTGCCGGCCGATCCGCTGACCGCCGCCGCCGAACTGGCCGAACTGGCGCAGGCGATCGCACGCGCCAACCGCCTCTATCATACCGAGGACGCGCCCGAGATCAGCGACGCCGATTATGACGCGCTGGTCCGGCGCAATGCGGCGCTGGAGACGGCCTTTCCCGACCTGGTCCGCGCCGACTCGCCCAGCCGCCAGGTGGGGGCGGCGCCCGCCGCGCATCTCGCCAAGGTCGCCCATGCCCGGCCGATGACCAGCCTGGACAATGGCTTCGCCGACGAGGACATCGTCGAATTCGTCGCCCGTGTCCGCCGCTTCCTGCGCCTGTCCGATGACGAGCCGGTGGCGCTGACCGCCGAGCCGAAGATCGACGGCCTGTCCTGCTCGCTCCGCTACGAGCAGGGGGTGCTGGTCCAGGCGCTGACGCGCGGCGACGGCGCGATCGGCGAGGATGTGACGGAGAATGTCCGCACCATCGCCGACATTCCGCAGACTCTGCACGGCGAGGCCCCCGCCGTGTTCGAGGTGCGGGGCGAGGTCTATATGTCCAAGGCGGATTTCGCCGCGCTCAACGCCCGGCTGCTCGCCGAGGCGACAGCGGCGGGCAAGGAGGCGCGCCAGTTCGCCAATCCGCGCAACGCCGCCGCCGGATCGCTGCGCCAGAAGGACCCGGCGGTCACCGCCGGCCGGCCGCTCCGGTTCCTGGCGCATGGCTGGGGCGAGGCGAGCGCGATGACCGCGACGACCCAGGCCGAGCTGGTCGGCCAGATCCGCGCCTGGGGCTTTCCCATCGCCGACGCCTTCGCCCGGGTCGAGGATGTGGCGGGCGCGCTGGCCGTCTATCGCGCGATCGAGGCGGAGCGGGCCGACCTGCCGTTCGATATCGACGGGGTGGTCTACAAGCTCGACCGGCTCGACTGGCAGGCGCGGCTGGGGATCGTTGGGCGGACGCCGCGCTGGGCGATCGCGCACAAGTTTCCGGCGGAGCGCGCGCAAACGACGCTGGGCGCGATCGACATCCAGGTCGGGCGCACCGGCGCGCTGACCCCGGTCGCGCGGCTGGAGGCGGTGACGGTGGGCGGCGTCGTCGTCACCAACGCCACGCTGCACAATGCCGACGAGATCGCGCGGCTGGGGGTGCGGCCCGGCGACCGGGTGGTGCTGCAGCGCGCGGGCGACGTGATCCCGCAGATCGTCGAGAATCTGACGCGCGACGTCGAGCGGCCGGCCTTCGTCTTTCCCGATCATTGTCCGGAATGCGGATCGCTGGCGACGCGCGGCGAGGACGAAGTGGTGGTGCGCTGCACCGGTGGCCTGATCTGCCCGGCGCAGCGCGTCGAGCGGCTGATCCATTTCGTCTCGCGCCACGCCTTCGACATCACCGGCCTGGGGCTGGTGCGGGTGGAGGACTTCTTCCGCGACGGGCTGATTGCCTCGCCGGCCGACATCTTCCGGCTGCATCGTCATCGCGAGGCCCTGGTCGCGCGCGAACGCATGTCGGAGCTGGTGGTCGACAAGCTGCTAGCGGCGATCGACGAGCGGCGCAGCATCCCGCTCGACCGGTTCCTGTTCGCGCTTGGCATCCGCCATGTCGGTGCGATCACCGCACGCGACTTGGCGCGGCGCTTCGTCTCGGTGCGGGGGTTCGCGGCGATGATCCGCCAGGCGCTGCGCCTGCGCCGCGCGACGGTGCCGGCGATCGGCGAGACGGAGCGCAAGTTCGTGCTGCGTCGCGCCCGCGCGCTGGTCGGCGCGATCGATACCGCCGGCATCGGCCCTGAGGTCGCCGACGCGCTGCTCGATTTCTTCGCCGAGGCGCATAATCGCGCGGTCGTCGCCGATCTGCTGCGCGAGGTGAGGCCGGTCGATGTCGTGCACGAGACGCGGATGTCGGATGTGTCAGGAAAGACCGTCGTTTTCACCGGATCGCTGGAGACGATGAGCCGCGACGAGGCCAAGGCGCAGGCCGAGGCGCTGGGGGCGCATGTGTCCGGGTCGGTGTCGAAGAAGACCGATCTGGTGGTCGCCGGACCGGGGGCCGGTTCGAAGCTGAAAAAGGCGTCGGATCTGGGGGTTAGGGTGATCGATGAAGCAGAATGGGCCGCCATCGTGGCGGCGGCGGGATAGGCGTCCGACACAATCCCGCCGCAAATCCGTTGCGCTTTTGCCACGCCGCGTAACCGATTGATCCCGGTCGCGGAACCATCTCGAGTCTGTAACAGAACCGACATATTGTCCCGGCAGGGCGCGACTGTCCGGCCGCAGAGCCGTCAGTGTCCGAGCAAGAAAAAGCTCAAAGGGGAATATGATGCGGAACAACCTTTTCCTGGGCGTGGCTGCGGTCGCGCTGATCGCGCCGGCGGGCGCGATGGCGCAGGAGACGACCACGACGATCCGTGGCACCGTGACCGCCAATGGCGCGCCGGTCCCCGGGGCTGCCGTCACCATCGTCAACGTGCCGTCGGGCACCACGGCGAACGCCACGACCGACGACAAGGGCAGCTTCAACGCGGCCGGTCTGCGCGTCGGCGGTCCGTTCACCGTCACGGTCAATGCGCCGGGCTATCCGTCCAAGCAGGTCACCGACATCTTCACCGTCATCGCCCAGCCCTACGACCTGCCGGTCGAGCTGTCGGCCGATGAGGGCGCGGGCAGCGAGATCGTCGTCACCGCCTCGTCGATCCGGGGCGCGGGCACCCAGTCGCTCGGGCCGTCGACGGTTCTGACCGCGGCGCAGATCGCCAATGTCGCCACCATCAACCGCGACGTGCGCGACCTGATGCGCCGCGATCCCTTCGCTCGCCTCGACTATGCGGAAGGGTCGGGCCGCGCCGTGTCCTTCGCCGGCCAGAACGCCCGCTTCAACCGCTTCTCGGTCGACGGCGTGCCGATCACCGACAATTTCGGCCTGAACCCGGACGGCCTGCCGACCCGCCGCTCGCCCGTGCCGCTCGATGCCATCGGCCAGTTCCAGACCAAGGTCGCGCCCTATGACGTGCGCGAAGGCAATTTCCAGGGCGGCGCGATCAACGCCATCCTGAAGTCGGGCACCAACAGCTTCCACGGTACCGGCTTCTATTCCTATTCGTCGGACAAGCTGACCGGCAAGGAGACCAAGGCGGGCCCGGGCGTGCCGACCGGCCGCGTGACCCTGCCCAAGTACAAGATCGAGAATTACGGCGCCGAGCTGTCCGGCCCGATCATCAAGGACAAGCTGTTCTTCATGGTCGCAGGCGAGCGCATCCGCGCCGGCACGCCGATCGTGGAAGGCACGGCGGAGAACAACGCCGGCACCGTCATCCCCAGCCTGTCGGGCCCCAACGGCTTCCTGAGCCAGGCGACGGTGGATGCGATCAGCGCCACCGCCCAGTCGCGCTACGGCTATGCGACCGGCGGCATCCTGAACAATTCGGACGATCGCGACGACCGCCTGACCGCACGTATCGACGCCAACCTGTCGGATACGCAGCGCGCCTCGGTGACCTATCTGTACACCAAGGATTCGATCCGCTTCAACCAGAACACCTCGGTCACCGGACCGGGCCTGGGCCTGGAGTCGAACGGCTATATCGGCTCGAACCGCCTGCACACCGGCGTGTTCCAGCTGAACAGCGACTGGTCGGACGAGTTCTCGACCGAAGTGCGCGCCTTCTACAAGGACTATAAGCGCGGTCAGGACCCGATCCTGGGTCGCGGCTTCGCGCAGTTCCAGGTCTGCACCGCACCGACGTCGGACCGCGCCACTCCCGGCAGCGCCGGCAGTGGCGCCTCCACGGCCTGCGCCCCCGGCTATGCCACCGTGTCGTTCGGCCCGGACATCTCGCGCCAGTCGAACTCGCTCACCAGCCGCACCTATGGTGGCCTGGTCCAGGGTCGCCTGACCCGCGACAATCACGACCTGCGCATCTTCGCCGACTATCAGGACACGAAGATCTACAACCTCTTCGTGCAGCGCACCGCCGGCGACTATTATTTCGACTCGCTGGCCGACTTCCAGGCCGGCAATGCCCAGCGCCTGCGTTATGGCAACGCCACGCCGTCGCTCGACCCGGCGGATGGCGCGGCGCAGTTCCGCTATCAGTCCTATGCCTTCGGCATCCAGGACAATTGGCGGGTCACCGACTGGTTCACGCTCGACTACGGCGTGCGCTACGACATGTATGGCGGCCACAGCCGTCCGGCGTTCAACCAGAGCTTCCTGAACCGGGTCGGCTTCCCCAACACCGCCTATATCAGCGGTCGCGGCGTGGTGCAGCCGCGGATCGGCTTCGAGCTGAAGCCGGTGCGTGACCTGTCGGTGCGCGGTGGCGTCGGCATCTTCGCGGGCGGCTCGCCCGACGTCTATGTCTCGAACAGCTTCTCGAACACCGGCTTCCTGACCAACTCGGTCGACATCCGCCAGAACAACGACGGCAGCTACACCGCGCCGGGCACCGCCAATGCGGCGGCCGCCAATGCGGTGGGTTCGTCGGCGCTGGTCAACGTCAACGGCAAGGCCATTCCGGGCACCGTCAACTCCTACCTGAACAGCCTGACCACCTCGACCAGCTCGCCGCCGCCGGTGAACGCGCTGGATCCGAAGTTCAAGCTGCCGTCGCAGTGGCGCAGCACGCTGTCGTTCGACTATGCGCCGGACGCGCTGGGCGGCTTCAACTTCGGTGCCGACTTCTTCTACTCGAAGGTCCGCAACCAAGTGTTCTTCACCGACGCCCGCGTGCGTCCGAACGGCCTGCTGACGCCGGATGGTCGCACGCGCTACAGCCCGATCACCAGCTTCTCGGACAACAACTACGACCTGCTGCTGACCAACACCAAGAAGGGCCGCAGCTATGTCGCGGTCGCGCGCGTCGACAAGACGTTCGACTTCGGCCTGTCGGGCGGCGCCAGCTTCACCTATCAGGACATCAAGGACCAAGCGCCGGCGACCTCGTCGACCGCCAACTCCAACTATGGCAACGGCGCCTTCTTCGACGCGAACGGGGCGGCCTATGGCATCTCGAACGACCAGGTGAAGTACAACATCAAGTACAACCTGACGTTCAGCCATGCCTTTGTCGGCGACTATAAGACGACCTTCGCGCTGTTCGGCGAAACCCGCATCGGCCGTCCGTACAGCTACACGATGCAGGATGCGTCCAACAACCGCAGCCCGGTGTTCGGCACCGTGCAGAACCAGAGCCGCTTCCTGCTCTATGTGCCGACCGGCCTGGACGACGCCCGCGTCTCCTATGACAGCACCACCACGCGTGACACGCTGAACGCGCTGATCGAGTCGACCGGCCTGAAGAAGTATCGTGGCCAGATCGCGCCGCGCAACGCCTTCAACTCCAAGTGGTTCACCAAGATCGATCTGCACGTCGCGCAGGAGCTGCCGACCGGCCTGGGCGGTTCGCGGATCGAAATCTTCGGCGATGTCGAGAATGTCGCGAATCTTTTGAACAAGAACTGGGGTCAGCTGCGCGAGTACGCCTTCCCGTACACGCAGGTCGCGGCCCGCGTGTCCTGCTTGGCGACGCCGGTCGCGACCGGCACGACCGCGGCAGGCGTGACCAACTCGACCCAGGCTTGCGCCCAGTATCGCTACCTGGCGCCGAACACGCCGCCGACCGACACGATCTCGTCGCGTCAGTCGCTCTACATGATCCGCGTCGGCGCGCGCTTCACCTTCTGATCGCGCGTCCCTCGGGACCGATGATCGGGCCGCCATCCCACGGGATGGCGGCCCTTCTTTTTTGCGGCGCTTTTGCGCGCGGCGGGTGAGGCGTATATGCGTCGCCACGACGATGGCTACGCTACCCGCCCCCGCTTCTCCGAGCACCAGCACCGCCGAACGCCGGCTCGCGCTCAACGTGCGTCCTTTCTTCGAGGACAAGGCGCGCGCCTTCTGGACGCTCCAGGCGGTCGGCTGGGCCGGCTATCTGGTGCTGCGCGCGGTGTCGGGCCTGTCCAACGGCTTCTCGCTGGAGATCATCATCCCCGCGATCGTCTCGGCGATCGTCGGCTATTGCATCACGCTGCTGCTCTCGACGCTCTACGGCGGCTATCGCCGCTTCCCCCGCCTGATCGGCGTAGTGCTGGCGCTGGTCACGCTGGCCGCCGCCACCGCGCTCTATGCGACGCTGGAGGCCTATACCTGGTCGTTCCTCAACTCCGCCAAGCCCAGCGTGTCGCTGGCCAAGGTGATCGGCTATTCCTTCTTCAACCTGACCGTGCTGGCGGGCTGGTCGGCGCTCTATTTCGGCATCAACTTCTACCTGATCGTCGAGCAGCAGATCGACGAGATGCGGATGCTGGAGCTCCAGGCCTCGACCGCGCAGCTCGCCATGCTGCGCTACCAGCTCAATCCGCATTTCCTGTTCAACACGCTGAATTCCATCTCGACGCTCGTCCTGCTCAAGCAGACCGAGCGGGCGAACGCGATGCTCAGTCGGCTGTCCTCCTTCCTGCGCTACACCCTCGCCAATGAGCCGACCGCGCATGTCACGGTCGCGCAAGAGGTTGAAACGCTGAAGCTCTATCTCGAAATCGAGAAGATGCGGTTTGAGGATCGGATGCGCCCCAAATTCGATATCGACCCGCGCGCCGAACGCGCGCGGCTGCCCTCGCTGCTGCTCCAGCCCCTGGTCGAGAATGCGATCAAATATGCGGTCACGCCGCAGGAGGAGGGGGCGGAAATCTGCATCACCGTGCGCTTCGCCGGGGATCGGGTGCAGATCGCCGTATCCGACACCGGGCCCGGCTTGCATGAGACGCGCGTTACGCCAAGCCTTTCAACCGGCGTGGGGCTCGCCAATATCAGGGAACGCCTGGTGCAGGCCTATGGCCCGGACCAGCGTTTCGAAACGCGCTCCATGCCCGCTGGGGGATTCTCGGTCGAGATCGAGATCCCGTTCCAGCTGGAAGATGTGAACAGAGAGGCCGCATGACCATCCGTACCATCCTCGTCGACGACGAGCCGCTCGCGATCCAGGGGCTCGAACTGCGTCTTCAGGCGCACGAGGACGTTGAGATCATCGAGAAATGCTCGAACGGCCGCGAGGCGATCCGCGCGATCAAGACCCACAAGCCCGACCTGGTCTTCCTCGACATCCAGATGCCCGGCTTCGACGGCTTTTCCGTGGTGCAGGGGCTGATGGAGGTGGAGCCGCCCTTGTTCGTGTTCGTCACCGCCTATTCCGACCATGCCCTGCGCGCCTTCGAGGCGCAGGCGGTCGATTATCTGATGAAGCCGGTCGAGGAGAGCCGGCTGGGCGACACGCTCGACCGGGTGCGGCAAAGGCTGGCGGAAAAGCGCGGCGCGGGTGAGGCCGACCGGCTGAAGGAAGTGCTGGCGGAGGTCGCGCCCGAGGCGGTGGACGACATCGCCGATGGCGGCGACCATGCCGCCAACCGGTTCGAGAAGCTCATCAACATCAAGGATCGCGGCCAGATCTTCCGCGTCGATGTCGACACGATCGAGCGGATCGACGCGGCGGGCGATTACATGTGCATCTACACCGGCGACAATACGCTGATCCTGCGGGAGACGATGAAGGATCTGGAGAAACGGCTCGACCCGCGCCGGTTCCAGCGCATCCACCGCTCGACCATCGTCAATCTCGACCTGGTCAAGCAGGTCAAGCCGCACACCAATGGCGAATGCTTCCTGGTGCTGGGATCGGGCGCGCAGGTGAAGGTCAGCCGCTCCTATCGCGACGTGGTGGCGCGCTTCGTCCACTGAATGCCGGGGCGGGGGCGGCCGGCCGTTCCCCGCCTCAGGCCGCCAGCCCGTGCGGCGGCAGGCCGGCGATATCCTCCATCTTCGTCGCCAGGTCGAAACAGGAGCGTGCGGCCATCTTGCGCAGCACGCTGACCCGCTGGTTCTTCACCGTGCTTTCCGCCTTGGACAGGCGCTGGGCGATCACCTTGTTGCGCATCCCCCGCGCCAGCAGCGGCACCAGCGTGCGTTCCGCCGGGGAGAGGCTTTCGAACGCCCGCCGGTTGGCGCGGGCGGTGGCGACGCGGGCGGCGGCGGCGGCGCGTGACAGGCCCTGTTCGACCGTGCGGACCAGCGTGCGCGGCGGGACCGGCTTGACCAGAAAATCCATCGCGCCCGCCTTCATCGCGGTCAGCGCGTCCGCCACGTCGGCGCCGCCGCTGGCGAAGATGATCGTCAGCGCCGGGCGGGCGGCGACCATCGCCTGAAGCGCCAGGCCGCTGCGCCCCCGCAACCGCACGTCGAGCAGCAGCACGCCATCCGGTTCCGCGACCCGCGCCAGGAACGCGTCGGCGCTGTCGAAGCCCTGCACGGCATGTCCGCGCGCGGTGAGCATCGCTGCCGTGTTGTCCCGGAAATGGTCACAGCTGTCGACGATGTAGACGGGCAGTTGCGGCATGGGAGCTTGGCGATCCATACGTCTTTTATAGGAAGGAGTGTCGACGTTGCTTCGACATTCCGGTCGACAATCCCTGCAGGGTTCCGCAGACGCCGAATGCCGGCAGGCCCGGGTCGTATGCGGTCTGCGGCTGGCTGGCGCGAAGCCGGTCGCCGGGGCAGAGGGGACGAAGGACTAGGCATGACGATCGCACTGGCGCTGACGCTGCTGATGGTGGCCCCCGCTGCCGCCGCTTCCCCTCCGGCCGCCAGGGCGGATGTGCCCGTTGGCGATGCGGCATTCCGCACGCTGTCCGAGCGCGAATATGCATGGCGCAAGACGCTGACTGGTCCTGACGAGGATTCGTCCGCCAGCCAGAATGCGACACTGCCCGATGTCGGCCCGGCGGCGCAGGCGGCAATGACGAAGCGCTGGACCGAGACGATGGCGGCGCTCGACCGGATCGACCCGGCCACGCTGTCGCCGGCGGCGCGCGATGACTATAGCGTCTATCGCGGCCAGATCGCGGCCCTGCTCGCGCGCCAGCGGTTCCGGGAATTCGAAAAGCCGCTGAACGCCGACACCAGCTTCTGGATGAATGTCGGCGGCATGGCGCGGGAGACCTATCGCGACGAGGCGGCGCTGCGCCGTTATCTTTCGCAACTGGCGAGCATGCCGCGCTACTATGACCAGCAGATCGCCAATATGCGGGCCGGGCTGGCGCGCGGCTTCACCCCGCCGCGTGTCACCTTGCAGGGGCGCGACGCGAGCGTGGCGGAGGTCGTCAAGGCAGGGGCCGGCGAGGCTTCGCCCTTCTACGCGCCGTTCACGATCCTGCCCGCGACGATCCCGGCTGCCCGGCAGGCGGAACTGCGCGCCGAGGCGAAGCGCGTGATCGCGCAAGCCGTGGTTCCGGCCCATCGGACGTTGCTGGCGTTCCTGCGCGACGACTATATGCCGACCGCGCAGACCCGGCTCGCCGCCTATGACCTGCCGGACGGCCGGGCCTATTACCGGTCGAAGATCCGCGAATATGTGACGCGCGACCTGCCGCCCGAGGAGATCCATGCGATCGGCCTGACGGAGGTCGCTAAGATCCGCGCGCGGATGCAGGCGGTGATGGCAAGCGTACAATGGCAGGGCGACCTGCCGTCGTTCCTCGACCATCTGCGCAGCGACCCGCGATTCTATGCCAAGACGCCCCAGGCCTTGCTCGACCGCGCGGCATGGATCGCCAAGACCTTCGACGGCAAGGCATCGACCTATTTCGGGCGGCTGCCGCGGATGCGCTTCGCGATCAAGCCGGTCGCCCCGGACATCGCGCCCTTCTACACCAGCGGGCGCGGCGGGCCGGGCATCTATCTGGTCAATACCTATGACCTGCCGTCGCGGGCGCTCTATTCGCTGCCCGCGCTGACGCTGCACGAAAGCGCGCCGGGGCACGCGTTCCAGATGCCGTTCGCGATGGAGCTGACCGACCTGCCCGAATATCGCCGCAACAGCTATATCTCGGCCTATGGCGAGGGCTGGGCGCTCTATTGCGAGGCGCTGGGCGAGGATATGGGGATGTACGAGACGCCCTATGACCTGTTCGGGATGCTCAGCTACCAGATGTGGCGCGCGGTGCGGCTGGTGGTCGACACCGGAATCCACGCCAAGGGCTGGACGCGGGAACAGGCCCAGGCGTTCCTGCGCGACAATACCGCGCTGTCGAACCATGAGATCACCACCGAGGTCGACCGCTACATCGCCTGGCCGGGACAGGCGTTGAGCTATTATATGGGCGAACTGGCCTTCCTGGATGCGCGGGCCAAGGCGCGGCGGGCGCTGGGTGAGGGGTTCGACTATCGCGCCTTCCACGACGCCATGCTGAGCCTGGGTTCGGTGCCGCTGCCGATGATCGACGCCCGTGTCGACCGTTTCATCGCCGACAAGGGCAAGGGTCCGTACCCCCTGTCATAGGCGACCGGCCCGATCCTGGCGGAGGCGGCCCGCCAGTCCCGGCTCCGCGCGCCGCCGGATAGCATCCCGGACCATCGGCCGGGAATGATCGCTGCGGCGGCGATCCTATGGCAGCTTGATCTGCAACTCGCCGCGCGGGAAGTCGACCGCATAGCCGGGGAAGAGGTTCAGCAGGTCGTTGCCCAGGATGAGCGATGGCCGGGTATCCTGGTCGTCGGAGATCATGATCGGCACGTTGGACAGGCCGATCCGCCCGATCGACAATTTGCCGATCCTGGCGCGCCGGATCTTCTGCCCGCCGGCCGATGCGCCCCGGATCTCGCCGCCGTCGCTCAGGCGCGGGTCCGTCTCGGTCCAGCCGAGCAGGCGGAAGGCGGCGGCGTTGGCGATGGTGACGGCCGCGCCCGTATCGATCAGGGCGGGGACGCGGACCCCGTCGAGCGTCACGGGGATTTCGACGAAGCCCGCGCCCGTCCGGCTGCCCGCGATCGTCGCGAAGCCGGGCCCGGCGGGGGCGGAAGGTTCGGCGGCGATGCGGTTCGTGCTGCGGTCGATCAGCAGCTTGCGGTTGGTGAAGGATTCCATGCCGATGATGCCGCGCGCATCGGTGACGCCGGCATTGGTCAGTTCGACCATCGCGACATAGCGCGCATCGACCAAGGGGTTCGTCAGCCGGTCGACCGGATAGAGCCGCGCCTGCGCGCTGCCCGTCGCGCCGTCGACCGCGATGCCGCGGTTCAGTGGCTTGAGACCCAGTTCTTCGGCCAGCGGCCGGCTCATCAGGCTGGTCTGCGCCGCGGTGTCGACGACCATGGGGAAGGGACCCTTGCCATTGATCCGCACCGTCATGACCGGCCGCCCCCGCGCATCGTGCAGCAGCGGCGCCTGTACCGGGGCGGTCGCCGCCTGGGCCGGTGGGGGTGGCGGCGGCGTCGTGGCGGCGGCGGGCTGGGCCTGGGTCAAGGCCAGGGCGGCGAGGAGGAGCATGAGGCGGTTCCTGACGAACGAGAGGAGGGGGGCGGACGGATCAGCGTAATCTGCGGCCCTGGGCGTCCCAGACCTCGGTCGGGGCCAGGCCCAGCGCGCGGGTTTGCGGCTCGATCGCACGCAGGTCGCCGATCACGACCCAGGTCATCCGGTCGGGAGCGAACAGGCGGCGCGCGCTATCCTTCGCCTCCGCCAGCGTCACCGCGCTCAGCCGCTGGGCCAGCGTCGTCGCGCGGTCATAGGGCAGACCATAGCGGTCCGCCGTCTCCAGCGCGTTGAGAAACGCCGCGTTGCGCGAAAAGCCGAGCGTCGCGGTGCGGAGCAGCGCGCTCCGCTGTCCGTCCAGCTCCGCCTGGGTCGGCGGTCGGGTGGTGGCGAAGTCGGCGAATTCGCGGCGTAGCTCGGCCAGGCTGGCGGCGGTGCGATCCGCCTGCACCGTGCCACGCGCGACGAACAGACGGTCGCCGGTCGGCGCATCCTGTATGTCGCCGCCGAAGCCATAGCTCCACCCCTTGTCCTGCCGCAGATTGGCATTCAGCCGCCCCGACCCGATATCCGCCAGCATCGCGGCGGTCAGGCTCTCGGTCGCCGAGCGATCCTTGTCGAAGGGCGGGACGCGCGTGCCGACGGTGATGCTGCTCTGCGGCGCGCCGGGTGCGTCGACCAGGATCAGGCGCGGCCCCGGGGACGCGGCCGGGGCGGTCGGCATCGGCTGTCGGCTGGGCGCCGCAGGACCAGTCCAGCGGCCGAAAGAGCGTTCGGCCAGCGCCCTGGCGCGCTCGGGCGTCACGTCGCCGACGATGGTGAGCGTCGCGTCGCCGGGCACGATATGCCGGGCGTGATAGGCGATCAGCGCGGCGCGCGACAAAGCTTCGGCATCCGGCCGCGCCGGGATGCGCCCGCGTGCGTCGCCATCGCCCCAGATCGCGTACCGGAGCAGCGGCACCCCGGCCGCGAACGGATTGCGCGCCTGCCCCTCCAGCGCCCGGAGCGCGTTCGCCCGTGCCTCGTCGACGGCGGTCTGGGGATAGGCGGGATGTTCGACCAGATCGGCGACGAGCGCGAAGGAGTCGTCCAGCCGGGCATTCGCCACGCTCCAGCGGACCGTACTGCTCCACGGGCCTGCCTGCGTGCCGAGCTGGATGCCCAGTTGCGACAGGCGCTGCTCGACCTGCTCGCCCGACCGGGTCTTCGCGTCCGCACCCAGCAGGTCGAAAGCGGCACCGACGATGCCCGGCGCGACGCCCGGATCGGTCATCGTGCCGCCGGCGAATTGCAGGCTCATATCGGCGACCGCGGTGCCGGCGCGGCGCGCGACGACCAGCTTCATGCCATTGGCCAGCGTCATGCTGGTGACGGGAGGAAAGGCGATCTGCGCCTTGAACGGGCCGGGCGCGGGCATGTGGCGGCGGTCGACATCGGTGGCGGCGGCGTGCCGGTCGGGCACGGGCAGCGTCACCATCTCGTAATAGGGGCGGGCGAGCCATTGCGCCGCGACCGCGCGGACGTCCTCGGGCCGCGCGGCGTTGATCCACGCCCGCTGCCGCAGGAAATGGGTCGGGTTCCCTTGCGCGACCTCGCCGTCCCCCAGCCGAGTGCCGAGGGCCGCATTGTCGTCCAGCATCCGCAGCAGCATCGCGTCGGTGCTGGCGACGATGCTCCGCAACCGCGAGGGCGCCGGCCCCTTGGCCGCATAGTCGGCGATCGCGGCATCCAGCGCGCGGTCCGCCGCCTCGGGCGAGACGCCGGGACGCAAGGCCATGGAGATGTTCAACACGCTGCCCAGCGCGCTCTCGGTGACGGTCGCGCCGACGCCGGTCGCGACCTTCGCATCGGTGACGAGCGCGCGGACCAGCGGCGCATCCGCCGGACCCGCCATGGCGCGGGCGGCGAGCAGCAGCAGCGTCGTGTCCTGCGGCGATCCGTTGGGGATCGGCCAGCTGCGCGAGATGCTGCCCTGTCCGAAATTGCCGTAGAGCAGGTCGCGTCGCGTCTCGATCAGCGACGGGGTCCATTGCAGCGGGCGGCTGATCGGCGTCCCGGGGCGGATCGCGCCGAAATAGCGGGTGATCTTGTCCCGCGCGGTGGCGGCGTCGATGTCGCCCGACAGGACCAGCACCGCATTGCCCGCGCCGTAATGGCCCTGGAACCAGTGCTTCACATCGGCGAGCGTCGCCCCCTCGATATCCTCGGTCGAGCCGATCGTGGGATGGGCATAGGGATGACCGGCGGGATAGAAGGCGGTCAGGAAATGCCGCCACGCCATCTCCTCGGGGCGCAATTCGCCCTGCCGCTTCTCGTTCAGCACGACGCGGCGCTGCTCGTCGAGCAAGGCCTGCGTGATGCCGCCGTCCAGATAGCCCATGCGATCCGACTCTATCCACAGGACCGAGTCGAGCGCGTTGGTCGGCACCGTCTCGTAATAGACGGTGTCGTCGGTACGGGTCATGCCATTGGCCCCGACCCCGCCGATCGCCTTCAACGCGGCCATATATTCCTGCGGCCGGTTCGCCGTGCTCTGGAACATCAGATGCTCGAACAGATGGGCGAAGCCGGTCTTGCCGGGCGGTTCGTCGCGCGATCCGGTCTTGTACCACAGTCCGACGAATACCGACGGGTTACGGTGGTCGGTGTGCACGATCGCGGTCAGGCCGTTGGGCAGGGTGAAACGCTCGAACGGCACGCGTGCCGCCGTCTGCGTCGCGACCGGTGGCCTGGCCTGCGCCACGGCCGGAGCGGGCAGACAGGCGGCCGTCCCGGCAAGCCAGAGGGTCCACAGCGCATGTCTGGCGGATGTCACGTTGGCGATCCCATCTTGGCCCCCATCTCGGCCCGGTTCACGGCACGGTGCCGATGCGGGGCAGGAACCATGTTTTGCTTGCATCAGCCTTGCAGGCGGGACGGCGATGGATAGGCAGAGCAAGGTTGGTGCAAGCCAGCGCCCATAGGGTTTGGCCAGGCCTCCGATATCGACGGGGCGGGGACGCGGATGGACGAACGATCGGACGGGCTGCTCCACGAGCGGCTCGACAGGCTGGAGCGACGGGGGCGGGGGACGCTGACCATGGCGGCGCGGGCGTCGGCATGGCGTCGCGCGGCCGACATCGCCGCACTGGCCTCGATCGTGATGCCCGTCCTGCTGCTCTCGATCGCGCTGCTGGTCGGGCCGGTGGCGGTGCTGCCCGCCATCCTCGCCACGATCGTCGTGCCGCTGGTCGTCCTGATGGTCGCCATGGGGGTGCGGATGGCCCGGTTCCGGGTGGAGCGCCGGGCGGCGCTGGCCCAGGTCGACCGATCCCTGGCGCTCAAGGACCGGGCGGTCGTCACCGCCGAATTCCTGGCGGCGGACCGGCGCGACGGCTTCCGCGCGGCGGCCTTGCAGGAAGCCGCGCCGTGGCTGGACCGGGCGATATCCGCCCCGGTTGCGGTCGCGGGCGGGGCGCAGGCGTCGCCCCGCCATCGCTGGGCCGTGCCGCTCCTCTCGCTCGTCCTTCTGGTCGCGGCGTTGAATGTCCCTCCGTCGTCGCGCGCACGACCCGCCGGGCAAGGCGGCCTCCACGCTGGGGCGGATCGCGATGGCCATCGGGGTGCGTCCCGTGACGGACGCGGCAGATGCCTCGCGACGGGCCGCCAATGCCGAGGTGGCGGCGACAGGTGCGTCGGGCGCGGCCGCCGGGGCAGGGGGCGCGGCCGGGACGGGGACTGCCGCCGCAGGGGCCGGGGCCATGGGGAAGAGCGGAGCGGCGGCGTCCGCCTCCCATGCGCCGCTCGGGCAGTCGGACAGCGGCGGGGATGCAGGGGGCGAGGCGTCCGGCAGCGGCCAAGCCGATGGCAGCGGCGCCGCCGGGCGGATGGGCGATGCCCGCAGCGACCGTCAGGCCGGGGACTCGCCGCGCGACCGCCAGGACGCCGAGGTGAAGCAGGGCAAGGCGGACGGCGCCACTGCGCCCGAAAGCCGCGCCACGCCACCCGGCGGACCGCAGAGCAGCGCGGCCGCCGGCCTCTCCGCCGCCGCTGGCGCGCCGCCCCAGCCGCGCTCGCCGGGAAGCAACCAGAGCCAGCCGCGATCCAGCTCGCGCAGCCGTCCGCAATCGGGGCAGCAGTCGGAGGGTGCGAACAGTTCCGGGCGCAGCAACAATGGGCAGCAGGGCTCGAACCGAGGCAATGGGTCGGAGGGGATCAAGCGCGCGCGCGGATCATCCTCGCTCATGCTGGCGGTGCCGATGGAGGACCGGGTGATCGGCACGATCAATGCCGGGTCGGTCAGCACGACGACCCGCAATGCACCGCCACGCGCCATGGCGTCGGGCAGGGTCGCGGCGCAGGCACGGGGGATCGGGCAGGGCCCCGGAGCCCCGGTGGCGGAGCGGACGCGCAGCGTGCAGGAGGATCGTCTGCTGGAGCGCTATTTCGCGCGTGCGGGGGTGGGGCAATGAGCCTGTCCGCCGCGCCCGGCTTCGATGCATTGTTCGATCCCGTCTTCCTGGAGCGGGTGAACGCACTGACCCTGCGGATCGCGGCGGCGCAGAAGGGGGGGCGTCTGGCCGACCAGCGGACGGCGGCGCGCGGCCAGGGATCGGACTTTGCCGACTTCAAGCCCTATGTCGCGGGCGACGACCTGCGCGCGATCGACTGGAACATCTATTCCCGGCTGGGCAAGGCGTTCGTCCGGGTGTTCGAGGAACGCCAGGACCTGCCGGTCTATATCCTGCTCGACGTGTCGCGCAGCATGTTCGTCGAACATCCGCCCCGGATCGGCGCGGCGATGCGCACCGTGCTGGCGCTGGCGGGGGCGGCGCTCGGCCAGCATGACGCAGTCAGCCTAATGACGGTCAGCGACGATCTGGGCACCGCGATGAAGAATGTGTCGGGCAAGGGCGGCATCGCGCGGGTGGCGCGCGTGCTGGCCGATCAGGCGGCGGCGGGGGGCACCGCGCTGGCGGGGGCGCTGAACCGGCTGGCGGCGATGCGGTTGCGGCGGGGCCTGGTGGTGGTGGTGTCCGACTTCTTCGACGATGACGGTCTGGACGGGGTGCTGGGGGCGCTGGAGACGCTGCCGCATCGGCTGCTGCTGGTGCAGATGACGCGCGCCGCGGATGCGGACCCGACGCTGCTCGCCGATCTGGACGGGGACTTGGTCATCGAGGATGGCGAGCATGACGGCGCGGGCGTGACCGTGACGCCCGCGTTGATCGAGCGCTATCGCGCGACCTATCGCGCCTTCGCGGACTCACTCGACGCCTTTGCGCGTGGGCGGGGGGCGACGCTCATCCGCATGGACGCCGATCGCGATGTGATCGACCAGCTGACACCGCTCCTGACCGCCGGGAGGGTGCTGCCATGAGCGCCGCCCTGTTCGGCTGGCCGGTGACGCTGGCGGGCGCGGCGGCGCTGGCGGGCATCGTCTACCTGCTGCAACGGCTGCGCGCGCGGCGGCGGGTGCTGCGCCTGCCGACGGCGGGGCTGTGGGCGCAGGCGATGCGCGAGGCGCCGGTCAGCGTGCTGGGCGGGCGGTTCCGCTACTGGCTGGCCTATCTGCTGATCCTGGCGATCGCGCTGCTGATATGGATCGCGGCGGCGCATCCGACCTGGTCGCCCGCGCCGGGGGGCGGCGGGATGCAGCGCTTCTATCTCGACAATTCGGCGTTGATGACCGGGGGCGACGACCTGGCCCGTGCCAAGCGGGCGCTGCTGGCCGATGTCCGGGCGACCCCGGCCGACCGGCGCGAGGTCATCCTCGGCGACGCGGTCGGTACGCGGCTGCTGGCGCCGGGCGAGAGCGCGTCGCTCCTGTCGCGGCGGTTGGACATGGTCTCGGCGGCGGTGCGGCCCTCGGCCTTCGCCGATTGGGCGCGGCAGGTCGATCCGGCGACGGTGCGCTATTATGGCGCATGGGGCGCCGCCCATCCCGCGGCCCGGTCGGCGGCGCTGCGCTATGGCTATCTCGCCGATCCGGTGCCGGGCAATCGCGGCATCGTCGCGCTGGGCGTGACACCGGCGGCGTCGGGGCAGGCGGGCAAGGCGGATCTGCTGGTCACCGTCGCGGCCGCCCGGTGGAGCGGTGCCGACCGCCACGGACCTGCGCTGGACGCGCGACGGGCAGACCTTCGTGCCGACGGGGGGCGAGGCGCTGGGCGGCGCGCGCTATCTGGTGCGCGACATCGACGCGGCCGGCGAGGTGATCGGCGTGGCCCTGGCCACCGGCGATGGTTTCGCGGCGGATGACGGCGCGACGATCCGCATGCCCGACCGCCGGCCGCTGCGGGTGGCGCTGCTCGCCGGGACGCCCGCCGCCATCCGCGCGGCGGTGGCGGCGGACCCGTCGCTGGTGCTGGTCCCGGCGGCGCAGGCGCAGATCCTGGTCGGCGATGCGCGGGCGGTGCAGGGGGCGGACCGGCCCGTGCTGATCCTGTCCGACGCGGCGGCACAGGCCTTCGTCTTCGCCGGACCGGGTGAGAGCGAACGCGGCGAGGTCGCATCGCGGCTCGACGCGCTGGGCCTGGCGCAGCTCGATGCGGGGGCGCTGGCGGATGCGCTGCACCGGCCGGTCGGGGTCGACGTCCGCGATGCCCGCCAGCGGCGCGTGACGGCTTGGGCGGCGATGTTCGCCCCCGGCTCGCCCTTCGTCGCCAGCCCCGCCATGCCGATCTTCGTCAGCCGCAGCCTGCATTGGCTGGGACGGCGCGATGCGTGGCGATCCTTCGCCACGGCGGGGGACAGCGACGATCCGCTGACGCTCGCGCGGCCCGGCGCCGATGCGCCGCTGTCGCTGACCGACCGGGCGACGACGCTGGCCGCCGCCGACACCAGCGCCCACCCCGCCGTCACCCATAAGCATGGTGAATGGCCCTCGGACCTGCCCTTCCTGACGCTGCTGCTGGGGGCGGCGGCGCTGCTGGGTGTCGAATGGTGGCTGGTGCAGCGGCGCGTGATTCCTTGAGGGCCGGACGGACGTGAGCATGACCTTCCTCTTTCCGGTCGCGGGCTGGCTGTTCCTGCTGCTCCCGCCGCTCTTGTGGTGGCCGATGCGGGCTCGCCCGCGCTGGGGCCAGGCGGCATTGCGCGCGGCGGTGTTCGCCTGCCTGATCGTCGCGATGATGCAGCCCAGTCTCGTCCGGCGCGACGGCGCAGGCGCGCAGGTCTATATCCTCGACCAGCGGGAAGTGCTGGGGGCGGCCGGCCAAGCGATGGCGCGGCGTGCGCTGGACCGCGTGCGGGCCACCGCACCCGGGGGGGCGGCCACCACCGTCATCCAGCTGGGCGGGACGGCCACGGGACGCTTGGTGATCCGCGACGGCTCCCTGTCGCAGGCGTTGCGCGCGGCGGCGCGGGCCATTCCGCTCGGCTCGGGCGGGGCGGTGACGCTGATCGGCAGCGGCCTGTCCACCGACACCCATTGGCAAGCGGAGATCGCCGCGCTGGTCGCACGCGGGATTCCGGTCAACAGCATCGCCGTGCCGACCGCGCCGCGCGCCGCCTTTGTCGGTGACGTGCGGACCGCGCCGGCGCGGGTCGGCGAGATGCTGCACGCCAACGTCCTGGTGGAGGGCGATGGCGGCACGCACCGGATCGCGGTGTTCGACGGCGACCGGCGACTGGCCGCCAGCGCACCGTTCCACGCGGACGGCGAGACGCATGTCGCGCTGGACATCCCCGCCGAGCGCGCCGGGTTCCTGCCGCTGCGGGTCGAGCTGGACGGTCGCGGCGGGTTCCAGACGCTGGCGGCGGTGCAGGAGCCGCGCCACCTGCTCTATCTGGGCGAGCGACAGCAGGGAGCGGCGGGCCCGTTGCAGCGACTGCTCGGCCGCAGCTTCGTCGTCGACCAGCGCGCACCGTCCGCGCTCGACGCCGCATTCGATCCGGCACGCTGGCCGCTGGTCATGGTCGACGACCTGCCCGCCGCGCGCCTGCCGGTGGCGGTCCAGCAGCGGCTGAACCGGGCGGTGGCGCGCGACGGGACGGGATTGTTCGTGTCGGGCGGCATGGCGGCGTTCGGGGCGGGGGGCTATGCGGACACCCCGCTCGGCGCGGCGCTGCCCGTCACGGCGCGGGCGCAGGACAAGCAGATCCGCCCCAGCGTCGCGCTGGCGATCGTCATCGACAGTTCGGGATCGATGCAGGGCGACCGGCTCGACCTTGCCAAGCAGGTCGCGCGCCAGACGGTGCGGAAGCTGAACGCGAACGACTGGGTCGGCGTGGTCGAATTCTATGGCGCGCGGCAATGGTCGGTGCCGATGCACCACGCGACCGACCTGCCCGATGTCGAGCGCGCGATCGGGCGGATGCAGGCGCAGGGCGCGAGCGTGCTGTTTCCCGCGCTTCAGGAGGCGTTCTACGGGCTCAAGGACCTGGATGCCCGCTACAAGCACATCCTCATCATCTCCGACGGCGGGGTGAGCGAGGATCGCTATCAGCAGCTGTTGCGTCACATTGCGGAGAACCGGGTCACCGTCTCGACCGTCGCGGTCGGGGGGGCGGTGGATGACGAGAAGAGCATGGCGGACTGGGCCCAGATCGGGCGGGGCCGCTTCTATTCGGTGCCCGACGAGTTCAACCTGGTCGAGATCGACTTCAAACAGCCCCAGACCCGCCCCGATCCCGGCTATCGCAGCGGCCGGGTGGCGGTGCGCGAGGAGGCGGGGGCGAAGGGGTGGGCTGGCGCCGGGCTGAGCACCCCGCCGCCGCTGTCGGGCTATGTCCAGACGCGGGTGCGACCGGAGGCCGAGACGCTGCTGCGCACCGATGGTGGCGACCCGATCCTGGCAAGCTGGCCGGTGGGCGGCGGGCGTGTGACCGCGATGATGACCGAGCCGCTGGGGGCGGGAACCGCAGGCTGGCGGGGCTGGTCCGATTATGGACGCTGGCTGGCGCGGCTGCTGGCGATGACCGCGCGCGCGCAGCCCGATCTGGCGGTCGCGACGACACGGCGCTTCGATCGGCTGGCGATCACCGTGCGGCGTGGCGGCACCGGCTCCACCGGCGGGGCGATGCCGGCCATCACGCTGGTCGATGCGGACGGACGCCCGCTGCGCCGGGTCGAGACGGTCGAGGAGCGGGCGCCGGGGCTGTTCGTCGCCGAACTGGCATGGCCGGACGATGCCCCCGCGCGCGTCGAGGTCCGTGACGGCGACCATCTCGCCCGTGCCGCCGATGCCGCCCGTTCCGACATGCGGCCGGTCGAGGCGATGCCCGCGTTCATGGCCCTGCCGCTGGCGACCCTGTCGGCCCGCACCCAGGGGTGGCATCGGGACGATCCCGCCGCCCCGCCGGGGACGGTGCAGCGCGCGGGCGGCCTGCGCGCGACCGATCTCTGGCCGTGGATCGCGCTGCTCGCCCTGGCGCTCTATCTGTTCGACATTGGCTATCGCCGCTGGCCCTCGCGCCGCATCGCAGGAATTCGATGATCCGCTTCTCCCCCCGCCGGTCCGCCCTTCGGCCCCTGCTGCTCGCGCTAACGCTGTCGACCAGCCTGACCGGCCCGTCCTGGGCGGCTGCGCAGGCGGGGCGGGACCGGTCCGCGCCGGTCGGCGTCGACCGGGCGGAGGCGCTGTGGCGCGACGGCGACCGCGCGGCGGCGCTGGCGGCGGCGACCGACGATCGCCGCAAGGCCGAACTGCTCGACGCGCTCGGCCGGGTGGCGGAGGCGGTGCCGCTCTATCGGATAGCGGCCGAGCAGACGCGCGATCCCGCCGCCCGACGCCGGATCCTGCTGCGGCTGGCGATCATCGACGCGATCCGTCGGCCCGACACGCTGCTGACCTATGCGAAGGGCGCGTCGCCCGCCGAGGCGCGGCGTCTGGCCGACATCCTCGCGCTGCTCGGACGGCCCAGGGCGGCGCTGGCCCTGGCGGGGCGGGGCGGCAGCGTCGCCGAACGGCTGACCGTGGCGCAATGGGCGTTGGCGGCGGGCGAGGCCGGACCCGCGCGCGACGCCGCCAAGGCCGCGCTGGCCGCCGCGACCACCCTCGATGACCGCCGCTATGCCCTGGCGCTGGTGGTCGAGGCGTATCGCGCCGCGAAGGACCTGCCGGGCGCCCTGGCCTATCTTGACACCTTGCCGTCCAGCGATCCGGTGGCGAACGCCCGGGTCGACGTGCTGCTCGAACTCGGTCGGACCCAGGCGGCCATCGCTGCGATCGAGGGATCGAAAGATGCCGCGCTGCGCAGCCGCCTGACCGGCGTGCTCGATCTGTCCGGCGATCGGACGGCGGCGCAGACCGAATATCGCCGCCTGATCGCCGCCGACCCGCATCAGGTCGATCTCTATGCCCGGCTCGCCGCCTCCTATCTGACGCAGGGTGACGAGGCGCAGGCGGTGGCGGTCTGGAAGACCCTGTTCGCCGCCAATCGGGGGCGGGCGGATGTGCTGACGGCGGCGGCGCGCGCGATGATCGGCATGGGGCTCCAGGACCAGGCGGTCGCGATGCTCGGGGGAAGCGCGGAAGACCCGGCGATCGCGACCGCGACGCATCTGTTCCTGTTCGAAACCTATCTCGATCGCGGCGACACCGCCAAGGCGCTCGCCGAGTTGCAGGCGGTGGAGCGCGGCGACACCGGCGGGCTGCTGCTGGCCGATGTCGCCGACGGCTATGAGCGACTGGGGCGGCCCGACCGGGCGCTGGCACTGCTCCGCAAGCTGGAGGCGAAGGGAGCACCCGGTTACGATATCCGCGCCCGCATCGCCCAGCTTTCCGCCGAGGCGGGGCAGGACGAGGAAGCACTGTCCCGCTGGCGTGCGCTTTGGGCCGACACCACGCTGCCCGCGCGGCGCAGCATCGTCGAGCGGCAGATCGTCGCGCTGGCCAAGCGGATGAACCGGCTGGAGCCGATGGCGCAGGAGATTGCGGCACGGCTGGACGCGGGCACGATCCGGCCCGGCGAGATCGACCTGCTGGTCGCGCTCCACCTGGCGCAGAACAAGCCCGACGCCGCCGCCGACGCCGTCCGCCGCTTCGCCACCCGCAGCGGCAAGGGCGAGGTGGCGGTGCTGAACCAGCTGGCACAGCTTTACGGGCGGGTGCGCGATTACGACCGGCTGGATGCGACGCTCGCCCGGCTGATCGCGCTCGACCCCGGCCATCGCGACGCGCATGTCCGCCAGTTGATCCTGACCCGCCTGCGCCACGACGACGGCACGGAATCCGCCGGACAGCGCCAGCAGGAGCTGGACGGGCTGATGGCGCAATTGAGCGACCAGGGCGATGCCGACACCCATGCCTTCAAGGCGACGGTCTATGCCCAAGCCGATCTCGATCCCCAGGCGCTGCGGCAGTTGCGCGAGGGGCTGGCCGCGCGGCCCGACGACCCCGATGCGCTGTCGCGGCTGGCGACCGAACTGAAGCGCCAGCACCGGCTGTCCGAGGCGGTCGGCCTGTTGCAATACAGGGCCGAGCAGGGCGATGCGGCGCAATTCGCGACCGCGATCGACACGCTGATCGACATGGTCGCCGACGCCCCCGCCGGCGAGACGGGGACGAGCGGTGGGCTCGACTGGGCCAAGCGGCGCGTGCTGGAGCGGATCGCCGAGGGCGGGGCGACGCCCCGGCTGCTCGGCCTGTTGTCCGACATCGCGGCGGCGGATGCCGATCTCGATCTCCAGATTCGTGCGACCGACGCGATGGTGCCGGGGGCCGGCGAGCAGCGCGGCTTCCTCCTTCGCGAATTGAGCACGTTGAGCGGCGGCGGTGCGAATGACGGCGGTTCGGTGTCGGTCATCGGCGATCCTCGGCGCAAGCTGGTCTATGCGCGCCGGTTGCTGGCGCTGGGCAAGTCCTTCCCGCCCGACCTCTATGCCGATCTCGCCCGCACCCTGCTGACGCAGGGGGACGAGGCGGGGGCCGAGCGCGCCTTTGCGCTGATGAGCGGTCTGGGCGGGCTGGTGAATGTCGACGAGGCGAAGGGCGACGCCTATGCCGCCGCCGGACGTCCCGCCCAGGCGCTGACCAACTATGCCCGCGCGCTGTTGCAGGACCAGTCGAACTTCGACCTGCTCGTCAAGACCGCGATCCTGGAGGAGCGGGCGGGCGAGGATGCGCTGGCGCATCGCTGGTACGGGTGCGGCCTGCGCGCCCTGCTGGCGCGGCAGCCGCTGACGCCGATGGGCGCGCATGACGAACGCGGGCTGGACGTTCGCCGCTATTATCCGACGATGGTCGAGGGGCTGCTGCTGACCTGGCCGGACGGAGCAAGTGCCGCCGACCCGGTGCTGGCCGATCTGGCGCAGCGATTCACCGCCGAGATGGGGCAGGTGGATGCCACCAAGCCGGGCGCGCTGGCGGATCATCCGCGCCTGGCGCTGCTGGTCGATCTGGGGCACCGCATCGTCGATGCCGGACATGGCGATGCCGGGCTCGCCGGGTGGGACGCGGCGCTCGACAGCCGCTTCACGAACGATCCAGCCTATCGGCGTGCGGCGCTGCTCCGCCGCCACTTGACCGGGCGGGGCGGGGCGGCGGTGGCGGCCGGTCTCGACTGGCCGCGCGCCGCTTTGGGCCTCCAGGCGGCGGACACCGGCAATGACGAGCTGGCGCTGGTCCTCGCCATCTCGGGGGGCGACGGTGCGGCGGTGCGGACACTGCTGGGCGCGGCGCTCGCCGATGAGGAAAAGGCGCGTGCCGCTGCGGCACCGGGGTTCCGCCGGCCGCTCTATCCGCTGTTGCTGAGCGATGCGCTGGACATGCTGACGCCCGATCAGTTCCGGTCCTGGGTCCTGCCACCGCTCCAGGCATCGCCGGCGCGGGACGATATCCTGTTCGACCTGTTCCGCGCGTCGCCCGCGCGCTTCGCCAAGCTGGAAAAGGTGGCGGGGGCGACCCTGTTGTCGCCCGACGCATTGGTCCGCCTGACGATCGCCCAGGGCAACAGGCCGCTCGCCGTCAATCTGGCGGTGTCGCGTCGCCATGGGGGTGGCGGCATGGACTGGCTCGACCAGTTCTCGGTCGACCAGCTCATCACGCTCTATGACGGCCTCACCACCCGCCTGGAGCGCGGCGAGGGGGATTCCGGCCTCACCGAGCTCACGCTCGACGCGCTGTTCCGCCGCCCGCTGGACGCGAGCGAGCGGGCGCGACTGACCGCGATCCTCGACCGCGACATCGCCGTCGTGCGCGATCCCAAGGCGCGCAGCGGCGCGCCGCTGGCGAACCGGTTGCTCCAGTTCGACGCGCTGCCCGCCGATCGTGACGTGGCGATGGCCGCCGCCAAGGCGCTGGCGGCGCGCTATGCCGATAGTGCCGCGCTGCCGCGCGTGCTCGAACGCTGGTGGGCGGGGGACACGCGGCAGGCCTTTGTCGAGCTGGTGACGATGGGCGAGGCGATGCGCGCCAATGGCCAGCAGGTGTTCTGGCTGGACCGTGCCGTTGCCCGGCATTTCGGCGACGCCCATCGCCAGCAGATCGCGGCGTTCCTGGGCGATCCCCGACCCGATCCCAAGGTCGCGGCGGAGCTGTTCCAGCGCTTCGCGGTGCAGGACCCGCAGACCACGCCCGACCAGCGTCTGGCGCTGACCCGCAAGATGATCGCGCTCGATCCCGCCAACCCGGCCTATCGCGAGCGCCTGCTGGCGCTCCATGTCGAGCAATCCGACTGGCGGGCCTTGGCCCCCGTCTTGCGCGACTATGTCGCGGGGCATCCCGATGACCGATCGGCGGCGACGATGCTGGCGCTGGTCTATCGCCTGCTCGACCAGCCCGGACAGGCGATGGCGGCGGCCGGCGCGGCACAGGTCGATCCCGACGATCCCGACTGGCTGGTCGCGCTGCTCAACCGTGCACGCATGATGCGCGGTTGGGCCGGGGGCGGCGGCGGGACCGGCGCGCTCTTCGCCAGCGTCTATGACGCCTATCGGGCGCACGTCCCCAATAATCCCGCGGTGGTGGCCGTCGAGGCCCGGCAGGGGCGCGGCACCGGGCCGGTCAGGACGGGCGACGACTCCACGCTGGGGCCGTTGCTGGCGTCGAGCAAGGGCGACGCGACCCCGCCCGCCCGGATTCTGCGCGCGATATGGCGGGGGTCGAACGCGATCGTCACCGAGGGCGATACCGGACGCGGGCGACGGGCGCTGGTCTATACCTTCGCCGCGGCGATCAAGGGGAATGGTGCGGGCGCGACCCTGTTCGCACAGGCCCCGATCTCGGCCGAACTGCAACGCTATCCTAGCGTCATGGCCCCGGAGGACCGGGCCCGGCAGCAGACGGTCTACGACATCATCGCCTATGGCCCCGCCCGGCGCGGCGAGGGGGCGGCGCAGCTGGCCGCGATGCTGGCCGATCTGCGCGAGGGCAAGGCCGATGCCGATACGGTGTCGCGCCTGATCGCGCTGGCCGACCGGATCGAGGCGCGGCTATCCCCGGCGGATGCCGCCGCGCTCGACGCGCGGTTGCGGACCATGCCGGCGATGACGGCCGACGGGCGGACCGCCGCGGCGCGCGTGCTGGCGCGCGGCGGCCTGTTCCCGCAGGCGGAGGCGATGCTCGACGCGGCGCTGGTCCAGATGCTCTATCCGGACGGGCCGCTGGACTCGGTCGACGACCTGGCGACCGCGATGACGGCGATCGTCTCCACCATCCCGCTCTGGCCGAACGAGGCCGACCGCCAGCGCGTCCATGCGGCGCTTGCGCAAATCTTCGAAAAGCGGAAGCTGGGGCCGAACGGGGGCGATCTGCCCGCTCTGCCGCCGCTTGGCGTAGACGCGGCACATTGAGGCGGGAGTGACGAGCGGCGTGGGATTGGTGCGGCGCATCTGGGACTGGCGCAAGTCGATGTTCGCGCAGATGCTGCTGCTGACCTCGATCTTCCTGGGCTGGGGCCTGTATGCCTTCGTGATCCGGCCGTTCGCCAGCCTGCCGGTTCATCTGGAGCAGCCGCCGCCGCTTCAAGCGACGGAAGGGAAATTGCGCGGCACGATCGCCAGCTTCATCCGGTCCGTGGGCACCGACCCATCCGGTGCCGGCGATCTCGCGCGCGACCCCTTCATCCGCAAGATCGAGGCGCGCAACCCGGACTTCCGTTTCTATGTCCGGGTGGGAGACCGGGCATTCGGCAACGGCCCGTCCGCCTTCTTCCGGCGGTTCGGTTTCGACGCGGTGGAACGGGTTCATCGCGCCCTGGACGATCCCAGCGTCTGCACCCAGGCGGAAAAGATCATGAAGCGGAAGGAGGGCGACGACTATCTCAGCTTCACCATGTGCAAGGATCTGACCTTTTACGAATATCGCAACCTGCGCCGCCCGGTCATCGTCGAGACCGCCGGCATGGGGGCGCAGGGCAAATGGCTGTCCGCGTTCAGCGGCAATTTCCTGTTGGCGGCGGGCGGGGTCTTTTCGATCTTCGCGCTGATCTTCTCGCTACACATCTGGTCGATCCGGCGCGTGGCCCGGCTGGCGCGGTCGATCGACCCGCAGCGCCTGGATACGCTGCTGCCCGAAAAGGGGGTCGCCAGCGAGATCCTGCCGCTGGTCCGCGCGGTCAATTACCTGATCGGGCAGGTCAATGCGGCACAGCGCCGATCCACCTTCTTCCTGTCGGCCGCCGCCCATGAAATGCGGACCCCGCTGGCGGTGCTGCGCACCCGTCTGGAATTGATGGAGGACGGGCAGCAGAAGGACAAGCTGATCGGCGACGTGCGCCGGCTGACCAAGCTGGTCAACCAGTTGCTGACGCTGATGAGCATCGGCAACCGCCGCGACGTGACCGGCTTCACCGATCTGGTCGCCTCCGCCGCCAAGGTGCTCGGCGACCGCGCGCCGGTCGCCGATCAGGCCGATGTCATGCTGATGCTCGACACCGAGGTGGAGCATTTCGAAGTTCCCGGTGATGCGACGCTGATCGAATCGGCGATCGCCAATCTGGTCGACAATGCGATATCCTTCGCGCCCGCCGGCACGACGGTCCGGCTGGTCGTGGCAGCCGACGGGCGGATCACGGTGCGCGACCAGGGGCCGGGCTTCGGCGACATGGACCCCGAGGCCCTGTTCGAGCCCTTTGCCCGTCCCGTGTCCGCCCGGCGCGGTTATGGGCTGGGGCTGGCGATCGTGGCGGCCATCGTCCGGCTGCATGGCGGGACCCGGGGCGCGCGTAACGCGGCGGGCGGCGGCGCGGAGTTTTTCATCACCTTCGCGCAATGAGATGGTTTCGGCGCTTCGATGCGCCCGACGCGGTCATGGAATTTCACATCCGCATCATATTTCGACATTAATAATCTATTACTGCAAGGTTGGTGCAAGCCTCCTCCCTCAGTCTGGCCTCGTTACGGGGCAGCGTTCTCGCACCGGAGGCCCAGGCGATAGACCCGGACCCCACAAGCCGAGCGCTGACGATCATAGTATCTATGGGGGGTACGATCATGAAAAAGTCAGCCTTTTTGAAGGCATGTTCGCTGGTCGCGTATTTCGCGGCGACCGGAACCGCAGCGGCCCAGCAGGGCCAGACCACGCCGAAGACGTCGAACCCGGCCGAAAGCCTGGTCGGGACCGTGCCCGTCCCCCAGAACAGCGACGCCGCCGAAGAGGAAAAGGCGCGCAGGAATGCCGAGCGCGAAGAGGCGCCCGCCGCCAAGGTCGGAAAGCCGGAGGCGCGCGCCGACGAGGCCGAACTGCGCCGTTACCAGGATCCGGTCATCCGCAAGACCAAGGGCAGCGACGACATCCTCGTCACCGGCAGTCGCCTGCGCGACGGTGACCAGACCACTCGCCTGACCGTCATCGACGCCAAGGAAATCCGCGACCGCGGCGTCACCACGGTCGAGGAACTGGTGCGCACCCTGCCGCAGAACGTCGCGACGATCGGTGCGATCACCAATGACCGTGGCAAGGGACCTCTGTCCGCCGCCGTCGGGCCGGGCGGTACCAGGATCCTGTCCGATGTCGGTGGCCTGGGCCTTTCCGCGGCCAATCTGGGCGGTGTCGGGGCGGGCAATACGCTGATCCTGGTCAACGGTCGTCGCATCGCGGGCGCGGCTGGCATCGAACAGGGCTATGCCAATCTCAACGGTATCCCGCTTAGCGCGATCGAGCGCGTGGAAATCAGCACCGGTGGTCAGGCGGCCATCTATGGCGCGGATGCTTTGGGTGGAGTCATCAACTTCATCCTCAAGAAAAATTATGTGGGGACCACCATCTCGGC
The DNA here is from genome assembly GCF_031453475.1 of Sphingomonas sp. SORGH_AS_0438. Lineage (NCBI taxonomy): Bacteria > Pseudomonadati > Pseudomonadota > Alphaproteobacteria > Sphingomonadales > Sphingomonadaceae > Sphingomonas > Sphingomonas sp. SORGH_AS_0438. The sequence continues at coordinate 365,569 of NZ_JAVIZS010000001.1, forward strand.
CACCCGCAGGGAAACCAGCTCGGGGGCCCGCGACACGCGCATCAGCCTCTATTCGGGGCGGGCCTGGGGCAGCGGCAGCCTGTCGGGCAGCCTGGAATTCGGCGCGACCGAACCGATCGAGAATGCCAGGACCGGATATGTGACGAACAATTATTCGTCGCTTTTCGGCGGTGTCACGATGTTCGATCGTCGATCGTTCGCGTCCGGCACCCAGCCCGGCACCGCCACCCAGCCCGCGGTCCTGGACCCGACGACATTCCAGCAAATCTCGCCGGAAATCGGCCTGACCGTGCCCAAGGGCTTTTCCGGAGCGCCCAAGCGTTCCGACCTGATCCAGGCCGACCTGGCCTCCCGCCGCGATTATATCCGCGAATTCGCCGGGCCAAGCACCCGGACGGTCAGCGGCACCCTGTCCTTCAACCAGAACATCACCGACCGGTTGAGCGTCTTCGGCACCGGCCTCTACACCCGCGCCAAGAACAGGCAGCAAAGCGCGATCTTCGGCGGCATCGGCATCGACCTGGCGCCGGGCCAATATTACAATCCCTTTCCCGCCTTCGGCCTGAACCGCTTTTCCTATGCCAGCCGGGTCAACTATTATCCGGAAAGCGAACTGGCGGACGGCACCCTGAAGCCGGGCGATGTCAGAAACCGGGTCGTAAACTGGAACGTCAACGGCGGCGTCAGTTATGACTTCGGCAAGGCCGCCAAGATCCAGCTCCTTTACACCAAGTCGAAAAGTTCGTCCGAGGGGTCGGGGAACCAGATCGGGCCGGTCAGCCTCGTCAGCTTCGCGCGGAACCCCAATTCGCCGACGGGGTATTCCTGCTACAACTTCCAGCTCGCCAACAATCGCGTCCCGCTCAACCAGCGCGCGGCCTATCAGGCGGCGTTCGATCGGCAATGCCAGGCGGTAACCAGCAACGACCCGAATATCGCCTTCAATCCCTGGAAGAGCACGACCAATGGCGGTGGTGCGCCGATTTCGACCTTCTTCTTCCCCTATGTCGTCGATGACCTGGGTAGCTCGCTGAGCAATATCGAGGCTCGCGTGAATGGCGAGCTGCTGGCATTGCCCGCCGGGGGGCTGACCTATGCCGCCGGCGCCGAATATTCCCGCAGCGGCCTGAAGAGCACGACAATCAGCAATATCGCCGGGCCCGATCCCTCGACGAAGCGCTACGCCTTCTTCGCGGAGGTGAACCTGCCCATCCTCGGACGTGGCTATGACCTGCCGCTGGCAAAGCGCCTGACCTTCAACATGGCGCTGCGTCGCGACGTCAACAGCAGTGTGGGGGCGATCGGGACGGTCAACGGCACGGCCGTGGATGATGGCGGACAGATCATCTACGGCAAGAACGAGTTCGCCCGTACGACCCCCGCCTGGGGCGTATTGTGGTCGCCGACCAACACGATCGATATCCGCGCCAGATTCACGCGCGGGTTCAAGGCCCCGCCGCCGACCCAGCTCTATTCCGTCTCGGGGATGCAGCAGTTCCAGACGATCATCACCGACGATCCGCTGTATAAGTGCACCACGGACTGCATACGCAACCGCCCGACATCCTATTTTGTGCCGGCGGTGCAGGGCCCCAACCCCAATTTGCGGCCGGAGACCTCGCGCCAGCAGGTCTACAGCATATCATGGTTGCCGACCGGCATGCTGTCCGGCCTGAACCTTGCGATCACCTATAACCGCAATCGCATCTTCAACCAGTTCGCGACGATCACCGAACTGTACAATCTCACCCCGGCCGCCCAGGTCCTCGCATTGTCGCAATTCTATCCGCGTGCGGCGAACGGCAAGGTGCTGCGGTTGAACAACATGCGGTACAATGTCATCGGTTCGAACTTCGAATCGATGACGTATGAGGCCAGTTACCTGTTCTCGACAGGCATCGGTACGTTCCAGCCCAAGCTGATCTATCTGGACAATATGGTGGCCGAACGGACCGGCCTGACCAGCAACCAGAAGATCGACCTGCGCGGCCGTATCCTGGGCGTGGACAAGTACAAGGTCGTCGGATCGCTGCAATGGAACGTCGGCAAGGTCAGCACGAATGTCTTCGTCTACCATACGCCCAGCTATCTGAACGACTATTACTCCAATTATGCGGCAGGGGTGCAGACCAACCCGGAATGGATCCGGCGCGTTGATCCGCTGACCACGGTGGATCTGTCGGTGTCCTGGCTTGTCTCCAACCATCTGAACCTGCAATTTGCAGGCCGCAATATCCTGAAGGCGCGTGCGCCGTTCACGGTGGTCGACAACCTGCCCTATGACACGGCGCGCTATGATCTGGCGGGACGCAGCCTTCAGTTGACGGCGCGTCTGACCTTCTGACGATCGCGGGTCGGCGGGGGCACCCTGTCCCCGCCGACCTCGCCTTCGGCCATCCGGTCGTATAGGCGGGGGGCGATGAGATTGCTGCTCGTGGAAGATGACGGCGATGTGGCCGAAACGCTGACCGCCTATCTGGAGCGGCAGGGGTTCGTCGTCGACCGCGCCGATACGCTGGCGATGGCGCAGGATGCGCTGCTCGACAATGAGTTCGACCTGGTCCTGCTCGACCGGTTGCTGCCGGACGGCGACGGGGTTTCGCTCATCGGCTATGCCCAGGCGCACAAACGGCCGCAGCGTTTCCTGCTGCTGTCCGCGCTCGCCGGGATCGACGACAAGGTGACGGGCCTGGAACTGGGCGCGCACGACTATATCGCCAAGCCGTTCGAGCCGCGCGAGCTGGTGGCGCGCATCCGCGTGGCGATGCGGCACGACCTGCACAAGACGCGCGAGATGCGCCGCTTCGGCCCCATCCTCCACGATGTCGAGGGCGGCGGCTTCTTCGTCAACGACGCCCCCATGTCGCTCCGCCGGTCCGAGGCGCTGGTGCTAGCCACGCTGATGATGCGGGACGGGGCGCTCGTCCGGCGCGATACGCTGGAGATGCGGGTGTATGGCTATGACAAGTTCGTCAACGGCAACTCGTTGGAATCGATCATCTCGCGGCTGCGCAAGGCGCTGGCCACCAAGACCGGGGCGGTGAAGATCCTGTCGGTGCGCGGCGTCGGCTATCAATTGGTCGAGAGCGACTGACATGCAAGGCTGGTGCAAGCCCGGCATGTCACCCCTTGGCGCAGTCCCTTCTGTCGAGCCCCTTATCCATGCAGATGATTGATCAGGCCCAGGTCGCGCGTGAACAGGCGGCGGAGTTTCGGACGGTGTTCCGCGCCATCCGCGATCAGGTCCGCCGGATGATGGTGGGCCAGCAGGATGTGATCGACGGCGTGCTGACCGCGCTGATGGCGGGCGGGCACGTCCTGCTCGAAGGCGTGCCGGGGCTGGGCAAGACGATGCTGATCAACTCGATCAGCCGTGCGGTCGACCTGCCCTTCTCGCGCATCCAGTTCACGCCCGACATGATGCCCGCCGATATCATCGGCACCACCATGCTGACCGAGGCCGAGGGCGGCGGTCACGAACTGACCTTCCAGCAGGGGCCGATCGTCGCCAATCTCGTGCTGGCCGACGAGATTAACCGCGCCACGCCCAAGACGCAGTCGGCGCTGCTCGAGGTGATGCAGGAGCGGCAGGTCACGGTCGGTCGCCGCACCCTGAAGATGCCCGAGCCCTTTTGCGTGATGGCGACCCAGAATCCGGTCGACCAGGAGGGCACCTATCCGCTGCCCGAGGCGCAGCTCGACCGGTTCCTGTTCAAGCTGCTCGTCGGCTATCCGACCGAGGCGGAATATCACGCGATCATCGACCGGACGACCGGCGGCGAAGCCGTGGCGATCGACCCGGTGACCGATGCGGCGACGCTGTGCCGCCTGCGCGAGGTGGTGCGGCAGGTGCCGGTGCCGGAAGTGGCCAAGGGCTATGCCATCCGCCTGGTGATGGCGACCCAGCCCGGCAGCGCCTACGCCCCGGAATCGGTGCAGCGCGGCGTGGCGCTGGGGGCGTCCCCACGCGGCGTGCAGGGCCTGATCCTGGCGGCGAAGGTCCAGTGCCTGCTCGACGACCGCTTCGCCGTCAGTTGCGACGATATCGCCGCCATCGCGCGTCCCGTCCTGCGCCACCGGGTGATCGTCAACTATCAGGCGATGGCGCGGGGCGACGGGATCGAGACCCTGATCGACGACATCCTCAAGGCCGTGCAGCCCGCCTGACGGGCGCGTCCAGCCGATCGCGCGTGGGGAGCGGGCCGCCGAACGGAGGCGGCGCCGTGCGCTGGACGACAGGACGCGCAAGGACGACATCCAGTGTCGGGGTTGGCGACCGTCAGGGGCGGATCGCGGGCCGCGACGCGATGCTGCCGCGCGCCATCCTGGCGTCCCGGACGCCGGCTGCGGCAGTTCCCGAAGCTGAAGGGAAATGGCGCACCCGAGGTGAAAGTGATGGGCATTCGGATCATTGGACCATCCGGGCGCCGCGATCCATGTGGAGGCCGTCATGCGCACTATTGCGGTTGCAGGGCCGGCCGGCCAACGATCCAGGGCGTGGACGCGCCTCACCTGTTGGGGGGCTGACTTCGGGCTTACACATTCAGCGTTTATCATCCGCTCGTCTGCACGATGCATGATCCATGCATGCTGGGTTGAGCCGCCTCACGTAGCAGGAGATGCGAGCGGTACGGGGGGCAAGTGACGGCCGCGATGTGCGAACGACCGGTCCGATGGCGGCGGTCCGGCGAATGACAATGCTGATGGCGATGACCCTGTCGGCTGGGCAGGACGATCCGCGGCTGGTCGTGGACTTGCCGCCCGGCGCGGTGGCGATCGCGCTGGACCGGCTTTCGCGGCAGGCGGGGCAGGCGGTGGTCGCGCGTCCGGCCGATCTGGCGGGACGGCGCGCGCCGCGCGTGACGGGGACGATGCGGCTGTCGGCCGCGCTCGATCGCCTGTGTCGCCCGGCGGGGCTGTCCTGTCGCCGTTTGCCGGGCGGAATCGTCGTCCGTGTCGCCACGGCGGTGCCGGGCTCACGCTCTCACCGTGAGCGGGCGGCCGTTCCGGGTCCGGCCCTTGCTCGTCCGCTTGTACCGCCGACCGCCGGAACCGGCGAGGAACTGATCGTCACGGGGCGGCGCGGCGCGGGCGAGCAGGACGCACGCGATCGCAGCTATTCCGCCTCGCATCTGGACGGCGTCGAACTGGCGGTCCGCGCGCCGCAAAGCATGGCGGAGATCATGTCGGGCCTCCCCGGCCTATGGGTCGATCGCTCCGCCGGAGTCGCGGCCAACACCATTCGCGTGCGGGGGATACCACTGGACGGCTATCAGGCGATCGCCGTGCAGGAGGATGGATTGCCGGTGCAGCACGATACGCTGCCCTGGACCGATATCGATCAGTTCGTCCGCCCCGATCTGATGGTCGAATCGGTCGATTACGTGCGCGGCGGGCCGTCCACGATCTTCGCCAGCAATGCCCCCGGTGGCGTCCTGAACCTGCGCACCCGCGCACCGGCGCGTCGGGCGGGGGGTGCGATGCGGGCGACGCTGACCGATTACGGCCTGACCCGGTGGGAGGGCTATGCGACCGGCCCGATCGCGCCGGGCTGGCGCGCGATCGTCGGCGGCATGGTGGCGCGCGATCCATCGGTACGGCGCATCGCCTCGACCCTGGGGGGCGGGCAGGTCCGGGCGCGCGTCGATCACGATCTGGATGGTGGCGGCCAACTGACGCTGGCGCTCCATGCCCTGGCCGACGACACGCTCAACATCTCGTCCTTTCCGATGCGCTATGCGGGGGGCAGGCTTTCGCCCCTCGCCGGATTCGATCCGCGTCGCGACAGCTTCTTCGGTCCCGAATTCACCACATCGCGGTTCGCCGTTCTGGGCGCGCGTCCGCTGGCGCGGAACAACCGGAACCGGTTGATCGTGCCCTCGCTGGCCTGGACCCGACCCTGGGCGGATGGCCGGCTGACGCTGCGGGCGCATTATCGCGCATCCCGGACCGAGCGCTATGCGCTGTCCTCCTCGGGCAGCGCCATACCCGCCACGGCTGCGGTCGCCGAGGCGCGCGACCGCCTTTTGGCTGCGTTCCCCGACGCCGAACGCGTCGCCTTGCGCCATGCCCGCGACGCCAGCGCCTTCACGCCGCTGCTCGACAATGATCGGGTGATGGTGCTGAATCCCGTCGCCGCCGATGTACGCTTGCGCGAGGCGCTGGCCGACCTGTCCTACACGCGCGTGCTGGAGGCTGCGGGTCGCCATGAGTTGACCGCCGGCGTCTACACGGTCGGCTATGACTGGAATTTCCGCCGCGCGGTCGCGCGCGCGCTGGTCGAGGCACGAGGGCAGGGCCGGCGGCTCGATCTGGTCGCGCTCGATGCCGCCGGCCGCGTGGTCGGCGCCGCCACGCAGGACGGGCGGCTCAGCACCGGATCGACCTATGAGGCGCTGATGGGGCGGCAGCGGATGGTGGCGCTCTATGCCGCCGATGAATGTCGGCTGGCCGATCGCTGGCGGCTCGACTGGGGGCTGCGGCACGAGGGGGTGCGCCTGTCCGCGCGGGTCGAGCGGCCGGCGATCGTCGATGGCGGCGATCCGGGCACGCTGGCCGACGATCGGATCGCGGTCGGGTCGGGGCAGTGGGACAAGCGGCAGTGGCGGCGGGGGCGGACGGCGGCGACGCTGGCGCTCCACTGGCGCGTCGGCGACGATCTGGGCGCGTTCGTCCGCGCCACGCGGGCGATGCGGATGCCCGATCCCGGCACGTTCCGTATCGGTAGCGGCGACCGCCCGCGCGCCGTGACGGTGGAACAGGCGGAACTGGGCCTGACCTGGCGGCGCGGCGGCGCCGGGTTGGACGCGACCCTGTTCGACAGCCGCTTTCCCGATATCGCCTTGCCCGACCTGTCGGTCGACCCCGTCAGCGGCACGGTGCGGGTCGGGCAGCATGATGCGGTCGCCCGGACACGCGGACTGGAGGTCAGCGGATATGCCGTTCCCGCGCCCGGCGTCACCCTGCGCGCGACCGCGACATGGCAGGACCCGCGATTGCAGGCCTATCGCATCGACAGCGTGACCGGGGACGGAAGCGGGGTGACGACGACCGACCTCAGCGGTCGCCACCCGCGTCGGGTGCCACGGGTCATGGCCAATCTGTCCGCCAGCGTGGCGGTGCCGGGAAGCGCGATCACGCTGAACGGCAATGTTTCCGCCATGGGAGGGCGCTTCGCCGATGACGCCAACAGTGTGGCATTGCCGGCCTTCGCGCTAGTCGATCTCGGCGGCAGCTGGACCGCGACATCTCGGCTGACCGTTCGCCTGCGCGCGACCAACCTGTTTGACCGGATCGCGGTAATGCAGGGCGATGCGCTGGGTGGAGAGATCCGGGCGAGCGCGACGGACGGAGTCATCACCGTCCGCGCGCAGCAGGGGCGTGTCGTGACGCTCAGCGCGGACTGGGGCTGGTGAGCCCCCGGCGATAGGCCGCCAGTTCGTCGGCCGCCGCCGCCATGTCGCGCCGGAACAGCGGGTCGGCCTGTTCGCGCGCCATCAGCGCGCTGGCCGCAATATACCCGCCCTCGACCGCGCTCTGCGTATGCGATCCGCAGATATAGCGGCTTTCGCCATAGGTTCGGCCGCGTTCCAGGATCTGTTGCGCCCGGCCGGGGATCAACTCGGCCATCAGCAACGCGAAGCCCCAGCCATGGGCGGTATGGCCCGAGGGATAGTCGCCATTCGCCACCAGCCCCGCCGTGCGCGGCTCGCAGATTGGCAGATCGGTGCCGATGAACGGGCGGGGGGATTGCCAATGCGCCTTCGCCGCACCGACTGCCGCCGAACGGTCCGCATCGAACCGCGCGATCAGGGCGCGGGTCAGCGGTAAGCGGCCCCAGTCGGGACGAAAGCCTAGCGCCTCGGCGAAGCGCGCGCCCAGATCGCTGGAGACATCGGCGGTCGCGAGATCCCACCGGGCCGTGCCGAGCAGGCGGCGGGTGTCGCGAAACACCTGCGCATCGGCGTTGGCGCGTGGCGTGCCCGGTGCGGGCGGGCCGGGCAGGATGCGGGTCAGGTCCGGCGCCTGCCCAGCCGCCAGATAGCCCCCGGACTCCTTCGCCATGGCCGCCGACGGCGTCGACATGATCGACATGACCGATGCGGTCGTCGCAGCAATCCGAACCATGGCACGCATATCCTGTCCCTTCCCGAAGCCAAGCATGTCGACAGGAAGAGTAAGGATCGACGCGAACGGGGACAATGGTCAGTCATTCCCGACAACTGCCGACAAAAGCAAATGCCGCTGTAATAGAAATGCCATAACTGTCTTAAAACTTTTACAAATCTCTTTGTCCCCGATTGATCGGGATCGCCGTCTTCCCTCGCGATCGCTTGCCCGGCCGGGCGAGTGAAACATCATTGGGGGGTATCGGAACATGAACATCAACAAGGCACTGCTGCTGGCATCGGGCGCGCTCTTCGCCGCGCAACCCGCGATGGCGCAAAGCCAGGCGCAGGACAGCCCGGTCGAGGCTGGCGAGGATATCGTCGTCACGGGCTATCGAACCAGCCTGGCCCAGGCGCGCGACTCGAAGCGCGACGCGACGATCATCAAGGATTCGATCTCGGCCTCGGACATCGCGGCCTTTCCCGACCTCAATCTCGCCGAAGCGCTCCAGCGCCTGCCGGGCGTCGCGATCAACCGTGAGGCGGGGGAGGGCCGCCGGATCAGCCTGCGCGGCCTGGGGCCGGACTTCACCCGCGTCCAGCTCGACGGCATGGAGGTGCTGGGCAACGTCGACTCACCGCAGGACAGCCGTGGCCAGACGACGCGTGACCGCGCCTTCGACTTCAACCTCTTCGCCGCCGAACTGTTCAACCATGTCGATGTCGAGAAGTCGTACCAGGCCCAGCAGACCGAGGGCGGCCTGGCCGGCACGGTCGGCCTCTTCACCGCACGCCCCTTCGACTATAAGGGTACCAAGATCGCGCTGTCGGCGCAGGGGGGCACCAACACGCTCACCCGCGATTTTCAGCCGCGTCTGACCGGCCTTTTCTCGAAGAATTGGGGCAATTTCGGCATTTTGGTGTCCGGTGCCTATAGCCGTCGCAACACCCGCGAAGAGGGTTTCGACACCTATCGCTGGCGCCGCAACAAGGCGAACGGCAGCAACATCAGCGGTCTGACCGCCGCCGAACAGGCGAAGATCAATTCCGGCAACCTGCTGTTCGCGCGCGGCAACCGCCTGTCGGTGTGGGACAGCAAGCAGGAGCGGATCGGCCTGACCTCGTCTATCCAGTGGGCGCCGACCGACAAGGTCCATGTCACGCTGGACGGATTGTATGGCCAGTTCAAGGGCGACCGGTTCGAGACCCATCTGGCCTCGCGCGGCGGCGGCAGCTCGACCTGGCTGGGCGGCGGGGAGACGTTCGCGGGCACCGTCTATCCCAATTCGCGGGTCAACGCGATCCAGTGGAACGACCGCAACGAGGTCGTCTATCTCGACGTGTCGGGCGGCAAGGCCGCGACCGAAACGCGCGTTCAGAACACCCGGAACATCTTCAAGCAGGTCGTGCTCAGCGGCGATGCCGAACTGGTCGACGGGCTGACCTTCACCTGGCTGGGCGGGGTCGAGCGTTCGCGCTACGACATGCCCGTCAACGACAAGTTCACGCTGGAAGGCTTTGGCGACGTCATCTCCGACTATCGCGGCGGCACCTATTCCCTGGTCAACACCTACAAGTTCAACACGGCCGACCCCAATTTCTGGCATGCCAAGCGCCTGTACGTAAACAACACGTTCCAGGATTCGGCGTTCGACAACCTCAAGGGACGTTTCGACTACAAACTCTCGCCCGACGACACGATCAGCGTCGGGGGCGAATGGCGGCGCTTCTCCAATGGCGGCTACTATGCCGAACAGGACAATATCCTGACCAGCGGCTTCGTATCCGGCAAGGTCAACGCCAATCCCAGCGCCTATGCGCAGACCTATACCGGCTATCCGGGCCAGGAGTGGACGATCGTAGACTTCCCCAAGATGCTCCAGACGCTGGGCATCAACCGTGCGCAATATCTGACCAGCCCGGTGGGCGTCTATGCGGTCGAGGAGCGGACGGCGGCGGGCTTCGTCCAATATGACTGGAACCATATGCTGGGGGGCGTCCCCTTCCGTGGCAATATCGGCGCACGCTATTACCACACGACGGTCACCTCGGACGGGACGGCCAATGTCGGGCCGATCACGGTGCGCGGCGCTTATGAGGGCGTGCTGCCCGCCGCCAACCTCATCCTCGAACTGGATCGTGGGCTGATGTTGCGCTTCGCGGCATCGAAGAACATCAACCGGCCGGCGCTCGGCGCGCTGGCGGTCAACGGTTCCGTCACCAACGACAACGGCAATGTGACCGTGTCGATCGGCAACCCCAACCTGCGTCCCTACAAGTCGAACGACTACGACATTTCGGCCGAATATTATTTCGGATCGGTCGGCTATGTCGCGGCCGCATTGTTCTACAAGAATCTGGACGGCTATATCTCGACCCAGACGATCAACGGCGTACCCTATTCGCAGACGGGGCTGCCCGACAATCTCTATCCGGGCGTGACCGGTTCGACGATCGTGGATAGCTATTCGCGCCCGGTCAACCTCGCCAAGACCGACCTATTCGGGATCGAATTGTCCGGCCAGACTGATTTCAAGTTCCTGCCCGCGCCCTTCGACCGGCTGGGGACGGCGATGAACCTCACCTATGTCGACTCGCGGCTGGACTATTCGAAGATCTACCAGGGCAGCATTCCGACGACGCTGGAGGGCCTGAGCAGATATAACGCCAATGTCACCCTCTATTATCAGGACAAGGCGTTCGACGCTCGCGTCTCGGCCAATTACCGCAGCGGCTATATCTTCAGCGCGTCGCCGGTGCTGACCGCGCTCGGGCCGGATCAGGACGTGACCGGGTTCGAGGGCACCGTCTATGTCGATATGTCCGCGCATTATGCGATCACGAAGAACGTCCAGCTGACGCTGAACGGCATCAACCTGACCAACCAGCGCGAGCGGCAATATTCCAACAGCACGCGCCGGCTGTATGTCGTGACCCGGTCGGGCACCACGCTGCTGGGCGGCGTTCGCGTCACCTTCTGACGCCGGAGCTCTCCATGCCACCGGGGAGCCTTGCCATCCTGCCGCCGCGGGATATCCGGGCTCCCGCCGCGCCGACCTCTGACGGGGTCGGCGCGTCCGTTCTTGCCTGACTTGTTCTTTCCATGGGAATGTCCCCGGATGCGCCATCGCGCCCTCTTCCCGGACAGCAGCACGTGACCGGCATGGCCGAATGGGCCGTGGCGGGGCGTGACCGTCTGCTGACCTATGTCCGCAGGCGGGTTCGTGACCCCGAACAGGCGGAGGATATCGTGCAGGAAGCCATCATGCGGGTGATCGAACAGGAAGGCAGGCAAGTGATCGAACAGCCACTTGCCTATGCCTTTCGCGTCGCCGATTCCGTCCTGTACAACCGGGCGCGGCGTAGCCCGGCGGATCATGGACCGGTCGACCCCGAACTCGCCTGCGCCTTGCCGCTGGCCGACCAGATTCTCGACTATCGCCAGCGATATGACCGTTTCCGCGAGGCGCTGGCCCAATTGCCGCCGCAACGCCGCGCGGTATTCGTCGCCCGTCATCTGGAGGGGCTGTCCCGTCAGGAGATCGCCAATTCAATGGGGATCAGCGTGGAGGCGGTGAAGAAGCATCTGGTCCGCGCCATGGTCGATCTGGCGGTTTGCGTGGACGATGGTGTGCGCCCGTCGACGGGCGGAGGACGCGCATGAGCGATCAGGTCATCGACGAAGCCGCCGACTGGGCGGACCGGTTGGACAGTCTGTCGGCCGAGGAGCGCCGGTCGCTGAGCGAGTGGCTGGACCAGTCGCCCGAGCATCGTGCCGCCCTGGCGCGCATGGTCGAGGCGCTCGGCGATCCCGCGCTGTTCGCGGCTGCCGAAGAGGCCCGGGCCACAACCGTGCCGCCGTTGCCCCCCGCCACGCCGTCGCGGGGCGATCCGCGCGGACGTCCGCATGGTGTACGCCGTCCCGGGCGCAAGCTGGCGATCGGACTGGCGGCGGGACTGGCGGGGCTGGTCGCCGCGCCGGTGCTGTGGCATCGCGCCGTACCGGACGTGGTGGTGACCCACGAATATGCCAGCGCGGTGGGTCAGCCGCGGCAGGTCGCGCTGCCCGACGGATCGACCATGGCGCTCGATGCCGGCTCGCATGTGAGGATCGCCTTTTCGAACACGGGTCGGTCGGTCGACATGCGGGCGGGCGCGGCGCGCTTCGACGTGCGGCACGATGTCGACCGTCCGTTCGCGGTGGCCACGCCGGAGGGCCGCATGACCGCGCTCGGCACCGATTTCATCGTTGATCGCGGCCCGGGCCAGAGTGAACTACGCGTCTTTCGCGGACGCGTGCGGCTGGAGGTCGCGGGGCTGCCCTCCACCGTCGTGACCGCCGGGCAATGGGCGGAAGCGAGCGCGCGGCGGATCACGGTGCATCGCTTCGATCCGGATCATTACCAGGGATGGCAGGATCGCTGGCTGGAGGGGGACTCGATCCGGCTGGGAGACGCGATCGCGCGGCTCAACCGCTACAGCGATACGCCGATCCGACTGGCCGATCCCGCGCTGGCGGACGAGCGGGTCAATGGCCGCTTCCGGCTGGATCGGCCGGGCGAGAGCCTGTCGCTGATCGGCGAACTGCTCGACCTGTCGGTGCAGTCGGAAAAGGATGGCGCGCGCGTGATCGCGCGATCGTCCGGGCATTGATAGCAATATGATGGCCCCCGTTTTGGTGGTCACGGGTTTCGGCCATGTTGCGTTCGGCCTGTTCCGGGTCCTGTATCCGAGAGCGGAGTGTATCCGCCGGCGGCTGTCATAACCCTCGACATACGCGAACAGATCACGTCTGGCATACTCGCGGGTCGCCCATCCCCGCGGGTGAACCAGTTCGACCTTGAGCGTGTGGAAGAAGCTTTCCATGGGCGCTTTGCCGTAGCAGCAAGCGGTTCGGCTTATTGATGGCCTGGCCTTCATCGCAGTGAGTTGCTTGCCGTACGCCTCCGATGCGTACTGGTCGCCGCGCATCGACCAGCCGACGATCTTGCAGATCGGCAGGTCAAGCACGGCGGCGAGATTCAACCACTCTCTACTGGCTTTTCAACGATGCTTCGCATCGTTCGAACCTTGGTCGGTTCCGCCCTCTCCGGTCGCGCTGTGAGTTATGTCGTCGAGCCAGACGCCATTGGGCGCCTCGGCGATAAACTTTCGGTTCAGCAGGTTCGGCGCGACCATTAGATGGTGGAGGTCATCGCTGGCGCATGGCGGAACCTGCGACCGACGAGGGCACGGATGCCGAGATGCCGCATCAGATGCTTGACACGGCCTCGGCTCGCCGTTTTGCCTTCCGCGCGCAGCGCGGCATGCATCCTGGGGCTGCCGTAGCGCCCATGGTACTCGCCAAGACGACGACGGACATTGCCTAGCAGCTTGCGGTTCGCCGCGGATCGCGCGCGCTCCGGACGGCAGCGCCATGCGTAATAGCCGCTGGCCAAGACCTTGAGGATCCGGCACATCAGCCGGACCGGCTACCGGCCGGCGTGATCGCGGATGAAGTCGAAGTTCATCCCGGCACCTCCGCAAAGATGCCGATCGCTTTTTTAAGCACGTCGCGCTTCATGCGCGTGCGGTCCAGTTTACCCATCAGCCACGCGATCTCCGACGCCTGGTCCGCCAGCGACGGCAGTGGCAATGCGCGGGCGTCGCTGCCCTTGACCGCGCCGTGCCGCCACGGATCATCGCCCGCCGATCTCGTAACATCGATGGCGATATTCTGGCCTCGGTCGCCACCTGCATTAGCGGTCGCCCGCTGCTTTCCAGCAGAGCAACCGTCTTCCGCTTGAACTTCGGGGGAAAACTCCCGCCTCGTCTTTGGCATTGCACACATCCATCCCTTACGGGCTTAGCAAAGGTGACCACCGAGCCGGGGATCATCAGGAACGGCTGACCGCGCTTCTCCAGACATGGCTGGATCGGTCGATAACTGCCGTCGCGGAGCGCGTCGCCGAACTGAAGCGACTCGGCACCCGGTTGACCCAGCTCGATGGTGAGAGCGCCCGAGTGATCAAGCTGGTCGGGCTCGAGATGCTCAGCCTGCACGACTCGCAGGTCGCCACCGAACCCGGCAATATCCGCGCGCAAAAAGGCCGGCACGCAGGCCGACATCGTAGTCCTCGAACGGCAATTCGATGCAGGCGGTCGGCGAATCACGCCTGCGGTCATCGCCCGGTTCGGCGATCGCGACGTGCGGATCACGGGGCGAAACGCGATGCTGGAACGGGCCATCATGGCATCCCAGACACCCGGTGCCGCAGTGCCCGAAGCTGAACGGAAATGGCGCGCCCGGCTGGATTCGAACCAGCGACCACAAGCTTAGAAGGCTCGTGCTCTATCCATCTGAGCTACGGGCGCGCGACCGGGATGCTGTTAGCGCGGATTGTGTCGGGGTGGAACCGGGATCATAACGGCGGCCATGGATCAGGGGGCGAAAAGCGGCGGGGCGGCGTTCCGCTATTACGACTTGGTGATGGCGGCGTTCGTCGCCATCCTGTTGCTGTCGAACGTCATCGGCGCGGGCAAGGTGGCGGTGATCCATCTGCCGGTCCTGGGCGACTGGCCGTTCGGGGCCGGCATCCTGTTCTTCCCGCTCAGCTATGTGATCGGTGACGTGCTGACCGAGGTCTATGGCTATGCCCGTGCGCGGCGGGTGATCTGGGCGGGGACGGTCGCGGTGCTGTTCATGGCGTTCATGAGCTGGGTCGTCGTCGCGCTGCCGCCGGCGCCGAGCTGGACCAACCAGGCCGCCTATGAGGTGATCTTCGGGCAGGTGCCGCGCATCGTGCTGGCCAGCGTCTGCGCCTTCTGGGCCGGCGAATTCGTCAACGCCTATGTGATGGCGCGGATGAAGCTGTGGACCGAGGGGCGGCATCTCTGGACGCGGACGATCGGCTCGACCCTGGTCGGGCAGGGGGTCGACAGCCTGATCTTTTACCCGCTCGCCTTCTGGGGCGCGACCGGCTGGACGACCGATCTGGTCGTGACCGTGCTGTTTACCCAATGGGCGCTGAAGGTCGGATGGGAGGTGCTGCTGACCCCGGTCACCTATCTCGTGGTGGGGGCGCTCAAGCGCGCGGAGGGCGTCGATGTGTTCGACCGCGATACCGATTTCACGCCGTTCCGGGCGCGGGTGTGAGCGAATGGGGGGGGGCGGCCAGCCTGTCGCCGCCGCCCCGTCCGGAATGTCAGGCGCCGACCGCCTCGACCAGCCCTTCGAACAAACGGCGGCCGTCATCGCCGCCATGCGCGGTTTCGATCCGGCGCTCCGGATGCGGCATCATGCCGAGCACGTTGCCGCGATCGTTGAGCAGGCCGGCAATGCCCCGGGCCGAACCGTTGACCGGCTCGCCATAGCGGAAGGCGACCCGGCCTTCGCCTTCCAGCCGGTCGAGCGTCGCATCATCGGCGAAATAATTGCCGTCATGATGCGCCACCGGCACCCGGATCGTCTCGCCGGCGGCATAGCGGCGGGTGAAGGCGCTGTCGCCATTCTCCACGGTCAGCGCCACGTCGCGGCAGACGAAGTTGAGGCCGCCATTGCGCATCAGGGCGCCGGGCAGCAGCCCCGCCTCGGTCAGCACCTGGAAGCCGTTGCAGACGCCCAGCACCGGCAGACCCTTGCCCGCCGCCTCGACCACCGCGCGCATGATCGGCGAACGCGCCGCGATCGCGCCGGAGCGGAGATAGTCGCCATAGGAGAAGCCGCCGGGCACCGCGACCAGCGCCGTGCCGGCCGGCAATTCGCTCTCGCCGTGCCAGACCATCGCCGGGGCCGTGCCGGTCACCGCCTCCAGCGCCACCGCCAGGTCCCGGTCGCAATTCGAACCGGGGAAGACGAGGACCGCGGTCTTCACGCCTTCACCACCCGGTAATTCTCGATCACCGTGTTGGCGAGGAGCTGGCGGCACATCGCGTCGATCGCCGCGTCGTCGGTGTCGTCGGCGACCTCCATCTCGAAGACCTTGCCGGCGCGGACGTCGTCGACGCCGGCGAAGCCCAGGCTGCCGAGCGCATGATGGATGGCCCGGCCCTGCGGATCGAGCACGCCGGGCTTCAGGGTGACGAAAATCTGGAGCTTCACGAGACGGGAGTCCTTACTTGCCGCGGCGCTTGCGGTGGCTGTCGAGATCGAGCACCGCCGAATCCTCTCCCTCCGGGAGCAGGCCGAGCCGGCGCGCGACTTCCTGATAGGCCTCGGCCTCGCCGCCCAGGTCGCGGCGGAACCGGTCCTTGTCCATCTTCTCGTTGGTTTCCATGTCCCACAGACGGCAGCCATCGGGGCTGATCTCGTCCGCCAGGATGATCCGGCCGTAATCGTCGTCCCAGACCCGGCCGAATTCCAGCTTGAAGTCGACCAGGCGGATGCCGACGCCGGCGAACAGGCCGCAGAGAAAGTCGTTCACGCGGATCGCCAGGTCGGCGATGTCGTGCATCTCCTCCTGGCTCGCCCAGCCGAAGCAGGCGATATGCTCCTCGGAGACCATCGGGTCGCCGAGCGCATCGTCCTTGTAATAATATTCGATGATCGTGCGGGGCAGCTTGGTGCCTTCCTCGATCCCCAGCCGCTTCGACAGCGAGCCGGCGGCGACGTTGCGGACGACCACCTCGATCGGCACGATCTCGACCTGGCGAATCAACTGCTCGCGCATGTTGAGGCGGCGGATGAAGTGCGTCGGCACGCCGATATGGTCGAGCAGCGTGAAGACATGCTCGGAGATACGGTTGTTGAGCACGCCCTTGCCGTTGATCGTGCCCTTCTTCTGGGCATTGAAGGCGGTGGCATCGTCCTTGAAATACTGGATCAAGGTGCCCGGCTCCGGGCCCTCGTACAGGATCTTGGCCTTGCCTTCGTAGATCTGGCGGCGGCGAGCCATGCGGTTCCCCTGAAATAAGAACAGCCCCGGCACCCCAGTTGCGAGGCCCGAGGCGGGATGGGCGGCCTATAGGGGAAGGGCGGTCGCGGCGCAATGGAGCGATCGCGCCGGCCCGGTGCACTGTCGACGATCCGTGACCACGCCGCGTGGCGGCGGCGGCCGGCGCGTCCCGCGATCGGGGCCGGTTCGATGCGGCGGATCAAATAAACATTGTAGTACAAAGGGATGAATGATGTATCTGTGATGCACTATTGGCGGCGTATCATTTCAGTAACAAGTAGAGAATATGTCAAAAAGTTAATCCATGACAAAGTGAAACCATGAATAAAATCGCTGGTTGTTGCCCTGCTTGTAAAGGAGGCAGGATATGAACAAGTTGATGACCGTGTGTGCTGGTGCCGTGCTGTTGGCGACGGCGGGGGCGGCCTCGGCAAAGCCCTGGGTCGCGAGCCAGGCGCACCTCTCGCTCAATGACGGCGCGGCAAAGGCCTTTGTCTGGCTGGTGAAGAATGGTGACGCCTATCGCACGGTCACCTGCCGCGACACGGCCGACGTGCTGGCGACCTTCCAGCCCGAGGCAGTGGCCTTCGACATGACCCACAACAAGAAGGGCAAGCCCGTCGAGCAGGAGCAGGTCGCCGGCATCGAGACCTTCACGCCGGTAGCCTTCCAGAATTGCCAGGTCATGGGCGGCAATCAGTTCGTGAACCAGGTGGACAAGACGCTGGGCTGGGCACCGCCGGCACGCTGAGCCCGATCTCCCTTTCCATCTCCGTCCCGAAACGGCCGTGGCGACATCCGCCATGGCCGTTTTGCTGTCTGGCGGTTATGGGTAGAAAATCCATTGCCGACAGCAAGTTATATGCTGTGAGAGTTAAATTAAGTATCGATGATGTGTTCGATTCTATTACACAGTTATGAAGAAAACTTAACCTGTGAAAGTCGAAACCCAACCATAGAGACCGTCGTTATTGTCCTGCTTGCTAAGGAGGTAGACATGAACAAGCTGATGATCGGTTGTGTTGGTGCATCCCTGATGCTGGTGGCGGGCGCCGCGACGGCCCAGCCCTGGGTCGCGGAACAGGCCCGCATCCCGCTCAACAACGGCGCGGCGATGGAGGTCATCTCGCTGGTGAAGAACGGCCCGGTGGCCCGCACGGTCGCCTGCCGCGACACCGCCGATGTGCTGGCGACCTTCCGCCCCGAGGCGGTGGCCTTCGACGTCACTCACAACAAGAAGGGCAAGCCGGTCGACCAGGAGCAGGTCGCGGGCGTCGAGACCTTCACCCCGGTGGCGTTCCAGAACTGCCAGGTCACGGCCGGCAACCACATCCAGCCAGACGTCGATCACACGCTGGGCTGGGCCCCGCCGGTGAGCTGATCCGGGCCATCGCCCGGTCTCCGGTCTCTTCGACTACCGACACGGCCATGGCGGCATCCGCCATGGCCGTTCGCCGATGAGGGATGGCCCTGTGCAGGGGGCGGCTTTGACGCTATCAGGAGAACAGATGGCGACCGAACTGACCGACCCCGACACGCCGATCGGCGTTTTCGATGCTCCCTTCGACAGCGCGTTGAGCGAGCGTTACCTCGTCTATGCCCTGTCGACGATCACCGCGCGTTCGCTGCCGGACGTGCGCGACGGGCTGAAGCCGGTGCACCGCCGCCTGCTCTGGGCGATGCGGCTGCTCAAGCTCGACCCGACGCAAGGCTATAAGAAATGCGCGCGCGTCGTCGGCGACGTGATCGGCAAATATCACCCCCATGGTGACCAGTCGGTCTATGACGCGATGGTCCGCCTCGCCCAGACCTTCTCGCTGCGCTATCCGCTGGTCGACGGGCAGGGCAATTTCGGCAATATCGACGGCGATAACGCCGCCGCCTATCGCTATACCGAGGCGCGGCTGACCCAGGTCGCGATCGACCTGATGGACGGGCTGGACGAGGATGCCGTCGCCTATCGCCCGACCTATAATGGCGAGGAGCAGGAGCCGGAGCTGTTCCCGGGCCTGTTCCCCAATCTGCTCGCCAATGGCGCCAGCGGCATCGCGGTCGGCATGGCGACCAGCATCCCGCCGCACAATGCCGCCGAGCTGCTCGACGCGGCGGTCGCCCTGGTCGACGACCGGTCGGCCGATGTGCTCGGCTTCGTGCGCGGGCCGGATTTCCCGACCGGCGGCCTGGTGGTCGATCCGCCGGCGGTGATCGCCGAAAGCTACCGCACCGGGCGCGGCGCGTTCCGGGTGCGGGCGCGCTGGACGATCGAGCGGGAGAAAGGCGGCGGCTGGCAGGCGGTGGTCAGCGAGATCCCGTATGGCGTGCAGAAGGGCAAGCTGATCGAGCAGATCGCGTCGTTGATCAACGACAAGAAGCTGCCGATCCTGGCCGATGTCCGCGACGAATCGGACGAGGCGGTGCGGATCGTGCTGGAGCCGCGCGCGCGCACGGTCGACGCGCAGGTGATGATGGACGGGCTGTTCCGCCTGACCGACCTGGAGACGCGCGTCCCGCTCAACCTCAACGTGCTCGACAAGGAGCGCACGCCGCGGGTGATGAGCCTGGCCGAGGCGCTGGTGGCCTGGGTCGATCACCAGTTCGTCGTGCTCGACCGGCGCACGCGCCACCGGCTGGGCAAGATCGCCGACCGGATCGAGCTGCTCGATGGCTATCTGGTCGCCTATCTCAATCTCGACCGGGTGATCGAGATCATCCGTACCGAGGACGAGCCCAAGGCGGTGATGATCGCCGAATTCGGCCTGACCGATCGGCAGGCGGAGGCGATCCTCAACATGCGGCTGCGCTCGCTCCGCCGGCTGGAGGAGTTCGAGATCCGCAAGGAGCGCGACCAGCTCGACGCGGAACGGGTGACGCTGGAGGCGCTGCTCGCCGACCCCAAGAAGCAGAAGGCGCGGATGAAGCGCGACCTGAAGCGGATCCGCGACCGCTATGGACCGGAGACGTTGCTCGGCAAGCGCCGCACCGATGTGGAGGAGGCCGCGCCGACCCGCGACATCCCACTGGAGGCGATGATCGAGCGCGAGCCGATCACCGTCATCCTGTCGCAACGCGGCTGGATCCGCGCAATGAAGGGCCATAACGATCTGGCGGCGGCGGAGACGCTGAAGTTCAAGGAGGGTGATGGCCCCGCCTTCGCCTTCCACGCCCAGACCACCGACAAGCTGCTGCTCGCGGCCGAGAACGGGCGTTTCTACACGCTGGCGGCGGACAAGCTGCCGGGCGGGCGCGGCTTCGGCGAGCCGGTCCGCGCGATGATCGATCTCGACGGCAGCATCGGCGTGGTCGCGCTGCTGGCGGCGTCGGCGCAAGGCCGGCTGCTGGTCGCGGCGAGCGACGGGCGCGGCTTCATCGTCCCCGTCGCCGACACGATCGCGGAGACGCGCAAGGGCAAGACGATCGTCACCCCGCGCGCCGGCGCGGTGCTGAAGGTGGTGCGGCCGGTGGGGGCGGGCGATGATTATGTCGCGGCGATCGGCGACAATCGCAAGATGCTGGTCTTCCCGATCAATGAGCTGGTCGAGATGACGCGGGGGCAGGGGCTGCAGCTCCAGCGGTTCCGCGACGGCGGCCTGTCGGACGCGCGCACCTTCGTCTTCGCCGAGGGGCTCAGCTGGGTGATGGGCGGCGAGGGGCGGCGGGTCCGTACCGAAACCGACCTGTCGCTGTGGCGGGCGGCGCGCGGTGCGGCCGGGCGGATGCCGCCGACGGGCTTTCCGCGCGACAATCGCTTCGCGTGACGGGCGCGGCGCGGTCCTTGCCGGATATAGCCGGTGGCCCGCCAAATCCGGCTGGTATTTCAGTCCGTCTTAACTTGTGCTGACTATCAACGAGCCATGGCTACTGCGCCGCCCGAAGAATCATCCCCGGCCAAAAAGCCGACCATGTCGCTAGGCTTGATCGTCAGCGGACTCGATCTGATTCCGGTCCCGGCCGTGATCGTGGTTCGGGAAACCGGCACGCTGCGCTTTCCCGCCTTTAACCGCGCCTATCGGCTGGCGGGGCTGGGCGTGGTGGCGGAACGCTCGCCGCTGCTGGATGCGTTGGGCGACCTGATCCACGACGTGCTCGATCGGCAGGAAGCGCGGGCGGAATGCGACTGGACGATCGGGGAGGCGATCGACTGCCGTTACTATCGGGTGACGATCGCCCGTTCGACGCTGACCAAGAACGAGGCCTGCGTCATCACGCTGATCGACCAGACCTCGCAATATAACACCGAGCGCTCGCTGCGGCGCGAGATGACGACCGACAGCCTGACCGGCCTGCCCAATCGCGAGGGGTTCAGCGACATCGTCGAGGCGGCCGAGCAGCCGCGACAGGCGGTGATGGTGATCGACCTGGCGCGGTTCGGCCGGGTCA
The DNA here is from genome assembly GCF_031453475.1 of Sphingomonas sp. SORGH_AS_0438. Lineage (NCBI taxonomy): Bacteria > Pseudomonadati > Pseudomonadota > Alphaproteobacteria > Sphingomonadales > Sphingomonadaceae > Sphingomonas > Sphingomonas sp. SORGH_AS_0438. Next base: position 386,927 of record NZ_JAVIZS010000001.1, read on the forward strand.
ATGCCTGTCTGGGCGGCCTGGTCGGGGACGAGCTGCTGATCACGGTCGCGCGCCGCCTGCGCGGCGCCCTGCGCGCCAATGACGTGCTGGCCCGGATCGGCGGCAATGAATTCGCGATCCTGCTGACGATCGAGGAGGAGGATCACGAGGCGCACGACCTGGCCACGCGGGTGATGCGCACCCTGTCGACGCCGATCCGCCTGACCGATTTCGAGATCAGCGTCGATTGTTCGATCGGCATGGCCTTCACCGCTACCGATGCCCCGCGCGAGGAGCTGATCCGCCACGCGCAATTCGCCACCAAGCGCGCCAAGGGGACCGGGCGGATCGAGGCCTATCAGAACCAGGCCTTCGCCATCGCGCGCGAGCAGTTCGGCATGGAGACGGCCTTGCGCCGCGCGATCGAGCGCGGGCAGCTTCGCCTGGCCTATCAGCCGATCCGCAGCCTGGCGACGGGCGCGCTCTGCTCCTTCGAGGCGCTGGTCCGCTGGACCGACGAGGAGGGCGTCCACCGGATGCCAGACAGCTTCATCCCGGTCGCCGAGGAATCGGGGCTGATCGTCCCGCTCGGTCGCTGGGCGATCGACGAGGCGGCGCGGACGCTGGCGGAATGGGACCGGCTGATCCCCGGCAATATGGCGCGGATCGCGGTCAACCTGTCCGCCATCCAGTTGCAGCGCGACGCGATCGCCCCGGTGCTGCGCAATGCGCTCGACCGGTCGAACCTGACCGGCGATCGCTTCACGCTGGAATTGACCGAAAGCGCGATCGTCAGCGATCCCGATCGTATCACCGGCACCATGCACGCGCTCCGGGCACTGGGCGCGACACTGGCGATGGACGATTTCGGCACCGGCTACTCCAATCTCGCCTATCTCCAGAAGCTGCCGATCGACGTGCTGAAGATCGACCGCAGCTTCGTCACCGGGATGATCGCCGACCGCGACAAGATCGCGATCGTGCGCGCGATCCTCAGCCTGGCACAGGCGCTGGGGATGCAGACCACGGCCGAGGGGATCGAGACTCAGGAACTGGCGCAGACGCTGGCGGTGCTGGGCTGCACCTATGGCCAGGGTTATTTCTACGCGCGCCCGCTGGAGGCGCCGGCCGCGCTGGCGATGCTGGCGGAGGCGACCGAGTCCGCGATGTGATCGACGCGGGCGGCGTCGGGAAAGCCCTCCGCGATCCACTGCGTCTCGATCGCGCGGAGCGCTCGCGCCACGTCCGGCCCCTTGGCCAGCCCGCGTGCGACCAGCGCGCCGCCGCTGATCGGCAGGCGCGGCGGCGTCCAGCCGTCGAGCGGCGACGCGTCGGCATCGGCCAGCAGCAGCCGGTCGATCGCGCTCTCCACCCCGACCCGGTAGCCGAGCGCCAGCGGCCCCTCGTCGCCCGGCCCCATGCTGGCGGCGATCAGCCGCTTGCGCTGCGCGTTCGACAGCTTCAGCCGCGCGCCGATGACCTCCGCCTCCGCCGGTGGAGTGAGGGCAGCGAGGCGGCGGATCGGGTCGGGGGCGATGCCCGCCGCCGCCTCCCGCTCTGCCAGCAGGGCGAAGCGCTCGACCCCGGCCGCGTCGATCTCGGGCAGCATCGCGATCAGGATGCCCCGCGCGATCATCAGCCGCACGACCGGCACCGCCGCGCGCGCGACCAGCAGCTTGAGCAGTTCGGCGGCGATCCGCTCGCGCGACAGCGCCATCAGGTCGTTGGCCCGCGTGGCGCAGGCCTCCAGCCCAGCCGCGTCGATCGCATCGCCGAAGCGGGCATGGAAGCGGAAGAAGCGCAGGATGCGCAGATGATCCTCGGCGATACGCTGGAGCGGGTCGCCGATGAAGCGCACCCGCCGCGCCGCCAGATCGGCGAGGCCACCGAAATAGTCATGGACCCGGCCGCTGTTCGGATCGGCATAGAGCGCGTTGATCGTGAAGTCGCGCCGCGCTGCATCCTCGCGCCAGTCGTCGGTGAAGGCGACCAGGGCATGGCGGCCATCGGTCGACACGTCGCGGCGCAGCGTCGTCACCTCGACCGGATGGCCGTCGAGAATGGCGGTGACGGTGCCATGCGCTAGCCCGGTCGGCACCGCCCGGATGCCGGCGTCCTTCAATCGCGCCATCACCGTCTCCGGCGCGTGGCAGGTGGCGAGGTCGACATCGGCGACCGCGATCCCCAGCAGGCTGTCGCGCACCGCACCGCCGACGAACCGCGCTTCGCCGGCTTCTCCGCCCAAGATCGTCGCCAGCCGGTCGAGTCCGGGCAGCGACCGCCATTCCGCCGGCGGCAGACAGGTGTCGGTCGCGCCGCTCACAGGCTGGCCAGACGGTGCGACAGGTTGACGATCATCGCGGCGGTCGCCCCCCAGATGCGGCGGTCGTTCCATGGTATCTCGATATAATGGCGCTCCGCCCCCTGCCACCAGGCGCTGGCGCGGTGGTGATGGGCGGGATCGCGCAGGAAGGAAAACGGGACTTCGAAGACGCTGGCCACCTCCGCCTCGGCCGGAACCAGGGCGAGATCGGGCGGCACCACGCCGACGACGGGCGTGATATCGAAGCGGGTGCCGGTGCGATAGGGGTCGATCGCGCCGATCAGCTCGACCGAGGCCGGGGGCAGGGCGATCTCCTCCTCCGCCTCGCGCAGGGCGGCGGCGATCGCATCCTCGCCGGGGTCGAGCCGCCCGCCCGGAAAGGCGACCTGCCCGGCATGATGCCGCAGCGTGTCGGTCCGCTGGGTCAGCAGGATGCCCGGGTCCGGCCGGTCGGTGAAGGCGATCAGCACCGCTGCCGCCGTCAGGTCGGTCGCCGCGTGCCGGGCAAGGTCGGCATGGTCGCCGGCCAGCAAGGCCACATCCGACCGGGTGGCCAGCGCGGCGCGCAGCCGCTCGGCCAGCGTCATGCCGGCGTCAGCGGGAAGAAACAGCCGTCGCTCCATACGCCGGGCTCGGCATCGTCGCCCGCCAGCGCCCGCTCCGCCAGTTCATAATAGACTGGCCGCGCGACCAACGCCTCCAGCCCGGCACGGACATGCAGATAGGGGCGGGGGCCGTCCCCATCCTCGACGAAACGCAGGCCATGCGCCGGCCCGGCCACCACCAGTTCGCCGGTGTTGAGCTGGAAGGCGAGGCGGGAGTCGCGACCCTCGCCCTCCGCCTTCAGCGCGACGGCGACGAAGGGCGCGTCCTCCACCGCGACGGTCAGCTTCTCGACCGGCGTGACCAGCACATGGCTACCGTCCGGTTCGCGGCGCAGGATGGTGGCGAACAGCCGCACCATATCGGGCCGGGCGATCGGGCTGCCCTGGTGATACCAGGTGCCGTCGCGGGCGATCCGCATCTCCCCGTCGCCGCAATGCGCCGGGTTCCATTGCTCGACCGGCGGCAGTCGGCGCTCGGCCAGCAGGGTGGCGATCTGGGACAGGCTGAGCGAGGCGAGATCGGGGGGCGGCGGCATCGGCATGCCGGGGAGGTAGGGTGCGCGCGCATCCAGGTAAAGGCGTGGCGGCGTCAGGCCGATGGCCCCAGCATCCCCGCGACATCCGGCACCGCATCGCCGCGCGCCAGCAGGCGGCGCGGCTCGAACGGGCCGGGCAGCCGCCACTGGCCCGTGCGCGCGGCGGTGAAGCCGAAGAAGCGCTCATAATATTCCGGGTCGCCGATCAGCATCAGCGCCTCGCCCAGACCCTCGTTCGTGGCGGCGGCGAGCGCGGCCTCGGTCAGGCGGCGGCCGATGCCGCCCTGCTGCATGTCGGGGGCGACCGCCACTGGGCCGACCATCACCAGCGGCCAGCGCCTGCCCGCATCGTCGGTCAGCACCACCGGCCAGCACTGGATCGAGCCGACCAGCCGGTCGCCATCGATCGCGGCGAAGCCCAGCGCGCGCAGGGGCGAACCGCCGCCGCGCACCGTATAGGCGGTCCGCGCCCGTCGCTCCGGCCCGAAGGCCGCATCCAGCAGGTCTTCCACCGCGGCGTCCCGTTCGGGAGCCAGTGGCGCGATCTCGATCATCGGCCTCATATCCTTCGCCGCGCAGGATGGACCTGCGGCGGTCGGGCGCTGTAACGTCGCACCGCGCGAACACAAGCGCTGCCCGCGACACGCGATGGCCAAGGGGGAGGAATGACGTGGCGGTGATGCGGCTCTACGACAATGGCTGGGCGCCAAGCCCGCGTCGCGTGCGCCTGTATCTGGCGGAAAAGGGCGGCGGATTCTCCGAGACGATCGAGCGGGTGCCGGTCGATCTGCAACGGGGCGGCAATCTCGCCGCCGACTATCGCGCGATCAATCCGCGCGGCCTGGTGCCGGCCCTGGTGCTGCCGGACGGGCGGGTGATCGACGACTCCATCGCCATCTGCCGCTATTTCGAAGCCCTGCACCCCGATCCGCCGCTGTTCGGGCGGGACCCCTTCGCCATCGCCATAGTGGAGACCTGGCTGCGGCGGATCGAGGGCGAGGGCTATGCCGCCGCCGTCTATGCGCTGCGCAACGGTCATCCCGGCTTTGCGGGGCGGGCATTGCCCGGCCCATGGGCGGGGGAGGCGGCCTCGCCGCCCCAGCTTCCCGCATTGGTCGAGCGGGCGGAGGCGATGTGGGCCGGCTTCGTCGCCGCACTCGATACGCATCTGGCGGAGAGGGACTGGATCGCCGACCGCGACTATAGCATGGCCGATATCGCCGCGCTGGTCGCGGTCGATTTCGCCGCCCGGGCCCGCCTGCCCTTGCCGGAGGGGTGCGTGCATCTTCGCCGCTGGCACGCGGCGGCGACCGCGCGGCCATCAAGCGCCGCCTGACGGCGGCCTGCGCCAACCGGCTTCCCAGGACCGCCGCGTCTGGTAGAGGCAGGCGGATGGAAGACAGTCTCCAGCTTCAGGTGCACGATATCGAGGTCCAGGTGCTCACCGGCATCTATTCCGAGGAAACGCACCTTCCCCAGCCTTTGCGCATCTCCCTCACCGTCGATCTCGACTGTCCGCGCCGCTTCACGCCCGACACGCCGCTGACGGCGTCGAAGAACTATATGGACCTGAAGCACGCCGCGACCACGGCCTTGCCGCCGGGCGTGCACTTCACGCTGGTCGAGGCGGTGGCGGACCATATCTGCGAGACTTTGTTCCTGCAGGATGCGCGGGTCCGCCGGGTCGAGGTGAAGATCGTCAAGCTCGCCATCGCCGAGGCGGGCGAGGCGATCGGCATCACGCTGGTACGCCACCGCCGCTGACCGACGACGGAACGCCGGACGCCGCCATCAGGACGTCGGCCGGCAGGGGCCCAGCGCCTGGATCACATAGCGATAATCCGCCTGCGCCTGACCGGCATCGGCCGCCTCCAGCGCGCTGGTGCTGGCGGCCGGCAGTTCCGGCGGCAGCGAGCAGGCCAGGCGATACCAGAGCAACGTGTCCCGTTTCGGGGCGGCGGCGGCCTCGTCGACGATCTCGCCCAGCGCCACCGACCATTGCGGCTGCTCGCCCGGCCGCCGCAGCACCGATAGCGATACCGGGCGGTGGTCGGCGGTCTGTAGGAAGATCTGCGTCTCGCCTTCGCCCGGCAGCGAGCCGGCGACATAGAAGGCATTGCCGACGCCGGTGATCTGCGGTGGGGCATTGGGCGCGACGATCTCGGCGGCGACGCTGCGGGTGCGATCCTCCAGCGTCTGGCTCCAGGGTTGCTGTCCGTGCGGTCCGGCAAGCTGCACCTGATCCATGCTCCCGGCCACCGGCCGGGCGTAGAGGATCATCCGCTCCTTCTTGAGTCGCGGCGGCTTGCCACGCCAATCCAGCGGGGAATCAACCACATACCCGATTCGCGGGGGCAGTCCCTCACGACCTCTGATCAAAGTGTTAACATCCGATTCGACGTAGAATCGGACATGGTCGGGCGCGACGTCCGCCGCTTCCGCACCTTTGATACGGGTCGCCGAGCGGATCGTGACGGTAGCGATAACAGGTGCACTCAGGACCAGATCGGCCAAATCGGCATAGGGAAGGCCGGCAACGGCCCCGCCAGGAACCACCGAAATGGTGGTTTCCTGTGCCAAAACGGAAGCGGGCGCGACGAACAGTGCCATTGCGGCGACGGACCGAAATAGGAGTGTCATAGAAGTCGGTTACAGCAGTTCGGCTGAACAGCATAGAAACAACCGACGTGTTAACGTTTGTTCGTTTGTTGCGTCGACAAAGCGTTTGCGTGCCGCAGGGCACGGCGATAGGAATTAGGGAACTGCCAAGGGTCCCGGAGGGCATTGGCGGACGATCGGGGTCCGCCGCTACGGCCGCGGCGGCGTCGATGCAGTCAAGGAGTGTGATTGCTGAATGGCCTACACTGACCAGAAGATGAGTGGGAGCAAGGTCGTCGCGATCGTGATCGTCGCGCTGATTCACGCTCTTCTCGGCTATGCGTTCGTCACCGGCCTTGCGTACCAGTACGTCAAGAAGGTGACGGGTGACCTGAACACGTTCGACGTGGAGCCGCCACCGCCGCCGCCGCCGCCGGATGAACCGCCGCCGCCGCCGCCAGACACGCCGAGCCTGCCGCCGCCCCCGACCACGGTCGTGGTGCCGCCGCCGATCGTGCCTGTTCCGGTGCCTGCGCCGGCGATTAACACGTCGACCATCATCCCGCCGTCGCAGCCCACTGCGCCGCCGGCTCCGCCTGCACCGCCGGCTCCGCCCGCGCCGCCGGCTGCGCCCGTGGTCAGCAAGGCCGCCGGGGCCAAGGGTGATCCCTCGCAATGGGTGACGACGGACGATTATCCGCCGAGCTCGCTGCGCGCCGAGGAAGAGGGCACGACCGGCATCGCCTGGGACATCAATGCCCAGGGCCGCGTGGAGAACTGCCGTGTCACGTCGTCCAGCGGGTCCGCCGCGCTCGATCGCGCCGCCTGCGCCGCGATCACCCGTCGCGGTCGCTACCAGCCGGCACTCGACCAGAGCGGTAACCCGATCCGTTCGAGCTCGTCGCGTCGCGTGACGTGGAAGATCCCGCCGAGCTAAGCGGCTCGCGTCTGCCCAACACACACAAATGATTTAGCCAGAGGACAATCTAGATGCTCACCACCATTCTCGCCGCGGGCGGCGCGGCCGCCGCGCAGGGCGACAACCCGTACGGCCTCCAGCAGGCGCTCAAGGAAGGCGGTCTCATCTCGCAGACCGTTTTCGCGATCCTGGTGCTGATGTCGATCGTCTCGTTCTACATCCTGTTCTCGAAGCTGTTCGAGCAGCAGAAGCTGATCAACCAGGCCAAGCGCGTGCGCCAGGGCTTCTGGTCGTCGAACAGCCTCCGCGAGGGTTCGGCCAAGCTCGAGAAGAACTCGGCCTACAAGCAGATCGTCGACGACGGTCTGGCCGCGCAGGAGCAGCATTCGAAGCTGACCGATCCGGTCGAGGCGCATGACTGGCTGCACGGTTCGCTGGCGCGTTCGGAAGCCGCGATCAACTCGAAGCTGGGTGGCGGTCTCGCCTTCCTCGCGACGGTGGGTTCGGTGTCGCCGTTCATCGGTCTGTTCGGTACGGTTATCGGCATCTACCGCGCGCTGGTGAAGATCGGTGCGTCGGGTCAGGCGTCGATCGACAAGGTCGCGGGTCCGGTCGGCGAAGCGCTGATCATGACCGCACTCGGCCTGGTCGTCGCGGTTCCCGCGGTGCTCTCGTACAACTGGCTGCAGCGCCGCAACAAGTCGATCGCAGAGGACCTGTCGGCCTTCTCGAACGACGTGCTGGGCTTCCTGGCGTCGAACGGTGCGGTTCGCCCGACGCACGGCCCCGCCGCCGCCACCAAGGCGCCGGTGAAGCCGACCACGACGGCCGGCCAGACCGGTGGCGTGCCGCGCGCCAACTAAGACGCGAGAAAGACGGGGCGGCTGTCGTCGGCGGCCCCGTTTTCCTTCCACCGGCGGTTCCGGTGGCGATTACATGGATAGGATAGTTCGCACATGGCGATGAGTGTTGGTGGCGATTCCACCGAGAAATCGATATCGGACATCAACACGACGCCGCTGGTCGACGTCATGCTTGTGCTCCTGATCATTTTCCTGGTGACGACGACCGTCGCCGTCCAGGCAGTGCAGCTGAAGCTGCCGGATGTCCGTTTCGATCCGACGACGACCAAGCCCGAGAACGTCTTGCTGTCGGTGACGACCGCGCCCGATGGCGGCTGCGCGGTCTATTGGGGCCTGTCGCGCGTCACCTCGACCGAACTGCTCGATCGCGGTGTGGCCAAGCTGAAGGCCGAGATCGATCGCCAGGGCGGCCCCAATGCCGCCGGCCTCGAACTGCCCGAGGCGCATATCCGCGGTGACGTGAATGCCCCGTACAAGTGCATCGGCGGCACGATCTATACGATGCAGCGCGCCGGCTTCGCCCGCGTCGGCTTCATTTCCGAGCCGCCCGCCAGCGGCACCACTGATCGCTGATCGCTCGGACGTATTTAGGAGTAGCATGACATGGCAATGAGCGGCGGCAAAGAAGACGACGGCCCGATGATGGAAATGAACATGACGCCGCTGATCGACGTCCTGCTCGTTCTCCTCATCATGTTCATCATCACCATCCCGATCCAGACGCACGCGGTGAAGGTCGATCTTCCGCAGAACTCGAAGAGCCCGGCGAACCCGGTCGACGCGCAGAAGAACAAGATCACCATCGACGCGGCGGGCACGATCGCCTGGAACGGATCACCCGTGGACGAGGTGACGCTGCGTCAGTATCTCGACCAGTCGGCGGCGATGAACCCGGAGCCGGAACTCCACTTCCAGCCCGCGCCCGACGCACGCTACGAAGTGGTCGACAAGACGCTGGCCGTGATCAAGCGGTCCGCGATCACGAAGCTCGGCTTCATCGGCAACGAGCAGTATCGTAACGACTTCTGATCGTTCGATCCTGACCGGACGATGCAAGGCGGCCCTGCGGGGCCGCCTTTTTTGTTGGGTGCTGCCGGCCGTCGTCCGGGCCTCGGTGCGGCCCTTATGTAGTGCCGGGAATCTCCCGGCATCACTATCGAAGCTAGGTCCATCCGCTGGGATGAAGGCGAGGTCAGGCTTTGCGAGTATTGGTCGCTGACCGTCCTACGCGACCTGCGACTTGCCCATGCTTGGCCTTCGCCGACTTCCTCGCGGCGTAGTGCGACTATCTCTCCCGCCTGATTCCCATCGAAGGGCAGATCATCGGACCGCCACGTTCGCCGACAAACACCACGCACCGTCCCACGGCTGGTGAAGGACCTGTCACGCGAGTGGAGGTCGTGGGATAGATCGCCTGGAGCGGGATGCACAGGTCCGCCGTCGCCCGCATGCCTTGACGCGCACTCCGCAGCAGACGCTCGGTCCTGAGCGGGGTGCCCTACAGCCCGATGACATGACTTCGACTTGGGACCGTCACTGCGAGCGTAGCGAAGCAATCCAGAGCGTCACGCGCACGGCTATGGGTTGTTTTGCTGCGCTCGCAATGACGGCTTGGGTCGACCCGATGGCATCCTGATCTCGCAGCCATGTTTCCCACATCCGGCGGACTCAGAGCGCGTGTTCGTGCGAACTGGGGCCTGTCTGTCCACCAATGACACAGGCGGTTTGTCTCGGCTCGGCCCTTTCCCCCTTGCACTGGATTCACGGAAATGACACATCAGAGTCACAAAAGTGAAACATCGTGGTGATGGTCACACGATTGGGAGATGGATGATGCGCACGGTGCTGATGTCCTCAATTGGGCTCGCCCTGGTGGCGGCCCCTGCCATGGCGGCCGAGCGGACCGGCTATATGGCCATTGCGGCCGGCAATCTGAAAAAGGCGGAAGCGACGCTTTCGACAGCCCGCCAGACCGGCAATGCGACGCCCGAGGTGTTGCTCAACCTGGCGGCGGTGTACCAGCAGACCGGTCGTACGGCCGAGGCGCGGTCCCTCTACGCAGCGGTGCTCGACTCGCCGGACGTCCAGATGGACCTTGCGTCCGGCGCGACGGCTGGTTCGCATCAGGTGGCGCAGCGCGGTCTGAACCGTTTGACGCCGCTCGCGATCGCGACCCGCTGAACCCCGACCGCGGGGGCGCGATGGGGCGGGGGGCGCGTCGCTCCGAGCGATAGCCTGCCATCGCATGCGATAGCCTGCCATCGCATAGAGCGTGACCAAAGCTATCCGGTCAAAAGGATGGCCTTGGTCATGGCTCGCAATCAATCCCGGCGGCGGGAGCGGATGTTCGGCTCTACGTATCGTACGGGACCAGACTGTCTTGCTGATGCCGAGCCGATCGGCTCTTCCACCTTGGCATCGGTGTGACGGAGGCGCCTGGGCAAAACCGGACATCGTCGGCCATGCGTCAGCCAGACCTCCAGGCCTCCGCTAGGCTACATGCCAGCCGTCATCGCGTGATTGCCACGATCAGGGTGGCGAGCGCCTAAATTCGGGAAGCCGCACGGCCCGTGCTAGCGTTTCCCTCGCGATCTGAGTGGAGACGGACCCTCCGTCAAAGGTACCGGCAAACCGAGCCAATCCCCGCGCGTCAAAGGCTCACATCCCATGCAGGTGGCGGCGTCCCGCGACTCTCGCGGACCGATCGGTCGAGCCAGAATGCGGCGCTACCGCCTCAGCGTTCCTCGATAACCAGATCGTCGCCCAGCCCGTGCTCCGTGCCCGACGCCGGATCAGCGAAGCCGTTCGATCGCCTGCGCCAGCGCCACATAGAGCTTGCCCATGTCCGACGACAACAGGGTCACGCCGAGCGGTGATCCCTCCGCCTGCGCCAGGATCATGCGCAGCATCGCCTCGAAATCGTGGATGTAGCGGTTGACCTGGTCGCGGAACCCGGCGTCGCCATCGTACAGCTCGACCACGGCCGCCGCCTGGCTGGCGTCGAGCAGCCGCACTGCCCGGCGGGTGAAGACACCGCGATCCCCCTTGAGATAGGCGGCCCAGGCGCTATCGGCGATGTCCGGCGCGAAGGCGCGGGTGATGTCGATCGAGGCGGAGTTGAGCCGCTCGATCAGAGTCGCGACACGCCGCGTCAGCATGTCCTTTTCCGCCGTCTCGCGCTCCTGCCGTGCCTCGCCGATGCGAGTCTCCACCAGGGCCGACTGGGTGGCGATCGTGTCGACCTGGGCCGCCAGCCGCTCCGTGGCCTGGGTCGCGGCCTCGACTGCCATCCGGGTGGCGTCGGCAATGGCATCGACCTGTCGTACCACCGTGTCGCCGGTCGCCCGCCGCATCGCCTCGGTCGCCGCATCGCCCATGGTCGCGGCCGCCTGCGGGATCACCGCGGTCAGCGCCTCGCGGGCGCGTTCCGCCGCCAGTTCGGCCGTGTCGCGCACCCGCTCCAGCGCGTCGAGCAATTGCGGCGCGGCCTCGCCGGCAAAACGCTGGGTACGGTCCAGCGTCGCCGAGACGCTCTCGTCGAGCGCCGCCAGCTGATCGCGTCCCTGGCCCAGCGTCGCCGACAGTCCGGTGCCGAGTTCGTCGAGCGTCCGGCGCTGGGTGGCGATGACATCGGCGATCGACTCGATCGCGTCATGCGTGCTTTCCGCCGCGGTGACGAGCGCGAGCAGTTCCGGCTTGGCCTGGGCGACGACCGAGCGGCTCGCGCCGATCCGGCCATCGAGCCGGTCGAGCGCATCGGGCAGGGTTTCGTCGATCTCGCGCGCCGCCGCGTCCAGCGCGACCAACAGCGTCTCGGTGGTGCCGATCGTGCGCGTCGCCATCGCCTCGCCGGCCTTCAGCGCCTCGGTCATCGCATCGGCGGACCCGCCCAGCGCGCTGATCGAGGCGGCGAGCCGCTGCGAGCGTTGCTCGCCCTGATCCTGGAGCGCGGCCATACGCTGCTCGACCGACTCAATCGCGGCGTGCAGGCCCGCGATCATCGTATCGCCGGCCCCCGCCTGGCCCTCGAACCGTCCGGCGATATGATCAACCGCGCGGTCGATCGCCTCCAGCCGTTCGGCCAGCGCCTGGGTGCCGGCCTCCCCGATCACCTCCAGCGTGGCCCGAGCCTGTTCCAACCGGCCTTCGATCGCGTCGATCTGGCCGGCGAGCAAGGCTGCGCCGTCGCGGGCGCTCGTGTCCAGTGCGGCCTGGTGCGTGCCGAGCGTCGCCAGCAGCGCCTCGCCCTGCGTACCGAGCGCGCCATGCGCCTCGCGCAGCCGGGTGTCGACCCGATCGGCCTGTTGCTCCAGGCGTTCCACGCCGGCGCGGGCGGTGGCGTCGAGCGCCTCCTGGTGCGCGCGCAAGGTCGCGATCATCGTCTCGCCTTGCGCCTCCAGCGTGGCGCGGGCCTGATCCGCGGCATCGGCCATGGCCTGGGCCTGGCGGGCAATCGCGGCGGCGGTCTCGCGAGCGCCGCTATCGAGCTGGGCCTGGTGCGTCGCCAGGGCGGCGACCAGGGCCTCGCCCTCCGCGCCCAGGCCGGTGCGGGCCTGTTCGACCGACTGCTCGGTGCGGGCGATAAGCGCCTCCACCGTCGTCGCCATCGTCGCGCCGGCACGATCCAGGCGCAAGCCGACGCCGTCGCTGGCCTCTGAGATGCGGGCGATATTGGCGGCCAATCGCTCGGCGGCGGTGGTCGCCACCACATCCGCCTCATGCGCGCGGTCGGCCAGGGTGGAGAGCTGGGCATCGAGCGCGGCGACCTGCGCGGCGGCGGACAGGCCGGCCTGATCGATGCGACGGCCGATCTCCTCGCTGTCGGCGCGCGCGGTGGGGATGGCGGCGAGCAGCGCGGCGACCGAGGCATGCGCCATCTCGGCGGCATCGGCCAGGCGATGGGCATGGGCGTCGGCGCGCTCGATCTCGCCGGCGAGCGCGCGGCCGATCGTCTCCAGCCGGGTCGCGGCGGCATCGCCGGTATGGGCGAGCGCGGCGAGCTGGTCGTTCAGATGTGCGCGTTGCACGTCGATATGCTGCGACAGGGTGGCGATCCGGTCCTCCAGGGCCGCCGCCTCGGCGCGCATCGCCCGGGAAGTCTGGCCGAAGCGATGCGCCTCCGCCCGGCTGGTGCGTTGCGCCAGCAGCCAGACGATCCCGACCAGCGCCGGCACCACGCACAAGGCGGTGGCGATCTGTACCGCCTGGATCGGAGAAAGCGTCGTCAGCTGGTTACGCACCAGCCACAGGATCGCGGCATCGAGCAGCACGGCCGCCGCCAGGGCCGCCGGGCCGGTCCAGCCGCGAGTCGCGGTCGCCTGTTCCGGCTGCTCGACGACGAGTTCGAGCACCTCGGGCTGGCCGCGCGGTTCGTCCGGCCGTCGCGGCCAGAGGTCATGGCCTGAATCCACCGGCGCGCCCATCAACGATCCCCCATCATCGCCGTCCTGTACCATCTTTACCGGCTCGCGACACCCCGTCGCAATATCTCGTTAAGTGTCTGCGTTTACGGACAGACCATGGCTTATGATCCCGGAGCGATCGATGCGGCGCTGGCGGCGGCGGTGGGCGACGAGCCCGCGCTGATCGCGGAACTGCGCGGTGCGTTCCTCGACGGCGTGACGCGCGTGTGCACGCAATTGGAAGTGGCGGAGACGGTGGAGCAATGGCGCATGGCGGCGGCGCGGCTGCGCGGCCTGTCCGCCAGTTTCGGCGCGGTACGGCTGATGGGGCTGGCGGCGCTGGCGGCCGAGGCGCGGCCGGGCGATCCCGACCTGCTGGTCAAGATTCGGCGCGCCGTCGATCGGCTCTGAGTCGACCGGCCGCCTCTTGCATCCCACCGCCGGAGCCTTAACAGCCGGGGTCATGCTTGCCGGTCTACTCTTCGCACAACAGGATGCCGACGACCGGCCGGGACAGCTGACCGCCACGCTGCCGTTCGGCGGCGTCACGATCATCGAATATCAGGCGCGGCTGCTGATCGCAGCGGGCGCGGCGCAGCTGGTGGTGGTGGTCGGACGACTGACGCCCGAACTGCTCGGTGCGCTGGGCCGGATCGGCAAGCGCGGCATCGCCGTCGATGCGGTGCGATCGGCGGCCGAGGCATCGGCGAAGCTTCATCCGCTCGCGCGGATCGTCATGCTGGCCGATGGCCTGATCACGACGCAGGACGTGATCGATGGCTTCGCCGAGGAAGGCAGCGACGCGCTGCTCGTCGTGCCCGATGCGACCGCGCCGATCCGGTACGAGCGGCTGGGCGGCGGCACCGCCTGGGCGGGGGTCGCACGGCTGGATGCGCGCCGGATCGCTGATGTCGCCGCACTGCCCCGGGATTATGATCTGCAATCCACCGCGCTGCGGCTGGCCGACCAGGCGCGCGCCGCGCATGTGCCCCTGGCGGAGGCAATGCTGCGCGACGGCCATGGCATCGAACATAGCAGCGCCGCGCTGGCGGTGCGGGGCAAGGCGGTGCTGGCCGCCACGGTCGCCGATCGGCGCAACTGGTTCAACGCGATCGTGCTGGCGCCATTGGCCCGCGCGCTGGTGCCGCGCCTGATCGAACGGCGGGCGGGAACGGCCGGCATCGCCCTGGGCGGTGCGGGGCTGGGGGCGGTGGGGACGGCGCTGACGCTCGCGGGATCGACCCGTTCCGGTTTGATCGTGGCACTGGTCGGATGCCTGTTGCTGGGGCTGGGACGGACGCTGGCGATCCTGCGCGACGAGGCGGCGCTGGTGCGGGCGCAAACCATCGGCATCGCCGTCGTGCCGGCGCTGGCGACGGTCGCGCTCGGCCTGACTCTGGGCATGGCGCAGGGGCAGGCGGTCGGCCTGGTCGGCGCCCTGATGCTCTTGTATCTGGGCGGTTTGGGCGAACGCGCGATCCAGCGTTCGCGCCGCCGGCCCTGGTGGGGCGGCCCGCCCGCCTATCTGCTCTTGCTGGCCGGATCGACCCTAATTGGGACACCTCTCTCAGGTGTGGCGTTGACAGTCGCCTATGCCGCATCAACGCTGGCGGCTGCAGTGGAGGCCCTGCGCCGCCCTGCTTAAAACGTCATTAACTTCATTCCGGTTACTTATCAGCGACAATGTCGTCAGGTCCAGACGTGAACGCCCGTGGGACATGGTCCCCGGATGCGCTTGCCGTTCGCGCGGCCGAAGCCGGGACGCGGGCCGACCGGATCCTGCGCGCATCGGTCGACGACCTGTTCCTTCCCGATGCCGCCCGACTGGGGGATCGTACCCGGCTGACCTTGCGCCAGATGCTGCGGGCGATGGTCGAGGCCATCGCGCATGACCTGCGGCATCAGGTCGCCGGACAGGTCGGGGAGCGGGGCGCGGCGATCCTCACGGAGCATGGCCGGACGTTCGATCGGGTGGTGCGGGCGGGAACGCTGCGCGATGACGCGCTGATCGCGGAGGTGATCGCCCGCGTTCGCCAGGACCTGATCGGGCAGGCGCTGCCGATCGCGGTCGGATCGCCGGACATCCCCAGCCTGTTGGTGCAGCTCGCCACCTCCGTCGATGCCGGGGTGGCGCAGGCGGCACAGACGCTGCTCGCCGCCGACAGCCGGCGTCGCGCCGCGCTGGAACAGGCGCAAATGACGGAGGCCGACCTGCCGCCCGCCTTGCGACCGGCCCTGGTCTGGTCGGTGGCGGCGGCGATCCGGGATGGCGACGATGCCGAGATCGACCAGGCGCTGGTCGCCGCCGCCGAACGACGGCTGGCGGCACCATTTGCGGGAGACGGGGCGGAGGACGCGGCGATGGCGCTCGCCCGCGCGGTCGATGCGCGGATCGCGGAGCGCGCCATCCTGCTGCTCGACGCGCTGGGCGATCGTCGGCTCGGGCTGTTCATCGCGGTGATCGCCCATGGCCTGCGCCTGTCGTTCGGGCAGATGCGGGCCATGACGCTGGAGCCGGACGGCGACCGCTTGTGGCTGGCGCTGCGCGCGCTGGAGCTGGACCGCCCGGTCATCGCCCAGATCGGTCTGGCGCTGGCCGATGCCGACCCGGCCCGGGATATCGAATCCCTTGCCGATCAGCTCGACGCCATCGCCGCGGTATCGCCGGCGGCGGCGCGCATGGCCCTGGCGCCGCTGGCGTTGCCGGACGACTTCCGCCGGGCCATAGCCGCACTGGCATCGGCCTCACCGACGCGGCCACGCGGCCGCGACGGCGAGGGGGCGTGGCGGTGATCGCGATGCGTATCGCCGTCAGTCCCGTCAGTCATGCGCGGGTCGATGCGGAAGGGCTGTTGCTCTCCGCCGACCCCGCGATCCTCGGGCTGAACGGCCGGGCGGGCGGGGCGCTGCGCCAGTCGCTCGCGGTGCCGTCCATCGCGATGCTCGCCCGGCTCGCGGTTCGGCTGCAGGTCGCGGTCCAGCGCCGCGTGTCGATCGCCGATGGCGAGCAGGACCTGGAACTCTGGGTACGGGCGCAGCCCGACGGGCATCTGGCGATCAGTGGCTGGTCGGAGACGCCGGCCTGGCGCGCCGCGCCGAACCCGGTGCCGCCGGTCGTGCCGGCCGGGGCCTGGGGCTGGGAGACGGACGCATCGCTGCGCCTGACCTATATCGCGCCCGGCGCCGGGATCGCGGGCGGGGGGGAGGCCTTCACCATGCTCGGCCGGCCGCTCACCAGCCTGTTCGGCTTCGACGAGGGGCCGGACGGCGTGATGCCGATCATGGATGCGCTGGCGCGGCGGCGACCCTTGCGCGCACAGCCCGCCAAGCTGCATCCCGGTGGCGCGGCGCTGATGCTGTCGGCGGAGGTGCGGGTCGACCAGATGGGCGGTTTCGCCGGCTTGTCGGGCATCGCCGAGCCGGTCGCCATGGCCGCTGCCGCGGTGGAGGGGCTGTCGGACGGCTTCACCACCGGGCTGGACCGGGCGCTGCGCCGGCCGCTCGCACGGATCGTCGCCAATGCCGATTCGATCCAGGCGGAGGCCGATGGGCCGATCGCGCGCGACTATGCCGATTATGCGGCCGACATCGCCACCGCCGGCCGGCACCTGCTGGACCTGGTCGACGATCTGGTCGACCTACAGGCGATCGAGCGGCCCGATTTCGCGCCGGAGATCGAGCCGATCGACCTGGCCGATGTCGCCCGCCGCGCCGCTGGCCTGCTTGCGGTACGCGCTGATCATGCCGGGGTGATCCTCGACCGCCCGGACCAGGACGAACATGCGGCCGGGCTGGGCGATTTCCGCCGCTGCCTCCAGATCGTCGTCAACCTGATTGGCAATGCGATTCGCTATTCGCCCCAGGGCGAGCGGGTGTTCGTGACCGCGATGATCATCAACGACCGCGCCTGCGTGACCGTCGCCGACCATGGCAAGGGCATCGCCGAAAAGGATCAGGCGCGCATCTTCGAGAAGTTCGAGCGGATCGACCCCAGTGAGCCGGGCGGCAACGGCCTGGGCCTTTTCATCGCCCGCCGCCTGGCGCGGGCGATGGGTGGCGACCTGACCGTGACGAGCGCACCGGGCGAGGGGGCGCTGTTCACGCTGGCCTTGCCGATCGGCTAGGGGCGAGACTTACGTCTTCTTTACATTTGCCGATCAGGCTGTTGGCATGAGTACGCCGCGACGCTCCAACGCTTTATCTGTCCTGCTCTGTGCCGCCGTAGTGGGCGGGGCGCTGGGTGCCGGTTCGCTGGCGATATCGGACGGGGGGCGAGCCGATCCGACGAGTCAGGCGCATATGACATTGGTGGCCACCGGTATCACGCGGGCGCGCCTGCCACAGGCGGGGGATCATTGGGGTGGCTGCAACGATGCCCGTGCGGCGGGTACGGCGCCGATCTACCGTGGCGAGCCGGGGTATCGGGAGACGATGGACGGGGATGGCGACGGCATTGCCTGCGAACCCATCCAGTCCTGAACCCTATGGGGCGGCGCGGCCGCCCGGCCCTCACCGCCGGGGCAGTCGCCGCGCGACGAGCAGCAGGATCAGCCCTGCCACCGCCAGCGCGGCACCGTAATCGGCCCATTGCGTCTGGTCGAGCATCGGGCTCGACCGGGGCCAATGGACATAGCCCAGCCCCTGGCCGATCCACAGCATCCCCATCAAGGCCAGCGCCAGGCCGAGGAGCAGCAGGATCGGACGCAGGGTCTGCATGGCCGGATCAGCGCCGAACGATCAGCGCTGGTCGAGGCCGACATAGGAACGCTGCGCCGGGCCGGTATAGAGCTGGCGCGGGCGGCCGATCTTCTGGTCGGGATCGGTGATCATCTCGTTCCACTGCGCGACCCAGCCGACGGTGCGGGCGAGCGCGAACAGCACGGTGAACATCTCGGTCGGGAAGCCGATCGCGGACAGGATGATGCCCGAATAGAAGTCGACGTTCGGGAACAGCTTCTTCTCGGCGAAATAGGGATCGCTGAGCGCGATCTCTTCCAGCCGCAGCGCCGTCTCGAACACCGGGTCGCTGACCTTGAGCGACTCGAACACCTCGCGCACGGTCTTCTGCATCACCGTCGCGCGCGGGTCGTAGTTCTTGTAGACGCGGTGGCCGAAGCCCATCAGGCGGAACGGATCGTTCTTGTCCTTGGCGCGGGCGATGAATTCCGGAATGCGATCCGGCGTGCCGATCTCGCGCAGCATGTTGAGCGCCGCCTCGTTCGCGCCGCCATGCGCCGGACCCCAGAGGCAGGCGATGCCGGCCGCGATGCAGGCGAAGGGGTTGGCGCCCGACGAACCGGCGAGACGCACGGTCGAGGTTGAGGCATTCTGCTCGTGATCGGCATGGAGGATGAAGATCCGGTCCATCGCCTTTTCGACGACCGGGTTCACCACATAGGGCTCGGCCGGCACGCCAAAGGTCATGCGCAGGAAATTGCCCGTGTAGGACAGCGAGTTGTCGGGATAGACGAAGGGCTGGCCGACGCTGTACTTATAGGCCATCGCGGCGATCGTCGGGATCTTGGCGATCAGGCGGTGCGAGGCGATGGTGCGCTGCACCGGATCGTGGATGTCGGTCGAATCATGGTAGAAGGCCGACAGCGCGCCGACCACGCCGCACATGATCGCCATCGGGTGCGCATCGCGACGGAAGCCGCGGAAGAACGCCGCCAGCTGCTCGTGCACCATGGTGTGGCGGGTGATGGTGGTGCTGAACGCCGCCAGTTCGTCCTTGGTCGGCAGGTCGCCGTTCAGGAGCAGATAGGCGACCTCCATGAAGCTGGACTGTTCGGCCAGCTCGCCGATCGCATAGCCGCGGTGGAGCAGCACGCCCTCGTCGCCATCGATATAGGTCAGCGTCGACTGGCAGGACGCGGTCGAGGTGAAGCCGGGGTCATAGGTGAAGGCGCCGGTCTGGCCGTACATCTTGCGGATGTCGACCACGTCCGGGCCGATCGTGCCCGTCAGCACCGGATATTCGAAATCCTTGCCGTCAAGGGATAGCTTCGCTGCGTCAGTCATGATCGTCCTCTCTGAAATCTCAATCCGCCATGCGGTCGGCGATCCGACCCAGGCTTTCCTGGCGCCCTAAAAGGGCGAGCACGTCGAAGATGCCGGGCGAAGTCTTTCGCCCGGTCAACGCGGCGCGCAGGGGTTGCGCGACCTGGCCGAGCTTGACGCCCTCGGCCTCGGCCACCTGCCGCACCACGGCTTCCAGTGCGTCCGTATCCCAGCCGTCGAGCGCGTCAAGCGCGCCATGCACGGCCGCCAGGATGCGGGGGGCGTCGCCGGCGAGCAACGGCTCGGCGGCGGCATCGATCGGCAGCGGGCGCGACGTGAACAGAAATTTCGCCCCTTCCGCCAATTCGTTGAGGTTCGCCGCCCGTGGCTTGAGCGCCGGCATCGCGGCGGTCAGCAGGGCAACGTCGGCTCCCCCCAGTCGTTCCGCGACCAGGGCCGCCAGCCGCGCATCCTCGGCCTCACGGATATAGTGGCCGTTCAGATGCTCCAGCTTCTTCAGGTCGAAGCGCGACGGACTCTTGCCCACCGCCGCCAGGTCGAACCAGCGCACCGCATCCTCGCGCGCGATGATCTCGGCATCGCCATGGCCCCAGCCCAGGCGGAGAAGGTAATTGTCCAGCGCTTCGGGCAGGATGCCCAGTTCGTCGCGATAGGCCTCGATCCCGACCGCGCCGTGCCGCTTCGACAGCTTCGCTCCGTCCGAGCCATGGATCAGCGGGATGTGCGCATAGATCGGCTCGGGCCAGCCCATCGCGCGATAGATGGGCAACTGACGGAACGCGTTGTTGAGATGGTCGTCGCCGCGGATGACATGGGTCACGCCCATGTCATGGTCGTCGACCACCACCGCCAGCATATAGGTCGGCGTGCCGTCGGAGCGGAGCAGGACCAGATCGTCCAGCTCGGCATTCTGCACGGTGACGCTGCCCTGCACCTGGTCGTCGATCGTCACCGCGCCGGTTTGCGGCGCGCGCAGGCGGACGACGAAGGGCTGGTCGGCGGGGCCGTCGGTCCGGTCGCGCCACGGGCTGCGGATGCGCAGGGGCTTCTTCGCCGCCTCCGCTTCCGCGCGCATCGCCGTGATCTCGTCCGCCGTCATATAGCATTTATAGGCGGAACCATTGGCGATCATCGCCTGGGCGACCTCCGCATGGCGATTTGCCCGCGCGAACTGGAACACGGCGTCGCCGTCCCAGTCCAGGCCGAGCCAGCGCATGCCCGCCAGGATCGCGTCGATCGCCGGCTGGGTGGAGCGGACACGGTCGGTATCCTCGATCCGCAACAGGAACTTGCCGCCGTGATGGCGGGCGAACAGCCAGTTGAACAGCGCGGTGCGCGCGCCGCCGAGATGGAGGAACCCGGTCGGCGACGGTGCGAAACGGGTGACGACGGCGCTGCCCGTGACGGGGGCGGCGGCGGTCGATGGTGTGGCGGACGGCGTGCCGCCCTGATCGGTGGTTGCGCCCAAGCGCACATGCTCCCAGACTGGATGATCGATGGCCAGGTCAGCCGCCGCCGCCCCTAGCATGGCCCCCACGCCGCGACAAATCCCGGCGGATCTGCGCGATGCCGCCCGCCGAATTGGCGCGGGGATCGAACGGCGGCTGGAGGCGGAGCGGGACCAGTTGCCGCTCTGGCTGCCGGTGATGCTGGGGCTGGGCGTGGCGTTGTGGTTCGTGCTGCCGGACCCCGCCGCGTGGCGCGCCGCCGCCTGGATCGGGCTGGCGGTGGGGCTGGGCGCACTGGCCCTGTGGCGGGGCGGGCGCGGATGGCTGGCGGTGGCGCTGGGCGGGATGATGGTGACGGCGGGGGTGACGCTGGCCTGGAGCCGGGCCGAGCGGGTGGCGGCCCCGGTGCTGCGTGCGCCGGTGATCCTGCGCTTCGATGCCGGGGTCGAGCGGATCGAGCCGCTGCCGGCGCGCGGACTGGTGCGGCTGACGCTGCGTCCGACGGGGCCGGGGCTGGCGGCCTCGGGCGGCCGGCGGCCGCTGCCGCCCCGGCTGCGGATCAATCTGGCGGAGGCGGACGTGCCGGCCGGGCTGGCGGTGGCGGCGCGCCTTCGCCTGCGCGCGCGGCTGCTGCCACCGCCCGAGGCCGCCGTGCCGGGGGCCTATGACTATGCGCGCGCCGCCTGGTTCACCGGGATCGGCGCGACCGGGCGGGGCTTCGCGCCGGTCGAGATAGTGGTGCCCGGCCGGACCGCGCCGCCGCTCCGGGCCGCGCTGACCGGTCATATCGTCCGGCAAATGCCGGGCAGCGAGGGCGGGATCGCGGCGGCCTTGGTCACCGGCGACATGGGAGCGATCGGACAGGAGGATTCGGACGCGATGCGCACCGCCGGATTGGCGCATCTGCTGTCGGTCAGCGGCCTCCACATCACCGCCGTGGTGGGCGCGACGATGCTGCTGGTCCTGCGGCTGCTGGCGCTGGTGCCATGGCTGGCGCTGCGGGTCCGCCTGCCCCTGGTCGCGGGGGGCGCGGGCGCGGCGGCGGCGATCTTCTATACCTGGCTGACCGGGGCGGAGGTGCCGACGATCCGAAGCTGCGTCGCGGCGCTGCTGGTGCTCGCCGCGCTGGCGCTCGGCCGGCGGGCGATGACGCTCCGGCTGGTGGCGGGGGGCGCGATGCTGGTGCTGCTGCTCTGGCCCGAGGCGCTGGTCGGCCCGAGCTTCCAGCTCTCCTTCGCGGCGATCGTCGCGATCGTGGCCTTGCACGATCATCCCGCGCTGCGCCGCTTCGCCGAGCCGCGCGAGGAAGCATGGGTCCGACGGCTGGGTCGCCATCTGGTCCTGCTGCTCGCCACCGGCATCGCGGTGGAGGCGGCGCTGATGGGGATCGCGGTCTATCACTTCCACAAGGCGGGGCTGTACGGCGCGCTGGCCAATATCGTCGCGATCCCGCTGACCACCTTCCTCATCATGCCGCTCGAACTGCTGGCGCTGCTGCTGGATGCGATCGGGCTAGGCGGGCCGGCCTGGTGGCTGACCGGCCAGGCGATCGGGCTGCTGCTCGGCGGCGCGCGGTTCGTCGCCAGCCTGCCCGGCGCGACCGCCGCCTGGCCGTCAATGCCGTCGGGCGCATTCGCGCTGATGATCGCTGGGGGGCTGTGGCTGGCCTTGTGGCGGACGCGGTGGCGACGATGGGGAGTCGCGCCGCTGCTGGCGGGCGCGCTCTGGGCGTGGTGGACGCCGCCGCCAGACCTGATCGTCAGCGGCGACGGACGTCATGCCGCCGTCCGGCTGGCCGATGGCCGCGTCGCGATGCTGCGCGACCGGACCGGGGACTATATGCGTGACCTGCTCGCCACCAATGCCGGCGTCGCCGAACCGGACCTGCTGTCCGACGAAGGCGGCGCGCGCTGCAACGCCGATCTGTGCATGGCCGATGCGGGGCAGGGCGCGGCGCGGCTGCGCGTGCTGATGGTGCGGAGCGCCTATCATCCACCGAAGGCGGCGCTGGTCGCGGCTTGCGCGCGGGTGGATGTGGTCGTCGCCGACCGGTGGCTGCCAAGCGCCTGTCGGCCGGCATGGCTCCGGCTCGATCCCTCCACCCTGTCCGCAAGCGGGGGCGTGGCGATCGGGGCCGGAGCGGGGCGGGTGGTGACGGTCCGCCGGATCGGCGACCGTCACCCCTGGATCAGGCCGATGCTTCCGCTTCGACGCGCGGCTTGGCGGGCTGGAACTCGCCGTCCGCATCCATGACGTGCAGCTGGCCGTCGCCGATCGCGAAGACCGCGCCGTGCAGCTTCAGCCGGCCGGCGGCCTCGGCCTCCTGCACGAAGGGGAAGGTGCGTAAATTGGCGAGCGAGGTGCGGACCGACTCGCGCTCCATCGCGCGGCGTGCATCCTCGGAGTCCGCATCGGGAAATTCCGAGCGGACCTTGTCGCGCGCATCGTCGAGCAGGTGCACCCAGTCGGAGATGAAGCCGCCCTTGCCCGGCTCGGCATCGTCGAACGTGCCGGCCAGCGCCGCCTTGCAACCGCCGCAGCGGCCATGGCCCAGCACCACGACTTCCGACACCTTGAGCTGCGTCACCGCGAATTCCAGCGCGGCCGACACGCCGTGATGGCCACCGCCGGTCTCGCAGGGCGGCACCAGATTGGCGACGTTGCGGACGACGAACATCTCGCCCGGCAGCGTGTCGAAGATCTGCGCGGGTTCGACGCGGCTGTCGGAGCAGGCGATGACCATCACCCGCGGCTCCTGACCGTCCTTCAGCTTGGCCCAACGCTCACGCTGGCGCCGCCAGTCGGCGGTCCGAAAGCGCTGATATCCATCCACCAGATCGGCGAAATCCGTCATGTTGATCTATCTCCCGTATTGCCCGCCGAAGCGGCTCTATCGAAACCACGCCAGATCGGACGGGTTCCCGACGGCTTCTGACGATCACGTGCCGCCACGGCAAGGCCGACGACCGGAACCGGCCGTCTCCCTGGCATTCTCAAGCCCTTACACGGCAGGCCGGTCGCCGGTTCCGGCGGGTTGGGCAGGACGATTCGCCTGCTCAGCCGTCCGCGTCGAGCGCATAGCCCGCAGACCGGACGGTGCGGATGATGTCCGGCCGGTCGCCGATGTTGATCGCCTTGCGCAGGCGGCGGATATGCACGTCGACCGTCCGGCTCTCGATATCGCTGTCATGGCCCCAGACCGCGTCGAGCAGCCGCTCGCGCGAGAAGACCCAGCCGGGATGCTCCAGGAAATGCTTGAGCAGCCGGAATTCGGTGGGGCCGAGCGGCACCGTTTCGCCGCCGCGCCGGACCTTGTGGCCGACCGTGTCCATCTCGATATCGGCATAGGTCAGCGCCTCGCCCGCCAGCGCCGGCCGCACGCGGCGCAGCACCGCGCCGACCCGCGCGACCAGTTCGCGCGGTGAGAAGGGCTTGGTGACGTAATCGTCTGCGCCCGTCTCCAGCCCGCGCACCCGGTCCTCCTCCTCGCCGCGCGCGGTGAGCATGATGATCGGCACGTTCTGCGTCTCGGGCGCGCGGCGCAGGCGGCGGCACACCTCGATCCCCGACAGCCCCTCGACCATCCAGTCGAGCAGCACGATGTCGGGCGCCTGTTCGCGCGCCAGCAGCAGCGCCTCTTCCCCGTCGGGGGTATGCGCCACCTCGAAATCCTCGCGGCCGAAATGATAGCGGAGCAGCTCGGCCAGCGCCGCATCATCCTCGACCAGCAGCATCTTCACGCGCGCCATGTCGCTTCTCCTTCTCTGTTGCCACGATCGCGCTCGGCCATGCGGGTGCCGGTCGCGGCGAAATAGACCATCTCCGCGACGTTGGTCGCATGGTCGCCGATCCGCTCCAGGTTCTTGGCGACGAACAGCAGGTGCGCGACCTGGGTGATCGTCTTCGGATTCTCGACCATGAAGGTGACCAGCGTCCGGAAGATGCTGTCGTAGAAATCATCGAGCGCCACGTCGCTCTCGCGCACCCGGACCGCCGCCTGGATGTCGCGCGCGGCGAAGGCGTCGAGCGCGCCGCGCACCATGTCGGCGGCCATCCGGCCCATGGCGGGCAGGATCGACACCGGCTCGATCCGGTGCTCCCCATCGATCAGCGGCACGCGCTTGGCGATGTTCTTGGCATAGTCGCCAATCCGCTCGACCACGCTGGCGATCTTCAGCGCCGCCACGACCTCGCGCAGGTCGACCGCCATCGGTGCGCGCAGCGCGATGATCTGGACGGCGAGCTGCTCGACCTCGGCGGCGATCGCGTCGATCGCCTTGTCGGCGGCGCGGATCTCCTCGGCACGGGCCAGGTCGCTGCGTTGCAGGGCCTTGAGCGATTCGGCGATCGCCTCCTCGGCCAGCCCGCCCATCTGGCTGATCAGCCCGCGCAGCTGGACGATATCGGCGTCGAAGGCCTTGACGGTATGTTCGTTCATCGCGGCTCCTCACTCAGCCGTAGCGGCCGGTGATGTAATCCTTGGTCCGCTCCTGGCGCGGATTGGTGAAGATGTCCGAGGTCGCGCCATATTCGACCAATGTCCCCAGGTGGAAGAAGGCGGTGCGCTGGCTGACCCGCGCCGCCTGCTGCATGTTGTGCGTGACGATCGCGATGGCGTAGCGGCCACGCAGCTCGTGGATCAGCTCCTCGATCTTGGCGGTGGCGATCGGGTCGAGCGCGCTGCACGGCTCGTCCATCAGGATCACCTCCGGATCGACGGCGATGGCGCGCGCGATGCACAGCCGCTGCTGCTGCCCGCCCGACAGCGCCGTGCCCGAATCCGACAGCCGGTCCTTTACCTCGTTCCACAGGCCGGCGCGGGTCAGCGAGCGTTCGACCGTCGCGTCCAGCTCCGCCTTGCCGCGCGCCAGCCCGTGGATGCGCGGGCCATAGGCGACATTCTCATAGATCGACTTGGGGAAGGGATTGGGCTTCTGGAACACCATGCCGACCCGCGCGCGCAGCTGCACCACGTCCATCTCGGGCGCGTAGATGTCCTGCCCGTCCAGCCGGATGTCGCCCGAGACGCGGGCGGACGGGATGGTGTCGTTCATCCGGTTGAGCGTGCGCAGGAAGGTCGACTTGCCGCAGCCGGACGGGCCGATGAAGGCGATCACCCGGTCCTGCTCGATATCGATCGAGACATGGTCGATCGCGGTCTTGTCGCCATAGGCCACGCACACGTCGCGCGCCGTCATCTTGGGCGGGGAGGAGGGGGAAGGGGTCACCAGCGGGTCTCGAAACGGTTGCGGAGGTAGATGGCCAGCCCGTTCATCGCGAGCAGGAAGGCCAGCAGCACGATGATCGCCGCCGACGTCTTCTCGACGAAGCCGCGATCGACCTGGTCGGACCAGAGGAAGATCTGCACCGGCAGCACGGTCGCCGGGCTGGTCAGGCCCGAGGGCGGCGCGGCGATGAAGGCGCGCATGCCGATCATCAACAGCGGCGCGGTCTCGCCCAGCGCCCGCGCCATGCCGATGATCGTGCCGGTCAGGATGCCGGGCAGCGCCAGCGGCAGGACATGGTGGAAGACGACTTGCACCGGCGACGCGCCGATCGCCAGCGCGCCGTCGCGGATCGAGGGCGGCACCGCCTTGATCGCGTTGCGCCCGGCGATGACGATGACCGGCATGGTCATCAGCGCCAGCGTCAGCCCGCCGACGATCGGGGCGGAGCGCGGCAGGCCGAAGGTGCCGAGGAACACCGCCAGCCCCAGCAGGCCGAAGATGATCGAGGGCACCGCCGCCAGATTGTTGATCGACACCTCGATCAGGTCGGTCCAGCGGTTCCGGGGCGCATATTCCTCCAGATAGAGGGCGGACAACACCCCGATCGGAAAGGCGAGCGCCAGGGTCACGACCAACGTCAGCAGCGAGCCGAGGAACGCGCCCCAGATGCCGATCCGGGTCGGATCGGTCGAATCGGCGTCGGTCAGGAAGGCGAGGTTGAGATGGCGGCCGAGCACCCCCTGCGCGCGCAGCCGGGCGACCAGGGCGGTCGCCTGGGGCGTGCCCTTGCCCTTGGCGGCAAGGTCGAGCGCGCTCGACACCGGCAGGTCGAAGGTCGCGGTGCGGTGGAGCAGGGCGGGATCGGCCTTGATCGCGTCGCGCACGCGCAGCCAGGCGCCGCCCGACAGCAGGGCGGGGGCGCCGTAGCGGCGGCTGGCGGCATTCTCGACCACCGCCTGCAATCCCGCGCCCGCCAGCGCCAGGTCGGCGCGACGTTCGGACAATTGCGCCGGGGTGACGGTCAGGCGCGCGGCGGCGAGATCGACCGGTACGCGCAGCCGCGTCTCGGTGAAGCCGCTCAACCCTTGCGCCAGCATGGTGGCGAGCAGGAACAACAGGAACCCCGCCGACAGCGCCACCGCCGCCAGTCCCAGCCGGCGGAAGCGGCGCTCGGCGGCATAGCGGCGGCGCAGGCGCGCCTGCATGGCCGGCGTCGCCCAGTCGGTGGGCGTGCGGGTTTCTTCCGAAAACGGAACGGGCCGCTCGGCGAGGCGCGGCCTATTCATAGGCCTCCCGATAGGTCTTCACGACGCTGAGCGCGACGATGTTGAGGAGCAGGGTGACAACGAACAGCGTCAGCCCCAGTGCGAAGGCGGCGAGCGTCTTGGCGCTGTCGAACGCCGCCTCGCCGGTCAGCAGGTCGACGATCTGCCGGGTGACGGTGGTGGCGGAGGCGAAGGGGTTGGCGGTCAGCGTCGCGACGCCCGACGCGGCCATGACGACGATCATCGTTTCGCCGATCGCGCGGCTGATCGCGAGCAGGATGCCGCCGACCACGCCGGGCAGCGCGGCGGGGAGCAGCACCTTACGGATCGTTTCCGACACGGTGGCGCCCATCGCCAGGCTGCCGTCGCGCATCGTGCCGGGCACGGCGGCCAGGCTGTCATCGGCCATGGAGGAGACGAAGGGGATGATCATCACCCCCATGACCAGCCCGGCCGCCAGCGCGCTTTCGGAGGATGCCCAGTGGATGCCGAGCGCCACGCCCAGCGATCGCACGGCCGGCGCGACGGTCAGCGCGGCGAAATAGCCGTAGACGACCGTCGGCACGCCGGCGAGCATCTCCAGCATAGGCTTCATCCAGCGGCGCGTCGCGGGCCGGGCATATTGGGTGAGATAGATGGCGCTCATCAGGCCGAAGGGGATGGCGACCGCCATCGCGATCACCGCGCCGATGAAGAAGGTGCCCCAGAACAGCGGCAACGCGCCCAGGCTCGCGCCCGGATCGTGCGGGTCGACGACCTGCGGGCTCCAATGGGTGCCGAACAGGAAATCGGTGATCGGCACGATCGCGAAGAAGCGGGCGGATTCGTAGAGGAGCGAGGCGACGATGCCGATCGTCGTCAGGATCGCGATCAGCGAGGCGGCGAGCAGCGCCGCCATCACGATCCGCTCGACCCGCGTCCGCGCCGCGAAGCCTGGCCGGATGCGGACGAAGGCGAAGGCCCCCCCGGCAAAGGCGAGCGCCAGCGCCAGCCCGGTCGCGATCCAGTCGAACCGGGTCTGCGCGGCGGCATAGGCGGGGGCGAGGGTCGCGGCGAGCGGGTGGAACGCGCCATAGGCGCGACCCGCGCCCAGCGCCCGGGCCTCGGACAGGATGGTCGCGCGGGCGAAGCCCTGCGGCGGCAGAGCGGCGGCGGCCGGAGTCGCCAGCACCGCGTCGGTGACCAGCGCCGGTGCGACGGTCGCCCAGAAGGCGAGGAAGAGCAGCGGCGGCACCAGCGTCCACAGCGCGACATACCAGCCATGATGGCCGGGCAGCGAGCTGGACCGCGTGGCCGCGCGCAGGAAGCGGCCGGCGCGCGCCCGTGCGGTCAGCCAGCCGATCAGCGCCAGGCCCGCGACGACGAAGAGCAGCGCCAGCGGCTTCACGACAGCGTCGCCGGATCGAGCGGGATCTGGTGCGCGATGATCGCGGCGGAGCGCGCGCGCACGGCCGGCGGCGCGGCGATCAGCCCGCGCGCGACCAGCGGTCCCTGCGGACCCCAATTGGCGACATAGAGGTCGAGGAACGCGCGCAGGCCGGGAATGGCGTCGATATGCGCCCGCTTCACATAGATGTAGAGCGGGCGGGCGCCCGGATAGCGGCCATCGGCGATCGCGTCATAGGTGGGGGCGACGCCGTTGATCGGGACGCCGTTCACCGTATCGCGATTCTCCTCTAGGTAACTGTAGCCGAAGATGCCGATCGCGTTCGGGTTGGATTGCAGCTTCTGGACGATCAGATTGTCGTTCTCGCCCGCATCGATATAGGCGCCGTCCTCGCGGATGCGGGAGCAGCGGGCACGATGCGCCTCCGGATCGCGGGGCGCCAGCCGGCGCGCCACGGGATCGACCGCATCGCAGCCCTTGGCCAGGATCAGGTCGGCGAGCGCATCGCGCGTGCCGCTGGTCGCAGGCGGGCCATAGACCTGGATCGGCACGGCGGGTAGGCGCGGGTTCACGTCCGCCCAGGTGCGTGCCGTGTTGGGGCGACCGCCCGGTGCGGCGGCCAGCGCCAGATACAGGTCGGTCGGGGTCAGCGCCAGTTTCGGCCCGTTCTTGGCCTCGGCGAAGGCGATGCCGTCGATGCCGATCTGCACCTCCAGGATCTTGCCGACACCGTGCGCTGCACAGTCGCGATATTCGCCAGCGTGCATCCGCCGCGACGCATCCTCGATATCGGGATAGGCCGCGCCGATGCCGGCGCAGAACAGCTTCATGCCAGCACCGGTGCCGGTCGCCTCGATCACCGGCGCGCGCGCGTCGGGATCGGTGGCGACCAGTTGCTCGGCGATCATCGTCGTGAACGGATAGACGGTCGACGACCCCACCACGCGAATCTGGTCGCGTGCCCCCGCGCCGCCGCCATTGGCCTGGTCATGGCACGCGGCCAGCGCCAGCAACGGCGCGAGTGGAAGAAGGCGAAACATCGGGTCCCCAGGGGAAGTCGCCCGAGTCTCTAGCGCGCTTCCCTCTAACCCTGTGTGACGTTTTCGTTACTCTTTGATGACACCGCACCCGGAGTCGACCCCGGGGCGGGCGCCGCGGTTGCGGGCAGGGTGACGGCGAAGGTGGTGCCGATGCCGACCCGGCTGGTGATGTCGAGCTGGCCGCGATGCCGCTCCACCACATGCTTGACGATCGCCAGGCCCAAGCCGGTGCCGCCCAGCGACCGGCTCCGCCCGGTGTCGACGCGATAGAATCGTTCGGTGAGGCGCGGCAAATGCTCGGGCGCGATGCCCTCGCCCTGGTCGGTCACGGTCAGGCGGACGCCGCCACTGGTGCCCGGCTCCAGCCGCACGTCGACCGGCGTGCCGGCGCGGCCATATTTCATCGCATTGCCGATCAGATTGTGCAGCATCTGCGACAGCTGCGCACGGTCGCCCAGCACCGGCGGCAGGCCGGACAGCGCCTGGCAGGTGACGTCGCCGACGCGCGCGGTGCCGGTGCGGCGCAGCTCCGTGCAGATCTCGTCCATCAACTGCGCGATGTCGATCGGCCGGTCGGGCAGCCGGTATTTGTCCGCCTCGATCCGCGACAGCGACAACAGGTCCTCGACCAGCCGCTGCATCCGCCGCGCTTCGGCCATCATGATCTGCAGGAAGCGGGACCGGAGCTCGGGATCGTCGCCGGCCTCCTCCAGCGTCTCCGCAAAACCCAGGATCGAGGCGAGCGGGGTGCGCAGTTCGTGGCTGGCATTGGCGACGAAATCGACCCGCATCCGCTCGGTCGCCGCGCCCTCGCTATGGTCGATCAGCTCGACCACGCGCCCGCCGCTGGCGGTGGGGGAGACGCGCATCTCCCAGCGTCGGTCGCGCGCGCCGATGCCGACCAGCTCGACCTGCCGCCCCTCGGGCGCGGCCAGCGCCTCGGCGGCGGCGGGGTGGCGCAGTGCGACTCGCGCGTCCTCGCCGACCACATGATCGCCCAGCAGCGTGCGGGCGGCGGCATTGGCCAGGATGATGCGGCCGCCGCGCACCAGCAGCACCGGCTCGGCCACCGCGTCCAGCACCTCGCCGATCCCCGGTTCGATGGTCGGCGCGATGGCCACGGCGGGGGCGCCGTCCTCATCGATCCGCGCGACCAGCACCGCGCCGATCGTGCCGACCAGGGTGACGATCAGCCCCTCCCAACGGCCATCGACCAGCGCCACCGCGATGGCCGTGGCCCCCGCCAGAACGATCGCCCAGCCCAGGCGGAAAGGTGATTCGCGTCGCATCGCCCCCGGATTAGCCGAACCGTGTGACAGAGGCGCGCTCTTTAGGGGGAGGGGGCGGGCCGGCTCAACGGTGCGCGAGCCCTTCCAGCACCGGCAGCAACTCCGCATAGCCGTCGATTACGGCATCGGCGCCGAGATCGGCGACCGGCCGGTCGAGGAAGCCGAAGCTGCACGCCACCACCGGCACGCCCGCCGCCTGCGCCGCCTTCACGTCGTAGATCGAATCGCCGACGAATGCCGCCGGGCCGCCTCCGCATCGCTCGATCATCGCGCGGATCGGCGCGGGCGACGGCTTGCCCATGCCCGGCCCCAGGCTGTCGCCGCCGATCAGGCAGGCGAAGCGATCGGTCAGGCCCAGTTCGCCGAGGATGCGGGTCGCATATCCTTCCAGCTTGTTGGTCACCACCGCCAGCGTCACGCCCTTCGCCGCCAGCGCATCGAGCGCCGCCAGCGCGCCGGGATAGGGCCGGGTGTGCACCACCATGTTCGCCTCATAATAGTCGAGCAGGCGACGGTGCAGCACGTCCAGCTCGGCATCGGTGCAGCCGCCGGTCGCGGCCATGCCCTGCGCCAGCATGTGCCGCGCGCCGCCGCCGATCATCGGCGTGATCCGGTCGACGGGAAGCGTCGGCCGTCCCGCGCTGTCCAGCGCATGGTTGACGGCGGCGGCGAGATCGCCCGACGTGTCGAGCAGGGTCCCGTCCATGTCGAAGCCGACGATGGACCAGGGAAAACGGCTGGATGAATTACTGTCCATGACCGCGCCGGTGCCAGCCGCGCTATGGTATTGGCAAGAACTTCATGGCACCGGACCCGCATGACTGACCAGACCGCCGCTCCCGCTCCGCTTGCCGCGATCATCCTGGCCGCCGGCAAGGGGACGCGGATGAAGTCCGACCTGCACAAGGTGCTGCACCCGCTGGCCGGCCGGCCGATGCTGATGCATCTGCTCGACAGCCTGTCGACGGCGGGCGTCGCGCGGCAGGTGGTGATCGTCGGCGCATCGGGCGAGCAGGTCGAGGCGGCGGTCCAGGATCGCGGCGTCGCCATCGCCTGGCAGCAGGAACAGCTCGGCACCGCCCATGCCGCGTTGCAGGCCCGGGACGCACTGGCGGATTTCGACGGCATCGCCATCGTCTGTTTCGGCGATACGCCGCTGCTCGCGGCGGCGACGGTGGCGCGGCTGGCGGCGCGGTTGCAGGCGGCGGATGCGCCGGCGGTGGCGGTGCTCGGCTTCCGGCCCGCCGATCCGGCCGCCTATGGCCGCGTGATCGCGGCCGCCGACGGCACGATGGAGCGGATCGTCGAATATAAGGACGCCTCGCCCGAGGAACGCGCGGTGACGCTCTGCAACAGCGGCGTCACCGCGGTGCGGACCGCCGATCTGTGGCGGCTGCTGGCGGCGGTCGGCAACGACAATGCGGCGGGCGAATATTATCTGCCCGACGTGGTCGGTCTGGCCATTGCCGAGGGGCGGCGCGCCGTGGTGATCGAGACCGGCGCGGACGAGGTGGCCGGGATCAACAGCCGCGCCGAATTGGCCGGCGTCGAGGCGGCGTGGCAGGCGGCGCGGCGCATCCGCGCCATGGCGGAGGGGGCGACGCTGATCGCGCCGGAGACGGTGTGGTTCGCGCACGATACGGTGATCGGCCGCGACGTGACGATCGAACCCCATGTCTTCTTCGGGCCCGGCGTGCGGGTGGCGGACGGCGCGACGATCCATGGCTTCAGCCATATCGAGGGCGCGGAGGTCGGCCCGGGTGCCGAGGTCGGCCCCTATGCGCGGCTGCGGCCCGGCGCGGTGCTGGGCGCCAAGTCCAAGGTCGGCAATTTCGTCGAGATCAAGAAGGCGACGCTGGGCGAGGGGGCCAAGGCCAACCACCTGACCTATCTGGGCGATGCGGAGATCGGCGCGGGCAGCAATATCGGCGCGGGCACCATCACCTGCAACTACGACGGCTTCTTCAAATATCGCACGGTGATCGGGGCGGGGGCGTTCATCGGCTCCAACTCCGCGCTGGTCGCGCCGGTGACGATCGGCGACGGCGCGATCGTCGGGGCGGGATCGGTGGTGACCAGCGATGTCGAGGCGGATGCGCTGGCGCTGGTCCGCGCCGAGCGCCAGACCAAGCCCGGCTGGGCTGCCCGGTTCCGCGAGCGGGCCAAGGCCTTAAAGGTGCGCAAGGCCGCCCGCTAGAGCATGATCATATCGTTCCTATTCGGCCCGTCATTGCGAGCGTAGCGAAGCAATCCAGCGCCGCGCGTGAGACCCTGGATTGCTTCGCTGCGCTCGCAATGACGATACTATCGTAAGGCCATGACATCAGGGCCTGATACCGGATTTCCAGGAGTTTCAATCGCATGTGTGGAATTGTGGGGATCGTCGGCGCGGACGCCGTGGCCGACCGGCTGCTCGACGGACTGAAGCGGCTGGAATATCGCGGCTATGACTCGGCGGGCATCGCCACCGACCATGACGGCGCGATCGAGCGGCGGCGCGCCTCGGGCAAGCTGGTCAATCTGGCGCGCGAGCTGGCCGCGCATCCGCTGCCCGGCACCACCGGCATCGCGCATACCCGCTGGGCGACGCATGGCGGGCCGACCACCAACAACGCGCATCCCCATGCCACCGATCATGTCGCGGTCGTCCACAACGGCATCATCGAGAATTTCAAGCCGCTGCGCGAGGAGCTGATCGCTCGCGGCCGCGTCTTCACCAGCGAGACCGATTCCGAGGTCGTCGCGCATCTGGTCAGCGAGCAGGTCGAGGCGGGACTGGACCCGGTGGCGGCGGTGCGCACCGTGCTGCCGCGCCTGCACGGGGCGTTCGCGCTCGCCTTCCTGTTCAAGGACCAGCCGGACCTGCTGATCGGCGCGCGGCTCGGCTCGCCCCTGGTGGTCGGTTACGGCGAGGGCGAGACCTATCTGGGCTCGGACGCGCTGGCGCTCGCCCCGCTGACCCAGCGCATCGCCTATCTGGACGAGGGCGACTGGGTGGTCTGCACGCGCGATGGCGCGCAGGTCTATGACCGCGACAACCATGCGGTCGATCGGCCGGTCACCATCTCCGGCGTCACCGGCGCGTTGATCGACAAGGGCAATCACCGCCACTTCATGCAGAAGGAGATTTACGAGCAGCCGATCGTGGTCGCGCAGACGCTCCGCTCCTACCTCCAGCGGATGGAGGGCAAGGTCGTGCTGCCCATCCCCGATTTCGACCTGTCCACGATCCGTCGCGTCACCATCGTCGCCTGCGGCACC
Organism: Sphingomonas sp. SORGH_AS_0438; assembly: GCF_031453475.1. Lineage (NCBI taxonomy): Bacteria > Pseudomonadati > Pseudomonadota > Alphaproteobacteria > Sphingomonadales > Sphingomonadaceae > Sphingomonas > Sphingomonas sp. SORGH_AS_0438. The sequence goes on from NZ_JAVIZS010000001.1 coordinate 421,091, forward strand.
AGCTATTATGCCGGCATGGTCGCCAAATACTGGTTCGAGCAGTTCGCGCGCGTGCCGGTCGACATCGATGTCGCCTCCGAATTCCGCTACCGCGCCCCGGTGATGGAGCCGGGCGGGCTGATGATCGTCATCAGCCAGTCGGGCGAGACCGCCGACACGCTGGCCGCCCTGCGCCATGCCAAGAGCGAGGGGCAGACGATCGCGGCGGTGGTCAACGTGCCGACCAGCTCGATGGCGCGCGAGGCGGACCTGCTGCTGCCGACCCATGCCGGGCCGGAGATCGGCGTCGCCTCCACCAAGGCCTTTTCCTGCCAGCTCGCGGTGCTGGCGGCGCTCGCCGCCAATCTCGCCAAGGCGAAGGGCAAGCTCAACGAGGCCGAGGAGCGCGAGATCGTCCGCCATCTCGCCGAGGCCCCGGCCGCGATCAACGGCGCGCTCGCCTATGACGAGTCGATCGAGGCGATGGCCGGCGCGGTCGCGGGCGCGCGCGACGTGCTCTATCTGGGCCGCGGCACCGACTATCCGCTGGCGCTGGAAGGCGCGCTGAAGCTGAAGGAGATCAGCTACATCCACGCCGAGGGCTATGCCGCCGGCGAGATGAAGCACGGGCCGATCGCCCTGATCGACGAACATGTGCCGGTGATCGTCATCGCCCCCTCCGGTCCTTTGTTCGAGAAGACCGTCAGCAACATGCAGGAGGTGCAGGCGCGCGGCGGCAAGGTCGTGCTGATCTCCGACTATGACGGCGTGGCGGCGGCGGGGCAGGGGTGCCTGGCGACGATCACCATGCCCAAGGTCCACCCGCTGATCGCGCCGATCGTCTATGCGGTGCCGGTGCAGCTGCTCGCCTATCACGTCGCCGTCGCCAAGGGCACGGACGTCGACCAGCCAAGAAACCTCGCCAAATCGGTCACGGTCGAGTAACCGCTCGCAAAGCATTGCATATGGGGAGAGCGGCGTGACGGAACGGCAGAACAAGCCCTTGGTGGCGGGCGTCGAATTGGGCGGCACCAAATGCATCTGCATTCTGGCGCGCGGTCCGGATGAGATCGAGGACCGGGTCCAGCTGCCGACCACCCGGCCGGAGGAGACGCTGAGCGCGATCGAGGCGGTGCTGGAGCGGTGGAGCGGGTTCAGCGCGCTGGGCATCGCCAGCTTCGGCCCCGTGTCGATCGACCCGCATGCCGGCGACTATGGCCATATCACCTCCACGCCCAAGCCCGGCTGGGCGAACCAGGACGTCGCGGCGCGGTTGCGGCGCAAGGCGGGGGTGCCGACCGGCTTCCATACCGATGTGGTCGGCGCGGCGTTGGCCGAGGCCCGCTGGGGCGCGGCCAAGGGGCTGCCCGACATCGCCTATGCCACGGTCGGCACCGGCATCGGCGTCGGCCTGATCGCCGGCGGCAAGCCGGTCGACGGGCTGACGCACAGCGAGTTCGGCCATATCCGCCCGGTGCGCGTGCCCGGCGACGACTGGATCGGCTGCTGCCCCTATCACGGCGCCTGCCTGGAGGGACTGGCGGCGGGACCGGCGATCCAGGCCCGCACCGGCATCCCCGGACCCGACCTGCCCGCCGATCATCCGGCCTGGGACCTGGTCGCCCATGCGCTGGGCCAGTTGCTCCACGCCCTGGTCCTGACCGGCGTGCCGCGCCGGATCGTGATGGGCGGCGGCGTGATGGTCGGCACCGACCATCTCTTCCCCCGCGTCCGCGCCGCGATGAGCAAATCGCTGTCCGGCTATGTCGCCTTGCCGGAAGTGGCGGATGCGGACACCTTCGTGGTGCCGCCGGCCCTGGGCGGCAATGCCGGGCCGCTCGGCGCGATCGTGCTGGGCGCGCAAGCTCTTGGCGAACAATTGCAAACATCGTTCATGGGGGCTTAACTGGCGCTGCTTACCCGGCCTTCAGGCCTTTTGGGAGAGCATGGCACCATGGCAGAGCCTGACCAGCGGGAGATCGTGCGGATCCTGGTCGTCGACGACGAGCCGGCGATGCACGACAGCTATCGGCGCAGCTTCGCGGCCGTGGCGGACAGCGGCGCCGCGGCGCTGGGGGCAATGGCGCAGGATCTGTTCGGCACGGACGACGCGCCGCCCGTGCCGCCGCCCCGTTTCGACCTGACCCATGTCGACCAGGGCGGCGACGCGGTGCTCGCCGTCGCGGCGGGACTGGCGGCGAACGCACCGTTCGCGGTCGTCTTCCTCGACATACGGATGCCGCCCGGCATCGACGGGCGGGAGACGGCGGCGCGCATCCGCTCGCTCGACCCCGATATCAACATCGTGATCGTCACCGGCTATTCCGACCATGCGCCGCTCGACATCGCGCGGCAGGCCGGGCCGGTCGACAAGCTGTTCTACATCGCCAAGCCGTTCGACGTGGCCGAGATCGTCCACACCGCCACGGCGCTGGGCGAACGCTGGCGGGTCGACCGGCTGCTCGCCGCGACGCGGGCGGACCTGGCCCGGCAGGTCGCGCTGCTGGAGGATCGCACCGCCGAACTCGCCGCGAACGAGAGCCGCGCGCTGCACATGGCGATGCATGATTCGCTGACCGACGCGCCCAACCGTCTCGCTTTCCTGCGCGCGCTGGGCGACCGGGCGCGCCAGCCAGGCCTGTTCGCGATCGCGATGTTCGATCTCGACCGGTTCAAGCTGGTCAACGACACGCTGGGCCATCTGGCGGGCGACCGGCTGATCCAGCTCGTCTATGCGACGCTGCACGAGACCGCGCCGGAAGGCGCCCTGGTCGCGCGGCTGGGCGGCGACGAATTCGGTATCCTGTTCGACACGCCCGGCGAGGCGGCGGCGGTGATGGCCTGCGAGCGGGTGATCGCGGCCTGCGGAATCAGCTTCGACGTGTTCGGCCATTCGGTGAAGGGCGGCAGCTCGGCCGGGCTGAAGCTGGCGGCGGAGGATGGCCCGCGCGACCCCGTCGACCTGCTGCGTCGCGCCGACCTGGCGCTGAACGACGCCAAGCGCGCCGGGCGCGGTCAGGTGCGCGTCTTCGACGAGGAGATGGACGAGAGCATCCGCTTCCGCCGCCGGGTCGAGGGCGGGCTGGACGAGGCGATCGCGCGCGGCGAACTGAGCCTGGTCTATCAACCGATCGTCGCGCGCGACACGATGGCGATCGCCGGGTTCGAGGCGCTGCTGCGCTGGGATACGGAGGATTACGGCCGACTGAGCCCGGGCATCTTCATTCCGATCGCCGAGGAATCGAACCTGATCCACGATCTGGGCGACTGGGTGCTGGAGAAGGCGCTGGCCGAGGCCAAGGCGTGGCCCGACCAATATGTCTCGATCAACTTCTCGCCGCGCCAGTTCCGCCGGCAGAATTTCGTCGGCCATGTCATGGAAAGCGTCGAGCGGGCCGGGGTGGCGCCATCGCGGGTGCAGATCGAGATCACCGAATCGGCGATCTTCCAGGATGCCGAGCGTTCGGCGGAGACGCTCTATCGCCTGCGCCAGATGGGGTTCCGCATCGCGCTGGACGATTTCGGCACCGGCTATTCCAGCCTGTACAATATCCGCACCTTCGCGCTCGACTGCCTGAAGATCGACCGCAGCTTCATCGACGGCATGGGGCGCGAGCGTGAATCGGCGGCGATCGTCCATTCGATCATCCATCTCGGCCGCGCGCTGGGGCTGGAGGTGATCGGCGAGGGCGTGGAGACGGATGCGCAGGCCCAGGCGCTGCGCATCGCCGGCGCGGCCTATCTCCAAGGCTATTATTTCTCGCTGCCGGTGCCGGCGACCCATGCGCGCGAGATGGCGCAGGCCGGGCTGATCGACCCGCAGGGTGCGGCGTGGGAGGCGACGGGGACCGTCGGTTGAGGCGGCGGGGCGGCGGACCCCGGTCGCTCGGCCGCCGGCTGGTCTGGCTGCTGAGCGTGTCCGGGCTGGTCGGGGCGCTGGCGATCACGCTGCTGCTGGCGGCGATCATCACCCCCAGTTTCGACACGCTGGAGGCGCGCGGCCTGACCCGCGACATCGCCCGGCTGCGCGCGGCGATCGAGGACAGTGCCGGCGATGTCGAACATGACGCGCATGACCTGGCCGTAAGCGGCGCGCGTCTCCGTCTGTCACCGGGCGAGGCGATGGCGCGGATCGCGGCCGATGGCCGGTTGTTGACGCAGCCGGGCGACGCCGCCGCCCGCGTCCGGCTGGCGGGCGTGCTGCGGGACCGTTCGATCCTGCGGGGACGCAGCGGCACAACGGTCACAGGTGGTTTCGCGGTGAGCGACGGCAGGCTGGTGGCGATCGGCATGGTGCGACCGCGAGGGCAGGAGGCGGCGCTCCTGCTGATGCGGCCGGTCGATCCCGAACGCTGGGCCGGCCCGATCCGCGCGACGGTGCGCCTGGTGCCGGCCGCAGCCGGGACCGGCGTGCGCGACTGGTCGTGGCGGACAGTGGGCGTGCAGCTTCCGCTGACCGGGCCGGACGGGCGAACGGTCGCTGTCGCTCGCTTCGACCTGCCGCGCGACATGGCGATGCTGGGGCGGCGCATGCTGTTGCTGTCGGCGGTCGGAGCGACGCTGCTGCTGCTCGGCCTGCTGCTGGTCCTGCGCCGCGCCATCGCGCGCCATGTCCTCGATCCGCTCGCGCGGGTGGAGCGGCACATGCAGCATGTCCGCCTGTCCTCGATGCTGACCCCGATCGACGACGATGGTCGGCGCGACGAGATCGGGGCGCTCACCACCAGCCTCAACGCGATGCTCGGCCAGTTGCGCGACCTGCACGAGCGGATCGAGGCGCAAGGCTTCGCGCTTGGCCGGTCGGAAAGCGCGGTGGCGGTGATGCACAATGTCCGGAACGCGCTCAATCCGGTCAGCACCATCCTCAGCCGCTCGACCGGCGCGCGGCCGGGTGCGGACCGGGCGACGCTCGACCGCGCCGTGGCGGAACTGGCGCTGCCCGACCTGCCACCCGAGCGACGGCAGCGACTGGCCGCCTTCCTGGCCGCCGCGCTGGAGGCGGACGCGCGCGACCGGGCGCGGATCGCGGCGGATGCGGCGGCCGGGCGCGACGCGCTGGCGCATGTGCTGGAGGTGATCGGCGCGCAACAGGCCCAGGCGCATGAACGCCCCCCGCTGGAGCCGTGCGACATCGTCGAGCTGGCCGCACGCCAGGCGTCGATCGTGCATTATGCCCCCTCCGCCTCGATCGTGCTGAGCCTGCCGGCCGGACCGGTGATGGTCCGTGGCAACCGGCTGCTGCTGTCGCAACTGCTGGCCAATCTGGTCGGCAATGCCGTCGACGCCATCGTTGCGGGCGGCACGGGGAGCGGGCGAATCTCGGTGACCGCCGGGGGCGACGAGGGGCGGGTGACGATCACGATCCGCGACGACGGCGTGGGCTTCGCGCCGGGCAGCGAGGTGGCCTTGTTTCGGCGGGGCTATTCGACCCGGGCCGATCGGCGTGGCGGCCTGGGTTTGCATTGGTGCGCCAATGCGATGGCGGCGATGGAGGGGACGCTGGACCTGCGCTCCGCCGGGCATGGCCTGGGGGCCGAAGCGGTGCTGACCCTGCCCCGGCCGTGATGATGCAATCCGGATCGGACCGATCGCCTCTGTTGTCGGACCAGCCGGCGGTATAGCCTGTATTTCACTTCCGCTTTACCATAGATGCTCGGAAAAATTCGTGTGGAGGCAGGGTGATGAAGGCGTTGGTGAAGGGGCTGGCGATCTCGGCGGCACTGCTGGTGGCCGGACAGGCGCAGGCGGCGACGGAGCTGACCTATGTCTTCCAGGCGCGGGGCGCGGGGACGATGATCACCGGTTACGGTAACCAGGGGCCGATCACCTCCGCTTTCTCGGGCGCGACGATCCGATTCGTCGTGTCGGTCGTGGACGGCGCGAATGTCGGCTTCGGTTATGCCAATTCACCGATCATCCTGTCGTCGGACGATCAGGGCGTCAGCTTCCGGTTCGAGCCGGTCCGCTACGGCGTGTCCGGCAACGGCCGGGCCTGCGTGGCCGGTGGCAGTGCCGACGGGTTCGTCGCCGTGGCGGGGCAGGTGACCGATCCCTCGTGCAGCCCGGTGACGATCAACACGGCCGATTATGGCGGACTGGGCAGCCGGTTCACCGGCGTCATCACCGGCTTCGACGTGCTCGACGGACGGGTGGGCGACGACTTCAGCTATACCCCGATGGTGCCCGAGCCGGCGACCTGGGCGCTGACGCTGCTCGGCTTCGGCCTGGCGGGCTATGCGTTGCGCCGGCGCGGCGCGGTCTTCGCCGCCGCCTGATTGCCGGCGGTCAGAACAGGCTGGGCTGGACCGGGTCCGGCTCCGCCAGTCCGGCCGGGGTCAGCGCCGACAGGGTCAGGCCGAGCAGCCGGATACCCCCCGGCACCGGGAGTTGCGCGTCAAGCAGGGTCCGGCCGATCGCCAGGAAACCCGCCTGATCGGTGACGGGCGTCCGGCTGGACCGGGCGCGGGTGATGGTGGAGAAATCCGCCCGGCGCAGCTTCAGCGTGACGGTGCGGCCATGCGCCTCGTGCCGCTCGACCCGCGTCCAGGCGGCCTCCGCCACGCGGACGAGCTGCGCATGAAGCTCCTCCCGCGTGCTCAGGTCGCGTTCGAAGGTCCGCTCCGCGCCGATCGACTTGGCCTCGCGATGCGCGCGCACCGGGCGATGATCCTCCCCCCGCGCGGCATGGTAGAGATAGCTCGCATAGCTGCCGAAATGCCGCTGGAGCATCTCGAGCGACCGGTCGCGCAGATCGGCCCCGGTCAGGATGCCCAGCGCCTCCATCCGCCGCGCGGTGACCGGCCCAACGCCGTGGAATCGCTTGACCGGCAGTCCCGCGACAAAGGCCGCGCCCTTGTGCGGCGGGATGACGCATAGGCCGTCCGGCTTGTTCTGGTCGGACGCCAGCTTGGCGATGAACTTGTTGTAGCTGACCCCGGCCGAGGCGGTGAGGCCGGTATCCGCCTTGATCCGGCGGCGGATATCCTCCGCGATCGCGCTGGCCGAACCCAGCCCGTGGCGATCCTCCGACACGTCGAGATAGGCCTCGTCGAGCGACAGTGGCTCGATCGCATCGGTATAGTCGCGGAAGATGGCGCGGATCTGTTGTGAGACCGCATGGTACACCTCGAAGCGCGGCCGCACGAAGATCAGGTCGGGACAGCGCCGCACCGCGGAGGACGAGGGCATGGCCGACCGCACGCCGAAGGCCCGCGCCTCATAGCTGGCCGCCGCGACCACGCCGCGCGCCCGCGAGCCGCCGACCGCCACCGGCCGCCCCCGCAGGGCGGGATCGTCGCGCTGCTCGACCGACGCATAAAAGGCGTCCATATCGACATGGATGATCTTGCGTGGCCGCTCCTCGCTCATGACTCCTGCTCCATAAGTGCAACCAACTGTCCGTGCGAACATTTGCGCGGGACGCCCCGATGCGGCAGGAGCGCGGGCGGGATCACGGTCGGAAAGGACGCCATGAAGCCGGGGCAGGATTGCTGGCGCATCGAACGCGCCGATCGGATGACGGTGATCGTCGACGCCGACGAATATTTCCGTGTGGCGCGCCAGGCGATGCTCCAGGCGAAGCGGCGCATCCTGCTGATCGGCTGGGATTTCGACGCGCGCATCGTCCTGGATCACCAAGCGACCGAGGGGCCGGCGCCGGTCGGGGCGTTCATCCACCATCTGGTCGAGCGCAATCCTGAGCTGGAGGTGCACCTGTTGCGCTGGGATGTCGGCGCGATCAAGTCGCTGGGGCGGGGCACCACCATCTTCACCGTGCTGCGCTGGATGAAGCATCCGCGCATCCATACCAAGCTGGACGGGCATCACCCGACCGCCGCCTCGCACCACCAGAAGATCGTCATCATCGACGACTGCCTGGCCTTTTGCGGCGGCATCGACATGACCGGCGACCGCTGGGACACGCGCGAGCATCTCGACCAGAGCCCCTATCGCCGGCGGCCGACCACGCGGCGGCACTACAAGCCATGGCATGACGCGATCAACGCGGTGCAGGGCCCGGTGGCGGGGGCGCTGGGCGAGCTGTTCCGCCAGCGTTGGAATGCGGCGGGCGGCCAGCCGATGGAGCCGATGAAGCCGTCCGGCCCCTGCTGGCCGGAGGGGCTGCGCGTCGATTTCGAGGGGATCGATGTCGGTATCGCGCGGACGGTGCCCGAGATGGACGACCAGGCGCCGGTGCATGAGAGCGAGGCGCTGTTCCTGGCGCAGATCGCGGGGGCGCGACGGCACCTGTATATCGAAAGCCAGTATTTCGCCTCGCGCCGGATCGCCGAGGCGATCGCGCGGCGGCTGGACGAGACGGACGGGCCGGAGATCGTCGTCATCAATCCGCTGACCGCGCAGGGCTGGCTGGAGCCGCTGGCGATGGACACGGCGCGCGGGCGGCTGATGGAGGCGCTGCGTCGCCGCGACAAACATCGCCGGCTGCGCATGTACCATCCCTATACCGATGGCGGCACGCCCATCTATGTCCATGCCAAGATCCTGATCGCGGACGACAACGTCTTTCGCCTGGGGTCGAGTAACGTCAACAACCGCTCGCTCCGGCTCGATACCGAATGCGACCTGGCGATCGAGGCGACGACCGAACGGGACCGGGCGCGGATCACCGAGATCCGCGACGACCTGCTGGCCGAGCATCTGGGCGTGGCACCCGAGGTGGTGACCGCCGCCATCGCGGAGAAAGGCTCGCTGATCGGGGCGATCGAGCATCTGCGGGGGGTCGGCAAGACGCTACGCCCCTATGCCGTCCCCAACCTGTCCGAGGTCGAGCAGTGGCTGGCGGACAATGAGGTGCTGGACCCGGAAGGCCCTGGCGAGATGTTCGAATCGCTGGCAAAACGGGGTCTGTTCCGGCGATTTGGCCTGCGTCCGCGCTGACCCTGACCGGTTTCCGGCTGGATTCGCGCGGCCGCATGGGCCAGTGGGCGCGATAACTCAGGACCCATGCCGCTGTGGCATGGGACGTGGAGGCGAATCCGAATGCTTGGCTGGTTTCAGTCGTTGATGCCCAAACAGGGCAAGTTCTTCGATCAGTTCGAGGCCCATGCCGCGACGCTGGTCGCCGGCGCGGGCGCGTTGCAGCGGCTGCTGAGCGGTGACGGACCGATCGAGGCGGAGGTCGCCGAGATCGTCGCGCGCGAGCATGAGGCGGACGACATCACCCGCGACGTGCTGCAGGATGTGCGCCGCGTGTTCGTGACGCCGTTCGACCGGTCGGCGATCACCGACCTGATCGGGGTGATGGACGATGCCATCGACCAGATGAACCAGACCGCGAACACCATCGCGCTCTATGGCGTGACCCGGTTCGAGCCGCAGATGGTGGCGATGGCCGGCATCGCGGTAGAGGCGGCGCGGCTGACCCAGGAGGCGATCCCGCTGCTCCGCTCGCTCAACCGCAACAGCGAGCGGCTGAACATGCTGACCGCGCGACTGATCGAGATCGAGGGGCAGGGCGATTCGATCCACGACCAGGGCTTGAAGGCGCTGTTCCAGGCCCGGCAGGACCAGCCCATGCAGTTCGTGATCGGCCGCGAGATCTACAGCCACCTGGAACGCATCATCGACCGGTTCGAGGATGTGGCGAACGAGATCCAGGGTCTCGTCATCGATCACGCCTGATGACCGTCTCGCTTCCGATCCTCGTCGCGCTGATCGGCGTGGCGCTGCTGTTCGATTTCCTGAACGGCCTGCACGATGCCGCGAACTCGATCGCGACGGTCGTGTCCACCCGCGTGCTCAAGCCGCAATATGCGGTGCTGTGGGCCGCCTTCTTCAACTTCATCGCCTTCGCCGTGTTCGGGCTGCATGTCGCTCAGACGGTCGGCAAGGGCATCGTCGATGCCAAGATCATCGATCCGGTGGTGATCTTCGGCGCGCTATCGGGCGCGATCGCCTGGAACGTCATCACCTGGGTGAAGGGCATTCCCTCCTCGTCCAGCCATGCGCTGATCGGCGGCCTGCTGGGCGCGGGCATGGCCAAGGCGGGATCGGCCGCCGTGGTGTGGGGCGGGGTGATCAAGACCGTCATCGCCATCTTCGCCTCGCCCGCCATCGGCCTGATCCTGGCGCTGATGCTGGTGCTGGCGGTGGCCTGGACCAGCATCCGGCTGACGCCGCTGGGCGTCGACAAGCGGTTCCGCAAGCTCCAGCTCGTCTCCGCCGCGCTCTATTCGCTGGGCCATGGCGGCAATGACGCGCAGAAGACGATGGGGATCATCGCCGTGCTGCTCTACAGCCAGGGCTATCTGGGCGGCGAATTCTCCGTGCCCTTCTGGGTGGTGCTGAGCTGCCAGGCGGCGATGGCGCTGGGCACGCTGTCGGGCGGCTGGCGGATCGTCCACACCATGGGGTCGAAGATCACTCGGCTGACCCCCGCGCAAGGGTTCTGCGCGGAGACGGGCGGCGCGATCACCCTGTTCATGGCGACGCTGGGCGGCATCCCCGTCTCCTCCACCCACACCATCACCGGCGCGATCGTCGGCGTCGGCGCGTCGCGGCGGCTGTCGGCGGTGCGGTGGAACGTGGCGTCGAACATCGTCATCGCTTGGTTCATCACCCTGCCGGCGGCGGGCGCGATCGGCGCGGCGGTCTTCTACGCGACGCGTTTTTTGACCGGGTTCGACTGATCGGCGAAGAAATCTGTTGCATGGGTCGGAGGCGCTGGATATAGGCGCGCCTCCAAGCCAATCCGGTCGGCTCCCGAAGCGCCTCACAAGGGCACTTAATGACGATCGGAACTCCGTCGGGGAGTAGCTCAGCCTGGTAGAGCACTGTCTTCGGGAGGCAGGGGCCGGAGGTTCGAATCCTCTCTTCCCGACCATTATTTTCCGCGAGGGCCGGCCATTGTGCCGGCCTTTGCTTTATCCGCCATCCGGCTCGCATCGTCGCAGCGACGCCCTCCTCATCGGCACCAGCCTCGCCATGGCGCGTTGACCGCCCGAGCAAGGAGAAGATGATGGCCGACGACCGCACCGAAAAGCCGATCCTCTACATGCCCGACAGCCCCAATGTCGGCGCGGCGGACCCGGACGGCGACCCGGACAATCCCAAGCGCGCCGCGCAGGACAAGGCGCGGGCCGACGACCTCGCCGCCAAGGTCGCGATCGGCGACGAACTGTCCGCCTATGAAACGGTGGCGGGACGCGGCGTCGCGGGCAAGTAAGACAGGGGCGGGGGTGCCGGCCCGACCGGCGTCCCCGATCATCGGGAGGTGGATGGATGAGCATAGGCGTACGGATCGCCCCGATGATGGTCGTGGCGGTGGCGCTGGTCGGTTGCGGCGCGCCCGAGCGGTCCGCCGAGACGCCGGCGGCGGCGGCCACATCCACCCCTTCGCCCGTGCCGACGCCGGGGCCGACAGCCCGCGCGACCCCGATCCGGCCGGCAGAGACCGGCCTGTTATCCTGCGCCGAGGAGATCGGTGCGACCGCCGCCGCGCAACGGGTCGCGATCTGCCGCGATGTCTCGCCCGCGACTCACCCGCCTTGCAACGCCGCCAATAGCTGTGCGCTGATCGAGGATGAGATCGCCCGGTCCTGCGCGCTGTTCGACGGGAAGGGGTCGCCGATGAAGGGCTGCGGCCCCGATCCGAAGGGCGGCGAAGCGGCGACGAATGTCGTCCGACGCTATTATTCGGCCCTGAACGCAAGGGACTATTCCACCGCATGGCAGAGCTGGGGCGATGATGGCCGGCCGGGGCAGCGCTATGCCGATTTCAGCAAGGGGTTCGCGCAGACGCGTTCGACCCGCGTGACGATCGGTGCCTTGCCGCCGAGCGAGGGTGCGGCCGGTTCGATCTACCAGACGGTGCCGGTGACCGTGGAGGCGGTGCTGAACGATGGCGCGCGACAGCGTTTCGTGGGCCAATATGTCGTGCGCCGGGTCAATGGCGTGGATGGCGCCAGCGCATCGCAGCTTCGATGGCATCTGGATTCCGCGACGTTGCGGCCCGCCGAAAAGAATTAGGGGCGATGGAACCGGTTCCAGCCATGGTCGTTTAAGGCCGTTTTGCATATATTAAGTGATGCACACATATCGTCTCGTACGAAACGGGTGGGGGACGACAAGGGCATCATGATGCTGGCGAAGGCTTTTGGTCGAGGATGGGGGCATATCGTCGCCATTGTCGGCGCATTGCTGTTCGCATCCTTGGCCGGTCCGCTTCCAGCGCTGGCCCAGCCATCCGCCCAGCCGCCCATGGTCAAGGATTTCGCCTATGACCGCTGGACCACCAACGAAGGGCTGCCGCACAACAGCGTGCAGAACATCGTCCAGACCCGCGAAGGCTATTTGTGGCTCGCCACTTGGGAGGGGCTTGCGCGGTATAACGGTACGCGCTTCACCACCTTCTCGCGCGACAGCAACCCACCGCTGCCCGATAATGGCGTGACCAGCATCCTGTCCGACCGGCAGGGCAATCTCTGGATGGGTGACACGCGTGGCAATCTGGGCCGCCGGGACTCGGCGGGTCGGTGGCGCTTCTGGGGCGTGCGTAATGGTCTGCCGCACGCGACCATCCTGGCGTTGGCGCAGGACAGCAAGGGGCGGCTCTGGATCGGCTTCATGCGCGGCGGACTGGGCATGTTGTCGCCGGACGGTCGGTTCCGGCGCCTCGAATCCCCCGCCGGTGGGCCGCCGCTTTCGATCCTGGGGCTGGCGATCGATGCGCAGGACCGGCTGTGGATCGGCGGGGTCGATGGTCTGGTCGAACGGACGCCCGACGGCCGGATGCGTCGCCTGTCCAAGTCGTTCGACTTGCCGGCCGGTGCGGTGCTGCCCTTTGTCGATCAGCGGAAGCAGCTTTTCCTGCTGGCCAGCGGGGAGTTGCGGCAGGTGCAGGGCGACACAGCCCGCCTGATCTATCGGTTGCCGGGCACCAATCGCTTCAGCGCGATGACGGCGGATCGTTGGGGCGGCCTGTGGTTGGGCACCGAGAATCTCGGGGTGCTGCACCTGGCCCGCGGGCAATCCGAATGGATCACCCCGACCCAGGGCCTGCCGGAGGGGCGGGTTGCCTCCGTGTTCCAGGATCGCGAGGGCAGCATCTGGGTCGGCCTGAACGGCGGGCTCTATCGCTTGCGCCAGGCGCTGTTCACCAATCTGCGCCAGGAGAACGGGCTGTCGGGCAACTATGTCCGCGCGCTGGTGGAATCGGGCGACCGCAGCTTGTGGGTGGGCAGCAGCCGCGGGCTGGATCACGTCGCGCCCGATGGCCGCATCACCCATATCCCCATCGTTCAGGCGGGGGTGCCGGGCGACAGTTCCCCATCGGTCCTGAGCCTGTTGGCGCAACCCGATGGCGATGTCTGGGTCGGGACCTTGGGCGATGGAATCTTCCGGGTGCACGATAACCGGATCGTCGCGCGATACGGCAAGGCCGAGGGGATCAGGGACATGCGCATCCGGACCCTGGCGGCCCGGCGTGGCGGTGGGTTATGGGCCGGCACGCGGCGCGGGGTCGTCGCGATCGACGGGCAGGGGCAGGTACAGCAGCCGATGCTGCCGGGACTGCCGAAGACGATGATCTATGCGATCGCCGATACCCGCCATGGCTTGTGGATCGGCACGATCAGCGACCTGACGCTGTGGCCGCCCAACGGCATCCCCCGCCGGATCGACATCGGGAAAATGGCCGACGCCAGCAGCGCCCTGGCGCTGTTCGAGGATCCCGACCAGAGCGTCATGTGGATCAGCACCGATCGCGGCCTGTTCCGCTATCGCTATGCCGATGGTCAGCTCGCCCATGTCGGACGCGATCAGGGCCTGCCGGTCGACACCGTCTTCCAGATGGTGCTGGACCGGCGCGGGGCGGCGTGGCTGGGCAGCAATAGCGGCGTGTTGCGCATCGACTATGCGGCGTTGATGGCCGTCGCGGACGGCAAGCGCCGGACGATCCGGGTGGATCGGTTCGACCGTCTGGACGGCATGGCCAGCGCGCAGGGCAATGGCGCGTCCGGGCCGACGACATTGCTGCGTCGGGACGGTTCGATCTGGTTCGCCACCGCCGAGGGCGCCGCTGCCGTCCGGCCGGAACGCGAGGCGCAATTGCGCGTCCGCACGCCGCCACCGCTCGTGATCGAGGGAGTATTGGTCGATGGCGAGCCGGCATCCTTCGCCGACAATGCGGGTTGGGTGTCGATCCCGGCCAAGACGCGGCGCGTGTCGATCGCCTATGGCGGCCTGAGCTTCCTGTCCCCGCAAAGCATCCGCTACCGCACCAGGCTGGTGGGCTATGAGAATGACTGGATCGATCGCGGGGGCGAGCGGATCGTCGACTATACCGCGCTGCCGCCCGGTCGCTATGCGCTGCATGTCAGCGCCTCCAATGGCGGCGGTCCGTGGAGCGCGCAGGACCAGGTCCTGCGCTTCGTGATCGAGCCGTCCTTCTGGCAACGCTCCGACTTCCGGTTGGCGCTGGTCGTGCTGTTGGTGGGGCTGGCCGGCCTGGCCTATCGCTGGCGGGTCGTGAACCTGCATCGTCGTGCCCGGCATCTGAGCCTGCTGATCGAGGAACGGACCGCCGATATCCGCCGCCAGGGCGAGATGCTGATGCTGGCGACCGAGGAAAAGGATGCGCTGCTCGCCCAGCTCGCCAATCAGGCGCGCACGCTGCGGCGCATGGCGCATGAGGACGCGCTGACCGAACTGCCCAATCGCCGCCGGTACGAGGACGAACTGGCGGAGCAACTGGCGAGCTATGCGGAACATGGCCGTCCCTGGTCGCTGGCGATCCTCGATATCGATCACTTCAAGCGGATCAACGACCGGCATTCCCATGCGGTCGGTGACGCCACGCTGCGCCGGGTGGCGGCGGTCATGCGCGATTCGGTCCGCGACGGCGATCTGGTCGCGCGGCTGGGGGGAGAGGAATTCGCGCTGCTGATGCCGGATGCCGACGCGGCCGAGGCGCGGATGGTCTGCGAGCGGGTGCGTGGCGCGATCGAGGCGGCGCGCTATGACGCCTGCGCGCCGGGCCTGCGGGTGACGATCAGCATCGGCGTGGCGACCTGGCCGGGCTATCGCTCGCCCTCGGCGATGCAGGCGGCGGCCGATGCCGCGCTCTACCGCGCCAAGGAGAATGGGCGGAACCGGGTGATGGCGTCGGATACGCCGCAATCGGCGCAACTCGACGTGGTGGGCTGACGGGGACGAATCACCCATCTGCTCCGGTGCCGGCCCAAGGTCAGGCGGCACGCGACCGGGACTTGATCAGGGTTCGTCCGGCCTGATCGGACCATGCCGCAGTATAGCCGGGCATTCGCCGACCCAGGTTCATAGATGTTTTATGGGTGTCCCCAGCAAAATCAGTCTGCAACCAGGGGAGAATGGTGCCCAAGGGCGGGATCGAACCACCGACACTGCGATTTTCAGTCGCATGCTCTACCAACTGAGCTACTTGGGCCCGCCTAGCGGAAGCGCGTCTCTAGTAGGAGCCGTCGTCGCTGTCCAGCCCTTGTTTCGAAGAATTTTGATCGGGCAGGCGATAGCTTTCGTTGAGCCATTGCAGCAGGTCGCGGTCGCGGTGCCGCGCCGAGCAGAAGGGGCGGTGATCGGGATGCGCGGGCTCGCCGCAGATCGGGCAGGTCGGTTCGGCCATTACAGGCTCTCCAGCAAAGGGGTCATGCCGGTGCGGCGGGCAAGCTCCGCCAGCCAGTGCGGACGGGCGTCGAGATAGGCAAGCACCGGCGCGGGCAGGCGGTGGCGGTTCGCGCTTCCCGGCGGCACGCGTTCCAGCGTCCGCAGCGCGGCGCGGGCGGCAGCCGCGACCGGATCGGCGCGCAGCCGCTCGGGCAGCGAGGCGCGGGGGCGGGGTCGGACGATCTGGACGAAGCCGAAGCCGTTCATCGCCGTCCGCTCGAACGGCGGCGGCAGGATGCGGTCGATCGCCGCCGTCACCGCCTGTCGGGCCGCCTTGCCCTCGATCGTGGGGAAGTCGATGCCGATCGACCCGCCGATACCGTGCCGGCGGATCGATTCGGCCACCGCCTCGGCCGCCGCGATGGCCAGGGGTTCGAGCGGGGGCGGACCGTCCACGTCGAACAGCGTCATGGCCGGGGTCGGCGTCATCACCAGCGCGCCGCCGGCTAGGGCCTCCGCAAAGCGGATATCGCCGGTCTGCGCTTCTTCGAGCAGCTCGGACCAGCCCGCCGCCTCCAGCGCATCTGGCTGGTGCGGGTGGAGCGTGCGGACGGGGTGGCCGGTCGCTGTGATGCGGGCGAGCAGGTCGGGACCGGCCTGTTCGGTCCGGTCGGTGACGATCGCGCGCGCCGGCTTGGGCCGGCCGATCTCCGGCAACGCCTCGCGCACGATCTCGACGGTCAGCACGCGTCCGGCGGACAGGCCGGCAGGGACGGCGGCGATCAACGCGGCCTGACCGTCCGCCAGCAGCAATCGACCCTGGCGAGCGGGCAGCAAATGGGTGAGCCGGGCCGGCATCACGCTGCCCAGGCGCGGGCCGCTATCCTCCGGCTCGATCAGCGCTTCCAAGATGCGGTCGTCCTCGACCAGCGCGGCGCGGGATTCACCGATCCCGGCCTCGTAGAGCCATTCAGGCAAGCGGCAGGCCGGCGGCGCGCAACAGCGCACGGGTTTCCATCAGCGGCAGGCCGACGACGCCGCTATGGCTGCCATGGAGAAAGCGGACAAAGGCCTCGGCGCGGCCCTGGATGGCATAGCCGCCCGCCTTGCCCATGCCCTCGCCGCTGTCGACATAGGCGTCGATCTCGGCCGGGGCGAGAGGGCGAAAGGCGACGATGGTGTCGGACAGGCGGACGCGCTCCCGCCCGTCGGGCCCGATCACGCACACCGCCGACAGGCAGTGATGCCGCCGCCCGGACAGCAGCCGCAACATGCGTCGCAGATCGGCTTCATCCTCCGGCTTGCCGAGGATGCGCGGGCCGACCGCGATCGTCGTGTCGCCGGCCAGCACGATCTCGCCCGCGCCCCGCGCGACCGCGCGCGCCTTGCCCAGCGCGAGGCGCTGCGCATAATCGCGGGCGGCCTCGCGCGGCAGCGGTGTCTCGTCGATGTCGGGCGCGGCGAGGCGATCGGGCAGGACACCCAGCCGGCCGAGCAGTTCGAGCCGGCGCGGCGAGGTGGAGGCGAGCACGAGCGTGGCGACGGGCGCGGGAGGCACGTTCGCCGGTTCGATCGGATCGGTCATGGTCGGCGTCAACGGCGCGACAGGCGCGCCATCGGCGATCAGGACGGCCCGGGGCCGCCGCGGCCGGGCATGAAGCGATAGGTGATGCGACCCTTGGTGAGGTCATAAGGGGTCAGTTCGACGAGCACCTCGTCGCCCACCAGCACGCGGATGCGGTTCTTGCGCATCTTGCCGGCGGTATGCCCCAGAATCTCATGGTCGTTCTCGAGCTGCACGCGGAACATCGCGTTGGGGAGGAGTTCCACCACGCGACCGCGCATCTCGAGCAGTTCTTCCTTGGCCAAATACAAACCCTTTGTCGTGAAGATGCGTCGCCTTACCCCAACGGGCGCCAAAAAGAAAGGCGCGAGGGGATGGCGGCTTGCGTCAGGCTCGGTCGACGCCTTTCCAAGATGGGATGTCGCCGTGGAAATGGCAAGCCGGCCGTCGGGGGGAACGATCGCGGCGGTCGCGCGCTCCTGCGGCCGGACCTTGGGAGACGGACGATGGACGACGCACGCATCTGGACCTTCGAGGAAAGCCTGTGGACGGCGACCCCCGAACATTATCGCGAGTCGATCGACGACGAATGCCTGATGGTCGTGCCGACGCCGCCCTTCGTGATGAGTGGCGAGGAAGCGGTCGCCGCCGTGTCGGCGACGCCGCGCTGGACCGATGTCTCGTTCAGCGAACGCCGCGTCGCCCGGCCTCAGGAAGGGCTGATCGTCATCGCCTATCAGGTGCGCGCGTCCAAGGATGGCGAGGATGCCTATGAGGCGCATTGCACCTCCACCTATCGCCGACGCGGCCATGAGGATTGGACGGTGATCCAGCATCAGCAGACCCCTCCGGTCACCGCCACCGCCAAGATCTAAGTCGTTGATCGTGCGCGGGGGTGCCGCCCGACGCGGATTTCGGACGCTTCCCGATGCAACCGGAAGCGCGTGCCGGCGGTTTTCCGTTGAGCCGGCGATGTCGCGTGGCATGAATAATGTCGGCGCGGACGTTCCGTTGCCGATGTTCAAGGAGGGATCGAATGACCGACGAGCGCCACGAGAAGATCAGCCGCCGCGCCTACGAATTGTGGGAGAAGGAAGGCGGCGCGCACGGCCGGCATGACGATCACTGGCACCAGGCGGCAAGCGAGCATGACTCGGAAGGTGGGTCGGCGACCACCGCATTGCCGGAGGAACCGGCCGACTCCCCGGCCACGCCGACGCCGATGACCGAAACGCCGGCCGCCCCGCTCGATCCGGAACCGGCCGACCACCCCGCGCAGACCACCGCCGCCGAACCGCTGGCTCCCGCCAATGCGCAGCCCGCCGCCAAGGCGACCAAGCCGCGCCGGAGCAAGGCTACGACCAAGCCTGCCTGATATCTCGGGCCTGCCTCACCTGTTTCTCGCATCGACCGGAGCTTCCATGGCCGACGCCGCTATGCCTATGTCCTCGACCGACCCGGTCCATCTGCCGCCGCCCGCCACCGCCGAACAGGCCGCGGCGACACCCCGGCTGGTGGTCGAGTCGCTCAGCCCCAGCGTCGAGGGCGGCGACTATCCCGTCCGCCGCGTCGTCGGGGAGGAGATCACGGTCGAGGCGACG
Source organism: Sphingomonas sp. SORGH_AS_0438 (assembly GCF_031453475.1). NCBI lineage: Bacteria > Pseudomonadati > Pseudomonadota > Alphaproteobacteria > Sphingomonadales > Sphingomonadaceae > Sphingomonas > Sphingomonas sp. SORGH_AS_0438. Next base: position 439,835 of record NZ_JAVIZS010000001.1, read on the forward strand.
GTGTTCACCGATGGCCATGAACAGCTCGCGGTCGAGCTGCTCTGGCGGCCCTGCGATGAGACGGAATGGCGGCGCGTGCCGATGACCGCGCTGCCGACCGATGTCTGGACCGCCAGCTTCACGCCGGACCGGCTCGGCCGGCATGAATATACGGTCGAGGGCTGGCTGGATGTGTTCGGCGGTTTCCGGCGCGACTTCCGCAAGAAGCTGGACGCCGGGGTCGCCCAGGATGTCGATCGCCAGGAGGGGCGCAACCTGGTCGAAGCGGCCTCGGCGCGGCAGCCGGCGCTGCGCGACTGGGTGACGCGGATCGACGCGGCGGGCGAAGGCGCGTCCGACCTGTTGCTGTCGGACGATCTGGCAGCGGCGATGGCGACGGCGGACGCGCGACCCTTCGCGCTGCGTTCGGCCCGGCAGCTGGTCGATGCGGAGCGGATCGCGGCGCGCTTCTCCTCCTGGTACGAATTGTTCCCGCGTTCGATCACCACCGATCCGGCACGGCACGGGACGTTCGACGATGTGATCGGCCGCCTGCCGCAAATCCGCGACATGGGGTTCGACACGCTTTACTTCCCGCCGATCCACCCGATCGGGCGCACCAACCGCAAGGGGCCGAACAACAGCCTGACCGCCGGAGAGGGCGATCCCGGCAGCCCCTATGCGATCGGCGCGGCGGAGGGCGGGCATGATGCGATCCATCCCGAACTGGGCGGCTTCGAGGCCTTTGCCCGGCTGGTCGAGGCGGCGCAGGCGCATGGGCTGGAGATCGCGCTCGACTTCGCCATCCAGGCCTCGCCCGACCATCCCTGGCTGACCGAGCATCCCGGCTGGTTCGCCTGGCGGCCCGACGGGTCGATGAAATATGCGGAGAATCCGCCCAAGAAGTATCAGGACATCGTCAATGTCGACTTCTACGGGCCGGACGCGGTGCCCGGCCTGTGGGCGGCGCTGCGCGACGTGGTGCTGCTCTGGGTCGAACATGGGGTGAAGACCTTCCGGGTCGACAATCCGCACACCAAGCCCTTGCCCTTCTGGGAGTGGATGATCGCCGATGTGCGTGCGCGCCATCCGGACGTGATCTTCCTGGCGGAGGCGTTCACCCGGCCGACGATGATGTACCGGCTGGCCAAGGTCGGCTTCTCCCAAAGCTATACCTATTTCACCTGGCGCGACACCAAGGCGGAGCTGGAAAGCTACATCACCGAGCTGACGACGGAAGCGCCCAAAGAGTTCTATCGCCCGCATTTCTTCGTCAACACGCCGGATATCAATCCGGTCTATCTCCAGACCTCCGGTCGGCCGGGCTTCCGTATCCGCGCGGTGCTGGCAGCGACCCTGTCGGGACTGTTCGGCGTCTATTCGGGGTTCGAACTGTGCGAGGCCGATCCGATCCCCGGCAAAGAAGAATATAACGACAGCGAGAAGTATATCGTCAAGCCGCGCGACTGGAACGCGCCGGGTAATATCATCCTCGACATCGCAATGCTCAACCGCCTGCGCCGCCGCTATCCGGCGTTACAGACGCATCTCAACACCCGCTTCTTCGTGGCGGGCAACGACAATATCATCTGGTACGGCAAGCCGGACCCGGACGGGCAGGGGATCATCTGCGTGATGGTCAATCTCGACCCGCATCAGGGCCAGGAATGTACATTCCAGGTGCCGCTCTGGGAGCTGGGCCTGGACGATAACAGCAGCGTCGCGGTGGAGGATCTGGCGGAGGGCTATCGCTTCCGCTGGTATGGTCGCGACCAGTTCATCCGGATCGAACCCGACCAACCTTTCCGCATCTGGCGCCTGACGAGGGATCAATGATGAGTGACGCGCCCGACACGATGACCGATCCGCTCTGGTACAAGGACGCGGTGATCTACCAGGTCCATATCAAGTCCTTCTACGATTCGAACAATGACGGGATCGGCGACTTCAAGGGATTGATCCAGAAGCTGGACTATATCGCCGATCTCGGCGTGACCTGTATCTGGCTGCTGCCTTTCTTCCCCTCGCCGCGGCGCGACGACGGCTATGACATCGCCGAATATCGCGACGTGTCGCCGGATTACGGCACGATGGAGGACGCGCGCGCCTTCATCGCGGCGGCGCACGAACGCGGCATCCGCGTCGTGTTCGAGCTGGTCATCAACCACACCTCTGACCAGCATCCCTGGTTCCAGGCAGCGCGCCGTGCCCCGCCGGGCAGTCCGGAGCGGAATTTCTACGTCTGGTCGGACGACAACACGCTCTATTCCGGCACGCGGATCATCTTCCTCGACACCGAGAAGTCGAACTGGACCTGGGACGAGGAGGCGGGGGCCTATTTCTGGCACCGCTTCTACTCCCACCAGCCTGATCTCAACTTCGACAATCCGGCGGTGATCGAGGAAGTGCTGTCGGTCATGCGCTTCTGGCTCGACATGGGCGTGGACGGGCTGCGGCTCGACGCCATCCCCTATCTGATCGAGCGCGACGGCACCTCGAACGAGAATCTCCAGGAGACGCACGAGGTCCTGAAGGTCATCCGGCGGACGCTGGACGCCGAATATCCCGACCGGATGCTGCTGGCGGAGGCCAATATGTGGCCCGAGGACACCCAGCAATATTTCGGCGATGGCGAGCGCGGCGACGAATGCCACATGGCGTTCCACTTCCCACTGATGCCGCGCATGTACATGGCGGTGGCGCAGGAGGATCGCTTCCCGATCACCGACATCATGCGCCAGACGCCGGATATTCCGGCGGAGTGCCAATGGGCGATCTTCCTGCGCAACCATGACGAGCTGACGCTCGAAATGGTGACGGACGCCGAGCGCGACTATCTGTGGAACACCTATGCCGCCGATCGGCGCGCGCGGATCAACCTGGGTATCCGCCGTCGTCTGGCGCCCCTGATGGAGCGGGACCGGCGGCGCATCGAGCTGATGAACGCGCTGCTCCTCACCATGCCGGGCACGCCGGTGCTCTATTATGGCGACGAGATCGGGATGGGCGACAATATCCATCTCGGCGACCGCGACGGCGTCCGCACGCCGATGCAATGGTCGCCCGATCGCAATGGCGGGTTCAGCCGCTGCGACCCGCCCGACCTGACGCTGCCGGTGATCCAGGACCCGCTCTACGGCTATGAGGCGGTGAACGTCGAGGCGGCGGAACGCGACCGCCACTCCCTGCTCAACGCGGTCAAGCGGATGCTGGCGGTCCGGCGCGAGCATCAGGCGTTCGGGCGCGGGACGCAGCGCTTCCTGCGGCCGGCCAATCGCAAGATCCTGGCCTATGTCCGCGAATATGGCGAGGACGCGATCCTGTGCGTCTTCAACCTCAGCCGCACCGCCCAGGCGCTGGAGCTGGAGCTGGCCGATTTCGAGGGGCGCACGCCGATCGAGCTGACCGGCGGCACGCCCTTCCCGGCGATCGGCCAGACGCCCTATGTGCTGACGCTGCCGCCTTATGGCTTCCTGTGGTTCGCGCTGTCGTCGCAGGCGGACGCGCCGTCCTGGGCGACGCCGCCCGCGCCGATGGAGGCGGAGCGCTTCACCTTCGTGCTGCGTCCGGCCTTCGCGGACATCGTGGTCGGCTCGAACCGCGCGGTGCTGGAGCGCGACGTGCTGCCCGCCTATGTCGCGCAGCGCCGCTGGTTCGGTGCGAAGGACGAAACGGTGCAGGCGGTGCGGCTAACCCGGCTCGATCCGATGCCGGAGGTCGACGACCTGCTGCTCGCCGAGGTGGAGGTCGAGACCGACAAGAGCCTGTCCCGCTATGCCCTGCCGTTCGGCATCGCCTGGGAGGGTGAGGTGCAGAGCCGCTTCGCCGCCGGACTGGCGCTGGCCCGCGTGCGGCGCGGGCGACAGGTCGGGCTGCTGACCGATGGTTTCGCCATGTCGGACTTCGCCCGCTCGGTGATCGCGGCGATGCAGGGCAATGTCGTCGCGGGCGAGGGCGAGGGGGCTCTGGCCTTCTCCGCCGACGGGCTAGACTTGCCCGAGGATGCGGAACTGGAATGGCTGACCGCCGAACAGTCGAACAGCTCGATGGTGCTCGGCCAGTCGGTGGTGCTCAAGCTCCTGCGCCGGCTGGAGGCAGGCATCCATCCCGATGCGGAGATGGTGCGCCATCTGGTCGCGGGCGGCTTCGAAGCGGTGCCGCCGGTGCTGGGCGAGGTGCGACGCGTCGGCGACGACACGCTGCTGATGCTGGCGCAGCGCTTCGTACATAACCAGGGCGATGCGTGGAGTTGGACGCTCGGGATGCTTGAACGGCTGGCGACCGATGACAGCGCGACCTATGCCAATTACGCGAACTTCGCCGAGACGCTGGGACGGCGCCTGGCCGAGATGCACGCGGTGCTGGCACGGCCGAGCGACGATCCGGCCTTCGCCCCAGAGGTGATGGACGAAGCGGGCGCGACCCGGCTGGCGGCGGATGTACGCGCCGATGTCGAACGCGCGCTGGCGCAGATCGCAGCGGCGGGCGTGACCGGCGAGGCGGCCGAATGGCTCGCCACCCACGCGGCGGCGGTCGCCGAGCGGATCGAGGCGGCGGCGGCGGACGCGATCGGCGCGCAGCGCACCCGGATTCATGGCGACCTGCATCTGGGGCAGGTGCTGGTCACCGGCGGCGATGTGATGATTATCGACTTCGAGGGGCAACCCGCCAAGCCGCTGGCCGAACGCCGGGCCAAGGATCTGGCGCTACGGGATGTCGCCGGCATCCTGCGCTCGTTCGACTATGCGACGGCCGTCGCCGACCGGTCGCGCCCGCCGGGGCCGGATACCGAGGCGCTCCGGGCGGAGCGGCGCTATGTCCGCTTCTGCCACGATGCGCGCAGCGTCTTCCTGGAGGCCTATCGCCAGGCGCGGGACGTGGCGGTCGATCCGGCGCTGCTCGATCTCCTGCTGGTGGCGAAGGCCGCCTATGAGGTCGGCTATGAGGCGGCGAACCGGCCAGACTGGATCGAAGTGCCGGTCGACGGTCTCTACCGGGCGGCGCGCCGGCTGGTCGGAGCCGAAGACCAGGAGTGAGGGCGAGGGGCAGGCGGGTCGCCTCGGCGACCGGCCTGCTCCCGTCATTCCATCGACGCGAAGGTCAGGACTGGACGGACCGCACGCTGCGCCGGTTGCGGCGCGTGACGATGGTCAAGCCGATGCCGACCAGCATGATCAACGCGGTGGACCCCTCCGGGGCCAGCGTTGCCAGTTCCAGGCCAGCCTCATGGATGGGGCGTGCGGCATCCTGGGTCGGGCCGGCATGCGCTCCGGCGGCGATGGTCAGCAGGGCTGCGCCAAGTGTCAGGCGGAAAGGGATCATCGAGCAACTCCGTCGCTAGGCTTCGTTTCGCGCTCAAGTTCGTCCAAGTGCGTCCTTAACCTTGATACCCCCATTTTGTTGCAACGCAGCGCGGATCGCGACTGGTGATTTCGCAAGTGTGAATGCATTTAGGTTAATCGCCGCGCATGAAAAACGCCCCGGAGTCTCCTCCGGGGCGTCTGTATCCGCAGCGATGTCAGGTCGAAGGCTCAGTCGATCCGCGGCAGCGTCTCGAACTGGTGATAGGGCGGCGGGCTGGACAGTGTCCATTCCAGCGTCGTCGCGCCTTCGCCCCAGGGATTGTCGGCGGCCTTGGGACCGGCCAGCAGCGAATAGACCAGGTTGATGAAGAAGATCACCATGCCCGCCGCCATGATCATATAGCCGACCGACGCCACCGTGTTCCAATGCGCGAAGGCGTCCGGGTAATCCGGATAGCGGCGCGGCATCCCCTGCAGGCCTAGGAAATGCATCGGGAAGAACATCACGTTCACGCCGATGAAGAAGACGACGAAGTGCAGCTGGCCGAGGAACTCGTTGTACATGCGCCCCGACATCTTCGGGAACCAGTAATAGAAACCGGCGAACAGCGAGAAGACCGCACCCAGCGACAGCACATAGTGGAAGTGCGCGACGACGTAATAGGTGTCCTGCATATAATCGTCGATGCCGCCATTGGCGAGCACCACGCCGGTCACGCCGCCGACCGTGAACATGAAGATGAAACCGATCGCCCAGGTCATCGGCGTCGGGAAGCGCATCGAGCCGCCCCACATCGTCGCGATCCAGGAGAAGATCTTGATGCCGGTCGGCACCGCGATCACCATCGTCGCGGCGGTGAAGTACATCTTGGTGTTCACGCTGAGGCCGGTGGTGAACATGTGGTGCGCCCACACCACGAAGCCGACCACGCCGATCGCGACCATGGCATAGGCCATGCCGAGATAGCCGAACACCGGCTTGCGGCTGAACGTCGCGATGATTTGGCTGACGATGCCGAAGCCCGGCAGGATCATGATGTACACTTCGGGATGGCCGAAGAACCAGAAGAGATGCTGGTAGAGGATCGGGTCGCCGCCGCCGGCCGGGTCGAAGAAGGTGGTGCCGAAATTACGGTCGGTCAGCAACATGGTGATCGCGGCCGCCAGCACCGGCAGCGCCAGCAGCAGCAGGAAGGCGGTGACCAGCACCGACCAGACGAACAGCGGCATCTTGTGCAGCGTCATGCCCGGCGCGCGCATGTTGAAGATGGTGGTGATGAAGTTGATCGCACCCAGGATCGACGATGCGCCCGCCAGGTGCAGCGCCAGGATCGCCATGTCGGTCGACGGCCCCGGCTCGCCATAGGTGGAGAGCGGCGCATAGAGCGTCCAGCCATTGCCCGCGCCGCCGAAGAAGGGCGAGGCGAGGAGCAGCGTGAACGCCGGGACCAGCAGCCAGAAGCTGATGTTGTTCATGCGCGGAAAGGCCATGTCTGGCGCGCCGATCATGATCGGCACGAACCAGTTGCCGAACCCGCCGATCATCGCCGGCATCACCATGAAGAACACCATGATCAGACCGTGGGCGGTGATCATCACGTTCCACAGGTGCAGCGACTCGTCGAACGATGCCTCGCCGCCGTGCAGCAGCGAGGCCCAGCCCTGGAGATACTGGATGCCCGGATGCGCCAGTTCGGCGCGCATCAGGCCGGACACCGCGCCGCCGATGATCCCCGCGACGATCGCGAAGATCAGGTAGAGCGTGCCGATGTCCTTGTGGTTGGTGGACATGAACCAGCGGGCGAAGAAGCCCGGCTTGTGGTCGGCATCGTGATGATGGGCATGGTCGCCATGCGCCTGGAACGCCGAAGGATGGAGAGCGGTATCGGTCATCTTACTGTCCAGCGTTGCCGGCGGCGGAGGGATTGCCCGACGCGCCTTGGGTGGTGGCGGGAGCGGCGGTGGCGGCGTTCTCGACCGGGCCGGCGGCATTGGCCATCGCGGCACCCTCCTCGGCCTTGGCGGCGGAGCCGTCCGCGCCCGGCTGCGGGATCACCTTGTCGGATGCGGCGCCTGGCGTCGGCATGGTGCCGCCCTTGGCTCGGATCCAGGCCGCGAACTGCGCCGGCGTCACCGCCTCGACCGCGATCGGCATATAGGCATGGCGCGCGCCGCACAGTTCGGAGCATTGGCCGAAATACAGGCCGGGCTTCTCGATCGTGAAGCTGGTCTCGTTCAGACGGCCCGGGACCGCGTCCAGCTTGATCCAGAAGGCGGGGACCGCCCAGCTGTGGATCACGTCGTTGGCGGTGGTGATCAGGCGGATCGGCACGCCGACCGGCAGCACCACGCGATTGTCGGTGGCGAGCAGGCGGGGGGCCGTCGCGGTCGGTGCGCGCGCGCTCGCCCGCGCCGGCCTGGTTCTTTTCCTTCAGCATGTTGGCGGTGATCTCGATCCCGCCATGGTCCGGATATTGATAGCTCCAATACCATTGGTTGCCGATCGCCTTCAGCGTCACCGCGCCCGCCGGGGCCGGCTTGAACTGCGCCTGGAGCAGCCCGATCGACGGCAGCGCGATCAGCACCAGGATCGCCACCGGCAGCAGCGTCCAGATGACCTCGATCGTGGTGTTGTGGCTGGTCTTGGAGGGGATCGGGTTCGCCTGCGCGCGGTAGCGGATCACGACCCAGATCAGCAGCCCCAGCACGAACAGCGAGATGATGGTAATGACCGGGAACAGGATCGCATTGTGCATCCAGTGCGCGAACTCGCCGTTGCGGGTCACCTGGGGCTGGAGGCCGAACACGCCGTTCGATGGCTGGCCGATGCCGGGCTGGGCCACCGCGCCAGGGGCACCGTCGACCGCGAGCATCGGGCTGGACGGCGCGGCCGGTGGAGTCGCCGCCGCCGTGGTCGGTGCGGTGTTGCTGACCCCGGCCGGAGCCGCCGCCTGTTGCGGGGTGGGCGTGGGGGCGGCGATCGCCCCGGCTCCCAGTCCCATGGCCGCGAGCGACAGGCCCGCCGCGATCGCCGTTCGCTTCAACCCGGATGTGCCCATCTTATTGTTTTTCCCCGTTCATCACGGTTTTTGCCGTGTCGGCAAACCTCACCCATTGGGCATGGCTATACGACGGGGGTCGCCCAGCCTCAACCCGCGTGGCCGGCTAAATCGTTGCTGCACTGCGACGATGCGTTGCCACGCGCCCGTCGCGGTCTTATCTGCGCGCCATTCAGCAGGAGCGACCATGACCGAAGACGAAGTGCTTGCCGAATTCCGCGCGGCGGAAGCGTTGCTGGAGGGGCATTTCATCCTGTCTTCGGGATTGCGCAGTCCCCGTTATCTGCAATGCGCGCGGGTGCTGATGGACCCGCGTCGCGGTGCGCGCCTGACCGAGGCGCTGGCGGCGCGCATCCCGGCCGAGCTGCGGTCGCGGATCACGGCGGTCGTCTCGCCGGCCATGGGCGGGGTGATCGCCGGGCATGAGATGGCACGCGCGCTGGGCGTCGACGCGATGTTCGTCGAGCGGCCCGAGGGAACCTTCGAACTGCGCCGCGGCTTTCGCCTGAACCCGGGTCAGGCGGTGTTGATGATGGAGGATGTGGTGACCACCGGTCTCTCCTCGCGCGAGGCGATCGCGGCGATCGGCCGCGCGGGCGGCACCGTGATCGCGGCCGCATCGCTGGTCGACCGGTCGAACGGCAGCGTCGACCTGGGCGTTCCCTTCTTCCCGCTGATCCGGCTCGACGTGCCGAGCTATGCCGCCGACAGCCTGCCGCCCGAACTGGCGGCGATCCCCGCGATCAAGCCCGGCAGCCGGGCGGCGGCCTGATCGGTGGCCCACGACCTGCGCCTGGGCGTCAACATCGACCATGTCGCCACCGTCCGCAATGCGCGCGGGGCGGGCTATCCCGATCCGGTACGCGCCGCCGCGATGGCGGCCGAGGCGGGGGCGGACGGCATCACCGCACATCTGCGCGAGGATCGCCGGCACATCACCGACGACGACATCGCCCGACTGGCGGAGGCGCTGACCATCCCGCTCAACTTCGAGATGGCGGCGACCGACGAGATGCTGGCCATCGCGCTGCATCACCGGCCGCACGCCGCCTGCATCGTGCCGGAAAAGCGCGAGGAGCGGACGACCGAGGGCGGGATCGACGCCGCCGGGCAGATGGAGCGGCTGGCGCCGCTGGTCGGCCGGCTGCGCGAGGCGGGCATCCGCGTGTCGCTGTTCATCGAACCCGACCCGCGCCAGATCGCGGCGGCGATCCAGCTCGGCGCGCCGGTCGTCGAACTCCATACCGGCCGTTATGCCGAGCTGCATGGCGTCGAGCCGGGCAGCTGCGCCGAGGAACTGCGCCGCCTGGCCGATGCCGCCCGCGCTCGCCGCCAAGAATGGGATCGAGGTCCATGCCGGCCATGGCCTGACCTATGACAATGTCGGCCCGATCGCCGCGATCCCGCAGGTGCGCGAGCTCAATATCGGTCATTTCCTGATCGGTGAGGCGCTGTTCACCGGCCTGGGCGAGGCGGTGCGGCGGATGCGGCGCGAGATGGACGCGGCCCGGTGAGCGGGCCGGTCGCATGATCATCGGCCTTGGCTCCGACCTGTGCAATATCGAGCGGATCCAGGCATCGCTCGACCGGTTCGGCGAGCGGTTCGAACAGCGCGTCTTCACCACCGTCGAACTGGCCCGCGCCGCCCGGCGGCCGTTCACGCGCGCCGGCACGCTGGCGAAGCGGTTCGCCGCCAAGGAGGCCTTTTCCAAGGCGGTCGGCACCGGCTTTCGCGACGGCGTGTTCATGCGCGACATCGGCGTCGTCAACGCCCCCTCTGGCGCGCCGACGCTGGCACTGACCGGCGGCGCCAAGGCGAGGCTTGACGCCTTGACCCCGCCGGGCCACGGCGCACGCATCCACCTGACCATGACCGACGATCATCCCTGGGCACAGGCCCTGGTCGTGATCGAGGCTTTTCCGGACGCAATCGAATGAAGGACGCGGTGTTGGACGGCAGCAACCCCCAGGGCGGCGAGGTTCGCGATCCCGCCACCTCCGCCGCGCCCCCGGTCAAGCGCAAGGGCACCGACTGGTGGGCCGAAGTGAAGGGCATCTTCTGGCTGGTGCTGATCGTGCTGGGCTTCCACAGCTTCATCGCCAAGCCCTTCTACATCCCGTCGGAATCGATGCTGCCGGGCCTTCAGGTCGGCGACCGGCTGGTGGTGTCGAAATTCGCCTATGGCTGGTCCTATGTCTCGCCGACCATCCCCAATCCGGTCGCGATCTTCCGCAGCGTCGTGCTGCACGAGCCGGTCGACAGCTGGGGCGTGCCGATCCCGTTCATCCATGGCCGGGTGTTCGGATCGCTGCCCAATCGTGGCGACGTGGTGATCGTCACCCCGCCCGGCACGCACACCGATTATATCAAGCGCGTCGTCGGCCTGCCGGGCGACCGGTTGCAGGTGAGGGGCGGCGTCCTCTACCTGAACGGCAAGTCGGTGCAGCGCGGGCCGCTGCATTACGAGGATATCCCGGTCGACACGAACAGCCCCTGTTCGCCCGCCGAATATCCCGGCGCGCTGGTGACCCGGCCGGACGGCAGCGCGGTCTGCCACCTGCCGATCGTGACTGAGACGCTGCCCAATGGCCGCCGCTACGACACGGTCGAGCTGGGCTGGAGCCCGGGCGACGATTACGGCCCGATCACCATTCCCGCCAATCACGTCTTCCTGATGGGCGACAATCGCGACCGGTCGGCCGACAGCCGTTACCCGTCGAGCGAGCAGGGGCTGGGCGGTCCGGTGCCGTACGAGAATATCGGCGGCCGCGCCGAGTTCATCACCTTCAGCCTGGACGGCGACTCGACGCTCAACCCGCTGACCTGGTGGGGGGCGCTGCGCGGCGGTCGCGCCGGCACCTCGCTGCATCCGACGCAAACGGGGAAATAACATGGCCGACGCGCAGCCCGCCGATTCCTCGCCAAGCGGCGGGTCCAGCCCGGTCGAGCTGCGCGATCCCGGCACCCGGCGCGAGATCCGCCGGGCCGCGATCTGGCTGGGCATGGCGGTGGGCATCGCGCTCGTCGTCCTGCTGATCCAGCAGATCCTGGTGATCTTCGCCGGCATCGTCTTCGCGACCCTGCTGGATGGCGGCGTCCGGCTGCTCGGCCGGGTGCTGCCGATCGGGCGCGGCTGGCGCTTGCTGATCGTGGTTCTGCTGGTGCTCGCCTTCCTGCTCGGCACCTTCTACCTGACCGGGATGCAGGTGACGCAGCAGGTGCTGCAACTCCGCTCGACGCTGGAGGCGCAGGCGCTGAAGGTCACCGGCTGGCTGTCGTCGCAGGGGCTGATGCCCGGCGCGTCGGACGTCAGCGGGCTGCTCCGCCAGGCGGCGGGGTCGATCGGGCGGCTGACCAGCTGGCTGGGCACGGCGGTGGGGGCGATCACCAGCCTGTTCATGATGATGATCATCGGCCTGTTCCTGGCGATCGATCCGCAGGGCTATGGCCGCGGCGTGCAATGGCTGGTGCCGAGCGACATGCGCGTCGAATTTGGCCGCACGCTGGAGCATATGGGCCGGACGCTCCGCAAGCTGCTGGCCGGCCGCCTGCTCGGCATGGCGTTCGAGGGGGTGATGACCGGCATCGCGCTGGGCGTCGGCGGCGTGCCGATGGCGATGCTGCTCGGCATCATCGCCGGCATCCTGGCCTTCATCCCCAATATCGGTGCGATCATCACCGGCGTGCTGATGGTCGCGGTGGGATTCAGCGCGGGGACGCATACCGGCTTCTGGGCGATCGGCACCTATCTGATCGTGCAGACCCTGGACGGCTATGTCGTCGTGCCGATGGTCGCCAAGCGCACCGTCGACCTGCCGCCGGCGCTGACGCTCGGTACGCAGATCATGGCGAGCGCGCTGTTCGGCATCCTGGGGCTGGCGCTGGCCGATCCCTTCACCGCCGTGGTGAAGGCGGGCTTGGAACGCGCCGCCGAGCGCAACGACGAGGATGCCGGCGCGCCGACCGAGGCCTGACGCACCCGCCCGGTCAGGCGTGGGTGACGGTGACCAGATAGTCGAGCGACGTGGACGACCCCAGCGCGAACCCATGCATGGGGGAGAAGGTCAGCCCGGTGACATCGCGCACCGCAAGCCCCTCGCTCGCCAGCAAGGTGGTCAGCTCGTCCGGCGTCAGGAACTTGTCCCAATCATGCGTGCCGCGCGGGATCGCGCCGACCGCCTCCGCCGCATCGACCAGGGCGAAGCGGGACAGGGCGGTGCGGTTGGGGGTGGAGAGGATCATCAGCCCGCCCGGCGCGAGCGCGCCGGCCAGCCCGGCGACGAACGCGGCGGGGCGGGCGACATGCTCGATCACCTCCAGGCAGGTGACCAGGTCGAAGCGCTCACCGGTCAGATGCTCGACGCTGCCCGCGCGATAGTCGATCGACAGGCCCCCGGCGACGGCATGGGCGGCGGCGGCGGCGATATTCTCCGGCGCGGCGTCCAGCCCGGTGACGGCGCCGCCCATCCGCGCCAGCGGCTCGCACAACAGGCCCGCGCCGCACCCGACATCGAGCACGTGCTTGCCCGCGAGCGGCGTGAAGCTGGTGGAATCGCCGTCCCAGTGCGAATCGATGGCGGCGCGGATATAGCCGAGCCGCACCGGATTGAGCCGATGCAGCATCGCCGACGAGCCCTTCGGGTTCCACCATTCGGCCGCCAGCCTGCCGAAATGGGCCGCTTCGGCGGGAAGGATCGAGCTGCTCTGGGGTGCCGGGACGGCGGCGTCACTTGTCATGGGCATTTTCGCTACCTATCAGGGCCGCCGCTTCCACCCAAGGAGAATGGCACCGAGCATGGCGCGTATCGTGATGAAGTTCGGCGGCACGTCGATGGCCGGGATCGAGCGCATCCGGAGCGTCGCCGCGCGCGTCAAACGCGAGGTCGACGCCGGCAACCAGGTCGCCGTCGTCGTGTCGGCGATGGCGGGCGAGACGGATCGGCTGGTCGGTTTCTGCCGCGAGGCCTCGGCGCTCTACGATCCGCGTGAATATGACGCGGTGGTCTCGTCGGGCGAGCAGGTGACGAGCGGACTGCTCGCCATCGCGCTCCAGGCGATCGGCGTGCCGGCGCGCTCCTGGCTCGGCTGGCAATTGCCGATCCATACCGACGATGCCCATGCCAAGGCGCGGATCGGCACGATCGACACCGCCGCCCTCGACGCCAGCCTGGCGCAGGGCGAGGTGGCGGTGATCCCCGGTTTCCAGGGCGTATCGGCCGACAACCGCATCACCACGCTGGGGCGGGGCGGGTCGGATACCTCGGCGGTCGCGGTGGCGGCGGCGATGAAGGCCGACCGGTGCGATATCTATACCGATGTCGACGGCGTCTACACGACCGACCCGCGCATCGTCCCCCGCGCGCGCAAGCTGCACCGGGTGACGTACGAGGAAATGCTCGAACTCGCCTCGGTCGGCGCTAAGGTGCTCCAGACCCGCTCGGTGGGTCTGGCGATGAAGGAACAGGTTCGCGTCCAGGTCTTGTCGTCCTTCACCGGCGACGATGCCCCGATGGCGGACACGCTGCCCGGTACGATGATCGTGGGCGAAGAGGAGATTGACGACGTGGAACGCCAGCTGATCACCGGCATCGCGCACGACAAGAACGAGGCGAAGATCACGCTGGTCGCGGTGCCGGACAAGCCCGGCGCGGTGGCGGCGATCTTCGAACCGCTGGCGGCGGCCAACATCAATGTCGACATGATCATCCAGAATATCGCGCATGATCACGGCTCGACCGACGTGACCTTCACGGTCCCCTCGTCCGACCTGGCCCGGTCGATGGAGGCGCTGAACCAGGCGCGCGGCGCGATCGGCTTCACCGAACTCAGCCATGACACGCGCGTCGCCAAGATCTCGGTGGTGGGCGTGGGGATGCGCAGCCATGCGGGCGTCGCCTCGACGATGTTCACGACCTTGGGCGCGCGTGGCATCAACATCCAGGCCATCTCCACCTCGGAGATCAAGGTCAGCGTGCTGATCCATGAGGACGAGACCGAACTGGCGGTCCGCGTCCTCCACACCGCCTATGGCCTCGACGCCGAGGTGGAAGCTTGACGATCGGGCAGGAGCGGCTGCAGCGCCGCATGGCGCGCGGCGCGGCGTTCCTCGGCAGCGAGGTCGCGATCATGGCCGGGGCCATGTCGTGGGTCAGCGAGCGCAACCTGGTCGCGGCAATGTCCAATGCCGGCGGCTTCGGCGTGATCGCGTGCGGGGCGATGACCCCGGCGCTGCTCGACGCCGAGATCGCGGGGACGAAGGCGCTGACGGACAAGCCGTTCGGCGTCAACCTGATCACCATGCACCCCGACCTGTTCGAGCTGATCGCGGTCTGCGGCCGGCACGGGGTCGGCCATGTCGTGCTGGCCGGCGGCCTGCCGCCCAAGGGCGCGCTGGAGGCGATCAAGGAGACGGGCGCGAAGGTGATCTGCTTCGCCCCGGCCCTGTCGCTCGCCAAGAAGCTGATCCGATCGGGCGTCGATGCGCTGGTGATCGAGGGGATGGAGGCCGGCGGCCATATCGGCCCGGTCTCGACCAGCGTGCTGGCGCAGGAGATGCTGCCGGTGATCGCGGACCAGGTGCCGGTGTTCGTCGCGGGCGGGATCGGCCGGGGCGAGGCGATCGCCGGCTATCTCGACATGGGCGCGGCGGGCGTCCAGCTCGGCACGCGCTTCGTCTGCGCGACCGAGTCGGTGGCGCATCCCAATTTCAAGCGCGCCTTCATCCGCGCCTCGGCCCGGGATGCCGTCGCGTCGGTGCAGATCGACCCGCGCCTGCCGGTCATCCCGGTGCGCGCGCTGAAGAATGCCGGCGGCGAGCTGTTCACCGCCAAGCAGCGCGAGGTCGCCCAGTCGCTCGACGAGGGCGCGGTGGCGATGGCCGAGGCGCAGCTCCAGATCGAGCATTATTGGGCGGGCGCGCTGCGCCGTGCGGTGATCGACGGCGATGTCGAGCATGGCAGCGTCATGGCCGGCCAATCGGTCGGCATGGTCACGCGCGAGGAGCCGCTGGCCGATATCGTCGCCGAACTGATGACCGAGGCGGCCGGCGCGCTGGAGAAGCGCGCCGCCTGACCGGCGTTAGCGCCGGATGGGCGATCCGATCGACCAGCGATGGCCGAACGGATCGCTCACCTGTCCGTACCGGTCGCCCCAGAACTGGTCGCCGACCTTCATGGTGAGCATGGCCCCCGCCGTGACGGCGCGTTCGGCCCAGCGATCGGCATCGTCGACCTGCAGGTGCAGCGTCACGCCCTGCGGCGGGGGTTCGGCATGGCCGCGCCATTCGGGAAATTCGTCGGACAGCATGATCCAGCCGCCATTGATGCGCAACGACGCCTGCATCAGCCGCTGGCCGTCCTCGGCGACGTTGCGCTCCATGATCTGGGCGGCGAAGGCGCGCGCGTAAAAGGCCAGTGCTTCCGCGCCGCGTCGCTCGCGGATGGTGAGGAAGGGCGTGACCCCGCTGACGGGACGTTCGGCCATGGCGACTCTCCTGTTCGACCGTGCTGATCGGCATCCAGGGTAATTTGATCGCCGGCCCGCGCCAACCATGGTCCGGGGTTCCACCCGTGGGAAGGTTGCGTTAACGGCAGGGGCATGACCGGGCCGGATCAACCACAGGCGGGGCATTTCGCGGGAGGCGAGCATCGCCTGCCGCTGCGCGTCTATTATGAGGATACCGACCTGTCGGGCGTGGTCTATCACGCCAATTACCTGCGCTACATGGAGCGCGCCCGGTCCGACATGCTGCGCGAGGCCGGGATCGACCAGCGCGCCGCCCATGAGGCGGGGGAGGGGGCCTATGCGGTCGCCGACCTGCACATCCGCTATCTGGCGCCCGCGCGGCTCGACGATGCGCTGGTCGTGGTGTCGCGCCTGGCCGAAGTGACGCCCGCGCGCGTCGTCATTCATCAGACAGTCAGGCGCGACGCGGTTCTACTCGCCGAGGCGAAGGTAGTCGTGGCGTTCGTCGCGCCCACCGGCCGTCCGCGCCGCCAACCGCGTGGCTGGATCGACATCTATACCCAGTTGCTGGCTCAAGGGGGCCCGAAATGAATCCGGTGTTCAACATGGATGCGGCGACATTGTCGCCGGTCGCGCTGTTCCTTCAGGCCGATGTGGTCGTGAAGCTGGTGATGCTGGGGCTGCTGGCCGCCAGCGTCTGGACCTGGGCGATCATCATCGCCTTTGTCGGCCGGCTGCGTCGTACCCGGCGCGAGATGGCGCGGTTCGAGCGCGATTTCTGGAAGGCCGACGATATCGATGCCTTCCACAAAGCAGAGGCCAGTCACGACATCCCCAGCGCCCGCGTCTTCGCCGCCGGGGTGCAGGAATGGCGGCGTTCGACCGCGCATGAGCCGATCGACCGCGACGGCACGCGCGAGCGACTGGCGACCGCGATGGGCGCGGCCTCCGCGCTGGAGATCGACAAGCTGTCGGACCGGCTGAACGTGCTGGCGACGGTCGGCTCGGTCGCGCCGTTCGTCGGGCTGTTCGGCACCGTCTGGGGCATCATGCGCGCCTTTACCGGCATCGCCTCGGCGCAGAATTCGTCGCTGGCGGTGGTCGCCCCCGGCATCGCCGAGGCGCTGTTCGCGACGGCGATCGGACTGTTCGCCGCGATCCCGGCGGTGATCGCCTATAACCGGTTCAGCCACGGGGTGAACAAGGTCGAGGCCTCGCTCCACCGCTTCGCCGACGGTTTCCACACCACCCTGTCGCGCCAGCTGGACGGGGCGCGCTGATCCGATGGCGATGAACCTGCCCTCCAATCGCAAGGGCCGCCGCGCGCCGATGGCGGAGATCAACGTCACGCCGCTGGTCGACGTGATGCTGGTGCTGCTGATCATCTTCATGGTCACCGCGCCGCTGCTGACCACGGGCGTGCCGGTGAACCTGCCCGATACGCGCGCCAAGGCGCTGGACCAGGATCAGGAGCCGGTCGCGGTGTCGCTCGACGCCGAGGGGCGGCTCTATATCGGCGACGATGAGATCGCGGAGGCGGCGCTGCCCGCCCGGCTCGATGCGATCCGCGCCGCCGCCAAGGGGGGCGAGCCGCCCCAGGTCTATCTGCGCGCGGACAAAGCGCTGGGCTATGGCAAGGTGATGCGGGTGATGGGCGAACTCAATCGCGCCGGCCTGAACCGCGTCGCGCTGGTGACGGTGGAAGGCTGATGGACCGCCGCGAGAAGATCGCGCTCGGAGTCGCGGTCGCGGGGCATGGCGTGCTCTTCGGCCTGCTCTCGGTCGGCTTTCTCGCCACGCCCAATCCGCTGAAGCTCAGTCACCCGCCGATCGACATCTCGCTGGTGCCCGACGTCGCGCTCGAACAGACCTCGCCGACGCCCAACCAGCCGCCGGCCCCCTCGGTGGCGCCCGATCAGGGCGCGCCGGAAGACGCCGCCGCGCCGGAAACCGAGCCCGTCGCCGAGCCCGAACCCGCCCCGCCCGAACCGGCGCCGAAGCCGGCACCCGCGCCGAAGCCCGCGCCGCCCAAGCCCGAACCCGTGCGCGCACCGGCCCCGAAGCCTGCGCCGGCTCCCAAGCCGGTGCCGAAGCCCCGGCCGCAGCCGAAGCGCCCCGTCCCGGCGGCCGAGCCGGCGAAACCGCAGCCCAAGCCCAAGGCGGAGGCCAAGCCGGCCCCCGCCAAGGCCGTCGCCAAGCCATCGCGGGCCAAGCCCGCCGCCGCACCCGCCAGGGCGAAGCCGGAGGCCAAGCCCGCGGCCGCCGCCGCCGCCAAGCCTGCCGCGACCAAGGGCGAGGGCAAGTCGGCCACCGCCACCGCGACCAAGTCGCGCGGATCGCGCCTGGGCGACGATTTCCTGAAGGGCCTGAGCGACAAGCCGTCGCCTGCCAAGTCCACCGCCGCACCGGCCGCGAAGATGGGTGCGCAGGCGGCGGCGAATATCGGCTCGGCGATCAAGCGGCAGGTCCAGCCCTGCGCCAACCGCCAGGTCTCGCCCGGCCCCGGCGCGGAGCGGATCCGCGTCGCGATCAACCTGCGCCTGAACCGCGACGGCAGCCTGGCGTCGCGCCCGCGCGTCGTCGGACATACCGGCGTCGACGACGAGAACCGGCGCTATGTCGAGCGGGTGGACGATCTGGCGATCGCCACCTTCGTCGGCTGTTCGCCTTTGCGCGACCTGCCCCCTGAGCTTTATGACGTGCCCAATGGCTGGAGCAACTTCACGCTCCGCTACAATCTGCTGGGTTGAGGATGACCATGTTCCGCAAGACACTGACGCTCGCCCTGCTGCTCGGCACCGCCGCCGCCATGGCGCAGGAACCGGCCGCGCCAACGCCGCCACCGGCCCCGCAAACGGCCGCGCCGGGCCAGGCGTCGCTTCCCGCGGATGACCAGGCGGGCGGCCTGATCGTCGATGTCGAGGGCGGCACGTCGCAGCCGACGCCGATCGCCATCCCGGTCATGCCGACCCCCGCCGTGGTGCAGACGCCGGCCGGCGCGACCGATACGCTCGGTCGGCAATTGTCGGAGATCGTCGCCAACGACCTGCGCAACTCGGGACTGTTCACGCCGCTGTCCCCCGGGCAGCTCCGCGCGGTGAGCTTCCCGGAAGTGACCGCTCCCGCCTTCGACTATTGGCGGGGCACGTCCGCACAGGCGCTGGTCCAGGGCTATATCCGCGCCAATGCCGACGGCACGCTGACGGTCGGCTGCTATCTCTACGACGTGTCGGCGCAGCGCGAGCTGGTGCGCCAGGGCTTCGTGGTGCCGCCGGCCGACTGGCGGCGCGCCGGGCATAAGTGCGCCGATACCGTCTATTCGCGCCTGACCGGCGAGAAGCCCTATTTCGACAGCCGCGTCGTTTATGTCTCGGAGACGGGACCCAAGGGCAAGCGGGTCAAGCGGCTGGCGATCATGGACCAGGACGGCGCCAATCACCGCTTCCTGACCAACGGCCAGTCGATCGTGCTGACGCCGCGCTTCGCGCCCAACCAGCAGTCGATCGTGTATATGAGCTACGAGAATGATCGGCCGTCCATCTATGTCTACGACCTGGGGTCGGGCCGGCCGCGCCGCGTGGTGCAGAATGCCAACCTGACTTTCGCGCCGCGCTTCTCGCCCGATGGCCGCTGGATTCTCTTCTCGATGGCGGTGGGCGGCAATACCGATATCTACCGGGTGTCGTCGCAGGGCGGCACGCCGCAGCGGCTGACCAACTCGCCCGGCATCGACACCGGCGGCAGCTATTCGCCGGACGGATCGCGCATCGTGTTCGAGAGCGACCGGTCGGGCGGGCAGCAAATCTATACGATGAACGCCGATGGCTCGAACCAGCAGCGGATCAGCTTCGGCGGCGGCCGCTATGCGACGCCGGTATGGAGCCCGCGCGGCGACCTGATCGCCTTCACCAAGCTGGCCGGCAATTTCCGCATCGGCGTGATGAGCCCGTCGGGCGGCGGCGAAAAGCTGCTGACCAACAGCTGGTCGGACGAGGGGCCAAGCTGGTCGCCCAATGGCCGGGTCATCACCTTCTATCGCTCGGAACGCGGTGCGGGCGGCGCGGCGCAACTCTGGATGGTCGACCTGACCGGCGTCAACGAGCGGCGCATCCCGACGCCGCTGGGCGGATCGGACCCGGCCTGGGGTCCGCTGCGTCCCTGACCGCGACCACCGATTTCAGACACTCGAAAGGAGTAATGCCATGACCCGATTGAAGACCGCGATCCTGATCGGCACCGCCGCGCTGACGCTGACCGCCTGCGCCAAGAAGCGCCCCGCGGTGTTGCCGCCCGCGCCGACCGAGACGCCGGCCACGACGGGCCAGACCGGCCCCGGCGGTCCGATCGGCAATGGCGTGGTGCCGGGCAGCGATGCGGACTTCCAGCGGTCGGTGACCTCGAACACGATCCATTTCGGCCTCGACCAATATGACATCGATCCGCAGGCACGCGCGATCCTCGACAGCCAGGCCGAATGGTTGCAGCGCAACCCCAATGTCCGCATCACCATCGAGGGTCATTGCGACGAGCGCGGCACGCGCGAGTATAATCTGGCGCTGGGCGACCGCCGCGCCAATGCGACGAAGAACTATCTGGCCGCCAAGGGCGTCGCCCCCAGCCGGATGACGACGATTAGCTATGGCAGCGAGCGCCCGATCGCGCTGGGCTCGGACGAGGCCGCCTATGCGCAGAACCGTCGCGCGGTGACGATCGTCCTGAACTGATCGGCGGGGGAGGCGTACCTTGGTCCAGACCGGACCGAGGTACGCCTCCCTGTCTCATGCGGTAACCGGGCGGAGACCCTCCCGAAGCCGCCCGGACGGTGGATGCCGTCAGCGATCAGCCGAGCGACTGATCGAGCAGCCGCGCCAGCCGCAGGCCGCCCTTGACCACTTCCTCGCGGGCGATGGGGACCAGGCTCTCGATATCCGCCTCGCTCATGGTCATGCGCGCCGGCGTCGGGCGGCAGGGATCGCCGTGCATCGCCACTTCATAGGCGTGCCGCGCGACGCTCCAGCTCTCGCGGCTCCAATCGGTGACGGTGCCCTGCGACAGGCGTGCGCGAACCGCGGCCGGATAGCGCTTCACGATCGGTGGCGGGGTGGAGATGGCGCGCTCCGCCAGCAGCCCGTCCCAGACGGAATGCAGGTTCAGCCGCGCCGGATCATAGTCGCCATAGGTCGTCTTGGCGTCGTTGCCGCCCTTGTCGCCCTTGTCGCCGGCATGGAGCGGCTGGTGCAGGTCGCCGACGAAATGGACCAGGAAGGCGAGCGCCAGCACCCGGTCATGCGCGCTGGCCTTGCGGTCCGCCAGGATGCGGCGCTGGCGATCGATCTGGGTCGAGACGCAATTGCCGTCCTTGCACGCGGGTTGCAGGTCGAAATCGGCGCAGATGCTGACGTTCTGGTAATGCCAGCTATAGGCATAGCCGAAGCGCGACTTGCCGTCCGCATCCTTGAGCGGCTTGACGCAATCGGGCCAGACGCTCGCCTCCTCGATGGTCCGCGCCGGGCATTCGGGCGTGTCGAGCTTGGCCTGCGCCGCCAGGATGCGGGTGATCGCGGCGCGGGTGCGAGGCGTTACATTGTCCCAGGCGATCGCCGCCACCGTCTGGTGGCCATATTCCCAATAGGCGCTGGCCGGGCTGGCGAGCAGGGCGGCCGTCGCCAGGGCCGCGATACGCTTCATCACGCTTCGTCTCCGTAGATCGCGACCTGTCGCGCGCCGGAGGAGTCGGCGCGGCCGCGGAACATTCCGCTTGTATTGAAATGCCATAGTGTCTGTCCATCGGGCGTGGCGACGATCACGCCGCCGGTGCCCCCCAGATCGCGGACGCCGGCCAGCACCGTTTCGGTCGCCTCGCCCGCCGCCTCGCCGAGCAGGCGGATGCGCGCGCCGATCTCATGGCCGACGCTCTCGCGGATGAAGAACTCACCCGATCCGGTGGCGGAGACGGCGCAGGATCGATCGTCGGCATAGGTGCCCGCCCCGATCACCGGCGAGTCGCCGATCCGTCCCCAGCGCTTGCCGGTGACGCCGCCGGTCGAGGTGGCGGCGGCGACATGGCCCTGCGCATCGCAGGCGACCGCGCCGACCGTCCCATATTTCATGTCGACGTCGAACCAGCCGGCGCCGCTCGCCCTGGCCTTCATCGCGTCGAGCTGCGCGCGGCGTTCGGGCGTGGCGAACCAGTCGGCATCGGCCTGTTCGAGCCCCTGCTCGGCTGAGAAGATGTCGGCGCCGCGCGCGGCGAGGAAAACGTGCGGGCTGTTCTCCATCACCGCGCGGGCCAGGGCGACGGGGTGGCGGGTGGCGCTGACCGCTGCCACCGCGCCCGCGCGTCGGTCGCGGCCGTCCATGATCGCCGCGTCCAGCTCGATCGCCGCGTCATAGGTGAAGACCGCGCCGCGCCCGGCATTGAAGCTGGGATCGTCCTCCAGCACCTCGACCGCCGCAGACACCGCGTCCAGCGCCGCGCCGCCCGCCGCCAGGATCGCGGTCCCGGCGTCCAGCGCGCGCGACAGGGCGGCGCGGGCGGCGGCGTCATAGGCGTCGTCGATCACGTCGCGCGCCAGCTGCCCGGCGCCGCCATGGATCATCAGGCTCCAGCGGGGAGGGGTGGTCATGACGGATCGATCCTAAAGCAGGGCCGGGCGGACCGGCCGGGGGTGGAGACGAAGCCCGATCAACGGGCGCAGCCAGCGGATGCGCCGGCCGCCATAATAGAAGGCGGCGCAGCCGGCGACCGTGGCTGCGACCAGGATCGCGAATTCGGCGGCGAAGGGCAGGCCGGCGGGCATCAGCCAGAGCGCGACCAGCACGATGATCGTCTGGTGGACGAGGTAGAAGGGAAACACCGCCTCGGTCAGCGTCGCGCGGATCGGATGATCGCGGTTGAGGAAGCGGGTGGCGAGGCCGATCAACGCGACGATCGCGCCCCATTGCTCGGCGGCATGGGCGATGCCGTAGCGCGCGTAGAGGGACGGCCCGAACGGCCCGATCCAGCGCAGCTCGACCCCGGCGACGAAGCCATATCCGGCCAGCGCCATCGCGGCCCCAAGCGGCCACCAGCGCCGGATCGCCGCCATCGCCGTTGGCGATCCCGCCAGCGCGAAGCCGAACAGGAAGGCGGGCAGATAGCTGATATGGGCGATGCCGTCGCCGAACAGCGCATGGGTCTCCGCCGCCATCGCGAACCAGCGGGCGTGGATGAAGGCATACCAGGCGAAGGGCAGGGCGAGGACGCCGATCCCGCCCAGCCAGCGGCCGAACAGCGCATCGAACCAGCCTTGCAGCCGGTCCGGCACCCGAACACGCCGCAGACAGGCCATGACCAGCGCTAGCGCCAGCGTGTAGAGCCACAGATAGGCGATGAACCACAGATGGTTCCAGCTCGGCAGGTCGAGCCCGCCGATGGTCGAGAAGCGGAAATAGTCGCGCGTCCAAAAGGTCCAGTAGCTGGCCCGGTAGCCCGCCTTGCTGACCAGTTCGGCCCAGGGTTGGGGCGGCACGATCACCGCGATGCCGAAGGCCAGCGGCAGCGCCAGCCGCTTGCTCCGCCCCCAGGCGAAGTCGCCGGGCGAGCGGCTGCGCGCCAGCAGCGCGCGGCTGGCATAGCCGGACACGACGAACAACAGGCTCAATCGCCAGGCATTGACCAGCAGCATCGGCACCGCGATCCAGCCCTCGGCATGGGCGGACTTCACATGATAGTTCCAGTCCGCGAACACCATCGCGATATGGTAGAGGATCAGCAGCGCGAAGGCGCCGATCCGCAGCCAATCCATGCCATAATGTCGCGGGAATTTCGCTACGCTCACGCCAGCGCCCTACAGGCTTGTCTTTGAACCGCAACCCGCACGCTGTATATGGGGGCCATGTCCATTCGTCCCTGGCGCGATATCCACCGCCGTCAAAGCCGCCAGATCATGGTCGGCACCGTTCCCGTCGGCGGCGATGCGCCCGTCACCGTGCAGACGATGACCAACACGCCGACCAGCGATCCCGTCGCCACGATCGACCAGATCCGCCGCTGCGAAGAGGCGGGGGCGGACATCATCCGCGTGTCCTGTCCCGATGTCGAAAGCACCGCCGCGCTGCGCCAGATCACCCGCGCCGCGCGCGTGCCGATCGTCGCCGACATTCATTTCCACTATAAGCGCGCGCTGGAGGCGGCGGATGCGGGTGCGGCCTGCCTGCGCATCAACCCCGGCAATATCGGCTCGCCCGAGCGCGTCGCGGAGGTGGTGCGCGCCGCCAAGGCCAATGGCTGCGCGATCCGCATCGGCGTGAACGGCGGCAGCCTGGAAAAGCATCTGCTCGAAAAATATGGCGAGCCGTGCCCGGACGCGCTGGTCGAATCGGCGCTCGACCATATCAAGCTGCTCCAGGACCATGACTTCCACGAATATAAGGTGGCGGTGAAGGCGTCCGACCTGTTCCTGGCGGTCGCCGCCTATCAGCAGCTCGCCGAGCAGGTCGACTGCCCGCTCCATCTGGGCATCACCGAGGCGGGCGGTTTCGTCGGCGGCACGGTCAAGTCGGCGATCGGTATCGGCTCCCTGCTCTGGTACGGCATCGGCGACACGATCCGCGTCTCGCTCTCCGCCGAGCCGGAAGAGGAAGTGCGCGTCGGCTTCGAGATCCTGAAGGCGCTGGGCATCCGCAATCGCGGGGTCCGCGTCGTGTCCTGCCCCAGCTGCGCGCGCCAGGGCTTCGACGTGATCCGCACGGTCAGCGTGCTGGAGGAACGGCTCCAGCATATCCGCACGCCCATGTCGCTGTCGGTGCTGGGCTGCGTCGTCAACGGGCCGGGCGAGGCGCGGGAGACGGATATCGGCATCACCGGCGGCGGCAATGGCCGCCACATGGTCTATCTGTCGGGCGTCACCGACCATCATGTCCAGGACGAGGGCATGGTCGACCATATCGTCGCGCTGGTTGAGGCGAAGGCGGCCGAGATCGAGGCGGCGGCGATGCAGGCCGAGACCGACCGGGCGGCGATCGCGGCGGAGTGATCGACGGCCCGTTAAGGGTCTCCCCATATAGATGACGGAATAACGGTGCGCACCGGCAAGAGCCGGGCGCTGAAGCCGTTGATGAGAGGCAACGGAATGACTAGCGAACGACGCCGCCTCGCGGCGCTGCGCGGCTATGCGATCCTGGACAGCGCGGCCGAGCCGGACTTCGACGAGCTGATCGAGCGGGTCGCCACGACCTTCGACATGCCCTGTGCGATGCTGTCCTTCATCGATGCGAATCGCCAGTGGCACAAGGCGCGGGTCGGGGTCCTGGAAGCCCAGATTCCGCGGGCGGTGTCGCTGTGCACGCACAGTATCTTGAACGACGGCGTGACCGTGCTGCCCGATGCGCGGGCGGATGCGCGATTCGCCGATCATGCGCTGGTCACCGCGATGCCGGGCATCCGCTTCTATGCGGCGGCGCCGCTGCGGACGGCGGAGGGGGCCGCGATCGGCACTGTCTGCGTCTTCGATCACCAACCCCATCCGCCGCTGTCGGGGCAGGGGCAATTGCAACTCGCCAGCTTCGCGGCGGAGGCGATGGATCTGCTGGAGCGCCGGCTGGTGCGGCTGGCGGCTTAGCGCTGTACATCCTTCCCTTAAGGCCCGACGACGTGATCTGGACGTGGGATCGTCATTGCGAGCGCAGCGAAGCAATCCAGAGCGTCACGCGTGCGGCTGTGGATTGCTTCGCTGCGCTCGCAATGACGGCTGGGGTCAACCCGATATCACCCTGCTCAAGGGGGCGACGCGAAGTGGTGGCGGAGGGGTGTCGCCGATCGCTCGGGCCGGCGACACCCCTCCGTCAGCTCTTACTCCGCTGCTGCGGCGACCGGTACGGGTTCCTTCCACACCAGGATCGGCTTGCGCGCGGCGCGCGTCTCGTCGAGCCGGGCGCGGGGGGCGAAATGCGGCGCGGTCTTCAGCGCCTGGTCACCCGCCTTGGCCCGCTCCGCCACCGAGCGCAGCGCGCCGATGAACTGGTCCAGTGCCGCCTTCGACTCGGTCTCGGTCGGCTCGACCAGCATCGCGCCATGGACGACCAGCGGGAAATACATGGTCATCGGATGGAAACCCTCGTCGATCAGCGCCTTGGCGATGTCGATCGTCGAGAAGCCCTCGGCCAGGCCAGCGTCGGAGAAGATCGCCTCATGCATGCACGGCCCGCTCGTGGCGAAGGGCGCGTCCAGCGTGTCCTCCAGCGAGCGCAGCACGTAATTGGCGTTGAGCACCGCATCCTCGGCGACCTGGCGCAGGCCGTCCGCCCCGTGGCTGAGGATATAGGTCAGCGCGCGGGTGAACATGCCCATCTGGCCGTGGAAGGCGACCATCCGGCCGAAGCTGTCGGCATGATGATCCTCGGCATTCTCCTCCTCGACCAGGTGGAAGCCGGCCTCGGTCTTCTCGACGAAGGGCAGGGGCGCGAAGGGGGTCAGCGCCTCGGAGAACACCACCGGCCCCGAACCAGGTCCGCCGCCGCCATGCGGGGTCGAGAAGGTCTTGTGCAGGTTGATGTGCATCGCATCGACGCCGAGATCGCCCGGCCGCACCCGGCCGACGATCGCGTTGAAGTTCGCGCCGTCGCAATAGACATAGCCGCCGGCCGCATGGACCGCGTCGGAGATGGTCTTCAGGTCGCGCTCGAACAGGCCGCAGGTATTGGGGTTGGTGATCATCACGCCCGCCACGTCCGGCCCCAGCCGGGCGATGAGCGCGGCGGTGTCGACCCGGCCGTCGACGGTGGCGGGAATATCCTCCACCGAGAAGCCGGCAAAGGCGGCGGTGGCGGGGTTGGTGCCATGCGCCGATTCGGGCACCAGGATCACCGTGCGATGGCCCTCGCCGCGCTTCGCCAGCGCCGCCTTGATCGCCAGGATGCCGCATAGCTCGCCATGCGCGCCCGCCTTGGGGCTCATCGCCACCGAGGTCATGCCGGTCAGCGTCACCAGCCAGTGCGCGAGCTGGTGGATCACCTCCAGCGCGCCCTGCACCGTGTCGACGGGCGCGAGCGGGTGGACGTCGCTGAAGCCGGGCAGCCGCGCCATCTTCTCGTTGAGGCGCGGATTATGCTTCATCGTGCACGAGCCGAGCGGGAAAAGCCCCAGGTCGATCGCGTAATTCTGGCGGCTGAGGCGCGTATAGTGGCGCACCGCCTCCGGCTCGGCGAGGCCGGGCAGGCCGATCGGCGCGGAACGGGCGAGGCCGCCCAGCCGGTCGGTCGCGGACGCGGCGGCGCCGCCGGTGAAGTCGACGCCGGTCGTCTCGGTATCGCCGATCTCGAAGATCAGCGCTTCCTCCAGCATCAGCGCCTTGTTGCCGGTGAAGGTCGGGGCGTCGGTGCCGCCGGCCTGGGGCGCGGTCGGGCGCCAGCCGCTCTGGTTGATGCTCATGCCAGTACCTCCTGGAGCGCGGCGGCCAGGGTTTCTACATCCTCCGCCGTGGTAGTTTCGGTGACGGCGACGACCAGGCCGTTCGCCAGGTCACCCTCGCCCGGATAGAGGCGGCCGAGCGACACGCCCGCCAGGATGCCGCGATCGGCCAGGGTGCGGACGACGGGGCGGGCCTCCTTCGACAGCTTCAGCGTGAATTCGTTGAAGAATCGGTCGGTGACCAGCTCGACGCCCGGCACCTGCGCCAGCCGGTCGGCCGCGGCGACCGCGCCCGCATGGTTGATCGCCGCGAGCCGGCGCAGGCCCGCTTCGCCGAGCAGCGTCATGTGGATCGAGAAGGCGAGCGCGCACAGTCCCGAATTGGTGCAGATGTTCGACGTCGCCTTTTCGCGGCGGATATGCTGCTCCCGCGTCGACAGCGTCAGCACGAAGCCGCGACGGCCATCGGCATCCACCGTCTCGCCGCACAACCGGCCCGGCATCTGGCGGACATATTTGTCCTTGCAGCCGAACAGCCCGACATAGGGGCCGCCGAATTGCAGGCCGACGCCCAGCGACTGGCCCTCGCCGACGACGATGTCGGCGTCCATCTCGCCGGGGCTGCGGATCGCGCCCAGCGCCACCGGCTCGGTGACGACGGCGATCAGCAGCGCCTTCTTCGCATGGCAGGCCTGGGCCAGCGGCGTCAGGTCGGCGATGCGACCGAGGATGTCGGGATATTGGACGACGACGCAGGAGGTGTCGTCGTCGATCTTCGCGATCAGCGCGTCGAGATCGCCCTCGGCCGACAGCACCGGCAGCGCGGTGTCGAGCTGGTCGCCGGTGTATTTGGCCATCGTCCTGGCGACCGAGACGTAATGCGGGTGCAGCCCGCCCGACAGTATCGCCTTGCCGCGCCGGGTGATGCGCCGCGCCATGCCGATCGCCTCCCAGCAGGCGGTCGAGCCGTCATACATGGAGGCATTGGCGACGTCGGTCCCCAGCAGGCGCGCGACCTGCGTCTGGAACTCGAACAGCATCTGCAGCGTGCCCTGCGCAATTTCCGGCTGATAGGGCGTGTAGGCGGTCAGGAACTCGCCACGCTGGATCAGGTGATCGACGCTGGCGGGGACATGGTGGCGATAGGCGCCCGCGCCCAGGAAGAAGGGGACTTCGCCCGCCACCGTGTTGCGGCGCGCGAGCGCGGTCATGTGCCGCTCCACCGCCAGTTCGGAGGCATGGCCGGGCAGGTCGGCGATCGGGCCGGACAGGCGCGCCTCGGCGGGAACGTCGACGAACAGGTCGTCGATAGCATTCGCGCCGATGACGGCGAGCATCGCCTCGCGGTCGGTGGGGGTAAGCGGCAGGTAGCGCATTCGGTGCAACTCCCCCCCTCCCGGACCGGGAGGGGGAAGGGGGTGGGGCGGGTCCGGGCGATGCTGTCCGCCCGGACCGGAAACGGGATCAGAGCTTGGCGACGAACGCTTCGTAGGCGGCCTCGTCCATCAGCTCTTCCAGCTCGCTCTCGTCGGACAGCGTGATGCGGAAGAACCAGCCTTCGCCATCGGCGTCCGAATTGACCAGGTCGGGCTGGTCGGCAAGCGCGGCATTGCCCTCCAGCACGGTGCCGGAGACGGGCGTGTAGACGTCGGAGGCGGCCTTGACCGACTCGACCACCGCCGCCTCGTCGCCCTTGCTGAGCTGGCGGCCCTCGGCGGGCACGTCGACGAACACGATGTCGCCGAGCTGGCCCTGGGCATAGTCGGTGATGCCGACGGTGCCGATCGCGCCGTCGACGTCGATCCACTCATGATCTTCGGTGAAGTAACGCATTATTTTGCTCCCTGACGAACATAGCGATGGGGGACGAAGGGCATGGCGGCGACCACCGCCTCATGGACCTTGCCGCGCTGGACCAGGCGGACGCCGGTGCCGGGCGCGGCGAGATCAGTCGGGACATAGGCCATGGCGATCGCGCCGCCGAGCGTGGGGGCGAAGCCGCCGCTGGTGACGCGGCCGATCACCGCGCCATCGGCATCGACCACCGACGCGCCCTCGCGCACCGGCTGGCGGCCGGTGACGAGCAGGCCGACGCGCTGTACCGCCGGGCCGCTCTCGCGCTCCGCCAGGATGCGCGCGGCCCCGGCGAAATCGGCCGCCTCGCGACGCTTCCTGGCGAGCGCGAAGCCGAGATCGGCCATGACCGGCGTCGTCTCCGGGTCGAGGTCGTGGCCGTATAGCGGCAGACCCGCCTCCAGCCGCAGCGAGTCGCGCGCGCCGAGACCGATCGGCCGGATTTCTGGCTGATCGAGCAGCGCATCGGCGAAGGCGGCGACCGCCTCGGCCGGGACCGAGATTTCCAGCCCGTCCTCGCCGGTATAGCCCGACCGGCTGATCCAGAGCGGCGTGCCGTTCCAGTCGAACGCGCCCGCGGTCATGAACACCAGCGAATCGACGCCCGGCACCAGCCGCGCGACGGTGGCGACCGCCTTGGGCCCCTGCACCGCGAGCAGCGCCTGTTCGTCCTGCAGGTTGATGGTGACGTCGTCGGACAGCGTTTCGAGCAGATAGCCGATATCGTCATACTTGGTCGCGCCGTTGACGACCATGTAGAGTTCGGTGCCGGGTTGGCCGTCCTCGTCGGTGCTGGCACGCCGCGTGATCATCAGATCGTCGAGCACGCCGCCCTCGTCGTTGAGCAGCAGCGAATAGCGCATCCGGTTCACGCCCAGGCCCTGGATGTCGCCGGGCAGCACCGCCTCCAGCGCGCGGTCGACGCCTTCGCCGGTCAGGACCAGCTGGCCCATATGGCTGACGTCGAACAGGCCGGCCGATTCGCGCACCCAAAGATGCTCGGCCATGATGCCCTCATATTGGACGGGCATGATATAGCCGGCGAAGGGCACCATCCGCCCGCCATGGGCGCGGTGCCAGGCGTCGAGCGGCAGTAGCTGCGGCTCTTCCTGATCCTCGGGGGCGTCTTCGACGTTCAGCAGCGTTTCCGCATCGGACATTCGGCCGTACTCCAAAAAGGGCGAGTCGGCGGCACGCATGGCCGCACGAAATTCGAACCCCCTCTGTCACGGGACCTGAGAGCTTTCACCGCCGGCGCATCGATCGAGCGTCCGTTGTCGGCTTACCCCTTCGGTGGTCGCCCTGAAAGGACAACGCTTTCCAGAGTGTCGTGCGACCCCATGCGGTCCTTGGTGCCTGAGAGATTCCGGGGCGGTTGCTCCTTCGGCGGCCCTGAAAGGGGCGCTCTCCCGCACGGGGCATCGACGTTGGTGTCGCTCTGGCCAGCCGCATCGCCCCTGTCAACGGGAGATGCGGCGGTCCGGCGGGAACAATTATACGGGCCGTGCGTGCACGGCCCGGAAGCGGCTCAGCGCGACGCGTTGTAGCGGAGCTGCGCGTCGGTCATCTGGAAGCCGACCAGCGCCTCGAAGCTGGCGGACAGCACCGCCTTGCGGACCTCGGGCTTGGACAGCGGATCGGTGGCGGCATCCTCGTCGCCGGCCTTGCGGCGGCGGGTCAGCTGGTCGCGCACCTCTTGCGGCAGGGTGGCGGCGCTGCGGGCGATGCTGGTGGTGGCGGAGCCGCTGACCTCCGCGCGCGCCTGGCCGGCGGCGAACTGCACGGTGACGCTGCCGATCCGCTTGGCGACCACCATGTTGCCGCCGCGCACGATGGCGACGAAATAGGGCAGGGTGACGGTCCGCGCCGAATCGGTGCGGATGCGGCGCGCCTGCACGTCGAAGGTGACGGTGGTGACGACGTCGTTGCCCTGGTCGTTGCAGCTGCCGCGCACATGGGTCATCACCGCGACCAGGTCGATCGCATTCTCGTCCTGGCTGGTCGGCGGGTCGAACAGCGTGATGTCGCCGGTCGCGGCGGGCACGCCGACCACCGGACAGGCGGTGCGCACGGCGGTGATGCCGCCGGTGGCGTCGATTTCGCCCGTGGTCTTACAGCCGGCGAGCAACGTCGCCGCGGCGAGGGTGGGGAGCAGGATCTTCACGGACAACGCGGCACCTCAGGGGTCGGGGCCGCGCAAATGGCGGCCGGCAATTCCGCCCAATAGGAAGCGGCTTGGACCCGCGCAAGCAATCGCGTAGAGCGCGAGCCATGCAGGCCCCTCTTTCGGAACCCGTCGCCGCTCCCGCGCCCCCGCCCGTGGCGGCCGCGAGCGACAAGCCCGCGCTCGAATTGCTGATCGCCGCGCCGCGCGGTTTCTGCGCCGGCGTCGACCGCGCGATCCGCATCGTCGAGCTGGCGATCGAGAAGCACGGCGCGCCCGTCTATGTCCGGCACGAGATCGTCCACAATAAATTCGTGGTCGATCGGCTGCGCGCGATGGGCGCGGTGTTCGTCGAGGAACTGGACGAGGTGCCGGACGACGCGCCCGTCGTCTTCTCCGCCCACGGCGTGCCCAAGTCGGTGCCGGCCGAGGCGCAGGATCGCGGCCTCGACTATCTCGACGCGACCTGCCCGCTCGTCTCCAAGGTGCATCGCCAGGCCGAGCGGCTGGTGAAGGATGGCCGCCACATCATCTTCATCGGTCATGCCGGCCATCCGGAGGTGATCGGCACCTTCGGCCAGGTGCCGGCGGGTACGATGAGCCTGATCGAGACGGTCGCGGATGCCGAGGCGTTCACGCCCCTCGACCCGACCAATCTCGCCTTCCTGACCCAGACGACGCTGTCGGTCGACGATACGGCGGCAGTGGTCGCGACCCTGCAGGACCGGTTCCCGCTGATCGCCGCGCCGCGCGGCGAGGATATATGCTACGCCACCTCCAATCGCCAGGCGGCGGTAAAGGCGATCGCCTCCGCCTGCGACGCGATGCTGGTGATCGGCGCGCCCAATTCGTCCAACTCGGTCCGGCTGGTCGAGGTGGCGGAGCGCGAGGGGACGCCGGCGCTGCTGATCCAGCGTGCCAACGAACTCGACTGGACCTTCCTGCACGGCGTCGGCACGCTAGGGATCACCGCCGGGGCCTCCGCGCCCGAGTTGCTGGTCCGCGAACTGGTCGACCGGCTGTCGCTGCGCTACGCCGTGACCGAGCGGGAGGTCGAGACCAACCGGGAGACCATCGCGTTCAAGCTGCCTCGCGGCCTCGACCCCGACGCCTGAGTTCCTGCCATGGCCGTCTATACCCATGTCTCCGCCGAGTCGCTCGGCGCGTTCCTCCGCCGCTATGACCATGGCGCGCTCGTGTCCGCCAAGGGCATCGCCGAGGGGGTGGAGAACAGCAACTATCTGGTCGACACGACAGAGGGGCGCTTCATCCTGACCCTCTACGAGAAGCGCGTGTCGGCCGGCGACCTGCCCTTCTTCCTGGCGATGCTCGACCATCTCGCCGATCGCGGCCATCCGGTGCCGCGCGCGCTGCCCGACCGGGCGGGGGTGGCGATCCAGATGCTGGAGGGGCGGCCGGCCTGCCTGATCGAGTTCCTGCCCGGCGTCTCGCTCAGCCAGCCCACCGAGGGGCAGGCACTGGCGGCGGCGCGGGCGCTGGGGCGGATGCACCGCGACCTGGCCGATTTCACCGGCATGCGCGCCAATGCGCTGGGCATGACGGCGTGGCGGCCGCTGCTCGATCAGTGCGGCCGTTCGCTCGATACGATCGCGGCCGGACTGTACGACCGGGTCGACCGCGCGCTCGCGGCGGTGGAGGCGGCATGGCCGCAAGGACTGGCGACGGGCGCGATCCATGCGGACCTGTTCCCGGACAATGTGCTGATGCTGGGCGAGGAGGTCACCGGGTTGATCGACTTCTATTTCGCCTGCACCGATATCCGCGCCTACGACCTGGCGGTGACGCACAGCAGCTGGGCGTTCGACGGGCAGGGGATGCCACTGTCGCCCGCCGTGGGCCGGGCGATCGTGACCGGCTATGACGCCGAGCATCCGTTGACCGATGCCGAGCGCGCCGCGCTGCCGGTGCTGGCGCAGGGGGCGTGCATCCGCTTCCTGCTGACCCGCGCCTGGGACTGGCTCAACACGCCGGCTGATGCGCTGGTCACGCGCAAGGACCCGCTCGCCTATCTGCGCCGACTCGACTGGTATGAAGCCAATATGGGAGCCTTCGCATGACGCCGGTCGAGATCGCCACGGACGGCGCGTGCAAGGGCAATCCCGGTCCCGGCGGCTGGGGCGCGATCATCCGCTCGGGCACGCATGAGAAGGAATTGTCGGGCGGCGAGCCGCTGACCACCAACAACCGCATGGAGTTGATGGCGGCGATCGAGGCGCTGAACGCGCTGACCCGGCCGTGCAAGGTCACGCTGTCGACCGACAGCCGCTATGTGATGGACGGCCTGACCAAGTGGATCAAGGGCTGGCTGCGCAACGGCTGGAAGACCGCCGACAAGAAGCCGGTGAAGAATGCGGAGCTGTGGCAGGCGCTGCTCAAGGCCGCCGAGCCGCATCAGATCGAGTGGAAATGGGTGAAGGGCCATGCCGGCCACCCCGACAACGAACGCGCCGATACGCTGGCCAGTGATGCCGCGCTGGTGGCGGGGCGGCGGGGGTAGGGGGCCGTACCTCTCCGTCCGTTCCCCGGCCTTCGCCGGGGCACGGATTCAGGCGAAACGATACCCTCTCCCTTGCATAGGGCCGCTCAGCCGAATCGCCCCGGCGCATAGCGGCCCGGATCGACCCCGGGCAGCGCCGGCACCTCGCCCAGCACCAGCGCCGCTGCCAGCGTGGCGGCGGCAGGCGCGGTCTGGATGCCGAAACCGCCTTGCCCCGCGCACCAGAAGAACCCGGCCTCCGCCATGCCATAGACGGGCAGGCGATCGGGCGCGAAGCTGCGCAGGCCCGCCCAGCGACGCTCGACGCCGTCGACGCGCCAGTCGACCGCGCCCTCGAACCGGTCGATCGCCACCGCCACGTCCATCTCCTCCGGCGCGGCGTCGCAGGGGTCGCTCGGCACCTCGTCATGCGGCGACAGCCAGACACGACCGCCCGGCTCCGGCTTGAAGTAGAAGCGGCCGGCGATGTCGGCGATCATCGGGATGCCGGCCGGGGCGGGGGGATCGGTGCGGAGCTGCACCATGGTCCGGCGATAGGGGGCGATGCCGATCGGTCGCACGCCGCAGCGCACCGCCACCACGTCCGCCCAGGCGCCGGCCGCATTGACCAGCACATCCGCCGCGAACCGGCCAGCCTCGGTATCGATCGTCCAGCGGCCGTCGCGCCGGGTCGCCGTTCGCAGCCCCGCATCGGTGACGATCGTCGCGCCGGCCTTGCGCGCCTGCGCCAGGCTGTGGGCATGGAAACCGGCGACATCGATATAGGCGCAGCTCGGCTCCAGCACGCCCAGCGTCCAGTCGGGACGCAGGCCCGCCAGATGCGCGGCCGGATCGACCGGCGTCAGGGTCACCGCGCTGCCCGCGAAATCGGCCAGGAAGCGGTCGATCGCGGGGGCATCCTCGGCGCGGCCGATATGGAGCGAGCCGAGCGGTTGCAGCCAGGGCGACAGCGCATCGTGCGAGGCGCTGGTCAGCGGCTGGATCAACGGGCCGCCATAGGTTTCCGACCAGAAGGCGGCGGAGCGCCCCGTCGCGTGGCGACCGGGCATGTCCTCCGCCTCCAGCAGCAGGACGCGGGCCCGGTCACCCAGCGCCGCGGCCAGGCTGGCCCCGGCGATGCCGGCCCCGACGATCGCGATATCGTAGGTCATGGTGCGTGCGAATCGAGGAAGGCGTCGATCGCCGCAAGGGCCTTGTCGCGCACCGGCGGCAATTCGCGCAGGATCTCATGCGCCGATTCCGGGCCGAAGCGCAGCAGCTCGGCAGCCGGCATCCGGTGCGCGACTCGAACCGCCGCGCGCGAGTCGACCAGTCGATCGGCATCGGCGAGCACGAACTGCACGGGCGTGCGCAGCTGATCCAGCCGGGGATCGGCACGGAGCGCGGCGGTCTGGGCGAAGGCCTGCGCCACCCATTGCCAGCTCGGCGAGCCGAGACAGAGGTCGGGATGCGCGGCACGCCACGCCTGTTGCGCCTCGAACCGGGTCAGGTCGTGGGTCAGCCGCATCTGCCGGGCGCGGGCGGCGCGCTCGCCCTCCAGCCGCCGCCACGCCGCGCGCGCCGGATCGCCGCGCCCGACCTGCCAGCGGGCCAGGAAACCGCCCAATCGGTCCCCGACCGGCGATCGCAGCGCCAGCATCGGCGCGACGAGCACCAGCGCGGCCGGGTCGATCTGCCCCTCGACCAGCGCGCGCAGCGACAGGAAGCCGCCCATCGAATGCGCGACCAGCACATGCGGACCGTCGCCCTGCCGCCAGTCGTGCCAGAAGGCGGCGAGGTCGTCGACCAGCAGGCCGAAATCCTCGACATGGCCGACATCGCCCGCCGCCAGCCGGCCCGATCCGCCCTGTCCGCGCCAGTCGAAGGCGGTCACGTCCCAGCCCTGGGCGTGGAAATGGTCGAGCGTGTGGCGATACTTCTCGATCATGTCGGCACGACCGGTCTGGAACAGCAGCCGGCCACGCCCCGTGCCCCGGCGGTCGTAGCGGCGGTGCGGCCAGCCATCCGGCGCGGTCCAGACGGAGAGGCGGCCGGGATCGGCGGCGGCGGTGGCCGGGGGCGGTGAGTCGGGCGGGCTGGTCACCCGTGCAGTTACGAAATCCTAAACCCTTCCGTCTACAGCCCGTCAACCATGGAGCGGGGCGGGGATGATGGGAATGGGCGAGCGGATCGGCTTGGTGATCCTGCTGGGGGCGCTGCTGCTGGCGGCGGGCATCCAGGATGCGCGGACGCGGGAGATCGCCAATCGGATCTGCATCGCCATCGCCCTGCTCGCGCCGCTCTGGTGGTGGGCGAACGGGATCGCGCCATGGCCGGGCATGGCGATCCAGGTCGCGCTGGCGGTCGGGGCGTTCCTGCTCTTCGCCCAGGCCTTTCGCTTCGGGATGATGGGCGGCGGCGACGTCAAGCTGATCGCGGCGCTGGCGCTGTGGCTGCCGCTCGACCGGTTCCTGTCGATGCTGGTCGTGATGTCGCTGGCGGGCGGGGCGGTGACGCTGGCGATGCTGATCGAACATCGGATCAAGGGGGGTGGCGACCGGCGCGGGATCGAGGTGCCCTATGGCGTGGCGATCGCGATCGCGGGCCTGATCGCCATTCGCGAACCGATCCTTAACCAATTGAGCTGATGCTTAACCGTCGAACAACCGGACGTTTTTCGGGAAGGCGCGAGACGCAGGACCATGGATAGTCGCAAGCTGATATTGTTGGTGGGGGCGCTGGTCGTCGCCGGCATCACCGCCTTCCTGGCGCGGTCGCTGATCGCGGGCAGCGCTGCGCCGCAGGCGGCGGCGATGGGCCAGGTCGCGGCCGCGCCGGTGATCGACGGGCCGGAGGTGCTGGTCGCCACGCGCGCGCTGCCGGTCGGCACGATCCTGGACGCCAGCGCGCTGAAGTTCCAGCCCTGGCCCAAGGAACTGGTCGACGGCGCCTATTACCTGCGGACCAAGACCGACCTGAAGGCCTTGCAGGGCACGGTGGTGCGCAACGCCATCACCGCCGGCCAGCCGGTGACCCAGGGCGCGCTGGTCAAGCCGGGGGATCGCGGCTTCCTGGCGGCGGCGCTGGGGCCGGGGATGCGGGCGGTGACGGTGCCGGTGTCGGCCCAGTCGGCGGTGGCGGGGTTCATCTTCCCCGGCGATCGAATCGACCTGATGCTGACCCAGTCGGTGCCGGGTGGTGGCGACGGCCCGCCACTCAAGGTGTCGGAGACGATCGTGCGCAACCTGCGCGTGCTCGCCACCGACCAGCGCACCGACAATACGGTGGGCGAGGACGGCAAGACCGAGGTCCGCACTTTCTCGACCGTGACGGTCGAGGCGACGCCGAAGATCGCCGAGGGCATCGCGGTGGCGCAGATGGTGGGCGCATTGTCGCTGTCGCTGCGGCCGCTGGCGGATACGCCGGGCGAGCTGGAAGAGGCGATCGCCTCCGGCTCGGCCAAGACGTCGGACGATCCGCATCTGGAAAAGGCGATGCTAATGCGCCTCGCCAGCCAGCCGCAGGTCGGCGACTCGACCTTCAGCAGCGGCGCGGACATCTCGCGCTTCCAGCGGCGCAGCGTGCCCGGCAAGGCGGCCGGTGGCGACGCCATGGGCGGCATGGGGCCGGGCGGGTCGTCGGCGCCGGCCGCGCCGCAGGGCAGCAATTATCCGGGGGCCGCGTCGACGGCCGGACCGGTGGTGCGGATCGCGCGCGGCAATGCCGTGACCGCCGTTCCGGTCGGGGGGAAGTAGGATGACGCGTTCGATGCTGTGGAAGGCCGGGGCCGCCGGCCTGGCGCTGACGCTCGGCCTGGATGGCATGCCGCTACTGGCGCAGAATGGCGCGGCGGTGTCCGCTCCGGGCGGGGTGGTGCAGGTCAATACCGGGCGCGGCCGGCTGGTCACGCTGTCGCGGCCAATGAGCGACCTGTTCGTCGCCGACGACTCGGTCGCCGACGTTCAGGTCCGCTCGCCGACCCAGCTCTATATCTTCGGCAAGAAGCCCGGCGAGACGACCATCTCCGCCACCGCGCGCGGCGGCGGCGTGGTCTATGCCTCCACGGTCCGGGTCGGCAACAATTTCGACTCGATCGGCGCGATGCTGGCGCTGGCCATGCCCGAGGCGAAGATCGTCGCGACGCCGATGAACGGGCTGGTGCTGCTGACCGGCACCGTGCCCGCGCCCGCCGATGCGGCGGAGGCGGAGCGGCTGGTCCAGGCCTATGTCGGCGATGCCACCAAGGTGCTGTCGCGGCTGCGCAGCGCCACGCCGCTCCAGGTCAACCTGCAGGTGCGGATCGCCGAGGTGAACCGCAACTTCATCAAGAGTATCGGCAACAACATCACCAGCCGGGCTAACAACAACAACGGCTTCAAATTCTCGATCGGCAGCGGTCGGCAGGGAACGATCACGACGCTTCCCGGCACCCCGACGAACACCGGGCCAGTCGATGCCAATGGCGCACGTCCCGGCTCCACGCTGTTCGGCCTCCCGGCCACGGCCCCCTCGGGCAGCACGCTCAACATGTTCGGGCATTTGCTGGGCCTGGACGTGATCAGCGCGCTCGACCTGGGTGAGACGGTCGGGCAGGTGACGACGCTCGCCAATCCGAACCTGACCGCCATTTCCGGCGAGACGGGCACTTTCCTCGCCGGCGGCGAGGTGCCGATCCCGATCGCACAGGGATTCGGCACGGTGTCGGTCGAGTTCAAGCAATACGGCGTCAGCCTGTCCTATACGCCGATCGTGCTGGCGGACGGTCGCATCTCGCTGCGCGTCCGGCCGGAGGTGTCGCAGCTCGATTACTCGAATGCCGTCACGCTCAACGGCACGCGGGTGCCGGGCATCACCACCCGGCGGACCGAGACCACGGTCGAGCTGGGGTCCGGGCAGAGCATGATGATCAGCGGCCTGCTGTCGAACATCCACAACAACAGCTACGACAAGACGCCGGGCCTGGGCGACGTGCCGATCCTGGGGGCGCTGCTGCGGTCCAACCAGTTCCAGCGCAACGAGAGCGAGTTGGTGATCGTCATCACCCCCTATTTGGTGAAGCCGGTCGACAATCTGAACCAGATCACGCTGCCGACCGACGGCTATCGCGCGCCGACCGACGTGCAGCGCGTGCTGCTCGGCGACCTGGCGGCTGCGTCGAAGGAGCCGCAGCGCCGCCCGGTGCCGACCAATGGCCCGGCCGCCATCATACCCGCAACGCCGCCGACGCTGTCGCCCGCCCGCCCCCAGGCGAACGCCGTGCCGACCGCCGGCTCCCCCCGTTGATGCCCGGAGATGCGTCGATGACTTCGCGTTTGTCCCTTGCCGCCCTTTTCCTCCCGCTGGCCGCGCTTGCTGGATGCGGCGGGACGCAGAACAGGGGCGTGGAATCGGTCCACCAGCCGGTGGTGTCGCACACCGACCTGCCGATCGAACTGGCGACCCGCTATGGCGACCTGCCGCCCGTCGAACGCGGTCGGCTGGCCGGTTGGCTGACGGCGCTGAAGCTGGGCTATGGCGACCGCGTGTGGGTCGAGGGGGCGGAGGGTGAGGCCCCTGCGATCCGCGAGGCGGTCGGCGAGGTCGTCGGCGGATTCGGCCTGTTGCTCGCCGAGCGGCCGGTGATGGGCACCCCCGTGCCGGCTGGCATGGTGCGCGTCGTGGTCAGCCGTGCGCAGGCCAGCGTGCCGGGCTGTCCCGACTGGTCGCGCAACGGCAGCATCAATTTCGACCAGCATACGTCGTCGGATTACGGCTGCTCGGTGAACAGCAATCTCGCCGCGATGATCGCCGATCCGCGCGACCTGGTCCAGGGCAAGACCGGTGACGGCCTGACCGATCCGGTGCGCGCCGCCAAGCCGGTCACCGAGTACCGCAAGGCCGGGCTGACCGGCGGCGGCGGCGCGACGGTCAAGACGGAAAGCGCCAAGGGAGGCAATTGAGATGAACGCGCCCTGGAAGCCCGGGACGATCGGCGCCCGCGATCCCTTCTCCTGCTTCGTCGGCGACGAGGCGACCGCCGATGTCGTGCGCATCGTCGCGGGCGAGATGGGCTGGTCGCCCGACAAGGTGTTCGGCGGCGGCCTGCGCGCGGCGATCCAGTCGCTGGCGGTCAGCGCCAGTCCACAGGTCCTGCTGGTCGACCTGACCGGATCGGGCGATCCGCTGAACGACATCAACGGTCTGGCCGAAGTGTGCGAGCCCGGCACGGTGGTGATCGCGCTGGGGCAGGTGAACGATGTGCGGCTGTATCGCGGCCTGCTGGCCAGCGGCATCCACGATTATTTGCTCAAGCCGCTGCATCCGGAGATGCTGCGCGACGCGCTTGCCCAGACACTGGCGATGCTGAACGCGCCGAAGGCGAGCGACGGTGCGGTCGAGCGGCCGCATTGCGCGGTGGCGGTGATCGGCGCGCGGGGCGGGGTCGGCGCATCGACCGTCGCGGCCTCGCTGGCATGGCTGATGGCGGAACAGGCGGGGCGCAGCACGGCGCTGCTCGACCTGGACGTGCATTTCGGCACGGGCGCGCTAGCGCTCGACCTGGAGCCGGGGCGCGGGCTGACCGATGCGATGGAGAATCCCAGCCGCATCGACGGGCTGTTCATCGAGCGAGCGATGGTGCGTGCCTCGGAAAAGCTGGCGGTGCTGTCCGCCGAAGCGCCGATCAACGCGCCCCCCGCCACGGACGGCACCGTCTTCCGCCAATTGCAGGAGGAGATGCGCGCCGCGTTCGAGACGACGGTGGTCGATCTGCCGCGCGCGATGCTGGTGCAGTATCCGACCCTGATGGCCGATGTGCCGATCGCGGTGATCGTCACCGAACTGACGCTGGCGGCGGCGCGCGATACGATCCGGCTGCTGTCCTGGTTGAAGACCCATGCGCCGCAGACCCAGGTCCATCTGCTCTGCAACCGCATGATCGCGAACGGCCAGACCGAGATCGCCCGCAAGGATTTCGAGGGCTCGATCGAACGCAAGCTCGACCATGTCCTGCCCTATGATCAGAAGCTGGTCGCGCAGGCGGCGAAGCTCGGCAAGCCGATCGCCGAGGTCGGCAAGGGCGGCAAGACGGTGGCACCGCTCGGCGACCTGATGACCGCGATCCTGACCACGGTCGATGGCGAGGCGGCGGGGGTCGGGCTGAAGCGGGCAGGCGGATCGGGGTCGCTGATCGGCAAGCTCGGCGCGCTGGTCGCCAAGCGGCCGGCGAAGAAGGCCTGAACCCGATGCTGCCGCTGATCCTGATCGCCGGTGGCGCGGGGCTGGTGCTAGCGATGCTGGTGCTCGCCTTTTCCGGACCGTCGGCCTCCCGCGCGCAGACGCGGCGGATCGCGGCGCTGCGCGAGCGGCATGGGCGGGGGGACGTCGTCGTCGATGCGCAGACTCGCGGCATCGCCGCCGCGCGCGACACGCGGATGGACGTGGCGGTCGGGCGGTTGCTGCCCAATCGGGCGCTGCTCGCCAAGCGGCTGGCGATGACGGGCAAGGACTGGACGGTCGGGCAATATGGCCTGGCGACGGCCGGCCTGGGCGTGCTGACGCTGCTCCTGCTCCTGATGAAGGGCGCGCCGTTGCTGCTGACGCTGTTCGCGACGATGGTGGTGGGCGGCGGCGTGCCGCATTTCGTCGTCGGGCGCGTGATTTCGCGGCGCGTCGCGAAGTTCACGCTGCGCTTTCCCGATGCGATCGACCTGCTGGTGCGCGGCCTGCGCTCGGGCCTGCCGATCAGCGAGACGATGGGCGTGGTCGGGGCCGAGGTCGATGGGCCGGTGGGCGAGGAGTTCCGCGCCGTGTCCGACAAGATGAAGATCGGCCGGTCGATGGACGCGGCGTTGCAGGAGACGGCGGACCGGCTCGGCACGCCCGAATTCCAGTTCTTCGTCATCACCATCGCCATCCAGCGCGAGACGGGCGGCAACCTGGCCGAGACGCTCGCCAATCTCGCCGACGTGCTGCGCAAGCGCGGGCAGATGAAGCTGAAGATCCGCGCCATGTCGTCGGAATCCAAGGCGTCGGCCTATATCGTCGGCGCGCTGCCCTTCATCGTGTTCACGCTCATCTCGATCATCAACCACGAATATATGGCGAACTTCTTCACCGACGAACGGCTGATGGTCGTCGGCATGGGCGGCCTGCTGTGGATGGGCATCGGCGGCTTCATCATGGCCAAGATGGTCAGTTTCGAGATTTGAGGGGCGGATGATGGGCCAGACGGGCGGACCGACGATCCTGGGGGTCGACGTGCTGTGGGTGGCGACGATCCTGTCCGGGATCGCCGCCTTCGCGGTGATGGTCGCGCTTTATGCCGCGACCACCGCGCGTGATCCGATGACCAAGCGGGTCAAGGCGCTGAACGACCGGCGCGAACAGCTGAAGGCGGGCATCACCGCCTCCACCAAGCGCCGCGCTCAGCTGGTCCAGCGCAACGACGCCGCCGACCGGATGCGCACCATCCTGTCGTCGATGAAGGTGTTGCAGGACAGCCAGCTCAAGGCCGCGCAGATCAAGCTGCTCCAGGCCGGTATCCGCAAGAAGGAATGGGCGGTCGCGGTGATCTTTGGCCGGCTGGTGCTGCCGATCCTGATCGGTGGGTTCATGACCATCTGGGTCTATGGCACCGACGGCTTCGCCGAATGGTCGCCGCTCAAGAAATATGCGCTGGTCGCCGTCTCGCTGATCGCCAGCTACAAGGCGCCCGACATCTTCCTGAAGAACAAGATCACCAAGCGATCGCATGCGATCCGCAAGGGCCTGCCCGATGCGCTCGACCTGCTGGTGATCTGCGCGGAGGCGGGGCTGACGGTCGATGCCGCCTTCCACCGCGTGGCGCGCGAACTGGGCCGCGCCTATCCGGAGCTAGGCGAGGAGTTCACCCTGACCGGGATCGAGCTGGGCTTCCTCAGCGACCGGCGTCAGGCGTTCGAGAATCTGGCGATGCGCGTCGATCTGGACGCGGTGAAGGGCGTCACCACGACGATGATCCAGACCGAGAAATACGGCACACCGCTCGCCTCGGCGCTGCGCGTGCTGTCGGCGGAGTTCCGCAACGAGCGGATGATGCGGGCGGAGGAGAAGGCCGCGCGGCTGCCGGCGATCATGACCGTGCCGCTGATCTGCTTCATCCTGCCGGTGCTGTTCGTCGTCATCCTGGGTCCGGCGGCCTGTTCGATCAAGGACTCGATGCTCGCGGGCAAGTGAACGGCACGCCTCGCAACCCGGTGGCGCGCCGCTCGTTGTCGGCGCACCACAGGAGGGATGCGATGCTGTTCACCACACCCACGCAATTTGCGGTACTCGGCCTGGTACTGGTCGCGGGCTGGCTGCTCGGCCTCGCCAGTCATCCGGGCGGCGGCAAATGGAAGCAGCGCTACGCCGCCGAGCGCGACGCTCATGCCGCGCACCGCAAGGATGTCGAGGCACGCCTCGCCGCCGCCGAGACGCGCAATGCCGAGCTGGAACGCGAACAGGAGCGGCTGCGCACCGCGACGCCGGTCGTGGCGGAGCGCACACGCGTGGTCGACGATGCGGTCGTCACCGATCCCCGCCATCGCGAGCGCGTCGCGCCGATGACCAGCCGCGCCGCCAGCGCCGCGCGGCCCGCCTATCCGGTCGGCGAGCGGCGTGGCTGGTTCGACTTCGGTCCCCGGCCCACCCACCGCATCTGAGGTTCCTAGAGCGCGGTCGCCAATGTGATCGCGCCGAGCAGGACGCCGGGGGCATTGGCGAAGACGATCGGCCAGTCCCGCTTCTCGCGCAGCAGGCCGTAAGCAACCCAGAGCGAACAGTTCACGACGGCGGCGAGGGGTTGCAGGACCGACCCCTTGTCGCCCGCGAGGTTGAGGCGGATCTGGTCGATATAGGACAGGTACATGGCCACGGCGGTCGCGGTCGCGACCCAGCCGAGAATGAGCAAATGGCGATCTTTCATCGCGGTAGAAAGCGTAACCGAGGCTATTGATCCGATCCCGTCATGCCCCCAACGTGCCGGACCATGAGTGGAACGGATGGGCGGACGATGGCACGACATGGTAATCGCGTGGCGCTGGCCGCACTGGCGGTGTTGACGATGGGAGCGACCGCGCCGGCCCCGGTCCGGATCGAGCCAATCTCCACGGGAGCGCCACCGCAGGGACCATCCGTGCCCCTGCACATCGGTGGGCGGGGCATGATCGAGGGCGATGCCCTTCGCCGGCAATGGCCGGGCAGCTATGTCGAGGCCGGCTTTGCCGACGACAGCGCCGATCTCCGCATCGGCCCGGGCGATGTCCGCCTCCACATCCTGGTCGATGGCCGGCCGGCGGCGACGCTCGTCAAGCCGAAGCCGGGGCTCTACCGCCTGACCGGCCTGGGAAGGGGGGCGCACCGCCTGCGCGTCGAGGTGGCGAGCGAGAGCCAGGCGGGGGCGACCGTGCTGGGCGGCGTCTATGCGCGCCACCCGCTGCCGGTCCGGCCGCGCGCACGCAGGATCGAGTTCATCGGGGATTCGCATACGGTCGGCTACGGCAACACCGCCGACGGCCAGACCTGCACGCCGGATCAGGTCTGGGACACGACCGACACGTCGCAGGGGATCGCGGGGCAGCTCGGCCGCCGCTACGATGCCGATTACCGGGTGAACGCGATCTCCGGGCGCGGGGTGGTGCGCAACTATAATGGATTCGCCGCCGATCCGCTGCCGGTCGCCTATCGCTACACGCTGTTCGACCATGACCACGTCGCCGACGATCGCGGTTGGCGACCGCAGCTGTA
Source organism: Sphingomonas sp. SORGH_AS_0438 (assembly GCF_031453475.1). Classification (NCBI taxonomy): domain Bacteria; kingdom Pseudomonadati; phylum Pseudomonadota; class Alphaproteobacteria; order Sphingomonadales; family Sphingomonadaceae; genus Sphingomonas; species Sphingomonas sp. SORGH_AS_0438. The sequence goes on from NZ_JAVIZS010000001.1 coordinate 484,291, forward strand.
TGTCGTGGCGCTCGGCACCAACGACTTTTCGACGCCGCTGCATCAGGGCGAGGTTTGGGCCGACCGTGCGGCGCTGCACCGTGACTATGAGACGCGCTATGCGGCCTTTCTGCGCGATCTGCACGCGGCCAATCCGCGCGCGCATATCTTCGTCTGGGCGACCGACAAGGCGGACGGCGAGATCGCGGCGGAGGCGGGCAAGGTGGTCGAGCAGCTTCGTGCCGAGGGGGTCGCCGATATCGGCTTCGCGACGCTCAAGGGGCTGAGCTTCGGCGGATGCAACAGCCATCCCACGGTCGCCGACGACCGGCGGATCGCCGATGCGGTGGCCGGCTATGTCGATGCGCATCCGACGCTCTGGAACCGCTGACCCATGAACCAGCCGCCCGCCACGCTGATCACCTATGCGATCACCGGGATCATCATCGCGATCGTCTTCGCCGTGCGCTGGCGACGGATGCGGCGCGAGACGCTGTTGCGGCTGGAGCGGCTGTGGATGCTGCCGGCCTTCTATGCCGCGCTGGTCGCGTTCGTGCTGGCGGAGCGGCCGCCATCGGGGGCCGGCTGGTTCTATTGCGCGGTCGCGCTGGCGATCGGCGCGGCGCTGGGCTGGCAGCGCGGGCGGATGATGACGATCCGCGTCGATCCGGACAGCCATGCGCTCCGCCAGACCTCGTCGCCCGCCGCGATGCTCTTCATCCTCGCCATCGTCCTGCTGCGCCAGGGCGCGCGCGGCGGGGCGGGGTGGCTGCACCTCGATGTCTGGGCGGTCACCGACATGCTGATGGCGCTCGCCCTGGGGCTGATCGCGGCGCAGCGGCTGGAAATGTATCTGCGCGGCAAGCGGTTGCTGATGGCGGCCCGGCTCAGTCGGGCGTGATCGCGGCGGCGGTCTGCTCGAGGCGGCGGACATGCTCGCGCCAGACGATGTAGAGGCCGCTGAGGATGATGATCGGCGCGCCGATCCAGGTCGTCTCCCGCGGGATGGTGCCGAACAGCCACCAGCCGAGCAGGCTGGCCCAGAGCAGCGACGTATAGTCGAACGGCACCACCAGCGACACCGCCCCCCGCCGCAGCGAGCTGGTCATGGCCAGCTGCGCGCCCCCGCCGAACAGCCCGACCATCGCCAGCGTCGCCCAGGTGCGGGCGGGCAGGGCATGGACCTCGACCGCGAAGACGATCCCCAGCGGCAGCAGCGACAGCACGGAAAACCACCAGACCGTGGTCTGCGCCTTCTCCGTCCGGCCGATCTGGCGCAGCAGGATGAAGACGATCGCGGTCAGGAAGGCGGCGATCAGGCCGTACAGCCCGCCGACCAGCGGAATGGCATGGCCGCCCGGCTGCACCACGATCAGCACGCCCGCAAAGCCCGCCGTCACCGCCGCCCAGCGTTTCCAGCCCGTCGGCTCGCCCAGCACCAGCGCGCCCATCACCGTGGCGAAGATCGGTGCGGTGAAGGCGATCGTCGTCGCCTCCGCCAGGGGCAGCGCGATCAGGGCGGCGAAGGTGAAGGCCATGCTGATCACGCCGACGGTCGCGCGGGTGACGTGTGCGCCCAGCCGCCGGGTGCGGATCGACGCCAGTCCCGGCCCGGCCGCGATCACCGTCGTCACCAGCAGCGCCGCGCCGAACTGGCGGAAGAACAGGATCTCGCCCAGCGCCGCGCCGCCCTGTTGCGCCAGCTTGATGCTGGCATTCATGCCCGCGAACAGCAGCACCGACAGCAGGCGCAGGCCGATCGCGGGCAACAGGGCGTCGTGATGGGAGGAGGAGGGCGTCACGCCAGGGGCGGTAGCGGCGGCGCGACCGCTTGGCGACCCCGGCCGGTCCACAGAAGGGGTGACGGGCGGCATCCGCCGCGCTACCAGCCGCGACCATGAAGCATGCGCTCCCCGTCACCCGCGAGGCGGATTTCGCCGCCTGGTATCAATCCGTCATCGCCGAGGCCGACCTGGCCGAGGAATCCGGTGTGCGCGGCTGCATGGTCATCCGCCCCTGGGGCTATGGCATATGGGAGCGCATTCAGCGCCTGCTCGACGACCGGATCAAGGCGACCGGGCACGAGAATTGCTATTTCCCGCTGTTCATCCCGCTCTCCTATTTCGAGAAGGAGGCCGAGCATGTCGACGGCTTCGCCAAGGAGATGGCGGTCGTCACGCATCATCGCCTGGTGCCGGACGGCAAGGGCGGGCTGATGCCCGATCCGACCGCGAAGCTGGAGGAGCCGCTGGTCGTGCGGCCGACGTCGGAGACGGTGATCGGCACCGCCTTCTCGCGCTGGGTCCAGTCGTGGCGCGACCTGCCCGTGCTGATCAACCAATGGGCGAATGTCGTCCGCTGGGAGATGCGGACGCGCATGTTCCTGCGCACCGCCGAATTCCTCTGGCAGGAGGGCCATACCGCCCATGCCAGCGCCGAGGAGGCGCGCGAGGAAACGCTGAAGATGCTGGAGGTGTATCGCGAATTCGCCGAGACCTGTCTGGCGATGCACGTCGTCACCGGCGAGAAGCCGGAGAATGAGCGTTTCCCTGGCGCCGTCGCGACCTATTCGATCGAGGCGATGATGCAGGACGGCAAGGCGCTGCAGGCCGGCACCAGCCATTTCCTCGGCACCAATTTCGCCCAGGCCCAGAATATCCGGTTCCAGAATGCCAGCGGCGAGCTGGAACTGGCGAACACGACCAGCTGGGGCGTGTCGACGCGGATGATCGGCGGCGTCATCATGGTGCATGGCGATGACGACGGCCTGTGCGTGCCGCCGCGCATCGCGCCGTGGCAGGTGGTGATCGTGCCGATGCTGCGCGATCAGCCCGAGGATCAGGCGATCGTCAACTATTGCCGCGACCTGCAGAAGCAACTGGGCGCGCTGTCGACGCTGGGCGAGCCGGTCCGTGCGCTGCTCGACCTGAAGCCCGCCAAGGCCGCGACCAAGCGTTGGGGCTGGGTGAAGAAGGGCGCGCCGATCGTGATCGAGGTCGGCGGCCGCGACGTGGCCGGCGGCAATGTCTCGGTCATCCGCCGCGACCGGCTGTACCGCGAGGACGGCAAGCTCGATAGCCGGGTGATGCCGTGCGGCGAGTTGGTCGACACGGCGGCGGCGCTGCTGGCGGAGATCCAGGCGGGGCTGCTCGCCCGCTCGACCGAGGCCCTGCGCGCACAGATCGTGCCGCTGGACGACTGGGCGGCGGTCGAGGCGCATTTCGCCGAGGGCGTGAAGAACCCGGGCTGGGTCGATGTCCGCTGGTCGCGCCCGACCGGCGCGGGCCTGGACGCGGTGGTCGAGCGGATCAAGGCGCTGAAGCTGACGATCCGCAACGCACCGCTCGGCCAGACCGGTTGCGACGAGGGACCGTGCGTCTTCACCGGCGAACCGGCGGTGGAGCGGGTGCTGATCGGTCGCGCCTATTGACCGGACGGCGCGGCGGCGGCGGCCGTCGCGCCGGTCTGTTTTACCGGCGGCATCGCCCCGTATAACCCTTATTCTCCTATAATGGAGCAGTTTGGTCAAACGAGGTGAACTATGATCCAGCTTATTGGCAAGGATCGGCAGCGTGCGCTGGAATGGCACGACACGCTGCTGACGACCTGCGGCGTTGGCCTGTGGGACGCGGTCTTCCCGAACGGCCAGGCGATGCACCCGGACACGATCTGGACCTGGTCCGCCGAATTCCGGAAGATGCTCGGCTTCAACGACGAACGCGATTTCCCGAACGTCGTCGAAGCCTGGTCCGATCGCCTTCATCCCGAGGATGCCGAGCGGGTGGCCCGGGTCTTCGCAACCTCGGTCGACACCGGCGTCCCCTATGACGTCACGTACAAGATCAAGATGCGGGACGGCCGCTATCGCTGGGTCCGGGCGATGGGCGGGGTCATCAACGACCAGAACGGGCGGGCACGCCGGTTCTGCGGGTCGCTGATCGACGTCCATGTCGCGAAGACGCTGGAAGAGCAGCAGAAACAGGCCGTCAACCACATCAGGCGGATCGCCGATGCGCTGGCCGCCGGCGACCTGACCCAGATGCTGAACGAGGATTTCCCCGATGGTCTGTCCGAACTGAAGGACAGCCTGAACGCGGCGATCGCCAATATGCGGTCGATGATCGGCGCGGTATCGGAAAGCGCCCGCCTGATCAGCAGCGGCTCGACCGAGATCGCGCAGGCGTCGGAGGATCTGGCCCGGCGGACCGAGGCCAATGCCGCCTCGCTGGAGCAGACCGCCGCCTCCGCGCGGACCATGGACGAGCGGCTGCACGCTTCCGTCCATTCGGCGAACCGGACGGTGGAGCGCGCCGACGAGACGATCGCGACGGTGAAGGGCGGTCGCGCCGTGGCGGACGAGGCGGTGCAAGCGATGGGCCGCGTGTCCGACAGCGCCAAGGGCATCGATTCGGTGATCGAAGGGCTCGACAAGATCGCCTTCCAGACCCGCGTCCTCGCGATGAACGCGGCGGTCGAGGCGGGCCGGGCGGGCGATGCCGGGCGTGGCTTCGCGGTGGTGGCGGACCTGGTGTCCGCGCTGGCGATGCGCGCCGAGGAAGAGGCGAAGCGCGCGCGCGACCAGCTGACCCTGACCCAGACCGACATCGCCACGGCGGTGGGCGCGGTGACCAAGGTGGACGGCGCGCTGGTCGACATCACCGACGATGTGCAGCAGGTGCACCAGCTGCTGGCGACGATGGCGACCGACAACCAGGCGCAATCGGCCGCGATCACCCAGGTCTCCGCCGCGATCGCCGCGATGGACCGCTCCACCCAGCAGAATGCGGCGATGGTCGAGCAGACCTCCGCCGCCGCGCGCAGCCTGGCCTCTGAAGTCGGTAACCTGTCCGAACAGGCCAGCCGCTTCCGCACCAGCGGCCAGTCGGCGGGGATGGACGGGTTGATGAGCCGCGTCCTGCCTTCGTCCGGCATCAAGCCGCTGCCGGCGGCGGCGCTGCCAGCGATGGTCCGGCCGGCGGAGGAATGGAGCGAGTTCTGACCGGGCGGCGGCCACTGGCCTCGATTGCGCCGCCGGCCTAGGCTGGCGGTCCGAACCCGAGCCGGAGCCGTCATGTCCCTTGCGCCCAGGCGCCCGCCGCATCGTCACCACCGTCCCGCGCCCTTGCCGGGGCGGCTGGCGGCGCGGGCGGCGGCGCAGGTCGCGCGGCCGCGCTTCTACCGCCCCGGCAAGCTGGGACCGGCGGCGACATTGGCCATCCGGGCGGCGGCGGTGCTGGTGCTGATCGGCATCGCGCTGGGCGGTCACTGGCTGGACCGGGACGGCCTGCGCGACAATAGCGGCGGCCCGATCGGCTTTCTCGACATCGTCTATTTCACGGTCATCACCGTCACCACGGTCGGCTATGGCGATATCGTGCCGGTATCGGCATCGGCGCGGATGTTCGATACTTTCGTCGTCACGCCGATCCGTATCTTCGTGTTCCTCATTTTCCTCGGCAGCGCGTACAGCTTCATGCTGCGGCAGGGCTGGGAAAGGTGGCGCATGGGTCTGATCGGACGCGAGTTGAAGGGGCATGTGCTGGTCTGCGGCTATGGCCGGTCGGGCAGCGCGGCGGTGGCGGAACTGCTGGAGCGGGGCCATGCACCGGATGGCATCGTCGTGATCGACGAGCGCGCCGATCGCCTGCGCCAGGCCGAGGAACTCGGCATCGCCACGGTGGAGGGGGACGCCACGCACAACCATGTCCTGTCGATCGCGCGGGTGGAGACGGCGCAGTCGGTGATCGTGACGCCGGGCCGCGACGATACGGCGGTGCTGATCGTGCTCAGCGTCCGCCGCCTGTCGCCCCATGCCGGCGTGGCGGTGGCGATCGGCGAGATCGAGAATGAGGATCTGGCGCGCGACGCCGGCGCGTCCATCATCGTCAATCCGGTCAGCTTCGGCGGGCAGTTGCTGGCGCAATGCACCAACGGCCCGCACGTCGCCGACTATGTCGCCGACCTGGTGACGCGCGGCGGATCGGTCGAGCTGCGCGAGCGGCCGGTGCGTCCCGACGAGCTGGGCCGCGGCGTGCGCGATCTGGTCGGCACGCAGGTGGTGCGCCTCTATCGCGGCGACCGCGCCTTCGGCATCTGGGACCGGGAGGCGGAGGCGATCCAGCCCGGCGACATGGTGATCGAGCTGATCCAGCGCGCAACCTGACCTTCGCGGATGACGCGGCGGCTCCGCATCCCTATCTGATGGGGATGCGAAAGCCTTCCCCCGGCCTGCCCGATGCGCAGCAGGTACTCGATTTCATCCAGTCCGCCGACATGCCCGTGGGCAAGCGCGAGATCGCCCGCGCCTTCGGCCTGACCGCCCAGCAGAAGATCGGGCTGAAGGCCCTGCTCAAGGACATGGCCGATGAGGGGCTGATCGACGGGGCGGGCGGCCGTGCCTTCCACCGCATGGGCGGGGTGCCCAAGGTGACGGTGCTGCGCATCGCCGATGTCGATGACGGCGGCAATGTCTGGGCGGTGCCGGACCAGTGGGAGGCGGAGACGCCGGCCCCCCGCCTGCGGGTGCGTGAGCGCAAGCGCGGGGCGCTGGGCATCGGCCAGCGTATCCTGGCCCGCACCGAGGAGGCGGGGTCCGGCTGGATCGCGCATCCGATGAAGGTGCTGGCGCGATCGTCCGAACAGGTGCTGGGCGTGCTGCGCGGCGAGGGCGACCGGCTGTGGCTGACCGGCGTGGAGAAGAAGGACCGGCGTGAATATCCCGTGTCCGACGCGGGCGGCGCACAGGCGGGCGACCTGGTGATGTGCGAACTCGCCGGCCGGCCGCCGCGCATCACCGTGCGCGTGGTCGAGCGATTGGGCGATCCCTTCGCGCCGCGCAGCTTCTCGCTGATCGCGATCCACAAGCTCGGCATCCCCGACGTCTTTTCCGATGCGGTGCTGGACGATGCGACCCGGTCGGCGGCGCGGCCGCTGGGCGAGGGGCGCGAGGATCTGCGCCACCTGCCGATCGTCGCGATCGATCCCGCCGATGCGCGCGACCATGACGACGCGGTCTGGGCCGCGCCCGACGACGATCCGGCCAATGCGGGCGGATGGAAGGCGATCGTCGCGATCGCCGATGTCAGTTATTATGTCCGCCCGGCCAGTCCGCTCGACGTGGAGGCGCGCAAGCGGGGCAATTCGGTCTATTTCCCCGACCGGGTCGTGCCGATGCTGCCCGAAATCCTGTCGGCGGACGTGTGTTCGCTGAAGGAGGGCGAGGATCGCGCGGCGCTCGCCTGTCACTTGCAGGTGACCAAGAGCGGGGCGCTGAAAGGCTGGCGCTTCACGCGCGCGCTGGTCCGGATCGCGGCGAACATGGCCTATGAGGAGGCGCAGGCCGCGATCGACGGCACCGGCACCGCCGATTGGGACATGGGGCTGGTCGATAGCGCACTGCGGCCGCTCTGGGACTGCTGGCGGGCGCTGGCCAAGGCGCGGGATGCGCGCGAGCCGCTCGACCTCGACCTGCCCGAACGACGGGTGGTGCTGGACGAGAAGGGGCGCATCCTCTCGGTGGCGCCGCGTGCGCGGCTGGATGCGCACCGGCTGATCGAGGATTACATGATCGCCGCCAACGTCGCCGCTGCCAAGGCGCTGGAGGCGAAGAAGGCCCCGGTCATGTACCGCGTCCACGAAGCGCCCGCGCGCGAGAAGCTGTCCGCGCTGAAGGACTATCTGGAGACCTATGGCGTCGCCTTCGCGCTGGGCCAGGTGATCCGGCCGGCGACGTTCAACCATGTCCTCGATCGGATCGGCGAGGCGGATTTCCGCCCGCAGGTGATGGAGCAGGTGTTGCGCACCCAGACCCAGGCCTATTATGCGCCCGCCAATCAGGGGCATTTCGGCCTGTCGCTGGGCAGCTACGCGCATTTCACCTCGCCGATCCGCCGCTATGCCGATCTGGTGGTCCACCGGGCGTTGGTCGGCGCCTATGGGCTGGGCGAGGGCGGATTGTTGCCCGAAGCGGCGGACATGGAACGGATCGGCGAGGGGATCAGCCAGCTCGAACGCCGGGCGATGGAGGCGGAGCGCGACACGATCGACCGCTATGTCGCCGCCTACCTCTCCGAGCATGTCGGCGAGGAGGTCGATGCGCGGATCACCGGCGTGCAGGCCTTCGGCTTCTTCGCGACGGTGGAGGGCGTCGGCGGCGACGGGTTGATGCCGGTGCGCGAATTGGGCGGCGAATATTTCCATTATGACGAAGCCGGCCGGCGGCTGATCGGCGAGAGCAGCGGCGATGTCTATGCCTTGGGGCAAAGGCTGCGGCTCAAGCTGGCGGATGCCAATTCGGTGTCGGGCGCCTTGCGCTTCGACCTGCCGGGCGGGGGTGGGGGTGGTTATGCGCCGTCGCTCGGTCGGAACGACCGGGGCGGCAAGGCCAAGGCGCCGCGCGTACTCAAGCGGCGGGGGCGGCCGGGGAATATCCGGCACCAGGGACGCAAGCGCTAGTGGCGCGCTGAGCCTGATGTAGCACGCGGCCGGAGCATCATCCGGCTGCGGCAGATAGGCCGGCGTGCCGCGCGACCTTTGCAAATGTCGGGCGAACAGGCCGGACAGGCTTGGGCTCCTCCGCATACAGGAGCCTGGAGCCAGGCAAGGCAACGCCCTTTGGGTGTCCGTAACCCTGGGCTCCTGCGTTCGCAGGAGCACGGTGGCGATTTTTCCCAACGGTCTCGCATACCGTTGGGGAGGGTACTTTCAGCGGCTCCGCGTCTTCGTCCGAGCCATGGTCTTCACGCCGTCAGGCGTCGTGGAATTGCAGGCTGGCGAGACGGGCGTAGAGCCCGCTTTGCGCGATCAGCTCGCCATGCGTGCCCTGTTCGACGATGCGGCCTTCCTCCATCACGATGATCCGCCCCGCCGCGCGGACCGTCGCCAGCCGGTGCGCGATGACCAGGGTGGTGCGCTCCGTCATCAGACGCTCCAGCGCCTGCTGCACCAGCCGCTCGCTCTCCGCGTCGAGCGCGCTGGTGGCCTCGTCGAGCAGCAGGATCGGGGAGTCGCGGAGCAGGGCGCGGGCGATGGTGATCCGCTGGCGCTGCCCGCCCGACAGGCGCGCGCCGCCCTCGCCCAGATAGGTGTCGAGACCGTCCGGCAGGCGGCGCAGGAACTCGGCGGCATTGGCGGCCTCGGCCGCGGCCCAGAGCGCGTCGTCGTCCGCGTCCCAGCGGCCATAGCGGAGATTGTCGCGGGCCGAGGCGGCGAAGATCACCGTCTCCTGCGGCACCATCGCGATGCGCGCGCGCAGTTCCGCCGGATCGGCCTCGGTCAGCGGCACGTCGTCGACCAGCACCCGGCCGGCCTGCGGATCGTAGAAGCGCTCGGCGAGCTGGAACAGCGTCGACTTGCCCGCGCCGGAGGGGCCAACCACGGCCACCGTTTCGCCTGGCCGCACGTCGAGCGTGAAGTCGTGCAGCGCCGCCATGTCGGGTCGGGTGGGGTAGCGGAACTCGACGCCCTCGAACCGCAGGCCCCCGCGTGCCGGCACCGGAAGTGCCACCGGCCGGGCGGGCGCGGCGATCGCCGGCACCTCGCGCAGCAGTTCGGACAGGCGGCTGGCCGCGCCCGCGCCGCGCAGCAGGTCGCCATACACCTCGGTCAGCGCGCCGAAGGCCCCGGCGACGATGCCGCCGGTCAGCACGAAGGCGGCGATCGATCCGCCCGACAGGCGTCCGGCGGCGACGTCGATGGCCCCCTCCCACAGCACCAGCGTGATCGATCCGAAGACCAGCGCGATGACGATCGCGGTCATGCCGGCGCGCAGCGCGTTGCGCCGGCGCGCGGCGTCGAACGTCGCCTCCACCGCCGTGCCGAAGCGGCCGGCCTCGCGCCCCTCCTGCCCGAAGGCCTGGACGATTCGCATCGCGCCCAGCACCTCGGTGGTGAGCGTGCCGACCTCCGCCACCCGGTCCTGCGAGGTGCGCGAATGATTGCGGACGCGGCGGCCGAGCAAAGTCATCGGCAGCACGATCAGCGGGATGCCGATCAGCAGCAGCCCGGCCAGCTTGGGCGAGATGATGAACAGGTAGATCATCCCGCCGACGCCGGTGAAGGCGTTGCGCAGCGCGATCGACACGGTGCCGCCGACGATCATCTCGATCAGCGCGGTGTCCGAGGTGAGGCGCGAGGCGATCTCGGACGGCCGGTTCTCCTCGAAGAAGCGTGGCGACAGGCGCAGCAGGTTGCGCTGCACCTCCAGCCGGATATCGGCCACCACCCGCTCGCCCATCCACGACACGAAATAGAAGCGGATCGCGGTGGCGACGGCCAGCACCGCGACGATCATCAGCAGATAATGGAAGGAGGAGGCGAGGGAGGCCGTCTCGCTGGTCGTGTTGCCGAAGCCGCGATCGATCACCCGCTTGAAGCCATAGGGTATTCCGACCGTCGCCGCCGAGGTGGTGACCAGCGCCGCGCCGGCGATGGCGATGCGGCCGGGATAGCGGCGGGCATGTTGCCAGACCATCGACAGGTCACCCAGCCGGCGACGCTCGGGGCCTTTCGCCGCACCCTCCCGCTGGTCGGGGGAGCCGATGGGCGGGCGGGGAGTTCTAGCCATGATCCCCGCCTAGCAGTGGCCATCCGGCCGCTCAACGGGCAGGAACCGTCTATACGACCTATGCGGCACCGCATGATCACCGCGCCGCCGGCCGCATTGCCAATCGGTCAGATTGCGTTACGGCTTTGGCAACCCAAATGGGGGTAAGGATACCCGATGCTCTACGACGCTTATGAAATGCAGCGCTCCATGCTCGCGGGTGCCAGCGCGATGGCCAATTTCGGTGCGGGCCTGCTCCAGAACCCGGCGAACCCATTCGCCTATCTGGGCGGCGGCGCGATCGTGGGATCGGCGCTGGAGGTCTTCGCCCATGCCGCCGCACCGCGCGGCAAGCCTGCCTTCGGCCTCGACCATACCATGATCGACGGCCGCGACGTGGCGGTCGTCGAAGAGATCGTGCTGCGCAAGCCGTTCGGCCAGCTCAAGCGTTTCCGCCGCGAAGGCGTGGAGGGCGGTCCCAAGCTGCTGATCGTCGCCCCCATGTCGGGCCATTATGCCACGCTGCTGCGCGGCACGGTGGAGCGGATGCTGCCCTTCGCCGATGTACACATCACCGACTGGCGCGATGCGAAGCTGGTGCCGCTGAGCGATGGTCGCTTCGACCTGGACGATTATATCGACTATCTGGTCGAGTTCCTGGCGGCGATGGGCACGGACGACGCGCCGCGCTCGCATATGCTGGCGGTATGCCAGCCCTCGGTCCCCGCCTATGCCGCCGCCGCGGTGATGAGCGCGGACCGGCATCCCAATCGCCCGCTGACGCTGACGATGATGGGTGGCCCCGTCGACACGCGCGAGGCGCCGACCGCCGTCAACACGCTGGCGACCGAGCGGCCCCATGCCTGGTTCCGCCAGAATGTGATCGTCACCGTGCCGATGACCTATCCGGGCGCGGGGCGGCAGGTCTATCCGGGCTTCCTCCAGCTTGCCGGCTTCATGTCGATGAACCTGGGCAACCACCTGATCAGCCATTGGGAGCTGTTCAAGCATCTGGTTCAGGGCGATGGCGACAGTGCCGAGGCAACCAAGCGCTTCTACGAGGAATACCGCTCGGTCTGCGACATGACCTCGGAATTCTATCTCCAGACGATCGAGACGGTGTTCCAGCGTCATGCCCTGCCCAAGGGCGAGTATCTGCACCGCGGCAAGCGCGTCGATCCGGGCGCGATCACCGATATCGGCCTGCTCGCGATCGAGGGCGAGCGCGACGATATCTCCGGCCTGGGCCAGACGCGCGCGGCGCTGACGCTGGCGACCAATCTGCCCGCCGAGAAGAAGCGGTATCTGATGGCCGAGGGGGTCGGCCATTACGGCATCTTCAACGGGTCGAAGTGGCGCAACCGCATCGCGCCGGTATGCGAGGACTTCATGACCGCCAATGGCTGATCCGTCCGGCGGCCGCTGAGCAACAAAAAGGGGGCGGTGGTCGATGCCACCGCCCCCTTTTTGTTTTGGCACCAGCCGTTTGATCAGGCGATCGAGCCGACCACCGCATGGCTGGACGACTCGTCACCCCGGATCGTGCCGCCGAACAGCATCTTCACGCGGCCGGACAATGAGATGTCGGTCTCCCACAATTCCGCCGAGTCGATGTCGAAGCGGAGCAGCGCCAGGTTCGGGTCTTCCTTGCCGCCGGGAAACCAGGCCTCGACCTGATTATTCCACAGCTTGTCGATCTGCGCGCGGTCGTTCTGCTGGCTGAGCGTGCCCGCCATGCAGGCGAAGAAATCATGGCCCTTGCCGACGAACTGCGCCATCGCGTCGCCGCCCTTGGCCGCGCGATTGTCCTTGCCGGCGAAGAAGAACAGCGTGTTGGGCTGGTCGTCATCGAGCTGCGCGGTCATCGGCTCGCTATGCTGGCCGTCCATCAGGCCGAGCATGACGAAGGGGCTGGCCTTCAGCTTGTCGATGAAGGTCGCGGCGATTTCCTGCGGGCTGTCGGTGTCGGCCATGGTCCGTCTCTCCTTTGATACGTTCGCAAGGGGAAACGTGGCGGCGGGGGGTTGGTTGCGGTAGAGCAAGGCGTCTCCGTGCCCCGCATGAAAAGAGCCCCGGCCGCCGGTGCGGGCGGGGCTCCCAATCTTAAATGACCGACATCACAGCACTTCGAACAACCCGGCCGCGCCCATGCCGCCGCCGACGCACATCGTCACCACGACATATTTCGCGCCGCGCCGCTTGCCCTCGATCAGCGCGTGGCCGGTCATGCGCGCCCCCGACATGCCATAGGGATGGCCGATCGAAATCGCGCCGCCATTGACGTTGAGCAGCTCGTTCGGAATGCCCAGCCTGTCGCGGCAATAGAGGACCTGCACCGCGAAGGCCTCATTCAGCTCCCACAGGCCGATATCGTCCATCGTAAGCCCGTTGCGGGCCAGCAGCTTGGGGATGGCGAAGACCGGGCCGATGCCCATCTCGTCCGGTTCGGTGCCCGCCACCGCCATGCCGACATAGCGACCGAGCGGGGCGAGGCTGCGCCGCACGGCTTCCTCCTCCGACATCAGCACCGAGGCGGAGGCGCCGTCCGATAATTGCGAAGCGTTGCCGGCGGTGATCGTGCCGCCCTCGATCACCGTCTTCAGGCCCGACAGCCCCTCCAGCGTCGTATCGGCGCGATTGCCCTCGTCCTTGGCGAGGGTGACCTCGTGATGCGATACCTCCTTGGTCGCCTTGTCCACCACCGCCATGGTCGCGGTGACGGGCACGATCTCGTCGTCGAACTTGCCGGCCGCCTGCGCCGCCGCGGTGCGCTGCTGCGACTGGAGGCCATATTCGTCCATCTGCTCGCGCGTGATGCCATAGCGTTTCGCGACCACCTCGGCGGTCTGGAGCATGGGCATATAGATGTTCTGGTGCATCGCCAGCAGCTCGGGATCGGGCGCGACGTTCATCTTGGGGGTCTGGACCATGCTGATCGACTCGACGCCGCCGCCGATCGCGACATCCATGCCATCGACCATGATCTGCTTGGCGGCGGTGGCGATCGCCATTAGCCCGCTGGCGCATTGCCGGTCCACCGACATGCCTGCGACCGTGGTGGGCAGTCCGGCGCGCAACAACGACGTGCGGGCGATATTGGGCGACTGGTAACCTTGCTGGAGCGCGGCCCCCCAGACGACATCGTCCACGTCCTCACCAGAGAGGCCGGCGCGCTCGACGGCTGCGCGGATCGCATGGGCGGCGAGCGTCGGCGAGGGCAGGGCGTTGAACGCGCCGCGATAGGCGCGGCCGATCGGCGTGCGAGCGGTGGAGACGATGACGGCGGAGCGCATGGACGGCAATCCTCAAGGCTATGGGGGAAGGAAAGGCGAAATCAGGTGAAGGTCTGGCCGATCCACTCGGCGATCAGCGCGGGCTTGTCCTGCCCCTCGATCTCGACGGTGAAGGCGTGGGTGAGCTGATATTGGCCGGGCCGCTTCTCGATGAAGTCGACCAGGCGGAACCGTCCGCGCACCCGCACACCGGACCGGACGGGCGACAGGAAGCGGACGCTGTTGCCGCCATAGTTCACGCCCATCCGCGCCCCCTCCAGTCGGGGCAGGTCGGTGCGGGCGGACAGCATCGGCATCAGCGACAGCGTCAGGAAGCCATGGGCGATGGTGCCGCCGAACGGCGTCTCGGCCGCGCGGACCGGATCGACATGGATGAATTGGTCGTCGCCGGTCGCCTCGGCGAACCGGTCGATCATCGCCTGGGTGACCTCCACCCAGTCGGAGACATGCTCCGTGCCGATGCTCTCCTTCATCTGCGCGGGGGTGACCGTCGCCATGGCTCGTCCTGTCGTTGGGCGCTGGACTGCGCGCGCTCCTTCTAGGCCGAGCTTTGCCGGGACTGCAAGCCTCGGCGCACCGTTCATTCAATTCCATCGAGTGTCGTAGCGGAAAGCATCATGTTTGCCGCGCTTACCGACGAACCCGATATTCTAAAACCGGAAGTGCGACGTCTGATCCACTATTTCAGCACCGCATTGCCCTGCGTATATTCGATCCGGATACGCACCCAGGCGCCGATCAGCGGCTTGCCGCCCAGGCGCGGCGGGCGCACACGGAATTGCCACGCGGCGAGGCGCAACGAGCGGGCGAAGCCGGAGCCGAGCGGGGACTCACCCAGCGATCGGCAGTTATCGACATGGTAATCCTCGATCGTCCGGCAGGCGACCATGCCCCAGCCGGTCGGCGGCGCGTCGGCGGGCAGATAGCCGTTCAGCTCGCTGTTGCTCGGCTCGCGATACCATTCGGCATTGTAGAGCCGCTGTCCGCCCGATCCCTCGCCGGGGCCGTAGACGGAGCGGCTGTCCTTGCCGTCGCCGGCCTCGCCGTCATTGTCGCCGGTACGGCCGCCGCCGGACCCCTGGACCTTGGCGAGGTCGAACGAGTCGAACAGCGCCTTGCTGTTCGGGATCACGCCCGGTGCGAAGGGGGGCGGCACGGGTGTTTCGACGGGCTTGGCCTGCGCCACGGGGCGGGGCGTGTCGACCTTGGCGGAGTCGCCGCTCTTTTGAGGCTGGACCTTGGCGGTCTTGCCCTGCGCGGCGGGCTTGGGGGCCTCGCCGCGATCGGGGAGCAGCGAGAAGCTGGTCGGCGGCTCTTCCGGCTTGCGCTCGGTCAGCGGCGGGGCGAGCCGGAGCAACAGCAGCAGGAGCAGCAGATGCGCCACCACTGTCAGGATGAACGCACCCGCGCGGCGGCGCGGCGATGCATCCTGACGATTGGGGTCGGGCTGGAGATACGCCGAGCGCATGAGCGTGCCGGTTAGGGCGCGATCATGGCTGCGGCAAGGCGGTCAGGTACCGGATGGCCTATTTGTCATCCAAGGCAGCTCAACGACTTGGGGCGTTCTCGACATGCACGGGCTGGACTTCCGGATAGGGCATGATGATCCGGCCGTCGGGTGCGGCGGTATAGGTGGTCTGGGTCGGATAGGGGATGCTGATCCCCTCCTGCGCGAAGCGGCGCATGATCGACACCACGATCCGGTCGCGCATCGGATGCGCCTTGTTCCAGTCGTCGCCGGGCACGTCGAACAACAGCGACAGGTCGATCGAACTCGCCCCGAACGTCTCGAACCCGGCGCGCGCGACCGTGCCGCCCTCCGTCTCGACGATCTCGCGCAGGATCGCGGGTACGCGTTCCAGCAGGTCGGGCGGCGTCTCATAGGCGACGCCGATGGTGAAGCCGATGCGGATATGGTCGCGCACCGTGATGTTCTGGATCTCCTTGTCGAGCAGCTGCCGGTTGGAAATGATGCGGAGTTCGCCGGTATAGGCGCGGATGCGCGTGGACTTCAGGCCGATCCCCTCGATCACGCCGCTGGTCTGGTCGTAATTGACCTTGTCGCCCCGCCGGAAGGGCCGGTCGAAGATGATCGCCAGCGCCGCGAACAGGTCGGCGAAGATGCCCTGCGCCGCCAGGCCGATGGCGATGCCGCCGACGCCCAGGCCGGCGACCAGGCCGGTGACGTTGACGCCGAGATTGTCGAGCACCACGACCAAGGCGATCGCGAACAGCGCGAAGGTGACGAGCAGCCGGATCAGCCCCATCGCCGACAACAGGGCCTCGCCCTGGTAATTGGCGGCGGAGGTGCGGTGCTCGATCGATCCCAGGATCAGTTCGCGCGCCCAGAGCGCCGCCTGGAAGACGGCGGCGATGGTGAACAGGAAGTTGATCGTGCTTTCGACCTGGGCCGGCGCCCCGGCATAGCCAACGACCAGCTTGGCGGCGAGCATGACGATGAAGATATTGCCGGTGCGCGACACGGTCCGGCCCAGCACGACGCCCCAGCCGGCGGCCCAATGCGGCCGATCGCAGAGTTTCGCGCCGATCCGGCGCACGGCGTGCAGCACCAGCACGATCACGGTGCCGACGGCGAAGGCGATCAGGATCTGCAGCCAATGCTCGCGCAGCCATTCGGTGGAGGCCGCGATCAGGCCGTGCGTCTGCGCCGACAGCGCCGCCGCGTCGAAGATCGGCTCCTGCGCATTGGCAGGCGGGGATTTGGACATGGAAACCTCGTCAGCGATACGGTGTCAGGCGGCGGCCGGTGGCGTGCCCGTCTCCAGGAAAGCGATCAGCCCGCGTTCGGTGCGGCTGAGATAGGCCCGTGAGCGGGGCAGGCGCAACGCCCGGCGGAACGCGGCCTGGCCGGTCTTGGTCAGCGCGATCAGCGCCGGATGGACATAGCTCTTGCGGGCGATGGCCGGCGTATTGCCCAGCCGTTCGACCACCGGCTCCAGCATCGCCTTGAGGCTCAGATCCTCCTCGGCCTCTGCGAGCGCCTCGAACGCCGCGACGCTCGCGCCCCAGGTGCGGAAATGCTTGGCGGTGAAGTCGCAGGCCGTCGCTTCCTTGATATAGGCGTTGACGTCGGAGGAGGTGACCGGATGCGCCTCCCCCTCGGCATCGATCCAGGCGAACAGATGCTGGTCGTCCAGATCCTCCATCCGTCGCACCGTGGCGGCGAGTGCGCGATCGGTGATCGCGACATCGCGCATCTTGCCCGACTTGCCCTTGTAGCGCAGCTTCAGCGTCGATCCCTTCACCGTGCCATGGCGTTTGCGCAGGGTGGTCGCGCCGAACGACTGGTTCGCCTCGGCATAGGCCTCGTTGCCGACGCGCAGATGACCGATGTCGAGCAGGCGGACGACGGCGGCGACCGCACGCTCCTTGCGCAGGCCACGCCGCTTCAGATCGGCCTCCACCTGCTTGCGCAGGCGGGGCAGGGCGGTGCCGAACTCGCAGCACCGATCATATTTGGCGGCCTCCTGCGCGGCGCGGAAGTCGACATGATAGCGATATTGCTTGCGGCCCTTCTCGTCCCAGCCGATCGCCTGGATATGGCCATTGGCCTTGGGGCAGAACCAGGCGCGCTCATAGGCGGGGGGCAGGCCGATCGCGTTCAGCCGGGCGATCTCGTCCGCATCCGTGATCCGCTCGCCGGCCGCATCGCGATATTCCCACTGGTCCCTAACCTTGCGGCGGGTGATCCCGGATTTGGAATCATCACAGTAGACGATGCGCGCAGCCACCCGGATCTCCTTCGTTCCCTTTGGCAAATGCGCGTCAGCCCGCCTTCGTTCCGGAACGGGCGCGGTCCGGGAGGGTTCTCGGCGACAGGTTCCCCCACAGGAGTAATGAAATGGCCGACCTTTCCAACGCGCGCGTCCTGATGATCGCGGCCGATGGCTTCGAGACGGTGGAGTTGTTCGAACCGAAAAAGGCGCTGGAAGCGGCGGGCGCCACCGTCACGCTCGCCTCGATCAAGCGCGATCCGATCCAGGGCATGGAGCAGGACATCAACAAGGCGGAGATGGCGACGCCCGACCTGACCCTGGCCGAGGTGGACACCGACGATTACGACGCGCTGGTCATTCCCGGCGGCACCTGCAACCCCGACAAGCTGCGCCTGGAAGAGCGGGCGATGGAGATCGTCGCGGAGTTCATGGAGGACGACAAGATCGTCGCCGCCATCTGCCACGGCCCCTGGCTGCTGGCCGAGGCGGACGTGATCGATGGCCGGCGACTCACCAGCTATCCCTCGATTCGCACCGACCTGGAAAATGCCGGTGGCGAGGTCGTTGATGAAGAAGTGGTGATCGACGGCAATTTGATCACCAGCCGCAATCCGAACGATATTCCGGCCTTCAACCAGGCGATCCTCTCGGCGCTCGAAGAGGAAGTCTCGGAATAAACTAGATAATATATCCAAATTGCAGGATGGATCGACGCCGCCGGCCTCGGCCGGCGGCGTTGACCGCAGGTGATTGCCACCATTGCCGTTTCACTTTTATTTACCATTTTCCGCAAGACATGGCATCGAAAGGTTTGCCATGCATCGTTTCCACCGCACGCCCTTGATCCGCACCCTGCCGTTCATCGCGGCCGGCCTGGCGTCGCTGATCGGTGCGGCGGTGGCGGCGGAGGTGCCGCCGGTGTGGATGGCGGCGGTGGTGCAGCCGACCGGCGCATCGAATTTGGTGCCGGTGCTGGGTACGGTGCGGGGGCTGACGGGCCTGGCGATGATCGTCACCGCGCTGCTGGTGGCCGGCTTCGTCTGGTCCAGCCTCTACCTGCTGTTCGGTCATGGTGGCGCCCTGGTGCGCAAGGGCAAGCGGGCGCGTGCCGCCGTCTGGGGTGCGGGTCTGGAGCCGTTTCCAGAAGAGGAGCGGCGGCTACCACGCGATCTCGATCAGCCGCTATCGGCCTTCGACCCGGATGCCTTGCCCGTCGTGCCGTTGCAACCGGTGCCGACGCCGTCGCCGCCGCAACTCTGCGCCGCCAAGGGCGGTCGGGAGACGGACGCGGACGAGGGGGCAGACGTGGTGGTGGCAGAAGATGCGCCGGCCACGGCCGTCGATCCGGCGGAAGCCCCCATCGATCTCCTGCCGATCGCCAGTCTGCGCACCAGCGAGCCGCCGCGATTGGGCGAGGACGCGATCACCTATTTGCGGTCGGTGGACATGAACAACAACCTGTCTTCTTTCGGCAAGCGCCATGTCCCGACGCCGGTTCCCAAGGAGCCCGGCGCGGAGCCAAGCATCGCCGCCCTGCTGGCGCGACTGGAGCGGGGCGCCGCCGGGATGAAGCAGGGCTGATCGCCGACCATCGGGGATGCCGAAACTACGAACGGCATGATCAGTTGACGCGGTAAGCCGGGAAATGCCCATCCGTCGCCCATACCCGATACACGAAAATCATTGATCGGCCGCCATCCTCTGATAGCCTGACCGCACGAACCAGAGCGGGAGAGAGCATGGCCTACGCACCAGAAGCCGCCGATCCGGGCGGCGTTCCGCCAGCCTCCGCCTCCGCGCCGCGCTACGCCTGGTATGTGCTGTTCATCCTGTTCCTGGTCTATGTGCTCAATTTCGTCGACCGGCAGATCATCTCGATCCTGGCGGAGGACATCAAGCGCGACCTGGGGCTGCGCGACGAGGATCTGGGTTTTCTCTACGGCACGGCCTTTGGGGTCTTCTATTCGCTGTTCGGCATTCCGCTCGGCCGGCTGGCGGACAATTGGCATCGGGGCCGGCTGATGGTGATCGGCCTGGCGCTATGGTCGACGATGACCGCACTATCCGGCCTGTCGCGGAGCGGCGGCCATCTGGCGGCGGCGCGGATCGGCGTCGGCATCGGCGAGGCGACAGCCAGCCCCTCCGCCTATTCGCTGATCTCCGACTGGTTCCCGAAGCGGCTGCGCGCCACGGCGCTGTCTATCTATTCTGCGGGCCTCTATGTCGGTGGTGGCTGTTCGCTCTTCATCGGCGGGCTGATCGTGCAGGGCTGGAACCGCGCCTATCCGGGCGGCGGCCCCTGGGGACTGGTCGGCTGGCAGGCGGCGTTCCTGGCGGTGGGCGTGCCGGGATTGCTGGTCGCGGCCTGGATCGCGACCTTGCGCGAGCCGGTGCGCGGCGCGGTCGAGGGGCTGCCGCCGCCCGCGCCGCACCCCGCACCCTTCCGCGCCTTCCTGTCCGAACTGGTGACGATCATCCCGCCGCTGACGCTGATCGGCGCCTTGGCGGGGGGGATGCGCGCACTGATGGTCAACCTGCTCGCCGCCGGGCTGACCGTTGCGGCCGTTGCGGGGCTGATCGCGATCGGCGAGCCCTGGCCGCAATGGACGGCCGTCGGGATCGGCGTCTATGCGGTCTTTTCCTGGGCCTGTGCGCTGCGCCGGCGCGATCCGCCGACCTTCGCGCTGATCGTCGGCACGCCCGCCTTCATACTGACGGTGGTCGCCTACGGCCTCAATGCCTTTCTCGCCTATGCCGCCAGCTTCTGGGCGGCCCCTTATGCCTTGCGGGTACTGGGTGCGTCTCCGGCCACGGCGGGCTTCTTCCTGGGGGCGAGCGGGGCGCTGGGCGGCTTCCTGGGCGTGACGCTGGGCGGCATCGCGGCGGATCGCCTGCGTCGTCGCCATCCGGCGGGGCGGCTGATGGTGGTGATCTTCGGTGCGGTCGTGCCGCTGCCGTTCCTGGCGCTGGCCTTCACCGCCGACTCGACCGCGCTGCTCTATCCGATGCTGTTCGCCGCGCAGGTCACCGCCAGCGTGGCGCTGGGTGCGGCGGCGGCGACGACGCAGGATCTGGTGCTGCCCCGGATGCGCGGCACCGCGACCGCGACCTTCTTCATCGGCACGACGCTGCTGGGGCTGGCTTTGGGCCCCTATCTGGCGGGGCGGGTGTCGACCCTGTCGGGGAGCCTGTCGGTCGGGATGCTGTCGCTGCTCGCCTCCGCGCCGATCACGCTGGCCGCCGCGATCGCCGCCTTCCGCCTCGTGCCCGCCGCCGAGCGCACGCGCGAGGATCGGGCGCGGGCGGCGGGCGAACTGTTGTAGCCCAAGCGGGAGAGGCATTGCGCCTCTCCCGAACGGGTTCAGGCCGGCATGAACACGCCGCAGGCGACGCGGCCGCCGCTATTGCCGGAGGGGTCGGTCTTCAAGTCGTCGGGCGCGGCATGAACGATGATCGCGCTGCCGTCCGCGTCGAGCAGGCCGTCCAGCGTCGCGCCCGGCACGGTCACGCCCAGCGTGCCGCGACCATCCGTGCCGATGATGAGGTTGGGCAGGTCGCCCTCATGCGGCCCTTGCGGGTTCTGGCTGCCATGCTTCATCGCGGTCGGGTTCCAATGGCCGCCCGCCGTAGTGAAGTCGGGCGCGTCGCAACGTCCGGTGGTGTGGACATGCGCGCCGTGCGTGCCGGGCGGCAGGCCCTGGGCGTCGAGCGTCACGCGCAGGCCGCCCGCCACCTCCGTCGCGGTCGCCCGGCCCGCATCGCCGCCGGCCGCCGTGCGCAGGTTCGCGGTCGCCGTGCGGCCGCCGGGCACCGCCTCGCCCACCGCCGTCCGATCCTGCGAACAGGCGGTTAATGACGCCGCAACGAGTCCGATCAGTGCGATCCCCTTGTACATCAATGCTCTCCCTGTGATTCCATGGTCAATCGTTCCGGGTCCGGTCCCGGTTCCAGCAGCCAGCGGGCCACCGGTTCGTACATCGCGCCCTCATGCCCCAAATGGCTCTGACAGAGGATCAGGTGCGGCAGCGTGAACGGCGCGCTCGCCAGTCCGGCATGATCGCGGCACCAGCGCTCCACCTCGGGCGCGCCGCCCAGCGAGCGGGGCAGGCGGGCGACCGTGACGTGCGGCCGATAGGCGCGGGTCTCCGGCGGCAGTCCGGCGCGGCGGCAGGCCTGCTCGACCTTGGCGGCGAGATGCGCGAGCGGCGCGGCGGGGGCCAGCCCGGCCCAGAGCGTATCCGCCCGCCCGCCGCGCCCGAACTGGCCGACGCCGGACAGGGCGACCTGCGGCGTCGGCGCATGGAGGCTGGCAAGCGCGGCGGCGAGGTCCTCGCCCTGGTGCCGGTCGACCTCGCCGACGAAGCGGAGCGTGACGTGCAACTGCTCATCGGACTGCCAGCGGGCGCCGGGCACATGGTCCATCAGATCGGCCAGCGAGTCCCGGATCGCGAGCGGCGGGCGGAGGGCGACGAACAGCCGGATCATGGCGCCACCTTAACCCGTGGGACGGGTCGCTGTCATCGTCCCGCGCTTGAAACATGCACCGTTCGGGCCGATATACGGCCTATCCGGCATCATGCCGGGGAGGGAGTTTTATTCACCATGGCGAATTGGTCCGATCCACGCCCCAATGCCGCGCCGTTCGGCAGGACGTTCGCGTCCGCGGGTGACGCGGCCCGTGACGCGGGCCTGCGCAGCTATATGTTGCGCGTCTATAACTACATGGCCTCGGCCGTGCTGCTGAGCGGCATCGTCGCGATGCTGTTCGCCGCGGGCGGCCGGGACTCGCTGGCCGCGCAGGTCTTCGTGAACGGCGGCATCCTTCGCTACGTCGTGATGTTCGCGCCGCTGGCGATCGTCTTCGCGATGAGCTTCGGGCAGAACCGCATGTCCACGGGCACGATGCAGGGCCTGTTCTGGGGCTTTGCGGTGTTGATGGGCGTATCGCTGTCGACCATCTTCCTGGTCTATTCGGGCACCTCGATCGCGCAGGCCTTCTTCGCGACGGCGGCGGGCTTCGCGGCGCTCAGCCTCTATGGCTATACCACGAAGCGTGATCTGTCGGCGTTCGGCACCTTCCTGATCATCGGCGTGGTCGGCCTGCTGGTGGCGAGCGTCATCAACATGTTCCTGCAGTCGGGTCCGATGGGCCTGGTGATCAGCTTCGTCGGCGTGCTGCTGTTCGCGGGTCTGACCGCCTATGACACGCAGCGCACCAAGAGCCTCTACTACCAGGTCGCCGGCACCGAATATGAGGGCAAGGTGGTCGTGATGTCGGCGCTGAGCCTCTATCTCGACTTCATCAACATGTTCATGTTCATCCTGCGTCTGTTCGGCAGCTCGCGCGACTGATCGCGCGGACAGGACCGAACCATCCGGGCCCGGCGGACCATATCCGCCGGGCTTTTTTCATGCCCTCCGCCCGAAAGCCCATCATGCCCGTCCGCCTGTCGATCACCGTCGATCTCGATTATGGCCTGCCCGAGCCGGCCGATGTGCTGCTCCAGATCGCGGCGGCGGCCTTGCCCGACCAGTGGATCGAGACCGAACGGCTGGACGTCTGGTCCGACCTGCCGCTGGCCGCCGTGCCGGGCGAGGAGGGGATCGGACAACGCTGCTGGTCGCATGCGGTCGGCCGCTTCACCGCGCGCTATGCGGCGACCGTGGTAGTGGATCGCCTGGTCCGCCCCCTCCACCATCTGCCGCCGACGGCCGTGCGGCACCTGCCGGGCACGGTGGTCGGCTATCTGATGCCGAGCCGCTATTGCCCGTCCGACAAGCTGGAGGGTTTCGTGCGGTCCGAGTTCGCGGGCTTGAGCGGTGGTCCGCTGGCCGCCGCACTGGCCGAGTGGACGGCGCGCTCGTTGCGCTACAGTTCGAACGGCAGCACCGGTACGACGACGGCGCTCGATACCTTCGCCAGCCGGGAAGGCGTGTGTCGCGATTACGCCCATCTGCTCGTCACGCTGGCCCGGGCCGCGGAGATCCCGGCGCGCTGCGTCGCCGCCTATGCGCCCGACGTGACACCGCCGGACTTCCACGCGGTGGCGGAGCTGTGGCTGGATGGCGGCTGGCATCTGGTCGACGCGACCGGCATGGCCGACCCCTCGGAGACCGCACGCATCTGTATCGGCCGCGATGCCACCGACATCGCCTTCATGACCGTGTTCGGCGCCGCGCAACTGATCGAGCAACGCGTCCGGGTCGACCGGCTCGGCTGAGGCGCATTCGCCTTCATCTGGATCATGGCGACAGGAACGCGCCGCGACACCGCTCGTTCTGTTGGTGGAACGGACATGTGGGAGAGCCGATATGAATGCCATCGACGATCGCGCGCTCGACAGCCTGTCGGTCGCGCCGGATGCCCCCGATGCGGGCAACCAGGGCCGCGATCCGCGTCAGGATGCGGGGCAGGACAAGTCGATCACCAAGCGCTTGCAGAAGAACCCGGACAGCGTCGACGCGCGTCTCGACAACGGCCTGGACGAGACGATGGACGGCAGCGACCCCGTCGCCATCTCCGAGCCCCATGGCGGCGAGCCGGTGCCCTCCTCCGGCTATGACGAGGACGGCGAGCGTGCGCGCAAAGATCAGGACAACGCCTGATACCACCGGCTGTTAGCCGGATTGTTGCCCTTTGGTGACAGCGTCGGATGCGATGGTTGCGCGAATGTGCAACTCGTCGCATCCGATGTTGCGTTGCGGCAATGTTTTGCGCAGTTTTCATGGTGTCGGTCGGATGCCGTTAAGCGGGCTGTTAACCAACTTGCGCTATTCCGGATTGGCGACAGTAGCTGGGCGGGGTAGATATCATGGCATCTCGGAGCAGACCGGCAGAAGGCGCGATGGCGCTGGCCGAAATGAAGGAGTTCGCGAGCTTCCCGGCCGCGACGCAGCGTTACATCCGGCGCTCGCTCGATATCGGGCTGGACCGCGACGATGCGATGAGCCGCTGGTCGCGCGACGTCGTTGAGGCCGCCTCGATCCGGGCGCAGGCCCGGCTCTATCGCGCGCTCCCCGAACTGCGCGAGCGAGTGCCCGACGATAGCGGCCTGGAAGCGGTCGAGCCGTTCCTCGCGCCGCTGGTCACGGTCGTCGCGTTCGATCTGGGGCAGGGGCGGCTCACGACCTTTTCGGCGGTGCGGTTCCTCTATGAGCGGTTGATCGGGGCCGAGTCGCGTCCCTGGCTGCCGGCGGCGTTCTGCGCGGCGGCGGCGCTGCCGCATCTTCACCCCGACAATCGCCGGTCGCTGCTCCAGTCGATCAGCGAGGCGGCGGCGACCGCATCAGGCTGGTCGAACCGCCAGCCGAGCTTCTTCCCGCATTGGGTGGAGAAGGTCGAGGGCGGCCAGTCGCTCGCCAACTGATCATTCGCTCGAATGGCGCGTCGTCAGCGACAGGCGCGCCAACCCCGCGCGCCGCGCGCCGCTTGGTCGAGATGCAGATGGTCGCGGTGCGCGGCATTATAGTCCGGTGACAGGGTAGTCGCGAACAGGTCGCATGCTCCGTCGCGCACCGCGTGGAGGAAGCGGGCGGCGGGCGCATCGCGGTTCCAGTCTTTCACCACGCTGATCGAGCGGCCATCCGCCAGTTGGAAGCCGGCGATGTCGACCGCATTGGCGCGGGCATGTTCGCTCCAATTTCCCTGGTCGCGGCCATAGAGCCGTCGGCAACTATAGCTGCCGAAATGCCGGATCGCGACGACCCGGCTTCCCAATATTGCCTCCGCTTGAGGCTGCACGATATTCCATTCCCACACCGCCAGGGCGGCCGCCACCGGACAGGAGGTGCCGAGTCCGGCCGGGGCCAGTGCGATCCGCCGTGCGCCGCCCGCCGTGAAGCGGACCGCGTCGTCATAGCCGCACTGGGCGCCATCGGACCGGGGCGGCAATGCGGTAAAGCGCACGCCCGCCTTATCGAGCAGCGCGCGACAGGCCGGCGCGTCCTCTGTCAGTGCGGTCAGCTTGCGACCGGTGAACAGCCCGACCGGCGCCCCGAGGTCGAGCGGCGTCCATGGCAGGTCCTGGGGCCGTCCGCGCAACGCTGCCCAAAGCAGGAAGGCCAGCGACAGAAGGAGACCGCCCAGGATCACGACGCCCGCGATCCGTCGCAGCGTCCGCATCAGCCGCGCACCGCTGCCGCGACGGGCTCGGCGCAGATCGGATAGCCGGCATCGTCGGGAATGCAGAGCCAGGCGCGGCCGTCGCGCTGCTCGACTCGCGGGGTGATGACCCGCACCGGATGGCGCGCCGCGTCCGCCACCGCCGCATCGAAATCGGCGAAGCGCGCCAGGCGCTCAAGGTTGCGGCGGGTTGGATAGATGATCGTGACCCGCCCCGCATCGGCCTCGGCGAGCAGGTCGGCGGCGCTGGTCCAGACCAGCCGGACGTTTTCGCTATGATCGACGGTCGGGGCAGGGGCATCGGGAGGAAGCGTGGCGAGATAGAAGCGGGCGTCGAAGATGCGCGACAGGCCATGCTCCTCGGTCGGCTCCGGCCGCCAGCGCGCGAACGGGACGAGTATCGACAGATCGAGTTCCAGCCCGGCGTCGTCCAGCAGGGTGTCGAAGGGTGCGCCGGCATGGAGCTGTTGGCGCATCACCGCCACCAAGTCGGGATCGCCGCTGAAGCCGATCGCTAGACCGGTTTCCTCCAGCGTCTCGCGGATCGCGGCGACTCGGGCGGCGGCTTCATCGCGGGGAAGGTCCGGGACGCGTTCGGCGAGACGATGGTCGCCGGGATCGACCCGCCCGCCGGGAAAGACCAGCGCGCCACCGGCAAAGGCCAAGGTGGCGGCCCGTTCGACCATCAGCAATTCGGGTGGACCGTCGCCTCGGGGTCGCATGATGACGATGGTCGCGGCGGGGATCGCATTGGCGAGAGAAGGCATGGCATCACTCACCATGATCGAACGCCCAAGTCGAGGCGATGGCGTCATGATGATCGCCTTGTGACTCGCCGTGCAGCCAGACGCGAAAAACGCCGCAACGCGAATGCGTTCGGCGTCGGATGGATATCTGCGATCGAGAAGTGGCAGGGGAGCTCGGATTCGAACCGAGGGCCTTCGGTTTTGGAGACCGACGCTCTAACCAGCTGAGCTACACCCCTGTGCGGTGGCGGGCATTAGCGCCACGACGGGGGCGATGCAAGCGGCTTCTTCACGTGATGTGAAGGGGAGGGTCGGGCAGTTGACCCGGCGGCACGGCTTACGTATAGGGCGCGCCTGTTTTCGGGGACTCCGGTTCCGGAAGGCACGCTTGAACATTGCTGGAATGAAAACGAGCCTTGGGCCCACCGATGGTGCGCCCCTGGGCTCCTTTTGTATTCTGGATGGCTCCAGCAAAGTAACCACTTGAAAGGTGAAGGCTTCAATGCCCACGATCAACCAGCTGGTCCGCAAGGGCCGCGAGCCGCAGAAGGCCAAGTCCAAGGTCCCTGCGATGGAGCAGAATCCGCAAAAGCGCGGCGTCTGCACCCGCGTCTATACGACGACCCCGAAGAAGCCGAACTCGGCACTGCGCAAGGTGGCCAAGGTTCGCCTGACCAACCAGCGCGAAGTCATTTCGTACATCCCGGGCGAAGGCCACAACCTGCAGGAGCACTCGGTGGTCCTGATCCGTGGTGGCCGTGTGCGCGACCTTCCCGGCGTGCGCTACCACGTGCTGCGCGGCGTTCTCGACACGCAGGGCGTGAAGGATCGCAAGCAGTCCCGCTCCAAGTACGGCGCCAAGCGTCCGAAGTAAGCCGGTCACGCTGCTGACCACCCAAGGCTGAAGTTAGAAGGAAGAAGAAATGGCACGTCGTCGTCGCCCCGAGAAGCGCATCATCCTGCCGGATCCCAAGTTCGGTGATGAGGTCCTCTCCAAGTTCATGAATTCGGTCATGATGGACGGCAAGAAGTCCGTCGCCGAGCTGATCGTCTATGGTGCCCTGGAAACCGTCGAAGCCCGCGCCAAGCGCGAGCCGATCGGCGTGTTCCATGACGCGCTCAACAACATCAAGCCGGGCATCGAGGTCCGTTCGCGCCGCGTCGGCGGTGCGACCTACCAGGTGCCGGTCGAGGTGCGCCCCGAGCGCGCCCAGGCACTGGCGATCCGCTGGCTGATCACCGCGGCGCGCAACCGCTCGGAGAACACCATGTCGGCGCGTCTGTCGGGCGAGCTGCTCGACGCCGCCAACAACCGCGGCAACGCGGTGAAGAAGCGCGAAGACACGCACCGCATGGCGGAAGCGAACCGCGCCTTCTCGCACTATCGTTGGTAAGGGCCGCGTCGGCGATGGTTCCCCGGAGCTGACGCCGACGGCTTTTCACCGGCAGCAATTGCACCTATATCGTGGGGAGCGGGCGTCATCGCCCTGCTCCCCACATCGCTAAGGAAGCACCGATCATGGCCCGCAGCCATCCGCTCGAACAGTATCGCAACATCGGCATCATGGCGCATATCGACGCCGGCAAGACGACCACGACCGAGCGTATCCTCTATTACACCGGCAAGTCGTACAAGATCGGCGAAGTGCACGAAGGCACCGCCACCATGGACTGGATGGAGCAGGAGCAGGAGCGCGGGATCACGATCACGTCGGCTGCGACGACGTGCTTCTGGAAGGCCAATGAAGGCCAGGGTCTCGAGCACCGCATCAACATCATCGACACGCCCGGCCACGTCGACTTCACCATCGAGGTGGAGCGTTCGCTCCGCGTGCTCGACGGCGCGGTCGCGTGCTTCGACGGCGTCGCCGGCGTGGAGCCGCAGTCGGAGACCGTGTGGCGTCAGGCCGACAAGTACGGCGTGCCGCGCATGTGCTTCGTCAACAAGCTCGACCGCACCGGCGCCGACTTCTACTTCTGCGTCGACTCGATCATCGAGCGTCTGGGCGCGCGTCCGGCCGTTCTGTACCTGCCGATCGGCATCGAGGGCGGCTTCAAGGGTCTGGTCGACCTGGTCGAGAACCGCGCGATCATCTGGCTCGAAGAGTCGCTGGGCGCGAAGTTCGAATATCAGGACATCCCGGCCGACATGGCCGAGAAGGCGGCGAAGTATCGCAGCGACCTGATCGAAATGGCCGTGGAGCAGGACGATGCGCTGATGGAAGCGTATCTCGAGGGCAACGAGCCGTCGGTCGCCGATCTGAAGAAGCTGATCCGCAAGGGTACGCTGAGCATGTCGTTCGTGCCGATCGTCTGCGGTTCCGCGTTCAAGAACAAGGGCGTGCAGCCGCTGCTCGACGCGGTCGTCGACTATCTGCCGTCGCCGCTCGACGTGCCGGCGATCAAGGGCGTGAAGCTCGACGGCGAGACGCCGGACGAGCGTCCGTCCTCGGACACCGAGCCCTTCTCGGCGCTGGCGTTCAAGATCATGAACGATCCCTTCGTCGGCACGCTGACCTTCGCCCGCATCTATTCGGGCAAGCTGGAGGCGGCGAGCCAGGTCCAGAACTCGGTGAAGGACAAGAAGGAAAAGGTCGGTCGCATGCTGCTGATGCATGCGAACAGCCGCGAGGACATCCAGGAGGCCTATGCCGGCGACATCGTCGCGCTGGCGGGTCTGAAGGATACCACCACCGGTGACACGCTCTGCGCCATCAGCGCGCCGATCATCCTGGAGCGGATGGAGTTCCCCGAGCCCGTCATCGAGCTGTCGGTCGAGCCCAAGACCAAGGCTGACCAGGAGAAGATGGGCGTCGCGCTCAACCGCCTCGCGCGCGAGGACCCCTCGTTCCGCGTCTCGACCGACCATGAATCGGGCCAGACGATCATCAAGGGCATGGGCGAGCTTCACCTCGAGATCCTGGTCGACCGCATGAAGCGCGAGTTCAAGGTCGAGGCGAATGTCGGCGCGCCGCAGGTGGCGTATCGCGAATATCTCGCGAAGAAGGTCGACATCGACTATACCCACAAGAAGCAGTCGGGTGGTTCGGGTCAGTTCGGTCGCGTCAAGCTGACCGTGGTGCCCGGCGAGCGTGGCTCGGGCTTCCTGTTCTTCGACGAGGTCAAGGGCGGCAACATCCCGAAGGAGTATATCCCCTCCGTCGAGAAGGGCATGCGCGAGACCGCCGAGTCGGGTTCGCTGATCGGCTTCCCGATCATCGACTTCGAGGTTCACCTGACGGACGGCGCGTACCACGACGTCGACTCGTCGGCGCTGGCCTTCGAAATCTGCGCCCGCGGCGCGATGCGTGAAGCGGCGCAGAAGTCGGGCATCAAGCTGCTCGAGCCGATCATGAAGGTCGAGGTCGTCACCCCGGAGGATTATCTGGGCGACGTCATCGGCGATATGAACAGCCGTCGTGGCCAGATCCAGGGCACCGATAGCCGCGGTAACGCGCAGACCGTCGAGGCGATGGTTCCGCTCGCCAATATGTTCGGCTATGTGAACCAGCTCCGCTCGTTCACCCAGGGCCGGGCGCAATACTCGATGCAGTTCTCGCACTATGACGAAGTGCCGAGCAACGTCGCGGACGAGATCAAGGCTAAGATGGCGTAATCGCCACGCTTCGGTCCGGCCGGTCGCTTTCGGGCGCCGGCCGGATGGAAGCACTGGCATTCCGTCCAAACTGTCGTTATGGGGCCGCGTTCGCATGGCCTCGGATGCGGCAGCGGATTCGATTCAGAAGGTAGGAAAATGGCAAAGGCAAAATTCGAGCGGACCAAGCCGCACCTCAACATCGGCACCATCGGTCACGTCGACCATGGCAAGACCTCGCTGACCGCGGCAATCACCAAGGTGCTGGCGGAAACGACCGGCGGCACCGCGGTGGACTTCGCGAACATCGACAAGGCGCCGGAAGAGCGCGAGCGCGGCATCACCATCTCGACCGCGCACGTCGAGTATGAGACGACGAACCGCCACTATGCGCACGTCGACTGCCCGGGCCACGCCGATTATGTGAAGAACATGATCACCGGCGCGGCGCAGATGGACGGCGCGATCCTGGTCGTGTCGGCCACCGACGGCCCGATGCCGCAGACCCGCGAGCACATCCTGCTCGCCCGTCAGGTCGGCGTGCCGGCGATGGTCGTGTTCATGAACAAGGTCGACCTGGTCGACGACGAGGAAATCCTCGAGCTGGTCGAGCTGGAAATCCGCGAGCTGCTCAGCTCGTACGAGTTCCCGGGCGACGACATTCCGATCATCAAGGGCTCGGCCACCTGCGCCCTGTCGGGTTCGAACGACAAGTTCGGCAAGGAAGCCGTCACCGCGCTGATGCAGGCCGTTGACGACTACATCCCGCAGCCGGAGCGTCCGCTCGACAAGCCGTTCATGATGCCGATCGAGGACGTGTTCTCGATCTCGGGTCGCGGCACCGTCGTCACCGGCCGCGTCGAGACCGGCATCGTGAAGGTCGGCGAGGAAGTCGAGATCGTCGGCATCCACCCGACCGTCCGCAAGACCACGGTCACGGGCGTCGAGATGTTCCGCAAGCTGCTCGACCAGGGCCAGGCCGGCGACAACGTCGGTGCGCTGATCCGTGGCGTCGCTCGCGACGAAGTCGAGCGTGGCCAGGTGCTCTGCAAGCCCGGCTCGATCAAGCCGCACACCGACTTCAAGTCGGAAGTGTACGTGCTGTCGAAGGAAGAGGGTGGCCGTCACACGCCGTTCTTCGCCAACTATCGTCCGCAGTTCTACTTCCGCACGACGGACGTGACCGGCACCGTCGAGCTGCCTGAGGGCACCGAGATGGTCATGCCCGGCGACAACGTCGCGCTCGGCATCAAGCTGATCGCGCCGATCGCCATGGACGTCGGCCAGCGCTTCACGATCCGCGAGGGCGGTCGTACCGTCGGCGCCGGTGTCGTCAGCGCCATCGACAAGTAAGCTTCTCATAGCTTAGGCCTGCTCGCAGGCCCGGCCGCCTCGTCCCGCCTTGAAAAAGGTGGGGCGGGGCGGTTGCCTTTTTATGAGAGGGGCGCTAGTTGCGCCTCTTCGTTTTCATCCGCACAGCAAGAGCCCGGCAACGGGCCCGCTCTTTCGCATCGGTAGGGATCATGGACAGCAACATCCGCATTCGCCTGAAGGCGTTCGACCATCGCGTTCTCGACCAGGCGACCGGCGACATCGCCGACACCGCGCGCCGCACCGGCGCGCTCATCCGCGGTCCGATTCCGCTTCCGACGCGCATCGAGAAGTTCACGGTGAACCGTGGACCGCACATTGACAAGAAGTCGCGCGAGCAGTTCGAGGTCCGCACCTACAAGCGCATGCTCGACATCGTGCAGCCGACCCCGCAGACCGTCGACGCGCTGATGAAGCTCGACCTCGCGGCCGGCGTTGACGTCGAGATCAAGCTGGCCTAAGGGGCCATTGCGCCGCGGTCGACTCCGGTCCCGCGGCGTTCTCGCATTTTGAGATACCGCTGGTGGCCTAGGCCGCCGGGTCAGCGTCTCCCGTCATGTTCTTGCGCTCACGGCAAGAGGACAACCAGCCCGGGACGGGGGCACGCTTCGCATTTCCGGGCTGACACGCATGGGTGGAATGGGTCTGCCTGTGCCTCTGTGAGGAGTGTTGGTCATGCGTACCGGCGTGATCGCGAAGAAGATGGGGATGACCCGCCTGTTCCAGGAAGACGGTCGGCACGTGCCGGTCACCGTTCTTCAGCTGGACGGGCTGCAGGTCGTGTCCCGCCGCGAACTGAATACCGACGGCTATACCGCCGTCCAGCTTGGCGCGGGTAGCGCCAAGGCCAAGAACGTCGCCAAGCCGCAGCGCGGCCATTTCGGCAAGGCCGAGGTGGAGCCGAAGGCGGTCCTGGCCGAGTTCCGCGTCAGCGAGGACAATCTCCTCGACGTCGGCGCCGAACTGTCGGCCGACCACTTCGTTGCCGGCCAGCTGGTCGACATCCAGGGTCGCACCCAGGGCAAGGGTTTCGCCGGCGCGATGAAGCGCTGGAACTTCGGCGGTCTGCGTGCGACGCACGGCGTCTCGGTCAGCCACCGTTCGCACGGTTCGACGGGTAACCGCCAGGATCCGGGCCGCGTCTTCAAGAACAAGAAGATGGCCGGTCACATGGGCGACCGTAACCGCACCCAGCAGAATCTTGAAGTCGTCGGCACCGATGTCGAGCGCGGCCTGATCTTCGTGAAGGGCTCGGTGCCCGGTTCGAAGGGTGGCTGGCTGTTCGTCAAGGACGCGGTCAAGGTGAAGGCGCACGCCGATGCGCCGTATCCGGCCGGCCTGAAGGCCGTCGCCAGCAACAACAATGCGCCTGCCGAGACGCCCGCCGAGACTGCGGCCGCTCCCGAGGCCACCGAAGGCCAGGAGGGCTAAACAGTGAAGGTCAAGGTTCAGTCCTTTGCCGGCACCGACGCCGCGGATATCGAGCTCAACGACGAGGTCTTCGGCCTCGATCCGCGTGCCGATATCCTGCATCGCGTGGTGACCTGGCAGCTCGAGAAGCGTCGCGCGACCGCGCGCGGCACCCGCGAGCGTGCGGACGTCGCCCGTACGGGCAAGAAGCTGGGTCGCCAGAAGGGCGGCGGTGTCGCTCGTCACGGCGATCGTCGCGCTCCGGTGTTCATCGGCGGTGGTAAGGCGCACGGCGCCCGCGTCCGCGACTTCAATCCCTCGCTGAACAAGAAAATTCGCGCGTTGGGTCTGAAGATGGCGCTGTCGAGCCATGCCAAGGCCGGCTCGCTGATCGTCATGGATGCGCTCACGGTCGACGGCAACAAGACCAAGTCGCTCAAGGGCGATCTGGCCAAGCTGGGCTGGGGCAATCGCGCCCTGGTCATCGATGGCGATGCCGTCGAGACGAGCTTCGTGCTGGCCGCGGGCAATCTTCGCGAAGTGGACGTGCTGCCGGCGATCGGCGCCAATGTCTACGACATCATCAAGGCCGATACGCTGGTGCTGACCCGCGCGGCCGTCGAGAAGCTGGAGGCGCGCTTCAATGGCTAAGCCGCAGAACGCTGTCGACATCCGTCACTATGACGTGATCGTCGCGCCGCACATCACCGAGAAGGCGACCCTGCTCAGCGAGCAGAACGCCGTCGTGTTCAAGGTCGCCAACAGCGCGACTAAGCCCGAGATCAAGGCCGCCGTCGAGGCGCTCTTCGATGTCAAGGTGCTGAACGTGAACACGATCGTCCAGAAGGGCAAGACCAAGAAGTGGAAGGGCGCGCCCTACCAGCGGTCGGACATGAAGAAGGCGATCGTCACGCTCGCTGACGGTCAGTCGATCGACGTGACGACGGGGGTCTGAGGATCATGGCACTCAAGCAATATAACCCGACGAGCCCGGCCCGCCGCGGCCTGGTCCTCGTCGACAAGTCGCAGCTCTGGAAGGGCAAGCCGGTCAAGGCGCTCACCGAGGGCAAGAACAAGACCGGCGGTCGCAACAACAAGGGTCATGTGACCAGCCGCGGCATCGCGGGCGGTCACAAGCAGAAGTATCGCTACATCGACTTCAAGCGCCGCAACTGGGGCGTCGAGGGTACGGTTGAGCGTCTGGAATATGACCCCAACCGCACCGCGTTCATCGCGCTGGTCAACTATGGCACCGACGCCGAGGGCAAGGTCCAGCAGGCCTATATCCTGGCGCCGCAGCGTCTGGGCGTGGGCGACAAGGTGATCGCCGACAAGCGCACCGACGTGAAGCCGGGCAATGCCATGGAGCTGGGCCAGATGCCCGTCGGCACCATCGTCCACAATGTGGAGATGAAGCCGATGAAGGGTGGCCAGATCGCCCGTTCGGCCGGCACCTATGTGCAGGTCGTCGGTCGTGACCGCGGCATGGTCATCGTCCGCCTGAACTCGGGCGAGCAGCGCTACATCCATGGCGAGTGCATGGCGACGGTCGGCGCGGTCTCGAACCCCGACAACCAGAACCAGAATCTCGGCAAGGCTGGTCGTTCGCGCTGGATGGGCTCGCGTCCGCTGACGCGCGGCGTCGCCAAGAACCCGGTCGACCACCCGCACGGCGGTGGTGAAGGCCGGACCTCGGGCGGCCGTCATCCGGTCACCCCGTGGGGCAAGCCGACCAAGGGTGCGCGCACCCGCCACAACAAGGCGACGGACAAGATGATCATCCGTAGCCGCCATGCGAGGAAGAAGTAATGGCTCGCTCTGTCTGGAAGGGCCCGTTCGTCGAGCTCAGCCTGCTGAAGAAGGCTGAAGCCGCGCAGGACGCCGGTGGCCGCGCGCCGATCAAGACCTGGTCGCGTCGCTCCACCATCCTGCCGTCGTTCGTGGGTCTCACGTTCAATGTCTACAACGGCAAGAAGTTCGTGCCGGTGTCGGTCAACGAGGACATGGTCGGCATGAAGCTGGGTGAGTTCGCGCCGACGCGCTACTTCCCGGGTCACGCCGCTGACAAGAAGGGCAAGCGCTGATGAGCAAGCCGCAATCCCCCCGCAAGGTCGGTGACAAGGAAGCGCTGTCGGTCGGCACGCAGATCCGTGGTTCGGCGCAGAAGCTGAACCTGGTCGCGGGCCTGATCCGCGGCAAGAAGGCCGGCGATGCGCTGAACATCCTGTCCTTCTCGACCAAGGCGATGGCCGTGGACGCTCGCAAGGTGCTCGCCTCGGCGATCGCCAATGCCGAGAACAACCACAATCTCGACGTCGACGCGCTCGTCGTCGCCGAGGCGTCGGTTGGCAAGTCGATCACGATGAAGCGCTTCGCGACCCGCGGCCGTGGCAAGTCCACCCGCATCCTGAAGCCGTTCAGCCGTCTGCGCATCGTCGTGCGCGAGCAGGAAGAAGCGTAATGGGTCACAAGAGCAATCCGATCGGGATGCGGTTGCAGATCAACCGCACCTGGGACAGCCGCTGGTTCGCCGAAGGCGCGGACTATGGCCGTCTGCTGCTGGAGGATCTGAAGATCCGCCAGTACATCATGAAGAGCCTGCCGCAGGCCGCGATCAGCAAGGTCGTGATCGAGCGTCCGGCGAAACTGTGCCGCATCTCGATCTTCGCGGCGCGTCCCGGTGTCATCATCGGCAAGAAGGGCGGCGACATCGAGAAGCTGCGCAAGACGATCGGGGCGATGACCTCGTCCGACGTCTCGCTCAACATCGTCGAGATCCGCAAGCCCGAGGTCGACGCCCGTCTCGTCGCGCAGGGCATCGCCGATCAGCTGGAGCGCCGTATCGCGTTCCGCCGGGCGATGAAGCGCGCGGTGCAGTCGGCGATGCGCCTGGGTGCCGACGGCATCAAGGTGTATTGCGGTGGCCGCCTGGGCGGCGCCGAGATCGCCCGCTCCGAGAGCTATCGCGAAGGTCGCGTTCCGCTGCACACGCTGCGCGCGAACATCGACTATGCCGAGGCCGAGGCCCACACGTCCTACGGCGTGTGCGGCGTGAAGGTCTGGGTCTTCAAGGGCGAGATCCTGGGTCACGACCCGATGGCGACCGACCGGCTCATGATGGAGGCTCAGACCTCCGGCGTGCGCCCGGCGCGCGACGACCGTCGCTAAGGAACAAGAGCAATGCTGCAACCGAAGCGCACCAAATTCCGCAAGGCGTTCAAGGGCCGCATCCATGGCGACGCGAAGGGGGGCACCGCGCTCAACTTCGGCGCCTATGGCCTGAAGGCGATGGAGCCGGATCGTCTGACCGCGCGTCAGATCGAGGCGGCCCGCCGCGCCATCACCCGTCACATCCGCCGTCAGGGCCGTTTGTGGATCCGCGTGTTCCCGGACGTGCCGGTCTCGTCCAAGCCCGCCGAAGTCCGCATGGGCTCGGGCAAGGGTTCGCCTGAGTTCTGGGCGGCCCGCGTCAAGCCCGGCCGTATCCTGTTCGAGCTCGACGGTGTCGACGGCCGCCTGGCCGCCGAAGCATTCGAGCGCGCAGCGATGAAGCTGCCGATCAAGACCAAGGTCGTTGCCCGCCTGGGCGACACCAGCCACCTCGGAGGCGAGTAATGGCCGATAACGATTTCGTCGGTCAGACCGACGACCAGCTCAACGAGAGCCTGGCGCAGCTGAAGCGCGAGCAGTTCAATCTCCGCTTCCAGGCGGCGACGAGCCAGCTCGAGAAGCCGAGCCGCGTCCGCGAAGTCCGTCGTGACATCGCCCGCATCAAGACCCTGCAGACGCAGCGCACCCGCGCCGCGGCTGCCAAGTAAGGAACCGAGCACATGCCCAAGCGCGTGCTGACCGGACTGATCGTCTCCGACAAGGGCGACAAGACGGTGGTGGTGAATGTCGAGCGCAAGGTGAAGCACCCGCTCTACGGCAAGATCATCCGCCGCTCGAAGAAGTATCACGCCCATGACGAGGCGAACGAGTATAAGGCCGGCGAGACCGTGCGCATCGAAGAGATCGCACCGCTCTCCAAGCTGAAGACCTGGAAGGTGATCGAGCGGGTGAACACCCACGCGACGCCCGACCGGGTCGACGTCGACGCCTGATTGCGCGGCCCGGCACGCGCCGGGCCCGTCATCAAAAGGCAGGATCGAAGGGCATTGCCTTTCGCATCCGGAGTGGCTAAAGGCGCCGCTCCCCCTGGTGCGGATTGTCCGCGCCGGGGGTCGTTATTTTTAGGCGGGGTTGGGTCGGTATCCACCCCAAGAAGAGAAGGAAGCAGGATCCATGATCCAGATGCAGTCCAATCTCGACGTCGCTGACAACAGCGGCGCGAAGCGGGTTCAGTGCATCAAGGTGCTTGGCGGTTCCAAGCGCCGGACGGCGAGCGTCGGCGACATCATCGTCGTGTCCATCAAGGAAGCGCAGCCCCGCGGCAAGGTGAAGAAGGGTGACGTGCATCGCGCCGTCATCGTCCGCACTGCCAAGGACATCCACCGTGCCGATGGCTCGACCATCCGCTTCGACGGCAACGCCGCGGTGCTGGTCAACAAGAACGAGGAGCCGATCGGCACCCGTATCTTCGGCCCGGTCGTGCGCGAACTGCGTGGCAAGAAGCACATGAAGATCATCTCGCTGGCTCCGGAGGTGCTGTAATGGGCGCTGCGAAGATCAAGAAGGGCGACAAGGTCGTCGTCCTGTCCGGCAAGGACAAGGGCAAGACCGGCACCGTCACTCAGTCGATGCCCAAGGACGGCAAGGTGATCGTGGGCGGCGTCAACGTCGCGACCCGTCACCGCAAGCCGACCCAGGCGAACCCGCAGGGTGGCCTGGAAAAGGTCGAGGCTCCGCTGCACGTCTCGAAGGTCGCGCACGTGACGGCCGACGGCAAGCCCACCCGCGTCCGTTTCGAGACGCAGGACGGCAAGAAGGTCCGCGTGGCCGTGAAGACCGGGGAGAAGATCGATGGCTGATGCCTACAAGCCCCGGATGAAGGGCATCTACGAGGACCGCATCGTCAAGGCGATGCAGGAGAAGTTCGGCTACGAGAACGAGATGCAGATTCCCCGCATCGAGAAGATCGTGCTGAACATGGGCGTCGGCGAGGCGACCCAGGACAAGAAGCGCGTCGATCAGGCCGCGTCCGAAATGGAGCTGATCGCGGGTCAGAAGCCCGTCATCACCAAGGCGAAGAAGTCGATCGCGCAGTTCAAGCTGCGTGAAGGCATGCCGATCGGCGTGAAGGTCACGCTGCGTCGCGAGCGCATGTACGAGTTCCTGGACCGCTTCATCACGATCGCGCTGCCCCGCGTGCGCGACTTCCGTGGCCTGAATCCGAAGAGCTTTGACGGTCGCGGCAACTATGCCTGCGGCATCAAGGAACAGATCATCTTCCCCGAGATCAACTATGACCGCATCGACAAGGTGCGCGGCATGGATGTGATCGTGACCACCACGGCGAAGACCGACGACGAGGCGCGCGAGCTGCTCCGTCTGTTCGGCTTCCCGTTCCCGCAGGAAGAGACCGCCGAAGAGAAGAAGGCGGCCTGACATTCTACCCCCTTCCCCGTCTGATCGGCGGGGGAGGGGCTTTTCAAGGAAGAGCTTAAGTCCATGGCGAAACTGAGTTCGATCAACAAGAATGAGCGTCGCAAGAAGATGGTCGCGCAATATGCGCCCAAGCTGGCGAAGCTGAAGGCGCAGGCCAATGACGAGTCGCTGAGCGAGACGGACCGTCTCATCGCGCGCCTCAAGATGGCCGAGCTGCCGCGCAACGCGAACCCGACCCGGATCCGCAATCGCTGCGCGACCACCGGCCGTCCGCGTGCGTACTACCGCAAGTTCCGTCTCTGCCGCGTGCAGCTCCGCGATCTGGCCAACAAGGGCCTGATCCCCGGCGTCACCAAGTCGAGCTGGTAAGGATAGTCCAATGGCAGTGACCGATCCCCTGGGTGATTTGCTCACCCGCATCCGCAACGGCCAGCGCGCGCGCAAGGACTCCGTCCTGAGCCCCGCGTCGAAGCTGCGCGTGCGCGTCCTCGACGTGCTGCAGCGCGAAGGCTATATCCGCGGCTATTCCGAAGAGCAGATGGGCCCCGCCGCCGGCGTGCGCATCGAGCTGAAGTATTTCGAGGGCCAGCCCGCGATCAAGCATGTCGCGCGCGTCTCGAAGCCCGGCCGCCGCGTCTACAGCGGTTCGCAGGAGCTGCCCCGCGTCATGAACGGCCTGGGCATCACCATCGTCTCGACGCCGAATGGCGTTCTGTCCGACGCGGAAGCGCGTGAGCAGAATGTCGGCGGCGAAGTGCTCGCGGAGGTCTTCTGATGAGCCGTATTGGTAAGAAGGCTGTCCCGGTTCCGGCCGGCGTGACCGCCAACATCGCCGATCGCATGCTGAGCGTGAAGGGCCCCAAGGGCACCCTGACGCTGCCGCTCGCCGACGACATCACCTATGACGTCCAGTCGGACGGCATCTCGGTGCAGCCGGCCAACGACACCAAGCGCGCGCGCGCGTTCTGGGGCATGCAGCGCACCCTGGTGCAGAACCTGGTCACGGGCGTGACCACGGGCTTCACCAAGAAGCTGGTCATCACCGGCGTCGGCTATCGCGCGGCGGCCCAGGGCAAGACCCTGAAGCTGCAGCTCGGCTACAGCCACGACGTCAACATCGACGTGCCGGAAGGCCTCGAGGTGAAGACGCCGGACGCCACCACCGTCGAAATCAGCGGCGCGGACAAGCAGAAGGTCGGCCAGCTGGCCGCCGAGATCCGTCGCTGGCGCAAGCCGGAGCCCTATAAGGGCAAGGGCATCAAGTACGACGGCGAGTTCATCTTCCGCAAGGAAGGGAAGAAGAAGTAATGACCAAGGGTCTCTCTCTTTTCGAGAAGCGCCGTCGGCGCAATCGTACCGCGCTGCG
This sequence comes from Sphingomonas sp. SORGH_AS_0438, assembly GCF_031453475.1. Taxonomy (NCBI): domain Bacteria; kingdom Pseudomonadati; phylum Pseudomonadota; class Alphaproteobacteria; order Sphingomonadales; family Sphingomonadaceae; genus Sphingomonas; species Sphingomonas sp. SORGH_AS_0438. The sequence goes on from NZ_JAVIZS010000001.1 coordinate 524,000, forward strand.
TGCGCGTGCCGGTACGCGTCCGCGCCTGTCCGTGCATCGCTCGGGCAAGCACATCTATGCGCAGGTGATCGACGACACGGCAGGCCGCACGGTCGCCTCGGCGTCGACGCTGGCGGGCCACGAGGGCGCGACGTCGAATTGCGACGCCGCCTCCGCCGTGGGCCGGCGCGTGGCCGAAGCGGCGAAGGCCGCCGGCGTCACCCAGGTCGTGTTCGACCGTGGTGGCTTCCTGTTCCACGGCCGCGTCAAGGCGCTCGCCGAGGCCGCGCGTGAAGCCGGATTGGAGTTCTAAGAATGGCTGATACCAACGATATCCAGTCGCAGCCCGGCGCTCCCGCCGCGGTTGAGGCTTCCGCCGGCGATGCCGGCGCTAACACCGGCAACACCGGTGGCGGCTATCAGGGTCAGGGCGGCGGTCGTGGTCGCGGTGGCCAGGGCGGACGTGGCGGCCAGGGCGGCGGTCGCGGTGGCCCGGGCGGCAACCGTGGCGGTCGTGACGGCGGTCGTGGTGGTCGTGACAACCGCGGTCGCGGTGGTCCCGGTCAGGACGATGGCGGCGAAGAGCTGATCGAGAAGCTGGTCCACATCAACCGCGTCTCGAAGACGGTGAAGGGCGGCAAGCGCTTCGGCTTCGCGGCGCTGGTCGTCGTGGGCGACGGCAAGGGCCGGGTCGGCTTCGGTCATGGCAAGGCGCGCGAAGTGCCGGAAGCCATCTCCAAGGCGACCGCTGCGGCGAAGAAGAAGATGGTCCGCGTGCCGCTGAAGGACGGCCGCACGCTGCACCATGACGCGAACGGTCACTTCGGTGCCGGCCGCGTGACGCTTCGCTCGGCGCCGCAGGGCACCGGCATCATCGCCGGCGGTCCGATGCGCGCCATCTTCGAATCGCTCGGCGTCGCCGACGTGGTGACGAAGTCGGTGGGCACGTCGAACCCCTATAACATGATCCGCGCTACCTTCGGCGCCCTGACTGAGCAGACCAGCCCCAAGGCGGTCGCGCAGCGTCGTGGCAAGAAGATCGCGGACCTGCTGGGTCGCGGCCAGGGCGCCACGGCGCAGGTGGCCGAGGCGGAAGCCGCGGCGATCACGGAGTAAGCTGACATGGCGACGATCAAGATCAAGCAGACCGGTTCGCCGATCCGCCGTACCAAGGATCAGCGCGCGACGCTGATCGGCCTTGGCCTCAACAAGATGCACAAGGTCAGCGAACTCGAGGACAGCCCCGAGGTTCGCGGCATGATCCGCAAGGTCCAGCACATGGTCGAAGTGCAGGGCTGAGCCCCGCATCTTCCATGCGCCTGAAGGGGCGGCGTCGGTTTCGACCGACGCCGCCCTTTTGCTTTGGGGGAAGGCGAGGGGAGGTTGCCCGACATCTTCGCTCGACAAGCGGGCGACTCCCCGTTAAGGCCCGCCGCTTCCATCCAACAGCGCGTCAAAAGCGAAAGCGAGTGCAATCATGAAGCTCAACGAACTCCGCGACAACGAAGGTGCCCGCAAGTCCAAGATCCGCGTCGGTCGCGGCATCGGCTCGGGCAAGGGCAAGACCGGCGGTCGTGGCCAGAAGGGCCAGAAGAGCCGCGAGGGCGTGTCCATCGCCGGCTTCGAGGGCGGCCAGATGCCGCTCCACATGCGTCTGCCGAAGCGCGGCTTCAACAACATCTTCGCCAAGGATTATGCCGAGGTGAACCTGGGCGCGATCCAGAAGGCGGTCGATGCGGGCAAGCTGTCGGCCGACGGCACGATCGACCATGCGGCGCTGAAGGCCGCCGGCCTGGCGCGCGGTGGCAAGGACGGCGTCCGCCTCCTCGCCAAGGGCACGTTCTCGGCCAAGCTGAGCTTCCTGGTCGCCGGTGTCTCGGCCGGTGCGCGCAGCGCCGTTGAGGCAGCGGGCGGTTCGGTCGAAGTGCCGACCGTCGTGCCGGCCGCCGAGAAGGCCGCCGCCAAGAAGGGCGTGAAGTATCGCGAGCGCCAGGCGCACAAGGCGTCGTTCAAGGCCTGATCCGGTAACGACCGTCCCGATGTGACGGCGCGGCCACGGTCGCGTTCGGCTCGGGACGGTTCGACCGTGTAGGCATTAGACAAGCCCCCACGGGTGCCTATATGAACGGCGGGAGCGGGCAAACGCATCCCGCCGTTTTTGTTTCCAGGACGAATCATCGCATGGCAACCGCAGCCGACCGAATGGCGCAAAGCATCAGCCTGGGGAAATTCGCCCAGGCCACCGACCTCAAGAAGCGGCTGTGGTTCACCATCGGCGCGCTGATCGTGTTCCGCCTGCTCAGCTACGTGCCGCTGCCGGGCATCGATCCCGTCGGTCTCGCCGGTCTGGCGAGCCGCACGCAGGGCGGCGTGCTGGACTTCTTCAACACCTTCTCGGGCGGTGCTCTGTCGCGCGCCTCGCTGATCGCGCTGGGCGTGATGCCGTACATCACGGCGTCGATCGTCGTGCAGCTCGCCACCTCGCTCGCGCCGCAGCTGGCCGCGATCAAGAAGGAAGGCGAGAGCGGCCGCAAGAAGCTGAACCAATATACCCGCTACGGCACGGTCGCGCTGACCGCGATCCAGGGCTTCTTCATCGCGCGCGGCATGGAAGCGGGCGGTGCGGTGGTGCAGCCGGGGACGATCTTCATCGTCTCGGCGATCATCAGCCTGATCGGCGGCACCATGTTCCTGATGTGGCTGGGCGAGCAGATCACCAGCCGCGGCATCGGCAACGGCGTGTCGCTGATCATCATGGCCGGCATCGTCGCGCATCTGCCGACGACCTTGTTCAACCTGCTGGAGGGCGGCCGCACCGGCAGCCTCGATCCGCTGCGCCTGATCGGCATCATCGTCGCGGTGATCGGCCTAGTCCTGTTCATCTGCTTCATGGAGCGCGCACAGCGCCGCATCCTGATCCAGTACCCCAAGCGCCAGACGCAGCGCGGGATGCAGGCGGATCGCAGCCATCTGCCGCTGAAGATCAACACGGCCGGCGTGATCCCGCCGATCTTCGCCTCGTCGCTGCTGCTGATGCCGCTGACGATCAGCCAGTTCGCCGGCCAGCACACGGCGGGTGAAAGCCGCTGGGGCGACTTCATCATCTCGCTCAACCAGTATCTGCAGCATGGCAGCCCGGTCTACATGGCGCTCTATGCCGCCGGCATCATCTTCTTCTCCTTCTTCTACACGGCGGTGGTGTTCAACCCCGAGGAGACGGCGGACAATCTGAAGCGCTATGGCGGCTTCGTGCCGGGCATCCGGCCGGGCAAGAACACCGAGAATTACTTCGATTATGTGCTGACGCGCATCACGGTGATCGGTGCGGCCTATTTGACCATCATCTGCCTGTTGCCGGAATATCTGGTCACGGCGCTGTCGATCCCCTTCTACCTCGGCGGCACCAGCCTGCTGATCGTGGTGAACGTGACGATGGACACGGTGACGCAGATCCAGTCGCATCTGCTGGCGCATCAATATGGCGACCTCATCAAGAAGTCGAAGCTGAAGGGCGGCCGCGCTCGCTGAGGCGGGCGCGCATCACGGGCGTGAACAAGGGGAATGCGACGGTGAACATCATCCTGCTGGGGCCGCCGGGTGCGGGCAAGGGCACGCAGGCGGCGCGTCTGGTCTCGGACCGGGGCATGGTCCAGCTGTCGACCGGCGACATGCTGCGGGCGGCGGTCAAGGCCGGCACCCCGGTGGGCCAGCAGGCCAAGGCGGTCATGGACGCCGGCGAACTAGTGTCGGATGCGATCGTGTCGGCCCTGATCGGCGAGCGGCTGGACCAGGGCGTGGCGTCGGGTGCGATCTTCGACGGCTATCCGCGCACCACCGCGCAAGCCGAGGCGCTCGACCTGCTGCTCAGCGAGCGGGGTCAGAAGCTCGATCATGTCATCGAGCTGGAGGTGGACGAGGCGGCGCTGATCGAGCGGATCGTCGGCCGTTTCACCTGCGCGTCCTGCGGCACGGGCTATCACGACCGGTTCAAGGTGCCGGCCGTCGAGGGTGTTTGCGACGTGTGTGGCGCGACCGAGTTCAAGCGTCGGCCGGACGACAATGCCGAGACCGTGTCGACCCGCATGGCCGAGTACCGTGCCAAGACCGCGCCGATCCTGCCCTTCTACGAAGCGCGCGGACTGGTGAGCCGGGTCGACGGCATGGCGGATATGACGGTTGTATCGGACCAGATCGCGGCGATCCTGGACCGCTGAGTTCGACGGCAGAGCGCGGGCAGGGCGATCATGAACATATTGTCATCTAGTCGTCACCGCGCTGACCGATCTTTGGGTCTATCTCCTTTTCATCACCGGTGAAGACCGGTTGACAGGACCGCCCGGCCGGCGCGGTCCGATCGAGATAGACAGATCGGTGCCCGACACTCCCGGGGGTACCGTAGGGCCGGCGAGGACTTGGTTCTCGCCGGCCTTTCCCGTTAACGGGAGCCCCCTTACGGAGTCTGTCGTGAACCGGAAGATCCTGATCGTCGAGGATGATGCCTCCACCTCCGCCTATCTGGCCAAGGGGCTGGGTGAGGCGGGCTATGCGGTGGAAACCGCAAGCGACGGCCGTGATGGCCTGTTCCTGGCCAGCGAAGGCATATTCGATCTCATCATCGTCGACCGCATGTTGCCGGGCCTGGACGGGCTGGCGATGACCGGCGCGTTGCGGGCGGCGAATATTGCCACGCCGGTCCTGGTGCTCTCGGCGCTGGCGGCGGTCGACGACCGGGTCGATGGGCTGAAGGCGGGCGCGGACGATTATCTCTGCAAGCCCTTTTCCTTCGCCGAACTGTCCGCGCGGATCGAGGCGCTGGTCCGCCGGTCGGATCGCGCCGCTTCCGAGCCGCAGAAGACGCGGCTGTCGGTCGGCGACCTGGAGATCGACCTGCTGGCGCGCCACGTCACCCGCGCCGGGCGCACGATCGCCCTGGGCGCGCGTGAGTTCAACCTGCTCGAATTCCTCGCCCGCCATGCCGGACAGGTCGTCACCCGCACGATGATGCTGGAGAAGATCTGGAACTATCATTTCGACCCAGGCTCGAACGTCGTCGATGTGCATATCGGCCGGCTGCGCCGCAAGCTGGAGGAAGGGTTCGGTTCGCCGATCCTGCATACGGTCCGGGGTGCCGGATATCGGCTGGCGCCCGAGGGCTGATGCGGCTGTCGGTCACCGCACGGATCGCGCTGCTTTCGATCGCGCTGGCGCTCGCCTCCAATCTCGCGCTGGTCAGCTTCCTGTGGCGGCAGACGCAGGATGTCGCGCTGGCGGCCACCAAGCGCGAGATGATCGAACAGTCCGATGCGCTGCTGATGATCTGGCGGCAGGGGGGCCTCAAGGCGCTGATTCCCGCCGTGAAGGGCGCGCGGCCGCCGGGCGACAATTCACTGCTGGTGGCGATCGTCGATGACGAGGGGCGGCGGCTGGTGGGAGACGCGCCCGCGCAGTTGAGCGTCGCGCTCGGCCGAGCCGGATTCCGGGTCGCGCCGCTATCGACTGACGCCGATTGGGCGGACCGCGACATCGGTTTCCTGATCCATCCGATCGGCCGCTATTGGCTGCTGACCGGCAGCAAGCTCGACGTGATCGAGGCGGAGCAGACCGCGATCGAGCGGGCGCTGGCGCTGGCCATCACCCTCTCCCTGGCGCTGGGCGTCGGGGCGGGGCTGGTGCTGGCGCGCTATGTCGGGTCGCGACTCGACCGGATCGCCGGGGTGATCGAGGCGGCGGGCGATGGCGACCTGTCGCAGCGGGTGCCGACGTTGGCGGGGGGCGATGCCTTCGACCGGCTGGCGGGCGAACTCAATGCCATGCTCGACAAGATCGCGCGCTTGATGACCGAGTTGCGCGTGGTCACCGACAGCCTGGCGCACGACCTGCGGTCTCCGCTCGCCCGGCTGCGGACCAAGACGGAGCAGGCGTTGCTGGTTGCCGATCCCGACCAGCGCGACGCGGCCTTGAGTGGGCTGTTGGTCGAGACCGACCTAGTTATGCGGATGCTGACCACGGTCATCGAGATCAGTCGCTCCGAATCGGTGTCGCGCGATCGCTTCACCTCGCTGGCGCTCGCCGAACTGGTCGAGGAGATCGGCGAACTCTATGAGCCGGTCGCGGACGAGGCGGGAATGACGTTGACGGTCGCGATCGACGACCGGCCGCATCCGCGCCCCATCCACCGCGAATTGATGACCCAGGCGATCACCAATTTGGTCGACAATGCGCTGAAACATGCCGCCGGCACCGGTTCGTTGGTGCTGCGGCTGTCGGAGAACGCGCACGGCATCGCCATCCAGGTCGAGGATCGCGGATCGGGCATCCCGGCCGACCAGCGCGAACAGGCGATCAAGCGGTTCGGCCGACTCGACCGCGCACGGTCGACGCCGGGGGCGGGGCTGGGCCTGTCGCTGATCGAGGCGGTGGCGCGTCTGCACGAGGGACGGTTCGAGCTGGCCGATAACGCGCCCGGCCTGATCGCGCGGATCGTGCTGCCTGCCTGATCGGCTTGCGGGACGGGGAGCGACCCGCCACATAGGATGGATGGATGCGCTCACTGCCTTCGGCCTGTTCGCGGTGGCCTTCACCCTGGTCTGTTATACGCTGGAAGACCGGGCGCCGTTCTGGACATTGCTCTTCGCCTTCGGTTGCCTGCTGGGCTCGGCCTATGGTTTCCTGCAAGGCGCATGGCCGTTCGGGGTGGTCGAGCTGATCTGGTTCGTCGTGGCGCTGCGTCGATGGGCGCGTTTGCGGCGACTGGCGGAACCGATCGCTTGACAGGGTGTTGCCGCGCGCTTAACTGACCCGCTCCATTACACCGGCTTCCGGCGGCGCTCTGTTGCGTTCGCCGTTTTCCTGTATGGAGCTAACGCGCTGAGATAGCGGTCGTGCTGCCATGCCGGCCGCTGTGGAGCTAGGAGAAATTATACCATGGCACGTATCGCGGGTGTTAACATCCCGACCAACAAGCGCGTGGTCATCGCGCTGACCTACATCCACGGCATCGGCCCCGCCCATGCCAAGGCCATCACCGAGAAGCTGAACATCGCCGCCGAGCGCCGCGTTCAGGACCTGTCCGACCAGGAAGTCCTGCAGATCCGCGAAGCGATCGACGCCGATTACACCGTGGAAGGCGATCTGCGTCGCCAGACCGCGATGAACATCAAGCGCCTGATGGACCTGGCCTGCTATCGCGGCCTGCGTCACCGCAAGGGCCTACCGGTCCGCGGCCAGCGCACGCACACCAACGCGCGCACCCGCAAGGGCAAGGCGAAGCCGATCGCGGGCAAGAAGAAGTAAGAGAATCGTCCGGGGGACGATTTTCACTTCTTCTCCGCCGGAGGCGGGCTTGTGGCGCACCGCCCGCCGGCCTCCGTACCACGAGATTAAGGTCAGGATTTTAGAATGGCACAAGCACCGCAGCGCATTCGCCGTCGCGAGCGCAAGAACATCACGGCTGGCGTCGCGCACGTCAACGCGAGCTTCAACAACACCATGATCACCATCACCGATGCGCAGGGCAATGCGATCTCCTGGTCGTCGGCCGGGATGATGGGCTTCAAGGGCAGCCGCAAGTCGACCCCGTACGCGGCGCAGGTCGCGGCCGAGGATGCCGGCAAGAAGGCCGCCGAGCATGGCGTCCGCACCCTCGAGGTCGAAGTCAAGGGCCCCGGTTCGGGCCGTGAGTCGGCACTCCGCGCGCTTCAGGCCGTGGGTTTCCAGATCACGTCGATCCGTGACGTCACGTCGATCCCGCACAATGGCGTGCGGCCGTCCAAGCGTCGCCGCGTCTGACCTCAGGCTCGCCGGCTGACGAGCCGGCGTCCTTTTCTACCTTCGAGGCGGTTCTCCCCATCCGCCTCCAACCCAGGGGAACCTCGTGGCTGTCAACGCAAAGAACTGGCAGGAACTGAAAAAGCCGAACGGCCTGGAGAAGAAGGGCGGAGACGGCAAGCGCAAGGCGACGTTCGTCGCAGAGCCGCTGGAGCGTGGTTTCGGCCTGACGCTCGGCAATGCGCTGCGCCGGGTGCTCCTGTCCTCGCTGCAGGGCGCGGCGGTGACGTCGATCAAGATCGAGAACGTGTTGCACGAATTCTCGAGCCTGGCCGGCGTGCGCGAGGACGTGACCGACATCGTCCTCAACGTGAAGCAGATCGCGCTGAAGATGCAGGGCGAGGGGCCGAAGCGGCTCCAGCTGTCGGCCACCGGTCCCACGACCGTCAAGGCCGGCGACATCGCCGTGTCGGGCGACATCGAGGTCATGAACAAGGACCTGGTGATCTGCCATCTCGACGAAGGCGCGACGTTCAACATGGAACTGACCGCCGACGTGGGCAAGGGCTATGTCCCCGCCACCGCCAATCGTCCAGCTGATGCGCCGATCGGCCTGATCCCGGTCGACGCGCTCTATTCGCCGGTGCGCCAGGTGTCGTACAAGGTCGACCCGACCCGCGTCGGTCAGGACCTGGACTATGACAAGCTGACGCTGACGATCGAGACCGACGGCACCGTCACCCCGGAAGACGCGGTGGGCTATGCCGGCCGCATCCTCCAGGACCAGCTGGCGCTGTTCGTGCATTTCGACGACTCGTCCGTCACCCGCGCGGCCCCGGTGGGCCAGGCGGCGGTGCCGGCCGCTGGCGCCGAGCCAGCGGGCGACACCCAGCAGATCAACCGCTACCTCCTCAAGAAGGTGGACGAGTTAGAGCTGTCGGTGCGTTCGGCGAATTGCCTGAAGAACGACAACATCATCTATATCGGCGATCTCGTCGGCAAGACCGAGGCGGAAATGCTCCGCACGCCCAATTTCGGCCGCAAGTCCTTGAACGAAATCAAGGAAGTGCTGTCGTCCATGGGTCTGCGCCTGGGCATGGAAATCCCCGGCTGGCCGCCCGAGAACATCGAGGAGATGGCCAAGAAGCTCGAGCAGGAGATCATGGGCTGAGCCGCACGCGGATAGCCAAGCTATCCGCGAGACGGCGCAAGCCCAGCCGGCGGGTCGGCCAACAGCCGACCCGTCCGACGTCTCGACCACGGCTTTGCCGTGGTCTGGCTTCAAGAACGATTTTCGATCCTCGAGGTCGAACGGCGATGGTGACGGCCGCCCCAACGGTCACCTGCTCTGGGGTTCCGTGACACGGCCCCTTAACGAACGAAGGACTATCCCATGCGTCATCGCGTTGGCGGCCGTAAGCTGCAGCGGACCTCGGCTCATCGTATTGCGCTGTTCCGCAACATGTCGGCCGCGCTCATCAAGCATGAGCAGATCACCACCACCGTCGCCAAGGCGAAGGAACTGCGCCCCTATATCGAAAAGCTGGTGACGCTGGCGAAGAAGGGTGGCCTGTCCAACCGTCGTCTGGCCCATGCCCGTCTGCTCGACGATGCGCAGCTCGTGAAGCTGTTCGACGTGCTGGCGTCGCGCTATGCCGATCGCAACGGCGGCTATACCCGCATCATCAAGACCGGCCCGCGCGCCTCGGACGCTTCGCCGATGGCGATCATCGAGTTCGTCGATCGCGACGTGTCGGCCAAGGGCCAGGATTCGGGCCCGGTGCTGAGCGACGAGGATTTCGACGACGCGGCCTGATCGCCGCTCGACGATTGACCGATCGGGAAGGGGGCCGTGCTGGCGACAGCGCGGCCCTTTTTTCATGGGCGGCCGGATCGGTGCCGGCCCGGTAGCATCTCCCGGCGTTTCTGCTATGGGGCCGCCATGGAGCATCCCGACACCATCCTCATCGTCGATTTCGGTAGCCAGGTCACCCAGCTCATCGCCCGCCGCGTGCGCGAGGCCGGGGTGTATAGCGAGATCGCGCCCTTCCAGTCCGCCCAGGCCGCGTTCGAGCGGTTGCGTCCCAAGGGCATCATCCTGTCCGGCGGCCCCGCCTCGGTGGTGGACGAGGGCAGCCCGCGCTGTCCAGCTGCGATCCTGGAATCGGGCCTGCCGATCTTTGGCATCTGCTATGGCCAGCAACTGCTCAACGCGCAGCTCGGTGGCCGGGTTGAGAAGGGCAATAGCGGCGAGTTCGGCGAGGCGTTCCTGGAGGTCGACGACGCCTGTACGTTGTTCGACGGCCTGTGGCAGGTCGGCGAGCGTCACCAGGTCTGGATGAGCCATGGCGACCATGTCGCGCAGCTCGCTTCCGGCTTCCGCCCGGTGGCTTCGTCCAAGGGCGCGCCCTTCGCGATGATGGCGGACGATGCACGCCGCATCTACGGTATGCAGTTCCACCCCGAGGTCGTGCATACGCCGGACGGCGCGAAGCTGATCGCCAATTTCGTCCGCCATGTCTGCGGTCTCGCCGGCGACTGGACGATGGCCGAGTTCCGCGCCGCTAAGATCGAGGAGATCCGCGCGCAGGTCGGCACAGAGAAGGTGATCTGCGGCCTGTCGGGCGGGGTCGACTCCTCGGTCGCGGCACTGCTGATCCATGAGGCGATCGGCGACCAGCTGACCTGCGTGTTCGTCGATGGCGGCATCCTGCGGGCCGGCGAAGCCGAACAGGTCGTCAGCCTGTTCCGCGAACATTACCATATCCCGCTGGTCCATGTCGAAGCGCAGGACCTGTTCATGGATGGGCTGAAGGGTGTCACCGACCCGGAGGCGAAGCGCAAGTTCATCGGCAAGACCTTCATCGACGTGTTCGAGGCGGAGGCCAAGGCGATCGGCGGGGCCAAGTTCCTGGCACAGGGCACGCTCTATCCCGACGTGATCGAGAGCGTCAGCTTCACCGGCGGTCCGTCGGTGACGATCAAGAGCCACCATAATGTCGGCGGCCTGCCCGAGCGCATGAACATGGCGCTGGTCGAGCCGCTGCGCGAGCTGTTCAAGGACGAGGTGCGGGCGCTCGGTCGCGAACTGGGCCTGCCGGACGTGTTCGTGGGCCGTCATCCCTTTCCCGGGCCGGGTCTCGCCATCCGCATTCCCGGCGAGGTGACGCGCGAGCGCTGCGATATCCTGCGCAAGGCGGACGCCATCTATCTGGAGGAGATCCGCGCGGCGGGGCTGTACGACGCGATCTGGCAGGCCTTCGCGGTGCTGCTGCCGGTGCGGACGGTCGGGGTGATGGGCGATGCGCGCACCTATGACCATGTGCTGGCGCTCCGCGCGGTGACCTCGACGGACGGGATGACGGCGCAGGCCTTCCAGTTCCCCGGCGACTTCCTGCCGCGCGTGTCGACGCGGATCATCAACGAGGTGAAGGGCGTCAACCGCGTCGTCTATGACTACACCTCCAAGCCGCCCGGCACGATCGAGTGGGAATGATCCGGGAATAGCGAACGGCCGGGGGCCGTTCGCCCGCGGATCGTTCGGCGCTGCAAAGCGCCGTGGGGCACCGGGAATAGCGAACGGCCGGGCCATGCGGCCCGGCGACATGCCGTCTCCTATCGCCGGACGTCCAGGCCGCCCGCGACGAAGGCGTCGATATCCGCCTGGCGGAACAGCGCCGCGTCGCCGGGCAGCGAATGTTTGAGCGCGGCCAGCGCCAGCCCGGTGCGCGCCGCGCCCAGGCTGTCCTGCCCGGAGCGCAGCCCGTGCAGCACGCCCGCCGCGAAAGCGTCGCCGCCGCCGATCCGGTCGACGATGCCGGCGATCAGCACCTCGTCGGTCTGGGCATAGCCATCGCGCGTGTCGATCCGGGCGGACAGGCGGTTGCTGTCGACATGCTCGACATGGCGCGCGGTCGAGGCGATCGTCCGGAGGCGGGGGAAGGCCTGGAACGCGGCTTCCGCTGCGGCCCGGCGGCGATCCTCGCCCTCGCCGGCAAAATCGTCGCGGCCGAGTAGCAGCGCGATGTCGCGGTGGTTGCCGAACATCAGGTCGGCCTGTTCGACGATGCGGCGCAGGATCGCGCGCGGATCGCCGTCCCAGCGCGCCCAGAGCTTGCCGCGCCAATTGCCGTCGAACGACAGGGCGATGCCGCGCGCGGTGGCCGCCTCGGCCGCCGCGATGGCGGTTTCGGCGGGCACCGGCCCCAGCGCCGGGGTGATGCCCGATAGATGCAGCCGGTCGACGCCCCGCCAGGATCAAGTCCCAGTCCCAGGCATCGGCGGGGGCTTCCGCGAAGGACGACCAGGCGCGATCATAGACGACCTCCGTCGCGCGCAGCCCTGCGCCGGAGGTTACGAAGTACAGCCCCATCCGCTCGCCGCCGGTCTGGATGTGGCGCACGTCGACGCCGTGGCCGCGCAGCGTGTCGATCGCCGCGCGACCCAGGTCATTGTCGGGCACGCGGCTGGCGAAGCCGACATCATGGCCGAGCCGCGCGAGCTGGGTGGCGACATTCGCCTCCGCCCCCGCGACCCAGACGTCGAAGCGCGGGCTTTGCATCAGCAATTCGCGCCCCGGTGGCGACAGCCGGAGCATGATCTCCCCGAACGCCAGGAACTTGCCCGTCACGCGACCTTCTCCCCCTTGTCATCGAGCCGGTAGGCGCGGCGCACCAGGCCGCTGGTCAGCTCCTGCGCCAGGTCCGCCGCCTCCCAATCCTCCAGCCGATGCTCGGCGACCAGTCGGGCCAGGAAGGCGCAATCGACACGGCGCGCAACATCGTGCCGCGCCGGGATCGACAGAAAGGCGCGGGTGTCGTCGTTGAAGCCGACCGTATTGTAGAAGCCGGCGGTCTCCGTCGTCATCTCGCGGAAGCGGCGCATCCCCTCCGGCGAGTCGTGGAACCACCAGGCGGGCCCCAGCTTCAGGCACGGATAATGGCCGGCAAGCGGCGCGAGTTCGCGCGCATAGGCGCTTTCGTCCAGCGTGAAGAGGATGATGGTGAGCGACGGATCGGTGCCGACCACGTCGAGCATGGGCTTGAGCGCCGCGACATAGTCGGTGCGCATCGGGATGTCGGCGCCCTTGTCGCGGCCATGGCTGGCGAACAGGCCGGCATTGTGGTTGCGGAAGCTGCCGGGATGGATCTGCATGACCATGCCGTCCTCGATCGACATGCGCGCCATCTCGGTTAGCATCTGGGCGCGGAACAGCTCGGCATCGGCCGCGTCCCAGTTGCCGCCGGTGATGCGTGCGAACAGCGCCTCGCATTCGGGGGTGGAGAGATTGGCGGTGCGCGCGGTCGGGTGGCCGTGATCGGTCGCGGTCGCACCCGCCGCGCGGAAATCGGCCCGGCGCTTGCGATGCGCGGCGAGATAGCCCTGCCAGCTGCCGACATCCTCGTTCGTCAGCTCGGCGAAGCGCCGCATCGCGCCCGCGAACTGCTCATGCTCGACATCGATCACGCCGTCCGGGCGATAGGTGGTGACGACGCGTCCCTGCCAGCCCGAGGCCTGGATGGCGTGATGCGCGTCCAGATCGTCCTGCGCACCCTCGGTGGTGGCGAGGAAGTCGATGCGGAACCGGTCAAACAACGCGCGCGGGCGGAAGGCGGGGGTGGCCAGTGCCGCGCCGATCGCGTCGAAATAGAGATCGGCGGTCGACGACTCCAGCGCCACGTCCAGGCCGAACACCTCTGCGAAGACATGGTCGAGCCACAGGCGCGATGGCGTGCCCCGGAACAGATGATAATGGTCCGCCAGCACCCGCCAGGCGGCGCGCGGATCGGTCGCGGGGCGGCCGGACCGGGACGGGATCGCCAGCGCGTCGAGCGACAGGCCCTGCGAATAGAGCATCCGGAACAGATAATGGTCGGGCGCCAGCAACAGGCTGGTCGCGTCGGTCCAGGGTTCGTCGGTGGCGAACCAGCGCGGGTCGGTATGGCCGTGCGGGCTGACGATCGGCAGCGCGGCGACCTGGGCATAGAGGCTGCGGGCGATGGCGCGCGTGCCAGGATCGGCGGGGAACAGGCGGTCGGGGTGGAGTTCCAGGCGACGGGTCACGATTATCCTCTCTGGTCATGCACCGCCTTGCGCGGATTGTCGGGGCGGGGTGGTAATCGGTGGCGGCGGCAAGTCAATCGGACCGGGCCGGACTTGCCGAGCCCGAACCGGCGCGGCAGGGGAGAGCCGAACAGCGGCGAAAAGCCTTTGGGGGAGTGGATATGGAGAAGCTGTCGAACACGACGTTGGCCCGCGTGCCTGCCGATGTGGCGGCCCCGCGCGACCGGCGCCCGGTGACGATCGGCATCGTCCATTTCGGACCCGGTGCCTTTCACCGCGCGCATCAGGCCGCCTATGTCGATGCGCTGCTGGACAGCGACCCGCGCTGGGGGATCGCGGTGGTGTCGATGCGCAGCCGGGGCACGATCGATGCGCTGGCGGCGCAGGACGGGCTCTATACGCTGGCGATCCGGGATGCCGAGTCCGGCTTCCGGGTGATCGGCGCGCATCGGCGCTTCCTGTCGCCCGACGACGCGGCGGAGACGCAGGCGCTGCTGGCCGACCCGGCGGTCGGGCTGGTGACCAGCACCGTGACCGAGAAGGGTTATTGCCTGGCGGCGGACGGCACGCTCGATCTGGCACATCCCGATATCGTCTATGATCTGGCCGGGGAGGGCACGCCGCGCAGCCTGGTCGGCTGGATCGTCGCCGGGCTCGCCGCGCGCCGGGCGGCGGGCACCATGCCGTTCGTGGTGATGCCGTGCGACAATCTGGCGAACAACGGCGCGAAGCTGCGCGCCGCGCTGGTCGCCTTTGCCCGCGTGCGCGATCCCGAACTGGCGAACGGGATCGACGCGACGCTGGACGTGCGCTCGACCATGGTCGACTCGATCACCCCGGCAAGCGATGCCGCCCTGGAGGAGGTGGTGTCGGCGGCGCTGGGCGGGCTGACTGACGCCGCGCCGGTGCAGCGCGAGGCGTTCACGCAATGGGTGATCGAGGATAATGGCCGGCCGCTGGGTCCCGATCTGGGCGCGGTCGGCGCGACGCTGACCGACGATGTCGCCGGATATGAGCGGGCCAAGCTGCGCATCCTGAACGGCAGTCATTCGACCCTGGCCTATGCCGGGCTGTTGCGCGGTCATGACAGCGTCGCGGCGGCGATGGCCGATCCGGCGCTGGCAGGCTTCGTCGAGGCGATAATCCGCGACGAGATCGCTCCCATATTGCCCGATGTGCCGGGACTGGACCTGGCGGCCTATGGCGCGGCGGTGCTGGCGCGGTTCCGCAACCCGGTGATCGTCCACCGGCTCGACCAGATCGCGCAGGACGGATCGCAGAAGCTGCCCTATCGGCTGGGCGACACGCTGGCCGCGCACCGGGCGGAGGGGCGGATGCCGCGCCATGTCGTGGCGGCGCTGGGCTGCTGGATCGCCTTCCTGATCACCCGCGCCAGGGCGGGAACGCCGATCGTCGATCCGGCCGGCGAGAGGCTGGCGGCGATCGCGAAGGGCGGCGATCCGCTGGCGGTGACCAGCCGACTGGCAGAGGCGGCGATCGGTTTCCACCCCGGCCTGTTCGAGGATGCCGCCGTGATCGAGGCGATCGCAACGGCGGCCGGGGATGCGCTGGCCGGGCGGTGGGATAGGCTGCTCGACGCGGCCTGACCGGGCGATCGTGCGTGCGGGGCGATCAGCCGCCCTGCACGCAGTGTTGGAGCGCCGCGGTCAGGTCGGCCGGCGCGCTGGGCTTGGGGCAGATACGCGCCTTGGGATAGCGGCGGCGGAGCTCGCCGTCATCGGCATGGCCGGAATGGAAGATCAGCGGCACGCCATCGGCATAGAGCCGATCGGCCGCCGGAAACACCGCGCCATCGGTCAGCCGCACGTCGAGCAGCGCCGCCGCCAGCGCCCGCGAGCCGAGCCGGTCGATCATGGCCTGCGCCTCGCTGACGCTGGTGCACGGCCCCTCGACGCAGAAGCCTGCATCCTCGATCGTCATCTGCAGGTCCATCGCGATGAACAGCTCGTCCTCGACGAGCAGCACGACCTCACTCATCGACCAGCACGCTGCCCGGCAACAGGATCTCCATGTGGAAGCGCCCGACCTCGACCGAACGGGTCAGCGTGCCGCGCAACTGGCGGACGCTGGTCTCGACCAGGATCGAGCCGAAGCCCGGCTTGCTGGTCGCCGTCGGGGCATCGACCTGTTCGCATTCCTCGTTCCATATCACCCTCACGCCGCCATCCTCGCAACGCCAGCCGATGGTCAGGCTGCGCGCGTCGGGACTGCTCAACGCACCATATTTGATCGAGTTCGTTGCCCATTCGTGCAGGATGAGCGCGATCGGCGACAGGCATTCGCGATCGAGCGTCAGCGCCGGCCCCTCGATCCGGATCCGGCCCTGCTCATCATAGGGCGCGAGCGTCGCGGTGACGAGATCGCGCAGGTTGATCGCCTGGGGCGTGCCGGCGGGCGAGGCGAGCGAATGCGCCCGGCCCAGCGCCGCGATGCGGTTGCGGATATCCTCTGCGAAGCTCGGTACGCCGCTATGGCTGCGCGCGGCGATGGTGACCATGCCGGCGATGACCGCGAACAGGTTCTTCACCCGGTGGTTCATCTCGCGCAGCATCAAGTCGCGGGTTTCCGCCAGCAGATGCTCGGGCGTCACGTCGATCGACACGCCGACCAGCCGCTTGGGCGTGGAATTGGCGACCAGCCGGCCGATCCCCTTGACCCAGCGGATCGCGCCATCGTCTTGCCGGACGCGGAAGGTCGCCTCGAAGTCGCACTCGCCCTGGATCGCCCGGTCCAGTGCCGCGTCGATATCCGCCCGGTCCTCGGCGGGAACGCGCGACAGGACGGGATCGATATGGCCGGCATCCGGGTCGCGCACGTCCAGAAGATCGCGCTCGGTGGTGTCGAGCGTCGTCGTGCCGGTGTCGGGGCTATACTCCCACACGCCGATCCCGGCGGCGCGGATCGCCAGGTCCAGCCGCTCGCGTTCGGCGGCGAGCTGGCGTTCCAGCGCCAGCGCCTCGGTGATCTCGGTCAGCACCAGCGTGGTGCCGTCGGTCTCGCCCGACTGGGTGTGATAGGGCAGGACCCGCATCGAGAAGATGCGCCCGCCGTCCAGCGTCGCCACCCGGCGCTGGACCGGCGCCGCGCCGCCCGCCACCGCGCGCGCATCGTCGAGATGCGTCGATCCGGAAAGCCGGCTGGCGACATCGGCGAGCGGCCGCCCGCGATCGGCGGGCTTGAGCGGGAAGACGCTGGTCGCCGCCGCGGTGAAGCTGCGCACCCGCTGCTCGGCGTCGAGCACCACTACGGCGAGGTCGGTCGATTCGTAGAAGTTACGCAGGTCGGAATTGGCGATGGTGAGCTGGTCGACCTTGCTCTTCAGCTCGTCATTGACGGTGGAGAGCTCCTCGTTGGTCGATTGCAGCTCCTCGTTCATCGACATCATTTCTTCGTTGGAGCTCTTCAGCTCCTCGTTCGCCGTCTCCAGCTCCTCGATCGCCGAGCGCAGCCGGTGGCGGGTCAGGCGCAGCTCGTCCTCCAGCGCCTCGAAATGATCGTCGCCCGATTCCAGGTCGTGCAGTTCGCCGCCGTCATCGGGGCGGAACGGGCCGGTGTCGCGGAACACGCAGAGCAGGCTGCCGTCGCCCAGCGGATCGCAGATCACGTCGACCGGCTGGACGCCGTAATCCGTCTCGATCCGGACGTCGCGCGCGATCACCCGGCGGCGTTCGTCCCGGGCCTGGCGCAGCAACGGCCCGATCACGGTGCGCAGGCCGGCCCGCGCCAGGTTCACCGCGCTGCTGCCGCCGGTACGGGTGACGGGAAATTCGAAATAGCGGCCGAGCTTGCCATAGGCGGAGATGATCGCGCCGTCCTGGTCGACGACCAGGCTGGGCGGGGCATAGCGTTCGACCAGCCGGCGCACCGCCAGCCGTTCATTGGCCAGCGACGGCGACTCGCCGCCGCCCTCGCGCTCGCGGCGCGGGGGCCGGTCGCGCGCGCTGGCGGGCAGGTCGATCGGATAGTTGGGCGCCCCCGGCGAGCGTTCGAACAGCCGCGCCGGCTGGTCGATCGGCCGGAACATATGTTCGAACCGGCTGACCGTCTCCGATGGGCCCAGGAACAGGTAGCCGCCCGGCCGCACCGAATAATGGAGCAGCGGCACCACCGATTGCTGCAACCGGTCGTCGAAATAGATCAGGAGGTTGCGGCACGACAGCAGGTCGATGCGCGAGAAGGGCGGGTCCTTGACCAGGCTGTGGCTGGAAAAGCGGATCATGTCGCGGATCGTCGCCGACATGGCGAACCGCTCGGCATGGAGGATGGTGTAGCGATCGCGCAGGTCGCCCGGCAGGTCGGCCAGGGCGGCGGCGGGGTAGGTGCCCTCGCGCGCGATCGCCAGCATCTGTTCGTCGATATCGGTCGCGAAGATCTGCACGGCCAGCGGCTGGCCGGTCAGGCGCGCCGCCTCCGCGAACAGCATCGCGATCGTATAGGCTTCTTCGCCGCTGGAGCAGGCGGGAATCCAGACGCGGATGTCCTCGTCCGGCGCGCGTTCGCGCATCAGCGGCTCGATCGCGCGGGTGCGAAGCACCTCGAACGCCTCGCCGTCGCGGAAGAAGCGGGTGACGTTGATCAGCAGGTCGCGGAACAGCGCCTCGCACTCGCGCGGGTCGGTGCGGATGCGCGCCAGATAGGCGCGGCCGGTGTCCAGGCCCAGCACATGCATCCGTCGCTCGACCCGGCGGACCAGGGTCGAGCGCTTGTAGCCCGAGAAATCATGGCCGACCGCGGTCCGCAGCACGTGGCACAGGTCGTCGATATGGTCGGCGACGACATCCGCCTCGATCGCGCCCGGTCCCCGCCGGCGACGGTCGAAGAAGCTGCGGATGCACTCCAGTATCTCGCCGGCCGGCTTGACGAAGTCGATCAGCCCGGTGCCGACCGCCGATAGCGGCATCCCGTCATAGCGTGCGCTTTCCGGCTGCTGGACGATGCAGACGCCGCCATTCTCCTTGACCGCGCGCAGCCCGGTGGTGCCGTCCGCGCCGGTGCCCGACAGGATCACGCAGGCGGCATTGGCCTGCTGGTCGACGGCCAGCGACTGGAAGAAATCGTCGATCGGGCGGCGCAGCCCGCGGGGCTGCTGGAAATCGGTCAGCTTCAGCCGGCCGTCCTGGATCGCCAGGCCATGGCCGGGCGGGATGATATGGACCGTGTCGGGCTCGATCCGCTCGCCGCCCGCGCATTGCAGCACCTTGAGCACGGTGTTGCGGTCGAGCAGTTCGGCCAGCATGCTCTGGTGATTGGGGTCGAGATGCTGGACCACGACAAAGGCCAGGCCGGTCGGCAGGCGCGCCGGCGCCAGCATCTCGCGCAGGGCCTCCAGCCCGCCGGCCGATGCGCCGATGCCGACGACCGGCACGGCGGCGGCGGCCGACGGCGTCACCGGCTCCTGCGCCTGGACGACATTATGCATCGGTGTTCATGTCGAGGCCCGCCAGCATCATCTTCGCCTGCGCGATGGTCGCGGCGCTGTTGGCGATGGTCAGCAGCGTGCCCTCCACCACGATCCCGGCTTCCTCCGCGATCGGCACCAGCCTGCCCAACGTCGACTCCAGCGCGGCGTTGTAATCGGCCAGCAGGTCGCCGTGCGAGCGGCTGACATCGAATTGCGACGCGAAGAGATAGGGCGTCCCGCCGCTCATGGCGCGCAGCCGCGACATATAGAGGAGATTGACGAAGGGGCGGCCATCCTTGCGGAAGTTGACGATCAGCGTGCGGACATTGGGTTGCCGCTCATTGGCGATGAACTCGCGCAGCCGCGCCCGCGCTTCGATATTCGGCGCCTTGTGCTGAAGCATTCGACAGTTGCGGCCGACCACATCGTCGGGTTCATAGCCGGTCAGCGTGGTGAACGGGGCATTGACATAGACCAGCGGATTGTCGTCCGCCGCCGAGGCCACCGCCAATGCGACGCGGGACTGACGCAGATAGTCGACCAGCGTTGAGGGAAGCTCGGAGTGCACGTCGGGCCTGTCGTTCGAGGGGGAATGGGGATTAGCCGCATCAACCTTATCCAAACAAGGGCCGCGCAGGAAGGGCTATGCGCATACCGGGCGATTTCGGCCGTCCCGCCGGGCGACACCCGATGAACTGCGGCGACACCGCCCCTATGTAGCGACACGACCCGTCCGTCCGTTCAACGAAAGACTGTCCATGACGACTGCCGCGCTGACCCTGCCGACCGAACTGCCATCCTTCTCGGCGCTGACGCCGGACGCGATCCTGCCCGCGCTGGACCAGGCGATCGCCGACCAGGACGCCACGGTCGCCCGGCTGGTCGAGACGCGGCCGACCGGGTTCGATGAGGTGTGGATGCCGCTGGAGCGCTGCGGCAACGCGATCGACGCGCTGTGGTCGGCGGTGTCGCACCTGCACGGCGTCGCCGACACGCCCGAACTCCGCGCCGCCTATGCCGAGGGGATGGGGCGGCTGGTCGAATCCAGCACCCGGCTGCACCAGAATCGTGACCTGTACGACCTGCTGGTCGCACTGACCGCATCGCCGGCCTTTGCCGACCTGTCCCGCCCCGACCGGGTGGCGGTGGAGCGAGCGATCCGCGACTTCACCCTGTCGGGCGTCGCGCTGGACGCGGAGGCGCGCGCGCGTTTCGCCGAAATCTCGGTCGA
The DNA here is from genome assembly GCF_031453475.1 of Sphingomonas sp. SORGH_AS_0438. Lineage (NCBI taxonomy): Bacteria > Pseudomonadati > Pseudomonadota > Alphaproteobacteria > Sphingomonadales > Sphingomonadaceae > Sphingomonas > Sphingomonas sp. SORGH_AS_0438. The sequence goes on from NZ_JAVIZS010000001.1 coordinate 544,462, forward strand.
GCTGTCGCAGCTCGGCACCGCATTCGGCAGCGCGGTGCTGGACGCCACCGATGCCTGGTCCGAGCATGTCACCGACGTGGCGCGGCTGGCGGGCGTGTCCGAGGCTGATCTCGGCATGTTCGCCGCCGCCGCCCAGGCCAAGGGGCTGGACGGCTGGCTGGTCACGCTCCACCAGCCGAGCGTCAGCGCGATCCTGACCTTCGCGGAGGATCGCGACCTGCGCGCCGGCGTCTACCGGGCCTTCGGCACGCGGGCGTCGGACCAGGGGCCGGATGCCGGCCGTTTCGACAATGGCCCGCGCATCGCCCGGCTGCTGACCCTGCGCCACGAGTTGGCGCATCTGCTGGGCTTCACCGACCCCGTCGCCCTGTCGCTGGCGACCAAGATGGCGCCCGACGCGGGCGAGGTGCTGACCTTCCTGCGCGATCTCGCCAAGCGGGCGCGGCCGATCGCCGAGCGCGAACTAGCCGAGCTGCGCGACTATGCCGCGGCCGAGCTGGGGATCGCCGATCTCCAGCCCTGGGACGTCGGCTTCGCCAGCGAGCGGCTGCGCGCCTCGCGCTATGCGGTCGACGAACAGGCGGTGCGCGCGCACTTCCCGGTCGAGCGGGTGCTGGAGGGGTGGCAGGCGCTGCTTGGCCGGCTGTTCGGCATCCGCCTGGCCCGGCGCGAGGATGTCGATTTGTGGCATCCCGATGCCCGTTATTACGATGTCGCCGATGAGGATGGCAGTGTCTTCGCCGGCCTGTATCTCGACCTCCATGCCCGCCCCGGCAAGCGCGGCGGCGCGTGGATGGCGGAGGCGCGGCCCCGCCTGCGCGACGGCAACACGGTCAGCGTGCCGGTCGCCTATCTGGTCTGCAACTTCGCGCCGCAGGGAACGGGGACGCCGTCGCTGCTCAGCCATGGCGACGTGCTGACGCTGCTGCACGAGACGGGCCATTGCCTCCATCATCTCTGCACGCTGATCGACCGGCCGGGCATCGCCGGCACCAGCGGCTTCGAATGGGACGCGATCGAGCTGCCCAGCCAGTTGATGGAGGATTTCGCCTGGGACCGGGCGGTGCTGACCAGCATGTCCGGCCATCACGTCACCGGCGCGCCGCTGCCCCCGGCGATGTACGAGGCGCTGGTCGCGGCGCGGCGCTATCATTCGGCGATGATGGTGGTGCGGCAGATCGAGTTCGCGCTGTTCGACCTATTGCTGCACCTGGGCACGATGGGCACCGACCCGATGGAGGTGCTGGAGGCGGTGCGCGACGAGGTGTCGGTGATCCGCCCGCCCGAATGGCACCGCTTCCCCCATGCGTTCAGCCACATCTTCGCCGGCGGCTATGCGGCGGGCTATTACAGCTATCTATGGGCGGAGGTGCTGGCCGCCGATGGGTTCCAGCGCTTCGCCGAGGCGGGGCTGGTCGACCGGGCGACGGGCGACGCGTTCCGCGCCGAGGTGCTGGCGCGTGGCGCAAGCCGCCCGGCGGCGGACAGTTTCCGCGCGTTCCGGGGCCGCGATGCCGGGATCGACGCGTTGCTGGTGCGGCGCGGCCTCGCCTGAACCGAGGGGCGGGGGCGCGTCAGCCGCGCGTCTCCGCCACCGGCGTCAGCGCGCGGCCGGTGGTGAACCAGCTCGCCAGATTGTCGACCACCAGCTTGCCCATCGCCGCGCGCGTCCGCTCCGACGCGGAGCCCAGATGCGGGAGCAGCACGACCTGCTCCATCGCGACCAGCGCCTCGGGCACGTTCGGTTCGTCGGCATAGACGTCCAGCCCAGCGGCGAGGATGCGCCGCTCCGCCAGCGCCGCGACCAGCGCGTCCTGATCGACGACGCTGCCGCGCGCGACGTTGATGAACACGCCGTCCGGCCCCAGCGCATCCAGCACCCGCGCATCGACCAGATGGCGGGTGCCGGCGCCGCCCGGCACGATCGCGATCAGCGCGTCCGATGCCGCCGCCAGCGCCGCCGGGCTGTCATGATAGGCATAGGCGACCTCCGGCTGCCGCGAACGACCGTGATAGGCGATCGCGACATCGAAGCCGTCCAGCCGCCGCGCCACCGCCTTGCCGATCGCGCCGAGCCCGAGAATGCCGACGCGTCGGCCGCGCAAGCTGGGCGACAGGGGGAAGGGACCCCGCCGCCACTCCCCTGCGCGCACGAACCGGTCCGCCTGGGGCAGGCGGCGCAGCGTCGCCAGCATCAGGCCGATCGTCAGGTCGGCGACCTCCTCGTCCAGCACGCCCGGCGTGTTGGTGACGACGATCCTGCGCGCGGCGGCGGCGTCGGCGTCGATCGTCTCGTAGCCGACGCCGAAATGGGCGACGATCTCCAGCGCGGGCAGGCGGTCGAACCAGCGCCCGTCGATCCGCCCGGCCGCGCCGCCTACCGCCATGCCGCGGATGCGGGGCGCGACCGCCGCCAGATAACGGTCCGGGTCGGGCTGCTCCCACAGACGGTGCAATGTGAAGTCCCGCTCAATCGCCTCGATCACGTCCGGCGCCATCGGGGCGGGCATCAGCACGTCCACGCGATCCGGCCCGGTCATCGCCGCCGCCCGCCATTGGTGGTGCGCAGGTCCGGCCTGGGGGGCGGTGTCCAGCCGGGCGGCGGGGCCGGGCGTTGCTGGCTGGTACCCAGGCCCATCGCCCCCGGCTGCTGGCGGGTCAGCCCCGCATCGCTGGCGGCGCGGGCCTCCTCGGCACTCGCCCCGCCGCGCATCAGGGCGATCTGGTCGCGCAGGCGCGACGCCGTTTCGAAGTCGAGCGCCACCGCCGCCGCCTCCATCTTCTCCCGCAATGTTCGGATATCATCGTCCATGCAGCGGCAACGCGCCAGCCACCCGCCCGGACGCATGGTCCGGCGGGTGGATCGGCGATGGACCCGGCTCGCAAAAAGGATCATGATTTCCGCATGAACGACGATCCCGGTCCGCCAGCGCCGATGATCCACCGGGCGCGCCATGTCGCCACCGGCCTTGCCGATGTCGGGCTGACCCATGCCGAGGACCTGCTCCGCCGCCTGTCGCCGGAGGGGCGGGAGCAGGCGCGTCGCGAGCGGGCCGCGAAGGCGCGGCGGCAGAAGAGGCTGATGATCCGGCTGGTATTCGCGGCGGTCGCGTCGATGCTGGCCTGGGCGATGCTGGACCTGATGCTGCCGTCCGCCATCGCGCTCGTCCTGTCGGTGGCAGTGATGCTGGTCCTGACGATGCTGATCGTCCTGCGCGCCCCGCCGCGCGTGCCGGGGCGGGAGGCGCTGGCGGGCGCGCCGCTGGCCGGTCTGGCGGAGGAGGCGAGCGTCTGGCTCGCCGCGCAACGGCGCGGGATGCCCATGCCCGCGTTGCGGCTGGCCGATGAACTGAGCCGCCGGCTGGACGATGTCGCGCCCCGGCTCGGCGCGCTCGATCCGCGCAGCCCCGCCGCCGCATCGCTGCGGACGCTGGTCGCGGTGGAGCTGCCGGCGCTGGTCGAGGGCTGGCGCACCGTGCCGATCGCGGCGCGTCGCCAGCCCCATGCCGATGGCCGCACCCCCGACGACCATCTGGTCAACGGCCTGCGCCTGATCGATGCCGAGCTGGCCCGCGCCCATGCGCAACTGGGGCAGGGCGCGCTCGACGGGATCGCGGTGCAGGGGCGCTATCTCGAATTGAAATATGATGAGGGCGGTCGGCCGCTATAGACCGGCCTGCCGGATGCGGACGGTCAGCGCCAGTTCGTCGCGCGCGGTCAGCAGCTTGCGGCGGATATCGATGGGGAGGGCGGGCTGCGCCTTCAGGAAGCCGTCGACCACCGCCAGCGCCGCCGCGTCGCGCTGGCCGGCGACGAACGCCTCGATCCAGGCGGGCAGGAAGAAGATGCGCCTATTCTGCCGGATCCATTCCAGCCGGTCGAGCGCGGGACGCAGGAAGGGCAGGGTGAGCGCCGCCTGCCCGATCTCGTTGAACGCGCCCAGGCTTTCGCTGGCCCAGGCCTCGTTGAGCGTCGCATCGTCGAAATAGCGGGTGAAATAGGCGGCCTTGACCGACCGGTCCGGCGTCGCCGCCCGAGCGACGAACGCATCCTTCACCGCCTCGCTGGAGGTGTCGCGCCGCTGCTCGGCGGCGAACAGGGCGGCGGCGTCCGGCGCGCCGACCGCGATCAGTCGACGGACGATCGCCCAGCGCGTCGGCTGGCGGATCGCCGCCCCCGCCAGCATCGCGCGCCCGGCGAGCAACTCGCGCAGCCGGCCGAGCGCCAGCGGCGTCCGGGCGGTCGCGACCAGCCGGTCGAGGGCGTCCTTGCGCAGGCCATAGCCAAGCTGCGGATCGTCGATCCGGGCGAGCAGCGCCGCCTCCCAGCGCGGGCGCAGCGCCTCCGCCTTCGCATCCGGCAGATAGAGGTCGAGCGCGGTCGCGCCCCGCGCCAGGATGGTGCGCGAGATCTGCTCGTCCCGCTCGCCCGGCAGATGGTCGAGCAGCACCGCGACATAACGGTCCGGCGCGACGCGGAGGTCGCGGACGCTGTCCCACAAACCGCTCCACAACAGGGCGCGGAGCAGCGGATCGGTGACGGTGCCGACCCGTGCGACGATCCAGGCGATGGTCCGCGCATCCGGCAGGAACAGCCCATAGCCCTGGTCACCGTCATTCGCCCAGACATAGTCCGGCATCGGCAGCCCCGCCGCATCGGCCAGCGTCGCGGTCGCTCCGTCGAACGTGGTCTCCAGCACCACATCGTCGCGGTCGTGATAGCCGAGCCGCACGCGCACCTTCATCGGCCAGGCGCCGCCCGGATCGCCGGGCAGCGCGCGGGCCGGGCGCTGGACCAGGGCCAGCGTGCCGATACGGTCGCCCGCCGGCCTCAGCCGCGTGTCGATGCGGGGAAGCCCGGCGCGCAGCATATATTGCCGCCCGAACGCGCCCAGGTCGACGCCCGAGGCCCTGCCGATCGCGCCGAGCAGATCCTGCCAGGTGGCGTTGCCATAGGCGTGGTCGTGCAGGAAATCGTGCAGGCCGCGGCGGAAGCCGTCCTCGCCGACCAGGAAGGCGAGCTGTTTGATGACGGCCGGCGCCTTGTTGTAGACGATCGGGCCGTAATTGCTCTTGGCCGCGTCCAGATTGTCCAGCGGCTGCCACAGGGCCTGGGTGCCGCTGGTCGCGTCGGCGCGGTATGCGGGCGTCTTGGTCGACAGGAGGAAGGTGGTCCAGGCATTGCTGTCCGGCTGCAGCTCCGCCTGGATGCGCGCGGCCATATAGGTGGAAAATCCCTCCTTCAGCCACAGGTCGTCGAACCAGCGCATCGTCACATCGTCGCCGAACCATTGGTGGCTGATCTCGTGATAGATGGTCGCATCGCGGTTGACGCGCTGCGGCAGCGTCGGCGGCTCGCGGAAAACGAACCGGTCCTCATTGTAGAAGACCGCGCCGACATGCTCCATGCCGCCGAACGGAAAGGCGGGGGCCAGCACCAGGTCGAGCTTGGCGAAGGGATAGGGGATGGCGAACCAGTCGGCGAGCCAGCGGACGGCGGCGCGGTTGGTGGCGATCTGCGCCTCGGCATCCACCTCGGCGCGGCGGGAGGCACGCGCATAGTGGCTGATCGGCCGGTCGCCGGCGGGCGCGGAGGTCCAGTGCGTCCAGGGGCCAGCGGCGAAGGCGGCGAGATAGGTGGAGATCGGCTCGGTCTCCGCGAACCGCCAGCGGGTGGCGGTGCCGGCGGCGCTCCGCTCGGCCAGCGGACCATTGGCGATCACCGTCCAGCCGGCGGGCGCGGTGAGCGTCCAGCGGAACCGTGCCTTCAGGTCGGGCTGGTCGAAACAGGGGAAGAGCAGGTTCGCGTCGGACGGGACCAGCAGCGTGTAGAGATAGACGCCGCCATCCTTGTCGTCGCGATAGCGGATGATCGCCGCGCCGGACGCCGCGACCGGCGTCGCGAACCGGGCGGTGATGCGGTTGGCACCCGTGCGCAGCAGTGCTTGCGGCAGGGTCAGGTGGCCGTCCCTTCGCCCTTGGGTGGAAAGGGGGCGGTCGTTGACGATCAGGTCGGACAGGTCCGGCCCCCGGAAGTCGAGCACCAGGTCGCCGCTGCCGGCGACGCGGTCGAAGCGAATGGCGATCGTGCCGTTGGCGCGCGCCTCGCCGGTCAGGTCGAGCGACAGGTCGTAGCGCACGTTCGCGATCTGCGCCGCGCGGCGTTCGGCCAGCGCATGGGCGATGCCGGGGCCGGGGCCTTTCTCCGTTGCCAGGTCGGCGGTACGCGCCACAGTCGAGAGGCCGGCGGGGGCGAGCAAGGCGGCGCGCAGCAGCGCGCGTCGGTCGTCGAGGAAATCCACATCGGCCCCTATATGATTGGCCGCGCGACGATAGGGCGCGGGGCGCGCACGGCAAGTCCGTCGCGACGGCACCGCCACCGATGCTCGGTCGTTCGGATCGCATGGCCCTTTTCTTCACCGCCGATACGCATTTCGGCGACCACCGCACGATCAACATCCAGAAACGCCCCTTCGCCGACGTGGCCGCGATGGACGCGCTGATCGTCGAGCGCTGGAACGCGGCGGTCGGGCCGGAGGACGATGTCTGGCATCTGGGCGATGTCGCGCGGCGGGCGGGGGACGTGCCGGCGCTGCTGGCGCGGCTGAACGGCACCAAGCACCTGCTGCGCGGCAACAACGATCCCGATGCCACCGTAGCGGCGACGGGCTGGGCGAGCGTCGGCGACTATGCGGAGATCGATGCCGACGGCCACCGGCTGGTGCTGTGCCACTATCCCTTTCGCAGCTGGAACGGCCAGCACAAGGGGGCGCTCAACCTGCACGGCCACAGCCATGGCCGGTTGAAGCCGATGCCGCGCCAGTTCGACGTCGGCGTCGATGTTCACGGCTTCGCGCCGGTGCGCCTCGCCCAGCTCCTGGCCCCGGCCGCTGAACGTCGGGGCAGGGCCGGCGCGGCATCATAGGCCCCGGGGTCGCCTGGCCTATCGTCGCTTCTTCGCGGTGGTGGCGGTGAAGTCCGGGTCCTTGTTCGCCACCCAGTCGACGAACTTGCGCACATCGGGATGCGCGAGCAGCGCCTCCACGTCCATGCCGTGGCGCTGCAATTCGGAATTGGTAAAATTCGCCATCAGCGTCTGCTGGCAGATCGGATGCATCGGCACGACGTCGCGGCCACCCCGGCTCTTGGGCACGGGATGATGCCAGACGATGGTCTTGCCCGTGGGGCGGCCGCAGAGCCAGCAGGCGACCACGGGCGGCGGTGCATCGTCCTCGTCCGGGGCGACGGGCGGGTAGGGATCGTGTTTTGAATGCTTGCGCGCCATGGCTTGGGTCCGTCTTCGTTTATGTCACTTGCCGCCCTGATAGCGCAGGGTGTTGGCAAAACCGTCATTGGCCTTGGTCATCTTGGCAAGTTTGCGCAGATGCGCGCGGACGTTGCGCTCGTACCGGCGGTCGTCATGCACGCCGGTCGTCGGATAGTCCTCGCGCGCGAGCAGCGCCTTGACCTGGGTCGCGAACGCCGCTTGGTCGCCGGCATGACCGCCCGCCTGTAGCGCGCGGCAGACCCATTCCTCGGCGGCGGCGAGGTCGTAATCATCGTTCGCCGCATAGCCGCGCCGGTCCGCCGCCGCCTGGTCGAGCCGGGCCGCCTCGATCCGGCTGGCCAGCCAGCGGCGGACCTGATCGCCGTCCCAACCCTTCGCCGCGTCGTTCATCGCTACCCCCCGTACATGGCTGCGAAGATCGCGCCGCCCCTTGCCCCTTACGCCGAGACCGGGCGGCCGGTCGAGGCGCGGATCGCCAGCGTCGCCGGCACGATGACGGGGTCGGTCGGCGGCGTGCGGCCGGCCTGTTCGGCGATGACCCGCTCCACCGCCCGCGCGGTCACCTCGGCGATCGGCTGCACGATCGCGGTCAGGGGCGGGTGGACGAAGCGGACGATCGGCGTGTCGTCGAAGCTGACGATCGACAGTGCCCCCGGTACGCCCAGCCCGCGTTCCCGCGCCAGTTCCAGCGTGGCGAGCGCCATCTGGTCGCTGCTGGCGATGATCGCGGTCGGCGGGACGGGGCCATCCAACAGGGCTAGGGCGGCGGCGCGGCCGGTCTCGAACCCGAAATCGCCTTGGGCGAGCAGGCCATCGGTCGGGCACCCCGCCTGCGCCATCACCGTGCGCCAGCCGGCGACGCGCCGAGCGCTCAGTTCATAATCGTCGGGCCCGGCGATGAAGCCGATCCGCCGATGGCCCAGCGCGACCAGATGCTCGGTCGCCAGCCGCGCCGCGCCCTCGTCGTCGATCGCGACCGCGAAGCCGCCGCCGGCCTTGAGCGATCCGATGCGCGCGAAGCTGATCCCCTGTTCCTCCAGCAGGCGGGTGATCAACGGGTTCTCGGAATGGGGCGGGGTCAGGATGACGCCGTCCGGCTGGATCGCGGCGATCGCGCCGAGCAGTTCGCGCTCGATATGGTCGCTATGCGTGTCGACCAGCTCGACCAGCAGGCGATAGCCATGTTCGGCGCAGGTCAACATGCCGCCAAGCAGCATCTGGTCGACCCAGTCTGTGCCCTGGCGGTTGCGCCAGCCGGCGATGGTGCGTTCCCGGTCGTTGAGCGCGACGATCAGATAGGAGCGCGAGCCGCCCATGCGCTGCGCCGCGATCGACGGGACATAGCCGAGCCGGGCGATCGAGGCCTGGACCCGCTCCATCATCTCGGGCCGGACGTTCGGCTCCTTGTTGATGACGCGGCTGACCGTCTGGAGCGAGACGCCCGCATCGGCGGCGACGTGGCGGATCGTCACCGCCTGGCGGCGCCGCGCCATCAGGCCGGGGCCGCGCCGCAATAGCGCGCGACATAGTCGGCATGGGGCGGCAGGCCGCGCACCGTCGTCGCCACCGACTGGCGCAGGCCGCCCAGGAACCGCGCCAGTTCCTCGTCGGGCAGCTTGGCGGCGATCGGGTGGTGGGCCTGCGGCGTGATGCCCTGGCCCAGCATGACCTGGATCCAGCTATTCTCGGCGAAAAGCTCGTCGTTGCGCCGGAAGACGCGGCCGGTCTCGCGGAACAGGCCGATCTTCTGGGCGAGGCTGTCGGGGATGTCCATCGCCGCGCAGTGCCGCCAGAAGCCGCTGTCGCGCCGTTCGGTGACCTTATAGTGCAGGATCAGGAAATCCCGGATCTGGTCCATGTCGGTCAGCTGCTGGTCGTTGAACTCCGCCACGTCATGGGGCGATATGGGCCCCGGCGGCAGCAGCCGGATCAGGCGCAGGATCGCGCGCTGGATCAGGTGGATGCTGGTCGATTCCAGCGGCTCCATGAACCCGCCCGACAGTCCGATGGCGATGCAGTTGCGGTGCCATTGCCGGCGGCGCGCGCCGGTGACGAAGCGCAGGTGATTGGGCTCGGTCAGCACCTTGCCCTCGACATTGCCGAGCAGGCGTTGCAGCGCCGCCTCACGGTCCAGATAGCGGCTGCAATAGACGATGCCATTGCCGACCCGGTGCTGGAGCGGGATGCGCCACTGCCAGCCGGCGTCATGCGCCATGGCGCGGGTATAGGGGACGGGGGGACGGACGCTTTCCGTCTGCACCGCGATCGCGGCGTCGCAGGGCAGCCAGTGCGTCCAGTCGTCATAGCCGACATGCAGCGCCTGCCCGATCAGGAGCGCGCGGAAACCGGTGCAGTCGAGGAACAGGTCGCCCTCGACCCGCCGCCCGTCGTCCAGTCGCAGCGCGGCGATGTCGCCGCTCGCCGGGTCGAGGTCGACCTGGGCGATCCGGCCCTCGATCCGCGTCGCGCCGTCGCCCTCCGCCATGCGACGTAGGAAGCGGCCGTAGAGCGTCGAGTCGAGCTGATAGGCATAGCTCATCCGGTCGTCGGGCAGATGCGCGAACTTGCCTTCCCGTGCGGCGACCAGTTCCAGGCAGTAATCGTCATAGGGCTCGGCATGGCCGCGCGCCTGCCCGTCGAGCCAGAAATGCTGGAAGCCGGCCGCCCAGTGATCCTTGCCGGTCAGGCCGAAGGCATGAAAATAGCTGTCCTCCGGCCCCTTCCACCCGTCGAATTGGATGCCCAGCTTGAAGGTCGCCTGGGTTGCGGCCATGAACTCGGCCTCGCCGATGCCGAGCAGGCGGTTGAAGGTGATGAGCGGCGGGATGGTCGACTCGCCGACGCCGATGGTGCCGATCGCGTCGGATTCGACCAGGGTCACGCTCGCGGTGCGGCCCAGCGTGCGGGTCAGCGCGGCGGCCGCCATCCAGCCGGCGGTGCCGCCCCCGGCGATGACGATGCGGCGGGGCGTGACGGCGTTCACCGGCTGAGCGCCCGGAGCAGGAAGCCACGCAGCCGCCCGGCCAGTTCCGGCGTCATCGGGTCCAGCACGCCGCGACCGCCCTCCGGGATATGTGCGGTGACGCCGTCGTCATTGTTGAAGACATAATGGTCGAACATGTCGCGCCAATGCGCCTTCTGGTCGGCGGGCAGGTCGCGGATCGCCATCAGCGCATGGTTGAGCGCCTCCTGCGGCTGGCCCATCCAGCGCGGCGTCTCCCGCCACCAGTAATTGACCAGCACGTTGAAGTCGTCGAGCCCTTCGACATGATGCCACCACAGGGCCGGGATGTAGAGCGCGTCGCCCGGACCCATCTCCACCACCTGGCCATGCGCCATCGCCTCTTCGAAGCGGGGATGGCGGGCGAGGTCGGGCGCGTGGAAGTCGACCATGCTGACCGCGCGGCCGGCGGGGGTGTTGTCGACCGGTCCCAGATAGAGGTTGCGGAACTGGTCGCGCGGGAACAGCGTGAAGCGGCGATGGCCGGCCGCGACCACCGCCAGATTGTGCGGCACGTCGTTATGCGCGGCGATCCGGGTGCGGCTGCCCATCCAGATGCTGGCCAGCGGTTCGCGCGCGCCGAGGTCGATATGGTTGGCGGCGTGCAGTCCGTCGAAATATTGATGCACGTCGATCGAGGCGAGATAGACGGTCGGCGCGTCCGGGTGGCCGGCGAACGCCGCCATGCGCGCGAACACCTCCGGCAGCTTCGCGTCGAAGGTGCGGAAGTTCATCGCCATCGCATCGTCGTAGAACAGCCGCCCGCCGCTGCCCGGCTGGCCGACCGAGACGGTGAAGGGCCGGTCGCGGTGGTGGCGGAGCAGATAGTCGCGCGCCGCATCCGCCGATCGCAATCCGGCCTCGACCAATGGCCAGCCGGCGGCGAGGCCCCGGACGACGAAGGGGGTGTCGGCGGCGCGCAGCCGGGCGTCGAGATCGGCGGCATCGGCCACCGTCACCTCGGGCACCGGCGACAGGCCGGCGAGCGGCCCCGGATCAGCCACGGTCACGGGCGATCCGCCGGTTGCGACGGGCGACCAGATCGCCCAGATGTTCCAGCGAGGCGATCGCCATGTAGATGGGTAGCAGATGGCCGGCGGCGTTCAGCTCCGCCAATATGGTCGCATCCAGCGTGGCCAGCCGGTCCTCGTCGATGATGTGGAAGCCGACCAGCTGGTTGCGCGACCCGTCGTCCAGCGTCACGTCGAGCGTGAAGGGTTCGAGCAGGTCGTGGCGGTGGAGCGCGGCGAAGAAGTCGGGCGCGGCGCGATAGCCTTCGTCGAGCGCGCCGAGCTGGCCGGCGACCCGGTCGAGATAGGGGGTCGGACGGCCCATCTCGTCGAACAGCCGCTCGCCCTGGCCGGGCCGGCCGATGCGGGGGGAGGACAGGTCGACATGCACCTGTTTGAGGCTGTCGTCGGTCGGCGAGCCGCCGATCAGGAAGGGCTGGATCTCCATCGCCAGCGGGCGATAGCGCGCCTCCCAGCGGCCATCGTTCAGGAACAGGTTCTCGCCATTCTCGAACCCGAACATCGCCAGCGCGGAGAAACGGTCGCGCGTGTCGCTCAGGCGGAACAGGATGGGATAGGCGCTCTGCACCGCGCGGAATTCGCTCGGCACGGTGATGCAGCACATCGCCGCGTCGCCCAGCGCCGCCGCGCGATCGGTGCGGATGGTCAGGTCGCGGTGCGCCTCGGCGGTCAGGATCGCGTGCTGGTTGGTCATCGAACGCAACTCTCGTCTATGGGCATCCGGCGGCCGGAGCTGTCGCAGACGTGCCGGTCCCGCGCAAAAAAAGCCAGCCTTCCCGGTCGGAAAGGCTGGCAGGTCGTCGGGGAACTCAGAAGGTGAAGCGCACGCCCGCGGAGTAGCGCGCATCCTGCTTGGTCACGAAATTGATGTTGCGGTCGGAGCGCAGATGGCCGCCGCGATTCTCACCCAATATGTTGATCCCCTCGGCGAAGATCGTGACGTTGGGCGTGATCGCATAGCTCGCCGTGCCGTCGAGCTGGCCATAGGTGTTGACATAGACCGGATTGGTCCCGGCCCCCGCCAGATAACCCTTGCGCCAGTTATAGGCGGCGCGCGCATTGATGCCGTATTTGTCGAAGAACAGGACCGCGTTGGCGCTGTCCGACAGGCCGGTGATCGCGAATTGCGCGACGGTGGAGGGTAGCTGGTTGTCGTACGGCCGGTTGCCGTTGACGATCGTGTAGTTGAGGATCGTACCGAAGCCGGTGTTCCAGAAATTATGCTGGACGGCGAATTCGAAGCCATCGACGGCGGCGGTCTGGTCGCTGTTGAATGGAGTCGTGATGACGAAATTGACCAACGGATCGTTGGGTTGCGCCACGATCGCTACTGGAACGCCGTTTTGGTCACGCGTGACGGTCGTGGGATAGACGCGAGCAATATAGTTGCGAATATTGGAGAAGATCAGGTCCTGTCCACTCGCGGTCAACGCCGCGACCGCTTCCTGATAGCGCGGACCGCCAAACGGCGTGGTGACACCCGGCAAGGTCGTGTTGACCTGCGTCCGGCCAATATAGTTCGACACGTCCTTGTGGAAGTAGCCGACCGAGAAATAGCTGTCGCTGGTGTAGTACCATTCCGCCGACAGGTCGATATTCTTGGATTTGAACGGAACGAGGTTGGGATTGCCGACCGAGCCGAAGCCACCACCGACACGGAACAACGTGTCGATGCGGCGACCGCCCTGCAGGCTGCCATAATCGGCGCGGGTGATGGTGTGGCTGTACGAGGCGCGCAGCTTCACATTCTCCAGCGGCTGGAAGTCGAAATCGACCGATGGGAGCCAGTTCTGATAGCTGCCCTTGAAGGTCGTGAAGCCGCTGCCCTCGAACAGCACGTTGAACTCGTTCTGCGAATTCTGCCGCGCGCCGACCGGTGTCGGCACCAGGGCCGAGGCGGAGACATTGGTATTCTCGAACCGCAGGCCCGCGATCAGGTGCGCGGTGCGGGAGAACAGGTCGAACTTGCCGTTGAATTGGGCATAAGCCGACATCGTCTTCTCACGGATGCGCGAATCCGTATCATATGGCTTCAGGCAGCCCCCGTTGCCGCCGCAGATGTTGTAGGCATCGTCGAGCAGCTTGACGACGCTGGGCAGGTCGAAGGTGTAGAAGGACTTGATGATGTTGGGATCGTTGGCGCCGCTGATCCCCTTGAACTTGTCGGGGATGCCGGTCAGCGTGAACAGGTTGTCGGGCAGCAGGGCCGCCGCCGCCGCGCGCTGCGCCGCGCTGTCGCCGCCGGTGCCGCCCCAGGTGTCGTTCTGGAGCACGCTATAGGCGGAGCGGACCTTGTTGTCCGTATATTCCGCACCCCAGTCCAGGCTATCCATCACGCCATGGCCATGGTCGTAATGACCGCGCACCTGGACCTGGTTGATCCGGTCGCGGAAGTAGGAATTGCGGAAGGCGTTGCCGGTCGGCACGATGTTCGCCGCGTTCAGCGGATCGATGCCGGGATACATGTTGTACGAGATGACCGGCAGGTCGTTGTCGAAGTTCAGCGTCTGATTCTGGATGCCGAACACCGCGGTGCCGACCGAGTTGCTGTTGCCATAGGGGCTGTTCGGCTTCGACACCGCGGTCGAGTGATGCGCGTCGAGCGTCATCGTCACGCCGCCCGGCGCGTTCCAGGTCAGGTTGCCGCCCAGCGACTTGTTCTCGCTGCGCACCGACGTCTGCGAGGCGGAATAGGCCAGATCCTTGGCCTCGCCCGCGCCGAACCGCTCGGTGTAGAAGATCGGGCCGGCGACCGGACCGTCGGTCCAGGCGCTCAGCGTGTCGTTGTGGTTGTACCAGATGCCGACGCTGTTGTCGCGAATGTCGATGGTGTTGCGCGAATAGGTATAGTCGACCGTGGCGGTCAGCTGGTCGGTCGGGCGGAATTGCAGCACCGCCTGGCCGTTGATGCGCTCGCGCCGGCCGTTGATGACGTCGTACCCGCCATTCTGCGGCACCTGATAGACATCGGTCGCCTCGGGGCGGTTGGTGATGTTGGCGTAGCGCGGGTCGCCCGGCATCGCCAGCGAACCCCAGTTGTTCTCATTGCCCAGATAGCCGTCGCGCCAGCCGATATTGGCGCTGTTGGCGCTGAAGTTGCGGCGCTGATAGGCGCCGGTCACCAGGATGCCGATCCGGTTGTCGGCGAAGGTGTCCGACAGGATGCCCGACACTTCGGGCGTGATGTCCTTCTTGCCGTTCTGTGAGGTGTCGATGACGCCGCGCGCCGAGATCGAGCCGCGCAGGCCCGGCTTGTCGAGCGGGCGGGGGGTGCGGATATTGATCGTCGAGCCGATGCCGCCGGTCGGCACGGTGGCGCGCCCGGACTTGTAGACCTCCAGCGCCGCGACGCCTTCGGAGGCGAGGTTGGCGAAGTCGAACGAGCGCGACGCGGGGGCGCTGTTGCCGTCGCCGATCGTCGAGGTCGGCATCTGCCGCCCGTTCAGCGTGACGAGGTTATATTCGGGGCCGAAGCCGCGCACGGTGACGAACTGGCCTTCGCCGTTCGACCGGTCGATCGACACGCCGGTGATGCGCTGGAGCGATTCCGCCAGATTGGTGTCGGGGAACTTGCCCATGTCCTCGGCGCTGATCGCGTCGACGATGCCCTGGCCGTTGCGCTTGATGTTGATCGAGTCGCGCAAGCTGGCGCGGATGCCGGTGACGACGATGTCGCCGTCCGCCTCGCCCGCCGCGCCGTCGCTGGTCGCGGGCTGCGGATCGGTCTGGGACGGGCCGGTCGCGCCCATGGTGGCGGCGGCGTCCTGCGCCTGCGCCATGCCGGGCAGCGCGACGAGCGCGATGGTGGAGACGCCGATGGCGAATTGCGAAAGCAGGCGAGCGTGGGCGCTGCGCATGAAAAACCTCCCCTGTATGTCGCACGGTCTGCGGCCGTGTCGTTGAGAACGTTCACTTCGCTTAGGACAAGGTTGCTGTCAAGCGGCTCTTACTCGTTGAAACAGCATGGTTGTGAACGTTCACTCGCTGTGCTTACAGGGTCACACAAGGCTGCGCGAAGGCGGCTCATCATGGGGAGGATCGGCATGATCGCTGGACGACGGACGCATTGGGTTTCGATGGCGGCGCTGGGCGTCGCGCTCTGTGGCGCGGCGGGCACGACGGCACAGATGCGGGCAGGGCAGGCCACTGCTGCACAGGCCTCCGACGCACGATCGCGCGCCGATGCGCTGGTCGCGCGGATGACGCTCGACGAGAAGATCGCGCTGGTCCACGGCCTGTTCCCGCCGATGGCGACGGGCAAGACGACGAACGAACTGATCCCGTCGGCCGGCCATATCGACGGCATCGCCCGGCTGGGCATCCCGCTGGTCCGCGAGAGCGACGCGTCGCTCGGCGTCGCCAACCAGGTCGAGCAGCGCAAGGGCGATGTCGCGACCGCCTTGCCCTCCAGCCTGGCGACGGCGGCCAGCTTCGATCCCGACATCGCCCGCGCCGGCGGCGCGATGATCGGGGCGGAGGCGCGGGACAAGCGCTTCAACGTGCTGCTGGCCGGCGGCGTCAACCTGACGCGCGATCCCTGGAACGGGCGCAACTTCGAATATCTGGGCGAAGACCCGCTGGTCGCAGGGCTGCTGGGCGGCGCGCATATCGCGGGCGTGCAGTCGAACCGAATCGTCTCCACCATCAAGCATTTCGCGCTCAACGCGCAGGAGACCGGCCGCACCGTCGTCGACGCGCGGATCGGCGAGGCGGCGCTTCGGATGAGCGACCTGCTGGCGTTCCAGATCGCGATCGAGCGCGGCCATCCCGGCTCGGTCATGTGCGCCTATAACAAGGTCAATGGCGACTGGGCGTGCGAGAACAGGCACCTGCTCACCGATGTGCTGAAGCGCGACTGGGGCTATCGGGGCTGGGTGATGAGCGACTGGGGCGCGGTCCATTCCACCGTCAAGGCGGCGAATGCCGGGCTGGACCAGCAATCGGGTCAGGAACTGGACAAGGCAATCTATTTCGGCGCGCCGCTGAAAGAGGCGGTCGAGAAGGGGCAGGTGCCGATGGCGCGGATCGACGACATGGTCGCGCGCTACCTGACCGGCCTGATCGAGACCGGGGCTTTCACCGAGGCGATGCCCGCCAAGGCGATCACCCCCGACTATGCCGCCCATGCCGAGGTGGCGCAGCGCACCGCGGAGGCGGGGATCGTGCTGCTGAAGAATGACGGAAATCTGCTGCCAATCGCGCGCACGGCGAAGCACATCGTCGTGATCGGCGGCAATGCCGATGTCGGCGTGCTGTCGGGCGGCGGCTCCAGTCAGGTGCGATCGGTCGGCGGCGCGCCGGTCGAGATCCCGCTGTCGACCGGCGGCTCGGCCTCGTTCGCGCGCATCACCTATCATGCCTCCTCGCCGCTCCAGGCGCTGCGCAAGGCCCTGCCGGGCGTGCGGGTCGACTGGGTCGATGGTCGCAGCCTGAACGCGACGGTCGAGGCGGCGAAGGCGGCCGACCTCGCCATCGTCTTCGCGACGCAATGGACGACCGAGGCCGACGATGTGCCCGACCTGCGCCTGCCCAACCAGCAGGATGCCCTGATCGAGGCGATCGCGGCGGCGCAGCCGCGCACCGTGGCGGTGATGGAGACGGGCGGGCCGGTGCTGATGCCCTGGATCGCCAAGGTGCCGGCGGTGGTGCAGGCCTGGTATCCGGGCCAGCGCGGCGGCGAGGCGATCGCCGCCATCCTGACCGGCCGTGTCGCGCCCTCGGGCCGCTTGCCGATCACCTTCCCCGCCGATGCCTCGCAACCGCCGCGCCCGCGCCCGGTCGGGCTCGACCGGATGACCGGATTGCAGGCGGCCGCCGCCGCCAATCCCGCCGCGGCGGCCGGCTATACGCTGGACAGTTTCCCGGTCGATTATGTCGAGGGGGCCGATGTCGGCTATCGCTGGTACGAGAAGAAGGGGCTGAAGCCGCTCTTCCCGTTCGGGCATGGGCTCACCTACACCCAGTTCGCCTATCGCAACCCCGTGGTGCGCGGCGGCAAGACGTTGAGTGTGACGTTCGAGGTGGTGAACACCGGCCCGCGCGAGGGCGTGGACGTGCCGCAGATCTATGTCGGGCGCGACGGCGGCACGGCGCCGATGCGGCTGGGGGCCTTCACGCGGGTGACGTTGAAGCCGGGCGAGACGCGGCGGATCACGCTGACCGCCGAGCCGCGCATCGTCGCCGATTACGACACCGCCCTGCCGGGCTGGCGGATCGCGTCCGGTCGCTACCGCGTCGCGCTGGCGCGCGATGCCGCCGACCGGACGATGGTGTCGACCGCGACGCTGGAGGCGCAGACGATGAAGCCCTGATGCGGACATTGCCCGGCGGCGCAAAGCGGGGCAGGACATGTCGATGACGCGGCCCCGCATCTTCCAGCGTTCGCCAGCTTTCCTGGGTATCGTGGCGCTGGCCAATGTCGGCGGCGTGATCGCCTATCTGCCGCTGCTCACCCTGTTGCTGCCGATCAAGGTGGAGCGGTTGAGCGGCGAGGCCCGGATCGGCCTGTTCACCGCGACGGTCGTCGCGGGTGCCATCGCCGCCAGCCTGTCGAACGTCCTGTTCGGCTGGTTGAGCGACCGGTCCATGGCCCGGGGGCGCGGCCGGCGGGGCTGGGTGGCGGCCGGCCTGGTCGCGACCGCGATCAGCTATGGGGGGCTGGCCGTCGCGTCGACGCCGCTGGCGCTGGTCGCGGCGGTCGTCGGCTTCCAGGCGGCGGTCAACATGCTGCTGTCCCCGATGATGGCGATCATGGCCGAAGAGGTGCCGGACGCGCAGAAGGGGGTCGGCGGCGGCCTTCTCGCCCTCGGCAATCCGGTCGCGTCGGGCGTGTCCGCGCTGCTCGTCGGACAGGCCCTGTTGTCGGAGACGGCGCGGTTCGCGCTGCTGCCGGTGATCGTCGCCGCCTGCATGATGCCGCTGCTGCTGGCGCGCCGACACGGCACCGTCGCGGACGGGGCGGGCGGGGAGGCCATGCCACCCGGCCGCCGCGACCTGGTCGTCGCCGGGGTGGCGCGGCTGCTGCTCCAGATCGCCGGCGTCGTCACCCAGACCTATCTCCTCTATTATTTCGAGAGCGTCACGTCCCCGGCGGAGCATGGATTGCTGCCGACGCGGATCGGCCATCTGCTGATCCTGGCCTTTCTGATCCCCCTGCCGCTGGCGCTGCTGCTGGGCCGGTTGTCGGACCTCACGCGGCGGCGCAAGCCGGCATTGCTGCTGGCCGCGCTGGTCGCGGCGGCAGGGCTGGTCGGCATGGCGCTGGCGCGGACCTGGTCGACCGGGGCGGCGGCCTTCGCCGTCTATGCCATGGGGTCGTCGGTCTTCGTAGCGCTCCATGCCGGGGTCGCGATGCTGCTCCTGCCCGACCCCCGCCACCGGGGGCGGGACCTGGGGCTGCTCAACCTTGCCAACACGCTGCCGTCGCTGCTCGGGCCGCCGCTCGCTTGGCTGCTGGCGACGCCGCGCGATTTCGCCGGGGTGATGCTGGTGCTGGCCGGGCTGACGGCGAGCGGCGGGCTGGCCATGCTCGCCGTCACGACCCGGCGCTAGGACGGCTTCGGAGCGGGGCGCACCACCGGCATTCCGCAACCGCTGGGGGGCGTCCGGTCAAGCGGGCTCCTCTGTCCCCGATGTCCCGCCGAGCAGCAGCAGCAGGCCGTCATAAGGCGTGGCGGCCACTTCGCGCGCGACCATCCTGCCATAGGTCCGGCGCGACATGCGGCCCATCCGGTTGGGCACGTCCGGAATGACGACGCGATAGCCCAGCAGGCGGAACAGCAGGGCGCAGCGGGGCTGATGATAACGGCTGGTGCAGCAGATGACACGCCGGCAGTCGCCGCGATCCTGCAGGATGCGGTGGCAGAGCCGCACCGATTCCAGCGTGTCGCGACCATGACGCTCGACGATGATCCGCGACGCGGCGATCCCGGCATCGACCAGCACGCGCTTCATCACCACCGCCTCGGCCGGGCCATGCGCGCCGACCCCGCCGGTCGGCAGCAGCATCGCGCCGGGATGATCGCGCGCCCAGGCGAGCGCGCCGTCGATCCGTTGCCGCAACGCCGGGCTTGGCCGCCCGCCGGGCCGGACCGCCGCGCCGAAGATGACGATATAGTCGCGCTGGCCGGTCTTCACCGGTTGGCCCCGGCGCGGCGGCAGGGGACGGGGGCGGGGGCGGTCGCTCGGCTGGGCGGTCATGCGATCTGAATGACCGGGCCCGCATGGTCGTTCCGGTCCGGCCGGGGCGGCAGCGGATCAGGCGATGACCGCCCCGGCACGCTTGGTCGAATACAGCGCCTCATCGGCCTGATGGAGGATGAGGTCGAGGCAGTCGGGCCCGGCCAGCCCCTGTCCCGTGCCGACGCTGGCCGTCAGATGCAGGCATGTGGGCGCGAGGCCGGGCATCGGCTGGCGAACCTCGTGTCGCACGGCGTCCGCCACGGCCGCGAGATCGTCGCCGTCCGTGATCAGGATCATGAATTCGTCGCCGCCCATGCGGAAGACCGGATGGCCGTCCGCCGCCACGATCAGGCGCCGGGCCACCTCGCACAGCACCTTGTCGCCGATGAGGTGGCCGAACGTGTCGTTCACCGCCTTGAAACGGTCGAGGTCGACCGACACCAGTCCGAAGGGGGAAGCCGGAGGCATCGCCGCGGTCGCGATCTCGAAGGCGGCGCGGTTGCCGATGCCGGTCAGCGGATCGGTCGCCGCCATCCGCTGCGCCAGCCGCTGGGCGCGCAGGGTGGTGATCAGGCCCTTGCGGGTCTGGCGCGCCAGCGTGATCAAACCCGCCGTCACGATCAGGAACTGCACCGCCAGCAGGCCCGCATGTTGGATGTCGGATCGGGCGATGATGACGGCGAAGGGCAGGGAATAGGCCAGGATCGCCGGCACGGCCAGCCTGGGCAGGCCGGCCCAGCGCGTCGCCATCGCGGTCGCGGTCGCCATCACCGATATGACCGCCATCACCTGCAGCGTCGGATCGCCGGTCGCGAAGCATTGGCCGCAGCCGATGCCGAACCCGACAAAGGCCAGGATCGACAGGCCGGAGATGCGCCGCGCGACATATAGCGGCGCAGCGCGGCCGGTGCGGGCCATGGCGACGAGGCGGGCGACGAACAACAGCCCGTTGACGATGCCCCAGGCCAGCGCCCAGGGCGCGCGGGTCAGTTGAAAGGCGACCCCCGTCATCAGGAAGATGCCGACGCCGGACAGCAACAGGGGCGCGATCTTCAGCATGACCGCTTCCATGATGTCGGCGCGAAGTTCCGCGGCTTCCTGGCTGGGCAGGCCGGTGAACCAGTCGAACAGCTGTTCCAGGAACGAATCCAGCCGTTGCGGCATGGACATGCCCGCAGGCGAAGCCGCCCTTTTTCGACGTCCCGATTTCACACCACACCCCCCGGCGTTGCCGCGACGGTCGATCGGTTCACCGATCCGACCGAATTCCCTCGCTGCTCCTCCCTGTCATAGCCTCATGGCCTTTCAAAGGCCTAAACAGACGATTTGAGCCGAAAGTAAGCGAAAAACCTCTGTGGTGGAGTAACTTGTGAGATGCTTTCCGGCAGGGGCGCGGTCGGGGGCGTTGTTCCGCATATGGAATTTCCGAGCGGCGGCATCCTGCGTTCATCCGGCGCAATGCTTGCGCAACCGATCGCATGTTCGTCGGGCGGCGATCCCCGTGTCCGGCAAAGCATGGCCCGCGCGATTGGCGCTTGCATCGGATGCCGGCCTGCGCCTAAGGGCACCGACGCGTCGGGGAGTGGCGCAGTCCGGTAGCGCGCCTGCTTTGGGAGCAGGATGTCGCAGGTTCGAATCCTGTCTCCCCGACCATCCGCATCTAAGTCGTTGATTTCGCGTCTTAACGACGGCGATCAGGGACGGTTGTACCCCCGACTGTACCCCTCGCTGTACCCCCTGGGGTGGCGGAATGGGCTTTTCGAACGTGGCACTGCGCGGCAGTCGCTACTGGTGGCGCAAGAAAATGACGGTCGCCGGCGTGCGGTTAACGCTGGCGTTACCCATCGGTGCGATGAGCTTTACGGACGCGCGGGTTATCGCTCTGCGCCTCGGTTCGGCGGCGGAAGCATTGCGCATGGGATATGGCGAACGATCCTCCGGGTTAAGACCCGACCAGCTCAAGAAGGTATTCAGCGACGCGCTACGCTGGCAGTTGCAGCGCATCCTTGAGGATCAGATCGCCAGCAGTACCCCCGCCGTCGATCACGCCAGCCTCAACTCTCGCTATGCCGAGGCATGGACCTTCCTGTCGAAGCGCGGCGTCGATGCAAAATGGTCGCTCGATGACCATGAGCGCCTGATCGACAACGGCTGGGACACGCGCGAGGCGAAGGCTGTCGCCGATACGGTCTTCGATCTCCAGAGCGGTAGCCCGGTCTCCGCACAACAGATCGACAGCTATGTCACCAACTTCGGGATCGCGCCGACGACCACGAACCTCGACAAGCTGCGCGTCACGATCTGCGCCGCTAAAGCGGCGGCGTGCCGCAAGGCGACGGCGAACCTGTCGGCGGACGGAGACGTGCCCGCCGACTGGATCGACGACGCACTGGCGGACGATGCACCATTTGCGTGGGAAGAGGCGTCGGTCGATCCCGAGGGGGCGGTCCCCTCACGACGATCGACTGATTTCACGCCTGAGGCACCAGCAGCGGCGCCAGTGCCAGAGAAGCCGAAGATGCGCCTGCGGGATGCAGCCGACAAATGTATCGACGCCCACAAGAAAGAGAAGGCATGGGATACGGACACCGTCAAACAGGTCCAAACCGCCATTCGCCTGTTCGACTTCGCATGTGGAGAAAATGTCTTCATTGAGGACATTAAGCAGGAACATGTGACCGCCTTCATCGAACTATGCCAAGCCCTTCCCAATCGCTGGGGCCGCACGACCGAGGAACGGGCGGGCGGGATTGCCGCCAGCCTCGAACGGGCCAAGACTATGAAACCGGACATGCTTGGCGTGTCGCAAATGACGATCAACAAACACATCACTTGGGTTACGGCTGTTCTCGATCATGCCGAGGGAGCGAACGCCAAGGTGGGGCATCGTCCCGCTGAGCCGATCACCTTCAGGAAGGCTCGAAAGGGCATCGGCAAAAAGGCACGTCAACAGCGTAAGCGTGACCGTGACAAGCGCGCCAACTGGTCAAAACAAGAACTTCGCCATTTATTGTCCGCGCCCATCTGGACCGGGTCAGCCGGAATTGACCACCGTCTGAAGCCGGGGACAGAGGTTTTGCACGATGCTTGGTATTGGCTACCTCTGATGCTGCCGTTGTATGGCGGTCGCAGCTCGGAGCTGGCCGGGTTGCCGCTCAGCGATGTGCACGAGGATGAGCCGATTCCGTATCTGCAGATTGACTATACCGAAGACCGTGGACTGAAGAACACTCAGTCCGTCCGCAAGCTGCCAATCCATCCTGAACTCATTCGGCTAGGCTTCCTCGACTATATCAGGGAAATCCGTGCGGCGGGTTGTACCATGCTTTTTCCGGAAATGGCCTCGCCAAAAAGCACCAGCTTTGCCAGCACCTTCTACAAAAGCATCTTCAATCCCTGGAGGAAATGGGCTTTCCCTAATGGAACGCCATGGCTGCACCAGGACGGCGGCGCATGGAAGGACAAGGACGTTCACAGCTTCCGGGGCCTTTCCACAACTATGTTGAAGGGTCGCGTGGAGGACAGCGTTCGTTGCGACATCTTCGGCCACGAAGGTGAAACCGAGACGGCGCGAACCTATGACGAGGAGGCGAATCTGTCGATCAAGCTGGAGGCGCTCAAACACCTTACGCCGCTGACCGAGCATATCCCGGCAACCCTGCCAATCCGGATCCGTCCCGCGAACCGGCTGAAGTTCGGGGTACGGACGCCCAGTCGTTTGGGACGGCCAAAGACCACCAAGCCAAAGTGACCCAGGATTTTCAAAGGGCTTCTGCCGTCATAGAGATCGTCGCGCGGACCGATCATTTGCTCCGCTGCCGCGTTTAAAATCGCAGTCACGAGCCAGTTTGACACCATGTTCGTCATCGGGCGCCGCGGGGGGCGATCAGACCATCCGTAGGGCCGGCAGAATTGACATCACCACGTAACCGGGTCTGACTGTCCCGTGCTGTGGAGACGCCGAGCGGTTAGGCGGACTGTTGATCTCCAAGCCATGAGCGGGCGTCGTAACGAAGCTACTCGCTATCTCGTGGGCTCCAGTCGCTACATCCTCGCCTCGATAGAAGAAGCGCTTACGGGGATACCGGCATCACGACCGGTGTTACCCTTTGATGCTTCATCCCTTTCTCGCCGCCGCTGCCTGTTCGGCCCTTCTTTCAACCGTTGCCTCGGCGCAAACCGCGCCGCTCGGTGCCAATCTGGAGCGGTTCGACTATCCTGCCCCCGTGCACTGGTTCGAGGCGACGTCACAGGCCCATCCGGTTCGCATGGCCTTTCTTGACTGGCCGGCAACCGCCACGCCCAACGGCACGACGGTCGTCCTGCTCCACGGCAAGAACTTTTGCGCCGCTACCTGGGGCGACACCGCACGCGGATTGGCGGCGGCGGGCTACCGCGTCATCGCGCCGGACCAGATCGGCTTTTGCAAATCGTCGAAGCCGAGTGGCTATCAGTACAGCTTCCATACCATGGCCGCGCTGACCGCAGCGCTGCTCGACCGGGCCGGAGCCGGCAAGGTCGTGCTGGTCGGCCATTCGACCGGCGGCATTCTCGCGACCCGCTTCGCGCTCCTCTACCCCGAGCGGGTCGCGAAGCTGGTGCTGGTCAACCCGCTCGGCCTCAACGACACGCTGAGCGAGGGCGTGCCCTATACCGACCTCGGCAAGCTGCGCGCCGAGGAGGCGAAGACGGACGCAGCGTCGATCAAGGCCTATCAGCTTCGCAACTATTATCATGGGGTCTGGCGGCCGGACTACGACCGGTGGGTCGGCATGCTGGCCGGGCAATATGCCAGCCCCGACGGCGACACGGTGCGCGACGCACAGGCGCGCCTGTCCGACATGATAGAGACCCAGCCGGTCGCCGCCGAACTGCCGCGCCTGACTGTCCCGACCACGCTCATCATCGGCCAGCGCGACCTGACCGCCTTTCGCGCGAGCAGCGCACCGGAGGATCGGCGGGCGCAAGTCCGCACCGTGCCGCAAGCCGCCGAGGACGCGGTGAAGCGCATCCCAGGCGCCCGCCTGATCCGCCTGGACGATCTCGGCCATTCGCCGCAGGTCGAAGCGCCCGCCGAGTTCCTGCAATCGCTTCGCTCTGCGATGACGCCGTGAAGCGATATGCCTGCGCGCTGGCGCTCCTCCTCGCCAGCGGTTGCGATGCTGCACCTGCGCCACGGCGAGCCGCCATGTCTCGCCCGGTCGAGACGCGCGGTTTGGACGGCGCCATCTTGGCCGACGCCGTTGCCCAAGCCAGCCGTCTTCCCCGGCTCCGCTCGCTGCTGGTCCTCCGCGACGGGCAGGTGCTGGCCGAGCAGCGCTTCAACGGCGGGCCGTCGCTCGACCGGCCGGTCAATATCAAGTCCGCGTCCAAATCGGTCCTGTCCGCGCTGGTCGGAATTGCGATCGCGAAAGGCGCGCTGACCGGCGTCGACCAGCCCGTGCTGGCGGTGCTTGGCAGCGATGCGCCGCCCAATCCCGACCCGCGCCTTGCCCGGTTGACCGTCGAGGACCTGCTGACGATGCGCGCGGGACTGGAGCGGACGTCGGGTGAGAATTACGGGCGCTGGGTGTCCAGTCGCAACTGGGTCCGCTTCGCCCTCGCGCGCCCGTTCGTCGATGAGCCGGGCGGCGCGATGCTCTACTCGACCGGCAACACGCATCTGCTGTCGGCGATGCTGACTCTCGCGTCGGGACGCGACACCCATGCCCTGATGCGCGACTGGCTGGCGGAGCCGCTCGGCATCACCATCCCGCCATGGTCGCGCGATCCGCAGGGCATCTATTTCGGCGGCAACGACATGATGATGTCGCCGCGCAGCCTGGCGCGGTTCGGCGAACTCTATCGCCTGGGTGGGGTGATCGACGGGCGGCGGATCGTCCCAACCCGCTGGATCGCAGACAGCTGGACCCCGCGCACCGTATCGCCGTGGAGCGGCGGACAATATGGCTATGGCTGGTTCGTCGGCGCCAGTCGTGGCCATCCGCTGCGCTTCGCCTGGGGCTATGGCGGGCAGATGCTGTTCATCGTGCCGGACCTGAAGCTGACGGTCGTCATGACCTCCGATTCCAGCGGCGCGCGCGACAATGGCCATATCGCCGCGCTCCATGCGCTGCTCGACGACGGCATCGTGCCCGCCGCCGAGCGGGGTGGAGCAACGTGACGGGCGAAGACGCTCAACCCCGATGCACGACCGCGCCGATACGGACGGCGTCCAAACCAAGCCAGGCCGCCATCCGGTCGAGCTCGGCCTCAAGCCGGGGCAGCGTATCGGCGGGCGCTCCCGGTTCCAGCGTGATGCGGTGCGCGAGCAGCATCCCCGCCTGCCGATCTGCTTTCAGATCTACCCGGGCAACCAGCGCCTCGTCCATCAGGAAGGGCAGCACATAGTAGCCATGCGTGCGCCTATCCTGCGGCACATAAATTTCGATGCGATAGTGGAAGCCGAACAGGCGTTCGGCGCGGGCCCGCTCCCAGATCAACGGATCGAACGGCGCGAGCAAGGCAGCGCTGCGCACCCGGCGTGGCGTGGTCGCGTCGCGATGCATCCATGCCTTCTGGCTCCAGCCCTCGACCCGCACCGGCACGAGCACGCCGTCTTCCGCCAGATCGGCGATGGCGTGATCGGCTTCGACGGGCTTCAACCGGGAATAGTCGCGCAGGTCGCTGGCGGTAGCGACGCCCAGCGCACGGGCGCTGCGTTCGATCAGCGCACGTTGCGCCGCCTCGACCGACGGCGTGGGTAGCACCAGCACCGCCGGCGGAATGGCCCGTTCGGTCAGGTCGTACAGGCGCGCAAAGCTGCCCCGCCGGGTTGCGGTGGTGATCTGGCCGGACCAGAACAGCCATTCAAGCGCGTGTTTGACGTGGCTCCATTCCCACCAGCCGCTGCGGCTGGACCCGTTCTCGAAGTCGGCCGCCGCCAGCGGGCCTTCGGCGGTAATCCGTTCGAGCACGGCGTCAGCCTCGGCCCGGCGCTCGACCGCGAAGCGGCGCAGCGCCTGATAACCGATCTCGCCTCGCTCTGCCCGTGCCATGCGCCAGCGGAGCAGCGGATGCAGGTCGAGCGGCAGCAACGACGCCTCGTGCGCCCAATATTCGAACATGCGTCGCTGCCGTTTCGGCCCCCACGCATCCCCCTCCAGCAAGGCACGGTCATAGCTGCCGAGACGTGAGAATGCGGGCAGATAGTGCGCCCGCGTCAGCACGTTGACGCTATCGATCTGGAAGAGGTTGAGCCGCTCGGCGATGCCGCGCAGGTGGCGAACTGATGGGTACTCTGGCCGAGATCGTCCGAAGCCTTGCGCTGCCAAAGCGATCCGACGCGCTTCGCCTGTTGATATGCTCATGACAGGCGAAGATCACGCCTTACCGCCAAGCGTCAATGCTGGGGGCCGGCGCGATATCCCCTTGTTATGCGGGGACGTGATCACGTAGCGCAACCTGTCCCGCGACGTCGACGCCATCGCGAACCAGCATCGCCAGCTTCGCGGTCGCGCGGTCGCATCCGGCCATCAGCGTCGCCGGCCGCCCCCGCACCTGCACGATCTCGCCCGGCAGCACCTTGAAGTGGGACTGAGCCCCGTCCTGCGGCACGATCACCGCGCGAGCCTTGCCGGGGACGAGCGACAGGCGGCATCCCGTTGAGACGTAGCAGACGGTGTCGCGCGGCAGCATGACGGTGATCCCGGTCATTACGGGGACGTCGTCTTCGCCGACGGCGAATTCGAGATAGACAAGATCAACCTGGGCTTCGACCGCTGTGCGACCGAACGCGATTCGCTGGTGGGGATCGAGCGGATCACCGGCCATGATCATCAGGCCGGGGTTCATGATCTTGTTGCCGAGCAGGAGCTTGGAAACAGCAGCGACATGGGCGCGGACATGGGCGGTCTGGTCGGGGTTCATGGTCTGTCTTCCTTGTTTCATCCCCACCACGGGGATCACATCGACTTGCCCATCCCCCTCATCTTCTCCCCTCCACCGTGATCGCGCCGTCGATCGGCGTGCGCGCTGGGCGGTTCAACCGGGACTGAGCACCTCGGTCCTATGTGAAGCTGCGCCGTGATCCGCCGCAGAACGGCACGGTCGAGCGCGAGCGCCCCATCAGCGACGCGCACCGCCCGGACCGGCTCGACGGCCGCCGGACAGATGACTGCGGCGAGCGCCATCACGCTATGCGTACCCGGCCCCGCTGCCGCGTGCTGCCAGCGCTGGCCGGCCAGCACGAGCAGCGGAAAGGCGATGACGAGCGCCCAACACGCCTGCCGCAGCAGGCGGAGCATCGGCACCGTCATGACCGATCATCCCCGTCCGCAGGGCCGGATGCCGTGCCGCGCTCGCCGTGGACCAGCATGCGGATGGCCCGGACCAACCCGTCGGCGCGTTCGTGGGCCGTTCGCCACGGCACCTCTTCGACACGAAGATGGCGCGCCGTCAGCCGGAAGCCCGAAGCAGCCGTGCCATCCCGCTTGTCCGGTGTCGGCACGAGCCACAGGCCAGCGTCGACACCAACCCAGAGCGTCAGCATCCAGTGCCAGATGACCCGCCCGCTGTGCCACAGGCCCAGTGCGAAGCCAGGCATCCCGTCCTCGGCTGCAGCCCTGACGATCAGCGCGTCCGACCGGGTCGCGAGCAGCGCGCTGTCCATCGCGGCGATGGACGCGGCGAGATTGCCGATTGTCGTCGTGACCAGCAGATGGTTCGCCTCGCTATACAGGCAGCCGGCGAGCGGCAGGCCGAGGTCGGCCGGCATGTCGGTCAGGCGCCACCGCGCCGCATGCGCCAGTGTCCGCACGACGTGCGAGTTCATCGCCTGGCCGATCCGTGGCCAGGGTTCGTTATCGTTCATGATGTTCCCAATGATGGTGTTGGTTCGCCAATGTGCGCCGGCGTGTTCAGGCTTGCCGCCAGTCGGCCTGGAACTGCCGAAAGGCGTTTCCGACCAGCGCATGCGCCTTGTCGGTGGCAAGCGGTGTCACCCATTCACCAAAGCCGAGCGGCGTCAGTCGCCTGGGGCCAGCAAGGAGAACGTGAACATGCGGCGGACTGGCACTTCCGGCTCGGTGGGGCGCATGCTGGACCAGCAGTGCGGCGACCTCGAACGGATCGACGATCAGCCTGCGGGTGAAGTCGCGGACCACTTCATATTGCTCATGCAATCGCGCCGTCGGGAAGGTGAAGGTCAGATAGGCGAGCAGCGCCTTGGCCTTGACCGGCAATTCGGCGTCGACCGTCTCCATCAGGATACGCGGGTCGGACAGCCGGTCGTCGGCCCCCGGCGGCAGCAACACCTCGGCCCGTGCGGCGGTCAACGTCCATGGCGGCGTGTCGGGTGGCGCACCGACAGTCAGTTTGGCGGCGGCAAAGGCCGCCGCGCTGTTCAGGTGTCCGCGAAAGCTGGGTCGCAGGCAGCCATACATGACACGGGTCGCATCACGATCGGCATCGTCGCCGGTCAGCATCAGCCAGCTATGCGGGTTCCCCGGATCCGGCAGGCAGCCCGGATTGACATCGACGCTGGGTGTTGACGCTGCCCGCTTGGCCTTGGTCCGCATCAGAACGCACCTTGCGGGTAGAGGCGTTCGGCCACGTCGGACGCGGCACGGTAGATGCCGTCGGCCCGTTCGGCGAGCGTTGCATAGGGCGGCACCAGATAGAGTTCGAGGCCGTGCGCCTCCAGCCGGATCGCCCCGCCGAACCCGAACGGCACCAGCCACAGGCCGCCATCATCGTGGCGGTAGAGCGCCAGGTCTTCCAGCTTGAAGGGCACGAGCCCGCCGCCCGCCAGCACGACATCGATCGACACCGGTAGCAGGTCGCCGCCGGTCAGGCAGCAGCGGACCAGCATCACGTCGATCGACTGATCCGCAGCGAGCCGTTCGATCTTGCTGCGGAACATGGGGCTGCCGACGCAGGTGAACGACAGGATCACCGACTGCGCGTCGAACAGCAGGGTATCGGCGGGCATACCGCCGCCCGACACCAGGGCAGGCACCTCGGGTCTGCCAAAGCCGGTGGCGAGATAGTGGAGAAGCACGTGCGGCAGCGAATGCACGGGGGTAGTCAGAAAATTCATAACATTACCGAAGCTTAAGGGTCGCGGACCGAGCGGTCCGGACAAGCTCCTCGGATCTTTTTCATCGATCTTCAGGGCTCAAAAGCCCAGCTTCCTAATGTCCTCATCACCACTCAGGCTGGCGGCGCACGCTTCTGGATGCAGCAGAAACACCGACCCAGGTGACACGGCGACCGCTGACTATCTGGCCGCCAGGCTTCAGCGCGTGCGGCCCCTTCCAACTGCGCCGCCACTTCCTTCGACAACTGCACGACGCTCACTTTCGCGCATTCACGCCTGACGTCGTTCGTACCGAACATCTTTGGTCTCGCGCCTTCCGGAACCGTGCTTACGCACGGTGGAGGACCCCGCAGGCCGATGGTCGAGGTATGTCAGATAGCCACTGCATAGCTGACACCACTCCGTCGCAGACGGAGCGCAACGCTCCTCTCCGGCCTTTAGGAAGCCGGGAGGGGCGGTAAAGTTGGGGTGCAGCAACTTTACGGTATTGCGCCCTCAAAATCTGGTGTGTCAAATCAGGGCTCCTGACATACCCAGATTTCTCGATTTCGTCGAAATCGCGTTCGTTCTGACATACCGGCCGCAGGCCGCCCGGGACGCGGCGACAGGTATGTCAGACTTCCTCAACGATGTGCAGGCTATGCTAGCGTCATGGCGGTGCGCGGCGAACGGTCTCGCGCCCCGCGAAGACGCGTCGGTCCCGTCGCTCCACGACGCGACCGTCAGAATGGGAAGGTTGAGCGGGGATGGCCGAGCCAATCGAAGATGGGGATGCGGTACGCTCGACCGGAGCTGTGGTAGAGCCGGAGATCACCGCCAGGGTCCTGGCTCTGGTCCGCAAACTGGCTTCGGATCCCGCAGGTGGTGGAAGCGCTGGCATGCGCGCGGTCGACAATCTGCAGGGCTATGCCGAGCGCGAAGCCTATCTGCGGGAAATGGTCATGAATTTCCGGCCGCCCCAGGCTGACCCGGAACTTTGGCTTCGGTGGCTGTCAGGCGGTCCCGAACCTTTTGCGCCGCGCGTGCCAGAGAAGCCGCACGTCTCACAGGTGAATACCAAGCGGGAGATCGAGCGCGCTTCGAAACGGGTCACCGCAGCGCGGGACCGGATTGCCAAAGCCGAACGTGAACTCTCGGCAGCGCAGTCGATGGCGGCATCAGCCCTCGAATTCGAGTCCTCACTCATCGCATGGGCGCTGATGGAGCAGATCACGTCCCTGGTGACGCCGGTTTTCGCCATGGGGCCGGCGTGGACGTTGATGCGCGTTGTCAGCCCCCATGTCCCAGCCGATGAAATGGAAAACGAGTTGATCCTTGAAGATCACGAACCTAGCCGCAAGGCGCTGGAACAAAAGGTCAGGGAGGAACGCGTCGAGCTGTCGAAGAAGCTGCATGCCGCACTCGATTTCTGGGCAGGTGACAGGGAGTTCGAGGTGGACTTGCGGAACGCGATCAAATCCGTCGTCGACAAACATCAGCCGCGTGAAGCCGCTGCCCGCGCCAAAGGCCGAAAGCTGCGCTCGCAAAACGAGGCCAAGAACTCCGTCAGGCCGGATAGCGCAGCCGCGCGTCACGAAATCCTCGGTCGGTCGGAACACCTGGAGTAATTGTAGATCGCCGTGGCGGCTTACCATCTTCCCAAGCCGATAGCGTCGACTGCAGACGCCTGCTTCTACCCGCAGCCCGCGATCACGAGCAGCCGGTTCCAGCGAATGCTGCCTTCACCACCATCCGCATGGGGCGTGGCGGCAGCATAGCTAGGCCCGTCTGCCGTGCGCGGTGCTACGCCCCTTGGCATGGCAGCTATAATCGGCGCGGTGATCGCCATCGGTAACGTCGCGACCGGAGCCGGCAGCAAGGACGCAAACGTCTTTACAGTCGATTTCAGAAAGCGCCGCGCGCGGCAGCCGGCGCTTCACGGGCCGCTACCGCCTTTACCGCCGCCTCATCGGCAAGACGCGCGTTTCGCCCGCGGGTGCCGAATATCTTGAGGGACCAGGCGTCGGACCTGACGGTGATGCGCGGATTGGGCTCCATCGTCAGATCGCCGCCGCATCGGGTGATGCACCACGATCCGTTCGACGGGATGCCCTCGGTCGGCCGCCCGAACTTGGCCTCGACTTGGGCCAGGAGCGTCGCCGGATCGACGCGGTTGGTCGACACCGTCAGGTCGATCCGGTCGACGATCTCTCCCGCCGGCGTCTGCGCCATGAACAGGCGAAGATGCTCGCCGGCGGGACCCTCGCACGTCAATTCACCAACGGCCGTGCCATCCGGGCCAAAGCCGTCGGGGATGCCTTTGCGCTTGCGGATCTCTCGCTCGACGAGTTGCCGGAACGAGGCCGACTGGTAGGTCGAGCAACGGTAGATCCCCGCCAGCGCTGCCTGCACCGCGGCCAGCGGCATCCCGAGGCGGACGCCGGCGACGTCCATCGCCAACGGTTTAGCGGAAGACGCGGGTTGTGCGGCCAATCGCGTCTTCTGCGCCATGGCGGGAGCGGTGGCGAGCGACAACGCCATCACGGCAACGATGGCAGCAGCCCTGGTCATTTTCTTCATGGTGTTCCTTGACGACCCGGCGCTCGGCGCCCGGGTCATGGTGTCGGTCGAAATGAATGGGATGGTGACAGTCACATCGATCGTCAGCGCGGCATCGGACGCCAGCCGTCACTCTGCAGCTCGAACGCCGTCGTCGCCTCCTTCTGCTCGGCCATCTGCGCCTGTTCTCCCGGCGGCATGACCGGGATCGGATCGACACCGCGATAGGTGTAGGTGACCTGGCTGACCCGATGACCGGCAAAGTCGGTCGGCTCGGTCCAGCGTACCACGTCGACAACCTCGCCTTTCGCGAGGCAGAGCGACGGCACCGAAACCATGGCGTTCGTCGCCTTGCGCTCGACCGCGTGAAGATACGGCGCGCCTTTTGGCGTCGGCGCGTAGGAGATCAGTGGCTGGCGGACGAACGGGTTGGTGGACCCGCTCCACCGCGCCGGCTTCTCGAACGTCGTGCGCGTGACGAGCCCGACATTAGCCACACCATCCAGCATCGCGACCGCCTTTCCATCGGAACCCGGTCCTGCCATCGGCGCCTTCGGTGAGGTGACGATCGGAAACCCCGATCCGGTAGCTTCGCCCTCGACCTCGTACCGCATCACATCGATCGGGTGGCAGAAGATGTCGCGGACGACGGGTTCGAGCGCGGCGGCGAACGCCTCCTTGCTCGGGGCTTTGGATTGGCCGCACCCGCTCAAGCCGGTGGCGGTTGCGAAGATCAGGACAGCGGCGGACATGGATGATCTGGACATGGGCGTTCCTTGCGATTCAGCGGACGACGAGGTTGAAGAAGGCGGCGACGTCTGACCCGCCGCGGACATGACCGGCGTCGAAGGCACGGGCGACGCCGAAACGCAGCGTTGAGGACGGTGCCAGCGCGGTCGACCAGCCGAGCTCGAGATCGAGCTCCCGCGCGGTCGGCGACAGATCGAAGGTCCGGCTTTCTTCAGCGAGTGCACCCGACATCAGATCATAGGCGACCGGCACCAGCAGCGACGCCCGCGCCCGCTCGACGCGCAGCGGCGACGACAGGCCGAGCGTGGCCAGTCCGCCGAACAGCGGACGCGCTCCCTCGACCGCGAAGGCGGTGCTGATGATGCGACCATCGAAACGGACGCCTGCGACCGCGTCGGCGGCGCTGCTGCTGCCGACGGTGGCCCGACCGGACAGCTGCATGCCCGCGAAGTTCCGGCGCAGCGTCGTGGTCGCCAGCAAGGTCCGGGCATCGGCCGCACCGGCCCCCGCATCGTCCCGCAACCCGAGCACCTGACCCCGCTCGACGAGTTCCGATACCTCCAAGCCGACACCGAACGGGGTGAAGATCGCCACTGTGCGCAGGCCGGCTTCGCGGCTCCGCGACCCGCGCCGGAATGACGAGGGCGACGCGGCGATGGAGGAACCTGAGGCGAACGAAGCCGACCAGCCGCCGATGGACCATTCGGAGGACATGCCGATCGGCTGCCCGATGGTGCCGCGCAGATACGAACCGGCGAGCGAGTAGCCGCCACCCGGACCCACGGCGACGTTCGCGCCCAGCGTGACCGTCTGACCTGCAGCCGGCGAGAACGTCACCATCGCTGGTCGGCCGGACGCAGCGGCCTGCCAGGGTCCTGTCGTCGTCGTCGTCGCGATGCCCAGTTTCGCGTCCGACCACGACGAGGACCGAAGGGGATAGGCAGATGCGGATGCGGCGAGCCCTCCCGCGAGCAGGCCGGAGGACCGCGCCCGGATGCTGCTGGGCGCCGTCATCAGGTAGTCCCGGCCGTAGCGGTCGAATACGGTCATGGTCGACGTACGAGAGCCGAGGTCAGCCGCTCCCGCCGCACCGCCGAACGGCGCGGACACGACCAACGATGAATAGCGCGTCAGCACCGTCCGTGCAGCGGCGAACGACATTGCCGGTGCCTGCGCCTGCATCGCCTTCTCGACGTTCAGCAGACCCACGCCGTAGACCTGATCGACCCCGGGCGCGCCGAGATCAGTCGCCGTGTCGAGCATGATGCGGCTGATCTCCTTGCCGCCGAGCTGCGGCCAGTACTGCTTCAGCAAGGCCGCGGCACCCGCTATCCCCGGCGCCGCGAAGCTGTTGCCCGTCACGACGACCTGCTGACCATTCTGGTCCACGGTGGCGACGTTGCTCGCTACGACCGACAGGGTGCGGTCCGCCAATGCGCCTGGCGTGCCGTTGCCGCTGGGCGGCTGCAGGTTCGCATCGACGCGGATGCCGAACAGGAACCAGTCCTTGTTCGACAGGTCCTTGCCGACGAGGTTCTCCGCGACCTTGCCCGAAAAGCTGTCTTCGCCGACGCTGTTCGTCACCGACTCGACGAACAACCGGTTGCCGCCGCGTACCAGATCCATCGCCGACTTCAGATCAGCGGCCATCTGCTCGCCGCCACCCGAGCCGTTGATGCTCATCGAGATCACGAAGGCCCCCTTGTCGACCGCATACCTGATCGCCGGCGCGATCAAGGCGACGTTCGGCGCATCCGATTCGGGTATCGGGCCGGTCGAACCCGCGGTGATGCCCTCGAGGTTCGGACCGCTGATCTTCAGTGCCAGGATGGTGGCGTCATAGGCCACGCCGTGCATGCCATTGCCATCGCGCGCACCGGCTGCGACCGCAGCGGTCTTGCTGCCGTGGCCGTCCTTGTCGTCGAGCTCGAACCGGATCGTCTCGCCCGGACAGGTCGCGCAGCGGGCGACCTTCTGATCGAACCCGGTGCTGTCGGCCGAGATGCGGCCGGCGAATTCCGGGCCATCGCGGTCGATGCCGGTGTCGACGATCGCGATCGTCACGCCCTTGCCCGTGATCCCCCGCGCGTAGGCATAGTCGGCCTTCATACCGACGGCAGCCGCGCTCTTCGCATCCTCGGCGGTCGGCGCAGGCGTAGGGGTGGGTGTCGGAGCCGGGGTCGGCGCAGGCGTCGGACTTGGTGTAGGGGTGACGACCGGCGTCGTTCCGGGGGAGTTGACGCTTCCGCCGCCACCGCAGGCGCCGAGCATCATGGCGGTCGCAACCGCCGCCGAGTTCCTGATGATGGCGAGTCGCCTGCTGCGGCAACCATGATATGCACCCACGCTCGAACCCCCGTTCGCGTCGGTGCCGGCAGGCTGATCCCAGCCGGCGGCACCGCCCCTGTTGAAACGAGGCGGTGCCGGCCCGTGAGCCGGAGATTGGAAACCTGCAGTAAGACAGGCGCGAGCGTCTTTAGGCCTCCGAAGAAGCCCTGGACATACACGCCCGCTCCCCGGCCGAAACTGGTTCGGGCCGGGCATACGGCTACTTACTGACGAGGTTTCCACGCCTCGGTCCGCCTGCTGGCGAACAATCCACCTCTACGCCGGGCGGGTTAACAATCTCAAGTGCTGAACTGCGGCTTTGGCGCTGCCGGGCGTAACATGCTGACGACATTGCGCATAATTCGGCGAGGCGGCATGGCGGGGCAATCTCCCGCTCATAAAAGATGAGAGCCGGCTGCTGAGGCTCTTCGGCGAACGAGCAGGAACAGCATCACTCAATCCATAAAGCGGATGACCAAGAAAATTCGGACAATCGCAGCGATTTTTTCATCCTCCCTGTCCGAATATGCCGGCAGGTCCGCTTTTATGATTGAGAGGCATCGCCATTTTGCCCAACCTTGCTTCAACTGCCGAGGATCGTGCCGCCGACAGCCACTATACGCCGGCCGAGATCGGCGTGATGCTGGGCGCACTCCCCAACTTTGACCGGCAGCGGCTTATCGCCTCCTCTCGCTATCTGGCACGCGACAGGCATATTCTCGCCGCCGACTTGCGTCAGGAAGCCTTCATCCGGGCGCTCGACGGACGGCGCAAATGCCAGCGCAGCTGGAACGTCACCGACTTCCTGGTCGGGATCATGCGCAGCCTGACCTCGGCTGACCGTGAAGCTGACATCGCGGGCCACCGCCCCGTTCTGATCGGTACATTCGGTGAAGGTGGCATCGATCTGGCGTCACCCGCGCCCTCGCCGGAGCAGGTCGGCCATGACGCCATATATTACCGCCGCACGATCACTGCCATCCGCGAGGCGATTGATCGCGACCCACGCCTTGTCGCGTTGATCGATGCGCTACTGGATGGTGCGAAGGGTGCCGATCTTCAGCGGCGGTTGGGGGTCGATGCAACCGAACTTGCGTCGCGCCGAAGGCAGCTTAAGCGCGTGTTGATGAACGCCACGAGAGACAGGAGCCTGCCGTGACGCAAATGGATGCGGATCTCGAGCAATTGCGGCTAATTGACGATTTCCTCGAAGAAGAAATCATCGATCTGTCCGACAGTGACGCGTTTAACGCCGAAATCAGGCAGGCAATCACAGCGGTCAAGGAGGCGGTGTCGCCGGATAGCGAATCCGTTCTTGATCATGCACGAGACTACGCATGGGTAGCATTATTTGACGGCCCCTGACTGCCGGTGGCCGACGGTAACGGCAATTGCTGGTGGGCGTCCGGCGTACATGGTGTTTGGAGGAAGTGCCCGCCATGCTGCTGCGTATCAACCAAAGGGGGAAGTTTTGAAGATCGGGGTCATTGCCGACGCACATGGAAATCTGGCCGCGCTGCAGGCTGTCCGCGACGCAATGACTGCCGCCGCGCCCGACCTGATCATCAATCTGGGTGACCTCGTATCCGGCCCCTTCGATCCTGCGGGAAGCGCCGAGCTTCAGATGCGCTCCCATTATCTGACCATCGCTGGAAACCACGAGCGCCAGTTGCAGGACGGCAGCGACGGCGCCTTCGACGTTCTGGCGCGGCCGCTCCTGACCCAAGAGCATTGGGCCTGGATCGAGGGTCTGCCCGCGACGCTCACCCTCTGCGACGGCGATGTCTTCGCCTGCCATGGCAGCCCGGCGGGCGGGGATCTGGAATATCTGCTCGAGGACGTGACGTCCGGCCGCGCGACACTGGATGCCGACCCTGCCATCCGGCCACGCCTGAAGGGGATCGGGTCGGCCAGTCTGGTGCTGTGCGGGCATACGCACACGCCGCGCATCGTGGCGGTCGATGGTGTGATGATCGTCAATTCCGGTAGCGTCGGGATGCCGTGCTACCGGGATTGGGGCGCGACCCCGCATGTCATGGAGGCGGGTAGCCCGCTGGCGCGCTATGCCATCGTCGAGCGTCGTAATGCCGGATGGGCGGCCCAACTGCACGGCGTACCCTATGACTATGAAATCGCCGCGCGTCAGGCGGAGTCTTTCGGCTTTCCGGCCTTTGCCCACGCCGCCCGGACGGGCCGTCTCCTGCCCGGCTGATCCGCCGCCTGTTCGAACGCTAGATCGGAGTGGCGGGACGAGAAAGCGTCCCGCCGAACCTGCGACCGTCAGGCGCGATAGCCGCCCTGGCGCTCGAGCATCCAGCCGGGATATTCCGCTGGCAGCTTGGTCACCGCATCGAGCGCAGCCAGATCGTCCGCGTCGAGCGACACCTGGGTCGCGGCGATATTGTCGGTGAGCTGATCGACCCGCTTGGCCCCGACGATCACGCTCGTCACCACCGGCTGATGGAGCAGCCAGGCGAGCGCGACCTGCGCGGCGGTGCAGCCCTTCGCTTCGGCAATACGGCGCATCTCGGGGATCACCACCGAACCACGGGTGCGATCGACCGGCGGAAAGTCGAAATTCGCGCGCCGCCCGTCCGCCGCCTGGCCCTCGCCATCATATTTGCCCGACAGATACCCGCCGGCCAGCGGGCTCCACACCATCAGCCCGATCTTCTCGGACCGCAGCATCGGCACGATCTCGCGTTCCAGGTCGCGGCCGACCAGCGTGTAATAGGCTTGGAGCGACAGGATCGGCGCGAGCCGCCGCGCCTCTGTGATGCCGACCGCTTTCACCACCTGCCACGCCGCCCAGTTGGACAGGCCGAGATAGCGAACGTGACCGTGACGGACGAGCGTGTCGAGCGCCTCCAGCGTCTCCTCGATCGGCGTCGCAGGATCAAAGCCATGGATCTGGTAGAGGTCGATATGGTCGAGGCCGAGCCGCTGGAGGCTCTGCTTGCACTGGCTGAGGATGTGGCCGCGCGAGGCGCCGCGCGCATTGGGTCCGTCGCCCATCGGCCCCAGCACCTTGGTCGCGATCACGACATTGTCGCGGGCGACGCCTAGGTTCTTGAGCGACTGGCCGAGGATACGCTCGCTCTCGCCGCCGGCATAGACATTGGCGGTGTCGATGAAGTTGATGCCGGCATCGAGCGCGGTCCGGACCAGCGCATCGGCTTCGTCCTGGCGAAGCTGGCCGATCTGGCCCCAGATGCCCTCGCTGCCGCCGAAGGTCATGGTGCCGAGGCAGAGTTCGGACACAAAAAGGCCGCTATGGCCGAGTTGGCGCATACGCATGGGATGATACTCCTATTGGAATGGACGAGCCGGAGATACGCAGCGAACGTACGGCCGACGACGCCAATCCGATCAATGTCCTGCCCGATCCTATCAAAGTGGAGCTTGCGCCGGTGCATTCGGTGGTCGGCGGAGCTAAGGTGCCTGCCATGACGACGCTGTCCGACCTTGCCCGGCTGATCGAACGCCATTGGTTCGTCCATGGTCGCGAAACGCCGATCCCGGGCCTGCTCATCACCCGTGCGGAGGAACCGACCGGCATCATCCGCACGGTCTATCGGCCGTCCTTCTGCCTCGTCGTGCAGGGCGCGAAGCTGTCGATGCTGGGGCCGACGCCCTATCATTATGCCGAGGGCCAATGCCTGCTCGCCTCGGTCGACCTGCCGGTCACGTCACGCATCGTGCGGGCGAGCGCCGACGCGCCCTATCTGGCGCTGTCGCTGGCGATCGAACCGGTGACCGTGGCCGAACTGGTGGCGGAGCAGGCCAGCGTGCCGGGCCAAGCTGCCGCCTTCAACGCGCTGGCGACCAGCGACCATGACCCGGCGCTGCGCGATCCTCTCAGGCGGCTGCTGGATTTACTCGACCATCCGGCCGATCAGGTGGTGCTCGCCCCGCTGATCCGGCGCGAGATCGTCTGGCGACTGCTCGGCGGCGCGCTCGGGCCGGCGCTGCGCCAGATGGGTCTGGTCGACACCCATGCCGCGCGGATCGGGTGCGCGACGGCGTTCATCCGCGATCATTATGCCGAGACGCTGCGCGTGGCGGACCTCGCCGCGCTGGCGAATATGAGCGTCCCCGGCTTCCACCGCCACTTCAAGGCGGTGACGACGATGACGCCGGTGCAGTTCCAGAAGCAGGTCCGCTTGCAGGAAGCACGTCGTCGCCTAGTCGCTGCCGAGGAGGTCGCGCGGGTTGGCTTCGCGATCGGTTACGAAAGTCTGTCGCAGTTCAGCCGCGACTATCGCCGCCTGTTCGGGGCACCGCCGGGGCGGGATGCGGCAGCGATGCGCGCGCAACTGGTGCCGGAGCCTGCGCTGCCCTGATACTTGACTCTGTCAAGTAAGTTGATCCAGCATGGCGGATATGGAAGATGCAGACGTCACCGCCATCCGCCGGTTCAACCGCTTCTACACCCAGACGATCGGCGCGCTCGACGCCCGGTTCCTGGGCACCGAGGCGAGCCTGCCCGAAGCCCGTTTGCTGTTCGAGATCGCCACGCGCGAGCCGGTCACCGCCAGCGTATTGCAGGACGCGCTGGGCATGGACGCGGGTTATCTCAGCCGCCTGGTCGCACGCTTCGAGAAGCGCGGCTGGATTGTGCGCGTGCGTCGCGACGACGATGCCCGCGCGCGCGACCTGCGGC
The DNA here is from genome assembly GCF_031453475.1 of Sphingomonas sp. SORGH_AS_0438. Classification (NCBI taxonomy): domain Bacteria; kingdom Pseudomonadati; phylum Pseudomonadota; class Alphaproteobacteria; order Sphingomonadales; family Sphingomonadaceae; genus Sphingomonas; species Sphingomonas sp. SORGH_AS_0438. Next base: position 584,319 of record NZ_JAVIZS010000001.1, read on the forward strand.
TGACCGATGCGGGACGTGACGCCTTCGGCACGCTCGACCACCGCCAGAGCCATGCCGTTGGCGATCTGCTCGCGGCAGTCGACGGACAAGCGCGGCGCGATCTGGTCGAGGCCCTGACGCGCGCGCGGCTGCTGCTGGATCCCGCATCGGGAGGCCCGTTCGTGATCCGGCCCTTCCGTACCGGCGAGCCCGCGCTGATCGCCGCACGCCAGTCGCTCCTCTATGCCGAAAGCCATGGTTGGGGTCGCGAACTGGAGGTGATCGAAAGCGAGGTGACCGCGGCGTTCCTTCGCGACTTCGATCCGGCGCGCGAGCAATGCTGGGTCGCCGAGATCGACGGGGTCATGGCGGGTGCGGTGTTCGTCACCGACGAGGGCGACGGCATTGCCCGGCTAAGGCTGCTGCATGTCGAACCCTTCGCCCGCCGCCTGGGCATCGGCGACGCTCTGGTCGGCGCTTGCGTCACCTTCGCACGGGAGAAGGGCTATCGCGCGTTGACGCTGTGGACCCACACCGTGCTGGAGTCCGCGCGCCGCCTCTATGCCGCACATGGTTTCGCATGTGTCGAGACGGCGATGCATGAGCGGTTCGGCGTTCCACTTCAGGGCGAGACCTGGCGGCTGGAACTGGCGGCGTGAGCGGCGACCTGACGATCCGCCTTGCGACGGAAGCCGACCTCGGGACGCTCCGCGATCTGATGGCACTGTCGATCGATCGCGGCCAGTCGGCAGTGCTGACCCCGGCGCAGATCGTCGCCAGTCGCTCGGTGATGGGGCTCGACACGCAATTGGTGCGCGACGGCACGTACTTCGTCGTCGAGGACCATGGCGTGCCGGTCGGCTGCGGCGGATGGAGCCGGCGCGCGACGCTCTATGGCGGCGACCATAGCGCCGAATTGCGCGACCCGGCGCTGCTCGATCCGGCGAAGGACGCCGCCCGCATCCGCGCCATGTACACGCACCCGGATCACGTCCGGCGCGGGATCGGCCGGATGATACTTGACCACTGCGAACAGGCGGCACGGGCGGAAGGGTTCGTCGCCGGAGAACTGATGGGCACGGCCGGCGGCGTGCCGCTCTATGCGGCTTGCGGCTACGAGCCGGTTGAGCGCGCCGATACCCATGTCGATGGCGTCGTCGTACCGCTGACCCGGATGCGGAAGCGGCTGTGATCCAGGGTTGATGTCGCCGCCCGTCAGGCCGGGCAGGCCTTGGCGTTCGGCCGACGCCGGAACGCCAGCAGCATCGCCAGTGCCACCGCCGCCATCATTGCCCCCGCGAGCGACACGGCCGGCAGTCCGAACCCAACCCCGATCACACCCCCGCCCAGCGCTGCGCCAATCGCATTGCCGAGATTGAACGCACCGATGTTCATCGCGGAGGCGAGGTTCGGCGCGTCCGAGGCGGCGTCCATCACCCGCATCTGCAAGGGCGGCACGATCGCGAAGCTGGCGATGCCCCAGATTAGGATGGCGATCGCGGCGGTCACCGGCCATTGCATCAGCATCGTGAACGCTAGCAGCGTCAGCGCCATGATCGCCAGCATTGTCATCAGCGCCCGGTCGACCGAACGGTCGGCCAGCCGCCCGCCGAGGCCGTTGCCGATCGTCGCGCCAACGCCGAACAGCATCAGCATCGCGGTGACATAGCCGGTCGAACCGTGCGTAACATCGCGCAGGATCGGGACGATATAGGTGAACACGGTGAAGACACCGCCGAAGCCGATCGTGGTCAGGGCCAGCGCCATCACCACCGGCCCGCGCGTCAGCACGCGCAGCTCAGCGCGCATGTCGCCGCCCTCGGTCGCGGGGAGCGGCGGCAGCGCGAGACGCAGCGACAGCATCGCGATCGCGCCGACGCCTGCGATCCCGGCAAAGGCGGTGCGCCAACCGATCGCCTCGCTGACCCAGGTCGCCGCCGGCACGCCGCCGATCGTGGCGACGGTCAGCCCGGTGAACATCGCCGCCACCGCGCCCGCGCGCTTGTCCGGCGGCACGAGGCTGGCCGCGACCACCGACCCCACGCCGAAGAAGGCGCCATGGTTGAACGAGGTGACGACCCGCGCCGCCATCAGCATCCAATAGCCGCCCGCCACCGCCGACAGCGCGTTGCCGAGCGTGAAGATGCCCATCAATGCGATCAGCAGCGTCCGTCGGTCGATCCGGCCCGTGGTGAGTGTCATCAGCGGTGCGCCGATCAGCACGCCCATCGCATAGGCGCTGACCAGCAGCCCGGCGGCGGGGATCGACACGTGCAGGTCGGCCGCGATCACCGGCAACATGCCCATCGGCGCGAACTCGGACACGTCGATGCCGAAGGCGCCGACCGCCAGCGCGAGCAATCCGAGGTTGAACTTCATGAGCGTGGCTCCCTCAAATCATCGGCGGCGCGAGGCAGGCAAAACCCTCCTGCTGCCGATAGGGGGTGTGCGGATAGGGCGGCAGCACGTCGCTTGCCGCGTCGAGCGTCGCCACCTGCTCGGGCGTCAGCGCCCAGCCGACCGCGCCGAGATTGTCGCGCAACTGCGCCTCGTCGCGCGCGCCGATGATGACCGACGACACGGTCGGACGTCGCAGCAGCCAGTTGATCGCGACCTGCGGCACGGTCTTGCCCACTTCGGCCGCCACCGCTTCCAGCGCATCGACGACCCGGTAGAGATGCTCGTCCTCGACCGGCGGCGCGAATTGAGCGGTTTCGTGCAACCGGCTCCCGGCCGGGATCGGCCGTCCCCGCCCGATCTTGCCGGTCAGCCGACCCCAGCCGAGCGGGCTCCAGACCAGCCCGCCTACCCCCTGATCCGCTGCCAGCGGCATGAGGGCCCATTCGTACGCCCGGCCGATCAGCGAGTAATAGACCTGATGGGCGACCAGACGCGGCCAGCCATGACGATCGGCCAGCGCTTGCGCCTTCATGATCTGCCAGCCGGGATAGTTGGAGACGCCCGCATAGCGGACCTTGCCGTCCGCGATCAGCCGGTCGAGCGTGCCCATCACCTCCTCCGTTGGGGTCGAGGCGTCAAAGGCGTGAAGCTGGAGCAGGTCGATCCGGTCGGTGCCTAGCCGCCGCAATGCTGCTTCCACCGCGCCGATCAGCCGCGCCCGCGACGCGCCCCAGTCCTGCGGGCCGTCACCCATCGGCAGGCCGGTCTTGGTCGAGATCAGGACGGCGTCGCGACGCCCCTTGATCGCTTCGCCCAGCACCTGTTCCGACGCGCCGTCCGAATAGACGTCGGCGGTGTCGAACAGCGTCACGCCGGCGTCGAGGCAGATGTCGACCAGCCGCCGCGCCTCGCTGGCGTCGCTTGTGCCCCAGGCGCTGAACAGCGGTCCCTTGCCGCCGAAGGTCCCCGCGCCGAACGACAGCGCCGGAACGCGCAGGCCGGATGATCCCAATTGCCGATATTCCATGACACCTCCTTTGCGAATGTCATTGTCAGGCGCATAGATGGACGGTGAAGCAGCGTGGTGGAACCGCCCGCCGGTGCAAAGGATCTATGCCTTGGATGCAAAGATGAGCGGCAATGACGATCGCGCTCGCGCTCTCGCCCTGTTCGCCAGCGTGGTGGAGGAGGGCAGCTTCTCCGCCGCCGGCCGCACGCTCGGGCTGACGCCATCAGCCGTGGCGCGGGCGATCGACCGGATTGAGGCGCGGCTCGGCGTGCGGCTGCTGCTACGCTCCACTCGCGCGTTGACGCTGACCGCCGAGGGGCAAGCCTATCTGCTCGCAGCCCGCCGTATCCTCGCCGATCTCGACGATGCCGAGCAGCAGATCGCCGACCAGGGCGCGCCGCGCGGACGGTTGCGGATCAGTGCGGCGCTGGCGCATGGCCGTTTGTGTGTCGTGCCGCTGCTCGGCGACTTCGCGCGCGCCTATCCGCATATCCTGATCGATATCGCGCTGACGGACACGCTTGTCGATGTCGCGGCGGGTCAGGCCGATGTCGCGATCCGCTTCGGTCCGCTTGCCGACAGCGGACTCACCGCCCGCAGATTGTCCGAGGCGCGGCGGGTGATCGTGGCGTCGCCCGACTATCTGGCGCGAGCCGGCACGCCTATGGTTCCGGAAGACCTGCACGCCCATAACTGCCTCAACTTCAACTTTCGCCGCGCCGAGCCGATCTGGCCGTTCCGCCGCGACGGCCGGGATTTCGCATTGTCTGTGGACGGCGGCATCGTCGCCAACAATGGCGAGACGCTGGGTCATCTCGCCGCTGCCGGGGTTGGCATCACCCGGGTCGGCCGCTTTAGCGTCGCGGCTGAGATCGCGGACGGCCGACTCGTGCCGCTGCTCGAGGACTATAATCCGGGCGACGTCGAGCTGATCCACGCGGTCTTCGTCGGGGGCTCCACCACGCCCGCGCGGGTGCGGGTGTTCGTCGACTTTCTCGTCGAGCGCCTAGCCAGCCGGTTCGAGTAGCGGGTGCGACACGGCCTTTTTCAGGAAAGCGTACAGCCGGTCGTCATCGCTCATCGCGACGTTGAAGCGCATGTGATCGCGCCACCCGCCGCTGATGCTGAACACCGGCCCCGGTGCGAGCACAATGCCTTGGGCGATGGCGCGGCGGGCTAGATCGACGGCATCGACGCCGTCCGGCAGTCGCGCCCAGAGGAAGATGCCCGCCGCCGGGTCGGTCCACGGCTCGATACCAATGGCCCTGAGGCGTTTCGCCACACGCGCCATCGCTCGGGCCAGCCGGGTCCGGACACCGTCGACGTGACGCCGATAGCTGCCATCGGTCAGCACCGCGTGCAGCAGGTTGGCGGCGAGCGGACTGCCCGCCATCGAGGTCGCGATGCGCAGGTCGGCCAGCCCTTCGATCCAGTCGGGCCGTGCCGCGATATGGCCGCAACGCACCGCCGCCGACAGCGACTTGGAGAAGCTGCCGATGCGGATCGTCCGGTCGAGGCCGTCGAAGGCGGCCAATCGTGGCGACGGCGTATGCTCGAAGTCGGCGAAAATATCGTCCTCGACGACGACCATGTCATGCGCCTCCGCGATCTTGAGCAGCCGGTGCGCGGTGGCGGCGGCGAGCGACGCGCCGGTCGGATTATGAACGCCCGAGTTGGTCAGGTAGAAGCGCGGCCGATGCGTCGCGGCGGCCTCGGCGAAGACGGCGACGTCCGGACCGGTGGGTGTCATCGGCACGCCGACTACCTTGGCACGGTGTGCCCGCAGCAGCGCCAGGAAGTTGAAATAGCACGGGTCATCGACCAGCACGGTATCACCCGGCTGAAGCAGGAAGCGGCACACAAGATCGAGCGCATGGGTGCCACTGTCGGTCAGCAGGATCTGGTTGGGGCCGGCTTCGACCCCCTGATCCGCCATCCGCCTCGCCAACAATGCCCTGAGCGGGGGCGAACCCAACGGGGACGCATAACCCGCCAAGGTGCCGTTCTCGCCGGATCGCGCCGCCCCGCGCATTGCCTTGCGGAGTGCGTCGCCCGCCAGCCAATCATCGGGCAGCCAGCCGCATCCCGGCATCAATTCGTGCCGTCGCTCGCCCAGCGACTGGCGCAGCATCCAGAGCGGATCGACCTCGCGTTCTTTCGTGCTGGCCAGCCGATCCAGCGCCAGCGGGGCCAAGGGCGCGGCAACATAAAAGCCGGATCCCGGTCGCGACCGGATCACCCCCTCGGCAGCAAGGCGATCATAGGCCTCGACCACCGTCGAGCGCGCGACGCCGCTCGTCTCGGCCATCGCGCGGATCGACGGCAGCCGTGCGCCCGGCGTCAGCGCGCGGGCATCGATCCGGTCGCGGATCGCACGGACCACCATGCCGGTGCGGGTTTCGTCGGGGGCGCTCGTCATCGTACTGCCGTTCTCACCAATACAGTTCGGCATGATCGTACCAATGTGTATCTGTCAGCGCCAGTTGCCCCGCGATAGGACCAGCCATCATCAACAGGAGATGCCCGTGACCCGCCCGTTCCGCCTCGTTGACGTATTCGGCACCGATCCGCTGACCGGCAACCCGCTGGCCGTCATCGCCGATGCCGATGGCCTGACGACGGACGAGATGCAGGCGATCGCAAGCTGGTTGAACTTCTCGGAGACGACCTTCCTGCTGCCGCCGACCGATCCGGCCGCCGACTATCGCGTGCGCATCTTCACCATGGCGCACGAACTACCCTTCGCCGGTCACCCTACCTTGGGGAGTGCGCATGCGTGGGCGGAAGCGGGCGGACAGCCGAAGCAGGACGGCGTGATCGTGCAGGAATGCGGTGTCGGGCTGGTCACGATCCGGCGCGATGGCGATCGGCTTGCCTTTGCCGCCCCACCGCTGCTGCGCGGCGGCACGCCGACCGAGGCTGAGATCGCTCAGGTCGCCGAACTGCTGCGGATCGACCGCGCGGCAATCGTCGATGCCGCCTGGGCAGACAATGGCCCCGGCTGGATCGCGGTCATGCTGGAGTCGGCGGAGGCGGTGCTGGCGGTCGAGCCGGCGCGGCACCACCCCGAGCATATCGACATCGGCATCGTCGGACCACATGCGCCCGGCAGCGAGGTCGCGTTCGAACTGCGCGCGCTCTTCACCGACGCACACGGCGGGCTGATCGAGGACCCGGTGACCGGCAGCCTCAACGCCTCGGTCGGCCAGTGGCTGTTCGCCAGCGGTCGGGCAAGCGGCAGCTATGTCGCCACTCAGGGCACGCGCCTCGGGCGGAGCGGGCGTATCCATGTCTCGCAGGATGAAACCGGCCAGGTTTGGGTCGCCGGTGCGACGCGGACGCTGTTCTCCGGACGGACGCAAGGGTGATGCAGGTCGCGGTCCTGACCTTCGACGGCTTCAACGAACTGGATTCGTTCGTGGCTGCCGCGATCATCAACCGGCTTCGCCCGCATGGCTGGGCCGCGCACATCACCGCGCCGACCGAGACGGTGACGTCGATGAACGGCGTCGTGGTCCACCGCCAACGGCCGCTCGCATTTCTCGAGGAGGCGGATGCGGTGCTGATTGGCAGCGGAGTCCGCACGCGTGAGATTGCCGCCGATCCGGCAATGCTCGCCTGGCTTCGCCTCGATCCAACGCGGCAGTTGATCGCGGCGCAATGTTCGGGGACGCTGCTGCTGGCCAAGCTCGGCCTGATCGGTGATTTGCCAGCCTGCACCGACCTCGCCACCAAGCCATGGGTAGTGGAGGTCGGTGTCACGGTCATCGGCGCACCGTTCGCCGCTCATGGCAATGTCGCGACGGCGGGCGGTTGTCTTGCTGCGCCCTATCTCGCCGCATGGCTGATCGCCCGCGGAGGCGAGCCCGAACTGGCGCGCGCGGCGCTCCATTACGTCGCGCCGGTCGGCGAGAAGGCGCGCTTCGTCGATCATGCCATGGCGGTCGTCGCGGGCGAGTTGGCATTCGCCTGACCCGCTCGCGCGCTCAGTTCGTTAGGAACCTGCGTCGAGCTTACGCCTGCGGACTGTCCCAGCCTTCCAGGACGATCTTGCCCCGCGTGGTGGCGCTCTCGATCCGGCGGTGCGCCTCGATCAGGTTAGCGGCATTGATCGGCGAGAGCGTGTCGGTCGCCGTGGTGCGAATGCGTCCTTCGTCCACCAGTTCGGCCACCGCGTCCAGCAGTCGACCCTGCTCGCCGACGTCCGGTGTGTCGAAGAGCGATCGGGTGAACATCAATTCCCAATGGACCGACACCGCCTTGCGCTTGAAGGCGACGATGTCGAGGCTGGCGGGATCGTCGATCAGCGCGAAGCGCCCCTGCGGCGCGATCAGCTCGGCGATATCTGCCAGATGGCGGTCGGTGTGGGTGGTCGAGAAGACGAAGGCGGGCGCGCCGATCTCCAACGCGGCGATCTGCGGTGCCATCGGCCGGGAATGATCGATGACATGATGCGCGCCGAGGTCGCGCACCCAGCCTTGCGTCTCGGCGCGCGAGGCAGTGGCGATCACGGTCAGGTCGGTGCGGGCCCGCGCGATCTGGATCGCCGCGGAACCGACACCACCCGCGCCGCCGATGATCAGGATGGCACGGGCGCCGCCAGCCGGCTGGTCGTCGACCTTCAACCGGTCGAACAGGGTTTCCCAGGCCGTGATCGCGGTTAGCGGCAACGCCGCCGCCTCCGCGAAGGCGATGCTGCGGGGGCGATGGCCGACGATCCGCTCGTCGACCAGCTGATATTCCGCATTGCTGCCGTCGCGCATCAGGTCGCCCGCATAGAAGACCTCGTCACCCACCTTGAAGCGGGTGGCCTCCGGGCCGACCGCCTCGACGATGCCCGCCGCATCCCAGCCGAGGATGCGCTCGTCACGCCCGTCGAACGGCGCGGCGCCGGTGCGGACCTTCGCATCGACCGGGTTCACCGAGATAGCTCGGACTGCGACCAGGATGTCACGCCCGGTCGGAATGGGCCGTGGCAGTTCTACGTCGATCAGGGCATCGGCCCGGTCGATCGGGCCGGGCTGGCGATAGGCTATGGCGCGCATGGGTCTTGCTCCTTTTGCTGACGCACGCGAGATAGAGACGGTGTCAGCTTATGTCGTAGGCACAAAAAACGCTCATAGTGTCGAAAAGGATACCGCCCTGATGGCGAAAGCCCGCCACTCCCGCCTCGATTGTACCCCGGGCTGCGCCGTCGAGGCGGCGGTGAGCCTGATCGATGGGAAGTGGAAGGCGGTGATCCTCTACCATCTGCAGGACGGACGCACGCGCTTCAACGAACTGCGCCGCCGTGCCGGGGACGTGACGCCGCGCATGCTGACCAACCAGCTGCGCGAACTGGAGGCCGATGGCCTGATCGAGCGCGAGGTCTTCGCTCAGGTGCCGCCGCGCGTCGAATACAGCCTGTCGGATCGTGGCCGATCCCTGTCGCCGATCATCGCGGCGCTCAAGGATTGGGGCGACGCGAATATGGACCTCTTCGCGCGGCGGTGATCATCCGGCTGATGCGTCGGCGACGTTCACGGCATTGCTCGAACGGCGTCGTGCCCGGATGTAGGGCAAGAGATGGGCATGTGGGATAAGCGACGGGTTTCCGACGTTTCGCACAATATGTTCACATCCTGTTCCGCATGCGTTAAAAGGTGCGCATGGCGGTGCGTAAGATCATTCACGTGGACATGGACGCCTTCTTCGCGTCGGTGGAGCAGCGTGACGATCCGTTGCTGCGTGGCAAGCCGGTTGCGGTCGGTCATGCCGCCGCACGGGGCGTGGTGGCGGCGGCCAGCTATGAGGCGCGCACGTTCGGCGTTCGCTCTGCTTTGCCCTCAGTCACCGCGCTGCGCCGCTGTCCCGACCTGATCTTCGTGCCGCCCCGCTTCGAAGTGTATCGCGACGTCTCGCGCCAGATCCATGACGTGTTCGCGCGCTATACCGACGTGATCCAGCCCTTGTCGCTCGACGAGGCCTATCTCGACGTCACCGCGAACAAGCGCGGCCTGGAAACCGCATGGTTGACCGCCAAGGCGATCCGCGCCGACATTCTGGCGGAGACCGGCCTGACCGCGTCGGCGGGTATTTCGTACAACAAATTCTTGGCCAAGCTCGCCTCCGATCACCGCAAGCCGAATGGCCAGTTCGCGGTCACGCCGGACATGGGTGCCGCTTGGGTCGAGACGCTGCCCGTCAGCCGCTTCCACGGCGTCGGGCCGGTGACGACGGAGAAGATGAAGCGGCTGGGGATCGAGACCGGGGCTGATCTGCGCGCCCGATCGCTGGCGTTCCTGCAGCAGCATTTCGGCAGTTCCGCCGAATGGTATCACGCCATCGCGCGCGGGGAAGACGACCGTCCGGTCAATCCGAACCGCGTGCGCAAGTCGTCGGGGTCGGAAACGACGTTCAACCGCGACCTGACGGACCCCGGGGAGATCGAGGCCGGCGTTCTCAAGATGGCCGACGATGTCTGGGACTGGTGCGAGGGACGGCAAGCCTTCGGCCGCACCGTCACGGTGAAGGTCAAATACGCTGACTTCCATCAGATCACCCGGCGGCGCAGCCAGCCCTTGGCGGTCATCAGTCGCGAAGGCCTGCGCCGCGCAGCGCTCGACCTGATCCGGTCGGTTCTGCCGACCCCGAAGGGGATAAGGCTGGTCGGCGTAACGGTGTCGAATTTCGCCAAAGCCGAGACTCCGGCAGCGACCGAATTGCGGATGTTTGCTGAGGCGGCGGCGTGATGCTCGACCTGTTCGATGCGCCGCTACTGGCCGGACTTGCTACGTGGGCCAACCTGATCACGGCGGACGAGGAGCGCATGCTGATCGAGCGGATCGACGCGACCGACCTCGAGCCGTTCCGCTTTCAGGGCTGGACAGGCAAGCGGCTGACAACGTCTTTCGGATGGAGTTACGACTTCGAGGTCGGGCGCCCGAAGGATGCGCCACCGATGCCGGATTGGCTTCTCCCCATTCGCGACCGGGCGGCCAATTTCGCCGGCCTCGCGCCCGAGGCGCTGATCCAGGCGCTGCTCATCCGCTACGACCCAAGCGCCGGGATTGGCTGGCATCGGGACCGACCCATCTACGGCCATGTCCTCGGCATCTCCCTCGGCGAACCGGCGACGATGCGCTTCCGGCGGCGGCGCGGCGGCGGCTTCGACCGGGTGTCGTTGCCGCTCGAACCGCGGGGCGGCTATCACATGAGCGGACCCGCCCGACACGACTGGGAGCATAGCATCGCTCCAATGGAACGGCCGCGATGGTCAATTACGTTTCGCAGTCTCGTGAAACGGCGGTGACCACTAAGACAGATTGCACCCGAAGGGCGCCAGTTAATCATGTGGCATGCTGTTCGAAAGCAAACCGAATTCGATCATGAGCGTACAGGGTCTTTCCAAAGCCTAGATGATCTACACGGGTGGCGGCAGTTCTTGGTGGAAAGCCGCCGGTCCGCTTTCGACAAGCGACCTTGCTAAGCGGACATCCGTTCATGGTGGGAGAAGGGTCTGGACGTCCGGCGGTGGTCGTGAATACAGATTGTGCAACGGCTCAAAATGGGTCGTTCAAGTCAGGTAATCCTAAGATTAGCAAGTCCGCTTGTTAGATCACCATCGGGTATCCTATTCTAGTAGCTCCCAAACCTACGCGCGGTTACTGCGGCAAAAGTCGAGGAAATTCGTTAGCGATTTCTCGCGCCAGGAACCCGATCGGCCCCCGTGCCGTCGCCACGCGGCGAGCAGCCTGACCATGCAGCCAAACGCCCCACCCGGCGGCGACCAGCGGCGCCGTGCCGCGCGCGAGCAACCCGCCGATGGCGCCTGCTAGAACATCGCCGGATCCGCCTGTGGCAAGCCCGGTGCCGCCTCCTCCGTAATACAGCACCGTTCCATCTGGCGTACCGATCACGGTGTCGGACCCCTTCAGGACTACGACTGCACCGTATTGATCCGCGACATCGGCGACGACAGTCGCGGGGTCGTTGGCGATGTCCTTTTCGCTTCGGCCGGTCAGCACAGCCATTTCCCCATAATGGGGGGTCAGGACAATTCGATCTCGGAACTTAACTGCCTCCGCACTAAGATCGCGCAGACACCCGATAGTCATCGCATCGATGACCAGCAGTGTAGATTCCGCTGCAAGGTCAAGCACGAGCTTGAGGATTCGCCTTGCCCCGTCAGGGTTGCTTACGCCCGGACCCACGACTACCGTGTCGCAAGTATCCATGAGGCCGTCGAGCATGCCACCCGCTTCTTTCGCGTCGATCTCTCCAGCATCGTCCTCGGGGAGTGCTATGACGGCTGCCTCGGGGGTTAACAGTCCCAACGGTAGGGCAATCGATGCGGGCACTGCCATCTGCAGCTTGCCAGCACCGACCCGCAATGCGGCCTCACCGGTCAGACGCAACGCACCGGGCACTTGCCGAGAAGCGCCGATTGCCAACACGCGACCGCGGCTGTTTTTGGTTGTGCCCAGCCCATGCACGGGCAGCGGATTCGCAGCGATCCATTCGCTGTCCAATCGGATAGAGTCGACGCTCATCCCCGCACGCCTGCCGTGCGTTCGGATTCAACCGTTACCGCCGCCGTATCATGCTTGGCCAGATGGGGCACCGCATTGTAACGGACGAGCGCCATCGACCCGTGGCCGCCACCGGCGGGGTCAAACCTATATTCGGTCACGGAGGCATTGGCGACGTCGCCTTCAGCGTCGATCGCAAGTATCTCCGCTTCTGACAGGCGTTCGACGACATAGCGCAGGCACAGTACGACCACTTGATGCGCTACGATCATCACCCGCTGCCCGGCATGATGTAGCGCAATCGTGTCGAGCAGCGACCGTAGCCGAAAGATAACGTCGCACCAGCTCTCGCCGCCCGGCGGACGATGATAGAATTTGCCGACCAGCCGGCGGAATTCCGCCTGTTCGGGATGAATCGACGCTACGCCGCTTGTCGTCAGGCCATCCAGAATGCCGAACTCTTTCTCACGTAGCCGTTCGTCGATGCAAATCGGTTCGTCGCCATCGGCCCCGCCCGCCGCCCGGAACAGCCGCGCGGTTTCCTGTGCACGGAGGTAAGGTGAGGCGAACAGCACGTCGGGACGGTCTGTCACCAGTTGTTCGGCGAACCATTGGCCCAACGCTCGCGCCTGTTCCTCCCCTAGCGCGGACAGGGGAATGTCGACGTCACGGGAAGACAGGTCGATCCGGTCGACGCCAAGCGCATGCGCCCGATCGCGCGCGACATTACCGGCGCTTTCCCCGTGGCGCACGATCCACAGGCGTTCCGGCCAGCGTGCGGCGCTCAAACTTTCGCCTCGCTGCTGCCGGCTTCGGCATACAGGCTGGCATAGCGTCGGGTGACGTCGGGGAGCGACTGGTCGATCCATGCCGCCATCGCCTCTTCCTCCGCCAGCGACTGGCGAAGCGCCTTCGTCGCTTGGGCGAAGCCGGCGTCGTCCGCCAACGTCAGCAGCGATTTGTAGGCCGCGATCTCGAAATGCTCGAAGGCGTAGTTGGCGTAGCTGTTCTTGAGGATTTCGTCTCCGGCGACGCTGTGCACGATCGCTGCCATACCGCCTGACATGCTGAGTGCGGTGTCCTTCAGTGTCGAAGCGGACGTATCGAGGCCGACCAAGATTTCGTCCAATCGCGCAATCTGCCCATGGGTCTCTTCGATGTGCAGCCGCAGCCGGTCGGCGACCTCGGGATAGTTGATGATGCGTTCGACCTGCGGGGTCATGATCGACAGCGCCTGCTTCTCGACCGCATGCGCGTTGCGTAGGCCGGTAACGAATAGTTCGCGAAGGATCTCGGGGCGGGTGGTCATATGAATCTCCTGCAGGATTTTGCGGGTCAAAGGGGATGTCCGGCCTGACAGCGTTCAAGTTCGACCGGATCATGGGAACAAGTGACCGTGACGCTGTGGCGCCGTTCGATCGACAGGCGGCGCAACCGTTCCTGGTTCGTCATGCGACTGGTGGCGTCTACTTCCATCAGCCGTTGATAGGCGCGTAGGCCCGGGGTGCAGTGACGTCGCGCCCGCCGCATTTCGCCACGATAGAAATAGGCGTCGCCGGCATGCAGCAGCCAGCGACCATCATCGCCGCGTATCGCGACGCCGGTATGGCCCCAGGTATGGCCAGGCAGCGGCACGAGCAATATTTCCGGCGGCAGTCCATCGAGATCGCGGACCGCATCGAAACCGAACCACGGATCGCCGCCCGCGCCATAGCGTCGCCAGTCGGTTACGCCGTCCAGTTGGCGTTCCTGCCAGCGATTGCGTGCGACGAAGCCAGTGTGTGGAACGGTGGCGTCGTCATATTCCCGCTGCATGACGTGGACCGTTGCGTGCGGGAAATCTTCCAAACCACCGGCATGATCAAAGTCGAGATGGGTCAGCACGATATGGCGTACGTCCGAGGCGTTGAACCCGAGTGCCCGTATTTGATGGATTGCCGTTTCCTCTTTGCGGAGACGGATGTTCAGCATCAGGCGCCAAGGGAGGGGCAAGCGCGCGCAGGCGTCGGCGACGTCGCGCAGGCCGTAGCCGGTGTCGACCAACACCAGCCCATGGGCATTGGTTTCGATCAACAGGCAATGGCAGACGAGATGACCCAGCGGCCCATGGCTGCGTCCGTCGAACAGCGCGCCGCCCAACGGGCAGTCGGTGCCGCAGTTCAGATGATGGATGCGCATCGAATACCCTCACGGTTCGGGCCGGGGGCGTCCTCGGACGTCCCCGGCCGCGCCAGTCCTACATTGCGCGCATCATCGTCTGCGCCAGCGTCAGATGCTGCTGCACGATCGGCACCGCCTTGCGCGCGGTCGCTTGCAGCTGCGGCTTATCGCCACCAGTGCTATAGCTCTTGTGCAGGTCGAGCGCGGCTTGGTGCGCCGGGACCTGCTGGCCGAGATACAGGCGATCGAAATCCGCTGGGCTGGCCGATTGCAGTTCGGCGATCGACGCGGCGGCACCTGGATCGAGCATCGGCGCCGGCGGCGTCATGCCCGCCTTGCGCGCCGCGGCGACCGTAGCAGCGGTCGTCTTCTGATGATGCTTCACCAGCATGCCGGCGTAGCGACGAACGGCGGCGTTCTGGGACTTCTGCATCGCAATCTGGCTGGAGTTGATTTCGTACAGGTCGCTCTGGCCGGCGGCCATGACATAGGAGGCGGCTTGTACCCGCGCTTCGGCGGGCGGCGGCGGCGGCGGGGTCTGCGCCAGCGCGGGGGTAGTGATGCCGGCAAGCGCCAGCGCGACCATCAGGGTAGGACGGCTCATCGGGGTGTTCCTTGGATAAAGTCGTGGGGACAAAGGGCGGCCGCCATCGGACGACCGCCCGTCCGGTCAGCCGATCTGCTGGTCCTGCGCGCCGCTGTCGGGCCGTGCCGGGCCGAGGATCGGTTCCTGACCCAGCGGCTTGTTCTGGAACACGGTGAACTCGCCGCGTCCGTCGACCGAAGGTCCCTGCGTCCAGCGGCCTTCGGGATACGTGCCGTCGACCGAGGTGGCGTAGAAATTATAGTTGTTCGCCTGATCCTCCATCTCCTGCGGGAAGGAGTTGGGGACGGGAAGATTGGCCGATGCGCCGCCCAGTTCCTCGATCACCGCCAGCCACTGCTGCTGGTGCATGGTGTCGCGGGCGATCATGTAGTGCAGCATTTTCTTCATGCCGTCGTCGTCGGTGGCGTTGAACAGGCGGACCGCGAGCACACGTCCGGTACTTTCCGCCGCGACGTTGCAATACATGTCCGCCGCCACGTTACCGCTGGCATAGATGTGGCTCATGTTGAACGGCACGCCGTCGGAATCGATTGGCATCGCCGCCATTCCTCCCGACAGCAGGTTCTTGTGGATCATGCCCTCGATCGACGCCTTGGCGCTATGGCCGCCCATGACGGCACCGACAATCGAATCCGCAGCACCTTCTTCCTGCAACGACGCCGGTGCCGTTTCGAGGTTCAGCGCGACGGCGGTCGCCAGCATTTCGATGTGCCCGATTTCCTCGGTCGCGGTGTGCAGCAGCATGTCGCGATAGGTCGTCGTCGGCGCGCGATTGCCCCATGCCTGAAAGAAATACTGCATGCAAACGCGGATCTCGCCTTCGACGCCGCCGATTGCCTGTTGCAGCATCCGGGCGAACGCCGGATTGGGCTTGTCGACGGTGACGGGGAACTGCAGTCGCTTGTCGTGATAATACATGAAAGTCTCCATCGTAGATCCCGTGGCCGGAAAGGTCCGAGACGGTGATCGGTCGGTAGTCGGGGGGGCAGCCGGCCCGGATCAGTTGGCGATGACACGGGTGCTCAGCGCGACGCACACCCACTCAGCGACTTGAAAGGCGGCGAATGGGCGCGGCAGATGGGTGTCGAGGACGACCGGGCGGGGTTCGTCGCCAATCGTCAGACAGGGGATCGCCCGTCGGGCCAGTTCATCGGACAGTCGCTGCCGATCCGCCGGCGGGCCAGACCAGGCGACGACGGCAGCATCAGGCGGGACGTTGCCGATCGCCGCGAAACCGGCCCGGCTATCCGCGAACGGGCCGAGCACTTCGATGCCACGCGCCGTCAACACCCCGTGCACGTAGTCGCGTTCGAAACCCGCATCGTCGATCAGCAGGACGAGCGCGTGGGGCGGAGACGGAACATCGTTCACGCTGCGGTCCGTTTCGCCATGCCGGACAACACTGCGTCGGCGCCCGATGCGGCGGCCATCCGACGGTACGTCGCCAGCGCCTGTCCTACCACCTGGTCCATGTTGTAATAACGATAGGTGGCGAGGCGGCCGACGAAGGTGACGTCGGCTTCAGCGAGTGCCAGCGCCTCATAGCGTTTGTACAGCGCCTGGTTTTCCGGGCGCGGGATCGGGTAATAGGGATCGCCGACATCGCTGGGATATTCGATGGTCAAGCTGGTGCGCGGTGCGACCTGTCCGGTCAGATGCTTGTATTCGGTGATCCGGGTATGGGGGACCGCTTCGTCGGGATAGTTCACGACCGCCACCGACTGGTGCCATTCGGCGTCCTCGGTACGATGCTCGAACTTCAGCGAGCGATAGGGTAGCGCGCCGAAGCGATGGCCGAAATATTCGTCGATTGGCCCGGTGAAGACCAGATGATCGTGCGGATACAGGTCGCGGATCGCTGCATAGTCGACGCCGAGCAGCAAATCGATGTTCGGATGGTCAAGCATCCGTTCGAACATCGCAGTGTACCCGTCGCGCGGCATCGCCTGAAACCGGTCGGTGAAGTAGCGATCATCGGTATTGCTGCGGGTCGGCACCCGCGCCGTGACCGATTTGTCCAGCTCCGACGGGTCCATGCCCCATTGTTTGCGAGTGTAGCCGCGAAAGAACGTCTCGTAGAGTTCGCGACCGACCTTCGACACGACGACATCCGCCGAGGTCAGGATCGGGTCGACCGGTTCCGCACGGGACGCGAGGAAGGCGTCAACATCGGCGTCGCTCTGCAGTTCGAGGCCGTAGAGCGTGTTGAGTGTCGTGCGGTTAATCGGCATCGGCACCTGCTGCGCGCCGACCTGGGCCAGCACGCGATGCTCATAGGGACGCCATTCGGTGAAGCGCGACAGATAGTCGACGATCTCGTTCGAATTGGTGTGAAAGATGTGCGGGCCGTATTGATGGATCAGGATGCCGGCGGCATCGGGACGGTCATAGGCATTGCCGCCGACGTGCGGGCGGCGATCGACCAGCAACACGCGCTTTCCGCCGTCATTCGCCAACCGTTCGGCCATCACCGCGCCGGCAAAGCCCGCGCCGACGATCATCACGTCATAGCCGGCGGGCGCTTCGGGCCAGGCCGTGGGCGATACGATCGGTTCGTGGCGGTCGCGTGCCGTCGTCGCGGCATCGACCAGTGCCTGCATCGCCAGCGCGGTCGCGTTCCATGAACCGGTCGCCAGCTGCGCATCGGCGGCATCGCGCCAATCGTTGTCGTTCGCCCGCAATGCCATCGCGCGTTCGCACGCGGCGACGAAGCCGTCGGCGGTATCGGCAATACCGACCGCTTTGAGCTTTCCATATTGTCGCACGACGTCGACGATCGGCGTCGATACCACTGGGCATCCCGCCGCCAAATATTCCGGAGTCTTGGTCGGGCTGATGAAGCGGGTCGCTTCGTTCATCGCGAACGGCATCAGCGCCACGTCCCACCCGGCCATGTACGCGGGTAGTTCGGCGTAGCTCTTGCTGCCGAGATAATGGAGGTTCGCACGTCGGGGCAGGTCAACGGGGTCGATCTTCACGACGGGGCCGATGACGACAAACGACCAGTCGGGCCGGGCGTCGGCGATCGCCGCCAGTAGCGCGACGTCCATCCGTTCATCGATTACGCCTACGAAGCCGAGGCGTGGTCCAGGGATCGACAGCTGATCGGCCGGCATCGTCGTGAGGACACGCGCCTGCGCGAAATGCCGGGCGTCGATGCTGGATGGAAAGGCGTGGACGTTCGAATGACGCCCGCGCTTGGCCTCGTACAAGCTGGCCCCGCCGGTGAAGACGACATCGGCGCGTTCGATCAGCGCCTGTTCGCGCGCCAGCAGCTCGAGCGGCGCGTTCCGGAAGGCAGAGAGTTCGTCCATGCAGTCATAGACGACGCATTCGGCGGCGACATGGTCCGAAAAGGACAGCATCATTGGGGTGTAATACCAGCGGACGACCGGAGCATCCGCATCGCCCAGCACCGCGTCGAGCAACGTCGCCAGTACGGCGTCCTCGCGTCCACGATCGGCTTCCGACAGCTCGGGGGTCAGTACTTCCACCCCACCCTCGGCAACCTGCCGACGCAGGTGCGGCGCGGGGGTGCCGCCATGATATTCCGGCTCTTCCCAGAACAGCACGCGACGGGTCGCGGCGAAGCGCGTCATCAGATGCTGCGGCCGCTGAAAAACGAACGCCCAGCGCACATGACTAAAGCAGATCAACATTGGTTGATCTGCTTTAGTTCGTATATTGGATATGGGCGTGCTGTCCGAAGAAAGTGTTCCGGTCATGCGCATACCCTTTTCAATTATATTTATAATGAACAGGGCGTTCGATGTAATGTTCCTGAAAATTTACGGATACATAATGTGGATCATGACGATATTTGGAACGCCTTGTGCGTTGCCTCTGTTTATTTTTCAGAGGAGCATAGTGCATGGGAATTGAATTGTGGGCGGGGGCCGAGTGCACAGTGAACCGCGTGGGCAACCGCGTTTCCGACCAGATCCGACGCAGCGGGCATCACGACCGGGTCGACGATATCGATCGGTTTGCCGATCTGGGCATAACGGCGCTACGCTTCCCGGTGTTGTGGGAACGGGTGCGAGGCGACAGCAGCACCCCGGACTGGGCGTGGAGCGATCCCCGACTCAACCGGTTGCTTGCGCGGGGCGTGCGGCCGATCGTTGGCCTGATCCATCATGGCAGCGGTCCGGCCCATACCAATTTGCTTGACCCCGGTTTTGCCAACGGTCTTGCCGCCCATGCCAGTGCGGTTGCCGAACGCTATCCGTGGGTGACGGAATGGACGCCGGTCAACGAACCGCTGACTACCGCGCGGTTTTCGGCCCTGTACGGGCACTGGTATCCGCATCGTCGCGACGAAGCATCTTTCTGGCGGGCGCTGCTGACGCAGGTCGATGCGACGCGGGTGGCGATGCGCGCGGTGCGTGCAGTAAACCCTACCGCGCGGCTGATCCAGACCGACGATCTGGGCCGCACCTATGCCACGGTCAAATTGGCGGGACAGGCGTCGTTCGACAATCTGCGGCGATGGGCCGGGTGGGATCTGCTGTTCGGGCGGGTAACGCCGCACCATCCGTTATGGGCACGGCTTGACCAATTCGGGCTTTGCGACCGGTTGCGGGCGATCGCGGACGATCCGTGTCCGCCCGACGTGGTGGGGGTAAACCATTACCTGACCAGCGACCGGTTCCTCGACCACCGCATAGAACGCTATCCGGTAGAAACACATGGCAGCAACGGCCGCATCGCCTATGCTGATGTTGAGGCGGTCCGGGTGCTCGACCCGCCGCCCGCCGGGCTTTCGGGGGTGCTACGCGAGGCGTGGCAGCGTTATGGCACCATGATCGCGCTGACCGAGGTCCATAATGGCTGCACGCGGGAGGAGCAGCTGCGCTGGGTAGCGCAGGCATGGGACACCGCCGTCGATCTGCGCGGCGAGGGGGTTGACATTGCGGCGGTCACGGCATGGGCGTTGCTGGGCAGTCACGACTGGAACACGTTGCTGACAGCACCAGGACGCTATGAATCCGGGGTGTTCGACGTTGCCGCCGGGGTGCCGCGTCCGACGGCGCTGGCGACGTTATGGCGGGGATTGCCGGACGGCGACGCCCGGCATGCCGTGGTCGCGCAACCGGGGTGGTGGCAGCGTTCGGACCGACTGACCCATCGGGCAATTCTGCGCCCCGCGGGATTCCCAAGGACCCCGGTCCGATACGACGACACTTCGCCGCTGTTGATCTGTGGCGCGACCGGCACGCTGGGACGCGGCTTCGCACGGGCCTGCGCCGCGCGTGGCATCGCCTGCGTCGTGACCGACCGGGCAATGCTGGACATGGACCGATCCGAACGGATCGCGGCCGTGCTTGACGAAATACGCCCTTGGGGCGTCGTCAACGCCACGGGGTGGGTCCGCGTCGACGAGGCGGAGGTGAACGAGGCTGCATGCCACCGGATCAACGCGACCGATGCAATTGCCCTAGCGACTGCCAGCGCCGCGCGCGGTATCCGCTGCCTGTCCTTCTCTAGCGACATGGTGTTCGACGGCACCGCCACGCGACCCTATGTTGAATCCGACCCGGTTTTTCCCCTCAACGCCTATGGCCGCAGCAAGGCGGCGATGGAACGGGGTTGCGCGGCGCTACCCGGCGGAATGGTCGTGCGTACTGCCGCATTCTTTTCGCCGTTCGACTCGCACAACTTCGTCCGGGCGGTGCTTGACAGTCTTGTCGCCGGGCGCCGGTTCGCTGCTGCGCGCGATCATATTGTCACGCCGACCTATGTTCCCGCGCTCGTCGATGCCGCGCTCGACCTGTTTATCGATGCGGCGGAGGGGATTTGGCATTTGGCGGGCGATCATGCGCTGAGCTGGGCCGCATTCGCAAGGCGCATTGCCGAGTGCGCGGGTCATGACCCCGATATGGTCCTAGCGGTTTCCGGTGCCCTACCCGAATGGCAGGCGCGGCGCCCCGCCTATGCCGCGCTGGGCAGCGAACGAACCGGTGCGCTGGGCGAGATTGAACAGGATCTTGCGACGCTGGTCGATCGGCACCGCCATCACGCGTCGCGCGCAGCATGATCCCCGATCCGTCGGCAGCGGACATGAAGGAGAGAAGACAATGACCGCCGATCGTCGAGATTTCGACGTGGTCTTGGTGTTGAGTGGCGGCAATGCGCTCGGCGCGTTCGAGGCCGGCGTCTATGAGGCGCTGCACGACAACGGGCTGGAGCCCGACTGGGTGGTCGGTGCGTCCATCGGCGCGATCAACGCGGCACTGATCGCGGGATCCGCGCCGGAGCGCCGTATGGACAGGTTGCGCGCGTTCTGGCGACCGACCATCTCATCGGTCGCGGGCGCCGCGATGCCGTGGCTGGAAACCGGGCGACGCACCAATGCGGTGACATGGACGACGATGACGGGGCGTCCCGGTATCTTCGGTCCGTTGCTGTCGGCACTGTGGCCGTGGACCGACATCCGGCCATCGTTGTTCGAAACCAACCAGCTGGAAACCACACTTGCGGCGATGGTGGACTTCGATCTGCTGAACGACGGGCCGTGCCGCTTTACCGCGACCGCCGTCGACGTGCAGACGGGCGAGGATGTGGTGTTCGACAGTACCACGATGCGGATCGGACCTGCCCATATCCGTGCCAGCGCGGCGTTGCCGGTCGTGTTCCCGCCGGTCGAAGTCGACGGACGCTGGCTGGTCGATGGCGGTCTGTCGGCAAATCTGCCGCTCGACCCGGTTCTCGCCGCATCGCCGAGGCGACCGACACTATGTATCGCGGTCGACCTTCTGCCGCTGACCGGGGCAGTGCCGGCGACACTGGGCGAGGCGGCCGGGCGGATGCAGGACCTGATCTTCGCGGCCCAGTCGCGACGGACGATCGCACGGTGGCAGGCGGCGTATGCCGGCCGTGACGACGTGCAGGTGACACTGCTACGGTTGTCCTATTCGGACCAGCAGGATGAAGTGGCGGGGAAGGCGCTTGATTTCTCAGGCTCGACGGTCGCCCAGCGCTGGTTCTCCGGACATCATGCGGGCAATGCGGTGGCCGCCGGGCTGGCGACTGGATCGTTCGGGTTCGACGAAGCGGGACTGTCGATGCGGACGGTATCGCCGGATGCACCAGACGCCGGTTAGCACTGATACGCCATTTATTGCTGACAGACTTGGCTTGGAGGCTACTATGGACTTGGGAACGTGGGTGATTCATCCCTCGTCCGATGCGTGTCTGCCGCAAGCCGTACCCGTCTGATGTCGGTGACGAGGAATCATCGCTGATCACATCATACTTGTTACTCAAGCGCGAGGATGCGGGTCAGCGGGAACACGAGCCGCGCGATGCGTTCAACGGTCTTTATTCATTACCGAGCGGTCGCAATCCAATTCCAGGAAGAAGGTTCTCGATTGACCGTCTCCGTCAGAGAGGTCGACTAGGGCAGTGGAGCGGTTGATTAACCGGCACCGACTTCGGCCGCCCACATGAACGGGCGGCCGAAGTCGGGATGCCGAAAATAGGTCGGAATGTCGTCTTGTGGGTCTTCGCGGTGAAGGGAAGGGCGGCTGCTTCTACTCAATTCCAGCCATGATCAGTCGTTTTGTCATTGCTCATAAGAGATCGTACGATAGGATCTTTATAGTCACGACTGGTAGGTTGGATGGGGCTCCGAAAGAGCCGCTGGGAGCAGTTACATGAGGTCATTGATCGCGCAAGCATTATGCATATCTGCGCTGCTTTCTGAACTATCAGCTCAATCCGATGCTCACGCTGCCAATCGCCGCTCATCGAAAGTGCAGGTGGAACAGGTGTGCCAGGTTCCCATCGGGTGGGCTGACGTAGCATCTCGCGAGCCGCGATTTGTTGTTTTTGGCGAAATGCACGGAACGCAGCAGGCCCCTGCCTTCATCGGTGACATAGCTTGCGCACTTGCAGCAAGAGGTGAGCGCATCTTGGTTGCGATTGAACATTCGTCAACCGAAAATGACGCCTTTCAAAAAGCCTGGCACCTCTCGAACGCGGAATTCCCTGAGGCACTCAAACGGGGCGGGTTGGGCCGATCGTGATGATGGCGTTGGCAGTGAAGCGATGCTGGCCCTTCTTGTTCGTCTTCACAACTTAGCGCGACTTGGACAATCAATCGATATCGTGGCTTTCAATGGTGCAAAAGACGCGGAGCAGAGCCGTAGGTTCTCCGATCTACCAGGGCAGGGGCCACATGATGCTGCACAGGCGGAAAACATCCGCGTCGCAGCAGCGGCTCATGCTTATGACCACGTTCTTGTTCTTGTCGGCAATGTTCATGCTCGCAAACGCCCAGTCGAGCATTTCCGTGCGCAGTTCGAACCGATGGTGATGCGACTGGGCCCACCGTCGTCTATCATTACGCTGAATATGAAAACGGCAGGTGGAACAGCTTGGAATTGTGAATTGAAACCTGGCGTGACGCCTAAGCCGGGTAAACCAATCACCCAAGATGACATCGCGTGCGGAAGTTACCCAATCAGTGGCGACGCCGACCTGCCACACAGTCCTTTCATTGCGCTGGGAGCGTTACAGGGAATGGCGATTGATCCAGATTACGACGGTGTTTTCTGGCTTGGCAAGGTTAACGCCTCGTCGAAGGCAGTTGTATCACACTAACCAATTTCTCCTGCTGACCTCCAGCCACAGACAAGGCGATTCTGGACGAATAGTACGATCCTTTTTGCGTGCATACACGCCGCTTTCGCCATGTCTCTTTCTAGAAGCAGGTGATCCGCTTCCCTTTTACTGGCAGACACCCGGCCGGCCGGCTCAGCTGACCATGCTCCCCATTGCGAGATGAACGAATGGCAGAAGCTTGGAAGCGCGCGAGACGGACTGAATGACCGCTTCTGGGTCGCCGCGTCCTTAGTGCGGGTGACACCGACCTAGTAAGCCTACGTTTCAAGGATTCGGCTTTTTAAAGAAACGTGAGCAAGTAGGACCGGCTTTCGCTGACCCTGATTAGATCAGATGAACGTAATTAGCGGCAAACGATGACGATAACGGGTTGCACCTGCAACCATGCTAAAACCTAGCAACATCATCACCCATGTTGTAGGTTCAGGAATAGCGCCATCCACTTCAGAAACGATCATCGTACCTGGAAAGCTGGTGGGTTCAACGCTTGTGTAACTACCCACCATCGAGAGTGCACCGTCCTGCAAACGTCGGGTGAGCAATGTGCTGCCGAAACTCGTGTTGACGATTACTTCGACGGCGTCGCAGGCAACGCTGTTGCTGGAGCCGGGCACGATGGTGAAGCACGCGTCCATAAAGTGAACGCGGGCTACGCCAAGCGTGAAGCTCGATAGTGTACTGGCCTGGATAAACGTTTCCATAGGCAGTAGGGTCGCCGAGATCAGGCTGAAGGCGACCCGCCCGCCGGCAAATGGCTCCTGGGTTGAGAAATCGAACATCAGGGTAGCTGCCATACTCGGCGCAAGCATCAAGCCGGCAGATAGCGCTGCAACGGTGAACGACGGTTTCACGCGACCCCCATCCCCTTATTGTGGATTGGCATTCATCGTAGAGCTGATTTTCCGAACCTAAAGCCTCGCTTGCATTTAATCATGGCGCCCGTCACCGTCAGGAAGGCTTAAAGGTGGGGTAGGATTATGCTGGGATTGCTGATGGTTACAACGCTGCTTGCCGCTCAAGAACCGGCAGCACCTTCTATCAGCGGATCACCTCGTCTGCGTAACGCTGAGGCAATAATAACACCCGATGACTATCCCGTTAAGGCATTGCAGCGGCATGAATATGGCATCTCGAGCATAGTCATGCGGGTTTCTGCCGACGGCAAGGTGACTACCTGCGATGTTACAGAGAGTAGCGGTTCAGCCGCACTCGATCTGGCCACCTGCACCCTGTACAAGAGGCGCGCTAAATTCGATCCGGCTAAAAACGATGTTGGTGTACCGGTTGCTGGAGAATACCGGCTGGCAACGAATTGGGGCTTGGATGATCACCAGCCTCAAACGACAATTGAAAGCTTTCTACAGGTGCAGGTCATCCCGGCTGACTACCAATCTCCGGTAAAGGCGCGACTGCTCTTCGATGAAGCCGGTCGCGTTACAGCATGTGAGGTGATGGAAAGCAGTGGGAGCATAGCAGCGGACCATGCAGCATGCTCTTATACGAAGCAGCAGCTTGTCATTGCCGCCCCCCGAAAGGCGTCAAACACCATCCCGCTGGTGGCGATACGCTACCTGACGGCAACCTTGCTGACCCAAGGTACCCAGCAGTCTGCCAAGAGGTAGTCATGTTGTATGAGGCCCGCTCTCACGAGTCTTAAAATCTGAAAACCCGCTGATCAGCCTCGTCTCGGCACCTCCCTTGGCTGAACGACCGTCTGGTTTGCGAATGGACGAGGAGGGCCGTGAACGTCCACTTATGGGTCGTCTTAGCGGTACGGCGGCTTTTCGGCTTGGTGAGCCGATGCTCGATGTCGTTGGCCTCGCAGATCATGTCGAAGCGCATCTGGCGGGACCAGGCGGTGTCGCGGTTGCGTGGCTGCTCGGCGAACTGAATGCCGTTATCGGTCAGGATCGTGTGGATGCGGTAGGGTACGGCTTTCAGCAGGTGTTCGAGGAACTCTCACGCTGTCCGGCGATCGGCCTTGTCGACCAGTTGCGTGACGGCGAACTTGCTAGTGCGGTCAATGCCAACAAACAGATAGAGCTTGCCTTCGGAGGTCTGCTACCCAAGGCGATATCGATGTGGAAGAAACCAATCGGATAACGCTTGAAGCGTTGCCGCTTCGGTTTGTCGCCTTCGACGTCCGGCAGGCGGGAGATCCCATGCCGCTGCAGGCAACGATGCAACGCTGACCGCGTCAGGTGCGGGATCGATGGCTACAGCGCGTAGAGGCAGTCCCCCGCCTACGCGAGGGCAGGCTAGCGGCAACAGGGTGTGGCGTCGGAACGCCACAACCATCGCCTCCTCGGCCTCGGACAGAGTGGTGGAATGAGGGGCCTTTGGCCCGGTCTGCAGGTCTTCGACCGTTGCCCTCTTGGCCACGGTCTTGGGATTGATCCCGAACTCACGGCTCAGCGCCGAGAGCGAAGCTTGCGATCGCTGTATTGCTGCTCGGACGGCGTGCGTGGTCATGTCGAGTGATCGCATGCGATCACTCGTGACGTACCTGTCCCATACGGCCTCCTTCCATTCGAACGAAAGGATCGCACCGTCAAACCGTGGGATCAAACACTTAGCGACAGGTTGGTGAACGCGCCGGTAGCAAGATGACGCCATCCCATTGTCCCCGACGTATCGATTATCTACGATTGACCAATGCGCATCCTCGTCTTGGCCCTAACAATGCTGTTGGCCCAAGCTGACCAGGGCTCGCGTGATTGGACTGCTGCGCTGCGAACCGACGCCATCGCAATGCACGACACCATTGCCGCCAATCATCCCGGCCCGGTCAATCCAGCCGACCCTGGTTTCGAGGCGCGCAACGACGCCCAGCTCGCGCGTGCGCTACAGCGCGCTCCAAAGGCGAAGAGCTTCGCCGACTATTTCTATGCGATGCAGGAGTACACGGCATCCTTCGACGATGGCCATCTTGGTTATGGTGTGTCGGGTGCGTCACCCGATGAAGTGCGGCGCTGGCCTGGATTTCTGACGCGCTACGATGGCAACGGAGAGCAGAGCGTCTTCGTCACAGAGCCCGGGTCGGGCGTTCCCTTGGCTGCCCGCCTTCTCTCATGCGACGGGCGCAACGCGATCGCGCTCGGTCGGGAGCGCCTCGGCTCGCGCTTCGGGCGATGGAACCTTGCCTCGCAGCGCGAGCTCTTCGGGGCGATGATGTTCCTCGATGTTGGCGACACCTATGTAGCGCCCATCAGGCGATGCCGTTTTCGCGCCGGCGGCAGGACCTTGGACGTCAATTTACAATGGCGCCCTCCGACCGAAGACTTGTATGCGCGCTATGTCTTTCCCGTGTCCCGCAAGGCTGAGTTCGACGTGCGGCGACTGAGTGACGGCACGCAATGGTTCAGTATCCCCTCCTTCAACAGCAATCCCGACTCGCCGGCCGGGCAAAAGTTGAGGGAGTTGATCGCTTATTTGGACACCCATGCCGCTGAAGTGCGCGCCGCCCCGGCGATCGTTCTGGACCTGCGCGGCAACGGCGGAGGCTCCTCCGACTGGTCGCGCCAGATCGCCGAGTCTTTGTGGGGAGAGGGTTCGCTCGCCCGGCATCGCGAGGCCCCGATGACAGTCAGTTGGCGGGCATCGCGCGACAATCTCGCAGCTATCCGGGACAGCTCTGCGCAGCAGTCGCAAGGCAGCCATCTCTCGGCGGACATGACTTCCTGGTTTCGGAACACGATCAGCGGTCTGGAAAGAGCTATCGCGTCAGGCGACCCATTGTGGATCGTAAGGCCGGACCACGCTGCTCCGGACGGCAGGACTGCCCAGCTTCCCGCTTACCGCCCCGACGGCCCCGTATTTGTGGTGACCGATCCCGCCTGTATGTCGGCATGCCTCGACGCCGTGGACCTATGGACCCGGCTTGGCGCTATTACTGTCGGACAGGAGACGAGTGCCGACACGCTGTACATGGAAGTCCGCAACGTACCGCTGCCCGCCGGATTGGGCTCGTTCTCGCTGCCGATGAAGGTCTATTCGGGGCGCCTCCGCGGAAGCAATCAACCGCTCCTACCTTGTCACCGCTTCGGTGGAGACATAACCCACACATTGGCGCTCCAGAACTGGGTCCTTACACTTCCGCGGGCAGCGGCTTCCAACAAGCGTTGCGACAATTGAAACGGCGACGAAGGGGCGCTTTCTGTCGATCAAGCCGGCCCGGCCTGTTGATCAAGCCAGCCCGGCCGCCGCAAGGAAAACGAGCGGTTATCTCGCGGTCGCGCGATGCCTCCCGAGGCGGTTCGAAAACGACGAGAAAACCCGTTCTGAAAACCAGTGGCATCTTGCACCATGCTGATGGTCTTTTCTGGCGGGGTACGTGTCCGCAATCGTTCGCTGGTCGACCAACATCTCGCGTCCGTCGCACCCAATGTGATTTGCGTCTCAACGATCGTGCGCCCGCCGATCGCCAGCGTCCATAATGTGAGCCGGAACATGGCCTTTATTGCAGTTCCGAGCGGTCATCATTGCGAGCCGCTACATATAATTGGGGGATGAACGAATGGCCGAAGCTGGGAGTCGGGTCGGGCGTACAGAATGACTGTTTCTGGGGCCAGCATGCGCGAGGCCGTGCAGTGTAGTCGAAAGCACGAACTATCCCAGAGGAACGGCAGCTATCTGACGGCTGGCGCCAAAAGCGGTCCTTCCGGTGTCGCCCACTTGCAGACGTTCAACGCCAGCCTAGCTTCGCCATATTGCGGACGCTCGTCCATCCGGTAAGTTGATCTCGGCCCTGACGCTGTTGGAGCGGGCGTATCGAGCAATCAGAGCGTTTGGCGGGTTCGAGTCCCGCTCATGGGTCCTTCAATATGAAGGATGACGTTTGAGGCTGCCAATCCGAAACAAGAGCGATCAGCTGCTGACGATCTTTATCGAGCCGATCTGCCACCAATTCGAGGTTCCGGTTGGTGGAGAAGCAATCGTGACACTTGAAGATGGATATCCCCACTTGTTTGATTGGTTCGACGATGCTTGGTTATCGATTTGGAACGAGGGGCATCAACCCGCAGCCGTGGAAATCAGACCGACGCACGCCTCGATCAAAGGGGGTTGAACGGCGACTTTCGCCTAGGCGTGTCCGAAAGCTGCCGTTCCGCTTACCTCCCACATCACGACGTTCGAGGCCGCATGTCAGGTGGCAAAATCGGTCATAGCGCGGAGATGAACGAGCGGCCGAAGTTGGGGACCGGGGAAGGGGGCGTGAATGACTGTTTCTGGGTCTCCTCGGCGGCAGAGCAGGGCGGCTGGTCTCGCCCAGTTGCAGACAACCGTTTATCCGTGTAGTCTGAGCTGATGACGTTGAAGCGGCTTGATCTCGCCTTTGTGCTGAGTATCGTTGCCGCTTTCGCAGCTTTCTTCCCGATAAAGGCGGCCCTGACGCTCTGGTACATGCAGCATGCGCCGAATGACGGACAGTCGGCCTTGAAGGTGATCGCGGGCGCGCTGTACTTGACCATAGCTTGCGGTGCGCTGACTTTCGGCATCACCTTACAACGAAACCGAAGGCGACCGTAGCGGCGCGTCCGCTTCCGCCCGATTGTGTTGAAAAACTCCGCTGAGGATCGAACCACGCCGGTGGAGCGCAATTATGTTACATATATCTTCATCATTTAGCAGTTAAGGTACGTTTACAACTGTACCTATAACAGATAGTTTCGTGACGAGGGCTCACTATCGGGGTCGCGAGAGTTTTTCAACACAATCGCCCACTTGCAGACGTTCGCTTTGCCGATAATGTGTGGCAATGATTAGCACGCTATTGGCCGTTAGCGCGCTTGCCGCTTCTGGTGGCGGGACCCAAAAGCCGATCACAATGTGCGAGGTGGCAGCTAATCCTGGCACTTTCATGGGTCGCGAAATTGTCATCCGTACTGAGATTGCAACAGACGGCATGGAACGCAACGTTATCTTCGACCCGTCTTGCAAGGGCCGGCGGGGGATAGGCCTAGGCCAAGCTTTAGATACCAACGCGCTTGAGCCAATTTCATCGCGTCTCGATCCCCAATCATCAGACAATCATGACCAGCTTATCGCCTCCTTCCAAGGCAAGATAGTTCGAGAAAAAGCAAACAAGGCAGCATTCTACAATGACGATGGTTATCGCTTTGCCGTCCGGCGCGTGTTCGACGTGAAGACCAAGTAAAATGGCAGCTAGCCCTCCAATGTCCGCCATGGGGTATTGCTGGGGTATATCAAAGAAAAAGTCGCTTCCGCTAGGACAGGACCTGCCCAGCGCCCCGGACGGTCCGTCCGCCGCGTGTATCAGAGAACAAAACTCAGCTCGGGACTATAGAAGACCTGGCACGGCTGATACTGAAGCCTGCGAGCCAAGCTCGACAGAGATCCATACGGTCATCGCAAAATGGGCAATCCGATCTGCTCGTAGCGGGATCTGCGCCAGCCCGCAGGCCGCACGCATGCACTAGAGCGATCAGATGCGCCGTGTCGCTGGCTTCCATCCCCCCGATACTAATTCGCCCTATTGGCATCACAACAAATTTTATTTCAATAAATCAAACACCTGTTAAGAGAGATTTCGAGTTTCGTTGCGGATTTTTACTACTCGGCTCCGCGTCAAGTGGAGGGGTATCACAGGGGTATGATCCCCCGTTAATCGGCCGCTTTCAGAGAGGGCTGGTTTATCGCAGCGGAGGGGATGTCCGCCGCGTACCATGTCCGCTTGCCGCCCAAATCACGACACTCGAGTGCAAAGATTCATGTATCAGGCGCGGTCATATCGCGAATATGAACAAGTGACCGAAGTTGGGAGTGGAGAAGAGGCCACGAGTGACCGCAACCGGGTCGTCGTGACAAAGGGGAGGGCAGCCCTTATCGCCCATTTGCAGAAGACCGCAATCATCAGTCCCTCGGCGCACCTATCAAAGCGTTGCGGAGACGCACAAGGTCAGCGAATTGACGATCTCCACCCTCGAAGTGTTCGCGCAACCACTCAGCGCGTTGGTGTGCGACTTGCGCCGGGGTAGCTACCGGAGATGGCGCAGCACCCGGAGGCGGCGGGGGAGGTGGTGGTCTCATGCATTCATAGAACGTATTACGATCTTGCTTTGCGCGTGCTGCAACAGCTCGTTTATAATCAGACGCTAGTTTCGTTCCGCGAAGGGACCTTACGAAGGCCTTATCGCGTGCCGATCTTGCGGCGACATACGCTGCAACGTCCTCAGGCGCGCAGTGAGCGACAACGAACATTTGATAATTGTCAACAGCAGTACGGAAATCTGCGCGGCTGACGGTGGCTGGAGCGTGTTGCGCCGGTGATTGAGACGAAAATAGTATTGCACTAATGGCAAATGACAAGGTCAACCTCATCCTTCATCCCCGCGGTGCCGACTGAGCGGGCAAGCTTAGCCGAATGGCTCAAAACCACAAATGTCCGCTTTGCTCCCACATAGCGGCATTCGAACTTAAAGGGTCAGGTGCCAGACGCGGTCATACTGCGAACATGAACGAGTGGCCGGAGTTGGGCTGTGGGGAAGAGGCCATGAGTGACCGCAACTGGGTCGGCGTCACGGTAAGGCGGGGCGGCTGCTACTGCTCAGCTGCAAGCATCTATATTAGGTCAATGGCATTGACCTTCGCTCTCTACAGGGGATAGCCTACTGGCGCGCCCATGTGGAGTAAGGCACGTATGAGCATGACTATGCTGTTTCTGGCAGCGCTCCCGATACAGGTACAAGCCGCGGCTACAGCACCTAATAGTGACAAGCTGGTTGTCCGCGACATGCCCCAAGGCGCCGCGCGTAAGGGAGGCGAGCTGTGCGGCAGCGAAACCGCACCTAACGGAGACAAGCTGTGCGTCCGCGACATGCCACAAGGCACCGCCTCTAAGGAAGGCAAGCTGTGCGGCAGCGGAAACCGCACCTAACGGAGATAAGCTGTGCGTCCGCGATATGCCACAAAGCACTGCAACTGACGGGGACAAAATGGTCGTCGAGTAAGCGTCCGGCCTGACCCGTCCGCGCATTCGTAGGCTGGATTATCTTTAGTCGGATTGACCAATAAGAACTGCATCGTTGAACAGCGCCTCGCCATTCACCATTTTTATCCAGTAAAAGCCCCGCATGAAGCCGTCTGGCTTCTCGACCGCCGCGTCGAGACCGAACTGGCCGATCAGATGCCAAGACTCCAGCTCCCGCATGAAGTCAGGCGCATTCATTGCATCATAGTCGTCCCACGCCAGACGACGGTACCGGCGCTCGCACTCGCGTCGCATGTCGCCTGTTTGCAGGGGTTGCGGCCAACCGCCCACTTGCCACGCTGCCCCCTTAGAGTAGCTCGGACTGATGTCCCAATACCAACTCTCGAATTTGCGACTGTCATCGGCTTGTCCCGCGTCGTCTTCGGGTTGGAGAGCCTCGTAGGTTGCCAGGCGTTCAAAGTGTATCCACTGACGCACCTGCTTTTCGCTAGCCAAGCCAGCGGTTCGCGCGCTGCATGGGACGTAGACCACGCGACCTAGCATCTGATCGAACCCTCCCCACTCGTTCCGGCCGACGAAGAACAGGAGGTGTCCCGATGACGGCAACCATTCGATGTCATCCCGGCCCTCAAGGTCATGAAGCGCGATCTGCGCGACGAAGGTAAGCCGTTCTCCTTGGTGGGTAGGCCATAGGGAGTTGTCGCACTCCGCAGGTTGTCCACCCAGCCAAGAGGAAGTGGGCTCACTGGCAAAGCCGCCGAGGTGGCCCATTTTCCGGGTCTGGAGCTTCGCCAGCTTGAGACGTGCAACGGTGTACGGCGATCGCGGGATGGGTTTCCCGTCTATGTCATGCTCACCTCTCAAGTAGCGAATGGCGAACTCAGGATCAATCGCCCGCCCGCGATCCATCTTCTCGATAAAGAGCCGTAGCCCAGGAATCAGATCGATAAGCCGTGCCATGGTTTCCCAGACATCAGAGCAAACCGCTTGCAACATCAAGGTTGCTGATGAGCCAACTCAATTGAAAAGCGGAAAGTACGGAAACGAGCTGACCGGCCCGGCACCGGCGACTATGGTGCGAAGCGCCAAGGCGTCAGTTCGCCAATGCGATTAATCGGGTGGCCGTCAGCGATACGGGTGAGCACATCGCGCAGCCAGGCTTCGGGGTCGACGAAGTTGAGCCGGGCGGTCTGGATGAGGGTGTAGATCGCTGCGGCCCGCTCACCACCCTTGTCCGAGCCGGCGAACAGGTAGTTCTTGCGGCCGAGCGCCACGGGGCGGAGGCAGTTCTCAGCGCAGTTGTTGTCCGCCTCGAGCCGCGCGTCGTCGCAGAAGGGGGTCAGCGCCTCGCGTCGCTTCACGGCATAGCGGATGGCATCGGCCAGCGCCCCCTTGCCCGAGATGCGCCGCATCGTGTCCTCGGCCCAGTTGAAGAAGCCGTTCACCGCTGCCTTCACGACCTGCCGGCGGTCGTGACGCTCGTCGAGCGGCAGCCCGCGTCCCAACTCCTCCATTTCGTATATCAGGTCGATCATGCTGACGCCGGTGCGGGCCGTGGTCGAGCCGGTCCCCTTCCACACGTCGTAAATCTTGCGCCTGACGTGCGCCCAGCACGCCACCTCGACGATGGGTCCGGGCTGCCGGCGTCCATCGTACAGCTGCTCGTATCCCGCGTAGCCGTCCGCCTGCAGGAAACCGCTGAAGCCGGCGAGATGCGCGCGCGGTCGCTCGCCCTTGCGGTCGGACGTGTAGAAATATGCTGCTGCCGGCGGGCCGATGCCCTGCCATCCCCGGTCGTCGCGAGCATAGACCCAGAGCCTGCCGGTCTTGGTCTTGCCGCTGCCCGGCGCCAGCACGGGGACCGGCGTGTCGTCGGTGTGGATCTTGTCGGCCGCGAATACATGCACGCGAATGTGGTCGACCATCCTTCGACTGCCAGATACCCGATCGGCCGGCTGGGCTGAGCATGCTCCGTATTGCGAGATGAACAAATGGCGGAAGCTGGGGGGCGGACAGGGCATCCGGAATGACCGTTCTTGGGTCATCGAATCTGGCTATAGGTGGGGCCCCTACGAAATTAGCGGAAGCGCGTCAGCCAGCTAGTCCGGCGGGTGGTCTGCTTTGTCAGGCAGGCCGGATGGTTCAACGTCTCGATCGTGCCAGCGCCGACGCGGTCGTCAATCGGACAAGCCGCATCTCGCGTTCTAATCCATGCGCGTTGCGATGCGCGCAGAGCGGCCCGACGAGCAACCGGAATGCGCTTCATCGCCGCATTATATGTGGCGTTCAGTTGCGCGTCGGCGCGCTTATAGTCCGCGACATAACAGGCTGCCATGGCGGGGGTAACGCCACGCGCGGCCTCGCCTTCGTTAAGGCATCGATCGAGTTGAGTGGTGGCGGCAAGGGCAAGTGCGAGGGCTAGCATCGGCAATCTCCGTTGCGCCGAAAACGTCGGGCCGCCGCTACGGTTGCTCCATTGATGGCCGCTCATACGGTGATGTGGGTGAACAGCGCGGGCTTGAGATCGGTTAGCCCAAGCAGCGCTCGTCAGGATCATCCACCTTGGCGCGAGTCCAGCAGTGCGCGCAGACGATCGGCGTCGTCGGGTGAAGCGGGATTATAGATGATCATCCCGAGTTCCGGCCTGCCTTCGACGGCGAAGGAGGAGAATTCCATCGCGAGCAGTCCTGCGTCGGGATGACGGATGCGCTTAACGCCTTCCCCGTGTGCGACGACGTCATTGTCCTGCCACAACGCCTCGAATTCGGCACTGACCCGGCAGAGCTCGGCGACCAGCTTCGCGGCCTCCGCGCTGTTGTTGGCCCCCGCGCGCGCCACGTCGGCGCGGAAGGCGCCAACCACGAAGCGGGCGATGCTGTCCCAATCCTCGTTCCGTGCGCGGACATGATCGCTGCCGAACGTAAGCCGTAGGATGTTGCGCCCCTCGCGTGGCAGCTTGGCATAGTCGGTCAGCAGGATCGCAGCGGCACGGTTCCAGCCGACGACATCCCACATTGCCGTCTTGATGATCGCGGGACTCAGCGCCATCCCGTCGAGAACACGCTGCAGTCGCGGAGTGATACCGTCGACCGGCTGATAGCGCGCCTCGGGCAAACGACCGAGACCGAGCATGTAGAGGTGCTCGCGCTCGGGCTCGGTCAGCATCAGGCCCTTGGCGATGCGATCGAGCACGTCGGCCGATGGGGCGCCGCCGCGTCCCTGTTCCAGCCAGGTGTACCACGTCGGGCTAATGTTCGCCCGGCTCGCCACCTCTTCGCGGCGGAGGCCGGGAGTGCGCCTGCGGCCGCCGCCAAACCCGAACGCTGCCGGATCGAGCCGAATGCGCCGATCGCGCAGATATGTGCCGAGCTGGTTGGTTGCCTTGCTGACCATGATCGATCCTGTTGCAAATTATACCACGATAACGTCACTACTTTAACAGGGTGCACAGGATCGCGAAATAGCCGAGGACAAGAAGGAGACTTTCCATGCGCGTGTTCCTGACCGGTGCGACCGGTTTCATCGGTTCGCATATCATCCCCGAACTGCTCGCCCGCGGCCATGGAGTGCTGGGCCTCACTCGATCCGATGCCGGCGCCCGAAAACTCGAAGCGGCTGGCGTCGAGGTCCATCGCGGGGATCTGGAGAGTCCCGAGACGCTGGCTAGCGGCGCAGCGGCGGCTGATGCCGTGATCCACTGTGCGTTCGACCACAATTTCGAGACCTTCTTCGAAAACACGAAAAAGGACGAGCGCAACATCGCCGCGATCGGCGAGGTTCTGGCGGGGACGCACAAGCCGCTGCTGATTACGTCCGGGGTGGGCATCGGCACGCCGCTCCAGGGCGGACCGGCAATCGAAGATGTGCTCAACCCGCACCACGCCAATCCGCGCATCGCGACCGAACTCGCCGGCGCCGCGCTGATCGGGCAACGGATAGACGTGCGCACCATCCGACTTCCGCAGGTGCACGATACCACGAAGGCCGGGCTGATTACCCCGCTAGTCGCCCAAGCGCGCCGCGCCGGAGCGGTGGCGTACGTGGGTGAAGGGCAGACGTGCTGGTCTGCGGCGCATGTCAGCGACGTGGCAAAGCTTTACGTCCTGGCCCTTGAAAAAGGCGAGCCGGGTGCGCGCTATCATGCTTCGGTCGAGGAGGGCGTCCCCGCACGTGCCATCGCCGAGGCGATCGGAAGGGGAGCCGGGCTCCCCGTCCGCTCGGTCGCGGCAGATGAGGTCGAGCGATACTTCGGTTGGATGGCACCGTTCGCGGCACTCGACATGACCGCGTCCAATGCTTGGACGCGGGCACGATTGGGCTGGGACCCTTCAGGCCCCGATCTGCTCACCGACCTTGCCGCGATGGACTATTCCGCGGGCGGTACGGCCTGATCTTTCTCCGGCCGCTGTCGGGCTGGCTCGCCAAGCCAGCGGTCAATGGCTAGCTGCAACTCGTCGGGATCGGCTTCCCCGCCGGCCCAGGCGACCACGCCGTCGGGCCTCACCAGTATAGCGGCGCAATCCAAGTCCGGCGTCATAGTGCTGGCGAGGTAGCCCAGCTCCCCGGCCCACTCGGCAGCGACCGCGCGCAGCGGCGCGGCGGGGTCAAGATCGAGCAGCCATGCTCGCCCGTCGCGTAGAACGTCGTTCAGCCGCTGGCCGTTCGCGAGCGCAATGTCGGGCACATTCCGGCCGACCAGTGGATGAGCTGCCGCGTAGTCGTCGTCGTATTGCAGCCCGGCGCCCCAGACCCGCCCGGCAAAGTAAGTGGCGCCATCGCGCGTCTCCATGAGCTCCCGGACGATCGACCGCAGTGCGGCGGCTCCCGGATCCGGTCGCAACAGAGAGACTTGTGCGCGCGACCAATCGAGCACCTGCTCGGCCACCGGTCGTCGCTCTTCTTGATAGCTGTTGAGCAGCGCCGGGGGCGCCAGCCCGCAGATCGTCGCAGCGAGCTTCCATCCGAGGTTCATTGCGTCGCCCAGCCCCAGGTTGAGGCCCTGCCCGCCGAGTGGGGCGTGAACGTGCGCGGCGTCGCCGGCGAGCAGCACGCGACCCTTGCGGTACTCGGCCGCGAGGAAGGCCCGGTCGGTCCATGTCGTCGCCAGATCGAGCGCCGTCACGATCACGTCCGTACCCGAGATGCGGCGGAGCACCGCCTCGACATGCTCTCGCGACAGCGGCCCTGCGCGGTGCCGCGTGCCGCCGTCGAAATCCACCATCGTGACCGTGCCGGGCGGGGCAAAAGTGTACATGCCCGTGGCGGTGTGCTGACGGCCCGGCCGCAATGGGTTCGGCTCGGCGAGGCGAAGCGACATCGAATAACCGGTGAACTCCGGCTCGGTGCCGGTAAAGCCGATCCCCGCGGCCTTGCGTACCGTGCTGCGGCCGCCGTCGCAGCCAACCAGCCACCCGGCACGAAGCCGCTCGGTTCCGGTATGGACGACCACGCCGTCCTCGACCTGCTCGAGCCCGTCGACCCCACTGTTGTAGCGGATCGTGACGCCGAGCGCTGTCGCCCGTGCCGCCAGCACCGCTTCGATGTCCGCCAAAGCGACGGCCAGCATCTCGGACGAACCCGCCGGTCGCCACGGCCATGCCGTATCGTCGACCCGATCGCGGAAAAACTGCAAGCCAGCGAAATGGCCGGCGGGACGGCGCGCTCCAGCTGTCCAGGGCGCCGCGGCTGCCGTGCCTCTTGCGCTCATCCGGGCCTTCAGAGGCGCGAGAAGGTCACGGCGGTCGAGGCTGGCGATTGTCGGCAGCGTCAGGCCGCGCAACCCGAACGGCAGCGCTTTCAGCGGAGATTGCGGCCCAGGAGCGCGCTCGAGTACGAGCACCGAGCAGCCAGCGAGCCGCAGCTCGCACGCAAGAAACAGGCCGACGGGGCCAGCGCCAGCAATGATGACGCTGTGTTTGGAATGATGATCGTAAGACATAGCAGGCGCTCCTCAGTCGAGTGTTCGACCGGAGCGTTCCTCGTCTAGGCACCCTCGCAGACGAACTGCCGAACGCCCGTCTTGGACGTCCGCTGTTCGTCGTGGGGATCCCGGCCAAGGCCAAAGACCAGAGCTTCCGTTACCAGAAGGGCTTGGGCTGACCACACCAAGCCTGCCTTTTCCGACATGTCCGGTTTAGCGGGACTGAGGCGACTTTCAATCCCGCGTCGAAAGCCATCGACGACTTTGTGTCTGACACCTGGACAAGGCTGTCCGATGGATCGTCAGCGGATTAACGAGTGACCGAAGTTGGGAGGCCAGTGAGGCAGCCTGAATGGCGGGTTGTGGGTCGTCGTCACGGTAAGGAAGGGCGGCTGGCTCCGCCCAGACTTAGTCATTCCCGCAGCCAAAAGCCGTTCCTGATTGCGGACCCTCGTTCAGCGATGCATCCTATCCCAATGGAGCATGCACACCTCGCTGATTTTCTGGCTGGTGCTCTTTCGCCGGAGGCGTTGATCGATCAGATTACGACTGAAGTGAACGCTTGCAATGTGGCCTTTCGAGCGGGTGAGAGTGGCTACATCATCATTACGGATGGCCCAGCTATCGAGGTGACCAGAGAGGGTGCGCGACGGCTCCTCGCCGCCATAGTTGAGGGGCGGTTGCCGTTCGATCTCGCAAACTACGTCGCGGACTGCCTTATCATGAGCGACAATTTCTATTTCGCGGACGGTGCCGTGCGAGACGCTGTTTATTTCGTCGAAGATAACAGCAGAGCACCGACGCAGGATGAGACGATCGAGGCGCTTGCGATGCTGGGCTGAACGGCAGCCCTCGCCATTTCCTGCTCGAATGCAGACCGTCCGCTTCCCTCCCAAAAGCGGTCATGCCGCTAACGCCCGATTGTGTTGAAAAACTCCGCTGAGGATCGAACCACGCCGGTGGCGCGCAATTATGTTACATATATTTTCATCATTTAGCAGTTAAGGTACTTTTACCATTTGATCTATAATAGATAGTTTCGTGATGAGGGCTCACTATCGGGGTCGCGAGAGTTTTTCAACACAATCGCCCACTAGCAGACATTCGATTTTCACTGCACCATTTCGCTATGAACGTGCTTGATTATCTCCTACCGCGAGCCGCCGACGAGACTGACCTATCGCTATGGTCATCGATCTTGCCGTCGCCAGCTCGCGTTCTTCGCACTAACCTGTTCGGCGACTCCTTCCTTGTGGACGCCGCTGGAACGGTTCACCTCCTCGATCGAGGCGGCTGTTCAACCGAGCGCATCGCTGCTTCTGAACAAGAGTTCTGGCGAGCAATCGAGGGAGATAGCGAGGGCTGGCAGCTACGCCCCTTAGCAGACGAGTGCCGACGTGTGGGAAAGCTGCTGGCAGATGGCGAATGCTACGCGTTCACCATGCCCCCCGTGTTGGGAGGAGAATATGCGGTCGAGAACGTGTGGATTGCCCCATGGCGGGAGTGGTTCTCATTTACTGCCGACCTGTTCCAACAAATCGAGGCATTGCCGGATGGCGCAACCGTGTCGCTAAAGGTGGTGGATTAGCGAACGGCAGCAAACCTCCCACTTCCAGCCATTTGCGCTGAAGCTCAAGAATGAGGGGTACGGCTGGTGTATAGCCGCCCCGGTTTAAGCCTGGCCTATGAGGGAATAGGGTGTGCGCAGCGGAGGAAATGTCCGCCTTCCATCTCAAACAATCGGGGCGGCAGGATAAAAGACAGCATTGCATACGTATCGTTCGCGTTTATCCTCAACCTCCCCAATGGAGTGGTGATGATGATTACAATGTTGCTCCTTATGATGGCTGCGGCTCCACCAACATCGGCACGTTCAACCCCTGATAGCGACAGCCAAGTATGTCGCGAACGGAGTTCTCCAGGATCTCGCATCCCCAAGCAGACATGCCGGACTGAAGCCGAGTGGCTCGCTTTCGACAATGATAAGCGCCAGCGGGATCGATTCTGGGACGATCTACGCAACCGCGCATACCCTGTTTCCAAGCATTGATTAGCAATGTAGCGTCGCCTGAGGTCAACAGCGGCCTTTGTGACGCTACAGCCGCATCCGTTCGACAGCATGAACACCAGCCTTAAACTTAGCCGTTACGTGCCCAATTAGAGGCCGATTTTTACGGGGTTTAATGCTCAGATACACCACACCCGCAGAGGCGCACCGTGGCAGCCACGCGGTTTTTGCGGCGGAGGACTTTTGCGCCGCGGATCGTGTCCGCTCTCGCCTTCAGCCGACGCTGGATCCGCGCCGACGCCACCAGCCAAGCAGCCAATAGACGGCGAAGCCCTCGGCAATGCCAATCGGATATGCGATCGCATGACCTGAGGGGGATTTGCCGGTTATCGGAATAGCCCATATCACGACTATGTTGACGCCTAATATCAGAGCCACAAGCAACCAAAAGCCACGCTGATTACGAACGCCCCAGTGGGACATGACTGCCGTATAAATTGAGAAAAATACGGTCGTCGTCACGAGAGCTTTTTCTGGCGTTGAAATATACGAGACAATGACAAAGACGGGGAGCGTTTGCGCGAAAACGATTACCGCCTCGCGAATTCTACCGCGCACGCCCGACCAATAGCTTGCCATAAGTAGTAACCTATCCCACGCTTCACAGATCGTCTAGGGTCAGGACTCGTTGATCAAAGCCAGAAGATGATGGTTGCGGCGAGAGCGACGGCGGAGAAGAACGCCGTACGGCATCGATCGTAGCGGGTGGCGACGCGGCGCCAGTTCTTGAGGCGTCCGAACATGATCTCGATGCGGCTGCGGCGCCGATAGCGTCGCTTGTCGTATATGATTGGTTCATTGCGAGGTTTTCGGCCTGGGATACAGGGCTGGATGCCTTTGGCGTGCAGGGCGTCCCTGAACCAGTCAGCGTCGTAGCCGCGGTCCTCGAGCAGCCACTGTGCTCTCGGCAGATCATCGAGCAGCGCCGCGGCACCGGTGTAGTCGCTGACCTGGCCAGCGGTCATGAAGAAGCTCAACGGGCGCCCGTTCGCGTCGGCTACGGCATGGAGTTTGGTGTTCATGCCACCTTTCGTGCGCCCGATTAGGCGGCCAAGGCCGCCCTCACATGGGGATTACCGAGTCAAGCGCCTGTGCGGGCTGCCGCGCAGGCGCTTCTCGTATCTCTCGATGTTGCATTGTGCGTCGGCCATAGGGATGCCACAACCGGGGTATGGATGGTGTTGCGGACTTCCACCGACGTGCTCTGCTGTTCGGCGTAATTCTCATTGCAGGGTTTGCCCT
Source organism: Sphingomonas sp. SORGH_AS_0438 (assembly GCF_031453475.1). Taxonomy (NCBI): domain Bacteria; kingdom Pseudomonadati; phylum Pseudomonadota; class Alphaproteobacteria; order Sphingomonadales; family Sphingomonadaceae; genus Sphingomonas; species Sphingomonas sp. SORGH_AS_0438. The sequence continues at coordinate 624,790 of NZ_JAVIZS010000001.1, forward strand.
GCTCATGATCCTACTTCCCAAACCTCAGCTACCGCCGATCTCCACGCTGAACGGACGGTACGACAATCCCTGCTGCGCTCCAGTCGAGTTGATAAATGGTCGGATCATCGTGAACGGACAGAGTCGCCCGTTCAAAATAGGTTTCGACAAAAGCAGCCTCTATGTCCTTCCTGACAAGTATGTCGGCGTTCAGGACGCGCGGCGTGTGACGGTCGGAGGCGGCTTTCCGCTCAAATTGCGCGTCGATAATGCGCAGCAGCCCTCGTCAATCCAGCTCTGGGACGTGGATCGGTCTACAACGTTTGATTTTGTCAAAGCTGCTCCAGCCAGATCACATGGTGCTCGCTCCTAATCGCGGATCACTGGTCTGAGCCTGCTGCAACAAGCGTCCCGGCAACCGGTCCGCTCTAACCTCACATCCGGTCGCCGCTCGTGCGCGGCCGCACCACAATCCCGCTTGCGTCGGGTCTGGCTCAGGAGACGGGACCAACCTTTTTTCGGCATTTGAAGCCAACAGGGACCTCCGGTCCGTCCACCTGGATCCGGCAGGGGCGATGCCCTGCGGGAACTCGTATCGGGTTACACGCTCATGCGGCCTTTAGCAGCGCGCCTGCGGGGACCACGCCGGCCGAGACGAACTGCCACAGCGCGATCAGCAGCTTACGCGCGACCGCCACGATCATGACCCGCCGCGCGCGACCACCGTTCGCGCCCGCCCGCTCCGCGTACCACTTCGTCAGTTCCGAGTCCGGCTGGTGACGCAGCCACAGCCAGGCGACTTGGATCATGGTCGTGCGCAGCCGCTTGTTGCCGGCCTTCGACACACCCTGTTCCCGATCCATCGACCCGCTCTGCCACGGCGACGGCGCAAGGCCTGCATAGGCCGCGACCTGTCGTCGGTTGCTGAAGCTGCGGAAGAACGCCTCTGCGTGCAGGACGCCCGCGAACTCCGGGCCGATGCCGCGCAACTGGATGAGCCGGGGCCCGGTGTCCGTCCCACCGGCGGCATCCGGCTTCGGCTCGAGCAGCGCGTCGCGCTCGGCTTCGACCTGCTTGATCTGGCTGACGACCATTTCCAGCCGGTCCAGCTCGCGCTCGATCTCGCGGCGAACATGACGGGGCAGCGATCGGCCATCACCGGTCACCAGTTCGTCCAGCCTCGCCAGCCGATTGGCGCGCAGCGGGCTCGTAGTCGCCGACCCCTTGCGCGAACAGCAGGCCCTTGATGCGGTTGACGTGCCGCACCCGTTCCACGACCAAAGCCCGCCGCTCCCGCGAGATGCGTCGCCGGTCTTCGTCCTCGACGCTCGGCACCGTCACTATCGCGCAGAACCGCGGCTCTCCGCGCTTGTAGGCCAGCAGCGTGCGGACCAGCGCCTCACCGTCGAGCTTGTCCGTCTTTGCGCGCCGGCTGCGTCGCGAAGCTGCGATCGAGGCTGCGTCGACGACGTAGCTTTCGATGCCCTCGCGCACCAGGCAGCGGTGTATCCAGAAGCCGTCGAGGCCCGCCTTCTGCATGACGACCAGCGGATACTGCTCGCCAGTCCGCGCCTTAGCCTTTGCCTGCAACTGCGCGAAGCGGTCCATGAGGGCCGGCACGTCGCCGCCCCTCACCTGATGGCGCGAGATGCGCTCGCCGCGCCCCGGCGACAGCGAGCTCACCAACCAAGTGGAGCGGCTCAACTCCAGTGACACGAAGATGGCGTTCAGCTGCGTGCTGACGGCGGCATGGGACGGAACGGACACGGGCGACCTCCTGACAATAAAGCGGGAAGGTCAGTCTGCCTCAACCGGCGCTAGCCCGCGCCCATGGGATCTTTTTTACCCGCAGGCTGGATGCCGTGCGGTGCGCTTTCAAATAGGTCGCGTCGATCATGACCGTCTTCGGCTCGGCATCTGCCGCAGCCATACCCTCCATCATCCGCGTGAACACGCCGGCCTCGCCCCAGCGTTTCCAACAGTTGTACAACGTCTTGTGCGGGCCGTAATCCTTGGGCGCATCTCGCCAACGCAAGCCATTGCGGTTGACGAACACGATGCCGCTCAACACCCGCCGATCGTCGACGCGTGGCTTGCCATGGCTTTTGGGAAAGAACGGCCGCAGGCGTTCCATCTGCTCGTCCGTCAGCCAGAACAGGTCGCTCATTACCAGTCTCCTCACGGAGCCTGAATCAGATCGCGACGCTCACATCAATGGGGCCTGACCCTAAGCAGCCGATCCGCTCATATGAATGAGCGGCGGCTTTTGGGAAGCGAGAAGGCGCGTGCGAACGGCCGTTTCTGGGTCTCAACGGTATGGATAGGAGGGCAAATCACCGCCGCTGCTCACACTATCGACGAGGTCGCGACCTCGGTACACGATTGTTGCATATATACGAACGAGCTGAGAAACGATCATGGACGACCACGATCTCCACCACCTGCGCCGCTGCGTTGATCTTGCTAGGGTGGCAGTCGAGGCGGGTGATCAGCCGTTCGGGTCCATCCTTGTTTCGGCCTCGGGCAAGATACTGTTTGAAGGCCGTAACCGTGTCGGCAGGGGGGACCCGACGCGACATCCCGAGTTCGCAATCGTTCGTTGGGCAGCCAGGAACTTGTCTCCAGACGAGCGGCAAGCGGCCACAGTGTACACGTCGGGTGAGCATTGTGCGATGTGTGCAGCGGCACACGGTCTCGCGGGCATGGGTCGGATCGTCTACGCGACCTCGACAGTCCAATTGGGCGATTGGCTGGAGGAGCTTGGCCGACCCTCACTTGGCATCGCGCCGTTGAGGATCACGGACGTCATTCCAGGTGCGGAGGTCGAAGGGCCGGTGGAGGCCTTTGCCGAGGAGGTCCGCCTACTCCATTCTCAGGCACAGCGGTGAGCGACGATCAAACCTATGCCGACGCGAGCATGAACAAGTGGCAGCTTTCTGCAGGGCGTCCCGAGCTTACGAATGACCGATTCTGGGTTTTAGCTGTAAGGGGCGAAAAGTGCGCCTTCGATGCGACCCTTACGCCTTTACAGCTTTGATAATTTCAAGATCGGTTGCTCTCATCACAATCTGAATAGCTGGATTCGGCGCATTTTTCGGACCAATGTCGGCAATAAGCATATCACCATCTTGGCGCAGGATGTATCTCCAATTCGCATCCGTGTCTCTGCATGCGGGTGCGCCGAAATGATCGACCGCGTAATCAGATGCTATTGTTACGGCTCTTTGAGCTTTAGCGCCAGATAGATCAAAAGTGTCAGGTTTCGTGTAGGAACACGCCGCGACGACTAACCAGATTGATAGTGTTGCCGTTTTCATCGAAGCCGCCCTTCGTGCTTGTATACGCGCACTCTGCGCGAGCCTGCACAAGCGCCAAACTAGAATAATAAAAATGTATAATGCAAATGCTATATCGTAAAAGTGGAGTGGTAAGAGCGAGGTGTACCGTGCGGACTGACGTGTGTTGGCTGTGTATCTAAGGCATGAGCCATAGCAGCACGAGGCGGTCATATGTCGATAATCGTTCATCAGGTTACCACGTCTCATGAGGATGGAGACGGTTCATCATTGTTAGCGATACGGACGCGCATCGTCGGATGCTCGATAATTGCTGATTAGCGACGCCAGCTTGGCTGATCGAACGGCGATCAAATCACGATAAACGAGTGGCCGCTTTTGGATAACGGTCCCGAACCTATTAGCATGGCAGAAACGATCCCGCCCGGTATGGAAGATTGAGGGGGTGCATTCGTGCATAATCGGGCGTGTGCACAGACGACTATGTACAAGCTAGTGCTTTTTAGCGGGAGAACTTGGCGAGCAGATACTGATATCGAGATTTTGCCGTATCCTGAGGTTCGCCACTCAGCCTAAACGTCGCTCACCCAATTTATGCCGCTCCGGCTGGTTCTCCTTCGTCGACATCCGCCTCCGACTCTGCATCGACGCCATCGTCGAGCTTTTCTTCGTCGGCAGCCAAGGCCGAAGCATCTTGGTCCGTGATCCCGAACCTGGCCGCAACATCGGGCGCAAAGCGCAGCAGGTCCGGGCGGAGACGGAGCAGGCTTAGGTCCTTGGATTTGCCCTCCATCATCACGTCGAATGTCAAGCCGTCGGCCATGCGCATGAAGGTCGCAAATTCAAACGGGTTGGTGAAATCGGCATGGCCTGTCCAGATCGGCGGGCGCAGCACGGTCTTTACACGTGCAGACGCCTTGACCGGGGCCTTCAGCAGCTCGCCCTTCTTTGTCTTCGCTGTGCCGGCCTTGGCTGCCGCACGCGCCTTGGGTGTGATCTTTTGTTTGATTTCCCGCAGCTCAGTGCGCGGCGAGGAAAAATGAATCTTGGGGCGGCCGCCCTCGCTAGGCCAGCTTGCGAGAAAGCGTTCCAATGTGTCGCGCATGTCGAGCCGCTCGGGGTTAAGGCACCACATGTGCTGGTAGTCGAAGATCAGCCGTACACCGGTACGCTCGTGGATCCACAGCACGTCAGCGGCCGAGAAGCGGATGTCGTCATTCTCCAGCACCAGCCGGCGCTGCACATGCTCAGGGCACTGCTCCCAACCTTTGATCCAGCGGGCGCGGCTCGCCTCGTGATCGTCGTATACACCGCCTACGTGCGTGATCATCACCGCTTCGTCATTCAATTCCATCCGATCGAGCATCTCGGCTTGGCTTGATAGATCCCAGATGCTCTTCTTCGTCAGTTCCGGGTTGGGCGAGTTGAGCAGCACATATTGAGATGGGTGGAAGGACAGACGAATGTCATACTCCTTCGCCTTGGCCCCGAACGCGCGTAGTTCGGCATCGCTGTCTGCGACCATCGAGTGGAACTGCGGCAGGTCGGGATGGGTCGCATAAGGCGCGATGTCCGACGACAGGCGATACATATCGAGTTTCTTGGACTTAAGATAATCGAGCACTTGGTCGAGCAGTTCGAGCGAGCATTTCAGGTGTGGGTTCTTCTGCCATCGCCGCGTGTCCTGCGACTTGAGGTCAGGCCTGCCCATCACCTTGACGGGAAAGCCGAGACGCAAGGGACGATCGCTGCTAGTCATGCTTCTACCTGTGCCTGAGGCAGGCCGAGGCCCGCGATGAACTCGTTCCACCCTGCGATTGGCAGGGCGCCACCGGTCGCCTGAGCGTGACCGTTGCCGTAGCGTCCGTCAGCACCCGCCGGTCTGTGCCGGGCCAGAAAGGCAATGAGGTCCTGACCGGTGGCCGACCGCGCCGCGAAATGCACCCAGCCGGGCCGATAGCCACGATTGGCCGCGATTACGATCTTGTCCTTGAGGCGGCCACGCCATTGTTGTGCGATCAGAGGATGAATTTGGCAGGGGGAGTTCAGGCTGATGAGAGCCACGTCACCGACGACCAGCGGCGGAATGCGCTTGCCCTCATCCATCGCGGCGCGAACCTCTGCCTTGGCAGCGTGCAGTGCCTGCGCATCGGCGTCGTTACCCTTGGTGATCTGCTTGGGTCCATCCGCATGCAGCAGCAGGCGCAGCGCCGGTCCGGCATCCGCCAGGGCGGTGCGACGCGGTGCGTTGATCAGCGACGTCGCATCTCGAAGTGCCGTCTTGCCCCAGCGCGCCTGCGCTTCCGTCAGTTCTGGAAAGCCCAGCCCGTCCGCCATGTCGCCGATGAGCCCGATGGCTGCCAGCCATTGAAGCGCCGACTGGTCGCCAAGCGCTCCCGCGGCCCACCAAGCCAGCAGTGCTGAGGTTGGCTCAGGATCAAGCCCGTTACCGCTGATCGTGATGGCATCACGCGGCTCGCCGGTAGGGACGTGATGGTCGATAATCAGGGTCGGACAATCGGGGAGCATTGACTCAGCACGAGTGCCGAGGTCTGTGACGATCAGTCCCGCAGGTTCCAGCGCCATAACGCGGTCGCGCGTTTCCGCCTCCCAGGGTGACCCGGTCTTGCCAATTACCAGCGCCTCGGCGATCCGGCCCGCCTGACGAAGCGCACGGACCAGGATCGCTGCGGAGCCTAGGCCATCGGCATCAAAGTGGCAGAGCACGATGATGGGACCCTCATGTCCAAAACAGTCGAGTGCATCGACCATGGCCGCCCGAGCCGCAGCCTGAGCGTCTACTCCTTGAGAAAGCCTGCCAATCATACGGATGCCAACGCGGCAATAGCTGCCCGGCTCCGCTTTATTCTCAGGCGCAAGGATGTCCCTGGTCGGCCTGATGCTCGCAATCACTCGCTTTCGATATGAATTCGGCGTTAAAAGCTTGATGTTGCGAGGCTGAACGAACGGCAGAAAGCGAGGAGACAATTTTGCGCGATGAATGACCGGATGTGGGTCACTCTGCATCGCCTTCGGTTTCCCGCTGCGTGGTTTTCGATCACTTGTATACCTGTACCCCCTGTTGTACCCATCACTGTGCAACTCGCCGACAGACGGGTTGAGCGTCGACGCAAAATCAGTGACTTAGCGCGCGGTAGAATTAGGTCAGGAATCCTGTCTCCTCGACCACTTTGCAAAAATGGCTGTTTTCCGCAGTTTATGCTACTGCTGTAGCAAGTGCTGTAATGAATGCTGTAGCATTCTATGAGCCGGCTGCCGTCGGATTAGCGTTGCACTTCACAGCCCCCCCCGCATAGGCTTTTATCTGACAACGAAGGCTCTTGTATGCGAGAAACTGATGTGTCCAAATTGCGGCGGACGTGGATCGAATACACATTTGTGGCGGTAGCCGCTGGCCTTACGTCCGCGACGTTTGTCATGTTTGTCAACGGATTAGCTGATGTCGGTGATTCGCTGGGGTTCGCCGGCGCATTTGTCGGCGCGGTCATGACAATCGGCGGCGCTATTTGAGTTGAACGGCGTTAATTAACCGACGCTGCGATCAGCAACCACACATATCTAATCGAGTGCCTGCGTCGCGTTGGAAGACTCTCTTCACTTTCAACCAAATGGGTGCGGGGGATTGAGGCCCGGGAGCCAACTTACCTCGAATCAAATGTGATTTTTCCAATTTCAAATTAATGGTGCGTTTTTTTGAATAGAAAACGATTATGACAGCTATAAAGGATGGATCTTTTTATTCTAGGGTCGGGACTCGTTGATCATATCCAGAAGATAAAGGTAGTGGCGAAGGCGACGGCGGAAAAGAAGGCGGTCGGGCAGCGAACGTAGCGGGTGGCGACGCGGCGCCAGTCCTTCAGGCGGCCGAACATAATCTCGATGCGGCTGCGACGCCGGTAGCGGCGCTTGTCGTACCGGACCGGCTCGTTGCGCGACCTGCGACCTGGAATGCAGGGCTGGATGCCTTTAGCCTGGAGGGCGTCCCTGAACCAGTCGGCGTCATAGCCGCGGTCGCCAAGCAGCCACTGCGCCTTGGGCATGTCATTGAGCAGCGCTGCCGCGCCGGTGTAGTCGCTGACCTGGCCAGCCGTCATGAAGAAGCTCAAGGGGCGGGCGTTCGCGTCGGCGATGGCGTGGAGCTTGGTGTTCATGCCGCCTTTGGTGCGGCCGATCAGGCGGCCGAGATCTCCTTTTCAACCCGCAGGCTCGATGCCGTGCGGTGCGCCGTCAGGTATGTCGCGTCGATCATGACGGTCTTTGGTTCGGCATCCCCTGCAGCCAGCCCCTTCATCATCCGTGTGAACACGCCACGCTCGCCCCAACGCTTCCACCAATTGTAGAGCGTCTTGTGAGGACCATAGGCGCTGGGCACATCTCGCCAGCGCAGCCCATTGCGGTTGGCGAAGACGATGCCGCTCAGCACCCGCCGGTCATCCACACGAGGCCTGCCGTGGCTCCTGGGAAAGAAGGGACGGCGGCCGCGCCATTTGATCGCCCGTCCGCCAAAACAGGTGGCTCATCCCGGTCTCCTTGCGGAGCCTGAATCAGGATCGCGACGCCCACATCAATGGGTCCTGACCCTAATGCCCAGCCACTTGGCCGCCATCCACATGAAGGATTTCTCCTGTTATGAAAGACGCGTCTTCCAGGTACAGGACGGCCTGTACGACATCGGCAACCGTCCCCATACGTCCCAAAGGATGGTAGCGACCGAGGCCGGCGCGCGTCTCCGGCGGGTGCATCGGCGTTTCCATAATGCCGGGCGAAACCGCGTTCGCACGGATGCCGCGGGCGGCATATTCGATCGCGAGGCTGCGCGTCGCAGCGGCGAGCCCTCCCTTGGTCAGGGACGCCAGAACCGAGGGGAATTCGGCATTGGCATGCTCCGCCAGCGTGGTTACGATCTGTACGACGTGACCGCAACCGGAAGCCAGCATGACGGGCAGCGCCTGCCGGGTCATGTGGAAGAAGCCATCAAGGTTCGTCGCAATGATGCGCCGATATTGATCTTCGCTGTAATCGGTAAACGCCTCACCGATGAAGACACCCGCATTGTTGACCAGCGTGTCCACGCGGCCAAACCGGCCGACCGCTTGGGCGACGACTGCCTTCGCGGTGGCGGGATCCGCCACATCGCCGGCCACGGTGAACCAATCGGCCTCATCGGCGGGGGCGATGCTGCGCGAAACGCCGACCACGCGCCAGCCGCGGTCACGGTAACCGCGTGCGATTCCCTCGCCCAAACCCTGCGATGCACCGGTGACGATGGCAACCTTGTTCGACATGGCTCTTCCTGTTTTGCGGAAACGTGACAACGAAGCCGCACGCCAGTCGCTCCCGCGCTGATTCAGCCACCAGCGTCGTGAACCTGATGATCGCTCGAGCCTGTGCGGCTCGGCGTTCGATATGGAACGTGGCAGGTCTGCATGCTGGGCCGGGTCGGTGACATGAACAAGTGTCGGTTTTCCGAAAGTGCCGGACGCTAAGCTGAACGTCTGTTTCTGAGGCAAGCTGGCGTCAAAAACTCACGGCTTGGTATCTGTCCATCCAGGGTGTTGATCTGCTAAGACTTCTGGTTAACGCAGCGAGTGCGTCGACGGGAGTGGAAGCTATGGGCTGGCTGCGAGTTTGCGCTCTTGCGCTTGTTTCGACGTTTGCGACGTCCGCGTCGAATGGCATCTGCCAAGAACGCCATGCGCCCGGCTCCAATCCGATCATCCGCGACAAATTCCTTGCCGACCCAGCGCCGCTCGTCGTTGGCGACAGCTTGTATCTCTACGTCGACCACGACGAGGCCAAGGATGGCGAGATGTTCAACATGCGCGAGTGGTTGGTCTATTCGACCACCGACATGAAGACGTGGAAGGCTTATCCGCCGATCCTGAACATCGTCGATTTGAAATGGGACCAAGAAGGACGCTTGGGCACCGCAAGCCATTCGGAAGAATGGCAGGTTCTACCTTTACGTGCCGGCCGAGCACGATGATACGCACCCCGGCAAGGCGATCGGCGTGGCGGTGTCGGACAGCCCGACAGGACCGTTCAAGGATGCGCGCGGATCAGCCCTGATCACCAACGAGATGACGCCCAAGGGTGAGCATAGCTGGGAGGATATCGATCCCACCGTGCTCACCGACCGCGACGGTACGTCTTGGATCGCGTGGGGCAACCGGCAGTGCTACATCGCCAAGCTCAAGCCCAACATGATTGAGCTGGACGGCCCGATCACCGAAATCACGCCACCCCACTATGTCGAGGGGCCGTGGCTGCATCGACGCGGCGACCTGTATTACCTTACCTATGCCTCGATGGACCAGACGGGCAAGGATCGTAACGAGCACGTTGCTTATGCGACCGCACCGAGCATTCAGGGCCCGTGGACATATCGGGGTGAGCTGACCGGATCGGCGACCAATAGCTTTACGATCCACCCCGGCATTGCCGAATTCAAGGGGCAGTCGTACCTGTTCCTGCACAATGCATCGCTGACGATCGGCAATCAGAAAGGGGCTTTGGGGCGGCGGGCGATCACGGTCGAGCATCTCCGCTACAATCCTGATGGTACGATGAAACCCGTGATCCAGACCCAAGCCGGTGTGTCAGTGCCGCCTGCCAAAGGAATGCGGTAAGGACCTCGCGCCAGTCGAAGCCAGGGGCGCAAACACCAGCCCGGGATTTGGCGGCAAGCGAATGACGACCGCCGCTTAGCGCCTCTCGTCCGCCGTTATACCTGCCGATCTGAGATGAACGAATAGCGTGATCTGGGGAGGGGCACAGCGGCTAGGAATGACCACTTCTGGGTCATCTGGTCGTTTGTGCCCTTAGCACAGGGGCAGCGATCATGATGCGTCGCCACCGGGGCGATACACGCGCTTGACATGACCGGCGAGCTCGTCCGGGTAGAAGTAGACCGGCCGAAGGCGGCCGCTGGCGTATCGGTCGACCTGGTCGACGAAGTGAGGTGAGGCCTGATGACTGCTCTGCCCGCCCGCCATCACGGCCATTGCTCTCACGCGCGGACCGAACTCGACCACCGCGACGAAGCTGTTGCCGCTCGTGCCGTAGTAGCGATGCGTTCCCGGCCACGTCTTTGCGCCGAACGAGGCAAGGCTACCCCATTGCGCCGAGGTAAAGGGCACTGGGGTCGACGGCGTCGTGTCGTCGAAATGCGGTTGGATGGCGCCGTCGAGTCTCTGGAAGCGGTTAATCGCCTGCCACGGTGTCCGCCACGTGCCGAAATCTCGCTTCAGTTGCGCGACCGCCGTTTCCAGCGCGGCGAGCTTGGCGGCGGCATCGACGCGGGTGGCGATATAGTCGGGCACGTTGGTCCGCTCCGCCTGTGCGAAGCTGCCGACCTCTCGCCAGAGCTGATCGCCCCAGTAGACAGCCAGGCTGGTCGCGACGGAGTCGTTGCCCCAACAATGATCCCATCGGGCGAGCGTGGCGATCGGCGCGGCCAGTCTGCGCCGGCGCGGGTCATTCGCCGGCAATGCACGCCATGCGGCGACGAGGCCGGGCAGCAGCCGCGCGAAGGCAGGCAGGTAGGGATCGTAAGCGGCGGCGCGTAGCCGCTCGGGCGTCCATCTGCGCTTGCCGGTCAGCAGGAGGTCGGCGTGTTCGCCGCGGGCGTTGCCGCCGACCTGATCCATGTAGCGCGGATAGTCAGCTGCCTTGGGACTATCCGGTCCGGCGGCGCTCCACGGCCAGTCGTTGGTGTTGTGGACCCAGCCAACCCGTGGGTTGGTGACGCTTGGCAGGCTGGCAAGCGGGTGCAGCCCGCGCCAGTCGGTCGCGGGATCACTGCCGTCGACAGGGCGGGTGTAGTCGAATCGATCATCGCGCACTGGCATGAACTGCGGCATCAGGAACGCGATCTCGCCCCTGTCATCGGCGAACAGCGTGTCGTTCGACGAATTCGCCTTCCGCTCGGCCACCGCAACATACGAGGCAAGGTCGGTGGCCTTGGTGCGCAACCAGCTCTGCTCCAGCGCCGGGACGGGCCGCCACATCAGGGCGGTCGCGATCCATCGACCGTTCTTCGCCGCGACGATCGGACCATGATGTGTGCGCCAAGTCGTGAACCGCCGCTCGCCCAGGCTACCGTCGGACTGGCGCAAGCGGATCGTCACCGTGCGCGCCGCGGCCGGGCGCGTCTCGCCACCGTAGCGGTAGGCCCAGCCGCTGCCGCGACGTACCATCGCCTCGGCGAACTGGTCGACATTGTCGACGGTGGAGGAGGTGTGCATCCAGCCGGCGTGCGCGTTGAACCCCTGATAGACGAAGAACTGTCCCCAGGTGCTGGCGCCATAGGCATTCAGCCCGTCGTCGCTCGTCATCTGCGCTTCCGAGCGGAAGTAGAAACTGGTGTGCGGGTTGATGAGGAGGAGCCCCCGGCCTTTGGCGGTCAGCTTCGGCGCGATGGCGATGCCGTTCGACCCCGAAGGTTCGCGCGGGACCGCCCCCAGCTCTTCCGGCGTCGGTAGGGTCGGCTGGCCGTAGAAGCTCTTGAGGTCGGCGAGCGAAATGCGCTCGATATCGCCGCCAATGCTGCCTTCGGTGAAGCTCAGCGCCATCCACGGTTCGAACCGGGTCAACACCCTTGGCTTTACCCGCGGGTGCGTCGTGAGGTAAAAATTCAGCCCGTCCGCCCAAGCGTCCATCAGCGTGCGCAGCCAGGCGGGGCTGGCGACGTATTGGGCCTGAAGTTCAGCCGGATCGACGAACAGTCGCTGGCGCAGGTCGGCCCAGATCGCTTGTTCGCCATCCGCCTCGGCGGTGCGACCGAGCGCGGTCAGATAATTGGCCTCGATCCGTGCGAAGTCGTCCTCTGCCTGCGCATAACTCATGCCGAATACCGCGTCGGCGTCGCTGCGGCCGTGTATGTGGGGGATGCCCCAATCGTCCCGCGTGATCGTCACCCGCGCCGCCTCGGCCTGCCACCGTGCCATGTCGGGAGCGGACGCGGCGGCGGTCGTCGCCAGAAAGGCTGCGAAGATCAGCGGATTGCGCGTGTGCCGCAGGAGGGTAACCATGACGCTAGCGTAGAACGGGGAGTGAGGCATGGCCAAGCACTGGTTGGCGATCGTGATGGCAATGATGCTCGCTGGAGCCAGCGCGCCACCGGTCGACCGCGAGACGGGTACCGCGACGTTACTGCGTCCCGCGGGGGTGTTCGACGGCGTCGACGGGAAGGTGCATGCCAACTGGCAGGTGCTGGTGCGCGGCGATCGGATTGTCGCAGTCGGCCCAAACCTCGCCGTTCCTGCAGGCGCGCAGATCATCGACCTCGCTGGTGACACGCTGATGCCGGGCATGATCGAAGGACATGGTCATCTGTTCCTCCATCCCTATGACGAAGCGAGCTGGGACGACCAAGTGCTGCATGAACCGCTGGCCCTGCGCACGGCTCGCGCAGTGGCGAACGCTCGCGCGACCTTGCGGGCGGGCTTCACCAGCGAGCGCGATCTTGGCACCGAGGGCGCAGGCTATGCCGATGTCGGGCTGAAGGCGGCGATCGATCGGGGAATCGTCGAGGGGCCACGGCTGAGCGTCGCGACGCGCGCGATCGTCGCGCTTGGTGCCTACGGTCCCAAGGGGTTCGAGCCGGGCGTTGCCATCCCGCAAGGTGCGGAGGAGGTCTCAGGCGTGGAGCAAATGATTGCCGCCGTGCGTCGGCAGATCGCGGCCGGAGCGGACTGGGTAAAGCTCTATGCCGACTATCGCTGGCGGCCAGGCGAGGAGAGTCATGCGACGCTCAGTCTTGACGAAATCCGGGCGGCGGTGGTGGCGGCGCATGATGCCGGACGTCCTGTTGCAGTCCACGCATCAACTGTAGAGGGCATGCGCCGAGCGACCGAGGCGGGCGTCGACACGATCGAGCACGGTTATGGAGGCACGCCCGCGATTTTCGCGATGATGGCGGCGAAGAAGATCGCCCTCTGTCCAACGCTCGCTGCCGCCGACGCAAGCGCCCGCTATCGCGGTTGGAACGGCGCAGAGCCGGCGCCCGCCGCCGTGCAGACGAGCCGCGCCAGCCTCCGCTTGGCCCTCGCCGCCGGCGTCCCGATCTGCATGGGTGGCGACGTTGGCGTGTTCGCACACGGCACGAACGCACGCGAAATGGAACTGATGGCAGCGGCCGGGATGACGCCGGCGCAGGTGCTGATCGCCTCCACCTCGGGCAACGCACGCTGGATGCGGATGGGCGATCACCTCGGCGCGGTAAAGCCGGGCCTGCTCGCCGACCTGATCGCCGTTGCCGGAAATCCGACTTTGCAGTTTGCCGCCGTTCGCTCCGTGCGGCTGGTGATCAAGGGCGGCACCATCGTTCGCCTGCAGCAAGATGCAGCCGCTTTAGCCTTCAGGAGCTGGCGGGACGAAAAAGAACGAATGACCGGTACTGGGAGGTCGGCGCGAGGCGTCGAATGGCCGCAACCGGGTCGGCAGGAAGACCCTCTAAATTATCGTTTGTGAGGCGCGTTTGATGCAAGCTGACATGCGCTTCCACTAAAAGGTGGTAATGCCCCATGAGCTTCGCCTTGCCGTTTCCGCCGGTTTGAAGGATGCTGAGCGCAAACAGGAGAGGCTAAGGGCATGATGCGTTTGCTGCTTGCGAGTGCCGCACTGCTCCCCCAGTCCGGGATCGCTCAAAATGCCTCTGAACGCACTGTGCAAGTGACGGGCGTGGGCATTGTTCAAACTGTTCCGGACATCGCGAACCTCGACATCTACCTCCGTGGCGAGGGGCCTACGCCAGACGCGGCCACCGCTGCGCTCTCGGCGAAGCAGAAGGCGGTCAGCACCGGGGTGGCAGATTTGTTGGGGCCGAGCAGCGACTTCACCACCAGCAATGTCACTGTGATCGAAGCCCGGGGCGGTGGGTGCGCAGATGCGCGTGGCTATGGAAGTCAACCCCGTCTCAGCAGTGGCGAGTGCGCAGTAGCCGGCTTCATTGCAACCATGCAGGCCCGTGTTCGAACCCAGGCAGTCGAGAAGGCCGCGACAGCTGCTGGTCTTGCATCCCGTCTCGGTGCCAGTGATGCCCGATTGCAGGGATTTGTACTGTCAGACCCGAAGGCGGCGCAGGGGAGGGCGAGCGCAGCGGCGGTCAGCGATGCGCGGCAACGGGCGGAAGCTCTTGCAACGGGTGCGGGGCTGCGGCTCGGCCCGATCGTTACCGTTCATGATCAGCCCAGCTTCGACCTCACAGTGTCCGCCTCGCGGATAGGGGTGAACGCGCCCGCTGCACCGCCAGCACCGCGCGTTTCACCTGTCGTGCTTGATACGAAGCCCACGCCGGTCGAGACCAGAGCTCAAGTTACCATCACCTACGCGCTCCTACCTTAAGTTGCTGCCGAAGTGACGCAAACTTCCCGTATTTCAGGAGCCTGCCAATGATCGCTCGTGTCGTGCTGGCAACAGCGGCCGCCGTAACGCTGCTCGGTGCAGCAAACGCGCCAGAGCCAAGGCCGCCAATTACAGGCGTATCTCATCTCGCCGTCTATGCTCGTGACATGAGCAAGGCCGATCAATTTTATACGCACGTTCTTGGAGCAAGGAAGGGCGGCGACCCGGAAAACCCAAACGGCGTTCGCTATTATCTCAGTAAGCGCCAGTTCGTCGAAGTTCTGCCCGCCGGAGCAAGGCAGGGTGCCAGTATGCTCGCACATGTCGCCTATACGACCCCCGATGCGCGCGCCTTGCGTACATGGCTGCAGAAGCGCGGGGTAGGAAAGCTCGGCCGTATCCAGCGTAGTCCGGAAGGCGAGTTGTGGTTTGCGACGCTCGACCCGGAAGGCAATGGGGTTCAGTTCGTCCAACCGGCGAGTGACGCCGATACGCCGGTGCCGGGTGCGATCAGCGGACGGATCATCCATGTCGGCTATGCGGTGCACGATCGAGCGAGACAGGACGGTTTCTACCGACAGCTGCTTGGTTTCCGCCCCTACTGGTTTGGCGCGTTCAAGCCCGACAAGGTCGACTGGGTATCGCAACAAACCCCCGATGGTCGTGATTGGCTGGAATATATGATGGTCGGTGCCGGATCGGACGTGACCGATGACAAAGTCGATGCTCGCCAGTTCGGCGTCCTCAACCACCTCTCATTAGGTGTTCCGAACATGCAAGCTGCCGTCACGACGCTTTATCGTGAGGATCGGCTTAGTGCCAAGCACGATGGCCCGCAGATGGGACTGGACGGCAAGTGGCAGGCAAACCTCTATGATCCCGACGGCACGCGCGTGGAGCTTATGGAGTTCCAGCCGGTCATGAAGCCATGCTGCTCCCCCTTCACGGCCGACAGCCCGACACGCTAGTCAGGATCATGGCTCGATTGCCAGCAGTCGAGCTGGTCGGCCAGATCAGTGAAGCTGTTCGCCTTCCGATTCCAATCTTCCCGCTGATGAGGTCACGTCAGCCCATTCGGGCAAGCTGCGGCGTCGGAGCCTTGTAGCAGAAATGCACTATATCATAGGTATATGGGCACGATATGACCGCGGTTTACGCGATGCTAACCTCAAGGCATGAGCAAGCAACCTGATCCATTTTCCGACCCTATCGAACGTGTTGGCGCGGAGGAGCGAGATTACCTGCTTGCTCGTGCCGCGGCCCACCGGGCGATGGCGGAAGGGTCGAACGAGGCAGGACCAAGGCTGATCCATTCCCGCCTGGAAGAGCTCTACCGCGAGAGAGCTACCACGCTCGGCCTGGTAGGTCAGGACTAGCAACTGGTGCAACGATACCAGGAACGCGCATTACTGCCGTGAGTTAGTGCGTCCGGACCGGCCGGTTTTTCGCTGCAGGGGTCCGGGAGGACACACAGATGCGATGGCTGGCCATGGCGCTGATTGGCGCAACCACTTTGACCGCCTGTGCGGCACCTGCCACCCGTATATCTACGGGCCTGCAGCGCTACGGTCTGGATGAGCCCCGCTCGGATTGCGTCGGCGGCCGCCTGCAGAACGACCTGTCACTCGGCCAGTTGCAACAACTCGGGCGCGCAGCGGCCGCCTATCGTCGAGGTGATAGCGATCCAACGAAGCTGACCGTCAGCGACCTTCTGCGCGTAGCGGGTGAGATGAAAGATCCCGCCATTGCATTGGCGGTAGGCAAGGCCGCCGCAGGTTGTGGCGTGCTGCCCTGACCCACCTTGTCTACCTCTAATTTCACAAGGGATACGAAGATGAACAAGGATGAGTTTCAAGGCGGCGCACGCTATGTCGAAGTCAAGGTCGAGAAGGGGATCGGCGATGGCGTCGAAAATAAGAAGAGATAGGTCAAAATATGCGCCTGTGATCACGGGCGCATCCCATATTCTTTAATGTACGACACAGAGCAGGTTGCGCCGCGGCTTTTTGTAACGCAGGGTAACTTTCGCTTTTAACGGTGAGCGGATGTCTGAAGTTGTGCCGCACGTTGAAGGCGTAGAATGTCTGCTACTGGGTCTACGCGGGCGGGAAGTTAACGCATTGGCGTAGTCACTTGGTGCCAGTGACTAGGATCAGCGGATCTCCCGTGCTGCCATCGGCCAGCACCTCGGTTTCCACCGCGGCGAATTTGGACTGCTCCATGTACAGGTGGATCAGGCGCGCCTGTCCGGCCATATCGAGCGCCCGCCAGATACGTACGGCTTTCGTCGGAAAGCAGCGGTTTGAATAGCTGACGGCGAAAAGCCCGCCCGGCCGCAACACGCGGCGAACCTCAGCAAAGACCTCTACCGGTCGCTGGAGATACTGAACTCCGACGCAACACAGAGCTATATCGACGCTACCATCGGGCAGCAGCAGCGCGGGCGTAGCATTTAGATCGGTGATGAACCATTGGTCGAGGCGATCATTGGCCCGCAACTCGGCTGCGTTCATGCCGTGGCCGATGACTTCGGCGGTTGCGAGCGCCGCCGGCAGGTGGCTGATCCAGCTAGACATCAGATCGAGCACGACAGCGTTCGGAGGTATGACGCGGGCGTAATAGGCGGTCAGGGCCGCGACCGCGTCATCGTCGATGTGCGAGACGAGGCGTGGGGGCGCATAGAAGGCGAGATCGTCGCCTTCATCCTGCTTGTCGAACGCGTTCGCCGGCAGCTCGACGCGTAAGCCGCTCACGCGAAGCCGACGACGGCATGCGGAACATAGGGCGCTTCCAGCCGAGCGATCTCTGTCTCGGTAAGCCCGACCGCGAGCGCGGCGATCGCGTCGTCGAGATGTGCGTGTTTGGAAGCGCCGATGATCGGCGCCGATACCTCGGACTTGGCCAACACCCAGGCAAGTGCGATCTGCGCGCGAGGCACGCCACGTTCTGTTGCGACTGTCGCAACCGCTTCCACGACCTTGCGATCCGCCTCAACGGTGTGGGCGTAGAGCGTCTTTCCGAATTCGTCAGTTTTCGACCGCTCCGTCTGATCGTTCCAATCGCGCGTCAAGCGGCCGCGGGCCAGCGGGCTCCACGGAATGACCCCGATTCCCTCCGCCTCGCACAGCGGTAGCATCTCGCGCTCTTCCTCGCGGTAGAGCAGATTGAGATAGTTCTGCATCGTCGCAAAACGGGTCCAGCCATTGGCCTCGGAGACGTGGAGCATGGTCGCGAATTGCCACGCGTACATCGACGAGGCGCCGATGTAGCGCGCCTTGCCTGCCTTCACGACGTCGTGAAGTGCCTCCAGCGTCTCCTCGATCGGTACCTCATGATCGAAGCGGTGTATCTGGTAGAGGTCGATGTAATCGGTGCCGAGCCGCTTCAGGCTAGCGTCGATCTCCGCCATGATCGCTTTGCGGGACAGGCCTGCACCGTTCGGCCCGGGCCGCATGCGACCGTGCACCTTGGTGGCGATCACGACCTCGTCGCGGCGCGCGAACTCCTTGAGCGCGCGGCCGACAATTTCTTCGGACGTCCCATCCGAATAGACATTGGCGGTGTCGAAGAAATTGATCCCGGCCTCGACTGCCTTGCGCAGGAGCGGACGGCTTATCTCTTCATCGAGTGTCCACGCGTGGTTGCCGCGATCCGGTGTACCGTAGGTCATACATCCAAGGCACAAGCGTGACACGTCGAGGCCGGTGCTGCCGAGTTTTGTATATTCCATGTGCCGTCTCACGCTGGGGGTTTGACGAATTGAACGGGCGGGATGACGATGTGCTCCACGTTCTTGATTATGCGTGGAGGTGTATGGATCAGAACGCTGACAGGCTCGTCAGCAGTCCCCGATCTGCATGGCAAGCCTTTGACCCGATAGCCATGCGGCCTCAACCCGAGGTCCCATCAGCCAGTCGCCACAAGCACCAAGCTTGATCTCGGCGTTCCAAATCGCGCCGCGGTCCAAAGCTGTAGCCTTTGCATATCGCCAACGATGGGCACTGGTCGCGATGGCCTTCATCTGGTCGGTGCCGATATGGGCACCCAACGCTGCAAGCAGTGCCTGCTCAATTATCGCTGGTTGATCTTCAAGATGCTCGCGTGACCACTCAGCTGTGGCTTGAAGGACCCAAGCCTCGGGTCCAGTGCGCCCTGGCTTTGTCGAGTTGCGGACGGCCGAGCCGAGGATGCCAAGATTTGTCAGCCGGTCACTGTCGATGGGCAGTGGACTATCGAATGCCGCCATGACCGCCCAACACGGATCGGATACCGCAGAGCGGGCGGCGTCGGCTATCGATGCGTCATGCTCACAAGCCAAGGCTGGAACCTGTTGGGCTGGGATCGACAGAATGACAGCGTCAAATACGTCTCTGTCCAACCGCCATTGACCGTCATGATGAAGCGTGTCGATGCGGGTATTCCATCGGACATCGCACTCATCTGCCATCGCTCGTATTGGCGTGTTCATCGACGGCATACCGACCCAGGCATCATCACCTGCCGACGGCCAGGGGGCGACCTGACCGGCCTCTGCCCAAAGTGCGACCCGTGCAATGAAGGCGGGATCGCGAACCGTGAAGTACTGGGCGCCGTGATCGAACGACGCTTCACCGAGCGGCGTGCCCATCCGGCGCGTCGACATCCTCCCGCCAGGACCACGCCCTTTATCAAACAGCACCGAAGAGTGACCCTGCTCGTGTAGCTTCTGCGCACAGGATAGTCCTGCCATCCCCGCTCCGACGATACCTATCCGCATCCTGCTCCCATCCGACTATATGGCAGCCGACTTCTTGGCGGCCTCGGTGGTGATGAAACGACGGGGCGGGTCAATGGAGCCGACTGGTGGACGATGTCATGATAGCCGCGTGTCGAGCTTCGATATCTCACGAACCGCCGGATTGAACATCCTTATAAGCAACACCGTTTGCCTACCGTGATGCCTGAAGAAACCGGTCCGCCGTTCTGAGCGACAAGGCCATGATGGTCAGTGCCGGATTAGCGGCCAGTGCGCTGGGGAATACGGAATTGTCGCAGATCAACAGATTGGGAATGTCGAAGCTGCGTCCGTCGCGGTCGACCACCGCCTGGTCGCCGGAGTCGCCCATTCGACAGGTGCCGATCGTATGCGCGGAACGATCGACCGCGAAGATGTCGTGGGCGCCCGCCGCTTCCCAGATCGCGGTCATTGCCCGGCGCGCATGACGATCGATCGCGCGTTCGTTGGCGTGATAGCTGAAGTCGATGCGCGCTTTACGATGCCCGAAGCTATCGACTTCGTCCGACAGCGTCAGGCGATTGTCGGGGTGCGGCAGGCAGTCGCCGTTGATCCCGATCCCGGCCATGCTGTTGTAGCCGCGCAGCAATTCTTGCAGTCGCGGACCCCACATGCCCGCACCGCGCGCCAGTCCGTTGGCGAGGTTGACCGGGAGTACGCCGAGGCTCTGGATCAGGTAGCCGCCGACGAAATCGGCATCGGCGGGGCGTATCCTATCCTCGGTGATCAGCGAAGAGGGATAGCCGCGATTCATCCGCATCGTGGCGTCGAAGCTGCCCCAAACCTGCGTCGCGACATGGGCCATGAAGTTGCGCCCGATCTGCCCGCTGGAATTGGCCAGGCCAAGATTCAAGAGAAGGCGCGGCGTCTCCACACCGCCAGCACACAGGAATACCGCGCGACAGCGCTGACGGCAGTTTTCACCATTATGGTGATAAACTACCCCGGAGATCTGGCCGGCATCGTCGAACTCGAAAGACAGGACGCGCGCCTGGGCGCGTACCTCTGCGCCGTGTGCCATCGCGCGCGGCAAGTAGGTGGTATCCATGCTGGTCTTGGCGGCATTACGACATCCTTGATGGCAAGTGCCGCAATTGACGCACGCCTGCCGCTGTCCCCAGTGCGGCTGATCGCGGTCGCGTGAAACCAACGCTGCGGGCGCATCGGTGACGGTGATGCCGATTGCTTCGCAACCACGTGCCATAGCATCGGCCGAGGCGTTGCGCGCGACCGGCGGATAGGCATAGCGACGCGCATCGTCCCAAGGATAATGTGCTGGGCCTGACACGCCGGTGTCCGCCTCGACACGGGCGATATAGTTGATCAGCTCGCCATGCGCGACCGGCCAGTCGGCACCTTCGCCGGTCAGTGTCTTGAGTTGAAGGTCGCGAGGGTCAGGACGCGGGCAGAATGCGCCCCAGTGTAGCATCGACCCGCCGACGCCCATGCCGGAATTATTTGAACCAAAGGCGGTCGGATCGTCCCCTCCGCTCAGCCGCTCTTCCATCCAATAAATGTCTGCGGCGAGTTCGTCGGCGACATGCTCATGCGGCTGGAAAGCGCGGCCTGCCTCGAGCGCCACGACCGACAGCCCCGCCTCGGCAAGGCTGGCGAGCAGCGGCGCGCCACCAGCACCGGTGCCGATGACGACCGCGTCGACCGTATCATTGCCGGAATAGGGAGCGCGACTCATGCATTCACCTCCGCGGCGATCTGCCAATGTTCGAGGTCGTTTGCGGCGGTACGGCTATAGCCCTGCTTGCGAGGGCCATCGCCACCAACCGCAAAACCATCATAGCCAATCGCGGCCATGGCTGCGGGGGTGGCTATCCATTGTCGCGCGATCTCGGCCCGAACATCCTGAAACCACAAGGTCATCTGAGTGGGCGAGAGGCAATCGGCGGTGGCGACGACGCCAACCTCACCGCCATCGATGCGGGTCAGCCAATCATGCTGCTCCGCAAACGACAGTGCGGCGAACCCCCCGGTCAGTGCATCCAGTGTCGCCAGCCCGTACGCCCAGGCCTGTGGATCAGCGGGCAGAGCGGCGAAGCGCCAGCCATCACCTTCGCCGTGAACCGCTACCCCAACGCGACGCGCAAGCGCACGGTCGGCACCCGCATCGGGTAGCACCTGCGCAATGAGCGCGGCTACCGTATCGAGTTGTGCCGCCGACCAGCCCGAGACGTCGTCAGACAAAGGGCGGGTACGCTCCAGCATCACTGCGCGCGCGCGGGCGCTGACGCGTTCCGAGCCGAGCAGCTGCACAAAGCCGTCGGGCAAAGCCGCCCCGGCAATCGCATCGACATGTTGGGCTATGACCGCGGCGAGCGCGCCGGGCTGTTCGTAGGGGATCAGGTGCGCAGCATTTAAGACGACGTGGACCGTGGCATTTGGGTAATGCGGCAGGTTCAATCGTCGCTGTGCCTCCTCACCAAGGTCGCTGTCCTCGCCCCCCGCGACGATCAACGTCGGAATCGTTATCTGCCCTACATGCGCGCGCCAATCCTCGTTCGCGCCGCGCTCCAGCCAGGCGAGCCAAGCCTCGCGGCTCGAGCGCATGACATCGGCGATCGCGCGGTCGCGCAGGGAAGGGGGAAGCGGTCGCGCGGTGTTGGCGTCGACAAATGCTTCCGCATCATCGTGCGCGACTGCGCCACCGGCGACCCAACCGATCATCTCGGCGCGACGCTGCTCATTGATCGGCTCGGGTGCGGGCGGGGAGGCGGCGACCAGAACGACCCCCAATATTCCCGCCAGTCCTACTTCGCCTGCAACGGCGCGCGCGGCTACCAGCGTGGCGATCTTACCGCCCATGCTGTGCCCAACGAGCACGCATGCGGTCAGGCGGTGCGCGCGAACCATGTCCGCCAAATCGTCCGCCATCGCGGCGACATCGGCATAGCCGTCGTCGGCGCGAGCGCCGAATCCGGAGAGATCGAGGGCGAGGCAGGACCGGTCGGGCAGGTGGCTGCGAACCAGATCCCACTCGGCGGCACTGGTTCCAAGTGCATGTAGAAAAACTAAAGTCGGTTGGGTCACGCGGTCTTATCCAGCTGAAGCCCGTGCTGGACGCTACAGATGCCTACCCGTTCCCGTTTGATGTCGCAGCTGCGAAATTAATTCGAACCCAGGTGGCGGTCACCAAATATTGGGCGGCGCTTGGGAACCCCCGACGGCAGTGAGCGCTTCGGCAGCACGTCCTATCAAATCGGAGTAAGTACGTGGCCAAGACGGATCAGGCACAGCCGCAGTACAAGATCGAGTATCGCGAAATCCAGCCATTCGGCACGTTGAAGGATCTGCCGCTGGGCCTGTCGGACAATGCCCGCAAGCAGAGTATCGCGATCCTGAATCAGGTCCTCGCCGACACGATGATGTTGCGCGACCTGTACAAAAAGCATCACTGGCAGATGTCGGGCGCAACCTTTTACCAGCTGCACCTTCTGCTCGATACGCATTATGAGAAGCAGGCCGAGTTGGTCGACATGGTCGCCGAGCGCATCCAGTCGTTGGGCGGGATCAGCATCGCGACGCCGCACGACGTTGCGGAGATGACGAAAATCCCGCGTCCGCCCAAGGGCCGCGAGGATGTGCCAACGATGCTCGCACGATTGCTGGACGCACACCGCATCGTTCTGGAGCAGGCGCATGAGGGGGCGAAGGCCGCCGATGAATCCGGTGACGACGGTACCAATGATCTTCTGGTCAGCGACATCATCCGCACCGGTGAGCCGCAAGTCTGGTTCATCGGCGAGCATTTGGCTGCGACCGACCTGCAGCGGGCAGGCTGACAGAGCGTAACAACGGAAAG
This sequence comes from Sphingomonas sp. SORGH_AS_0438, assembly GCF_031453475.1. Taxonomy (NCBI): domain Bacteria; kingdom Pseudomonadati; phylum Pseudomonadota; class Alphaproteobacteria; order Sphingomonadales; family Sphingomonadaceae; genus Sphingomonas; species Sphingomonas sp. SORGH_AS_0438. Next base: position 648,020 of record NZ_JAVIZS010000001.1, read on the forward strand.
GCGGCGGCGGTGGCGACACGAGACCTATCAAGCGGCATCGCTTCCGCCGATCTTGGGGAAGGACAAATCATCGCGGGCCAGGCGGACGGCATCGACATGGTGCTGGTCCGACACGATGGGCGTGTATGCGCGCTGTCTGCCCTGTGCACGCATCTGAAAGCCCCACTGGCTGACGGGATCGTTGCCGATGGCACGATCCGTTGCCCGTGGCATCATGCTCGATTCGACATCAAGACCGGTGAGGCAGTCGATGCGCCGGCTTTCGAGTCACTCAACAGTTTCGAAGTGGTCGAGGAGGATGGACGAGTGCGCGTCAAAACGACGCCCAAACCAACCGATGCAACTTCAGATACGCCCATACCCGATATTGGTAACGTCGTGATCGTCGGCGCGGGCGGGGCAGGCTATGCCTGTGCCGAGATGCTGGCGCGGCATGGCGTGGGCTCATCAGTCACGCTGATCGAAGATGAGGGCGAGGAACCTTACGACCGCACCTTCTGTTCCAAGCAATATCTGGCCGGCAAGGCAGATCGCGACGCGATGGCATTATCGGTGCCAGACGGCGTGGCGATGCGTGTTCGCGCCCATGTCACCGCGATCAACCGTGAGGACAAGACGGTCGTGTTTGAGGACAGCACGACCTTGCCCTACGATACGCTGGTGCTGGCGACCGGCGCGGCACCGATCGCGCCTGAATTTTACGGCGCAGATCGCGACGATGTGCATGTCCTGCGAACGGTGGTGGACGCCGATCGCCTGATCGCCGCCAGCATGCAGGCGAAGCGCGCGATTATAGTCGGATCAAGCTATGTTGGGCTGGAAGTCGCTGCGTCGTTAATCGGGCGAGGGTTGGAGGTGGCGGTCATCTCCGACAGCGACATACCGCTGAAGAAAACGGCCGGCGCGGAGGTCGGCGCAATGGTCCGCGACCTGCACGAAGCGAACGGCGTCACCTTTCATGATGCCCGCCGTATTGCGCGGTGGGACGGCAAAACTGCGGTACTCAACGACGGAACACGCATTGATGCCGACTTGGTCGTCGCTGGAATCGGCGCCAAGCCGCGTGTCGATTTAGCTGCGCTCGCCGGACTTGTGCTTGCGGACAAGGCCGAGGGTGGGGGCGTACGGGTCGACGACCATCTGCGCACATCCGATCGTGCGATTCATGCGATCGGTGACATTGCGAGCGTGCCGGACCGTCGGCTGGGGCATTCGATCCGCGTCGAGCATTGGGTGGTCGCGCAGCGCATGGGTCAATGGCTCGCGCGCTACCTGCTAGGGCAGGCGACGCATGGATATGACGCCGTGCCATTCTTCTGGTCGGGGCATTACGATCTCAGCCTTCGCTATGTCGGGCACGTCGCCTCGCCCGATAGCCGCACCATCGACGGTGACGTGGCGGCGCAGGATATGGCAGTGCACTTTATGGAAGCTGGGCACGAGCAGGCGCTGCTGACTGCCGGGCGCGACAAGCTGTCGTTGAAGCGCGAGCATGACTGGGAGCGGCGGTAAACCGGCGCTTCCGGGAAACGCGTCCCACGTCCAATGCCGTCATTTCGGCGAGAATTGGAATCTCCTGTCGCACCATATAGGCAAGAGCAGCCGAACGTCCCGGCGTTGGTACGAACGACCCATATGCGCGGGCGGATCACGCGCTATGTGAGCGCCAGCATCCACAGATGCGCGCCACCAGTGATAAACAGTCGGGCCTGATCACCGTCGAAGGTGCAGTTGCTGCATATGGATGGCGTCGGAACGGTAGCAAGGTGGTTGGCGGCGTCATCGAAAACCTCGATCCCGGCGTTCGAGCTGCTCCACAGCCAGCCGCGGCGGTCGACGGTGAAGCCATCGGGGATTCCGTCAGGCACGGTCGCGAAGCGACGCTTGTTCGACAGTGTCGCGCCATCCCAGTCGAAGGTGAAGATGGCGACGTCACCCTCACCATATTCGGGCGTCTGCGAAGCGTAGAGGGTCCGGCCGTCGGGCGAAAAGGCAAGGCCGTTGGGCTGCATCATATCCGCCATCCGTCGCACTGCGCCATCCATGCCGATGCGACAGAGCGCGGTACGACCACTCTCGCTATGGCCCGGTATGCCTTGTTTTGGGTTCTCTAGTCCGAAAGTCGGGTCACTGAACCAGATCGTGCCGTCCGCCGCTACGATGAGGTCGTTGGGCGCATTGAGTCGGCTGCCTTCCGCACTGGTGGCGATCGGGGTCGCAATCCCCTTGCCTTCCGAGCGGCTGATCGCACGGCGTCCATGTTCGCAATGCACGAGTGCACCGTCCGGCAGTATGGCATTGCCGTTGGTGAACGGCGTCGCATCGAGCAGCACGTCAACCGCGCCGTTCACGCGCCAGCCGAGTACGCGGCGTCCAACGATATCGCTCCAGACCAACGTCTGCTCCTGCGGCCACCATGCAGGCCCCTCACTCCAGCTCGCCTGATCGTACAGGGTGAAAAGCCGCGCGTTGCCTAGCACTGCGCGTGCTTCGGGGCGGTGGATGCGCGGCGGGGCAACATCCGTCGGGACAGGTGCTCCGGGCGGACGGAGCCGCGCCGGGATCAGCACGGGCGCGAGCTGGAGCGCGGAGTTCATGCCCCGAATGGATCGCGCGTCTGTGCCGCAGGGGAGGTGGCGAACTGGATGATGATCTGGAAACACGGTTCGTCACCGATTTGACCGGATCGGTGCCCCTTGCCGTTGGTCGTTTCCTGATCCTGGCCAAAGTGGATGTCGCCCGGCCCCATTTCGACGCGATTGCCGTCCATCGTCTCGATGAACCAGCGGCCGCGCAGCGGAATTACCCATTGCGGTTTGGGGCTTTCATGCCAGTCGCCAACCCAACCCAGCGGCAGGATCGCAAAATCGACCGCGCTCACCTCGCCAGGGAATGGTCGCATCCATTGTGGGGCCGCACCGCCGCCAACGCTCTTTTGGCCAAAGCCGGTCATCCTCGACAGGTCGATCCGGCTGCCGCCATCTGCCGCGGTCCACATATGCAGAAAGGGCATAAGCGGTGGCCGATCGGCGTCGGTGCCGTCATTGTCGAGCGTCACCTGGGTCGGCAGATCGGTCATCCTCATCTTCTCCAGCATCACGAACGGTCAGGGCTACAACGCGATGACCCAACGGCGAGTAGGCACGGAGGTTTCGTGGATCTTAGAACGTCGCGGACTCCGGGAACCAGTGATGCGGTGCGGTGATTTAGCGCGATCATCGCACAGCATGGAAAGCGGTAGAAAGGTCTGACATGGTTTCCGATATCTCATCGACCCAAACCGGTGATCGCGCGGAGGCCATGACGCTGACCATCGCCACCGACCGGCCCCGCATCGACGAGGTAGGGGAGGTCATCTATCGCCAGGTGAAGCAGATCGATGCCGTTCGCGGGCTCCGAATGACGCTGCTGGTCCCGCGGACTTCCAATCCGAAGCCTGCGATCCTCTATGTGCCTGGCGGCGGCTTCACGACGGCCGCACACCGCAAGTTCATCGAGATGCGCCTCGCCCTCGCGCAGGCAGGGTTCGTTGTCGCCGCGGCCGAATATCGTGTCGTGCCCGATGTGTTTCCGGCACCGCTCGAGGATGGCAAGGCTGCGGTCCGCTATTTGCGAACGCACGCCAATGATTATGGCATCGATCGCGACCGCATCGGCGTGATCGGCGACAGTGCCGGCGGCTGGCTGGCGCAGATGCTGGCGATGACCGGTGACTCTGCCGACTTTGACCGGGCTGATGGGCTTGACACGTCGTCCTCGGTACAAGCGGCAGTGTCGCTTTATGGCATATCCGACCTGCGTAACATTGGAGCAGGATTTTCCGACGAAATAGGCGAGGTCCATGCCTCGACCGCCTCGACCGAAGCATTGCTAGTCCATGGCGTGGCATTTGGCGATTTCCCCGGAGCGACGATCGGCAGCGATCCGGCCAAGGCCCTGGCGGCCAGCCCACTCGGCCATCTGGAAGGGACGAAGCCCCCGCTGCTGCTGATGCATGGCCGTGACGACGATCTCGTCTCACCATTGCAGAGCCAACAGATGGCAACGGCATTACGTAAACGCGGGGCGGCGGTGGATTATGTGGTGGTGGATGGGGCCGGGCATGGGGACGATCCATGGTTTCAGCCGGCGCTGATCGATCATGTCGTCACGTGGTTCGTCGACAAGTTCATCACACGCTGACCTTCGAAATTCCTTTCGCGGAGGCCGAAGGCAACACGCAGGCTATTGCCAACAGCGCCTGCGGGGCGAAACGCGTGATCGAGTGCCTATGGAGACCAAGCAGATGTCGCGTATTGATCGTCGCCAGGGTTTGTGGATGCTCGCAGGGGGCCTCGTCGCAGCCACGGCGCTCGGTGCGCGCGCGGTAGCTAGAACCGTATCATCGATCTCGACTGGCAACACGCTTGCGCTCGTGGAGAAAGGCGCGGGTCGCGTCGCCTTCTACGCGCTACCTGGCGGCACTCGCATCGGTGCGGTGGAACTTGGCACGCAGCCGCACGAGATCGTCACAGATCGCACCGGGCGCTACGCTTTCGTCGGCCATTACGGCGTAGAGAGCTGGAAGGCACCAGGCGCCGGTGGCAGCGAGCTGTGGATCATTGATCTCGTACGGCGGACGCTTGTCAGAACGATAGACCTCGCGCCGTTCGGACGCCTGCATGCGGTGCGCGTCGATGATCGCGGCCGGCTGTACGTCTTGTCGGAAAAGGACAGCGTGCTGATCCGCTTCGACGATCCGGTCCGAGACAAGGCGCCCTCGCGGCTGATCCCGGTCGGCGGTGTGCGCAGCCACTATCTGGTCGTGCGTCGCGATGGAGCGCGCGCCTATGTCGCTGATACGCTGAGCGGCGCGGTAATCATGATCGATCCCGACAACATGGAGGTTATGCCGGTGCGCAAGCGGATCGGCTCTGCGCCCGAGGGGATGGCTCTCAGCACCGACGAGCGGACGCTCTATGTGATCGACCGACCGAGCGGGACGATCCACGCGCTCGACGCCACTACGCTGAAGGAACGCGCGCGGCGGACGATGCGCGGCGAAGCGGTTCGTGTCGTGACGCAGGCGGATGGCCGGCTGATCGTTTCGAACGTTGCCGACAAAAGCTTATCGCGGCTCGATCCCGTCACGCTCTCCGAGGAGGCGCGGCTGCCACTCGGCACGGGTGCGCCCGGCCTGAACCTTGCCCGCAACACGCTCTACGTCTCGCTCGAAGATAATCATGTGGCGATCGTCGACCTCCAAGCCTGGAAGGTCACCGAGCGTTTCGCCACCGGGGCGGCACCGGACGCCGCGGTCGTTATCGAACCGGTGGAATAAAGCAATAACTGGCAAACCCGAAGCGGACTGCGCCGAGATCGATCACGGGATAGCGCGATCGCCCACCCGAGCAGGGTCATACCAAGGCCAACACCCCTCGATCTTGCCTTCAGGCGAGAAGCTGGAGCGGTTTCCGCCCCTTCTGGATCGTTAAGGAGTCACACGGGGGCGGTTTTCCGATTCAGGTTTCGAGCCGGGTCAGGAGGCCGGCACGGATACTGCGGGTGCTGTCACAGGATCTTCGGGAGCGGGTGGTGGGCGCGATTGATGGCGGGATGTCATGCCGGTCGGGTCAGATGCGGTGAACGCTGCATGATCGATAGGCCCGAAGACGGGATCGAATCCTTCCGCCATCAGATCGGCAAGTCCGACGGTCTGTCCGAGCGCTGCTCCTGAATCGACGATTGCAGACGCACCGGAGCGGGTGAGCGACGGCCGGGCAGGATGCGCAAGGACGGCGAGGATGCCGGATCAATTCGTTTGCACAATCATTCGCAGTGGAAGCATCGGAAGGGTGCAGCATAATGACGAAAACGGCCGAAGCTGGGAAGCCGAAGAGTGGCCACGAATGGCCGGATATGGATTACAGGACCTAGTCCATTGACAGACCATGCGTAGCGTCCGCTGCATGACTAGCGTTGGGGCGCTCGCCGCGAACGACGACAATGCTGCCGACCACAATTAGCATTCCGCCCAGCATGACAGGCCACCCCACCGGATCACCGAACAGGCCGATGCCAAGCGCGGCACCGATCAAGGGCTCAATGTTTATAAACACGCCTGCACTGGCGCTATCCACGCGGGCCGCGCCATACTGCCACGCGGCGGTGGCAAGGAAGGTGGAGAGGAGACCCTGCCCGATGATCCCGCTCCAGGCGGCTGGGCTCAGCGCGAGTGGGGGAGCACCATGTAGCAGAAGCGCAATCGGCAGCACGGTGAGCGTCGCCACAATCAATGTGACGGCAGGTACAGACATCGCTGATCGCGTCGCAGGCACGCGCTTTAGCGCCATCAGCCACGCCAGGAAGATCAGTAGCGATGCCAATGAGAGTGCGATGCCGATCACCGTGCCGGCACCACCCGGCTTGCCGGCGATCAAAGCCGCGCCACCAGTGGCTGCAACGACGCCGATCCACGAGGCGCGCGTGACACGTTCGCCGATCAGATACGCAGAAATTGCGATCAGCGCGGGCATTGCTCCGACCAGCAGGGCAGCAAGAGTGACGGTGACCCCGGCCAGCCCCTCAAACTGGATCACGAAGGCCAATCCATAAAGCGCACCCGCCAGCAGCACTGGCGGCGAACGAAACAGCGCACGGGCCTCCTGCGTGGCAAAGGCGAACGGAAAGGCGACGATGCTGGCCACGATGAAGCGGAGCAGCACCATATGCGCCGGATCGAGTTCGCGCAGTGCTACCTTGCCGAGCGGAAAGCCCAGCCCCCAGGCAAGTCCCGCCAAAGCAAGGGCAAGAAAGGCGAGACGGTTCATGCCGTCTCGTTGCCTTATTCTGCGGCCTTTGGCGATAGATGGTGCCCGATGAACCAACGTCCGCTGTTGCAGAACCTGAAATGGGCAGCGAATGGCCGCAACCGGGTCAGGCCGCGCGTGGCGGTATCCGCCTCACTCTGTTAAGACCGCCCACCGATGTAAACGCACGGGGCGGGAGCGAGTGGCGCACGTTTTCGATGAGGTCGCGTTCGAACGGCAGCAGGTCGATGCCGTCCAGCGGGATCAAGACCTTACCGATAAAGTAGCGGTTCATCCGGCCCGCGCCGCCTGCGATGTTCCTGAAGGTGAAGTCATCGATCGTCTTGTTGTTGCCCCGGCGTCGATCGAAGATGACGACATTCTCAGCGACCGTGTTGATGTCCTCGATCATCGTCGACGTGCATACTAGGAACCCTCCTACTTTGGAGTCAGACCGGAGGTCTCGGTGGGCGTATCAGTCAAGAATCGATCGAACCACGAGATCGTGCGGGTGACGATGTCGCGTACGTTCGCGGGGGATTGGGCAAGGCTGTGGCTTTCCCCGCCATAGCGGACATATTGCGCGGTCTTGCCCTGTTCGTAGAGGGCGCTGAAGAGTTGTTCAGCCTGATGCGGGTTGCCGCGGATATCCGCCTCGCCATGCACGATTAGGAGCGGGGTCTTCAGCTTGTCGACATAGCTGAGCGGGGAGTTGCGTGCAAAGCCGGCAGCATCCTTTGACGGCGGCATGAACCGGCCGAATTGTTCGTGGATTGCCCGATTGACGCTTTTCTGATGGCCGATGCCCGGCCACCCATAGCCGGCAGGATCGACGGTACGATAATCCGATGCAAGGTCGTAGAGGCCGGCCAGCGCAACTCCGGCCTTGAAACGATCGGTCTGGGTCAGGATGGCCGCGACCGTATACCCGCCGCGACTCTGTCCGAACACGCCCAATCGGTCCGGATCGGTGATGCCGAGTTTGATCAGATGGTCGATGGCCGGAAGGATCGGCTTACTCGCCAGGGCATAGGGTTCATCGCGCACTGGTGACGGCGGTAGCGGCATGGAGGGAACGACGACGACATAGCCATGCGCGGCATAGAGCCGCAGATTGTATAGTCCCGGCATATACGGATCGAGGAAGTAATCCGCTTCGAGCGAATGCACCTGATAGCCTTGATATACCCAAACCAGGGTCGGGTAACGTTTCGTCGGGTCATAGCCGGGGGGCAGGAGAACGCCGGCCTTGAGCGGAGCACCGTCAGCATCCTGATATTCGACGAGCTTCTCTTCGCCCCAATCGACAGAACGCAGATGTTGGTTGAGCGTCATCAGGTCGCGCTGTTGCCCCGCCGCGAGGTCGATGCCGCGCAGAACAAGACCATCACGCGCCTCCTCCTTCATCAACATGCTGGCATTGGCAAACGACACATCCAGCGTTTCGCCGACGACCCCGCGCGGTGGTGCAGTTCCTGCACCCGATACGGCATCGACAATGCGCAACCCGCCGCCATTCCCGCCGCGCTGGTTCACCAGCAGCTTCGTGGTCGGAACCGCCGGATCGCGGGGCCAGACAAGCTGTGCGTCATCGGCAAGGCGCGCGACGGGCGTGAAGGCGGCACGCGAAGGATCGAGCGTAACGATCTGCCCTTGCTGGACAGCGATGACCGCCCCGCGCGCGTTGCGGCGCAGTACATCCGGCACCGGGCCGGCACCCTGCGCAACCCGCTTCTCGCCATGCCGGCCGATCAGCCACCATGCCGAACCGCTCTTGTCGTCGCGCATCCGCACCAGCAATCGGTCGGCATCGACCCAGACGACCGGGCTTTCCTCGGTCAGCCGGGTACGGACGCTATCCACGGCAACCGGGCGGCTGCCGATCCGGCGCACATCTTTACCGGACGCCGGCACCAAATAGAGTTGGGTTTGATCCGCGAACGGGTCGGACCGTGCGCGCAGGACGATCCGCTTGCTGTCGGGCGACCAGTGATAGAGTTCGAGCGGATAGCGGGCATCGGGGGGCAGCGAGACCCAATCCAGCGCGCCTTGACCGCGCAGGTCGACGAATGCCAACCGGCGTTGCACGGCCCACATGTCGTCATAGGCAAACGGCCGTCGTTTGCCGTCGGCCGGAGGCAAGGCCGCCGTCGTGGCCAGGATGGCGAGACGATGTCCGTCCGGCGATACCGCGACGCTCGTGGTGCCGAAGAACGGAAAGACAGGCACCTTCGCAACGTCGCGTTCGGCGCCGGCGGCAACGTCGATGATACGTAGAACAGCGTGATTGTCAGGGTCGCCGGGAACCGTCGCAGCCCCGCTGCCAAAGGCGACGCCGGTCGGCACCCGACCTTCACGGACCCGAGCCGCATCTCGGGCGACGATGCGCGGCGCACGCCCGAACTGGTCGATCAGGCCGGAGAACTGCCACACGGGCAAGGTTGCCGCAAGTAGACGGTCATTGTCGAGCCAGAGGAAAGGGGCGTTCTCATCCTGGCTACAGGCATGCGGCAGCGTGCCCCGATCGGCACCGCCGCGCATGTCGGGCACCGTCATCGGACTGCCGTAATGCGTCTGCGTCATCATCGCGCCAATGTCTTGCCGGCGGAGGCGCCCGCTATCCCGATCCCAGACGTACAGGTGAACATTGTCGCCGCCGCGCGGTTCGGAGCCCTCCGGCTGCGTCGACAGCATCGCGAGGCGGCGGCCATCGGGTGACCATGTCGCACACCAATAGCCGGCTGCCATGCTCTTCCCATCGGTAATCTGTCGGCGCTCACCCGTCCTGTTGGAAACCAGCCAGACGTCGCTGCGTCCCGGATCGGTTTCGAAGGCGGTACGACCATAGACTTCGTCGGCAGCGGCGGCACGGCGCACGACGACCGCAGCCCATTCGGTATCAGGCGAAAAGCTTGCACTTTCCACGTGTTCCATGGCCAGAACATCATCGATGGTGACGGGGTGCTGGGCAGGAGCGGCCGATGCACCCGACGGTAGGACCGACAAGGCGAGTACCAACAGAAACCCATCGAAACGTCGCATAACTCTTCCCCTCTCGGCATGGGGTGAGCATCGACGAGGATTACGGCGCAAACACGGCCTGTACATCTAGGCTTGGAATTCTCGCAAACCGTCCGCGAAAGACAGATTTTAGGAAGTCACCATGTTTCTCGGTTCCGGACCGAGAAATTGGAATTGTATACGCTGTTCTCCCGACTCCCCGGATATTCGATACCGGCTTTCGACGGTGCATTATTCATGATTGGGTGGAAAGATGCGTTGTAGGCCAAGTGCTTGATGGGATCGCCACGATGACTCCGGTGGTCCGTAGCGCGATCCGGCATGGTCAAGACAGGTGAGCAGTCTCGCCTCGCGGCACGAATCCAACCAAAACCGCTGCCAAGGGGAAGAAGCGAATTTCGACAATGGACCGGGCAACCGGACCGGATTGAACGCAATCCTCCGGGCTGAGGGGCGAGCGGGAGGCGATCACCGTCGCCGTTCTCCGCAACACGCTGCTGCCGCTGACGATCGCCGAAACAGGTGGCATGCGATCATTGCCTTGGATAAACTTGATCAATAATGGATATATTACATATCATCAATAATATGTAAATGAGTTCAACTTGGCATGTCTAATTAAGCAGATAGAATGCTTTAAAAATATGATATCGCCATTTTGGATGATATAATCAAATTGTGAATCGCCGGGTCATGGGAATCCATATTGATTTGGAAGACGCGTTACGCAAGATGAGTGCGAGGGGCGAATCGTGAAAGGCGAGTAGTCAAGCGGGTGGCGAAGCTGTGTAATGACGGCCATGCCACCGTATCGTCATAATAATCTGCCGATCATCGAGACTGCCTGACTTCTGTCGTCGGAGAACATGATGTCGACCAAGATCAGTCGCGCGGAATATTTGCGGTCTCACCCCCGGGCATCGGCTTGGGCGGAACTGGCGATGGCGACCGACCAGCAAAGGTTGATGACCCCAGGCCCGGTCAAGCTGGAGGCGGAGAGTTTCACGGGCAAGCGCGCGCTGGTTCTGGGGGCGGGTGTCGGCGGGCTGACCACGGCCTATGAACTGCTGGTCCACGGCACCGGCATGGCGGTGACCGTCCTCGAGGCGCAGAACCGTACCGGCGGCCGCTGCCTGACGCTACGCACCGGTGACACGCTGACCGAGGATGTCGACGACGAACTGTTCGGGTCGACGCCCGGTGAGACGCAGGTCGTGCGGTTCGAATGGCCGGTGGGCGACTCGCAGCCGTATCTGAATGCGGGACCGGGGCGAATCCCTTCGTCGCACAAACGCTTGCTCAACTATCTGCGCGAGTTCGGCGTCGACGTCGAAGTCTATGTGATGAACTCGATGTCGAACCTGGTCCATATGGGCGAGGGGCCCCTGAAGGATCAGCCGCAGGTTTATCGGCAGATCGACCATAATCTGCGCGGCTGGATCGCGCAGATGGTCTACGGCCATGCCGAGGCACTGCTCGCCGCGCCCGAAATGGGGATTCCCGTGCAGGACCGCGGGGCGCTCACCGACAAGCTGCGTAGCCTGATGGTGACGTTCGGCGAACTGAACGCGGACGGGCTCTATGCACCGACGGCGGGGCAGGAGGGGTTCGAGAATGCGATTTCGCGCGCCGGCTTCGACGAACTGCCGGGCGTGTCGGTGGGCGAGATCGCCAAGGCGATTCGACTGCAGGATCTGCTCGATTCGGAATATTGGGCGCAGACCCGTTTCTACCAGCCGAACGATTTCCTGTGGCAGCAGACGATCTTTCAGCCGGTGGGCGGCATGGACAACGTCCAGCGCGCCTTTGCGCGACAGGTCGCCGAGCTGGGCGGGACGATCCATCTGAACAGCCCGGTGACCGCGATCGACTGGGACGCCGAGACGCAAGAGTTCGTCGTCCAGGTCGCCCGTATCGGGACGACGGAGACGACCGAATATCGGGCGGATTACTGCTTCTCCAACATCGCCATGCCATTCTTGGAGAAGCTGCTGTCGCCCACCCTGCGTCAGGGGAAGACGGGCGGCCTCGAGGCACCGTTTCAGCAGGGGCTTGCCGCGGTCTTCGCCGCGCAGGCGCGCCCGCGCGTCGTGGAGAATAAGGGCAAGGACGAGTATCAGGACAAGTTCCTGGCGACGACGACCAAGGTCGGCTGGCAGGGGGACCGGACGCTGTGGCAGGGCAGGCTCATCACGCACGAGCATGATGCCGAGCGGGGGCTGACCACCATGGTCGCGCCCGCCAGCGAAGAGGGCGTCGTGCCGATCTTCGGCGGGATCAGCTGGACGTCGCACGAGATCGTACAGATCTGGTATCCCTCGACCGGCTATCACGATCGCAAGGGAACGCTGACCGGGGCCTATAATTTCGGTGAGGTCGCCTGTCGCTGGGGCAAGACGCCGGTGGCCGAGCGGCTCCGGATGGCGCGGGAGGGCGCGCGGCAGCTCAATGCGCCCTTCGGCGACGGCCTGGGGCGCGGTGTCGCGATCGCGTGGCAGAACATGCCCTATATCAAGGGCGGCTGGGCCTATTGGCAGGCGGTCGGTGAGGACGCGACCACCCATTTCAACGCGCTGAGCCAGGGGTCGGGCATCGTCGGACAGACCGGAAAGGCCTCGCCCCCGGTGTTCTTCGTCATCGGCGACCAGATCAGCTCGCTGCCCGGCTGGCAGGAGGGGGCGATCGCCTCGGCGCTCAACGCGCTGACCCGGATGGCGCATCCCGAATTGGCGATCCCGCGGCTCAAGACGTTGCCCGACACGCGGCTGCTGGTCGAGGGCATCTGACGCCGCACGGTTTTTCGCACATCGACAAGGACGGGAGTTGAGGATGATACTCGCGAAGGACGCGCTGATGGCGCTGAAGGACGGCGCACGCCTGCTGCAAACGGCGACGCCGGGGGACGAATTGCTGGGGCCGCTCGCTTTGTTGCCCGGCATTTGGACGAACGACGACGGGTTGGAGGGCCGCGGGTGGAACATGATCGCGGTGCCATTTGCGAGCCCGCCCAACAACTACCGGTTGCTGCTCAACCAATATGACGAGACGCTGGCATTCACGCTGGTCGACAAGGGCGTCCCCAATCGCGGCATCGATGCCCAGGGCAAGGACGCCGACCAGTCGGTGGTCGCGCTGGATTACCAGCAGGTTACCCGCCAGATCGCCACCGATGATTTCCCGCACAGCGGCAAGCTCGGCCCTGTCCTGCCGAACCCCGGGAGCACGATCCACCACGAACCGGGCCTGTGGCTCAACATGCTCGACCAAATCCACGACGGGCTCGATATAGCGCGGCTCGGGACTATCCCGCACGGCGACTCGCTGACGGCATTGGGCAGCAGCAAGGTGATCGAGGGCGCGCCCGTCATTCCCGACATCAACGGTCTGCCGTTCAAGGTCCAGCCGTTGTCCAACGCACAGGTCGATGCGGCGCTGGAAGCTCCTTATCTGGAGCCCTATAAGCATTTCCACGATCATCCGTTCAGGGAGCTGTTCGATCCGACCCGACCGGCGGAACTGTTGCGGGAGGCCAACACGGGCGTGGAGATCGTCCGTACCACCGTCCTAGACGTCGATACCGCGACCGCCACTGGCGGCATCCGCAACATCCCCTTCATCGTCGACCATGCCGACGCCACGGCGATGCGCTCGATCTTCTGGCTGCAGGAACTCGCCGAGACGGATGCGAACGGGAATCCCAAGTTGCGGCTCCAATATCTCCAGATCGTCATGCTCGATTTCGCAGGCCTGAAATGGCCGCACATCTCGATCAATACGATGCACAAGGCCGGGGATGTGCCGTCGTCGACGAACGATCTGCTATTGCGGGCGTAGATTGCGATCCTCGCACGGGCCCGATCGACTGATCGCTCTAGGTGTCTGATCCCCGCACGATCAATCGCTGGGATCAAACACTTCCGCGACCCGGCAGGTCATATCGGCCTCGGTACGATGAGCAGTCGATGCGGCATCGACGCTTCGCGCGCAAAGCAGTGCAGCGGCGCTCGGTCGCTTCGGCCTGGAAGGCAGCGCCTTCACCATGGCTACCGGCCATTTCAAGATGACCGGCTTCACATTGGGCAGGATCGCCGGGGGCTATTCGATGCCGTTCGACCCTGAAACCTCCACCTTCGCGGTGGTGCGGCAGGGCGAGGACATCACCGCCGCGATCTTCAACGGGACTGCCTTCCGCCCGGAAGCGGATCGCAACCGCTAAGCACATGGCGATAATGTCCAAAACGGATCATAGTAACGGGGCTGAATATCCGGGCATGTCCTTTGGATAGAATTGGTGGTCAGGCCATTTTATATTCAGCATTTCCCGTGACATGAAAGATAAGGACGGCCGCATAGGCCGAACAATCGTGAATTGATGTGTGTATAAATACAATTCTGCAAAATTTTGGTCTATATAGTCCGTGACCGCCACGATCATGCATCGTGGAACCCTGAGGCATAAGGCCAAGGCTGTTTGGACCTCCAGACGATCGCCTTGCCGATGATTGAGGACAAGGCGATGACATCGATGACGGCCATTTCCCATGACGCGGGAACACCTTCCACGGCGGTCGGTGCCACCTCCGCGACCCGGCAAGCTGCATCGGCCTCGGCGCAAGGCACGAGCGATGGCGCGGCTCAGGGCGATACGTTCGGGCCAGCCGTTGTGGTCGAGCTTTCCGACGAAGCCAAAGAGATAGAGCGCACTCGATCGTTCACGTTGGAAGAGCGTATCGAGTACCATCGGAGTCAATATATTCCGTGGGCAAAAAAACACGGTAAAAGCGAAGAAGAGCAGAGAATCTGGCTTGAACGGCTAAAAAGAGATTTGCCTGCCGCGGATGCCCGCATGCTGGAAAGTCGCGCCCAGTACGAAAAATCCCAGAAGATCCTGGCAACGCAACAGGGCAACATGGAGGAGGCGCTCGACCGGGCGGGGGGCGCGCCACAGTCGCTGATCGATGCCGTGCGGACCATCAACGACTTTCGGTATGATGCCGGCGGTGCCGGTTCGTCGGTCGTCTATGACGACCCGAAAGTCCGGCAGCAGCTTCGCCGGGACCATGGCGAGGAGGCGCTTCAACAAATCACCGCGAACATGAAGGCGTATGACGCGGCGGCGACGCGTCGCGCGCAGAACAGCGCAGCGTCGCTTGATCGCTTCGGCCTGGAAGGCAGCGCCTTCACCATGGCTACCGGCCATTTCAAGATGACCGGCTTCACATTGGGCAGGATCGCGGGGGGCTATTCGATGTCGTTCGACCCTGAAACCTCCACCTTCGCGGTGATGCGGCAGGGCGAGGACATCACCGCCGCAATCTTCAACGGGACCGCGTTCCGCTCAAATTAGGCGCGCGGGTCGCCTAGCATTACAGTTGCGTTCTTGATCGGACATGTGACCGTTGAGCGGCGGCTTGGTGGGCGCGTCGCCAGCATGACCAAGCGATAACGCGACGAGGCTCGATGCGCCGCTGGGCCAGCCGGATGACGATACGGCGGATTTCCTGGACGGACCAGCGGATCAGTTCCGTGGTTTCGTCCAAGGTCTTTTTGGGGGCGCGGCATTGGCGCGGGTACGGATGGCCGCCAGCATCGCGAAGGCGAGCATGACGAGCGAGACGTGCCGGTGCCAGCCATGCCAGGAGCGGGTCTCGTTATGGTCGAGGCCCAGTTCGTTCTTGGCGGTCTCGAAACTGTCCTCGATGGCCCAGCGATGCCCTTCCACGCCGACGAGGGTTTCGATGGTCGTGCCGGCCGGGCACCAAGTGGTGAAGAAGGCAAGGTCATCACTGGCAATGTGGCGCCGTATCAACAGGCCCCTGGTCCATGTCCCGATTGCACCATCGACGTACTCGTCGGCTGCGAGGTCGGCGAGTTCGAAGTAGGTCCAGTCATGGACGCGCTCGCCCTTGGTGCCTTGGCCCGCCGACAGACGTTGCCATGCAGTCGGATCGAGGTCATCTGCGATCTGCGCGGCGGTGCCCGCGACGACCGGCTTGTGGCCCCACGAGCCGAAGCGATGGTCGCCCTTCACGCCCAGCACATAGCCCTTGCCGGCACGGCGCAGCACCTGCTCGATGTCGCCGACGCCGTAGACCGCATCCGCCGCGACCCAGGCGAACGGCATGCTGGCCGCAATCGCCCGTTCGATCATCTTCACCGCCAGCGCCGGCTTGGTCGCGAAAGCCGTGCCCTCCGGCACATGCGCGGCCGCCAGGCGCACCGGGTCAGCGGTCCAGCTCTTCGGCAGATAGAGCGCACGGTCGACGAAAGCATGGCCCTTGGCCGAGACATAAGCGGCGAACACGCCGATCTGGCAGTTGGTCACCTTGCCGGCCGACCCAGTGTACTGGCGCCCCACGCCGCACGACGCCTTGCCCTGCTTCAGGAATCCGGTTTCGTCGATGACCAGCACCGCATCATCGGTGCCAAGATGTTCGACGGCATAATCGCGCACGATGTCGCGCAGCGCATCCGCATCCCACCGCCCGCGCCCCAGGATTGCCTGCTGCCGCCATGGCCCGGCATCGCCCGCCGCCTCGGCGCGCATCCACCCGGTCTTGCGGCGCTCGTCGCCCAGCAAGCCATCCAGAAAACTGTTCGCCGATGCCGCAACACGCGCCTGGCTGAACAATGGCTGCATCCGCGCCTTCACCTCGCGCAGCGACGATGCCCAAAGCTCCAGCGTCGCCTCGATCGATGCTCCCGTCACCACGACCTCCTTGTCATGGTGACCCATTGATTCAGAACATCATCAAGAGCGCAACTGTAATGCTAACCTCAACAGTCATTCCGAACGTCAATTTCAACCGGGGGAAGAGATATGGCCAGAATCAACGGCACGAGCGGTAACGATAGTCTGTGGGGGGACCCCGATGGCCGGTCCAACGACGTCCTGAACGGCTATGGCGGTGACGATGATCTCCATGGTGGAGATTGGAACGATACGCTGTTCGGCGGCGACGGGAACGACCATCTCTATGGCGGCAAGGGGGTCGACCAGCTTTATGGCGGATCCGGCGACGACACGTTCTGGGTCGAGTTCTGGGCCGACAATTATTACGACAATTACTATGGCGGGTCGGGATATGACATTATCGAGGTGGAATCGAGGCGGACCGAAGCTCGGTCGACATCGTCGTCGGCGAGCTGAACTCGATCGAGGAAATCTACTCGCCGCTGGCCGGAGGGGTATCCACCGCGCGGATCATCGGCAATGAGGGCGCGCACACGATCGACCTGCGTCCGATCAAGGTGACGGGGATCTATGCGGTCCGAGGCGCGGGTGGCGATGACGTCATCTATGACAACGACACCGGCCGAACCGTGGAAGGCAATGCAGGCAACGACACGCTATACGGCATGGGCGGAAAAGACGTGCTTCGGGGCGGGACCGGCAACGATCTACTGGATGGCGGAGACGGCGACGACACTTTCGAGGTGGGGAAGTCGGAGGGGATGGACACATTTGTCGGTGGTGCCGGGATCGATCATATCGTGGCGCAAGAGAATAACGTCCAGATCGGTATCGCCGGTATCCAGGGGGTCGAGGAAATCAGCGGCGGTACGTTCACCGGCGTCGGTATCACCGGCGATTCCGGATTGAACATCATCGATCTGACGGGGGTGACCCTGACCAACATCACCGCCATCAGGGGTGGCGATGGCTTCGATGATATCACCGGCACGTCCGGCGTCGACAACATTTATGGCGATGCCGGAAACGATACGATCCGACATACCGGAGGGGATGATAGCTTTGATGGCGGCGCAGGGACCGACACGGCTATATTTTCGGGGTATCGTGACGATTACATTGTCGAGAGCGGAAGCATTCGCAGCAAAATAAACGGAGAAACGGTCAGCTTTACCTCGATCGAACGCCTGAAGTTCGCCGATCAGACCGTCAACCTGGTCGCCTTGTCGAACATCGCGCCTTTCGCCCCGACCGATGGGTCCAGTTCGACCAACACGATCTCCGAAGGGGCCGCCACCGGCAGCCTGGTCGGCGTCACCGCGCGATCGACCGACTCCAACTCCGGTGACAGCGTCATCTATCGGCTGACCGACAATGCGGGCGGGCGTTTCGCGATCAACCAGACGACCGGGGTGGTCTCGGTCGCCAATGGCAGCCTGATCGACTATGAAGCCGCCGCCAGCCATGTCATCCAGGTCCAGGCCTTTGACGGGCTGGATTACAGCGCCACGTCGACGTTCACGATCCAGGTCACCAACGTCGCGCCTACCGCGCCGCGCGACGGGGACGGCAATGCCGCCAACAACATCATCAGCGAGAATGTGGCGGCGGGCACGGCGAACGCCGACTCCTTCGTCGCGGTGTCCGACGACAACTGGACCGCATGGGGACTGGCCGGCAACGATGTCATCACGACGCGGGCCGGTGCGGATATCATCCATGGCGGCCTGGGCAATGATACCATCTCCGCCGGTGCGGGGAATGACCTGATCCTGGTCGGTGCCGGGGAAGGCGGCGATTGGGTGGATGGCGGCGCGGGCAACGACACGCTGGCGGCGACCGCCGACGATGTGGTGATCGGCCTGTCCTACTTCGCCAATGTCGAGACCGTGACGGCCGGGGGCTTCAACGGGGTGACGCTGGCCGGCACCGCCGGTAGCGACAATCTCGATTTCAGTGCGACCACGCTGGTCGGCATAACCGGGCCGATCGATGGTGGCGCGGGCTGGGATACCATCAGGGGAACGGACTCCGGCGATAGGCTGATCGGAAGTACCGGCATCGACTTTCTATATGGCAATGCCGGCGACGACCAGTTCCTGTTCGGGGCGGGACTGACAGCGGCCGATGCGGATTATATCTATGGCGGCGCAGGCTATGACCAGCTCGTGGCCAATGCCGACAATGCCGTCATCGCCGTGCAGTCTTTGAGCGAGATCGAAGCCATTAGCGGCGGCGGTTACGCGAACGTCTCGATCCAGACGGGCAATTTCGGGGTCTATTTCGATTTCACCTCCTATACGCTGACCGGAATCGCGGAGATCAAGGGCGGCATCGGCTCCGACACCATCACCGGGACCACGGGCAATGATGTCATCAACGGTGGCAACGGGGACGATACGCTCAATGGTGGCGCCGGCGACGACATCCTCTTCGGCGGATTTGGCGGCAATAGCGGAAACGATGTCCTGAATGGCGGCGACGGCAACGATATCCTTCTCTTCCAATCCCAGGGCCAGGTCGATCGGATGAATGGCGGTGCCGGCTATGACATCGTCCAAGCGGCGGAAAACAACGCGCGGCTGACCTTGGGCACGGGCAACACGCTGAGCAGCTATCTGGTCGGCATCGAGGAGATCAATGCAGGCGGGTTCACCGGCGTCGTCGTCGAAGCCCAGTCCCAGGCGCTGAGCTATGGCTGGAACAGTCAGACCTTGAACCTGAGCGCCGTGAAGCTTGTCGGCGATATCACGATCCGCGGCTCCTACGGGAGCGACATGATCACCGGCACCACCGGGGACGATCGGATCGACGGCTGGAACGGGAATGACACGATCCGGGGCGGCAGCGGCAAGGATACGCTATGGGGCGCAGCCGGCGCGGACATATTCGATTTCGACCTGCTGACGGACAGCACCGTCACCAACCCGGATCTCATCATGGATTTTGTGTCTGGTACGGACAAGATCGATCTGTCCACGCTTGATGCAAATCTGATTTCATCGGGCGATCAGGCATTCTCGTTTATCGGCAATAAAGACTTCTCCGGCGAGATCGGCCAGTTGCGATATGATTCCACGACAGCGCCGGGGGTTACATCGCTCTATAGCGACGTTGATGGTGATATGATCGCCGATTTCCGGATCGATATTTTCGGAACAATCAACTTGGTGTCGAGTGACCTATTCATGTAATTGATGTGTAATTGTCCGCGCTGGATCGGAATGATTTGCGGAAAGCCTGAAATAGCCGTGCTGGGACAAAGCCAGAAGGCGTTCTCGATCAGGTGGCCGCCGCAGTACCTGTCCTTGTCGTAGCGGACGGTGCGTTTGCGGTTTCGCCGTCCGGGAATGACGGAACTGGCTCCAGTGTCACGGAGCGAACGGCGCAGTCGGTCGGCATCGGAGCCTCTGTCAGCAAGGAGGTGCCGCATGCCGGCCGCCTGTTCGGGCGTCGCGGGCGCTGCCGTCACGTCGCCGACTTGGCGGCCGTCAGCATCAGCGCATGGGGACGGCCGGCGACATCGCTGGGCGCGCGCACTTTGGCCGTCCAGCCACCGCGTGAACGGCCGATCGCTTCGGCTCATGGGGCGATAAGCAGGTGATCGCAGAAACGGCTGCTACGTGGCACCGTCTGTCGGCCTGAGTGGCGGCAATAGGGCTGTGGCTGATTCATCGGCATCGATCGCGGCCATCCGCTGCGCTTCGCCCGGGGTTGTGGCGGGCAGGTGCTCTTCCACCGCGCCCGACCTCAAGCTGACGGTCGTCCCGAGCGCCCGATCCGACGCAGCATATGGTAACGATAGATGGAGGCCGGCACGACGTCGGTCAGGAACAGCGCGGCGCGGGCTGTCGCCAGCTCAGGTGCACGCATGGCGGCGTGCAGCGCATCCCGCAGGGCGGCGACGACCGCGGGCGGTGTCGTGCGGGCGGTGACGAAGGGTAGGTTGGGCGCTTGGGGGGTCGTCGCCAACTCCCGTAAAGCCAGGAGGGCGGTCGGTGCGTCCCGTGCGATCACCGCATGGGTGACGGCATCGATCGCGGCGATGTCCGCGCGGCCGCTGGCGACCGCATCGATGCTCGCGCGGTGCGACCCGGTGGTGATCGTCGTGCCGAAGAAGCCGTCGGGCGACGCTACCTGCGCCACCGCGGCCCGTAACAGGTTCGCGCCGGTGTTGGACAGCGGCGCATTGATCGCCACCCTGCGCCCCGTGAAATCGGCGAGCGTCTTCGCCGGATCATCGGCACGGACGAGGATGCGGCTGTAATGGCGCCCCGGTGGGCAGTCGGGCAGCGTATAATGCGGCATCGCGATCACGCGCAGCGCGAGGTCGGGATCGGCGACCAGCGGATAGCCGCAGCATTGCGCAAGCAACAGGTCGGGATCGCGCCAGATCGCCTCGACCGGCCGGTCGCGGTCGAGGGCGTCCGGCGCGGCGATGCCATGCCCGCGCAGATGCCGGGCGACTTCGGCCCAAAGCGCGTCGTTGGCGGCGCGCTGGCCGGGATGGTCGTACATGCCGAGCGATGCGACGGGCCCGCTCACCGTCGCGTCTGCCGGTCGGGGTGGACCAGTACGTCGTGCGGCGTCAGCGCGAAGCGGCTGACGATCTCGCCGTAGCTGCGATAGACGCGTCCCGCCTGGGCGGAGAGGCGCGCATGGTGACGCCGCTGATGCGCCGGCAGGCGATACCAGGCGAGGTCCGGGCGATCGTGATGCGCAGCATGCAGATGGTTGTTGAGATACAGCAGGCCGAGCGGCCCGGCATGTTCGACCGTCGCGGCCCGGCTCGGACCCGGCAGATCGGCGCGATGTTCGGCGAAGGAGCGCAGCAGCGTCAGCGACAGTCCCGGATACACCACCAGCAGTATATAGCGCAGCAGGCCGAACCCCGTCCATTCGAGCCACACGACGATCGGCACGACGAGCGCGAGATGGGGCAGCCAGTCGCGGGCGACCCGGGCCGGCCGGTGCCGCAACCGTCGCCCTTCGTCGGCGGCCAGTGCCAGGACGGCGATGACCGGCCCGATCAGCAATCGCCCGAGCAGCGTCGCCTGGACCCGCGCCACGGCATGGCGCAGGCCGCGTCCGGTCGCGACATAGCGCGACTCCGGATCGTCGAGCGGGTCGGTGATGTGCGGGCTGCGATGATGCGCGACATGGCTGTCGCGATACAGGCCATAGGGCAGCCAGAGCGACAGCGGGACCGCGCCGATCGCCTCGTTCACGGCACGCCAGCGCGTGGGGTGCCCGTGGATCGTCTCATGCTGGAGCGAGCCGTGCCAGGCGATAAGCCAACCGCCCGCGACGACGATCGCCGCTGTCGGCAGCGCCGCATGCCACCAGGTGAGCGCCAGCCAGCCGCCATAGATCAGCGCGGCGATCGCCAATGTCGGCCAATCGGTCGCTCCCGTGTCGCCCGGCGTCCCTTTACGGGACGGCCGCGGCACCGTGTCGCCGAGTGTGCATGTCATGGCGGACCTCCTCCGATGAAGATCATCCACCAATATAGTAGGAATTAAACGCTAGCAAACATCGTCGGCGGCATAGCTGGCCTTTCGGCCGCCCGCGCGGTCATGGAGACGATCGGTTCGCCACCAATGCCTCGCCCGCCTCCTCCGTCGCGCCTTCGGTCAGGATCAGGGTGACGGCGACGTCGGCGGTGACGTTGGCCGCCGTGGCGAACATGTCGGGGATGGTGTCGACGGCGAGGAACAGCGGCAGCAGTTCGATGGGCACGCCGACGGCGAGCGCGACGGGGGCATAGGCGGCGAAGAAGCTGATCTGGTTCGGCAGTCCCGCGATCACGAGATTGTTGAGCACCGCGAGCAGCGCCACCAGGCCGAGCTGGCCCAAGCCGAGCTCGATGCCGTTGAGCCGCGCCAGCGCGAGCGTCGCGAGGCCGATGGCAGTAGGGGCGCTGATCCGGAACAGCGCCACGGCGAGCGGCAGCACCGTCCCCACCGGCCGCGCGGGCAGGCCAAGCGTGCGCGTCGCCTCAAGCATGGCCGGCAGCGATGCGAGCGAGGATTGCGTGCTGAAGGCGACCGATTGCGCGGGCAGCACCGCGCGCAGGAAGGTCGGCAGCCGCGTGCGCGCGACGACCGCGACGAGCAGGACGAACCCCGCCAGGAGGACGATACCCCCGACGATGCGGGCGACGACGTACCAGAGGAGGAGGGCACCCACCGCGAAGCCACTCCGCGCCGCGACGTCGAAGGCGAGCGCGAAGACTCCGAGGGGCGCGACGAGCAGCACCCAGCCGATGATGACGAGCAAGGCATCGGCGATGCCCTGACAGCCATTGGCGATCGCGGCGGCGCGCGACCGGTCGATATGGCGGAGCGCGATGGCGAAGAGCAGGGCGAACAGCACGACGGGCACGATCGCGCCTTGCGCCGCCGACGCGATCGGGTTCACCGGCACCAAGGCGCGCAGCGTCTCGCCGAGCGGCGGCAGGTCGGGCAGCGTGCCGCCCGTCCCCCGTACGGCGTCCAGGCCCGTCACCTGCCATCCGCTGAACATCGCCGAACCCAGCGCGACGCCGAATATGGCGGAGGCGGAGAGGAAGAGGACGAACGCACCGATCGCGCGGCGCGCGACCCGGCTCGATCCCCCCGCACCCGATCCGCTGCCGAGGCCGGTCACCACCAGCGCGAACACCAGGGGGATGATCGGCATGCGCAGCGCGTCGAGCCAGACCCCGCCGATCGTCTGCAAGGCGGGCAGCGCGACGCTGTCCGGTCCCGCCAGATAACCCAGGCCCAAGCCGGCGATCAGGCCCGCCAATATCCGGCCGACGGCAGGGACCCTCATGCCGCGGCGGTGGCCCGCAGGGCGGTCGTACCCATCACCTGCGCGGCGAAACGCTCCATTTCCTCCGCCTGCGGGCTCATCTGCAACAGCAGCAGGTCGAGGCCCGCCGCCTCATATTCGGCGATCCGTTCCTTCAACTGCTCGGGCGTGCCGACCAGATTGGGGCGCAGGCCCCGGTTGGACACGGAATATTCCTGGAGCTTCAGTTCGCGCTCCAGCTGCGTGCCCGACAGCCACTGGTCGAAATTGGCATAGCCCGCGGGCAGGTCGGTGACGGTGGTGATCCGCTCCAGCTCGCGCCTCGCCTCCGCTTCGCTGTCGCGCACGATCGCATAGGCGGCCATGCCATATTGCATCGGCGGACCGCCGGCGGCGCGACGACGGCCGGCCATGTCCGCGATCTTCGGCGCGATCGCGGAGACGGGATCGCCATGCATGACATAGGCGTCGCATCGCGCCGCGATCATCGTCTTGGCGGCCTCGCTTTCGCCACCGGCATAGACAATCGGCCGCTTGACGGGCTTGGGCGCGCAGATCGCCGCGTCGGTCGTGTAGAACTGGCCCGCGAAGCTGAACCGCTCCTGCGTCCACAGGCCGTCGACGACGCTCAGCCATTCCGCGGTGCGCGCATAGCGATCGTCATGCTGGTCGAATTGCAGCCCATATTGGCGCGCCTCGTCGGCCCACCAGCTCGACACGACGTTGAGGGACAGGCGGCCCCCGGCGATCCGGTCGATATTGGCCGCCGCCTTGGCGAACAGCGCGGGATGGTGGAAATTCGGACGTACCGCGACCATCAGCTCCAGCCGCTCGGTCACCGCGGCGAGCGCGGCGGCGGTCGACCAGGCGTCGAGCGCGGGCTGCTCGATCCCCTTGATGTCGTTGAGGTTGAGTTCCGCGATCAGCGTCAGGTCATATCCCCAGCGCTCGGCATTCTGCGTGAGTGCCTTGGCATAGGCCCAGCTCGCGTCCATGCCCTCGTCGGGAATGTTGCGCAGCCAGCCGCCGAACACCGGCATCCAGAATCCGTAGCGCATCAGCGTGCCTCCTCGATCCAGCCGACGATCCGGTCGACCAGCCGATCGTGCGGGTCCCAGCCCAGCACGTCGAGGGGCCTGGCGACGAAGTTCGACAGCGCGTTGACGTCGTAGAAGCGGGGCGTGCCGTCGCGATCGTCGATCATCACCTCGACCCCGCCCAGGTCGAGCGAGGCGGCGCGGGCGATCCGCTCCGCCGCATCGCGCAAGGGCGCGGCCGGCTCGGTCGCGGTCATGGTGATCGCGCTGCCGGGGACCTGGCAGGCATCGGCCGGGCACAGGTCGAACGCGCCACCCCCGGCGACGTCGATGGCGTAGAGATAGGCGCGGTCGAGCGTCTCGATCCGCGTGATCGTGCCGTCACGGGCGGGCACATAGTCCTGGACCAGCAGGACGCCGTCGATGCTGGTCGGCAGCGTGCCGTCGGCGACGGCGGCCCGCAGCGCGTCCATGTCGTCGAAGCGGGTGATGCCCGCACCCGCGCCGCCGATATTGGCCTTCACCACCAGCGGGAAGCCGATCATGGCCGCCGCCGCGGGGACGTCGGCGGCGCGGTGGACGACGCGGGTCGCGGGGATGGCGAGCCCCAGCGAGGCGATCAGCGCGAGTTGCCGCGCCTTGGACGTGTCGATCGCGAGCGCCGGGGTGCCGTTGAGCACGCGCGCGCCGGACAATTCCCAGCGTGCGAGCAGCGCCTGGGCCCAGAAGATCGGATGCTCCGCCTCGCGCAGGAACGCCGACATCGCTAGCCTGCTGAGGATGACGGGGGCGGGCGGGGCGGGATCGGCGGGGTCGAAGGCGGTACGCGGGGTCCGCGCCTCATAGCCGACGCCGCGCCGGTCGAGCGCGGCGAACAGCGGCGTAAACCATTGCGGATGTTCGTAGAGAATGGCGAGATCGATGGTCATGGCGACATGCCATGCCGGACCATGGGAGCAATGCAAAACGCTGTGGCCTTGGTCGGCCCCAAGAAGGGCTTTGCGCCAATGCCTTATCGGGGGGCTGCCAGGCTGACGGTGCGGAAGCCCAGATGCGAGGCGGCGAGCGTCTCGTCCTGCGCGTGGCGGGCGGCGGGGCGATAGCGGGCGCAGTAGTTGGCGGCGCACAGGAACGAGCCGCCCTTGATGACGCGGGCACGGGCTTGCGGCTGGTGGGGGTCGAAGCTGGGATTGCCCGGCGTCCCGTCGCCGGTGACGAAGGCGCCGTGCCCGGGCAGATACCAGCTGCGCGTCCATTCCCAGACGTTGCCGATCAGGTCGTAGGTCCCGATCGGACTGCGCGTGAAGCAGCCCGCCGGGGCGGGGCCGATCCATCCGTCGGCACCGGTGTCGTGCAGGGGAAAATGCCCCTGCCAGTAATTGGCGGCGTGGCGTTCGGGCGCGGCGTCGGGATCGCGGACGCCGATCCGGGCGGCGGCTTCGGACTGTTCCTCGGTCGGCAGCGCGCGGCTGGCCCAGCGCGCATAGGCGCTGGCATCGGCGAAGGTCACGTTGACCACGGGATCGTTGGCATGACCGGCGATGTCGCTGCCCGGTCCATGCGGATGGCGCCAGTCCGCCCCGCGCACGAAACGCCACCAGGTTGCCGGATCGGGTGCGAGAAACGGCCGATCGGCCGGCGGCGGCGAGAAGACGAACGCGCCCCCGCCGGGCCGTTCGGCATCCGTCCGATAGCCGGTGGCGGCGACGAAGGCGGCGAACTGGCGATTGGTCACCTCATGCGCGTCGATGCCGAAGGCGGGGACGGTGACGGCGACGCGCGGCCGTTCCTCCGGATAGAAGGCGTCGCTGCCCATCAGGAAGCGCGTGGCGGGCACAGGGACGCTGCCATCCGCGAAGCTGCCGGCGCAGGACGGCGAGGTCCTGGTGGCGGCGACGGGCGCGGCATCGGCGTGCAGGCCGCTTGCGACCAGCACGGCGATCAAGGCCACCCGGATCATGGATAGCGGCTCGGGACGGAGGGCATGATGACGCCGGTTTCCTGGCCATAGGCCTCCCAGGCGGCGATCAGCGTCCTGAGCCGCGCCGGCTCTTGCGTGGCGAGGTCGTTCGTTTCGCCCGGGTCGTCGGCGATGTTGAACAGTCGCCACGCATCGCCGAGGTTCACCGCCTTCCAGTCCCCCTGGCGCACCGCCCGCCGCCCGAACAATTCGCTGCCGATCGCCTCGCCGGGCGCGTGTACCCGGTCGGTCGCACCGGTCAGATAGGGGCGCCAGCTTCGCCCGCGCACCGGCTGGACCGGGCGTCCGGCATAGTGCGCGCCCTGCCACGTCCCACCCGCCGCCTCGACCAGCGTCGGCACCACGTCCATCACCGTGCCAAAGGTCGTGCTGACGCCGGTCCGCCGCGCGCCCGGCCAGTCGATAAAGGCGGCGACGCGGGTGCCGCCCTCTGTGGTATAGCCCTTGTACAGCCATGACGGCGCCGTCGCCGCCTGTGCCCAGCCGGGGCCGTAGCCGGCATAGGAGGTCGGCTTGCCGAGATTGTCGAAGCGATTGTCCGCCTTGGCCACGCGGGCGCGGAATTCCGGGAGTTCGGAGCGCGCGATGTCGATCCCCTCCGCGCCATTGTCGGCGGTGAACAGGATGATCGTATTGTCGTACCGGCCCGTCGCCTTGAGGTGCGCGATGACCCGGCCGACATTCTGGTCCATCCGGTCGACCATGGCGGCGTAGATCTCCATCAGTCGCGCCTGTTCCCGGCGTTCGGCCGGCGACAGGTCGGCCCAGCGGCGGCCGGGCGGCAGGACGAGATCGTGCGGGGTGACATTGGCACCGACCAGGCCAAGCGCCTTCAGCCTGGCGAGGCGGCGGGCGCGCAGCACTTCGAACCCCGCATCGTAGCGGCCATGGTAGCGCGCCACGTCTTCGTCGGGCGCCTGGAGCGGCCAATGGGGCGCGGTGAAGGTCAGATAGGCGAAGAAGGGCTTGGCCGGGTCGGTGCGACGAAGCTGCTCGATCAGCTTCGTCGCATAGGTGTCGGAGGAGTAGAAACCCGGCGGCAGGCTGGTGAGCCGGCGCCCGTTTTCCCAATAGGTGGTGCCCGGCTTGCCGTCTTTGGCCAGGTCGAGCCCATAATGATTGCCGCCGCCCTGCGCGAGGTCGAAGCTCTGGTCGAAGCCGTGGCGGGCGGGGCTGTCTTCCGCGCGGGTGCCGAGATGCCATTTGCCCGCCATCAGCGTCGCATAGCCAAGGTCGTGCAGCCGGTCGGCCAGGGTGACGACATCGTCGGGCAGATGGCCTTCATAGCCGGGCCGGCCGACCTGGTTGGGCGTCAGCATCTCCCCCATGTTGCCCAGCCCGGCGAGATGGTTGTCGGTGCCCGACAGCAGCATCGACCGTGTCGGTGAGCAGGTCGGCGCGGAATGGAAGCCGGTCAGCTTCAGTCCGCGTGCCGCCAGCGCATCCAGATTGGGCGTCCGGATCTCGCCACCGAATGCGCCGAGGTCGGAATAGCCGAGATCGTCGGCGACGATGATGAGGATGTTCGGTTTCGCAAAGGCAGGGGCAGGGGCAGGGGCAGGGGCAGGGGCGGCCGCGACCGGCGTGTCCGGCGTCTGGATACGGGGCGCGGCGGTGATCGTGGCCGCGCCGGTCATGGTGGTGGCGAGCAGGGCGATGGTCAGCGCGGTCATTCGCACGAGGCGGGTCTCCGGGATCGAGAGAGCGCCGGCATTCCGTCAGGTAGAACGCCGGCGCGATACATCACTCTGCGGCTTCGAGCAGCGGTTCGGGCTTCAGCGCGCGGCTCGATCCGCCGCCAAGCGCCACCGGCACCGATCCCGCGATCGTCGCGCGGCGCAAATGGCGCTTCTGCCTGCCGAAGTCCGCGATCGCGCGGTGCTGAGTCACGCGATTGTCCCAGATCGCCACGTCGCCGACTTGCCAGCGCCACCGCACCGTATTTTCGGGCTTGGTGATCTGGTCCTGCAGGATCTGGAAGACGCGGTTGGAATCGTCGCGATTGAGGCCGACGAAGCTCTTGACGAAATTGCCGAGCAGCAACGCCTTCTCGCCCGTCACCGGGTGGACATGCACCACCGGATGCTCGGTCTCGTAGACGGTCGA
Source organism: Sphingomonas sp. SORGH_AS_0438 (assembly GCF_031453475.1). Classification (NCBI taxonomy): domain Bacteria; kingdom Pseudomonadati; phylum Pseudomonadota; class Alphaproteobacteria; order Sphingomonadales; family Sphingomonadaceae; genus Sphingomonas; species Sphingomonas sp. SORGH_AS_0438. The sequence goes on from NZ_JAVIZS010000001.1 coordinate 676,442, forward strand.
GGCGAATATCTCGCGATGACGGCGGATCGCGTCCTCCGAGGCTTCGGGGCGCGCGGTGGCATAGTCATAGGCGTTGGTGTGGACCGCGCGTAGGTCGCCGACCAGCGCCTTCAACGCCGCGGGCAGCCCTTCATAGGCGGTGACGGCATTGGCCCAGAGCGTGTCGCCGCCCGCCGGGGGGATCACCAGCGCGCGCAGGATCGATGCGGCGGGGAAGGCGGGCAGGAAGGTGATGTCGGTATGCCATTGCGACGCCGCTTCGCCCTCGCGCGAGTTGAGTTCGAGCAGGAAGCGCGATCCCTCCGCCACCGGCACGGTGGGGTGCGCGAGCGGCTCGCCCAGTCGCGCGGCAAAGGCCTCGTGCGTCGCGTCGTCGAGATGCGTCTGGCCGCGAAAGAAGATCACCTTGTGGCGGCCCAGTGCCCGCTTGATCGCGGCGATGGTCAGGTCGTCGAGGTCACCCGACAGGGCGACGCCCCTGATCTCCGCGCCGATCCGCCCGGCGACGGGGACGATGTCGAGCGGGCTGTCGCCATCGGCGGCATTGTCGAACTGGTGTTGGATCACGGTCATGTCACATTCTCCTTCAGGCTTCGACGGGAATTGCGGCCGCGCGCGCATCGAGCGCGCGGCGGATCGCGGCGTGGCGGGTCTGGTCGAGCGGGAAGTGCCAGATCAGCGCAGCCGAGATGATGTGCGCGGCGGCGGGGCCGAGCGCGAAGACGTATTTGAGCGCCTCGATCGCGCCGGGCTCGCTCTGCCCCTTGGGCTGGAAACCCAGCCAGGCGAGCAGCGGGAGCGCCAGGCCGATGCCGATCGCCGGGCCGGCCTTGCTCGCGAGGCTGAAGACCGAGAAGAACAGGCCGGTTCGGTTGTGCCCGGTCGCCAGTTCGTGCGCGTCGGCGACATCGCCCACCATCGCGCGGAGCATCAGATTGCCGGAGCCTTGCGTCAGCCCCTGCGCCACCGCCAGCGCGATCAGCAGCCACAGCGTGTCGGGGAAGACCGCCAGCAGACCGATGTTGATCGCCGCCTGCACCAGTTCGCAGGCGATCCCGGTCTGCCGCTTGCCCAGCCGCCGTCCGATCGCGAGCCATAGCGGCCCGGCGGCGACGCCGAACACGAATTGCAGCAGGTACAGGCCGCTCGCCCATTGCGGCAGGCCCATGTAGCTGACGCAGAAGAAGGCGAGCAGTCCGGCGCGGATCGACTGGCCGGCCGTCACCGCCACGTCGGACGCGAGGATGCGCAGCAGCAGGCGATCGCCGAACACCAAAGCGGCGCTGCGCCAGAAGCCGACACGGCGCGCCTGCCGGGCCGGAACGGGCGGCTCGGCAATGGCGGTCAGGCTCAGGACCAGCGTGATCGCCAGCGCGATCAGGATGAACAGGCCGGTGACGTGCAGCTTCAGCACGCCATCGGTGGGCCGCCATTGTTCGATCAGCGTCGGCAGGATCAGCACCAGCAACAGGCCGAGGGCGCGCATCGTATGCTGGTAGGTCGCGATGCGCGTGCGCTCGTGATACCGGCCCGACAATTCCCCCGCCCAGGCGGAGAAGGGGATCTCGATCATCGTCCAGCCGGTGTAGAAGACGAACAGCGCGATCCCGAGATAGAGCGGCGCGATGACCATGGGCGGAAAGAACAGCAGTGCCGATCCGACGCCGAACAACAGGCCTCCCGCGGCGATCCATGGCCGCCGACGCCCGAAGCGCGTGCGGGTCCGATCGGACAGCGTGCCGACGATCGGGTCCGATGCCACGTCCCAGAACCGCCCCAGGAAAAAGATGAACCCGATCGTCGCCAGCGACAGGCCGAAATGGCTGGCATAAAGTTGCGGTATGAACAGGACCAGCGGCAGTCCCGCCCCGGCCAGCGGGATCGCGAGCGAGCCGAAGCCGAGCAGCCTGCCCGCCGCGATCCCGTTGCCACGCTCGGCCGGGGCGTCGTCGCGCGAGGACTGTGCGCCGTCGAAGGGAATGCTGGCCATCGCCGTCTCCGTCAGAAACGGACCTTGAGCGTCGCGCCATACGTGCCGGGATCACCGAGGATGGCGGTGACGAGGCCGTAATTCTGGACGTTCAGGGTCTGAAAATAGTCCTTGTCGAACAGGTTGCGCGCCCAGATCGACAGATCGTAGCGGCCGCCATCGCCCAGTCGGATGCCGGCGCGCGCATTGACCAGGCCATAGCCTGGCACCAGCCCGTAGCGGCTGTTGCTGGCGACCGTGTAATAGGATGAGCGGTACGACCAGTCGCCGTGCAGATACGCCTCGGCCCCGCCACCAACCGCATGGGTCACGTCGCCGCCCACGGACGCCGCCCATTTGGGCACGCCCGCCAGCCGCTGGCCCGTGAAGTTGCGCACCGGCGATCCGCCCGGATTGGCGGCCGTGGGATTGAGCGCCTCCACCGGTGTCGGTCCGTTGGGATAGTCGCGATAGGTCGCATCGGTATAGGCGATCGAGCCGGTCAGGCTCAGCCAGTCGGCAGGGCGGACCGCCAGATCGCCCTCGAACCCGCGCGAGCGGACCTGGGGGATGTTGGCGATATAGTTGAGGTACCTGTTGGTGCCGACCACCTGCTGGACGATCGTCGTCTGATAATCATGCACGTCGGTCTGATAGGCGGCCAGGTTCAGCGTCACGCGCCGGTCCAGCAACTGCGACTTGAGGCCGATCTCGTAGCTATCGACGGTTTCCGGACGGACGACCGGGTCGACATCGGCGGGCAGGGCGGTCAGGTTCAATCCCGGCGACTTGGCCCCGCGCGAATAGGTCGCATAGACCAGGGTGTCGTCGCTCGGCTTCCAACCCAGCGTCACCAGCCCGGAGACATTGTCGTCCTTCGTGTCCACCGAGAAGGACTGGATCGGTGCCAGTGCGTTGCGGATCGCGGTGACGCGCGCGACCTGCGCGGCCGTCAGCCCGGTGGTGGGCTGCGCGAAGAGCCGCTCACTGGCATAGCCGCCCCATTTGTCTTCATGCGTATAGCGCAGCCCGGCGGTCAGGTTGAGCGCGGGGGTGAGGTGCCACGTCCCCTGGCCGAAGATCGCGGCGCTCCGGGTATGCGGGTCCGACCGCCCGGCCGACAGCAGGTCGTCGGTGGCGATGCCGGCGACCCTCGGGTCGTCCGACGGATAGAGCGCGAGCGCGGCGTCCGGCCCGAATTCCGCGCGGCTATATCCGCGTACCACCTGCCGGAAATAATAGGCGCCGATCAGCCAGTCGATCGTCCGCGTGCCGGTGGAGGCGAGCCGCACCTCCTGGCTGACCTGGCGCTGGAAGTTGAGGATGTGGTTCTGCGTGTTGATCGACAGGGCGGTCATGTCGCTGTCGTTGCGCGGGAACCAATTCCACTGGCGCACCGCGGTGATCGACGTCAGCGCCGCGCCGCCCAGATCGTAATCGACCTGGCCCGAGACGCCCCAATTGTCCATGTTCGCCTGGAACGGCGAGTTGGCGTCGGTGGTCCTTGCGAAGGGATCGATCGGCAGCGGCGTGTAGTTCGGGAAGCGCGCGAGGCGCTGGACGAAGCTGTTCGCGATGGCCGCCGCCATTGTCGTAGGTCGCGAATGTCCGGACCGGCAGGTTGATGCAGCAGGCCTGGTCCTGCTGCCCCCAGTCGCCGATGAGGCGGATCGTCAGCGCGGGCGCAGGCGTCAGCAGCAACTGGCCGCGCACCGTCGCATTCTCATAGTTATGGACGCGGCGGCGCGTCGTCGTATCGTAGAGGAAGCCGTCGCGCTTGGTATAGGCGGCACTGAGGCGGAAGGCGGCGAGGCCGTCGATCAGCGGGCCGGTGAGCGATCCGCGCCCCTGCCGGTACTCGTAGTTGCCGATATCGACCTGCCCGTCGGCGTGCCACTCGAACTGCGGCAGGCGGCTGGTGATGTTGATCGCGCCGGCGGTGGTGTTCTTGCCGAACAGCGTGCCCTGCGGTCCTCGCAGCACCTCGACGCGGTCGAGATCGACCAGGTCGAACTGGCTCTGTCCGACCCGACCATAATAGACATTATCGATATAGACGCCGACGCCATTCTCCAGCCCGTCATTGGTCAGCGCGACGTTGGAGCCGAGCCCGCGGATGTTGATGTTGGTGTTGCGCGGGTTGAAGCTGAACACCTGGAGCGAGGGCACCAGTTGTTGCACCTGATCGAGGCGATAGTCGCCGCGCATCCCCAATTGCTCCGCGCCGACGACACTCAATGCGATCGGCACGTCCTGCGCGCGCTCCGTGCGTCGGCGGGCGGTGACGACGATGTCGCCGGCGGGTTCGGCGACAGGCACTGCCGCCGATGTCGGATCGGGGACGGCGGCGATCCGCGCGGCACCGTCGCTGTCGATGGGAATGATCTGTGCGGCGGCGCCGGACGGCGCCAGGGCCGTGGCGGCAAGCCACAGTCGGCGGCGGCGGACACAGGCCGTCCTCGCCGGAAATCCCCTTTTCATGGATTGGCTCTCTTATCGTCTTGATATGCGTACAGGCGCGAACGGTCGTCGGCCGCGATACCGGAGGCGTCGACCGCGTAGACAGCTACCGCGCGAACTCGGCCACTCGGCCTCGTTCGCTTTGCGTGTCAGGCAAGGATGTCGGTCACCGCGAGGGCGGGTGGATCGTGAAAGCGGATCGAGATCATGCAGGTCTCCACGCTGAATGCCCTGGCCGGGCTCGAGTCAAAGCCTATCAACTTGGTATGGATTAGGGGAGAAGCATATGTTGCTCCGCGATTAGCCGAGCTTTGGCCATCGGGGGTGCCTGACATGGGTTCGCCGTGGTGAACGGGCGTCGCAAACGAAGCCCTTCGCTATCGGGTGGGGCCCCGGCGTCGATCTTCCGCCGCGACAGGCAGGAGCGCTTGCAGGGATATCGGCATCGCGACCGGTGTTACCCTTTGATGCTTCGTCCCTTTCTCGCTGCCGCCGCCGGTTCGGTCCTGCTTTCAACCACTGCGGCTGCGCAAACCGTGCCGCTCGGTGCCGATCTGGAGCGGTTCGACTATCCTGCCCCCGTGCACTGGTTCGAGGCAACGTCACAGGGCCATCCGGTTCGCATGGCCTTTCTCGACTGGCCGGCGACCGCCACGCCCAACGGCAAAACGGTCGTCCTGCTCCACGGCAAGAATTTCTGCGCCGCGACCTGGGGCGACACCGCGCGCGGGCTAGCGGCTGCGGGCTACCGCGTCATCGCGCCGGACCAGATCGGCTTCTGCAAATCGTCGAAGCCGAGCGGCTATCAGTACAGCTTCCACACCATGGCCGCGCTGACCGCGACACTGCTCGACCGGGCCGGAGCTGGCAAGGTCGTGCTGGTCGGCCATTCGACCGGCGGCATTCTCGCCACGCGCTTCGCGCTTCTCTATCCCGAACGGGTCGCGAAGCTGGTGCTGGCCAATCCGCTCGGCCTCAACGACACGCTGAGTGAGGGCGTGCCCTATGCCGATCTCGGCAAGCTGCGCGCCGACGAGGCGAAGACGGACGCGGCGTCGATCAAGGCCTATCAGCTTCGCAACTATTATCATGGGGTTTGGCGGTCGGATTACGATCGCTGGGTCGCCATGCTGGCCGGGCAATATGCCAGCCCCGACGGCGACACGGTGCGCGACGCGCAGGCTCGTCTGTCCGATATGATCCAGACTCAGCCGGTCGCCGCCGAATTGTCGCGCCTGGCAGTTCCGACCACGCTCATCATCGGCCAGCGCGACCTGACGGCCTTTCGCGCCACCAGCGCCTCAGAGGATCAGCGCGCCCGCGTCCGCACCGTGCCGCAGGCCGCCGAGGACGCGGTGAAGCGCATCCCCGGCGCCCGCCTTATCCGCCTGGACGGTCTCGGCCATTCGCCGCAGGTCGAAGCGCCCGCCGAGTTCTTGCAATCGCTTCGCTCTGCGATGACGCCGTAACCCGCGGTGGACGACGCTATGCCGCCGCTATGCACTTCTCCGGAATCGATCTCGAAACGCTATGCCGAGGTCCGTACCTCGGCGGGGCGGGCGCAGGACGCTCGATCATAGAAGGTTTCGAAGGCGATATGTCGTCTGAACCCGAGTGCCAGCCCGATCCATGCGGCACCGTCATCTACGTAGGTCAGGACAAGGCCGGCCACTGGCTCGTGCAGGATAGCGGCCGGAAAATGGAAGGTCGCTTCGTGTCGCGCAGCGCCGCGTTGCGCTTCGCCGAGGCGGAGCGCCAGATCTACCATGCCAGCCTGGAGATGTGCGTGACGCCGCTGGTGCCGCTTATCCCCTTCGGCCCCGTCAGTGCCGCCGACCATGCGCTCCCCCGCGCCGCCTGAGGATTTTGACATGCCCATCAGAGCACAGGCCGCCGCCCCGGACAGGCGTCCGCCAACCGGCGCGCAGCCCCGCGTCCCGGCGATGCCGGGAAGCCGGGCCGCCCATCACGACCCACGCTGGCCGACAATCTGCATCGCGCTGGACCGGCTGCGCGAGGCGCGCCGCCATGCGGTGCGCATCGTCGATACCGATTGCGCCTGCGGCGCGCTGCTGATCGCCGCGGTCCGACAGGCACGGGCCTGCGGCTTCACCGCCATCGAGGGCCGTGGCATCGACGGCTCGCCGGCGATGATCGGGCGTGCCTGGGCCGCCGCCCACCGTCTCCACGACCCGGCCATCGGCATCATCTTCGAGGTCGCGGACGTGATCGACGCCCTGGCGGACGAGGCCAACGCCCCGGCCGACATCATTCTATGGCACGGCACCCGTGCTGGCGATGATCGCCCGGGCACCCGCGCGAGCCTGGCGGCGGCCGGCGATACGGTCATCGGCGATCGTGGCGCTTCCGATCGACATGGGGCGGCCATATGACCGGCCGCGACCTGCAATGGCGGGCCGGCGGCTTCGCGCTGCTTGCCTCGTCCTGCGCCATGGCCCTGATGTTCGACGGATCGCCGGCGATCATCATCTTCTTTCCGCTGGCGCTGCTCGGCCTGCCCCTGATGATCCATGGGAAGCGCGTCGGTCAGTTGATCCGTGCGGAACGCCGCGGGCATCGCGAGACAGCCCATGCCGTCCATGCCGCACGCGTCCGACGCCGCCGGCACGGCGACCCCCGTTTTTGAAGACCGAGCGTCCAAGGTAGGTCCCATGAGCTTCTTCGACTATCGCGACGGCGTCCTTCATGCCGAGGGCGTCGCCCTGCCGGCGATCGCCGATGCGGTCGGCACGCCGGTCCACATCTATTCGGCTGGCGCGCTTCGGCACGCCGCCCATGCCTTCACTGCGGCGCTGGCCGATCTGCCGGCGGTGCGCTTCGCCTTCGCGGTCAAGGCCAATCCCAATATCGCGGTCCTGCGGCTGCTCGCCGGCTGTGGCTTCGGCGCGGACATCGTGTCGGGCGGCGAGCTGCGTCGCGCCCTGGATGCGGGCATCGCACCGGCGGACATCGTTTTCTCGGGCGTGGGGAAGACCGATCGCGAGCTGAGCGACGCGCTGGACGCCGGCATCGGCCAGTTCAACCTCGAACTGGAGGAGGAGGGGCGCGTGCTGGCGCAATTGGCGCAGGAGCGCGGCATGCGCGCGCCCGCCGTGTTGCGCGTCAATCCGGACGTCGACGGGGGAACGCATGCCAAGATCACGACCGGCCGCCGGGAAAGCAAGTTCGGCGTCGACATGGCCTGCGCGGCGGACATGTACGACCGGCTGGCGCGATGCGATGGGCTCGACCTGCGCGGGGTCGCCCTGCATATCGGCAGCCAGATCAGCGACCTGGCACCATTGGAGGCCGCCTATCGCCGGATCGGGGCACTGGTCCTCGAACTGCGCGCGCGCGGGCATGCGATCACCCGCGTCGACCTGGGCGGCGGCCTCGGGATCGCCTATCACCCCGACGATGCGATGCCGTCGCTGGCCGACTATGCCGCGATGGTCGCGCGCGTCACCCGCGACTGGCATGTCGGCCTCACCTTCGAACCCGGGCGGATCATCACTGGCCTTGCCGGTGTGCTGCTGACGCGCGTGACCTGGGTGAAGCCGGGGGCGACCCATCCCTTCGTCATCGTCGACGCGGCGATGAACGACCTTGCGCGGCCGGCGCTCTACGACGCCTATCACGGCTTCTCGGCCGTCACCCCCGATGGTGCGACCATGGTCGCCAACATCGCTGGTCCCATCTGCGAGACGGGCGACATATTCGGCGTGGACCGAACGATCGACCATGTCGAGCGCGGCGACCTGGCCATATTCCACGCGACCGGCGCCTATGGTGCGGCCATGGCATCGAACTACAATTGCCGTCCGTTCAGTCCGCAGGTGATGGTCGATGGCGAGGCGTTCGCGCTCATCGGGGATAGGCTGTTGCCGGCGGAGATATCGGCCGTGGGGGTCGCGACCCGTGGACCTAAATCCGGATCGGAATGGCGGATGCTGTCGGTGCCCGCCTGATCGCGGCATCGTGAGCGCTATAGCGGGGAGAAGTCTCGATCCGATTCGGTCCGGTCTCAACGTTGTCGCTGGAGCAGGATGACATCGGGTTCACCGCCGTCATTGCGAGCGGAGCGAAGCAATCCAGGGCGTCACACGCGCGGGCTGTGGATTGCGTCGCTGCGCTCGCCATGACGATCCCGAGTCGAAGGTCCTGTCACCGGGCGCTCAATGGCCCGCGCGACCGATCCTCAATCCTCGCCGAACTTGCCCTCGACCAGCGCGACCAGCGCCTCGACCGCCGCTTCGGCTCCATCGCCGTCCGCACTGATCGTGATCGAGTCGCCCTTGGCCGCACCCAGCATCATCAGGCCCATGATCGATGTGCCGGTGACGCTGGACGAGTCCTTCTCGACCTGCACCTCGCAGGGCTGGGTCGAGGCGAGGGTGACGAACTTGGCGGAGGCGCGGGCATGAAGGCCGCGGCGATTGGTGATGGCCACCGTCCGGCGGACCGTCATGCCGCCGCCTCGCCCAGCACCTCGGAGGCGACGGAGATATATTTGCGGCCGGCCTCGCGCGCGGCGGCGACCGCGTCCACGACCTTCATCGACTTGCGCGCCGACCCCAGGCGAATCAGCATGGGCAGGTTCATGCCCGCGATCACCTCGACCCGGCCACGCTCCATCAGGCTGATCGCCAGGTTGGACGGGGTGCCGCCGAACAGGTCGGTCAGCACGATCACGCCGCGACCGATATCCACCGACTGGATCGCCGCGGCGATATCGGCGCGCCGGCCCTCCATATCGTCTTCCGGGCCGATCGCGATCGTCGCGACGCGCTCCTGCGGGCCGACGACATGAATCATCGCGGTCACGAATTCATCGGCCAGATGCCCGTGCGTTACCAGAACCAAGCCGATCATAAAGCGGACATGTACCTCATGCGGGACTCGTCGGCAGTCCTTCCAATGGATCCTGCGGCCGGGTTCCCAAATCCCGATGTGTCACCGTGGGCGAAAAACCGCGGTCGTGCAAGAACCTCCCGATCCGTTCGGCGACATGCACGGATCGGTGTCTCCCTCCGGTACACCCGATCGCCACGGTGACATAGGATTTTCCCTCGGCCCGGTAGCGCGGCAGCAGCAGCGCGAGCAGGTCCTCGATCCGCGACACCGCCGGTTCGTAGCAGGGGTCGTCCGCGACATAGGCGGCGACATCGGCGTCCAGCCCGGTGCCCGGCTTCAGCGCGGGCACCCAGTGCGGATTGCGCAGGAACCGCATGTCGAACACCAGGTCGGCGTTGCGCGGCAGCCCGCGTGCGAAGCCGAAGGAGGTGACGGTCAGTACCGGCTCGGTCGCGGGCCCGGTGAAACCGGTGCGGATCTGCGCGGCCAATTCGCTGCTGTTAAGCGTGCTGGTGTCGATCAGCCGGCCGGCCGCCGCGCGCAGGGGCGCGAGCAGTTCGCGTTCCCGGGCGATGCCGTCGCCCGCCGGTCGGTCGAGCGCCAGCGGGTGGCGGTGGCGCGTCTCGGCATAGCGACGCTCCAGCTCCGCGCCGGTGCAGTCGAGGAACAGCAGTTCGACCTGGGCGCCGTGCTGCCGTTGCAGCCGCTCGACCCCCTCGACGACTCGCGTGGCATCGAAGTCGCGGGTGCGGGCGCCGATCCCGACCGCCAGCGGCTGGACGCGTCCGCCCGATCCGGTCGGCGGCGCGGGGGCTTCGAGCAGCCGGTCGAGCAGCACCAGGGGGAGATTGTCGACCACCTCCCAGCCCAGGTCTTCCAGCGTCTTGAGTACGGTCGACTTGCCGGCGCCGGACAGGCCGGTGACGAAGAGGATGTTGGCAGTCATGGCAGGATGGGCTGTTCCAGGGCGAGTTCGATCTTGATCGGCGTGGCGACGGGGAAGGGCGCGAGCGCCACCTCGCGAATCGCGACATCGAGGATGGCATGGGTTCGTGCGTCGGGCATCCGGGGCACCTCCTGATCGATACGGACGATCAACGCGACCGGAATATCCGTGATATAGGGCCGGGCGATGACACCGATCCCGCGCACCTCCATCCGGCCGGCGATGGTGGCGGGCGGGGTGGCGTGCACGGCGTCGCCGATCCGGGTCAGGACGGTATAGTCGTCGCTGACCAGGGTCGCGCCGCGATCGATCAGCCGCAGCGCCAGGTCCGACTTGCCGGAGCCCGACGGTCCGGTGATAAGCACCGCACGACCCCCGATCGCGACGCAGGTGGCATGGATGGTGGTCGAGTCGGCAGCCGCCATCACGCGTCCTCGGTCATCGGGGCGGCGGCGGGCAGGCGGACGACGAAGCGTGCGCCGGCTCGTCCATCGGCCCGGTTCTCCACCGTGATCTGGCCGCCATGACCGTCCACGATGGTACGGGCGATGGCGAGGCCCAGGCCGGAATGGCGGCCGAACGCCTCGCCCTCCGGCCGGATCGAGTGGAAACGGTGGAAGATCGTCTCGCGCTTGTCGGCGGGGACGCCCGGGCCTTCATCCTCCACGGCGACGATCCGCTCGCCGTCATCGGCATGGAGCAGGATGGTGACGACGCCGCCATCCGGCGAGAAAGAGAGGGCGTTGTCGATCAGATTCTCGAACACCCGCTCCAGCCGCGCGCCTTCGCCCGGCACCAGCATCGCCGCGCCCTCCTCGATCAGGTCGAGCCGGATGTCGCGCTCGATCCCGCGTTCCTCGCGTTGCGCGACCAGCGCGGCGAGCAGGGCGGCGAGATCGACCGGCTCGAACTGCGCGCGGCTGAGTTGCGCGTCGAGGCGGGAGGCGTCGGAGATGTCGGTGATCAGCCGGTCGAGCCGCATTACATCGTCGCGCACGATCGCGATCAGCTGCGCCTGGAGCGCCGGGTCGGAGACGCGCCCCAGCCCGTCGACGGCCGACCGCAGCGAGGCGAGCGGGTTCTTCAACTCATGGGTGACGTCGGCGGCGAAGCTTTCGGTCGCGTCGATCCGGGCACGCAGCGCCAGGCTCATGTCCGACAGCGCGCGCGCCAGCATCCCCAATTCGTCGCGGCGCGAGGGCAGGCGGGGCACCACCACCTCCCGCGCGCGTCCGCGCCGCACCCGCACCGCCGCCCGCGCGAGCCGCCGCAGCGGCCGCACGATGGTGCGCGCCAGGAAGAGCGACAGCAGCACCGAGAAGACCGTCACGCCGAGCAGCACGACGCCCAGCCGATAGCGCTCGATCCGCACCGTGCGGGTGATGCCGCGGGCATTGTTCGCGGTGATCACCACCCCCCCGCCGGGCAGCGGCGCGGCGGCGGTGATCACCGGCGTCCGGTCGGGCGCGCGCCAGACGGTGGCGGCGACGCGGCCGGCGCGCGCGGCGCGAACCTCTGGCCAGTCGGCCGGATCGGTACGATCGCGATAGAGGGGCGGCCGCTGCGCCGAGACGACCGTGTCGATCACCCCGTCCAGGAAGCGCGCCATCCGCTGGTCCCAGCCTTCGCGATCCGGGTCTTGCAAGGTGAAGTTGCGGATGCCGAGCGACCGGCTGTCGACCGTCACCCCCGCCGGTCCCAGCAGCCGCAGGCGCGCGCCGGTATCGCGCGCCAGTCGCTGGACCAGCGCCGTGCGCCCCTCCGCAGGGCTGGCGCCGATCGCCTCCGCCACCAGGCGCGCCTCGCGCGTCGCCTGTTCGATGGCGGCTGTCGACGATTCGGCTGCGATAGGAATCGAGATAGAAGAACCCGCCCGCCAGCAATGCCAGCGCCAGCAGATTGACCAGCAGGATACGCTGGGTCAGCGAGATCTGCCCGGACCAGCTCAGCGCCAGGTCGCGGGCGTCCTCGCCGTCATTCCTCGGAGAAGCGATAGCCGGCACCATAGAGCGTCTCGATGGCATCGAACTGCGGGTCTACCGCGCGGAACTTGCGACGGACGCGCTTGATATGGCTGTCGATGGTACGGTCGTCGACATAGATGTCGTCCTGATAGGCGGCGTCCATCAGCTGGTTGCGCGTCTTCACGATGCCGGGCCGCTGCGCCAGCGTTTCCAGGATCAGGAACTCGGTGACGGTCAGCGTCACCGGCTCACCGGCCCAGAGCGTGCGGTGGCGCGCCGGGTCCATGGTCAGCCGCCCGCGCTCCAGCACCGGGGCGGGCGCGGCCTCGCCCTCGCGCGGGGCATTGCTCGCCTCGGTCCGGCGAAGGATGGCGCGGATGCGGGCGATCAGCAGGCGCTGCGAGAAGGGCTTGGCGATATAATCGTCCGCGCCCATCGCCAGTCCCATCGCCTCGTCCAGCTCGTCGTCCTTGGAGGTGAGGAAGATCACGGGCGTCTGCCGCTGCGCGCGCAACCGGCGCAGCAGTTCCAGCCCGTCCATCTTCGGCATCTTCACGTCGAGCACGGCGAGGTCGGGCGGATTGTCGATCAGCGCCTTCAGCGCCGCCTCGCCATCGGTATAGACGCGGGTCAGGAACCCCTCGGCCTGGAGGGCGATCGACACCGAGGTCAGGATGTTGCGGTCGTCATCGACCAGCGCGATCGTGGCGGTCATGCGATCCGCGCTAGGCGGGGCCGAGGCCCTTGGCAACGAAAACCGCGCGATACCGGCTGGCAGGTCCATCGAAATGGCGTAGAGCCGGGCACATGACCGAACCGACCGCGACCCGTTTCCTGCCGAGCTTCGACAATCACTGCATCGCCTGGCGCGAACTGGGCACCGGTCGGCCGGTGGTGCTGATCCACGGCTATTTCTCCGACGCGCAGACCAACTGGATTCGCTACGGCCATGCCGAGCGGATCGCGGCGGCGGGGTTCCGCGTGATCATGCCGGACTTGCGCGCGCATGGCGAAAGCGACCGCCCGCACGAGGCGGCGGCCTATCCGCCCGACGCGCTGACCCGCGACGGCCATGCGCTGATCGAGCATCTGGGGCTGACCGACTATGACCTGGGCGGCTATTCGCTGGGCGCGCGGACCGTGTCGCGGATGATCGCGACGGGGGCTCGGCCGCGCCGCGCGATCTTCGCGGGCATGGGGCTGGAGGGGCTGACCGACACGCATCGCCGCGTCGATCATTTCCGCAACATCCTGACCCGCTTGGGTCAGCATGAGCGCGGCTCGCCCGAATGGCTGGCCGAGGCGTTCCTGAAGAGCACCAAGGGCGATGCCAAGGCGCTGCTCGGCATCCTCGACACCTTCACGGATACGCCGCTGGCGGCCTTGCGCGATTTCGACCTGCCGGCGCTGGTGGTGGCGGGCGTCGACGATCATGACAACGGCTCCGTACGCGATCTGGCGGCCATGCTGCCGCGGGGGCGCTATGTCGAGGTGCCGGGCAACCATATGAGTTCGGTGGTGAAGCCGGAACTGGGCGCGGCGATCGCGGAGTTCCTGGCGGAGTAGGACAGGTCGATATGCCTCGTCATGGCAAGCGGGGCGGAGCCATCCAGGGCGTCCTGATCCGGCGCTGGATGGCTTCGTTCCGCTCGCCATGACGGATAATTTGATCGCATGGCGCCAAAGGGTTCGAGATCGTTGAATCAGCCTTGGTCTGGCCCTTCCGTCTCGGGGTCCTTCGCCTCGGCATCGTCGCTGCCCGGCTGATCCTTCTCCGGCTCGGTCGTATCCGTCGGCTTGGCGGTGCTGCCACGCAACGACAGGAGCGCGGCGGCGGCGGCCAGTCCGCCCGCGATCGCCGCGGCGCCCCACGGCCCCCGGACCCGGTCGCCGAGACGATCCAGCGAATCGCGCAGCGCCCCGCCCCTGGTGGCGGGCGCGGGGGCGGCGGCGGCCGTACGGCTGCGCTTGGCACCGGCCTTGGCGGTGGTCCGCTTGCTGCTGCGCGGCTTGGGGGCGGGCTTCGCCTTGGGCTGGGTAGCCTCCGCTGCCGCATCCTCGGTCTTCGGCTTGGTCTTGCGCGGCGGCCGCGACTTGGCGCCGGCCTTGGCGGGCGTGGTGGCGCGGCGGCGGCGCGGGGTCTTGGGCGTGTCGCCGCCCGGCTTGTCCTTGTCGGCCATGGTCGCTGTTCCTGAAAGTGATACGGGGGCGAAACGCGGTCCGGCAGGCGCGGTTGCCCGCGCCCCGTTCCCGCAGACGATCAGCGGAAGGGCGGCTCGTTGAACGCGCGCAGCTTGCGCGAATGCAGCCGGTCGCCCTCCAGCCGCAATTGCTCGCAGGCCTGGATGCCGATCCGCATATGCTCGCTGATCGCCCGCTCGTAGAAGCGGTTGGCCTGGCCCGGCAGCTTCAGTTCGCCGTGCAGGGGCTTGTCCGACACGCAGAGCAATGTCCCATAGGGCACGCGGAAGCGATAGCCCTGCGCCGCGATCGTCGCCGATTCCATGTCGATGCCGACCGCGCGGCTGAGCGAGAAGCGCAGTGCCGATTGCGAATAGCGCAGCTCCCAGTTGCGATCGTCGGTGGTGACGATCGTGCCGGTGCGCAGGCGGCGCTTCAGTTCCTCGCCCGACTGGCCGGAGACGATCTCCGCCGCCTTGGCCATCGCCACCTGTACCTCGGCGATGGCGGGAACCGGGATTTCCGGCGGCAGGACGTCGTCCAGCACATGGTCGTCGCGCAGATAGGCATGGGCCAGCACATAGTCGCCGATCCGCTGCGACGGGCGCAGGCCGCCGCAATGGCCGATCATCAGCCAGGCCTCGGGCCGCATCACCGCCAGATGGTCGCAGATCGTCTTCGCATTGGACGGGCCGACGCCGATATTGACCAGGGTGATGCCGGTCTGGTCGTCCGCCATCAGGTGATAGGCGGGCATCTGGTGCCGCCGCCACGCGCTGTCGGTGACGATCGTGTCGACATCGTCGGGGCTGTGGATCATCACATTGCCGGCGCCGGACAGGGCGGTGAAGCGGCTGCCCTCGCCGAGCTGCGACGCGGCCCAGCGGACGAATTCGTCGACATAGCGGTGATAGTTGGTGAACAGCACGAAGCGCTGCACATGCTCGGCCGGCGTGCCCATATAATGCCGCAGCCGCGCCAGGCTGAAATCGGTGCGCAGGCCATCGAACAGCGCGAGCGGCTGCGTGCCGTCGACGGTCATCCACAGCCCGTCGGCGATCTCGTCGCCGATATGCGCCAGCTCGGTCGCCGGGAACCAGCGCGCCAGTTCCGACGCCGATACCTGGTCCAGGCTCATCGCATGGCCGGGGTCGAGCACATAGGGGAAGGGGATTTCCTGCCGACCCTGGACGGCGCTGACCTCGACGTCGAAATCCTCGATCAGCAGGGTCAGCTGTTCGGTCAGGTAATCGGCGAAGACGGCGGGCTTGGTCACGCTGATCCGATAGTCGCCGGGCGACACCAGCCGGCCGAAGGAGCGCGGCGGCGTCGGCCGCGAATCCTGGCCGCGAAACCGCAGGTGGATTTCGGGATAGGCGAAGCTGCCGTCGCGCCGGCTGTCGGGCGAGGGGATGGTGCCGTCGCGCAGATACGCGGTGAGTGCGCCTTGCAGCCGCTCCACCGACGCCGTGTAGAGCCGGTCGAGTTCGGAAACGATCTGGGAAGCCTTGGTCATGCCCCGGAGCTACGCCGGCCGCATGACGCTGACAAGACGGTGACCGGACGGGCTTCAGGACACCAGGGCGCGGCGGACGACGCGGGGGCCGAGCTGCATCAGCCCGTGCACCCTTGCCGGATCGGCGAGCCGATGCGACGGCCGGCCGATCAGATAACCCTGGATCGACGAACATCCCTCACGCGCGACGATGGCGAGCTGTGCCGGGCGCTCGATCCCTTCGGCGAGCACCGGCATCTCCAGGATCGTGCCCAGCGCGACCACCGATCGCAGGATCGCCACCGCCTGGTCGCTGCGTTCGATCTCCGCGACGAAGGACGAATCGAGCTTGATCCGGTCGAAGGGGAAGGACCGCAGCACGTCGAGCGAGGAATAGCCGACGCCGAAATCGTCCAGCGCGATGGCGATGCCCATCGCCTTCAGCGCAGCGAGCTGTTGCAGCGCATAACGGCGGTCGCGGATGATCGCGCTCTCGGTCAGCTCCAGCACCAGCCGTTCGGCGGGCAGGCCGCTATCGTCCAGGGCCGCGCGCACCGTGTCGATCAATTGCGGGTCCGCCAGGTGGAGCGGCGACAGATTGATCGACACCACATGCGGATCAACCCAGAGCGCGGCCTCGAAACAGGCCTGACGCAGCACCCAGACGCTGAGCGGCACGATGTCGCCATACTCCTCCGCCAGCGGGATGAAGGTGGCGGGCGAGATCGGCCCGTGCGACGGATGCGTCCAGCGGAGCAGCGCCTCATAGCCGATCACCTGGCCGGTATCGACCGCCGCCTGCACCTGGAAATGGAGGTGGAACGCCCCCGCCTGGACGGCGGCGCGCAGGTCGCTGGCCAGTTCCCGCCGGTCGCGCACGGCATCGTCCATCGCCGAATCGTAGAAACAGGGCTTTTCCGAATGGGCCGATTTGGCGCGGTACATGGCGAGGTCGGCGCGGGCGAGCAGCGTGTCCGCGTCCTGGCCGTCATGGATCGCCAGCGCGACGCCGATATTGGTGCCGACCGACGCGGTGAACCGCTCGAACTGGAAGGGCGGGACGAACACCGCCTGCAACCGGGTGAGGAATCCGGCGAGCTGGTCCGGCGTCTCATAGGAGATCAGCGCACCGAACTCGTCGCCGCCCAGCCGCGCGACGATCTCACCGGGCAGCAGCGTGCCGGTCAGGCGGGCGGCGAGGGCGGTCAGCAACTGGTCGCCCGCCTGATGGCCATAGGTATCGTTGACCGCCTTGAACCGCGACAGGTCGAGCATCACCACCGCCATGCAGGGGGCGCCGCCCTTCATCGCCAGGCGCCGCGCCAGTTCCTCGTTGAAGTTCATGCGGTTGGGAAGGTCGGTCAGACCGTCGTGCAGTGCCATGTGGCGCAGCCGGCGGAAGGATTCGTCCTGGCTATGCTCGTCGATCAGCGCGCTGACGGCGGCGCAGCCCAGCACCAGGAGGCCGGCGATGGCGGTGGTCATCCCCAATACGGTCAGCGTGGTCGGCGACAGGCCGCCGCCCAGGTCCAGCACCGCGATCGACATCGCCGCCATGCCGGTGAAATGGAGTACGGCGACCGACAAACCGAGAAATCCGCCCGCAATGGTTCGACGCCAGCGATGATGGCCGACCAGGGTGCCGAACGCCGTCGCGCCGAGCAGCATCGCCAACACCACGGATGCGACGACATAGCGCATGTCCCAGGTGACGATCCCGTCGACCCGATAGGCGGCCATGCCGATATAATGCATCCCCGCCACCGACGCGCCGACCATCGCGCCGCCGAGCATGGCCCAGGATCGCTTGCGGCCGATCAGCTTCAGCCCCGGTGCGGCGGTGACGATCGCCACCAGGAGGGAGAACAGGGTAAGCGGCGGATCGAGCACCACCGGTGCGCGTGTCCTGAACGCCATCATCGCGACGAAATGCGTGCACCAGACCATGGTGCCGGTGCCGGTCGCGGCCAGGAAAACCCAGCCGGCGTGACGCCGGCCGACGGCGGAGCGGACCCGCTCGACCAGTTCGATCACCGCCGCCGAGCCGACCAGGCAGACCAGCACCGCCATCGCCACCAGATAGAGATCGTGCTCCTGGAAGAGGCACAGGGCGACCCGCATCATGCCAGGCGGGCCTCGTTCCCGGACGCGCCGGTGCGGGCGGCGTCCTGCACCTCGTTCCACATATCGCCCCGCGTCTCCAGCGCCAGCATCGCCTGGCGGGTGAGCGCCAGCAGATAGGCTTTCTGATCGGCGGAGGCGGGCCGGCGGGGAACGGTGTCGAGCACACACAGCGCCCCGACATCGACGCCGCTCAGCAGCCGCAGCGGCGCGCCGATATAATAGCGGGCGAACGGCGCACCGATCACCGCCGGCAGGTTCGCGAAGCGCGGGTCGGCGCGGGCGTCGCAGACCTCCAGCACGTCCGGCCGGTCGAGCGCGAAACTGCAGAAGCCGGTGTCGCGCGGGATGCAGTCGATCGTCACGCCCCGCGCCGCCTTGAACCATTGCTGGTTGTCATGGATCAGCGACAACAGGGCGATCGGCGCATCGAACGCATCCACCGCGGCCTGGACGAAGCGGTCGAAGGTCAGCTCGGCCGGTGTGTCGAGCACATGCAGCCCGTGGACCGCCACGGTCCGCCGACGTTCACGCATCAAATTCCTGAACATCGACCGATCACCGCGAGCCTTGAAAGACCGGTCATAGCTGGCGGTGAAAGGTTAAGCTTCGGTCAAATCACGATTAATATATGATATGGGTCAACCGATTTTGATTTGTGCCGGCTCAGTGGCCGGCATGCCACATGGCGTCGAGCCTTGCCTGCCCGCCGCCGGCCTGACGCAGACGGAAATCGACCAGCTCGAAACCGCGCCCGCGCAGGGCGCGGCCATGGCTGCGCCACACCAAGTCGTAGATCGCCTGCTTGGCGAGCGGCCTGTCGTCGACCAGATAGGTATAGCGGATCAGCACCGGCACGCGGCCCGTCGCGTCGTCCGGGCCGCCATCGGTCGCCTTGCGCAACGGCTCCACGAACCAGTCGAGCGGGATGCGCCGGTCGACCACGTCATGCGTCCCCGCACCCAAGGCGGCCGGGAAGGTGACGCGGATGTCGGTCAGCGGATGCGCGTCGTCCATCGCGAGCAGGATCGCATCGCCGCCGGAGGTGGGTGCGCCCTGCACATCGTAGCGACGGCGTTCCTGCGCCCCGGCGATCCGCTCCTCCGCCTTGGTGGCGCTGGCGTCGCGGCGGTCCTGCCAGTTGTTCCACAGGCTGAGCCCCGCGATGACGACGCCCGCCACCGCGACGATCTCCGCGATCGTCAGCCAGCGACGGCGCGCCTGCCGGTCCGACTCCTCGCTCACCGCCCGCCGACCTCCAGCAGCCGGGCCGGTGCGGTGACTTCCCAGGCGCGGGCGATCCGGTCCTCGACCAGCGGGCGGTCGAAGGCGTCGGTCAGGTCGATCGCGTCGCCCTCGACCTCGGCGGGCAGGACCAGCCGGTCGCCATCGACCCGGGCGAACTCGCGGCCATCGACCAGTAAGCGCGTGACCGCGCCGTCCCGTTGCGCTTCGGCTTCGGGCAGCTTGGTCGCGAAGGCATGGATATGATCGGCTGGGGACATGACGAACTCCGCTAGGATGCGCGGATATAACGCATGTTCGGCGATCAGGACCCGCGCGGCGAGCGCATTGGCGTCATCGCCGGGCAGGATCGGCACGCGCGTCTGGCCCAGCAGCCGGCCGCCATCGAGTTCCTCGGTGACGATATGGACCGAGCAGCCACCCTCCGCATCGCCCGCTTCGATTGCGCGGCGATGCGTGTCCAACCCCTTGTAGAGCGGCAGCAGCGAGGGGTGGATGTTGACGATCCGGTCGCGCCAGCGCGTGACGAAATCGTCCGAGACCAGCCGCATATAGCCGGCGAGCGCGATCACCGTGACGCCCGCCGCGCGCAGGGCGGCATCCAGTTGCGCCTCATAGGCGGCCTTGCCGATCCCCTTGGGCGACAAGGCCCAGGTCGCTAGGCCCCGGTCGCGCGCCCAGGCCAAGCCGGGCGCGTCGGGCTTGTCGGAGGCGACCAGCGCGACCTCATAGCCGCGTGCCTGCTCGACCAGCGCCATCATGTTCGATCCCCGGCCGGAGATCAGGATGGCGATCTTGTGCTGGTTCACTGCCTGTCCGCTCACTGGTGGTGCGTCGCGGTCCAGTCGGCGCGCGCGCTCCACGTCTCGGTGGAGCCGCGCACGGTGCAGCCGCGCTGCCCGGCCTCGATCGCCCCGATCGTGAACACCGTCTCGCCCGCCTCGGTCAGCGCGTCGGCGACCGCCGCCGCCGCGTCGGCCGCGACGACCACCGCCATGCCGATGCCGCAGTTGAAGGTGCGGGCGAATTCCGCCGGTTCGATCCCGCCTTGCGCCTGCAGGAACGCCATCAGGCGCGGCTGCGGCCAGGCGTCGGCATCGATCACCGCATGGGTGCCCTCCGGGAGTACGCGCGGGATATTCTCCAGCAGGCCGCCGCCGGTGATATGCGCCAGCCCCTTGATCTTTCCGTCGCGCAGCAGCGGCAACAGGCTGGCGACATAGATGCGCGTCGGCGCCATCAGCACGTCGATCATCAGCCGGTCCTGGTCGAACAGCGAGGGCCGGTCGAGCTTCCACCCCTTGTCGGCGGCGAGTCGGCGGACCAGCGAGAAGCCGTTGCTGTGCACGCCCGAGGAGGCGAGGCCCAGCACCACGTCGCCGGCCGCGATCCCCGCGCCGGTCAGCAGCCGGTCGCGCTCGACCGCGCCGACGCAGAACCCGGCCAGGTCATAGTCGCCGGGCGCGTACATGCCCGGCATCTCCGCCGTCTCGCCACCGATCAGCGCGCAACCGGCCTGTTTGCAGCCCTCCGCGATCGAGGCGACGACGCGCTCGGCGACGCCGTTCTCAAGCTTGCCGCTGGCATAATAGTCCAGGAAGAACAGCGGTTCGGCGCCCTGGACGATCAGGTCGTTGGCGCACATCGCGACCAGGTCGACGCCGACCCCCTCATGCCGGTCCCATTCGATCGCCAGCTTGAGCTTGGTGCCGACGCCGTCATTGGCGGCGACCAGCAGCGGATCGGTGAAGCCCGCCGCCTTCAGGTCGAAGATGCCGCCGAACCCACCCAGGTCGGCGTCGGCGCCGGGGCGACGCGTCGACCGGGCGAGCGGCGCGATCGCGCGGACCAGCGCATTGCCGGCGGCGATCGAGACGCCGGCATCGGCATAGGTATAGCCCCCATGGGAGGGGACGGCGGGGGTGGTGGAGTCGGGCTGGTCGCTCATGTTCGCCCGCCTAGCCATATCCTGCTTGGATTTCCACGCCCCCTCCTGCAAAAGGCCGGCAGTCCTATGCGTCGCCTTCTTCCCGTCCTGGCCCTCAGCGCCCTTCTCGCCGGCAGCGCCACGCTCGCGCAGGTCGATGGCGGCAGCCGGGGCGTCGCGCCGGTCGACAGCGGCAGCTCGTTCGAAGTGGCCGGTGTCACCGTCGATGTCACGGGAAAGACGGCGGAAGCCGCGCGCTATGGCGGCTGGCGGCTGGCGCAGCGCAAGGCCTGGATGCAGCTGTCGCGCCGGTTGGGCGGGCCCGGCACCTTGCTGTCGGACGGCGCGCTCGACCAGCTCGTCTCCGGCATCGTCGTCGAGAACGAGCAGATCGGGCCGACCCGCTATATCGCGCGCCTGGGCGTGTTGTTCGATCGCGGTCGCGCCGCCGGGCTGCTCGGCATCTCGGCTTATGCCGACCGGTCGCCGCCGATGCTGGTGATGCCGGTGATCTGGCAGGGCGGCACCGGACAGGCGTTCGAGCGGCGCACCCCCTGGCAGGAGGCCTGGGCCCGGTTCCGCACGGGCGACAGTCGGATCGACTATGTCCGCCCGGCCGGCACCGGCCCCGATTCGCTGCTGCTCAACATCGGGCAGATGGGGCGGCCGGGGCGTGGCTGGTGGCGGGCGATCCTCGACCAATATGGCGCGTCCGACATTCTGATCCCGACCGTGCGGCTGAGCCGGCAATGGCCCGGCGGTCCTGTGATCGGCATGTTCGAGGCGCGGCACGGGCCGGACAATGAGCTGATCGGTCGCGTGACGCTGCGCGTCGGCAGCGCCGCCGGCCTGCCGCAACTGATGGATGCCGGCGTCGCCCGGCTCGATTCGATCTACCAGGATGCGCTGCGCACCGGCCGGTTGAGCCCGGACGCCAGCCTGTCGCCGCCACCCGCTCCCGCGCCGGAGCCTGCGCCGGTGGCGGAGCCGACGATCGACACGCTGCTCGCCGATATCGCCGCGTCCAATGCGGTGGCGGTGACGGTGCAATATGACACGCCCGGCACCAGCAGCGTCGCCAATAGCGAGGCGCTGATCCGCTCGTTGCCCGGCGTGCGCTCGGCGAGCACCACCAGCCTGGCGCTGGGCGGCGTGTCGTTGATGCGGGTCTTCGTCGACGATCCGGCGGCCTTCGCCACGGCCCTTCGCTCGCGCGGGTTCGAGGTGTCGGGCAGCGGCGCGGCGCTGCGCATCCGGCGGCCGGCCACGCCCGCCGCGACCACGACGCCGAGTGCGACGGGGCCGGGATGAGCCAGATCGCGTTGCCGCTCGCATGGCCGGAGGACCCGCGTGACGACGCCTTCTTCGTCACGCCCACCAATGCGCGTGCGGCGCAGTTGCTGGAACATTGGGACACCTGGCCCGTCCACGCCGCGTTGCTGACCGGCCCGCGCCGGTCGGGGCGCAGCCTGCTGGCCCGGATCTTCGCGGCGAAAAGCGGTGGTTCGATCATCGACGATGCGGAACGGGTGTCGGAAACCAGTCTGTTCCACGCCTGGAACCGGGCGCAGGCGGACCGGCGTCCGCTGGTCATCATCGCTGATGTCGCACCGCCCGTCTGGCGGATCACCCTGCCAGACCTGCGCTCACGGCTGGCGGCGACGCCCCATGCGGAGATCGGTCCGCCCGACGACGGGCTGGTGCGCGCGCTGTTCGAGCGGCAACTGGCGCGGCGCGGCGTGGTCGCGCCGCCCGATGTGCTGGAATGGCTGGTCGCCCGGATCGAGCGCAGCCACCTGGCGATCGAACGCAGTATCGACGCGCTCGACGAAGGCGTCATGGAACGGCAACGCCGACTGACTATCCCGCTGGCTCGAAACACCTTGATCGACGCGGGACTGCTGGTCCCGCAACAGGAGCTGCCATGACCCGCCCCGCGCATATCGCCGCGCTGACCAAGACCGACGAGGACGGGTTCACGGCCGCCGAGCCGAACGACCGTTATTTCAACCGCGAACTGTCCTGGCTGGCGTTCAACCGGCGAGTGCTGGAGGAGGCGTGCAACGAGGCGCATCCGCTGCTGGAACGGCTCCGCTTCCTGTCGATATCCGGTTCGAATCTCGATGAATTCTTCATGGTCCGGGTGGCGGGCCTGAAGGGGCAGCAGGCGCAGGACGTGGAGCGCCGCTCCGCCGACGGGCTGACGCCGGGGCAGCAATTGAACGCGATCGTCGAGGAGGCGGACCGATTGCTGCGCAGCCAGCAGGCGGTGTGGAGCGACCTGCGCACCCTGCTGGCGGCGAACGGGATCGAGGTGTTGCGCCGCGACGCGATCGATTCGGACGACCAGGCCTGGCTGGAGAATCACTATCGCGAGCAGATCTTCCCGATCCTGACGCCCCAGGCGCTCGACCCCGCGCATCCCTTTCCCTTCATCCCCAATAAGGGGCTGACGGTGATCTTCGACCTGGAACGGATCGTCGATGGCGAGCCGATCCGCGAGCTGGTGATGCTGCCGCCGACCGCGCCGCGCTTCGTCCGGCTGCCGGGCGATCCCGCCCGCTATGTCTGCACCGAGACGATCGTGAAGCGGTTCGCGCCGCTGCTCTTCCCCGGTTATGTCGTCCACGGCGCGGCGGCGTTCCGGGTGCTGCGCGACAGCGATATCGAGATTGAGGAAGAGGCGGAGGATCTGGTCCGCTACTTCGCCAATGCGATCAAGCGCCGCCGGCGCGGGCGCGTCATCCGGCTGGAGCTGGAGACGGGGATGCCCGACGCGCTGGCCGCCGTCCTGAAGGACGAGCTGGGCGGCGCCGATGCGATCATCACCGAGAGCGGGCACCTGCTCGGCATCGGCGATCTCGACCTGCTGGTCGAGGAGGATCGGCCGGACCTGAAATTCCCGCCCTTCACGCCGCGTTTCCCCGAGCGGATCCGCGAGTTCGACGGCGACTGCTTCGCCGCGATCCGGGCCAAGGACATCGTCGTCCAGCATCCCTAT
Source organism: Sphingomonas sp. SORGH_AS_0438 (assembly GCF_031453475.1). NCBI lineage: Bacteria > Pseudomonadati > Pseudomonadota > Alphaproteobacteria > Sphingomonadales > Sphingomonadaceae > Sphingomonas > Sphingomonas sp. SORGH_AS_0438. Next base: position 700,605 of record NZ_JAVIZS010000001.1, read on the forward strand.
GAGACGTTCGGCGTCGTGCTGGCCTTTCTGAAACAGGCGGCGGCGGACCCGGACGTGGTCGCGATCAAGCAGACCTTGTACCGCGCGGGCAAGCAGCCGGCGGTCATCAACGCGCTGATCGCGGCGGCGGAGGCGGGCAAGTCGGTGACCGCCGTGGTCGAGCTGAAGGCGCGGTTCGACGAGGAGCAGAATCTGTTCTGGGCCTCGGCGCTGGAGCGGGCGGGCGTGCAGGTCGTCTATGGCTTCATCGACTGGAAGACGCACGCCAAGGTGTCGCTGGTGGTGCGGCGCGAGGCGGGGGCGTTCCGCACCTACTGCCATTTCGGCACCGGCAATTATCATCCGGTGACTGCCAGGATCTATACCGATCTCAGCTACTTCACCGCCGATCCGGCGATCGGGCGCGACGCGGCGCAGATGTTCAACTATGTCACCGGCTATGTCGAGCCGCACGACATGAGCTGCATGAGCCTGTCGCCGCTGACGCTGCGCCAGCGGCTGACCGCGCTGATCGACGACGAGATCGCCCATGCCAATGCCGGGCGGCCGGCGGCGATGTGGGCGAAGATGAATAGCTTGGTCGACCCGGCGATCGTCGACAAGCTCTACGAGGCGAGCGGGGCCGGCGTGCAGATCGACCTGATCATCCGCGGCATCTGCTGCTTGCGCCCGCAGGTGCCCGGCCTGTCGGAGAATATCCGGGTCAAGTCGGTGATCGGCCGCTTCCTGGAGCATAGCCGCATCTGGGCGTTCGGCGCCGGTGCGGCGCTGCCCAACGACGATGCCAAGGTCTTCATCTCCTCGGCCGACTGGATGCCGCGCAATTTCGACCGGCGCGTCGAATATATGCTGCCGATCACCAATGCGACCGTGCACGACCAGATCCTGGACCAGGTGATGGTCGCCAATCTGATCGATGACGAGCAGAGCTGGGTGCTGCAGTCCGACGGATCGTACATCCGCACCGAGGCGGGCGACAAGCCGTTCAACCTGCACCGCTATTTCATGACCAACCCGTCGCTGTCCGGGCGCGGCGCGGCGATCGAGGCGGGGCGCGGCGTGCCGACCCTGGCCTGGCCACGCAAGCGTTGATGGGGCTGTTCCGGCGCCTGGCATCGCCGCCGCGCACGGCGATCGTCGATATCGGCTCCAATTCGGTGCGGCTGGTCGTCTATCAGGGCCAGCCGCGTTGCCCGGCGATCCTGTTCAACGAGAAGGTGATGGCCGGGCTGGGCCGCGGACTGGCGGAAACCGGCCGGATCGAGCCGGCGGGGCTGGCGCAGGCGCATGGCGCGCTGAACCGCTTCGCCGCCGTGCTGCGCGAGATGGAGGTGACGGAGATCCGCACCGTCGCCACCGCCGCCGTGCGCGATGCCGCGAACGGCGCGGGGCTGATCGAGGCGGCGGCCACGCTCGGCCTCAAGCCCGAGGTGCTGTCGGGCGAGCAGGAGGCGATGGCGGCGGGCGAGGGCGTGCTGTCCGGCATTCCCGATGCGGACGGCGTGGTCGGCGACCTGGGCGGCGGCAGCCTGGAACTGGTCCGCGTGCAGAACGGCACGTGCGGCGAACGCGTATCCTTTCCGCTCGGCGTGCTGCGTATCGCGGGCTCACGAGGCAAGCCGCTGGAGTCGCGCGTCGTCAAGCTGATCCGCGAGGCGGGCTGGACCCGGCGCGGGCAGGGCCTGCCCTTCTATCTGGTCGGTGGATCGTGGCGGGCGCTGGCACGGCTCGACATGCACCTGACCGGCTATCCGCTGCCGATCATCCATCAGTACAGCATGAGCCCGGCGCGGATCGCGACGCTCGGCCGCACCATCGCTCATCTCGACAAGCCGCGCCTGCGCGAGGTGCCGGGCCTGTCCTCCGGCCGGGCGGGCACGCTGGCCGACGCCACCGCGCTCTTAGGCCTAGTGGTGCGCGAACTGGGCAGCCGCGAGACGATCGCCTCCACCTATGGCCTGCGCGAGGGGCTGCTCCATGCCGGGCTGGATGCGGACACGCGCGCGCAGGACCCGCTGATCGTCGCGACTCGCGAGGAGGGGCGGCTGCTCGGTCGCTTCCCCGAACATGGCGACCTGCTCCACGACTGGATCGCGCCGCTGTTCGCGCACGAGCCGCATGAGCGAATCCGCCAAGCGGCCTGTCTGCTGGCCGATGTGGGCTGGCACGCCAATCCCGATTTCCGCGCCGAGCGTGGGCTGGAGGTGGCGCTGCACGGCCATTGGGTCGCGATCCGCGCGGCCGAGCGTGCGATGCTGGCGCAGGCGCTGTTCACCAGCCTGGGCGGCGGCGTCGCCACGCCCGCGCCGCTCGGCGCGCTGGCGAGTGCGGAGGAATTGAAGCGGGCGATGGTCTGGGGCCTGGCGATCCGGCTGGGCCAGCGGCTGTCGGCGGGGCTGGCGGGGCCGTTGCGGCGCGCGACCCTGCGCGACGACGGGGCGCGGCTGACGCTCGACCTGCCGGGCGGGGACCGGGCGCTCTACGGCGAAGCGGTGGAGAAGCGCCACGCGGCGCTGGCGACGATGATGGGGCGGATGCCGGTGGTGACGGGGTAGGGGCCCCACGCCCTGCTGTCCCCCTGCGAAGGCAGGGGCCCAGTCGGGAAGGCCGTCATCACCAGGCGCTGCGCGTCGTCACGATCGTCCCCCAACTGGACCCCGGCCTTCGCCGGGGAACCAGCAATGGGAAAGACCTGTGGCTTACCCGCAGGTCAGATCGGTGATCTGCCCGAAATCATCGACCATGATGTTCAGCCGCTCGGGTCGGAAGTCCATCGTCGCGGGATCGCCCGGGCGCAGTACGCGGGCGATGCGGGCCTGGGCGTCGTGGCGGAGGGCGTCGCGGTCGCGCAGTTTGAACTTTACCCCAGCCCAGCGCATCTTCACCGGCTCGGTCACCGCGCAGGGACCGGTCGGCTCGGGCGGCGGCGGCATCGTCGCGCAGGCCGACAGGCCGGCGGCGAGCAAAAGGACGGGCAGGGTGCGGTGCATCATGCGACGGGCTCCTCGGTCCGGGTCATCTTGAGCTTGCCGTTGCGGACGGCGAAGCCCAGCCGCCCCTCGACCAGATCGACGGCATCGCGGCCGAACTGATCGTAGCGCCAACCCTGCAACATCGGCAATCCGTCGCGCACGCCCGAGGCCAGCGCCTCCAGCTCCTCCGAGCGGGCGAGCAGGCGCGAGGCGACGTCGATGTCGCGGGCGCGGATCTTGAGGAGAAGCTTCAACAGGTCGGCGACCAGCGCACCGTCCTTGCCCAGCCCCGGCTTCTTGTCGTCCTTGGGCGGCAGTTCGTCACCGGATAGCGGCGTCGCCTCCGCCAGCGACTGCATCAGCCGCGCGCCGATATCGTTCTGCGCCCAGGTCGCCGACAGCCCCCGCACCTTGGCGAGATCGGCCTGCTTGCGCGGCGGGTTGCCGGCCAGGTCGCCCAGCGTCTCGTCCTTGACGATGCGGCCGCGCGGCAGGTCCTTCGACCGCGCCTCCAGCTCGCGCCAGCGGGCCAGCGCCTTGAGCCGGCCCAGCACCTCGGGCTTGCGGCCGGAGATGCGGACGCGCTTCCAGGCGAGATCAGGGTCGTTGGCATAGTTGGCGGGATCGGCCAGCCGCTCCATCTCCTGGTCCAGCCAGGCGCCGCGGCCGGTGCGACGCAGCCGTTCGAGCATCTTGGGGAAGATGGTCGACAGATAGGTGACGTCGCCGATCGCATATTCGATCTGCCGGGCGTCGAGCGGGCGGCGCGACCAGTCGGTGAAGCGCGCGCCCTTGTCGATCGACACGCCCAGCCAGCTGTCGACCAGGTTGGAATAGCCGATCTGCTCGCCCTGGCCCAGCGCCATGGCCGCGACCTGGGTGTCGAACAGCGGGTGCGGCGTCTTGCCGGTCAGATTGTAAATGATCTCGATATCCTGGCCGCCGGCATGGAAGACCTTCAGCACCTCCTGATTGTCGACCAGCAGGTCGAGCAGCGGCGTCAGGTCGAGGCCGGGGGCGAGCGGATCGATCGCGGCCGCCTCCTGCGTGTCGGCGACCTGGATCAGGCAGAGTTCGGGCCAATAGGTACTCTCGCGCATGAACTCGGTATCGACCGTGATGAAGTCGGCCTGAGCGAGGCGGGTGCAGAGATTGGCGAGTGTCGCGCTATCGGTGATCAGCGGGTGGATATGCATCCCACCGCCCATAGACCGACCGGGGCGGGTTGACAAAGAGGGGGTGGGAAGGGGAGTGGCGGGGGATTAGGGATCATCCCGTCGCATCGGCCCGGTGGCCGGTACGACGTTCAGCCAGAGATTGCGATCATGCACGCCTATCGTACGCACACCTGCGCCGCGCTCGACGCTTCGGCCGTCGGCCAGACCGTCCGCCTGTCGGGCTGGGTCCACCGCCGGCGCGACCATGGCGGCGTGCTGTTCATCGACCTGCGCGACCATTACGGCATCACCCAGATCGTCGCCGACAGCGACAGCGCGGCGCTGCCCGTGCTGGAGAGCGTGCGCGTCGAATCGGTCGTGACGATCGACGGCGTGGTCAAGGCGCGCGCCGAGGGCACCACCAACGCGAACCTGGCGACCGGCGAGATCGAGGTGTTCGCGCAGAGCGTCATCGTCCAGTCGGCGGCGCAGGAACTGCCGATGCCTGTGGCGGGCGATGCGGAGTATCCGGAGGATATCCGCCTGCGCTATCGCTTCCTCGACCTGCGGCGCGAGCGGCTGCACGCCAACATCCTGCTGCGCAGCCATGTCATCTCGTCGTTGCGCCGGCGGATGATCGACCAGGGCTTCACCGAGTTCCAGACGCCGATCCTGACCGCATCGTCGCCCGAGGGCGCGCGCGACTATCTGGTGCCCAGCCGCGTCCATCCCGGCAAGTTCTACGCGCTGCCGCAGGCTCCGCAGATGTTCAAGCAGCTGCTGATGGTGGCCGGCTTCGACCGCTATTTCCAGATCGCGCCCTGCTTCCGCGACGAGGATGCGCGTGCCGATCGCAGCCCCGGCGAATTCTACCAGCTCGATTTCGAGATGAGCTACGTCACGCAGGAGGACGTGTTCCAGGCGATCGAGCCGGTGCTGCACGGCGTGTTCGAGGAATTCGCCAACTGGCAGGGCAAGGGGCGGACCGTCTCGCCGCTGCCGTTCAAGCGCATCCCGTATCGCGAGTCGATGCTGAAGTACGGCAACGACAAGCCGGATCTGCGCAACCCGCTGATCATCGCGGACGTCAGCGACCAGTTCGTCGGCTCCGGCTTCGGCCGCTTCGCGTCGATCGTCGAGGCGGGCGACGTGGTCCGCGCCATCCCCGCGCCCAAGACCGCCGACAAAAGCCGCAAGTTCTTCGACGACATGAACGCCTGGGCCCAGTCCGAGGGCTTTGCCGGCCTGGGTTACGCCACGCGCAAGGGCGGCGAATGGGGCGGGCCGATCGCCAAGAACCATGGTGAGGACAAGATGAGCGCGATGGCCGACGCGCTGGGCCTGGGGCCCGACGACGGCCTGTTCTTCGCCGCCGGCAAGGAGGCGCAGGCCGCCAAGCTCGCCGGTCTGGCGCGCACACGCGTCGCCGACCAGCTCGGCCTGATCGACGACAAGCGGTTCGAATTCTGCTGGATCGTCGACTTCCCGATGTTCGAATATGACGAGGACGCGAAGAAGGTCGATTTCAGCCACAACCCCTTCTCGATGCCGCAGGGCGAGCTGGAGGCGCTGGAGACCAAGGACCCGCTCGACATCCTCGCCTATCAATATGACATCGTCTGCAACGGCGTGGAGCTGTCGTCGGGCGCAATCCGGAACCACCGGCCGGAGATCATGTACAAGGCGTTCGAGATCGCCGGCTATAGCCAGGCCGATGTCGATGCGAACTTCGCCGGCATGATCAACGCCTTCAAGTTCGGCGCGCCGCCGCACGGCGGCTCGGCCCCCGGCGTCGACCGTATCGTCATGCTGCTCGCCGACGAGCCGAACATCCGCGAGGTCATCGTCTTCCCGATGACGCAGAAGGCCGAGGATCTGATGATGGGCGCGCCCAGCTTCGTCTCGGCCAAGCAGCTGCGCGAGCTCAACCTGCGCTCGACCGCCGAGGTGAAGGCGGAGCCGAAGAAGGATGCTGATCAGGCCGTCGCCCCCGCTGCGGGGTGATGGCCGGCCACCGCCGCCACCCTGTTCCGGCACCCGCCGGAACAGGCTTCACCGCCGCCGGTAATCCTGCCGCAGGAAATCCAGCACCGGCAGCGCTTCCCAGCGGCGGTGCAGGTCGAACCAGGCGGCATTCTCCCAGCCCGATCCCTGGCCCCAGCGGGTCGAGCAGCGGGTGGAGATCCAGTCCGGCGCCCAATAGACGACGCCCGATCCACCCGCGCGCACGACGGTGCGGGTGAGGTCGATCATATAGGCGCGCTGCCCGGCCGGCGTGGCCGGATAGCCCGTCACCAGCGAGTCCGCGCCCAGCAGATTGCCCGAGGCATCGGCATTGTCGAGCGTATAGGGATAGGCGGTCTCCACCACGACCACCTCCTTGCCATGGGTGGCGCGCAGCCGCTCGATCGTGCTCGCGAGGCCGGTCATCGGCTCCTTCGACCATTTCGCATAATAGCTGAGGCCGATCAGGTCATAGTCGGTCAGGCCCGCCTGCCTTGCCGCCGCGAACCAGGGCTCGGCATGGTCCGGTTGGGCGATATGGAGCATGGTGCGGATCGGTTTGCCGTGCGCGGCCGCCGCCTCGCGCACCGCGCGCAGGCCGGCTCCAAGCAAGGCGGCGTTGCGCGTCCAGTCGATCGCCTTGGTCGGGCCGGCCATCAGCTCGCCATTCGTCTCGTTGCCGACCTGCACCAGTTCCGGCGTCAGCCCCTTGGCGGCGAGGGTTTCGAGCGTGGCACGGGTGAAGTCGTGCACGGCACGGACCTGGGCGGGCGTGTCCATCGCGGCCCAGGCGGCGGGGACGGGTTGCTTGTCGCCATCGGCCCAGTCATCGGCATAATGGAAGTCGAGTAGCACCTGTAGCCCCGCTTGGTGCGCCCGCCGGATCGTTTTCTCGACATCGGCAAGGTTGCTGTACCGGGTCCAGCGCGCGTCGTTCCACAGCCGCACGCGCACCAGATTGCCGCCGGCACGCCGCATCAGCGTGAACGGATCGACCGGCTTGCCGCCTTGGCGATAGACCGCGCCGCAATCCTCCATCTCGTTCGCGAAGGACAGGTCCGCGCCCAGATAGAGCGGGCGGGGCGGCTCGGCGGCATGGGCCGGCATGGCCAGCAGGGCCGACAGGGCGATCAGGCGGTTCTTCATCGGGCGATCCTCTCGCCAGCCTCCTACCGCAATCGGGGCGGGGTCGGGCAAGTCTCTGATTTACCAGCCCTCATGCGCGCGGAGAGCCGCTTCTAGAAAAATTGAAAATATATCATGAGCATTCTTGACGATTGCCCCTTGTGATATATCTTGAGGCTATCACGATATGGAGTCGACAATGTATAACGAAATGAGAGGCCATGGTGGCCGCCACGGCTGGCACCGTCATGGGGCGGGGGGTATGGGCGGACCGCGGGGGTTCGGTGGCTTCGGCCATGGTCGCGGCGGGTTCGACGGCGCCGGCGATGATGGTCGGCCGCACGGGCGGGGCCGCCGGATGTTCGAGGGCGGCGAGCTGCGCCTCGTGCTGCTGAAGATGATCGCCGATGCCCCGCGCCACGGCTATGAGCTTATCAAGGCGATCGAGGAGCTGACCGGCGGCGCCTATGCGCCGAGCCCCGGCCTCGTCTATCCGTCCCTCACGATGCTGGGCGAGATGGGCCTGATCGAGGAGCAGGCGAGCGAGGGCGCGCGCAAGCGCTTCGCCGCGACGCCGGAGGGGATCGCCCATGTCGCCGAGAAGGCGGCGGAGATCGAGGCGGTGATGGCCCGGCTCGCGGCGCTCGACCATGAGGGCAACCGGGTGGCGTGGAACCGCCTGCCGATCCGCCGGGCGATGGGCAATCTGCGCGAGGCGGTGCGCAACCGGTTCGAGCAGGGCGACCTGTCCGACGAACGGCTGCACGACATGGCGGCGCTGATCGACGGCGTCGCCCAGCAGATCGAGCGGCTGAAATGAGCGTCTCCGTCGCCCGCGTGCCGACCCTGTCGGCCAGCCGTTACCTCCAGCAGCTCGCCAAGCATTGGAGCCACAAGATGGAAGTGTCGTTCACCGCGGAGGAGGGCAGCATCGCCTTCCCCAATGGCGCGCATCTCGCCATGCGCGCCGACAGCGAGACGCTCGACCTGGTGCTGACCGTGCCGGAGGACGGCGATTTGCCGCGAATGCGCGAGGTGGTCGCCAGCCATATCGACCGCTTCGCCTTTCGCGAGGGGCCGCTGACCTATGATTGGCGGGAGGGATAAGGCGCTTCGCCCGCCGATCCGCACCGGCGTCCTGCGGGAGGCCGGTGCGTCGTCGCCGCTCAGATCAGGTCGAGCAGATGCTCGGCGCTGCTGACCTTGAACTCGCCGGGCTCCTCGACGTTCAGCCGCGTCACCACGCCATCCTCGATCAGCATCGAATAACGCTGGCTGCGCAGGCCCATGCCGAAGGCCGAGCCGTCCATCGACAGGCCGATCGCCTTGGCGAAATCGCCATTGCCGTCCGCCAGCATCGTCACGCCCTGCACGTCATTGGCCTTGGCCCAGGCACCCAGCACGAAGGCGTCGTTGACGGAGGTGCAGGCGATCTCGTCGACCAGCTTGTCGCGGAACGCCTGCACCTTGGCGGCGAAGCCGGGCAGGTGCTTGGCGGAGCAGGTCGGGGTGAAGGCGCCGGGCACCGCGAACAGCGCGATCTTGCGGCCGGCGAAATAGTCGGTGGTGGAGACCCGGTCCGGCCCGTCCGCCGTCACCTTGACCAGGGTGGCTTCGGGCAGGCGATCTCCAATGGCGATGGTCATGCGGCGTGTTCCTTGTGGTTCCTCAGACCCTTCGATCACCGTGACCGGGATTTCAAGCCGTCCCGTCGCATTCCCCCGTGGCGGGTACGGTAGCGGGCGGCTAGGACGGTCGCGTGAAGGATGCGGAATATCTCGCCGGGCAGTTCCTGCTGGCCATGCCGGGGATGGGCGATCCCCGTTTCGACAAGGCGGTCATCGCCCTGTGCAGCCATGACGAAAACGGTGCGGTCGGCATCGGTCTGGGTGCGGTGGTGGGCGGCATCGGCTTCCACGCGGTGCTCGAACAGCTCGACATCCCCGTGGGGCAGGCGCCCGATGCGCCGGTGCATTTCGGCGGGCCGGTCGAGATCCGGCGCGGCTTCGTCATCCACAGCGCCGACTGGACCGGGCAGGACACGGTCGACGTCGCCGGTCGCTGGCGGTTGTCGAGCACGATCGACATCCTGCGCGCCATCGCCGAGGGGACGGGGCCGGCCCATTGGGTCTGCGCGCTCGGCTATGCCGGCTGGAGCGCGGGGCAGCTGGATGAGGAACTGACCAGTGCCGGCTGGTTCACCGCGCCGGGCGATCCGGAGCTGATCTGGTCCACCCCCGCCGCCGACCGCTGGACCAGGGGCTATGAGGGGGCGGGGATCGATCCTCGCCTTCTGGTGGCGGGGGCGGGCCATGCCTGACGCGGCTTTCCGCCTCGGCGGTCGAGATATAAAGATATCTTTATATTTGATCCGGTGACGGCAAGCCTCTAAGGCCGTGGGCATCATCCGAGTTTCAGGAGCAACACCCGTGGCCACTGCAATCGCCCCGACGGGCACCGGCACGCAGAACGACTATGTCATCAAGGATATCGGCCTGGCCGATTTCGGCCGCGCCGAAATCCGCATCGCCGAGACCGAGATGCCGGGCCTGATGGCGCTGCGCGAGGAATTCGGCGCATCGCAGCCGCTGAAGGGCGCGCGCATCACCGGCTCGCTGCACATGACGATCCAGACCGCCGTCCTGATCGAGACGCTGACCGCGCTGGGTGCGGATGTGCGCTGGGCGACCTGCAACATCTTCTCGACCCAGGACCACGCCGCCGCCGCGATCGCCGCGTCGGGCGTGCCGGTCTTCGCCGTGAAGGGCGAATCGCTGGCCGAATATTGGGACTATGTCGGCGACATCTTCACCTGGGACCGCGACGTCGAGGGCCAGACCGCCAACATCATCCTGGACGATGGCGGCGACGCGACCATGTTCGCGCTGTGGGGCGCGAAGCTGGAAGCCGGCGCGACCTTCGCCGAGCCGGAGAATGAGGAAGAGGTCGAGTTCCAGCGCTCGGTCAAGGCGTTCATCGCCAAGAAGCCCGGCTATCTGACCGAGACGGTCAAGAACCTGAAGGGCGTGTCGGAAGAGACGACCACCGGCGTCCACCGCCTGTACGAGATCGCGAAGAAGGGCGAGCTGCCCTTCCCGGCGATCAACGTCAACGACTCGGTGACCAAGTCGAAGTTCGACAATCTCTACGGCTGCAAGGAATCGCTGGTCGACGCGATCCGTCGCGCCACCGACGTGATGCTGGCGGGCAAGGTCGCCGCCGTCGCCGGCTTCGGCGACGTGGGCAAGGGCTCGGCCCAGTCGCTCCGCAACGGCGGCGCGCGCGTGCTGGTCACCGAAATCGATCCGATCTGCGCGCTGCAGGCGGCGATGGAGGGCTTCGAGGTCGTGACGATGGACGAGGCGGTGAAGCGCGCCGACATCTTCGTCACCGCGACCGGCAACGCCGACGTGATCACCGCCGATCACATGAAGGCGATGAAGCCCATGTCGATCGTCTGCAACATCGGCCATTTCGACTCCGAGATCCAGATCGCGGCGATGTCCAATTACAAGTGGACCGAAGTGAAGCCGGGCACCGACCTGGTCGAGTTTCCGGACGGCAAGCAGATCATCGTGCTGGCCAAGGGCCGCCTGGTGAACCTGGGCTGCGCGACCGGCCATCCGAGCTTCGTGATGTCGGCCTCCTTCACCAACCAGACGCTCGCCCAGATCGAGCTGTGGACCAAGGGCGAGGCCTATAAGAACGAGGTCTATGTCCTGCCGAAGCATCTCGACGAGAAGGTGGCGGCGCTCCACCTGGAGAAGCTGGGTGTGCAGCTGTCCAAGCTGAGCGAGAAGCAGGCGGCCTATATCGGCGTGCCGGTCGAGGGTCCGTTCAAGCCGGATCACTATCGCTACTGATCCACGCGATCGGTGATCGAGAGGGGGCGCTTGCCGGCTGGCGAGCGCCCCTTTTTCATGCGGTCAACTGGCGGTGAAGCGATCGCAGGTCATGCGCTGCACGGCCGGCGCGGGATTGTAGATCTGCGCGAAGTCCCGGCGGTCGCGGACGATATAGGCGGCGGTATAGGTCAGGCGGGTCGATCCGTTCGGCAGCCACCGGGCGCTGACGACCGGCTTATACTCATAGTTGATCTCGACGAACATCACGCCGGAATTTGGCGGGGCGGAGACCTTCGCGCCGGTCGGACCCATGCCGCCGGGCGCGGGGGTGCCGGCATTGGCACTGTTGGTGTCGGTGCCGGCGGTCGTGCTGGTCGTGCCGTAATGCGAGCCATAGTCGGCGCCCGAACGGGTGCCGAGACAGCGTTGCCAGTGGATCTTCTGGTTGCCGGCGCCGTCCGCCTCCAGGCTGGTGACGATGATCCGGCCGCGCGTCGTCAGGTCCCAGGCCGCACCCTGCAAGCGCGCGGCGATCAGCACGTCGTTGATGTCGACCTCGCGCAGCTGCTGGTTGGACAGGTTGTTGTTGAGCCCGACGCGCGAGGCATTGTCCGACAGGTTGGTCGCGACCTGGCTCAGTCGAAGGTTCATCAGCGCCAGATTGGCGGTCTCGACGCCGTACAGGCCGACGCCGAGCACGAGCGGCAGCGCCAGCGCGAACTCCATCAGCGCCAGCCCATGGGTATCGCCGGCCAGGGATCGCAAGGGACGGGTCAGGTGCATATCGTCTTGGGCTCGGTGGTCGCCTGCGAGGCGTAGGGCTGGTTCTTCAGGATGGTGGTGGAGGTCATGCGCAGCATCGATGGCCAGCCGATCATCGCCGCGATCGGGAACAGCCGGGGATAGGTGACCGAGAAGGTATAGAGCGTCACATCGTTCGCGCCGCCCTGGCCCGCGCTGCCCGGATCGGCGTCCCAGGCGAAATTGCCGTTCACATCCTGGAAGCATTCGCCCGGATCGCGGAGGCCGTTGCCGTTGGTGTCGGAAAAGGGCTCCGGCTTGATCGCGGCGAAATTGTCGTAGTTCTTGCGGGTCACGCACCAGGTGGCGGGGACGCGCATGCTCGGCAGCGTCACGGCGCAGGAGGGCTGCGGCGATCCGATCAGCGGTGTCAGCATCGACAGCACGCGGGCGTCGATCGTGCCCGTGCTCTGCGCGCCGCCCTGGAGGGCCGAGTCGCGCGCCGCCTTCTGCACTGCGCCGTCCAGCACCGACTGGGCATAGATCTGGAACCCCAGGTCGAGCAGGCCCATGATCAGCGCGATCATCACCGGCGCGACGATCGCGAACTCGATCACCGTATTGCCGCGCCGGTCGCCGGCCAGCCGCCGAAGGGGAGCGCGGGTCATTTCGAGACGCGCAGCATCGCGACCTGGTTGGCGATCGTCTTGAACGCCGTCTGGAGCGAGGCATTGTCACTGGCATAATAGGCCTTGCCGGGTGACGCGCACTGGGTGAGCTGCTGCGTCAGTGACTGGCCGAAGCCGACCACGAACACGGTGATGTTGCGGGCCTTGGCGGCGGCGCATTCGGCCAGGAACCGGGCATTGTGGTTGTCCAGATCGTTGCCGGGCGAATTGCCGCTCACCCTCTTGTCATAATTCTCGTTGCCATAGGTGCCATAGATCGCGCTATTGGGAGACATGTCGCCATCGGTCATGAAGACGATGTAGCGGTTGGGCTCGTTGTGGCCGGGCCAGGCGACCGTGTCGCCCTTGAAGATGCCGCCGGGCGAGATCATCCGCGTGCCCCAGATCATCCCGACATCATGGTAGGTGCCGCCCTGGGCGCGGAAGTCATTGGCGTTGACATAGCCGGAAATGTCGTCGCGCGTCATCGTCGTCAGCCGCTGCGCCGCCTTGCCGCAGGAGACATAGCCGGACGAGATGTTGCCGGTCATCAGCATGTTGGTCAGGATGCCGGTGACGGTGTTGCTGTTGTAATCGCCATAGGGATTAACGGAGTTGCCGCCATAATCGAAGGACGCGTTGTTGCCGCGATAGTAGAAGACGTCGGGCCAGAGCGGCCGCCACCGGGTGCTATCGTTGGTCGGCGCGAGGTCGGGGTCCAGGTCCGGTGGCAGGTCGTTGATGTCGAAGCTGGTCGCGACTTGGGTGTCGCGCTCTTCGACGCAACCCTGCCAGGTCGAACGCGCGCCGGTGATCTTGCTGGGGTCCAGGACAGAGGCACCCGCCACGAATTGCGACACGTCGAGGGGCCAGTTCTCGTACCGCCACCGCGGCCCCACCTTGTTTTCAGTGACGACGCAGCCATTATCGTAGCTGGTCTGGTAGATGATCGCGCTGCCCTGGGTCGTATAACCGTTGGATGGAGACCGCGTATTGTTGAGCGCGGCGCAGTTACGGGAATTGATGTCGTTGCGCGTATACGTCGAATTGCTGATCGGGCTGTCGCCGACGACATGGCGGGTATTGTAGTTCCACTGCGACACGAATGCATTCGGCGCAACCGCGCGGACCGCCGCGCCCACATTCACCGTCGAGGAATAGGTGACGAAGCCGTAGCGTATCTTGGTGGTGGGATCGATATTGTCGGCGAGCGTGTCGTAGAAGCTGAGCACCGCCGAGCGCAGACCCGACAGCTTCGATCCATTCTTCTCGCGCACGCTGTAGGCGGTGTTGCCGTTGGTCGTGTAGCTGTCGACCGGCTGGCTGCATCCGCCGGTGCCGTCCGACGTGGTGCAGGCCATCGAGCCGGTGGTGTCGAGCACGAACATGATGTCGGCGTCCGCCACGTCATAGCGCGCCTCGCACGTCACGGTCAGCGTCACGTCGTTGGCCGCCACCATCTTCGAGATCGTCATCGGCACGGTGACGCTGGCGGTGCCGGCGACTTGGTTGTCGGCGGTCTTGGTGGGCAGGAACTTGGGTGTGCCCGACTGCATATAGCCGGTGGTGAAATTATTGGCGAAGAACTGTTGCGCCTGTTTCGTCGCGGTCGCGTCCAGCGCGCTGCCGCCGGAATCGAGCATGAACTTGCGCCCCGCCAGCGCCCCCGCGTCGCAGGCCTGCTGGAGCCGTGCCTTGACGACATAGAGGCGGGCGGTGTCGACGCCCGCGCCCGCCATGGCGGTCAGCGGGACCAGCGCGATCGCCATGATCGCCAGCGTATTGCCGGCCACGTCGCGCGCCAGGCGACGCATAATGCCGGAGCCGCGACCGGCCCAACCATCCCGGATCCTTCGCACCAATCGCATTGTGCCTCGACTTCGGCTAGATACCCGGACACACTGCCCGGTGAGAAAGAAGCCTTTTGCAGTCAGATGGTTAAGAACTTATCCCATGCCGAGGAGGCGGCGGTCGCGGAGCGCAACCTCGCGTTCAGCTATGCCCCGCGCGACCGGCGTGCCGGGCTGGAGGCGCTGTTCGCGCTCGATGCCCGGCTCGCGTCGATCCTGCGCGGCACGCGCGAGCCGATGGTCGGGCAGATGCGGCTGACCTGGTGGTACGAGGCGCTGGCGGCGCTCGATACCCGCCCGCCACCGGCCGAGCCGGTGCTCGCGGCGCTGGCTGAGACGGTGCTGCCGCATGGCGTGACCGGCGCGATGCTGGCCGGGCTGGTCGATGGCTGGGACGTGCTGCTCGACGGGGCGGCGTTGGACAATGACGCGCTGGAGCGGGTGGCGGTCGAACGCGGCGAGCGGCTGTTCGCGGCGGCGGCGCACCTGTTGGGTGACGACACGATCCCGGTGGCGGCGGGGCAGGGCTGGGCCCTGGCCGATCTGGCGACGCATCTGTCCGATGCCGCGACGGCCGCGCGGGCGACGGCGCTGGCGAATGTCCGGCTGGACGGGGCGATGCAGCGACGCTGGCCGGCCCCGTCGCGGCCGCTGGGGGCGCTCGTCCTGCTCGCGCGCTTCGATCTCGCCGCGCCACCGATCGCCGCCGGATCACCCCGGCGGACGTGGCGACTGCTCCGTCATCGGCTGACGGGCCGGTAGGAAAACTGATCCAGGTTGTAAGTTGCCAACTGCTCTCCTAGCCTCGTTGCAGGCTTGGGGGAGACGGGCGATGCTGTGGCGATATGCGGCGGGCGGGGGAGCGGGGCTGGCGGCGCTGCTGGGCGGTGCCTTGCTGTGGCGATCGCCCTCGACGCCCGCCAGTGCCGGCCTGCCGCCGCGCCCGGCCGTGGCGGGGCAGGCCGCCGCCACCGACCTCCCCGACCGCCTGCCGGAAGCGAGCGCCAGGACGCGCGAGGAGAAACGCTTCGACCGTTATGACAAGGATCGCGACGGGCAGGTCACGCGCGACGAATATCTGGCGCAGCGGCGCAAGGCCTTCGCCAAGCTGGACCGGGACGGCGATGGTCGCCTGTCGTTCGACGAATGGGCGGTGAAGGCGACGACGAAATTCGCCGCCGCCGACCGCGATCATTCCCATGCGATGGACCGGGCGGAGTTCGCCACCACCGCGGTCAAGCGCAAGCCGGCGCGGACGGCACATTGCCCGCCCGCGTCGGATGCCGGCGTCAAGCCGTCGGCAGCGCCGGAGGAGGAGAGTTGAGCCATTCCGCCAGCGCCGTGCGGCCCCGGTCGGTATACATGCGCTTGCGGTCCGCCTTCTTGGTCCGGCCGGGAATGGGCGGGAACAGGCCGAAATTCACGTTCATCGGCTGATAGGTCTCGGCGGTCGCCGCGCCGGTGATATGACCCAGCAGCGCGCCCAGTGCCGTCTCGGGCGGCGGCGGGGCCAGCGTCTCGCCGCGCAGTTCGGCGGCGGCGAAGCGGCCCGCCAGCAGCCCGACCGCGGCGCTTTCGATATAGCCCTCGCACCCCGTGATCTGCCCGGCGAAGCGCAGGTTCGGCCGGTTCTTCAGCCGCAGCGTCGGGTCGAGCAGTTCGGGCGACTTGATGAAGGTGTTGCGGTGCAGGCCGCCCAGCCGGGCGAATTCGGCATTCTGTAGACCGGGGATGGTGCGGAACAGGCGTACCTGCTCGCTATGCTTCAGCTTGGTCTGGAAGCCGACGATGTTCCACAGCGACCCCTGGGCATTGTCCTGGCGCAGCTGCACCACCGCATAGGGCCAGCGGCCGGTCCGCGGATCGTCCAGCCCGACCGGCTTCATCGGGCCGTAGCGCAACGTGTCGACGCCGCGCTCCGCCATCACCTCGATCGGCATGCAGCCCTCGAAATAGGGCGTGTCCTTTTCCCATTCCTTGAACGGCGTCTTCTCGCCCTCGATCAGACCGGCATGGAAGGCGAGATATTCCTCCTTGGTCAGCGGGCAGTTGATGTAATCCTTAGTCTCGCCCTTGTCCCAGCGCGAGGCGAACCAGGCCACGTCCATGTCGATCGAGTCGCGATAGACGATGGGGGCCAGCGCATCGAAAAAGGCCAGCGCCTCCGCCCCGGTCGCGCCGCCGATCGCCTCGGCCAGCGCGGGCGCGGTGAGCGGGCCGGTCGCCAGGATCGTCGGCCCCTCCGGCAGCGTATCCACCCGCTCGCGCACCAGGGTGACGTTGGGATGGTTGGCGAGCGCATCGGTCACGCCCTGCGAATAGCCGTCGCGGTCGACCGCCAGCGCCGATCCGGCGGGAACGCGATGCCGGTCCGCCTGGGTCAGGATCAGCGAGCCGAGCGTGCGCATCTCCTGGTGGAGCAGGCCGACCGCGTTCGCCTCGGCATCGTCCGAGCGGAAGGAGTTGGAGCAGACGAGTTCGGCCAGGCCCTCGGTCTGGTGCGCCGGGGTCTTCTCGCCCGATCCGCGCATTTCGGACAGGCGTACCTTGAAACCGGCCTCGGCAAGCTGCCACGCGGCTTCCGAACCGGCCAGGCCGCCGCCGACGATATGGATGTCATGGGTCATGGGGACGTCCCTAGCCGCCCCGACTTGGCAAGTCAGGTCCGGATCGCCAGCTTGTGGCCATGATCCTCTATACGATCGGCTATGAAGCCACGACCATGGCGGAGTTCATCGCCGCGCTGACCCGTGCCGGGGTGACGCAGGTGATCGACATCCGCGCGTTGCCGCTGTCGCGGCGGCCCGGCTTCTCCAAGTCGCCGCTTGCCGCCTCGCTGGCGGAGGCGGAGATCGGGTACGTCCATCTGAAAGCGCTCGGCACGCCCAAGCGCGGGCGCGATGCGGCGAAGAAGGGCGATGTCGCGACGCTGACCCAGGTCTATGACGACCAGCTCGAACTGCCCGAGGCACAGGCCGCGGCGGCGCAGATGCTGGCGCTGGCGGCGGAGCGTCCCTCGGCCTTGCTCTGCTACGAACGCGATCCCCGCCATTGCCACCGCCGGCTGCTGGTCGAGGCGGTGGGCGAGGGGGTCGAGGTGGTCGACCTGTTTCCTTGACGGGCATCAACCCGACCGGAACCCCGCTGGTGGCCGGGCCGTTGCGGCGGCTCTCATTCCAGACAGCGGAAGGACGGCATAATGGCGATCTTCAACAAGGACATGGTCGCGTTGGCGACCAAGAACACGCACTTCCAGAAGGAAGTGTATCGCGACGAGAATTGCCAGATCGTCCTGATGTCGATCGAGCCGGGCGACGATATCGGCGAGGAAACGCATGACGCCGACCAGACCACCTTCTTCGTCGCGGGCGAGGGCCAGGCCAAGGTCGACGGCTCGACCACCAAGGTGACGCCGAACCATCTGATCGTCATCCCCAAGGGCGCGCTGCACAACATCATCAACAAGGGTGACGAGCCGCTCAAGCTGTTCAGCGTCTACTCCCCGCCGGCCGAGGAGCCGGGCGTCGACCACAAGACCAAGGCGGATGCCGAGGCGGCGGAGGAAGGCGAGGACTGAGGACAAGTGTTTCCTGTTCCCCGGCAAAGGCCGGGGAACAGCGTCGCGGTTGGATAGGGCAGTCTTCTCATCGCCCGTCCCGCCCCGTAGAGCGGCGGCATGACCGAGAGAGACTCCACCCTTCGCTTCGACCCGGCCTTCGACGCCAATGGCCTGGTGACGGCCGTCGTCACCGACCGGGCGGGCGCGTTGCTGATGGTGGCGCACATGAATGCGGAGGCGATCGCCGCCACCCAGGCGAGCGGGGAGGCGACCTTCTGGTCGCGCAGCCGCCAGCGCCTATGGAAGAAGGGTGAGACCTCCGGCAATGTCCTGCACGTCGTCGAGATGCGGGTCGATTGCGACCAGGATGCGCTGTGGGTGATCGCCGATGCGGCCGGCCCGGCCTGCCATACCGGTGCCCCCTCCTGCTTCTATCGCCGGATCGAGGGCGAGGTGCTGGTGCCGCTGGCATGAACTGGCGTCCGGTCGCCCTGTTGCTGCTCCTGGCCGGATGCGACCGTGCCGCCTCCGTGATCGACCGCACCGATGGCGCCAAATTGGAGGCGGCGGCGACCGAGGCGGGGCTGGTGCCCGATCCGAAGCGCCGCGCGATCGAGGGGGCCTGGGCGCTCGACACCGACCGACTATGCATCGTCGGACAGCGGATCGGCGTGGCGATCGATTATGGCGAGGGACAGAGCTGTTCCGCCAGCGGCACGGTGCAACGCGATGGCGAGACGCTGAAGGTCACGCTCGGCAACGCCTGTCGCTTCGACGCGCAGTTCGATGGCGAGCGTATCCGTTTCCCCACGACCCTGCCGGCCGAATGCGAGCAGCTCTGCCTCGGCCGGGCCTCGCTTGCGGCGCTGACCGTCGAGCAGCAGAGCGGCTCGCAGGCGGAGGCCGCGACGTTGCGCGGTCGGGGTGGGAAATTCCTCTGCAAGGCGTCTTGACGTTTACGTAAAGGGAAGTAATTTTCCCGATATGGCCGATGCAGCAACCTATGCCGTGATCGTCCCGCGCAACGATCGGGACAGCTTCACGATCTCCGACCTGTCGGAGGAGTTCGGGGTCACCGCCCGGGCCCTCCGCTTCTACGAGGACGAGGGGCTGATCGCGCCCGAGCGGCGTGGCACCACCCGCATCTACACGCAGCGGGATCGCGCGCGGCTCGCCTGGATCTTGCGCGGCAAGCGGGTCGGCTTCTCGCTGGGCGAGATCCGCGAGATGATCGACCTGTATGATATCGGCGACGGCCGGCGCATCCAGCGCCAGGTGACGATCGATCGGTGCGAGGCGCGGATCGCCGCGCTGGAGGCGCAGAAGCGCGACATCGATGCCGCGATCGCCGAACTGACCAGCTTCGTCGCCGATGTGCGGGCGACGCACCGACATGATAACGATAAGGATTAGAGAGAGATGCCGAGCTATACGCCCCCGATCCGCGATGTCCGCTTCGTGCTGGAGCAGGTGGTCGGCCTGTCCGCCCATGCGGAGGTCGAAGGGTTCGCCAATGCCACGCCCGACACGGTCGATGCCGTGCTGGAAGAGGGCGGCCGCTTCGTCGCCGAGGTGCTGTTCCCCCTCAACCAGATCGGCGACCAGCATGGCTGCACCCGCGCCGAGGACGGATCGGTGACGACGCCGCCCGGCTTCAAGGAGGCCTATCGCCAGTTCGTCGAATCGGGCTGGGGTACGCTCGCCGCGCCGGAGGCCTTTGGCGGGCAGGGGATGCCGCATGTCGTCTCGACCGCGTTCCAGGAGTTCATGATCTCCGCCAACATGGCCTTCGCCATGTATCCGGGCCTGGCGCATGGCGCGATCGCGGCGCTGGTCGCCAAGGGCAGCCCGGAGCAGCAGGCCCGGTATCTTCCCAAGATGGTGTCGGGCGAATGGGGCGGCACCATGAACCTGACTGAGCCGCAATGCGGCACCGACCTGGGCCTGATCCGCACCAAGGCGGAGCCGCAGGCCGATGGCAGCTATCGGATCACCGGCACCAAGATCTTCATCTCGGCCGGCGAGCATGACCTGACCGACAACATCATCCATCTGGTGCTGGCCAAGACGCCGGGTGCGCCGGACAGCAGCAAGGGCATCTCGCTGTTCGTGGTGCCCAAGGTGCTGGTCAACGAAGACGGGTCGCTGGGCGCGCGCAACGCCGTCACCTGTGGCTCGATCGAGCACAAGATGGGCATCCATGGCAACTCCACCTGCGTCCTCAACTATGATGGCGCGACCGGCTGGCTGGTCGGCGAGGAGATGAAGGGGCTGGCGGCGATGTTCATCATGATGAACGCGGCGCGGCTGGGCGTCGGCCTGCAAGGGCTGGCGGTGGCGGAGACCGCCTATCAGAACGCGGTCCATTATGCCCGCGACCGTCGCCAGGGCCGCGCGCTGACCGGCCCGGCCGAGCCGGGCGAGAAGGCCGACACGCTGATGGTCCACCCCGATGTTCGCCGGATGCTGATGGAGGCCAAGGCCTGGACCGAGGGGCTGCGCGCCCTGTGCCTGTGGGGCGCGCTCCAGGTCGATCTGGAGCACAAGGCCGGCACCGAGGTGGAGCGGCAGATGGCTGGCGACCTGATCGGCCTGCTGACCCCGGTGATCAAGGGCGTCGGCACCGACAAGGGCTATGAGGTCGCGACCAGTGCCCAGCAGGTCTTTGGCGGGCACGGCTACATCCAGGAATGGGGGATGGAGCAATATGTCCGGGATGCCCGGATCGCGATGATCTACGAGGGCACCAACGGTGTCCAGGCGATGGATCTGGTCGGCCGCAAGCTGGCGCAGAATGGCGGCCGGGCGGTGCAGGCCTTCTTCCAGATCGTGACCGAGGAGGTCGCGCTGGCCAAGACGGTGGAGGCGACTGCCGATTTCGCCACCCGGCTGGAGCGGGCCCTGAACGATCTTCAGGCCGCGACCCTGTGGTTCATGGCCAATGGCATGAAGAACCCGGAAAATGTCGGCGCCGGTGCGGTCAGCTACATGCACCTGATGGGCCTGGTGGCGACCGGGCTGATGTGGCTACGCATGGCCGCCGCCGCCGCGCGGATGCGGGATGCGGGGGAGGGCGATGCCGCCTTCCTCGACGCCAAGCTGGTCACGGCGCGCTTCTTCGCCGAACGTATCCTGCCCGACGCCGGGGCGCTGCGTCGCAAGATCGAGGGCGGGGCCGAGGCGGTGATGGCGCTGCCCGAGGCGATGTTCCTGGCGGCGTAAAGGCTGGACCGGCCCCGTCCTCTCGGGCGGGGCCGGGGCGGATCAGAACTCCGTCCAGTCGCCATCGTCCCCGGTGCTGGCCACCAGCGCCGGGACGGCGGCGGCGGGCAGCGGGCGGACGGGCCGGTTGAAGTCGTCCGGCTGAAGGGCGGGACGAGACGCGGCGCGCATGGTCCGCGGTGCCGCTGCCGAACCGGTGTTGAACTGCGCGGCCTTGTCGGCCAGGCCGCCGACTTCGCTGGCCAGGTTGCGGGCGGCGGCGGAGGTTTCCTCCACCATCGCGGCATTCTGCTGGGTCGCGCGGTCCATGCTGCCGATCGCGGTCGTCACTTGGCTGATCGCACTGGCCTGGGCCTGATTGTCCGCCGCCATGGTCGCGAGCAGCTCGTGCACCTGCGCCACGTCGCCCGAGATGTTGGACAGCGCGCCATCCACCTTTTGCACCGCGCCGACGGCGGTGATGATGTCGCTCTGCGTCGCGGTCAGCTGTTCGCGTGCACGCTTCGCTTCTTCCTCGGAGCGCATCGCCAGTGCCGACACCAGGTCGGCGACGACTGCGAAACCACGCCCGGCGTCGCCCGCGCGCCCCGCCTCGACGGCGGCGTTCATCGCCAGGACTCGCGTCTGGAAGGCGATCTTGTCGAGCCCCTCGATCACCGAATCGATGCCCTTGGCGCTTTCGGAGACGCGACCCATCGCCTGCACCGCCTCGTCCGCGACGGCCCGGCCGCCGTTGACGGTGGAGATCGCCTGATCAGCGCGGGCGACGGTCCGCGACGAGGCATCGGCGGTCGCGCGCAGTCGCTCGTCCATGCGCGTGATCGAATTGGAGGTTTCCTCCAGCGAGGCGGCATTGCTCTCGGTACGGCGGGCGAGATCCTCCGATGCCTGGGCGATCTCGTCCGAGCCGGTGCGGATCGCCATCGCGCTCTCCGACACCGAGCCGATCAGGCCGCGCAGACGCTCGACCGCGTCGTTGTAATGCTCCTTCAGGCCGGCATAGGCCGGTGGAAACTGGGCCGTGATCGTGCTGGTCAGGTCGCCCTGCGCCAGATGCGACAGGTTGGCGGACAAGGTGTCGACCACCTGCTTCTGCGCGGCGTCGCTTTCCGCCTTGGCGTGCTCGCCCTGCTGCTTGGCGAGACCGGCATCGCGGAACACGGCCAGCGCCTGTTGCAGCTCACCGATCTCGTCGGACCGTTCCGAAGCCTGGCAGTCCACGTCGAAATCGCCCCGCGCCAGCCGCTTCACACTGCCGGTGAGCGTCTGGATCGGCCGGGCGATGCCAAGCGTCAGCAGCCAGGCCAGGACCAGGGCGGCGATGACGGCGGTGATCGCGCCGCCCCACAAGACGGTCTTCATCCGGACGGTGGCGACGTCAATCAGGGCGCTGAGTTCGTCGAGCCGATCCTTCTGGCCCTTGACCAGCACGACGATCTGCTGACGCACCGGTCCGACGCGGTCGATGCCGCCTTGGCGCTGGGCCTCGGCCCTCGACTGCGGCTGCGCCGCCATGGCCATCAGGGGCTCTGCCACCGTGCTGCGCCAGTTGTGGATCGCCTGACGGGTCGCCTGCAGCCGCTGCTTCGTGATCGGGCGGACGGTGGTCTTGATCGCCTCTTCGATCTGGCCATCCAGGTCGCGGCCGACGCTTTCATAGCGCGCCCGGAATTCCGGATCATTGTCGAGCAGCACGCCGCGCGTGGCGTTCACCTGCGCCAGGAATGCGTTCTCGATCTTCAGCACGGCGGTCATCACCGCGAAACCGCGGGATCGCTTGTTCAGCGTTTCCTGGACCGATCCGAAATTCTGCAGGACGAACAAGCCCTGAAGCGCGAGGATTACGATCAGGACGGTGAAGGAAGCCGTCAGCTTCCGGGCGATAGGCCAGTGTTGGAAGGTCATGCGAACGGAATCCTCGCGCAGATGGCCAGGCTCTTCGCCTGGAACTCATCCCCATTTTATGCGTTCGCGCGCGCCCTTGGACGGTGGGTGGGACCTTTATTGCACGATAAGAATGATGTTAGCGTTATCTTGATTATGGTTCGTTCGCGACGGGGGGCGACTGAACCGTCGGCGTTACTGTGGAGCCGGCGACGCGCCGTCGCACGCCTCCCAAATTATCCGGCCCGCGCCCCGCTAGAGGAAGCGGCGTGGCGGCGGCGGGCGGGGTGACGCCGACCGGTGCCCCCGGATCGCGGCGCATGCATCCGCCCGGCCGCGTGTGCGGGAACAGCGTGCAGTTCCACAGCGTCCGCTCCAATCCCGCCGGCTGGTCGCGCAGATAGCTGAACGCCATGGCCGCGACCTGGGTCGGATTGGGATCGCCGGATCGGGGCACCGACTTCGTATCGGTCCAGCCCAGATATTTGCAGCGCGGGCGGGCGCCGCAGGCCTTCGCCGCCAGCGCCGGATAGCTTTCCGCCGACAGGCCGGCGGGTAGCGCGACCATGATCGCCTGCGTGTCGCCGACATCGGGATCGGTGACCAAAGCCGGCACGGAGCCGTCGACCGACGCCAGGGCGGTGGCGGCTTCGCTGGTCGCGGCGGATACCGCCGCCAATGCGCCGCCCATCCGGTGCGCGTCGGACAGGGCGGCGATCTTGTCGATCACCGGTTCCTCGGCGGAAACCTGACGGTTGAAGGCGGGCGGGGTGCCCCACCAGCCGGCCCAGCGGAAGAAGAGATGGCTGTGCACGGCGGCGATCTTGTCCAGGCTGGACTGCCAATAGGGCACGACCCAGTCGGTATGATAATGGGTGGCATAGCCGACCGGGCGATAGACCGTACCGGTCAGCGCCGCCGTCGCGATCCGGCGTGCCGCGGTCCACAAGGCGGGGGACGGCGACCAGCGGGTCAGCGCGCCGTCGCAACTGAATGTGAACTGGCAGCCGGTGGTGCGGTCCTGCCCCTCGAACACCACGCCGCACACCGTCTTGGGAAAGGCGGGATGGCGGACGCGGTTCAGCACCACCTGCGCGACCGCGCGTTGCCCGGCGGGATCGTCGCCCGCCTCATAGACCAGCGCGGCGGCTAGGCAGTCGGTGGCGCGGGCGAGATTGTCGGGCGTGTCGCGCAGGTGGAACGGGCGCGCGGCCGGGTTCGGCCCCTTGGCGAAGGGCACGCCCGCGTTGAAGGCACGCGCGTCCTGCGGTGTCAGGTCGACCAGCTCGACCGGCTCCACATCGGGCAGCACGGTCGGCGGCACCACCTTGCGCGGCGGCAGGCCCGCACGCCGGGCGATGCGCGCCGGACTGGCGGCGACGGTCGGCACCCACCGCACGAGCAGCACGGGAATGACGACCGCCACCAGGGCGAGAAGGAGGAGCAGGCCCCGGAATACGGGTCCGGGGCGCGAAGACACCATCACGCTTCGGGCAGGAAGTCCGGCACCGACAGATAGCGCTCGCCCGTATCGTAGTTGAAGCCGAGCACACGCACGCCATCGGGCAGGTCGGGTAGCTTCTGGAGGATCGCGGCGAGCGTCGCGCCGGACGAGATGCCGACCAGCATCCCTTCCTCGCTGGCGGAGCGGCGCGCCATGTCCTTGGCGACGGCGGCATCGACCGCGATCACCCCGTCCAGCAGCTGGGTGTGGAGGTTGGCGGGGATGAAGCCCGCGCCGATGCCCTGGATCGGGTGCGGGCCCGGCTGGCCGCCGGCGATGACGGGCGAGGCCTGGGGCTCGACCGCATAGACCTTGAGGTCCGGCCATTCCTTCTTAAGCGCCTCGGCGACGCCGGTGATATGGCCGCCGGTGCCGACGCCGGTGATGATGACGTCGATCGGCGTGTCGCGGAAATCGTTCAGGATCTCCTGCGCGGTGGTGCGGACGTGCACCTCGACATTGGCCGGGTTCTCGAACTGCTGCGGCATCCAGGCGCCGGGTGTCTGCTCGACCAGCTCCAGCGCGCGCTCGATCGCGCCCTTCATGCCCTTTTCGCGCGGCGTCAGGTCGAAGGTCGCGCCATAGGCCAGCATCAGGCGGCGGCGTTCCAGCGACATGCTTTCCGGCATCACCAGCGTCAGCTTATAGCCCTTCACCGCCGCGACCAGCGCCAGGCCGATGCCGGTATTGCCGCTGGTCGGCTCGATGATCGTGCCGCCGGGCTGGAGCGCGCCCGACGCCTCCGCCGCCTCGACCATGGCGAGGGCGATGCGGTCCTTGATCGAGCCGCCGGGATTCGACCGCTCGGACTTGATCCACACCTCGCTATTGGGGAACAGCCGCTGGATGCGGACATGCGGCGTGCCGCCGATCGTCTCCAGGATCGTATTGGCCTTCATGGCTTGGCTTCTCCGTGCTCAGGTTCGGTTTCGAGGATCTCTGGCGGGTCAAAGGTTCGCGCGCGGCGGAGTTCCGGGAATAGGCGCGACCAGAGCAGGGTCACGCCGATCGCGCCGACCCCGCCGAACACCACCGCGCCGACCGGCCCCAGCAGCGAGGCCATCACGCCGCTCTCGAACTCGCCCAGTTCGTTGGATGCCGAGATGGTGAGCTGCGACACCGCGCTCACCCGCCCGCGCATCGCATCGGGGGTGTGGAGCTGGATGAGCGACTGGCGGACATAGACCGACACCATGTCCGCGCCGCCCGCGACGATCAAGGCGGCGAGGCTGAGCAGGAAGGCGGGATGGACGATGACCGCCATCGTGCCGAGCTGCACCGTGCCGGTCCGCAGGCCGAGCGCGTCGGTGACATGGGCGGCGACGCCGAAGGTCAGGATGGCGAGACCGAAGACGATGACGGCGGCCAGCATCTTCACGCCGACATTGCGGCTCATCGGCCGGACCGAGAACCAGATGGCGGTGGTCGCCGCGCCGATCCCCATGCCCGCCGCCAGCACGCCCAGCCCCTGCGACCCGACATGCAGGATGTCGCGGGCATAGACCGGCAGCAGCGAGGTCGCGCCGGCCAGCAGCACCGCGAACAGGTCGAGCGTGATCGCCGCCTGCACCAGCCGGTTGCGCCGGACATAGCGGAACCCCTCGGCGATGCGGGCGAGCGGCCGGTGATCGGTCTGCACGGCCGGCTGCGGCACCGGGCCAATCAGGAACATGAAGGTGAGCGCGACCACGAACAACAGGGTCGCGACGCCATAGGCGACCTCCGGGTGGATGGCATAGAGCAGGCCGCCGACGCTGGGGCCGGCGATGGTGCCGACCTGCCAGGCGATCGAACTGACCGCGATCGCGGTGGGCAGACTCTCGCGCGGGACCAGATTGGGCGCGAGCGCCGAATAGGCCGGCCCGGAAAAGGCGCGCGCCACGCCGAACGCCACCGCCGCCGTGAACAGCGCGCCCAGCGTCAGGTGGCCCGACCAGGTGAGCAGCCACAGCGCACCCGCGGTCAGCACCAGCAGCGCGGTGGTGCTGCGCACGATCCAGCGCCGGTCGACGCTGTCGGCGACCAGGCCGGTGATCGGGGTGAGCAGGAACAGGGGCACGAACTGCGCGAAGCCGATCATGCCGAGCATGAACGCCGCCTGCCGCACATCCATCGTCTCGCGCGCGAGATTATAGACCTGCCAGCCGATGACGATCGACATCGCCGAGACGGCGATGGTGCCGCTGAACCGCGACAGCCAGTAGCTGCGGAAATTGGCGATGCGAAAAGGGTGGATATGGTCGGCCATTCACCCGGAGCTTTACGCATGGCGCGGGCGTCAGGGCAATGGTGCTGGCCTTTGTGCCCTGAAAGCCCGGCTTGATCCGCTCGGATCGGATAATGCTGCGAAAGCTGCTGCATCGCATGATTGCCTCTTTCGTCGGACCCGGCCTATAGGCACCGCCAACTACCCTACGGAAACGAGGTCTTTTGACAGTGGCCAAAGCCCCCCGCGCCTTCGCCGATCCGCCGATCCCCAATCGCGAGCGTCCCGCCGAGCCGAAGCCGTTCGAGGCGAGCAAGGAACAGCTGCTCGACTTCTACAAGCAGATGCTGCTGATCCGCCGGTTCGAGGAAAAGGCCGGCCAGCTCTATGGCCTCGGCCTGATCGGTGGCTTCTGCCACCTGTATATCGGCCAGGAAGCGGTCGCGGTCGGCCTGCAGTCGGCGCTGGACGGCGACAAGGATTCGGTGATCACCGGTTACCGCGACCATGGCCACATGCTGGCCTATGGCATCGATCCCAAGGTCATCATGGCCGAGCTGACGGGGCGTGCCGCCGGCATCTCCAAGGGCAAGGGCGGGTCGATGCACATGTTCTCGACCGAGCATAAATTCTATGGCGGCCACGGCATCGTCGGCGCGCAGGTGTCGTTGGGCACCGGCCTCGCCTTCGGGCACAAGTACAGCAATGACGGCGGCGTCTGCCTCGCCTATTTCGGCGACGGCGCGGCCAATCAGGGCCAGGTGTACGAGAGCTTCAACATGGCCGAGCTGTGGAAGCTCCCGATCATCTTCGTGATCGAGAACAACCAGTACGCCATGGGCACCAGCGTCAACCGCGCCTCGTCCGAGGACCAGCTCTATCGCCGCGGCGAGAGCTTCCGCATCCCCGGCATCCAGGTCGACGGCATGGACGTGCTGGCCTGCCGCGGCGCGGCCGAGGAAGCGCTGGCCTGGGTCCGCGCGGGCAAGGGTCCGGTCATTCTGGAGATGAAGACCTATCGCTATCGCGGTCACTCCATGTCCGACCCGGCCAAGTATCGCAGCCGCGAGGAAGTGCAGGGCGTGCGCGACAAGTCCGACCCGATCGACCACGTCAAGAAGCTGCTGGAGGCGCAGGGCGTGACCGAGGCCGACCTGAAGGTGCTGGAGCAGGACATCCGCAAGACGGTGAACGCGGCCGCCGATTTCGCCGAGCAGACCCCCGAGCCGGATCCGGCCGAACTGTACACTGAAGTGCTGGTGGAGCGTTACTGAGATGGCGATCGAGATCAAGATGCCGGCCCTGTCCCCGACCATGGAGGAGGGCACGCTCGCCAAATGGCTCGTGAAGGAAGGCGACAGCGTCAAGTCCGGCGACATCATGGCCGAGATCGAGACCGACAAGGCGACGATGGAGTTCGAGGCGGTCGACGAGGGCGTCATCGCCAAGATCTTGGTCGCCGAGGGCACGGATAACGTGAAGGTCGGCACCGCCATCGCCGTGCTGGCCGAGGAGGGCGAGGACGCCTCCACCGTGACCGAGACGCGCAGCGGCGAAGACGCCAATGCCGCGCCGAAGAACGAGGCCACCGACGGCGCGTCGCCGCCGATGCCGGAGGGCGCCGCCGCCGCCGAGCAGGAGAGCGGCACCCAGCAGCTGGTCGCCGCCGCCGAAGCGCACGCCCCCGCCACGCCGGAGATTCCGGAGGGCACCGAGATGGTGAAGCTCACCGTCCGCGAGGCGCTGCGCGATGCGATGGCCGAGGAAATGCGCGCCGACGACCGCGTCTTCGTGATGGGCGAGGAAGTCGCGCAATATCAGGGCGCGTACAAGGTGACGCAGGGGTTGCTCGACGAGTTCGGCGACCGCCGCGTCATCGACACGCCGATCACCGAATATGGCTTTGCCGGCGTCGGCACCGGTGCGGCGATGGGCGGCCTGCGCCCGATCATCGAGTTCATGACGTTCAACTTCGCCATGCAGGCGATCGACCACATCATCAACTCGGCCGCCAAGACCAACTACATGTCCGGCGGCCAGATGCGCTGCCCGATCGTGTTCCGTGGCCCCAACGGTGCCGCCAGCCGCGTCGGCGCGCAGCACTCGCAGAACTACGGCCCCTGGTATGCCAGCGTCCCCGGCCTGATCGTGATCGCGCCCTATGACGCGGCCGATGCCAAGGGGCTGCTCAAGGCGGCGATCCGGTCCGAGGACCCGGTCGTGTTCCTCGAGAACGAGCTGATGTACGGCCGCTCGTTCGACGTGCCCAAGATGGACGATTTCGTCCTGCCGATCGGCAAGGCGCGGATCATGCGCGAGGGCAAGGACGTGACGCTGGTCAGCTATTCGATCGGCGTCGGCGTCGCGCTGGAAGCGGCCGAGAAGCTGGCCGAAGAGGGCATCGACGCGGAGGTCATCGACCTGCGCACACTGCGCCCGCTCGACACGGCAACGGTGCTCAAGTCGCTGGCCAAGACCAACCGCATGGTCGTGGTCGAGGAAGGCTGGCCGACCTGCTCGATCGCGTCGGAACTGACCGCGGTGGTGATGGAGCAGGGCTTCGACGACCTCGACGCGCCGGTGCTGCGCGTCGCCAACGAGGACGTGCCGCTGCCCTATGCCGCCAATCTCGAAAAGCTGGCGCTGATCGACTCGGCGAAGGTCGTGAAGACCGTCAAGAAGGTCTGCTACAAGGGCTGATCCTTCGATGCGTGCGGCACGGCCATCGGGTCGTGCCGCACGTTTTTTATTGGGTCACGCGACGCCGCGAAGCGGTCCGTCATGGTGTGAACGCCGCCTTTCCCCAGGCATGTTCCCCGGCGAAGGTCGGGGCCCAGATAGGGGACGCCAGCGACAGGCAGTCCAGCGCTGCCTTTCCGCCAAAGCGACGATGGGCGCACGCCGAGCCGCTCCGGCGACTCCCCCGAACCGGTGTTATGAACTAAGGCGCGCTCCGGGTCCCGCCGCGTGAACCTGATCCGTCACGCCGGATCGGGCGGCCGCTTCAACGCCTGGGCCAGCGACGCCGTGGCGCTGCCGCGCTTCGCCGGCTGGGGTTGCGAGGCGTCGGGCGACCAGCCGGTCAGGAAGATCAGGTCGATCCGCTCGCGCGTGCGGCCATCCGCACCGCCCGCTTCGCCAAAAGCCGCGGCGGCGGCGGCCAACGCTCCGCGCGACAGCGGATGGCGTTCGCTCAGCACGTTGGTGCCGGCCATGCCGCGCAGATCCTCCAGCAATCGCCACATGCCGGGATAGCCGATATCGAGCGCCTCGATATCGGCGACGGGCAGGGCGAAGCCGGCGCGGACCAGCAGGTCGCCCGCCGAGCGCACATCGATCTGGGGATGCAGACGGGCGACCGGCCGCTGCCGCTCGGCAGTGGCGAAGGCCTTGCGCAGGTTGGGGAAGGAGGTGGCTCCGACGAACGCCGCCAGGAACAGCCCGTCCGGCCGCAACGCCCGCCGTGCCAGCGTCAGCGCGCCCGGCAGGTCGCCGATCTGGTCTAGCACGCCCGCGCTCACCACCAGGTCGAAACTGCCATCGGCGAAGGGCAGACGGTCCTCGTCGGCCTGCACCCCGCCGGCCCGTTCGGCGAACAGGAAGCCGGCATCCATCCGCGCGACTCGGGCGCCCGGCGGCGGCTCGAACGCGCCGTCGAAACAGCCGAGATCGAGCACGTCGTGAAAGGCGCGCTTCACCGTCGCCAGGCGCTCGGCGATCCCGTCGAGCATGGCGGCGCGAAGGAAATCATGCGCGGCGAAGCGGTTGGCGGCGCGGTCGCGGCGATGGCGGCGCGCGGTGCGATCGAAGATGTCGGGGGTGTCCACGCCCGTGCTTGTGCCCCGTCGCGTGCCGGCCGACAAGCGCGCCATGCCGCTTCGTTCGATCGCCGGTGCCGTCCGCACGATCATCGCCCTCTTGCTCCCGCCGCGCTGCCCCGGTTGCGGCGAACCGGTCGGCGCGGACCATCGCTTCTGCGCGACCTGCTGGACGGGGCTCCGCTTCCTGGCCCCGCCCTGGTGCGCGGGCTGCCACCTGCCGTTCGACTATGATCGCGGACCGGAGGCGCGGTGCGCGACCTGCCTCGCTCGGCCGCCGCGCCATGCCGGCATCCGGGCGGCGGTGGCCTATGGCCCGGTGGCGGGCGCGCTGGCGGTGCGGCTGAAACATGGCGGGCAGATCGCGCTGGCGGAGACGATGGCGCGGGCGATGGCGCGGCTGATGCCGGAGGAGGCGGAGCTGCTGGTGCCGGTGCCGCTTCACCGCTGGCGCCTGTGGCGGCGGGGGTTCAACCAGTCGGCGCTGATCGCCGCCGCCCTCGCCCGGCGGACGGGGCTGCGGCACGATCCGTTCGTGCTGCGGCGACGGCGGGCGACCCGGTTGTTGCGCGGTCTGGGCCGGCGCGAACGGGCGCGCACCGTGCGCGGCGTCTTCGCGGTGCGGTCGGCCGATCGCGAGCGGGTGCGGGGGCGGGCGGTGGTGCTGGTCGACGACGTCTATACGACGGGCGCGACGGCGGAGGGCTGCGTCCGCGCCCTGCTGGCGGCGGGCGCGCGGTCGGTGACGATCCTGTGCTGGGCCCGCGTGCTGGCAAGCGACGATTGACAAGTGCCGATGCCGCCCACACCTGAGAGGCTATGGCAAAGGTCGAAATCTACACCAAGGCATTCTGCCCCTATTGCACCCGGGCGCTCAAGCTGCTCGCCGCCAAGGGCGTCGATCCGCAGGAGTTCGATATTACCATGGGCGGTCCGAAGCATGCCGAGATGCTGGAGCGCGCCAATGGCCGCACCACCGTGCCGCAGATCTTCATCGACGGGGCGCATATCGGCGGATCGGACGATCTGGCCGCGCTCGACAGGGCCGGCAAGCTGGACCCGCTGCTCGCGGCGTGACCATCGCACTGCTCCAGATGACGAGCGGGATCGATCCCGCCGTCAATGCCAGGACGCTGACCGACGCGGTGGCGAATGCGGCCACCGAGGGCGCGACGATGCTGTTCACGCCGGAAATGTCCGGCCTGATCGATCGCGACCGGGCGCGGGCGGCGCAGGCGATCGTCGCCGAGGCGGATGATCCGGTGCTGGACGCGGTGCGCGGCGCGGCGGCGAAGACCGGGCTGTGGGTCCATCTCGGCTCGCTGGCGGTGCGGCGGCCGGACGGCCGGCTGGCCAATCGCGGCTTCGTGATCGACGGCAGCGGCGCGATCTGGGCGCGCTACGACAAATTGCATCTGTTCGATGTCGACTTGCCCACGGGCGAGCGCTGGCGCGAATCGGCGAGCTATGCGCCGGGCGAGACGGCGGTGGTGGTCGATACGCCGGTCGGCCGGCTGGGGCTGGCGATCTGTTACGACCTGCGCTTTCCGGACCTGTTCCGCGCGCTGACCGATGCGGGCGCGACCGTGCTGGCGGTGCCCGCCGCCTTCACCCGTCCGACCGGGGCGGCGCATTGGTCGCTGATGCTGCGCGCGCGAGCAGTCGAGGCGGGGGCCTGGGTGGTCGCCGCGGCGCAGACCGGCACGCATGAGGACGGCCGCACCACCTATGGCCATGCCATGGTCGTCGATCCCTGGGGCGAGGTGGTGCTGGACATGAGCGAGGCGGCGGGGATGTCGCTTGCGACAATCGACCCGGCGCGCACGGCGGAAGTGCGGGCGCGCCTGCCGGTGCTGGAGCATCGCCGGCCCGTTCCACCGGTGACGATCGTCGGCGCATGATCGTCTTCGACCTGCGCTGCCCCGATGGTCATGTGTTCGAGGCCTGGTTCGGGTCCAGCCGCGCCTATGACGATCAGCGCGATGCCGGACATCTTGTCTGCCCGATGTGCGGCGCGACGCGGATCGAGAAGGCGGTGATGGCCCCGGCGGTCGCGGCCAAGGGCAACCGTGCCGATCCATTGCCGCCCGCCGCGATGAAACAGGCGATGGCCGCACTGGCGGCGGCGCAGGCCAAGGCGCTGGAATCCTCCGAATGGGTCGGCAGCGCTTTCGCCACGCGCGCCCGCGCCATGCATTCGGGCGATGCGCCGACCACCGCCATCCATGGTCAGGCGAGCGTCGCCGAAGCCAAGGCCCTGGTGGCGGAAGGCGTGCCGATCGCGCCGCTG
Organism: Sphingomonas sp. SORGH_AS_0438; assembly: GCF_031453475.1. Classification (NCBI taxonomy): domain Bacteria; kingdom Pseudomonadati; phylum Pseudomonadota; class Alphaproteobacteria; order Sphingomonadales; family Sphingomonadaceae; genus Sphingomonas; species Sphingomonas sp. SORGH_AS_0438. Next base: position 733,450 of record NZ_JAVIZS010000001.1, read on the forward strand.
CCGCTGCCCGTGGTGCCGCCAAAACAGCTCAACTGATCCAGATTGGAAACCCTCCGGATCGGATACGGTTGATGACGAACCGCTCCGCATCGGAGGCTTAGGCGCACCCGCATCGCACTATGAGGGAATAGGGAGGGAGGCCTGTTCCTCACGAGCCCCCGCGATGTTCCACCGGTTCGCCGGCCTACGGCTTCTTCCAGCATCGTCCGCTCCGCGACCGATCTCCGGTCCCGGCCCGGAGGCGCGACAGGTGCTGGTCGATCTGCTCGCGATCGTCGATCCCGACCGGGCGGGGCGATGGGCGGATGCGATATTGGAGCGCCATGGGAGCCTGAACGCAGCGCTGGCCGCCGGAGAGGCGTCGTTGCTGCCGGTGGTGGAGTATCAGACCCAGGCAGTGGCGCTGCTGGTGGCGCATCGCCGGGCGGCCTTGTTCGCGCTGCGCGAGCAAGTGGCGGCGGGCCCGATCGTAGCGACCCGGCACGAACTGATCGATTATTGCCGCCAGCTTATGGCGCATGATCGCGACGAACAGTTGCGCGTCTTCTTCCTCAATGGACGACGCGAACTGCTGGCGGAGGAAGTGATCGCGCGGGGCGGGCCGGAGGGGGTGATGGTCCGCCCCCGCCAGATCCTCGCCCGCGCGCTGGAGGTGGGTGCATCCGGCCTGACCCTGGTCCACAACCATCCGAGCGGCGATCCCGCCCCCAGCGACCTCGACCGCCGCTTCACCCGCAAGCTGGCCGTGGCGGCGGAGGCGCTGGGCATCCGGCTGCACGACCATCTGATCGTCGCGCGCGACGGCCAGCACTGTATCGCGATCGACTGATCGAGGTCAGCGTTTCCGCCGGCAGGCGTCCGAGCAATACTGCACCTGCTCCCAGTCGCGCGCCCATTTCTTCCGCCAGGTGAAGGGGCGGCCGCAGGCGGCACAGATCTTGGTCGGCAGGTCGCGCTTGTCGACGCCGTTGGGCATCAGCGCGGCTCACGATCGAGGAAGGCCGCCACATCGGCCAGATCTACCGACCGGTCGAGATAGGTTCGGCCTATGCCGCGGGCGAGCAGGAAGGGCAGGGTGCCCGCCGCCATCTTCTTGTCGTGGCGCATATGATCGACCAGCCGCGCGCCGCTGGCGGCGATGCCGGCCGCCGCCAGCCCGTCGGGCAAGCCCACGGCCCGGAAATGCGCCGCGACCCGCTCGGCATCCTCGGCCGGGCACAGGCCGCGCGCGACCGAGAAGCGGAAGGCGAGCGCGATGCCCGCCGCCACCGCCTCGCCATGGATCAGGCTGCCGTCGAAACCGGCCTCCGCCTCCAGCGCATGGCCGAAAGTATGGCCCAGGTTGAGGAGCGCGCGGGTGCCGTTGGTCTCATGCTCGTCGGCGGCGACGATCCGCGCCTTGGCGGCGACCGAATGGGCGATGGCCCGTTCGCGCGCCGCCGCATCGCCGGCGAGCAATGCCGCGCCATGCGCCTCGCACCAGGCGAAGAAATCGGCATCGTCGATCAGGCCGTATTTGACCACCTCGGCATAGCCAGCGGCCAGTTCGCGCGGCGGCAGCGTCTCCAGCACCGCCGGGTCAATCAGCACCATGGCGGGCTGGTGGAACGCGCCGATCAGGTTCTTGCCCGCCGCCGTGTTGATCGCGGTCTTGCCGCCGACCGAGCTGTCGACCTGCGCGAGCAAGGTCGTCGGGATCTGCACGAAGGGGCAACCGCGCTTCAGGATCGCGCAGGCGAAGCCGATCAGATCGCCCATCACGCCGCCGCCCAGCGCCAGCACATGGTCGCTGCGCTCGATCCCGCGCGCCATCAGCCAGTCGCACACCTGCGCCAGCACCGCCCAGCTCTTGCTCGCCTCGCCCGGCGGCAGGACCAGCGCCTCGCTGGCGATGCCGGCCGCCTCCAGCGAAGCCTGCAACCGCGCGAGATGCGGACGCAGATTCGAATCGGTGACGATCGCCATCGGCCGCCCGCGCGCGAGCGGGGCGAGCGCGTCGGCGGCGCGGTCGATCAGCCCGGCCTCGATCAGGATCGGATAGCGGCGGTCGCCCAGTTCGACGGCGATCGTCCTCATCGGCCGATCGCCTTCAGGATGGCGTTGACGGTCACTTCGTGCGGACCTTTCTGGCTGGAGACATGGATATGCGCCTGGGCATAGATCGGGTCGCGCACGGCGGCGAGATCGGTCAGCACCTGGCGCGCGTCCTTGCCGCGCAGCAGCGGACGCGTGTCGCGGCGCTTGACGCGTTCGACCAGCACGTCCGGATGCGCGCTCAGCCAGATGGCCGTCGCCTGGTCCAGGATCAGCCGGCGCGTCGCCGGATCGATGAAGGCGCCGCCGCCGGTCGCGATGACCTTGGGCAGGCCATCCATCAGCCGACCGATCACGCGGCGTTCGCCGGCGCGGAAATAGGGTTCGCCGAATCGGGCGAAAATCTCAGTGATGGTCATGCCGGCCGCGTCCTCGATGGCGTTATCGGCATCGACGAACGGCAGATTCAACCGCGTCGCCAGACGGCGACCAACGGTGGATTTGCCGACACCCATCAACCCGACGAGCACGATCGGCCGGCCGGTCCAGGGGGAGTGGCTTTGCAACATCGCGAGCGGGGCTATACAGCCGCAATCGCGCGGCGCAAAAGCGCTGTGACCCCGCGTATCCGTTTTCCAAGGTTTGCCTATGTCCCGCCTTCTCGTCTCGCTCCTGGTGATCCTGGTCGTGGTCGGGGGTGGCATGATGCTGCTCGCCGGCCGTGCCAAGGATCGGCCGACCACGCAGATCGAGCAGCAGGTCTCGCTTGCGAATCTCCAGTAAGGTCGCAGCCGCCGGATTCGGCGCGGTCGCGCTCGCCGCCATGGCGGTGGCGCAGGATCGCCCCGAATCGATCCTGCCGCCCGGTTTCGGCGATCCGGCGGCGCGCCCCGCCGCCCGGCCCAGCGCGACGCCGACCGCCACCGCTCCGCGTGCGCCCGCCGCGCGACCGGGGCCTGCACCGACATCGCCGGTCCCGGGCGGCGCGGTGCTGCCGGGCGATCCGGCCGGCGCGGTGGTGCAGCCGCTGCCGACCCCGACGCCGGCCCCGATCCCCAGCGGGACCCCGTCGCCGGTCGATCCGCGCCTGCTCGCCCGCTACGAGATGCCGGCCTATGCCCGGCGCTCGCTGGCGACTGTCGGCCTGTCGCAGGACATGCCCGCCGACGCGTTCGGCGCGGCCGATGGCGGCTTCATCGAGACGTTGATGCGGCACACGCCCGCGCCGTTGCCGTCGCGCTGGCTGTCGATGCTGTTGCGGCGGACGTTGGCGGCGGAACTCGATACGCCCGCCGGACTGAACGGCGCGGACTATGCCGCCGAGCGTGCGTGGCTGCTGCTCCGGATGGGCGAATCGGTGGTGGCGCGCGGGGTGGTCGAGCGGGTCGACAATCGCGACTATACGCCCAAGCTCTACCAGGTCGCGATGAACGCGATGCTGGCGACCGGCGATCCCGGCGGCCTGTGTCCGCTGGCCGACGGGGGGCTCCGCGCGACCGGCGAAGTGGGCTGGGTCTTCGCCCAGCCGATCTGCACGAGCCTGACCGGGCAGGGCGAGGCGGCGCGGGCCCAGTTCCAGGCCGCGCGACGTCGCCGACTGGCCGGCGGGGTCGACGTGCTGCTCGCCGAGAAGGTGATGGGCGCGGGCGGGCAGGGGCGGCGCGCGGTGACGATCGAATGGGACGGCGTCGACCGGCTGACCCCGTGGCGATTCGGTCTGGCGAACGCGACGGGCGTGGCGATCCCGGAGACGATGTTCGCGACGACCGGTGCACAGGTCCGCTATTGGCAGGCGCTGTCGCCGATGCTCGCCCCGGCCGCCCGGCTGACTCTGGCGGAGGCGGCGGGCGCGCAGGGCGTGCTGTCGAGCGCGGCGCTGGTCGATCTCTATGGCATGGTCGCCGGCGACGACGATGCGCCCTCGGCGGCGACGGCGGCGGCGCAGGATCTGGGCACCGCCTATGCCGGGCGTACCGCCGATGCGCGGCTGGCGGCGCTGCGGGACCTGTGGGGGGTCCGATCCTTCCTATGGCCGATTGGTGCTGACCGCCCATGCCGCCGCGCGCCAGCCGGTGCGGGCCGATCTGGCGGAAGCGGACCGGATCGTCGCCTCCCTGCTGTCCGCCGGCCATGACCGGACGGCGGCGCGCTGGGCACAGGCGGTGAAGACCGGCGGCGATGGCTGGGCGATGATCGCGCTGTCCGACCCCGATGCCACCACGCGCTTCGGCGAGGGCGATGTGCAGGGCTATACCGGCAGCGGCGACGCCACGCGCAAGCGGCAATTGTTCCTGGCGGGCCTGGCCGGCCTCGGCCGGATCGCGCCCGACCAGGCGCAACGTGCCGCCGAGTCGCTGGGCGTACCCCTGGGGGCGGAGACCAACTGGACCCGTGCGCTGGACCGGGCGGTGCGCGCGGACGAACCCGGCACGGTCGTGCTGCTGGCGGCGGTCGGGATGAACGCCGCCAATTGGCGCGGCGTGTCGCCGGTCACGCTCTATCGCATCGTCGCGGCGCTGCGCGGCATCGGCTTGGACGGCGAGGCGCGGATGATCGCGGCCGAGGCGCTGGCGCGCGGCTGACCCGGATGCCCGAGCTTTCCGATCGCGGACTGATCGACCGGTTCCTGGAGATGCTCGCCGCCGAATCGGGCGCGGCCGCCAATACGCTGGCCGCCTATCGCAGCGACCTGACGCTCGCCTCGACCGTGCTCGGCGGGCGGCTGGCCATGGCCGATGCGGAGGCGCTGGCGCGGCTGGCGCATGACTGGCGGGCGCTGTCGCGCTCCACCGTCGCGCGCAAGTCGGCGGCGCTTCGGCGCTTCTATGCCTTCCTGCATGAGGAAGGGCACCGGGCGGACGATGCCGGCGCGGCGCTGCCCCGGCCGGGCACCGCGCGCGGCCTGCCCCGGACGCTGAGCCATGACGATATCGACCGGCTGTTCGCCGCGATCGCGGATCGCCTCGCCGACCCGCGCCCGGCCGACCTTCGGCTGGCGGCTTTGTTCGAGCTGCTTTATGGATCGGGCTTGCGCGCGACCGAATTGGTGTCGCTGCCGCTCACGGCGGTGCGGCCCGACCGCCCCTATCTGTTCGTGAAGGGCAAGGGCGGCAAGGAGCGGCTGGTGCCGCTGTCCGACCGCGCGCGTGCGGCGGTGGCGGCGTGGCGCGCGCATGTGCGGCAGGACCAGCCCTTCCTCTTCCCGTCGGGGCGCGGCCATCTGTCGCGCATCCGCCTCTATCAGCTGGTGCGCGAACTGGCGGCGGAGGCGGGGATCGCGCCCGACCGGATCAGCCCGCACGTCCTGCGCCATGCCTTCGCCACGCATCTGCTCGCGGGTGGTGCCGACCTGCGCGCACTCCAGACGATGCTGGGCCATGCGGATATCGCCACCACCGAAATCTACACGCATGTCGAGACCGCAAGGCTGGTCGAACTGGTTCAAACGAACCATCCGCTCGTTGACCTCGACACGACCCGGTCCTAACCGCCAGCCATGTTCACTTTTCTCGACTTCGAAAAGCCGATTGCCGAATTGCAGGGGCGGATCGACGAACTGCGCGACAGCGGGGCGAATGGCGGTGTCGATATCGCCGCCGATGTGGCGCGGTTGCAGGCGAAATCCGACAAGCTGCTGCGCGACACCTTCGCGCGGCTGACCCCCTGGCAGAAGACGCAGGTCGCGCGGCATCCCGAACGCCCTCACTTCAAACATTATGTCGCCGGTCTGTTCGAGGAATGGATCCCGCTGGCCGGCGACCGCGCCTTTGGCGACGATCAGGCGATCATCGGCGGCTTCGCCACCTTCCGGGGGCGCAAGATCCTGGTGATCGGCCATGAGAAGGGCGACGATACCGCCAGCCGGCTCAAGCATAATTTCGGGATGGGCAAGCCCGAGGGCTATCGCAAGGCGATTCGCCTGGTCGAACTCGCCAGCCGATTCGGCCTGCCGGTGGTGACCCTGGTCGACACCTCGGGCGCATTCCCGGGCATCCAGGCGGAGGAGCGCGGCCAAGCCGAGGCGATCGCCCGCTCGACCGAGGCGTGTCTGAACGCCGGCGTGCCGGTGATCTCCGCCATCGTCGGCGAGGGGGGGTCCGGCGGCGCGATCGCGCTGGCGGCTGGCAACCGGGTGCTGATGTTCGAACATGCCGTCTATTCGGTGATCAGCCCCGAGGGCTGCGCCTCGATCCTGTGGCGTACCGCCGACAGGGCGCCCGACGCGGCCGAGGCGATGCGCGTGACCGCGCAGGATCTGAAGCAGCTCGGCGTCATCGACACGATCGTGCCCGAACCGCTGGGCGGCGCGCACCGCGATCACGGCCAGGCGATCGAGAAACTGGGTGATGCGATCGAATCAGCCCTAGGCCAGCTCGCACCGCTCTCGCCCGAGCAGCTCACCCGCGAGCGTCGCGCCAAGTTCCTGGCGATGGGTCGGCTGTAAACGCAAAAGGGCGGCGGACCCGTCGGTCCGCCGCCCTTTCGATCGCCTCGGACAGGAGCCGAGGCGCAGCTGTAAAGATCAGGTCGCCTTGGTCATGTTGCCCGAGACCGAGTTGAAGGTCGCGCCCAGGTTCTTGCCGAGGGTCGACATCGCCGAGATGGCGGCGACCGCGATCAGCGCGGCGATCAGACCATATTCGATGGCCGTGGCGCCCTTGGAATTCTTAAAAATCTTGCGCATGTTCTGCATTGCGATCTCCATGGTCACGAAGCTTCAGTTACCCGGCCGAGCCGGGGTAAGACCGGATCGACAATCCCATTCCTATCGGCGGCAGGTTGAGAAACACTTAAACTTGCGGATTGTAAGATATTGATAACCATCAATGTTTCGTGAGGTGGCAAAGGCTTGGGGGTCAGCGGGCCTTGACGACCTTGGTGCTGACATTGTTCCACATGGTGGTGGTCGTATCCGCCACGCTGCTCAGCGCGCCGACCATCGCCAGCACGATCAGGGCGACGATCAGGCCATATTCCACGGCGGTGGCGCCACGACGATCGACGAACAGGCGCCGGCCAGCGCGCGGCAGGGAGCGGAGCGGGATCATGGACAGGTGGGATAGGGCAGGAGAGCTTAAGGAATGACCAACGATATCATGATCGTGGTCGCGGCGGCCCTGATCGACGCCACCGGCCGCACCTTGGTGCAGCAACGTCCGCTGGCCAAGGCGCATGGCGGCTTGTGGGAATTCCCCGGCGGCAAGGTCGAACCGGCAGAGCGGCCGGAAGCGGCACTTGCCCGTGAACTGTCGGAGGAGCTGGGCATCCAGGTCGAGCCGGGCACGCTGGAGCCGGTCAGCTTCGTTGCCGGTGGCGAGCCCGACCGGCCGTTGCTGTTGCTGCTCTACGCCTGCGACCGATGGGTCGGTGAACCAGCGGCACTGGACGCCGTGGCGCTGCACTGGGACGTCCCCGCCGCCTTGGTAGCCCTGCCGATGCCGCCGGCCGATTACCCATTGGCCGCGGCACTGGCGCGGTGGGTTGTCGTGGAATCGTCACGGAAACCTCGTTGACGACCGTACCGGACCTGTGGCAATCGCCTCCCACATCGAAGCGCCCGGCATGCCGGACGCCGACGATGTCCCACCCTGCGGTCGGAAACGGCGTCAGAGCAGGTGTAGGCGGGTGTAGCTCAATGGTAGAGCAGCAGCTTCCCAAGCTGAATACGAGGGTTCGATTCCCTTCACCCGCTCCAGTTTTGAAATCAGGCATTTAGGCTTCCTTTTTCCGGGTTGGTCGTGGCTGCGGTTGCGGTGTTGATGCGGTGAAGGCGTCGGGAACGCGCGCGCAGATGTCGGTGATGATCGACTCCGTCGCCGCCAGCGCGCGGCCGAGATTGGCGGGGTCGCGCAGGGCGTAGATGTCGCTGGTCGAGGTGCGGACGTGGCCCAGCATCATCTCGCCCTGGCGCCAATGCTCCTCGCCGATGCGGCGGCGGGCCAGCGTCGCCATCGAGCGGCGGATCAGTTTCCAGCCCGCCTCGCCGCGTTCGCCGGGCAGGCCGATCTCCGCGCGCATCCGGTCCCAGGCGCCGCGGATATTGGCGGTGGGCAAGTAATTGCCCTGCATCGCGTCGAGGAAGGGCGCGAACTGCCGGGGGATGGGGATGACGCCGCGATATTTGCGCGTCTGTCGCCGGCCGCGCGGGTTGAGGTCGAGGATGCCGGCGGCGGCAATCCACTGGTCCGCGCGCAGATCGGCGATCTCCTCCGGCCGGGCCCAGGTGGCGACGGCCGCGCGCAGATAGCGGAGCAGGTTGGCGCGATAGGCGATATAGACCTGGCGCTGCTTTTCGCTGCGGATGTGCGGGCCGGTGGGGTTCAGGCAGTAATCGAACATGCGGGCGAGCATCGCCACATCGGCGCGGTAGCGGGGCGAGGCGGACACGTCCTTGGTCTGCTCCGCCTTGAACTGCGCCTTCTGCCCCGGCGTCGCGCTGATCGCGGCGGCGAGCTGGCGGACGCAGCCCTCGATATGGCCGATCGTGCGCTGGCGGACCGCGCCGCTCTTGGGCGCGACGATCGGCCGGTCGGCGAGCCATCGGCGAAAGCCGTCGACCCAGCGTTCGGTGATCGCCGTGACCGTCACAGTCACGTCGGTGGCGGAGACATATTCGACCACCAGCGCCAGCCGGCCGCGCGTCGCCCGGTAGCCCTTCTTGTCCTGGCTGAGCAGCAGGTAATCGGTGATGGCGCGCGTCAGCAGCGGCACGGCATGGCCGTCGAACGGCCGGCCGCACCCCTGGCAGATCGCCACGCCGGTGGAGGCGAGATAGCGGCGATCGACCTCTAACCGGGCAAGCCCGTGATCGCTCGTGCCAGCCGATGCGCTTCGTTCACGTCGCCGGGCAGGATCATACCAGACGATCTCGAGATTGCGGCGGCCGGGCCGGGCGTAGAGCCGGAACTCGCCGCGCTGGTAGATGAGCTCCTGCGTGCGCGTCGTTCGGCGCATAACATCCTCTGCTGTTCGGCCACATAGGCGCGGAAGGTATCAGCGGACTTGGTGGGACGCGAAGGGCGAGCGGACCCGCATGATCCTGAAGTCGCGCCAGATCGGTGCGACCTGGTATTTCGCACGGGAGGCGCTGCTCGACGCGCTGCGCGGGGGCGGCAACCAGATCTTCCTGTCCGCCTCCAAGGCGCAGGCGCATATCTTTCGCGGCTACATCATCCAGTTCGCGGCGCGGATCGGTGGCGGCGCGGCCGAAGGGGATCGAGGCGTTCAGCTTCGGCGATCCGGAGGCGGTGCTCGACCGCCGCCAGATCATGGACATGCTGGAGGTGTGGCATAACGGCCGCTGGTACGAGCCGCCGGTGTCGATGGACGGGCTGGCGCGGGCGTATCGCGTGTCGCCGCATCATAGCTCGGCGATGATCCTGAAGCGGCGGCTGCTGGTGGCGAGCTTCGAGCCGACGCCGTGGCTGTCGCGGGCGGCGTTCGAGAAGACGGTGCAGGACTATCTGGTGTTCGGGAACGCCTATCTCGAATGCCGCTACAATCTGCTCGGCCGGCCGTTGCGGCTGGACCATGCGCTGGCGAAATATGTGCGGCGCGGGCTGGAGGCGGGGCGGTTCCTCTTCGTGCCGGGCGCGACGCCGGAGACGGCGTTCAAGCCGGGAAGCGTGGTGCATATCCTGCAACCGGACGTGAACCAGGAGATCTACGGAGTGCCGGAATATCTGTCGGCGCTGCAATCCGCCTTGCTGAACGAAGCGGCGACGCTGTTCCGGCGGCGCTATTATCTGAACGGCAGCCATGCCGGCTACATCCTCTACGCCACCGGCGATTTCGCCGAGGGTGATACCGACGCGATGCGGGAGGCGCTGAAGAAGTCGAAGGGGCCGGGTAACTTCCGCAATCTGTTCGTCCATGCGCCGGCCGGCAAGCAGGACGGGATCAAGATTCATCCGATCGCGGAGGTGGGGGCGAAGGACGAGTTCGTCGGGATCAAGAACGCGACGCAGGCCGATGTGCTGGCGGCGCACCGGGTGCCGCCGCAGCTGCTCGGCATCGTGCCGGCGCAGGGATCGGCGTTCGGCAATCCGATCGATGCGACGGCGATGTTCTTCGAGCTGGAGATCTCGCCGCTCCAGGGCGTGTTCCTAGATGTGAACGACCGGCTGGGGTTCGAGGCGGTGCGGTTTTGCGAGCGGACGGTCGCCCAGCCGGCCGGGTGATGGCTGCCGCCCGGCGGGGAAGGGGGCAGGGGGGAGTAGGGCGACCGGATTTGCGGCGAAATCCGTTTGGCTGATTGACGAAGGAACGAATCAAGAACATACGAGGTTAGAAAGCCTTGAAAGGGAAGGCCAATGACCACGGTACAGACCATCACCAGCGCGCTCGACGACGCACCGCGCTTCGCCCTGCTGGGCCTGTCGATGCGGGACGAACGTCTGCGCGAACGTGCCAAGGAGGCGTTGGCGGCGTTCCTGGCGGAACGGCTGGCGCATCCGCTGCCGGTCGTCGATGCCGACCAGATGCGCCTTCCCTTGTGACGTGGGCACCAAGCATTTTCGGACGCTGTATGATGAAGCTCAACCCAATCGGGCTAGTCCCCTACACCGGCACGGTTCCTGAACCAGAAAACGATTACTGCCTGAGCCTCTGACGGATCAGTTCAGGTGGAAATTGCTCTAGCGCACAAGCCTTCTTGCCACGGGCACCCTCGCGAGCGCGAGGCTAAATACAGTAGCAGAAAGCGTAGCGGCTATTGCAAGAATAACTGCGCTAACCATGGTATTGTGTCCCATTCGATGCGTAAGCACCCGAAGAAACAGCAGGTGTGACGCGTAAATGCCCAGGCTGAGGGTGCCCAACCGAGCCGGAAAAACAAGCAGCTGTTTTCGATTGAAGCTTTTGGCTAGCAAAAATATTGCAACGCCTAGTGGATATGTCGAAAATATAACATCGTGCGACTGCGGAGTCGTATTCGAGAAACTACTAATAAATAATTCTTCGGCGTACATTAGAAAAAGCAATGTTATAGTTGCAAGAATGGCAGATGGCGCATTGATTTTAATGCTCATGTGTTTGATGATGTAACCCATCAAGACCAAAATAGGTGCCATGGTGAGCCGAATACCACCAATAGCAGGTAAACTTAAAGCATTATGATATGCTCCAAACGCTAAACCAATCAATGATAAGGTGAAAAAAACGAACGCCGTAGTACGAATGCCCAAAATAATTATAGCCGTTGGGGATAAGGCTAGAGCAAGACTGAGAATAGGTAGAAACCACAGATGGTACGCTGAGCCGCCCGTAAAAATAGTCTTGATCGTTATGTTGTAAACGCCTCCGTAAATCGCTGCGTCCGTAGCGGCGTAAATCAGGAGCCAAGCGAGATACACCGGAAGCAAGCGAGTTAGTGGTCGCCATATTAGAGATGCCGTCCATGTTTGCGGAACGCGCATAAAATAGCCGCTGGCAATAAAAAAGAATGGAACGGCTACGCGACATGCGTTCATGACTATGGCTGTCAAAGTTTGTTGGTCAAGACCAGTATGTCTCGTATTCACGTGCAGCAGAGCGACAGGGAAGCACATCATGTAGCGGAAGCTATCTATACCCATATCACGGCGGGTGGAGCTGATTTGATTATCTGGGTTATTGGCATTTGCCATAGTTATGCAAGCCTCAGATAAATGAAGAGATATTCAGTATCATGTATTGTGCAATGCCGCCAAAGCACGTTGGGATTGCGTTTGGCGTAACATTGTAGCTTTAGTAAGCTGCCGTTTTCATGATAGCTTCTTGACTAATTATCCGTCTGACTAAGTAGTTGGCCCCGGTTTTGTTAAGATGATTTTGATCAAAATAGAGCAAATTTCCATTTTTATCGGCTACAGTGCATTTCTTTTGTAAGTTGCACATATATTTCAAAGCGGAAATATACGAGAACCCTGTAGCGGTGCTTAGTTTTTTTAGCTCTGAATCGGTCTGCCAAATTCTTTGAGAAATATTTTCATCGATCAGGTTCGGATCATTTCGCCGAATACTTTCGGCCATAAGGCGAGGCACAGGAATTGTATATTCGGGCGTGGGCCCAATAATCAGCAACCTGACACCCTTTTTTGATAATCTTGAATTTAAATTAGAAATGCCTGTTTTGTCAACTATCAGCCATCTAGAAGTTAGAACTAATACGGCCGGAGGTCGTTCATTAACGTGCTCAACCATGGCTTTATGCATTAAATTGTTGCAAAGTTGGCCATCCGCTTTGAGGGTAAGGTTGATCTCGCATCCGAATACCACTGCCGATTGTATATTAATTTTGGGAAGATTGTCAGCAAGGCCGTTCCACAGCATCGCTGCATGACTGTCTCCTACCAACAACCAGTTTGATTTTCCTGATACGCTACCAAGGCAGCGATGGTCATATTGGGCGAGTGAATCGCTCACTGGCAGGAAGCAATGATAAGGTGGCGCCGCAAATTGGCCGGTTCTTCCTGTGATGCTTGCAAGTCTCAAGGTTTCCGCAGAAAATCGATCTGGAAATCCATGATTTATGATTATCACTGATAGTAGTGATCCAGACAGGGCAAATAGGCCTCCCGTCCGGATTAGCAACTGAGTCGGTGACATCTTGGAACGGAACGGCCGCTCGATGAAATACCAGGACCCAAAGCCAAGAAGTGTCGTAAGTAGGAGAATGGGTAGCGCAGCGCTGGGGCCAATGCGCTCAGTTAAATAGAATTGCTTATAGAGAACGATAATTGGCCAGTGCCACAGATATAGCGAATAGGAGGCTAGCCCGGCATATCGGGCAGGCGTCACAGCCATAAGACGGTGAACCATAGTCAGGCGAACGCTGCCACTAACAAGGAACAAGGCCGTCCCGATGCAGGCCGGAAGAAGAACAGGACCGGGAAACCCGTGCTCCGGTTGAACCAGGATGAGGGATCCTACCATGAGTGCGACGCCGGCCATGGAAACGGCAAGGCAGATCGACGGCTGAGAAAGCCACCGCTTGGGTGTCTGCGTCGCTACTGCACCTATCGCCAACTCCCACCAACGACTAGGTAGAAGATAAAACGCTCCTATAGGATTCGATTGTAATTCAAACGCGCTAAATAAAATCGAGATAAATATAGTAAGCAATAAAAATCGAAAAATCCATTTTTTCATTTTGCCGGCTAAAGCTAATATTATGATTGGTAGGAACAAATAGAATTGTTCTTCTATGCCCAATGACCAAGTGTGCAGCAACGGAAATGTGCTGCTTTGCGCTGCAAAATAATCCGCACTATAGTAGAAAAATATATTTGAAATACCAAAAATCGCACTCAAGCCGCTTTTTGCGAAGCTCGTCAACTCCCAAGGATAAAGTGGTACTGCCGCAAGAACGGACGTGCACATTACCATTACGAGGAATGCCGGCAAAATTCGGCGAATGCGGCGCAGGTAAAAATCTCTAAATGAAAAGCGATTTGCCGCTACACTTGCAATAACAATGCCACCAACCAAGTAACCGGATATGACAAAGAATATGTCTACGCCAATGCCACCCGCTGGTAACCGCGACGGGAACATATGATATAGAATAACGGCGCCGACAGCTATGGCGCGCAATCCATCTATGTCGCCTCTGTATTTGACTGGATGAACGGCTGATGGAGATGGCAGGCCGGTTCCAACCACCTGCTCCGGTGCCTCTGGCAGCGGCGTACTCACAAAAAACCGGAAATATTATATTTTATCATATTTCCCCCAAAATTCCGTTGGTTAGTTCGTACCTAGGGGGAAGTTGAATAGCAATTTACCAATTGAAACAATCAAGTGCTTTGAAGCGGCTTATGACACCGAACGGCAAATATCCGAAATGGACATAAATATGTGGCTGACGAGCTCATAACATTGTTTGGTCATACCGAGGTGGCTTTAGTTATATTCTTAGAGCACCGGCATTCTGCGGGTGCGCCTAACATGTTGGCTATTCCACCGCAGATAAACGCTCAATCCAGTATGTAATAATGTACAGGACTAACCGAGGATGGGGTTACGGGAAAATAGATTGTGGTTTTCTTAGAATAATATAATCTAAAATCGGTCGTTACATGTTCGTGTGGCAGTCGTTTTTAGATTAATAACTTGTACGGGCGACGAAGAATGGTGCGAATGCGCAAAATTTGTCGAGTGATCTGCACGGCAGCGTCGTCACGGTTATCGAAGGCGGGCTATCGTGCCGGCAGGCAGTGCTTCGGTTTGGCGTCAGCACGACGAGCATAATTCTCTCGCAGCAACTAATGCTCGCGCATATAATATCTGCTGGCAACACTATAACCTCATAAGGTGACAGCGACCACCTAGAAGTTTTGCAGAAAATTGAGGCGGTGATCACCGGGGCCATATTTCATTTCGGTCGATTACTTTCTTGGCGTTGCCGCAGGGTGTGACCCTACTATCAAAACGGCAAGCCTACCGTTATTCTTTATTAAACAAGGCGATCAAATTTTAGTCTACATCAAGCATTGCCTCGCTTTCTTCAAACGTGCCCTCGGTTACAGGCTACGTCTCACCGGTCGGTCGGGCGGGGTAGGGGGTCACGGCGCCGCGTCGCGCAGCGCCTGGTTGATACGGGTCTGCCAGCCGGCTCCCGTAGCGCGGAACCGTTCCAGGACGTCATTGTCGATGCGCAGCGACACCAGCGTCTTGTCCGATCCGGCGGGGCGACCCCGTCGCTTGCCAAAGGCTGCCAGCACTTCGGGCGGGAGCAGGTCGGCGGCCGGCCTGGCGCGGGCGAAGTCCACATCCGTCCATTCGGGATTGTCGTCGTCGAAAACGACCGGGGGCTTGTCAGAGGCCATGGCGGCGCATCTCCTTCTCATGGGCGCGGCGGTAGCTGATCGCGCGGATCTCGTCCTACCGGACGGCGACGACCAGGGCATTGGCGAGATCGAACCCGGCCGCGTCCGCCAGCGACAGGCCATGCTTGGCGATGTTCGCGGCGTCCTTGGCAGGGTCGAAGGTTACTTCCATGGGTATATATGTAGCTACGATAATGGGCAGTGGCAATCAATAATGTAGCTACATAAATCGATCTGCCTGAGCAGCCTTGCGCGGGGCGGGATGGATGGTCCTCGGTCCCCCTCCGTGATGCCGCCGGCTGCGAGGGCGATCGGCCCATTCCGACCTGTAACCCCGAATCCCGCGCTTTTCCCCCCGCCTCGCCCGCCGGCTTTATGGGGCGCTTTCGGTGCAGGGCACGCATCGCGGGAAGCCGGCCTAGATCCTGGGCGGGGTTCGCGGGCGTTTGCTCCGATCACGGGTGCGGATCGGTGCAGCTTCAGAGCCCTGGGGGCAAGGATCGTGGGAAAAGCGGCACAGCCTTTACCTGCTCCTCTAGGGAACTCCGATCCCGTGCAAGCGGGGGCGGTCCACAGTGGTTCCGAACCGTTGCGGCGTGTACAGGCCGGGACGTGGGGGCTTGGTGAAGCATAAGGCGACGCACGCCGAAGGCGTTCCTTCGTACTTTTATCCTTGAAGGGCCGGGTTCTCACCGCCCGGTAGAATCGCGTTCATCGTTCACTTGCAGAACATGATCGTCGATCCGCGCTATGCGGCCACCGACTGGCGGACGTTCCAGAACTTCGTTGGCGAAACGACGGTCGATTTCCACGAGGAGGTGCACTTCATCTGCCCACGACCGGAAGACGTACCGTCGCTGATGAGCGGATGGATGGCGCTGACCACATTGATGCTGAACGACGCAGTCGAGCCGGTCGTCGCGGCGGCGGTTGCGGCCTTCGCCTTCGTCTTCGTCTTCGTCTTTATCCACCCGTTCGAGGACGGCAACGGCCGCATCCATCGCTTCATCGTCCATCATGTGCTGAGCCGGACCGGCTTCAGCCCGGATGATCTGATCTTCCCCGTGTCCGCCGCGATCGTGCGTGACCAGCGCAGCTATGACGCGGTGCTGGAGCGCTTCTCGCAACCGCTGTTCGCCGCGATCGACTGTCCAACTCCTCCGGGCACGGGCAGATGCGCAGGCGCGCGCAGCGCTCGCCGATCACCCGCTCGCGGCCAGCCGGGGTGATCCTTACACGGCTCTGCTCGACGACGATGTCGTCGCTGCGATGAGGGATGCGCATCGCGACGAGAGGCATGATGACCCGATCCCGGCCATTCCCGCGCCCCAACTTTCGACGCCCGGTCATCGCCTCAATGTGACAGACGTCCCGCCCCGGGTTCTATTCGTGATTGTCGCAATTTGCTGGACAGCAGACTGAGGGCTTTCGGAAAACGGCAGAACGGCAAGGCATCTTCCAATGGTCCAGTGGCCAAGTGGCTTATATCCGCTATGCTGGATGTATGGATAACGATTCGGCCATAGCGGTCCTGGGCGCGCTCGCGCAGGGCACCCGGCTAGACGTGTTTCGCCTCCTCGTCCGACACGAGCCGACCGGCATGGCGGCGGGCGAGATCGCCCGTCAGCTTGAGGTGCCGCAGAACACCATGTCGGCGCATCTCGGCATCCTCGCGCGCGCCGGCATCGTCCGATCCGAGCGGCACAGCCGGTCCATCATCTACCGCGCCGACCTCGACGGCCTGCGGGCGCTGACGCTGTTCCTGGTCAAGGACTGCTGCGCCGGCTCGCCCGAGCTGTGCGCGCCGCTCCTCGCCGAGCTCTCCCCTTGCTGCTGAAAGGACGCACTATGGCCGTCGACGTCGTGATCTATCACAACCCCGCCTGCGGCACCTCGCGCAATACGCTGGCGATGATCCGAAACGCCGGCATCGAGCCACACGTCGTGGAGTATCTGAAGACCCCGCCGTCCCGCGCCCTGCTGGTCGAACTGATCGACCGCGCCGGCATCACGCCCCGGGATTTGCTGCGCGAGAAGGGCACGCCCTATGCCGAGCTCGGCCTCGGTGACGTCTCGCTGACCGACGACGCGCTGCTCGACGCCATGATGGCGCACCCGGTCCTGATCAACCGGCCGCTGGTCGTCTCGCCGCTCGGTGTGAGGCTTTGCCGCCCGTCCGAGGCCGTCCTCGACCTGCTGCCCGAGCCGCAGCGGGGCGCGTTCACCAAGGAGGATGGCGAACCGGTGGTAGACGCCTCCGGGCACCGCGTCGCCTGATGCTTCTTGCCTTATCCATCTTCGTCGTCACGATCGCACTGGTCATCTGGCAGCCGCGAGGCCTCGGCATCGGATGGAGCGCCTTGGGCGGTGCCGCCGTGGCGCTGCTCGTCGGGGTGGTCTCGCTCTCCGACGTGCCGGTGGTATGGGCCATCGTCTGGAACGCGACCGCGACGTTCGTCGCGATCATCATCGTCAGCCTGCTGCTGGACGAGGCCGGCTTCTTCGAATGGGCGGCGCTGCACGTCGCCCGATGGGGCAGCGGCCACGGCCGACGCCTGTTCGTCCTCATCATCCTCCTCGGCGCAGCCGTGTCGGCGCTGTTCGCGAACGACGGCGCCGCGCTGATCCTGACCCCAATCGTCATCGCGATGCTGCGGGCGCTGGGCTACCGCGACAAGGCGATGCTGGCGTTCGTGATGGCGGCGGGCTTCGTGGCCGACACGGCCAGCCTGCCGCTGATCGTCTCCAACCTGGTCAACATCGTGTCGGCCGACTTCTTCCGTATCGGCTTCGCCGACTATGCCTCGGTGATGGTGCCGGTGGACCTCGCGTCGATCGCCGCGACGCTGGTCGTGCTGCTGCTGTTCTTCCGCCGCGAGGTGCCAACCGGCTACGATGTCGCGCAGCTCCGCACCCCGGCCGACGCGATCCGGGATCCCGCCACGTTCAAGGCGGGCTGGGTCGTCCTCGCCGCCCTCCTGGCCGGCTTCTTCCTGCTCGAACCCATCGGCGTTCCGGTCAGCGCCGTCGCCACTGCCGGTGCGGTCCTGCTGCTCGCCATCGCCGGGCGCGGCCGCGTCATCGAGACCCGGAAGGTCCTGCGCGGCGCGCCGTGGCAGGTCGTGATCTTCTCGCTTGGCATGTACCTGGTCGTCTACGGCCTGCGGAACGCCGCCCTGACCGACCATCTCGCCGGTCTCCTCGAGCGCGCCGCCCAGGGCGGCGTCTGGGGCGCGGCGTTCGGCACCGGTATCATCGCCGCGCTGTTGTCGTCGGTGATGAACAACATGCCGACGGTCCTGGTCGGTGCCCTGTCGATCGACGCGACCCACGCCACGGGCGCCGTCCGCGAAGCGATGGTCTACGCCAACGTGATCGGCTGCGACCTCGGCCCGAAGATCACGCCGATCGGGTCGCTTGCGACGCTGCTGTGGCTGCACGTCCTCGGACAGAAGGGCATCCGGATCGGCTGGGGCTACTATTTCAGGGTCGGAGCTACCCTGACCGCCCCGGTGCTACTGGTCACGCTTGCCGCACTGGCGATCCGGATCAACGCCGGATGAGGTGCAGAAATCCCCTGAACACCACCGGAAACCCCATTTGATGCCCCTCCGCATACTTAGCGACCCAGACCATCTGCCCGCGCTCGATCGCCGTTACGTACTGGATCGTCCCGTACCGGGGCTGGGGGCAGGCGACCCGCCCCCGCGCATCCTGCTGCTCTATGGATCTCTGCGCGAGCGGTCCTACTCCCGGCTCTGCGTCGAGGAGGCGGCGCGCCTGCTGCGGTTCTTCGGTGCCGAGACGCGCATCTTCGACCCGTCGTCGCTGCCGTTGCCGGATCAGGTGGTCGGCGACGACCATCCCGCCGTCCACGAGCTGCGCGAACTGTCGATGTGGTCGGAAGGGCAGGTGTGGTGCAGCCCAGAGCGGCACGGTCAGATTACCGGCATCATGAAGCTGCAGATCGACCACCTGCCGCTGTCGATGGGCGGGATGCGGCCGACTCAGGGCCGCACCCTGGCCGTCATGCAGGTGTCGGCCGGATCGCAGTCGTTCAACAGCGTGAACACCCTACGCGTCCTTGGCCGATGGATGCGCATGGTCACGATCCCGAACCAGTCCAGCGTCGCCAAGGCCTTCGAGGAGTTCGACGACGCGGGGCGCATGAGGCCGTCCAGCTACTATGATCGCATCGTCGACGTGATGGAGGAACTGGTCCGCTTCACGATCCTGCTGCGACCGCACGCCGCCCAACTGGTCGACCGGTATTCGGAGCGGAAGGAGGCGGGTGTGCCGATCGACGCGGCCACCGATCTGTCAAGCATCGCGACGGCTCCGCAGAAACCTGGCTGATCGAATGGCACCTCCTGGCCGCCAAGATCCAGAAAGTGACGCTGGGCAGCGCCCTTGCGGCCCTCAGTATCGGACGATCCTTGATGTATCTGGAAGACAAGGCATCCACCACGTTTCCAAACCGTGGATCTACTGCGGTGGATTACATTGATCGCACCGGCCCGGCGTGATGGCGCTAAGCGATGGGTCACTCGGCCATGGGCCCCGCCTTTCACGAACTTCGGCCTTGGAACGAGGGCCGGTATGTTGGTGCCAAGCGGGCGCTTAAGCAGCAGATTCGGGTCATTCGGTTTTGGCTCGATCCCGACGCATCCCAATACTCCCCCAATAGGCGTGAGCGACATTGTCGAAAACAATGGTCGCGTGGACAAATTCTTGGCTTCCCCAAACCCATTGAAGCCGATCGATCCTGCAAGCTTATCTTGGCGTTGGGTGATCAGAGCCGCGGGCAATCGCCGTTCAGCGGTGCGCTCGAACGCTATCTAAGCGAACAGGGCTATACGCTGGCTGGCCCCCTAGTGGTCGATCAGCCGGGCGATAACGACACGTTGCTGACCCTTCCTCTGCAATTGCCGATGGGAGCCCTTCGGCCGAAAAACAGATGAGGCTGTTGAAGAATGCGATGCTGGTGGCTGGTACGGTTGGGGGGGGGGGGCGGAATGACACTCCAAGGTTTTGCGATTCTATCCCTTATGGGATCCAGGCCGTGTGAAAAGTTGCGGCCATGAGGCCGGTCGGGCCCCTTTTGGTTAGAGGGGCAGAGCCCCCTGATATGTTCGGGTTTGTCGCTGCACCGGCGTCAGAACGGCTTCGTGGGGAGGATATCAGGCGCTGCGCTGGCCCATATAGCAGCGTGGCTCAGGCTTGTACCGCCCGGATCAGCCCTTGTACGCCGACGAGGTTGATCGCCCGCCTGAGATTATAGGCGAGCGCCGTCAGGCTGAACTCGGCGCGGACCTTGTCGAGCCCACGCATCAGGAATGCGCCCTGGTTCATCCACTGTTTGATCGAGCCGAAGGGATGTTCGACCGTTTCGCGCCGGATGTTCAGGATCTCGGGCCGCGCGGCGAGGCGTATCGCCATGCGGTCGAGCACCGCCTCGCCCTCCCACCGCGTGATGCGGCGGAAGTTTCCGCGGGCACACTGCTGCTTGAGTTCGCAACCGTCACAGGCCCGCGGGTTTGA
Organism: Sphingomonas sp. SORGH_AS_0438; assembly: GCF_031453475.1. Taxonomy (NCBI): domain Bacteria; kingdom Pseudomonadati; phylum Pseudomonadota; class Alphaproteobacteria; order Sphingomonadales; family Sphingomonadaceae; genus Sphingomonas; species Sphingomonas sp. SORGH_AS_0438. The sequence goes on from NZ_JAVIZS010000001.1 coordinate 753,834, forward strand.
ATATTGCACGATGGTGTGGCCACCCTGAAACCAGCGGTAGCGTGTGTCGAGACGCTGGTTGCCGGGGCAGTGGTAGCAGTCCGCGGCTTCATCGTAGCGGAACCGCTCCTTGGGAAAGCGGCCATCGCCGACCGCCGTGCCGCGCTGGGGGCGGGCGACATAGGCCGTGATGCCGGCCCGCTCGCACGCAGCGATGTCCTCGCCCATGTAGTACCCCATGTCGGCGACCACATCGATCTGCTCGACAGCGAGGACGTCCTTCGCCGCGACGGCTGTTTCAGCCAGAAAACCCAGATCGCTGCCGGCGTTGGTGACGTGCTGTTCGGCGATCAGCTTGTGCTTGGCATCCACCGCGACCTGCGCATTGTAGCCGACGCCGACCTTGGGATGTGCCGCCATCGCACGCGCATCGGGATCGGTGAGCGATATCTGGTTCTCGCCGCTGGCCTTCAACTGCTCCAGCATCGCCTCGCTGACCTGGCGCTGTTCGCGTACCCTGGCGATCTTCGCCGCTAGTGCCTCGCTCCGTCTGGTCGTGCAGGCTTCCTCGCCACGGTCGGCATCATCGAGCTGCGCGAGATACTTCTCCAACCGCTCGTCGGCGGATTTGATGTACTTGTCGAGTTTGGCTCTCGTGAAGTTGCGGGTCCGGCTGTTCACCGCCTTCAGCCGCGTGCCGTCCACCGCCAGCAGCTCGCGTCCGAACAGGTCGAGCTTGCGGCACAGCACCACGAGCGCGCGGAACACCGCCTTGAACGCAGAGCGGTTGTCGCGGCGGAAGTCGGCGATGGTCTTGAAGTCCGGCCGCAGCCCGCGCAGCAACCAGATCAGCTCGAGGTTGCGCGTCGCTTCCGCCTCGAGGCGCCGGCTCGACCGTACCCTGTTCAGGTAGCCGTAAAGGTACAGCTTGAGCATGTCGGCCGGATCATAGCCGGGACGTCCCGTCGTCTTGGGCCGCGACCGCTGGAACCCGGCACCGCCCAGATCGAGGTCGTCCACAAAGACGTCGATGAACCGCACCGGATTGTCCGCCGAAACATAATCCTCAACCGATGCCGGTAGCAGCAGCGCCTGGTCGCGCGCGTGACCCTCAATGTACGCCATGCCCGCAGCATACGCAGATCTGCGACCGGGCGGAATCGCAGGACGCGAGTTTTCGCACGGTCTGGATCGTATTTTGGGAAACGCGGCGTCAGCCTGCGGTGTATCGCTCCAACATCGGCGGTCGATGCAAACACTCTGAGAAGCTGAAAGGTCGGGTGGATAGTGGCGCCACGTTCGCCGCTTCAGCGTGCAAGGGGTTCATCACGATTATGTCGGCTTCGGGTAGGACGGCGGACTGGACGGCAATGGCGAGCGACCGCCGCTGCGCTGCCCAGGCGTCGACGAAAGCAACCTTTGCCTCGCTGCTCAATGTGTTGGGAACCCGCTCGACATCACAATCGATGGTCGTCCAACCCAAAACGAAATCGTCGTCGGGGAATGTCGGGGTGGCTTGGACATAGCGCAATGCCACCAAGACCGCCAATCCCGGCTCACTTGCGAAGTTGACCAATGGGACGCCGGGCGATGAATACCGCCCACCTGATTTGGCCGCACCCGCACCATCAAGGGCGACGTATTGTGGTCGCGTGAGCCGCCATAGTTTCATTAGATCGGGTTTATCAGGCACGGCGCGGTTGCCTCAAGCGCCCGTCGGGATCGGTGAGCAAGACCTGTCCTTCGCCGCCTTCCTCCAACTGGCCGAGCAACGCTGCGCTGGCCTGAGGTCACTGTACAGATACAGCTTGAGCAGGTCCGCCGGATCGTAAGCGGGCCGCCCCGTCGCCTTTGGCGGCGTCCTCCGGAAAGCCGCGCTACCCGGATCGAGGTCGTCGACGAAGGCGTCGATGAACCGACCGGATTGTCCGCTGCCACATAGTCCTCGATCAAAGCCGGCAGTAGCAGCGCTTGGTCACGAGCATGTCCCTCGACAGACGCCATGTGAGAAGATTACGCCGCCAGGACGCGCTCCGAAATCCTGATCCGCATTTTCGGACGGTCTCGATCGCGCATCAGGAACGAGCTACCCTTCTCAAACTCATTCATGCACCTTGCCCCGGAAACGCCGTGCCGATCCGGCGTGACGAGACACAAAAAACGCAATCGACCGACGCGAGGTCGAGGGAAATCCCATTTCGCTCCGTCCTCCAGATGAGGGCCCGCGATCACATTGCGAGCCGGACAGTGTCACACGGGTGGGGGCGGCTTCGTCATGCATCGACTGGCCTATGCTGGGATAATGTTACTGGTCTGCGCGGCGGTGCCGTCGCTGATCCTGATGAGCGCGTCGGCCTCTTCGCAGACGATCGCCGGACATGGCGCATCGGAGGTGTGCCTCCGTCTTGGCGGGGTCGGCATCGTCGTTAACGGCGCCGCCTATTGCCGCCTTCGCGATGGGCGTGCCGTCGACGAGCGGCTGCTTATTTTCGGACAACGGCGACGGGCCGTCATGCCCAACCCCGCCAGTGCCTATTGCGAGCAATTGGGCGGCAGGCTGGACGTGGTGGCCGAGCCGGGCGGACAGACGGGCTATTGCCATCTGCCGAACGGCGCCGTCGTCGAGGAATGGGCGCTGTATCGTGGCCGCTGAAGCCTATGGCGCGAAGCCCTGGCCGACATCGATTCCCCGCGCGATGGTCCCGGTGGATCGCATGACATCGTCGGGGAGCGCGCCCTATCGGCACGTGGCGGGCTTACGTTCATTTCTTCACGATCAGCCAGTAAGAGGCACCGAACGATCCCCTCACGTCAATTCGGTGCCCATGTCGTCAAACGGACTAGAAGCAGTTTATCTGGCCAATCGGGACAAGATGGTCCGTTTCCTGGTCGCGCGCGGGGCTGGCGATGCGGCCGAGGATCTGGCGAATGACCTTTGGCTGAAGATCTCGACGCTTTCGACCGGCCCGATCGCCAATCCGCTGTCCTATCTGTTTCGGGCCGCCAACTCACTGATGATCGATCGGTATCGGGCGCGCCGACAATCGGAGCGCAGGGAGCAGGACTGGTTCGATCTGACAGGCGATGGCGAAGCCTCGGACGAGCCGGCGGGCGAACGGGTGATCGGTGCGCAGCAGGAGATCGCGAAGGTGGCGGAAGTGCTGACGTCCCTGGGGGCCCGCCGGGAAACGGTCTTTCGGCGCGCCCGGATCGACGGCGTGTCGCAGCGACAGATCGCCGAGGAATTGGGCATCAGCCTGAGTACGGTGGAAGCGGACCTGCGGATCGCCACCCGCGCATTGATCGAATTGAAGGAAGACCTGCGATGAGCATCACGAACGCCGTCGCGACCGAGGACAAGGCATGATGACCGGCAGGAAGGTCGACGACACCGCACTGGAATGGGCCATCCGCACGGCCGACCCGTCGTTCGAGGAGTGGGATGGCCTGACCGAATGGCTCGAGGCCGATCCGCTGAACCATGATCGCTATGACGAAGCGACGGCGGCCATCGCGCAGGCGAGCGACCGTGTCGCGGCCACGCCGGTTCAGGCCGCGCCGATGGTCGCGAACGACATCGGGCCGATGCGACGCGGGTATTGGCGCTGGGGCGGCGGGGCCGTCGCCGCCATGCTGGCGGTGGTCGTCGGCGTGTCGGCCTGGAACGACCGATCGCAACCCTATGCGGTGGAAACGTCGCCCGGCGAGCAGCGGTCGGTGGCCCTGGCCGATGGCAGCCAGATCATCCTGAGCGGCGGTTCGCGCGTGACGCTGGATCGCACGGACGCGCGCGTGGCGGTCGTGGATCGCGGCGAAATGCTGTTCCGGATCCGGCATGACGCGGCCTATCCGTTTCAGGTGACCGCCGGCGACACGAAGATGGTCGATCTGGGGACCGTCTTCGACGTGACGCACGATCCCCGGCGGACGCGTGTCGCCGTGGCGGAAGGTGCGGTGATGGTCGATCCGCAAGGCGCGCGCCTGCGCCTCGATCCGGGCCAGGCGGTCGTCGCGACCAATGGCGAGTTGCGCCGGGAGCGCGCGGAGGATGTCGGCGGCTGGCGCGAAGGTCGCGTGACCTTCGATCACGCCCCGCTGTCCGACGTCGCGCGCGACCTGAGCCGTCAGCTCGGCCACGATATCCGGGTCGACGCGGCGATCGCGGATCGGCCGTTCAGCGGGACGGTCGATATCCGCTCGTTGAATGACGACCCGGCATTGCTGGGTCGACTGCTGGCGGTCGGTGTCCGGCGGGACGGGGAGATGTGGGTGCTGGGCGACGATCGGTGAAGCCGGGTGCCCGGTCGGCCGCCATCGGGCTGATGCTTGCCGCCATCGCGCCGTCCCCCGCCATCGCAGGGACGCTGGCGATCGATCTGCCTGCGGGGACCGTCAGCGCGCAGGTGCTGGCGCTCGGCCGGCTTGCCCAGATCAGCGTCGTCGTCACCGATCCGGGCTTGTGGTCGAAGCCCGTGCCGGCCTTGCGGGGCCGGATGAGCGCGCTCGCCGCGATCCGTCTGATCGCCGCACGATGCGGGGGCGAGGTCGAGCCGATCGATGCGGCGCTGTTCCGCCTCGTGCCGAAGCGGACGCCACTGCCTCGCGCCCACCCGGCCAGGCCCCGGCCACCCGTGCCCGCCGTCCCGCCGCCCGAGCCTCCGGCACCCGATATCGTCGTGGTGGGCAGCAAACGCGATCTGCCGCTCGGTCGCGTCGCGGGTCAGGTCATGCGGGTTTCCGGACAGGATCTGGAATTCGGCGGTGCCGGGGGGACCGAACGACTGACGTCGCGATTGTCCACCGTCGCGTCCACCTATCTCGGCGCCGGGCGCAACAAGCTGTTCATACGTGGTATCGCGGACTCCAGCTTCACCGGCCCGACCCAGGCGACGGTCGGCCAGTATTTCGGCGACCTGCGCCTCAGCTATAACGCGCCCGACCCCGATCTGCGCTTGGCCGATCTGGCGGCGGTGGAGGTGCTGGCGGGACCGCAGGGCACGTTATACGGTGCCGGCTCGCTTGGCGGCCTGATCCGGCTGGTCCCCAATCCGGTCGAGCTCGGCCGCACCAGCGGATCGGTCGCCATCGGCGCGTCCGCCACCCAACATGGTGCGCCGGGATATGATGCGCAGGGGGTCCTGAACGTGCCCATCGTGACGGATCGGCTCGGCGTCAGGCTGGTCGCCACGTCGGTCGAGGAGGGTGGTTACATCGACAAGCCGCTGCTTGGACGCCACGACGTCAATACCACGCGTATCGATGGCGGCCGCGGCACCGTGCATCTGAAGATCGCCGACGACTGGAGTGCCGAGCTGATCGGGATCGGCCAGCGCATTCGCGGTGACGACAGCCAATATGCGGATCGGGGCGCCCGCCCCCTCACACGCAATGCCCGGGTCGTCGAGGGCTTCGGCGCCGATTTCGGGCAGGGGCAGTTCGTACTGAGCGGCAAGGTCGGCGATGTCCGGCTCCGTTCGTCGACCGGTGTCACCGCGCATGACCTCACCGAACGCTATGACGCGACGTTGGTCGGTGACGATCCGACGCTCTTCACGCAGGCGAACCGCACGCGGATGGTCGCCAACGAAACGCGCGGCTGGGTCACCAACGCCGATGGATCGGGATGGCTGCTGGGGATGAGCTTCACCGACAATCGCACGCGGTTGTCGCGGGCCTTCATGTCGCCCGGCGAACGCCAGCAACTCCCCGGCGTATCGAACGCGGTGCGGGAGATCACGGCTTATGGCGAAGCGAGCATCCGGGCGGCCCGAAACCTTCTGCTGACCGGGGGCCTGCGTGTCAGCCATTCGGTGCTGACGGGGGCGGCGGAGGACGGCGTGTTGCAAAATACGCCGGAGGCGCTCGCGACGCTGGCCTCGCGCCGGGAAGTTTCCGTACTGCCGTCCGCATCCGCCCTTGTCGATGCCGGGCCGAATGCCGCGATGTACCTGCGCTACCAGCAAGGCTTCCGCCCCGGCGGCCTGACGATCTACGACGGTGACGTTCAGCGGTTCAACAACGACCATGTTGGAACGATCGAAGCGGGTTATCGCTTTGGCCGTGCGGCGCGGGACCCGTTCGCCTTTTCCTTTACCGTCGCCCATACCGGCTGGCGCAATATCCAAGCCGATTTCCTGGATGGCGGCGGCTTTCCATCGACCGCCAATGTCGGCAATGGCGACATCTGGACGGTCGAGACGACCGCCTCGGCCCGATTGGCCAGGGGATTGCGGATCGACGCCGCGATCTCCCTCAACGACAGCAGCATCAACGAGCGCGCACCGAAGGATCTGCCGGTCGCCGGATCGTCGGGCGGCCCCGTCGGCGCGGCGGCTCGACTGGGGCCGATCCCCAACATCGCGAATGTCACGGCGCGCGTGGGAATGACCTATGACGCCGCGCTGTCCGATCATGCGCGGCTGAAGGTGGATGGCTGGGCACGCTATGTGGGCGTGTCGCGGCTCGGCCTTGGCCCCGAACTGGGGGAAGAACAGGGCAACCTCGTCGACAGCGGCATCACCGCCCGCGTGGGGTGGGATCGCTTCGGCGTCACTATCGGCGTCACGAACCTGACCGATGCGCGGGGCAACCGCTTCGCGCTGGGAACGCCCTTTCTCACGGGCAGGGCACAGGTCACCCCGCTGCGCCCGCGCACCGTCCGCATCGGGTTCGACACCGCTTTCTGACCGGCATCGTCACGGTATCCATCGCTCCGCTCCGTCCTCCCCATGGCTGGCATCGAGTGACGATCGTCGAAGTCCGGCGATCGGGACATTCAGTTACCGGCAATATAGAGTGAGGAATATTGCGTTCACGGGCCCCAAAACCCGAAGCGGTAAACATTCCAGCTCTGCTCGGAGTAATAGATCATGAAATTTCAAGCATTTGTGATGGCTAGCCTGCTATCGGCAGGCGCTGGGATATTCGCACTCCCCGCCCATGCCCAGTCGAAGGGGAGCGAGATCGCCAATCCCGCGTCGGAATATTGCGTCTCGATCGGCGGCACCTCCTTCTCGCGCCGGACGCCATCGGGTGATGTCGGCTATTGCCGGCTGCCAAACGGCAAGGTCGTGGAGGAGTGGAAACTGTTCCGCGAGAGCCAGAAGCGTCCGCCGGTGCCGAAGCGCCGCGACGACATGTCCATGGCCAACCCGGCTGCGGTCCATTGCAGCAAGGTCGGCGGCACCAATCTGAACCGCCGGACCCCGCAGGGTGACGTCGCGCTCTGCCGGTTGCGCAACGGCAAGACGGTCGATGCCTGGGCGCTCTACCGCCGCGACGATGGCAAGCGGCCTGGCCCGGCAAAGCCCGGTATGATCGGCCTCGCCAATCCGGCGTCCGGTTACTGCCTGAAGCAGAAGGGACGTCTCGAAATGCGCGAGGGGCCCGGCGGGACGACGGGGTTCTGCCATCTGCCGGGTGGACGCGTCGTCGAGGAATGGCGCCTCTATCGTGAGCAGTCGACCGGCCGCCCCCGCTGATCGCGGATGAATGTGGGCCGCGCGCACTGGTGCGCGGCCCATTGGCAAGCAAGTCATTCACGCGCCAACGCCGGGATGGCGGCAATAAAATCCCTAAATCAAAGTACCTTATCAGAATTTCAAAAAAAGTTCCCTCGACCCCAAGGCATATCGAAAATGGTGCCGTCTTGCTGATGTAGGGGGACGCAGACTGGTGCGGCTCGCTCGAACCAAGATCTATTTTCGAAGGACTAGACTCCATGACCCTGGTTAGCTCGTTCGCGCCCGCGCATCGCGGTGCGTGCCGGTACTCGGCTGCGATGATCGCTGGCATGATCGCCGCCATTGCCGGGACGACGCCCGCGTCCGCGCAGAAGGCCGAACCCGGCGCCTATGTCGTTGCCCGTGCCGGCGCGCAGGTCGATTCCGACGTGAAGCCCCACCAGGTGCTGAAGAAGGGTCAGACGGTGTCGAAGACGGCCCCCACGCTGCCCAAGAACATCGACAACAAGTCCGGCTTCACCGGTGAGTTGGGCATGGGCTATGACTTCGGTGGTTTCCGCGTGGAAGGCACCGCCGGCTACGACACCGCCAACATCAATGGCAAGGCATTGAGCGACAAGAACTATATCGGCTCGGGCCGGCTCAAGTCGTTCGATCTGGGCGTGTCGGCTTATGTCGACCTGATCCAGGACGGTCCGTTCAAGCCCTTCGTCGGTGGTGGCATCGGTGCCTCGCACGTCAATTACTCGGCGGATCGCTACGCGCGGACCGCAAACCCGGGTACGCTGAAGCCCGCTGCGTCGCTGGATGGCAAGGACTGGGGCTTCCGCTGGCACCTGGATGCGGGCGCGAGCTACGACGTGGCGCCCAAGACCTCGATCGAGCTGCTCGGCCGGTATTCGCAGACCTCGGGCATGCAGATGAAGGGCGTGACGATCGATCAGGATCGCAACCGCACGACCCCGACCTACAAGCTGAAGAGCTCCTCGACCTCGATCATGGTCGGCCTTCGTCAGAAGTTCTGATCTCGACTTGATCCGATAGAAAAGCGCCGTCCCGGCATCGGCCGGGGCGGCGCTTTTGCATGCCTATATTCCCATGGGATAATCACGGGGCGCTGGATCATGATCGTCAGGTGGGATCAGGACGTGGCATTGCGGCTATTCCAGTGACGTGGCATGACCCATCTCCGACGCCGGCATTTGAAGTCCGTTACGCGATCTATGCGTGTGCGGGTGAGAGGATGGTCAGAATCGTAAGCTGATTCTCGCGACTGTTCCGGCTGGGAGGATTGATCGAGACAGAAGAAACCTTCTCGCAAGCTGTATTTGTTGGGAATGGCGGTCTGCCTTGACCACACCTGCGCGAAATCGGACGCTCAAACCATGCGAGGCGATACGCGATGGTGGGACGGCCCCCTGGCCTTGGCTGGTCTATCTCATAACCTACGGCATTCCCTGGCTTTGACCGCCTCCCGGTCCTCGGCAACTGCTGGCGTCGGCGTTCGCACTTAACATCTTGGTGATCGTCTATTTCCGGTCCAGGCCGCATTGTCCAGGTAACCGTAGACGGCCCTGCCGACGCGGGATGCAAGAGCGTCCCGATCCTGTTCACCGCGTTCTCCGGCAGCATCCACCATACCCTTGATGATCGCCAACACGTCCTGCGCGGCCGCATCGGGATCAGGCTGCTTGGGGAGATCAGCGCGTGCCAGGACGGACAAAAGGATCGATCGCAGCCGGTGTGTGACGCGCCGGGTATCCTCATCGAAGGGCAGTCGTGCCTCTTCCAAATCCAACAGCCTGGCCAGCGCGGGTCGGCGAAGTTGGTGGATCACCGCCGACGCGATCACACCTTTCAATGCCTCTCGACCGTTCACACCGGATACGGCCACCTCGCACTCGGCGATCAGCAGCGATGTCTCGTGCACGATCAAGGCGCCGATCAGCGCCTCCTTGCCCGGGAAATATTGATAGAGCGAGCCGATGCTGACGCCGGCCCGCTCGGCGACCGCGTTGGTGGTGAACCCGCCGAGTCCATCCTGTTCCAGAATGCGAGCCGCCGCCTCGACGATCGCCCGCACCGTTTCGACGGAGCGACCTTGGCGTGGCATCTTCCGAGGGCGCGGGCGCTGCGAGGTCGTCTTCTCTTCCATGGATCGAATGCGAGTAGCCAAATATGAGGTTATGCTCGCATTCTACGTCCTGCACATGATGATGCAAGGATACATAATGACCACTACACACCTGCCCTTCGAACCGACCGTCACCGTCTTCATGCTGGTCAAGACCTCGCCTAAATGGCTCGGTTTCCCCGTCGATCGCCGCTTCGCGCTTCTGGCAGAGCATTTCACTCCGATCCTCAAGAAGCACGCGGCAAGCGTCTCGTTGCGCTTTTTCGACGTGGAGTTCTATTCCACCCGCGTCACCGACATTTGGATGTGGGACGCAGCGGACCACCATTCCTACCAGTTACTGGTGGAAGACCTGCGCGAAACGGCCTTCTGGGATCGCTATTTCGATATCGTGGAGATTCTGACCGGCGTGGAAAATGCCTATGCCAAAAACTACGATCGCCCGGTTATCACCGCCTGACCAAGGGGGAGGGGGCGCCATCTCCGCCTCCTCTTCATCTTTCCCATAAAGGAACTTCCGACGGGGCAAAGGAGCCTGCGACGAACGGTTTCCAACCGGGTGCTGCTGGTCGCTTGGTCGAGAACCTGCGACTGACCGCGTTCGGCTGAAGCAGCCATTCAGATCGTGCTCCCCGACCGAGTTGGATTGGTCGATACTTGCCGTCCCGATTGGCAACGTGCCGTGGATGTTCGACGGAAAGGACAGCATTCGACAGTTCCGGCTCGAAAGCCGCCTGTCCGCAGTCCGCCCGGCAGCGGATATCAGCGATAGCGCAGAAGGGGGCGTCCACTACCGCCCAATGTGAGATATTGATCGACGAATGGAAAACAGTAGCGTCAGGCTATGGCAGCATCGTTAAATCCTTGGGCGTTGTTCGGAGCGACCTTCCTGGCGGGCTTGCTAGCGCAGATGGTTTTTCCTCGGCAGCGATGGAGCGTGACGCTGGTTGCCGCTCTTGGTCCCCTCGCTTTACTCACTGCTACTATCTGGTGGCGAATATGGGAGCATGATGCTCTCTACATAATCGCGTATTTCGTGGCGTTGATGATTTGCGGCGGAGGATCAATTTCTGGTCTGCTGATGGCCGATATCGGAAGGCGAAAGTTCCGAAACTAGCGTCCAAGGGTATGTCCGCCCTCCACCCAAACTCGGACGCCCGCCCCAAACTGGGCTATGCCTTGCCCAGCCAGCGGCATCTGCCGCGGTGCCGCCGCGGCGAGGTAGAGCGCTTCTCCGCCGAAGCTTATAGCCTAGAGGCTGCTATGAACATGCGACGAGTGTGGCAGCCTGCTTCATCTTGAGGCAAGCGAAAGCGACGACGTGAAGTCCAGCGAGTGTTTCTGGATAACGTTCATAGTCTTTGACGAGGCGCCGGAAGCGGGTGGCCCAAGCGAATGAACGCTCCACCACCCAGCGCCGCGGCAGCAGGACGAAGCCGCGCTTGGCTTCCGGCAGTTTGACGACCTCAAGCGAGATGCCGTGTTCGGCCGCGGCGTTGGCGGCCCGTTCGCCGGTATAACCCTGATCGACATAGGCGACTTCGACACGGTTTCGGTTTCCGTCACCCGCCCCAACTCCGCATCGAACCCACTGATTACCGCCATTTCGGCGTCCGGCCGCGCTTCGCGGGGCACCTGGCTGTAGCATCAAGCTGCGAACATGCCGCCGTTGTCCGCCCGCAATCGAAGCCCGTGCTGGCGACCGGACGAGACGTGGGACGTGGCCTTGATCACATATCCGTGCCGGCATGGTGCGTGCCATCACTATCGCCGCCGGTTGTAGCTGCGTAGGTTCGTCACCCCTTATGATGACGTTTTTGGCCACCGCAGGTCCGGTCGAGGTAGGCATCCTCGTTCCTCGGTTTTCGTCCGATGGGAGGTGATGAATAGGCTTCGGCGCGCTCCTTCGGGCGGTGAACGCCGGCCTCACCGTCACCGGCATCGACCGGCACGCCAGCGATGACGGGGGGCGGGCTCATTCTCAATCGTTGATCCAATCCGCCGTGATCTCGCCCCTATGCCCCTCCGGCGCCAGTGCGGCGCGGAGAGCGTCCAGTAGCGGCGGCAGCGCCTGGGTGAAGGCATAGGGCGGATTGACGATGAAAAGCCCCGCACCGTTATAGAGGCCGGGCCGATCGGCATCATAGAGCCAGTGCTCCACCGACAGGAATTTCGGGATGCCGAGCCGTCGCAGGTCGTCCTTCCACCGCTGATGCGTCCCCCGGTCTTTCAGCGGGTACCAGATGACCGTCACGCCATGCGCCCATTTGCGATGCGCCGCGGCGAGGGTGGCGGTGATGCGGTCGCGTTCATCAGTCTGCTCATAGGGCGGATCGACCACCACCACGCCGCGACCGGTGCGGGTCGGCAGCATCGCCAGCCAAAGCTCATAGGCATCGCGCTCATGCACGGCCGCCGGCGTGCCGCGCATCGCGCCGCGCAGGGCGTACACGTCCTCGGGATGCTTCTCATTGAGGATCAGCACGTCCTGCGCGCGCAGGAGCTGCGACAGGAACCGCGGCGAGCCGGGGTAGAGGCGTGGCTCGGCCCCGACATTCACCGCCCAGACCGCGGCACGATAGTCGTCCAGCAAAGGGTTCGGGTCGGCAAAGGCGCGCACCACGCCCTGTGAGGCTTCGCCGGTGCGTTGGGCCTGCTCGCCGCCCAGGTCGTAGAGCCCGCAACCGGCATGGGTGTCGATCAGGGTCAACGCACCCTGTTTCTGCTGCAAGGCCCGGACAAGGGCGATCAGCAGGCTGTGCTTCACGACATCGGCGCTGTTGCCGGCATGGAACGAATGGCGATAATTCATGGAAATCCGAAACCCTGCCTAATGGCCTTTGTGCACGCGAGGGGGCGGGAAAGCCGATTGCGAGACGCGGCAAGCGTCCCGTCCGAAGCGACGCCTCAAATCAGCTTTCGCGGTCGGCGGCAACCGGCGGCGGGGACGGTTATGATGCGCATTCCCGCCAGTCCTTTTCCGTTCATCCGGCGGATAGCGTCGCGAACCGGCCCGGCGCGATCCCGGCGACGGACCAGTCGCCGATCGACCAGCGGACCAGCCTCAGCGTGGGCAGGCCGACCGCCGCGGTCATGCGGCGCACTTGCCGGTTGCGCCCTTCGCGGATCGTGATCTTCAGCCAGCAGTCGGGGATGAGCTTGCGCTGGCGGATCGGCGGATCGCGCGTCCACAGGTCCGGCGCCTCGATACGGGCGATATCGGCCGGCAGGGTCATGCCGTCCTTGAGCCGGACACCCTGGCGCAAGCGTTCCAGGTCCAGTTCCTGTGGATCACCTTCGACCTGCACGAGATAGGTCTTGGGCATCTTGAAGCGGGGATCGGCGATCCGCGTCTGCAACCGCCCGTCATCGCATAACAGCAACAGGCCCTCGCTGTCCCGATCGAGCCTCCCGGCCGGGTAGACTCCCTTCACGTCGATGAAGTCGGACAAGGTCGACCGAACCGTCGGCGATCCGCGATCGGTGAATTGCGACAAGACCCCGAAGGGTTTGTTGAACAGTAGCAGCCGGGCCATGCCGCGCTCATATCGTCCGGTTGCGGCTGTGTCTTCTGGTGCTTGCCGCCGCCAGACGTCCCTAAAGATCACAGCGTTGCGGTACGTCCACCCGATGCGGTGCCCGATCAACCCCGGGTCATCATCCTCGACGAGGATAGTGGGACGACTGGAGCTGGTACGGCGACCGCTGACCTCGCTGTTCCGGCCTTACGGAAGGCGATCCTTAACGGCGCGTGCAGGCGAGGACGATCCATCGTCCCGTCTGCCGAACGATCCTGATCCGCCACGACCGGCCCGTTTGCGCCAGGAAGATGCGGTGCAGGTCGGCGGCATGTTGGACGAAATCGTGGAAATCAACGCGATGATGCGCCAGCACGAGCGTGCCGCCGCATCGCAGCGCGCGGCCGGTGTCGCGCGCCGTCCGGCGCATCGCATCCGGCGACAGATAGTAGAGTAGCTCCGCGATGACGATCGCGTCATACCGGGATCGGGGGAAGCGGCCCGGCACCGTCAGCCGGATCGCGCGCGCGCGAGGGGAGGGGGGCAGGGCCGCCTCCACCAGCCGGATACCGGCGGCGGTGGCCTCGGTCGCGTCGAGGCGGAGGGACCGGGTCGCGAGCATCCGGCTGTTCGATCCATTGCCCGCCGCGATCTCCAGCATGCGGCCGTGCCGCGCGGGGCCAATCGCATGGCGGATGGCACGCCGCTTGCGCGCTTCATCGTCGCTCGTGAACGTCCGCCACGGATCGGGATCGGCGGCGAACACCCGCTCGAAGCCGTCCAGGGCGATCGGCTTCATCGGCCAACCTTGGGAGCGAACACTTCCCGTGGGCGCGAGAAGGCGGCGATCTGCCGGGGGGACATGGCGAAACCGCTCGGATCGTCGGTGATCCGCCCGCATTGCGTCCGATAGCTGCGGATCGCCTGACGTTTGGCGAGGCGTTCCTGCGCGGAAAGCGGCAATGACCGCGCGCCGTGCAGGCGCTGGCCCGCCGGCCAGACCGGATAAGTCCACCATGCGACGCCCGCCTGCCGCCGCGCCGCCGCCGCGACGACGCGATGGTCGGGATGCGCATCGCTGGGGGAGGGGGTGAGCGCCAGTACCGGCGCGGGCAGGGCGCGCGCCGCCCGGCCGATGTGACGCCGGACCGCGTCCGCATGGTCGATCAACCGACTGTCCGGCAGGTCGAGAAAGCGGATCGCCGCCGCATGGACGCCGATCCGTCCCATCGCGCGACGCGTCTCGCGCCGTCGTTCCCGGACGAGCCGATCGCGCGGCCATATAGGGCTGTTGGGATGCGATGCGGCACCGTCGCTGACCACGATCACCCGTGTCAGGACGCCGCGTCGGCGCAGCCTGGACAGGAGTGTGTAGGCCGCGATCGTCTCGTCATCGGCATGCGGCGCCACGACGAGCAGCGATCGCGGCGACCGTGTACGCGGGATCACAGCGCCACCCGCAGGACCCCCGCCGCCACCGCCGCGCCGACCTGCATACGCTGCGCATCGGGTCCGGGTTGCCGCAGGTACATCGACAGATCGGTGATGGTCGCGGCGAGCGGGTGGTCGAGGAACAGCGACTGGACCCCGATGGCCTCCTGTACGAGGATCAGCGCCTCGCCGCCGGCGGCATAGACGGCGGCCCGCGCGGCGGCGACGCGCGGCAACCGGGCGTCGGCGTCGGCGTCGGCGAACCAGTTTTCGGCCGCCGCCCGCACCGCCGCCGTCGCTGCCTCCGCCAGCGCGTGGAGCCGGGCCAGGCGTCCAGCCTGATGCGGATCGTCGGCCCGTCCCATCGCGACCAGATGATCCCGCGTGCCGTCGACCAGCCGCGCGATGCCACCCGCCTGCACGCTGGCGAAGCGCAGCGCGCCGCCGCTGAACCAGGGCTCGCGCACATAATCGCCGGGTTGGCCCACCAGGGCGTCGTCTGCGACCGGAACGTCGCTCCAGCGGACCAGATGGGTCTCGGATCGCTGCATGCCCACGACCCGCCAGATGCTGCGATCGATCACCGGCGGCGCGGCGGCGAGATCGAGCAGCAGCAGCTGTCGACCTCCCGGCCGGTCGATGGTGACGAGCGCATGGCTGATCACCCCGGCACCGGAGGCGAAGCTCTTGCCGCCGCTCAGACGTCCATCCACCAGCCGAATCGGCTCACCCGGCAGGTCGGCATTCCACATGCCGAGCACCGCGCCATGGGCCACCGCATCGATCAGCCAGGCCCGCTGCGCCGCCGTGCCATAGCGACTGACGATCTGGGCGGCATCGACATGCCCCTCGAACAAGCGGCCGAGCGGCAGATCCTCGCGCCCGACCTGGTAGAGCGTGCGCAGCAGGTCCAGCAGCGACGCGGCATCGCGTGGATCGGCGAGGTCGGATCGTTGCTGCGCCAGCGCCGCGATCCGTGCGCGCATCTCGGTCATGCGGCCCGCGCCGGTGCGGCGGTCGCGCACAAGGCGGCAAGCGCTGTTTCCGCGACGGCCAAAGGCACCTCTCGCATCCCGCCCGGTGGTATAGGGACGGCGCGCATCGCAAAGGCCTCGGCATTCGGACAATCCCGCGCAACGCCGAGCAGATGGTCCGGCGTCAATCCGACCGCGTTCGATACTTCCATCATGCTCCCGGTGTCGAAGGCGAGGCGGGCAAGCGCATGCGCCCGATATTGCCAGGCCTGGTCGACCGGGTGCGCGACGCGGATGCCGTCGAGCCCGTCGCGATCGCGTAGGCGCAGATTGGCGGCGAGGCCGTCCTGCGCGCGCCCATGGCGCCGCCCCGAGGTATGGACCACGCTCGCGGCATCGTGGCGGACGCGAAAACCCGCCCGGGCGGCGTCGTCGACCAGCCGCGCATCCTCGCCACTGGCCAAGGGGGGAAAGCCGCCGAGCGCCGCATAAACGTGGGTCCGCATCGCCATGTTCGCGCCGCTGGCGTGATGATGCATGTGCGTGGCTTCCCAGGGAACCGGGTCGGTACGTCGGCGGAAGGCGAACAATCGCGCATAATAGAGCTCGACCCGGTCCTGCCCGTTATCGATAGCGTGACCGCCACGGACCACGTCGCCGACGATCAGGTCGGCATGGTGGAGCGCGGCCATCGTCGCCCCCAGCCAGTCGCTCTGTGGCCAACTATCGGCATCGGTGGTCAGCAATACGCCGCCGCCATCGCCCAGCACCGAGGCGCCGAGCTGCATCGCGCGATGCCGGGCGATACCCGCATTTGCGTCGCACCGCTCGGCGGTGGCGACATGGACGTCATGCCGGCTCCGACGGGCATAGTCGTTGGTGACCGCCGCACTTCCATCGGTGCATCCATCGAGCAACAGGCACAAAGACAGTGCCGTGCCGGGGGGAAGCAGAAGCCCCTCGATCGCATCGAACAGCCTTGGCAACCGATCGCTCTCGTCACGGGCCGGGACGCAAATCGCGATCCCGGTAAGGCCGTCGCCCGAGCCCGCCGATGCGATCAAGCGCGGATCTCGCCTTCGTCGCCGCCGTCCCAATAGCGTATCCGCTCGGCCTCGACCTTGATCATCACCACGCCCGGCGTGTCGATCCCCTCGGGGAAGTAGCGATCGAGATCCTTGGTCCAATGCGCCTCGAACTGCGCCTTGTCGTCGATCAGCACGGCGCGTCCGTCGACCGAAACGAAGAGCGGCGGACCGCCCAGCATGCCCGCCGCACCGGTGTAGCTCAGCACGACCCTGGGCCGTGCCGCGATGTCGTCCGCCTTGCGCGAGTCCCGATAGGTGAAGAAATAGCTGTCGCCGTGATATTCGACATCGCCATTGTTGCTCATCGGGCGCGCCGTCATCGTACCATCGGCGGCTTGCGTCGCCAACATGGCGAAATCCAGCTTGGCCATTTTCCTGGACAATGCGGGCAGGTCCATTTCGGCCATGGGGTGATCCTTGATGAGGAGAAGCGCCGGAACGACCGCCTGGGGGCAAATGTATGCCGTCTTCCAGCCTAACGGTCGGGAACTATACGGTTCAACGTCGCCGATCGTGGCGAGCCCTTGCTAAAAGAGGCCGCCGGTTTCCCGGCAGCCTCCTGTCTTCGACCAGCGAACGCGTTCAGGCGTAGCGGACGTTGGTCGAGCGCTTGCGATAGCGGGCTGCCGCACCGACCATGACAAAGCCGACCATCATCATCGCCCAGGTGGCGGGCTCCGGGATCGTTGGCACGAAGCTGGCCTGGCCGCCATAGGCGCCGTTGCCACGCGAGAAGCCGATGACGGTGATCGTGTTGAGCTGCCCGGCCGTGATCGGGATCAGGTTCTGATAGGCGGACTCAAACACGCCGCCGCCGGCAGTGAACAGTTCCGCTTCCACGCCGTTGATGAGAACGGAGGTGAAGTCGAGATCGTTGGCGCTGCCCAGGAAGTTGGCGCTCGTCGTCACCGTGCCGCTGCCGAAGCCGTCCGTCGGCAGGGTGAAGGTGAAGGTGTCGGTGAACGTACCCGCCGCGATGCCGGTGTTGAAGAAGGCGCCGGCGAAGGTGCCGTTCGGGCCGGGCGATGCGGTGAAATTGGGGCTACCGACCGGGAAGGTCGCCGCCTGGGCAGACGGTGCAAGAGCGAAACCCAGGGCCGCGACCCCAGCGGCGAACAAAGCGTTCTTCATACAGACCTCCCTGTTGGCGGTTGTTGCCGCCATGATGGTGAATGCGGAACGCGATGCCCGGCCAACGGGTCCATGAGATTAACCCTATGTTAACAAGTTTTTTTCCGGAGTGCATTTTCTTGGCCGAGCGGGCGCTCGCTGGTCTTGCGCAGCGATGACGGACGCGACGGAATCCGACGTCCGAGGGGCGGCGAGGGGGCGTGACCCACGACGGTGAACCGCTCGTCCCCAAGCCGCAGCTCGGTGCGATCGAGCCGGGAATAGATGTCGTCCTCTTCCTGCGGGCGGAAGAAGAAGGGGTAGAGCGATCGGACCGAATGCGACGATCCGCCATGCGCCAGATCGTCGATCGATCGCCGGATCGCGCTGATCGGCAGGTGCATCAATTGCGCCGGCGCATCGACGCCCTCGTGATGTCGGATCTCGCCGACCGCTTCGAAGCCGAGCATCGCTTGATAGAAACGTCGGTGTCTGGGATTCACCTCGATGAACAGGTCCGTGCAGCGATAGCGCCGATAGCCGTAGATGAAGACGCTGTGGAACAGGGCGGCGAGCAGCGCCTGGGACGAGTCCGGTACGTCGAAGGCCAGCTTGGTCAATTCGCAGATGCGGGCGTTCGTGCGGGACCGGTAATGGTCGAGCTGGTCGCGGAACAGTGTGTCGGCCGCCAGTCGATTATGCGTGTCGACCGCCAGAGTGATCGTGCCGGCGGCCTGGCAGCAGAACAGCGCGTTGAACGTCACATGGTCGGGCGAGGATGGAATGACATGGTCGCTGCCATAGCCGCGCCAGGCATACATCCGGTTGATGAGGTCGGTCGCGGCCTTGCGCTGGTCGTCGGTCGCGGCGATCCGGATCGAGGCGCCGGCCGGAGCGCCGGAACAAAAGCCGTCGCCGTCCTTTGTGCGGCATGTGAAGGAGTGGCTTGCCCTCCCTGGATCGTAATGCGTGTGGGATTCCGGTAAAAAGCTATTCGGATGCGGTTGATACATAGCTGTCTAGTCCAGAATTCGATGCATGGGACACCGGTTGCCGGGCGATGGGGGTTTATGCCACCGTCCGCCTTATCAGCGGGTTAAGTCATTGAATTGACAAAGCGTGACCAGCTTTGTGCCTCGGCGGACCGCCGAGGTCGGATTCCCTTTCTCGCCCTGACGCGTCTTTTGTTTTGCCGGCCGCTTTTGCGGTTCCTGCCTCCTGATCAAGCTTTTGGAGGCTGTTCCTCAGCGAGTCCATAATCGGGACGGTGCAACGCGGCGAACCGGTGCCGGTGCAAGGCCATGTGTCAGCTCGCCCGTCACGGACCTGCTGGCAAAATCAAGCGCTTACGCGCTCTGCGTACGGCGACTTTGTCATGCTGCATGATCGGCATCACGCTTTATGTCCTGAAATGAGACAGATCAGAAAACATGGTTAAATTGCCTTATTTGTTTCGTTTTAAGCGGTTATGGACACTTCCTCAGGGCGGGGGCCATGACGAGGAATCAATGATGAAGCGTATTATCTTTTCGGCCGTGACGGCCATGGCGGCGATTGCTGCGGCGCCGAACGCGCAGGCCGCGACCTTCCCGGTCGGTGGCTCGAACTTCACCGCCACGGCCGGTCCGAACGGCACCTTCTCGGGTGCGTTCTTCAACACCGGGATCGCAGCCGGCACGTTCACGGACGTCTTTACCTTCACGCTTCCCGCCAATGGCGTGGGCAGCGGCACGGTGACGACCAGCACCAATTTCGTCGGTTCGCCGAACGATCTGGATTTCACCTCGGTGCTGATCAACAGCACGGCCGCTTCGATCACCCGTCTGGGTAACGGCGCGTTCGAGTTCGCCTTCACCAACATGGTTCCGATCGTCGCCGGTCAGCTGAACACGATCACCGTCACCGGCCTGTCGCGCGGCAACGGTGCCTATGGCGGCCAGGCGTCGTTCATCCCGTCGGCGGTGCCGGAGCCGGCGACATGGGCGCTGATGATGGTCGGCTTCGCGATGGTCGGCGCGACCGCGCGCTTCCGTCGTCGCTCGACCAAGGTCGTCTACGCCTAATCGACCGCTCGCCGCCCTTCTCCTCGTGGCGCGAGAAGCGCTCGTGGGCAGGGGCGGCACGGTTCGTCATGATGGGCCGCCGGCGTCTCGCCGGCGGCTTTTTCATGGGCGGTAGTCACGCATCGGTGTCGTGCCGCCGGCGCTCGACGGCGCGGTCATATCGGGCTTGCGCCGCTTCCAGCGCGGCTTGAAGGTTCTTGGCCGCCCGGTCACGGTGGCGTTGCAGATCTCGCCGCCGGCGCTCCGCCTCGGCGACGCGCGCCTTGGCCTCATCCAGTGCGTTTCGCGGCGGACAAGGCTGCGGCTCGGGCGGCTTTGCGCGGGTCACCGCCGGACCACTCACCTCGCGCGCCATCCCCCGGGCGAACAGGTCGCGATCACTGCCCCAGCCCGCAAGGCCGCCGCCCGGCAGGGCGCCGCCACATAGACGTGGTGATGCCCTATTCAGCCCGAGCCCGGTCCGGCGGACCGACCGCGGCACCGGTGTCCTGGTCGGAACTGCGCGATATCGACACCGCCGCCCCGTTCGGCATCGGAGACGCTACCCTTCTGGCGAAGCGCGCCGGCGGCCGGGCGCTGGCTTGCTAGGGGGGTCGGACCAGAGTCTGCCCGACCTGTGACGGGTCACCGACGCGCCAATTGGTCCGGCAGCAAGCTTGTCATACCTCCGGTAATGACTTAGCCCTGCGCGATAGGACCAATTAAGGACCGGGGAGGTCGAGCGATGCGACAGGGCGGCAGATTGAGGGCCTTGGGCCTTTCCATGGCGAGCATCGTGTCGCTGTCCGCCCCGGCCGGCGCGGACATGGTCGCGCGACCGGCCCTGTTCCCGGAACCCGTCGCGCTCGACCTGGGGCACGGCGCGGTCGCGCTGGGTCGGTCCGTGACCCTGATCGTCGCACCGGGCACCGAGCCCGGCACCGTGACGCTGGTTCGTCAGATCCTGACCGCGTCGGGCGTGACCGCCATCGCCGAGGCGAAGCGCCTGCCTGCGATCCCCGACCGCGCCGCGATCGTGCTCGGCCGCGACGACAGTGCCGTGGTGCGCGAGGCTCTGGCCCGCGCCAAGGCTACGCCGGACGATCATGCCGAGGGCTATGCGATCGCCAGCCAGGCGATCGGCGGGTCAGGGGTGATCACGCTGGCCGGGCATGATGCGGACGGGGTGTTCCATGCCGCCCAGACCTTTCGCCAACTGGCCCGGACGGGCACGATCCCGGCGCTGACCATCCGCGACCATCCAGCGATGCCGATCCGGGGGACGATCGAGGGCTTCTATGGCAAGCCCTGGACGCATGACGACCGGATCAGGCATCTCGACTTCCTCGCCACGGTGAAGGCGAACACCTATGTCTACAGCCCGAAGGACGATCCTTTCGCGCGGGCGCGGTGGCGGGAGCCGTACCCCGCGGCCACGCTAGCCGAACTCGGCACGCTCGCTGCGCGCGCGCGGGCCGACCATGTCGACTTCGTCTATGCGATCTCGCCGGGGCCGACCGTCTGCTTCTCCAGCCCGGCCGATGCGCAGGCATTGCAGCGCAAGTTCGACGCGTTGCGCGGGATCGGCGTCCACAGCTTCTATGTCGCGCTCGACGACATCGAATATACCAAGTGGAATTGCGATGCGGACAAGGCGGCCTTTGGCCCCTCGGGCGCCCAGGCGGCGGGCGTGGCGCAGTCGCGCTTCCTCAATGCGGTGCAGGCCAGCCTGGTGGCGCGCGATCCGTCGGCGCGGCCGCTCATCATGGTCCCGACCGAATATTACGACGCCAAGGAAACGCCCTACAAGGCGGCGCTGCGGGCCAATCTCGACCCGCGCATCGTCGTGCAATGGACCGGCACCGATGTCGTGCCGCCCGCCATCTCCATCCCCGATGCCAAGGCGGCGACCAAGGCATTCGGTCGCAAGGCGCTGTTGTGGGACAATTATCCCGTCAACGACTATGCCCAGACCACCGGCCGGCTGCTGCTCGCCCCCTATGCCCGGCGCGAGGCGGGACTGTCGGGCGAGTTGAGCGGCATCCTGTCCAATCCGATGAACCAGGAAGCGCCCAGCCGGGTCGCGGTGACGGGCGTCGCCGCCTTCGCCTGGAATGATCGCGGCTATGACCCGGATCGCGCCTGGCTGGCGGCCGCTCGCGCACTGGCGGGTGATGACGAACGGGCCACGCAGGCCCTGCTCCGCTTCTTCGACACGCAGCATATGGCCCCGACCTTCGGCAGCCAGCCCTGGCAGCCACAGGCTCCCCGGCTGAAGGCGGAACTGGATGCGGTGCGCGACGCCCTGGTGCGCGGCGATGCGGCGGAGCGCCGGGCCGCGCTCGCCACGCTGGCGACCACGGCGGACGAACTGGCGGACGCGCCCGACATCATCCGGTCCGGGGTCACCGATCCCGCCTTCGCGGCGCAATCCGCGCCCTGGCTCGATGCGATGCGGCTCTGGGGGCGGGCGTTGCGGCTGAGTGCGGCCGGACTGTCGGCGGCCGATCAGGGCCGTGATTCCGCACCCCGCTATTTCGCCGAGGCCAAGCGGCTGGCGGCGGAAGCGGCGGCCATCCAGTCGATCCCCGGTGCGACTCGATTCGACGGCCCGATCAAGATCGCCGATGGCGTGCTCGACCGCTTCGTCGCGGACGCGCCGGGGCTGATCGCCGGGACGCACTGACCGTCGGGCGCCATTCCCTCATGCTAGTTGGTATGGAAGAGGTATTTCACGGAACTGCAACGAAAAATATTGCACGGCTAAAGCTTAGGTATTAACCCGGTCAGCTATTAGGACATATTGGTCCTATTGGTTGACCGGCGGAATGACATGCCGGGTTTAGAGGGGAACATGATGCTCGTTCACTCGGTATCGCGAATCGCACTGCTCGGCGCGCTCGGCGTCCTTGCCGTTCCGGCAACCGCGCAGGAGGTTCCCGCGACGCAGGACTCCGCCACCGCCGCCCCGGTCCAGGCCGATCCATCCGTCACCGCCGATCCCGCCGCCCAGGCCGATGTCGCGTCCGAACAGCGCTCCGCCGCGATCGCCGGCCAGCCGACCGCCAGCTCCGGCGGCGACATCGTGGTCACCGGCACGCGCATCAACCGCCCCAATGTCACCTCCGCCGCGCCGATCACTTCGGTGACGCGTCAGGACATCCAGGCGCAGGCGGCGGTCAATGTCGAGGACGTGCTGAACCGCCTGCCGCAGATCGCCCCCGACAACCAGCAGACCTATAATGACTCCGACGGTCGCCAGCGCATCAAGCTGCGCAGCCTGGGGTTCGAACGGACGCTAGTGCTGATCGACGGCAAGCGGCTGGGCACGCAGAACGGCCAGGACGTGGGCATCATCCCAACCTCGTTGCTGGAGCGCGTCGACGTGCTGACCGGCGGCGCGTCGTCGGTCTATGGCTCGGACGCGATCGCGGGGGTCGTCAATTTCGTCCTGCGCAAGGATTTCGAAGGGCTTCAGCTCGACGCCAACTACAATTTCTACAATCACAACAACAAGGACACGATCGTGTCGCCGCTGGCGCGCGCCGCCGGCTTCGGCAGCCAGACCGGCCTGACCAATGACGGCGGCCGCGCCGACATCACGCTGACCGCCGGCAAGAAGCTGTTCGACGGCGCGCTCAGCGTCAACGGCTTCGTCAACTATCGCAAGACCGAGGAGGTCGGCCTGACCGACCGCTCCAATTCGGGCTGCTACCTGACCCAGTTGCAGCGCAACGGGCCGCTGTCCTGCGGCCTGACGCCGAGCAGCTCGACCAGCGGCCTGATCACGCCGCAGAGCGGGGCGAATCAGGGCGCGCAATATGTCAACAATCCGGACGGGTCGCGCAACTTCGTGCCGTTCGGCGCGGGGGCGGGCAATGCGTCCAACTATTTCAGCGGCTATGCCTATCAGCGGCCGTCGGAGCGGGTGAATGCCGGCGGCTTCGTCACGCTGAAGCTGGCGCCGGAAGCCGAGATCTATGGCTCGGGCATCTGGTTCCGCGACAAGTCGTACAATAATTATCCGACGATCGCGGGCGGGTCGGTGCAGGTCAACTGCAACAACCCCTTTCTGTCGGCGAGCCAGGCGACCGCGATCTGCGGCGCGGCGGCGGGCACGGCGGCGCTGGCGCCAATCGACCTGCGCTATCGCCTGGGCGAGAATTCGGACCGGCCGGATCGCTATCTCAACACCGGCGTCCGCCTGACCGGCGGCGTGCGGGGCAAGGTGGGTGACGCCTGGACCTATGATGTCGGCGGCGTCTATGCGCGTAACCGCCAGGATTACACGCCGAGCTTCGGCATCCCCGGCCGGTTGCAGAACGCGATCAATGTCGGCGGTACCCGCGCCGCGCCGACCTGCGCGACCACGAGCGATCCGGCCTGCGTGCCCTTCGACGCGTTCAGCGCCGGCAACACCAACCCGGCCCTCATCAACTATCTGTTCGGCTCCGGCACCTCGGCGACGCGCGGCACGCTCTACGACGTGCTGGCGAACGTCAGCGGCGACCTGGGCAAGTACGGCATCACCTCGCCCTTCGCCGAGCAGGGCGTGGCGATCGCGCTGGGCACCGAATATCGCAAGGACACGCTCCAGTCCTTCGCCGACAGCGCCTATCGCGCGGCGCTGGGCGGCAGCGACATCGATCTGAGCCAGGACGTCTGGGAAGCCAATGTCGAGGTGCAGGTGCCGCTGGTCGAGCACAAGCCGTTCGTCGACCTGCTCCAGGCCAATGGCGGCTATCGCGTATCGAAGTACAGCAGCAATCCGAAGTCGTTCAACACCTGGAAGGCGGAGGGCATCTATGCGCCGATCCCCGACCTGACCTTCCGCGCCTCGTTCAACAAGGCGCAGCGTGCGCCGACCGTGATCGAGATCCGCCAGGCTACCAATATCGAATTCGCGCGCGGCGGCAGCGGCACGTTCAACGATTTCTGCGCCCCCACCGTCACCACCAATCCCAATGGCGGCGTGACCTATGGTGCGCCGATCGCGTCGCGTGACGTGTGCCGCGCCACGGGGCTGGCGGACTCGCTCTATGGCAGCCCGTCGCTGATCTGTCCGGGCGACGGCACCACCGGGGCGACCGGCTGCACGGTCCGTTCGGGCGGCTTCATCGCCGATCCGGAGACGGCCTATACCCAGACCTATGGCCTGGTGGTGAAGCCCCGCTTCGTGCGCGGCCTGATCTTCTCGGTCGACCGCTACCGGATCAAGATCGACAACTCGCTCGGCTATAACGACTTCAGCTATTATACCGATGGCTGCCTGCGTTCGAACGGCGACCAGTTCTTCTGCCAGGGCTTGGTCCGCAATCCGGGCACGGGCACGCTCTATTCCAATGCGAGCGCCAACCCGACCACCGGCTTCATCCGCCAGGGCACGACCAACTACTACACGTCGATCGCGCGCGGCTGGGACTTCCAGGCGCAATATGCACTCGACCTGGCGGCGGCGGGCCGTATCGACCTGGGCTTCAACGGTTCGATCACCGACTTCATCGGCGGCCAGGACTCGCCTGTGCAGCCGCAGCGCAACTGCGCGGGCTATTATGGCAATGGCTGCGGCCAGCTGATCCCGAAGTGGAGCCATGGCCTGCGCACGACGTACACGACCGCCGACAAGGGGTTCAGCGCGTCGTTCAACTGGCGCTATATCGGCTCCCTGACCAATGCCGACAATTCGGGCGACGCGGCGATCGGCGGCACGCCGGAGCGGGTGCGGACCAGCTTCTATCGCATCGCGCCGACCAGCTATTTCGACCTGGCGCTCAACTTCGCCATCGCCAAGCAGTTCTCGCTGCGCCTGATCGCGAACAACCTGTTCGACAAGACCCCGCCGATCGTGCCGGATTCGTACAATATCAGCCTGGCACGCAGCAACACCATCCCCCAGCGCTACGACTCGCTGGGCCGCAACATCGCGATCGGCACGACGATCAACTTCTGATCGTCGGCAAACCGGGCTAGGATCGGGCGGTGCATAACCTCCTGATCCTGGTTGCTGCCGTTTCCGGCGCGGCGCAAGCGCCGCCGCCGGCCGATGGCGTCATCACGCTCCGCAACGCGAACGGCATGACCGTCCGCCTGTTGCGGCAGGGGGCGATCGTCATGGCGATCGAGGCACCCGACCGGCGGGGCCGGATGGCCAATGTCGTCCTCGGCTATCCCCAGGCGGCCGAATACCGGACCAAGGTGAAGAAGAACGGGTTCGGGGCGACCATCGGCCGCTATGCCGGGCGGATCGCGAACGCGCGCTTCGCCATCGACGGGACGACGGTCGACCTGGTCGCCAATGACGGCCGCAACGCCTTGCATGGCGGCGGGGCTCAGGGCTTCGACACGGTCGACTGGCAGGCGTCGCGACGCGGCGACGGACGCGCGGCGACCTTCACCCTGGTCAGCCCCGATGGCTTCCAGAACTTTCCCGGCCGGCTGACCGTCTCGGTCACCTATCGGCTAGCAGCCGACAATGCGCTGCATATCGATTATCGCGCGCGGACCAGCAGGGCGACCGCGATCAATCTCACCAACCACAGCTATTTCAACATGGCGGGGGAGGCGAGCGGCTCCGTCTACGGCCAGTGGCTGCAACTCGCCGCCGCGCGCGCCATCGTCACCGATCCGGGCGGCATCCCCACCGGTGCGCTGGCCCCGGTGGCGGGGACGCCGCTCGACTTCCGCTGTCCGCGTTGGATCGGCGAGGGGCTGGCCGATCCCAGGCCGCCGGTGACGGCGCGCGGCTATAACCACGCATGGCTGTTCGACAAGCCGGCGGGGCGGCTGGCGAAGGTCGCGCGGCTGGTCGATCCCGTATCCGGGCGCACCCTGACGGTCGAGACGACCGAACCGTCGATGCAGGTCTATACCGGCGGCTATATCGATGGGCAGGATGCCGGGCCGGGCGGCCATGTCTATCAGCCGGGAGACGGGATCGCGCTGGAGTCGCAGCATGTCTCCGACTCGCCGAACCAGCCGCGCTTTCCGACCACCATCCTGCGGCCGGGCCAGGTCTATCGCCAGACGACGATCTGGCGGTTCGGGACGGATGGGGCAGCCATGCCGCGATGTTCCCGATTGCGATAGGAGATCCATGCGGCGGACCATGCGTTCCCGACGCCATGGTCCGCTCTCGCATGATTGTCGGTTTTCAAACCAAGCTGCTCGGCCATCTATATGGCAATTAGACTTATTTTCGAAACCAGCAGACGGGCTCTTTTCAACCAAACTGCTCAAATCGCCGTTAATTTCATAACCACCTGGGCAGGGTCGTGTACGCCCGGTCCGGGCGTGCCTGATCCCATGCCGCCGCTTAGCCCGTTCGGTTCCCTAATTCGTCCGGGCACATTCGCAGCGCGGGACGGATGGGCCGCGGCTGGCAAATGATCGCCCGGCCGACCTCCCCAACTACCCGCCTCGCTACGTTTGGGGCAACACGATGCGTGTGGAGATAATTATCCGTCGCCCCGTGGTCCCTGCACTTCAGCACGGACTGCATCAGGTTAGATCGACGTGTTTGTGTCTCTAGCCGCGTCTTTCCTCGAACGCGCGGATGATCTGAGGCAGTAAGTCGCGTGGCCATACTCCAGTAATCTTCACCTCGTTTCCGATGCCGCATCGGACGATTGCCTCATAGACGGATGTGGAATCTTGGCCGAGGATGGCGGCGATCTCCGGTAGGACGACGATCTCGCCGGCCCGCCGCACGACGTCCCCGATGCGATACGTCCTGGGGTTGATGCCGGAGGTAGCGAGCCCGGCGAGGAGTTCTGCGCCGTCTTGGGGCGCGTTGAGCACCTCGAGGGCGTCACGCTGGATCATCGTGGCACCGGAAGCGGCACGGTCGTCCCCACACGGACCCGATGCGAGCGCGTCGATCGCGTCGCGGGAGGTGGCGGAGACTGCGATCCTGTCGATGAGCCGGCCATTGCCGACGAGAACATACGGGATGTCGCCTGACAGAAGCGCCCCGATCACTCTTCCCCACGCCTCGAGCCTGCCGCCGATGCGGCGCATCGACTGCCGGAGGGCGACCGGATCGGCCACCGGACGCTGGCCGTTGGTCAGCGCCTCGAGGAAAGTATCGACACGCCCGGGCGTAAAGAACGGGCCGGTGCTTGGCAAGGAGACCGCGTCCGCGACCAGCGTCCCTAACGCGGCGAGCTGCTCGAGACCGTAAAGCGGCAGTCCGAGTTCGTACGCTAGGGCCGCGGGTTCGCGCCTAGCCCGCCATGCGTCGCCGAGAGCCGTCAGTTCCGCAGGGTCGTAGGCCGGCAGCAGCCGGGCGCCGTGCACTCGCCGATGCCGGGTCACGAGCCCATGCTCCCAGACCGCAGTCAACACCTCAGGCGACAACCGAGCGATCTCCGTGGCCGGGCGGATGCCGACCGGCTTCGTCACGGACGCCCCGTTCGGCGGCACGGCCGCAGCGGCATCGGTGCGTGGTCCCCCTCCAGCGCGGGCGAGCGGCGCGAGGCCGTGCCAGGTGACGCGCAGTCTTTCGGCCGTTACCCTGCTGACATCGGGATCGAGGTCGACGTCGGTCAGGCCGTCGGGCCAGCGGACCAGCGCGTCGCAGGCGGAGTGCAGCGCCTCCAGACGGGCTTCCGCTTCTTCGAACGGGCGTTCGGACGACCCCGGATCGATCGCCCGGGTCAGCGACACGACCATGTCGAGGATCGGGCCGCGGTCGATCGTCCGCAAAGGTTCGGGAAGCACCGCGCCGACGTCGAGCCCGGCCATGAGCCGTTCGGGGAGCAGCGTCGCCAATATACCCAGCGACGGCCGCATCCGCTCGGGCACGGGTACCGGTTCGATCCATGCGAGTGGATCGCCACACCTGTCACACTCCTCAACCCGCGTGGCGGTCCGCGTCCAGCGCTGGACGACGCCCCCGATCTCGCAGCCGCATCGGTCCTGCAGCATGTCCCACGCTTGCAGGCAGAACGGGATGTCGGACAGCTCCCACAGGGCCCGGTGATACTGCGGCATGTCTCCGACGTCGGCCTGAAACGCGGTTGGCGAGAACCGGCGCGTCCGCGTCTCGATGCGACGGGGGTTGATGGACAGACCAAAGAACGAGACGCGGCCGGGCCTGACGGGTTCGTACCGCCGGATCCGGACCTCGTCCTCATTCACGCGGATGGCGCAGGCGAGTTCCGCCGGATCGATCTCGACGTCCTCGGCGACGAGGACGCGATTGCGGTGGTTCAGGCCAAGATGCTGAAGGATCCCATAGCTGTTGGGCACATCGTTTTCCCAGCAGGCACGCGCCACGAGCCCGCGCAGCGACTCCCCGTGCCTGGGGATAATAGGCTGGAGCAAGCGACGCCAGGTTGATCGGTCCACGACTGGCGCGGGTCGGGCCGGACCGGACGCGGCGTCGGCGAGATCGTCGCCGACGCCGCGTAGGAAGGCGCCGAACGGTGTGCGGATGCGGTCAGCGCCGTCCATCGCCTCAGAGGTCCCGGAACGGGTTCGAGTTGGCGAAACCGTGTTCGAGCGACCACTCGTCGACCGCCACAGCTATGTCGCCCATGGTCACCACGTCGCGGCGGTCGCGGACGGTGTTGCGCAGCGCCATCGTCATGACCCGCATCGCCTGACCGATGACTCCGTCGCAGACCTCGCCCAGCGCGAACGCGACCTCCTCCTCGGCGAGCCCCGCAGACGCGGCGACGATGCCGTCCGAGACCATGCGTGCGTCGAGACCTTCGACGAAGCCCGTCCAGAGCTCGAAATCGTCGTCGTCGTCCATGTCGAGCGGATCGAGGCGGCAAGGCGAGAACATCCGTCCGGACAGCTCGCGATCGGCGGAGACGAGCGGGACCGCTGCCTCCGTCCCCAGCAGCACGATCGGCACCCGACCGGTGTCGAGCATGATCTTCAGTTCGGCGGTCACCTCGCGGCTAAAGCCCGACTTCTGCCCGGAATGCTGCGTTTCGTCGAGGATGAGCAGCTCGACTCCCGCATTGGCCATCTCGCGCATGGCGCGACGCCGCAGGGTCGTCTCGTTACCCGCGGAGGCGAAGCCGTCGCCGAGTTCGGACATGATCGAGACGTAGAGGTCCTTCGCGGAGCCGCTGGTCCCCAGACGGGAGTGGAGGACCGACTTGACGCCAGGCCCGTCCTCCTCAGCTCGCATCAGCTTGTACTGGCTGGCGACGGTCGACTTGCCCGTGCCCGTGCGGCTGAAGATGTTCAAAGCGAGCTGCTGCTCGCCCCGCATCTCCAGACCGAGCAGGCGCAGTTCCTCGATCTCGGCCATGGCCTCGATGTGGCGCGGGTACGGCAGCCGGATGCGCATCAGCTGGGACAGCGCTAGGGCGACGCGGGACGAGCGCTGCGCGAGCTGGCTCTGGCGGAAACGCTTGAATGCGTCCTTCATAACCGGGGACAACTGCTCCCTCGGCCTGTCGTCACCCGGGATGACGAGGTCGCCGCCGTTGAAGGTGTCGACAGGACGGTCGTCGCTCGCAGCCACCGTTGCGTTCCCGGGCCGCACCGTGCCGAGGTCACCTTCGTCAGCGGTGGCGATCGGCTTCCTGGCGGCGGCTGGCGGCGGATTCGGTGTCGGCACGGGGGCGATCTCGGCATCCGTGCCGACGCCGTTCACCGGACGGCCGGCATCGCGCCGGTCGCGTGCCGTCACGGTCGACGCGCGGCGGCGCTCGGTGATGCGGTTCTCGGTTCCGCGCGCATCGGCGGGCATTTCGGTGATGGCATCGGCGGCCATTGCGGTCTTGCTGGTCGGTTTCATCAGTACTCGTCTCCATACTGGAACAATGCGAGCAGGAGCAGTGCGCCGAATGCCCAGTTGAACAGGATCACGAAGGGGCGGGGGAACTCAGGGGCGAACACCGAACCCGACGAGACCCGGCTCCACAGGTGGAATTGTGATGCAGCGAGCATCGAAGCCCAGTCGCTATTTTCACCCACAGCGGTAGCGGCAACGGCCACAGCCAGCGGCTCAGGACGATCAGCGTGGGCACGGCAAAGACGAGATTGAAGATCGTACTCACTCCAGCTGTCGAGGGCGACGCGATCTACAAACGAAGGGTGTGCTGCGAATGTCCGATGGAGGCGGAGCCTCGTATTCTGTTCGTCCGATATGCCCCAACGAGGTCAGATCGCGGAGATGAATGAACGTCTGAAGTTGGGGGACGGAAGAGGAGGTGCGAATGACCGGAAGGTGGGTCGTTGCACCAAATTTCAGGGGTATGTCTCCGCAGGCTCTTACCCGTTGTGTCGTCAGAAAGCTTCGGCTCACTATGCGTGCACCGGTGCGTACATGCGTCAGCGCGTGCTCATAAGCTCGTGCTTTCAGGCGGAAAATGTTCTCTTAAACTGGGCGAGGATAACAGGAGAGGGCGGGATGCATACAACGACGCGTCGCGGGCTGGTTGCCGGCATGGCTACGATCGGGATCGGTGCGATGGCGAAAGC
Organism: Sphingomonas sp. SORGH_AS_0438; assembly: GCF_031453475.1. Classification (NCBI taxonomy): domain Bacteria; kingdom Pseudomonadati; phylum Pseudomonadota; class Alphaproteobacteria; order Sphingomonadales; family Sphingomonadaceae; genus Sphingomonas; species Sphingomonas sp. SORGH_AS_0438. The sequence goes on from NZ_JAVIZS010000001.1 coordinate 785,018, forward strand.
GACGCCGGCCGTAGGAGGCCGCGATCCTGACCTGGGGCCCAACGTCCTGATCGTCGATCCCGGCGAGCCGGGCACGCAGGCGGTAATCGCCCGCTGGTTCGCACAGCAGGAGCGCGCGCATTTCACCGACAGGCGCCGAGCGATTCTGCTCAAGCCAGGCAACCACCGACTCGACATCAATGTCGGCTTCTTCACCCAGGTCGCAGGTCTCGGCACCGGGCCGGACGACGTGACCGTGACCGGCCATGTCCATGCCGAGGCGGATTGGGCCAAGGGTATGGCCCTGGTCAATTTCTGGCGGAGCGTGGAAAATCTGGCGATACGGCCGCCCGACGGTATGGATCGCTGGGCTGTGTCACAGGCCGCCCCCTATCGCCGCGTCCATCTGGCCGGCGACCTGGCGTTGGACGATGGCGGCTGGTCAAGCGGCGGTTTCATGGCCGATTGCCGGGTCGACGGCACGATCCGCTCCGGTACGCAGCAGCAATGGTTCACCCGCAACAGCCATATGGCCGGCTGGGAGGGATCGAACTGGAACATGATGTTCGTGGGCGTCGCGGGGGCACCCTCGACGCGTTTCCCGACGCCACCCTATACGACGCTGGGGACCGTGCCCGTGGTCCGCGAGAAACCGTTTCTTTGCGTGGGGCCGGGGGGTGACTGGACCATCTTCGTCCCGGCGCTGCGGCGTGACGTGGCCGGCGTGTCCTGGGATCAGGCACCCGCCGGACGCCACCTGCCGCTGGACGAGGTGCTGATCGCCGATCCGACGACGCCGGTCGCGACGATCAACCGCGCGCTTGCGGCGGGGCGCCATCTTCTGCTTACGCCAGGCGTATATCGGCTGCGCGAGCCGCTGCGGGTGGTGCGGGCCGATACGGTCGTCCTCGGCCTTGGTCTGGCGACCTTGCTGGCCGAGGGTGGGTCAGCGGCGCTCACCGTCGCCGACGTGGCCGGGGTGACGATCGCCGGGCTGCTGGTCGACGCAGGACCGCAGGACACGCCGGTGCTGGTGCAGGTCGGGCCACGCGGCGCGGGCGGCAATCATCGCGACAACCCGACGTTGCTCGCCGATCTTTTCTTCCGCGTCGGCGGGGCCACGGTAGGGAATGCCGGGACCTGCCTGGAGGTCAACAGCCACCACGTCATCGGCGACCATCTCTGGATATGGCGCGCCGATCACGGCGACCGCAATGGCGGTCGGGTCCATGTCGGCTGGGACGAGAGCCGGGCGACCCACGGCCTGGTCGTCAACGGGGATCATGTCACCTGCTACGGACTGTTCGTCGAGCATTTCCAGGGCTGGCAGACGCTGTGGAACGGCGAGGATGGCCGGACCTTCTTCTACCAGAACGAACTGCCATATGATCCGCCGAGCCAGCGCGCCTGGCGGGCGGACTCGCCGCGCGGATGGGCGGCATATAAGGTCGCGAATCACGTCCGCCGGCACCAGGCGGTGGGCATGGGGATCTACGCCAACTTCACCGCCGATCCCTCGATCGTGCTCGCGAGCGCGGTGGAGGTGCCCGACACGCCGGGCGTGCGCGTATCGGATGTCACTACGATCTCGCTGGGCGGCGGCAAGGGAACCATCGCGCATCTGGTCAACGATGCGGGAGAGGCCGCGCGGCCGGGCAGCATCCGCCAGACGCTGACCCGATATGCCGGCAAGGGAGGGTAGACCCCGACAGCGCCATGGGCCGAATGGCAGAAGCTGGATGGGGTGAGGCGGGCAGATGAACGTCCACTTACGGGTCTGGCGCATCGTCACCAATAATAGCTAATATGCAGGACCCGCAGGTGTCGCGCCATGGGCCTCAGGACAGATTGATGCGTTGTCCGTCGATGATGAAGATCGTGTTCGACCAGCGCCAGCTTTTGCATGCTCCGGTTCGTGAAATGCACAATGGCGACTGGACCGCCTTTCAGGAAACGCCCGCGCGCGCCCAGACGATCCTGGCAGCGATCGGATCGGCCGAACCCGCACGTGACTTTGGCATGGACCCGCTGCTGGCCGTGCACGATGCCGCCTATCTCGATTTCCTGAAGAGGGCGCATGCCGATTGGCGGGCCGCCGGGCGCGACGGCGATGCGATCGGCTATGCCTGGCCGATCGTCGGGCGCCGCCTGGTCGACCTGTCCCGGATCGACGCGCGGCTTGGCCGCTACAGCTATGACGTGGTGACGCCGATCACTGCAGGCACTTGGGACTCGGCCTATTGGTCGGCACAGTCCGCACTGACCGCGCTTGATGCGGTTGCCGATGGCGCGTCCGGTGCCTTCGCCTTGTGTCGTCCACCCGGCCATCATGCCGGCCGCGATTATTGCGGCGGCTATTGCTTCCTCAACAGCGCTGCCATCGTCGCAGCCGAGGCGCATCGTCGGGGGCTGGGGCCGGTCGCGATCCTCGACGTCGACTATCATCACGGCAATGGTACGCAGGATATCTTCCTGCGCGATCCTTCCATACTGTTCGTCTCGATCCACGCCGACCCGACTGCCGATTACCCCTTCTACTGGGGCCATGCCGACGAGGATGGGGAGGGGGCGGGGCGGGGCGCGACGCTCAATCTGCCGCTGCCGCGCGGAACGGGCTGGGGGACCTATCGTCCTGCACTCGATCGCGCGCTGGCGGCGATCGCAGACTTCGGCACGCGGCTGCTAGTTCTGTCCTTCGGGGCGGATACCTATAGCGGCGATCCGATTTCGCATTTCGCGCTGGAGCAAGATGATTTCGCGGCGCTAGGCGCTTGTATCGCATCAGCGGGGCTACCGACGGTGACCGTCATGGAAGGCGGTTATGCCGCGGCCGAACTTGGGGACAATGTCGCCGCCTTTCTCGCCGGCCTGTCGTCGCACGGCTGACCCGGTTTCGGGAGGCGGCGACAGTTGCGGGCAGGGCGAAGTGATCTTGCCTCGAAGCGGAATGGATGTTCGAGCAGCCCTGTTGCGTTCAAAGGCATGAGGACATGTCTCCGACGATCAGGTCGCTCTACGCGTCCTCATGAAATCTCCAGAAATGCGGTAATGGTAAGGCGGCCGTGTTCGGGTTCGGGCGATAGACCACCATCCATGCGGATTGCGCCGCTGTGCAGCAGGTGGCTACGGTAGAGGAGGGCGCGATTATATTGCGCCTCAACCATGTCCGTGCACTCGAACAATGAGGAATCTCCAGAAATATAACCGTCCGGGACATCTGCCTGCAATTCGGCGTCAAGTGCGCTGAAGAACGTTGGTGCCCGCTCCTGGTCGATCGTCTCGAATCCGGTCGCGCGATGTCGGAAGAAAGCCGTCCCATCATGATTGTCGGGGGAGAGATAATGGATAAGGGCGATGCGTTCCCGGCCATATGCATCGACATGGGGAATGCGTTGTCGAACATGCAGTGTCTCGGGCGATTGGGTCACCATCGAAAAGCTTGCATCCAGCACCCGGATTTGTCGGAACGGCCCGAAATCGTGCCCCAACGCACGTGCAATGGTGGGAAACTGACGCCGAAGGTACCCGTCCGGCAAGGGGCTCCGGATGCCGGGGTAATGATTACCCGCTGGCTCGAAGGCGCCATTGATCGCAGCGGTCCGGAGCGCGTCGGGATCTGCGGAAAATCCATCTATGATCACGAGCGGCTCACCTTGATGGCCAATATGACGGACCATTATGTCAGTTTCCATGATCAGACCTTAGCGTAGGTAGTCGACGGGACTAAACTCCTATTGCGCAGATTGGCCTACCCAAAGCGCGTGTCAGCGTGGGTGAACGAATGTCCGATTACGGGAGCGTGGCAGCCTCGCTGTAATCTCCGGAAATGGGTCTGCAGACTGGGAGGGTAGCGTTCGCCAAGCAGCGCCTTGCGGGGGTGCTCGCCGGAACCCGCCTTGAATAGCGATACAAGGCATGCTGACGGGCAAGAGCTACCAGTGTGGCCAGCTGGTCACACTGGTACACGTTTTGCCGATGTTGCAGCCCCGCAATGCGAGCGATACACCGGCGGGGCATACCGGTCTGATGCAGACCGCGCTTTCTGGACCGATCGAGACCGTGGACCTCGAAACCCGTCTTCTTATCGTCGACGACGATCCCGGCATCCGCGATTTGACGGCGGCATTTCTCGTCGACCACGGCTATGTCGTCGATGTCGCCGAGGATGCCACGGCAATGCGCACGGCATTGAAGCAGCAGGCCTATGCGCTGATCGTACTCGACGTGATGATGCCAGTGGAGGACGGGCTTTCGGTCCTTCGCAGCCTCGACCGCGCAACCGCGCCGCCGGTGATCATCATGTCCGTGATCGGTGAAGAAGTCGACCGTATCGTCGGGCTGGAGCTGGGTGCCGATGATTACATCGCCAAGCCCGCCAATCCGCGCGAGCTGCTTGCCCGCATCCGCTCGGTCCTGCGTCGTAACCAGCCGCGGCCGGAGACGATCGCTTCGGCCCCTTTGGCATCGTCGGCGCGCCTGTATTTGCGCTTCGCCGGCTGGCGACTGGATCCGCTGGGGCGGCAGCTGTTCGATCCGGACGATGTCGTCATCAACCTGTCCGATGGCGAGTTTCGTCTGTTGATCGTGCTGGTCGAGCATCCCCGCCGCGTCCTGACCCGGGACTTCCTGCTGGACCAGTCGCGCGGGGCCAATGCCGAGCATTTCGACCGCGCGATCGACGTCCAGATCAGCCGGCTGCGTCGGAAGCTGCAACGATCCGACGGGCGTGGCGGAGACGATCTCGTCCGCACCGTGCGCAACGAAGGCTATATGTTCACGGCCGATGTCGAGCGTCGCTGACCGGAAAGGCGACCGACGGGGCGCGTCGATCGCACGGCCGATTTTTCTGCTGGTCATCGTCTCCGTCCTGCTGGCCACGGCAATTTCGTTCGTAGTGACCTTCTCAGGGCCGCCGCCCTTCGACTTTCCCCGCAGCCTGCGGTCGATCGCCATGACGCTGGAAGGGAAGGGGGCGCCGCCTTTCGATCATGGCGTCCCGCCGCATGGCGCGGGGCAGGCGGTCGATGACCATGGTCCCGGACCGGAGCCGTTGCGGCGTCGACTGGAAGCGGCCGCGCCCATGGCCCGCAGCGGAGAGGGCGCGGATTCCACGGCGCGACGTCGCCTTGCGGCGGAGTTGGGCGTCTCGCCTGCCGATATTCTGGCCTTTACCGAAACCGCGGGCAAAACCGAGCGTGATGCCTTTGTCGGCAGCTACACCTTCGCCTGGCACGAGGGAGCCGGCTGGTGGGTCGTGCGCAGCGACGTGCCGCCCTATCTCACCCGCTGGCACGTTCGCACGCTGCTGGCGATGCTCGCCGCGATCTTGCTGCTGTCCCTGCCGGCGTGGAGCATTGCCCGGGCCTTGACCCGTCCCTTGCGGCTTCTCGCCGCCGCCGCCGATCAAGCGGGCACCGGTGCCGCATTGCCCGCGTTGCCGGATGGCAGTCGCGAGGTGCGCGATCTGGCTCGTGCGGTGACCACGATGCATGCCCGTCTCGCGCATCATGCCGAGGCGCGGACGGCGATGTTGGCGGGGATCGCGCATGACCTGGGTACGCCGCTTTCGCGTCTCGCCTTTCGCGTCGAGCAATTGCCCGAAGGCGCGCGCGCGCGTGCCGCCGCCGATATCGACGAGATGCGCGCGATGATCGCCGCCACGCTCGTCTTTACCCGTGACGATGCGGTCCAGACAGAGGCGAGCCGCCTCGATCTTGCCAGCCTGCTCGACAGTCTGGTTCAGGACATGGCCGATGCCGGTCAGCCTGTGACGCTGATGCCCGGCCTGCGTGCGATCGTGCGCGGGGATTCGGCGGCGTTGCGACGGCTCTTTTCCAACCTGATCGAGAATGCGGTCCGCTACGGCGAGTGCGCGAGGGTCGGCTGGGAAATGGAGGACGGAAACGTCAACGTGTGGGTGGTGGACGACGGCCCGGGCATCGATCCGGCGCAGGCGGAACGGCTATTCCAGCCCTTCGTGCGCGGCGATCCTTCGCGCAACCGCGCGACCGGTGGCACCGGGCTGGGTCTTGCCATCGCCCGATCGATCGCGACCCGGCATGGCGGCGCGGCAACGTTGGAAAATGGCACCGGTGGGGCGGTGGCCCGCGTCGTGCTCCCGCTGGCGAGCTGACGCACGCTGCAACATTATTGCGGCGACCTGACATAACCGGGCAATCCGGCACGCCGACATCCTCTCTCTGTCCAATGGAGTATGAGAGCATGTCCGCCCGCCATCATGACCACGCCCACAGTCTCGCTGACGATCTGAAGGTCATGGAGACGATGATGGCGCGTCGTCGCGCCCTGAAATGGTTTGCCGGCGCGGGCACCGCCGCGATGGTTGCGGGGTGTGGTGGCAGCGACGCGGCCTCAGGCAGTGTCGCGGTCGTCAGCAGCGCCACCACCAGCGCCACGCCGACGCCCACACCAACCGCGACCGCGACACCCACGCCGACCGCCAGCAGCACGACCACGGCATGCATCGCCGACCCGGTCGAAACCGCCGGTCCCTATCCTGGCGATGGCACCAACACCGCTTCGGGGGCGACGTCCAATGTCCTCAATGTGAGCGGCGTCGTGCGAAGCGACATCCGGCCGAGCTTCATTTCGGCCACCACGGTCGCGACCGGCGTGCTGCTCAAGATCACGCTGACCCTGGTCGACGTCAACGCCACCTGCGCACCGCTCGCCGGGTATGCGGTCTATCTGTGGCATTGCGATCGGCAGGGTCTCTACTCGCTCTACACGGCGGCGGCGGAGAGCTATCTGCGCGGTGTCCAGGTGACCGACGCCAACGGCCAGGTCACCTTCACCACCATCTTCCCCGGGTGCTACGATGGCCGCTGGCCGCATATGCATTTCGAGGTCTTCTCCAGCCTCTCTAATGCGCTGAGTGGTCGTTATGCGGTCCTGACGTCGCAGCTGGCGATGCCGAGCGCCGTCTGCTCGACGGTCTATGCCGACGCCACCACCTATCCGTCGAGCGCCGGTAAGTTCGCCCGCATCTCCTTGTCGAGCGATGGCATCTTCGGCGACAACACCGCTGCGCAGGTCGCCCAGCAGACGCCGGCGTTCAGCGGGAACGTTGCGGCAGGTTATACCGCGACCGCACTGATCGGTATCGCTCGTTAGGTTTGATGTCCCGGCATATGGTGGATCGGGCAGACCATGGATTTGTAGGCCGTGAGGCCGCTGAACGTCTTGCACCAGCCGGCGAAGTTATAGGCTGCCATGAAGTTGGCGGAATGCGTGGAGACTTCCTGCGGATCTGGCGATGAACCTAAATGATCGGACGCGGTTCGGGTCATCCCAGATCACTGATGCTGTCTCGTGGTAGGCCTGGCGTTGCGATTATTTCTAAACCAATGGCCGTTTCTAGGACTCGTTCAAGTTGCCGAGAAAGTCATCTTTTACCGCCGGTACGGTTACGGTGCGATGTCCACTTCCACACGACGGAGCATTTTCTGAATTTTTTGCGGTCAATACGAAGCCGTCAGCCGGGTAGCCATTGGCAAAGCATGGCGTCGGCATGAACTCGGTTTTGCCCCGTCCGCCGGAACTAAGCCATTTTGTATCAATGTCATAAATTGCGGCGCTTGTCATTGTCGACCTGCGCTGCCGCCTCAGCTCGAACAACAGCGTAACAAACGCTGGGACATTAGTACGCATTGCGTATTAAATGGGTCATGGAGCCAGATGAAGCCAAGATCGCCAGGGCGGTGTTCCGCCTAGCGCGTCGCTTGCGGGGGATCGCCTCGGACGGTGATGTCGCCAGCAGCGGCATGGCGCTTCTCATCATATTGGCGCGCGAAGGCCCGAAGAGCGCGGTCGCGCTGGCTCGCAGCGAAGGATTGCAGCCGCAGTCGCTCAGTCGCCTGCTGAACCAACTGGAAGGTGCTCAATCTGGCGGATGGGCGTATTGCCCTGATGGACGAGACCGGACTCGATGTGCAGGTACTGTCCGTGACGACGCCGGCAATGCACGATCTCGGGGTCGTGAGTATCGATGTGGCGCGTCGGCCCAACGACGTCGCAGCGGCTGCGATCGAGCGGCACCCCAATCGTTTCCAGGCATTGGCGACCTTGCCGGTGGCATTTCCCAACGAAAGTGCTCGCGAACTCGAGCGCTGTGTGAAGACGCTCGGCTTCAAGGGGCTGATGCTGTGCGGGCGCGTGGGCGATCGAAACCTGGACGATGCGAGCTTTGCGCCGATCTTCGAAACGGCCGCCGCGCTCGGCGTACCCGTCCTGCTTCACCCGCGTACGCCGGATCCGACGATGCGCAAGGTTTCCTATTCTGTGTTCAGCCCGGAGGTCGACAACACCCTGGCCCAGTATGGCCTGGGCTGGCACTATGATGCGGGCATGCAGTTCGTCCGTCTGGTGTTGTCGGGCATCTTCGATCGGCTTCCCAACCTCCAGGTAATTCTCGGGCATTGGGGGGGAAGTGGTGCTCTTCTACGTCGACCGGATGAAGAGCCTGGACCGGGTGTCGGGGCTGAACTATCCCATCGCGCACTATCTGCGGCGCAACCTGTATGTCACGGGCAGCGGCATGAACAATCCGACCTATATGGCGCGCGCGACCGAGATTGTCGGTGCGGATCGCCTGCTCTTTTCGACCGATTGTCCGTATCAGTATAGGCCCGGCGGCGAAGCGCGCCGCTTCCTGAACGAATGCGGCCTGGAAGGGGCTGAAAAGTCCGGCTTCGCCAGTGAGAATTGGCTGCGTCTGACCGGTGGTTGAACCGGGGTACGGGTAGAGGCGGCCATGTTGCCATCTATCCAGTCTCAGGCGGCGTTCGCGTCGCAGCCAATGGAAGAAACGTTATGACGGCCCAGTCTTGCCCCCCGCCTACCTCCGCCTCTGCGCCAGACGGCCTGCCCGCGCCGCGCCGTTACTGGGCGGCCACGGCGATCTGGCTGGCGCTGGCGATGGCGGTGCTCGATAGTTCGATCGCCAACATCGCCTTGCCGACGATCGCGCGGGAACTTGGCGCGAGTGCGGGGGCATCGATCTGGGTCGTCAACGCGTATCAGATCGCGATCACCATGATGCTGTTGCCGGTGGCGGCCCTGGCGGAGATCGTCGGCTATCGCCGGGTCTATATGTTCGGGCTGGCGCTGTTCGCCTGTGCCTCCCTCGCCTGCGGATTGTCGGACAGCCTTATGGGGTTGGCAACCGCTCGGTTCGTGCAGGGGCTGGGGGCAGCTTGCGTCATGGCAATCAACGGCGCGCTGGTCCGGTTCACCTATCCCAAGGCGCAGCTCGGCCGGGGCGTCGGCTACAATGCGTTGGTGGTCGCGGTATCCTCCGCAGCGGGGCCTAGCGTCGCGGCTGGGCTTTTGTCCATAGCCTCATGGCGATGGCTGTTCACGGTCAACGTGCCGCTGGCCATCCTGTCCCTGGCGATCGGCGCCCGGGCACTTCCGGTGACGCCGTTGTCGGGCAAACGTTTCGACTTTGGCTCGGCATTCCTGAATGCCGTCGCGTTTGCCGGCATGTTCCTCGCCTGCTCGGATCTGGCACATGGGACGGAATCGATCCGTACGGTGGCGGAATTTGTCGTAGCGGTCGTCGCAGCCGTATTGGTCGTCCGTCGCGCACGCGGAGAGGATGCACCACTGATCCCGGTCGATCTCATCCGCCTGCCCATGCTGCGGCTGTCCTATCTCACCTCGGCTGCCTCATTCGCGGCGCAAATGGTCACGTTGGTTGCCCTGCCTTTCTATCTTCTGGGCCGGTTCGGACTGAGCCATGTGGCCATCGGACTGCTCATCACGCCCATGCCGATCGGCACGGCGCTGGCCGCCCCTGTCGCCGGTCGCCTCGTCGAGCGCGTGTCCGCCGGACTATTGGGCGGCATCGGCCTTATGTTGTTCGCCATTGGGATGCTGCTGATGGCCTTGATCCCACATGGGGTGCCGGTCCTACTGCTAGGCTTGCCGTTGTTCCTGGCAGGCATCGGTTTCGGCCTATTCCAGACGCCCAACAACCGCACGATGCTTGGGCTAGCGCCGCCCCGGCGGAGCGGTGCCGCCGCCGGTATGCTTGCTACGGCGCGGCTATTTGGTCAGACTGTCGGGGGAGTGCTGATCGCCCTGATCTTTCGCATCGTGGGATCGGATACGGTCATCCCCCTGTTCCTGTCCGCTGGATTGGCCGTTCTGGCTGCACTGCTCAGCACTCGCAGGGTGAGCATTGCCACATCCTGAGGATGGATGCCGCGTACATGAATAAACGACTGAAGCTGGAAAACCAGCAAGGCGGCCTGAAGGTTCACTTGTGGGCCTCCTGGGCTAAAGGATAGAGCGGCTGCTCTCGCCCTAGGCTGTGTAAAAACGTCGGAATCTGCTATGGTTTTCCGACGTTTCGGGAGGCTTGGGCATGGGCCGTTTCGTTCAGGGGGAAGGCCGTCGGCAGGACTATCTGCTGCCTGCATCGCTTGATGATTACGTATCGGCAGATAACCCGGTTCGCGCGGTCGAGGCGTTCATCGATGCGCTGGATCTGAAGGCGCTGGAGTTCGCGGGCATGACGCCGGCCGAGACGGGGCGGCCCGCCTATCATCCGGCGACGATGCTCAAGATCTACCTCTACGGCTATCTGAACCGGATCCAGTCGAGCCGGCGGCTCGAGCGTGAAGCACAGCGCAACGTGGAATTGATGTGGCTGACGGAGCGGTTGGCGCCCGACTTCAAGACGATCGCCAACTTCCGCCAGGCCAATGGCGCTGCGATCCGGGCGGTGTGCAGCCAGTTCATCGTTCTGTGCCGGCAATTGGGGCTGTTCACGCGCGCGGTGGTCGCCATCGACGGCAGCAAGATGAAGGCGGTCAACAACCGCGACAAGAACTACACGGCCGCGAAGGTCGCCTCGCGGATGAAGCAGGTGCAGGACAATATTGACCGGTATCTCGACGCGCTTGATCGTGCCGACCGCGAAGAAAGTGACATTGCCGAGCCGAAGGCGAAGCGATTGACGGAGAAGATCGCCCGGTTGCGCGCGCAGTTGCGTGATCTTGCGGTACGCGAGGAGGAAGTCCGGAATGCGCCGGACCAGCAGGTGTCGCTGACCGATCCGGACGCCCGCGCCATGGCGAGTGCGGGGCGCGGCACGAGCATCGTCGGCTACAATCTCCAGGCGGCCGTCGATGCCGAACATCACCTCATCGTCGCGCACGAGCTTTTGAACATTGGATATGACCGCGGGCAACTTGCCCTCATGGCGGCGAAAGCCAAGGACGCCATGGGGGTGGAGGCTTTGGATGCCATTGCCGACAAGGGCTATTTCAAGGGCGAGGACATCCGGACCTGCGAGGGGATGGGCGTTACCGCCTTCGTGCCCAGGCCGCTAACCTCGGGGGCGAAGGCGCAAGGTCGCTTCGGCAAGCAGGACTTCGTCTATCTGGAGCAGGAAAACGTCTATCGCTGTCCCGCCGGTGAAGACCTGATCTATCGGTACACCTCGGTCGAGGCTGGTATGACGCTCCATAGCTACTGGAGCTCGAACTGCCAGACATGCGCGCTCCATGACCAATGCACGACCGGCAAGGAACGCCGGGTCAAACGATGGGAACATGAGGCAGTCGTCGAGGCGATGGAGCGGCGCTTTGATCGTGCGCCAGAGGCCATGCGGATCCGCCGGCAGACTGTCGAACATCCGTTCGGCACGCTGAAAGCATGGATGGGCTCGACGCACTTCCAAACGAAAACGCTGAAGCACGTCAGAACCGAGGCCTGCCTCCATATCCTGGCCTATAACTTCAAACGGCTGATTGCCATCCTCGGCGTCCGGGCAATGATCGCAGCAATTCAGAGCTGAGCGCCAACGCTCAACCTTCAACGCGCCGCGCCGAAAATACTGACCAGCTGCTGTGACGCCGTTTTTACACGGCCTGTCCCAATTGCAGCCGCTGGGAGTATGAAATTGAGATGCCGTCTTCGACGTTGTGCCGATCCTAGCGGATCACTATCGTCGACACCTCGTCGTTCCGAGGTTGTCTGATGCTTACGATTGTTGCCGCAGCGGGAAACGTCATGTTTTATGGATGGCTCGCTTGGTTTTTTGCGGGACGGATCGGAACACCGGCTCAAGCGCGGTTTGCAGGCTGCTTCCTCGCGATCGGCTTTGCAATCGGTAGCTTTGGAGGACATGCCGGCTCAGAAGCAGAAGCTGCTCTCGCACTGCGAGGGGGTGGCTATCTACTTGGCATTTTCGTCCTCACAATGCTGCTCCTCCGCCAGCATGTTCGGAGTTTGCGGCGTCAGCCCTGACGGCAGATATCCTCCCAATAGGGGACTCTGTGACCCTCGGCATCGCTATGAGTAACCCGCTTTTGCGGGATGAACGAACGGCCGGAAGCGGGAAGCGATCTTGCAGCCGCGAATGTCTGAATATGGGTCTCGGCGGCAGGGTAATGTGACTGCTTTCGCCCACCACCAGGCGTTCGCTGTCAGATAGGCCTTGCGTTACGGCGGTCCGCCCGTTGATCGTGCGATCGGACAAACTGGCGGACCGCAATGCGCTTCTTTCTCGTAGCACTCGCCTTTCTACTTCCGGCCGCGCTGGCTGCTCAACAAAGTGCACCAGAGCCGACGGCCGCAATCGCAGACAATCCTGCTATGACGAAGATCTTCGACAGCGATCAGTCTGCGAGGGAGCATCCTGCAACCATCGATTGGCATGCGCTTTGGCCGGCGGACAAGGCTCGGCGGCAACAAACCCAGGCTTTGCTCGATGCTGGGAAACTGAGCAGCGCCGACGACTTTTATCACGCCGCCTATATCTTCCAGCATGGTGAAGACGCGCAAGACTGCCTAAAGGCCCATGCTCTGGCGATCGTTGCGATCGCACGAGGAAAGAAAGAAGCCACTTGGATCGCCGCCGCAACGCTTGATCGTTACCTACAGCGCATCGGTCAGCCACAGGTCTACCGTACCCAGTTTCAGCATCCACCGGGGCAAAAATGGACACAGGAGCCATATCAGCGGGGTTTGCTGTCGGATGCCGTACGTGAAGCGTCCGGTGTTCCTCCGCTTGCTGCTCAGGAAGCGCAAAGACAAGACTGGGAGCGGCAGCTTCCGTGAATCCAGCGACCGCGTTCCACGATAGTGGACGCTCAACTCCGCATTCGTGGTGCCGCGCTCTGCCCCGCTCTTTGCATTGACCGCGTCAACACGTGAACGCGACACGGCTGACGATCGTGGCAGTTTTCGAGGCTGTTTCAGCCTTAATCCGATAGGGTACCAGTGGGGTACTACACAGCGGAAGTTGGTGCCGGTGGTTTCCACGCTAAGGTGCCAGCCATGACGACGGACGTAATCGATGAGATCAGGCTCGCCGCGATCAAGCGCCTCACACCCGCCGAGCGGGAATGCCTGAGACGCTGTTTAGAACATCAGACGGCGAAACAGATGGCGATCGATCTCGGCATCTCCGCACATGCGGTGGAGAAGCGCCTTAAAATGGCACGCGCAAAGCTCGGTCTATCGTCTTCCCTTGAAGCTGCGAAGTTGGTGGTTTCGGTGGAACGGTCCCATCGCTTGGGACCTGGTCCGTCGGACCTTTCGCCAGACAGCACGCAACCTGATCAAGGCGGCACCGATGCCGTCCCACGTCATGAGACGTCGTGGATCGAGCGGATCGGCCTAACTCGCGTTGTCTCAGGAGCGATCCTTATGAGTTTGATATTCGCAGCAGCTTTGATGCTGGCTTACTCGCCTTCTACTTTTCAGGGTCAGACAAGCCCAGCGCAGACGGCATCACAGTCCACGCCAACACCTGGGACTGAGGCTGCCCTACGGCGGCTCGTTGCCGGCCTGGCGAACGGTGCTCCGGATTACGATAAACTTGCCCCCCAGTTTGCTGAGGTCGTCCGCCGCGACCTTCCGATGACGCACCCCATGTTCAAGTCGATGGGCGAACTGAAATCGATCACCTTCCGCAACAAGGGCCCGATGGGGGATGACGCCTACGATCTGACATTTGCTAATGGAAAGGTGCTTATGTCAGCAGCCCTTGACGCTCAAGGCAGGATGGCTGGCGGCATCCTGGCACCGCAGGGGGGCGAGGCGCCCGGCCACTGACCAGACGTACGCCGATGATGATTTGCTTCTTCCATATACGAAGCAGATCATCTCTTCGTCCACCTGCGCCTTCACAAGATAAAACTTGTCCTTGATGTCGTACCCCCACACGTCAAACGACTTTGCTAAATTGCGCTTATACCTTTGCCTGCGCACCCCAGAGAGCAGACGTCTAGAGTCCAAACCCAATCAGCCTCTTGAGGGGTGATGGTTTTCCTGATTCACTGGTTCGTAGATCAGGAGGAGTGACGCATGGCGCTGTTCTGGTTGTCGGATGAAGCATGGGTAGCAATCGAGCCGCATCTACCCAGGAACCAGCCCGGCGCGCGGCGGGTAGACGACCGGCGGGTGATTTCGGGCATCGTGCATGTGCTGAAGGTCGGCTGCCGCTGGTGCGATTGCCCGGCCGATTACGGGCCGTCGACGACGATCTACAACCGGTTCAACCGCTGGTCGCGCCGTGGCTTCTGGCTCAAGCTGCTCGACGCGCTGGTGGATGCCGGCGTGGTCACGAAGAGTACAGCGATCGACAGCACCTACATCAAGGCGCAACGCGCGGCATTCGGCGGAAAAGGGGGCGCCAGATTCAGGCGATCGGTCGCTCGCGCGGCGGATGGACGACCAAGATCCATGCGCTCACCGACGTTATCGGCCGCCCCTATGCGTTGATGCTGACGGCCGGCAACGTCAGCGACGTGAAAGCGGCACCTGTGCTCCTCGAACGAGCCGATCGCATACGCTACCTCCTTGCTGACAAGGGCTATGACGCCGACCGGCTGCGCCGCTCGCTCCGCGACGCTGGAGCCGCTCCCGTCATTCCGGGGCGACGCAACCGGAAGCGAGCCATCCGATACGACAAGGACCGATACCGTGGCAGGCACCTCATCGAGAACGCCTTCTGCCGTCTCAAAGACTTCCGCCGTGTCGCCACCCGCTACGACAAACTCGCCGTCAACTTCCTCTCAGGCGTCGCCATCGCAACCGCAATCGCATTCTGGCTCTGATTGAGTCTCAGCCCTAGACTAAGTCATCTGTGGCACCCCCATGGCTGAGCCAAGCCTTTACAACGAAGATCGACATGAATGAATGTCGGGAATTGGGAAGCGGTCAGGGGACTTTGAATGACCGATTATGGGTCATTCTGCTTGTGCGGCGACAAACGCCAGCGGAGCGCCTCATTCGGCGCAACCATCGCGATGAATCATTGCTAGCGTCGATCAAAATCAGAGGGCGATCTCCGCCGAAGGGGCGGTCTGCAGCCGTTCGATGTCCTGGCGCGGCGGTGCGCCGAACAGGCGGCGATATTCGCGGCTGAACTGCGAGGGGCTTTCATAGCCGACCGCGAAGCCCGCCGTGCCCGCCGTAGCGCCGCCGACCAGCATCAGCCGGCGCGCTTCCTGCAGGCGCAACTGCTTTTGATATTCGAGCGGGGTCATGCGCGTGATCGCCTTGAAATGCGCATGGAGCGAGGAGGGGCTCATGCCGGCCTCGGCGGCGACCTCGTCGATGCGGATCGGCGCGTCGAACCGGCGACGGATCACGGCGATGGCGCGGCTGATCTGGTTGAGGTGACTACCTGCTGTCACGAGGTGGCGAAGCATCGGTCCGTGCGGCCCCGTGAGCAGCCGGTAGAGGATTTCCCGTTCGATCAGGGGCGCCAGGGCGCGGATCGTGTCCGGCCGGTCAAGCAGTCCGACCAGCCGGCATGCGGCGTCGATCAGGTCGGGGTCGCTGGTATAGACGCCTAGAACCGGCAGGTCGGTGTGCGGCACAGCGCCGCCCTCCGCCACTATCAGGTCGGACAGCATTGCGGGATCGAGGTCGATCTTGCAGCAGAGATACGGGCGGTCGGGGCTGGCATCGATCACGTGGCCGACCAGCGGGAGGTCGACGGAGACTAGGAGATAATGCGCGGCGTCGTAGACGAGGCTATGGTCGCCGATCGAGACGCGCTTCGATCCCTGGGCAATCAGGCAAAGCGATGCCTCGTAGACAGCCGGCGTCGGGGTGCTCGGTTGATCGGCCCGGATCAGTGACACATGCGGCATCGCGGTCATGCAAATGCCTGATCCGGCGACATGACGATCGATGACGGCAGCAAGTTCGGTGATCCGGTCCATGCCGATCGTCATCTGTCAGCCCGTCGACATGCGCAAGCGGGCAGAGCGGGTTCTGGAGGATCGTACAAAGCGTTAGGACGATCGCTCTACCGTTGCCGGACGCTGCGGCATCATCTTGCTGGCTGTCACTTCAAGGCAAGGATAGCATCATGACAGCCAGCATCGACAAGGTCGTCCTCATCACCGGGGCTTCGAGTGGGATCGGCGAGGCGACGGCGCGCGAACTGGCAGCGACCGGCGCGCGCCTCTTCATCGGCGCGCGTCGCGCAGAACGGTTGCAGGCAATGGCCGAGGAACTGGGCGAGACCGTCGCGTGGCGCACGCTCGACGTGACGGACGGGGCCGACTTCGACGCCTTCGTGGAGGCCGCCGAAGCGCGGTTTGGGCGGGTCGACGTGCTGGTCAACAATGCCGGCGTGATGCCGCTGTCGCCACTCGCCGCGCTGAAGCGGGATGAGTGGAAGCGGATGGTCGACGTCAACATCCACGGCGTCCTCAACGGCATCGCCGCCGTATTGCCCCGGTTCGTGGCGCAGAAGGGCGGCCATATCGTCAACGTCGCCTCGGTCGCCGCGCACATGGTGATGCCCACCGCGGCGGTCTATTGCGGCACCAAGCATGCGGTGCGCGCCATCACCGAGGGGTTGCGGCAGGAGCATGACGAAATCCGGTCGACGCTGATCTCTCCGGGTGTCGTCGCAACTGAACTGGGCCACGACATCACCGATCCGGCAGTGGCCACGGCGCTGACGGGATGGCGGAAGAAGTCGCTGACCCCGGATGCGATCGCGCGGGCGGTTCGCTACGCGTTGGAACAGCCCGAGGGTGTCGACATCAACGAGGTCATAGTCCGCCCGACCGCGGCGGACATGTAAAGCCATCGGCGTGCTGGCTCTTGCGGCCGGCACGCCAGTGCTATCCCTTAGGCCGTCGCGCCGCCATCGATGTTGAGCGTGGTGCCGGTAATATAGCTCGCATCCGGTCCGGCGAGGAACGCCACTGCCCCCGCGATCTCTTCGACCATGCCGTAGCGGCCGAGCGGGATCGCTTGCAGCACCTGTCCCGCAAATTCGCTGTCGGCGGGATTCATGTCGGTGTCGATCGGCCCCGGCTGTACGGTGTTGACCAGGATATTGCGCGGCGCGAGGTCCTTGGCCCAGCCGCGGGCCAGCGCCGCGACGGCTGCCTTGGTCGCGCTGTAGACCGTGGTCGCGGGGAAGGCCATTTCGCCGGAAATGCTGCCGATCAGGATGATCCGCCCGCCGTCGCGAAGATGCGGCAGGGCCGCGCGGGTGCCGACGTGCAGGCCTTTCACGTTGACGCCGAACTGGCGGTCGTAGGTTTCGTCGGTATCCTCGGCGATGGTCGAGAATTCCGCGACACCGGCATTGTGGACGAGGATGTCGATCCCGCCCAGGGCGGCGGCGGCCTGTTCTACGCCAGCGCGCTGCGACGCCGGGTCGGCGGCATCGGCCTGGAAGGCGAAGGCAGTGCCGCCTGCGCTCTCGATCGCCGCCACGGTCGCGTCGGCTGCCGCCTTGTTGCCGGCATAGGTGATCGCCACCGCCGCGCCATCGGCCGCCAGTCGCTTGGCGATGGCCGATCCGATGCCGCGCGATCCGCCGGTGACGAGCGCTGCTTTGTTTTGAAGGGACATGTGCATTCTCCAAAAAAGGTAGCCCGCGATCACGCCGTCGTGCGCTGTCGGCAGGCAGAAAATGGGGTAGTGCTTCAAAAGTTCAATAATCCCGAACTATTGAATTTATGGCGGTGCCCTATATCGGTCGCATGGCCCGCTTCACCCATCCCCGGCTGGAAGACGTTCCGCTCGATCTGGCGCTGCATGCGCTGGCCGATCCCAATCGGCTGGCCATGGTGGCGCGGCTCGCCGCGACCGAGCGGCTGAGCTGCACCGATGCCGCGCCGTGCGAGTCCATCCCGAAAAGTACGCTGTCCAACCACCTCAAGCTGCTGCGCGCGGCGGGGCTGATCGAGACGACGCAAGCCGGGCGCGAGATGATCAACACGCTGCGCCGCGCCGAATTCGACCGGCGCTTTCCCGGCCTGCTCGACGCGGTGCTGGCCAACCGACCGGCCTGATTATCCGCCGATCGCGTTGAGTTCGGCCACCGCATCCTCGGGCAGCGTCAGCGCTGCCGCGGCGAGGTTCTCGTGGAGGTGCGTCACCGACGACGTACCCGGGATCAGCAGAATGTTGGGCGAGCGCTGGAGCAGCCAAGCCAGCGCCACCTGCATCGGCGTCGCGTCCAGCCTTGTCGCCACGCCGGACAGCGCTGCGGACTGTAGCGGGCTGAACCCGCCGAGCGGGAAGAAGGGGACATAGGCGATACCCTCCGCCGCCAGCGCGTCGATGAACGCATCGTCGTCGCGGTGGGCGAGGTTATACTGGTTCTGGACGCAGACGATCTCGGCGATGTCGCGGGCTTCCTCGAACTGCATGGGCGTCACGTTGCTGAGGCCGATATGGCGCACCAGCCCCTGGCGCTGGAGATTCGCCACCGCCTTCAGCGGCGCGGCGAGCGATCCTTCTGCCGGGCCGTGGACATCGAACATCAGGCGCAGGTTGACGACGTCGAGCGTCTCCAGCCCGAGGTTCGTCAGATTATCCTCGACCGCGCGGGTCAGTTCGTCGGGCTCGAACGCGGGCAGCCAGGATGCATCGTCGCCGCGCCTCGCACCAATCTTGGTCACGATCAGCAGGTCGTCGGGGTAGGGGGACAGCGCTTCGCGGATCAGTCGGTTGGTGACGTGCGGGCCATAGAAGTCGCTGGTGTCGATGTGGTTGACCCCAGCCTCGACAGCGGCGCGAAGCACGGCGAGCGCCGCATCATGGTCGCGCGGCGGGCCGAACACGCCGGGTCCGGCGAGCTGCATCGCGCCATAGCCCAGCCGCTTCACGGCGTGCCCGGCGAAGGAATAGGTGCCTGCCTGGTCGATCGTCATTGTTGTTCTCCTGTGCTGGCCCCCAGATATGGCTTGCGGATCATCGCGATAAGCCGGAGTGATCCGTACGGGCTGTACGGAAAACCGAACGATGAAGGCGGACCTTGCCGATCTCAACGCCTTCCTGGCGGTCGCGCAGGCGCGGGGCTTCCGCGACGCGGCGCGGACCGTCGGGTCGAGCGCCTCGACGCTGAGCGAAGCGGTGCGGCGGCTGGAAGCGCGGCTGGGCGTCCGCCTGCTCCATCGCTCCACGCGGAGCGTCGTGCCGACCGAGGCGGGGACACGGCTGATCGAGCGGCTGGCACCCGCGCTGGGCGAGGTGGAGGCGGCGCTCGACGTCGTCAACCTGTTCCGCGACCGGCCCGCAGGCACGCTCAGGCTCAACGTGCCGGTCAGCGCGGCGCGGCTGGTGCTGCCGGCGATCCTGCCCGGCTTCCTAGCCGCCTATCCCGACATCCAGGTCGAGATCATGGCCGAGGACGGCTTCGTCGATATGGTGTCGTCGGGCTGCGATGCGGGCATCCGCTACGACGAGCGGTTGGAGCAGGACATGATCGCGGTGCCGATCGGCCCGCGCATCCAGCGCTTCGCAACGGCGGCGTCGCCGACCTATCTCGATGTGCGTGGGCGGCTCGACCATCCGCGCGACCTGCTCGATCACGCCTGTCTACGCGGCCGGTTCACCAGCGGAGCGCTGACCAGCCCTTGGGAGTTCGAGCGCGACGGCGACATCGTGCGGATCGAGCCACAGGGGCCGCTGATCGCCAGCGTGTCCGGCGCGGCGGACCTGCTGGTCGATATCGCCGTCGCGGGCGGTGGGATCATCCACCTGTTCGAGGACTGGCTCCGGCCGGTGCTCACAAGCGGCGCGCTGGAACCGGTGCTGCCCGACTGGTGGCAGTCCTTCTCCGGCCCGTTCCTCTATTATTCCGGCCGCCGTCTGGTGCCGCCGCCGCTGCGCGCGTTCGTCGATTACATTCGCGCCTAAAGCATCGCGAGCGGTTCGGGGCCGCGTGGCGGCGGAAACAGGTCGTCGAGGCGTCGTAGCTCGGCTTCGGACAGCGTGAGGTCCAACGCCGCCCGGTTGTCTCGAACATGGGCAATAGACCCGGCCTTGGGGATGGGGAGGATGCCGTCTCGCGCCAGCAACCAAGCGAGAGCGAGTTGCGCGGGCGTGGCGTCGCGTTCGGCAGCCATCTGGGTAAGGCCGCGGTGGGCGACCAGGCGGCCTTGCTCGACGGGGCTGTAGGCCATGACCGGCACCCGGTGACGCGCAAGCCACGGTAACAGGTCGTATTCAGGGCCACGCCGGGTGCGGTTGTAGAGGATCTGGTCGGTCTGACAGCCTTCGCCGCCGCTCGCGACGAGTTCCTCCATGTCGTTGGTGTCGAGATTGCTGACGCCCCAGCGCAGGATCTTGCCCGCCGCGACCAGCCGCTCCATCGCCTCGACCGTCTCGGCGAGCGGAACATTGCCGCGCCAATGCAGCAGGTACAGGTCGAGTCGGTCGGTGCCGAGCCGTTCGAGGCTCGCCTCGCACGCCCGCGAGAGTCGGTCGCGCGAGGCGTTCTGGGGATAGGCCTTGCTGACGAGGAACACCTCATCGCGGACACCCGCGATCGCCTCGCCGACGAGCCGCTCGGACTCGCCATCGGCATACATCTCGGCGGTATCGATTAGGGTCAGCCCGAGCGACAGCCCTTCGCGCAGCGCGGCGATCTCGTCCGGTCGGCGGACAAGGTCTTCCGCCATCATCCAGGTGCCCTGGCCAAGCGCGGGGACGGTCGTACCGTCCGGAAAGCGGATCGTCTTCATGCGGCGGTCAACGTTCGACCCAGTGCATCGGGCCAACTTCCGGTTCGTGACGCCGCGCGCAGCCGTTGCGGCGCAGCCAAGTCAGGCGACCGTGACTCCCTTCCAAAAGGCGATGCGTCCGCGAATGTTTCCCGCTTCGGGCTTGGGATCGGGGTAATACCAGGCGGCGTCGGGATTGTCGGCGCCCGCGACGTACAGGCTGTAATAATGCGCCGTTCCCTTCCAGGGGCAGATTGAAGTTGTGCCGCTCGGCCGCAAGAGCGCGGTGTCTACGCTCTGCTCGGGGAAATAGTGGTTGCCCTCGACGATGACCGTATCATCGCTATCGGCGATCCGTACGCCGTTCCATTTTGCTTCCACCATCATGCGTCTCCTGACGCCGATAGACGTCGGTATTCGATCCATGTCCGTCAAGAACATGCCTGGGGACATTCACAGGGGCGGTGTCAAAGCCGGCTGATCCTGTTACCGGACCGTTATGCTGAAAACCCGCATGAAGCGCATCGCCACCAAGACGGAACTCGACCTTCAGCGCCTCGCGGCCATCGAGGCGGCGGTGGTCGCGTTGCGCGATGAGGATCTGCTCGACTTCGCCGACATCTTCGCCGTGGGCGATCAGACGCCGCTGCGTGTCATGGCGGAGGATCAAATGCGTCGGCGCGGCCTTCGCCTGTGAGGAAAATGCCGTCCCGCTTCCGGCGTCTCGATGGGGCACTGGCGGACCTTCCGGTCGAAGAGCCGATGCTGCTCACCGAGCTTGACGGTTTCCTGACCGGCCTTATCGTCTGTCCCGAGCCGATCCCGATCGACGAGTGGATGACGGTCATATGGGGCGTCGAGGTCGATGGCGTTCCGCCCTTCGACGATCCCCTCGACGTGCAATGGTTCGTCAAAGCGGTTGAGGCGCGCCGCGACGAGATCGCGCGCGACCTGTCCCGCGGCAAGTTGCAGCCGATCCTCGATGTCGACGAGCGGGATGGCGAGGTTCTGTGGGAATATTGGATCGACGGCTTTTCTGACGCGGTCGCATTGCGGCCGGATGCGTGGGACGCGGCGGCGGCCGATGCCGGATGGGCCAATCCATGGCACCACCTGCTGGCGCTGATCGCGATCGCGCGTGATGAAAGCGAGCTCGACAGCGTCGAGGTCAACGCCTTCCAGGACCGTGCGGTGGCCGAGCTGACGGATACGGTCCAGCGCCTCTACGCGGCGCGTGCGCGGGTCGGCGAGGCGAAGCCGATCGCCGTGGATGCGGTCGCGGCGGCAAAGACCGGCCGCAACGATCCATGTCCTTGCAGATCGGGTAAGAAGCATAAGCATTGCTGCGCCTGACCTGACCCATCGACCCGGCAGGCGTTCTCTTCTGATCCTCGCCGCACCAGATCGACCAAGCGCTGCCCGTCCATGATAGGGACGGGCAACACGGGAGCGCCACGATACGAGCCGTTCGATTATTTCGGAAAATGAATCCCGCACAGCTTGTTGCCGTCGGGGTCGCGAAAATAGGCGAATTCGATCGTACCCATGGACGCGGTATGACGCGGGCCGGGCGGGGCTTCGATCGACGTGCCGCCATTGGCCACAGCCGTATCGTGAAGTTGCTTCACCTGCTCGGGCGAGTCGCATGAGAAGGCCACGGTGCTGCCGTTCGCGACGGTCGCCGGTTCGTCGTTGATCGGCTGGCTGACGATGAAGTTGGTCCCCTTGCCATCATTGTAGATGAGCCGGGTGTGGCCGCTGTCGGCTATATTCCGCGCCGGTTCGCCGACGCCGAGCGTGCCCAGCACCTCGTCGTAAAAGCGCTTCGATCGTTCAATGTCGTTCGATCCGACCATCGTGTGAAACAGCGCGTCATTCTCTCCTGTTCAGGGCATTTCTCAAACGGACACAAACCCCGTCCGGGGCACGCGGTTGCTAGCATTACAGTTGCGCTCTTGATGATGTTCTGAATCAATGGGTCACCATGACAAGGAGGTCGTGGTGACGGGAGCATCGATCGAGGCGACGCTGGAGCTTTGGGCATCGTCGCTGCGCGAGGTGAAGGCGCGGATGCGGCCATTGTTCAGCCAGGCGCGTGTTGCGGCATCGGCGAACAGTTTTCTGGATGGCTTGCTGGGCGACGAGCGCCGCAAGACCGGGTGGATGCGCGCCGAGGCGGCGGGCGATGCCGGGCCATGGCGGCAGCAGGCAATCCTGGGGCGCGGGCGGTGGGATGCGGATGCGCTGCGCGACATCGTGCGCGATTATGCCGTCGAACATCTTGGCACCGATGATGCGGTGCTGGTCATCGACGAAACCGGATTCCTGAAGCAGGGCAAGGCGTCGTGCGGCGTGGGGCGCCAGTACACTGGGTCGGCCGGCAAGGTGACCAACTGCCAGATCGGCGTGTTCGCCGCTTATGTCTCGGCCAAGGGCCATGCTTTCGTCGACCGTGCGCTCTATCTGCCGAAGAGCTGGACCGCTGACCCGGTGCGCCTGGCGGCCGCGCATGTGCCGGAGGGCACGGCTTTCGCGACCAAGCCGGCGCTGGCGGTGAAGATGATCGAACGGGCGATTGCGGCCAGCATGCCGTTCGCCTGGGTCGCGGCGGATGCGGTCTACGGCGTCGGCGACATCGAGCAGGTGCTGCGCCGTGCCGGCAAGGGCTATGTGCTGGGCGTGAAGGGCGACCATCGCTTCGGCTCGTGGGGCCACAAGCCGGTCGTCGCGGGCACCGCCGCGCAGATCGCAGATGACCTCGATCCGACTGCATGGCAACGTCTGTCGGCGGGCCAAGGCACCAAGGGCGAGCGCGTCCATGACTGGACCTACTTCGAACTCGCCGACCTCGCAGCCGACGAGTACGTCGATGGTGCAATCGGGACATGGACCAGGGGCCTGTTGATACGGCGCCACATTGCCAGTGATGACCTTGCCTTCTTCACCACTTGGTGCCCGGCCGGCACGACCATCGAAACCCTCGTCGGCGTGGAAGGGCATCGCTGGGCCATCGAGGACAGTTTCGAGACCGCCAAGAACGAACTGGGCCTCGACCATAACGAGACCCGCTCCTGGCATGGCTGGCACCGGCACGTCTCGCTCGTCATGCTCGCCTTCGCGATGCTGGCGGCCATCCGTACCCGCGCCAATGCCGCGCCCCCAAAAAGACCTTGGACGAAACCACGGAACTGATCCGCTGGTCCGTCCAGGAAATCCGCCGTATCGTCATCCGGCTGGCCCAGCGGCGCATCGAGCCTCGTCGCGTTATCGCTTGGTCATGCTGGCGACGCGCCCACCAAGCCGCCGCTCAACGGTCACATGTCCGATCAAGAACGCAACTGTAATGCTAGGCGCGGGTATCCAGTTCTGGCACGCCACTGCTGCGATCGGCATAGGCGGCGAGGAACGTTGGGCGGCGCTGCCACCGCTGCCAGAACGCATCGATATGTTCATAGCGCTCGTCGAGCGGCATCGCGTTCACCTCGAACTTGGAAAAGGCGATAGCAGTCGCCAGCGTGATGTCCCCAAAGGTCGGCTCCGCACCGCCGAGCAGCCAGTCGCGGCCATCGGCCAGATGCCGGTCGACTAGCGCGGTATGCGCCAGCGCTTCCTTGCGGCAATGCTCGCCCCATGCCGGGTTCGAGGTCAGTTCGAGCTTGGGTCCGAGTCCCTGGTGCAGGACGTGGAACGCGGTGGTGATGCGGTAGAGGATGTGCACCCAGATGCGATTGTCCCACATGGCGTCGAGCCCTTGCTCCTCGGCCGTCTCGCCCATGATCCGGCGCCCCGGAAATGCCTGGTCGAGATAACGCACGACGGCGGCAGTTTCCGAGATGAAGCTGCCATCGGCCAATTCAAGCGTCGGGGTTTCACCCCATGGGTTCATCTTCAGGTGCTTCCACTGCCGCTGCTCGCCCATCGGCGACATATTATAGACCTGCTCGTCGAAACGGTCGGCAATGCCTTTCTCGTGCAGGAAGATGCGCAGGCGCTGGGGATTGGGGAACGCCGAGGGAGAGGTGAACAGGCGGAGCTTCGTGGTCGGCGGCGGCGGGGATTGCGACATCATAGTTTTACCTACCAAGTGATCGGTAGGCCGGCAAATGCGCGCTTGCGTGATGGGCGTCAAGGTCTATCTACCACTTGGTCGGGTTGGCGAGACGGGTGGAGCAGTGGCGGTTTCAACATCCAGGGAAGCGGTGCTGGCCGCCGCACGGCGGACTGCGATGGCGCGTGGCTATAACGGCCTCAACTTCCGGGACATCGCGGCTGAAGTCGGGATCAAGGCGCCCAGCATCCATCATCATTTCGCAACCAAGGCCGATCTCGGCGCGGCGGTGGCGCGGCGCTATTGGGAAGACACGGTCGAGCAGCTCGACGCCATTGCGGACGAAGCGCCCGACCCGCTGGCCGCGCTACGCCGCTATCCCGAGATTTTCCGGGCCTCGCTGTCGAACGACAACCGCATCTGCTTGTCCAGCTTCATGGCCGCCGAATATGACGATCTTCCCCATCCGGTGAAGGCCGAGGTGCAATGCTTCGCCGACGTCAACGTCGCGTGGCTCGGCAAGCTGCTCGTTGATGCCAAGGTCGTCGAAGCGGGTGAAAGCGAAGCGAGGGCAAAGGCGATCTATGCGGCGGTTGCCGGCGCACAACTCTTCGCAAGGGGCCGATCGGACATCGCGCTCTTCGATAAGATGATCGCCAGCTACCGCGCGGTGGGGCTGTTGCCGGCATAGGCGCCGGGACGAACCGCTAAACTTAAAACCGCGCTTCGGTCCGCGTGCCTCGCTGTTTCGGCCAGGAAGGACCAGCCATCGACGGACAAGCGTTCCTGCATGCACCACTGCGCCGACACGTCTCTTGCTAGCGTCCAATACCGTCCAAATCGCAATTGAAAACTGTGCCAATGCATAGTAGCAATGGTGTGTGCAGGCGGTACCTGCGCGCTAGTGGAATCAAGTACTTAGCGAGCAGCTTTGCTGGGATGGGAATCCTGCCGCCCCAGCCATTGATTTCATTGGCTTTTTACCCCTTTTGCCGGGGTAGTGGAATTGGCTTTCCGCACTTTTTTCCGCAATTTTGCGTCGTGTGCTTCGAGTTTGGCGACCGCGGAGTCACTCAGTGCGGCCGTCATCGCCTGGTAGACATCGAGCATTCGGGCGACCGTCGAGACGGTCCAGCCGAGCATCGCGGCAATCTCGCTGGGCGTCGCTCCGGCCTGGGCCAGGACGGTGCAGGCTGTCCCCCGCAGATCATGGAAATGCAGGCCATTGCGTCCGGCCGCGACGACGGCCTCGCGCCAGCGGTGATCGAAATTGACGCTCCCCCATGGCTTGCCATTACGCGACAGGATCGTCGCCGCCGGACGCGGTTCGGCATCGAGGAGCGCCTTCAGGGCGCGGGTGATCGGCATGTCGATCTGCCGCTTGCGCTTGCCCTGCCGACGCCGGATGCGCGCGCCGTCATAGTCCGCCCAGGTCAGCGCCAGCAGGTCGCTCTTGCGCTGCCCGGTCGCCAGCGCCAGCTCAAAGGCCAGCCGGATCTCCGGCGAGGCCACCGCGCGCATCGCTTCGATATCGGGCGGCAGCCAGAGCTTGTCCGCGCGATCGGCCTTGTAGACCTTCTTCGGCCGCGTGATGTGATTGTGCGTGAGCAGTCCGCGATCGCGCGCCCACTCCAGCAGCACGCGCAACACGGCGATCACCGCGTCCGCCTGGCGCGGTGAGGCTATCGCCATATCGTCGCGCCATTCCAGGAAGCGGACGCGAATCTTCGGATCGTCGATGACCTCCAGCGGGTAGGACCCGAATTTACCGGCGATCTTGATCAGCGCCTTGTCATAGTCGCTCTTCGTTCGGACAGACAAAGCGACATAGGCTTGGCTCTTCTGGTAGCGATCGATGACGGACAGCAACGTCCCCAGCACGCGAGCCTGGCGCGGTGCGTCGATCACCGCATGATAGGCGCGCATAAATGCCGGCTGACCGGGCGAGAATGGCGCATCTTCATCGCCGGGCAGGGGGTTGATCGCGCCGACGCCGCGAAGAAACCAGTAGGTGCGCTTGCTCCCGTCCCGTGCCTTCTTTTCACTCTTGTAAACGCCCTTAAGCCGCACGCGCATTATCGGCTTCCCACCTTTCCAGCGGCGACAAGCCGCGCCCGGTCGATTTCTCCAAGCCGGCATGGCGGTCGAGCAGCAGATCGTGCGCGCGCACGTCGTAGCGGTTGGTGCCGCGCATCCGCCGCATCTTCGTGACCGAGGGAGCCTTGCTCGGGCTCGTTGGCACGCTGGTCGGTGCGGGGCTCGCGCTACTCCTCGCCAAGGGCGTGATCAACGTCGGCGGCTTTAGCTGGACCCCGCCAGGCCGTTCCACCCCCATCCCCATCAGGGTCGACCTGTTCTCGGCCCCCTGGGTGATCGCTGCGGTAGTGTTCGGCCTAGCGCTGATCGCCGCGCTGTCCGCGGTACTACCTGCCGCGCGCGCGGCCAAACTCGAGATCACGGAGGCCCTTCGTCATGGCTGATTTGCTCACGTCCCGCCCACTGGTCCGCATCGCTGTGACACTCGCGATGGCCGCGGTCGCAGTCGCCGCCGCTCCGCCCGCCGATACCGGTGCGCAGGCGCTGCTCGCCTAGCCGTCACCATGGACTCGATGTCGGCGATCGTACCAAAGGTGCTCGCTTCCGTCGGATCGAACGTTCCGGAAGCGATGCAGCGGCTTCGGCCGGGACATCGGTGGCCATCGATCACCACTCGGAAGGCGGGACGCGACGATCCCGGCTCCGTGACCGACCGCAGGATCAAGGCAGGCGCCGTTTGTCCCTGGCGCCCTGAACCGCTGATCGCCGACGCGATTGTCTGCGACGACATCGAAGGACCGTTCGTGGAGGTGAAGGTGTACGGTGCCTCGCTCGAGGTGAAGCTTCGGGGCGAGGGCTTCGTCTTCTTCACGCACGGCGGGACGGGCTTCGTCATGCTCGAGCGCCCGCTGCCGGAGACCGTCATCAACTCCTGCGTGGGCCGCCTCCTGCTCGACGTCATTGAGCATCCACTCTTCGGCGATCGAGACTTTATTATTTCGCAGTCCGCGCAGGTTAGGGGAGGATCGTCACTTGCATTCGATGTGGGACGCACAAACCTAGAGATGCCTTGGAGATCATAAAGTAAATTTAAGACAATTACACATGTTTTCGTAGGTCTACCTGATTGAGGTAGTACCAATCCACCCAATTTCGATGTCGTCAACTAACTTATTAGTGCAATCGTCGCGTAATATGGCGCGGGGTAGCCGGACGACATCTTCGGATATGCACTTAGGCATGGCCATCCTAACAGCAATCGCGTCATTTACGGGAATGGGTGGGCGCGTACCCTACGCCCAGTGTGTTCGTTGACCGTGATCCAAAGCGCCAAAAAATTACATAATTCTCTTCGACCGTGATCGACCGATGGAGATTAGCAATTTCCTTGATTTGCCGGTTCACATGGGTGTTGGCGGACCTGTTTTGTCGATGCCACGAACTGCTCATTTCGAAAAAATGAGCAGTCCGGCGTGAAAATCGACAATGATCTGGAGGCGCGACCGGGAATCGAACCCGGGTGCAAGGATTTGCAGTCCTCTGCGTCACCACTCCGCCATCGCGCCTCGATGCGGTGGAGGCGGGGCAATGGGCATGTTTTTCGCCCGCGTCAACCGGCGATGCGCGATTTTCATGCATCAACCGCGTCGAGCGCGCCGGGCTCCCCCGAAAAGCCGCGCCCCTCTCAACGCTTGGCGACGAAAGCGGCGCGCGGTAGAAAGCGAGCGCAACAAGTGTATTGCATGGGTACGACACCTGTGCGAAGGGATGATCATGGGTAGCGAAATTGGGGTGGGCACGGGGATGACCGATACGGCGACGATGCGTCATGCGATGGTGGCAAGCCAGCTCCGCACGACGGGCGTGGACGATATCCGGGTGGTGGCGGCGATGGCCAGCGTGGCGCGCGAGGACTTCGTGCCGGCCGAGGCCCGCACGCTCGCCTATCGCGACACGCCGATCCCGCTGGGACGCGGCCGGTATCTCAACAATCCGATGGCAACCGGCCGGCTGCTGACCGAGGCGGCGATCCTGCCCCAGGACCGCGTGCTGCTGATCGGCGCGGCCACCGGCTATACGGCGGCCGTGCTGGTGGAGCTGGGCGCGACGGTGACGGCGGTCGAGAGCGACGCGGAGCTGCTCGCCACCGCGCGCGCCGCCATGCCCGACGCGGCCGGCATCACCTGGATCGAAGGGCCGATGGCCGAGGGTCATGCGGCCGGTGCGCCCTATGACGTGCTGCTGGTCGATGGTTCGGTCGAGGAACTGCCCGCCGCGCTCGTCGCGCAGCTGCGTGTCGAGGGCCGCATCGCCGCCGGCATCGTCGACAAGAACGTCACCCGCCTGACCAGCGGTCGCCGGACCGAGGGCGGCGTGGGCGTCATGCCGTTCGTCGATGCCGAATGCGTGGTGCTGCCCGGCTTCGCCAAGCCCACCGCCTTCCGGTTCTGATCCCATGCGCCCGTCCCGCGTCGCCGGCGCTGCGTTCGCCGGCCTGGCCCTGGCTGCGCCCGTGTCGGCGGAAACGCTGCGCGATGCGCTGCTCAAGGCCTATGAGACCAACCCGACGATCACGGGACAGCGCGCCAACCTGCGCGCGGTGGACGAGAATGTGCCGCTGGCGCGGGCGAACGGCCTGCCCAGCGTCTCGGCGACGGGCGGCTATACCGAGAATGTGCTGGTCCCCAATCCGTCGACCAGCAACACGCTGAGCAATCCGGCGCGGCTGGCGCAGGGCACGACGCAGCTTTCCGTGCCGATCTTCCAGGGCGGCGCGGTGCGCAACGCGGTGCGCGGGGCGGAGACGCGGGTCGAGGCGGGGCAGGCGCAGCTGCGCGGCACCGAGGCGCAATTGTTCACCAGCGTCGTCGGCGCCTATATGGACGTGATCCGCGACGAGGCGATCGTCGGGCTGAACGGCCAGAATGTCCGCGTGCTGGAGGTAAATCTGAACGCCAGCCGCGACCGCTTCCAGGTCGGCGACCTGACCCGAACCGACGTGGCGCAATCCGAGGCGCGGCTGGCGCAGGCGCGCGCGCAGCTCCAGTCGGCGGAGGCGCAGCTCATCTCCAGCCGCGAGAATTATATCCGCTTCGTGGGCGACGCGCCGACCGACCTCCAGCCGCCGCCGCCGCTGCCGAACCTGCCCAAGTCGCCCGCCGATGCGGTGGCCGAGGCGCTTCGGGAAAATCCGACCTTGCTGGCCGCCGGCAAGCAGCGCGACGCGACGCGGTTCGATATCGACGTCGCCCGGGCCAGCAGGCTGCCGCGGCTGAACGTCGTGGTCGGCGGCAACTACTTCAACTATCTGGGCGCGCTGGGTGCCGGCACCAATATCAAGCCGGGCCAGTCGGGCCAGTCCGCCAATGTCGGCCTGGCGCTGACCGTGCCGCTGTTCCAGGGCGGGCGTCCCGCCGCGCAGGTCCGCCAGGCGGAGGCGCTGCGCAGCCAGGCGATCGAGAACGTCACCGCCGCCGAGCGGCAGGTGATCGCGCAGACCCGGTCCGCCTTCGCCATCTATCGCTCCTCGCAGCAGGTGATCGCCTCGGCCGAGACCGCGGTCAGCGCCAACAAGCTGAGCCTGGAGGGCGTCCGCGCCGAAAACAGCGTCGGCACGCGCACGATCCTCGACATCCTCAACGCCGAGCAGGAACTGCTCAACAGCCAGGTGACGCTGGTGACGGCGCGGCGCGACGCCTATGTCGCCGGTTTCGCGCTGCTCGCCGCGATGGGCGATGCGGAGGCGCGCGACCTCAATCTGGAGGGGGCGTCGCTCTATGATCCGACGCTGAACTTCAAGCGGGTCCGCAATCGCTTCAACGATTTCGGCGGCGATGGCGAGCCCGGTCCGGTGGCGACCAGCACGGCGCAGACGCCGGCGCAGGACGCGACGGTCCGGCGGCCGCTGGACCCGGTGCTGGAGTCTGGCGTTGACAGAAGCCCTGCTCTGACCACAGGTGCGTCGGCACCGAGCCGCCAATGACGGTGGCCGAACAGGGAATTGCGGTGATGGGGGACATGAGCGCCGAGCCGTCGATGGAAGAGATCCTCTCCTCGATCAAGCGGATCATCGCCGAAGAGGAAAGCGGACCGACGCGGGGCCGTCGCATGGGCCGCGTCGTCCAGGCACCGGTCGAAGAAGAGGATGAGGATGAAGTGCTCGAACTCTCCGAACCGGTCGAGGCCGTCGCGCCCCAGCCGGAGCCTCAGCCCGAGCCGCAGGCGGCCGTCCAGCCGGAGCGTCGCCCCGAGCCGGTCGCCGTCGCGCCCGAGCCGGTCCGTGCGGAGTCCAAGCCGGTGAGCCAGCCCGTCACGCCGCCGCCGGCCCCCGCCGCCGTGCCCGAAGCGATCGTGTCCAGCCAGACCGTGGCCGCCAGCCGCGGCGCGCTCGACCAGCTCGCCCGCCTGATGGTGAAGCCGGAACCCGGCAGCGACGGCACGCTCGAAGGGCTGGTCCGCGAGATGCTAAAGCCGGTCCTGCGCGAATGGCTGGATGCGAACCTGCCCGGCATGGTCGAGGCGATGGTCCAGAGCGAGATCAAGCGGATCACCGGCGGCCTGCGATAAGGTCCGAAACCGGCCCTTGTGGTCGGTCGGGCAATGGACGGTGACGGGACCGCATTGCGTCCCCATCGTCCGGCATCGTCACCGCGAGCGTAGCGAACCATCCAGAGCCGGCGCGCCGGAGTCTGGGTAGTTCTCCGCGCTCGCGATAACGCATCGATTCGAGCGTCCATCATCGGGCTCGGAGATGCAGCACCATCGGTGAGTCGGGCGGTTGAAGCGCCGCCGCGCATCTGCTCTACCCTGATCTGCATGAAGACTTTCCTGTTCGCGGGCGTCGCGCTCGCTTCCGTCGCCGCGCCGGCCGCCGCGCGGCAGTTCACCATCCAGGACCTGACCACGCTGAGCCGCGTCGGTGCGCCCGCCGCGTCGAAGGACGGGCATTGGCTGGTCTGGGCGCAGCGCGAAACCGATGTCGCGGCCGACAAGGGCCGCTACGATCTGTGGCGGCTCGACCTGACGAAGCGCGGCGCGCAGCCGGAGAAGCTGGCGGCCGAGCCCGACGTCAACGAGAACGACCCGCAGATCGTCGGCGACACCGTCTATTTCACCTCCGACAAGGGTGGCGGCGACGGCGCGGTCTGGGCGATGCCGATCACCGGCGGCCCCGCCCGGCAGGTGACGCGGTTCGCGGGCGGCTTCAACGGCTTCAAGGTATCACCCGATGCCAGCAAGCTGCTGGTCTGGGCGGATCGCAAGCCCGGCGCGGCGAGCCTGGCGCCCGCCATGGAGAAGAAGGCGGAGGATGCCGGCTCCGGCCGCACCTATGACCAGCTCTTCGTGCGCCACTGGGACACATGGGCGGACGGCAATCGCTCGCAGCTCTTCGTCCTGCCGCTGACCCCGGACGGCGCGACCGGCGACGGCGTGCCGATCACTGGCAAGCTGGTCGGCGATACGCCGTCCAAGCCGTTCGGCGGCGGCGAGGAAGTGGCGTGGAGCCCCGACAGCCGCACCGTCTATTTCGCCCTGCGCGAGGCCGGGCGGATCGAGGCGACCTCGACCAATCTCGACATCTTCGCCGCGCCCGCCGACGGATCGTCTGCGCCGGTCGACCTGACCCGGGACAATCAGGCGACGGACAATCTGCCGACCGTCTCCCCCGATGGCCGCACGCTTGCCTATTTCGCGATGACGCGTCCCGGCTTCGAAGCCGACCGGCAGGTGCTGATGGTCCGCGACCTGGCGAGTGGTCGGGTGCGTGCCCTGACCCAGGACTGGGACCGTTCGGTCGGCTCGATCGCCTGGGCGCCGGACGGCAAGTCACTCTACGTCACCGCCGACGACACGCAGGAGACGCCGCTGTTCCGGGTCGATGCGACCAGCGGCAAGGTGACGCGCCTGACCGGGCAGGGCCATGTCTCGGCGGTCGCGGTGGTGCCCAAGGGGGCGGTCGTGGCGATGAACAGCCTGGTCGCGCCCGACGATTATTTCATGGTGTCGGGCAGGGGCGGCACGCCGACGCGCCTGACCAGCGTCAACGCGCAGAAGCTGGCCAGCATCGACATGCCGACCGTGTCGCGCTTCAACTTCACCGGCGCGAACGGCGATACGGTCTGGGGCTATGCCGTGAAGCCGGCCGGGATGACGACGCCCGCGCCGATCGCCTTCATGGTGCATGGCGGGCCGCAGGGGTCGAGCAACAACAGTTGGTCCTATCGCTGGAACCCGGCGGTGTTCGCCGGCGGCGGCTATGCGACGGTGGCGGTCGATTTCCATGGTTCGACCGGATACGGCCAGCGCTTCACCGACTCGATCAGCAACAATTGGGGCGGCTGGCCGCTGGAGGACCTGCAAAAGGGGCTGGCGGCGGCGACCGCCAAGTTCGACTGGCT
The DNA here is from genome assembly GCF_031453475.1 of Sphingomonas sp. SORGH_AS_0438. Taxonomy (NCBI): domain Bacteria; kingdom Pseudomonadati; phylum Pseudomonadota; class Alphaproteobacteria; order Sphingomonadales; family Sphingomonadaceae; genus Sphingomonas; species Sphingomonas sp. SORGH_AS_0438. Next base: position 818,449 of record NZ_JAVIZS010000001.1, read on the forward strand.
CGACAGCAACCGCGCCTGCGCGCTGGGCGCCTCCTATGGCGGCTATATGATGAACTGGATCGAGGGGAAGTGGCCCGACCGGTTCAAGTGCATCGTCCAGCATGACGGCGTGTTCGACGCCCGCGCCATGGCCTATGAGACCGAGGAACTGTGGTTCGACGAATGGGAACATGGCGGCAAGACCTATTATGAGGACCCCGCCGCGTTCGAGAAGTGGAACCCGGTCAACTTCGTACAGAACTGGAAGACGCCGATGCTGGTCATCACCGGCGAGAAGGACTTCCGCATCCCCTATACCCAGGGGCTGGCGGCGTTCACCGCGTTGCAGCGGCGCGACATCCCGTCGCGGCTGGTCGTCTTCCCGAACGAGAACCACTGGGTGCTGAAGCCGCGCAACTCGCGCCAATGGTATGGCGAGGTATTGGGCTGGATGGATCGCTGGACCAAGTAAGGCTTTCGGTCAGCGACATATTCAGGGGCTGTCAGCGCGCGATCTTTTCATTAGGCGATCCTGATGGATGCACTCGAACGGATCGCCGCTGCCCTTGAACGCCTGTCGCCGCCACCGCCGCCCGCAGCGGATGCGCGGGCGCATCCCGCCTATGTCTGGCGGGACGGCGTGCTGGCGGCGACCCGGGCCTTCGTGCCGCAGCCGCTGGACCGTCTGCTCGGCATCGACCGGCAGAAGGCGGCGCTGGTCGACAATCTCCACCGGCTCGCCGGCGGCCGCGCCGCGCAGGACGTGCTGCTCTGGGGCGCGCGCGGCACTGGCAAGTCGGCGCTGGTGAAGAGCGCGGTGGGCGCGGTCCAGGCGGCGGGCGGCGACTTGGCGCTGGTCGAGGTGGCGACGCTCCACCAATTGCCCGCCTTGTTCGCGGTGCTCGCCCCGGTGCCGCGCGCCTTCGCCCTGTTCGTCGATGACCTGGGCGTCGACGATCCGGCCGAGGCGCGACTGCTCCGCTCGATGCTGGAGGGCGGGGCGGAGGCGCGGCCAGCGAATGTCCGGCTGCTGGTCACCGCCAATCGCCGCCATATCGCCGCACGGGATATCGCCGAGCAGGAAAGCGCGATCAATCCGCGCGACTCGATCGACGATCACCTGGCGCTTGCCGACCGGTTCGGCCTCAGCCTGGGCTTCCACGCCATCGACCAGGACCAGTATCTCGCGATCGTCGCCGGCTATGCCGCGGCGTACGGCCTGTCCTACGATCCCGACCTGGCGGTGCGCTGGGCGACGCAGCGCGGCAGCCGGTCAGGCCGGGTGGCCTGGCACTATATCGTCGACCTGGCGGGGCGCGAGGGCGTGGCGCTGTGACCGCCGCCGCCCTGTTCGGGCGTGCGCGCCGCTTCCTGACCGAGGAGGACTGGACCTTCGCGCCGCATGAGCGGCCGGCCATGCCGGGTTCGCCGGGTTCGCCCGACCATCCGACCGGGCGGCGGATCGCCTATGGCGCGATCTCGATCCTGGTCGGGCTCACCGCCGGGCTGGGCAATGCGCTGGTCTCCGCCAACACCTATACGCTGCAGGGCGCGTTGGGGCTGGACCCGGCGGAGATCGCCTGGTTGCCGACCGTCTATGTGATGAGCAATGTCAGCATCAACCTGCTGCTCATCAAGTTCCGCCAGCAATTCGGGCTGCGGCCGTTCGCGCTGCTGTTCGTCGGCCTTTATGTCGCGCTGACGCTGGCGCATCTGTTCGTCCACGACTTCTGGTCGGCGATCGTGGTACGCGCATCGAGCGGCATGGCGGCGGCGGCGCTGTCAAGCCTGGGCCTCTATTACATGATGCAGGCATTGCCGGCGAAATGGCGGCTGAAGGCGGTGGTGATCGGCATCGGCGTGCCCCAATGCGCGACGCCGCTCGCCCGGCTCTTCTCGCCCGAACTGCTCGCCATGTCGCAATGGCGGACGCTGTATCTGTTCGAGCTGGGCCTCGCCCTCCTGTCGCTGGCGGCGGTCGCGGCGCTGCGCCTGCCGCCGACCACGCGGCAGCGCGCGTTCGAGCCGCTCGATTTCGTCACCTTCACGCTTTATGCGGGGGCGATGGCGCTGTTCTCGGCGGTGCTGGGCCTGGGCCGGATCGTCTGGTGGACCAATGCCGCGTGGATCGGCTGGTCGCTGATCGGCGCGATCCCGCTGCTGGCGGCGGCGCTGTGGATCGAGCATCACCGCGTCAATCCGCTGCTCAACACGCGCTGGCTGGCGAGCGCCGACATCGTCCGGTTCGCCATCGTCACGCTGATGGCGCGGATCGTACTGGCGGAGCAGAGCTTCGCGGCGGTCGGGCTGCTGACCACGCTGGGGCAGAACAACGATCAGCTGGGGCCGTTCTTCACGATCATCTTCCTCGCCTCGGTCGCCGGGGTGGTGCTGAGCGCGGTGACGCTCGACGTCGAGCGGCTGGCGCATCCGATCATGCTGGCGGTGGGCCTCGTCGCGGTGGCGGCGTGGATGGACGCGCAGTCGACCAGCCTGACCCGCGCGCCCGAACTCTATGTGACGCAGGCGCTGATCGCCTTTTCGGCCACCTTTTTCCTGGGGCCGGCGTTGTTGTTCGGCATGACGCGCGCATTGAAGGAAGGGGCCGGCCACATCATCAGCTTCATCGCCTTGTTCGGCATCATCAACTCGGTCGGCAGCCTGGCCGGCACCGCCTTGCTCGGCACCTATCAGGTGGTGCGCGAGAAGGCGAACAGCGCCGCGATCGTCGATGCGGTCGACCCGACCAACCCGCTGGTGATGCAGCGCCTCCAGGCCGGCGGCGCGGCGGTCGGCCGGGTGGTCGGCGACCCTGGATTGCGCAGTGCGGAGGGCGGCGCGCTGTTGTCGCAAGCGGCGACGCGCGAGGCGAACGTGCTCGCCTATGACGATGTGTTCCGGCTCGTCGCGGTGATGGCGGCGGCGACGTTCCTGTATCTGCTGTTCCTGCTGCTGCGCCGGACGCGGCGGGCCAGGCAGGCGGCGCGTCTGGCGATGGAGCAGGGTGCATGACGGACGTTCGGACCCCCGTCGCCGCCGAGCCGGTGACCGAGGAACGCGCGGCGGAGGCCGCCGCCCCGACGGCCGTCCCCACGGCCGGTTCGGGCTGGAAACCGCAGCGGCCCAGCGGCACGGCGACGATCGTGCTGCTGCTGCTGGCGATCGCGGGCGTACTGGCGGTGCTGGCGGCGTGGCGGCTGCCGCCCTTCGCCACATCCTATGAGTCGACCGACAATGCCTATGTGCGCGGCCGGACCACGGTGATCGCGCCGCAGGTATCGGGCTATGTCACACAGGTGCTGGTCCGCGATTTCGAGGCGGTGCGCGCCGGGCAACCGCTGGTGATGATCGACGACCGTATCTATCGCCAGCGGGTCGAGCAGGCCGATGCGCAGGTCGCGGCGCAATCGGCGACGCTCGCCAACAGCGCCCAGGCGCAGCGCAGCCGTGCCGCCAGCCTCGTCGCGCAGGATGCCGCCGTCGCCAATGCCGAGGCGCAGCTGATGCGTGCGCAGGCGGACATGAACCGGGTCGACGACCTGGTCCGTGACGGCTCGGTATCGTTGCGCGAGCAGGACCAGACGCTGGCGGCACTGCGTCAGGCCCAGGCCGGGGTGAAGCAGGCGCGTGCCGCCCGCGAGATCGCGCGGCAGGACGTGCGGACGGTCGAGGTCGGACGCGGCGGCCAGCAGGCGGGCGTATCCGGCGCGGAGGCGGCACGGCGGCTGGCGCAGATCGACCTCAGCAACACATTGGTCCGCGCGCCGGAGGCGGGGCGGCTGTCCGAGGTCGGGGTGCGTGTCGGCCAATATGTCACGGCGGGCTCGCAGCTCATGTTCCTGGTGCCGCCCGAAACCTGGGTGATTGCCAATTTCAAGGAAGCGCAGACCGCGCGGATGACGGTCGGCCAGCCGGCCAGCTTCACCGTCGACGCGCTGGCCAATGCCCGACTGACCGGGCGGGTCGAGCGCATCTCGCCGGCCGCGGGCAGCGAGTTCGCGGTGCTGAAGGCGGACAATGCCACCGGCAACTTCACCAAGGTGCCGCAGCGGATCGCGGTGCGCATCCGCATCGATCCGGGCCAGGCGCTGGCGCAGCGGCTGCGGCCCGGCATGTCGGTGCAGGCGCGCGTCGACACCAGCACGGGGCCGCGCCTGCGGTGATGCGCCGGACGATCATCGGGGTGGCCGCGACCGTGTCGCTGGCGGGATGCATCGGGTCGCGCCCGGAGGCGCCACCCGCCGCCACGGTCGCGCCGCCGCCCGGCTGGCGCACCGCGCTGGGGCCGGGGGAGCCGGTGCGGGCCGATTGGTGGCAGGGTTTCGGCGACCCGGTGCTGACCGGACTGGTCGAGCGGGCGTTGGCCAATAATGTCGACCTCGCCATCGCGGTGGCGCGGGTGGAGGAGGCACGCGGTCAGTTCCGGCTGGCGCGGGCGCAGCGCACGCCGCAGGTCGGCGGTGCCTCCCCCGGCACGGCGGGGCAGAGCGTCAGCCCGTTCGGCACCGCGAGCGATGCGTTGGGCGCGCAGCCGGCGGTGCAGATCAGCTATGATCTCGACCTGTTCGGACGCCTGCGCCAGGCGAGCCGGGCCGCGCAGGCGCAACTGCTCGCCAGCGACGGCGCGCGCGACGCGGTGCGGCTGTCGGTCGCGAGCAGCGTCGCCACCGGCTATATCACGCTCCGCGCGCTCGACCGGCGGCTGGCGGTGGCGCGAGAGACCCTGGCGTCGCGCGCGGAGGCGCTGCGCATCGCGCGGCGGCGGGCGGAAACGGGCTATACGTCGAACCTGGAGCTCCATCAGGCGGAGGGCGAATATCACGCCACCGAGCAATTGGTGCCCGCCGCCGAACTGGCGGTCGCGCGGCAGGAGAATGCGCTCAGCCTGTTGCTCGGCACATCCCCCGGCACGATCCCGCGCGGCGTGACGCTGGAACGGTTGCGCGCGCCGGCCATTCCCGATGGCCTGCCCGCCGACCTGCTCCGCCGCCGGCCGGACCTGTACCAGGCCGAACAGACGTTGGTCGCCACCGACCGCACGCTCGACAGCGCGCGGGCGGCGATACTGCCCAATTTGGCGCTGACCGGATCGGCGGGCGTGGCGCTGTCGACCGCATTGGCCAATCCGATCGGGGTGTTCTCGATCGGAGCGAGCATCCTGTCCCCGATCTTCGATGGCGGGCGTCTCCGCGCGCAGGCGGACGTCGCCACCGCCCGGCGGGACCAGGCGGCCTATGCCTATCGCCGCGCGGCGTTGGTGGCGTTCCGCGAGGTGGACGACAGCTTGGTCGGCGTCCGCCGCTCGGGCGAGCAGGCGCAGGCCCTGGCGGCGCAGCGGGATGCCCTGGCGGCGGCGCTCCGCAATGCGTCGAACCGCTACCGCGCGGGCTATTCGGGCTATCTCGACCAACTGGATTCGCAGCGCGGGCTGCTCAATGCCGAACTGACGCTGATCCAAGCGCGGGCCGATCGCCTCAACGCCTATGTCACGCTCTATCAGGCGATGGGCGGCGGCTGGTCGCCGCCCGATGTGGCGGCGGTCACGCGCCGCTGACCGCTACGGGCGCAGCGCAGACATCCGCCGCGCCGTCGCCAGATCTCCGTTTACAACCTGGGCTTGGCGGGACGGTCATAGGGCACGAACTTGCCGAACCGGCAGTAGGGCCCGGGGATGCTGGTTCCGGAGGTGAGGACGCGGAACCGGTCGTTCTCGCAGACGGTGTTGCCCGAATAGAGATCGAGGATCAGCGCGTTGAACGGTTGCAACTGCCCGCACTGGCCGATCGGCGTGGCGCGATAGATGCGGCGGCCGGACTCGCGGAACAGGATCAGGTCGCGTTCGGCGATGGTCAGCCCCTCGGTCTGGCGGAGCGTGATGCAGCGTTGCGGCGTCCCGGCGACCCGGCCGGCCAGAGGGCTTTTGTCGGCCGCCGCCGCGGTCAGCGGCAGCGCCAGCAAGGCGGCGATCAGTGCGCGGGTTTTCACTTCGCCTTGCCCTGCCGGGTATAGGGCGTGAAGTCGCCATAGGCGCAACTGCCGGTCGGGAAACGGGAGACCGGGTTGACCAGCTGGATGATGTCGCCCCGGCAGAAGCGGCCATAGCTGGTGCGCGAGATCATGATGTCGCCGCGCGCCAGACCCTCGCATCCCGGCCCGACATTGGTGACGTATTTCTTGTCACTGCTGTAGCGGTAAACCACCGTTTGGCCGAAGCTGTCGCTCGACGGCGTGCGAGTGAAGGGGAGGCAGTCGACCGGCTTGCCGGGGGTCAGTCCGGCCAGCGCCTGGTTCAGCGTCGTCTTGCTGTTGTAGGATCGCTGGTTGCCGTCCGGTTGCTCCGCCGCGAACACGGCGGCACTCGCTCCGGCAATGCCGAGAAACAGGGCCAGAGGGATCGAACGACGCATCGCTTCACTCCTATTCCTGGAAGGACCGGTATCAACGGCCTATCCGCGAAAATTATCCTTCGCCTCGCGCAGACGGGCAAGCGCTTCGGCCGATCCGGCGCGCATGAAAGGGTTGGTGGCGCGTTCCTGGCCGATGCTGGTCGGCACCGTCGCCTCGCCGGCCGCGCGCAACCGATCGACCTCGGCACGGCGCGTGGCGATCGCGTCATTGTCCGGCTCGACGGTCACGGCGAAGGCGGCGTTGCCGGCGGTATATTCATGGCCGCAATAGACGCGCGTGTCGTCGGGCATCGCGGCATAGCGCTCCATGTTCGCCCACATCTCTGCCGCCGTCCCTTCGAACAGGCGGCCGCAGCCCATGGCGAACAAGGTATCGCCGGTGAACAGCGCCTTGTCCTCGGCGAAGTGGAAGGCGAGGTGCCCGGCGGTGTGGCCGGGCACCGCGAGGACATGGCCGGTATGGCTGCCGATCCGCACCACATCGCCCTCCGCCACCAGCGTGTCGAGCGTCGGGATGCGGTCGCGCTCGGCACGTGGCCCGGTGATGGTCGCGCCCGCCGCCTTCATCGACGCATTGCCGCCGGTGTGATCCGGATGCCAGTGCGTCGTCCACACCTGCGAGACGGTCCAGCCCCGCGCGGCGGCCGCCGCCAGCACCGGCTCCGCCTCGCCGGGATCGACCGCCGCCACCTCCTGGGTGAGGGGGTCGAACACCAGCCAGGCGTAATTGTCCGACAGGACCGGGACGCGGACGATCTCCAGCGCGGGTGCGGCCATCACCAGGTCCCGGTGTTCGGCATCGACGACCAGGGCTCGGCCGGGGCCAGCCGGGCACCGCGCTGGAGCAGCTCGATCGAGATATCGTCCGGCGTCTTGATGAAGGCCATGTTGCCGTCGCGCGGCGGGCGGTTGATCGTGACGCCGCCGTCCATCAGCCGCTGGCACGTCTCGTAGATATCGTCGACCTCATAAGCGAGATGGCCGAAATTGCGGCCACCGGAATAGCTTTCCGGGTCCCAGTTATAGGTCAGCTCGACCTCGGCCTGGGCACGCTCGCCGGGGCCGCGCATCTCCTCGGGCGTGGCGAGGAAGATCAGCGTGAAGCGACCGGCCTCATTCTCCATGCGACGGACCTCCTTCAGTCCGAGCAGTTCGAAAAAGGCGATCGTCGCATCGGGGTCGGTGACGCGGATCATGGTGTGCAGGTAACGCATGGAAACTCCTTGGTCTGGTCGTGACAACCCGTCAGGCGGCCACAGGCTCCCCGGCATCGGCGATCGCGCCCAGCATCTGCGCCAGCGTCCCGATCAGCAGCGCGATGTCGCCGTCGCGCGACAGGCGATGGTCGCCGTCCTTGACCAGCGTCAGATGCACGTCGGGCGAGGTGATCAGCTCCGCCAGCCGGACCGATCGCACGAAGGGCACGTCCGGATCGGCCTGGCCATGCAGCAGCCGCACCGGGCCGGAAAAGGCGATGGGGCCGAACATCAGCCGGTTCGCCTCGCCCGACGACCAGAAGGCGCGGGTATAGAGCGTCGGCTGCGGGCCATAGGGGTTGGCGCGCTCCAGCCGGCCGGTCTGGAGGATCGTCATCTTCTCCTCGGTGGTGAAGCCCCAGTCGGTGAAGTCGGGTGCGGCGGCGATGCCCAGCATCCCGACCACCCGATCGGGCCGCGCCCGCGCCGCCAGCAGCATCAGCCAGCCGCCCATCGACGAGCCGACCAGCACCACCGGGCCTTCGACCGCATGGTCGATCATCGCCAGCACGTCGTCGCGCCAGCCGGCCAGCGTCTGGTCCGCGAACGCGCCCTCGCTCTGCCCGCAGCCGGCATAGTCGAAGCGCAGGAAGGCGAGGCCCCGGGCCCGCGCCCAGGCTTCGAGCGCCAGCGCCTTGCTGCCCTGCATGTCGCTGGCATAGCCGGGCAGGAAGAGGATGGTCGGGCCCTGGCCGGGCGAATGGTGGAAGGCGAGGCGGGGTCGGTCGGTCATGGGTGGCGCGCCTCCAGTCGCGCGAGGATATCGGCAGCGAGCAGGCTGAGCGTGTCGTCTCGCGCGCCCATCACGACGATGCGGTCGCCCGGCTTCGCCCTGGACAGCAGGCGCCGGACGCCGGCCGCACGGTCGGCATCGTGATGCGCCCGTCCGTCGGCCTGCAGGATCCAGCCGACCAGATCGGCGCTGCCGACCTCGCGGGCCACCGTGCCGCCCTGATAGACGGGATCGGGAATGGTCAGCACATCGTCCGGCCGCAAGCGTTCGGCGAACACCTGTGCCAGTTCGCGCCCCATCATCCGCAACGGGCCATAGCCATGCGGCTGGAACAGCAGCAGCAGCCGACCGGGATGGGCGTGGAGCGTGTCGAGCGTCGCGGCGATCTTGTCGGGATTATGCCCGAAATCATCGATCACAGTGACGCCGCCGGCCTCGCCCACCCGGTCGAAGCGGCGGCGCAGGCCGGTGAAACCCTCGATCGCGCGCACCGCCTCGGCCAGCGGTACGCCCGCCGCCACCGCCGCGCCGATCGCGGCGAGCGCGTTGGAGACATTGTGGCGTCCGGGTACGTTCAATCGCACGCGATGCCGCTCGCCCAGCGCGATCAGGTCGAAACCGATCGCCCAGGGTTCCGGGACCAGCGCCTCCGCCCGGAAATCGGCCGGTGCCTCGATCGCGAAGGTGCGCGCCTGGGGCAGGGTGGCGATCAGCGCCGCCGTCTCCGCATCGCCGGCATTGGCGATGACATGCTCGGCGGAGCGGGCGAAGTCGCCGAACAGCCGGCGCAGTTCGTCCAGCCCCTTATGGTCGAGCGTGACGTTGTTGAGCACCGCGATGCGCGGGCGATAAAGCGCGATCGAACCGTCGCTTTCATCCACCTCGCTGACAAAGGCGTCGCCCGTGCCGACCAGCGCGCTGGCGAAGGGCGTATGGGCGGTCGCGAAGTTCTTCATCACCGCGCCGTTCATCACCGTGGGCCCATGGCCGCAGGCGTGGAGGATCCAGCCGATCATGCCGGTGACGGTCGACTTGCCGCTGGTTCCCGCGACGCCGATCGGCAGGACGGCGGCATTGAACAATTGGGCGAGCAGTTCGGCACGGGTCGACCGCTCGCAGCCCAGCCGGTCGGCGGCGACGATGTCGGGCACGCTCGGCTCGATCGCGGCGGAGGCGACGATGCGCTGGTCGGGCGAGACGACGCCGCTGCCGTCCTGCGGGTGGAGCGCGATGCCGAGGTGGCGCAGCGCGTCGAACCGGGCCGGTGCGCGGCCCTGGTCCAGCCCGCGATCCGATCCGGCGACGGTGCCGCCGCGCGCCTGCACGATCATCGCCAGCGGCATCATGCCGGACCCGCCGATGCCGACGAAGAATAGGGGTTTGCCGATCTCCATCCCCGCGCGCTATCGGCCTTTGCCCGTCCGGGCAAGCGAGCCTGCGGGCGAACAGGGGGATCAGGTCCATGCGTATCGGTGTCGTCGCTCCCGCCCGGCCGATCGATCCGGTCGTCGCCGCGCGCGCCGGGGCCTTTGCCGCCATCGCCTATCCGGAGGTCGATCTGGTCTTCCACCCGCAATGTTTCGAGAAGGACGGGCATTTCGCCGGATCGGACGCGATGCGTGCCGCCGCCTTCCTCCAGATCGCGAACGATCCGGCATTCGACGCGATCTGGTTCGCGCGCGGCGGCTATGGCTCCAACCGCATCCTGGACGCGGTGATGCCGCAGTTGAACGCGGCCGCCGCGCGCAAATCCTATGCCGGCTATTCGGACATGGGGTTCGTGCTGGCGGCACTCTATGCCCGGCGGATCGGTCGGCCGATCCATGCGCCGATGGCGACCGACATCAATCGGGTGAAGGGGGACGAGACGGTGGCGCGCACGCTGGGCTGGCTGGTGCGCGGCGACCGGCAGGGGCTGGAGCCGGGGCTGGACGGCCGGCCGGCGGCGGCGTTCAACCTGTCGATCCTGACCGCGCTGATCGGCACGCCCTGGCTGCCCGACCTGACCGATCATGTGCTGGTGATCGAGGAGGTGTCGGAGCCGATGTACCGGATCGACCGGATGCTGTGGACGGTCGGCCACGCCACCCAATTGCGCGGGCTGGCGGGGCTGCGGCTGGGCGTGGTCAACGACATCCAGGCAAACGAGCCGGCCTGGACCGAGCCGCTGGAGGTCATGATCGCGCGCACCGCCGCGTCGCTCGGCATTCCCTATCTCGGCCGGGCGGAGGTGGGGCACAGCCAGTCGAACCATGTGGTGCCGTTCGGCATCGCCTGACGAGCGGTTGGGAACAGGGGCATCAAACGAGCCGTTATCCCGCCCCAGCAGTATCAGGAGGTTCGTTCCATGGCAGCCAAGACTCCGCCCAAGAAGGGCCAGGCCGGGCCGCACGGCGATGCGAAGCCGGGCAAGCCGCATCCGCCCAAGGGCAAGGGCAAGGCGGCACACAAGCCCGACCACGACCGGACCCGCGTGATCGCGCTGGCGGCGGCGGGCGTGGCGGCGGTCGGATCGCTGGTCGCGGCGACGTTGCTCGCGCGCCGGCCCAAGCGTAACCCGGCCGAACATGCCGCGCCCGATCTGGCGCCCGACGCGCCCGAGCCCGGCACCAACTGCGCACCCGAGGCGTTCCGCCCCGATCCGACCGCCATCCCGACCCCCGAGGAGCGCGAGTCGCTGCGCCCGGCCACCGGCCCCGCGCCGAGCTTCGCGGCCGATCGCGGTTCGTCGATCGGCTGATCCCTTTTCCGTTCCCCCCCCAAAGTAAGGAAACATCCATGACCGTGCGCAAGGCGTCCGCGAAATATGAAGGCCTGGGCAAGTCGGGCAAAGGCCATGTCAGCCTGGGTTCGGGCGTGCTCAACGACCAGCCTTATGGCTTCAACACGCGGTTCGAGAATGAACCGGGCACCAATCCGGAGGAGCTGATCGCAGCGGCCCATGCCAGCTGCTTCACCATGGCCCTGAGCTTCGCCCTGGCGGGTGCCGGGCATAATGACGGCACGCTCGACACCGATGCCGCCGTCACGCTGGAGAAGGATGGCGACGGCTTCAAGGTGACCAAGTCGGCGCTGACGTTGCGCGCCACGGTGCCCGGTATCGACCAGGCCGAGTTCGACCGGATCGCGCAGGAGGCCAAGGCGAACTGCCCGATCTCCAAGCTGCTCAACGCCGAAATTTCGCTGGACGCGACCTTGATCTAAAGCAACCCGGCGGGGGTCTTGTGCATTGAGCGGCTGTCACGAACAAGGAGAGCCTCAATGCGCATGATCCTCGCCGTTGCCGCCGCTGCCAGCCTGCTGGGTGGTTGTACGGAATATGGCGGTATCGGCATGGACCCGCAGTATCGAAGCTATGCCTCGTATGATTACGACCGTCCCGACCCCGCCTATAACGGCTATTATGCCGATCGCTATTATGTCGACGCGCCCCGCTATCGGGAGCGTCGACTGGCCGCCAACGACCGCGTCTATCGCGGCCAGGACGGCCGTTATTATTGCCGCCGCCCGGACGGCACGACCGGCCTGATCGTCGGTGCTGCGGCGGGGGGCATCCTAGGCAATCTGATCGCATCGGGCGGTTCGCAGACCATCGGCACGCTGCTCGGCGCGGCCGGCGGTGCGCTGGCCGGACGCGCGATCGAGCGCAACCAGTTCCGCTGCCGCTAGGCATGGTGGGGCGGGCCTGAAACGGTCCGCCCCCGACCATCCCTCGTCGATCGGGACAGGGACCTTATCGTCCGGCCTGGATCAGGATCGCGTCGGACGGCAGCAGATGCGCGAGAAAGGGCAGGATCGCGGCCCCCATGGCGGGCGCGTCCTGCGCCATCATGGCCGGCAGTATCGGCGTATGAACCGGTAGCCGTGCCTTGGTTAGTCGCTCCGTCAGCCCTACCGCCAGCCGCGTGATCACCGGCATCGGCAGGCGTCCGCCGATCAGCACCGCATCGGGATCGAACAGGCAGGTGATCGCGATCATCGGCTGAACTAGCGCGTCGATCGAGTCCGCCAGCCACTGGTCGATCACGACCCCAGCCTCCGGCCGTCCGATCGTCGCCAATGTCGGCGACAGACCCGCCGCCTCCAGCCGGGCGAGCAGCGCGGACAGCGACACGATGTCCTGCACCACCGCGCCCGGCCGATCGGCGGAGAGGTCAGGCATCAGGCCGATCTCGCCCGATCGCTTATGGGCCCCGCGATGATAGGTGCGGTCGATCACCAGCCCGCCGCCCAGGCCGGCGCTGATCAGAAGGTAGAAGAAGCTGGGCGCATCGAACGCGCCGCCATGCTGCGCCTCACCCAGCGCGGCGGCGGCGGCGTCATTGTCGACATGGATCGGCCAGGGGAACACAGGGGCAAGGTGCGCGGCGATGTCCAGCCCGGTCCAGCGATCATAGTCGACGGGGCGATGCGGCAGGGCGATGCTGCCCAGATCGTCTGGCATGGCGATGCCGACACCCAGCACCCGGTCGCGGTCGACTCCGCCCTCGGCGATCAGCGGGGCGAGCGTCTCGGCCACGAAAGCGCTGACATCGGACGGCGAGGCGAAGGCGATGTCCCGCGTGGCGCGACTGCGCACGGTGCCGATCAGGTCCAGCGTGACCATGGTCAGATGATCGCGATCGAGATTGAGGCCGATCGCAAAGGCCCCGTCGGCATTCACCTCCAGTTGCAGCGCGGGCTGGCCCCGACCGCCCTGGCGGCGGCCGATGGTGTGGACCAAATCCATCTCCGACAGTCGCCCGGTGATATTGGCGATGGTCGGGGCGGTCAGGCCGGTCTGCGCGGCGATCGCGACGCGGGTCGTGCCGGGGTTGAGGCGGATCGCCTGCAGGACGGTGCGCAGATTATAGTCGCCGGCCCGCGCCAGGTTGGTGCCCGACAGGCTGCGGGACAAGCGTGTCTCATGCGGGGCGATGCTGTCCCCGGTGCGACGGCGCGATCCCAGCTTGCCGAACATCACCACGCTCTCCCGCGCTGCCGACCGCTCGATAAGGGGCGGCGATCCGGCCCGACTATCCCCGTGCTTCACGATCTGGGTCAAGCATTCTCCCTTAATTAATCCAATTTGACTTAATGTCGGATGGCGGGGCAGGGGCCGCGTTCCGATGCGGGCAGAGATGGGAGAGCGAGCGTGATCCAGATCGGGATCGATTTCGGCGGCACCAAGATCGAGGCGGCCGCGCTGGACGCGGACGGTGCGTTCCTGGCCCGGATGCGCGCGCCCAATCCCGGCGGCTATGAGGATGCGATCGCCACCATCGCCTCGCTGATCGGGCGGGTCGAGGCGGAATTGGGGATGCGCGGCACGATCGGCATCGGCGCGCCCGGATCGGTCAGCCCGCGCGACGGATTGATGCGCAACGCCAATGCCGTCTGGCTCAATGGTCGCCGTTTCCGCGAGGATATGACCGAAGCGCTCGGCCGGCCGGTGCGGCTGGCGAACGATGCCAATTGCCTGGCGTTGTCCGAGGTCGTCGACGGTGCGGCGGCGGGTGCGGCGTCCGCCTTCGCGGTGATCGTCGGCACCGGCGTCGGCGGCGGGCTGGTGGTGGATGGCCGTATCGTCGAGGGCGCGAACGGCATGGGCGGCGAGTGGGGCCATGTGCCCTTGCCCTGGATGACCAAGGCGGAAGCGCCGGGCCCGCTTTGCTGGTGCGGGCGGAACGGCTGTCTCGACATGCTGGTGTCCGGCACCGGCTTGCGATGCGACCATCAGCGGCGGACCGGCGAGCGCCTGGATGGCGCGGCGATCGTCGCCGCCGCCCGGGCCGGCGAGACGCAGGCGGTGGCGACGCTCGACGCCTATGTCGACCGGCTGGGCCGCGCCATGGCGATGGTCGCCAACATGATCGACCCCGACATATTTGTGCTGGGCGGCGGCATGTCCAATGTCGACGAACTTTACGAGCGCCTGCCGGCCGTGGTTGCCACCTATGCCTTTGGCGGCGACTGGCGGGCGACGATCGTGCCGGCGCGCTGGGGCGATTCCTCGGGCGTGCGCGGCGCGGCGCGCCTCTGGTCGCGCGAGGAGGCGGCTAGAACGTTTTCCGATCAGGCTGGATCATCGGCACGGCGGTGATTTCGGTTCGGGGCAAGGCGCGCGGAGGGAGCGATGCCGAAGCATCGTGACCAACAAGCAACGCCGCCCCGGATCGAAAGCGCCCCGCTGCGAAGCGGTTGCCCGCAGGGCGATGACGGTGGTTCAACCTGATCGGAAACCGCTCTAGCGTGCGGTGACGCGGGGGGCGGGGGCGGCGAGCGCCTGCGCCAGCGCCGCCTCCGCCACCGGGGCCATCGCCGCATAGCCGGCGGCATTGGGATGCACGCCGTCGATCGTGAAGGCGGCGCGCATCGCCTGGCCATCATGCAGTGCCGTCCAGTAATCGGCATAGGTCGCACCGACCGAGCGCGCATAGTCGCGCAGCCAGGCGTTCATCGCGGCGATCCGCGGCGCGGGCGCGATGCCGGGCCGCCATGGGAAATGATCGGTCGGCGGGATCGAAGCCAGGATCACGCGGATGCCATGCGCCTGGGCCAGTTCGGTCATCGACCGGATATGGGCCTGGCTCTGCGCCGCCGTCATCGGGCCGGTATTGCCGGCGATGTCGTTGGTGCCCCCCATGATCTGCACGACGGCAGGATGCAGGTCGATCACGTCCTGGCGGAAGCGGAGCAGCATTTGCGGCGTCGTCTGCCCGCTGATCCCGCGTCCGATCCGGCCGGGGGTGAAGAAACCGCCCGCCTTCTCCACCCACCCTTGCGTGATGGAATCGCCCAGGAAGACGATGCGCGGCACATCGGTCCGGGCGGCGGGCAGGGCGGCGTTTTCCGCCTGGTAGCGGCCCAGCCAGGCCCAATCCTCATGCAGCCGCCGTTCGCGCTCCTGATCCGTCTGGGCGGAGGCGGCGAAGGGCTGGGCGATCATGGTAGCGGCGATCATCAACAAAGGGGCAGGGCGCATGGCCGTTACGCTGCCCGTCCGCGCCGGAAAAGGCAAAAGCCGAATATGCATTTGCGGATCAGCCACCTATGAAGGCGGCGAAGGCCGGGATGAACGGTCCAAGACGGGAGAGTGTGATGCGTGCAATGGGGCTTGGAACGACGGCGATACTGGCGCTGATAGCGGTATCGGGAGCCGGTTCGGCGCAACAGACGACCGCGCCCGCCGCAACCAGCACCGCCCATCCGGCGAGCTGGCCAGTGCTCGCCCGCCCGCGCCAGCGCGACCCCAAGCTGGAGGCGCGGATCGACGCCCTGCTCCAGCGCATGTCGATCGAGGACAAGGTCGGCCAGCTCCTCCAGGTCGACATCGCCAGCATCACGCCTGCCGATCTGGAGACGTACAAGCTCGGCTCGGTCCTCAACGGCGGCAATTCTGCGCCGGGCGGCGACGAATATGCGCCGGCCGCCAAGTGGCTGGCACTGTTCGATCAGTTCTACGACGCGTCGATGAAGCGGTCCGACGGCCGGCCCGCCATCCCGGTGATCTGGGGCACCGATGCGGTGCATGGCGACAATAATATCGTCGGCGCGACGCTGTTCCCGCACAATATCGGCCTGGGTGCGATGCGCGATCCCGACCTGGTCGAGAAGATCGGGCGCGCGACCGCGCTGGAGACGGCGGCGACCGGCATCGACTGGAGCTTCGCGCCGACCGTGGCGGTGGTGCAGGACGATCGCTGGGGCCGGACCTATGAAAGCTATTCGGAGGACCCGGCCATCGTCGCCTCCTATGCCGGCCGCATGGTGCAGGGCATCCAGGGGCGGATCGGCCAGGATTTCATGGGCAAGGGCCATGTCATTTCCTCGGTGAAGCATTTCTTGGGCGATGGCGGCACCGGCGGCCGCGATCAGGGCGACACGCGCGTGTCCGAAGAGGGACTGCGCGACATCCATGCCGCCGGCTACACCACCGCGCTGCCGGCCGGGGCGCTGACCGTGATGCCCAGCTTCTCCAGCTGGAACGGGCAGAAGATGACCGGCAACAAGAGCCTGCTGACCGGCGTGCTCAAGGAGCGCTGGGGGTTCGACGGCTTCACGATCGGCGACTGGAACGCGCATGGCCAGGTGCCCGGCTGCTCCAATGAGGATTGCCCGGCGGCGATCAATGCCGGGCTCGACATGTTCATGTATTCCGGCCCGAACTGGAAGCAGCTCTACGCCAACACCTTGGCCGAGGCGAAGGACGGTCGCATCCCGGCCGCGCGGCTGGACGATGCGGTCCGGCGCATCCTGCGGGTGAAGATGCTGGCCGGGACGTTCGAGGCGGGCCGCCCCTCGTCGCGACCGATGGCCGGCAGGTTCGCACTGCTCGGCGCGCCCGAGCACCGCGCCATCGCCCGCCAGGCGGTGCGCGAGTCGATGGTGCTGTTGAAGAATGACGGCAACGTCCTGCCGCTCGAGGCCAGCGCCAATATTCTGGTCGCGGGACGCGGTGCGGACAATATCGCGCAGCAGGCGGGCGGCTGGTCGATCACCTGGCAGGGGGCGGACGTGCCCAATTCCGCCTTCCCCAACGGCCAGTCGATCTGGAGCGGCATCGACCAGGCGACGCGCGCGGCGGGCGGCAAGGCGACGCTGTCGGTCGATGGCCGCTACACCGCCAAGCCGGATGCGGCGATCGTCGTGTTCGGTGAGACGCCCTATGCCGAGTTTACCGGCGACCGGCCGACGCTGGAATACAGCCCTGAGGACAAGAGCGACCTCGTCCTGCTCCAGCGGCTGAAGGCGGCGGGCATCCCGGTCGTCGCGGTGTTCCTGTCGGGCCGGCCGATGTGGGTCAATCCAGAGCTGAACGCGGCCGACGCCTTCGTCGCGGCCTTCCTGCCCGGCACCGAGGGCGGCGGCGTCGCCGACATGCTGCTGGCGGGCAAGGATGGCCGGCCGCAACAGGATTTCCGGGGCCGGCTCAGCTTCTCCTGGCCCAAGCGGCTCGACCAATATGTGCTCAACCGGCGCGATGCGCCTTACGACCCGCTCTTCCCGATCGGCTATGGCCTGACCTATGCGCAAAAGGGTGCGCCGCTCGGCCGGCTGGACGAGAGCCGCCCGGCGGCGGCGGCGGGCGACCGCAACGCGCTGTTCGTGCGCGGTCGGGTGGCGGCGGGCGACCGACTGGCGAACGAGGGCCGCGTCGTCCAGACGCGCACCGATCGGGCGGCGCAGGAGGACAGCTTGAGGCTGGCCTTTGCCGGCGCGGGCATGACCCGCATCGAGGCGACCGCGCCGATGGACCTGACGCGGGAGGCCAATGGCCAGCTCAGTCTGGTGGTCGCGTATCGCGTGGTGACCAAGCCCGCAGGCGCGGTGACGCTGGCCATGACCGGCGGCAAGACGGCGAGCGTGCCGGTCAACGGACTGCTCGATGCGGATGCGGGTGAATGGGGCATCTTCTCCGTGCCGCTCAGCTGCTTCGCGCAGGGCGGGGTCGACATGACCCGGGTGACGGTGCCCTTCGCGCTGTCGAGCAGCGCGGCGCTCGGCATCGACCTGTCCTCGATCCGCATCGCCAGCGCCCCGCCGGGCCCGGTCCGCTGCGGGGCCAAGTAAG
The DNA here is from genome assembly GCF_031453475.1 of Sphingomonas sp. SORGH_AS_0438. Classification (NCBI taxonomy): domain Bacteria; kingdom Pseudomonadati; phylum Pseudomonadota; class Alphaproteobacteria; order Sphingomonadales; family Sphingomonadaceae; genus Sphingomonas; species Sphingomonas sp. SORGH_AS_0438. The sequence continues at coordinate 836,377 of NZ_JAVIZS010000001.1, forward strand.
CGGGCCGGTTTCCTCCCCGCCTTGGGGGAGGAAACCGGCGCCCCGCCATGCATACGATTTCACGAACCTCACGGCCGGCACGGCTATGCGGCTATAGCCCGATCCAAGATGATTCGCGGGACAAGCGACGGGAGAGGGTATGAAAAAGGGATATTGGCTGCTGTCGGCGGTCGCCGTCGCGGCCCCGGCGGCGGCGCAAATGTCGCCGGTTGCGGGCGGGGTCGAGGTGCGGAATGCCGTCGCCACGATGCAGGTGGTGGCGCTGACCCCGGAGACGCTCCGCATCCGCGTCGCCCGGGACGGCCGCTTCGCCGAGGATGCCAGCTGGGCCGTGGACAGCGAGACGCGCAGGCTGCGCGCCGCTGTCAAGCCGGGGGCGGACGGCTTCTCGACCAGCGCCTTGCGGGTGAAGGTCGATCCGCAGACGCTGGCGCTGACCGTCACCGACCGCGCCGGCAAGGTGATCCTCGCCGATGACTCGTTGCCGGTCGCGTTCGACGGCCGGGGCTTCACCCTGAAGAAGGCGATGCCGCAGGCGGAGCATTATTACGGGCTGGGCGACAAGACCGGGCCGCTCGACCGGCGCGGTGGCAGCTTCGTTGACTGGAACACCGATGCCTATGGCTTCGGCGTCGGCACCGACCCGATCTACAAGTCGGTCCCCTTCTTCGTCGCCACCGGCGGGGCGGGGGGCAGCTATGGCCTGTTCCTCGATAATAGCTGGCGGAGCTGGTTCGACTTTGGCCATCGCGAGGACAATGTGCTGGCGATGGGCGCGCCGGACGGGCCGGTCGATTATTACGTCATCGCCGGACCGAGCACCGCCGAAGTGGTGCGCCGCTATGGCGACCTGACCGGCCGGTCGCCGCTGATGCCGCAATGGGCGCTCGGCTATCAGCAGTCGCGCTACAGCTATATGACCGCCCAGGAGACGCGCGCCGTCGCCGACCGGCTGCGCCAGGACCGCGTGCCGACCGACGTGATCTGGCTGGACATCGACTGGCAGGATCGCAACCGCCCCTTCACCGTCGATACCAAGGCGTTTCCGGACATGGCCGGGCTGGTCCGCGACTTGGGGACGCAGGGCATCAAGCTGGTGACAATCACCGACCTGCATGTCGCCCGTGCGCCGGACCAGGGCTATGCCCCCTATGACAGCGGCGTGGCGGGCGACCAGTTCGTCCATGCCGCCGACGGCAAGACCTATGTCGCGCCGGTCTGGCCAGGCCCGTCGGTCTTTCCCGACTTCACCCGCAAGTCGACGCGCGACTGGTATGGCACGCTGTTCCGCCAGCAGGTCGACTGGGGCATCGCCGGCGTGTGGAACGACATGAACGAGCCGGCGATCTTCGAGACGCCGACCAAGACCATGCCGCTGGACACGGTCCATCGCATCGACAGCGACGGCTTCGCCGCCCGCACCGCGACCCATGCCGAGGTCCACAATATCTACGGGATGCAGAACACCCGCGCGACCTATGACGGGTTGCGCACGCTCCGCCCGAACGAGCGCGCCTTCGTGATGACGCGGGCCAGCTATGCCGGGGGGCAGAAATATGCGGTGACCTGGACCGGCGACAATGTGTCGAGCTGGGATCATCTGAAGCTGTCGGTGCAGCAACTGCTCAACCTGGGCCTGTCGGGCTTCGCCTATAGCGCGGCGGATGTCGGCGGCTTCACCGGGGGCCCCAGCGCCGACCTCCTGACCAAGTGGTTCGAGGTCGCCGCCTTCACCCCCGTGTTCCGCGATCATAGCGCCAAGAACACGCCGCGCGCCGAACCCTGGGTCGACGGGCCGGAGCATCTGGCGATCCGCCGTCGCTATGTGGAGGAACGCTATCGGCTGATGCCCTATCTCTATGGGCTGGCGGAACTGAACGCGCGCAGCGGCGACCCGATCATGCGGCCGGTCTTCTACGATTATCCGGCCGCCGCCTCGGCCAGTTGCGACCAGAGCATGGCCTGGACGCTGGGTGGCAAGCTGCTGGTCGCGGGCAATCCCCGGCCGGAAAGCCCGCAAGCCTATAGCATCTGCCTGCCGGCCGGCGGCTGGTATGACTATTGGTCGGGCCGGCCGGTACAGGGCCAGATGCAGGGCGGCGACGGACCCGTCCAGTCGGCAAGCCAGGCGACCGGGGCGGCGCGCACCGCCAGCCTGACGCTGATGGAAACGCCGACGCTCGACCGGATGCCGGTGTTCGTGCGCGCCGGCACCATCCTGCCGCGCCAGCCCCTGGTCCAGAGCACGTCGGAGCGCCCGCAGGGACCGCTGGAACTGCATGTCTATCCGGGGCCGGATTGCGCGGGCGACCTGTATTTCGACGACGGCCATTCGATGGGCTTCGCCAGCGGCGACTATCTGCGCCAGCATGTCAGCTGCCGCCTATCGGGCGATGGCCGGGTCACGATCGACTTCGCCCCGCGCGAGGGTCGCTATGCCCCGTGGTGGACCGCGATGACCGTCATCGTCCATGACCGGGTCCGCGAGGGCAAGGCGACGCTGAGCGGTCGCAGCCAGCCGGCGCGGTTCGATCCCGCGAACGGCACGGTGGCGGTGACGCTGCCCGACCAGCCGGGCGGCAGCCGGTTGATCGTGACGCGGTGATCGTCACGGACCAGGGGGCGCGGTCGTCCAAGCCGCGCCTCGCGCTGTTCGCTTTCGGTGACTTCGCGTTCAATCTCTACTGGCAGAGCGCGCTGCTCTACCTGCTCTTCTATTACACCGAGGCGCTGGGCCTGGGGGTGGAGCGCGCCGCCGCGCTCTATCTGGCGGCGTCGATCTGGGACGGGATCGCCAATTTCGCGGTCGGCGCGCTGGTCGACCGCTATGGCGACGGCCGGCGCTGCCGCATCGCGATCATGGTCGGGGCAGTGCCGCTGGGGCTGAGCTTCGTCCTGGCCTATGCGCCGCCGCCGGTGACGGGCGGTTGGGCCAGCCTGTTCATCCTTACGGGCCATTTGCTGTTCCGCACCGCCTATGCGGCGGTCAACGTGCCCTATCTGGCGCTGTCGGCGCGGGTCAGCCCGGACAGTCGCGACCGCGCCTTCGTCGCCGGCCTGCGGATGCTGGCGGGGACGGCGGCGGCGGTGACGGTGGCGCTGGGGACCGGCTGGCTCGGCACATGGCTGCTGGGCGCGGGGCCGCGCGCCTATTTCGGCGCGGCCTTGCTCTTCGCCGGCCTCGCCACCGCGATCCTGCTGGCGGTGGGCGCCACGACGCGGCTGGCGGTGCCGGAACCCGCTCCGGGGGATCGCCCGTCGATCGCACGATGCCTGGTCAGCCTGGCGCGCAACCGCGCCTTCGTCACCCTGTCGGCGGCGATGATGGCGATGATCGCGGCGACCACCATCCTCAACAAGTCGGTGCTCTATTATTTCAAATACGTCTTCGGCAGCGAAGGCGCGGGGCAGGTCGCGCTGGCGGCGATGCTGGCGGTCAGCGCGGCGGCGGTGCCGGTGTGGATGGCACTGGCCCATGCCACCGGCACCCGGCGCGCCTGGTTCATCGCGATCGGCCTGTGCGTCGCGGCGCTAGGCGGTTTCGCGATCATCGGCATCGACCGGATCGCGCCGATGCAGGGTTTCCTGATCTTCATGCAGGCGGCGACGGTGGGGCTGCACTTCGCCTATTGGGCGCTGCTGCCCGACACGATCGACTATGGCGAGCGGACCACCGGCGTCCGGGTCGAGGGGATCGTGTTCGGGCTGGCGGCGCTGCTGCAACGCGTCGCGATCGGTCTGGCGACGGCGATCTTGGGCCTCAGCTTCGGCAAGGCGGGCTATGTCGCCAATGTCGCGCAATCGGCGGAGACGCTGGCCGACATACGCTGGACCGTGGCGCTGGTGCCGCTCGGCTTCTTCCTGCTGTCGGGCGTGGTGATGGCGTTCAACCCGCTGCGGGCCGGGGAATAGCCGGCTGGAACATGCCTCGATCCCGATCACTTTGGCAGGATCGCTGGTAAGGGTCGGCCTATGGTTCTGCTGCATATCCTTTGGCCGGGCTTCGCGCTGGCGGCGCTGATGCTGGGGCTCTGGTCCGCGCTGCTGGTGCGGCGGACGCGGGGGGCGGGCGGGACCGATGCCGTGGGCGTATTCGTGCTGCCGATGCTGGTGCTGGGACTGATCCCGCTGCTGATGCTCGCGCGGCAGGCGGGGGTGGCGCAGGTGCTGCTGGCCTGGATTTTCGTCGGCTTTCGCGTCGGCCATGCGGCCGCATGGCTGCGCGAGGGCGAGGGGCGGCGCGTGTGGCGGCTGGACCTGGCGTCGCTCGCCATCGTCTCGGCGATGTGGATCGGCTTCTTGGTCGACTTCGTCCGGGCGGCGGTCGTCTATCAGCGGGCGATCGCGGCGCTGCTCACCGCCTGATCGCAACCGTCCCGGAACCAAGGCGTTGGCGGTGACGGACAGAGGAGCAGCATATGGCCGAGATCGATCACGATCAGGTGTGGAAGGACTTCGGCGAGGCGGTCAACATGACCCCGTCCGAACTGGAAAAATGGTTGAAGACCAAGGAGAGCAAGGAGTCCGGCACCGGTGTCGGCCATGACTCGGGCGAGCGGATCGTTGCGATCAAACACAAGAAGAAGGCCGACCTGACCGACGACGACTATGCGCATATGCAGAAGGTCGTCGGCTATGTGCACCGCCATCTGGCGCAGGGTGGTCCGGACAAGAAGAAGGACAAGGACGATTCCACCTGGCGCTATTCGCTGATGAATTGGGGGCATGATCCCCTGAAATAGGCGGGCGGTTCCTCAGCGGATGTCGGACCGTCGACCTTCGCTGTCACCACGCGCCATCCCGGCTTTGGCCGGGATGGCCGATCCGTGACGGGGCGCTGGCGATCACCCCGACCCGCCGCCCTCAGGCGGCGATGTCGTAGGGCTTGATCTCGCCGGCCAGATAGAGATTGCGCGCCTTGGCCCGGCTCAGCTTGCCCGAGGAGGTGCGCGGCAGCGTGCGCGGCGGGATCAGCTCGATCACGCAGTTCATGCCGGTCACCGAGCGCACCCGCTCGCGGATCGCGTCGCGCAACCGGCCCCGCTCGGCCTCGTCGCTGCTGCGGCACTGGACCAGCACCGCCGGCGTCTCCTCGCCACCCGGCGTGGTGATCGCGAAGGCGGCGATGTCGCCGGCCTTGAAGCCCGGCAGCTGCTCCACCGCCCATTCGATGTCCTGCGGCCAATGGTTCTTGCCGTTGACGATGATCATGTCCTTGGCGCGGCCGACGATGTAGATATAGCCGTCCGACATATAGCCCATGTCGCCGGTATCCAGCCAGCCATCGGCCATGCACGCCTCGGTCGCGGCGGGGTCGCGGAAATAACCGACCATCACCGATGGCCCCTTGCACCAGACCTTGCCGATCGCCCGCTCGGGCAACGGCGTGCCGTCCTCCTCGCGGATCTCGACGGTCATGTCGCGCACCGGCTTGCCGCAATTGACGATCGCGCGGAACCGCTGCGGCCGGTTGCCGTCGCGATCGGCACCCGACAATTCGGTCTCCTCGACCAGCTCGACGCGGATCCCCTCGCCCGGCGGCATCAGCGACACGGCCAGCGTCGCCTCGGCAAGACCATAGGAGGGCAGGAAGGCGCTGGCCTGGAAGCCGGCATCGGCAAAGGCGTCGACGAACTTCTGCATCACGTCGGGGCGGATCATGTCCGCGCCATTGCCCGCGACGCGCCAGCGCGACAGGTCGAACCGGTCCGACGCCTTGGTCTGCGACGACATGCGGCGCGCGCAGATGTCATAGCCGAAGGTCGGCGAATAGGAGAGGGTGGTGCCCTGGTTGCGGCTGATCAGGTCGAGCCAGGCGAGCGGGCGACGCGCGAAATCCTCGGTCTTCAGATAGTCGGTCGACACCTGGTTGGCGACCGGCGACAGGAAGCAGCCGACCAGGCCCATGTCGTGATACCAGGGCAGCCAGGAGACGCAGCGATCGGTCGGGCCGATCGCCATGCCATGGCTGTGCGCCGCCAGATTGTTGAGCAATGCCTCGTGCGTGATCGCGACGCCGTGGGGGAAGCGGGTCGAGCCGCTGGAATATTGGAGATAGGCGATCTGGTCCGAGGTCGCCTCGGGCAGCGCGACATCCGGTGCGGGCTGCTCGGCGAAGCTGGCCCAGTCGGTGCCCTCGACGCCGCAGGCCTCCGCCGCCGCCTTGGCCATGTCGGCGAGTTCGGGCGGATAGATCAGCATCTTGGGGTCGCAGCTGCCGAGCTGGACGCGCAGCTGATCGATGTACGAATCCCGGCCGCCGAACGAGGTCGGCAGCGGCAGCGGCACCGGCCAGGCACCGGCATAGACCACGCCGAAGAACAGGGCGGCGAATTCGGCCGAGGTCTCGGCAACCAGCGCGATGCGGTCCTCGGGGGCCACGCCCGCCGCGATCAGCCGTCGCGCCGTGGTCAGCGCGTCGTCGCGCAGCTCGGCAAAGCCATAGGGGCGGACCAGCGTGCCGCGCGCATCGTGGAAATTCAGCCCGCGCACGCCCGTGGCGGCATAGTCCAGCGCCTCGCCCAGCGTCGCGAAATTCGCATAGCGACGCGGCAGCGCGTCCTCGGTCGGCGTCGCAATCGGCGCGGACTGGGGGGTGGGAGCGGTCGTCATCTAGGCCAAGGTCCTTCGGGGGCAATTCGTCACGCTATCTCTTCCTTAGGCTATGTGGCACAAACAAGGCGAATGCCACCCAGAGGCCCCCGAACGCGCACACCGCCCCCCGCGCTCGACGCGGCCGCGCTCGATCGCCTAGCGCTCCGCTATGTTGAGCGATTCGCCACCACGCGCGGAAAACTGGCCGATTACCTGCGGCGCAAGATCCGCGAGCGGGGCTGGGAGGGCGATCCGGTCGACCCGGCGGCGGTCGCCGAGCGGATGGCGGGCCTGGGCTATATCGATGATCGTTTCTATGCCGAGAACAAGGCCATGTCGTTGACCAGGCGGGGTTTCGGCGCGAGTCGCGTCGCCGATGCGCTACGCCAGGCGCGGGTCGACGACGCGGATGCCGTGCCGGCGCGGACCATCGCCGCCGAGGGGGAGGGGGCCAGTGCGCTGGCCTTTGCCAAACGCAAGCGGATCGGGCCGTTCGCCACCGAGCCGGCCGATCCCGCCCGCCGGCAGAAGCAGATCGCGGCGATGGTGCGGGCGGGGCATGGCTTCGCGGTGGCGCGCCGGATCGTCGAGGCCGGGCCGGGCGATGTCCCGGAATTTAACGATGCGGTAACGCTTGAGCATTGCGACGAGGGCGATCCATGGTAGCAAGGCCCCGTCAGGGGTGACTTATGCAATTGGACACGCAAGGTGGGAGCGTGCCCGACAGGGGCAGCGTAACCAACGGGGGATCGGGCGGCGGTTCGGTCGAGGATGGTGAGATCGCGATCAGCGGCGTCATCAAATGGTTCGATGTGACGCGCGGATTCGGTTTCGCCGTGTCCGACGATCCGTCCATCGGCGACGTTCTGGTGCATTTCAGCGTCCTGCAATCGCATGGCCGCCGCAGCCTGCCCGAGGGGGCGCGGGTCGAGGCGCGGGCGGTCCAGCGCGGGCGCGGCTATCAGGCGCGCGAGGTGCTGACCATCGACCTGTCGGAGGCGGTGGAGGAACCCACCGCGCCCCGGTCGCGCGTGGGGGTGGATCGGGTCGATCCGGCCGGCCTGATCGATCGCGCCGGACCCTTCGAGCCGACCGTGGTGAAATGGTTCAACCGGCTGAAGGGCTATGGCTTTCTGATCCGCGACAGCGATGGGGCGGACGTGTTCGTGCATATGGAGACGTTGCGGCGCGGCGGGGTGCTGGTGGTGGAGCCGGACCAGCCGCTGCGCGCCCGCGTCGTGGACGGGCGCAAGGGACCGCTCGCCGTGCTGGTCGAGCCGGTCGGCGCGTGATTCGCCACCGCCTGCTTCGACTGGCGCTCGCCGCGGCGCTGGTCGGCCCCGCCGCCTGTCGGGGAACGTCGGGTGCGCAGGACGAGGCGGCGGTCGCGACCATCCCCGTCACGATCACCGGCGCCGGCGGACGCCATGTCTTCCAGGCCGAACTCGCGCGGACGGCGGCGCAGCAGGAAAAGGGGCTGATGTACCGCACCGGTCTGGGCCCGGATTTCGCGATGCTGTTCGCGCCCTATCCGCCGGATGGCGGCCCGCCGGTCGCGACCAGCTTCTGGATGAGGAACACCCCGTCTTCGCTGGATATCGTGTTCATCCGGCCGGACGGCACCATCGCCCGGATCGCGGAAAACACGGTGCCGCTCGACGAGACGCCGCTCTCTTCGGGCGAGCCGGTGGCGGCGGTGCTGGAGGTGCGCGGTGGCCGCATGGCGGAGCTTGGCCTGGGCGAGGGCGACCGGGTACAGTGGACGTTGCCCGGCGGCCCCCATGCTGGTGGTTGAAGCGCGGCGCGGGTCGCGGTAAGCGCTGGTCCATGGGCATCAACCTCAATCCCTTCACCTGGTGGAACGGCGCCTCCTGGGGCACCATGCTGTACGGCCTGCGCGGCAAGGCGCGCGTCGGCGAGGACGAGCTGGGCAACGTCTATTATGAAGGCGGCACCGACACCGCCGGCAACCCGCGCCGCTGGGTGATCTATCAGGGCTCCAACGATGCCAGCCGGGTGCCGCCCGACTGGTTCAGCTGGCTGCACCACCAGATCGACGACGTGCCGTCCAAGGCGCTGCCCCCGGTCCGGCCGTGGCAGAAGCCGGCGCTGCCGAACCTGACCGGCACGCCGCTGGCCTATCGACCGTCCGGCGCGCTGGAGAAGGGGGGCGTCCGCGCCGCCGCCACCGGCGATTACGAAGCCTGGACGCCGGAGGGATGATTCGCTGGATCGCCGCGGCCCTGGTGGCCGTGGCGCTGGCGATTGGCGGCTGGTTCGGCTGGCGCGCCTATCAGGACCGCCGCACGCCGCTGGCCGGCGGTCACCGGATCGAGCAGATCCTGCCCGAATCGACGCGCAGCGACATCGAGACGGTCGATGCGAACGGCACTGTCGCCGCCGCGTCGGGCGTGACGCCGATGGCGCAACGCGTCGCGGTGATCGGCCTGCTCAACAAGCGCAATGGCGAAAGCCGCGACGTGACGATGCGACCGGGCGATGCCAAGCGCACCGGTGACGTGGTGCTGCGCCTGCGCGCCTGCGAACGCACCGCCCCCTGGGAGCAGGACCAACTGACCGGCGCGTTCATGCAGGTGGACGTGCGTGGTGCCGACAGGATCTGGCGTCGGCATTTCTCCGGCTGGCTGTTCAAGGAGCGGCCGGGGCTCAACGTCGTCCAGCACCCCGTCTATGACGTGTGGGTCAAGAGCTGCACGATGTCCTTCCCCGATACTGGTCCCGCCACCGAGACGCTGGCCGCGCCGGCCAAGCGGTCGAGCGCGGCGAAATCGCCGCCGCCCGCCGCCGAGCCGGACGAGTCGGCCGGCGAGGATGCGGCGCCGTCGCCCAGCGCCGCGCCCAGCAACGCCATATAGTCGGAGCGATCGATCTCCACCGCGCCCATCGTGGCGAGGTGGGCGGTCTGGAACTGGCAGTCGAGCAGGGTGAAGCCGCCCACCCGCAGCCGCGCGACGAGCCAGGCGAGCGCGACCTTGGACGCGTCGGTGGCGCGGCTGACCATGCTCTCGCCGAAAAAGGCGCGGCCCAGCGCCAGGCCGTAGAGGCCGCCGACCAATTGATCGTCCAGCCAGCATTCGACCGAATGCGCCAGCCCGCGCTGGTGCAGGTCGAGGAACACCTGCTCGATGGGATGGCTGATCCAGGTCTCGGGGCGATCCTCGGCGCTTTCGGCGCAGAGCCGGATCGTGCGCTCGAAGGCGGTGTCGGCGGTGACGCGGAACCGGTCCTGCGCGATCACCTTGCGGAGCGAGCGGGAGAGGTGGAAGCCGTCGAGCGGCAGGATGGCGCGCCGCTTGGGCTCGACCCAATAGCATTGGTCCGCCTCGCGATCGTCCGCCATCGGGAAGACGCCCACCGCATAGGCGCTGAGCACGAGAAGCGGGTCGAGGCGGTCCATGGTCGTCCCCATGGTGGGGCTAACCACCGGGTCTTTCAAGCATCCGAACGGCATGGCTCCGGTCGCGGAGGGAAAGACCGGACAGCAAAAGGCCGGCGGTTCGCACCGCCGGCCCTGAAAGGATCAGTGTCAGGTCGACCTCAGACGTGGCAGGACAGGCCCTTCTTGCCCGGTGCGGTCAGCGTGATGGTCTTCTCGTCGCCGCTCAGCGTCCAGCCGCCCTCGGCGGTGTAGGGCTTGCCGGCCTCGGGCGCGGTCAGGCGGACGGCCGTCGCGGTCGACGGCGCGCGCACCAGCACCTGCTTGTCGCCCTGGAAGAAGGTGACGCCGACCAGCGAGCTGTCCGAGCAGCGGAAGGTCTTGTCGGCGCGTATCGCCGGCGGCAGCTCGACGGGCGCGGCGTTGGCGATCTGGTTGGCCATGGGATCGGGATTGGCATCGATCACTTCCGGCTTGGACGGCTGCGAGTTGCAGGCGGCGAGAGCCATCAGCGGGGCGGCGAGCAGGGGAAGGAAGCTTTTCATAGCAACCTGCGCTTCGCGAATGCAGCACGACGCGTCAAGTATTGTTGCGTCGGCAATCGTTATTCCTGGGGCGATCCGAGCCCCGCCCGGTCGGCGTCGAGGCGGCGGCCGGCAGCATTAGCCGGGCTTGTCCGGGGCAAAGCGACCCTCGCTTGGCCCGGCGGCGTGCGGGGCGTATGGCGCGGCATGGCCATCATCCCCGACACGCTGTCCCTTATCGGCAATACCCCGCTCGTCCGGCTCAAGGGGCCGAGCGAGGCGGCCGGCGGCGATATCTTCGGCAAGTGCGAATATGCCAATCCGGGCGCGTCGGTGAAGGATCGCGCCGCGCTGGCGATCATCGAGGATGCCGAGGAACGCGGCGCGCTGCTGCCCGGCGGCACGATCGTCGAGGGCACGGCCGGCAATACCGGCATCGGCCTGGCGCTGGTCGCCAATGCCAAGGGCTATCGCACCGTCATCGTCATGCCGGAGACGCAGAGCCGCGAGAAGATGGATACGTTGCGCGCCCTGGGCGCGGAACTGGTGCTGGTGCCGGCCGCGCCCTATTCCTCGCCCTGCCATTTCGTCCACACCTCGCGCCGGCTGGCGGAGGAGACGCCGGGCGCGATCTGGGCCAACCAGTTCGACAATATCGCCAATCGTCGCGCCCATATCACCGGCACCGCCGAGGAGATCTGGACGCAGATGGAGGGCCGCGTCGACGGCTTCACCTGCGCGGCGGGCACCGGCGGCACGCTGGCCGGCGTCGGCATGGGGCTGAAGGCGCATGACGAGGGCATCCGGATCGCGCTGACCGACCCGCATGGCGCCGCGCTCTACGAATATTATGCGTGCGGGGAGTTGAAGGCCGAGGGCTCGTCGGTGGCGGAGGGGATCGGGCAGGGCCGGATCACCGCCAATCTGGAAGGCGCGCCGATCGATACGCAGTTCCGCGTCTCGGATGCCGATGGCTATCATTGGGTACGGCGACTGCTGGACGAGGAGGGGCTGTGCCTGGGCCTGTCGTCGGGCATCAACGTCGCCGGTGCGATCCTGCTCGCCAGACAGATCGGGCCGGGCGCGCGAGTCGCGACGATCCTGTGCGACACGGGCTTCCGCTACCTGTCGACGCTCCACAACCCGGAATGGCGCGCGGCCAAGGGTCTGGTCTAGGACGGAAACGGGGCATCCGGTCGCGGCGGGTTGAGAATTGTCGCGTGAGACACTAGGTTGCACCCACACGATGAATGGTGCTCCCGAACCCTCGCAGACGGTGCAGCGCGTCAAGGTCGGCATGATCGGCCTCGCTGCCGTCGTCCTGCTCATTGCGCTGGCCAGTGCGATCATCGGCTCGGTGACGCGCGAGCGGCCGGTGCCCGGTGTGGCGCAAGCCAATCTGGTCGCCGAAATGGCCGCCGGCAACAGCGTACCGCCCGCGTCCTCGACCGGTGAGCCGCTTGCCGAAATGGGCGTCGCGCCGCCGACCGCCAACAGTCAGGCGACCGCACAATAGCTTAGACCGGACGATCCTGACCGGGTCGTTTGGGGATTTTACGGGAACGCCCGCTCCGGCCATGCTGGAGCGGGCGTTTTGACATGGATTTCGCTGCGCTGCGGCGACCTACGCATTTTCCCGTAGTTCGTCTTATTTCAACGATATGCGGGTAGCTTCCCCGGATTTCCCCAAAAATCCCGTTGCGGCCCCGCCACCGGCTTGGTACGTCAAGGCTCATTCAGGGGCATGCTCACCGCCGATGCGGAAGCACTGGAAGAGGAAGTCGATCTTCCCCTTTCGGCGCGGCGGGGTCGTGCGCGCCAGAAGTGCGGAGTTGGCGTGTTGGACAGGGGGCGTTATCAGGGCGATGGCATCGGCCTTGTCGATGACAAGGGACGGGTAGCCATACCTGCCGCGCTCCGCGCCACGCTCGCCGCCAACGCGCCCAAGGCGGACGGCAAGACCGGCGGCACCGTCATTATCGGCGCCCATCAGAAGAACCGCTGCCTCGTCGCCTATGATCCGGGCTATGTCGACATCCTCGCCGCACGCCTTGATGCGCGCGAGGCGGCGAATACCGGCCCCGACGGCGAATATGACTATAACATCAAGCGTCGCGCCGCCGCCGGCGAGGCCGTGCCGTTCGACGGTTCGGGCCGCTTCATCATGCCGGCCTTTCCGCGCTTCTATGCCGACATCGGCGAACATGCCTTCTTCTATGGCGTGCTCGACTATATCGAGATCTGGGACCCCAAGACGCTGATCGACACCGAGGACATGCCCCCCGTCGTCAAGGAAATGGCGCGCTTCTACATGATGCAGAAGGGGGTGACGCTGTGACCGACGCCCCGCACATCCCCGTCCTGCTCGACGAGGTGCTCGCGGCGCTCGCCCCCGCGCCGGGCGAGACGATGGTCGACGCGACCTTCGGGGCGGGCGGCTATACGCGCGCGCTGCTAGCGCAGGGGGCAAGCGTCATCGCCTTCGACCGCGATCCCGATGCGATCGCCGCCGGTCGTGCCCCCGCCATTGACGGGCTGACGCTGGTCCATGCCGACTTCTCGACCATGGAACAGGCGATCGAGACGCCGGTCGACGGCGTGACGATGGATATCGGCGTGTCGTCGATGCAGCTCGACCAGGCGGGGCGCGGCTTCTCCTTCCAGTCGGACGGTCCGCTCGACATGCGGATGAGCCAGGACGGGATGAGCGCGGCCGACTTCCTCAACACCGCCGAGGAGGACGAGATCGCCGACGTCATCTATCGCTATGGCGACGAGCCCAAGTCGCGCCGGGTCGCGCGGGCGATCGTCGCGGCGCGGCCCTTGTCGCGCACGGCGGAGCTGGCGACGGTGGTGCGCCGCGCGCTGGGCCACAAGCCGCACGACAAGAAGGACCCCGCCACGCGGACCTTCCAGGCGATCCGCATCCATGTGAACCGCGAGCTGCACGAGCTGGTCGAGGGACTGGCGGCGGCGGAGCGGATCCTGAAGCCCGGCGGCCGGCTGGCGGTCGTGACCTTCCACAGCCTGGAGGACCGGCTGGTCAAGCGCTTCCTGCGCGACCGGTCGGGCGGCGCGCCCGCGGGCTCGCGGCACCTGCCGCAGGCGGCGGCGGGGGCGGCGCCGAGCTTCGAGGCGGTCGGCCGCGCGATCCGTGCGGGCGAAGATGAATTGGCGCGCAACCCGCGCGCCCGATCGGCAACATTGCGGATAGCCAGGCGGACGGCGGCGCCCGCCTGGAAAGAGGAGATGAGCGTATGACGGCGGCCTATCGGTTGAAGGGCTTCGCCTGGTTCGGGGTCTCGGTCGCCGTGGTCCTGGGCTTCTACCTCGTGTCGCTGCAGGTGGCGAACGAGCGCAAGAAGCTGGAACAGGTGAACCGCCGCATCGCCTCGGCCGAGCGGGACATCCGCGCGCTGGAGACCGAGTTCGACACGCGCGCCAATCTGGCGCAGCTCGAACGCTGGAACGGCGACACGCTGGCCCTGTCCGCCCCGACCGCGCAGCAGTTCGTCGGCGACGAGGCCGCGCTCGCCTCGATCGACGTCCATGCCGCCCCGACGCCGGGTCCGGACGGCGCGCCGGTCCGCACCGCCGCGTTGCTCGTCCCCTCGGGCATGCCGCCGCAGCCGGCGATGACCCTGGTCGCCGCCAATGCGCCGGCCCCGGTCGCGCCCGCCGCCGCGCCGGTCCGCGCCACCGTCCGTACCGCGAGCGCCGGCAAGGGGCTGGACGTCGGCCTGGTCCGCACCGCCGCCGTGACCGCAGCGACCAGCGCGGCCGCCAAGGTGAAGCCGGACGCGGTGGCGCTGCTCGACCGCAAGCTGCTGTCCGAGCGGACGCTGGGTGACATCCTGTCGCGCGCACGCACCGAGGCGAGCGGCAAACGGTGACGGCACTGGTCGCCCGGACGTCGGCGCAACGCCGCAGCGCCAAGCAGCGCCACCAGTTGGTGGCGACCGCGCATACGCGGCTGATGATGTTGCTGTTCCTGTTCGGGGCGGCGGTGCTGCTGGTGATCGGCCGGCTGGGGATGCTGGCCGCCTTTTCGGGCAGCGAGGCGCGCGCCGCCGTCGCCTCGCTGGCGGCGCGCGGGGATATCGTCGACCGCAACGGCGCGCCGCTCGCCCGGACGATCGACGCCTGGACGATCGGCGTCCATCCGAAGAAGATCATGGGCGACCGGATGGAGATCGCCGCGCGGCTCGCCGCGTTGATGCCGGATCGCGGCGACCAGGCTTGGTTCTACGCGCAGCTGACCAAGAACGCCTCCTTCGCCTATCTCCAGCGCCGCGCCTCGCCGGCGCTGGTCGAGCAGGTCAATGCGATCGGCGAGCCGGCCCTGGTCTTCGCGCGCGAGACGCAGCGGCTCTATCCGCAATCGACCATGGCGGCCCATGCGCTCGGTTTCCTGTCGACCGACGGCCATGGCATGAGCGGCATGGAGCGCGTGCTCGACGCGCGGCTGACCGACCCGACGCTGGCCAAGACGCCCGTAGCGCTGTCGATCGACGCGCGCGTTCAGGCGGCGATGGAGAGCGAGCTGGGTCGCGCGATGACCACCTTCTCCGCGCGCGGCGGCGGCGGCATCGTGCTGGACGTCGCCACGGGCGAGGTGATCGCGATGGTGTCGCTGCCCACCTTCAACCCCAATCGCGTCGGCATGGCGGGCAGCGAGGAGCTGCGCAACATCACCACGCAGAGCGTGTTCGAGCTGGGATCGACCTTCAAGCCGATCACCATGGCGACCGCGATCGACACGGGTGTCGTCACCTCGATGAACCGCCGGTTCGACGCGACGCACCCGCTGAAGGTCGGCGGCTATACGATCCATGACGAGCGCGGTGATCCCAAGCGCTGGCTGAACATGGCGGAGACGCTGATCTATTCGTCGAACATCGCGACCGCCCGCGTCGCCGACGAGGTCGGGCCGCAGCGGATGCAGGCGATGTTCAAGAAGCTCGGCTTCGACACCAAGCCCGATATCGAGCTACGCGAAAAGGGCCGGCCGCTGCTGCCGACCTATTGGGCGCGGACCACGACGATGACCACCGCCTATGGCCATGGCATCGCGGTGACGCCGCTGCATCTCGCCAGCGCCTATGCCGCGCTGGTCAATGGCGGCATCTGGCGGCCGGCGACCCTGCTCAAGGTCGAGCCCGGCCATGCGGCCGTCGGCCGCCGCGTCATCAGCGAGGCGACCAGCGCGCGGATGCGCCAGATGCTGCGGCTGATCGTGCTGCGCGGCACGGGCCGCAAGGGCGATGCGCCGGGCTATCGCGTCGGCGGCAAGACGGGTACGGCGGAGGCGGCGGTCGCGGGCGGCTATGACCATAGCCGCAACGTCGCCACCTTCGCCGCGGCCTTCCCGATGGATGCGCCGCGCTATGTCGTCCTGGCGATGCTCGATTCGCCGCTCGGTACCAAGGAGACCTACGGTTGGAAGACCGCTGCCTGGAACACTGCCCCGGTCGTCGGCCGCACGATCGCGCGCGTCGGGTCGATGCTGGGCGTGGTGCCCGACGAGCATCGGGATATCGACGTGTCCGACATCTTGCCGACTCTGTGGCAGGACCCGTCCGTGAAGACCGCGAGCGGCGGGCATTGAGGATCGGCCGATGAAGCTGGGCCAGTTGACCGGCGGGACGGAAGAGACGAGCGTCACCGGCTTCGCGATCGATCATCGCAAGGTGGCGCCGGGCACTATATTCGGCGCGTTCCAGGGCGCACGGGTGAATGGCGAGGATTATATCGCCGACGCGATCCGCTCGGGCGCGGTCGCGGTCGTCACCCGGCCGGGCGTCACGGTCGAGGGGGCGGTGCATATCGTCCATGAGGAGCCGCGCGCCTGTTTCGCGCGGCTGGCGGCGCGCTTCTTCGGGCCGTTCCCGGACGTCGCGGTCGCGGTCACCGGCACCAACGGCAAGACCTCGGTGGTGGAGATGACACGGCAATTGTGGCGGATGGCGGGCGAACATGCCGCGTCGATCGGCACGCTGGGCGTCACCACCGCCGACGACCGCACCTATACCGGCCTGACCACGCCCGATGTCGTCACCTTCCTATCGAACGTCGCCGGCCTGGCGCGCGAGGGGGTGACGCATGTCGCGTTCGAGGCGTCGAGCCACGGTCTCACCCAATATCGGACCGAGGGTCTGCGCGTAGCGGCGGCGGCCTTCACCAATTTGTCGCGCGACCATCTCGATTATCATGGCGACATGGCGGCCTATCTGACCGCCAAGCTGCGGCTTTTCTCTGAAGTGCTGTCGCCTGACGGCACGGCGGTGGTCTGGGCCGACGATCCCGAAAGCGCGCGGGTGATCGATCTGGCGCGCGAGCGTGGCAATGCGCTGATCACGGTCGGCGAGCGCGGCGCGACGCTGCGGCTGGTCGGGCGCGATCCGACGCTGCTGGGCCAGGGGCTGACGATCGAGGCGGAGGGGCAGGTCCATCAGGTCCAGCTGCCGCTGATCGGCGGCTATCAGGCCGCGAACGCGCTGGTCGCGGCCGGGCTGGTGATCGCCACCGGTGCGCCGGTCGGGCCGACGCTCCAGGCGCTGGCACGGCTGCAACCGGTGCGCGGGCGGCTGGAGCGGGCGGTGATCGCGCGCAGCGGCGCCCCCGTCTATGTCGATTATGCGCACACGCCCGACGCGCTGGAGGCGGCGATCGCCGCGCTCAAGCCCCATGCCGGCGGCCGCCTGATCGTGGTGTTCGGCGCCGGCGGCGACCGGGATGCCGGCAAGCGCGAGCCGATGGGGCAGGTGGCGCAGCTCTATGCCGATCGCGTCATTGTGACCGACGACAATCCGCGGACCGAGGACCCGGCGGCGATCCGTCGCGCGGTGCTGGCCGGCGCGCCGGGGGCGACCGAGATCGGTGACCGCCGCGCCGCCATCGCCGCCGCCATCGCCGAGGCTGGACCGGAGGACATCGTGCTGATCGCCGGCAAGGGCCATGAACAGGGCCAGATCGTCGGCGAGATGGAACTGCCGTTCGACGACGTGACGGTGGCGCGGGAGTGCGCGGCATGAAGCGCCGCATCGTGATCCCGCCGGAGAAGCGCTCCGTCGCACCGGTCCCCGCCGAAACGGCACCGCGCGAGCGACGGAAGCTCGGCCTGAACTATGGTGGAGCGGAGCCGGCGACACCGCTCGAGGAGCACGCCTCGTGAGCCTGTGGACCGCAAGCGAGATCGCCGCCGCGACCGGCGGGACGGCCAGCGCCGATTTCGCCGTGACGGGTGTCGCCTTCGACAGCCGCGAGGTCGGGTCCGGCGACCTGTTCGTCGCGCTGTCGGGCGAGGCGACGGATGGTCACCGCTTCCTCGACCAGGCCTATGCGCAGGGCGCGGCCGGGGCGCTGGTGTCTCGCGCCGAGGAACGATCCAGCGTCCGTGTCGCCGACACCTTCGCGGCGCTGGAGGATCTCGGCCGTGCGGCGCGGGCACGGACCGACGCACGGATCGTCGGCGTCACCGGCTCGGTCGGCAAGACCAGCGCCAAGGAGGCGCTCTACGCCTGTCTGGAGCGCGGCTGGCGCGATGCGGTGCATCGGTCGGTCAAGAGCTACAACAACCATACCGGCGTGCCGCTCAGCCTGGCGCGGATGCCCCGGGCGGTGCGGGCCGGCGTGTTCGAGATGGGGATGAACCATGCGGGCGAGCTGGCGCATCTGACGACGCTGGTCCGCCCGCATGTCGCGCTGATCACCGCCATCGCGCCTGCGCATACCGAGTTCTTCCCCGATGAATCGGCGATCGCCGACGCCAAGGGCGAGATCTTCCAGGGCCTGGAGCCGGGCGGGGTGGCGATCGTCCCCTATGACAGCCCGCATCGCGACCGGCTGATCGCCGCGGCCAAGCCCTATGCCGATCGGATCGTCACCTTCGGGCTCGACAAGGGCGCGGACGTCCAGGCGCTGGAGATGATGCGCGTCGCCGCCGGCACCTATGTCACCGCGCGGCTCGGCACGCGCGAGTTGAGCTTCACCCTGTCGCAACCGGGCCTCCACTGGGTCTCGAACGCGCTGGGCGTGCTGGCGGCGGTGGAGGCGGTCGGCGGCGATCTGGGGCTGGCGGGGCTGGCGCTCGCCGATCTGGGCGGCCTTGCGGGGCGCGGCGCGCGGTTCGACGTCGCGGCGGGCGAGGGCCAGGCCCGCGTCATCGACGAAAGCTACAATGCCAACCCCGCCTCGATGCGGGCGACGCTGGCGGTGCTGGCGCAGGAGCCGGGCCGGCATCTGGCGGTGCTGGGCGAGATGCGCGAGCTGGGCGAGGGATCGGCCGACTATCATGCCGGGCTGGCCGAACCGGTGCTGGCGGCGAAGGTCGAAACGGCCATATTGGTCGGCGAAGCGATGCGGCCGCTGGCCCAGGCCCTTGCCGCACAGGTTAACATCGTTCATGTGCCGGACGCTTCGACGGCCCTCGACACGCTGCGCGCGACGATCGCGCCGGGCGATGTGGTGCTGGTCAAGGGTTCCAACGGCGTAGGGCTGTCGCGACTGGTCGCGGCGCTCAGGGGCGGCTGAATGCTATACTGGCTTGCGGAGCAGCTTGGATTTCCCGGGCTGCTCAATCTTATCCGTTACCAGTCGTTCCGGTCGGCGACGGGCGCGACGGTGGCGACGGCGCTGTTCATCGGCCTGCTGATCGGCCCGCGCTTCATCGGCTGGCTCCGTGTCCGCCAAGGCAAGGGGCAGCCGATCCGCGCCGACGGGCCGCAGACGCACCTCGCCAAGCGCGGCACCCCGACCATGGGCGGGCTGATGATCCTGACCAGCATGGTGCTGGCGGTCGTCATCTGGATGAACGTGTTCAACCCCTATGTCTGGGCCTGCCTGTTCGTGACCCTGGGCTTCGGCGCGATCGGTTTCCTCGACGATTACGACAAGGTGCGGAAGGCATCGACGGCGGGCGTCTCCGGGCGCACCCGGCTGTTGCTGGAATTCGCCATCGCCGGCATCGCCGCCTGGATCATCATGGGGCAGAACGGGCCGCATCTCTACCTGCCCTTCACGTCGCGCATGTATCTCGACCTGGGCTATTTCTATCCGGTCTTCGCCGCCTTCACGATCGTCGCCTTCGGCAATGCGGTGAACCTGACCGATGGACTGGACGGTCTGGCGACGATGCCGGTCATCATCGCCAGCGTCGCGTTCATGGTGATCGTCTACCTGGTCGGCAATTTCAAATTCGCCGAATATCTGGGCATTGCACACGTGCCGGGCGCCGGCGAGCTGGCGATCTTCTGCGGCGCGGTGGTCGGCGCGGGCCTCGCCTTCCTGTGGTTCAACGCGCCGCCGGCGGCGGTGTTCATGGGCGATACGGGCAGCCTGGCGCTGGGCGGCGCGCTCGGCACCATCGCGGTCGTCGCGCATCACGAGATCGTGCTGGGCATCATCGGCGGCCTGTTCGTGGTCGAGGCGATGTCGGTCATCATCCAGGTGTTCTTCTACAAGCGCACCGGCAAGCGGGTATTTCGCATGGCCCCGATCCATCACCATTTCGAACAGCTCGGCTGGTCGGAGCCGACCGTCGTGATCCGCTTCTGGATCATCGCCTTCGTGCTGGCGCTGGCCGGCCTGTCGACGTTGAAGCTGCGATGATCGTCGCGCGCGCCTGGGGCGGGAAGCGCTATGCGGTGCTGGGGCTGGCCCGGTCCGGCCTGGCGACCGTGCGCGCGCTGGCGGCGGCCGGCGCCCATGTCGTCGCTTGGGACTCGGACGAAGCGGCGCGCGACGCGGCGGCGGCGATCGACGGCGTCATCGTCCACGACCCGATGCTGCTCGACCTGACCGGCGCGGCCGGGCTGGTCGTGTCGCCGGGCGTGCCGCTCAACACCCATCCCCTGGTCGCACGCGCGCGCGACGCGGACGTGCCGGTGATCGGCGATATCGAGCTGTTCGCAGAGGCGCGCGCCGAGCTGCCGCCGCACCGGGTCGTCGGCATCACCGGCACCAATGGCAAGTCGACCACCACCGCGCTGGTCCGCCATCTGTGCGAGACGGCGGGGCGGCCCAATCTGATGGGCGGCAATATCGGCCTGCCGATCCTGGGTCAGGCCCCGCTGCCGGACGGCGGCGTCTATGTGCTGGAACTGTCCAGCTACCAGATCGACCTGACGCAGAGCCTCGACTGCGACGTGGCGGTGCTGCTCAACATCACCCCCGACCATCTCGACCGGTATGACGGGTTCGAGGGCTATGCCGCGTCCAAGGCGCGGCTGTTCGCGATGCAGTCGGCCGGGCACGACGCGGTGATCGGTATCGGCGACGCGCCCTCGGCGGCGATCGCGCGGAGCCTGTCGGCGAAGGGCGAGCATCTGACCAAGATCGCGCCCGGCGTCTGCATGGACCAGTCGCGCTGGCCATCGCTGCAAGGCCCGCACAACGCACAGAATGCGCTCGCCGCGATCGCGGTCGCGCGGTCGCTGGGGATCGGCGAGGCGGAGATCGATCGCGGGCTCGAAAGCTTCACCGGCCTGCCGCATCGCATGGAGCGGGTGGCGGAGCGCCACGGCGTCGCCTTTATCGACGACAGCAAGGCGACCAATCCCGAAAGCGCCGCGCCGGCCCTGGGCGCATTCCCGCGCATCCACTGGATCGTCGGCGGCCGGGCCAAGGGCGACGACCTCGACGCCTGCGCGCCGTGGTTCGGCCATGTCGTCCGCGCCTATACGATCGGCGAGGCGGGACCACGTTTCGCGCAGGTGCTGGACGGCAAGGTGCCGGTCGAGGAGGCCGGGACGCTGGACGTGGCGGTCGCCCGGGCGGCGGCCCATGCCCAGGCCGGCGACGTCGTGCTGCTGTCGCCCGCCTGCGCCAGCTTCGACCAGTTTCGCGACTATGAGGATCGCGGCCGGGCCTTCCGCCGCGCGGTGGAGGCGCTGGCATGACCGATGCCCGGGCGACCGAGGCGGGGGACGCCAAACGCTCCGCCAAGCTGATCGCGCAGATGAAGAAGCGGGGCGGGCGCGGCGACCGGTCGCCGCTCGGCACCTGGTTCTGGGACATCGACCGGATGCTGCTGTTGCTGACGCTGTGCCTGATCGCGATCGGACTGATCGCGGTCGCGGCCGCCAGCCCGGCGACGGCGGTCCGCTATTCGGGCGAGCATCACAAGCTCACCCCGCTCTATTATTTCTGGCGGCAGGTGATGTGGGTCGGCGTGTCGCTGCCCGTGCTGTTCGGCGTGTCGATGCTGCCGGTGCCGGTGGCGCGACGGATGGCGCTGACCGGCGCGGCGGTGCTGGTCGTGCTGCTGGCGCTGACGCCGCTGATCGGCGTCAACGTCAACGGCGCGAAACGCTGGATCGGCTATGGCTTCGCGCAGTTCCAGCCGTCCGAGTTCCTCAAGCCCATGTTCATCGTGACGGTCGCCTGGCTGCTGTCGCTGAAGAGCAAGGACGAAAGCCTGCCGACCGTCTTGATCACCGGCGCGCTGACCGGCGGCATCTCGGTGCTGCTGATGCTGCAACCCGATTTCGGGCAGACGGTGATCTTCTGCACCGTCTGGATGGCGCTGCTGATGATCGCGGGCACGCCGATGCGCGTGCTGCTCGGGATCGTCGGCATGGTGCCGGTGGGGCTGGTTGCGGCCTATTTGTTCTACGGCACGGCGCGGGCGCGGATCGACGCCTTCCTGTTCCCCGATGTCGAGGGCGAGGGCGCGGCCGACCATTTCCAGGTCGACGCCGCGCACCGCACGCTGACCGCCGGCGGCTGGACCGGCACCGGTCCCGGCGGCGGCTCGGCCAAGTTCGGCCTGCCGGAGGCGCATACCGACTATATCTTCTCGGTGATCGGCGAGGAGTTCGGGCTGATTGCCTGCATGATCATCGCGCTCGTCTTCCTGGCGATCGTGGTGCGGGTGTTCGTCAAGCTGCTGGACGAGCAGGACGAGTTCAAGCTGCTCGCCGCCTCCGGCCTGGCGGTGCAGTTTGGCGCGCAGGCGCTGGTGTCGATGGCGGTCAATACCGGCCTCGCCCCGTCCAAGGGGATGACGCTGCCGTTCATCAGCTATGGCGGATCGTCGATGATCGCATTGTCGATCGGCATGGGCTTGCTCCTGGCGTTCACGCGGCGCAATCCGTTCCTGACGCGGAGCCCCTACGTCGTCCGCTGGAGCGGTGAGTGATGAAACATTACGTCCTGGCGGCCGGCGGCACCGGCGGCCATATGGTGCCCGCCGCCGCGCTGGCGGCCGAGCTGATGCGTCGCGGCCATCGGGTCGCGCTGGTCTCGGATGCGCGCGGCGTGCGGTTCCCCGGCCTGTTCGACGGGGTGCAGACGCATGTCCTGCCCGCCGGCCGTTTCCAGGCGAAGAAGCCGCAGGGCTGGGTGCCGGCGATGCGCGAGATGTGGCGCGGCCGGGCGATGGCGCGGCAGCTCTATCGCACGTTCAAGCCCGCGGCGGTGATCGGCTTCGGCGGCTATCCCGCCTTTCCGGCGCTGCTCGCCGCCTTTGCCGACCAGATTCCGACCGCCGTGCACGAGCAGAATGCGGTGCTGGGCCGGGTCAATCGCGTCGTGGCGCGGCGGGTCGATGCGATCGCCACCTCCTATGACGAGACGGCGCGCCTGTCGCCGCGCCATGCCGGGAAGACGCATCTGGTCGGCAATCCGGTGCGCGAGGCGGTGCTGGCGCTGCGCGCGCGGCCCTATCCGCTGCTGGAGGAGGACGGCATCTTCCGCGTGCTGGTCACCGGCGGCAGCCAGGGCGCGAACATCCTGAGCCGCGTGGTGCCCGATGGCCTGGCGATGCTGCCCCCCAATTTCCGCCGCCGCCTGCAGGTGACGCATCAGGCGCGGGTCGAGGATATCGATGCGGCGCGCGCGCAATATGCCGCGCACGACATTCCGGCCGAACTCGCCACCTATCTGCCGGACATGCCCGAGCAACTCGCCTGGGCGCATCTGGTGATCGGCCGGGCCGGGGCCTCGACCATCGCCGAGCTGACCGCCGCCGGCCGTCCGGCGATCCTGGTCCCGCTGCCCAGCGCGACCGACGATCACCAGACGGCGAACGCGCGCGAGATGACCCGGGCGGGCGGCGCGCGGACGATCGCGCAGGCGGATTTCACCGCGGTCGAGCTCGCCAAGCAGATGCAGAAGCTGGGCCTGGACCCGGCGGCGATGGAGAATGCGGCGGGCCGCGCGCGCAGCGTCGGCCGGCCCAACGCGGTCAGCGACCTCGCCGATCTGGTCGAGAGCCTGGATGCGCCGCGCGTCCGCCTGCCCAAGGTGCAGAAGGCGCACAAACCGGCATTCGCATGACGATGAAGAGGGATTACCGCGCATGAAGGGTGTGGCCACCGATATCGGCACGATCCATTTCGTCGGCATCGGCGGGATCGGCATGTCGGGCATCGCCGAGGTGATGAAGAATCTGGGCTACCGGGTACAGGGCTCCGACGTGGCGGAGGGCTATGTCGTGCAGGGCCTGCGCGACAAGGGCATCCCGGTCGCGATCGGCCATGCGGCGGCCAATATCGGCGACGCGGCGGTGGTCGTCGTCTCGACTGCGATCACCCGCACCAATCCGGAGGTCGAGGCGGCGTTGGAACGGCGCGTGCCGGTGGTGCGCCGGGCCGAGATGCTCGCGGAGCTGATGCGGCTGAAATCGACCGTCGCGGTGGCGGGCACGCATGGCAAGACGACGACGACCTCGATGGTCGCGGCGCTGCTGGATGCCGGCGGGGTCGACCCCACCGTCATCAATGGCGGCATCATCAACAGCTATGGCTCCAATGCGCGGCTGGGGGCCAGCGACTGGATGGTCGTGGAGGCCGATGAGAGCGACGGCAGCTTCCTGCGGCTGGACGGGACGATCGCGGTCGTCACCAATATCGATCCCGAACATCTCGACCATTACGGATCGTTCGAGGCGGTGAAGGACGCGTTCGTCGAGTTCGTCGAAAACGTGCCCTTCTACGGCGCGGCGTTGCTCTGTCTCGACCATCCGGAGGTGCAGAACGTCCTGCCGCGCGTGCGCGACCGGCGCGTCGTCACCTATGGCTTCTCGGCGCAGGCCGATGTGCGCGGCGTCAACGTCACGCCGATCCCCGGCGGCAACCGCTTCGAATGCATCGTCCGCCAGCGCGACGGCGCGACCCGGTCTATCGAGGGGATCGAGCTGCCCATGCCCGGCCGCCACAATGTCCAGAACGCGCTGGCCGCGATCGGCGTGGCGCTGGAACTGGGTATTCCGGACGTCACGATCCAGAAGGGGTTCGAGGCGTTCGGCGGCGTCAAGCGTCGCTTCACCAAGGTGGGCGAGGTGCCGGTCGAGGGTGGCGCGGCGACGATCATCGACGATTACGGCCATCATCCGGTCGAGATCCGCGCGGTGCTGGCAGCGGCGCGCGAGGGCGCGCGGGGGCGGGTGATCGCCGTCGTCCAGCCGCATCGCTATTCGCGGCTGGGCAATCTGATGGAGGATTTCCAGACCGCCTTCAACGATGCCGACCGGGTGCTGGTCACGCCGGTCTACGCGGCGGGCGAAGCGCCGGTCGAGGGCGTCGATGCGGATGCGCTGGTCGCCGGGCTCAAGCGGCGGGGCCATCGCCACGCGGCAACGGTCGCCGATGCCGGTGCGTTGGCGCAGGAGCTGGCCGGCGATCTGCGGCCGGACGACATGGTGGTATGTCTTGGCGCGGGCGACATCACCAAATGGGCCGCCGGCCTGGCCAGCGCCATCGGAGAGGCACGATGACCGATTGGTTCAAGAGCTCGATCGATCTCCAGAAGCAGATGCTGGACGCGCAGCGCCAGGCGCTCGGCGTCGGCCAGAAGATGGTCGACTCGGGCGAGGCCTTCGCCAAGGCGCAGGACGCCTCGCTCAAGGCGGCGCAGGCCAATGCGGAGGCGTGGCAGGCCTGGATGCGGATCTGGGGCGTCGGTCCATGGTGACGGCGCCGGTCCTGACCGGGATGCCGGCGGTGCGCGGGCGGCTGACCCCGGCCGCGCCGCTGGCGCCCCTGGTCTGGTTCAAGAGCGGCGGCGCGGCGGAATGGCTGTTCGAACCAGCCGATCGCGACGACCTGTCCGCCTTTCTGGCGGCGCTCGATCCCGCAATGCCGGTCTATCCGCTGGGGCTGGGCTCCAATCTGATCGTGCGCGACGGCGGGATGCCGGGCGTGGTGATCCGGCTGGGCAAGCCCTTCGCCAAGGTCGAGCGGGTGGACGACGTCACCCTGCGCTGCGGCGGCGGGGCGAGCGGCATCCTGGTCTCCTCCACGGCGCGTGACGCGGGGATTGCCAGGACCGAGTTCCTGCGCTCCATTCCCGGCACGGTCGGCGGCTTCGTGCGGATGAACGGCGGGGCCTATGGCCGCGAAGTGCGCGACATCCTGGTCGAGGCGACGGTGGTGCGCCGTGACGGCAGCGTCGAGACCTGGCCGGCGGAGCGGCTGAACTATCGCTATCGCCATTCGGACCTGCCCGAGGGCGTGGTGGTGATCGAGGCGCTGTTCCGTGGCCATCCCGGCGACTCCGCCGCGATCGGCGCGGAGATGGACCGGATCGCCGCCGAGCGCGAGGCATCGCAGCCGCTGCGCAGCCGCACCGGCGGGTCGACCTTCAAGAACCCGGAGGGGCACAAGGCCTGGGCGCTGGTCGATGCGGCGGGCTGTCGCGGCCTGACCCGGGGCGACGCGCAGGTGTCGGAGAAGCATTGCAATTTCCTGCTCAACCTGGGGCAGGCGACCAGCGCCGAGATCGAGGCGCTGGGGGAAGAGGTGAGGACGAGAGTGAAGGCGCAATCGGGCGTGACCCTGGAATGGGAAATCCAGCGCGTGGGAGTGGCCAAGTGACCGACGCGGTAACGCCGCTGCATATCGCGGTGCTGATGGGCGGGTGGTCGGCGGAGCGGCCGGTGTCGCTGATGTCGGGCGCGGGCGTCGCGGACGCGCTCGAGTCGCTCGGCCACCGGGTGACGCGGATCGACATGGACCGCGACGTCGCCGCGCGGCTGGCGGCGGCGCGGCCGGACCTGGTGTTCAACGCGCTCCACGGCTCGCCCGGCGAGGATGGCACGGTGCAGGGCCTGATGGATCTGATGGGCCTGCGCTACACGCATAGCGGCCTCGCTACCTCGGTCATCGCGATCGACAAGGTGCTGACCAAGCAGGCGCTGGTGCCGCACGGCGTGCCGATGCCGGGGGGGCGCATCGTCCGCTCCGCCGACATCCACCAGGCCGATCCGCTGGCCCGCCCCTATGTGTTGAAGCCGGTCAATGAGGGCTCGTCGGTCGGCGTCGCCATCGTCACCGAGGACGGCAATTACGGCAACCCGATCGCGCCGGACGCCGCCGGGCCGTGGCAGCAATTCGCCGAACTGCTCGCCGAACCCTATATTCGCGGGCGCGAGCTGACCACGGCGGTGCTGGGCGACCGGGCGCTGGGCGTCACCGAACTGATCCCGAAGAATGGCTGGTATGATTTCGACGCCAAATATACCGACGGCCTGACCGAGCATGTCTGCCCGGCGCGCATCCCGGACGAGATCGCCGATGCGTGCAAGGCGCTGGCGCTGGAGGCGCATCGCCTGCTCGGGTGCCAGGGCACCAGCCGCTCCGACTTCCGCTGGGACGACGAGCGTGGCGTCGATGGGCTGTTCCTGCTGGAGGTCAACACCCAGCCGGGCATGACCCCGCTCAGCCTGGTGCCCGAACAGGCGCGCCATATCGGCATGAGCTATGCCGAACTGGTCCAGGCGATCGTCGACGAGGCGATGCGGCGTCCGCATGGCGAGCGGCCGGGATGAGCCGCACGATCAAGCGCGGTCCGCCGCCCAAGCGACCGGCCCCGCGCCGCCGCCAGCCGGTCAAGTCGGTATCGTTCGGCGAACGCCTGGTCGCGCGGCTGCCGGTCAGCGAGGCGACGGTCAAGAAGGCGGTGACCTGGTCGATCACCGGGCTGGCGGGCATGGCGATCATCGGCATCGCCACCTGGATCGGCGTGCCCGGCATGATCGGCGCGGCGGTGGCCAGCACGGCGGGCCAGGCCGGCCTGCGCGTCGAGCAGGTCGAGATCACCGGCCTGAAGCGGATGGACCGGATGACGGTCTATGCGATCGCCCTGGAGGACAAGCAGAACCGCACCTCGATGCTGGCGGTCGACCTGCCCGCGATCCGCGACCGGCTGCTCCGCTATGGCTGGATCGCCGATGCGCATGTCTCGCGCCGGCTGCCCGATACGCTGCTGATCGACATCGTCGAGCGTACGCCGGCGGCGGTGTGGCAGGATCGCGGCGAGCTGACGCTGATCGACAAGGACGGCGTGCTGCTGGAGCCGGTCCAGCCCAATGCCATCCCGAACCTGCCGTTGGTTATCGGGCCGGGCGCCGACCGGCAGGAGGCGGGCTATCAGGCGCTGCTCGCCGCCGCGCCCCAGCTTCGCCCGAAGATCAAGGCGGCGACCTGGATCGGCAATCGCCGCTGGGACCTGACCTTCGCCAGTGGCGAGGTACTGGCTCTGCCCGAAGATGGCGCGGGCCGGGCGCTGGCGCGCTTCGCCGAATTGGACGCCAATCGGCCGCTTCTGGGGCGGGGCTGGATGCGCTTCGACATGCGCGACCCCGCGAAGCTGGTTGCGCGCAAGCCCGGCATGAACCAGAACCATGCACTGGCCGATCCCGCGCAGGTCGGGACGGCGACCGCGCCGGACACGGACGGCGCGGCGAATGCGGCGGCGGTCGACGGCGGCACGGGGTCCGAGAGCGGAGCCGATAACGCGCCGGCCGGGGGCGAGGGGTGAGATAATGGCGAAAGTGGCACCGGAAGGTCTGATCACCGCGCTCGACATCGGGTCGTCCAAGGTGTCGGCGATGATCGCGCAAAAGGGTGATGGCGGCGAGCTGATCGTGCTCGGCACCGGTCAGCGCGAGAGCCGAGGCGTGAAGCGCGGCTATATCGCCGATATGGGGGCGACCGAGGCGGCGGTGCGCGAGGCGGTGGAACAGGCCGAGCGGATCGCCGGGCTGAACATCGAGAATGTCTGGGTCGGCTTCTCGGCCGGCGGGCTGGTGTCCGATGTGGCGGAGGTCGAGTTCGAACTGGGCGGCCATCAGGTCGAGCAGCAGGATATCGACGCGCTGCTGGCGGCGGGCCGTCAGTCGATCGACCCGCAGGGGCGGATGGTGCTGCACGCGCAGCCGGCGCTCTACACGCTGGACGGTCTTACTGGGGTTAAGAAGCCGCTCGGCCTCCATGCCGACAAATTGGGCGTGCACATCCATGTCGTCGCGGCCGATGGCTCGCCGGTGCGCAACCTGGACCTGTGCGTCCGATCCGCGCATCTGGAAGTGAAGTCGATCATCGCCGCGCCGGTCGCCACGGGCCTGGCCTGCCTGTCGGAGGAGGAGCGCGAGCTGGGCGTCGCGCTGGTCGAGATCGGGGCGGGCATCACCAATGTCTCGCTATTCGCGGGCGGGATGCTGGTCGGCCTCTGCTCGATTCCCGTGGGGGCGCAAGACATCACCGACGACATCGCCTCCGCCTTCGGGACGCGACGCGCGCTGGCGGAGCGGATGAAATGCTTCCACGGTTCGGCCAATGCATCGCCGCGTGACAATCACGATATGATCCCGGTCACGCCGGTCGGCGCGGAAGACGATGTCCATGGCGGCACCCAGATCACCAAGGCGCAATTGATCGCGGTGATTCGCCAAAGACTGGAACATCAAATGAACGAAGTGCGTAAGGCCTTGACGCATTTGAAGTTTGAAGGTCCGGTCGGGCGACAGGTCGTGCTGACAGGCGGCGGGGCCGAGTTGAAGGGGATTGCGGACTATGCGCAGCAGGCTCTAGGGCGGTCGGTGAGGCTTGGAAGACCACGCGGGCTGACGGGCTTGCCCGAGGCCCATTCCGGTCCGGCGTTCGCAACGCTGGCAGGACTGGCTTTCTATGCCGCGACCGATCCCATCGACCTGCGCGCCGTCGCCCCCAGCGGGCAAACGGTCCACCGGCCGAGCGGTCTGGGGCTGTTTCGCAAGCTTCTCCAGGCGGCGCGGGCAAACTATTGACGTTTTTAAGTGGCGGTCGGCGGATCGTCGCGTACATAACAATAATCGATACCTGAGCGGGCGGACACATGGCTCGGGTGCGGCGGAGTAAGAGTGGCGATGAGCATCGAATTTCTGGCACCCGAGGTGGATGAGCTGACCCCGCGAATCGCGGTGATCGGCGTGGGCGGCGCCGGCGGCAACGCCATCGCCAACATGATGCGGGCCGACGTGCAGGGCGTCGACTTCCTGGTCGCCAATACCGACGCGCAGGCGTTGAAGCAGTCGACCGCGCCCAACCGCATCCAGCTCGGTGCGAAGATCACGCAAGGGCTGGGCGCGGGCGCCCGGCCGGAGATCGGCCGCGCCGCCGCCGAAGAGACGATCGAGAGCCTCGCTAAGCAGCTCGAGGGCTGCCACATGGTGTTCATCGCCGCCGGCATGGGCGGCGGCACCGGCACCGGCGCCGCGCCCGTCATCGCCAAGGCCGCGCGCGACATGGGTATCCTGACCGTCGGCGTCGTCACCAAGCCCTTCGCCTTCGAGGGCAATCGCCGTTCCAAGGCGGCCGATGGCGGTATCGAGGAACTGCAGAAGTTCGTCGACACGCTGATCGTGATCCCGAACCAGAACCTGTTCCTGATCGCCAATGCCAACACCACCTTCAAGGAAGCGTTCGCGATGGCGGACGAGGTGTTGCAGCAGGGCGTGCGCGGCATCACCGACCTGATGGTCATGCCCGGCCTCATCAACCTCGATTTCGCCGACGTCCGTTCGGTGATGCAGGAGATGGGCAAGGCGATGATGGGCACCGGCGAGGCGTCGGGCGACAATCGCGCGCTGGAAGCGGCGCAGAAGGCGATCGCCAACCCGCTGCTCGACGGCGTGTCGATGCAGGGCGCCAAGGGCGTCATCATCTCGATCACCGGCGGCGACGACATGCGACTGCTGGAGGTGGACGAGGCCGCGAACCATATTCGCGACCTGGTCGATCCCGACGCCAACATCATCTGGGGTTCGGCGTTCAATCCGGAGCTGGAAGGCCGCATCCGCGTATCGGTGGTCGCGACCGGCATAGAGGCGGTCGAGCGCGTGGTGCCCAGCCCGTCGCAGGGCGGCGATTCGGCGCGTTCCTTCTCTTTCGGCCTGGGCCGCAAGACCGACGACACCACGTCGTTCCGCCCGAGCGAGGCGCCCGCCGCGCCGGCCGCGGCGCCGCAACAGGCGGTCCCCGCCGCGCCGCCCGTCGCTGCGCCGCAATATGTCGCACCGCAGCCGGCCCCTCAGCCGGTCGCCTCCGCGCCCGTCGCGCCGCAGGCGGCCGTTCCGCCGGCTCCCGCGCCCCATCCCGCCGATGACGAGTTGGTGCTCGGTGCGGACACGATGGTGAGCCCCCCGGCCGCACCGCGCGCGCCGGCACCGGCCCAACCGGCCGCCTATGCCGCGCCGACGCCCGCCCCCGCACCGGCGGCGGACGAAGGCGGTGCGCGTCGTCGCTGGCTGGCGCCGGGCAGCGACACCGGCGCGATCGAGCCGCCGGCTCCGGCCCCGCGCGTCAAGCTGGGCGGCACGCTGTTCGAGCGCATGTCGAACGCCGCGCGTGGCACGCCGCGCGAGGAGGAGGCCAAGCCGGCCGATCCGCTCGACATCCCGCGCTTCCTGCACCGCCAGAACAACCAGTAAGCACGGTCCACGGGGAGGGGGCGATCCTCTCCCCGTGCGACCCTCTGTCCGTCGGGACGGTCCGTTCGCCCGGCCTGACCCATGGTCGGCGCGTAGTGCGTCGTCGGCCCATTGCCGCCCGCCCGTTGCCACCCGTCTTGTCGTCATCTCGGCCCGTTTGGTCGCACCGGCGGGCCTTGTGACATTGCCGGTTCATCCCGGCTGGGCTGTAGCCGGATCGATCCCATGAAGCCGCTTTTTCTCTCGACCGCCGCGCTCGCGCTTGTTGCCGCCTTGGCGCCCCTTCCTCTGGCCGCGCAGGCGGTGGTGCAGCCGCTCCACCGAACGCTCGCGGACGATCTCGGCGATGTGATGCGCCGGCTCGCCAGCGATCCGCGCGACCTGAACGCGCTGGTCGAGGCGGGCGACCTGTCGATTCGCATGGGCGACCTGTCCGCCGCCGCCTCGCTGTTTGCCCGCGCCGACAAGATCGCCCCGCGCGACGGTCGGGTGAAGGCCGGCATGGGATCGGTGCTGGTCCGCTCCGAACGGCCGGGCGAGGCGCTGCGCTTCTTCCAGCAGGCGGAAAGCTTCGGCGTCGCGCCATCGCGATTCGCGGCGGATCGCGGCCTCGCCTATGACCTGATCGGCGAGCAGGCGAGGGCGCAGGCGGATTACCGGCTGGCGCTGGCGCAGGACCGCGACGACGAGACGCTGCGCCGCTATGCGCTGTCGCTCGGCATTTCGGGCCAGCAGGCGCAGGCGCTCGAGCAACTCGATCCGCTGGTCCGCCGTCAGGACCGCGCCGCCTGGCGTGCCCGCGCCTTCGTCATGGCGATGAGCGGCGACACGGCCGGCGCGAACAAGATCGCGACCACGATGATGCCGACGACGATGGCGCAGGGGCTGGGTGCTTTCTTCCAGCGCCTGCCGACGCTGTCCGCCGCCGATCGCGCCTTCGCGGTGCATTTCGGCGAGATCTTCGCCACGCCGGAGCGGGTCGCCGATGCGCGCCTGATCCCGCCGCTGCCGCCGCTGGCGCGCCAGGCCAATGCGCCGGTGCAGGTCGCCGCCACCAGCACGGTCCAGCCGGTCGAGAGCAGCCGCAGGTCGACCCGCCGTCGCGAACCCGTCGCTACCCGGCCAGTGACCAGCCGCCCCGTGCAGGTCGCCGCCGCGCCGGTCGTGACCATGGCCCCGTCGCGCGAGGTGGTGCAGCCCGTACCCGCGCAGCCGGTCGCTACGCCTGCGCCCACGGCGGTGGCATCGGTTCAGCCGGTCCAGGCCCCCGTGCCGAGGTTCGCGCCGCCGTTGCCGGTGGTGCAGCCGGTGCCGGTCCAGCCCTACCGCGTCGAGACGGCCGAGACGCCGCCAGCCCGTGTCGCACCGGTCGAATCGAGCGCATCGACGCGGCGGACCGATGCGGTGCTGGCGCGGATCGTCGCCAGCCTGTCGATCCCGGCGTCCGAACTGGGCGTCGAGGAACCGGTCCGCGCCGTCACCCAGTCGCCACGTCCGGAGGAGCCCGCCGGCCTCGCCACCGCGCCGGCCTCGGATATCGGGCACCGCGTGATGACCGAGGCTACGGCCAAGGAAGCCCGCGATACCGCCGTCCGCCGCGTCGTCGCGGCGCGGCTGACCGGCGATGCCGCCGCGGATGACGCCGCCCCGGCCAAGCCGCGCACGGCGGCCGAACGCCGCGCGGCCGAGCGTCTAGCCAAGGCGGAAGCCGCGCCCAAGACCGCTGCCGAGCGTCGGGCGGCGGCGCGCCTCGCCAAGGCGGAGGCCGCAGCGCAGGCCGCGCCC
This sequence comes from Sphingomonas sp. SORGH_AS_0438, assembly GCF_031453475.1. Taxonomy (NCBI): domain Bacteria; kingdom Pseudomonadati; phylum Pseudomonadota; class Alphaproteobacteria; order Sphingomonadales; family Sphingomonadaceae; genus Sphingomonas; species Sphingomonas sp. SORGH_AS_0438. The sequence goes on from NZ_JAVIZS010000001.1 coordinate 869,366, forward strand.
AAGACGCCGGCCGAACGCCGTGCGGCCGCCCGCAAGGCCGAGGCGGAGAAGAAGGCCGCCGCCGAGAAGAAGGCCCTGGCCGACAAGGAAGCGGCGGAGAAGAAGGCGGCCCGCGCCCATCCGTCGCGGATCTGGGTGCAGGTGGCGGGCGGCGCGAATGCCGACGACCTGCCCAAGGCGTGGAAGGGGGCGCAGGGCAAGGCGTCGGCGCTCAAGAGCCGGTCGGCCTATGCGACCAAGAATCGTGCCTCCAACCGCGTGCTGACCGGCCCGTTCAAGACCGATGCGGAGGCACGCGCCTTCGTCAATCAGCTCGCGAAGGAGGGCGTCTCGGCTTTCTCCTTCACCAGCGATGCCGGTCAGCCGGTGACCAAGCTGCCGGCGAAATAAGCGCCGATATCCAACGGGGGAATGGCAAAGTGACGATCGCACCCTGGGCGTCGGACCCGGCGCGAAGCCGGGGGCGGCGGCATGACGAGCAGCGCGACGGTCAGGTCCGGGGGCCGCGCGACGCGTTCCAGCGCGACCGCGACCGGATCATCCACTCGATCAGCTTCCGTCGCTTGCGCCACAAGACACAGGTCTTCATGGCGCCGGACGGCGACCATTTCCGTGTCCGCCTGACCCATAGCATCGAAGTGGCGCAGATCGGCCGGACGATCGCGCGCGCGCTGGGCCTGAACGAGGACCTGACCGAGGCTTTGTGCCTGGCGCATGACATCGGCCATCCCCCCTTCGGCCATGCCGGCGAGGATGCGCTGAAGGCGGCGATGTCCGAAGCCGGCGGCTTCGACCATAATGGCCATACGCTCAGGGTGTTGACCGAGCTGGAAAGCCCCTATCCGCTGTGGAACGGGCTCAACCTCAGCTGGGAGACGCTGGAGGGGCTGGCCAAGCATAACGGCCCGGTCCGTCATCCCGGCTGGGCGCTGGCACAGGCGGATGCGGAGTTTCCGCTCGAACTGGGGCACCATGCCTCGCTGGAGGCGCAGGTCGCGGCGATCGCCGACGATATCGCCTATGACAATCACGATATCGACGACGGCTTGCGCGCGGGCTTGCTGACGCTCGACCAGTTGCTGGCGGTGCCGGTGGTGGCGCAGACCTGGGACGGGGTGCGGCGGCGCTTCCCGGACGGCCATCCGGTGCGACTGGCGCGCGAGCTGGTGCGGACGCAGATCGGGGCGATGGTCACCGACCTGCTTGCGGAGACACAGGCGCGGATCGCGGATAGCGGCGTTCGGGATGTCGCCGATGTCCGGGCCGCCGGCCGGACCCTGGTCGGCTTCTCCGAGGAGATGCGGACGGCGGAGCGCGACCTCAAGCGTTTCATGTACGCCAATCTCTATCATCACCCGGTCCAGCTTGCGGCGGCGGACGCGGCGCGGGACGTGGTGAGCGGGCTGTTCGCGACCTATTCGGCCGATCCCGCCGCCATGCCGGTCGAATGGCGGGAGCGCCTGCCGCAGGCGGAACCGGCGCGCAGCCGGCACATCGCCGACTTCATCGCGGGGATGACGGATCGCTATGCGATCACCCGGTACCGCGAACTGGTCGGGCCGATCGACTTGCCCGAAGGTTTCTGAACGTTTCTTCGTTCATGTGAAGCAGCGAAGAGAAACGGATTCTGGGCGCAGGGGACGCCGAGGCCGTCCGTCCGCCGGCTCGCCGGTTTCCCCCATCACCAGCTTGGAGCAGGATGGCATCGGGTTGACCCATGCCGTCATTGCGAGCGCAGCGAAGCAATCCATGGCCACGCGTGACGCTTCGGATGGCTTCGCTGCGATCGCAATGACGATCCCGAGTCAAGGTCATGTCATCGCGTTCTAAATGATGACTCCGCGCTATTGCCCGCCGGCTGTCTCTGCGCCTCTCCACGAGCCTAATCCTCATCGCGACCCCTCGCGAACGCAATCATCCAGGCAAAAAAAGAGGCCGCCGGTCACCCGGCAGCCCCCTTTTGCCCATGCCACCTGATACGCTGGCGGCATGCGATACGAGATCGCGAAGATCAGAGCGCCGTATTGGCGTCCTTCGCGGCGCCCGCCGCATCGGCGACGCGGAAGGCGACCGGGGCTTCGCCCGAACGGCCGGTCACGCGACCGTTACGGACGACCAGGCGGAACGACTTGCCGTCCTCGACGCGGTGGCCGGAGATGACCTTGGCGCCATGATCCTCGTCGGCGGTGTAGATATAGGTCTGACCCTCATGCGTGAAGCGGTGCTCCTGCGGCGCGGCGAAGGCGACCGACGCGGTGAAGGTAGCCGCAACCGCGGCGAAGATGCTGATCTTGCGCATGATGTCTGTCCCGTTGGAGAAGGGCGGAAGAGCGTCTTGTCCGCCGCGTGACCGTTGACGACTAAATTATTGCAACGCAGCATATCCGCAACTGCAAAGGCTCCGCGCTTGGTTGCAGGAAATGCAACAGCGTTTGAGCCCGCCGGGCTTTGGCGTTAAGGGCTGGGACTCCACCCAGTATCGGACGACCATGACGCTCTACACCCGCTTCGCCGCCCATATCGATGCCGCGCTCGACACCCTGACCGCTGCTGGCGTGCTGCCCGGCGGGATCGACCGCCGCAACGTGACGGTGGAGCCGCCGCGCGACGCCTCGCACGGCGATCTCGCGACCAATGCGGCGATGGTGCTGGCCAAGGCGGCGGGCGCGAAGCCGCGCGACCTGGCGGAAGCGCTGGCGACCGAGCTGCGCAAGCTGCCCGAGGTGGCGCGCGTCGACATCGCCGGGCCGGGCTTCATCAACATGGTGCTGACCGACGACAGCTGGCGCGACGAACTCGCCGCCGTCCATGCGGGGGGCGCGGACTATGGCCGCTCGACCACGGGCCATGGCGTCACCGTCAATATCGAATATGTCTCCGCCAACCCGACCGGGCCGATGCACATGGGCCATTGCCGCGGCGCGGTGGTGGGCGATGCGCTCGCCAGCCTGCTGGAGTTCGCCGGGCATAAGGTGATCCGCGAATATTATGTCAACGATGCCGGCGGCCAGGTCGATGTGCTCGCCCGCTCGGTGCATTGCCGCTATCTGGAAGCGCTGGGCCAGTCGGTGACCATCCCCGAGGGGCTTTATCCGGGCGATTATCTGGTCCCGGTCGGCGAGGCGCTGGCCGCCGAATTCGGCGATCGCTATGCCGCCGCGCCCGAGGGGGAGTGGCTGGCGCTGTTCCGCACCCGCGCCGTCGCGGCGATGATGGAACTGATCAAGGCCGATCTGGCCTTGCTCGGCATCCATCACGACCTGTTCTCCTCCGAGGCCGAGTTGCAGGCCGCCGGCAAGCCCGAGGCGGCGGAGGCCGAGCTGCGCGCGCGCGATCTCGTCTATGACGGCGTGCTGGAAGCGCCCAAGGGCGAGACGCCCGAGGATTGGGAGCCGGTGGAACTGCCGCTGTTCCGCTCGACCGCGTTCGGCGACGACCAGGACCGGCCGATCAAGAAGTCGAACGGCAGCTGGACCTATTTCGGCGCGGACTTGGCCTATCATTACCAGAAGGCGCAATCCGCCGACCAGTTGATCGACATCTGGGGCGCGGACCATGCCGGCACCGTCAAGCGCATCCAGGCGGCGGTCGCGGCGCTGACCGGCGGCAAGACCCGCTTCGACGTCAAGCTGATCCAGATGGTGCGGCTGCTGCGCGGCGGCGAGCCGGTCAAGATGTCCAAGCGCGCCGGCAATTTCGTCACGCTCGCCGATGTGGTGCGCGAGGTCGGCAAGGACGTGGTGCGCTTCACCATGCTGACCCGGCGCGCCGATGCGCAGATGGATTTCGACTTCGCCAAGGTCGTCGAGGCGTCGAAGGACAATCCGGTCTTCTACGTGCAATATGCCCATGCGCGCATCGCCTCGCTGCATCGTCGTGCCGCCGAGGCGGGGATCACCGGTGGCGAGGCCGATCTTTCGCGGCTCGACGCGGAGGAGCTGGCGCTGGTCAAGCTGGCCGCGCAATTCCCGCGCATCGTCGAGACGGCGGCGGCGACTCGCGAGCCGCATCGCATCGCCTTCTACCTCTACGACCTCGCCGCCGCCTTCCACGCGGCATGGAATGTCGGCAATGATCGGCCGGATCGCCGCTTCCTGGTGGTGGAGGATGCCGAGGCGACGCGCGCGCGGCTTTTCCTGGCGGCCGGAATCGGGCAGATCATCCACAATGGCCTGGCGATCATGGGCGTCGAAGCCGTGTCGGAGATGAACTGATTTATGGTCGACCACCTATCGCTGCGCGACGAGGACCGGCTGCCCTGGTTGGAGACCGTCGATCCCGACGAGGAGGAGGGATCGTCGATCCTACGCTTCGTCGCCTATGTGGTGCTGGTGCTGGTGGTGGTCGCGGGCATCGCCTTTGCCGTGGTCAATATCTGGCACCGCACGGCGGGCGGCAATGGCGAGCTGATCGCGGCCGAGCCCAATCCCTATAAGGTCAAGCCGGTCGAACCCGGCGGCCTGAAGGTGGAGGGCGAGGGCGATGCCGCAGTCGCGACCAGCGACGGCAAGGCGGCCGGCACCGGCGCGATCGACCTGAGCGCGATCCCCGAGGCGCCGGTGACGGCGACGCCCGCCGCGTCGGCAAGCCCGACCCCGGGCGTGGCAGCGGGCCGCAGCGCCAGCGCCGCCATTCCCGCGCCCGCCGGCAAGCTGGTCGCCGCCACGCCGATGAGCGAGCGTCCGGCCCCCGCCGGCCCCGCGCCGGGCGGATCGCTGGTGCAGCTCGGCGCCTATCCCTCGGAAAGCCTGACCAATGCGGCCTGGGACCGCTTCACCAAGCGGTTCAGCTATCTCGCGCCGCTGGGCAAGGTGGTGCAGCCGGTCGCGAAGGACGGCAAGACGCTCTATCGCCTGCGCGTCAATGCGGGCAGCGCCAACCAGGCGGCGCAGCTCTGCGGCCGGTTGAAGGTCGCGGGCGAAAGCTGTTTCGTCGCGAGCTGATCGGGGGCGGAGCGATGACGCCGATCATCGTCGGTCTGACCGGTCCGCAGGTGACGCCGGCGGAGCGCGCGGCGGTCCGCCGGGTCGCGCCGGCCGGGTTCATCCTGTTCGCGCGCAACATCGTCGATCCCGTGCAGCTTCGCGCGCTGACCGACGATCTGCGTGACCTGAGCGGGCGCGACGACCTCGCGATCCTGATCGACCAGGAGGGCGGGCCGGTCGCGCGCCTGCGGCCGCCACACTGGCCGGAGACGCTGGCTGCCGCCCGCTTCGCCGATGCCTATGTCCGGGCGCCAATGACCGCGATCCGGGCGCTGCGTGCGCAGGGCCAGGCGGTCGGGCGGATGCTGGCGGAGGGCGGGATCACGATGAACGCCGCGCCGGTGCTCGATCTCGCCCGGTCCGGCGCAACGGCGGCACTGGCCGAGCGATGCCTAGGCGCGGAGCCGATGCAGGTCGCCGCGCTCGGCCGCGCGATGCTCGACGGACTGGCGGCGGGCGGCGTCACCGGGATCGTCAAGCACTGGCCCGGCCATGGCCGCGCGACCTGCGATCCGCATCATGCACTGCCGGTGGTGGAGGCCGATGACGATTCGCTGGCCGCCGATCTCTCGCCCTTCCGCACGCTGGCAAGGATCGCCAAGGCCGGAATGACGGCCCATGCACTCTACCCGGTCTGGGACGACGCACGACCGGCGACGCTGTCGCCGACGATCGTCCGGACCGTCATTCGCGAGCGGCTGGGCTTTCAGGGCCTGTTGCTGTCGGACGATCTGCACATGGGCGCGCTGAACGGCGACCTGCGCGCGCGGGCCGGGGCCGCGATCGGGGCAGGGTGCGATCTGGCGCTGTGCTGCGCGGCGACACCGGAGCAATGGGCGGAACTGGCGGCCGACCTGCCTCCCGCCGGTCCGGCGACGATGCGGCGCCTGGCCGAGGCGATGCCGGCTCCGGGGCAGGGCGACATGGCCGCGCTGATCGCCGAGCGCGACGTGTTGCTCGCGGCGGCGTGACCGGGCGGTGGCCGAACCGGAGCAACTGACCCTCGACCTCGATGGCTGGGAGGGGCCGCTCGACCTGCTGCTCAATCTCGCGCGAAGCCAGAAGGTCGATCTGCGCCGCATCTCGATCCTCGCGCTGGTCGAGCAATATCTCGCCTTCGTCGCGCGGGCGGCGGCGTTGCGGCTGGAGCTGGCCGCCGATTATCTGGTGATGGCGGCGTGGCTGGCCTATCTCAAGTCCGCGCTGCTGCTGCCCCGCGAGGCCGATCCGGACCCCGATCCGGAACTGCTGGCGCTGCAACTCCAGATGCGGCTCGAACGGCTGGACGCGATGCGCGAGGCGGGGGCGCGGCTGGTCGCGCGCGACCGGCTGGGTCGGGACGTCTTCGCCCGGGGGATGCCGGAGGGGCTGCGCACCGATCGCCGCGCCGACTGGCAGGTCGACCTCTATCAACTGATCGCCGCCTATGGCCGGGTGTCGGCGCGCACCCGGCCGGTCTTCCATGTCGTTGCCGACCGGCAGGTGATGACGCTGGAGGCGGCGCTGGAGCGGGTGTCGGCGCTGCTCGGCGTGACGCTCGACTGGCGCGCGCTGGAAAGCTTCCTGCCGCCTTCGGCCGGGGCGTTGCGGCGATCAGCGATCGCATCGAGCTTCCTCGCGGCGCTGGAACTGGCGCGGCAGGGGCGGGTCGAGTTGCGCCAGGCCGCGCCGTTCGCGCCGCTCTACCTCCGGGCGCCGGCATGACCCCGCCCGACGCTTTGGTCCGCGCCGTGGAGGCGGTGCTGTTCGCCGCCGAGACGCCGCTGACCGTCGAGGCGATCCGCGCCCATGTGGCGGCGGACCCCCGCCCGGCGCTGGCGCAATTGCAGGCCGATTATGCGGGACGCGGCATCCAGCTGGTCCGGCGCGGCGACCGCTGGCTGTTCCAGACGGCGGCCGATCTCGCCCATCTGCTCCGCCGCACCAGCGAGGAGCGGCGGTCGCTGTCGCGGGCGGGGGTCGAGACGCTGGCGATCATCGCCTATCACGAGCCGACCACCCGCGCGGAGATCGAGGCGATCCGCGGCGTGCAGATTTCCAAGGGCACGCTGGACGTGCTTCTGGAGGCGGGCTGGATTCGCCCCGCCGGCCGCCGCGAGGTGCCGGGCCGACCGCTGACCTATGCCACCACGCCGACCTTCCTGACCCATTTTGGCCTGGCCAGCCGGCGCGATCTGCCGGGGATCGACGATCTGCGCGCGGCCGGTCTGCTTGATCCGGTCGATCTTTCCACGGAGCGGCTGGAAAAGCCCGGCGATAGCGCTTAGATGCAGGGTGTCTTCAGGAGTTAAGCCAATGGGCAGCTTCAGCCCGATCCATCTGCTCGTTCTTGCCGTCGTCGCCATCCTGCTCTTGGGCGGCGGGCGATTTTCGAACCTGATGGGCGATGTCGCCAAGGGTGTGAAGAATTTCAAGAAGGGCATGGCCGAGGAGGACGATACCTCCAAGCCCGCCAAGCGCATCGAGGCGCAAAGCAAGGCGGAGCCCGCCTTCGACCCGGACGGCAATCGCACCCGCGATACGCTGCGCGACGACCGCTGATATTGTCCTCTCCGCTGGGGCGCGGCTGAATGTTCGATATCGCGCCGACCGAGCTGATGCTCGTGGCCATCGTGGCGCTGGTGGTGATTGGTCCCAAGGACCTGCCCAAGGCGATGCGGGTGGTCGGCTATTGGGTGGGCCGCGCGCGCGGCGTCGCCCGCCAGTTTCGCTCGGGCTTCGACCAGATGGTCCGCGAGGCCGAGCTGGAGGAGATGGAGAAGCGCTGGGCGGCGGAGAATGAGCGCATCATGCGCGAACATCCCGCACCGCCCCCGGCCGATCCGATGCCCGATGCGCCGGGGGAGGTGAGCCACGCCTCGCCGCCGCAGGACGACCCGTACGGCCATGCCGCGCCGGTGATGGTTGAGAAGCCTCAGGTCGCGCCGGCCGAGACGCCGACGCCCGGCAAGTCCGAAGGGGCCGCGTCGTGAGCGATACCGAACATCTCGACGAGGTCGATGCCAGCCGCGCGCCGCTGCTCGACCATCTGATCGAACTGCGCCGTCGCCTGCTCTATTGCATCGCGGCACTGGCGGTGGCCTTTGCCATCTCCTTCTATTTTGCCGACCGCATCTTCGCCTTCCTGGTCCAGCCGCTGCTGCGCGCGGGGCAGGGGACAGTGATCTATACCGAGATTTTCGAGGCCTTCTTCGTCCAGGTGAAGGTCGCCTTCTTCGCGGCGATGATGATCGCCTTTCCGATCATCGCCAATCAGCTCTGGCAGTTCGTCGCCCCGGGCCTGTACCGCAAGGAACGGCGCGCGCTGTTGCCCTTCCTGTTCGCGACGCCGCTGCTGTTCGCGCTGGGGGCCGCGTTGGCCTATTATGTCGCCATTCCGATGGCGCTGCACTTCCTGCTCGGCTTCGACGGCGTGGTCGGCGGCGTGAAGCGCGAGGCGCTGCCGGCGATCGGCAACTACCTGTCCTTCATCATGCAATTCCTGTTCGGCTTCGGTCTGTCCTTCCTGCTGCCGGTGCTGTTGATGCTGCTGGAGCGGGCCGGGATCGTCTCGCGCCAGGGGCTGATCAAGGCGCGGCGCTATGCGATCGTCGGCGCGACGGCGATCGCGGCGGTGCTGACACCGCCCGACCTGATGAGCCAGGTGCTGCTCGCCGTGCCGCTGATCCTGCTCTACGAGCTGGCGATCATCGGCATCTGGTTCACCGAGCGCCGCCGCGCGCGCGAGGGGGCCGCCCTAAGCGCGGAGGATTGAGGGGCGGGGCGGCGATCATCCGCCCGCCTCGCTATTCACCCGCACCGGCTCGGCGCGGCGGTCCTCGGTCAGGATCTGCCAGCCAGTCATGAACAGCGCGCCGGCCAGCGGCCCGACCACGATGCCGCTCAGGCCGATCAGGTCGATGCCACCCAGCGTCGTCACCAGCACCATCCAGTCCGGCAGGCCCGTGTCGCGGCCGACCAGGATCGGGCGCAGGATATTGTCGGCCAGCCCGATCACGAACACGCCCGACAGGATCACCACCACCGCCTGCCAGATCGCGCCGGTGGCGAGCAGGTAGATGGCGACCGGCGTCCAGATGATCGCCGGACCGACCGCCGGCAGCAGTGCCGTGATCGCCATCAGCACGCCCCAGAGCAGGGCTGCCGGCACGCCGACGATCCAGAAGGTCGCGGCACCCAATGCGCCCTGCACCAGCGCGACGACGCCCGATCCCTTGATCGTGGCGCGCACCACGGCCACGAACTTGTCGCTCAGCCGCTCGGCGACGTCGCGGCGGAGCGGCAGGGCGCGGACCACCGCCGGGCCGATCGAATCGCCGTCCCGCAGCAGGAAGAAGGTGACGTAGAGGCCGACGCCGAACGCCAGCAGGAAGGAGGCGGCATTGGCCCCGATCGACAGCGCCTGACGGGCGATGGTGCTGACGCTGCTGCTCACCGCCTGCGACAGCTTGGCCTGGACCCGTTCGAAACTGTCGAAGCCGGACCGGTCGACCAGATTCTGGATACGGTCGGGCAGGGCGTCATGGACCTGGTGGAAGTAGAGCGCGAAATCGATATTGCCCGAGCGCATCTGCGCATAGACGCCGACCGACTGGTCGATGACGAGGCTGGCAACGATCAGCGCGGGGATGACGACCGCCACGGTGATGATGAGCAGCGATACCGCTGCCGCCATCGTCCGCCGTTCCGGCCAGCGGCGCAGAAGGCGCTGGAATAGCGGCTGGAACAGCAGCGCCGCCAACGCGGCCCAGAGCAGTGCGCCAATGAAGCTGGAGACGATCAGCAACAGCCCGATGGTGGCAAGCACCAGGAACAGGATCAGTCCGCCCTGTTCGATCCGGCGTCCGTCGGTGGTCATTCGGCCTAGCCTTTCAGAAATAATGTCGCGGGGGTGATGGAGCCGAGCCGGAAACGCAAGGAGCCTCCGAACCCTGGCGGGCTCGGAGGCTCCTGTCATGTCGCCTTAGCGTTTACTTGGCGTCGTCGGCCGTCTTGGCGACGGTCTTGCCCGCCGAGCTCACATCCTTGCCGGCGCCCTCGATCGTGTTGCAGGCCGAGACGAGCAACGCGCTAGCGACGATGGCGAGACCAACCAGTTTACGCATAAGAACCTCCAGTATGTAGATGCCGATAACGCAATGATCCGCCGGCTTTTTCGTTCCGCAAACGATATGGCCGATACGCTGACTGGAAGAAGATTGGGGATGCCTGAAAACGTTAAAGGCCTGAAAGCGTCACCGGGGGGGGGGGGGTGACGCCTTCAGGCCTATGTCGTGGACCGCGAGAGCGGGGGGGCATAAGGTCGCGATCCGTGCTGTAAAACCCGCCTCCGTCCGGCCGGTTCCATGGTCGCGCGAAGTTTTTTCAGTCGCGTCCGGTGACGGAAAAGGCGATTTCATAGGCCCCGGTCAGCGGGTCGTGGTGGAGCTTCGAGCGGAGCTGGCGCGAGAGCCCCTCCATCACCCGGCCATAGCGGGTACTCGCCAACTCGCGCAGCAGGTCGCCATCGACCAGCGCCCGCGACACGACGCGGAGCACGGCGCGCTCCGCCTGCTCGTCGGGCTTGATCGAAACACGGATCTGTGCGGCGGGGTCGCAGCTCGTCGCCAGCTCGATCATCTCGGTGATGAGGAACGCCAGGGCGACCGCCACGTCCTGATTGACCAGAAAGGCGTCGACATCCAGCGTGATGCCGATCGCATGGGCCCGTTCCGACGCGGTGGCGCGGATGTTGGAGGCGAGTTCGCCGACCATGGTGCGCAGGTTCAGGCCGCGATTGACCTCCATCTCCGCGAAATGATGGCGATGGACGACCGCCAGCGCATCGACCCGGCGCTGGATCGAGGCATAGGCGCCAGTCGCGTCCGGACTCCGCGCGCCGCGTGCATGGAAGGCGATCAGGCTGGAGATCACCTGAAGATTGTTCTTCACCCGGTGATGGACCTCGCGCGTCAGCTTGGTCTGGCGGCGCAATCCCTCCTCCAAACCCGCTTCGTGATCGGCCACCGTCTGGCTGATCGAGCGGAAGGTCTCGCCGAGCTCGCGGATCTCCGGCGCGGGAAGGCTGGTCGCGCGCGAATCAATCACCTCGCCCGGCACATAGGCAGCGACGCTGGCGCGCAACTGTCGCAAGGGACGCAGCAGCAGCCGGTCGACGACCAGCCAGGCGATCCCCGCCGCCGCCGCCCACATCAGCAGCGGCAACAGCAGCGCGACGATCAGCGAGGAGGTGACCGGCGCACTGGGCATCCGGGTACGCAGTTCCAGGTCGGCGATGCCGAGCGGTGTGCGCAATTCCTCCCGCCGCTGAAACGCCCCATCACCCGGCGCCGGCTCCAGCGCCAGCGTCTGGTCGTCGAGCAGCATCTCACTGGAGAAGATGGTCGCGCGGCTGGTCGGCCGGCCGAGCTTGCGCAGGAAGCTTTGCGGGAAGAAGGCGCGGGCCGTGACGTCCGACCGGCCGCCGGTCAGCGACAGGATCAGCCCCTTGCCGGGCAGGACGGCGGCGTTGACCGGTTCGTCCGCTTCCATGTCGACCGGCTGGGGCATGTGCTCGCCGCAGAGCAGGCGACCCTGGCGATCGGCGATCTCGAATCGCGCGCCGGCTGAGGCCTGTTGGGCGAAGACGCCTTGCGCCCTTGCGCAGCTCGGCGCGTCGGCGGGATCGGCGCCGAGCGCGTTCACCGCGACCCGCAACGCGTTCATGTCGCCAACCAGTTCGACGGCGATGGCGCGCGCGCTTTCATTGGCGGCGATGCGCAGGCGCGAGCGCGCCTCAGCATCGGTCAGTCGCGTGATCTGGAGCGTTGCGACGACCGCGATCAGCGCCAGCGGCAGCAACGCACCGCTGAGGATCAGGAAGAGCTTCGCCCCGGTCGGCAAGCGGCCGAACCGATGCCCCTCACCGGGCAGAGCCGGTTCGGCGTTCGGGGCTTCGGCGGTGTCGGTTTGCGTCGGCGGAAGTGTCGAGACCGCAAGTGTGGGATCGGGCATTGCCCGGCGTTAGGACAGCTTGCCGAGCAGGTCGAGCAGGTCGTCCGGAATCTGTTCCTCGACGGTCCGCTGATAGACCGAGCGCAACGCCGTACCCATCTCGCGATCTTTGGTCTCGTCCGGCTGTGCGGCACGACCGGTCGTCCGGCCGGTCGCGCGGGCATCGGCGGGGGTGCGACGCACGCCCTCTTGCTGAATGGTGTCCCGCATCGCAGCCGGCTTCTCGCTATCCTGACCCAACCCGAAAACTTCCCCCTAAGCCCGCTCAAACCGAGGGGCGTGCAGCGACGTGCCGAAATGTCGGCAATGGTTCAACATCGCCGTGAAACCAAACATGCTCTCGATGGTTCCAACAGCGTTCCGAAAAAGTCGGACGTTCGCCACACCATTGCCACAGCATACCCTTCGTGCACAGAAGGGCCGATCAGTCTCCAGGGAGTTTTTAACGCTCATGTCGCTTGGACAGCAACTCGCACCGCACCTTCCTTTCCTGCGGCGCTACGGCCGGGCGCTGACCGGCAGCCAGACCCATGGCGACCAATATGTCCGCGCCACGCTGGAGGCGATCGTCGCGGCGCCCGACCAGTTTCCGCGGGATGTCGATCCGCGTCTCGGCCTCTACCGGATGTTCCAGGGCATCTGGTCCTCGGCCAATTACGATGACCTCGGCGACGAGCCGGAGGCGATCGGCGCCGAGGCGGTGACCCGCGCGCGCCTCTCCCGAATGACGCCGCTGTCGCGCCAGGCGCTGCTGCTCACCGCGATGGAGGGCTTCACACCCGAGGACGCGGCCTATCTGATCGATGTCGAGACCGACGAGGTCGAGCGTCTCGTGTCCGAGGCGCTGGCCGAGATCGAGCAGCAGACCCGCGCCCGCGTGCTCATCATCGAGGACGAGCCGATCATCGCGATGGATATCGAGACGATCGTCCGCGACCTGGGTCATGACGTGACCGGCGTCGCCGTCACCCGCGACGAGGCGGTCGGTCTGGCGATGGAGGATCGGCCGGGCCTGGTGCTCGCCGACATCCAGCTGGCCGACGACAGCTCGGGTATCGATGCGGTCAAGGACATCCTGGCCGAGTTCGAGGTGCCGGTGATCTTCATCACTGCCTTCCCGGAGCGTCTGCTCACCGGCGAGCGGCCGGAGCCGACCTTCCTCATCACCAAGCCGTTCCAGCGCTCGACCGTCAAGGCGGCGATCAGCCAGGCGTTGTTCTTCGACCAGTCGACCGTGCCGGCCTGACCGTAATCCCATCGGGGCGGGCGGCAGCGTCCGCCCCGATGACGCGGAAAAGGTGGAAGGGTTACGGAGCCAAAACGATCCGAAGGGGTTTTATCATCATGGCCGATCCCGAAGACCGCATCCATGTCAGCACCGAAGAGGCGCGCGCCGGATCCACCCCGCATATGACGCGGTACATCCTGCCGATTTCGCTGGCGCTGGTGATCGTGATCTTCGCAGTGATCGTTTTCCGCTAAATATGGCCCCCGGCTGGTAAAGTCGGATCGTGATGACTATTTTCTGCCGGGGCGGGGAACCGTGCCGAGCTCTAAGATCGGATACGAATGACTCAAGCGATGCTGCGCGACGACGATGCTCCCGAGCCCATGGAGGCTCCGGTCGAGCATGTTTCGCTGTCCGACCCGGAATTCAAGACGCAGCTGGCGCAGGTCATTCCGCACCTGCGCGCCTTTGGACGGTCGCTGTCCGGCAGCCGCGATCTCGCCGACGATCTGGTGCAGGAGACGCTGCTCAAGGCGTGGGCGGCACGCAAGCGCTTCCAGGCCGGCACCAACATGCGCGCCTGGACCTTCATCATCCTGCGCAATCTGTACCTGTCGCAGATGCGGCGTGCGCGCTTCAAGGGCGAGTGGGACGATCTGGTCGCCGATCGCATCCTCGCCGCGCCTGCCAGCCAGGATCGCCATGTCGAACTAGGCGACATGCAGCGCGCCCTGATGCATCTGCCGCAGCCGCAGCGCGAGGCGCTGATCCTGGTCGGTGCGGGCGGCTTTGCCTATGAGGAAGCAGCCGAGATCTGTCAGGTCGCGGTCGGCACGATCAAGAGCCGCGTCGCGCGTGGCCGCGTCGCGCTGGAGGCCTTGCTGAGCGAGGGCGCGCTCCCGTCGCGGCGGGATCATGAGACCGACCCGAACAAGACGGCGCTCGACTCCATCATGGGCGATGTGGACCACCTCAGCCGCGGACGTTGAGGGTATACGGCCGGTTTGGTTTCGCCGGCTGATACTATCTAATATAGCGGTCGCTTCCATTGCTCCTGCGAGAACAGGAGCTTGGTGGCGATGCGCGTTCACGCATTTTCAACGTCAAAAGTGGCGACGGGTAGGGGCAATTACCGTCCGTTCAAGCTGCTAACCTACACTGCGCTAGGCAAGTCACGTCAGCTATTCAGCCGCGTGCTGCCATTCAGCCGTCGCAACAGGCGCAGCATGTCCTCCGGCGTTGCGACCGTCCCGCCATAGGCGTCGCGCAACGCGGCACCGATCGCGTCGGCCGGGCGGGGCCGCCGAACGATCTGTTCGCCGCCGCTGGTTTCCGCGAGCAAGGAACTGGTGGACATCATGCCATCACAACGTGCGGAGTGGGTCTTCGTTGCGATCTGTGTCAGGTCGGGGGCGATGTTCGAATCGCTGCCGCTGATCGCCAACGATCCCCGCCTGCCGCTCGCCCTGGAGCGGGCGCGCCGTCACTCTCCCTTCCTCGCCCTGTTGGCGGATCGCGAGCCGGCGATCGCGGAGGCGGCGGCGTCCGGTCGGCTCGACCCGGCTCTGCTCGCCTACGACCCGGACCGGCCCGTCGCGCAGGCATTGCGGCGGCAACGGCGGGCGCTGGCCTTGCAGGTGGCGCTCGGCGATCTGGCCGGCGCGCTCGACCTGACTTCGGTCACGGCCGCGCTGACCGATTTCGCGGATGCCGCGCTCGACCGGGCGATTCGTGCGGCCATCGCCGAACGCTATCCGGATGCCGAGCCGATCGGCTTCGCCGCCATCGCCCTGGGCAAGCAGGGCAGCCGCGAGCTCAATTATTCCTCCGACATCGACCCGATCCTGATCTTCGACCCGGCGACGCTGCCCCGCCGCACCCGCGAGGAGCCGGAAGAGGCGGCGGTGCGGATCGCGCGGCGCGCGGTGGAGCTGCTCCAGGCCCGCGACGGTGACGGCTATGTGCTGCGCGTCGAC
Source organism: Sphingomonas sp. SORGH_AS_0438 (assembly GCF_031453475.1). Classification (NCBI taxonomy): domain Bacteria; kingdom Pseudomonadati; phylum Pseudomonadota; class Alphaproteobacteria; order Sphingomonadales; family Sphingomonadaceae; genus Sphingomonas; species Sphingomonas sp. SORGH_AS_0438. Next base: position 884,548 of record NZ_JAVIZS010000001.1, read on the forward strand.
CTCCGGCTGCGGCCCTCGCCGGAAGTGACGCCGATCGCCATCCCGGTCGGCGGCGCGATCGCCTATTATGAGAGCCAGGCGCTGACCTGGGAGCGGGCCGCCTTCATCCGCGCCCGGGCGGCGGCGGGGGATGTGGCGCTGGGCCGGCGTTTCCTCGATTCGATCCGGCCGTTCGTCTGGCGGCGGACGCTCGACTTCGGCGCGGTCGGGGAGATTCGGGCGCTGTCGCACCGTATCCGCGATCATCATGCGCAGGGACAGGCCTTCGGTCCCAGCTATGATCTGAAACGCGGGCGCGGCGGCATTCGCGAGATCGAGTTCTTCGCGCAGATCCACCAGCTGATCCATGGCGGCCGCGACCCCGTGCTCCGCGCGCCGGCGACGCGCGACGCGCTGACCGAACTGGCGATCGCCGGCTGGATCGAGGTGAGTGACGCCCAGGCGCTGGCCGAGGCCTATACGCTGCTCCGCACGATCGAGCACCGCGTCCAGATGATCGACGATCGGCAGACGCATCGCCTGCCCTCGGGCGAGGGCCTGGACGCGGTCGCGCAGTTGCACGGGCTGGCGGATGGAGCCGCGCTGCTCGACCAGCTTCGCCCCTCGGTGCAGCGGGTCGGCCGGGTCTATGACGCGCTCGACGATGCCAAGCGTGCCGGCCTGTCGCGCGATCCGCAGGGATTGAGCGCGGCGTTGGCCGCATATGGGTTCAGCGACGGCGCGGCCGCGGCGCAGCGCATCACGGCATGGCGGTCCGGCCTCTACCCGTCGCTGCGCAGCGCCGCGGCGCGCGACGCGCTGGAGGCGGTGCTGCCGACCCTGGTCGAGGCGATCGGCCATGCCCCCGATCCCAATGCGGCGCTCCGCAAGCTGGACGGCATGTTCGAACATATGTCGAGCGCCATCAACATCTTCCGACTGCTGGAGGCGCGGCCGGGGCTGGCCGACCTGCTCGCCCGCATCCTGGCCCATGCCGTGCCGCTGGCCGACGAACTGGCGCGCCGGCCCGCGCTGATCGACGGACTGATCGACGCCTCCGCGCTCGACGAGGTCGGCGATGTCGCGGCCCTGGCCCAGGCGATGCGCGGCGGCGATGTCGGCGATTACCAGCAGCGGCTCGACCATGTCCGCCGCGTGGTCGGGGAGACCCGCTTCGCGCTCGGCGCACAGATCGTCGCGGGCGCGGCCGATCCGCTGGCGGTGGGCGCAGGCTATGCGCGCGTCGCCGAGGCGGCGGTCCAGGTCCTGGCGGAAGCGACCATCGCGGAGTTCGCCCGTGCGCATGGGGCGGTTCCGGACAGCGAGTTCGTGGTGCTGGCGCTCGGTCGTCTCGGCGGCGGCGTGCTGACCCATGCCTCGGACCTCGACCTGGTCTATCTGTTCACCGGCGATTTCTGGGCCGAGTCCGATGGGCCCAAGCCGCTCGGCGCGACCCTCTATTACAATCGCCTGGCCAGCCGGATGACGGCGGCGCTCTCTGTGCCGACGGCGGCGGGGCCGCTCTATCCGGTCGATACACGTCTGCGGCCCTCGGGCGGGCAGGGGCCGCTGGCGGTGTCGCTCGACAGCTTCGCCCGGTATCAGCGCGAGGAGGCCTGGACCTGGGAGCATATGGCGCTGACCCGCGCCCGGCCGGCGTTCGGTTCCCCCGCCGCCCGCGCCGCGACCCAGGCGATCATCGACGCGGTGCTCGCCGGGGATCGACCGACCCGCGACGTGGTCGACGAGGCCCGGTCGATGCGCGCGGAGATGGCACGGCACAAGCCGGCGGCGGGGCCGCTCGACGTCAAGCTGCTGCCGGGCGGGCTGGTCGACTTGGAGTTCGCGCTCCATGCCCGCCAGTTGCTGCGTCATGACGGGTTCGACCCCAATCTGGGCCGCGCGGTGGAGCGGATGGTCGCGGCCGGCCTCGCGCCGGAGGACCTGCCCGCCGCCTATCGCCTGCTCGCCCGGCTGTTGATCACGATGCGACTGGTGGCGCCCGACGCGGCCGAGCCGGCGGAGGCGACCCGCGCGCTGATCGCCCGTGCAGTCGGCTGCGACGACTGGGCGCACATGGTTGCGGAGATGGCGGTCGCACGGCAGGAGGTCGCGACCTGGTGGGAGACGATCGCATGACCAAGATTCCGGCGGTGACGGTGGAGGGGCAGGACGGGCCGATCGCGCTCGACCGAGTCGGCGTGCCGCTCGTCGTCTATTTCTATCCCAAGGACGATACGTCCGGCTGCACGCGCGAGGCGCAGGATTTCACCGCGCTGGCGGCGGACTTCGCCCAGGCGGGTGTCCGTGTGATCGGCGTGTCGAAGGACAGTCTGGCCGCCCATGCCAAATTCACCGCCAAACATGGCCTGGCGGTGGAACTGGCCAGCGATCCCGACGGCGTCGCCTGCGAGGCATTCCGTGTATGGGGCGAGAAGAAGCTCTACGGCAAGACGTACATGGGCATCGAGCGCGCGACCTTCCTGTACGACGCGGACGGCATGCTGGTGCGCGAATGGCGCAAGGTGAAGGTGCCCGGCCATGCCGAGGCGGTACTGGCGGCGGCGCGCGACCTGGCCGCCTCCGCATGACGACGATCGCCGCCGCCTGTCGCCAGGTGCTGGATGCGGCCGAACCGCGCGACAAGGTGCGGCTGGCGCGCGCGGCGGCGCGGGCGTGGAAGCGCGGGGATCTGGCGGCGCGGTTCGACGTGGCGATGCCCGACCAGCCGGCGCGGCCCGCCCGGCCCGAACTGCTGCCGCCGAACCGGATGCCCAAGCGCGGGCGCGGTGGATCGGAGCGGGGGCGGATCGCGCTGCTCCACGCATTGGCCCATATCGAATTCTCCGCCATCGACCTGGCCTTCGACGCGGCGGGGCGGTTCGGCGCGCAGTTCCCGCGCACCTATGTCGACGACTGGCTGTCGGTCGGCGCGGACGAGGCGATGCATTTCGCCGTTCTCGATCGCCGGCTGAAGGCGCTCGGCAGCCAGTACGGCGCGCTGCCGGCTCATGCCGGCTTGTGGGAATCGGCGGCGGAGACGGCGCATGACCCGGCGGCGCGGCTGGCGGTGGTGCCGATGGTGCTGGAGGCGCGCGGCCTGGACGTGACGCCGGAAACGGTCGCGCGATTCGAGGCGGCGGGAGACATGGCCTCGGCGCGAATCCTCCATCGCATCTACACCGACGAGATTCGCCATGTCGGATTCGGGGCGAAATGGTTCGGCTATCTCTGTGCGAATGCCGGCATTCCGCCCGCGCCGGAGTGGCAAAGGCTGGTAGGCAGATTTTTCCGCGGTGTGATTAAGCCTCCGTTCAACGACTCGGCGCGCCAGTCTGCCGGTCTGACGCGGGACTTCTACGGGCCTATTGCCGCGCGCTGATACATCGGGTCACAAGGCGGGTGTTCGGCGAGCGGTGGGGCTGCAAGTCGTTCAGGTGTTCCGAGCCGGTTCGCGGGATAACGCGGACGCGGCGCTTCGCATTGGGGTTCGATGACCAATTCGCTTCTGTCGGCCGCCGTCCTTCGCGCCGGTGCCCGCCGTTCGATGATGATCGCCGCGCTGCTCGGCATCGCCGCCACCGGCACCGGCCATGCCGCCGAAGCGCCCGCCGCGCCGTCGGCTCCGCCCTCGGGGGGCACCTTCATCCCCGCCGCCAGTGCCGAGGCGCTGGCCGACCTCAAGGCGGATGCGCAGTTCAAGTCGCTGTTCCAGACCTGGAAGAAGCTGGACCAGGGCGGCAACGGCGTCATCGCCATCCCCTCGGTCCAGCCGGTCACCAGCCTGAAGTTCACCAGCAATTTCGGCATCCGCAGCGACCCGTTCCGGGGCACCGCCGCGATGCATGCCGGCGTCGACATTCCGGGGCCGACCGGCACGCCGATCTACGCCACCGCCGATGGCATCGTCGATCATGCCGACCGCTTGGGCGGCTATGGCAACATGGTCGAGATCAACCATGGCAAGGGCATCGCGACCCGCTACGGCCATCTGTCCAAGATCATCGTCCAGAATGGCGCCCGCGTTCATCGTGGCCAGCTGATCGCGCTGATGGGCTCGACCGGCCGTTCGACCGGCCCGCACCTCCATTATGAGGTCCGGATCGACGGTCATGCGGTCAACCCGATCCCGTTCCTGACCACCGCCGACTATCTGCTCGCCTCGCAATCCGCGACCGTGCACCAGATTCCGGTGTCGACCGAGGGTCCGGCCGCGCAGGACTGAGCGACGCTCGATCGTCCTGCCCCGCCCGGGGTAATGTCGCGAAACTCGACTGATCGATCCCGCTAACGTCGGTGTGGAACGTAGGGATCGGGAGCGTCTCTCCGCCGAGCGGGGCGAGGACGTGACTCGGTCACTTAACCGGTGGTGATCCCGCCCGGATTCGAACCGGGGGCCTTCCGCTTAGGAGGCGGACGCTCTATCCTGCTGAGCTACGGGATCCGTGCCGGACATGGCTGGGATTAGGCGCGCGCGGGGGTGAAATCAACCGGCTTGGAACGGCCGGCGTCTCGGTCGTTACCCTTGCGGAACAGAAGCGATGCCCGCGCCGTTTTCCAAGACGGATCGGGGGAGGCGAGAGGATATTGGTGGACGGGCAGGTCACAGCGAAATTCCTTCTCGGTCGACGCCGCGACCAGATGGACCCCGACGATATCGCGGTGCTCGAACGCTCGGTCAGCGCCATTCGCGACCTGCCGACCCGGCGTACGCTCGTCCGGGCCGGGGAACCGGTGGCGGAAAGCACATTGCTGCTGGAGGGCATATTGTGCCGCTACATGGACGACCGCGCCGGGCACCGGCAGCTGGTCGCCATCCACATTCCCGGCGACTTTGTCGACCTGCACGGCTTCCCAATGGGGCGGCTGGATCATGACATCGCAACGATCGGCCCTGCCAAGGTCGCGGCCTGGAAACACGGCGTGCTGGAGGACATCCTCGCCCCCCGGCCAAAGCTGCAACGGATGCTGTGGTTCTCGACGCTGCTCGACGCGGCGATGCACCGCGAATGGATATTCCGCCTGGGCCGATTGGGCGCGGACGGCCGCATCGCCCATCTGATCTGCGAGCTGGAGGAGCGGCTGGCCATGGTCGGGCTGAGCAGCGGCGGCACCTATAGCCTGCCGCTCATCCAGGCCGACCTGGCGGAGGCGAGCGGGCTGACCAACGTCCATGTCAATCGCGTGCTGCGATCCTTGCGCGAACAGGAACTGATGCTGTTCCGTGACGGCATGGTGACCATCCTCGATCGTCCCCGGCTGCGCGCGCTGGGTGAGTTCGAGCCCGGCTATCTCTATGGCAATCATCCGGAAAAGGTGGCCGAGGCGCTGGCGAGAACGGCATAAGAGGCTTTCGCCCCGCCGTTCCTCGCCTATGCTGGTGCTTCCGTGATCCGGGAGTATCAGACCGATAATGCGTAGCTTTCTGACGGTGGCCGGTGCCGCCACCCTGCTGGCCTCTTCCGCCCTGGCCCAGGGGCCGGCGGCGCCGACCGCCAATGCCGCCGCCAATCCGCTGCTGGCCGACTGGACCGGTCCCTATGGCGGGGTGCCGCCCTGGGACAAGGTGAAGCCCGAGCTGTTCCCCGCCGCCTTCACTGCCGCGCTGGCCGAGCGCCGCGCCGATTATCGCCGCATCGCCGACGATCCGGCGGCACCGACCTTCGCCAACACTTTCGTGCCGATGCAGCTCGCCGGGCAGCGATTGGGCCGGGTGATGACGCTGTTCGGCGTGATGACCGGCAATATGAACACGCCCGCCTATCAGGCGCTGGACCGCGAATGGTCGCCCAAGCTGGCCGCGGCGTCCGACGAGATCACCTTCGATCCCAAGCTGTTCGCCCGGATCGAGACGATCTGGAAGGCGCGCGCGACCAGCGGCCTGACCGCCCAGCAGCAGCGGCTGGTGACCCGCACCTATGACAGCTTCGTCCGCCAGGGCGCGAAGCTGAACGCGGCGCAGAAGGCGGAATTGTCCGCCTTCAACCAGAACCTCGCGATCAACTTCTCCGAATTCTCGCAGCGTCTGCTCGCCGACGAGGGGACGGCGACGATCGTCACCGACGAGGCACGGCTCGCCGGCCTGCCCGACAGCGTCAAGGCGGTGGCCCGGGCGGCGGCGCAGGAGCGTGGGCAGGCGGGATGGGCGATCGTCAACACCCGCTCGGCGGTCGATCCGGTGCTGACCTTCGCACAGGACCGCGCCTTGCGCGAGCAGGTGTGGCGCGCCTTCGTCAAGCGCGGCGACAATGGCGACGTCAACGACACAAAGGCGACGATCGCGCGCATCGTCCGGCTGCGCGCCAACCGCGCGCATCTGCTCGGCTTCAAGACCCATGCCGACTGGCGGATGCAGGACACGATGGCCAAGACGCCGGCCGCCGCCATGGCGCTGATGATGCGCGTCTGGCCCTATGCCAAGGCGCGCGTCGCCGAGGAGGTCCGCGACATGCAGGCGATCGCGGACAAGGAAGGCGCGAAGATCCGCATCGAGCCTTGGGACTATCGCTTCTACCAGGAGAAGGTGCGCAAGGCGCGCTACGACCTCGATCAGGCGCAGTTGAAGCCCTATTTCGAGCTCAACAACATCATCCAGGGCTCACTCTACGCCGCCAACCGGCTGTATGGGCTGGAGTTCAAGGAGATCACCGGCACGGTGCCGGTGTTCGAGCCGAACATGCGCGTCTGGCACGTCACCCGGAACGGGCAGGAGGTCGGCCTGTTCTACCGCGACGATTTCGCCCGCACCGGCAAGCGGTCGGGCGCCTGGGCCAATACCTATCGCGGGCAGCGCGGCCTGCCGCCGGCGCAGATGGTCCTGTCGTCCAACAACAACAATTTCGCCAAGGGCGCGCCCGGCGAGCCGATCCTGATCAGCCTGGACGATGCGCAGACGCTGTTCCACGAGTTCGGCCATGCCATCCATGCGATGCTGCAGAATGTCTATTATCCCGGCTTGGCCGGCACGCCCCGCGACTTCGTGGAATATCCCAGCCAGGTGAACGAGCATTGGCTGCTGACCCGCGACGTGCTCGACAAATATGCCCGCCATTACCAGACCAAGCAGCCGATGCCGCAGGCGCTGCTCGACAAGATCGAGGCGTCGAAGACCTTCAACCAGGGCTTCGCCACGACCGAATATCTGTCCTCGGCGATCGTCGACATGAAGCTGCACACGGTACCGGACGGGATCGTCGATCCCGCCGCCTTCGAGGCGACGACGCTGAAGGAGATCGGGATGCCGGCGCAATTGGTGATGCGGCACCGCCTGCCGCAGTTCAATCACCTCTTCTCGTCCGACGCCTATTCGGCGGGCTATTACAGCTATCTCTGGTCGGAGACGATGGACGCGGACACCTTCGCCGCGTTCGAGGAGGCGGGCAGTCCGTGGGACAAGGCGACGGCGGACCGCTTCGCGCGCGTTCTGCTGTCGACCGGCAACGAGACCGACCGGGCGGAGGCCTATCGCGCGTTCCGGGGCCGCGATCCGGACATCCAGGCGCTGCTGAAGAAGCGCGGCTTCTCCGCCAAGTGATGCGTCGGCTCCTCTTCCATGCGGGAGAGGAGCCGCTCGGTCCTCAGCGGGAAGGGGAGGCCGAACACACCGCATAGCCGAAGGCGGGCAGTGTCATGGTCAGGCTGCCCGGCGCGGCGGCCGTCGCTGGACAGGGGCCGGCAAGCGTCGTGAAACGCTCTGATTTCACCTCCACCTGCACCGCCTGGGTGATGGGCGTGGCGGCGGTGTTGAAGGCGATCACCACCTCATGCCCGTCCGTGGAATCGAAGCGCGAGACGGCGAACAGGCCGGGACCATCGCCGCGCTGGCGCGTCACCTGGCGGCCGCGGGTCAATGCCGGCGTGGCGGTGCGCAGCCGCGCGAGGCTGGCGATCGTCCGGTAGAGGGGATGATCCGGCTGGAAATTGTCCTGGGCCGTGGTGCGGGTCGTGCCGACCAGGCGGTTGTCGTTATAGCTGGCGACGCGGCTGGCGAAGAGATCCTCGCGCGCGTCCTGGTCGTTGCCGTCGCCGGCGAAGCCCTGCTCGTCGCCCGAATAGAGCGTCGGCACGCCGCGCAGCGTCAGCAGCATGGCATGGGCCAGTTCGACGCGCTTCAGTACCTCCGCGTCCGGGGCATTGGGATTGCCCAGCCGCACCCAGCGGGCGAAGCGGCCCTGGTCGTGATTGCCGAGGAAGGTCGGCAGGATATCGGCGGTCGCCTCGCCCTTGGCATAGAGCACGTCGCCTTCAAACAGGTCGGCCATGACGCTGGTCGGCTTGTTCTCCGCCACCACCTGCATCACCGCATTCTGAAAGGCGAAGTCGAGCACCGCCGGATAGCCGGCGATCTTCGTCCAGCGCGCCAGATAGCCCGGCTCCATCCCCGCCGTCACTTCGCCGAAGATGTGGAAATTCGGAATGCCGCGCGCGGCGGCGCGGGCCTGCATCGCCGGCACGAAGCTGCGCCAGAATTCCGGGTTCACATGCTTGGCGGTGTCGATGCGGAAGCCGTCGATGCCGAACCGGTCGATCCAGCCGCCATAGATGTCGATCATCCCGGCGATGACGCGCGGGTTCTCGGTCATCAGATCGTCCAGCCCGGAAAAGTCGCCGGTCTGCGAGCTTTCGTTGCGGAACAGCGTATCGCCGCGATTGTGATAGTAGATCGGGTCGTTGAGCCAGGCCGGCACCTTCATTTGTCGCTCGGCGGCGGGGACATAGGGGGTATAGGCATAGGTCGGGTCGGTCAGCCGCGCAAAGTTCTCCGCCGTCTGCACATCGTCGCCCAGGAAACCGGGGTTGATCGCCTTGCCTGCCATGCCGCCCTTGCGTCGATAGGGGTAGGTGGCGCGGTCGCGATACGGGCAGGGCTTGCCCTCGCCGCATTCCCGGTACTGGATCACATCGGCGGTGTGGTTGGCGATGATGTCCATATAGACCTTCATCCCGCGCGCATGGGCCGCATCGACCAGCGCGCGGAAATCCGCATCGGTGCCGAAATGCGGATCGACCCGGGTGAAGTCGGTGATCCAATAGCCGTGATAGCCGGCGGACTCCTGGCCCTTGCCGCCCTGAACCGGCTTGTTCTTGAAGATCGGCCCGACCCAGAGCGCGGTCGCGCCCAGGCCCTGGATGTAATCGAGCCGGCGGATCAGCCCCTTCAGGTCGCCGCCATGATAGAAGCCCTTGGCGCTCGGATCGAAGCCGGTGGCCAGCCGATCGCCGGTCAGGCCGCCGCGATCATTGGCGGTGTCGCCATTGTCGAACCGGTCGGGCAGGACGAAATAGATGACCTCATCCTGCGGCAGGCGCTGGCGATAGTCCTGCGCGGCGGCGGGGACGGCCCAGCTTGCAAGGGTGGCGACGGCGGCGAGCAGGGCGGTCTTCATGCGGTTCGGCTTTCGGTGGGGGGCGGGGCGGCGCAATGGCGCGCGACGAATTCGGCATGGTCGGGCAGGCGGGCGGCGACCGCTTCGGCATGGCGGGCGGCGATCGCTACCAGCGCCTCGCGTTCGGCCGGGGGCAGGGCGGCGACCAGCGGTGCGTGCTCCTGCGGCACGATGCCCTGGCCGATGAAGATCTGGAGCCAGCCGACCTCGGTGAACAGTTCGTCGCCCTGACGGAGGATGTGGCCGGACTCGCGGAACAGCTCGATCCGTTCGACCAGGCTGTCGGGGATCGGTGCCGCGCGCCGCGCGCGCCAGAAAGGCTCGTCGCGTCCATTGGCATAGTAATGGAGGATCAGCGTATCGCGGATCGCCACCCACTCCGCCTCGCTGCGCCGGTTGAAGGCGGCGATGCCGGCGGGGGCGAAACGGCGGTCGGGCCAGAATTCCAGCAACCGCGCGATGCCCGACTGGACCAGATGGATGCTGGTCGATTCGAGCGGCTCCATGAAACCGGCGGCCAGCCCCAGGCTGACGCAATTGCCGATCCAGGGCCGGCGGCGGCGACCGGTGGTGAAGCGCAAGGGCCGGGGGTCGGCCAGCGGCGGACCGTCCAGATGCCCGAGCAGCAGCTCCGCCGCCGCATCGTCGGACAGGTGGCTGGAAGCATAGACCAGCCCGTTGCCGGTGCGATGCTGGAGCGGGATGCGCCATTGCCAACCCGCCGCACGCGCGGTGGCGCAGGTGAAGGGATGGAGCGGCGTGGTCCGCCCAGTCGGCACCGCCAGCGCGCGGTCGCAGGGCAGGTGCGCGGACCAGTCGTCAAAGCCGCTCGCCAGCGTCTCCTCGATCAACAGGCCGCGAAAGCCGGAGCAGTCGACGAACAGGTCGCCCTCGACCCGGCGCTCGCCCTCCAGCCGGACGGCGGCGATCCGGCCGGTGTCGCCGTCGCGGTCGACGCCGATAACGCGCCCCTCGATGCGCGCCACGCCACGCGCCTCGGCATAGCGGCGCAGATAGGCGGCATAGAGGCCCGCGTCGAAATGATAGGCCCAGGCAAGGCCGCTCGGCAGGTCCGGTCGGCCGGGGTCGGGCGCGAACCGGTCCGCCCGTGCCGCCCGCGCGCTGGCCGAACAGTCCCACAGCTCGGTGGTGCCGCCGGCTTGGCGATGCGCCAGCCAATAATGGTGGAAGGGCAACAGCCCCGCGCCGCGACCGATCGTGCCGAAGGCGTGGATATAGCGGCTGTCCGGCCCGGTCCAGCCGTCGAAGCGGATGCCCAGCTTGAAACTGCCGCCGGTCGCGCGGACGAAATCGGCTTCGTCGATTCCCAGCGACTGGTTGAACAGGCGAAGCTGCGGGATCGTCGCCTCGCCGACGCCGACCGTGCCGATCGCATCGGACTCGACCAGGCGAATGGCGGTGCCCGGCGGCAGGAAGCGCGCGAGCGCCGCCGCCGCCATCCAGCCGGCGCTGCCGCCACCGACGATGACGACGCTGCGGATGGCGGCGGCGGTCATGGCCTGTCCCGTCCAGTGACCGCCCGAGGGGGCTTTCGGGCGGTCGCCATGGATCAGAACTTCATCGTGAAGCCAGCGAGATAGCGGCGGCCATAGCGCTGATAGTCGATGATCTGCAGGTCCTGGCCCGGATTCTGGGTCACGAACGGCGTGTTGGTCAGGTTCTGCCCCTGGAGATAGACGGACAGGCCCTGGAGGAAGCCGTTGCTGAAATCGTAGCCGATCTGGCCATCGACGATCAGCTCGCCGCGCGCATTGCGGTTGACCCGGTTGGCGGCCAGGCCCGACACCTCGCCGATGAAGCTCGACCGGTAGCGGACCGAGCCGCGCGCCGAGAAGCCCCATTTCTCGAAATAGGCGGTGCCGTTCGCCACCCAGCGCGAATAGCCGGGCAGGTCGGCGGCGGTCGCGCCTGGATAGGCCACGATCTCCGACTTGGTATAGGAGCCGCCGCCGGTCACGCCGAACCCGTCCAGGAAGCCCACCACCTCGCCCAGCGGCAGCGTGCCCGCCAGCTCGACGCCGTAGAGCTGCCCACCCTTGACGTTATAGGGCTGGGTGATGACGCCGATCGGCGAGACATAGTTGGGGGCGTTGGGATTGGTGGTCTGGAACCCGCCGCTCGCGCTCAGCGGCAGGCCGGTATAGTCATAGACCTGGTCCTGGAGATTGCGGTCGACGACATAGTTGATCAGCTTCTTGTAGAAGAACTGCGCCGCCAAATAGCCCTTGTTGCCGAAATACTTCTCGAACGTCAGGTCGGCGGCATTGGCGCGGAACGGGCGGAGGAAGGGGTTGCCGCTGCTGCCCGCGATGATCCCGCGGGTCTGGTCGACGCCGTAGGACAGGCCGAGGCGCATCGAGTCCATGCGCGGGCGCATCACCTGCCGCGCCAGCGCGGCGCGGATGACGAAGTCGTTGGCGGTGCGCAGCGACAGGTTGAGCGACGGCATCACGTCCCAATAGTCCGCGCCCTGCCGGATCGGCACGATGCCGGTATTGGTCGGATCGATATAATAGCCGCTGGTATGCTGCGAGGTATTCACCGCCTGCACGCCGATATTGCCGGTCAGCTGAGCGCTGCCGATATCCTGCCGGATATTGGTCTGCAGGTACATCGTCATCAGGTCTTCGCTGATCGAATAGGCCTTGGCGCGGACGTCGTTGTTCGCGTTGTTCGACACCAGCCGATAGACGCCGCCGTTCAGCAGGTCATAGGGATTGTAGCTGATCACCGGCCCCAGCCCCAGATAGGTCTGGTCACTGGGCGTCTTCAGATACTGGCTGGGCACCGGCTCGATCACATTGCCGCTGGCGAGCTGGACCAAGGCCTCGTTCGGGGTCAGCGACTTGTCGTGGTTGGTGTAGTTCACGCCCGCCTGGACGCTGGAGAAGAAGCTGTCCTCGATCTCCTTCTCCACCTCGGCGCGGTACTGCCAGATGCGGTCGGACACGGCGCGGTCGTTGAAGTAGCCGGCCTGCACGTTCGATCCGCCCCAGCCGAGTGGGTCGGTGAGCTGGATCAGGTTGGGGTCGGAATAGTTGAGCGTCGGGCTGAACACCGTGCCCTTGGTCGAGGAGACGAAGCCGATCGTGTCGGTCGCGCCCAGTGCGCGGCCATAGCCGGTCCCGGAATAGGTCTCGAAGATCGTCTCGTTGCGCTTGGTCTTGGAATAGCTGAGGTCGAAGGTCGCGTTCCAGCCGTCATCGCCCTTATACTGGTTGTTCCAGCCAAAGGCGTAGAGCTTGGCGTCGCGATCCTCGCGATTGTTGCGGATCACGCCCTGCACATTGGTGAAGGTGCCCGACACATAGGTGCCGTTGGCGATCTGGCCGGTCGCGGGGTTGAAGCGCGCGCCGGTGTTCGCCGGATCGGTGACACCCAGACCGTTCTGCCCGTCGAAGCCGAGCGGCAGTTCGATGCCGCGCTTGATCGCGTGATCCTGGAAGTCGGAATAGAAGCCGTCGATGGTCGTGGTGAAATTCTCGACCGGGCGGAATTCCACCGTGCCGGTCAGGCCCAGGCGGCGCAGCGTGTTGGACGTGATGTACGACTTCGATCCGCCGATCAGCGCGGCGTTGCTGGGGCCGGCGGTGCCATAGCCCCAGGCGTTGAACTCCTGCGTCTGGTACGGCTCGTCGGTATAGCTGGCGGCCAGCGCGACACCCAGGCGCTTGTCGAGGAACTGGTCCACATAGGTGCCGTTGACGCGGTAGCCATATTGCTTGGAGTCGGCGTTGAGCTTGCCGATGTCCGCATCGACGCCGCGCGCACCGATCGAGATGACGCGCCGGCCGAATTCCAGCGGGCGGATGGTGCGCAGATCGACCGTGCCCGACAGGCCCTGGCCGATCACCGAGGCGGTGCCGGTCTTGTAGACGACGACCTGGTTCACGACCTCGGCCGGATACTGGTCATATTCCACCGCGCGATTGTCGCCGGTCGAGGTCTGCTCGCGGCCGTTGAGCAGGGTGGTCGAGAAATCGGGCGCGAAGCCGCGGATCGAGATCGAGTTGGAGCGGCCCTGGATGCGCTGCGAGGTCAGGCCGGGCAGGCGCGCGATCGATTCCGCGATCGACGCGTCGGGCAGCTTGCCGATATCCTCGGCCGAGACGGACTCGACGATCTGGTCGCGGTTCTTCTTCTCGGCGACGGCATTTTCCAGGCTGCGGCGGAAACCGGTGACGACGATGTCGGCCTGTTCGGGCGAGGCGCCCGCGTCCGTCGCGGCGGCGCCGGCGGCCTGGGCGACCGTCTCGTTGGTCGCGGGGGTGATGTCGCCGGTCTGGGCGGCGTTGGCGGCCTTGCGATCCTCGGCGCTGCCGGCCTCATTGGGATTGGCGGCGGTGGAGGAGCTGGCGGCGGGATCGGGCACCTTGCTGCCGGCGGACACCTGCGCCGCGTCGGGCAGGCTGGTCTGCGCCATCGCGCCGGTGGTGCCGATCAGCAACAGGCCTGCGCCCAGCGCCGCGCCGCTCACCGAAAGCTTCAGGATGGTGCGCGCCGACACGGTCGACGCACGGTTCGAACCGTACATGAATCTCTCCCCAAAAAGCCCCGTTTGCGTCTGACGCGCCGTGGGCCGGATTTCTGTTTCCGTAATGAAATCAATTGCTCGCTTCGCCAATCGATCGACATACGTATTCAAATCGTGAACAAATCGATTGTGACTTTTCGGTGACAATGATCCTGGCCGCACCACCGCCGTTGACGCTGGCGCGTGATTGGAGTTTGTCGTTTCCGGGCATCCGCCATGGTGGCGTGGCCGATGCGGGAGAGTGAAGGCACGTGGCGGGGCAGCGCAAGGCGACTTCGTTCGATATCGCCCATCTCGCCGGCGTGTCGCAGCCGACCGTGTCGCGCGCGCTGCGTGGCAGCCCGACCGTCAGCCCGGCGACGCGCCAGCGGATCGAGGCGATCGCCAAGCAGCTCAACTATACGGTCGACCGCGCCGCCTCCGGCCTGCGCTCGGGCCAGTCGCGGACGCTGGCGCTGCTGCTGTTCCGCGATCCCAGTCCCGACGACACGCTGATCAACCCTTTCTTCCTGGCGATGCTGGGATCGATGATGAGCAGTTGCGCCGAGGCCGGCTACGACCTGCTCGTCTCCTTCCAGCAGCCCTCGTCCGACTGGCAGGCCGATTACGAGCAGAGCCACCGCGCGGACGGGCTGATCCTGCTCGGCTATGGCGATTATGCCGACTATCGTCAGCGGCTGGTCGACATGGTCGAGCGCGGCACGCATTTCGTCCGCTGGGGCCATGTCCAGGCGGGGCAGCCGGGGCTGACGATCGGGTGCGACAATGTCGCGGGCGGGCGGTCGGCGGCCGAGCATCTGGTCGCGCAGGGCCGCCGCCGTATCGCCTTCCTGGGCGACGCCACCGATCACTACCCCGAGTTCCACGACCGCTATCTGGGCTATGTCGCGGCGCTGGAGGCGGCGGGCCTGCCGATCGATCCGCGACTGCAGGTGCCGGCGATCTCGACCGAGGAGGCGGGGACGCGCGCGGCGGAGGATCTGCTCGACCGGGGCGATCCGTTCGACGCGATCGTCGCGGCCAGCGACCTGATCGCGCTGGCGGCGATGCGGGTCTTCGTCAATGTCGGGCTGCGCGTGCCGGAGGATGTCGCCATCGTCGGCTTCGACGATATCCCCGCCGCCAGCCTCGCCAATCCGCCGCTGACGACGGTGGTGCAGGATGCCGGCGCGGCGGGGCGTCGCCTGATCGACACGCTGCTGGCGCGCATTCGCGGCGAGCCGACGCAAAGCGTGGTCCTGCCCACCCGTTTGGTGGTACGTCGCTCCTCGGTCTGACCCGCGACAGGCCCGGAAACAACGACATGCGGGCGAGAGAGGATTGCGGATGAAGGACAAGCCCCGCCAGGGTTTCGCCGGTTTGTGGAACATCTCCTTCGGCTTTTTCGGCATCCAGATCGGCTTCGCGCTCCAGAACGCCAATATGAGCCGCATCTTCCAGTCGCTGGGCGAGCGGCTGGACGACCTCGCCATCCTGTGGATCGCCGCGCCGCTGACCGGGCTGCTGGTGCAGCCGGTGATCGGCTATTTCTCCGACCGGACCTGGGGACGGTTCGGGCGGCGGCGGCCCTATTTCTTCGCGGGCGCGGTGCTGGCGACGCTGGCGCTGGTCGGGATGCCCAATGCGCCGGGCCTGCTGGCGGCGGCGATGCTGCTGTGGATGCTCGACGCCTCGCTCAACATCGCGATGGAGCCGTTCCGCGCCTTCGTCGGCGACATGCTGCGCAAGGACCAGCATACCGCCGGCTATGCGCTCCAGACCGCGTTCATCGGCGCGGGCGCGGTGATCGGATCGGCCACGCCGTTCCTGCTCGACCGGATCGGCATCGCCAATGTGGCGAGCGGCGGCGGCGTGCCGGATACGGTGCGCTATTCCTTCTATCTCGGCGGCGCGGTGCTGTTCGCGGCCGTGACCTGGACCGTGGTGACGACGCGCGAATACAGTCCGGCCGAACTGGCGGCGTTCGACGGGCTGGCCGTCGAACCGCATGATCCACCGCCGGTGCCGCCCGCCTCGACCCTGGGCGGCCTGGCCTGGATCGGCGCGGGCGCAGGGATCGCCCTGTTCGTGCTGCTGCTCCGGCTGGAAAAGGAACTGGCGCTGCTCGGCGTGCTGGTCGCGCTCTACGGTATCGCGCGGCTGGCGGCGGGGTGGCTCCATGCGCGCGGGCGGAGCGACAATGTCCTGACCCATATCGTCGGCGATTTCGCGGGAATGCCGCCGATCATGAAGCGGCTGGCGCTGACCCAGTTCTTCACCTGGTCGGCGCTGTTCATCATGTGGATCTACACGACGCCGGTGGTCGCCCAATATGCCTTCGGCTCGGCGGACCCGGCGAGCGCGGCCTATAATGCCGGCGGCAACTGGGTCGGCATCCTGTTCGCCATGTACAATCTTGTCGCCGCGCTGACCGCCGCCTTCCTGCTTCAGCCGATGGCGCGCCGCTTTGGCAAGGTGCGGACCCATGCCGGCGCGCTGGTGATCGGGGCGATCGGCTTCCTGTCCTTCTTCGTGCTTCGCGATCCCTATACGCTGCTGCTGGCGGAGGTGGCGATCGGCATCGCCTGGGCGTCGATCCTGGCCATGCCCTATGCCATCCTGGCGTCCAGCCTGCCGCAGCGGAAGCTGGGCATCTATATGGGCCTGTTCAACATCTTCATCGTCGTGCCGCAATTGCTGGTGGCGACGGTGATGGGCACGATCGTCCGCCATTTTTTCCCGACCGAGCCGATCTGGACCATGGCCTTCGCCGCCGCGGTGATGCTGCTGGCGGCGCTGTCGATGCTGCGCGTGCGCGAAGGGGAGGGCGTCAGCGCGGCAGGGTGATGGTCGCGACCAGCCCGCCGCGCGGCCGGTTGGCGAGCGTCACCTCGCCGCCCGCCTCGTTGACGATGGCGCGGGCCAGCGCCAGTCCCAGGCCGATGCCGCCCGTGTCGCGGTTGCGCGAATGCTCCAGCCGGGTGAAGGCATCGAACACATCGTCCAGCCGGTCCTCCGGGATGCCCGGCCCGTGATCCTCAACCAGGATGGCGACCTGCGGGCCGAGATGGGCGATCCGCACCGTCGCCGACACGCCGTATTTCACCGCATTCTCGATCAGGTTGCGCACGGCCCGGCGCATCAGCGACGGCCGCAGCTTCAGCGTGATCCGCTCTCCCTCGATATAGTCGACCGGCGCGCCCAGATCGCGGAAATCCTCCACCACCGCATCGACCAGCGCCCCCAGATCGACCTCGACGCGCGGTTCGGACGGGCGGCCGAGCCGGGCGAGCGACAATATGTCGTCCAGCGTCCGGTTCATCTCGGCGATGGTGTCCGCCATGCGCTGGCGGTCGACCTCGTCCTCGACCGACTCGATCCGCACGCGCAGCGCCGCCAGCGGGGTGCGCAGGTCATGGCCGATCGCGCCCAGCATCCGGTCCTTCTCATCCAGCATCGCCGACACGCGCAGGCTGAGCCGCTGGAAGGCGGTGATCAGCCCCGCGACATCCTCCGGCCCCTCCGCCGACAGCGGCACCGGCTCGGCACCCGGCCGGAACTGCTCGGCCGCGCGGGTCAGGTCGCGCAAGGGGCGCAGCATCCGCCGCACCGCCCACAGCACCGGCAACAGCACGACGATGTAGAGGATCAGCGTCTGGCTGACGAGCGCCCAGAAGATGCGCTTCCCCGGCCGGGGCCAGGGCGCGACGATGGTCAGCCAGCCGCGGCCCGGCTGCTCGACCGCGATCAGCAGCGTCTCGAAGCTGGGCGGATCGCGGAACCGCTCGGCCCGGCCGCCGCGCGGCATTTCGGGATCGCCGACCCGCAAGCCGGTATCGATCCGCCCGACCCGGATGCCCAGTTCGGCGAGCTGCCGGCGCAACTCGCTCGCGACCTCGGGATGGTGTTCCGCTGGGCTGGCGGCGATCGGATCGGCGGCCACGCGGCGCACCCGGCCGCGATCGGGGGCGAGCGCGCGCTTGCCCTGCACCTCGCGATCGAGCGCATCAGCGATCCGCACCGCCACCGGCCGGGTCGCCTGCTCCAGCCGGAACTGCGCCCGGTCGCGCAGCACCAGGCCGAAATTGATCGCCTGCGCGACGAACAGCGCCAGCGCGATCAGCAGCGCCATCTGCCCGGCGAAGCGACGCGGCCACATCCGCGTCAAAGCCGCGTGACCTCCGCCGCCAGTGTATAGCCGCCGCCCCAGACCGTCTTGATGATCTCGGGCGCCTTGGGATCGGCCTCGATCTTCTTGCGCAACCGGCTGATCTGATTGTCGATAGCCCGGTCGAAGGCGGCGGCCTCGCGCCCCTGGGTCAGGTCGAGCAACTGGTCGCGGGTCAGCACCTGGCGCGGCCGCGCGACCAGGGCCTGGAGCAGGTTGAACTCGCCGCTCGACAGCGCGACCGAGACGCCGTCGCGGTCGACCAGCGCCCGTTCGCCCGCGCGCAGCACCCAGCCGGCAAAGGCGTAGGAGCCGCCGTCCGGCGCATGATGGCGCGCCCCGCCGCCGCGCAATCGCCGCAGCACCACCTTGACCCGCGTCGCCAGTTCGCGCGGCGAGAAGGGCTTCACGACATAATCGTCCGCGCCCATCTCCAGCCCGACGATCCGGTCCGTTTCCTCCGCCTTGGCGGTCAGCAGGATGACCGGCACGTCGCTGGTCGCGGCGATATGGCGACAGAGCGACAGCCCGTCCTCGCCCGGCATCATGATGTCGACGATTGCCAGGTCGATCGCATAGGCGGCCAGCCGCGTGCGCGCCGAGGCCGCATCGCCGACCTGGGTGACGCGAAAGCCCTGGCGAACCAGATATTGGGCCAGCGGTTCGCGGATCGAGCGCTCGTCATCGACCAGTAGCAGGTGCGGCACATCTCCCATCGGCTCGGCTTCTAGCATGGCGGGCGGCGCGGGGAAGGGGGCCGGCGTCAGCGATCGACCGATGCGGGCGGCATAGCCGCCTCGGTCGGCGGCAGGTCGCGCTTCCACGCGCGCCGCGCCTCGCGCAGGTTGGCGATCTCGGTCTTGTCGAGCCGGCCGTCATGATCGCCGTCCATCCGGTCGAACCGCGCGGCGGCGCGGGCGCGGAACTGGTCGAGCGTCATCGCCTGGTCCTCGCCATGACGGCGGGGCGGACCGCGCCGGCCGAGCCCGCGCGGATCGCGCATCTGCGTGACATAGGCGCGACGCTCGTCGGCGGTGACCCTGCCGTCATGATCGGCGTCCATCCTCGCGAATTCCAGGTCGGCGGCGGTCAGCGCCTCCTGACGGGTGACGATGCCGTCGCCATCCGCATCGGCGCGCATCATATGCTGGAGTGGCGGCGGCGGGGGCGGAGGCGGGGCATCGGCGCTGGTCTGCGCCAGTACGGCCGAGAGGATCAGGGCAAAGGGTTCCATCGGCGCATCTCCGGTCGGTGGGGACGATCCCCGTCTGAAGCCTGATCCTTATGCCGCGCCCCTGTCGCCCGCCTGTGTCGGCCGGCGGCGAAACTGTCGCAAAGCGTAACAATCCGCCGCCGGCCGACAGGACTCAGCGCGCGGTCTGCCCGAACAGCGTCTTGCGCGCTTCCTCGTCGGTGGCGAGGTTGCGCGTCTTCAGCCCCTCGGCCTTGGCATAGGCCGCCACCGTCGCCGGGCGCGCCGCGATCCGGTCGAACCAGCGGTGCAGATGGGGGAAGTCCTCCAACTTCTGGCCCTGCGCCGCGTGCGGCACGATCCAGGGGTAGCAGGCCATGTCGGCGATCGAATAGTCGCCCGCGACATAATCGCGGGTCGCCAGCTGGCCGTTCAGCACGCCGTACAGCCGCGTCGTCTCGCGCAGGTAGCGATCCTGCGCATAGGGGATTTTCTCGGGCGCATAGATGTTGAAGTGATGGTTCTGGCCGAGCATCGGGCCCAGGCCACCCATCTGCCACATCAGCCACTGCACCACCTCGGCCCGGCCGCGCATGTCGACGGGCAGGAAGCGGCCGGTCTTCTCGGCAAGATACAGCAGGATCGCGCCGGACTCGAACAGGCTGACCGGCGCGCCGCCATCGGCCGGCGCATGGTCGACGATCGCCGGCATCCGGTTGTTGGGAGCGATCTTCAGGAAATCGGGCGCGAACTGGTCGCCCTTGCCGATATCGACCGGCACGATGCGGTAGTCGAGCCCGGCTTCCTCCAGGAACAGCGTGATCTTATGGCCATTGGGCGTGGGCCAGTAATAAAGGTCGATCATCGAACTTGGTCCTTGTCAGCGTCCGCCCGCATGTAGGCGCGGGGCCGGCCGCCGCAATGCCGGCCGGCCCGCGTCCCACCCGCGCCATGCCTCGCCTCACCCCGGCGGGGAGGACGCCATCCGGTCGTCGAACATGCCGTAGAGCAAGGTGGAGGCATACATGGCGATCGCGGTGGCGCGGGGCATGGTGGTGGCCCATTTGCGCATGTCGAACGCCGCATTCTGGAGCGAGGTGAGCGCCTGCGCCGCGACCAGCGCGTCGACCGGGCGGCACGACCCCTCCGCCACGCCGTCCATCATCATGCCGGCATAGCGGCGCGCGATCCGGTTGGAGCGATCGACCATCGCCTCGCGCTCGCCCAGCGGCAGCCCGCTGAGCGCCGTGGTGCGGAGCAGCGGCGCGGCCTCGGCGAACTGCACGTCGAGCAGCGTGGCGACGCCGCTCGCCAGCCGCTGCCAATGGCTGCCCCCCAGCGCGTCGGCGCGCGCCTGGGCCTGGGTGATGGTGTCGAAGCTGCGACGATAGCAGGCGAGCACCAGCTCGTCCTTGGCGTCCAGATGGTGGTAGAAGCTGCCCTTGGTCACGTTCAGCTCCGACGCGATCCGCTGCACCGAGGCGCCGCGATAGCCGAGCTCGTTGATCAGCCGCGTGGCGGCGAGCAGGAAGGCGGCCCGGCCCGGCTCCGCCTCGTCATGCGCTAGGTCGAGCATCACCGGGCTCCACGGCGCGCCGGGCGCGGCGATGCCGTGCGCGAACACGTCCATCAGCCGCGCCTCGACCCGGTCATATTGGTCGAGATCGTAGCGCTGGATCCAGATCGGCAGCCAGAAAGTATTCTCCAGCAGCACATGCGCGCGCGCGCCGGCCAGATCCTTGTGCGCCCGGCTGACGGGTGAGCCCCATAGCGCGCGGGTGTCGCGGAACACCCGCTGCCAGCCGGTCATCAGCCGGGTGCGGATCGGGTCCTCGGTCGCGCGCAGGTCGGACAGGACGGCGAACGCCTTCTCCTCGCCCGTCGCGATCCGGGCCAGCCGCACCATGTTGAGCCGCAGGTAGCGGGCGACGCGCGCCTGCGGCGTCGGCTCGCGCATCGCCTCCGCCAGCATCTCGCCCAGCCGGTCGAGCGTGTTCTCGAACGCGGCGGCGGCCAGATCCTCCTTGCGCTTGAAATAATAGGTGACGCTGGTCGTGTTCAGCCCGACGCGGCGCGCCACGTCGGCAAAGGTCATGCCCTTGGCCGACTGTTCGTTGATCGCCTCCGCCGCCGCTGCCAGGATCGCGTCGCGCTTGGCGCGGAAACGGCGGGTGCCGCTCTCCTCGGCGGCCGGGGTCCGGGGGGTGTCCTGCTCCATCCCGATCTGGGTAGCAGCTTGGTTTCGAAAAACCAGTCGCTTTGTTCAGTCAGGCGATCATGGCTTTACCGAAGATGCGGTACGGTTTACCTCTTCCGGGAATCATGGGATGGGAGAGGTGCCGTGGACTTCACGTTGACCGAACGGCAGGCCTATTATCGCGACCGCGTGCGCGCCTTTATCGATGCGGAGATCCGGCCGCGTCATGGCGACTATCTGGCGCAAAGCCACACGGACGAGCGGTGGAAGGTGCTGCCGGTGATCGAGGAGGTCAAGGCGATCGCCAAGGCCCAGGGGCTATGGAACTTCTTCATGCCGCCGCGCGCCGGCCGCGCCCATGTCGACGATAGCTTCCAGTTCGAGGGCGAGCAGCTTTCCAATCTGGAGTATGCTCTGTGCGCCGAGGAGATGGGGCGGATCGGCTGGGCGTCGGAATGCTTCAACTGCTCCGCGCCCGATACCGGCAATATGGAGGTGTTCGAGCGCTACGGCACGGCCGCGCAGAAGGAACGCTGGCTGCGGCCGCTGATGAACGGCGAGATCCGCTCCGCCTTCCTGATGACCGAGCCACAGGTCGCCTCGTCCGATGCGACCAACATCCAGACCGCGATGGTCCGCGACGGCGACCATTATGTCGTCAACGGCCGCAAATGGTGGTCGTCGGGGGTCGGCGATCCGCGCTGCAAGGTCGCGATCCTGATGGGCAAGACCGATTTCGGCGCGGAACGGCACCGGCAGCAGTCGATGATGATCCTCGACATGGACACGCCGGGCGTGAAGATCGAGCGGATGCTGTCCGTCTATGGCTATGACCATGCGCCGCACGGGCATGGCGAGGTGACGCTGACCGACGTCCGCTTGCCGGTGGAGAACATGCTGCTGGGCGAGGGGCGCGGGTTCGAGATCGCGCAGGGACGGCTCGGACCGGGCCGCATCCATCACTGCATGCGCACGATCGGCGTCGCCGAGGCGGGGATCGAGGCGATGGCCAAGCGGCTGCTGTCGCGCGTCGCCTTCGGCAAGCGGATCGCCGACCATAGCGTCTGGGAACAGCGCATCGCCAAGGCGCGGATCGATATCGAGATGACGCGCCTGCTTTGCCTGAAGGCGGCCGACATGATGGACAAGGCGGGCAACAAGGCGGCGCAGCTGGAGATCGCGATGATCAAGGTCGCGGCCCCCACCATGGCGCTCCAGGTGCTGGACGATGCGATCCAGGCGCATGGCGGCGGCGGCGTCAGCGAGGATTTCGCGCTGGCGCACGACTGGGCGGCGCTCCGCACGCTGCGCTTCGCCGACGGGCCGGACGAGGTGCACAACCGCGCGATCGCCCGCGCCGAGTTCGGCAAATATGGCGAGTGGAAGGCCGAGCTGCCGACCCGCTGATCCGATCTTCGAAGGACATGATCATGAAGGCAGCCGTGCTGTTCGAGGCCGGGCAACCGCTCCGCATCGAGGACGTCACCATCGCCAAGCCCGCCGCGCATGAGGTGCTGATCCGCACCGCGGCGGTCGGCGTGTGCCGGTCCGACCTGCATTTCGTCGACGGGGCCTATCCGCACGCCATGCCGACCATTCCCGGCCATGAAGCGGCGGGCGTGGTCGAGGCGGTGGGTGAGGAGGTGCGCTGCGTGAAGGTGGGCGACCATGTCGTCACCTGCCTGTCCGCCTATTGCGGGCAGTGCGAGTTCTGCGTCACCGGTCGGATGTCGCTGTGCGTCGACGCCGCCGTCCGCCGTCCGAAGGGGGCGCCGCCCCGCCTGATGCTGGGCGACGTGCCGGTCGCGCAGATGCTCAACCTGTCGGCCTATGCCGAGATGATGCTGGTCCACGAACATGCCTGCGTCGCGATCGACCGGGACATGCCGCTCGACCGCGCGGCGCTGCTCGGGTGCGCGGTGACGACGGGGGCGGGAGCGGTGTTCAACACCACTGACGTGACGCCCGGCGAGACGGTGTGCGTGGTCGGCTGCGGCGGCATCGGGCTGGCGGCGGTCAATGCCGCGAAGATCGCCGGCGCGGGCCGGATCATCGCGCTCGATCCCGTGGCGGAGAAGCGGGCCATGGCGGAGAAGCTGGGCGCCACCCACAGCTTCGACAGCGCGTCGGAGACGGTCGCCGACGAGGTGGTCGCGCTGACCCGGGGCGGGGTGCATCATGCGATCGAGGCGGTCGGCCGGCCGCAATCCGCCGCCACCGCAGTTAAGGTGCTGCGGCGCGGCGGCACCGCGACGATCCTGGGCATGATGCCGCTGGGCGAGAAGGTCGGCCTGTCGGCGATGGACCTGCTGGCGGGCAAGCGCTTGCAGGGCGGGCTGATGGGATCGAACCGTTTTCCCGTCGACATCCCCCGCCTGGTCGACTTCTACCTGCGCGGGCTGCTCGATCTCGACACGATCATCGCCGACCGGCTGCCGCTGGACCGGATCAATCAGGCATTCGACGAACTCCGCCGGGGCGAGACGACGCGCAGCGTGGTGACCTTCGCATGACCGGCGCGCCGAAGGAGGCGACCGTCGCGGTGGCGGAGAAGGACCGGCTCGATCTCGACCGGCTGGCCGATTGGATGCGCGGGGCGGTGCCGGGCTTTGCCGGGCCGATCGCCTATGCCAAGTTCGCGGGCGGCCAGTCCAATCCCACCTATCGGCTTGACACGCCGGACCGCGCCTATGTGCTCCGGCGCAAGCCGTTCGGGCCGATCCTGCCCTCGGCCCATGCGGTGGAGCGCGAATATCGCGTGATCGCCGGGCTGCACCCGACCGGCTTCCCCGTGCCGCGCCCCTACGGCCTGTGCGAGGATGCGGGGGTGATCGGCGCGCCCTTCTACGTCATGGAGATGGTGGAGGGGCGGACGATCTGGGACGGGGCGATGCCGGACCAGACGCCGACCGAACGCCGCGCCCATTATGACGCGATGATCGACACGCTCGCCGCGCTCCATCAGGTCGATCATGCGCGCGCGGGGCTGGCGGATTACGGCAAGCCGGGCAACTATTTCGAGCGGCAGGTCGCGCGCTGGACCAAACAATATCGCGCGTCGGAGACGGAGGTGATGCCGGCCGTCGACCGCCTGATCGAATGGCTGCCGCGCACCCTGCCCGAGCAGACACGCACCGCGATCGTCCATGGCGATTATCGCATCGACAACATGATCTTCGCGTCGAACGAGGCGCGGGTGGTCGCGGTGCTCGACTGGGAATTGTCGACGCTGGGCGATCCGCTGGCCGACTTCTCCTATTTCCTGATGAACTGGGTGACGGAGCCGGAGGGGCGATCGGGCGTCAAGGGCCTGACCGGGCCGGAGACCGGCATCCCGACGATCGAGCAGGTGGTCGAGCGTTACTGTGCGGCGACCGGGCGCGACGGGGTGCCGCAGCTCGACTGGTACTTCGCCTATAACCTGTTCCGCCTGACCGGCATCGTCCAGGGCATCAAGAAACGGATCATCGACGGCAATGCGTCGAGCGCGCGTGCGGCGGAAACGGCGGCGCGCGTCCACGGCCTGGCGGACGCCGCCTGGGCCTTTGCGGAAAGGGCAGGAGCATGACCGACCTCTTCGACCTGACGGACATGGTGGCGATCGTCACCGGATCGTCGCGCGGCATCGGCCGCGCCTCGGCGATCGAACTGGCGCGACACGGCGCGCGCGTCGTCATCTCCAGCCGCAAGCAGGAGGCGTGCGAGACGGTCGCGGCGGAGATCAACGCCCAATTCGGCAAGGGGCGGGCCATCGCCATCGCCGCCTCCATCTCCGACAAGGCACAGCTGGAGGCGCTGGTCGCCGGCACGCGGGACGCCTTCGGCCGGATCGACGTGCTGGTCTGCAATGCCGCGTCCAACCCCTATTACGGGCCGCTCGCCGGCATCGCCGACGATCAGTTCCGCAAGATCCTGGACAATAACGTCCTGTCCAATCACTGGCTGATCCAGCTGGTCGCGCCCGAGATGCGCGAGCGCAAGGGCGGCTCGATCATCATCGTGTCCTCGATCGGCGGCCTGCGCGGGTCGCAGACGATCGGCGCCTATAACGTGTCCAAGGCCGCCGACTTCCAGCTCGCGCGCAACTATGCGGTCGAATATGGCCCGGACGGAGTGCGGGTGAACTGCATCGCGCCCGGCCTCGTCAAGACCGACTTCGCCCGCGCCCTGTGGGAGGACCCGGAGCAGATCCGCCGTTCGAACGAGATGGTGCCGCTGCGTCGCATCGGCGAGCCGGAGGAGATCGCCGGCGCGGTCGTCTATCTCGCCAGCCGCGCCTCCGCTTTCATGACCGGACAGGCGATGGTGATCGACGGCGGCGTGACGATCTGACGGGAGGGTGAGAATGGAGCAGCGATTCCGGGGCAAGTCGGTGATCGTGACGGGCGCGGGGTCGGGGATCGGCCGCGCCGCCGCCATCGCCTTCGCGAGCGAAGGTGCGCGCGTGATCGTCGCCGATCTGAGTGGCGCGGAGGAGGAGACGGCGGCGGCGATCGGTGCGGCGGCGCGGCCGATCCGGGTCGATGCGGGCCACGAACCCGATGTCGAGCGCATGGTCGCGCTGGCGGAGGCGGCGCATGGCGGCGTCGACGTGATGTTCGCCAATGCCGGCATTTCCGGCGGCATGGCCAATATCTTCGACACCGACCCGGCGCTGTTCGCGGAGGTGCTGCGCGTCAACCTGATCGGCCCGTTCCTGGCGATCCGCCATGCCGCGCCGCGCATCGCCGCGCGGGGTGGCGGCGCGATCGTGCTGACTGCCAGCGTCGCCGGCTTGCGCTCGGGTGCGGGCTCGCCCGCCTATTCGGCGTCCAAGGCCGGGGTGATCAACCTGGCCCAGGTCGCCGCGCAGCAGCTGACCGGATCGGGCGTGCGCGTCAACGCGGTGCTGCCCGGCCTGACCGAGACCGGCATGACCCAGCCGGTGTTCGACCATGCCCGCGCGGTCGACAAGCTGGACCGGATCGGTCGCCTCAACCCGTTGCAGCGCGCCGCCCAGCCGGAGGAACTGGCGGCGGCGGTGCTGTTCCTGGCGTCGGACGCGGCCAGCTATGTCAACGGACAGGCGCTGGCGGTCGATGGCGGCTTGTCGTCCAGCCATCCGGTGACCCGGCAATCCTATGGGAGCACTGCCGCATGAGGATGTGATTACCCCTGCGTTCACCGAATCTTAGCGGTCGAAGCTCACATATTCCTCATGTCCGTCAGCGTCCTGCCCAATTCGTCCAGCCATGCCGATCTCGCCGCCCTGTGGCGCGCGGTCGACATCTCGCAGGTGGTGATCCGCTTCGCCTGCGATGGCACCATCCTCTCCGCCAATGAACAGGCCTGCGCCTTGCTGCACTATCGGCCGGACGAGCTGGTCGGCCGGCATTGCGGGCATTTGTCGCCTGATCTCCAGGTCGGCACGGCCAGCTTCCAACGGGTCTGGCAGTCGCTGCTCGGCGGTCGGCCGCTCGGCGGTGTGCATCGCGGCGTCGGGCGCGATGGCCGCAACGTCTGGGTCCGCGCGACCTTCCAGCCGATCCTGGGCGCGGACGGCACGGCGGAGGGGGTGCTGCTGGTCGGGTCGGACATCACCGCCGCGACGCTGGCCGCCGAAGAGGCCGACCGGCGCATGGCCGCGATCGAGCTGACGCATCTGGTGATCGAATTCGACCTGGACGGGCGGGTGCGCGATGCCAACGACCTGTTCCTCGAACGCATGGGCTATACGCGCGACGAGGCGATCGGCCTGCCGCACCATCGGTTCTGCGATGCCCAGTTCGTCGCCTCCGATGCCTATACGGATTTGTGGGAGAAGCTGCGCAACGGACTGCACAGCGCCGGCCGGTTCCGCCGCATCGCGCGGGACGGCACCTCGGTCTGGCTCCAGGCGACCTATACGCCGATCCTGGACGACCAGAAACGGCCATGGAAGGTGGTGAAGTTCGCCACCGACGTGACCGACGAAGTGCATCTGCAAGAGGAGGTGCGGCTACGCCTGGCGGAGAGCCGCGCCTTCAGCGAGGAGGCGGCGGCGCGGCGGGCGGAGGCGGACCAGCTGGTCCTGCGGCTGGGCGAGATCGTGGAGACGATCGCCGGCATCGCCTCGCAGACCAACATGCTGGCGCTGAACGCCACGATCGAGGCGGCGCGGGCGGGCGATGCCGGGCGCGGCTTCGGTGTGGTCGCGGCGGAAGTGAAGAAGCTCGCCGACGGCACGCGCGCCGCGACCAACATGGCGCGCAAGATGATGGCGGCGCGGTAGGAGCCGGTGGTCCTGTAGTTCGCCGGGCGGTCGACCGGCCGTCATTCCCGCCGCCGGATCAGTCCCTCCTGCGCGGAGCTGGCGACCAGCCGCCCGTCCTGCGTGAACACCCGCCCCCGATTGAAGCCGCGCGCATGGCCGGCCCAGGGGCTGTCCATCGTGTAGAGCAGCCATTCGTCGGCGCGGAACGGCTCGTGCAGCCATAGCGCATGGTCCAGGCTGGCGGTCTGCATCCCCGGCGTCATGAAGCCGACGCCGTGCGGCCGCATCGACGTGCCGAGCAGCGCCATGTCCGACGCATAGGCCAGCACCGCGCGGTGCAGGGCCGGATCGTCGGCGATCGGCGCGCAGATGCGGAACCACAGATGCTGGACCGGCGCGTCCTGCCCCGGCTTGATCCAGCTGCGCGGGCCGACCGGGCGGATGTCGATCGGGCGCGGCCGGAGCAGCCAGGCATGGTGGCGCTCGGGCACCTCCGCCGCCATCGCCTGGCGCAATTCCCGCTCGCTGGCCAGCGTGTCCGGCGCGGGTACGTCGGGCATCATGTCCTGGTGCGCCAGTCCGCCTTCCGGCGTCTGGAACGAGCAGGCCATGTTGAGGATCGGCTGGCCCTGCTGCATCGCGATCACCCGGCGGGTGGCGAAGCTGCGCCCCTCGAAATCGCGCACGACGCGGTAGATGATCGGATGCGCCTCGTCGCCGGGTCGCATGAAATAGGCGTGGAGCGAATGCGCGACCTTGGGGGCGTCGGTCGAACGCTGCGCCGCCTGGAGCGCCTGCGCGATCACCTGCCCGCCGAAGACGCGCCCCTCGCCACCGGGCTGGCGCCCACCCCGGAACAGATCGGTGTCGATCCGTTCGATATCGAGCAGGGCGACCAGGGTCTCGGCCAGCTGTTCGGGCGTCGCGTCATGGGGCGTGTTGAAATCCATGGCTTATTCTCTGCGGAAAAAGCCGCCCGCCCGCAATGCCCGCCCGGCCGGATCAGCGCGTGGCGACCGTCGCGCCGCCCCCTCGCGCTCCAGCGCGGCGGCGGCATTGGCGAGCGCGATGTACATCGCCCCCTCCGGCACGACATATTCATTCTCGCCCCAGAAGAAGGGCCAGTCGTCGCGATTCTCCGGATAGTCGGGCTTCAGCAGCAGCACGCCCGGCACCACGCCGCCGGGGATGAAGGTGAAGTCCGCGCGGTTGCTGCCATAGGCCACCTCCTTCGACAAGGCGCCGACGCCCGAGACGAAGGACCGGTCCGAGGCCGGATGATGGCCGTGCAGATAGTCGAGCGCGCGACCCACGGTCGACCCGTCGACCAGCTCCGGAAAGGCGCGGTGCAGCGCATAGCCGGTCAGGCCGAAGTTCAGCACCGCGCCATTGCCGGCCCAGCCGCCGGTGGTGATCGGCACGCCGAACGGGTTCGCCGTCTCGGTTGCGGCCGCCTGCGCGACCCAGGCCTGCACCGCCGGGCGCAGCGCGGCGCGATATTCGGGCGGCATCGCCGGCAGCGCCTTCACCATCGTGGTGGCGCTGAACGCGAAGCCCTTCAGCATCGCCGGGGTCAGCGCCATGACGCGGTCGGCATATTGCCGGTCTCCGGTCGCGAGCAGCAGCTCGACCGCCGCGCCGAACTCCTCCGCCTCCAGCGGGCCGCCGGTGGTGTTGCCGTGGTGGAACAGGTCGGGGGCGTGGCTATGCTCGTCCTTCCAGACCTTCACCGCGCGGTCGAGGCAGAGGGTCGCGAATGCGTCGTCGCGTCCCTTCCACGCGCGATAGGTCGCGGCGAGCGCGGCGGCCGAGCCATATTCCAGCGCCGACGCCTTGCTGGTGAAGGCCCAGCGATCGTCCGGCGTGCCGCTGCGCCCGCCATTACGGTCATAGGCGCGCTCATAGGGCTTGAGCTTCGGGTCATAGACCAGCCCGTCGGTCTTGCTCGCCGCGTCGCCCAGATGCGTGTACTGGCCGACATCGGGCTCGACGATGCCGTGGATCGCATGGCCGACCGCGTTATATTGCGCCAGCAGCTGCACGCTGCCGTGGCGGATCTGCTGGAGGATGTCGGGCGTGCCGTCGGGCACATGGATCTCGACCCGCCGCGTCGTCCAGTCGACCGCCACCGTGTCGCGCTCCGGCTTGTACCGCTCCCAGATGTCGACCAGCTCGCGGATCACCTGATATTGGGTCTGGGTGCGGATGTCGAAGTCGCCCGCATCCAGCCACCCGCCGACCGCCAGGCCGGGGATGTGCTCGCCGGGCTTGAACGCCGTGTCGGTGGTCGGTCCCTGGCGATAGAGGTCAATATGCTCGTGGTTGATCGGGGCCTGGCGCGCATCGTCGCGATGCGGGTCGCCATGCCAGGTGCGATAGCCCTCGTTCACCGCCATATGGTCCATCGCGATCGGCAGATAGACGTCACTGCTCAGATGCCAGGACGTGGCCGTCAGCCCGGCGGCGATCGGGAAGGGGGCGGTGCGCGTATCGCCATATTGCAGCACATAAGTGCCCGGCGTCTTCACCCCGCTGAAGTCGAAGCGGACATAGCGGTAGCGCAGGTAGCGACCCCAGTCGCGCGCCGCCGGCGTGGCCACCGGGGTCATCCGGCCATCCTCCCCGACCCGGAGCAGGCGCGGCTGCCGGGTGCCGCGATCGTCGCGGTCCAGCTCGATCGTCGCCAGCTTGGGTGCATCCGGCGCATAGCCGAGCTGCGAATGGCCGATCACCGGCGGGCGCAGCCAGCCGGGCACGCTCGCCGCCTCCAGCGTCCATTCCACCACCTTGCCCGTCCGCCCGCCGGGCAGGAGCTGGCGGACGACATACCAGCCATTCTGCGCCTGGTTGCGACCGTCATAGAGCGACAGGTTGCCGCTCGCCGTGGCGATGCCGACGCGCCGCGCCGCATCCTCGGGCGACAGCACCAGCTTGCGGCCCGTCGCGAAGGGCAACGGCTCCGCGCCCGGTCCGTCGCTGCGGCCGCTGGCGGCGTTGCGATCGGGTGTCAGCGTCATCGCGTCCGCCGGGTGGCGCGGGAACAGCGCCGGCCGGCCATCGGCGGAGAAGGAGCGATGGAAATAGGCCGAGGGCACGAATTCCAGGTTCAGCCCTGCCTTGCCGACCAGGTCCGCCGGCAGCGGCTGGTCGAGCAGCACCGACAGCACCACCGCGCTGCCCCGCCGCTCCGCGCGGACGGTGTAGCGGAAGCCGGGATATTCCATCACCGCCTCGATCACCCCGGCCGCCTTGTCGACCCGGCGGCTGACGAACTGCGCGGCCGGGTCCCATTGCCCGGGCGTGGCGGACAGGCGCACATCGCCGTTGGTGGCGGTGCGCACGCCCTGCTGGATCAGTTCGACCCCGCTGATCTTGGCGTCGGCGAACAACCCTTCATTGACATTGGAGAAGATCAGCCAGTCGACGCCCGGCGCCTCGAAATAATCGGCGCGGTCGAAGCGGAGCGGGGTCTGCGCCACCGCGGCGAACGGCAGGCTGCCGAGCAGAGCGGCGAGCAGGATGCTGCGGCGAGGGGACATGGACATTCTCCTGGAGGCGCGGAATTCGGGGTCGGGGTCAGAGCGCGGCGTTGCGCGTGATCGTCAGCCTGGTGTCGCGGCACCAGCCGCAATCGGGTCCGGCGAAGCGGGCGCGGGCCTTGCCGTCGCCCTTCAGCTGCCAGTCGAGCCACTGGGTCACGACCTGCGCCGCCAGCCCGCCATGCGGCTGCATATAGGTGCCGCCATGGCCCACGGGGATGTCGACCAGCGCGGCGGGCACGGCCTGCAACCGGCGGAAATCGTCGCTGCCATTGGCATGGGCGATGTCGTCCGGCCCGCCCAGCACATAGAGGACGGGCGTGTGGAGACGGCCGAGCAGTGCCTTGTCGGAGACGATGCCGGGGATCGGGCTCT
This sequence comes from Sphingomonas sp. SORGH_AS_0438, assembly GCF_031453475.1. NCBI lineage: Bacteria > Pseudomonadati > Pseudomonadota > Alphaproteobacteria > Sphingomonadales > Sphingomonadaceae > Sphingomonas > Sphingomonas sp. SORGH_AS_0438. The sequence goes on from NZ_JAVIZS010000001.1 coordinate 916,150, forward strand.
TGCCGTCGTTGAAGAAGCCGGTGTTCATCGCCACCACCGTGCGGACACGGGGGTCGGAGCCGATGGTCAGCGCCTGCAACCCGCCGCAGCTCCAGCCGGAGACCGCGATCCGGTCGGTCGCGATCCGGCCGCGCAAGGGGCTGCCGGGCCGGACATTCTCCCGCGCCACCCAGTCGATTGCGTCGGTCATCAAATGCGTCGCGGTCTGGGCCTGGAGCGGGCCACCGGTCGCGGCCGGCTTAAGTCCGGCCTTGCGGATGGTGCCCGAGGCGATCACCAGATAGCCGTGCGAGGCGATCTCCAGCAGGTGATTGCGCGAGCTGGTGGCATCGGCGCTGCACCCGCCATTGCCGAAGATATAGACGGGTAGGGGATCGCGGCCCATTTTGGCGGGGCGGTAGACGACATGGTCGGGAAGGCTGGCGCGTTCCTCGAACAGCGCGGGGAAGGGGCCGCTGCCGCGTTCCGGCGGCGGGCTGGCGGCCATCGTCATGGTAGCGCTCACCACAAGCCTCACGCTCATCAGGATCGTCATGCCGGATCGCGCCATTCGGTCCATCCCCTCGATTATTGTCGGAGCATTTTGCTGCTCCCTGAAGCCCGATCCTGCCCGAGAAGCCGTTTGTGATCAACGGTGTACCACGTAACGGCCATCAATCCCGCGAGATTGGCGGGGTCGTTGCCGAGCGCTGATCGCTATTGTTGTTGGACAAGTTGACGGCCGGCCGCGACCGTGCGTAGGTTGCGCTACCACGGATCGGGACCGGCGCGGGACAGCGTCGGCGCGAGGCAGGGAGAATGAGAGGATGGCGGTGGCCAGGGTCCTGATCGGAGGCGCGATGCTGGCGGCGATCGCCGTGCCCGCGGCGGCGCAGGATGCGCGGATGACGCCCATGGCCGCGCCCGCCGCGCCCGGTGCCATCCCGCTCGGCACCGGACCCGGCAACAGCGCCTCCGCGCCGGCGGAAAGCTGGTTCCGCCAATATGGCGTGGCGATGACGCGCAACGTGTCGGTCGCGACGCTGACGCCGGTCCTGCCCGACCCCGCCAGGGCCACGGGCGCGGCGGCGATCGTCGCGCCGGGTGGCGGCTTCCTGATGCTGTCGATGGAGAATGAGGGCTGGCGTGTCGCCCGCGCGCTCGCCGATCGCGGCATCGCCGCCTTCGTCCTCAAATATCGGTTGAAGCCGACGCCCGCCGACCTGCCGGGCTTCGAACGCGCGGTGAACGCGATGTTCGCCAGCGTCGGACAGCCGCGCGCCCGGCTTGGCTCGGATGCGGCGGCGGCGGGTCTCACCGACCAGATCGCCGATGCGCGCGCCGCCGTCCGACTGGTGCGCGCGCGGGCCGGGGAATGGCATGTCGACCCGAACCGCATCGGCATGATCGGCTTTTCGGCGGGCGCGATGACGACGATGGTCACCGCCCTGTCGGCGCCGGACACGAAGCTGGCCTTCATCGCGCCGATCTACGGATCGATGGAGGCGGTGACGGTGCCCAGGGACGCGCCGCCCCTGTTCGCGGTGCTGGCCGCCGACGATCCGCTCTTCGCGCGCAAGGGGCTAGGCCTGATCGATGCCTGGCAGCAGGCGGGGCGGCCGGTCGAATTCCATCTCTACCAGGGCGGCGGCCATGGCTTCGGCCTCGGCAAGCCCGGCACCACCAGCCCCGGCTGGTTCGACGCCTTCACCCGCTGGCTGTCGGTCAGCGGCATCACCACGCCCATGTCCACCACCGGACCCTCTTCGGGAGCAGCAGGATGACGCGACACGCCTTCTTCGGGGGCCTGATCATGGCCCTGACCCCGGTCGCGGCGACCGCGCAGACGCCGGCCGCCAGCGCCCCCGCGGTGCTGCCGCTCGCGGATTATTTCCAGCCGGCCGCGGGCGGCCCGATCGCGCCGGATGCGGACGGCTTCCTCCGGCGCTGGCTGCTGCTGGAGCCGATCACCAAGCCCAACCCGACCAATGCGGTCTTCACCGGCACCTATGTCCGGGAGACGCTGTCGCCGCAGACTTATCCCGGCCGCTTCGCCGCCCTGCCGCGCGATGGCCAGATGGTGCGGGTCGACCGGCCGCTGCGTTGGCACGCGCTCGACTCGAAACTCTGGGACGTGAAGCTGTTCAACTTCGCGCAGGCGCTCGGCCAGCCCAAATATGGCGTGATCTTCTGGGCGGTGACGGTGGTGAACAGCCCGCGCGAGATGCGCGACGTGCGTCTCGCGGTCGGGTCCAACTCGGCATCGCGCTGGTGGCTGAACGGCGATCTGGCGGTCGAGGCGTTCGACGACCGGCGGATGGTGATGGACGATCTGCTGTCTGATCGCATCACCCTGAAAAAGGGGCGCAACGTGCTGCGCGGCGCGGTCATCAACGGGCCCGGCCTGAGCGACTTCGCGATCCGTTTCGTCGACGCGGCCGGACAGCCGATCCGCGACATCACCACCGACGTGAAGTGAGGATGCCCGTCATGATCAGGACCCTTTGCCGGCTGTCCGCCGGTGCCGCCGCACTCCTCGCCGTCTCGCCCGCCCCGGCGCAGCTCGCCGGCACCGTCTTCATCCACGACCCCTCGACCGTCACCGAGTCGGACGGGAAATGGTTCACCTTCGGCACGCGCGGCGGCGGGCTGATCTCCGAGGATGGCTGGACCTGGCGCGGCGGCGCGGAGCGGCCGGGCGGCGGCGTCGCACCCGACATCATCCATATCGGCGATCGCTATTACGTCGCCTATGCCGTCGGCGGCGGCGGCATGTCGGGCGGCCATGCCAGCCAGGTCAAGATCATGTGGACCAAGTCACTCGACCCGCAATCCCGCGACTTCGGCTATCACGATGTCGGCGTCGTCGCCTCGAGCGACGGGGTGGAGAATCACGACGCGATCGATCCCGCCTTCCTCTATGTCGATGGGCGGTTGTGGCTGAGCTACGGCACCTATTTCGGCTCGATCCGCATCATCGAGCTCGATCCCAGGACGGGCCTGCGCGTCGCGGGTAACCAGCCGGTCGATATCGCCATCGACATGGAGGCGACCGCGCTGATGCACCGCGATGGCTGGTATTATCTGCTCGGCACGCACGGCACCTGCTGCGACGGACCGAACTCGACCTACAACATCCGCGTCGGCCGGTCGCGGAACGTGCTGGGGCCCTATGTCGACAATATGGGCCAGCCGCTGCTGAAGGGCGGCGGCAAGCTGGTCGCCGCCGCGCATGACCGGGTGCAGGGGCCCGGGCATTTCGGGCTGATCGACCTGGGGGGCGGCACCCAGAAATTCTCGATGCACTATGAGTCCGACCTCGACCGGGGCGGGCGCAGCGTGCTGGCGATCGAGCCGCTGCTGTGGCGCGACGGCTGGCCGGTGGCGGGCAGCAACGTGCGGCCGGGCGACTATGAGATCCAGTCGGAGCGGAGCGGCAATGCCTTGCAGCTCAAGGTCGATTTCGTCCGCATCCCCTTCGACGTGCGCGCCAGCTTCATGGCCAAGCCGACCGATGCGACCAGGGCCTTGCCCGATCAGGGTCTGGCGGACGTGCAGGGCGGCTGGCCGGCGGGGCGGGTACGGGTCGAGCTGGCCGCGCATATGAACCGGCCGAACCAGCGCTGGACGGTCACGCCGATGCCCGACAAGGGCGGCTGGTTCGGCGCGCCCTATTACCGCATCGGCATCACCGGCACCGAGCGCGTGCTGGCGACGACGCCGGCGGGCGAGGTGGAGGCCGTGCCGGGCTATACGGGGTCGGATGCGCAATTGTGGCGGATCGATCAGCTGACCGACGGCAGCTACCGGATCACGCCCAAGCTGCGCGCCAAGGGACAGGACAGCGCACTGATGGCGATCGGCACCAGCACGGTGACGCTGGCACCCTTCGACGCGCGCAGCGATGCGGGGCGGTGGCGGTTCCGTATGCCTTGAGCGGGGTGGTGCGGAGGTGGTGTTTCGTTCCTTCTTCGGTTCCCCGGCGAAGGCCGGGGCCCAGGTGGGAAGGTTGATGTAACGGAGCGAAGCACTCCCTACCGACGTCCCCCAACTGGGCCCCGGCCTTCGCCGGGGAACTGGTGGGTCGTTAAATGGACAGGATCGGAGCGCGTGCACCCCACGCACCCGCTTCGCGTCTTCGCGCGATCCCATCGCCCTCACACGAAAAGGCCGCGACCCCTCGCAGGATCGCGGCCTTTCGCTTGAACTCTCAGGCGTCCGGACCGGCCGGACGCCCGGGCACCGTCCTTACGCCGCCAGCTTGCGCAGCACGTAGTGAAGGATGCCGCCGTTCAGGAAATATTCCAGCTCGTTGACGGTATCGATCCGGCAGCGGGTCTGGAACGTCTCGCTGCTGCCATCGGCGCGGGTCAGCGTGACCTCGACATCCTGGCGCGGACGCAGGCCGCTCACATCATGGATGGTGAAGGTCTCCGAACCGTCCAGGTTCAGCGACTTGCGATCGACGCCCGCCGCGAACTGCAGCGGCAGCACGCCCATGCCGACCAGGTTCGAGCGGTGGATGCGCTCGAAGCTCTCGGCGATCACGGCGCGGACGCCGAGCAGGTTGGTACCCTTCGCCGCCCAGTCGCGCGACGAACCGGTGCCATACTCCTTGCCCGCGACCACGACCAGCGGCGTGCCATCGGCCTTGTAGCGCATCGCCGCGTCGTAGATCGGCATCACCTCGCCGTCATACTTGGACATGCCGCCCTCGACGCCCGGCACCATCTCGTTCTTGATGCGGATGTTGGCGAAGGTGCCGCGCATCATCACCTCGTGGTGACCGCGACGCGCGCCATAGCTGTTGAAGTCGGCGCGGCTGACCTGATGCTCCTGGAGGTACTTGCCCGCCGGGCTGTCCGCCTTGATCGAGCCGGCCGGCGAGATGTGGTCGGTGGTGATCGAGTCGCCCAGGATTGCCAGCGGCTTCGCCTCGATGATGTCCGACACGGGGGCCGGGGTCATCTCCAGACCCTCGAAATAGGGCGGGTTGGCGACATAGGTCGAACCGGCGCGCCACTGATAGGTGTCCGACCCGGTCACGTCGATGCCCGACCACTTGGCGTCGCCCTGATAGACATTGCCATAGCGGTTGCGGAACATCGCATCGTCGATGTTCGCGTTCATCAGCGTGGTGACTTCGTCGTTGGTCGGCCAGATGTCCTTCAGGAACACGTCCTGGCCGTCCGACCCCTGGCCGATCGGCGTGGTGTTCATGTCGGTCGTGACCGTGCCCTTGAGCGCATAGGCGACGACCAGCGGCGGCGAGGCGAGGAAGTTGGCGCGCACGTCCGGCGACACCCGGCCCTCGAAGTTGCGGTTGCCCGACAGGACCGACGCGGCGACCAGGTCGTTCTCGTTGATCGCGGCGCTGATCGGCGCGGGGAGCGGCCCCGAATTGCCAATGCAGGTGGTGCAGCCATAGCCGACCAGATTGAAGCCCATGGCGTTCAGGTCCTCGGTCAGGCCCGCCTTGTCGAGATAGTCGGTGACCACCTGCGATCCGGGCGCGAGCGAGGTCTTGACCCAGGGCTTGGGGCTCAGGCCCAGCGCCCGTGCCTTGCGCGCGACCAGGCCGGCGGCGACCAGCACCGACGGGTTGGACGTATTGGTGCACGAGGTGATCGCCGCGATCACCACGTCGCCATCGCCGATGTCATGGTCGCGGTCGGCGACCGGCGCACGGACCGGGCGCTCCTTGTGATAGACCTTGAACAGGTCGCCGTTGAACACCTCGTCCACCTTGCCCAGCGACACGCGATCCTGCGGACGCTTCGGCCCGGCGAGCGACGCGGTGACGGTGCCCATGTCGAGCTCCAGCGTGTCGGTGAAGATCGGGTCCGGGCTGTCGGCGTGACGCCAGAAGCCGTTTTCCTTGGCATAGGCCTCGACCAGCGCGATATTCTCCTCGGACCGCGCGGTCAGGCGCATATAGTCCATGGTCCGCTCGTCGATCGGGAAGAAGCCGCAGGTCGCGCCATATTCCGGCGCCATGTTGGCGATCGTCGCACGGTCCGCCAGCGTCATGCTGGCAAGGCCGGGGCCGAAGAACTCGACGAAGCGGCCGACCACGCCCTTGGCACGCAGCATCTGGGTGACGGTCAGCACCAGGTCGGTGGCGGTGATGCCCTCGTTCAGGGCGCCGGTCAGCTTGAAGCCGACGACCTCGGGGATCAGCATCGACACCGGCTGGCCGAGCATCGCGGCTTCCGCCTCGATGCCGCCGACGCCCCAGCCGAGCACGCCCAGGCCGTTGATCATCGTGGTGTGGCTGTCGGTGCCGACCAGCGTGTCGGGATAGGCGATCATCGCCTCGCCGCGCGCATGGTCGCCGATCTCCTTGGACGACCAGACCGCCTGGCCGATATATTCCAGATTGACCTGGTGGCAGATGCCGGTGCCCGGCGGCACGACCTGGAAATTGTCCAGCGCCTTGCTGCCCCACTTCAGGAACTCGTAGCGCTCGCCGTTGCGCTGATATTCCAGGTCGACATTGTCCTGGAACGCCTGGGGCGTGCCGAACTCGTCGACCATGACCGAGTGGTCGATGACGAGGTGGACGGGGACCTGCGGATTGATCTTCTCGGCATCGCCGCCCAGCTTGGTCATCGCATCGCGCATCGCGGCGAGGTCGACGACGCACGGCACGCCGGTGAAATCCTGCATCAGCACGCGCGCGGGGCGATACTGGATCTCGCGATTGGAGCGCGCATCCTTCTGCCAGTCGACGATCGCCTGGATGTCCTCGCGGGTGACGGTGACGCCGTCCTCGAAGCGCAGCAGGTTCTCCAGCAGCACCTTCATCGAGAAGGGCAGGCGCGACACGTCGCCCAGCTGCTCCGCCGCCTTGGCGAGCGAATAATAATCATAGCTCTTGCCACCGACCGACAGGGTCGTGCGGGTGTTGAGCGTGTCCTGGCCGATGGCGGTCATAGGGGTCCTTCTGCCTGTCTATGCCCCAGCGCGCCGGGGACGCGGGCGCAAGGACCGCAGGGGGCGCGAAGGGCAGGGGTATGGCGCGCGATAGCAGCGCTCCGGCTGGGGGGAAAGGGGGCGGCGCGGGGTTTCTCCCGCAGCGCGCCGGCGGACGATGTCCCTCATCATAGCGCATTTTCGCCTTTGCCGGACAGGGGACGGCCGGGTCCGGCCCATCCTCGGCCACGCTGCCGGCCTTCAAAATCGGATTCGAGCATAATCAAAAGGATGCAGTGATCCGATATAATATTATCCGATTCGGTCCGTCTCCGTCCCGGCCGCCCTCTATGATGCGTTCCATTAACCTCGCATCGTGACGGACCAGAATAGATGACGATCCGGACCAGGCTGATAATATGTCTGTCGTTGCTGGCGCTGGCCTTTGCCGGATTGACGTTGACGCTGCACCTGTCGCTCCATGCCAATCGACAGGCGCTCAGCCAGTTGCTGACCGGCCGGATCGCCCCCTTGCGCGACCTGAAGGTCGTGGCCGACAAATATGCGGTCGATATCGTCGATGCCGCGCACAAGGCGCGCAACGGCAACTTCACCATGGCCCAGTCGCTGGCCCATGTGCATGACGGGCGGACGCAGTTGGCCGAGCATTGGCGCGCCTATGCCGCGACGCGCCCGAGCGGGAAGGAGGCCCTGCTGGCGGCGATCGCCGAGCAGCGGATGGCGGCGGCGGACCGGCATGTCGCGACGCTGGAGTCGATCCTGCGTCGGGGCGACCGGGCGGCGCTCGACCGGTTTGTCATTGGCACGCTCTACGGCACGATCGATCCCGTTTCGGCGGCGATGAGCGACCTGATCGACGAGCAGATCCGTCAGGCCGACGCACAGGTCAGCTGGATCAGCACGATCGACCAGGGCGCGGCGATCACCGCCTGGGTGCTGGCGGCGGTGGCGGCGGCCGTGTGGCTGGCGTCGCAGCGGGTGACGCAACGCGGCGTCGTCAACCGGATCGGGTGTCTGGCGGGGACGATGGAGGATCTGGCGGCCGAACGGACCGTCGACATCCCTTACGTCGACGATGCGGACGAACTGGGCCGAATGGCGCGCGCCTGCGAGGTGTTCCGCGCGCGCGGCGCGGCGCGGATCGAGGCGGAACGGGTCCAGGCGGCGACCCAGCGCCAGGTGACGCAAGGCTTGCAGCGGACGATCGCGGCGGTGTCCGAAGGCGACCTGACCTGTGAGATCCCGGCCGACTTCCCGGCCGATTATGCGGCGGTCGGCCGCGACTTCAATGCGGGGCTGGCGCATCTGCGCGGGCTGATCGGATCGGTTCGGACCAGCGCCGTGTCGATCCGCACCGGATCGAGCGAGATCGCGCTCGCCTCCGAGGATCTGGCCCGTCGCACCGAACAGAGCGCCGCCAATCTGGAGTCCACGGCCGCCGAGATCGGCCGGATCGAGGCACGGGTCACCGCCTCCGAACAGGCGGCGGGGGAGATGGTGGTGAAGGCCGGCGATGCGATCGCGACCGTGGGCGATGGTCGCGCCGTCGCCGACGAGGCGGTGGCGGCGATGCAGCGGGTTTCGGCCAGCGCCCGCGGGATCGACTCGGTGATCGAGGGCCTGGACAAGATCACCTTCCAGACCCGCGTGTTGGCGATGAACGCCGCTGTCGAGGCGGGCCGGGCGGGCGAGGCGGGGCGTGGCTTCGCGGTGGTCGCCGATCTAGTCTCCGCACTGGCGATGCGCGCCGAGGAGGAGGCCAAGCGCGCCCGGTCGCAACTGACCGTGACCCAGGGCGAGATCGTCTCCGCGGTCGATCTGGTCCAGCGGGTCGACGAGGCGCTGGTCGCAATCGCGGGCGATGTCGGCCTGGTCCACGGGCTGGTCGGCCGGATGGCGACGGACAATCAGGTGCAGGCGACGGCGATCAGCCAGATCGCGCGCAACGTCAGCGTGATGGACGGCGCGACGCAACAGAATGCCGCGATGGTCGAGGAGACTTCGGCCGCCGCGCGTACCCTGTCGCACGAGGTGGAGGCGATGGCGCGGCAGGCGGAAAGCTTCACGGTCGACATGCGGGGGGCGCCGATACCGACGCGTGCGCCACAAGCCGGCGTCCTGCTGGAAATGGCCTGACGGGCATGAAAAGACGGCGCCGGTCGACTGGATCGACCGACGCCGTGTCAGGGCAGGGGAATGCCACCCCGGAGGGGTCCGGGGCAACCTGGGGGGATCAGAAGCGGGCGCGGACACCGATGCGGTAGAAGCGGCCCAGCGTGTCGTAGAGCGCCGGATTGACGTCGAGTCCGGTATTGGTCTGCGGCGACGGCGTCGGATCGCGGTCGAACAGATTGTCGACCTTGAAGAACATCGCCACTTCCTTGGTGACGTTCACCGACCCGCCGATATCGACGTAGAAGGCGCCCTTCATCCGGTTTATAGTCGATCGTCGGATTGTTCGCGGTCGAGACCGGGCAGTTGCCGGCCGAGCAGACGACATATTGGTTGCCGAACACACCGTCGCTGAACCAACGCTCCTGGACCAGCAGGCTGAACTTGTCATTGTCATAGGTCTGGATGGCCAGCCACTTCCAGTCCGGCGTCGCGCCCGAATTGGCGCCGGCCGAGTCGACCGGGATGGTGCCGGGCAGGCCGGGATCGGTGATGAAGTCGATCACGTGCGTGCCGAGGCCGCGCAGCGTGAAGTTGCCGTCCAGGCCCAGCGGATTGCGCCACTGATAGCTGGCCTCGATGTCGAAGCCGCGCGTCTTGATCGAGGCGAGGTTGAACGACTGGACGTTGACGAACTTGAAGTCGCTGTCGAGGTCGAATGCACCGCAGGTGGCGGGGATGTTCTGGACGACGCAGAGGTTGACGATCTGCTGCGCCGACAGGCTGGATACGACGTCCTTCACCTTGATGTTGTAATAGTCGAACGACAGGCTGAGACCGGGCAGCCAGGACGGCCGCGCATAGACGATGCCCGCCTCGGTGCTGCGCGCGGTTTCCGGGCGAAGCTGGGAATTGCCGATCGTGTTCTGGATGATCAGCACCTGCCGGCCATTGGGGAACTGCGCCGAGGTGCGCGGATCGGTGAAGTTCGGCACGGTCGTGGTGGTCGGCGCGGCGAACAGTTCCGACAGGTTCGGTGCCCGCACGTCGCGCGAGGTGACGGCGCGGAGGCGGAGGCCGTCGAGCGGCGTCTCCCAGGTGCCGCCGACCTTCCAGGCATAGATCAGGCCCGAGGTGGAATAGCGGGTGGCGCGGCCGGCCAGGTTGACGTTCGCCTTGCCCAGCACTTCCGAGTCGAGCACCGGCAGGTTGAGCTCCAGGAAGCTTTCCAGGACGTGGTACTTGCCCGAGCCGTTCTTGTAGTTGCCGGCGTACCAGTTGCTGCCCGTCGTCGAATTGAGGGTCGGATCGGCCGGGTAGAGGTCCGAATTGGGGCTGATCGACGAGACGCCCGCGCCATACGGATCGGCGTTCACCCGGTAGAATTCCCGGCGATATTCGGCACCGAACGCGATGGCGAGCGGCCCGGCCCACAATTCCAGCGGCGTGCCCGACACGCTGATCGCGGCGGCATCCTGGGTCTGCTTGGTATGCTGGAACGGGCCGTTCTCCGGCACGATGTACGACAGCGCGCCGGCCGAAGGAGTGAAGCCGCCGAAGATGTTGATCGGCTGGCAGCCATTGGCCCGCGCCGTCGCATCGGCGCAGACAATCTGGCCGTTGATCCGGGTCGCGTTGATCGCCTGGTCGTAACGGCGGGTCAGCAGGATGTTGTCGACATTGATGTCGGTGAAGTTGATGCCATGCTCGTAATAGGCATCATAGGACCAGTTGGTCCCGCCCAGATCGGCCTTACCCTTCAGTCCGCCGACGAAGCGATATTGGCGCCGGTCGGTATGGACCTTGATGTTGGGCAGGATCGCGCTGCTCAGGCCGTACTGGAACGAGGAGATGCCGTTCGCCGCGCAGGCCGCGGTGATCGACTCGGGCAGATAGGGATTGGCGCAACTGATCGTCAGGCCGCTGCGCGCCGCGCCCGGATTGGGCTGATTGCTCGACTTGACCTGCGCGACATTGACGGTGGCGTAGATCTCCGTGTCGGGCGCGATGTCATAGCCGATGCGCGTATAGCCGTTCAGCCGTTGGAGCGCCGATTGCAGCGAGGTGCCCGAGCCGACATGGCCCGACTGGTCGCCGCCGACGCAGAAGCCGACGAAGCAGCCGATCACGCTGCCGCCCGCATTCTTGGCCGGCACGCCGTTCGAGCCATAGTTGAACTGGAAGGGGACGCCGTTCACGTCAAAGGCGGTGCCCTGGAGCGGTCCGTTGCTGATCAGGCCGTAGCGGGTATATTGATAGGCCTGGGCATGGTCGCGATAGTTGAACTGCGGCGAGCCGTTGTTGCGGATGCCGGTGTCGACCAGCGTGCTGGCGCGATACCAATCGCGGCTGCCGGCCAGATCCTCGCCGAAATAGCCCGGGCCGACGCCCTGGTCCTTGGAATACTCGCCGCTCAGGATGACGTGCAGCCGGTCGCCGGCAAAGGCCTTGCCGACCGCCGCCTGTGCCAGCACCTGCCCGCCATCGCCATAATTGGTGACGCCGGTCTGAAGGTTGCCCTTGAACCCGGTGAAGCGCGTGTCGGTGATGAAGTTGATGACACCGCCGACCGCGTCCGAGCCATAGGATGCGGAGGCGCCGCCGGTGACGATATCGACGCGCTTGATGAGGAGCTGCGGGAACTGGCTGATGTCCGGCACGCCCGTCACGTTCGCGCCGACCACCCGCTGCCCGTCGAGCAGCGTCAGGGTGCGGATCGTGCCCAGACCGCGCAGCGAGAAGGAGCTGAGACCCTGCGAGCCGCTCGACGTGCTGAACGTGCCCGTCTGCGCGCCGGTCGAGCCTTGCAGCGACGGCAGCTGCGCCACCGTGTTGAAGATGTTGGGCTGCGCGTTCTTGAGGATCTGGTCCTCGCCGATCACCGTCGTCGGCGTCGGCGCGTTAAAGCCGGTCGCGGTGATGCGCGTGCCGGTGACGACGATGTCCGCGCCCGTGGTCGGGGCCTGTTGCGGCTCGGCGGTGCCGTCGGTAGTGGTCTCCGGGGCGATCAGCTGGTCGGGCGCGGCGGGATCGGCGGAGCGCGTGGAGTCCGGCACGCCGGCCTGGTTCTGCGGCGCGGCCGGGGCCGCTTCCTGCGCCAGGGCCGGGCTGGCGATCAGCGCGGCGGCCAGCACGATCAGGCTGGTAGCGTTATCATAAACCCGCGAACCCCGTGTCCGCCCGCGACTGCCCTTCGTCATCATCCATCCCCTTGGTCGTCGGGGCCGTGCCGTTCGATCGGACTGGTCCCCTGGTCGGTGGCGGTCCTTCTACGCCAATGGGGCGCAGCGGGCATCTACGACCAAAGTCGCAGCGACCATCGTGGGGGAGGGGGCTGAACGATCGCCGATCCCGTCGAACGATCGGTGGGAGCGCGACATTCGCAAAACGCTCTGCCGCGCTCCTGCGACGGCAGGAGCCCAGGGCCAGGCCAAGCAACGGCCGGAGATGTGCGGTACCCTGGGCCCCTGCGTTCGCAGGGGCGCGGCAGGGGTACTACAGAGTTGGCGGCCGCCTCGGGTTCGCCCCTGGTTCGGCTTCAGCCGCTTCCGATACGGCTACGCAAAAGGAGATGGGGCGGGCGTCAATCCTCGATCGCGCCCTGACCGCCGGCTTACCGGGCCGCGGACACCCGCCAGATCGCGTTGCCGACATCGTCCGCGACCAGCAGCGCGCCGGTGCGATCGGTGATGACGCCGACCGGACGGCCCATCGCGTCGCCCTTGCCGTTGAGGAAGCCGGTCAGCACGTCGACGGGCTTGGCCCCCTTCACCGGATAGCCGGTCGGACCGAAAGGGATATAGACGACCTTGTAGCCGGACACCGGCTTGCGGTTCCACGAGCCATGCTCGCCGACGAAGGCGCCGTTCGCCCAGGCCGTGCCCAGCTTGGCGCTGTCGGCGAAGCTCAGGCCCAGCGCGGCGACATGCGGCCCCAGCGCATAATCGGGGCGCTTGGAATATTCCTGCAATTGCGGGTTTTTCGGCTCGACCCGGTTGTCGGGATAGCCGCCCCAATAATACCAAGGCCAGCCGAACTGATCGCCAAACTCGACCTGGGTCAGATAATCAGGGGCGAGGTCGGAGCCGAGCATGTCGCGCTCGTTGACCACCGTCCACAATTGCTTGTTGATCGGATTGATCGCCATGCCGTTCGGGTTGCGCAGGCCGGCGGCAAAGATGCGCCAGTCGCCGTTGGGCCAGACCTGGAGGATGTTGGCGCGGTACTTCTCGCGCTCGATCCCCTCATCGGCGATGTTGGTGCGCGAGCCGACCGAGACGAACAGCGTCTTGCCGTCGCCCGACACGATCACGTTCCGCGCCCAGTGGTTGCCGCCACCCGACAGCGCAACGACCTTTTCCGGCTTGGCGGTGATCTGCGTCTCGCCATCGCGATAGGGCACGCGGACCAGCGCATCGGTATTGGCGATGTAGAGCTGCCCGTCCAGCAGGGCCATGCCGAAGGGCGAGTTGAGGCCCTGCATGAAGACGTGGCGCTGTTCGGCCACGCCGTCGCCATTGGCATCGCGCAGCAGCGTGATGCGGTTGGCGGAGGGCACGCCCGCGCCGACCTTGCCGAACAGGTGGCGCATCACCCAGCCCTTGATGCCGCCACCCGAGCGCGGCGGGGAGTTGGTCTCGGCGACCAGCACGTCGCCATTGGGCAGGCGGTAGAGCCAGCGCGGATGATCGAGCCCGGTGGCGAAGGCCACCACCGCCAGCCCCGGCGCGGCCTTGGGCTTGGCGCCGGCGGGCCAGCCGATCGCATCGGCCACCTCGACGGTCGGAATGGTCTGGACGCGCGGCGCGGTGATATCGGGCCGTGCGCCCGCCACCTGGTCGACCGACAGCTTCGCCTCATCGGGCCAGGCGATATAGACGACGATCCCGATCGCCACGACGATGACAAGCGCGAGGACGCGCAGGACGTGCTTCAGCATGACGGCAAGTTAGGCGCTCCGCGTGCCGAACGGAAGGGCCGATGGTTGGTGCGGCGCGGGTTTGCGGATCACGTTGACGATCAGAAACCGCACCGCCCCAACCGCCACGCGGTTAACCGCAATATAAGATAACCACGTCAATCCGAATGCGAAGAGGGCAAGGACCGTGATTAAGCTGGTCATCTGGGATCTAGATGAAACCCTGTGGCACGGCACGTTGGACGCTGGCGACACAATCCGGCTGATTGAGGAGCGTGCCGAGTTGGTGCGGGCCCTGAATGCCCATGGCATCGTCTCTGCCATCTGCTCCAAGAACGACTTCGCGACGGCCCGCGCGCAGTTGGAGGCATTTGGACTGTGGGATGAGTTCGTGTTCCCGGAGATCGCTTATCAGCCCAAGGGCGAGGCGATCGCTACGATCCTTGCCGACATGCAGCTACGCGCCGAGAACACGCTGTTCATCGACGACAATCACGTCAATCTGAACGAGGCCATGTTCCGTCTTCCGGGGCTTAGCACCCTTGATGCAACCTTGCCGACCGTGGAGTCGGACCTGCGCCGCTTGCTCACCGACCAGGCTGCCAGTCGCAACCGGGTCGCCGAGTATCGCAGTCTACAGGCGAAGCGCGACGATCGCCGTACGCAGGGGCAGGTCAGTGATGAAGCCTTCCTGCGTTCGTGCGACATAAAGGTGTGTGCCGTGCGAGGGATGGGAATACTGGATTACCTTCCTCGAGTCGTCGAACTGGTGGCACGCTCCAACCAGCTCAATTACTCCAAAAGTCGTATTTCTTCGGAACATCTCTATGGCTTCATCATGGATGGAAGTCATGCTTTTGACTGTTATACGTTTTTTGCATCGGATCGGTATGGCGATCATGGATTGGTCGGCTTCGGCGTGGTGGATAACGCAACTAAAAATTTGATCCATTTTGTCTTCTCATGCCGGGTGATGCATATGGGCATTGAGAGTTGGGCAATCGAAAAAATTCAATCGTATCATACTGCCGATCTCATAATACCTGGCGACTGGGTGCGGCGGTGGTCGCGGGAAAGTGGTACATGGATCAGTGAACAATATTACCACGAGCCTGAAGTGCGTACTATGCTGCTCAACAGTCAGCACGAAGCCATGGATACGGAATTGTCGATGCGGCTTATGGCTTCCTGCCAGTCAGGAGGCATAGCGCACTATAGTAAGTTTCGTAGTAAAATCGATGCCGATTTATACCCGCGAGAATTTGATTTAGCCAGATTTATTGATGGTTGTTACGTAATTCCTGATTGTCCAAAGTTTATTGTCTATGATGCAGGGTCGCAATACAGATATAGCTACAACACTGGAATTATTATTCAAACTGATATCGGGCTATATGAAGCGTGCGTGGAACACATGTGTCAGTTTCTCGAATTTAATGACATAAAAGCATTGATATTGCTGCCACCGGAGGATTTGGAAAGCGATGCATATCGTAATGATGCTCTCCCCAAGGAAGTATTTTTCGCGCTAAATAGTATCTGGCGACGAATGTTGTTAACGTACGGGTGTATCACTCTTTTCGATATAGGGGTTGGTATCGCTCGGCACGATATAGCCGACGCTCGGCACTTGCGACAAAATGGACCGAAGACGCTCGCTGGCTATATTGATCAGTGGTTCGAGATCGTGACCCAATCCGAGGAAACACAGAGCATCGCGACGACGTCGCAGGACGATCAGCCACGGTGCGAAGCTGCCTGATCACCAGCGGCGCAAGCCGCCGCTGGTGAGGCCTTGTTCAATCGGCGGCCTCGAGGGCCTGCTCGGCCGGCGGGTGGAGCCGCAGCCGGTGGATGCGGCGTTCGTCGGCGTCGATGATCTCGAACGTCCAGCCCGAGGGATGGACGATGCACTCGCCGATCGCCGGGACATGGCCGGCCAGCACCGCCGCCAGCCCGCCCAACGTGTCGACATCGCTGTCCGCTTCGCCCAGCCGCTCGTCGATCGCCTCGGCCGCGTCCTCCAACTCGGCGCGTGCGTCGGCGTCCCAGCCGCCATTGTCGAGCGGGATCAGCAGCACCTGGGGCGCCTCGTCATGCTCGTCCTCGATCTCGCCGACGATCTCCTCGACCAGGTCCTCGATCGTCACCAGGCCCTCGGTGCCCGAATATTCGTCGAGCACGATCGCCAGATGGACGCGCTTGGAGCGCATGTCGGCGAGCACGTCGAGCGCGCCCCGGCTCATCGGCACATAGAGCGGCTCGCGGATCAGTGCCGCGATCGTCGCCGGCTGCGGCCCGCCGCGCGCCAGGATCGCGAACACGTCCTTGATATGGACCATGCCGATGATCGTATCGAGCTTCTCGCGATAGACGGGCAGGCGGCTGTGGCCGGCCTCCGCGAAGATCTGGACCAGATGCGCGAAGCTGGTCCGCTCCTCGACCGCGACGATATCGGCGCGGGGCACGCCGACATCGCCGGCATCGCGCTCGCCGAAATGCAGCAGGTTGCGGACCATCTGCCGCTCCAGCGGCGACAGGTCCCCCTTGGCGTCCGGCGCGGGGTCGTCCTCGTGCCGGTCGATCGCCTCTTCCAGCTGTTCGCGCAGCGATTCCTCGACCCCATTGCCGAAGATGAGGCTTTTCAGGCCGCGCCAGATGCTTTCATCGTGCGCGGCGCTACTTCGGTCGTCGGCCAAGATCAGTCCTCACGTATCAGATAGGGGTCGGCGATGCCGAGCGAGGCGAGCGCCTGGCGTTCCAGTTCCTCCATCGCCTCGGCCGCCTCGTCGTCATCGACATGGTCATAGCCTAGCAGATGGAGCACGCCGTGCACCATCAGATGGGTGGCATGGTCGGTCACCTGGATGCCGCGCTCGGCCGCCTCGCGCTCGCACACGCCATGGGCCAGCACGATGTCGCCGAGCAGCAGCTCGCCATCGTCGCTGTTCTGGCTGACCGTATCGATCAGGTCGGGCTGCACCATCGGGAAGGACAGGACGTTGGTCGGCTTGTCCTTCTGCCGATATTGGTGGTTGAGCGCCTGCACCTCGGCATCGTCGGTCAGCCGCACGCTGATCTCGACCAGGGCCGGCGTGGTGATGAGCGGGCCCTGCGGCGTCCGCTCGATCGCGGCGCGGGCGGCGCGCTCGGCGATCACCTGCCAGTCGCCATCGGGCCAGGGCTCTTCGCGGGAAAGTTCGATCTGGATCATGCCCGGTCCTTAGCCGAGATGGGGAGGGGGGAACAGCACGCCCGTGGATACCGGGCGTGCTGCGCGTCAGGCGTTCGGGCCCTCATAGGCTTCGACGATGCGGCCGACGATCGGGTGGCGGACGACGTCGGCGGCGGTGAAGCGGCTCATCGCGATCCCCTCCAGCCCCTCCAAGCGGCGCACCGCGTCCGCCAGACCGGAGGCGGCGACGCCGCCGGGCAGGTCGACCTGGTTGGGATCGCCGCAGATCACCATCCGGCTGTTCTGGCCGAAGCGGGTCAGGAACATCTTCATCTGCGCGGGCGTGGTGTTCTGCGCCTCGTCGAGGATGACGAAGGCGTCGCCCAGCGTCCGGCCGCGCATGAAGGCGATCGGCGCGATCTCGATCTCCCCGCTGGCGATCCGCCGTTCGACCTGCTCGGCGGGCAGGCAGTCGTAGAGCGCGTCGTAGAGCGGGCGGAGATAGGGATCGACCTTCTCCTTCATGTCGCCAGGCAGGAAGCCCAGCCGCTCGCCCGCCTCGACCGCCGGGCGCGACAGGATCAGCCGTTGCACCGATCCGGTGATCAGCTGCGCCACCGCCTGCGCCACCGCCAGATAGGTCTTGCCGGTGCCCGCCGGCCCCAGCGCGAAGATCATGTCGTTGCCGACCAGTTCGCGCATATAGTGCGCCTGGGCCGGCGTGCGCGGCACGATCGTCTTCTTGCGGGTGCGGATCATGATGCCGGGGCCGCGCTGCCCCTCGGCGGAGACGATGCCGTCGAGCGTCGGCTCCGCCGCCATCGCGATCGAGGCGTCGACCAGCCCCGTGTCGACCGGTTCGCCCCGCTCGACCCGGCTATAGAGATCCTGGAGCACGTCGCGGGCCAGCGCCACCTGTTCGGCGGTGCCCTCCAGCCCGATGCGATTGCCCCGCGCGGTGATGTACACTCCCAGCCGATTTTCCAGCGCGACCAGATTCTGGTCATATTGGCCGAACAGCAGCGCCAGCGCCTGTGGGCGGTCGAACACCAGTTCGGTGCGGGAACGCTCACCCAGGCGGGCGGGGACGGGCTTGCGGCTCATGCGGTCCTTTCAGTGTCAGCGAGTCGAAGGTGAATGTGGGACGCCGACGACCGAAAGGAAAGATGTCATGCGGCCTCGGCCATTCGGACGACGCCCGAAAGCGAAACGGGGCCGGCGGCGGTCAGCGTCACGGTGACCAGATCGCCGATCGCATGGTCGCCCATGAAGTGGACGGATTGCAGCCAGGGCGACTTGCCGAGCATCTGCCCGGGCAGCTTGCCGCGCCGCTCGACCAGCACCTGGCAAATGCGGCCGACGGTGGCGGCGTTGAACGCCTGCTGGTCGCGGCCGAGCGCCGCCTGGAGCCGCTGGAGCCTTTCGTCCATCACCTCCGCCGGCACCTCGTCGGTCAGGCCGACGGCGGGGGTGCCGGGGCGCGGGCTGTACTTGAACGAAAAGGCCTGGGCATAGCCAACTTGCTCGACCAGGCTCAGCGTGTCGCGGAAATCCGCTTCGCTTTCCCCCGGGAAACCGACGATGAAGTCGCCCGACAGCGCGATATCGGGCCGCACCGCGCGCACCCGGTCGAGCAGGCGGAGGTAATCGTCGCGGCCATGGCTGCGGTTCATCGCCTTCAAGATGCGGGTCGAGCCCGACTGCACGGGCAGGTGCAGATAGGGCATCAGGCTTTCGACATCGCCATGCGCGTCGATCAGGCCCTGGCGCATGTCGTTGGGATGGCTGGTGGTGTAGCGGATGCGCGCCAGGCCGGGGATCTGGTCGAGCGTGCGGATCAGGTCGTGCAGCCCGCGGCCCTCATCGTCCCAGGCGTTGACGTTCTGGCCGAGCAGCGTGATCTCGCGCGCGCCGGCCTCGACCAGCGCCCGCGCCTCGACCACCAGATCGTCGAAGCGGCGCGAGACCTC
Organism: Sphingomonas sp. SORGH_AS_0438; assembly: GCF_031453475.1. Classification (NCBI taxonomy): domain Bacteria; kingdom Pseudomonadati; phylum Pseudomonadota; class Alphaproteobacteria; order Sphingomonadales; family Sphingomonadaceae; genus Sphingomonas; species Sphingomonas sp. SORGH_AS_0438. Next base: position 935,240 of record NZ_JAVIZS010000001.1, read on the forward strand.
GGCCCCGCGCGTATAGGGCACGACGCAATAGGTGCAGAATTTGTCGCAGCCCTCCTGCACGGTCAGGAAGGCGGAGGGGCCGACCTTGCGCCGCGCGGGCAGCTTGCCGAACTTGGAGGCGAGCGGCATGTCGGTGTCGAGCGCGGGCGCGCCCGCCGCCGCCTTGGCGACCAGATCGGGCAGGTTGTGATAGGCCTGGGGGCCGACCACGACGTCGACCTTGGCGCGCGCGATGATCTCCTCGCCCTCGGCCTGGGCGACGCAGCCGGCGACGGCGATCATCGGCGTGCGGCCGTGCTTGCGGAGCCGGCCGATGTCCGAATAGACCTTCTCCGTCGCCTTTTCGCGGATATGGCAGGTGTTGAGCACGACGAGGTCGGCGCTGTCCGCATCGGCGGCGGTCAGCCCCTGCGCGGCCATGAGTTCGGCCATGCGCTCGCCGTCATAGACGTTCATCTGGCAGCCGAACGACTTGACGTGGAATGTCTTGGGCAGGTCTTTGCTGGGCGCGGTCATGCCGCGCCGTTACCAGAAGCCGGCGCGGAAGGGGAGGGGGCGACGCTGCCGAGCGCCGCGACCGCCGCATGGGCCTGGGCCGCGATGGTCTTGCGATGGCCGTGCGGCAGGAAGGGCTCGCCGAACCGCAGCGTCGGGCGGAAGCGGCCGGGCCGGCGCAGGACGCGCAGCGCATGGGTCAGGCCCGTCTCGTCCCCCCAGATCAGGTCGCGCGCCGCGCCATAGTCGATCCGGACCGGCTGCACGCACAGGCCCGGCGGCGGCGGGGCGAGGGCACCGAGCAGCGCGGGCTTGAACGGGAGCAGCGTCTCGCCGTCGCCCGTCGTCCCCTCGGGGAAGATCACGATCGGCCAGGGGCGGGCCAGCGCGCCGCGCAGCCGCTCGACCTGGTCCGCGATCCCCAGCCGGTCGGCGCGATCGACGAACAGCGTGTGGTTGAGCCCCGCCAGCCAGCCGACCATCGGCGACGCCTGCAACTCCGCCTTGGCGACGAAGGCCGCGCCCGTCTCGCCCGCGAGCAGCAGGATGTCGATCCAGCTCAGATGATTGGCCAGCATCACCGTCTGCGCCCCGGCCGGGGTGCCGATCACGACCGGCCGCGCGCCGACGATCCGCCCGCATCGCCGCAGGAACCGGCGCGGCCAAGGCGATGGCCGGCCCGCCAGTCGCCACAGGCCGTGGAGCGGCAGCGCGGTGACCAATGCGGCGGCGAGCCTGGCGAGGCGCGCCGCCAGTCGGAGGTTGGCGGTCACCGGCCGTGCTCCGCCTTCGGGATCACGGCTTGCGGTCGAGGCGGACGCCGTAGAGTTCCATGCGGTGGTCGACCAGGCGGAAACCCATCCGCTCGGCGATCGCCTTTTGCAGCAGTTCCAGCTCGGGATCGACGAATTCCAGCACATTGCCGGTCTCGACATCGATCAGATGGTCGTGATGCGCCTCGGGCGAGGGTTCGTAGCGGGCGCGACCGTCCCCGAAATCGTGCCGGTCGAGGATGCCGGCCTCCTCGAACAGGCGCACCGTGCGATAGACGGTGGCGATCGAGATGCCCTTGTCGATCGCGGAGGCACGCTCATACACCTTCTCGACGTCCGGATGATCTTCCGCCTCGGACAGGACGCGGGCGATGATCCGGCGCTGTTCGGTGATGCGCAGCCCCTTTTGCTGGCAAAGGGCTTCCAGGTCGATCTTCCGCGCCATCTCATGTCACTCCTTGATGACGACGCATTAGGCCCGTTCGCTTGTTGCGAAAAGAGGATACCGACTCGCAATAAGTGAAGGGGGTCGAATTAGAGGGCGCGCGAATAGGTATGGGCGTCGAACGCCTCGCCACCCCGGCCGCGATAATAGGCGCGACGCTCGCCCACCTTGGCGAAGCCGGCCCTGTCATAGAGCGCCAGCGCCGGATTGCCGGCCCGCACCTCCAGATGCAATTTGGTCACTTCGGCGCGCTCGCACTCGGCGATCACCTCACGCAGCAGCGCGCCGCCGATGCCGTGGCGCTGATGGGCGGGGACCACCGCGAGCAGCAGCAGTTCCGCTTCGTCGGCAACGATCCGGGTCATGGCGAAGCCCGCCGGCACCTCGTCGATACAGGCGATCATCAGCGACACGCCGGGCATCGCCAGCACGCCCAGGCACTGGCTGCGCGTCCAGGCTTCGCCAAAGCGGGGGGCGAAGGCGGCGGCCATCAGCTCGTCGACGATCCAGGCGTCGCGGGTATCGCCAGGGCGCAGGGTGAGCATCCGGGTCGCCATCATTGCGGCAGCTTGGCGTCTGGCGCGCGCCCGTACAAGGGGCGCGGTGGCAGGTCTGCAAGCGCGGGCGGTAGCAGCAGGAGGTCGGCCGCGTCGGGCAGCGCCTGCCGCCGGTCCGCGACCAGACCCTCCAGCCGGTGGACGCCGTTGCCGACCGCGGGTGCGTCGCCGATCAGCGCCGCCGCCTCGGCCGGCGGCATGGAGCGCACGTCGTCGAGCGGCGACAATGCGGCATCGAAGCGCTGGAGGAAGACCTCGCCATGCCCCGCCTCCAGCACGGCGGCGACGAACGCCGCCTCCGTCGGCAAGGGCCGGTCGCGCAACGCCGCCGCCGCGACCAGCGCCAGCGAGGAGAAGCCGCCGACGCTCGCGCCCCAGCCCAGCTTCAGCCCACGCGCCGCCGCGATGCCGACGCGCACGCCGGTGAAGCTGCCCGGACCGACATCGACCAGGATCCGCTCGGCGCGGCCGCCCTCCGGCAGTTCCGCGATCATCGGCACCAGCCGTTCGGCATGTCCGCGCCCGACCACGTCATGGCGCGCCGCGATCACCCGCCCGCCCGCGATCAGCGCGACCGAGCAGCTTTGGGTCGCGGTCTCGATCACCAATGTCCGCATCGACTCAGGCCGTTCCGCTCATGCGATGCTATTGAACTTCTCGAACGCCGGACGCGGCGAGCGGCCATGCAGCGTCGCCGGATCACCATGGCCAAGCGTGGCGATGAAGTTCGTCTTGACCGAGGGCTGGTCGGCGAAAAACAGCTTGTCCACCGCGCCCGCGTCGAAGCCCGACATCGGCCCGGTATCGAGCCCCAGCGCACGGGCGGCCATGATCAGATAGGCCCCCTGCAAGGTCGAGTTGCGGAAGGCCGATGCCTGGCGCAGTTCGGCATTGCCGTCGAACCAGCTCTTGGCGTCGGTATGGGGGAAGAGTTCGGGCAGATGCTCGTGGAACTCGGTGTCCATCGCCACGATCACCGTGACGGGAGCCTTCAGCACCTTGTCGCGATTGCCCTCCGAACAGCATTCGGCTAGCTTCGCCTTGGCGTCGTCCGACGTGCACCAGACGAAGCGCGCCGGCAGCTGGTTGGCGGAGGTGGGGCCCATCTTGAGCAGGTCCCACAATGCGTGGAGCTCGTCCTCCGACACCGGCTGGTCGGTATAGTGATTATAGCTGCGCGCGGTCAGGAACAGCTGGTCGAGCGCGGACGGGTCGAGCTTTGCCATCAGACGGCCCTTACCTCGGTGACTTCGGGAACATAGTGGCGAAGGAGCTGCTCGATGCCGTTCTTCAGCGTCGCGGACGAGGAGGGGCAGCCGGCGCAGGCACCCTGCATCCGCAGATAGACCTTGCCCTTGTCGAAGCCGCGATAGACGATGTCGCCGCCGTCATTGGCGACCGCCGGGCGGACGCGCGTGTCGATCAGCTCGCGGATCTGCGCGACGATCTCCGCATCGGCGGGATCGTCGGTGAACGTCTCGGCCTCGACCGGAACCGAGAAATCGGCGCTGGCGGTGCGGAACAGCGGCATGTGCGCGGAGAAATGGTCGAGCAGGATCGACAGCACGTCCGGCTTGGCGTCGCGCCAGTCGGCCCCCGGCGCGATCGTCACGGAGACGAAATCGCGGCCGAAGAACACGCCGGTCACGTCGCCGAGACCGAACAGCGCCTCGGCCAGCGGGCTCACCTCCGCTTCCTCGGGGGTGGCGAAATCGCGCGTGCCGGCGTCCATGACGACGCGGCCGGGCAGGAACTTGAGCGTCGCCGGGTTCGGCGTGGCTTCGGTTTCGATCAGCATGACCGGCATGTGGCGCGGGCCGGCCGCCGGATCAAGCGTCCAGTCCGGAAACACCGTGTTGCCGGCCTTGCACCGGTCAGCCGCCGGTCAGTGCGCGATAGGTGTCGAGCACCGCCTGGTTCGCGGTGTCCCAGCGATAGGCGGCGGCGCGGGCATGGCCCGCATGGCCCATCGCTGCGCGCTTGGCCGGATCGGCGACGATCGCGGCGATCGCATCGGCATAGCCGGCGATGTCGCGCGGCGCGACCAGATAGCCCGTCTCCCCCGGCACGACGAGGTCGACCGCGCCGGTGGCGCGCGCCGCGACGACGGGCACGCCCGCCGCCATCGCCTCGGTCGTCACATTGCCGAACGTCTCGGTGACGGAGGGGTTGAAGAACACGTCCATCGACGCGACCGCGCGGCCCAGATCGTCGCCGCTCTGGAAGCCGGCGAAGATCGCCTCGGGCGCCTGTTCGGCGAACCAGTCCTGCGCCGGGCCCTTGCCGATCACCAGCACCTTGTGCGGCACGCCGCGCTGGCGGAGCGCCGCGATCACGTCGGCGAAGACGTCCAGCCCCTTTTCCTTGACCAGCCGGCCCAGGAACCCGACCGCCACGTCGCCATCGGCGATGCCCAGCGACCGTCGCCATCCCAAGCTGCGCCGGTCGGGGCGGAACCGGTCATGGTCGATGCCGCGCGACCAGATGCCGATCGGTGCGGCGACGCCCCATTGGTGGAGCAGGTCGATCATGCTGGGGCTGGGCACCAGCACCCGGTCGAACTTGTCGTAGAAGCGGGTCATCAGCCGCACGATCAACGGCTCGACCGCGGCCAGGCCGTAATAGCGCGGATAGGTCTCGAACCGCGTGTGGAAGGAGGCGACGGTGGCGATGCCGCGCCGCTTCGCCCAGCGTACCGCCGCATGGCCGAGCAGTTCGGGCGCGGAGACATGGACGATATTGGGGACGAACGCCTCCAGATCCTGCGCCACGCGCCGGGGCAGGCCGCGCGCGATGCGATATTCGGCGCGGCCGAACGGCATCGGAATGGCGGGCACGTCGACCAGGTCGCCGGTCGGGGCGAAGGCCGGCTTGGGCAGGGTCGGCGAATAGACGCGCACCGCCACCCCCGCCGCCAGCAAATGGCCGACGAGCAGGTTGAGCGACTGGTTGGCCCCGTCGCGGGTATAGTTATAGTTGCCGCTGAAAAGGGCGACGCGAAGATCGGTGGCCTGCATGGAACCGGGGCCATAGCCGGATGGCCCGGGAATGACCATAAGCCGCAGAACGACCGGTTTGCCCTTGGCGTTCCTGTCCTGTTCCCCTATGTCGCTGCCATGGCCAAGATCCAGAAACGCTATGTCTGCCAGTCCTGCGGGTCGGTGTCGCACCGATGGCAGGGGCAATGCGCCGATTGCTCGGCCTGGAACACGCTGGTCGAGGAAGCGGGGGCGAGCGCGACCCCCTTTGCCGCCAAGCATAACCTGCAGGGCGGCGGTCGCATGATCCTGATGAGCGGGCTGGACGCGGAGGTCGCGCTGCCCGATCGGATGACGACCGGCATCGCCGAGTTCGACCGGGCGCTGGGCGGCGGCTTCGTCGAGGCGTCGGCGACGCTGATCGGCGGCGATCCCGGCATCGGCAAGTCGACCCTGCTGCTCCAGGCGGCGGCGCGGATGGCGATGCAGGGCAAGACCGTCGCTTATGTCTCGGGCGAGGAAGCGGCGGACCAGGTGCGGCTCCGCGCGCGGCGGCTGGGGCTGGGGGGGGCGCCGGTGCAGCTCGCCTCCGCCACCTCGACTCGCGACATCCTGACCACGCTGTCGGCGGGGACTCCGCCCGACCTGCTGATCATCGACTCGATCCAGACCATGCACAGCGACCTGATCGAGGGCGCGCCGGGCACGGTCAGCCAGGTCCGCGCCTCGTCGCAGGAACTGATCCGCTTCGCCAAGGAGCGCGGCACCGCGCTGGTGCTGGTCGGCCATGTCACCAAGGACGGCAGCATCGCCGGTCCGCGCGTGCTGGAGCATATGGTCGACACGGTGCTGGCGTTCGAGGGTGAGCGCAGCCACCAGTACCGCATCCTGCGCGCGATCAAGAACCGGTTCGGCGGCACCGACGAGATCGGCGTCTTCTCGATGCAGACGGAGGGACTGGCCGAGGTCGGCAATCCGTCCGCGCTGTTCCTGACCCAGCGCGACGAGGGGGTGACGGGGGCCACCGTGTTCCCGGCGCTGGAGGGGACGCGGCCGGTGCTGGTCGAGATCCAGGCGCTGGTCGTGCGGCTGGCGAGCGGGGCGACGCCGCGGCGCGCGGTGGTCGGCTGGGACAGCGGCCGGCTGGCGATGATCCTGGCGGTGCTGGAGGCGCGGTGCGGCCTCAGTTTCTCGACCGCGGAAGTCTATCTGAACATCGCCGGCGGCTACCGCGTGCAGGACCCGGCGGCCGATCTGGCGGTGGCGGCGGCGCTGATCTCCGCCCTGTCCGAACGGCCGGTGCCGGCGGACTCGGTCGCGTTCGGCGAGGTCGCGCTGTCGGGCGAGGTGCGGCCGGTCGCCCATGGTCCGCTCCGGCTGAAGGAGGCGGGCAAGCTCGGCTTCGAACGCGCGATGGTGCCGATCGCCATGGCGAAGGACGACGGTCCCTTGCGCCTGTCGGGCTTTCGCACGCTGGGCCAGTTCGTTGACCATATGATGGGGCGGGGCTAGTCGAAGGACGAGGCGGCGCGGGCGTGGCGTCGTAGCGTTCAGCGGAGACAGCGTGACCCAGCCAGCCGTCCTGATCGATCAAGGCGAGGGGCTGCGCGCATGGCGCTGACCTCGCTCGACGTGATCGTGCTGCTCGCGGTCGGCGGTGCGGCGGTGCTGGGCGGCATCCGGGGCTTCGTGACCGAGGTGCTGTCGCTGTTCGCCTGGGTCGCGATCGTCGCGGCGCTCAAGCTGTTCCACATCCCGCTCGCCCAGTCGCTGACCGGCGTGATCGGCACCGTCTCTGGCGCGGCGGTGCTGGCCTTTGCGATCATCGCCGGCATCACCTATTTCGGCGGCAAGCTGGTCGCGCGCGCGATCGGGGCGCGGACCCGCACCTCGGTACTGGGGCCGGTCGACCGGGCGCTGGGCTTCGGCTTCGGGGCGCTCAAGGGCCTGATCCTGGCCAGCCTGGTATTCCTGCTCGCCGCGCTGGTGGTCGATACGGTCAGCGGCGGGCCGTCGCGCCGTCCGACCTGGATGACGCAGAGCCGCACCTATCCGCTCCTCAACGCCACCAGCGCCGGCATCGCCGATTTCGTCGACCGCCGCCGTCGCGGCCTGCCGGTGTTCGGCGCGCGACCCACGCCCGCTGCCGAACGAACGAGTAACCAGCCATGACCGAGACGCTGTACAATACCGAGATCCTGCGGCTCGCCGCCTCCATCCCCCATCATGAGCGGCTCACCGATCCGCAAGGGTCGGCCGAGCGCCGCTCGCCGATTTGCGGCAGCCGGGTGACGGTGGACATCGACCTGGGCCCGGACGGCCGGGTCGCCGCGATCGGCGTGCTGGCGCGCGCCTGCGCGCTGGGACAGGCCTCGACCGCTTTGCTCGCGCGCGAGGTGATCGGCCGCACGCCGGCCGAACTGGCGACGGCGCGGGACGCACTCACTGAGTGGCTGGCGGCGGGGCAGGGTGAGCCGCCCGCCTGGCCGGGCCTGGCGCTGTTCGCGCCGGCCCTGGCCTATAGCGCGCGACATCCCTCCATCCGCCTCGCCTTCGAGGCGGCGGCGGAGGCCGCGGCCCAGGCCCAGACACGGGAGGGAGCCGCCGCAGCCGATGCATAACGAGGTATCGCTGCTGCGCGACGGCGCGATCCTGTTCGGGGTCGGCCTCGCCTTCGTCCTGGTGTTCCGGCGGCTGGGGCTGGGGGCGACGCTCGGCTATCTAGTCGCCGGCGCGGTGGTCGGTCCGCATGTGCTGGGGCTGGTCGGCGGCGCGGAATCGAAGATGGGGATCGCCGAACTCGGCATCACCCTGCTGCTGTTCATCGTCGGGCTGGAGCTCAATCCGTCGCGACTGTGGCGGATGAAGCACGAGATTTTCGGCCTCGGCCTGCTCCAGGTGCTGGCCTGCGGGCTGGCGGTGACGGGCGTGGTGTGGCTGGCCGGGTTCAGCGGACCCGCCGCGCTGGCGCTGGGCCTGCCGCTGGCCCTGTCCTCGACCGCGCAGGTGCTGCCGATGCTGCAATCGGCCGGACGATTGCGCACGCCGTTCGGCGAGCGGACCTTCGCCATCCTGCTGTTCCAGGACCTATCGATCGTCCCGCTAATCACCATCGTCGCCGCGCTCAGCCGCAATCCGGCCGACGCCAATGCGCCGCCGGGCTGGCTGCTCGGCATCTACACGCTGATCGCGGTGGCGGGGCTGATCCTGGTGGGGCGGTTCCTGCTCCGGCCGCTGTTCCGGCTGATCGGCAATCTGGGCGAGCGCGAGATGTTCGTGTTCGCGGCGCTGTTCACGGTCATCGCCTCGGCGGCGGTAATGGAATATTTCGGCCTGTCGACCGCGCTCGGCGCCTTCGTCGCGGGCGTGATGCTCGCCGACAGCCCCTATCGCCACGAGCTGGAGGCGGATGTCGATCCGTTCCGTTCGATCCTGCTCGGCCTGTTTTTCCTGGCGGTCGGGATGATGCTGGACCTGGGCGCGATCGCCGAGCGGCCGGCCTTCGTCTTCGCGATGGCGGCGGCGCTGATCGCGACCAAGGCGGTGGTGATCGTCGGCATCGGCATAGTATTCGGCATGACCTGGCGCAACGCGCTGGCGCTCGGCCTGCTGCTCAGCCAGGGCGGCGAGTTCGGCTTCGTGCTGTTCGCGCAGGCGCAACAGGGGCTGCTCGTCGCGCCGGAGGCGGCAAGCCTGTTCGGTGCGATCGTCACCCTGTCGATGGCGACCACGCCGTTCCTGATGGGCGCCACCCGCCGGTTCCGCGAGGCGCCGGTGCAGCCGCTGGAGGCCCCCGACGGCCCCAAGACCGATGGGGCCAATGCGATCATCGTCGGGTACGGCCGCTTCGGGCAGACGGTGGCGCAGATGCTGATCCTGCAGGACATTCCGGTGACGCTGATCGACCGCGACATCGAGATGATCGAGATCGCCAGCAGCTTCGGCGCGACCGTCTATTATGGCGACGGCACGCGGCTCGACCTGTTGCGCCAGGCCGGCGCGGCGGAGGCCGAGCTGATCCTGTTCTGCATCGATGGCGACCAGCTGGAGCCCGACATGCTGGAGGGGGTCCATGCCGCCTTCCCGCAGGCGACGTTGTTCGTCCGCGCCTATGACCGGCGCTCGCTGATCAAGCTGCGCGACGCTCCGGTCGAATATGTGGTGCGCGAGGTGATGGGCTCGGCGATCGAGATGGCGCGCCGGGCGCTCAAGTCGCTGCGCGTCGATGCCGGGGCGATCGACCGCGCGGAGGAGGAATATCGCCACCGCGACCGCGAGCGGCTGCGCGAACAGCGCGCCACCGGCGATCTGCGCGCGGCGCTCGATCGGATCGTCACGCAGAAGGCGAGGGACTGATGCTGGGAATGATGGCGGCGCTGGCGGGTGCGCTGGCGGTGGCGGCAGGCGCGTTCGGCGCGCATGGCGCCCAGGGGCAGGCGGCGGACTGGCTGCGCACCGGTGGCCAATATCAGCTGATCCACGCGGTCGCGGCCCTGGTCGCGCTCCGGCTGGAGGCGCGGGGGCCGGGCTGGCTGTTCGTGGCGGGCGGCGCGATCTTCGCGCTGACGCTTTATGCGATGGCGCTGGGCGCACCGCGCTGGCTGGGCGCGGTCACGCCGATCGGCGGGGCGATGCTGATCGGCGGCTGGCTATGGCTGGCCTGGCGGATGCGGGGGTAGGGGCAGTCGTTCAACTCCTTCCCTTGCAGGGGAAGGGATCTCGACGGCTATTGTGCCGGTCAACTGCGCAGACTGGCCACCGTGGCGAGTACCCGCTCGGCCAGCTCCGGCCGGCAGATCAGCAGGTCGGGCAGCAGCGGATCGGCACAGTTATAGACCAGCGGGCTTCCGTCGATCCGCGATGCATGGAGCCCGGCCGCCAACGCGACGGCGGCGGGGGCGCAATTGTCCCATTCATATTGCCCGCCATCATGCAGATAGATGTCGGCGCGGCCGTCGATTACCGCCATCGCCTTGGCCCCGGCCGATCCCATCGGCACCAGTTCGGCGTCCAAGGCCTTGCCGACCGCCAGCGCGATGTCGGGGCAGCGGCTGCGACTGACCACCACGCGGGGGCGCGGGGGCGCAGGCTCGGTCGCGGCGCGGGCGTGGTCGGTGCACCAGACCCGGTCCAGCGCCGGCACCGCCACCGCGCCGAACGCCGGCCGGCCATCGATGGCGAGGCCGATATGCACCGCCCATTCGTCCAGCCCGCCGGCATATTCGCGCGTGCCGTCGAGCGGATCGACGATCCATACCCGGCTGGCGGCGCAGCGGCGGCGATCGTCGAGCGACTCCTCGGACAGGATGAAGTCCTCCGGCCGCGCATCCGCCAGCCGGCTAAGGATCAGCGCATTGGCCTCGCGGTCGCCCCGGTCGCCCAGCGCCTTGCCCGTCTCCTGCCCCTCCGCACGGATGGCGAGCAGCAGCGCGCCCGCCTCCCGCGCGATGTCGGCGGCCAGTTCGGTGTCGTTCACAGCTCGTGACTCCACACGCCAATGATATGTTCGACGATCCGCTCGGCCGCCGCCTCGGGCGTCTCGCGCAGCGTGTCGACGCGGATTTCCGGCCGCTCGGGCGCTTCATAGGGGCTGGAGATGCCGGTGAAGTCGGCGATCTCGCCCGCGCGCGCCTTGGCGTACAGGCCCTTCACGTCGCGGCGTTCGGCCACCGCCAGCGGCGTGTCGATGAAGATCTCGACGAACTCGCCCGGCGGCAGCAGCCCGCGCACCATGTCGCGCTCGGCGCGGAAGGGTGAGATGAAGGCGGTCAGCACGATCAGCCCGGCATCGGCCATCAGCCGGGCGACCTCGCCGATGCGGCGGATATTCTCGATCCGCCCCGCTTCGGAGAAGTCGAGGTCGCGGTTGAGGCCGTGGCGGATATTGTCGCCGTCGAGCAGGAAGCTGTGCCGGCCGAGCGCGTGCAGCTTCTTCTCGACCAGATTGGCGATGGTCGACTTGCCCGATCCGGACAGGCCGGTGAACCACAGCACGCGCGGCGACTGGCCCTTCTGCGCGGCATGGGCCTCGCGGGTCACGTCGATCGACTGCCAGTGGACGTTGCCCGCGCGGCGCAGTGGCTGGTCGATCATGCCGGCCGCCACGGTCGCGTTGGTGGCGCGGTCGATCAGGATGAAGCCGCCCAGTTCCGCCCCGTCCGCATAGGGCTCGAATACGATTGGCCGGTCGCAATAGACCTCCGCCACGCCGATATCGTTGAGCGCCAGCGTCGGGGCGGCGAGATGCCCTTGCGTGTTGACGTCCACCACATGGCGCGGCGGCTGGATCGTGGCGTTGACCGTCTGCGATCCGAGCTTCAGCCAATAGCCGCGCCCGGGGGCGAGCGGCTGGTCGGCCATCCAGACGATGGTGGCGACGAACTGGTCGGCGACCTGGGGCGGATCGCCCGCCGCCGCCAGCACGTCGCCGCGCGAGCAATCCACCTCGTCCGCCAGCGTCAGCGTCACCGACTCGCCCGCCGTAGCGACCTGCCGCGCGCCGTCCGGCCCCAGGATCGTGGCGATGGTGGTGATGCGGCCGGAGGGGACGACGCGCACCCGGTCGCCGACCGAGACGGTGCCGGCGGCGATCTGTCCGGCAAAGCCGCGGAAGTCGAGATCGGGCCGGTTGACCCATTGCACCGGCATCCGGAACGGCCGCGCGGTCTCGCGCGCGTCGTCGACCGGCAGCGCCTCCAGATGCGCGAGCAGGCTTGGTCCCGTATACCAGGGCATCGCATCGGACGGACCGGTGACGTTCGCGCCGGTCAGGCCGGACAGCGGGATGGCGGTGAACGTCTCGATCCCGATCGTGCCAGCGAACCCCGCATAATCGGCGACGATCTGCGCGAACACGCCCTCGTCATGATCGACCAGGTCCATCTTGTTCACCGCCAGCACGATGTGACGGATGCCGACCAGATGCGCGAGATAGGAATGACGTCGCGTCTGGGTCAGGATGCCCTTGCGCGCATCGATCAGGATCACGGCGGCATCGGCGGTCGACGCGCCGGTCACCATGTTGCGGGTATATTGCTCGTGGCCGGGCGTGTCGGCGACGATGAACTTGCGCTTCTCGGTCGAGAAGAAGCGATAGGCGACGTCGATGGTGATACCCTGCTCGCGCTCGGCGGCGAGGCCGTCGACCAGCAGCGCGAAGTCGATATTCGCCCCTTGCGTGCCGACGCGCGCCGAGTCCGCCTCCAGGGCGGCGAGCTGGTCGGCGAAGATCGCCCGGCTGTCATAGAGGAGGCGGCCGATCAGCGTCGACTTGCCGTCGTCGACCGAGCCGCAGGTGATGAAGCGCAGCATCGACTTGGCGGCATGGCCGGCGAGATAGGCGTCAATATCCTCGGCGACCAGGTCGTCGGGGCGATAGGCGAGATCGGTGATGGCTGCGGTCATCAGAAATACCCCTCGCGCTTCTTCTTCTCCATGCTGGCGGCCTGGTCGTGGTCGATGGCGCGGCCCTGGCGTTCGGAGGTGGTGGTGAGCAGCATCTCCTGGATCACCGCTGACAGCGTGTCCGCCTCGCTCTCCACCGCGCCGGTCAGCGGATAGCAGCCCAGCGTGCGGAAACGGATCGAGCGTTCGACCGGCACTTCGCCGGGATGCAGGCGGAACCGGTCGTCATCGACCATCAGCAGCATCCCGTCGCGCTCGACGGTCGGGCGCGGCGCGGCGAAATAGAGCGGCACGATCTCGATCCCCTCGGCCACGATATATTGCCAGATGTCGAGTTCGGTCCAGTTGGACAGCGGGAAGACGCGCAGGCTCTCCCCCTTGTGCAGCCGGGCATTGTAGAGATGCCACAATTCCGGACGCTGCGCCTTGGGGTCCCAGCCATGGGCCGCGGAGCGGAAGGAGAAGATGCGCTCCTTGGCGCGGCTCTTCTCCTCGTCGCGCCGGGCACCGCCGAACGCCGCATCGAAGCCGTGGAGCGTCAGCGCCTGCTTCAACCCTTCGGTCTTCCACATGTCGGTGTGGCGGCCGCCATGGTCGAAGGGGTTGATGCCCAGCGCCTCCGCCTCCGGATTGCGGTGGACGATCAGCTTCATCCCCGCTTCCTCGGCGGCGCGGTTGCGCAGTTCGTACATGGCGCGGAACTTCCACGTCGTGTCGACATGGAGCAGCGGGAACGGCGGTCGCCCCGGCGCAAACGCCTTTTTGGCAAGGTGCAGCATGACCGCCGAATCCTTGCCGATCGAATAGAGCATCACTGGGTTGGCCGCCTCGGCGACGACCTCGCGCAGGATGTGGATGCTTTCGGCTTCGAGCCGTTGAAGATGGGTGAGCCCGCTCATGACGGTGTCGATGTAATGATCGCACGCGCCGTGGCGACGAAGTTATCCTGTAGCGCGCTCAAGTCGCTCGCGCTCGATCGAGTCGAGGATGCGCGCGCCGGCCATGAACACCGCGACCGGGCAGCAGGCGAAGAGCAGCCAGCCGGCATAGCCGGGATATTGGTGAAGATATTGGACGCCGCGCTGCGTCGCGCCGACCGCCAGGCCGTAAATGACCAGAAAGGCTTCGAACTTGGTCTTGATGACGAACAGGCGGAGCAGCTTCTGGATCATGCTCGATGGTTACGCAAGACGCGCGCCAGTGGCGGAAAACCGTCGATCCGGGTTTAACGAACAGGGTTAACTGTAAGTTAAACCGACAAGGTCGAGCGTTTTCAACAGCGCGGCGCGGGCGCTTTCGATCTGCGCGATCAGCGCCGGGTCGCCGATCGCGTCGGCTTCGATCCGCTCGGGCCAATGCTGCTCGATGACGGCGGCGATCCGGTCGAGCCGGGCGTCGTCGACCAGGAAGCGGGGGTCCACGGTCGCAGGATCGGCGACGACGCGCAGGCGCAGGCAGGCCGGGCCGCCGCCATTGGCCATCGATTCGCGGACATCGACCACCTCCAGCCGTCGGATCGGGCCGTTGCCGGCGACATGCTCCTGCAACCAACGCCAGACCGACGGCGTGGCCCGCCCTTCCTCGGGCAGGATCAGCGTCGGACCGTCCGGGGTGGTGACCAGTTGCGCGTTGAACAGATAGGAGGAGATCGCGTCGGCCAGGCTGACCGAGGCTGCGGGCACCTCGACGATCTCAACCTCGGGCATCAGCGCGCGGATCCGCGCATAGGTGCCGGCGGGGTCGGCAAAGGCCTGTTCGTGGGTGAACAGCACGCGCGCGTCGGCGACCGCGACCACGTCATTGTGGAAGGCCCCGGCGGCGATCGCCTCCTCCGACTGTTCGACGAAGAGCGTGCGGGCGGGGTCCAGGCCGTGGGCGCGGGCGACGGCTTCGCTGGCGGTGCGGTGCTGGCGGGCGGGGAAGCCGCCGCCGCTGCGACCATAGACGAAGATCTCCAGCCCGGCCGCATCATGTCCGGCACAAAGCCGCATATGGTTTGCCGCGCCTTCGTCGCCGAACGGGGCTGGGACGGGGCCGTGCACCACGAAGACCGGATCGGCGAAGGCGAGGCGAAGCTGCGCCAGCGTCGCCGGCCATTCATGGCTGCGATGCGGCATCGTCACGAGGTTGGCGACGGTCAGATGGCAGCGGCCGTCGCGCGTATCCGGCGCGGGCGAGACGGTGGCGGCATTGGCGGCCCACATGGCCGAGGCGGATAGCGCCTGCGCGCGCAGGTGCGGCGCGGCGTCGGCATAATCGGTCGACAGCGATGCCAGCCAGCGATGATCCGGCCGGGGATGGGGCAGGAGGATGCCCTGGGTCAGGCCCAGCGCCAGATTGGCGCGCATCTTGGCGATGCCCTGCAGCGCGGCGGCGCGGGGATGGGCGGTCGCGCCGGCATTGCGCGTCGCGGCCAGGTTGCCGGGGCTGAGGCCGGCATAATTGTGGCTGGGACCGATGATCCCGTCGAAATTGATCTCGCGCAGCATCACCACCGCCCCACATGCAGGACCCGGTCGTCTTCGCCGACGCCCAGCGCCCGCGCGCAATCGGCGGACAGGACGATGCCGTCGCCCGCCTCGCGCACCAGCCCGAAGGCGCAGCGAAAGGCGCCGAGCCGGCCGACCGACACCAAGCTCTCGGCCCCGCCGTCGCGGTCGATCGCGACGATGCGGGCCGAACGCGCCTCGCGGATCGAGCGGACTTGGTCGGTGCGCGCGGTCATGGTCGGCCCGCCATCGAAGATGTCGAGATAATTCTCGAAGGCGAACCCCTCATGTTCCAGCATCCGCATCGCCGCGCGGCCATTGGGGTGGGGCAGGCCGATCGCGGCGCGCGCACCTTCGGACAGCATGGCGGTGTAGATCGGATGCTTGGGCATCAGGTCGGCGATGAACTGGTGGCCGTTGATCGCATTGAACTGGTCGGCATCCTGGAAATTCATGCCGAAGAACCGACCGGCCAGCCCGTCCCAGAAGGGCGATCCGCCGGCTTCGTCGATGATGCCGCGCAGTTCGGCCAGGATGCGGTCGGCGAAGCGCGCCCGGTGGCTGGCGATGAACAGGTAGCGCGACCGGGCGAGCAGCAGGCCGAGGCCGCCGGCCCGCTCGCCGGGGTGTAGGAACAGGCCGCCGACTTCGCTCGACCCCTCCAGATCGGTGGCGAGCGACAGCATCTCGGCGCGGAAGGTGCGGCCCAGCTCGCGGCTATGCTGGGTCAGCGTGCCCAGGCGATAGCTGTAGAAGGGGTGGTGCTGGCCGACCTGGGTGAAGAGCTGGCTGGTGCCGCGCACCTCGCCGGTCTCGACATTCTCCAGCATCAGCACAAAGGCTTCGTCGGACAGGCCGTCCTCGTCCCGGCCGAAGGCGGCGTGGCTGCGGTCGAGCTTGGCGCGCAACGCCCGGCGGTCGGGCGGCAGGTTGGTGAAGCCGCCGCCGGTCAGCTTGGCCATTTCATAGAGATGCTGGAGATCGTCGTCAGTCGCCGCCCGGATTCGAAACGTCACGCCAGTCCTTCCTCTGCAAGCCGCAGGATGGTGAGCGCCGACAGACCGGCGCGTTCGGCCAGGCTGTCGACCAGCAGATATTCGTCCGGCGAATGGATCGCGCCGCCGCGCACCCCCATCGTGTCGATCACCGGCACGCCGGCCGCCGCGATATTGTTGCCGTCACACACCCCGCCGGTGTCGCGCCGGGCGATGGTCAGGCCCAGATCGGCACCGCATCGCTCGACCAGCGCGAACAGCCGCGCCGCGCCCGTGTCGACCGGCTTGGGCGGGCGGTTGAAGCTGCCATGCACCGCGACCTGGACGTCATGCTCGGCGGCAATGGCGGCGGCGGCCTGGTCGAGCGCGGCCTGCGCGGCGGCGATGGCCTCGGCATGGCGCGGGCGGAAGTTGACGCGCAGGACGGCGAGGTCGGGCACGACATTGTTCGGGCCGCCGCCATCGATCCGCGCCGGATTGACCGTCAGCCCCGGCACCGCCGCCGCCGCCAGCCGCACCGCCAGCGCGGCCGCGGCGACCAGCGCATTGCGCCCTTCCTCCGGATTACGGCCGGCATGGGCGCTGCGCCCGCGCACGATGATCGAGAAATTGCCGGTGCCGCCGCGCGCGCCGGCCAGCGTGCCGTCGGGCAAGGCGGGTTCGTAGGTGAGCGCAGCAAGCTTGCCGCGCGCGTTCCGCTCGATCAGCCGGCGGGAGGAGAGCGAGCCGGTTTCCTCGTCCGAATTGATCAGCACGTCATAGCCGATCGCGACCCCCGCCGCCTCGACCGCCGCCAGGGCGGCGAGCAGGACGGCCAGTCCGCCCTTCATGTCGGCGACACCGGGGCCGACCAGTTCGTTCGCGCTCCGCCAGCTCAGCGACTGGAAGGGGTGGTCGACCGGATAGACCGTATCCATATGGCCGGTGAACAGCAGCCGCCGCTCGGCCTCGGGCCGGACGGAGAGCAGCAGGTGGCGACCATGGTCGATCGGGGTGGCGATGCCGTCCGCGCCGACCGTCTCCACCGGCTCCGGCTCGATCAGGCGGATGTCACCCGGGAGCACGGCGAAGGCGTCGGCGAGCAACCCCGCCATGGTCGCCAGCCCGGCCAGGTTGCGGGTGCCGCTGTTGACCGATGCCCAGCGTTCGACCTGCGCCAGCATCGGCGCTTCGCGCGCGCGTTCCACCGTCGACCGTTCCCGGTCCTCATGCCCTCTCATGCCAGCGGTGTAGCCGGAACCGGCGGGCGGGCGCAAATCCGCCGCCTGGGCCGGGATCAGAAGGAATAGACCAGCGAGGCGCGGGTGATCGTGTCGGTGGTCTGGCGGCCGGCCGGCGGCTGGCTTTCATACTGGAAGTTATAGGAAAGCGCGGCGGACAGCGGACCCATCAGCTTCGCGTTCACCGATGTCGTGCCGTTCACCGTGCTGTTGTACTTCTGCACATAGGCGGAGGCATTCTGGGTCAGCGACAGGCCGCCCATGATCCGCCAGCGGAAATCGATCGAACCGCGCCCGGCGATGCTCGATTCGATATTGGAGTCAGTGAACTCGGTGTGGCGGAAGCCGGGCCCGACCTCCAGGTCCAGTTGCAGGTTGCTGCGCTTGATCGCGCTATAGCCGAAGCCGGAGGAGATGGAGAGACGGTTATAGTAGCCCAGGAACCGGTCGCTCTCATATTGCGAAGCGCCATAGACATAGGCGCGCTCGCCGAACTTGTAGTTGGGCTCGTAGGACACGAGGTAATGTTCGCGCGTGGTGACGCCCAGGCTTTCCTGGAAATCGGCCTGCGCCCGGAATTTGTGCCGCCATTGCAGCCCCTCGCGCGAGGCGTCGAGGATGATGCTGCCGCCCTTGGTCTCCGAATTGCCGGTGGTGATGAAGCCGCCCAGCTCGGCCCGTCCCTTCCACAGATTGAGGAAGCCGGCCTGACGGATCACCTGGCGGCGCTGCGCCTCGCGATCGGCCCGCCATTTCTGCGCGATCGCCAGCACCGCGTCGCCGCTCATCGGATCGGCGGCGCGCGCATATTTGACGATGGTCGAGACCTCACCGTCATTGCCCGATTCGATCGCGGCATCCAGCATCGCCCGGATATTCTCCGGGATCATCTGTCCGCCCGCAGACGTCCCGCCATCCGACTGGGGCGGGGCGGGCATGGCGGCGGCCGGCACGGTGACGGACGCCAGGGCGGAAAAAAGGGCAGCAAACACGACCCGTTCCCTAGCGCGGGCGATCCGCCTGGGGAACCGCTTCGATACCAATTTGCGGGCCGAGATGGGGCCGGAACGCGGCCAGCACCGCTTCGTACAGGTCGCGCTTGAACGGCACCACCAGTCGCGGCAGGTCCGCCGGGTCGATCCAGCGCCAACTACGGAATTCGGGATGCGGCGTGGCGATGTCGATATCGCCATCCTCGCCCAGGAAGCGGAACAGGAACCAGCGCTGCCGCTGCCCGCGCCACTTGCCCTTCCACACCTTGCCGATCAGCTCGTCGGGCAGGTCGTAGACGAATTCCTGGTCCGGCGTGGCGATCAGTTCCACCTTGTCGCTGGCGACGCCGGTCTCTTCCCGGAGTTCACGGGTCGCGGCGGTCAGCGGATCCTCGCCGGGGTCGATCCCGCCCTGTGGCATCTGCCAGGCCTCCAGCGTCGAATCCATCCGCTGGCCGACAAAGGCGCGGCCCTGCCGGTCGATCAGCATGATGCCGGCGCAGGGGCGATAGGGCAGGTCGGTCATGCGGCGTCTCCCGCCTCGGCGATGGCGACTTTCAGCGCCGTGGTGAAGCCGGCGACGTCGCCGACGCTCGACGGGATCGCCCGGCGCAGCTGGAGGAAGCCATGGAGCGTGCCCGACGCCTCGCGATAGGTGACGGGCACGCCGGCCATCGCCAGCGCGGCGGCATAGGCGCGGCCCTGGTCGCGGATCGGGTCCAGCCCGGCGGTGACGATCACCGCCGGCGGCAGACCGGACAGGTCGTGGAGCAGCGGCGACGCGCGGCGGTCGGACGGGCTGGGGGCATAGGCCTTGCCGAACCAGCGCATCGTGTCCTGGGTCAGCAGATAGCCCTCGCTGAAGGCTTCGGCCGAGGGATAGTCGGTGACCATGTCGGTCGCCGGATAGAGCGGTGCTTGGACCAGCACCGGCACCGCCGCCGGTTCGTCGCGCAGGGCCAGCGCGGTGACGATGGTCAGGTTGCCGCCCGCGCTGTCGCCGCACAGCACCAGCCCGGTGACCGACCGGCCGAGTTCGTCCGGGCTGTCGGCGATCCAGCGCGCCGCCGCCTCGCAATCCTCGGGCGCGGCCGGCCAGGCATGTTCGGGCGCGAGGCGATAGTCGATCGCCACCACCGGAAGGTCGAGCACCCGCGCCAGCTCCGCGCAGGGGCTGGCATAGCTGGCGATATCGCCGACCACCCAGCCGCCGCCGTGCAGGAACAGCAGCACGGGGCCGGGCGCGCGCGTCTCGGCCGCGTCGTAGAGCCGCGCCGGGATCGCGCCAGCGGGGCCGGGGATCGCGAAGTCCCGCACCGTCGCCAGCGCCGGGGCGGGCAGGTCGGCGACGCCCTGCATCGCCCGAACCAGCGCCCGCGCCTCCGCCGGGGCGAGCTGGTGGAGCCGGGGGCCGGGGACGGATTCCAGATACTCCAGGAACTTGGCGACATCGGGTCGGACGAAGGGTGTCTCGGTCATGATCCTCCGCAGGGGTTGGGCCTGGCTGCTGACGCCCTACCTAGGGGGCGTGATCCCCGTCGTCCATCATCCCGCCTATGTCACCGAAGCACCGGCCCGCTCCACCTATCGCTGGGGCAAGAACGGCGCGATCCGCGATCTGCTGCTGGCGGAGGGCGCGCGGGTGGAATGGCACCAGCCGGAGGCGATGCCGGTGCCGTGGCTGGAGGCGACGCACGACCCCGACTACGTCGCCGAGGTGCTAGAGGCGCGGGTGCCGGCGGCCAAGTCGCGGCGTATCGGCTTTCCGGTGACCGAGACGGTGGCGCGACGCGCGGCGATGGTGCCGGGCGGCACCTGGGCCGCGGCGATACTGGCGCTGGAGCGGGGATTTGCCGCCAATACCGCGGGGGGCAGCCATCATGCGCTGCACGATACTGGCGCGGGCTATTGCGTGTTCAACGACCTGGCGGTGGCGGCGATCCGCCTGGTCGAGGAGCGCACCGTCCGGCGCGTCCTGATCGTCGATGTCGACGTCCATCAGGGCGACGGCACGGCGGCGCTGACCGCCGGACGGCCGGAGATCGCGACCTATTCGATCCATGCCGAGAAGAACTTCCCGGCGCGCAAGGCGCGGTCGACGCTGGACGTGGGCCTGCCGGACCTTGTGGGCGACGACGAATATCTGTCGACGCTGGAGCGGACGTTGGTGCCGCTGCTCGACGATCACGCACCCGACCTGATCCTCTACCAGGCGGGTGTCGACCCGTTCGCGGAGGACCGTCTCGGGCGGCTGGCGCTGTCGCTCGACGGTCTGGCGGCGCGCGAGCGACTGGTCGCCGGATTGGCGAAGCGGCGTGGCCTGCCGATCGCGACGACGGTCGGCGGCGGCTATGGCGACGATGTGATGGCGATCGCGCGCCGCCATGTCGACTCGATCCTGACCCTCGCCGACGCGCTCGGCTGAGCGATCAGGTCAGCGAGGATTTGCGCGGGATCGCCTCTTTGTCGGATTGACCCTTGTCGAGCGTGTCGGACGGGCGGCGGGCATCGCCGTCGCGCTGATGCTCGGTCGACAGGTTGGGATCGTCGGTTTCCGTGGTCGGCTTGATCGGATCGTCCACCTTGCGTCTCCTTCGCGTTTCCAATCGCGCATGCACCCGCGTCGTTCCCTCGTCCTCGCACGGGTGCCTGCACGAGGGGAGGTGACGAACCCGCTCGCCTCCGTCTAAAGCGGCGGCATGACCGAGCTTCCCAAGACCTTCGACCCCGCCGACATGGAATCCCGCTGGTATCGGCATTGGGAGGAGAATGGCCTGTTCCGCCCCGACCGGCCGGGCGCGGAGCCCTGGACGATCGTCAACCCGCCGCCCAACGTCACCGGCAGCCTGCATATCGGCCATGCGCTGGACAATACGTTGCAGGACATCCTGACCCGCCATGCCCGGATGAAGGGCAAGGATGCGATGTGGGTGGTCGGCACCGACCATGCCGGCATCGCCACGCAGATGGTCGTCGAGCGCAACCTGGCCAAGGAGGGGCAGAAGCGCACCGCCATGGGCCGCCAGCGCTTCGTCGAGAAGGTGTGGGAGTGGAAGGCGGAAAGCGGCGGCGCGATCACGCGCCAGCTCCGCCGGCTCGGCTGCTCGATGGACTGGGCGAACGAGCGGTTCACGATGGACGAGGGTTTCTCGGCCGCCGTGCTCAAGGTGTTCGTGGAACTGCACCGCCAGGGCCTGCTCTATCGCGACAAGCGGCTGGTCAACTGGGACCCGGGCCTGGGCACCGCGATCAGCGACCTGGAGGTCGAGACGCGCGAGGTGCAGGGCAAGTTCTGGCA
Source organism: Sphingomonas sp. SORGH_AS_0438 (assembly GCF_031453475.1). NCBI lineage: Bacteria > Pseudomonadati > Pseudomonadota > Alphaproteobacteria > Sphingomonadales > Sphingomonadaceae > Sphingomonas > Sphingomonas sp. SORGH_AS_0438. Next base: position 956,886 of record NZ_JAVIZS010000001.1, read on the forward strand.
CCTGACCTATCCGCTGGCCGATGGCAGCGGCACCATCTCCGTCGCCACCACCCGGCCGGAGACGATGCTGGCCGACATGGCGGTGGCGGTGAACCCGGCGGACGAGCGCTACACCGCGCTGGTCGGGCGGATGGTGCGCCTGCCGATCACCGGCCGGCTGATCCCGATCGTCGCCGACGACCATGCCGACCCGGCGCTGGGCTCCGGCGCGGTGAAGATCACGCCCGGCCACGACTTCAACGATTTCGAGGTCGGTCGTCGTGCGGGGATCGAGGCACGCGACATGCTCAACATGCTGGGCGCGCGCGGCGAGATCGTGCAGACCGCCGATGGCCTGATCCCCGACGAACTGATCGGCCTGGACCGGGCGGACGCGCGCAAGCGGATCGTCGCGTTGCTGGAGGAGGCCGGCGCGCTGGCACGGATCGAGGATCGCGTGATCCAGACGCCCTATGGCGACCGGTCGGGCGTGGTGATCGAGCCCTGGCTGACCGACCAATGGTATGTCGATGCCAAGACGCTGGCGCAGCCGGCGATCGAGGCGGTGCGCAAGGGCGACATCGCGCTGGTGCCGAAAAGCTGGGAGAAGACCTTCTTCAACTGGATGGAGAATATCCAGCCCTGGTGCGTCAGCCGCCAGCTTTGGTGGGGCCACCAGATCCCGGCCTGGTTCGATGGCGAGGGCAAGGCCTATGTCGCCGAGACCGAGGAGGAGGCGCAGGCGCTGGCGGGCGCGGGCGTCGCGCTGGTCCGCGATCCGGACGTGCTCGACACCTGGTTCTCCTCGGCGCTGTGGCCGTTCGCGACGCTCGGCTGGCCGAACGACGACGATCCGACGCTGGGCGGCCGCTATCCCAATGACGTGCTGATCTCCGGCTTCGACATCCTGTTCTTCTGGAACGCGCGGATGATGATGCAGGGGATGCACTTCCTGAAGGAGGTGCCGTTCCGCAAACTCTATCTGCACGGGCTGGTACGCGCCGCGGACGGCGCGAAGATGTCCAAGTCCAAGGGCAATACGGTCGATCCGCTCGGCCTGATCGACACCTATGGCGCCGACGCGCTGCGCTTCTTCATGGCGGCGATGGAGAGCCAGGGCCGCGACATCAAGATGGATGAGAAGCGGGTCGAGGGCTATCGCAACTTCGCCACCAAGCTGTGGAACGCGGCCCGCTTCGCGCAGGGCAACGGCATCGGCGGATCGTCGAAGCTGGAGCCGCCGGTCGCGACCCATGCGGTCAACCAGTGGATCATCGCCGAATGCGTCGCGACCGTGCAGACGGTCGACCTGGCGCTGGCGGAGCTGCGGTTCGACGCGGCCGCGAACGCCATCTACCAGTTCGTCTGGAGCCGGTTCTGCGACTGGTATCTGGAACTGATCAAGGGCCAGGTCGACGACGAGACCCGCGCGGTGGCGGGCTGGACGCTCGACCAGATTCTGGCGCTGCTCCACCCGTTCATGCCCTTCATCACCGAGGAGCTGTGGCATGGGCTGGCCGCTCGCGACCATGACCTGATCGTCGGCCGCTGGCCGCAGCCCGATGCGCGCAGCCTTGATCCGGAGGCAAGCCGCGAGATCGACTGGCTGATCCGGCTGGTGTCGGAGATCCGCGCCGCGCGGACCGAACTGAACGTGCCGCCCGGTGCGCGTCTGCCGCTCCATGTCCGCGATGCGGGCGAGGGGACCAATGCGCGCCTGACGCGCCAAGCGGCGGCGCTGGCCCGGCTGGCCCGTGTCGATCTGGTCGCGGCGGACGCGCAGGAGCCGAGCGGCGGCGCGGCGCAGGTGGTGGTGGACGAGGCGACCTTCGTCCTGCCGCTGGCCGGGGTCATCGACCTGGAGGCCGAGCGCGCCCGCCTGACCAAGGCGATCGCGGCGGCGGAGAAGGAGCGCGATGCGCTGGCGGGGCGGCTGGGCAATGCCAGCTTCGTCGAGCGCGCCAAGCCGGAAGCGGTGGAGAAGGCGCGCGCCGATCACGCCGACAAGGCGGCGGAGGCGAGCCGCTTGCAGGCGGCGCTGACGCGCCTGGGGTAGGTCGCTGTTCGTTTAACACGCTGTTCCCCGGCCTTCGCCGGGGCCCAGTTGGGGGACATGGGTGACGACGGGCAGCGCTCCGTTACCACCACCTTCCCAACTGGGCCCCGGCCTTCGCCGGGGAACATGCTAGAAGGACAGAAGAACGCGGGTTTCCTCTGACCCGTCCACCCCTCACTCCGCCGCCGACAGCGCCCGTTCGTCGATCCGCCGCAGCATCGCCGCGAACTGCGCCAGTTCCTCCGGCCGGAAGGCGGAGAAGATGCGGCGTTCCAGCTCGATCGCCTTGGGCGCGACCGCCGCGTAGAGCGACTCGCCCGAGGACGTCAGCTGCAACAGATGCGAACGCCGGTCGTCCGGATTGGGCGTCCGCGCCATCAGTCCGCGCTCGACCAGCGCGATGGCGGCGCGGCTGACCGTCACCTTGTCCATCCGCGTCCGCACGCCGATCGCCGCCTGGGTGATGCCGCCCGTCTCCGCCACCACCGTCACCAGCCGCCATTCGGGGATCGACAGCCCGAATAGCGATTCATAGGCCCGCGCGATCGTGTCGCTGACCAGGTTCGAGGTGAAGGACAGACGATAGGGGAGGAAGTCGTCCAGGGCGAGCAGCGGCGTGGTCATGGACCGAGCGTACCCGTTGACACCGACGTCGCAAAGATGGATGTTGGTATCAACGGATACCAGTTTTGGTGCCAGTGGAGAGCGACGATGGACCATATGGACGTCAACCCGATGGGTCTGGACGGATTCGAGTTCTGCGAATTCACCTCCCCCGATCCCGAGCGCATGGCCGCGCAGTTCGAGCAGCTCGGCTTCGTCGTCGCCTCGCGCCATTCGAGCCGCGACGTGGTCCGCTACAAGCAGGGGCGGATCAACCTGCTGCTCAACCGCATGGGCGAGGGCCAGGCGGCCGACTTCCGCCGCGACCATGGTCCCTCGGCGAACGGCATGGCGTTCCGAGTCGCCGATGCAAAGGCGGCGTTCGACGCGGCACTGGCGCGCGGGGCGAAGGCGGCCGATGCGTCGACCAGCGCGCTGGGCGAGGGCGCCTATGTGCTGGAGGGGATCGGCGGCTCGCTGCTCTATCTGGTCGATCGCCACGGCGCGGCCGGCTCGCTCTATGACGACTGGCAGGCGGAGCCGGGCGCGGCCGAGGCGGAGGCCGCCAATACGGTCGGGCTCGACCTGCTCGACCATCTGACCCACAATGTCCGGCGCGGGCAGATGCGGACCTGGTCGACCTTCTACAACCAGATCTTCGGCTTCGAAGAGCAGAAATATTTCGACATCAAGGGCAAGGCCACCGGCCTGTTCAGCCAGGCGATGATCGCGCCGGACAAGGCGATCCGCATCCCGCTGAACGAGAGCCAGGACGACAAGAGCCAGATCGAGGAGTTCATCCGCGACTATAATGGCGAGGGCATCCAGCATCTGGCGCTGACCACCGACGACATCTTCACCACCGTCGAGAAGCTGCGGGATCGCGGCGTGCGGTTGCAGGACACGATCGAGACCTATTACGAACTGGTCGACAAGCGCGTCCCCGGCCATGGCGAGGATCTGGAGCGGCTGCGCCGCAACCGCATCCTGATCGACGGCGACGTGAAGGACGAGGGCATCCTGCTCCAGATCTTCACCGAGAACATGTTCGGTCCGATCTTCTTCGAGATCATCCAGCGCAAGGGCAATGAGGGCTTCGGCAACGGCAACTTCCAGGCGCTGTACGAGAGCATCGAGCTGGACCAGATCCGTCGCGGCGTGGTGACGGTGGACGCCTGATTGATCCCGAGCGGAACGGAGGACGCGATGACCGAGCAGCGCACCGACGACGGCTATATCCCCGGCTTCGGCAACCATGTCGCGACCGAGGCGGTGGCGGGGGCGCTGCCGATCGGGCGCAACTCGCCGCAGCGTCCACCCTTCGGCCTCTATGCCGAGCAATTGTCCGGGACGGCCTTCACCGCGCCCAGGCATGAGAACCGGCGCTCCTGGCTCTACCGGATGCGGCCGACCGCCGAGCATCCCGCCTATCAGCCCTATGCCGGCGCCAGGCGGTTCGTGCGGGGCAGCGGCGAGGCGGCGCTCGCCCCCAATCGGCTGCGCTGGGACCCGATCGTCGCGACCGGGGCGCCGGTCGACCTGATCGACGGCATGACCACGATGCTGGTCAACCGCCCGCCCGAGGATCTGGAGGGCGTGGCGCTGCACGTCTATGCGGCGGGCCGGGACATGGTCGACCGCGTCTTCGTCGATGCGGATGGCGAGTTGCTGTTCATTCCGCAGGACGGGCGGCTGGAACTGCTGACCGAACTCGGCCGGATGGTCGTCGCACCGGGCCAGATCGCGCTGGTCCCGCGGGGCGTCCGCTTCCGCGCGCTGCTGCCCGACGGCTCGGCGCGCGGCTATGTCGCCGAGAATCACGGCGCGCTGTTCCGTCTGCCCGATCTGGGGCCGATCGGGGCGAACGGGCTCGCCAATCCGCGCGACTTCGAGACGCCGGTCGCCTGGTACGAGGACCGCGACGCGCCGACCGAAGTCGTGCAGAAGTTCATGGGGTCGCTCTGGACGATGACGCTCGACCATAGTCCGCTCGACGTGGTCGCATGGCACGGCAATCTCGCCCCCTGGCGCTACGACCTGTCGCGGTTCAACACGATCAACACGGTCAGCTTCGACCATCCCGATCCGTCAATCTTCACCGTGCTGACCTCGCCCAGCGACGTGCCCGGTCGCGCCAATGCCGATTTCGTCATCTTCCCGCCGCGCTGGATGGTGGCGGAGGATAGTTTCCGCCCGCCCTGGTTCCACCGCAACGTCATGTCGGAGGCGATGGGCCTGATCACCGGCGCCTATGACGCCAAGGCGGAGGGTTTCCAGCCCGGCGGCTTGTCGCTGCACAATCTGATGGCGGGGCACGGCCCCGATTTGGCAAGCTGGCAGGGCGCATCGAACGCGGAGCTGAAGCCGCACAAGATCACGGGCACCATGGCCTTCATGCTGGAAAGCTGCTGGCCCTATCGCCCGACCGACTTCGCCCTGACGCATAGCCAGCTCGATTATGACGCGGTCTGGGCGGACTTTCCCAAGGCCGTGCTGCCGCGATGATCCGGCTGCACGGCTATTGGCGGTCGGGCGCGGCCTATCGCGTGCGGATCGGGCTGGCGCTGAAGGGCGTCGCCTATGAACAGGTCCATCACGACCTGCGCACCGGCGCGCAACGGGCGGACGATTATGCCCGGCTCAACCCGCAACGGCTGGTGCCGACGCTGGAGGCCGGCGACCTGGTGCTGACGCAAAGCGTCGCCATCCTCGAATGGCTGGACGAATGCCATCCGCAGCCACCCTTGCTGCCCGGCGATCCGAATGGCCGCGCGATCGTGCGATCCATGGCGGCGACCATCGCCAGCGACACGCACCCGCTCCACAATCTGCGCGTGCTCAACGCTTTGCGGAAAGAGTTCGGCGCCAATGACACGGCGGTGCAGCGCTGGATCGCGCATTGGCTCGGCGACGGGCTGGCGGCGGTCGATCGGCTGGTCGAGCGGCATGGCGACGGCTTCGCCTATGGCGACCGGCCGACGCTGGCGGATTGCTGCATCGTGCCGGCGCTCTATGCGGCGCGACGTTTCGCGGTCGACCTGACGCGCTTCCCTGCGCTGGTCGATGCGGGGGAGCGGGCGATGGCGCTGCCCGAGATCGCGGCCGCGCATCCCGACCGACAGCCCGACGCCGACCGGTGAGCGACGAACGCCTGACCGCAACGCCGGCCGGGGTGGCGCTGGGCGCGCTGGACCTGGTGGCGGACGGCGCGGCACGCAACTTCGTCGTGCAGATGCGCGCCGGGCGCTTCCATGGCTTCGTCGTGCGGCGGGGGAGCGAGGTCCACGGCTATGTCGATCGCTGTCCGCATCTGGGCCTGCCGCTGGCGCAGACGCTGGACGCCTATCTGACGCCGGACGGCGGCCGGATCGCGTGCAGCTGGCACGGCGCGCTGTTCGAGGTGGCGGACGGCCTGTGCGTCGGCGGTCCGTGCGCGGGGCAGCGGCTGACGCTCTGGCCGGTGACGGTGGTCGACGGGATCATCCGCACCACCTAGACTAATCCACCCGGTCCCAGGCCGCCGGGTCGAGCCGTTCGCGCAGGAAGGCGATGAAGGCGGGCACGGCCGGCGGCACCATCGTCGCGCGCAGATGGACGGCGTGGATACCGACGCGGCTCGATCCCTGGCATTCGGGCAAGACGCGGACCAGGCGGCCGTCGCGCAGCGCCTCGCCCACGTCCCAGAGCGAACGCAGCGCGATCCCCATGCCGGACAGGGTCAGCTCGCGGATCAGTTCGCTGCTGTTGGTGCGGACATGGCTGGGCCGATCGACGACGACGTGGCGATGGCCGTGCAGCAGTCGCCACGGCATCTGCCCGTCCGCCGCGAGCAGGCGATGCGCGGATAGGTCGTCGATCGTGCGCGGGATGCCGGCCTCCGCCAGATAGGCGGGAGCGGCACAGAGCACGCGGCGGCTGTCGCCCAGCCGGTGGGACTCCAGGCTGGACGGAATGTCGGAGGCGATGCGGATCGCGCAGTCGATGCGCCCGGCCACCAGATCGACAAAGCCGTCGGACAGGTCGACCGACAGCGCGACCTGCGGATGGCGGGCCAGGAACTCGGGCAGCAGGGGGGCGACGTACAGCCGCCCGAAGGAGGTCGGCGCGGACAGGCGGAACGGCCCGGACGGCGTGTCGAGCCGGCCGCTGACCCGGACCTCCGCCTGGTGCAATTGCGCCTGGATCTGCTGCAACTCGCCATGGAAGCGTTCGCCGGCCTCGGTCAGCGCGAAGCGGCGGGTGCTGCGGTGGATGAGTTGCGCGCCCAACCGCTGCTCCAGCCGGGCGATCCGCCGCGACGCCATAGTGGCGGAGATGCCGAGTGCGCGACCGCCCGCCGCCAGACTGCCATGCAGCGCCGCCGCGACGAACAGGTCATAATCGGGGTCCATCATCATTCATTCCCCAGAGCAACGACTGCATCGACATATCGGCGTCTACAGAACGACCGGGAGTGCTGTATACCGGCGGCAGAGGAGTGGACAATGACCGATACGCAGCATCGACATGCCGGCCTGACCGTCGATCCGGCCCTGGCGACGTTCCTGGAAGACCGGGCGCTGCCGGGCACCGGGATCGCCCCGGCGGCGTTCTGGTCCGGTTTCGCGGCGATCCTGGCCCGATTCGCACCGGAAAATGCGGCATTGCTCGCGGAGCGCGACCGGATGCAGGCGGCGCTGGACAATTGGCATCGCGGCCATGCCGGTGCGCCGGTCGATCAGGCCGCTTACCAGGCGTTCCTGCGGGACATCGGCTATCTGGTCGACCCGCCCGCGCCATTCACGATCGATCCGCAGGGCGTCGATGCGGAAGTGGCGCGGCTCGCCGGGCCGCAACTGGTCGTGCCGATCCTCAATGCTCGCTTCCTGCTCAACGCCGCCAATGCGCGCTGGGGCAGCCTGTACGATGCGCTGTACGGCAGCGATGCGATCGCGCCGGTCGGGGCGGGCGGCGGCTATGATGCCGGTCGCGGCGCGCAGGTGATCGGCTGGGCCAAGGCGTTTCTCGACGCGGCGGTGCCCCTGGCGGAGGGGACATGGGCGGACTGGACCGGGGACACGCCCCGGCTGGCGGATGCGACGCAACTGGTCGGCCGGTCGGGCGACCATTGGCTGCTGCGCCACCATGGCCTGCACATCGAACTGGTCATCGACCGCGATCACCCGATCGGCCGCGACGATCCGGCGGGGCTGGCCGATATCCTGCTGGAATCGGCGCTGACCACGATCTGCGATCTGGAGGATTCGGTCGCGGCGGTCGATGCGGCGGACAAGGTGCAGGCCTATGCCAATTGGCTGGGCCTGATGCGCGGCGACCTGTCCGAAACGTTCGAGAAGCAGGGGCGGCGGCTCACGCGCGATCTCGCACCCGATCGGGCGTATCGGGATCTGGACGGCCGTCCCTTTACACTGAAGGGCCGCAGCCTTTTGTTCGTCCGCAATGTCGGTCATCTGATGACCACCCCGGCGGTGCGCATGGCCGACGGCCGGGACGCGCCGGAGGGGATCGTCGATGCGATCGTCACCAGCCTGATCGCGCTCCACGACCGCAACGGTGCGCGCGCGAACAGTCGCGCCGGGTCGATCTATATCGTCAAGCCCAAGATGCATGGCCCGGCCGAGGCGGCGTTCAGCGATCGGCTGTTCGATGCGGTCGAGGATCTGCTGGGGCTGGAGCGCCACACGATCAAAATCGGCCTGATGGACGAGGAGCGCCGCACCTCCGCCAATCTGGCCGCGTGCATCCATGCGGTGCGGCATCGGATCGTCTTCATCAATACCGGCTTTCTCGACCGCACCGGCGACGAGATCCACACCGCCATGCAGGCCGGCCCGATGATCCGGAAGGGCGCGATGAAGGCGGCCGACTGGATCGCCGCTTATGAGGATCGCAACGTGCAGATCGGGCTGGCCTGCGGCTTTGCCGGGCGGGCGCAGATCGGCAAGGGCATGTGGGCCGCCCCCGACCGGATGGCCGAGATGCTCGACCAGAAGATCGCCCATCCCCGCGCCGGGGCGACCACCGCCTGGGTGCCGAGCCCGACCGCCGCGACCCTGCACGCGACGCATTACCACCGGGTCGATGTCGCCGCGCGCCAAGCGGAGCGGGCGGCGGAGCCGGTCGCCGCGCTCGACCGCCTGCTGGCCCCGCCGGTCGCGGTCCGGCCCGACTGGGACGCGGCGGGGATCGCCGAGGAACTCGATAATAATGCGCAAGGGCTGCTCGGCTATGTCGTCCGCTGGATCGACCAGGGGATCGGCTGTTCTAAGGTGCCCGACATCCATGACGTGGGGCTGATGGAGGATCGCGCGACGCTGCGTATCTCGTCGCAGCATATCGCCAATTGGCTGCTGCACGGGATCGTCACGGCGGAACAGGTCGAGGCGGCGCTGGCGCGGATGGCGGCGAAGGTCGATGCGCAGAATGACGGCGATCCGCTCTACCGGCCGATGGCGGGGCGCGCGGTGGACAGCATCGCCTTCCAGGCGGCACGGGCGCTGGTGTTCGAGGGATGCGCGCAGCCCAATGGCTATACCGAGCCGCTGCTCCACCGCTTCCGCGCGGAGGCCAAGGCGGCCGGCTGACCGGGCCCGATACGGGATTTGGCTCGTTGCCGCCGGATGATGACGCGATGGTGCATGGTGGCCGCCCTGATGCTCGGGGGATGTGCCGGATTGGGCGAGACGGAGCGGTTCGCCGCGCCGTCCCCGCCGTTCGAGCCGGCGGCGTTCTTCGCGGGCGCCAGCCATGGCGAGGCACGGCTGAAGATACTGTTCCGCGCGCCGCAGCGGGTGACGGTCGACAGCCTCGGCCGGATCGGGGCGGACGGCGTGCTGCTGCTCGACCAGCGCATCCGCCAGGGGGACGCGCCGGTGCGCGAGCGACGCTGGCGCATCCGCCCCGACGGACCCGGCCGCTATGTCGGGAGCCTGACCGATGCCGAAGGGCCGGTGACGGGGGAGGTGGAGGGCAACCGGCTGCACCTCCATTTTCGCACCCATGGCGGCCTGGACATGGAGCAATGGCTGTTCCTGGAACCGAGCGGGCAAGTGGCGCATAACCGCATGGTGGTGCGCAAGCTGGGGCTGACCGTGGCGGTGCTGGACGAGGTCATTCGCCGGGCCGCGCCGTCCTCAGAACCGGCGGCGCACCGATAGCGCGCTGGTGCGCGGCCGCACCGGGGTGTTCTGTTCGCCGAGCGCGATCGAGAAGGGGTTGCCGAAGGCGAAGCTGTTCGCCCGCGTATCGAGGATATTGTCGATCCCCAGCCGGAGCGTCCAGCGCCCACGGGTCGCGGTGATACTGGCGGCGGTCAGCGTCACCGCTTGGCTCTGGCGGTCGAGACCCGGATCGAAGCTCAACCGCGCATTGCCGACGAAGCTGGCGCGCGCGCCCAGGTCGATCGCCCAGCCGGCCTGTTCGAACCCATAGGCGATCTCGCCATGCGCGCTGACATCGGGGACGACTGGCAGGCGACGATCGGGATTTTCCACCGTCACGACGCCGGAGCCGATCCGCGCCCGTTGCAGCAACAGGCCGGTGGTGATCGTCCAATGCCGGTCCGGTCGCCATCCCAGCGTCGTATCGATCCCGGTATTGTTGGCGAAGCCCGCATTGCGCGTGATGACCAGCCCGTCGCTGCGCAGGAAATCCGCCTGCACGTTCGACCAGCGCGTGGTGAACAACCCCAGGTCGAGTGACAGCCCGGTGGCGGGATGCTGCCAGCGCAGCCCCAGGTCGATCGCGCGCAGTGTATCGGCGCGGTAGCGGGTCGGCTGGTCGCTCGGCCGTACCGCCGCCTGGATGCCGCCCGGCCGCAGGGCGGAGGCGATGCGCGCGAACAGCAGCAATCGGTCGTTCGCTTGCCAGGCCAGCGCCGCGCTGGGGCTGCCCCGCAGGGACGCGCGGTCGGCGGCGGCGTCGCTCGCCACTTCGCGCCGTTCGTCGGCCACGGCGGAGCGGAACAGCCGCAGGCCGAGCGTGCCGCGCAGGCTGTGGCTGATCCGGTAGGTCGCCTCGCCGAACAGCGCCGCCTCGATCACGCTGCGGCGGAAGCGCAGGATGCGGAGCGCCTCGCCGGTCGGCGCGATCAGGTCGCCCGAGGCATTGGTGTCGGCGACCAGCAGCGATGCGCCGGCCAGCCAGTCGACCCGTCCATCGGTCCGTGCGGCGCGCAATTCGGCATTGGCCACCTCGTAGCGGCGATCGTCGCGATAGGTGGCGGGCGCGCTGCCGCCAAGCAGCGTCGCGCGCGCCGAAGCGTCGTAGCGCACGTCCAGTTCCTGACGCGCGGTGCTGACCACCCCCGTCACCTTGAACCCGGCGAGCGGGCCGGTGGCGGTCAGGCTGGCGATGCGGATATTGGTTTCCTGCGGCTCCGGCAGGCGCGCGGCACGCGACGAGGTCCCGCGCTGCTCGACATATTGGCTGTCGGCGATGCGCGCTCCCTGCGCCACGCCGACCAGGTCGACCGTCCAGTCGCCGGTCGGCTTCGCCCGGATCGCGATCCGCCCGCCGCTGCTCTCCCCACGGTTGACATTCGGCCCGCGTCCCGCCTCGTCGATCCAGCCCGACTGGCCGATCCGATAGCCGACCAGCCGCACCGCCAGCCGGTCGGGCAGGATGGGCACGTTCGCCATGACGTCCGCCGCGCCCTGCATCCCGCCATGCGCGGTCGTCCCCAGTCCCAGCCGGATCGCGCCGTCGACACGGTCGAGCATCGGCTTCTCCGGCACCAGCCGATAGACGCCGCCCAGGGCCCCGGTGCCGTAGAGCGGCCCCTGCGGTCCCTTCAGCAACTCGACCTGCGCCATGTCGATCAGCCGCAGATCGGGATCGGGCGCATCATAGGTCAGCCGCGCCTCGTCGAGCTGGACGCTGACGCTGGACTGACCGAAGCCGTCGAACGGGCTGTCGCCGATGCCGCGCAGGAACAGCCGGTCGCGACCCGAACCCAGATTGGTGCTCGACAGGCCAGTTCAGGATCGTCGCGACCCCGCTGGCATCCGGCGCGTCGCCGATCGCCGCGAGGGTGCGGGCATCGGCGACCGACAGGGCCAGTGCCGCCCGGCTGGCGGGCTCGGGCTGTTTGGTGGCGGTGACGATGATATCGGGGCCGGGCGGGGGATCGATGCCATCGGCGGCCGGCCAGGCGGCCTTGGGACCGGCCTCGATCCGCCAGGCACCGGGCCCCGCCGCCTTGGCGCGCAGGCCGGTGCCGCGCAGCATCCGGTGCAGCGCCGCAGCGACCGGCATCTTCCCCCTGACGCCCCGGACCCGCACGGCCGCCAGCGACCCCGGTGCGCCGATCGCCGCGCCGGATTGCTCCGCCAGCGCCTTGATCGCAGCGGACAGGGGAGCGGCGGGGACATTGATCGCGGCCGTCTGGGCACAGGCGGGGGCGGCGCATCCGGCCACCACCGCCAGGCCGACGCCGACCGCCCATGTCCCCCCGCGCCTGCGCATGTCCCTGGTCGTCGACCCCTTCCTGAAGCGGCATAGCCGGCTGTGCTGCACGGGGCCAGCTACCCCCTTAATCGTAGGCGGTCGGCAAGGTCGGATCGCGGTGATGGGCGAACATCTGCCGCAACTGTCCGGGCTGCACCCGACCGAGTGACAGATCGTCGGGCAATGCGTCCTCCGCGAACCAGCCGATTTCCGACGTCTCGATCGACGGCGTCGCCGTGCCGCCGAGCAGGTCGCACAGGAAGAAGGCCTTGGCGCAGGAGAAGACCAGGGGCCCGTGACCCTGGCGCGTCCGGTCCCACAGCGCGACCAGCTTGCGCGCGCGGACCGCATAGCCGCTTTCCTCGCGCACTTCCTTCACGACATTTTCCGCCAGAGTCAGGTTCACGTCCGCCCAGCCGCCCGGCAGCGTCCAGCGCCCGTGATCGGCGGTCTCGCGCACCAGCAGCAGCCGATCCTCCGCGTCGAACACCGCGCCGCGCACGTCGAGCTTGGGGGTCGCATAGCCGGTCTCCGCCGCGAACAGTCCGGCGATCCGCTCCATGGGGGCATCGCTACCCGCCGCCATCATCCGCGCGGCGAGATCGCGTAGCGCCTCATAGCGATCGCGATCATAGGGATCGCGAGTGAAGGCCAGGCCGGTCTGCGCCGTCGCCTGGATCTCCCGCGCCCAGGCCAGCCATTCGGGTTCGGTGCCGCTCATGCCCGTTCGTCCTGTCGTGGAACATGGCCTGCCTCCTGCCGCGTCGGGCGGGGGTGGGCAAGGGACGCCGCGCATGAAAAAGGGCGCCTCCTTCTCAGGAGACGCCCCTTTCCGTTTGCGATCCTGGGATCAGGATCAGTCGTTCAGATACTCGCCGGCATCCGCATCGGTGCCGTTGCCCGAGGGCACGACCTCGGCGAGCGGGTCGGGACCCGTGCCGGTGTCGTCGCGACGGCTGCGCTTCTCCTCGGCGGCGCGGAGTTCCGCGGCCGACACGGGGGCAACGATCGCCGCCGACAGTGCGCGCTGCTGTGCGCGAAGCGCCGCGTCGCGGCTGGAGGCCGCCACGCGCAGGCGGTTCATGCCCGCACCGGTACCCGCCGGGATCAGGCGGCCGACGATGACATTCTCCTTCAGGCCCATCAGCGTGTCCTGCTTGCCCTGGACCGCCGCCTCGGTGAGGACGCGGGTGGTCTCCTGGAACGACGCCGCCGAGATGAAGCTGCGGGTCTGCAGGCTCGCCTTGGTGATGCCGAGCAGGACCGGCTTGCCCTGCGCACGCGCCTGGCCCGGCTCCAGCTTGTCGTTGGTCGCGTCCATCTCCTCGCGATCGACCTGCTCGCCCTTCAGCAGCGTGGTGTCGCCGCCATCGGTGATCTCGACCTTCTGCAGCATCTGACGAACGATCGTCTCGATGTGCTTGTCGTTGATCTTCACGCCCTGGAGTCGATAGACTTCCTGGATTTCCGCCACGAGATATTCGGCCAGCGGCTCGATCCCCATGGTCTCCAGAATGTCGTGCGGGTTGGGCGAACCACCGATCAGGTTGTCGCCACGCTTGACATAGTCGCCTTCCTGGACGTCGATCACCTTCGACTTCGGCACCAGATACTCGACGACGTCGCCGCCATCCTCGGGCTGGATGCCGATCTTGCGCTTCGCCTTATAGTCCTTGCCGAACACGACCCGGCCGGAAACCTTGGCAATGATCGCCGCTTCCTTGGGGATGCGCGCCTCGAACAGTTCGGCGACGCGCGGCAGACCGCCGGTGATGTCGCGGGTCTTGGCGGACTCGCGGCTGACACGGGCCAGAACGTCGCCGCCCTGGACCTGCGCATTGTCCTCGACCGACAGCACCGCGCCAGGGGCCAGCATGTAGCGGGCCGCCTCGCTCTCGTCCGCGCCCGTCAGGGTCAGGCGGGGACGGAGATCCTCCTTCGACTTGGTGGAGGTGCGGTATTCGATGACGACGCGCTGGGCGATGCCCGTCGCTTCGTCGGTCTGCTCGGTCAGCGTCTTGCCTTCGATCAGGTCCTGATACTTCACGACGCCCGAGTTTTCCGTGATCACCGGCATGGTGAACGGATCCCACTCCGCCATGCGATCGCCCTTCGACAGCATGTGGCCGTCGTCGAACAGCACATAGGCGCCGTACGGGATACGGTGCGTCGACAGCTCGCGACCGTCCATGTCGACGATCGCGATCTCGCCCGACCGGCTCAGCGTCACGCGACGGCCACGCTGGTCGGTGATCAGGCGCAGGTCGCGGAACTGGGCGGTGCCGTCGACCGGCGCCTCCAGGTTCGACTGCTCGTTGAGCTGCGCCGCGCCGCCGATGTGGAAGGTGCGCATCGTCAGCTGCGTGCCCGGCTCACCGATCGACTGCGCCGCGATGACGCCCACCGCTTCGCCGATATTGACCGGCGTGCCGCGCGCGAGGTCACGGCCATAGCACTTGCCGCAGACGCCGATCTTGCTTTCGCAGACCAGCGGCGAGCGGATCTTCATGCCCTGGATGCCGATCTTCTCGATCTGCACGATCATCGCCTCGTCGAGCAGCGTGCCCGTCGGGATGACGACCTCGCCGGTCTTCGGATCGACCACGTCCTCGGCCGTGGTGCGGCCCAGGATACGCTCGCCGAGCGAGGCGATGGTCGAGCCGCCCTGGACGATCGCCTTCATCTCGAGCGCGCGCTCGGTGCCGCAATCCTCCTCGATGATGACGCAATCCTGGCTGACGTCGACCAGACGGCGGGTCAGATATCCCGAGTTCGCCGTCTTGAGCGCCGTGTCCGCCAGGCCCTTGCGGGCGCCGTGGGTGGAGTTGAAATATTCAAGGACGGTCAGGCCCTCCTTGAAGTTCGAGATGATCGGCGTCTCGATGATCTCGCCCGACGGCTTGGCCATCAGGCCGCGCATGCCGGCGAGCTGCTTGATCTGCGCCTGCGAGCCACGGGCACCGGAGTGGGCCATCATGTAGATCGAGTTGATGTCCTTCTCGCGGCCGGCCATCGGGCCGTCCTCGTACCGGCGCACCGCCTTGATCTCGTTCATCATCGAGTTCGCGACCTGGTCGCCGCAACGGCTCCAGGCGTCGATCACCTTGTTGTACTTCTCCTGCTGCGTGATCAGGCCGTCCTGATACTGCTGCTCGAAGTCCTTCACCTGCTCGCGCGTCTCGTCGACCAGCGCATCCTTGTCCGGTGCGATGATCATGTCGTCCTTGCCGAACGAGATGCCGGCGCGGAACGCGTGACGGAAGCCCAGCGCCATGATCGCATCGGCGAACAGCACCGTCTCCTTCTGGCCGGTGTGACGATAGACCTCGTCGATCACGTCGCCCACGTCCTTCTTGGTGAGGAGGCGGTTGACGGTCTCGAACGGCACCTTGTGGCTCTTCGGCAGCGTCTCGCCGAGCAGCATGCGGCCCGGCGTCGTCTCGTAGCGCTTCAGATACTGGTTGCCCTGCTCATCGGTCTGCGGAACGCGGCTGATGATCTTGGTGTGGAGCGTCACCGCCTGGGCGTTGAGCGCCTGGTGCACCTCGGCCATGTCGCCCAGCAACATGCCCTCGCCAGGCTCGCCTTCCTTCATCATCGACAGATAATACAGGCCCAGCACCATGTCCTGCGACGGCACGATGATCGGCTTGCCGTTGGCGGGCGACAGGATGTTGTTGGTCGACATCATCAGGACGCGCGCTTCCAGCTGCGCTTCCAGCGACAGCGGGACGTGCACGGCCATCTGGTCGCCGTCGAAGTCGGCGTTGAACGCGGAGCAGACCAGCGGGTGGAGCTGGATCGCCTTGCCCTCGATCAGCACCGGCTCGAACGCCTGGATGCCCAGACGGTGAAGCGTCGGCGCGCGGTTCAGCATCACCGGGTGCTCGCGGATCACCTCGTCCAGGATGTCCCAGACTTCCTTGCGCTCCTTCTCGACCCACTTCTTGGCCTGCTTCAGGGTCATGGACAGACCCTTGGCATCGAGGCGCGCATAGATGAACGGCTTGAACAGCTCGAGCGCCATCTTCTTCGGCAGGCCGCACTGGTGCAGCTTCAGCTCCGGACCGGTCACGATGACCGAACGGCCCGAATAGTCGACGCGCTTGCCGAGCAGGTTCTGGCGGAAGCGGCCCTGCTTGCCCTTCAGCATGTCGGACAGCGACTTGAGCGGACGCTTGTTGGCGCCGGTGATCGTGCGGCCGCGACGGCCGTTGTCGAACAGCGCGTCGACCGCCTCCTGCAACATGCGCTTTTCGTTGCGGACGATGATGTCCGGCGCACGCAGCTCCATGAGGCGCTTCAGGCGGTTGTTGCGGTTGATGACGCGGCGGTACAGGTCGTTCAGGTCCGACGTCGCAAACCGACCGCCGTCCAGCGGCACCAGCGGGCGGAGTTCCGGCGGGATGACCGGCACGACCTCGAGGATCATCCACTCCGGACGGTTGCCCGACTCCAGGAAGGACTCGACGACCTTCAGGCGCTTGATGATCTTCTTGGGCTTCAGCTCCGACTTGGTCGTCGCCAGCTCCTCGAGCAGGTCACGCTTCTCGCCCTCGAGATCGAGATTCTCGAGCATGATGCGGACCGCTTCCGCGCCGATGCCGGCCGAGAAGGCGTCCTCGCCATATTGGTCCTGCGCGTCCAGCAGCTCGTCCTCGGTGAGGAGCGAGTACTTCTCCAGCGGGGTCAGGCCCGGCTCGATGACGATATAGGCTTCGAAGTAGAGCACACGCTCCAGCTGCTTCAGCTGCATGTCGAGCAGCAGGCCGATGCGGCTGGGCAGCGACTTCAGGAACCAGATGTGCGCGACGGGGGCGGCGAGCTCGATATGGCCCATCCGCTCGCGGCGGACCTTCGACACCGTGACCTCGACACCGCACTTCTCGCAGACGATGCCCTTGTACTTCATGCGCTTGTACTTGCCGCACAAGCACTCATAGTCCTTGATCGGGCCGAAGATGCGCGCGCAGAACAGGCCGTCACGCTCGGGCTTGAACGTGCGGTAGTTGATCGTTTCCGGCTTCTTGATCTCGCCGAACGACCAGGAACGGATCTTATCGGGCGACGCGATGCCGATCTGGATCTGGTCGAAGGTTTCCGGCTTCGCGAGCGGATTGGCGAAATTGGTCAGTTCGTTCATGATTTCAGTCCCTCTAGGGGTAGCTTTCCGGGCGGGGAGGGCGGGGCGCTGCCGGAACGACAGCGCCCGCGATCCTTATTCCGCCGCCTCGGCCAGCCCGTCGTCCTGCGTGTCTTCCATCGTCTTGAGGTCGACATTGAGGCCGAGCGAGCGCATTTCCTTGACCAGCACGTTGAAGCTTTCGGGGATGCCGGCCTCGAACGTGTCGTCACCCTTGACGATCGCCTCATAGACCTTGGTGCGGCCGACCACGTCGTCGGACTTCACCGTCAGCATCTCCTGCAGCGTGTACGCGGCGCCGTAGGCCTGGAGCGCCCAGACCTCCATCTCGCCGAAGCGCTGGCCGCCGAACTGCGCCTTGCCGCCCAGCGGCTGCTGGGTGACGAGCGAGTAGGGGCCGATGGACCGGGCGTGGATCTTGTCGTCGACCAGGTGGTGGAGCTTCAGCATGTAGATGATGCCCACCGTGACCTTGCGGTCGAACTTGTCGCCCGTGCGGCCGTCGAACAGCTCCGACTGACCCGACAGGTCGAGACCCGCCAGCGCCAGCATGTCGGTGACGTCCTTCTCGACCGCGCCGTCGAACACGGGGGTGCCCATCGGCACACCGGTGCGGACGTTGTGGACCAGCTCGGCCAGTTCCTCCGGCTCGCGCGACGCGATGTCGTCGGCATAGTGATCGCCATAGACCTCGAGCAGCCGGTTCTTGACCGCGTCGGGCATCTCGCCCGCCTTGGCATCCGGATTGGCCTCGCGCCACTCTTCGAGCTGCGCCGCGACCTGCATACCCAGGTTGCGGGCCGCCCAGCCGAGATGCGTCTCGAAGATCTGACCGACGTTCATGCGCGACGGCACGCCCAGCGGGTTGAGCACCAGATCGACCGGCGTACCGTCCGCGAGGAAGGGCATGTCCTCCTGCGGCAGGATGCGGCTGATCACGCCCTTATTGCCGTGACGGCCGGCCATCTTGTCGCCCGGCTGCAGCTTGCGCTTCACCGCGACGAAGACCTTGACCATCTTGAGCACGCCCGGCGGCAGCTCGTCGCCCCGCTCCAGCTTCTCGCGACGGTCGTGGAACTTGTCGGTGATCAGCTTGGCGGCTTCGTCATATTGCTGCTTGACCGCTTCCAGATCGCTCTGGCGCGCATCGTCCTGCACCGCGAACTTCCACCACTCGTGGCGGTCGACGCTGTCCAGCATGTCCATGTCGATGACCGAGCCCTTCTTCAGGCCCTTCGGCACGGCGGTCGCGACCTGGTCGAGCAGCATCTCGCGCAGGCGGCTCCAGGTCGCCCGGTTGAGGATGGTGCGCTCGTCGTCCGAGTCCTTCTTCAGGCGCTCGATCTCCTCGCGCTCGATCGCCATCGCGCGCTCGTCCTTGTCGATGCCGTGACGATTGAAGACGCGGACGTCGACGATCGTGCCGGCCACGCCCGGCGGCAGGCGCAGCGAGGTGTCGCGCACGTCCGACGCCTTCTCGCCGAAGATGGCGCGGAGCAGCTTCTCCTCCGGCGTCATCGGGCTTTCGCCCTTCGGCGTGATCTTGCCGACCAGGATGTCGCCCGGCTCCACCTCGGCGCCGACATAGACGATGCCCGCCTCGTCGAGGTTGCGCAGCGCTTCCTCGCCGACGTTCGGGATGTCGCGGGTGATGTCCTCCGGCCCGAGCTTCGTGTCGCGGGCCATCACCTCGAACTCGTCGATATGGATCGACGTGAACACGTCGTCCTTCACGATCCGCTCGCTGATGAGGATCGAGTCCTCATAATTGTAGCCGTTCCAGGGCATGAACGCGACGAGGGCGTTGCGGCCCAGCGCCAACTCGCCGAACTCGGTCGACGGGCCGTCGGCGATCACGTCGCCGGCATTGACCACGTCGCCCACCTTCACCAGCGGACGCTGGTTGATGCAGGTCGACTGGTTGGAGCGCTGGAACTTCATCAGCGTATAGATGTCGACGCCCGACTTGCCGGCATCGACCTCGCCGGTCGCCCGGACGACGATGCGCGACGCATCGACCTGGTCGACGATGCCGGCGCGCTTGGCCGAGATCGCCGCGCCCGAATCGCGCGCCACCGTCTCTTCCATGCCAGTGCCGACGAATGGCGCTTCGGCACGAACCAGCGGCACCGCCTGGCGCTGCATGTTCGAGCCCATCAGCGCGCGGTTGGCGTCGTCATTCTCCAGGAAGGGGATGAGCGAGGCCGCGACCGACACCAGCTGCTTGGGGCTGACGTCCATCAGCGTGATCTGGTCGGGCAGCGCCATCAGGAACTCGCCGCCCTGACGGGCCGACACCAGATCCTCGGAGAACGCGCCTTCGTCGGTCAACGCCGCCGAGGCCTGCGCGATCGTGTGCTTGGCCTCTTCCATCGCCGACAGATAGACGACCTCGTTGGTCACCTTGCCGTCGATGATCTTGCGGTAGGGCGTCTCGATGAAGCCGTACTTGTTGACCCGGCTGAACGACGCCAGCGAGTTGATCAGACCGATGTTCGGGCCTTCCGGCGTCTCGATCGGGCAGATACGGCCATAGTGGGTCGGGTGGACGTCGCGAACCTCGAAGCCCGCACGCTCACGCGTCAGGCCGCCCGGCCCGAGCGCCGAGACGCGACGCTTGTGCGTCACTTCGGACAGCGGGTTGGTCTGGTCCATGAACTGCGACAGCTGCGACGAACCGAAGAACTCGCGCACCGCGGCGACCGCGGGCTTGGCGTTGATCAGGTCGTTCGGCATCACCGTCGACACATCGACCGACGACATGCGCTCCTTCACGGCGCGCTCCATGCGAAGCAGGCCGACGCGATACTGGTTCTCCAGCAGCTCGCCCACCGAACGCACGCGACGGTTGCCGAGATTGTCGATGTCGTCGATTTCGCCCTTGCCGTCCTTCAGGTCGACCAGCGTCTTGACCACCGCGAGGATGTCCTCGGTGCGCAGCGTCGTCACCGTGTCCGGGCAGTCGAGGTCGAGGCGCATGTTGAGCTTGACGCGACCCACGGCCGACAGGTCGTAGCGATCGGGATCGAAGAACAGGCCGGCGAACAGCGCCTCGGCCGTCTCCAGCGTCGGCGGTTCGCCGGGGCGCATCACGCGATAGATGTCGGACAGCGCCTGCTCGCGCTCCTCGGCCTTGTCGGCCTTCAGCGTGTTGCGGATCCAGGGGCCGGTCGCGACATGGTCGATGTCGAGCAGCTCGATCGTGTCGACGCCCGCCTGGTCCAGCTTCTCGAGATTCTCGGCGGAGATTTCGTCGCCGGCCTCGACATAGATCTCGCCCGTGGTCTCGTTGATGAGGTCATAGGCGGAATAGCGGCCGAAGATCTCCTCGGTCGGGATCAGCAGCTGGGACAGGCCGTCCTTGGCCGCCTTGTTGGCGGCGCGGGGGCTGATCTTCTGGCCGGCCGCGAACACGATCTCGCCCGACGCCGCATCGACGATGTCGAACATCGGCTTGGCACCGCGCCAGTTCTCGACCTGGAAAGGGATCTTCCAGCCGCCGTCGCCGCGCACGAAGGTGAGGCGGTTGTAGAAATAGTTGAGGATCTCTTCCGAGTTCATCCCCAGCGCATAGAGCAGCGCCGTCACCGGCAGCTTGCGCTTGCGGTCGATACGGACGTTGACGATGTCCTTGGCGTCGAACTCGAAATCGAGCCACGAGCCGCGATAGGGGATCACGCGCGCGGCGAAGAGGTACTTGCCCGAGGCATGGGTCTTGCCACGGTCATGGTCGAACAGCACGCCGGGCGACCGGTGCATCTGGCTGACGATGACGCGCTCGGTGCCATTGATGAAGAAGGTGCCGTTCTCCGTCATCAGGGGCATGTCGCCCATGTAGACGTCCTGCTCCTTGATATCGATGACCGACTTGGCCTCGGTATCCGGATCGACCTCGAACGCGGTCAGGCGCAGCGTGACGCGCATCGGCGCGGCATAGGTGATGCCCCGCTGGCGGCATTCCTCGACGTCGAACTTCGGCGGCTCGAGGACATAGTCGTCGAAATCGAGATAGGCGGTGCCGGCGAAATCCTGGATCGGGAAGACGCTGCGCAGCGTCTTCTCCAGGCCCGACACATGGCCGGTGGCCTTGTCCGAGCGCAGGAACTGCTCGTAGCTCTCGCGCTGCACCTCGATCAGGTTCGGCATCTGCACCACTTCGTGGATATTGCCGAAAACCTTGCGGATGCGCCGCTTGGCGGTGCCGCCCTTGTGCTCGCGCCGGGCAGAGCCGCCGTCGATCGCCTTGGTTGCCATGTCTCGTTCGTGCCTCGTCAGCCAGAAATCCGGGCGCGGTTGCCTTGGACGGAAAAAAGCCGATCGCATGAGAATGCGTCGGCTTCAGCGTCCAAGAACCAGCAGTTTCCTATTCGTAACGACACGCTGCGCGACGGCATGTCCTATCCCGGAAAGCTGTGGTGAGAGGCTGATATAGGCGGCACGTCCCGGGATGTCAAAGGGGTGGAGGGAATGCGGCCGGTCGCCGTCGCGGCGCGCTTCGTCGCAGCACCGCTTGCGTGACGGCGGAAAGCGGGGACCGGCGAGGCGATGCGTTTCCGTACCGCCGCCCTCGCCCTGCTGCCGCTCGCCATGCCCCTGGCGGCGCAGGAGGTTCCGCCGACCCGCGACGACGCGATCACCGCGCCGCTGGTCCTGCCGACGGCCCCGCCGCCGTCGCCGACGCCAACCCCCAGTCCGGTGCCCACGCCACCGCCACCCGTGGTCAGCCTGCCATCGCCGGCCCGTCCGTCGCCGAGCCCCCGCGCCATGCCTGCGGCAGGAGCGGTCGTCCGCCCATCGCCATCGCCATCGCCGACGCCACGTCCAACACCTATCCCATCAGCCACGCCGATCGCCCGTCCGATGGCGGTCGCGCCGTCCGCGCCGATACCCGAGGTGACGCCGACTCCTGTTGCATCACCGACGCCCGCCGTCTCGCCACCGGCGACCGCTTCGGAACAGGGGGGCGGGGCATGGTGGTTGGTCCCGCTGGTGCTCGCCCTGGTTGCCGCGGGCTGGGTGATGCTGCGGCGGTCACGGGCCGATGCCGCGCCGGAAGAGGCGGAGGATCGCCTCCCAGCTGAGAGGCCATCCGACCCCGCGCCCGTGCCGGCCCCTCCGGCCGCACCCTCGGTTACGCTGCGGCCGCTGCGGATCGGCCTCAACATGCTCACCGCGACCTTCGAGGGCGAGGTCCTGCTGTCGAGCGAGGCGGCGATGGAGGATGTCCGGGTCAGCCTGCATCTGATGGCGGCATCGAAGGATGAGGGGCAGGCCATCGCCGCCCTGCACGATGCCCCCATTGGTCGCACGGTGGCGCCGGCCTTCGGCCTCGCCCCCGGCAGCACCCGTACGGTGCGCGGCATCGGCGTGCTGGCGCGCGAGGCGACCGGCGGGCTGGAGGCGGCGGGGCGCCCCTTGTTCGTCCCGCTGGTCGCGGTGCGGCTCGGCTGGCGCGACGCGGGTGGCGTTCACCACCACCTGATCCAGGCCTTTGCGGTGGGGGTGGAGCGCGTCGACTCGCCCAAGCTCGCCCCCATCTGGCTCGACCAGCCGGCGCGCAGCTACGAACAGATCGCCGCTCGGCCGCATGGCAGGGCGATGGTTCGCGACGCGGCGATCGTCGGGGAGCGTTAATTCAGGATGCCCATCGCTAGCGTCACGGAACCGTCATCAAACTGTCGCACGATCCCGCGATAGGCGGGGCATGGCCACTACAGCATTGACTGGCGGTGAATCCGAATCCCGGGTTCGCGGTCCGCATCTCGACGCCAGCCTGCACCCGGCAGGCCGTTGGATTTTCGCCGCCCTCGTGATCGGCGGCCTCGCCTATGCGGGGATCAGCATCGTCGACGACACCGCGCAGGTCGGCGAGCGCCTGGCGACGGGCGCCCTGCTGTTCCTGGGGCTGGCGCTGGTTATCGCGCTCGGCTTCGAGTTCGTGAACGGCTTCCACGACACCGCCAATGCGGTGGCGACCGTGATCTATACCCATGCCATGCCCGCGCCGCTGGCGGTGATCTGGTCCGGCGTCTTCAACTTCCTCGGCGTGCTCGTCTCCTCCGGTGCGGTCGCCTATTCGATCATCACGCTGCTGCCGGTCGACCTGGTGCTGCATGTCGGCAGCGCGGGCGGCTATGCGATGATCTTCGCGCTCCTGCTCGCGGCGGTGGGCTGGAACCTCGCCACCTGGGCGGTCGGGCTGCCCAATTCGTCCAGCCATGCGCTGATCGGCTCGATCCTGGGCGTCGGTGTCGCCAACCAGATGCTGGCGGGCGGCAGCGGCACCGCCGGGCTCGACTGGGAACAGGTGCGTAAGGTCATGTCGGCGCTTCTGGTCAGTCCGCTGATCGGCTTCGTCGCAGCGTTCATGCTGCTGCTGGTGATGAAGCGGCTCAAGCCCGACCCGGTCCTCTATGCCGAACCGAAGGGCGACCAGCCGCCGCCCAGGGGCATCCGTGCCCTCCTGATCTTCACCTGCACCGCCGTCAGCTTCGCGCATGGCAATAATGACGGGCAGAAGGGCATGGGCCTGATCATGCTGATCCTGATCGGCTGCGCGCCCACCGCCTATGCGCTCAACCGCACCCTGCCGGCGCAGGAGACGCCGGCCTTCCTCCGCGCCGCCGATGCCGCCGAGATGGCCTTTAGCCGCCAGGCGCAGGGACTGACGCCCGATCCGGCGGCGGCGCGCGTCGCGCTGACCGACGCGCTGCGCCTGCGCCATATCGAGGGGGCGCGCACCTTCGCGGCGCTTGCTGCGCTGTCCGACGATGTCAGCCACCGGATCGCCTCGCACGGGTCGCTGGGCAAGGTGCCGGCCGCGGAGACGCCGAACCTGCGCAACGACATGTATCTGGTGCTCGACGCCTCGATTCTGGCCAAGCAATCGAAGCAGACCCGCACGGTGATGACCGCCGCCGAGCTGGATGCGGTCGATGCCTATGACAAGAAGCTGCAAGACGGCACGCGCTATATCCCCGGCTGGGTCAAGGTCGCGGTGGCGCTGGCGCTGGGCCTGGGCACCATGGTCGGCTGGCGTCGGATCGTCGTCACGGTCGGCGAGCGGATCGGCAAGACCCACCTGACCTATGGCATGGGCGCGGCGGCGGAGCTGGTCGCGGCCTCCACCATCCTGCTGGCGGTCAAGTTCGGCATGCCGGTGTCGACCACGCATATCCTGTCGTCGGGCGTCGCGGGCGCATCGGTCGCGAACGGCGCGGGGTTGCAGGCGCGGACGGTGCGCAACATGGTGCTGGCCTGGGTGCTGACGCTGCCGGCGGCGATGCTGCTGTCGGGCACGCTCTACTGGGCGCTGCTCGGCCTGGCCCGCACCCTCGGCCTGTAAGCGACTGCACGGCCGATTTTTCTTATGCGGCAGTAGCCCTGTCCGTCTCTTTCCTTTGTGCGGCGATCGTGGAAGAAGGGCGCCATCGCCATGCAACAGAATGACAGCCCGCTCGCGACCGACCAGGTCCGCACGATCAACGACCTCGCCCGGCTGGCGGGCGTCTCCGCCGGCACCGTCTCGCGGGCGCTGGCGGGCAAGTCCGTCGTCAATGACGAGACGCGCCGCCGGATCGAGGAACTGGCGGCGCAGCACCAGTTCCGCCCCAACCAGATGGCGCGGCGCCTGCGCACGCAGCAGACGGGGCTGATCGGCGTCGTCGTGCCCCTGGGGCATGAGCGTCGCCAGCATCTGTCCGACCCCTTTTTCATGAGCCTGCTCGGTCCCCTGGCGGATGCGCTGACCGAGCGCGGCTATGACCTGATGCTGTCGCGCGTCATCCCTGATGCGGACGATTGGCTGGAGCGGATCGTCACCTCGGGGATGCTCGATGGCGTGCTGGTGATCGGCCAGTCCGACCAGTTCGAGACGATCGAGCGTGTCGCCGCGCGCTATCGCCCGCTGGTGGTGTGGGGCAGCACCTTGCCGGGACAGCGCCACTGCGCGGTCGGCGTCGACAATTTCGAGGGCGGGCGACTGGTCGGCGAGCGGCTGATCGCGCGCGGGTGCCGGCGGCTCGCCTTTCTGGGCGAGATCCGCTCGCTGGAGATTTTCGAGCGGCATCGCGGCCTGTGCGCGGCGGCGGCGGCGGCGGGGCTGGACGCACCGCTGCAACTCGACACGCATCTGGCATCGGACGGCATGGCGGGCGAGATCGCCGCGCATCTCGACCGGATCGAGGGGCAGGTGGACGGTATCGCCGCCGCGTCCGACCTGATCGCGATGCGCGCCGTGCGCGATCTGACCGACCGGGGCCTGCGCGTACCCGACGACATGGCGATCACCGGCTTCGACGACCTGCCCTTCGCCGAATATATGATCCCGCGCATCACCACCGTGCGGCAGGATCTGGCGACCGGCGCCAAGGCGATGGTCGAGGCTCTGTTCGCGCGGATCGACGGCAGCGAGGCCCCGTCGGTGGAGATGCGACCGGTGCTGGTGGAGCGGGATACGGCCTGACGGGCTACATTTGTTCCGTTTTGTTGGACAAAGCAGGTACGAAGCCTTAGCCGCGCGACATGGCGGCCTCCCTGTTTCTTCTGCTCGCGGTGATCCTGGCCTTTACCGGTGGCGCCGGACCATGGGTCCTTGGCGCCACGGTGGTGCTGGCGGCGGCGGCGGGCACGCGCTTGCCCGATCTGGATACGCCCTTGCGGCTGGGGCATCGCAGCGCACTGATCCACAGCGTCCTGCCGGCCTTGGTCGCGATGCTCGACGTCCGCACCTGGCCGGTCGCGGCGGGGCTGGGGCTGGGTATCGGTCTGCATCTGGCCGCCGACCTGTTTCCGGGCAGTATGCGCGGCTATGCGACGATCAAGCTGCCGCTGGGGGGATCGATCGGCGTATGGCCGTCCTATCTCTGGATCGCGGCCCATGCGGCGGGCAATCTGATCGGCGGCACCCTGTTGCTGGAGCGGATCGCCGATCGGCCGGTGGCCGTCGGCGCGCTGGCCGCGAGCGGCGTGGTCGGCCTGGCCTATCTGGTGCGGGCGCAGGGCGGATTATGCGCGCTGGCGCTGCTGGGTACGATCGGCTGGTTCCTCCACCGATAGCGGCGCGGGCGGACGGGGATCAGCCCGCCACGCGACGGATCACCGCCTCGACCTGTTCGGGCGTCAGCGGATCGGTATCGACCGAGTTGTGGATGCCGATCCCCTCGATCAGCGCATCGATCGCGCGCGCCGTCAGGGGATCGAAATGCCGCCCGAGCGCGGCCCGGCTCCGCGCCATCCAGCCGCGCATGATCGCCGCGATCTCCGGGTGCCGTGCGGCATAGGCATAGAGTTCGTAGCTGAGCAGCAGGGTCTGCGGCGTCGACCAGAGGTTGCCGGCGATGACGTCGACCGTCGCCGCGATCGCTTGCTCGCGCGTCGTCGCCTGTTCCAGCCGCGCCAGCACGCCGTCCGAACTCGCGTCCGCCACCTGCTCGAAGGCCAGGCGGATCAGTTCGTCCAGTCCGGTGAAGTGATAGGTGAGCGAGCCGAGCGGTACGTCGGCGGCGGCGGCGATGCGGCGATGGGTGGTCCCGGCCACGCCCTCCGCCTCGATCACCGCGATGGTCGCATCGATGATCCGGCGGCGGCGATCGGGATCGACGCGGCGGCGGGGCGGCGAGCTGGTCATGACGGCGGAAAAATCCCGGTTGCACGATGTGTACAAATGTACATAACGATGTTCAGCATAGCGCAGCATGGCGATCGGGCCATCCGGAAAGGGATTTATGGACGCGATGACCAGGCGGGGCATGATCGGCGGCACGCTGGCCACGGGCGCGCTGATGGGACTGGAAAGAACGGCCAAGGCGGCGGCCGGGGGCCCCTGGTCGCAGGGCGTGTGGCTGAACCGCCCGGCCCAGACGAGCGTCACCGGCGAGATGCTGGCGATCGTCACCGACAAGGGCACCGATTTCTGGCGCGAGACCCATTACGGTTTCACCCGGGACTCCGGCCATTTCCTCGGCTTCGAGACGGGCGACGCCTTCACCGCCCAGCTGCGCATCCGTGGCGCGTACCAGAAGCTCTACGATCAGGCCGGCATCATGGTGCGGCTCGACGAACGGCGCTGGGTCAAGGCGGGGATCGAACTGTCCGATGGTCGCGCGATGCTGAGCAGCGTGCTGACCGACGGCCGGTCCGACTGGGCGACCGGCCCCTATGACGGCGACGCCCGCGATTTCTGGATGCGCGCGACGGTGGCGAAGGGCGTGTTGCGACTTCAGGTGTCGGCGGATGGCCGACACTGGCCGCTGGTGCGGCTCTGCCCGTTTCCCGTCGCCACCCGATACCGCGTCGGCCCGATGGCCTGCACGCCGGAGCGTGCGGGCCTGGCGGTGCGGTTCAGCGACTGGTCGTTGACGCCGCCGCTGGGCAAGGACCTGCATGATCTGAGCTGACCGGCACGATCGTCGCCGTCTCCCCCGCCAGCGCCAGCCGGAACCAGGGCGCGACGGTGCCGCCGAAATGCGCGCGACGGATGGCGGCGGTATCGGGCGCGCGGCCGTCCAGGCCCCAGAAGTCGGCGAAACTGATCACGTCCAGCTCGCCCGTCACCCACCAGCAATAGGCCTGGAACGGTTCGGCGGGCGGATTGCCGGCGACCAGCCCGCTGCCGTTCAGCGGTCGCCACGGTCCCGCCATCGAGTCCGCGACCATGCCATAAAGGCCGGTCGGCGCGCCCAGGCCCGGGGCGAAGCGCTTCGCCTGGGTCGACCAGAAGAGATAGTAGAGGCCGTCCCGCACGATGATGTGCGGGCGTTCCAGTTCGCTGTTGACCTCGATCGCCTCGACCAGGGGACGCTGGAGGTGCCACGCGCCATCGTCCCGTCGCGCCACCCCGATGACGCCGTCGATCCGCGCGTCGGTCCAGCCGGCCGAGCCGACGAACAGCAGATATTCGCGACCGTCCGCCGGATCGCGGAAATAGCCCGGATCGCGAAAGCCCTTGATTCCGTGGGCGGGGGCCTCCGCCTCGTTGGCGATGACATAATCCCTGCCATCCGCGACGA
Organism: Sphingomonas sp. SORGH_AS_0438; assembly: GCF_031453475.1. Taxonomy (NCBI): domain Bacteria; kingdom Pseudomonadati; phylum Pseudomonadota; class Alphaproteobacteria; order Sphingomonadales; family Sphingomonadaceae; genus Sphingomonas; species Sphingomonas sp. SORGH_AS_0438. Next base: position 985,123 of record NZ_JAVIZS010000001.1, read on the forward strand.
CCGATTCCACCGGCGTGGTCCAGTCGCTCAGACGACCCGAGGCGAATACGCCTTGCACCTCGAACAGGCGCTGCTCGAACCGGGGGCCGCCCTCGCGCCGTCCCGAGGCGGTGAAATAGAGGGTGAGGGTGCGATCGTCCGCCGCCAGCACTGCCGACCCCGACCATTCGCGGCTGCCGGGCGAGAAGCCGTCCGGAAAGGCATCGCCATGGTCGCGCCAGCCATCCGCGCCAAGGCTGGTCAGGCGGATGCGCGCCAGGTCATGTCGGTCGTCCGGATCGTCGCATTGCGGCGCGTCGAGGAAGAACCACCAGCTTCGCCCGTCGATACAGGCGGTGCGACCATCGGCATAGGCGATCGGCCACATGTCCCAGACGTCGCGGCCGGGCAGTACCGGAACCAGGTCGCCGATGCGGATGACGGGCAGGGCGGCGGCCGACTGATCAGCGGCCAGCGCGGCAGAGGCGGCAGACCAATGGGTGGGCGATGAAGACATGCGGCATCCAATGACGGAGAAGGGAAAAGGGGAGGGGTTGGCCGGCGGTCAGGGCGTCGCGCCGAGCGGCAATCCTTGCGCGTTTCGGGTGCGGACCGACCAGACGGCGGCGGCCGCCGCGAACATCAGCACGCCGCACAGGCTCAGCACGTTGCGCGGGTCACCGTTGAGCAGGGGCTGGTAGATGAAGGGCAGCGTGGCCGCGAGCAGCAGCATGGGAATGACGATCATCATGTTGAAGATGCCCATGTACACGCCGGTCCGTTCCGGCGGGATCGACCCGGCGAGGATGACATAGGGATTGCCCATGATGCTCGCCCAGCCCAGGCCGATGCCGATCGCGGGCAGGAACAGCATCGCCTTGTCGGTGACATGCGGCAGCCAGAGCATCCCCGCACCGGCGACGACCAGGCACAGCGCATGGAGCGTCGCCGCGCCCAGCCGCCGGGCGAGCGGCACCATCGCGAAGGCGGCGACGAAGGCGACGCCATTGTAGAAGGCGGCCATCTCGCCATTGGTCAGCACGGCGGAGTGGAAGCCGGACGAGGTCGGCACGTCGGTGCCATAGACCGAACGGCCGATGGCATAGATGACATAGGCCCAATAGGCCGCCATCGCATACCATTGGAACAGGCTCATCAGCGCCAGCTTGCGCATCGCCAGCGGCATGTCGCGGATCGCGCGGCCGATCTCCGCTACCGCCGGTCCCAGGCCCTTGGGCTGGGCGGCGATATGCGCGCGCTCGGCCGTCGTCAGCGGCAGCTCGGGCACGCGCCGGATCGACCAGAGGATCGTGCAGAAGCTCAGCACCGCACCGGCCATGAAGGTGACGCGCGCGGTATAGGGGATGTTGTGCGCGTCGACCCAATCCTGGTTCATCCCGAACAGCACGAGCAGGGAGGGGGTCAGGAAGGCGAGCATCTGCGCCAGCCCGGTAAAGGCGGATTGGGTGAGGAAGCCGATCTGGTGCTGGTCCTCGTTCAGCCGGTCGGAAACATAGGCGCGATACGGCTCCATGGTGATGTTGTTGCCGGCGTCGAGAATCCACAGCATCGACACCGCCATCAGCAGCGAACTGCTCAGCGGCATGAAGAACAGGCCGATCGCGCACAGCACCGCGCCGAACAGGAAATAGGGCGTGCGCCGCCCCCAGCGGCTGTCGGTCCGGTCGCTCAGCGCGCCGATCAGCGGCTGGACGAGCAGCCCGGTGATCGGCCCGGCGAGTTGCAGCACCGGCAGCGACGCCTCGGACGCGCCGAGATAGCTGTAGATCGGGGCCATGTTGCCCTGTTGCAGGCCAAAGGAGAATTGCAGCCCCAGGAACCCCAGGTTCATCTCCAGGATGCGGGGTAGCGACAGACGGGGTTTTGCGGCGGGGGCGTGCATCCGATCATCCTCTCGGCCGCTTGTCGGCGGCTCTGGCAGCATCATGGCGGCTGTTGGACCAACTTGCAACAATCGATTGCAGGAACGGGCCGGGCGGGGGGCGCTGCACGGCCGGCTTCCCGCCGCGCGGATCAGCGTGTACCGGACGGCAACGACCGGCAAGGGGGAGCATGATGGCGGGATCAGGCATTTTCAGGCGCAAGGCGATCGCGCTGCCAGAGGCGAAGCAGCAACTGGCGCGGACCTTGTCCTGGCCGCATCTGGTGGCGCTGGGCGTCGGTGCGATCGTCGGCACGGGCATATTGACGCTGATCGGCGTCGGGGCGGATCGCGCCGGGCCGGCGGTGATCCTGTCCTTCGCCATCGCCGGTGCGATCTGCGCCTGCGCCGCGCTCGCCTATGCGGAGATGGCGACGATGATGCCCGTGTCGGGCAGCGCCTATACCTATAGCTATGCGGTGCTGGGGGAGGTGATCGCCTGGGTCGTGGGGTGGAGCCTGCTGGCGGAATATACGCTGGTCGTCGCCACCGTCGCGGTCGGCTGGTCCGGCTATGCCAACGGCTTCCTGTTGGGCCTGGGCGTGCATCTGCCCGATGCGATGACCCATGGGCCGGCTCTGGTCGACGGCCACATCGCCCAATGGGGCGTCAACGTGCCCGCCCTGGTCATCGTCGCCCTGGTCGCCGGGCTGCTGACGCTCGGCACGCGCGAGAGCGCCACGATCAACGCGGTGCTGGTGGTGGTCAAGATGATCGCGCTGGCCGTGTTCGTCGTCGTCGCCTTGCCCTATTTTGATACCGCCAACCTCAAGCCCTTCTCGCCCTTCGGCTTCGCCAAGGCGATGTCGCTGGACGGCGTCGAGCGCGGCGTGATGGCGGCGGCGGCGATCATCTTCTTCGCCTTCTACGGCTTTGACGCGATCTCGACGGCGGCCGAGGAGGCGAAGAATCCTGGCCGCGACCTGGCGATCGGCATAGTCGGTTCGATGGTGGTCTGCATCGTCATCTATATGGTCGTGGCGATCGCGGCGGTCGGGGCCGTGCCCTTCACCCGCTTCGGCGCCAGCCCGGAGCCGCTGGCGCTGATCCTGCGCGAACTGGGCCGCCCCGGCGTCGCCGCCTTCCTGGCCGGATCCGCGGTGATCGCGCTGCCGACCGTGATCCTCGCCTTCCTCTATGGGCAGAGCCGCATCTTCTTCGTCATGGCGCGGGACCGGCTGCTGCCGGAGGGGCTGGCGAAGGTGTCGCGGCGCGGCACGCCGGTGCGGATCACCATCTTCACCGCCCTGCTGGTGATGGTGTTCGCGGGCTTCCTGCCGATCGATGCCATCGCCGCGCTCGCCAATGCCGGAACGCTGACCGCCTTCGTGGCGGTGGCGGTGTGCATGTTGGTGATGCGCCGCCGCGCGCCCGACATGGCGCGGCCGTTCCGCACCCCCGCCGCCTGGGTCGTCGGCGCAGGGGCGATCCTGGGCTGCCTCTATCTGTTCATCAGCCTGCCGACGCGGACGCAGCTCTGGTTCCTGGGCTGGAACCTGCTCGGGCTGGCGGTCTATTTCCTCTACGCGCGTCGGCGCGTCGCATGAGCGGCTGGACGATCGGCCTGTTGGGCGGCTCCGGCCTGTACCAGATTGACGGGCTGGAAGAGGCGCGATGGCAGCAGGTGGAAACTCCATGGGGTGAGCCGTCCGACGCGATCCTGACCGGGCGGATCGGCCATGTCCGCGTCGCCTTCCTGCCGCGCCATGGTCGCGGCCATCGCATCGCACCGGGCGAGATCAATGCGCGCGCCAATATCGATGCGCTGAAGCGGCTGGGCGTCACCGACCTGCTCGCCATCTCCTCGGTCGGATCGCTGCGCGAGGACCGCGCGCCGGGCAGCTTCACGATCGTCGACCAGTTCATCGACCGTACCCGGGGGCGGGCGGAAAGCTTCTTCGGCACGGGCCTGGTCGCGCATGTGTCGATGGCCGATCCGGTCTGCCGGCGCCTGTCGGCGCTGGCGGCGGAGGCGGTGCGGGCAGCAGGCGGGACGGTGACGCGCGGCGGCACCTATCTGGCGATGGAGGGGCCGGCCTTCTCGACCCGCGCCGAGAGCCGGCTCTATCGCCAATGGGGCGCGGACGTGATCGGCATGACCGCCATGCCAGAGGCCAAGCTCGCCCGCGAGGCGGAGCTGCCCTATGCGCTGATCGCGATGGTCACCGATTACGACGCCTGGCGCGAGGAAGCGGCGGCGGTCGATGTCGCGCAGGTGCTGGCGCAGGTCGGCGCGAACACGGCGCTGGCGCGGGAGACGGTGCGTCGCCTGTTGCTGGCGCTGCCCGAGGAGCGGCCGGGCTCGCCCATTGATACCGTGCTGGATCAGGCGATCATCACGCCGCCGCACGCGCGGGCGTCGGCGATGATCGCGAAGCTGGATGCGGTGGCGGGGCGGGCCTTCCGCTGAACCCGATCCTCACTCCGCCCGGGGCGCTCCCGACGGCGTGACCGGCCGGGGACCGTCCGCCGTCGCCTCCAGCGAGGAGTCGCCGCCGATGGCGCGGTAGATCGCGACCCGGTTCGACGCGCTGGTGAACAGCGTCGCGATCAGCGAGCGTTGCGCCGTGTAGAGCGTCCGCTGAGCGTCCAGCGTGTTGAGGAACGGGGTGACGCCGCCGCGATAGGCGGCATCGGTCAGACGCAGCGTCTCGGCATTGGCGCCCACCAGCCGGCGATTGGCGGCAAGCTGGTCGGCGATTGTGCCTTGCCGGGCCAGGGCATCGGCGGTGTCGCGAAACGCAGACTGGATCGTCCGCTCATAGCTGGCCAGCGCGGCATCGCGCTGCGCCTCGGTATAGCGGACGTTCGCCCGGCCGGCCCCGGCCTGGAAGATCGGATAGCTGACGTTCGGCGCGACCGAATAGTTGAAGGCGTCACCGGTGAAGAGCGACGACAAGGCGGTCGAGGCGAAACCGACCAGCCCGGTCAGCGAGATGCGCGGGAACAGCGCCGCCCGCGCCGCGCCGATCTCGGCATTATAGGCGCGAAGCTGATATTCCGCCTGCACCACGTCGGGCCGGCGCAGCAGGATCGAACTGTCCAGCCCGGCGGGCAGGGCCGCGATGCTGCCGGCGACGTCCTCGATCGGGCCGGGCAACAGCCGCTGGTCGAAGGGCGCGCCGACCAGCAGTTGCAGGGCGTTGACGTCCTGCGCCACCAGCGTGCGCTGCTGGGCGAGATCGGCTTCGGCGGTCGCCAGCACCTGTTGCGCTTGGGTCAGGTCGGTGCGCGGCGCGATGCCGCCGTCGAGCCGGGCCTGGGTCAGCTGGACGATGCGCCGCGCATTGGCGGCGGTGTCGTTGGCGATGCGGTAGAGGCTCTGGTCGGCCGCATAGGTCAGCCATGCATCGGCGATGTCGCCGACCAGCGTCAGCCGGGTGGCGCGCGCGCCAGCCTCGGTCGCGAAATAACGGTCGAGCGCGGCGCGGCTCAGGCTACGGATGCGGCCGAACAGGTCGAGCTCGAAGGCGGTGGTGCCCAGGCCCACCGACCAGGCGCTGCCCGAGCGCGAGGTGGTGACGATCGTGCCGCCGCCATTATTGCCGCCGCCCACGCCACCGGTGCCGCCGCCCGTGGGATCGCCGGTTCCACCGGTGCCGGTCCCGCCGGTGCCCGTGCCGCCCGTCCCGGTCCCGCCGCCCGAGAGGTTGGTCGCGCCATTGCCGCCGCCCTGATAGCTGTAGCGGCCGGTCGCCGCGATCTGCGGCAACAGGCTGGCGCGCTGGACGCGATATTGCGCGCGCGCCGCCTCGATATTGGCCACGGCGATGCGCAGGTCGCGATTGTTGACCAGCGCCTGGCCGATCAGCGTCTGGAGACGCTGGTCGGTGAAGACCTGCGGATAGGTGATCGCGGGCAGCGACGCCTCCTGCTGGCGCAGATAGGCGTCGCCCACCGGCCAGCTTGGCGGCACCGGCAATTCGGCACGCTGGTATTTGGGGGCGAGGCTGCACGCCGACAGCGCGACGGTGGCGAGCAGCAGGGGGACGTTACGCATCATGCGGGTTCCGGTCGGGTCTGATGGCCGTTTTGGGGCTGATGCGGGCCCTGCGGCCGGGGCGGGCCATAGGGCGTGTCGCCGTCGCCATGATCGTCGTCCTTGCCCTGGTGACCGGTCGGGCGACCGCGCAGCTTGGCGATACCGTCGCGCACGCCGCGACGGACCAGGACGAAGAACAACGGGATGTAGAAGATCGCCAGGAAGGTCGCCGAGAGCATCCCGCCGATCACCGCCGTGCCGATCGCGATGCGGCTATTGGCACCCGCACCGGTCGAGATGGCAAGCGGCAGCACGCCGAAGATGAAGGCGAAGCTGGTCATCAGGATCGGCCGCAGACGGATCTTCGCCGCCTCCAGCGCCGCGTCCATCACCCGCTTGCCCTGGCGTTCGGCCTGTTCGGCGAATTCGATCATCAGGATCGCGTTCTTCGCCGCCAGCCCCATCGTCGTCAGCAGTCCGATCTGAAGGTAGACGTCGTTGGTCAGGCCACGCAGCGTGACGAAGGCGATCGCGCCGATCAGCCCCAGCGGGATGATGAGCAGCACCGCGAACGGGATCGACCAGCTTTCGTACAGCGCCGCCAGGCACAGGAACACGACCAGGATCGACAGGCCGTAGAGGATCGGCGCCTGGCCCGAGGAGACATCCTCCTGATAGGACAGGCCGGCGAGCGCCACGGAAGTGCCGGGGATCTGCCCCGCCAGCCGCCGCATCGTCTCCAGCGCCTGGCCCGAGCTCTGCCCCGGCGCGGCCGAACCCTGGAATTCATAGGACTGGATGCCGTTGAAGCGCGACAGCGACACCGGCGCCTTCTGCCAGTTAGTGGTGGCGAAGGAGGAGAAGGGGACCATCTGCCCCTGCGATCCGCGCACGAACCACTGGTCCAGGTCCGACGGCTTCGACCGGTACGGCGCGTCGCCCTGCACGAACACGCGCTTCACACGGCCCCGGTCGAGGAAGTCGTTGACATATTGGCCGCCCCAAGCCGCCGACAGCGTCGCATTGACGTTCGCCTGGGTCAGGCCGAAGCTGGACAGCTTCTGCGGGTCGACATCGACATGCAGGGTCGGCACGTCGGGCAGCTCGGTCAGGCGGACGCCGACCAGCGACGGCTCCGCCGAGGCGGCGGCCAGCAGCTTGTCGCGCGCGGCCTCGAACTTCTCGATGCTCATGCCGCTGGTATTCTGCAACTCGATCGTGAAGCCGTTGGACTGGCCCAGACCGCGCACCGCCGGCGGCACCAGCGCATAGACCTGCGCGTCGCGCAAATTGCTGAACGCACCCGATGCACGACCGGTGATGGCGTCGGCGCTGTTTTCCTTGCCCTCGCGCTCCGACCAGTTCTTGAGCGCGACGAAGCCCAGGCCGGTATTCTGCCCGCCGGGCGCGCCGCCGCCACCGATGCCGCTGACCGAGAAGGCGGTGGCGATGTTCTTGCCCTCGTTGGTCAGGAAATATTTCTCGACCTCCTTCTGCACCTCGAAGGTGCGGTTCTGGGTCGAGCCGGGCGGCAACTGGAACTGGACGATGCCGATGCCCTGGTCCTCGGTCGGCAGGAAGCCGGTCGGCAGGCGCAGGAACAGCAAGGCCAGCACCGCGACCACGACGACATAGATGCCCAGCCACAGCCATTTGCGCGCGACGATCGCCTTGACCGCGCCGACATAGCGGTCGCTCGCCCGGTCGAAGCCATTGTTGAAATTGTCGCGCGCGCGCTCGAAGAAATGCGCGACCTTGGGGAAGCGGCGGCCGAGGAAGCTGTCGTCGATCGGATCGCCGCTCTCGTCCTGCTTCTTCTGCTTGAGCAGGGTCGCGGTGAGCGCGGGCGACAGGATCAAAGCGACCAGCACCGACAGGATCATCGCCGACACGATGGTCAGCGAGAACTGCCGATAGATCACGCCGGTCGACCCGCCGAAGAACGCCATGGGCAGGAACACCGCCGACAGCACCAGCGCGATCGCGATCAGCGCGACGGTGATCTCGTCCATCGACTGGATCGTCGCCTCGCGCGGCGACATGCCGGGATTTTCCTCCAGCAGGCGCTCGACATTCTCCACTACGACGATCGCGTCGTCGACCAGCAGGCCGATCGCCAGCACGAGGCCGAACAGGGTCAGCGTGTTGATCGAGAAGCCGGCCAGATAGAAGACCGCGAAGGTGCCGAGCAGCACCACCGGCACCGCGATGGCGGGCACCAGCGTCGCGCGCCAGCTTTGCAGGAAGACGAACATGACGATGACGACCAGGATGATCGCCTCGATCAGCGTCTTCACCACCTCCTCGATCGACAGCTTGATGAACTCGGTCGAGTCGTTGACGAAGGTATATTCGTAGCCGGGCGGGAAGGACTTGGCGCTCTCGGCGACCTGCGCCTTGACCAGCTCGGCGGTCTTCAGCGCGTCGGCGCCGGGGGCGAGCAGCACCGCGATGCCGGCGCCCGGATGCGCGTTGACGCGGCTGAGCGCGGCATAGCTTTCCGCGCCCAGTTCCACCCAGCCCACATCCTTGATGCGCACCGCCGCGCCGTCATTGGTGGTCTTGAGCAGGATGTTGCGGAACTGCTCGGGCGTCTGGAGCCGCGACTGGGCGGTGACGACCGCGTTCAGATACTGGTTGGCGCCGGAAGGCTGGCCGCCCAGTTCGCCCGCCGCGACCTCGGTATTCTGGGTCTGGATCGCCTGGACCACGTCCGAGGGGATGAGCTGATAGGCGTTGAGCTTGTTGGGATCGAGCCAGATCCGCATCGCATATTGCGAGCCGAAGACATTGGTGTCGCCGACGCCCGGCGTGCGGCCGAGCGGGTCCTGGAGCGAGGAGGTGAGATAGTCCGACACGTCGCGATTGGTCGTGCGGTCGGTGGTGTCATAGACGGCGGCGACCAGCAGGAAGTCGGGGTTCGACTTGCGGACGATCAGGCCCTGCTGCTGCACCTGCTGGGGCAGGCGGGGCAGCGCCTGCTGCACCTGGTTCTGCACCTGCACCTGGGCGATGTCGGGGTCGGTGCCCTTGTCGAAGGTGACGGTGATCGTCACCTGGCCGCGGCTGGACGAGGCGGACTGGAAATAGAGCAGGCCGTCGATGCCGGTCAGCGTCTGTTCGACGACCTGGGTGACGCTGTTCTGGATGGTCTGGGCGTTGGCGCCCGGATAGGTGGCGCGGATCGACACCTGGGGCGGGGCGACGTCGGGATATTGCGCGATCGGCAGGCCGAGGATGCCGCCCACGCCCGCCAGCATCACGATGATCGCGAGCACCCAGGCGAAGATCGGACGGTCGATGAAGATCCGGCTGAGCATCAGCGGCCCTTCTGCTGGCCGGCGCTGCCGCCGCCGCCCTCACCCTGGGGCGGGGCCTGGACGTTCTGCGGCGTGTTGGCGGGGACCGGCTTCACCGTCTGGCCGGGGCGCAGCTTGCCCAGGCCCTGGACAATGATCTTGTCGCCGTCGGACAGACCCTTGGTGACGACCCAGTTCGGTCCTTGCGTCCGCTCGGCGGTGACGGTCTTCTGCGTCGCCTTGTTGTTCGGGCCGACGACGATGACCGTGGCATTGCCCTGCGGATCACGGCTGACGCCCGCCTGCGGCACCAGGAAGGCGCGGCGGTCGATCGCCTGGGCGAAGCTGGCGCGGACGAACATGCCCGGCGTCAGCAGCCCCTGCGCATTGGGGAAGCGGGCGCGCAGCGTCGTCGTGCCAGTGGTCGGATCGACCAGCGCCTCGGCGAACTCGATCGTGCCGGTCTGGCCGTAATCGCTGCCGTCGGGCAGCTTGAGGCGCACCTGCGCGCGGGTCGGCGCGATGCCGCCGCTGGCCAGACTGCGCCGTAGCGACAGGATGTCGCCGGCCGATTGCTGGATGTCGACGAAGATCGGGTCGAGCCGTTGGATCTGCGCCAGCGGATCGGTCTGGGTCGAGGAGACGAGCGCGCCGACCGTGAACAGCGAGCGACCGATGCGGCCGCTGATCGGTGCCGGCACGGTGGTGAATTGCAGGTTGATCCGCGCGGTCTCCAGCGCGGCCTGGTTCTGGGCCACGGCCGCGGCGGCCTGGCGCGCCTGCGCCACGGCGTTGGTGTAATCCTGCTTCGAGATCGCCTCGATCTCGGCAAGCGGCTTGTAGCGCTGGGCCAGGATTGACGCGGCCTCGCGATTGGCCTGGGCGCTTTGCAGATTGGCGGCGGCCTGGTTGGCGGCGGCGCGATAGAGGCGCGGATCGATCTCGTAGAGCGGCTGGCCGCGCTGGACGATGGATCCTTCCTTGAACAGGCGGCGGCGGATGATGCCGGTCACCTGCGGGCGGACATCGGAACTCTCGAACGCGGTCGTGCGTCCTGCCAGCTCGGTCACCAATGCGGCATCGGTGGGCTGGACGACGACATAGCCAACCTGAGGCGTTCCTTGCCCCGGTTGGCCGCCATTCTTGCCCTTGCCCTTCTGCTGCGACTCACCACCGCTTCCGCACGCCGCCAAAGCGATGGCCAGAGCGATGACCGCGACGCGCGGCCGCATTGCCTGTGACTGCAAAATGTGCGCTTTCGTTCGTTGGCCGGAAGGGACTGCCCGGAACGGGCGGGAAACCAACCGACGGTAAAAAGGTTGCCTTGGCTGTCATATTTTGCGCGGGTCGGGGATACCGATCAAGTCCTTGAGGGTTCATTGCGACAATGTGTGACAAAGTTTTCTCCGGGCCGTCCCAGGCCGAGCTGGACAAGCGCGCGGCCGCCGAGGCGGCGGTGCGGGAAGTGCAGCCGGGCATGCTGGTCGGCTTGGGCACCGGGTCGACGGCGGCGGCGGCGATCCGGCTGATCGGCGAAAGTGGAGTCGCGATCGAGGCGGTGGCCACGTCGGAGGCGAGCGCGGCGCTCGCCCGCTCGGTCGGCATCCGGGTGCGCGACTTCGCCGAAGTGTCGCGCGTCGACCTGACGATCGACGGGGCCGATGCGATCGATCCGCAGTTCCGGGCGATGAAGGGTGCCGGCGGCGCGATGCTGCGCGAGAAGGTGGTGGCGGCGGCGAGCGACCGGATGGTGGTGATCGCCGACGCGAGCAAGCGGGTCGACACGATCGCGGTCGCCAAGCTGCCGATCGAGGTGCTGCCCTTCGCGCGCAGCTATGTCGAGGCGGCGGTACGGCCGATGTTCGCCGAGGTCGCGGTGCGCGGCGGGCAGGGCGGGGCCTATCGCACCGACAATGGCAATATCGTGATCGACTGCCATGCGCCGATGCTCGCCGATTGGGACCGACTGGCGGCCTGGCTGGGCAGCGTGCCGGGCGTCGCGGGTCACGGCTTGTTCCTGGGCGAGGTCGACGCCGCCTATATTGCGGATGCCGGCGTCGTTACGCGGCTGGAACGGCGGCTGGTCACGGGCTAACAGCAGCGCTACATCGCAACCCGTGCGGCGGACGGGCGTTCCGCCAACCGACCGGTTCACCTCAATTGCCAAGCGAGGCCTATTCCATGTCCGATACCCAGACCGCCCCCACCGCGACGGCGGGAGCGTCGTTGCACGAAGACGGCTCCCCCGAGCGCTTGGCGATCGACACGATCCGCACCCTGTCGATGGATGCGGTGCAGAAGGCCAATAGCGGCCACCCCGGCACCCCTATGGCGCTGGCGCCGGTCGGCTGGACAATCTGGGCCAAGTATCTGCGCTACGATCCCGCCCATGCCGACTGGCCCAATCGCGACCGCTTCGTGCTGTCGGTCGGCCATGCGTCGATGCTGCTCTATTCGCTCATCCACCTCGCCGGGATCGAGGAGATCGATGCGGAGGGCAGCAAGACCGGCCGTCCGGCGCTGACGCTGGACGATCTGAAGGGCTTCCGTCAGCTCGCGTCGCGCACGCCGGGCCACCCCGAATATCGCCACACCACCGGCGTCGAGACGACCACGGGGCCGCTGGGCGCCGGGTGCAGCAACTCGGTCGGCATGGCGATCGCCGAGCGCTGGCTGGCGGCGCGGTACAACAAGGACGGCTACACGCTGTTCGACCATGACGTGTACACCGTCTGCGGCGACGGCGACATGATGGAGGGCGTGGCGTCCGAGGCGGCGAGCCTGGCCGGTCACCTCAAGCTGTCGAACCTGTGCTGGATCTACGACAGCAACCATATCTCGATCGAGGGCGGCACCGACCTGGCGTTCGACGAGGATGTGGGCCTGCGCTTCCAGGCCTATGGCTGGAACGTCATCCATGTCGACGACGCCAACGACATCGCCGCGCTGACCGCCGCGCTCGACTCGTTCCGCCGCACCGACGACAAGCCGACACTGATCGTCGTCCATTCGGTGATCGGCTGGGGCAGTCCCAAGGCGGGCAGCGAGAAGGCGCATGGCGAGCCGCTGGGCGAGGATAACATCCGCGCCACCAAGCGCGCCTATGGCTGGCCCGAGGACAAGCAGTTCTACGTGCCGGAGGGCGTGCAGGAGGCATTCCAGTCGGCGGTCTCGGAGCGTGGCAAGCCGCTGCGCGACGCCTGGGTCGAGCTGGTCGAGCAATATCGCGGCGACTATCCGGAGCTGGCGGCCGAGCTGGATCACATGCTCGCCGACAAGCTGCCCGAGGGCTGGGACGCCGACATCCCGGAATTCCCGGCCGATGCCAAGGGTCTGGCCAGCCGCGATTCGGGTGGCAAGGTGCTGAACGCGATCGCCAAGCGCGTGCCCTGGCTGCTCGGCGGCTCGGCCGATCTCGCCCCCTCGACCAAGACGGACATCAAGGGTGCGCCGTCGTTCGAGGCGAACAATTACGGCGGCACCAACTTCCACTTCGGCGTGCGCGAGCATGGCATGGGCGGCGTGGTGAACGGCATGGCGCTGTCGCACTTCCGCGCCTACGGCTCCACCTTCCTCGTCTTCCTCGACTATATGCGCGCGCCGGTGCGACTGTCGGCGATCATGGAATTGGGTGCGATCTGGGTCTTCACGCACGACTCGATCGGCGTGGGCGAGGACGGCCCCACCCACCAGCCGATCGAGCATCTGGCGACGATGCGCGCCATTCCGGGTCTGGACACCATCCGACCCGGCGACGCGAACGAGGTCTCCTGGGCCTGGCGCGCGGCGCTCGAACATGCCGATCGTCCGACCGCTCTGGTCCTGTCGCGCCAGGCGCTGCCGACGCTCGACCGTACCCGATACGCGGCCGCGGAGGGCGTGATGAAGGGGGCCTATGTCCTCGACAGCGACGATAATCCAGAAGTGATCCTGATCGGCACCGGCAGCGAGCTGTCGATGGTGGTCGAGGCGCATGAGAAGCTGAAGGCGGAGGGTGTGCGCAGCCGCGTCGTCTCGATGCCGAGCTGGTATCGCTTCGAGCTGCAGGACGAGGCCTATAAGGAAAGCGTGCTTCCGAACACGGTGGATGCGCGCGTGGCCGTGGAGATGGCCGGTTCGATGGGCTGGGACCGCTATGTCGGGCGCAAGGGCCGCACGATCACCATGTCCACCTTCGGCGCTTCGGCGCCGATCACGAAGCTGCAGGACAAGTACGGCTTCACCGTCGACAATGTCGTCAAAGTGGCCCGCGAGGCGATCGCCAACGCGAACACCCGTGCGGGCGAGGAGAAGTAATCATGGGCAAGCTCAACGACCTCAGCGCCGCCGGCACCGCCGTCTGGCTGGATTTCGTCGATCGCAAGTTCCTGGAGGCCGGTGGCCTCAAGGCGCTGGTCGAGGAGGACAGCCTGACCGGCGTCACCTCCAACCCGTCGATCTTCGAGAAGGCGATGGGGCATGGTGACGCCTATGACGGGACCTTGGCCGCGTTCGACAAGGAGAACCCCGGCGCGGCGACGATCGACCGCTACGAGCATTTGGCGATCCAGGACATCAAGGCGGCGGCCGAGACGCTGACGCCGGTCTATGAGCGGTTGGACGCCAAGGATGGCTATGTCAGCCTGGAGGTGTCGCCCTATATCGCCGACGACACCGACGCGACGATCGCCGAGGCGGACAAGCTGTGGCACGCGGTCGACCGGCCGAACCTGATGATCAAGATTCCCGGCACGCAGGCCGGCGCGCCCGCCATCTCGGCGACGATCGCCAAGGGGATCAACGTCAACGTCACGCTGCTCTTTTCGCAAGCGGACTATCAGCGCGTCGCCGAGGCCTATGCCACCGGTCTGGAGGAGCGTGTCCGCCAGGGCCAGCCGATCGACCGGATTGCCAGCGTCGCCAGCTTCTTCATCAGCCGCATCGACGCCGAGATCGACGGTGCGATCGACAAGCGCGTCGCCGAGGGCGATGCGGAGGCCGAGGCGCTGAAGGCGATCAAGGGCAAGGTGGCGATCGCCAACGCGAAGCTGGCCTATGCCTGGTATCAGGACTTCATCGCGTCGGATCGCTGGCAGGCGCTGGCCGCCAAGGGCGCGCAGCCGCAGCGGCTGCTCTGGGCCTCCACCGGCACCAAGAACCCGAACTATCCCGACACGCTCTATGTCGACGAGCTGATCGGGCCGGAGACGGTCAACACCATGCCGCCCAAGACGATGGACGCGTTCCGCGACCGTGGCACGGTGGCCGAGACGCTGACCCAGGATGTCGAGGGCGCGCGCCACGTCATCGCCGAGGTCGAGCGGCTGGGCCTGGATCTGGACGGCGTCACCGGCCGGCTGGTCGAGGCGGGCGTCGCGTCGTTCGCGGGCGCATTCGACGACCTGCTCGGCGCGATCGCCAAGAAGCAGCCGGCAACGGCCTGATCCACCGGAAGGGCGGCCGCACGGGCCGCCCTTCTTCTTTGTCCATCGGGCGGATGATGCGCGTCGATCGGTCCGGTCCGCGCAACCATCGGCCCGCCGCCGGGTTTCACCCCGGCGGACGCGTACGGGATTGAAGTGAATGAAGATCGGAATGATTGGCCTCGGCCGGATGGGCGGCAACATGGCACGCCGGCTGATGGCCGGCGGTCATCAGGTCGTCGCCTATGACCGCGATGCGGACGCGGTCGCCAAGCTGACCGCAGACGGTGCAGAGGGCGTCGACTCGCTGGACGCGGTGCGCGGCAAGCTCGACAGCCCGGCCATCTGGTGGGTGATGCTGCCCGCCGGCGAGATCACTGAGGGCACGATCGCCCAGATCGCCGACAAGGCCAAGGCCGGCGACATCATCATCGATGGCGGCAACAGCTTCTACAAGGACGATATCCGCCGCGCGAAGAGCCTGCGCGAAAAGGGCATCGAATATGTCGATGTCGGCACGTCGGGCGGCGTCTGGGGCAAGGACCGCGGCTATTGCATGATGATCGGCGCGGAGCCGCGCATCATGGAGCATCTCGACCCGATCTTCGAGACGCTGGCGCCGGGTGCGGGCACCATTCCCCGCACACCGGGACGCGTCGCCGAGAAGGTCGATCAGCGCGCCGAGAAGGGCTATATCCATGCCGGGCCGGCGGGCGCGGGCCATTTCGTCAAGATGATCCACAACGGCATCGAATATGGCCTGATGCAGGCCTATGCCGAGGGTTTCGACATCCTGAAGTCGAAGAACAGTGAAAAGCTGCCCGAGGACGAGCGGTTCGACCTGAACCTGACCGACATCGCCGAGGTCTGGCGGCGCGGTTCGGTCATCTCCTCCTGGCTTCTCGACCTGACCGCGATCGCGCTGGCCAAGGACGAGATGCTGGAACAGTTCAGCGGCCATGTCGCCGATTCCGGCGAGGGCCAGTGGACGATCGACGCGGCGATGGAGGAGAAGGTGCCGGCCAATGTGCTGACCGCCTCGCTCTTCGCGCGCTATCGCAGCCGGGTCGAGCATACGTTCGGCGACCAGGTGCTGTCGGCGATGCGCTTCGGCTTCGGCGGCCATGTCGAGATTCCGCAATAATCCCCTGAATTGAAGACGCGGGCGACCGCCGGAAAAGGAACACAAGGCGCATGGCCATCCGGCTGCTCGTATCCGATGTCGATGGAACGCTGGTCGATCCGCAGAAGCAACTGACCGATGGGGTGATCGCCGCCGTCGGTCGGTTGCGAGCGGCGGGGGTGGGGTTCACCATCATCTCCGCGCGACCGCGCTCCGGCCTGATGCCGATCGCGGACGCCCTGTCGCTCGACGAGCCGATCGGCGCGTTCAACGGCGGCATCGTCTTCCGCCGCTCGGGCGAGGTGATGGCGCATCACCGGATCGCGGGCAACGTGGCGCGCGGTATCTGGGCGATGATCGGCGATGCGCCGGTCGATCGCTGGGTCTTTGCCGACGATCGCTGGTACGCCTCGACCGATCAGGGCGTGCATGTCGAGCATGAGCGCCGCGCCTCCGCGCAGGAGCCGGTGGTCACGCAGGACTTCGACGCGCTGCTCGACCGCGCCGACAAGATCACCTTCGTCAGCGACGACGAGCCTCTGTTGCGGTCGCTGACCGCGCGGGTCGCGCCCGAATATGGCGCGCGCGCGACCGTGGTGCAGAGCCAGACCTATTATCTCGACATCACCGCGCTGGAGGCGAACAAGGGCGCCGGCATCACCCAGCTGGCCGAGGCGTTCGGCGTGACGCTGGCGGAGACGGCGGCGATCGGCGACCAGGCCAACGACCTGGCGATGTTGGAGAAAGCCGGGCTCGCCATCGTCATGGGCAATGCGCCCGACGCGGTGAAGGCGAAGGCCGACAAGGTCAGCCTGGGCAACAACCACGACGGCGTGGCGCATGCGATCGATCATTTCATACTCGAAAAAGGGCAATAATCGATGAAGCAACTGGTCGCCTTCGACCTGGACGGCACGCTGGCCGAGAGCAAGCAGCCGCTGAAGGACAGCATGGGCGAGGCGCTGGCCGACCTGCTGACGGTCGCCCATGTCGCGGTCATCTCGGGCGGCGACTGGCCGCAGTTCGACAAGCAGGTCGCCAGCCGCCTGCCCGAACGGGCCGACCGGTCGAAATTGTGGCTGATGCCGACGACGGGCACCAAGCTCTATACCTATGGCGATGGCCGCTGGAACACCGTCTACGCGGAGCTCTTCACGGACGAGCAGAAGGCGGCGATCATCGAGGCCTTTCATGCCTCGCTGGAAGCGACCGGCTTCGTCCCCGAACAGACCTGGGGCGAGCGGATCGAGGATCGCGGCAGCCAGATCACCTTCTCTGCACTGGGCCAGCAAGCCCCGCTGGAGGCCAAGGAGCATTGGGACCCCGATTTCGCCAAGCGCAAGGTGATCCAGGCCGATCTGCGCCAGCGCCTGCCATATCTGTCGATCAACATGGGCGGTGCGACCTCGATCGACATCACGCAGAAGGGCGTCGACAAGGCCTATGGCCTGAAGCGGCTCCGCGACGAAAGCGGCATCCCGCTCGATGCGATGATGTTCATCGGCGATGCCATCTTTCCGGGCGGTAACGACTATCCCGCCAAGGAACTGGGCCTCGACACGGTCAAGGTCCGCGATCCCGATGAAACGCTGAGCGTGATCGCCGCGATCGTCGCCTGCCAGAAGTGACGGGTTGATATAGATAAAAGCGGGTGGGGAGGTGACGGCGCTACACGCCTTCACCTCCCCCAAGCCTTGTGAGTGTGCACAATCTTCGATCGCCCGTGTCCATGAATGCCGATCCAGCCCGTCGCGTGCTGCCCGTCGAACAGTATCACGCGCTGTTCGACACGATCGATGCCGGTTTCTGCATTATCGAGATGCTGTTCGATGGCGCTCGTGCATACGACTATCGCTTCCTGGAAGTGAACGCCGCCTATGAGCGGCAGACCGGGCTGCGCGATGCGGTCGGCCGGACCGTGCGCGAACTGGTGCCGGAGCTGGAGGATGTCTGGTTCGACATCTATGGCCGGGTCGCGACCACGCGGGAGCCGACGCGCTTCGACAATGGCTCCGAGGCGATGGGCCGATGGTTCGAGGTCCATGCCTTTCCGGTCGGCGAGCCTGAGCGGCATCTGGTCGGCATCCTGTTCACCGACGTCACCGAACGGCGCCTGAGCGAACGGGCCCTGCGCGAGAGCGAGGAGCGGCTGGAACAGGCGCTGTCCGCCGGCGGGGGTATCGGCACCTGGGACTGGGACGTGCCCAATGACCGCGTTTATGCCGATGAGCGCTTCGCCAGGCTGTACGGCGTCGACCCGGACATGGCGCGGGCCGGTGCGGCGATCGGCGAATTCTTCCTCGGAATCCATCCGCACGACCGGCCGCGCGTCGAGGCGGAGATCGCCGAGGCGATGGCCAAGGGCAGTGCCTTTGTCAGCCAATATCGTCTGGTGCAGGCGGACGGCTCGATCCGCTGGGCGGCGGCGCAGGGGCAATGCCGGCTGGGGATCGACGGCCGGCCGCAACGCTTCCCCGGTGTCACCTTCGACATCACCCAGTCCAAACATTATGCGATCCGCCAGGCGGCGCTGCTCACCTTGGGCGACCAGATCCGCGACCTGTCCGACCCGTCGCGGATCGCCGCTTGTGGCGCGGAGGTGCTGGCGAAGACGCTGGACGTCAGCCGTGCCGGCTATGGCATCATCGACACGCTGGCCGAGACGATCCTGATCGAAGAGGATTGGAATGCTGAAGGCGTCCGCAGCATCGCCGGCACGCTGCGCTTCCGCGATTTCGGCAGCTATATCGACGATCTGAAGCGCGGCGACACGGCGATCGTGCATGACGCGCGGACCGATCCGCGCACCCGCGACGCCGCCCAGGCGCTCGCCGCGATCCAGGCGACCAGCTTCGTCAACATGCCGATCGTCGAGCAGGGGCGGTTCGTCGCGCTGTTCTTCGCCAACCATGCCGAACCCCGCCACTGGAGCGAGGACGATCTCGGGTTGATGCGCGACATCGCCGAGCGCGTCCGCCTCGCCACCGAACGCGCGCGCGCCGAGGCGGAGCGCGCGCGGTTGACCGAGACGCTGGAGGAGCAGGTCGCCGAGCGCACGCGCGAGCTGATGCAGGCGGAGGAGGCGCTGCGCCAGAGCCAGAAGATGGAGGCGGTCGGGCAGCTGACCGGCGGGTTGGCGCACGACTTCAACAATCTGCTGACCGGCATCATCGGCAGCCTGGAGATGCTGTCGATCCGCATCGCGCAGGGGCGGATGGCCGATGTCGACCGCTATTCGCTGGCGGCGCAGGGCGCCGCGAAGCGGGCGGCGGCGCTGACCCATCGGCTGCTGGCCTTTTCCCGCCGGCAGACGCTCGACCCGAAGCCGACCGACATCAACCGCCTGATCTCGGGCATGGAGGAACTGGTCCGCCGCACCGTCGGCCCCGCGATCGAGGTCGAGGCGGTGACGGCGGCGGGGCTGTGGCCGACCCTGGTCGACCCCAACCAGCTCGAGAATGCGCTGCTCAACCTCTGCATCAACGCGCGCGACGCGATGCCCGATGGCGGTCGGTTGACGATCGAGACCGGTAATCGCTGGCTCGACACGCGCACCGCCCGGGAGCGGGACATGGAGCCGGGTCAATATGTCTCGCTCTGCGTATCGGATACCGGCACCGGCATGACGCCGGAGGTGATCGCCAAGGCGTTCGACCCCTTCTTCACCACCAAGCCGCTGGGCGTCGGCACGGGGCTGGGCCTGTCGATGATCTATGGCTTTGCGCGCCAGTCCGGCGGGCAGGTGCGGATCTATTCGGAGATCGGCGAGGGGGCGATGGTCTGCATCTACCTGCCCCGCCATTTCGGCACGGCGGAGACGGTGGCCGACATGCCCGATCTGACCGATGCGCCGCGCGCGGCGGCGGGCGAGACGGTGCTGGTGGTCGATGACGAGCCGACCGTGCGGATGCTGGTGATCGAGGTGCTGGAGGAACTGGGCTATGCCGCGATCGAGGCGGCGGACGGCGCGGCGGGCCTGAAGATCCTGCGCTCCGGCCAGCGTATCGACCTGCTGGTGTCCGATGTCGGTCTGCCCGGCGGGATGAACGGCCGCCAGATGGCCGATGCGGGCCGGGAGGGGCGGCCCGATCTGAAGGTGCTGTTCATCACCGGCTATGCGGAAAATGCGGTGATCGGCAACGGCCAGCTCGATGCCGGTATGCACGTCATGACCAAGCCTTTCGCCATGGAGGCGCTGGCCGCTCGCATCCGCGAACTGATTGAGCGGCCCTGACCGGCCGGTTTACTCGACGGTGAAGGCGTATTGGCCCGTCGCATGGTCGCCCTTGCCAGACAGGACGTGCCACTCGACATGGTAGGTGCCGGGCGTCAGCGGCTTGGCCATCGTCACCGTCAGGCCGTTGCCGGTCGGCGTGACGCTCGCCCGGGTGCCGGCGATTGGCATCGGGGCATGGGCGACGCCGCCCATGCCCGTCATCGCCACGCTGGCCGTCGACATGCGCGGCATCACCCGCTCGCTGAAACGCAGGTCGATCCGGCTCGGGGCGGCGACCTTGGCGTCGGCGGCGGGGGTGGCGGAGACGAGGGTCGGCTCGGCCAGCGCCGGGGTCGTGACGAGGGCGGCGGCGAGCAGCAGCGGCAGGCGGATCATGAGGATTCTCTCCGGATCAAAGATATTTAAGCCAAGTGAGGTCCGGCCGACGCCGCTTCAACCCCGCGAACCAACGGGTCGGCGGATAGAGGAGGACGATGAGGATGGCCGCCAGCAGCCAGACCGAGGCGAGCGCGTGGAAGCCATAGACCTTGCCCTGATTGGGCCCCCAGATCGCCAGCGCGCCCAGATAGAGGAGGCGCAGCACATAGAGGTGGAACAGGTAGAAGCCCATCGGTGCGCCGCCCAGCACGGTCAGTCGTCGGGCGATCGCTCCGTCCCAGCGTTCGAACGCGGCGAGCAGCCACGCGCCGATCCCCAGGGTCGGCAGCAGGTAGAGCAGGGATGGCGGGTATTTGGTGAGCGCGATCATGCTCATGGCGGTCCGCAACGGCGATCCCGGCACGACGAACCAAGGCGCGTCGCCATAGAGGTTGACCGCGCGCAAGGCGACGAAGCCCAGGAGCAGGCCGGCACCCCACCGGACCAGCCGCCGCCGGCGCAGGGCGGGCCCCTCCGCGAACCAGGGGCCGATCGCATAGCCGAGCGCGATGACCCCGATCCAGGGCAATACCGGATAGGAGGTCTTCACGGTCAGCGCGCCGATCTGCAACGCCTCGCGATGGTGCAGCAGCGCCCAGGGGATGTGGAACGGATCGCCGGGCGGGACGGTGATGGGATCGAGCAGGTTATGGCCCAGCACGATCGCCGCGCCGACCGCGATCACGCCAGCGCGCGGCAGGTGGATCAGCGCGGCGAGCGCGACCATGCTGACCCCGATCGCCCAGATCACCTGTAGCCACAGGGTCTGGGGAGGCAGGCGCGGGTCCCAGGCGAAGCCGACCAGCGTCACCTCCAGCAGCATCAGGAACAGACCGCGCTTGAGCAGGAAGGCGGAGGTGGCGGCCCGCCCGCGCGTCCGGCCATAGAGCCAGGCGGACAGGCCGGTCAGCGCGATGAACACCGGCGCGCAGATCGAACTGAGCAGCCGCGTCGCGAAATAGGCGGGGGCGATCAGCCGCGCGTCGACCGGATCGCCGACGGTCATGTGCGTGTAGAAGGTGTCGCGGACATGATCGAGCAGCATCACGACCATCACCAGACCGCGCAGCGCGTCGATGCTCGACAGCCGGCGGGTCGGGGCGGGGTCGATCATGAAATATTATCTCCTCGGCAGGTCGCGCCTCCTATCGTGAAAATCCTGTCATGCAAAAGAAAGTTGATGGACGGATCAGTGGCTGCTCGCCTGATCCGCCCCGATCCCGGTCTCCGCGCGGACCCGTTGCGCCTCATAGCCGGAGCGGTCGACGACGCCCCGCGCGCTGCGATCGGTGACCGACACCAGCCAGATCGTCAGGAAGGCGAGCGGCATGGAGAAGATCGCCGGCGAGGAGTAGGGGAAGATCGGATCGGCATGGCCCAGCACCGCCACCCAGACGGCGGGGGACAAGATGGTCAGCACCAGTGCCAGGCCCAGTCCCAGGCACCCTCCCGCGACCAGGCCGCGCGTGGTCGCACCGCGCCACAGCAGCGACAGCAGCAGCACCGGGAAATTGCCCGACGCCGCGACCGCGAAGGCGAGGCTGACCATGAACGCGACATTCTGCTTTTCGAACAGGATGCCGAGCGCGATCGCCGCGACCGCCAGGACCAGTACGGTCCGTCGCGATACGCGAAGCTCGGCGGCGCTGTCCGCCTGCCCCTTGCGGAACACGGTGGCATAGAGGTCGTGCGACACCGCCGATGCCCCCGACAGCGTCAGTCCGGCGACCACCGCCAGGATCGTCGCGAAGGCGACGGCCGAGATGAAGCCGAGGAACAGGTTGCCGCCGACCGCATGCGCCAAGTGGATCGCCGCCATGTTGCCGCCGCCGATCAACGCGCCGGCACCGTCCAGATATTGCCGGTCGGTCGCGACCATCACGATCGCGCCGAAGCCGATGATGAAGGTCAGCAGGTAGAAATAGCCGATCCACCCCGTCGCCCACAGCACCGAGGTCCGCGCCGCGCCGGCATCGGGCACGGTGAAGAAGCGCATCAGGATATGCGGCAGGCCGGCGGTGCCGAACATCAGCGCCATTCCGAAGGATAGCGCGCTGACCGGGTCCTTGATGAAATTGCCCGGCCCCATGATCGACCGGCCCGCCTCCGCGGCGGCCGACGCGCTGTCCCCCGCACGCGCGGCAAGCATCGTCTTCACCGCCACCGCATCGGCGAACATCGCCTCCGGCGAGAAGCCGTAGCGAGCCAGCACCATCACCGCCATGAAGGTGGCGCTGCCGAGCAGCAGCACCGCCTTGATGATCTGGACCCAGGTCGTCGCGGTCATGCCGCCGAACAGCACGTAGAGCGTCATCAGCACGCCGACGATCACCACCGCATATTCATAGCGCAGGCCGAACAGCAATTTGATCAGCTGGCCCGCGCCGACCATCTGCGCGATCAGGTAGAAGAGGACGACGACCAGCGTGCTGACCGCCGCGAAGCAGCGCACCGGCGTCTGCGCGAAGCGGAAGGAGGCGACATCGGCGAAGGTGTAGCGACCCAGATTGCGCACCCGCTCCGCCATCAGGAACAGGATGATCGGCCAGCCGACCAGGAAGCCGATCGAATAGATCAGCCCGTCATAGCCGTCCTTGAAGATCTGCGCCGAGATGCCGAGGAAGGAGGCGGCGGACATGAAGTCGCCCGCGATCGCCAGCCCGTTCTGGAAGCCGGTGATGCCGCCGCCCGCCGTATAGAAGTCGGAGACGGTGCGCGTCCGCCGCGCCGCCCAGCGGGTGATCGCCAGGGTGAAGGCGGCGAAGGCGGCGAACATGGCGATCGCCGTCCAGTTGGTCGCCTGCTGCACCGTCTGCCCGGTCAGGGCGTCGGCACCGGCGATGCCCGGCAGGCCGAGCGCCAGCACGGCAAGGATGATTCGCTTCACGCCTGGTGATCCCGCACCAGCGCGGCGACTGCCGCATCGAAATCGCGATTGGCGCGGTGGACATAGATGCCGGTCAGCGCGATCGCGAGCAGGATCAGGGAAAAGCCCAGCACGATCCCCAGCGAGGTGACCCCGCCGGGATGAATGGGGCGCGCCAGCAATGTCTTGTCGAAGGCGACGAGCAGGATGAAGCCGAAATAGGCGGCGAGCATCACGGCGGTCAGTGCCAGCGTGAACCGCCCGCGTCGTTGCAACAGCGCGCCATAGCGCGGGTCGGCCGCGATCCGTGCCGCCCGATCGGTTTCCCCCACACCGCTCTCCTCATCCCGTCCCGACCGATGCTTCGGCTTGGTGGCGGGATCATGCGGAAAGCAGCGCGGGACGCAAGGATTATTCCGCTTCGGACTGATTTCCGGCTTCGGGCAGCGGCGGTGCTGCATCGTCGCCGCGCTTGGCGCGCGCCGTCATGCCGGTCGCCGAGGCATCGTCCAGCATCTGCTGGTCGACGCTGCGCTCCGGCGGCGGCGGCGGGGCAGGCTCCGCCTCGGCCATGTTGGTGTCCGGCTCGGCGATGTTGGCGACGGGCTCGGTCGGCTCGGGCGTCGGTTCCGCGACGGGTTCGTCGACATAATTCTCGGTCGGTGCCGGCTCGGGCTCGGAGCGCGAGCAGCCGGACAGGCCGAGGGCGAGAAGGCTCGCGGCCGCGATCGGCAGCGACAGGCGATGGATGGTCTTGCGCATGGAAACGGTCCTACACGGCAGGTCTATGGGTAGGCGAGCGACTTATCGCGCCGCCAGCGACTGGCGCGCGGCGGACCGCGCCTCGATCTTGCTCGCCAGCGTCGCGTCCCAGCCATAGGGATCGTCGCGGAAGCCGACCACGCCGTTCGCATTGGCGAAAGCGGTCCAGTAGAGCAGATAGACCGCGACCGGCTCCGCCATGGTGGCACGCACCGTCTTGCCCGAGGCGAGGACGCCATCGACCGCCGCCGGCTGCCAGTCCGGCGTCGTCTTCAGCATCAGCGCGGCGAGATCGGCCGGCTTCTCCAGCCGCACGCAGCCATGGCTCGCCAGCCGGTCGAAGCGCGAAAAGCCCGACTGCGCCGGCGTATCGTGCAGATAGACGGCAAAATCGTTGGGGAAGTCGAACTTGAAGCGGCCGAGCGCGCTCTTCTCCGAACTCTGCTGGAGCCGCTTGCCGCCATTGCCGGTGTCGATGATGCGGAAGCCGCTGCGCTTCAGATAGCCGGGATTGGCCTTTTCCTTCGGCCACAGCTCCTTGTTGGCGATCGACTCCGGCACGTTCCAGGGCGGGTTGAGCACGACACTGTGGATCGAGGACACCAGCATCGGCGTCTCGTTGCCGGGGCGGCCGGTCACCGCCTTCATCGACAGCACCGGGGCGTCGCCGTCGAAGACGGTCAGCACGGCGGCGGCGATGTTCACCTGCACGCGCTTCTGCTCCAGGTGATCGGGCAGCCAGCGCCAGCGTTCCATATTGGCGGCGATCTGGCGCATCCGCGTCGCGACGGGCACGTTGAGCGCGGCGATCGTCTGCGCGCCAACGGTGCCGACCGGGTTCAGGCCATAGCGGCGCTGCGCGCGGCGCACCGCGTCGAGCAAGGCCGCGTCGAAGCGGTTGCCAGTGGCGGTGACGGCGGGGTCCTCCATCGCCAGCCGCTGGCGGAGCGCGGCGACGCCGGGGCCGCTCTTGCCATAGGCCATGTCGGCGGTGGCGACGAGCGGCTGCCAGCCGCCCGCCGCGGCCATCGCGCGGTAGCGGGCAAGGCCGGCGACCAGCGCGTCATAGCCCGCATAGGGCGGCGGCAGCGAGGCGATCCAGGCGGCCAGCCGATCGCGCTTCACCGCCTCCGCAAAGGCGGGCAGGGGATCGTAGCTTTGCGGCCGGATGCCCCAGTCGCGCTGGAAATCGCCCGGGTCCAACCGGCCGACATGCACGGCATGGGCATGATCCAGCGCGATGCGGACCAGCGCCTCGGGCGATGATTCGGAGAGGTCGCGCGGCGCCCCCTGCCGCAGCCCTTGCGCGATTTCGTCGCGCGCGATCAACTGGGCGAGCTGGCGGGCCTGGGCTTCGCTCAGCGTCGGTAGCGTGACGGGCGCGGCCGGCGGGGCGACCGGCTGCATCACCGTCGGCGCGACTGGCGGCGGGACGATCTGCGGCGTGGTGGCCGGCACCGGTGCCGGCATGACGGGCGGTACGACCTGCGCGACGGCGGAGGTCCAGCTGGTCGCAAGCAGCGCGCCGAAGCCGATGGCGCGTGCCCCGTGGCGGCGGACGGACGAACGCGCCCGGCCATCCCAAATCGTCATGGTCTGAAAGTCCCTGCCTGTCATGCCGGCCCCTGTGCCCGGCCCAATACTACGCCAAGCTGAACGAGCGTACAGATGGTTCGATGCCTCGATGAGCCCAAGACGCGCTATGCCAGCCACGCTGCGGCATGGATGCCACAGACAGGGTCGCTCATTGCGTCTGCACATCCTCCGCCGAGACGGCATAGCCGCCGTCCAGCCAGCGCACGACTTCGGCGGCGACCGGATGATCGATCGCGGCATAGCGGGCGCGGGCGGCGCTGCGCCGCTCGGGCGACAGCCGTTCCAGGCCGCTATCCTCGAAGCTCAGCAGATCCGCCTCCAGCATCGCGGCAAGCGGTTCGCCCGCCACCGCCGCGGCCGCCGCCCGGAACGCGGCCATGTAGCGATAGTCCGGGTCCGCATAGAGGCGCGGCAGGGTCAGCGCCGGGATGCAGCCGATTTGGGGCTGGAGCGCCGGGTTGATCGCATGACCCGCCAGCCAGCGGGCATTCTCCGCCGGCCGGCCGGTGAAGCCGCGCAGGTGCAGATGCGTCGACATGCGGGGACCGTCATTGACCGGCCAATTGTCCCACAGCCACGGCTTGCGGCCGAGCCGACCGGCGACCTCGGCGAGATGAGCGGGATCGATGGCGCGCGCGCAGACCTCCTCGCCCGTCCAATAGACCTGGATGGCGGGGTCGAGCCGGCGGCCAAGCTCCTCCAGATAGCCGGGCGGACGCTGGCCGAAGACCCGGTCGAGCACCCGGTCGTCGCTATAATAGCTGGGACAGGTGAAGAGGCGGGTCGCCTGGCTATGCTCGGCGCAGAAGGCGACGATCGCGGCCTGTCGTTCGGCCAGGTCGGGCAGGTCGCCGCGCATGTCGTCGAACAGGATGGCGAGATCGTCGATGCCGATCGCGTCCAGTTGCGCCAGCCGCCGCGCCAGCGCCGCGCGCCCCTCCGCCCCGAAGTCGAGATGCAGGTCATAGGGGGTCAGGCCGATGCCGAACCGCATCCCGGCGGCGCGCGCATCGGCGGCGAGGCGGGCCAGCGCCGTCGCCGTCTCGACCGGATGTTCGCGCCGCCAGTCGCGGCGCAGATGGGCGTCCGCCTTGGGCGCGTAGTGGAACAGGCCATATCCCGCCGGGGCCAGCCGCTCGACCACGGCGCGCCGTTCCGCCCAGGACCAGGCGGGACCGAAATAGCCCTCGATGATGCCGAGTTCGGGGAGGATGCGGGCCGGTTCGATGCGCGTCATGGCCGGGGGCATCGCGCGGGACGCCGCGTCTGTCCAGCGGGTTGCGGGCCGGATTCAACCAGCTATAGCCGGCGGGATATAGAAGGATGTCGCTCGTGCCGACCCGCCGTCAATTTGCCCTGTCCCTCGCCGCCACCCTGCTGCTGCCCTCCGCCGCGATCGCGGCGCCGGCGCGGCCGCCGCTGACGGTGTTCGCCGCCGCCTCGCTGACCGATGCGCTGCAGGCGGTGGCGAAAGTCTATACCGCGCGGACCGGGCAGCCGGTGCGTTTCTCGTTCGAGAGCAGCGGCACCGCCGCGCGCCAGATCGCGGCGGGCGCGCGGGCGGACCTGTTCCTGTCGGCGGATAGCCGGTGGATGGACGATCTGGCGGGGCGCAACCTGCTGGCGGCGCGGCGCGACCTGCTGGGCGGCCGGCTGGCGCTGATCGCGCGGGCGGGCAGCAATGTCCGGCTGCGGCTGCGACCCGGCGCGCAGCTGGCGGCCGCCCTGGGGACGGACGGGCGGCTGGCGGTCGGCGATCCGCGCTCGGTGCCGGGCCGGGCGGTACGCGCAGGCGGCGCTGACCCGGCTCGGCCTGTGGTCCTCGGTCGAGCAGCGGCTGGCACCCGCGCAGGACGTGCGCGCGGCGCTCGCCTATGTCGCGCGCGGCGCGTCCCCGCTCGGCATCGTCTACGAAAGCGATGCCTATGCCGATCGCACCGTGCGGTTGGTGTCGCTGTTCCCGGCGGCCAGCCATCCGCCGATCGTCTATCCGGTCGCGGTGCTGCGCGGCGCATCGGCCGGGGCGAGCGACTTCTACCGCTTCCTCGGCAGTGGCGCGGCACGGTCGATCTTCGCCCGCTATCGCTTCCGCCCCTTGGGCTGAGCGATGCTGCTGACGCCCGAGGAGGGGCAGGCGCTGCTGCTCAGCCTGCGCATCGCGGGATGGGCGACCTTCTGGGGGATGATCGCGGCGACGGCATTCGCCTGGCTGCTGGCGCGGCATCGGTTTCCGGGGCGGGTGCTGCTCGATGCGCTGCTCCATGCGCCGCTGATCCTGCCGCCGGTGGTGATCGGCTTCGTGCTGCTGATGCTGTTCGGCGCACAGGGGCCGATCGGGCAATGGCTGGATGCGACCTGGGGGATCAGGCTGGCCTTCACGCCGGCCGGCGCGGCGCTGGCGGCGGGGGTATCCGCCTTTCCGCTGATGCTGCGCGCGGTGCGGCAGGCGATCGAGGCGGTCGATCCCCGGCTGGAGGAAGCGGCGCGGAGCCTGGGCGCGGGGCCATGGGACCGCGCGGTCACCATCGTCCTGCCGCTGGCGCTGCCCGGACTGATCGCGGGCGGGGTGATCGGTTTCGCGGCGGCGTTGGGCGAGTTCGGCGCGGTCATCACCTTCGCCGCCAATATCCCCGGCGAGACCCAGACCCTGCCGCTGGCGATCTATTCCGCCTTGCAGGTGCCGGGCGGCGAGGGGGCGGCGTTGCGCCTGTCGCTCCTGTCCTTCGCGGCGGCGCTCGGCGGATTACTGCTCTCGGAACTGCTGCTGCGGCATGGCCGGCGGCGGGCGGGGCGGTGATGCGCGTGGCGGCGGTGCGGCGGCTGGGGGACTTTCGCCTGTCGGTCGCCTTCGAAGGGCCGGAGGACGGCGCGACGATCCTGTTCGGTCCCTCGGGCGCGGGCAAGTCGGCGACGCTGGCGGTGGTCGCCGGACTGGCGAAGGCGGAACCGGCGCTGGTCGCGATCGGCGATCGGGTGCTGACCGACACCGCTTCCGGCCGGTTCGTGCTGCCCGAGCGGCGACGGATCGGCATCGTCCATCAGGATGCCCGCCTGTTTCCGCATCTGAGCGTGGCGCGCAATCTGGCCTATGGCCAGCGCCGCGCCGGCGGGCGCGACCGGATCGCGGCCGATGCGGTGATCGACGTGCTGGCGATCCGCCCGCTGCTGGACCGCGCCCCGCGTGACCTGTCCGGCGGCGAGCGACAGCGCGTGGCGCTGGGGCGGGCGATGCTGAGCCAGCCCGACCTGTTGCTGCTCGACGAACCGCTGTCCGCGCTGGATGCGGCACGGCGCGAGGAGGTGCTGGCCTTCATCCTGGCGCTCAAACGGCGCTTCGCCCTGCCGATGCTCTACGTCACGCACAGTGCCGAGGAGGCGCGCGCGCTGGGCGATCATTGCGTGTTGATGGCGGCTGGGGGCGTGACGGCGCAAGGAATGCCGGCCGACCTGCTGCCGGCGCCGACGCAGCTGGGGGAAGTGGTGGCACCGGGCGTGGTGCTGATCGCGGGGCAGCGCATCGCGGTGCCGGGCCTCGATGCGCCGATCGGTACGGCGCTGCGGCTGGAGCGATAGCGGAATATGCGACATGGGTCAGGGCATCGCCCGCCCCCATGCGCCATCGGGGCTTTCGAGCGTTACCTCACGCCGCCAGGGCGAGCTGCCACGCCTCCGCCTTGGCGAGCGCGGCGGCATCGTCGACATCGATCCAGTCAAGATCGCTGCAATCGACGACGCCGGCACGCCCCCGATCAGCGAGCATCCGCATCCCCTCAGTCAGCGACGGCGCGTCGAGGCTGGCGAGCGCGGCGAACAGCCCTTCGCCGATCGCGAAGACGCCGGTGTCATAGGCATCCGCTTCGGCCAGCCCCTTGCCGATCGCGACGATGCGGTCGCCCCGGGTGCGGACCCAGGTGACGTCGTCGGGGTCGACCCAGGGATGGCCGATCCGCCGATCGATACCGAGCGTCGCGCCGTCGCCCACCTCCACCGCCGCCATCCGCGCGTATAGAGCGGGCATGACCAGATGGTCGCACATCGCCAGCACCGCCGGCCGGCCAGAGAGGCGCGGCGCGGCGGCGAGGACGGAGACGCCATTGGGCTGGTGATGGTCGCGCGTCATCACCGTCTCGACCGTCAGCGGCCAGCGACGCGAGGCCAGATGATCCTCGATCGCCTCCGCGCCATAGCCCAGCACGACGATCGCGCGCGACAATCCCGCGTCCGCCAGGCCGGTCAGGGCATGGTCGATCAACGGCCGCCCCGCCACTGGGCAGAGCGGCTTGTACGGCGCATGGGTCCGCAACCGGCTGCCATGGCCGGCGGCGAGCAGGACGGCGGTGTCGATCATGCCCTATGACCTTCAGGCGGCCGCGATGAACTTCTCGACCTCAACCTGGGCGATGTCGTCGGTCATCTGGGTGCGCGGATGCTTGCAGAAATAGGCGCTGGCGGGATCGATCACGCCCTTCAGCCCACGGTCCTTGGCGATCTTCGCACAGCGGATCATGTCGATCGCGACGCCCGCCGAATTGGGCGAATCCTCGACCGACAGGCGCAGCTCCAGGTTCATCGGCACGCCGCCGAACAGCTGGCCCTCCATGCGCAGGAAGCAGACCTTGTTGTCGTTCTGCCACGGCACATAGTCGGACGGGCCGATATGGACATTGTCCTCCTCCAGCCGCTCCGCCGCGACCGACTGCACCGCCTCGGTCTTGGAGATCTTCTTCGACTCGAGCCGGCGATGGTTCGACATGTTGAGGAAGTCGGTGTTGCCGCCGGTGTTGAGCTGGTAGGTGCGGTCCAGCTTGACGCCGCGCTTGGCGAACAGGTCGGTCAGCACGCGGTGGACGATGGTCGCGCCCAGCTGCGCCTTGATGTCGTCGCCGATGATCGGCACGCCCGCCGTCTCGAACTTCGCCGCCCATTCGGGGTTGGAAGCGATGAAGACCGGGATGTTGTTGACGAAGGCCACGCCCGCTTCCAGCGCGCATTCCGCGTAGAATTCGGTCGCCTGCTGGCTGCCGACGGGCAGGTAGTTCATCAGCACCTCGGCCCCCGACGCCTTCAGCTCGGCGACCACATCGGCCTTGCTCGGCTGGGTGTCGTTGGCGACGATGAAGGTGCGGTCGTCCTTGTAATCGGCCATGTGGTCGGCGACGCCGTCGAGCACCGCGCCCATCTTCACGACCGTGCCGGTCGCCGGGATGGTGGCGGCGAACACGGCGGTGCAGTTCGGCTTGGCGAAGATCGCCTCGGCCACGTCCTTGCCGACCTTGCGGCTGTCGACGTCCCAGGCGGCCACCACCTTGATGTCGGAGGGACGATAGCCGCCCATCTCCCAGTGCATCAGGCCGACGAGGTCGTTCGCGCCCTCGCGGTAATGCTCCAGACCCTGCACCAGCGAGCTTGCGCAATTGCCGATGCCGATGATGGCGATACGGATGCTACCCATTACTGACCTTGTTCCTTGACGAAGAAACGCGCCGGTTCTGCCGGCGACGTTGGATTATGTGTTGAAAATTGCAGGAGCGCGCGCTCGACCCGGCGGTGCCAGGCGAGGCCCGCGATCGCGACCAGCGTGAGCGGCACGATCTCGATCCACCAGAAGATGCGCGGATCGCCGATCAGGCAGGCGAGGAAGATCGCCAGCACGCGGACATTGGCGGTTTCCAATGACAGAAGCTTCATCGGCGCGGTCGCGCGCATACCATAGATTTGCGCCAGGGCGCTCGGATCGGCGCTGGAGGCGAGCTTGCGCTCGAACGGCCGCGCCAGCCGGCCGGGCAGGCCGGCGAGGCGGTCATATTGTCGTACCAGCCAGCTGCCGCCGGCCGACGTCCCGCCCTCGGCGATGCCCTTGACCCGGCGGTGGAAGCGGGTGCGTTCGCCCTCGTACAGGCTCGACTGCACGGCATGGGCCGCCCCCGCCGCGATCGCCAGTGCCCAGCCGCCGGGCGTGCCGACGCGCAGCGCCAGCGCGACATAGATGAGGATGAAGACGCCGTGGTCGCACACCCCGTCGAGCAGCCGGCCGAGCGCGCTCGCCGTGCCGGTGGCGCGGGCGACCATCCCGTCCAGCCCGTCCGCGACCAGCCACAGGACCGACAGCCCCAGCCCGAGCAGCGCCATCGCGTCCGAGTCGAACCGCGAATAGGACAGTGCCGCGCCCAGCCCGATCAACAGTCCCGTCACCGACACGGCATTGGCGGAAACGCCCATACGCAGGGCGTAAGGCAGCAGCCGCCGGCCAAGCGGATGAATCAAAAGGAGATTGGATGGATCCTCGATCCGGCGATCGCGCGATCCATCCGGTGGAGGGACTGTCATAGGAGGGTCACATTGCTCCCCGCCCGCGCGGT
Organism: Sphingomonas sp. SORGH_AS_0438; assembly: GCF_031453475.1. Classification (NCBI taxonomy): domain Bacteria; kingdom Pseudomonadati; phylum Pseudomonadota; class Alphaproteobacteria; order Sphingomonadales; family Sphingomonadaceae; genus Sphingomonas; species Sphingomonas sp. SORGH_AS_0438. The sequence goes on from NZ_JAVIZS010000001.1 coordinate 1,017,087, forward strand.
TGGCAAGATGGCAGAAACGTCACGGTACGTTGTTTTCCAACTCCTCCAGCCAGATACGCGCGGTGCCGTCGGACGGCGCGCGCCAGTCGCCGCGCGGGCTGACCGCTCCGCCGGCCGACACTTTCGGCCCGTTGGGAAGGGCGGAGCGCTTGAACTGGCTGGTCTGGAAGAAGCGGTGCAGGAACCGTTTCAGCCACAAGCGGATGGTCGGCAGGTCATAGGCGATGCGCGCATCGGCCGGGAAATCCTCCGGCCACCGCCCCGCCTCGACGTCGCGCCACGCATGCCAGGCGAGGAAGGCGATCTTCGATGGCGCCAGCCCGTGGCGGAGCACGTAATGCGCGAAGAAATCGTTGAGTGCATAGGGGCCGACGCGTTCCTCGGTCGACTGCATCGCGCCGTCCGCGCCGGCCGGTACCAGTTCGGGGGAAATCTCCTGCGCCAGGATGCCGGCGAGCACGCGGTCCGTTTCCGCATCATATTGCCCGGTGCGGATGCACCAGCGGATCAGGAACTGGATCAGCGTCTTGGGCACGCCGGCATTGACGGCATAATGGCTCATCTGGTCGCCGACGCCATAGGTGCACCAGCCGAGCGCCAGCTCGCTGAGGTCGCCGGTGCCGAGCACCAGCCCGCCGCGCTGGTTGGCGAGGCGGAAGAGATAGTCGGTGCGCAGTCCCGCCTGCACATTCTCGAACGTCACGTCATAGACCGGCTGCCCTTCGGCGAAGGGGTGGCCCATGTCGGCGAGCATCTGCCGCGCGGCGGGGCGGATGTCGATCTCGTCGGCGGTGATGCCCAGCGCGCGCATCAGCGCCCAGGCATGGGCCTTGCTGGTCTCGCCGGTGGCGAAGCCGGGCATGGTGAAGCCCAGGATCGCCGAGCGGGGCCGCCCGATCCGGTCCATCGCCTTGGCCGCGACGATCAACGCGTGGGTCGAGTCGAGCCCGCCCGACACGCCGATCACCAGCGTCTCGGCATGGGCGGCGGCGAGACGCTTGGCGAGGGCCTCGACCTGGATGTTGAACGCCTCGTAGCAATCCTCGTCGCGCCGTGCCGGGTCGTTGGGGACGAAGGGGAAGCGGCGGATGTCGCGGCGCAGCCCCAGGTCGCGGACATCCTCGCCATGGGTGAAGCCGATGCGGCGGAAGCGCCGTTCGGGATGGTCGAGCGCGGCGGCGGCGTCGTTGAACGTGCCGAAGCGCAGCCGTTCCTGGATCAGGCGCTCGCAATCCACGTCCGCGACCAGCAATTGCGGTTCGGTGGCGAACCGCTCCGACCCGGCGATCAGCTCGCCCAGTTCATGGACCAGCCCCTGTCCGTCCCAGGCGAGGTCGGTGGTACTCTCGCCCGGCCCGGCGGCGGAATAGACATAGGCGCAGACCGCGCGGGCGCTTTGCGCGGCGGCGAGCATCGCGCGTTCGCGCGCCTTGCCGATGACGATGTTGGACGCGGACAGGTTGCAGCAGATTAAGGCGCCGGCCAGCGCGCCGGCCGTGGAGGGCGGGGCGGGGGCCCAATAATCCTCGCAGATCTCCGCATGGACGGTGAAGAAGGGCAGGTCGCTGGCGGCGAAGATCAGGTCGGTGCCGAACGGCACCTCCTCCTCGCCCAGCATCATGGTCTGGCCCGACAGGCCGAGCGGCGAGGCGAACCAGCGCTTCTCGTAATATTCGCGATAGTTGGGGAAGAAGCTCTTCGGCACCACGCCCAGCACCCGACCGCGATGAACGGCGACGGCGCAATTGTAGAGCCGCCCGTTCCGCTCGATCGCCGCCCCCAGCAGCAGCAGCGGCTTCAACGTGCGGCTGGCGTCGCGCACCGCGGCGATGGCGGTCAGCGTCGCCCGTTGCTGCGCGCTTTGCAGGTGGAGATCGTCGATCGCATAGCTGGTGAGGTTCAGCTCGGGATAGACGACGAGGTCGCAACCTTCCTCATGCGCGCGGGTGGCCATGGCGATGGCGGTCTCGGCATTGGCGATCGTGTCGCCGACCGTAGCGCGCGGCGTCGCGGCGGCGACGCGGATCATGCGGTGACGGTGCAGCGCGAAGAAGGGATGCTGGGTCATGCCGCACGCGATACCGCGATGGCGGGGCGATGCATACTTATGCGTATGGATTGGGCGGGGCGCCAGCGGCCGAAAGGGCGGTCTACTTAAGAGCGGCCACTGGTTATTCCTCATTTGTCCCGGTGATGCCAGCCAGTTCGCAGGCGCGCAAAATACGTTGTTACACCATAGTTTGGTAGTTTATATTAGGGTTTTTACTAATTTTCTCGACGGTGTTGCATGAAGCGGTAAAATTTCATGAGAATGATCCAAAATGGAAAATACTAAAGTCTTGCTTATACTGCGATATGTCAAAATTGTATGACAAAAAATAATAAACGGATCAAATTGCAAATTATTAACAAGAGGTTGATGGTTGCCAATAAAGGTTATTTATTTATAAATAAAAAAGCGTCATCGATGATCTTTAATTCTATTGGCTGACGCGAACAGGGGGAAACATGCGCTTTTTCATAGCTATGGCACTGATGCTTGCGCCAGCTGCTGTCAACGCACAGGCTGTTCTGACGTCGTCGAACAACAAGGTGCGGATTGGGATCAATAGCACGGGTGATCTCAATGGAGGGTCGCCATATACCGGTCTCGCCTACAATTTCTCCGGTCAAGGCGGAGTAAGTGGTTATCGCGATGCTTTGACGCCGGGCTGCGCGTGTGAGGCATGGGGTGTTGCCGCGAATGGCCGCGAGGGCCAAGTCGGTCGAGTCACTGGGAACACCAATATATCCTTTGTGTCCGCGGCGGCTGGCGCAGGTAGCTATACGTCGGTTACCCGTTTGAGCAACGTGTCAGGGCTGACCGTCACGCAACGCTTCTCGGAAGCGGCATCCACGGCAACGGGCGCCCTGTTCGTCAACCAGGTCACGATCAGCAACACGACAGCGTCAACCATGACCGATGTGCGATACGCACGCGCCATGGACTGGGACGTACCGCCAACGGAATACTCGGAATTCACCACGTTCAAGGGCGTATCGACGACCAAAACGCTGTTGCGGTCCACTGACAACGGCTTTGCCTCGGCCCTGCCCATTTCGGGTATGAGCGATCCGGGCCGGCAAGGGCCCATCAATAGCGACGGGACAACCGGCCCGTCCGACCACGGTGCCTTTTTCATCTTCGGGTTTGGCGACATCGCGGCGATGAGCAACTACACCTTCAACATTTATTATGGTGCCGGTGCCAACCAGTTGGACGCCTTGAACCTACTCAGCAATGTCAGCCCGGAACTGTACAATTTCGGGCAGTCTAACGCATCGGGCAAGCCGGCAACCGAACTTCCGACCTATGTCTTCGCGTTCAGCGGAGTTGGCGGCTCGGTGGTAGTGCCGACCGTGCCGGAACCATCGACTTGGGCGTTGATGGTGGTGGGCTTTGGCGGCGTCGCCTGGGCGGTTCGCCGCCGTCGCGCGACCGGCGGTGTGGTGTCATTGCTCGCATAACGCAACGCGCCAGAGTTCGTAAGCGGCCGAATGTAGTGGAGGCTGCCGATCATCCGGTCGGCGGCCTTCGCGCATGGTGCGACGCTGCAACGAGGGGCAAAGATCCGTCAGTCGTGCTAGGAACCTGGTCCGCAGCAGAATTACGGATCAGAGGGGAATTGACGAAGTGACGACCGGTTTCGGTAAGACGGGGCTCTACGGCATCCCCAATTGCGATACGATGAAGAAGGCGCGGACCTGGCTCGACCAGGCCGGCATCGCCTATCGCTTCCACGACTATAAGAAGGCCGGCGTCGCCGAGGCGGACCTCCGGCGCTGGGTCGACCGACTGGGCTGGGAGACGGTGCTCAACCGCGCCGGCACCACCTTCCGCAAGCTGCCCGAGGCGGAGCGCGCCGGGATCGACGCCGACAAGGCCGTGGCGCTGATGCTGGCGCAACCCTCGATGATCAAGCGGCCCATGCTGGAGTCGGGGGACGCCTTGCTGGCGGGCTTTGCGCCGGATCGCTATTCGGCTGTTTTTGGGAAGTAAGCCATGTCCACCACCTTCACGATCGACAGCGCCACCAGCCGCGCCAATCCCACGCCGGCCCCGCGCAAGCGGCTGACCGTGCCGGCGATCCGCGCCCGCAAGGGGGGCGAGCCGCTGGTGATGCTGACCGCCTATACCGTCCGCACCGCGCAGCTGCTCGATCCGCATTGCGACATGCTGCTGGTCGGCGACAGCCTGGGGCAGGTGATCTACGGTCTGCCCTCGACCGTGCCGGTGACGCTGGAGATGATGGCCGCCCATGCCGCCGCCGTGGTGCGCGGCAGCTATCAGTCGCTGGTCGTGGTCGACATGCCGTTCGGCAGTTACGAGGCCAGCCCGGAACAGGCATTCCTGAGCGCGGCGCGGCTGATGAAGGAGAGCGGCGCGGCGGCGGTGAAGCTGGAGGGGGGCGAGGCGATGGCCCCGACCGTCCGCTTCCTGACCGAGCGCGGCATTCCGGTGATGGGCCATGTCGGCCTGACGCCCCAGGCGGTGAACCTGCTCGGCGGCTACGGCGCGCGTGGGCGCAGCAGCGAGGAAGCCGCCAAGATCGTCGGCGATGCACAGGCGGTGGCGGCGGCGGGGGCGTTCTCCGTGGTGATCGAGGGGGTGGTCGAGCCGATCGCGATCGAGATCACCCGCACCATCGCCTGTCCGACGATCGGCATCGGCGCCTCGGCCCAGTGCGACGGGCAGGTGCTGGTCGCGGAGGACATGCTCGGCCTGTTCGAACGCACCGCCCGGTTCGTGAAACGCTATGACGACCTGGCCGGGCGGATCGGCGCGGCGGCGGAGACCTATGCCGGCGAAGTCCGTTCGCGCGCCTTTCCCGGCGCGGAACAGGTCTATGCGCCCAAGACGTGAGAACATGCCACGAAACATGCCCGGCACGTTTTCGGGCCGAAGCTGACGCGGCTTCCGTTTCGGTCCCGGCGCGGCTATGGGCGCTGATCGTTTCCCCGTAATTCGGAGCCGCTCCTTGGCCTTGCCGCCCGACGCCAATGCTGAAGTCTTCATGCGCGAGGTGGACGACGAGGTCCGTCGCGACCAGCTCACCGCCTTCTGGACGCGCTGGGGCAAGCTGCTGATCGCCGCCATCGTCGTCGGCCTCGCCCTGTTCGCCGCCTATCTGTTCTGGCAGAGCCGCCGGGACGAAGCGGCGGGCGTGCAAGGCGAGCAATTGCAGGCCGCCTATGACTCGGTCGCGGCCGGCGATTATGCCAAGGCGGAAGCGCCGCTGAAGCAGCTCGCCGCCGAGGGTGGCCCGTCCTATCAGGCGCTGGCCAAATATACCCAGGCCGACCTGCTGCTCCAGAAGAACGATCCCAAGGGCGCGGCGGCGAAGTTTGCCGAGATCGTCAAGGACGACTCGATCGCCAAGCCGTTCCGCGACCTGGCCCTGGTGCGCCAGACCGCGATCGAGTTCGACAGCCTGCAACCCCAGGTGGTGGTCGAGCGGATGCGGCCGCTGGCGGTGCCGGGCAATCCCTGGCTGGGCAGCGCCGGCGAGATGATGGCGGTGGCGCAGATCCGCCTGGGCCAGACGCGACAGGCCGGCCAGCTCTTCGCGCGGATCGCCGAGGATGAGGGCGTGCCCGCCTCGCTTCGTCAACGCGCGGTTCAGATGGCCAGCGCCATGGGCGTGGAGGCCGCTCCTTCGTCGGCCGAGGCCGCTATCGTTCGCAAGGTCCAGCCATGAACAAGACTTTCCGCGCGCCCGTGATGGTCGCCGCGCTCATCGCGCTCAGCTCCTGCGGCATTTTCAAGGGCGGTGGCCCGAAGAAGACGCCGACCGTGGGCCAGCGCGTGCCGATCCTCGCCTCGGAGAATGAGGTGGCGACCGATCCGGCGATGGCCGATGTCCAGGTGACGCTGCCCGCGCCCTTCGCCAATGACGCCTGGGCGCAGCCGGGCGGCAACGCCGCCAAGTCGATGGGCCAGCTCGCGCTCGCCGAGGCGCCGGCCCGGGCGTGGCAGGCGACGATCAACGGCGGGTCCGATCGCGAGCGGCTGGCCGCCGCGCCGGTGATTGCCGACGGCAAGCTGTTCATCATCGACGTCGATGCGACCGTCCATGCCTTCGACGCCCGGACGGGCGCGGTGCTGTGGACCAAGAGCATCAATGACGGCGAGCGGTCGCGCGCCGCGCGCTTCGGCGGCGGCGTCAGCTTCGACGACGGCAAGCTCTATGCCACCGACGGCCTGGGCGATGTCGTGGCGATGACGGCGGCGGACGGCGCACAGCTGTGGCGGGCCAAGCCGGGCGGCCCGCTGCGCGGATCGCCGACCGTCGCCAATGGCAATGTCTATGTGCTGAGCCAGGACAATCAGCTGTTCGCGCTCGCCCAGGCCGATGGCAAGGTGCAATGGGCGCAGTCGGGCACGCTGGAGACGCAGGGCGTATTCGGCGTCGCCGCGCCGGCCGCGAGTCAGGGCACGGTGGTGACCGGCTATTCGTCGGGCGAACTCTCCGCCTATCGCTACGAAAATGGCCGCGTGCTGTGGCAGGACGCGCTGTCGCGCACCGCCGTCACCATGTCGGTGTCCAGCCTGGCCGATATCGATGCCGATCCGGTGATCGACAATGGCCGCGTCTTCGCGGTCGGGCAGGGCGGGCGCATGGTCTCGCTCGACCTGTCGACCGGACAGCGGCTGTGGGAGCAGAATCTGGCGGGCATCTCCACGCCCTGGATCGCCGGCGACTGGCTGTTCGTCGTCACCGACGATGCGCGGCTCGCCTGCCTGTCGCGTGCCAGCGGCAAGGCGCGCTGGATTTCGCAGCTGCCCCGCTATCGCAACGTCAAGAAGCGGAAGGGGCCGATCACCTGGTTCGGTCCGGTGCTGGCGGGTGGCCGACTGGTCCTGACCAACAGCGACGGCCAGATCGTCTCGGCCGGTATCGGCGACGGCAAGATCGTCTCGACGATCGAGACCAAGACGGCCTTCTCCCTGCCGCCGGTCGTGGCGCTGTCGACGCTTTACACCATCGACGAGCGCGGACGCCTGACCGCTTTCCGGTAAAGGATGCCCCATCGATCGGGCGGCACGGAAAGGCCGCCCGATCGTGGCGCAGACGGGGTGACGCCTCGCTTCGTAGCGGCTAAGGGCGGATCATGCCCAAGCTCCCTGTGGTCGCGATCGTCGGCCGGCCGAATGTCGGCAAATCCACCTTGTTCAATCGTCTCGTCGGCAAGAAGCTCGCGCTGGTCGACGACCGGCCCGGCGTCACCCGCGACCGCCGCGAAGGCGACGCGCATCTGGTCGGCCTCGATTTCCGCGTCATCGACACCGCCGGTTACGAGGATCACGACGCCCAGACCCTGCCCGGCCGGATGCGCCTCCAGACCGAGGCCGCGCTGAAACAGGCCGATGTCGCATTGTTCCTGTTCGATTCGCGCTCCGGCATCGTGCCGCTGGACGAAGAGATCGCGCGCTGGCTGCGGTCCTCAACCACGCCGGTCGTCCTCGCCGCCAACAAGGCGGAGGGGCGTCAGGGCGAACAGGGCATCCTCGAGTCGCTCTCCCTCGGCTTCGGTGATCCGGTCCAGCTCTCGGCCGAACATGGCGAGGGCATGGGCGACCTGTTCGAGGCGCTGCTGCCGCATCTGGAACGCGGCGAAGCGGAGGGCGACATCGAAGAGGATGAGGACGACCGCCCCGACGCGCCGCTGAAGTTGGCGATCGTCGGTCGTCCCAATGCCGGCAAGTCGACGCTGATCAACCGGATGCTCGGCGAGGATCGCCTGATCACCGGGCCGGAAGCCGGCATCACGCGCGACTCGATCGCGATCGACTGGATGTGGCCCGACCCCAAGGGCGAGCCGCGCCCCGTGCGGCTGATCGACACCGCCGGGATGCGCAAGCGCGCCAAGGTCCAGGACAAGCTGGAGAAGCTGTCCGTCGCCGACGCGCTGCACGCGGTCGACTTCGCCGAGGTCGTGGTGCTGCTGCTCGACGCGACGCTGGGACTGGAGGCGCAGGACCTGCGCATCGCCGACCGCGTGCTGGAAGAGGGGCGGGCGCTGATCATCGCGCTCAACAAATGGGACATCGCCGAAAACGCCTCCTCGCTGTTCAACGGCGTGAAGAAGGCGCTGGAGGACGGTCTCAGCCAGGTGAAGGGTGTGACGGTCATCACCGTCTCCGGCGCGACCGGCAAGGGCATCGATCAGTTGATCGGCGCGGCCTTCGAGGTGCGCGAGGCCTGGTCGAAGCGCGTCGGCACCGGCGAGCTCAACCGCTGGTTCGAACGTGCTATCGAGGCCAACCCGCCGCCCGCGCCTGGCGGCAAGCGGATCAAGATGCGCTACGTCACCCAGGTCAAGTCGCGGCCGCCGAGCTTCGTCATCTTCGGCACGCGCGTCGACCAGTTGCCGGCCAGCTACGAACGCTATCTGGTCAATTCGATGCGGCGGGAACTCGGCTTCGGCGCGGTGCCGGTGCGATTGACGCTGCGCGCGCCCAAGAACCCGTTCGACCGCAAGGACGACTGACGACCAGAGGCAAACTTCTGCCGGTGCGGCAAGATGCTGTTTACCCTTGATCGGCTATGACCCGGCAAGATTTGCCGGTGGAGCCAAGACATTGTCGTTCGAGGGTAGCACGCTGGTCGATTGGCCTGCCTTTTTCGCGACGCGGGCCGAGTTGGGGACCGGCTTCGTCCGCATCCTGGGGTATTTCCGCGAGGACGGAGTGAAATCGGTCGCCGCGATCGAGCTGGCGATGCGGGGGCTGAACGCGGCGGGGCTGGTCATCCCCGCGCATACGCTGAAGGGCGAGGCGCGCCAGTTCGGCGCGCTGCCGCTCGCGACGCTGGCGGAGGAGATCGAGGTGATCGGCCGCGACTGTGTCGAGGCGCAGGAGACGTGCGAGGCGGCGCTGCCGGCGGTCACGCGACTGCGGCCGCTGTTCGAACAGACGCTGACGCTGCTCGAACGCGAGGCGAGCCCGCCGGTCCCCCGCCGGCCGCTGGGGGGCGGGGGGTTCGGGCGCAAGATCGCCTGACGCCTATCCCGGCGTCGCCGCCGATCCGGCGAGCAGGCCGCCATCGATCGTCACTTCCGTACCCGTCACATAGGTCGCCTCGTCCGAGGCGAGCATCGCCGCCACCGCCGCCACTTCGCCCACCGTCCCGAACCGCTTGAGCGGCGTATCCGCGACCAGCGCCGCCATCCGCTCCTCGCGATCCGGACCGTCGCCCAGCATCGGCTCCCAGATAGGCGTCAGGATCGCGGCGGGGTGGATCGAATTGCAGCGGATGCGCCAGCCCTGCTGCGCGCAATAGAGCGCCACCGTCTTGCTATGGTTGCGGATCGCCGCCTTGGACGCGGCATAGGCGGCCGCGCCGGGAATGCCGACCATCCCCGATCGCGACGAGATATTGATGATCGAGCCGTCGCCGCGCGCCTTCATCGCGCCGATCGCATAGCGGCAGCCGAGGAACGTGCCGTCCAGATTGACGCGGTGCACGGCCCGCCAGTCGGCGAGGCTGGCATGTTCGGGATCGTGCGGCACCATTCCCCGTTCGAAGCCGGTGATGCCGGCATTGTTGACCACCACATCCGCGACCGGCACCGCCTCTGCCAGCCGCCGCCACTCGGCTTCCTCGCCCACGTCGAGCGGTAGGAAGCGCGCGCCGATCGACTCGGCGGCCGCCACACCCGCCTCCGCATCCATGTCGGTGAGGATGACGTTGCCGCCCTCCGCCTGGAAACGCGCCGCGATGGCACGGCCGATCCCGCGCGCCGCGCCGGTGATGACGCAGGTCTTTCCCGTCAGTCTTTGCATGATATTCGCCTTGTCCATGAAAACCCGACCGGCGATGCGCAACCGCCGATACTGGCTCGGTCCGCGTCAGCGGCGATGCTGGTTCATGTCGAAGGCTCCTGAACGAGGTCCGAGCCTATGCCTGGCGGATCGTCCGGGCAAGCCGCACCAGCGCCTCGTCCAGGGCGGACAGGAAGCGGGAGCGGTCGCTCTTCTGGAACGGCGGCGGCCCGCCGATCACGTCTCCGCCGGCGCGCAGATCGGCCATGATCGCCCGCGTCGCGATCGCGCTGCCGATCGAGGCGGTGGTGAAGGGGCGGCCATTGGGCGCGATCACCGCCGCGCCCGCCTTCAGGGCCCGGTCGGCGAGCAATATGTCGGCGGTGACGACGATAGTGGCGTTGCCCGCCTGCTCGGCGATCCAGTCGTCCGCCGCATCGAAGGCCTCGCTTACCACCTGACGGGTGATGAGGGGATGATCGGGGATGCGCAGTCGGGCATTGCTGACCACGACCACGGCTGCCCCGTGTCGCAGCGCCACCCGGTAGATCTCGTCCTTGACCGGGCAGGCATCGGCATCGACCAGGATACGGATCATCGCCGGGCGATATCGCTCAGCATCGCCGCCGGGGTGATGACCTCGACCTGCGTCTTCAGGTGGAGCAGGCGGACGCCCGTTTCCCCCTGCGCGCGGGCGAGGGCGGGGCCGAAGGCATCGGTCGTCTCCACCGTCTCCGCCCACGCCCCATAGGCGCGGGCGAGCGCGGCGAAGTCCGGATTGGCGAGGCGGGTGCCGCTGATCCGGCCAGGAAATTCGCGCTCCTGATGCATCCGGATCGTGCCATAGGCGCCATTGTCGACGACGATCACCAGGATCGATGCGCCCGTCTGCACGGCGGTCGCCAGTTCCTGCCCGTTCATCAGGAAACAGCCATCGCCCGCCAGCGCGACCACGCTGCGCCCCGGATGACGGAGGCTGGCGGCGACGGCGGCGGGCAGGCCATAGCCCATCGCCCCGGCGGTGGGGGCCAGCTGCGTACCCGGCCCGGCATAGCGCCAGTAGCGATGCCACCAGCCGCTGTAATTGCCCGCGCCGTTGCAGATGATCGTATCAGCCGGAAGCGTGTCGCGCATCGTGCCGACGCACTGGCCCAGATCGAGCGCGACCCCGGCACGCGGCACGGGCTCGCTCCAGCTTCGATAGGCCTCATGCGCCGCCGCGCCATCGGTGAAGCTACGGCCGTCCACGCTCTGCAGGGCCGCGCCGAACGCCTCCATGCCGGCGCAGATCGCCAGATCGGTGCGATAGGTGCGATGCAGTTCCTCCGGGTCGGGATGGACATGCACCAGGGTCTGTCCGGGATGATCCGGCGTGACGAGCACATAGCCATCGGTGGTCGCCTCGCCGAGCCGCGGGCCGGCGACGATCAGCAGGTCTGCGGCCCGGACTCGGGCGACCAATGCGGGATTGGGGCCATAGCCGAGATTGCCGGCCCAGGCGGGCGACTGGTTGTCGATCGCGTCCTGGCGGCGGAAGGCGCAGGCGACCGGTATGCCGCGTCGCGCCGCCCAGTCGGCGACCGTGTGTCCGGCCGCCTCGGTCCAGCCGGCACCGCCGACCAGCATCAGCGGCCGTTCGGCGCGCTCGACCAGCGCCCCCAGATCCGCAAGCGCGGCGGGGTCGCAGGCTTGCGTGGTCCGCTCGATACGGGGCCGGTCGAGCGCCTCGACCTGATCGATCAGCATGTCCTCCGGCAGCGCCAGCACCACCGGGCCCGGCCGTCCGTTCATCGCGGTGGCATAGGCGCGCGCGATATATTCCGGGATGCGCGCGGCATCGTCGATTCGCGCCGCCCATTTGCACAGCGGCGCGAACATCGCTTGGAAGTCGACCTCCTGAAAGGCTTCGCGGTCACGGGTGCCGCGATCGACATCGCCGATGAACAGGATCATCGGCTGCGAGTCCTGCATCGCGACATGCACGCCGATCGAGGCATTGGTCGCGCCCGGGCCGCGCGTGACGAAGGCGATGCCGGGCCGCCCCGTCAGCGTGCCGTCGGCACAGGCCATGAACGCCGCGCCGCCCTCCTGCCGGCAGACCACCAGGTCGATCGCCGGCGTGTCGTGCAGCGCGTCGAGCACGGCGAGGAAGCTCTCGCCGGGCACGGTGAAGATACGCTCGCATCCTTGCGCGAGGAGCTGGTCGACAAGGAGGCGGCCGCCGGTTCTGCTGGTCATGCCCGGTCATAGCGTGGGCGGATGGGAACGGATAGCCGCCCGGAACCGGCATGGGACTGGCGCATTCGCACCTCGACCTACCCAAATATATGGAGAGCGATCATGGCGTTAGCGCAAGACCCGGTGTGGTTCATCACCGGCTGTTCGACCGGTTTCGGCCGGTCGCTGGCAGAGGCGGTGCTGGCGCGCGGCGAGCGGGTGGTGGCCACCGCGCGCGACGTGGCGCGAGTCGCCGATCTGGAGAGCGCCTCCGACCGGTTGCTGCCGCTGACGCTCGACGTCACGGACGACGCGCAGATCGCGGCGGCGGTCGACGCGGCGCGCGAGCGGTTTGGGCGGGTCGACGTTCTCGTCAACAATGCCGGCTATGGCTATCAGGCCAGCATCGAGGAGGGCGAGGATGCGGAGATCCGGGCACAGTTCGACGCGAATGTGTTCGGCCTGTTCGCGCTGACCCGCGCCGTGCTGCCGCTGATGCGCGCACAGGGCGGCGGGCATGTCATCAACATCACCTCGGTCGCGGGCCTCGTCGGCTTTCCGGGCTCGGGCTATTATGCCGCGTCCAAACATGCGGTCGAGGGCTGGTCCGATGCGCTGGCCGCCGAAGTCGCGCCGCTCGGCCTCCATGTCACCTGTGTCGAGCCGGGGCCGTTCCGCACCGACTGGGCCGGGCGCTCGCTGCGGCAGACGCCGGTGGGGATCGATGCCTATCAGGCGACCGTCGGGCAGCGGATGGAGAGCACGCGCTCGGTCAGCGGCCGGCAGGCGGGAGACCCGGAGCGGGCCGCCGCGGCGATCATCTCCCTGGCGGAGGAGGCCGAACCGCCACGGCATATGGTGCTGGGGGCCTGGGGGATAGACCAGGTCACCGAGCGGCTGCGTCGCCGCCTGAAGGAGATCGAGGCGCGGCGCGAGGCAGCGATCGCGACCGACTTTCCCGAATAAGCTGCGGGATCGGGGGAGGGCGACCCGGCCGCCCTCCCGTCGCCGTCCTTACAGGCCGACGATACCCCCGTCAGTCCGGGTGATGACGATCGTCGCGGACCGCGGGCGGCTGCCGGCGGCGGTGCCCGTCTGGCTGGCCGGCCAGTTGCTGCTGATCGAACGGGCGTTGCCGTCCTCGCCCGGATGCTGGATGTTGACGAACAGCGAGGTGCCGTCCGGCGTCGAGTGGATGCCGGTGATCTCGCACTGCTTGGGTCCGACCAGGAAGCGACGCAGGGTGGTGCCCGGCGTCTTGCCGATGCGGGTGGTGACGGTCGCGCTGCTGCCGTCGACGGTGCTGGTGACCGATCGGGTGCCGCCATCGCCGACCGTACCGGGGATCGCCGCCAGCATCATGCAATTGGTCTGGTCGGTGAAGGCGCCGTCATCGGTCTGGAGCCAGAGCAGCGGCGTCCCCTGGCCCGTGACGTTGCTGGACAGGCCGAACCACATGCCGTCCGGCGAGGAGAAGTCGTTGGTCGCGTCCAGCCCCGACAGGTTGATGTTGGTCGCATCCAGGTCCGACCCGGCGCCGAAGGCGTAGATGTCCCAGGCGAAGCTCATGGCTTCGGACGTGTCGCCGCTCTCGCGCAGGCGGATGACGTGGCCGTTGGCATTGCCGGTGGTCGAGCCGCCGGTCGTCTTGGGGTCGACATAGGCACGCGGATTGGCGGCATCGACGCCGGTCCGCGATCCGCTGGCGACCGGGCGGCGCGAGCCGTTGTTGGTCAGCGTGCAGTACATCTCGCCGGTCGCCGGGTTGACGGCGGTCCATTCCGGCCGGTCCATCTTGGTCGCGCCCAGTACGTCGGCGGCAAGGCGGGTGTTGACCAGCACATCGGCCTGGTCGGCGAAGGGATAGCTGGCGTTGCTGCTGGTCAGGCCGTTCTGCCCGAACACCAGGGGCAGCCATTGGCCGGTGCCGTCCGCGTTGAAGCGGGCGACATAGAGCGTGCCGGTGTTCAGATATTTGTCGCCGACCGCCAGACGGTCGCTGGCATCGGCATCCGCCGCCGACCAGGGCGTGGCGGACACGAACTTGTAGATATATTCGTTCTGCGCGTCGTCGCCCATGTAGAAGGCGGGGCGGACGCCCGCGATGGTGCGGCCGACCTGGCAGCCCTCATGGTTCATGCGGCCGAGCGCGGTGCGCTTGCGCGGGGTCGAGCCGGGATTGAACGGGTCGATCTCGACCACCCAGCCGAACTGGAAGGGTTCGTGGCGGAAATCGCCGCTGCCGTCCGCCGCCTGGGTGGCGTCGGCGGTCGCGTTCCAGCGCGAGAAGACGGTGTTGCCGGCGGTCGCGGGCGTGACCGTGGTCCAGCCATTATTGCCGGTGCGTCCCTCTGAGATACCATAGCGGGCGAGCGAGACATTCTCCTTCGCCATGCCGACCGTGCTGCGCACCGCGGCGTCGCCCACGTTGCGCCGGAAATAGCCGGCCCAATTCTCTTCGTTGGTCAGATAGGTGTGCCACGGCATCGTGCCGTTGGCGCAATTGTTGATCGTGCCGCGACCGCTGGTGCCGTCCGGCGAATAGGCGGTGCGGAGCAGGGCGCTGCCCGCCACCGGGCCGCTGAAGCGCATCGGCGTGTTGGGGGTGATGCGGCGGTTGAGCGCGGACGACTGGACATAGGTCCAAGTGCCGCTGCTGGACTTGCTCACCTCGACCACGGAGACGCCATGCGCCTCGATCTCCTTGATCGCCTCCGCTTCGGGCCGTGCGCCGTTGCTGCTGGTCGGGCCATTGGGGTGGAGATAGGCGGCGGTGATATTCTCGTGGTTGAGCACCAGCAGGCCGCGATTGCTGTTGGCGGCGTCGGGCGTGCTGCCCGACGCCGCCAGACCGAAATAGCTCATGCCGTCATGATGATCGCCGGCGCGCTGCGCGAAATTGGTGTCGGTGCCGTCATTGGCATAGGCCGTGACACTGGAGGCGAGCGGATCGCCCAGCCGGTAGAGGACGGTGACGTTGTAGCCGCTCGGCACCACCACCGTGTCGCCCAGGCCCTTGGCCACGGCGGTGAAGCCCAGCACGGCGGGGTTGACGGTGACCGTGGTCTGCGCCTCGCTCTTCACGCCCGTGTCGCTGGCGGCGGTGAAGGCGAAGACCAGTGGCGTCGCGGCGCTCACGCCGGGCGCGGTGAAGCTGATGCTGTTGACCCCGGTGCTGGTCAGGGTGACGGCGGGGCCGCTTACCTGACGCCAGGCGAGGTCGCGCGCGCCGAACTGCGTCTGGCCGGTCAGCGTGACGGTGCGGCCCGCCGTGGTGGTCGCAGCCTCGCCTGCGCTGATCGACAGCGGCTTATTGGCGTCGTCATCGCCGCACGCGCTCAGCAACATGCCACCGAACACCGCCGCGCCCGCCGCCGACAGACCACCCATCAGCGCCTGACGGCGCGAATAGCGCTGCTCGATCAGGTCGTTGAGATGGGGGTTGGCGCTGCGGTTGGTGTCGATCTCGCCATCGTCATAGCCGGCGATGGTGCTGAACGGTGATTTCATGAAACGTCCCCCGGGGATTGGCCGGCGTGGCCCGGCATGTGCGGGGACGTCAGTGGCGACAAAGCATGTCGCCGTGATTGCACCGCAATGGCGCATCCATGTCAAAGTGATGACGCTTGCATGACAGGTGCGTCAGTTCCGATGGCGACCGCAGGGGACAATAAAAAAGGCCGGGGTTTCCCCCGGCCTTCTTCCTGTCGGTCTGTACGGACCGCAGCTTGGGGATCAGGCCCCGGCGACTTCCGCCGTGTCGACCTTGATGCCCGGGCCCATGGTCGAGGAGATCGCGACCTTGCGGACATACTTGCCCTTGGCGCCCGACGGCTTGGCCTTCACCACCGCGTCGACCAGCGCGTCGAAGTTCGCGCGCAGGTCCTCGGCGGGGAACGACGCCTTGCCGATGCCGCTGTGGATGATGCCGGCCTTCTCGACCCGATACTCGACCTGACCCGACTTGGCGTCCTTGACCGCCTGCGCGACGTTCATCGTCACGGTGCCCAGCTTCGGGTTCGGCATCAGACCCTTGGGGCCCAGCACCTTGCCGAGGCGACCGACGACGCCCATCATGTCCGGGGTCGCGATGCAGCGATCGAAGTCGATCTTGCCGCCCTGGATCTGCTCCATCAGGTCCTCGGCGCCGACCACGTCGGCACCGGCCTCACGAGCCTCGTCCGCCTTGGGGCCGCGCGCGAACACGCCGACGCGCACGGTCTTGCCGGTGCCCTTGGGCAGGTTGACGACGCCGCGGACCATCTGGTCGGCGTGGCGCGGATCGACGCCCAGGTTCAGCGCGACCTCGATGGTCTCGTCGAACTTGCTGGTCGCGTTGCTCTTCGCGAGCGCGATCGCCTCGTCAACGCCGTGCAGCTGCTCGGGGTTGATGCTGTTCGCCTTCTGCTTCTTGGTCAGCTTGGCCATGATCTCAACCCTCCACCACTTCGAGGCCCATCGCGCGAGCGGAGCCTTCGATGATCTTCGTCGCCGCTTCGATGTCGTTCGCGTTCAGGTCCTTCATCTTGACCTGGGCGATCTCCGACAGCTTCGACCGGGCGATCTTGCCCGCGGACACCTTGCCCGGCTCCTTCGAGCCCGACTTCAGGTTCGCGGCCTGCTTGATCAGGAAGGTCGCCGGCGGGGTCTTCGTCTCGAACGAGAACGAACGGTCCGCATAGACGGTGATCTTGGTGGGGATCGGCGTCCCCTTGGCCATGTCGGTCGTCGCGGCGTTGAACGCCTTGCAGAACTCCATGATGTTCACGCCGCGCTGACCCAGCGCCGGGCCGATCGGCGGGGCGGGCTTTGCGTCGCCGGCCGGAACCTGCAGGTTGATGTAACCTGTGATCTTCTTTGCCATGTGTCTCTCTCAGTTTAGCGGTGCTGTCGGCCGATGCCGGCCTCCCGCGATCACTTGCCCCCGAACGATCGCACCCGCGGACGGATGCGCCTGGCCGCGGGGGCGCGGCCGGGATAGGGAAAGCGGGGCCCTTAGCGGGGATGCGACGCGGCGTAAAGCCCGTGCGTCAGCCTCTCACTCGGGGCGACCGACACGGGCGCAGATGCCGCGTCGTCTGACGGGTTCGGCCAAGGCCGACCCGCCGGCCGGCGGAGCACGTCGTCTCCGCCCTCCGGCGGCGCTTACTTGCTCCGCTCGACCTGCTCGAAGTTCAGCTCCACCGGGGTGGCGCGACCGAAGATCGACACGGAGACCGAGACCTTCGACTTGTCGAAGTCCAGCGCCTCGACCACGCCGTTGAAGGTCGCGAAGGGGCCTTCCAGAACCTTGACCGCGTCGCCGATCTCGTAATCGACCTTGACCTTGGTCTTCGGCGCGGCGGCGGCTTCCTCCTTGGAGTTGAGCATCCGCGCGGCCTCGGCCTCGCTGATCGCCTGGGGCTTGCCCATCGAGCCCAGGAAGCCGGTCACCTTCGGCGTGTTCTTGACCAGGTGATAGACCTGGTCGTTCATGTCGAGCTTGGCCAGCACATAGCCGGGCATGAACTTGCGCTCGACTGCGATCTTCTTGCCGCGCCGGGCCTCGGTCACGGTCTCGGTCGGCACCTCGATCTGCTCGACCAGCCGGTCGAGCCCGAGCCGGGTCGCCTCGGCCATGATCGCGTCGCGAACCTTGCCCTCGAAGCCGGAATAGGCGTGGATGATGTACCAGCGCGCCATCGTCATTCAGTCCTTACTGCGCGAGCTTGAGCAGGGCGGTGACCACCGCGTTGAAGAACGAGTCCACGCCCAGGAAGAACAGCGCCAGGATCGTGGTCATGATGACGACCATCAGGCCGGTCATCCACGTTTCCTTCCAGCTCGGCCACGAGACCTTCTTGGTCTCCACCTTCACCTGGTTGATGAACTCGACAGGGGTCGTCTTCGCCACTTGGTTCAGCCCATGAAATTGCACGATCGGGAGACATGGAACCACTCGCCGCTTCCCTTACGGAAACCGGCGCGGGGCGCCATCCTCGCTGTCGGATAGACCATGCACTTAAGCGGAGGAACCGCGAAAGGCAAGGCGCGAGAAAGGGTCGGCGTCAGGAGATGCCCAGATCGCCGGGGCCGAAGGCGGCGGGCAGCAGTTCGGACAGGCGATAGCGGGCGATCGCCTCGCCCTCCGCCGCGCCGCACAGCACTGGCAGATCGCGCCCGCCCAGCTGCGCGGCCTCGTTGATCACCTGGCGGCAGCGGCCGCAGGGCGAGACGGGCTGGGTGCCGGTCGGCCGCCCCTCGGCGTCCATCGCGCCGCCGATCACCGCCACCGCGACGATCTCGCGCAGGCGTCCACTGGCGCTGGCGGTGGCGATCGCCACCGTCTCCGCGCAGAGCGACAGGCCGTAGCTCGCATTCTCGACATTCGCGCCGGTGACGATGTCGCCGCCCTCCATCAACAGCGCCGCACCCACGGCGAAGCGCGAATAGGGGGCATGGGCATGGCGGGCCGCGTCGCGTGCGGCCTGGATCAATTGTTCGTCGGTCATCAGTCTATCCGCGGATATGCAGCACGCAGATGAGCGTGAAGAGGCGGCGGGCGGTGTCGAAATCGACCTCGATCTTGCCCGCCAGCCGCTCCTGCAACATCGTGGCTGCGTCATTGTGGAGGCCGCGACGGGCCATGTCGATCGTCTCGATCTGCGCGGGGCTCGCCTTGCGGATCGCCTCGTAATAGCTGTCGCAGATCGCGAAATAGTCCTTGATCGGCCGGCGGAACCGACCGAGTGCCAGCACCAGCGTCTCCAGGTGCGAACCGTCCTCGCGGTGCATGTGGATGCCCAGCCGGCCCTCCTCCTGCTCCAGCTTGATGCGATAGGGGCCGGCATAGCCATCGGGCTGCTCGCGCTGGGGCGCGAAGCGGTTGTCTTCGAGAAGGTCGAAGATGGCGATCCGCCGCTCCTGCTCGACATCGGCGGAGCGCCAGCCCAGGCTGCGCTCGTCCAGTTCGATGTCGATGATCCGCGGATCGGCCATGCCCCCGCGATAGAGGGTCGGAGGCGGAACGACAATCTTTCGCGCCGCGACCGGCGGTTTGCCGCAGGATGCTTGAGGGGAGGGGGCGGCCGGGTCTACGGCGGGCCGATGGCCACGCTTGCTTTTCCGACTCCCACCACTGCCGCCGCCGAGCCGCAGCAGCTTCCCCGCAACGTCGAGGCCGAAGCCGCGATGCTCGGCGCGATGATGATCGACAACCGACTGGCGGACGACCTGGTCGACCGGCTGGAGCCCGCCCATTTCTTCGAGCCCCTGCACGGCCGCATCTTCGCCGCGATCAAGACGCTGCGCAGCAACGACATGCTCGCCACCCCGGTCACGCTCCGCCCGATGTTCGAGGCGGACGAGGGGATGCGCGAACTGGGCGGCCCGGCCTATCTCGCCAGCCTGACCGGCTCGGGTGCCGGCCTGATCGGCGCGCGCCAGTTCGCGCAGCAGATCTACGACCTGGCGATGCTGCGCGCGCTGGTCACGGTCGGCCGCACGCTGGTCGACCGGGCGATGGACACCTCGGAGGAGGTGAACCCGCGCGCCCAGATCGAACTGGCCGAGGAGGAACTGTACAAGGTCGCGGGCGACGGCGGCGCGGAAAGCTCGATCAAGACCTTCGCCCAGGCGACCACCATGGCGGTGAAGAATGCCGAGCGCGCGCTGAACAGCGGCGGCCATGTCTCGGGCATCACTACCGGCCTAGATTCGGTCAATTCCAAGATCGGCGGCATGCACCGGTCGGACCTCATGATCCTGGCGGGACGTCCCGGCATGGGCAAGACCTCGCTGGCGACCAACATCGCCTTCAACGCCGCGCGCCGCTGGATGCGCGACATGGCGGACGGCATCCCGCCCTCCGAATCGGTCGGCGCCAAGGTCGCCTTCTTCAGCCTGGAAATGAGCGCCGACCAGCTCGCCACGCGTATCCTGGCGGAACAGTCGCGGATCAGCTCGGAAAGCCTCCGCATGGGCAAGATCAGCCGCGCCGAGTTCGGCCAGCTCGCCCAGGCGGCGGCGGAGCTGGAAAATCTGCCGCTGTTCATCGACGACACCGGCGGCCTGTCGATCTCCGCGCTCCACACCCGCGTGCGCCGCCTGCAACGCCGGCATAACAACGAGCTGGGGCTGGTCGTGGTCGACTATCTCCAGCTGCTGACCGCCGGCGGCAAGGGCGACGGCAACCGCGTGCAGGAAATCTCCGAGATCTCGCGCGGATTGAAGACGCTGGCCAAGGACATGAACGTGCCGGTGCTGGCGCTGTCGCAGTTGAGCCGCGCGGTGGAAAGCCGCGAGGACAAGCGGCCGATGCTGTCGGACCTTCGCGAATCGGGCTCGATCGAGCAGGACGCCGACATGGTCTGGTTCGTGTTCCGCGAGGATTACTACACCGCCGCGCGCGAGCCGAAGCGGCCGGTCGAGGGCGACAATGCCAAGGTGTTCGAGGACCACGCCGCCTGGGCCAGCGACATGGAGCGCGTCTATGGCCTGGCCGAGCTGATCGTCGCCAAGCAGCGCCACGGCGCGACCGGCAAGGTGGTGCTGAAGTTCGACCCGACCATCACCCGCTTCTCGGATTATGCGGGCTATTGAGCGGGAGGATCGATAATCCTTCCCCCTGGCTGTTCCCCGGCGAAGGCCGGGGCCCAGTTACGAAACCTTGGTGATGACGGGCAGCGTTCCGTTACAACCACCTTTTCAACTGGGCCCCGGCCTTCGCCGGGGAACAGGTAGCAAGGAAACGCCGCTCGCTCGCCACCCTTACTGCCGCAACCCCGACCCATGATCCGCGCGCCGGGCGGTCAGGACGGCGCGGGCGTCGCCGGGGGTGCGGCGATGGCCATGGCCGTCCGTCGCGGCGGCGATCACGCGGTCGAGCAGTTCCTGCCCTTCGCGCCACAGGCCGAGCCCGCTCGCTGCGTTGATATGGCCATGCGCGCCGATGTCGAGGAAATGGCTGCCCCAGTCGGCCGCCATGCTGTGGGCGCGTTCGATCGATACCCAGGGATCGTCGGTGGAGGCGACCAGGATCGACGGGAAGGGCAGCGAGAGGCGCGGGGCGGGCGCGAAGCCGGTCAGTTCGACCGGCGCGTCGCGGCGATCGACATCGGCGGGCGCGACCAGCAATGCGCCGGCCACCGGCCAGCCATAGGGTTGCGGGCTAAGTTGCGCCCACCACGCCACCGCCTGGCAGCCCAGGGAATGCGCCACCAGGATCACCGGCGCATGGGCATGGCGGATCGCCTCGTCCAGCCGGTTGACCCAGCTGTTGCGATGCGGCGTGTGCCACATGCCAAGCTCGGCGCGGATCGTGTCGACCCGGCTGCTTTCCCACAAACTCTGCCAATGCGACGGACCCGAGCCACCCAGGCCGGGAACGGTGACGACCGTCGGCTGGACGGTCTCGAACGGTGCGAACGAACCCATGGCGCTTCTCCCGACAACAGGGCCCCGAAGACGGGGTTAGGGGGCGGGGCGACTCCGGCGGTCAGGGTCCGCCGTGACGCTACACCCTATGACCGCAACATATTCCTACTAAGCCGATAGGCAATAGCCGTCGCGTCGGAGCGATGGCGGGTTGCGGTAGGGCGTTGCGCTTGTCATGGCCGATCCATGAACAAGGTGGCCAAGCAGCGCGCGGACCAGATGCTGGTCGATCGGGGACTGGTGGAGTCGCGCGCGCGGGCGCAGGCGCTGATCATGGCGGGGCTGGTGTTCGCCGGCGATCGCAAGGTCGACAAGCCGGGCCAGGCGCTGGCGGCGGACGTGATGCTCGACGTGCGCGGACGCGACCATCCCTGGGTGTCGCGCGGGGGGATCAAGCTGGCCCATGCCCTGGTCCATTTCGGGCTGGACGTGACCGGGCAGGTCGCGATCGATGTCGGCTCCTCGACCGGCGGCTTCACCGACGTGCTGCTGCAGGGCGGCGCGGCGCGCGTCTATGCGGTCGACAGCGGCACCAACCAGCTCGCCTGGAAGCTGCGCCAGGACGAACGCGTCATCGTTCACGAACAGACCAGCGCCCGTATCCTGACCGCCGACCATATCCCGGAATCGATCGACCTGATCGTCTGCGATGCCAGCTTCATCGGCCTGGCCAAGGTGCTGGAGCGGCCGATGACGTTCGCCAGGCCGGGGGCGCGCCTCGTCGCGCTGATCAAGCCGCAGTTCGAGGCGGGGCGCGAGGAGGTCGGCAAGGGCGGCGTGGTGCGCGACCCGGTCGTCCACCAACGCGTCTGCGACGAGGTCGCGGCATGGATGAGCGGGCAGGGCTGGTCGGTCGAGGGCATCGTCGCCAGCCCGATCACCGGGCCGGAAGGCAATGTCGAATTCCTGATTTCCGCCCGCCATCCCCCCGTTGACGCAGGGTAATGAGCGACCAAGCCCGGGAAAAACGGGACAGGCGGTTTACTGGTCCTTCATCCTGCGGCAGGACATGGGCGGTGCGAAGATCTCAGGAGCCAATGTGAACGGTATCGCGTCGAAGGGGCAGTTGCGGGCATCCTATCTGCGATGGGCGGTCGTCACCGTGCCGTTGATGCTGCTGCTGGGCTTCGCATCCGGGCGATCGGTCCCGGCCGGGTCGGAAAACGGCTGGTACGTCGCGCTCGCCAAGCCCGAGCTGACACCGCCCGGCTGGATGTTCCCGGTCGCCTGGACGATTATCTATATCTGCCAGGGACTGGCGCTGGCGATGATCCTGAACGCGCGCGGCGCGCGGGGACGGATGACGGCGGTCGCGCTGTTCGCGATCGGCGTGGCCGCGGCGCTCGTCTGGATGCCGTTGTTCTTCGGCGCGCACCGGATCGTCGCGGCGGCGGTGCTGATCTCCGCGATGGTGGTGATCGGCATCGCCACGGCCTTCGCGTTCGGGCGCATCCGGCCGCTGGCCGCGTGGCTGCTGGTGCCCTATCTGGTGTGGATCAGCTTTGCGACGGTGCTGACCTGGAGCATCCACCAGCGCAATCCTGATGCCGAGACAGTTGCGCCGGCGGCGCGCAGCTCCCAACTCTTGTAATCCCCGCCGATTGGAATTCGACATGCAATCCGAGAACCGCATCTTCGACGATCTCGCCAAGCTGATGAACGGCGCGGCCGGCACCATCGCCGGCATGGGCCGCGAGGCGGAATCGACCGCTCGCGCCCGCGCGCGCGACTGGATCGGCGGCCTGGACTTCGTCAGCCGCGACGAGTTCGAGACGGTCAAGGCGATCGCCATCGCCGCGCGCGAGGAGGCCGATGCGCTGCGCGCCCGGCTCGACGCGCTGGAGGCCAAGGCGGCCGACCCGCTGCCCACGGCATGATGAATTTCGATCGAGTGCCGATGTCCCAGGAGGGCGCGTGCGGAGGTCTCTTCCGTCGCGCCGCGATCGGTGCGACAGGATGCTGATGCTCGACCACGACGACCAGGCCGACGACGCTGCCCCCATCGACATGCTCGAGGCCTATTATGCTGCCCATGGCTGGGAGCATGAGCGGCATGACGATGAGATCATCGCCACGGTCAAGGGAAGCTGGGCCAGCTACGAGCTGCGCGCGCTGTGGCGCGAGGAGGACAGCGTCCTCCAGTTCCTGTGCTTCCCGGACATCAAGGTCACCGACGATCGTCGCGCGACGGTCTATGAGGCGATCGGGCTGGTCAACGAGCAGCTGTGGATCGGCCATTTCGAACTCTGGTCGTCGAGCGGCATCCTGCTGTTCCGCCACGCGGCGATGATCGACGGCGGCGACGATCGCGTCCTGTCGCTGACCGCCGCCGAACTACTGGTCGAGTCGGCGATCGAGGAGTGCGAACGCTTCTATCCGGTGTTCCAGTTCGTGCTGTGGGGCGGCAAGTCCCCGCGCGAAGCGCTGGCGGCCGCGCTGGTCGAAACCCAGGGCGAGGCATGAGCGGTCCCGTATCCGTGACCGACATGGCCGCCATCCCGCAGCCGCTCTGGATGATCGGTTGCGGCAACATGGGCGGCGCGATGCTGCGTGGCTGGATCGCCGCCGGGCTGGATCCTGCCGCCGTCACGGTGGTGACGCGCAGCGGGCAGGGGGCGCCGGCCGGCGTCCGGTCGCTGACCGCCCTGCCGGCCGGCGAACGACCGGCGACCTTGGTGCTGGCGGTCAAGCCGCAGCAACTCGATGACGTCGCGCCGATGCTGGCGCGCCTTGAGCCCGACCTGCTGGTGTCGATCCTGGCGGGGGTGGAAGCGGATGTGCTGGCGACGCGCATCCCGGCTGGCGCGGTGGTGCGCGCGATGCCCAACCTGCCGGTCGCCATCCGTCAGGGCGTGACCGCCTTGTTCAGCCCGAGCGATGCAGCCGACGTGCGTCAGGCAGCCGAGGCGCTGGCCCGGCCGCTGGGGCTTGCCGAATGGATCGCGGACGAACGGTCGTTCGACGCGGTGACCGCGCTGGCGGGTTGCGGACCGGGCTTCGTCTTTCGCTTCGCCGATGCGCTGGCGGCGGCCGGGTCGGCGCTCGGCCTACCGGAGGATCAGGCTCGCCGGCTCGCGGTGGCGACGCTGGCGGGGGCGGGGGCGATGGCGGCCGGGGCCGACATGTCGCCGGCCGTGCTGGCGGACCGGGTCGCCAGTCCCGGCGGTTCGACGCGCAAGGGCCTGGACGTGCTGGACGCCGACCATGCCCTGGTACGCCTGCTGACCGCGACGCTGACGGCGTCGGAGCGACGCAATGCCGAGATGGCGGCGGCGGCACGCGGTTGACCGGTAATGAACATCGGGGCGTGACCACGCGTTCCTCGGCCATGCCGATCATCAAGCCCCGCATCCTGCTATGCTCGCCCATCCCGGTCACGCAGCATGAAGGGGGATGGCGGACGCTCGACCTCTGGGCGCGCGATATCAACGCCCAATCCGAGCAGGCGGACATCGTGCTGCTGTGTCCGATCGTCACCGGACCGATCGAGGACGGTGCGCCGCTCGCCTCGGCGATCGAGGTCGTCGACGAAGGGCATCTGTCGGGTGGCCCGACGCTCGACCGGACGGTGGAGTGGTCGACGGCGATCCAGTTGCCGGGCAATGGCGGCTGGCGGATGGCCCGCCGGTTCCGCCCGCTGCTGCGGACGGCGGCGGCCAAGGGGAAGGCGGTATTCCTGGGCATCACCAGCAACCGCGCCCGCACCGCCATATTGAACTCCAGGAACGGGTCGTTGCCGCGTCGCGTCCAGGGCCTGCTCCATTATGCGGATGTCCGGCTGTCGCAGACCTGGCTGGCGCGGCGCTGCGCCGGCGTGTTCGTGGTCGGCGAGGGGGTGCGGGCGCTGGTCGAGCCGGTCGCCCGGTCGATCCATGTCGGCGTGGCGAGCTGGATCCAGGTCGAGGATATCGTACCGCCCCGCCCCCTGGTGGACCGGCCCTTGCGCGTCTGCATGGCGGGACGGCTGGAGCCGATGAAGGGGTTCCATCTGGGCATCGAGGCCTTTGCCCTGGCGGGCGCGGAGCGGTTCGATCGATTGACGATCATCGGCAAGGGCGCGGAACAGGACAGGCTGGGCGCGCAGGCCCTTGCCGCCGGGCTGAAGAATTTCCAGCTCCTCCCGCCGGTCGGCTATCCCGATGCGTTCTTCCGCTTCCTGGACGAGTATGATGTCGTCCTGATGACCAATCTGAACGACGAACAGCCGCGCCTGATCTTCGATGCGATCAGCCGTGGCTGCATCCCCGTCTGCCCCGATACCGTGCCGTACCGGGCCCTGGGGCTCGACCAGCGGCTGCTATATCCGCAAGGCGATGTGGCAGCGCTCGCCGACCGCCTGCGCACCTTGTCCGACCCTAATCTGCGCCGCGACCTGTCCCACGCGATCGCCGACCTCGCCCGGCGTTTCACCTTGCCGGCCATGCACAAGGCGCGCCTGGACTGGATGGCGTCGGTCAAGCAGGGCGGCGGTTGACGAGGGTGGTTCACCTGAGCCGCAAACCGGTATAGACGACGCCATCCCCGGGGGGCCGCTGATGCGCGGCTGAGATTTGGGCCGCAGCCCATGACCCGCTGAACCTGATCCGGATGATACCGGCGTAGGGAGGGTTGGCGGCTTCTCCCGTCGTCCCTTCATGTGAAGTGGACGCGAGACGATGCCGGTTATGAATATGCACGGTCGGACGACGATCCGCCGCGATGCCCTGCTGGTCGCGACGGCGTGGCTGGCGCTGCCCGCCACGGCCGTGGCGCAACAGGCGCCCGAGGCGCCCGCGGATATCCGGGTGATCGGCCATCGCGATCCGGAGGGACTGTTGCCCGACCAGACCGAGCCGAACGCGGTCAGCGCGATCTCCGCGGACTTCATCGTCAAGCAGGCGCCGACCCTCAATGCCTTCCAGCTCGTCGGCCTGTTGCCCGGCGCGAACGTTGCCTCCAGCGATCCCTATGGCCTGTCGACGAGTTCGAGCCTGACGCTTCGTGGCCTGGGCCAGGATGAGATCGCGGTGCTGCTGGAGGGCGCGCCGCAGAACGACATCGGCTATTATTATGCCTATCCGTCGCAATTCGCGGACCCGGCCAATATCCGGCAGATCGCGCTCGCACCGGGATCGGTCGATATCGGCGCGCCGACCGTCGTGGGGGCAGGCGGCCTGCTGTCGCTGACGCTCGACGATCCGAAGGCGACCCGCCAGCTGCTCGCCGACCTCTCGCTCGGATCGCACGACCTGCGCCGGGCCTTCGTCCGGGTCGATACGGGCACGATCGGGGGCAGCGGGGTGAAGGCGTTCCTGTCCTATTCCAACACCCGCGCCGACAATTGGCGCGGCGCGGGTTTCGACACGCGCCAGCATGTCGATGCCAAGCTGCTGCGCGACTGGTCGAACGGCAGCCGCGCCAGCCTGGCCTTGTCGTATAACGACGCCAATTCCTCCAGCTATCCCAGCCCGACCCTGGCCGAATGGCAGGCGCTCGGCCGTAAGTTCAATTACGATGCGCGCTACACGCCGGGGAACAGCAACTATTGGCGGCTCTACCGCGCGCCGTTCCGCAATCTCTACGCCTCCGCGCCGGTGCATTTGGTGCTCGGCGATCGACTGACGCTCGACAGCACGACCTATCTCCAGTTCGGCTACGGCAATTCGCCCTATGGCACGCAGCTCGCCACCACCGGCAATTATCTGGGGGCCGAGCCGCTGGCCGAGCCGATCGCGCTGCCCGGCGCGCGGGACGGCGTCGCGACGGTGATGGGCAATTATACCGGCGACCAGATGCGCGCCGGTCAGGTCGCCACGCTGACCGCGCAGGCCGGTGCCCACCAACTCTCTGCCGGTTTGTGGTACGATCACGGCACCGATCGCGTCACCCAGACCTATACCGCGGTCGATGCCGATGGTCGTCCGGCCGATCGCTGGGGCTATCGCAGCAAGGCGATCCGCACCGCCGACGGCCGGCTGCTCGCCTATGAGAACCAGCGCACGGTCACCGTGACGAAAGGCGTCTTCCTCGCCGACCGCATTGCGCTCGGGCAGGACCTGACCGTCGACATCGGCGTCAAGGGCGTCAACCTCCTGCGCAACGGCCGCAACTATTTGCCCGGGCCGCAGACCCGGGTCCGGAGCGACAGCGTCGCCGTCCTGCCGCGCGCCGCCATCCGCTACGCGATCGACGCGCGCCAGCAGCTCTTCGCCAATGTCACGACCAATTTCCGGACGCCCAACGAGTTCACGCTCTATGACAGCTATGACGGCGGCGTGGTCGCGACCCGTGGCACGAACGCGCTGAAGAACGAATATTCCGTCTCGCAGGAACTGGGCTATCGCTATATCGGCGCCAATGTCTCGGCCTCGGTGACCGGTTTCCACGCCAAATTCCGCAATCGCCAGCTCGCGACCGTCGCCAATGTCGGCGGCGCGCTGGTGAACACCACGCTGAACGCGGGTGGGCAGACCTCTTACGGGGTCGATGCCGAGATCGACTATCGCCCGGCGCGGGGCGTCAGCGTCTATCTGTCGGGCGAGTATCTGCACGCGCGGATCGACGACGACCTGCCCGTCGGCGACGATCACCTGCCGACGCGGGGTCGGCATGCCGTGTCGAGCCCGACCGTGCAGATCGGCGGCGGCGGCACCTATGACGACGGGCGGATATTCGGCAGCGTCGCGGGCAAATATGTCGGACGCCAATATGCGACCTTCCTGAACGATCAGAGCATCCGGGGCTATGCGACCGTCGACCTGGCGATCGGGCTCCATCTCGCCGACTGGTTCGGCGGCAAGCGCACCGACCTGCGGGTCAACGCGATCAACGTCACCGACCCGCATGTGCTGGCCGGCGTGCAAGGGGTCACCACCAACGCGCAGGATGCCGTCGGCCGGAACGGCACGATCATCGCGGGCGCGTCGCCGACCTATTATATCGGCGGCGGCGCGGCGGTCACCGCCACCGTTTCCCGCAGCTTCTGAGCATGGCGGTCTTCCGATGCGGCGGCGGCCGGCCATCATGTCCATGGCATGGGACTGGCCATGGAGGCACCCACCTGGCCGGCGATCACGCCGGACGAAGCGGCGGCGATCCTCGCCCGCTTTCCGGCGGCCGGACGGATCGAGGCGTTGCGATGGCATTCGCCGCGCCCCTTTTCCGCCGCGACGCTGATCGAAACCGGCAATGGCGGCCTGTTCTTGAAACGGCATCACCGCCGGGTCCGCACGGTCGCGGGCCTGATGGAGGAACATCGCTTCATCGCCCATCTGTCGGCGGCGGGCGCGCCGGTGCCCGAACTGCTCCATACGGCAGAGGGGGAAAGCGCCGTCGCATCGGGGCAGTGGACCTATGAATTGCAACGCCAGGCGGCGGGCGAGGATGTCTATCGCGACCGGCTGTCCTGGACGCCGTTCCGGTCGCTCGACCATGCGCAGGCCGCCGGGGAAGCGCTGGCACGGCTGCATCGCGCGTCGCACGGGTTCGATGCGCCGGCGCGGCGTCAGCAGCCCCTGGTCGCCAGCTTCGCCATCCTGGCGGCAGCCGATCCGATGGCCGCCGTCGAGGCCTATGTCGAGGCACGCCCGGCCCTGGCCGCGTTCCTGGCGGATCGACCGTGGCGACGTCGATTGTCGACGCTGTTCGCGGCATCGGGACGGGGGCTCGCGGCGATCGTGGCGCGCCAGGTGCCGCTATGGACGCATAACGACTGGCATCCGTCCAATCTGCTCTGGTCGGGGGATGGCCGGGTGCGGACCTGGCTCGATTTCGGTCTCGCCGATCGGAATTGCGCGGCGCATGATCTGGCGATCGCGATCGAACGGACCGCTTTTGCCTGGCTGGAACTGGGGCAGGGGCGGGACGACGATCTGGCCGATCCCCTGGCGGCGCAGATGCTGATCGCGGGGTATCGGATGGGCGATGCTGCGGACCGTTCGGTTGTCGAGGCGGCCATCCGCCTGTTGCCTCTGGTCCATGTCGAATTCGCCCTGTCCGAGATTGATTATTTCGCCGGGATCGTCGACGATCGCGCGGCGGCGGCGCTGGCCTGGGACACTTATCTCCTGGGTCATGCCGAATGGTTCCTGTCGCCGGCCGGACGGGATGTCTGCGCCCGGCTTTCGGATGGCGGGAGCGTCTGATGTCGCCGCTGGAGGTCGCCGGAGTTACGACCAGTGTCCTGGCGATCTGGCTGACGGCGCGGCGCAATGTCTGGTGCTGGCCGTTGAACCTCGTCGCCTGTGCCTTGTATTTCAAGCTGTTCCTCGACGTGCGCCTCTATGCCGACATGGTGTTGCAGGCCCTGTTCGGGATCGGCATCCTGTATGGCTGGATCGTCTGGAGCCGGGGTCGGCGCGACACGGGCCAGGTCGTGGTGATGCCGCTGCCGGGGCGTCGAGCCGTGGTCGGGATCGCGGCCGGCACGCTGGGGGCGCTGGCGATCGGCTGGTTCACCAGCCGCCACACCGATGCGGCGCTGCCTTGGATGGACGCGACGCTCAGCAGCTTCAGCCTCGTCGCGCAATATTGGACGGCGCGGCGCCACCGGGAAAGCTGGCTGCTCTGGATCGCAGTCGACATCGTCTATGTCGGCATGTTCCTCGCCAAGGGACTGATGCTGACGGCGGGCCTGTACGCGGTGATGATCGGCCTGGCGGTGATCGGCTATCGGGACTGGCGAAAGTCCTGATCGATTCGATAAAATCTCTACCGGCCGGTACAAAAGGCGTTGACGAAACGGTTCGGCGTTAATATACCAGTCAGTATAGAAGAGGGCGCCACCCGAAGCGCCCTGGCTCGCAAGGACGCCGCTATGCTCCATCCTGTTTTCCCGGTGGTGTCCGCCCTGTAATCGGCGGCGCCCGGACCAGCGTTTATCTCTCATCATGGACCCGATCCGCCTGACGCCCGGCGTCATGGCGATGATGGTCCACACCTGCGCGCCAGCGTCATGGCCCTTGCGAAGGGTGGTGGCGAACGTCCGGCCTTGCCCTGACGCGGCGCGCCCATGACCATGAAGGAAGGACAACTCATGGCCTATGTCGATTCTCCCGGCGGTTCCAGGTCGACCGTCGGTGCCGGCACGGCGCGATCGGAGCCACGCGCATGAACATGCTCAGCCCGATCGATGCCCCCGTCGATGATGCTCGACCCGACGCCGCCCGGCGTCGGTGGCGGCGAGTTGGCTGGATCGCCTTGCCCGTCGTCGCGATCGCCGGCGCCTGGACCCTGTTCCATCACGACGAACCGGCTGTGGCGGCCATGCCGACACCGACCGTCGAGGTGGCGCAGCCCCTGGTCCGCGAGGTGACCGAATGGGACGATTATGTCGGCCGCTTCGAGGCGTCGAAATCCGTCCAGGTCCGCCCGCGCATCTCCGGCGCGATCACCGCGGTGCATTTCACCGATGGCGCGATCGTTCGGAAGGGCCAGTTGCTGTTCACGATCGACCCTCGCCCCTTCGCCGCCAGCTTGGCCGAGGCGCGGGCCAGCGTCGCCAGCGCGAACAGCGACCTGGCGCTGGCACGCGCCAATCTGGATCGCGCCAATCGACTGGTCGCCGACGATGCGGTGTCGAAGAGCGATCTCGACCAGCTCGCCGCCCGCGTCCGCGCCGGGCAGGCCGCCCTGGTCGCGGCGCAGGCGCGCGTCCAGGCGCGCGCGCTGGACGTCGAGTTCACCCAGGTCCGCGCGCCGATCGCCGGCCGAATCTCCGATCGCCGGATCGATGCCGGCAATCTGGTGACCGCCGGCGACACCGGCGGCACGCTGCTGACGACGATCAACGCGCTCGATCCCATCTATTTCGCCTTCGACGCGTCGGAGGGCCTGTTCCTCAAGTCCAGGCGCGCCGGGGCGGAGGGGTCGATGGTCCAGGTCCGGTTGCAGGACGAGGCGAATTATGGCCGATCGGGAAGGCTGGACTTCACCGATAACGGGCTCGACCCGCGATCGGGCACGGTGCGGGGGCGGGCGGTGCTGGCCAATCCCGACCTGTTCCTGACGCCGGGCATGTTCGGCAATATGCGCCTCGCCAGTGGCACGGCCGTGCGCGCGCTGCTGGTGCCCGATGCCGCGATCCAGACCGACCAGGCGCGCAAGACGGTGCTGACCGTCACGCGCGACGGCACCGTCGCCGCCAAGGGCGTCGTGCTGGGACCGGTCGTGGACGGGCTGCGTATCGTGCGCAGCGGCCTGGAAGCCGGCGACCGCGTCGTCGTCAGCGGCACGCAGATGGCGATGCCCGGCACGAAGGTGACCGTCCGGCCCGGGCGGATCGCCGCGAACCGCGCGGCGGCCGCGCCATTGCCCGTGGCGATGGTCGGCGAGGCGACGCTGACCCGGTAGCGCGCCGTCGCCGGCCGGCGACCACCGAACCCATCCCGATCTTTTCTCGTCGTCGCCCCATGGGGCGAGGAGGCTATCCATGCGCCTGTCGCGCTTCTTCATCACGCGGCCGATCTTCGCCGCCGTCATCGCGGTCGTCATCACGATCGTCGGGGCGCTGGCCTATCTGGGCCTGCCCGTCTCGCAATATCCCAACATCGTGCCGCCGACCGTCACCGTCGCCGCGACCTATCCCGGCGCATCGGCCGAGACGGTGGCGGAGACGGTCGCCGCGCCGATCGAGCAGGAGATCAACGGCGTCGACGGCATGATCTACCAGTCGTCGCAATCGACCGGCGACGGCCGCGCGACGATCACGGTCACCTTCAAGCCCGGCACCGATCTCGACGCCGCGCAGGTGCTGGTCCAGAACCGCGTCGCCATCGCCACGCCGCGCCTGCCCCAGGAAGTGCAGCGGCTGGGCATCGTCACCAAGAAGACCTCGCCCGACTTTCTGATGGTCGTGAACCTGGTGTCGCCCGACCGTTCGCTCGACACCCAATATCTGTCCAACTACGCCCTGACCCAGGTCAAGGACCGCCTGGCGCGGATCGAGGGCGTGGGCGATGTCCAGCTCTTCGGCGCGCGCGACTATGCGATGCGGGTGTGGATCGATCCGGGTCGCGCCGCCGCGCTCGGCCTGACCGCCGGCGACATCGTCGCGGCGCTCCGGGCGCAGAATGTGCAGGTCGCGGCCGGCACTTTGGGCCAGCCGCCCTATAACCAGGGCAATGCCTTCCAGCTCAACGTCGAGACGCAGGGCCGGCTGACCGAGCCGCAGCAATTCGCCGACATCGTCATCCGCACCGATGCGGACGGTCGCCAGGTCCGGGTGCGCGATGTCGGCCGCGTCGAACTGGGCGCGGCGGACTATTCGACCAACACCTATCTGTCCGGCGAGCCGACCGTGCTGCTCGGCGTGTTCCAGCGCCCCGGCTCCAACGCGCTGGCCGCCGCCAAGGCGATCACCGCCGAGATGGACACGGTGCAGAAGACCTTCCCCAAGGGGCTGGCCTATCGCGTCATCTACAATCCGACCGAGTTCATCGCCCAGTCGATCGACGAGGTGATGCACACGCTGCTGGAGGCGATCGTCCTCGTCGTGCTGGTCATCATCGTCTTCCTGCAGCGTTGGCGGGCGGCGATCATCCCGGTCGTGGCCATCCCCGTCTCGCTGATTGGCACCTTCGCGGTGCTGTTGCTGGTCGGCTATTCGCTGAACAACCTGTCGCTGTTCGGGCTGGTGCTGGCGATCGGCATCGTCGTCGACGACGCGATCGTCGTGGTCGAGAATGTCGAGCGCAACCTGGCCGGCGGCATGACGCCGCTCCAGGCCGCCTTCACCTCGATGGACGAGGTTGCGGGCGCGCTGGTGGCGATCGTCGCGGTGCTGTGCGCGGTGTTCATCCCGACGCTGTTCATGAACGGCATCTCTGGCGCCTTCTACCAGCAATTCGCCGCGACGATCTCCACCGCGACGATCATCTCCCTGATCGTCTCGCTGACCCTGTCGCCGGCGCTGGCCGCGATCCTGCTCAAGAACCATGTCGAGGATCATGGCGGGCAGGGGCTGGTGATGCGCCGGGTGCGCGCCGCCGGCGACGCGTTCAATCGCGGGTTCGAGTCGCTGAGCGCCCGCTACAGCCGACTGACCCAGGCGCTCGTCACCCGGCCAAGGCGCGTGATGGCGACCTATGCCGGGCTGATCGCGGCGACCGTCGCGATGCTGTGGTCGACGCCGACCGGCTTCATCCCGCAGCAGGACCAGGGCTATTTCCTGACCGTCATCCAGTTGCCGCCCGGCTCGTCGGTCGAGCGGACCGACGCGGTGATGCGCAAGGTCGCGGCCCGCATCCTGCCGCTGGCCGGCGTGAAGGGCGCGGTGATGCTGGCCGGCTTCGACGGTCCGTCGCAGACGCTCGCCCCCAATGCCGCCGCGGCCTACATCCCGCTCAAGGACTTCAAGGATCGTAAGGGCATCCATGTCAGCCAGATCATGGCCGAGGCGCAGAAGGCGACCGCCGACATCACCGAGGCGCGGCTGATGATCGTGCCGCCGCCGGTCATCCAGGGGATCGGCGCGGCCGGCGGCTTCCGCATGATGGTGCAGGATCGGGGCGGCCATGGCTATCAGGCGCTGGGGCAGGAGGCGCATGCCCTGATCGCCAAGGCCAACACCGCGCCGGGCCTGGCGGGCGCCTATACCTTCTTCGACACCGCCACGCCGCGCGTCTTCGCCGATATCGACCGGGCCAAGGCCGATCTGCTCGGCGTCCCGCCGGAGCGGGTGTTCGAGGCGCTGAACATCTATCTGGGGTCGGCCTTCGTCAACGACTTCAACCTGCTCGGCCGGACCTATCGCGTCACCGCCCAGGCCGATGCGCCGTTCCGCGCGACCGAGGCCGATATCGCCAATCTGAAGACCCGGTCGAACGCCGGGGGGATGGTGCCGATCGGATCGGTCGCCACCTTCCGCGACAAGACCGGCCCCTACCGCGTCGTCCGCTACAACATGTTCCCTGCGGTCGAGCTGGACGGTAACACCGCACCGGGCTTCTCGTCGGGCCAGTCGCTGGTGACGATGGAGAAGCTGGCGGCCGAGACGCTGCCCGCCGGCTACAGCACCGAATGGACCGACATCGCCTTCCAGCAGCGGCTGGCCGGCAACACGGCGGCGGTCATCTTCGCGCTCGCCGTCGTCTTCGTCTTCCTGGTGCTGGCGGCGCAATATGAAAGCCTGGTGCTGCCGCTGGCGATCATCATGATCGTGCCGATGTGCCTGCTGGCGGCGATGATCGGCGTCAACCTGCGCGGGATGGACAATAATGTCCTGACGCAGATCGGCCTGGTCGTGCTGATCGCGCTGGCCGCCAAGAATGCGATCCTCGTCGTCGAGTTCGCACGACAGGCGGAACTGCAGGACGGATTGTCGCCGGTCGAGGCGGCGGTGCGTGCGGCCGGTGACCGGTTGCGCCCGATCCTGATGACCAGCTTCGCCTTCGTGCTGGGGGCGGTGCCGCTGCTCGTCGCGACCGGGGCCGGGGCCGAACTGCGCCAGGCGCTCGGCACGGCGGTGTTCTTCGGAATGCTCGGCGTCACCGGCTTCGGCCTGATCTTCACCCCGACCTTCTATGTCGTCTGCCGCGCGCTGAGTGACCGGCTCCGCCGCGACCGGGCGGTGCCCGCCGCCCAGTGGCAGCCGGCCGAATGAGGAACCTCTCCATGATCCGTATCATCCTGGCCTCCTCGTCGGCACTCGCCCTGTCGGCCTGTGCGGTCGGCCCCGATTATCGGCCGCCCGCTCCGCTGCTGGCGACGGACAGCCATTTCCTGATGGCCGGTCCTGCCGTCACCGCCACCGCGACCGGAAATGATCGCTGGTGGCAGCTCTATCACGATCCCGTGCTCGACGGGCTGATCGCCGATGCGCTCAAGGCGAATACCGATATCCGGGTCGCCGTCGCGCGGCTGGCCCGGGCGCGGGCGTCGCTGCGCGAGGTACGCGGCGACCGCCAGCCGCAGGCGACGGCGGGGGCCAGCGCCACCTATGGCCGTCTCTCCGCGATCCAGCGCCCGCCCGGCGTCCAGCGCGAGGACTGGACGATCGATACCGGGCTGGATGTCGCCTATGAGGTCGACCTGTTCGGGCGCGTGTCCCGCAATATCGAGGCGGCGCGTGGCGAGGTCGGCGCGGCGCAGGCCGATGTCGAGGCGGTGCGCGTCGCGGTGGTCGCGGACACGACCCGCGCCTATGCCGATGCCGCCTCCGCCGCCGAGCGCCTGACGGTCGCCGAGCGGATCGTCGCCTTGCTCGACCGCTCGCTGCGGGTCACGCAGGGGCGGGCGCGGGTCGGCCTGACCACCGGGCTCGACAGCGCCCGGATCGCCGCGCTGCGCAACCAGCGCCAGGCGGATGTGCCGGCGCTGGTCGCGGAGCGGCAGGCGGCCCTGTTCCGGCTGGCGACCCTGACCGGCCGGATGCCGGCCGAGCTGCCACCGATCGCCGGGGGCCGCGCCACCACGCTGCGGCTCGACCAGCCCATCCCGGTCGGCGACGGCTTCGCGCTGCTGGTGCGCCGTCCCGATGTCCGGGCTGCCGAGCGTCGTCTGGCCGCCGCCACCGCGCGGATCGGGGTCGCGACCGCCGACCTCTATCCCCGCATCAGCCTGGGCGGTTCGATCGGTTCGACGGGGACGGGAGTCGGTAGCCTGTTCGGCGCAGGACCGCTCAACTGGCTGCTCGGGCCGCTCCTTAACTGGAGCGTCAATCCGACCAGGGCGCGGGCACGGATCGCGGGTGCGGAGGCCGACAGCAAAGCCGCGCTCGCCACGTTCGACGGGACCGTCCTCATCGCATTGGAGGAGACCGAGACCGCGCTCTCCAACTATGCCCAGGCATTGCAGCGCCGCACCGCGCTCCAGGCGGCGCGCGACCAGGCGGCCGTCGCGGCGCGCATCACGCGGGCGCAGCAGCGGGAGGGGCAGATCGACAGTCTCGCACAACTGGATGCCGAGCGGACCTTTGCGGATACGGAGGCCGCGCTGGCGCTGGCCGATGCGCAGATCGCGCGGCAACAGATCGATCTCTTCCGCGCCCTGGGCGGTGGCTGGACCGCCTGATCGTCCGGGGTGGGGGAACGGCCCCACCCTCGCTCATGACGATCGGGACGTCCAACACGATGTTGTGCGGCGCGGCGTGCGATGCCGGCCGGATATCGGTGCACTACTGACCAATTGTGAAATAATACATCGTATATCAACCGTTTAGGACCATTATATCTTTGCTTGTTAACCATAATGACCCTAGGCCGCCCCCGGAAAAGGGGCAGCATTATGGACCTACCGGTGCAAGCGCGTTCCCAAGGCCTGGACATCGTTCGCGGGACGGCGGTGATCCTGATGGTCGTGTACCATATGTGCGAATATGCCCCCACGCCGACGAACGCGTCCCTGATGACGATCTGCCTGGCGCTGACGGCCTTCCGCATGCCGGTGCTCTTCCTGATTTCCGGCTTCCTGTCCGCCGGCATCGTCAACAAGCCGAAGCGGCAGGCCTTGTCGCGCGTGACCAACCTGGCATGGCTGTACGTGCTATGGCTGCCGGTGATGCTGTTGGCGTCGCCCGAAAAGGTGCGGGCGGATGCGGTCTATATCCTGGACAATGTCTGGCGGCCCGCGACCGAATTATGGTTCATCTGGGCCTTGATGATCCTGATCGCGTCGCTGTTCATCGTGGTCAAGATCCCACGCCGCACCGTGCTGCTTGCCTCGCTGCTCGTCGCGACCATCGACTATAGCGGCATATTCGGCCTGACCTTCGGTCACGACAATCTGCTGCGATATGCCCCGATGTTCTATGTCGGCGCGCTGTGCCGGGCGGAAGTGGCAGGCCTAATCAAGGCTCCATTTTCGCTGCGCTCGGCGAGCATCGTCGTGGTCGGCATCGCAGCGATCCATGTCATCAGCGAGCTTTTCCGCCATTCGCAGGGTTGGCAGCTTTTTGGCCCGATCGAGCGGATTTCGGTCTGCGCGGCGGCGATCTATCTGCTCAAGCCCGTCGAGATGATGCCGGCCGTCGCCAATTCGCTGGCATCGGTGGGACAGAAGACCTTGCCCATCTATCTTCTGCACCTGCCGCTCTGGATGGCGCTCAAGCCCGTGATCCCGAAGCTGGGAGGGGTGGCGACACCCCTGTTGAGCGCCAGCCTTCTGGTCGTGGCATGTTTGCTGATCCACCATGCGGCTCGCCATAGCCGTATGAAGTGGTTGTTCGGACAGCCGCTTTGGTGGTCCAACGGCATCGCACAGGCGGCCTGGGCGGTGGATCGCCGATACATAGCTCGGTAAGCACAGGACGATGTCGGTTCTCGGTAAAGGCGTTGCCGACGCGTCAAGCGCCGGTCACACCGATCTTCCGGTCACGAAATCCCGATCGTCGCGATGCTAGCGGAGCCCGCGCACCGCCGGCGTGTCGAGGCAGCGCGACAGGGCGGCGGGGTCGGCCTTTGGCGTTTCGGCCGGCGGTGTACCGCTCAGGGGCGGGATGGCGACCGGTCGCCCGATCCGTATATCGGCGAAGCGGCGATCGGTGATGCCCGAGCAGTGCATCGCTGCCGCCAGCAGCCGGGGCGGGGTGCGATAGGCCTCGTAGGACAGCCGGAACGTGCCCCAATGGATCGGGATGGCGGTCTGCGCGCCCAGCCGGTCGAACACCGACACGGCGTGGAGCGGGCCGATATGCGCGCCCGATGCCATTTGTCCGGGCGTGAAGCGGAATGCCCCGATCGGGATCAGCGCCAGCCGGATGGGCCCGAGCCGGCGCGCCTCGCGCGGCCATTCGCCGTCGCCGAAGCCGGTATCGCCCGCGAAGAACAGATTGCCGCCCGGCAGCGTCACGACGAAGCTGGACCAGAGCGCGCGGTTGCGATCCGTGAACCAGCGACTGCCCCAATGATGGTTGCGCGTCACCGCCACGCCGACGCCCGAACGACCGCCGACCGGCACGACGCGCCCCCAGTCCGCCGCCACCGCCTGGATACCATGGGCGCGCAGGATCGCGTCATTGCCCAGGCTGGTGACGATCTGCGGGTGATCGCGGTCCCAGAGACGCTTCAGCGTGCCGAGATCGAGATGGTCATAATGATTGTGGCTGATCAGGATCAGGTCGACATGCGGCAGGTCGGCGAGCGCGATGCCGGGCGCCGCGACGCGCTTCGGCCCCAAGCCGAACGGACCCGAACGCTCCGCCCAGACCGGATCGGTCAGGATGGCGAGGCCGGGCACCTGCACCAGCACGCTGGCATGGCCGATCCAGGTCGCGCGCATCGGTATCGTCGCGGCGGACGACAGTGGTGCTAGTTCCGCCGTGCTCGCCGGTCGAACCGGGACCTGGGTCGGCCAGGGCGGGCGGTCGTCGCTGCCCGTCAGGTAGCGCCAGAAGAAGCCGGCGCGGCTGCCGCCACCGGGCGTACGGCCGGTATCCTGGTCGCCATCGGGATTGGCGAAGCGCGCGCCATCGAAATGGCCACTGACCGGTCCGCGATAGTAAATCCGATCGAGGAAGCGCGGGACGACCACCACCGCCACGGCGAGGAGGATCAGCAACAGCAACAGGACCGCGCCAAGGCGTCGGAGCAGAAAGGCCAAGCGCGCATCCCTATGCCGGCAAGGATCGGGAGACGCTTAACGCCGATCAGCCGGTCCGGTTCATCGCCATCGGCAAAGCGCCTTTCCTCAAGGCCTTGCCTCGGTTAGCCTCACAGTCCTCAACGGGGGAAATCCATGCGTCCTGTCCATTGCGTCGCGCTGCTGCTCGCCCTCCTGCCGGCCACCCCGATCGCCGCGCGCGACGTGCCGGTCGAGGAACGGTCGATCGACGATCTTCAGGCGATGATGACGCGGGGGCAGGCGACCAGCCTCGATCTCGTCCGGGCCTATGAAGCACGGATCGGCCGGATGGATCGCAAGGGGCCGATGCTGCGCTCGGTGATCGCGCTCAATCCGGAGGCCGAGGCACAGGCGCGCGCGCTGGATGCGGAACGGCGGGCGGGGCGGGTGCGCGGGCCGCTCCACGGCGTCCCCATCCTCATCAAGGACAATATCGAGACCGCCGACCTGATGCCGACCACGGCGGGCAGCCTCGCGCTCCGGGCCAATGTCACCCGCCGCGATGCGCCGGTGGTGGCGCGGCTGCGCGCGGCGGGCGCGGTGATCCTGGGCAAGACCAACCTGTCCGAATGGGCCAATATCCGCTCGACCCGGTCGATGAGCGGGTGGAGCGCCGTCGGCGGTCTGGTCCGCAATCCCTATGCGCTGGACCGCACCGCCTGCGGCTCCTCCTCGGGATCGGGCGCGGCGGTGGCGGCGAGCTTCGCCGGGGCGGCGGTCGGTACGGAAACGGACGGCTCGGTCGTCTGCCCCTCTTCGGTCAATGGCCTAGTCGGACTGAAGCCGACGATCGGCCTTATCAGCCGCACCCATGTCGTGCCGATCAGCCATTCGCAGGACACGCCCGGGCCGATGGCGCGCAGCGTCCGCGACGTGGCGGTGATGCTCGGTGCGATGGTGGGGGCCGATCCCGCCGATCCGGCCACCACCGGCGCGGTGACGCGCGACTATGCCGCCGGCCTGTCGACCAGCGCCTTGTCGGGCCTGCGCATCGGCGTGATCCGGCCATCCCTGTCGCCCGCGCTTGCCGCCCGCTATCAGGCGGCGCTCGACCTGATGGCGCAGGCGGGCGCGGTGCTGGTCGAGGTGGAGCAGCCAAAGCTGGAGGGGATCGGCGCGGCCGAGCTGCTGGTGTTGCAGACCGAGCTGAAGGCCGATCTGGACGCCTATCTGGCGACCACGCCGTCCGCGGTGACGACGCGGACGCTGGACCAGGTCATCGCCTTCAACCGCGCCCAGGCGGCCCGGGAAATGCCCTTCTTCGATCAGGAGACGTTCGAGGCGGCGGCCGCGACCAAGGGGCTGGACGATCCCGCCTATCGCGCCGCCCGCGCCAAGTCGCTGCGGCTGGCGGGGGCGGAGGGGATCGACGCGATGCTGCGATCCGCTCGCGCAACCGTGCTGGTGGAGCCGACCTATGACGCGGCTTGGCTCAGCGATCCGGTGCATGGCGACCAATATGGCGGTCCCTCCGCCTCCGAGCTGCCGGCGATCGCAGGCTATCCGCACCTGACCGTACCGATGGGCGCGGTGCGCGGTCTGCCGGTCGGCCTGTCCTTCATCGCCGGGCGGCTGGGCGAGGCGGCGGTGCTGGGTGCGGGCTATGCCTATGAACAGCGCAGCCGGATGCGTCAGGCGCCGACCTATGCCGCGACGGTGGCGGCGGGGCCGGGGCCGGACGGCGTCACTCGTTGAACAGGTCAAGGATGTCCTTGCGCACATGGATCGCCTGCAGCGACACGCGCACCTCCATCATGAAATAGGCGAGCGAGGCGATCAGCAGCAGCATCGCGACGATGAACAACAATGCCACCAGCGTCGCGAAGTGGAGATGCGCCAGGGTGGCGACGAACAGCAGCGCGACGACCAGGCTGGTCATCACCGCGCTCGACACCGCCAGGAAGAGCGAGGCGTTGATGATCGTGATCCGCCGGTCAAGCAGTCGCAGCTCCCAGACCAGGCGGCTGCGATCGCCATCGCCACGCTGATGGATTTCCTGCTCCAACGCGCGCACCCGGTCGACCACACGGCTGAGCCGGCCGGCCAGCACATTGAGCAACTGTCCGATCGCCGTCAGCATGAAGATGGGCGACAGCGCCAAGGTAATGGTCTGGGCGACGGTGGTAATGCCGGGCAGGGTGGGGATCATGCGGTTCCTGATGGCGAGTGCGGGCGCCCACCTAGCTGCCACGCCCGGAGCGGGAGGGCTAGGCCGGATCGACAGGCCGTCCGGATATTTGGATGTATCCCGCGCAAGGCGGGGTGGGCGTGAGGAATGCCCGGCCATCCCCCGCCTTTCAGCGGAGGCATAGGATAACGGTCGATCCCCAGGCCGGGCAGGCCTGGGGATGACAGGGACAACTATCAGAAGTTGAAGCTGGCCCCGGCGCTGAAGTTGCGGCCGACCAGGCCGGCATAATGCCAGCTGCTCAAATAATTGGGATTGCTGGTATAGGCCGCCGCCGCCAGCGGCGCACGGGCGTTGGTCAGGTTCTGCACGTTGAAGAAGAAGCGGAACTGATCGTTCACCCGCACACCCGCGTTCAGGTCGACATAGACGAACGGCCGGATGAAGCATTGGAAATTGGGGTCGGTGCCGGACGGGATCGGCGCCATCGAGTTCTTGCACGACAGGTCGATGACCTTGTTGACCGGTGTGATCTGGTCGGCCGCCACCTGCTTGATCCGGCCGACATAATAGGCCGTCGCGGTCAGCGTGAGATTGCCGACTTCCAACGCATTCTGCCAATTGCCGCGGACGCGCGGCGTGCCGCCACCCGACGACAGCTGGTACGGCCCGAGCGTACCGGCATATTTCTGCACGATGCCGTCCGGCGTCTCCAGGTCGAGGCGCAGGGTGCGGGTGATGTCGAGCCGGCTGATCAGCCGCATATTGCCCGACAGACGGATATTGGCGTTCGCCTGCACGTCGATGCCCGAGCTCAGCAGCGCGTTGGCGTTGACATAGGGCACGTTGAACACGAGCAGTCGGGGCAGGGCGTTGGGGTTGGACGGATCGGGCGCGTCGACCACGGTGCAGCGATAGCCCTCGCCCACGGC
The DNA here is from genome assembly GCF_031453475.1 of Sphingomonas sp. SORGH_AS_0438. Taxonomy (NCBI): domain Bacteria; kingdom Pseudomonadati; phylum Pseudomonadota; class Alphaproteobacteria; order Sphingomonadales; family Sphingomonadaceae; genus Sphingomonas; species Sphingomonas sp. SORGH_AS_0438. The sequence continues at coordinate 1,059,118 of NZ_JAVIZS010000001.1, forward strand.
GGCCAGCGCGGCGCAGCCATCGGCAGCATTGCTCTGGCCGTAATAGGCTTTGATCGCATCGGCGCGGCGCGGCCCGGTGACGATCAGGTTCGACTTACGGATATTATAGTAATCGACGGTCAGGTTGAACCAGCGCACCGGGTTCAGGATCGTGCCGACCGTGAAGCTGCGCGACACTTCGGGCAGGATGGCGGGATTGCCGGTCGACGCGCTGCCCAGGCCGTATGTGCCGGTATAGGCGGGGTTGCCGGGATGCGCGGCCGCGAAGCTTGCCGGCGGCGTGAAGGAGGCGAAGCCGGCATAGCTGCTCAGCGGATTATTCTCCGCGAAGGTCGGCGCGCGGAAGCCTTGCGAATAGGTGGCGCGGAGCGAGACCTGGCTGACGGGCATGAACTTCGCGCCGATCTTGGGCGAGAAATGACCATAGCCTTGCGAATAATGGTCGTATCGACCCGACACGTTCAGGTCGAACGTGCGGGTGAAGGGCGCATCGATCTCGAAGAAGCTGGCGGTCACGGTCTGCCGGCCCTGCGCCGAGGAGGTGTTGAGGCCGTAATAGGCGAGGTCTGCATTCTGGTTGCGGTTCATCAGCGTCTCGCGCCGGATCTGGAAGCCGCCGCCGATGTTGAGGTCGCCGCCGGGCAGCGCCATCAGCGACTTGAGCAGCGATCCGCCGATCGTCGCCACCGTCGAATAGGAGGGCGTGGTGCGTTCCGGGGAGATTTGCTGGCGGACCGCCGCGCTGTTCTGCGACGGGTCGACGAAGTTGTACGCGCCCGTGTTGATCGCGCCGAGCAGGCCCTGGATGTTGATGAAACCGCGCTGGGTGACGGCAAAATTGTCACGGGCATAGACGCCGTTCAGGCGGAACTTGAAGCCGCCGCCCAGGTCGCCGGAGATGCCGCCGGTCGCGCGGAACACGTCGACATAGCGATGGCTGGAGGCCGGGATGTCGCCGAACAGGTAATAGATGCGCGCGGCGCCGTTGGCGGGATCACCGGCGAAGGCGGCGGCATAGGGATTGTTCGGGTTGAGCCGTCGGTCCGCCGCCGTGGTGCAGTTCACGCCGGCGGCGCAGACATAGACGGGCAGCACGATGCCCGGGCTGCTCGACGCGAGCGCCGGCGAACCACGGAAGGGCTGGGTCTGCCGGATGTTCGCCGGAATGCCGCGAATGTCGACCTCGGAATGCGAATAGCTGCCGCTGGCGAACATCTCCCAGCCTTCGGCCAGGCGGACGGTGAGGCGGCCGGTGGTCGAGTAGCGCTCCTGGCGCGGCTGGATGATCGAATATTCGTCGGGCAGGTTATGGGCGCAGCCGGTGCCGCTTTCTGCGGCCTTGTTGACCGTGAAGGTGCCGAAGGGGCAGGCGCCCGGATTGAGCAACTGATACTGGTTGGTGATCGGCGCGCCGACCTGTCCGGACAGCGGATTGTTCAGGTCGCTCTGCCGGACGCGGGTGACCACCGCCTGCGGATTGGACTGGGTCAGCGATTCGTCGTTCAGGTTGCGGTCGCGCAATCCGCTGGCGCGCAGATCGAGCGTGTTGAACGGGTAGCCGCGCGAATGGTTGGTGATGTACCCGTCATAGGTATATTCGCCGTTCAGGTAGAAATTGAAGCCCTGGGTGGGATAGTCGCCATAGCCGGCGGTCAGCGTCGCCCGGTAATGGGAACCGTCGCCCTGCCCGGTCGCGCCGCCCTGGGCCGATCCCTGGATCCCTTGGACGTTCTTCTTGCTGATCAGGTTGACGACGCCGCCGATCGCGTCCGCGCCATAGGTGGAGGACGCGCCGTCCTTCAGCACCTCGATCCGGTCGACGACGCTGAAGGGAATGGAGTTCAGGTCGACATAGGCGTTGTGGCCGTCATCGTTGAGCGGGAAATTCGCCGAACGCAGTCCGTCGATCAGCACCACCGTCGACGAGACGCCGAGCCCGCGCAGCGACACCGCCGCGCCACCGGCCGAGAAGCCGTTGCGGAAGCCGGTCGAGATCGAACCGGCGCTGTCGGCGGAGACAGAGCGGATCGCGTCCTGCGCCGTGGTGATGTTCGCGCGCAGCAGCGTCGCCGAATTGAGCACCGTGACGGGCGAGATCGAGCTGGCGTTGGAATCGCGGAACAGCGTGCCGGTGACGACGATCGTGGCGGGCTGCGTCGCTTCCGGCTTCGCCGTAGCCGAGGCGGTATCCTTGGCGTCCGGCGCGATCGGCGCTTCCGATGCTGCGCTCGGTCCGGCGGCATCGACCACCTGCGCATGGGCCGGGCTTGCGGCCGCGATCAGCAGGGCGGCGGTCGAGATTCCGTATCGCACGCTAGAAATGGCGGAGTTCATGAAAATTACAAAGCCCTTCCCTGGACACGCAGCTTTCCAATCGGTGCCGGACCCATCCCCCATGATGGTTCCGGCGCTGCGCGGGTTGCGCCCATAATCTAGGAGGCTTTTCGTCCGTCTTGGACAAAGGAGCTGACTTTATATTGCGTGTACGAAGTCGAAGGTCCGGGGATATACTTCGCTTAGACGGTTTTTCGTCGAAATGGGCGCAAAGATCGTCTTTATTATGAATGGATCTCCGCATGTGCTCGTGGATCGACCGACGCGGAACAGCGGCGGCCTTGTGGTCTGCCCATCGGGTGCTGGGATTCGATGCCCATGGTCTCGGAATAGTCGCCGGTTCGCATCCGGGTGCGGCCGATGCTAATCCGTTGACATGATGAAAAGTGAAATCAATCCTCGAGTGTTCTGGGGCGCATCAGCGATCATCGCCCTGCTGCTGGCGACGACGCTCGCCATGCCGGGCACCGCCGATGCCGCGTTCAAGACGGCGCAGGCCTGGGCGATCGACACGTTCGGCTGGTTCTACATCGCGGCGGTGGCGGCGTTCCTGGTCGTGGTGCTGGTGCTGGGCTTCGGTCCGGCGGGCAAGCTGAAGCTGGGGTCGGACGATGCCGAGCCGGACTTTCCCTATCTGTCCTGGCTGGCCATGCTGTTCGCGGCCGGCATGGGCATCGGGTTGATGTACTTCGCGGTCGCCGAGCCGATCCAGCATTATATCTCGCCACCCGAAGCGCCGAGCGGCACGATCCTGGCGGCGCGCGAGGCGATGGCGATCACCTTCCACCATTATGGCGTCCATGCCTGGGCGATCTATGCGCTGGTGGGCATGAGCCTGGCCTATTTTACCTATCGCAAGGACATGCCGCTGACGCTGCGGTCGGGCCTGTCGCCGATCCTGGGCAAGCGGATCGACGGTCCGCTGGGCGACGCGATCGACATCTTCGCGGTGTGCGGCACCGTGTTCGGCGTGTCCACGTCGCTCGGCTTCGGCGTGTCGCAGATGGCGGCGGGGCTGGCCTATGAATATGGCGTGCCCGACACGACCCAGGTGAAGATCGCGATCATCGTCCTGGTCATGGGCGCGGCGACCTTGTCCGTGTTGAGCGGTGCGGATCGCGGCATCCGCCGCCTGTCGGAACTGAACCTGGTCCTGGCGGTGCTGCTGATGCTGTTCGTGATGGCGGTCGGCCCGACCCTGTTCCTGCTGCGCGCGCTGATCCAGAATTTCGGCCTGTATCTCGATCATTTCGTCAAGCGCACCTTCACCCTCTACGCCTATGAACCGCGCGCCTGGATGGCGGACTGGACGCTTTTCTACTGGGCGTGGTGGATCGCCTGGTCGCCCTTTGTCGGCATGTTCATCGCGCGCATCTCGCGCGGGCGGACGATCCGGGAGTTCGTGATCGGCGTGCTGTTCGTGCCGACCGCCTTCACCTTCCTGTGGATGACGGTGTTCGGCAACACGGCGATCGCGCTCGACCTCGGCACGGCGCAGGGTGGCATCGCTGGAGCGGTGCAGGCGAACCTGTCCACCGCCTTGTTCAAGTTCCTGGAATATCTGCCCGGCGCCAGCGTCACGTCGACGCTGGCGATCGTGCTCGTCGGCTTCTTCTTCGTGACCTCGGCCGATTCCGGCGCGCTGGTCATCGACACGCTCGCCTCGGGCGGCACCGAGGAGACGCCGCGCTGGCAGCGCGTCTATTGGTGCGTGCTGCTGGGCATCACCGCGACGCTGCTGCTGGTCGCCGGCGGATTGGGCGCGTTGCAGTCGGCGACGTTGCTCGCCGCGCTGCCCTTCTGCTTCATCATGCTGCTGCTGGCGGTCGGACTGGTGCGGCAGACCAATGCCGATCTGGCGGGCGTGTCGCTGCCCGCCGACGGCCCCGCCATCAGCGAGCGGATCAAGCGTCTGATCGTGCCCGCCCGCCGCGCCGACATCGTTGCGCAACTCCGGTCACAGGGGCAACCGGCGGTGCAATCGGTGCAGGAAGCGCTGAAGGCGGAGGGCTGGACGGCCAGCCGGCTGGACAGCGAGGCGGACAGGGTCGAACTGACCATTACCGCGCGCGACGGCCGCCTCTTCGTCTACCGCCTGTCGCCACGCTCGCGCCCGCTCGCCGCCTATACCGCGCTGGAGGCGCCGGAGGGCCGCCGCAGCCTGGCCTGGATGCTGGCCGCACAGACCAATGGCGAGACGGGCTTTCGCGACCTGACCGGTTTCACCGTCGGGCAGATCGCCAATGACGTGCTGACCCAATTGGAACGCTGGCGGCTGACGGAGGCCCATGTGCAGGACCGCTGAGCGGTCCGATAGCGACGGCCGGTCGTGGCGCGGCGGACGCCCATGCCACGGTGCGGGTGGGTGTTCGCCGATCACCGCGTCGACGCCATCCTGCCGGCCGGCCGGAATGTCGTCGAGCGGTGAGACCTTCCATCTCGCACCGACCCACCGGGAAATGGCATCGGGTCGATCGGAGCGGCGGCTTAAGGCTCCAGCCCGAGCGCGACGCGATCGGCGGTAGCGGCGGCGAGTTCGGCGCGGGCCGCCGCGATCCGGGCCTGCGCATCGATCAGCCGCACCCGGGCGTCGTTCGCCGTTTCCTCGCGCTGGTTGACCAGGAAGAAGTCGCTCGACCCCAGTTCAAACCGTCGACGCTCGGCCGCCGCCAGGCGTTCGGCGAGCTGTCGCTCCTGCTCGGCGATCGTCGCGAGCTTTTCCGCCGCGCCGACGCCGATGGTGATGCCCTCCACCTCGACGGTGATCTGGTCGCGCAGGAAGCGGCGACGCGCCTCCAGCGCATCGATCTCCGCGCGGGCCTCGACGATCTTGCCCTTCGCCGCGCGGTTCTGCAGCGGCAGCGAGAAGCGGAAGCCGACCGCCGCCTCCAGCGGCGTGCGCGTGGGGCCGCCAAGGCCGATCGGGCCGACATCCTTGCCGATCTCGCCCCGCAGGTCGAGCCGGGGACGCAGGTCGTTCTGCGCCAGCGCCAGCTTGGCCGAACCCTGGTCGATGCGGGCCAACAGCATTTGCAGGTCGGGCCGTCGCCGCTCGAAATCGGCGCGCGCCGATGCCGCGACCCCGGCCAAGGCGCTGGCGTCCGGGGGCAGTCGCTCCGGGCCGACCAGCACCGGCTCGCCGGCGGCATCGCGATAATAGAGCGACAGGGCGTTGGCGGCGGCCTGGAAGTCTCCCTCGGCCCGCACCACCAGCGCGCGGCGGCGGACCAGATTCTGGTCGTTCTCGGCCAGCAGGATGTCCGGCCGGGCGCCGAGCTGGACCTGGCGCGCCAGGCCGCCGCGCCGGCTTTCGGACAGTTGGAGAAGGTCGCGATACGCGCGCAGGCGCAGGCCCGCCGCGACCCAGTTCTGATAGGCGTCGATCGCACGCCGCTGCACGCCGATCGCCACCGCCTGCCGCTCGAACTGGGCGATGTCGATATCGCCCGATGCCAGGGTGCGGCGGGTCCGCCGCTCGTCGACCAGCCGGTCGCGGAGCAGCGAATAGAGCGCGCCGACCTTCACCTCGCCCAGGCGGTTGGTGTAATTCTCGTCCTCATAGACGGGGAAGCGCCCGCGACTGGCGCGGTAGCCGCCATAGACATAGCCGCCATTGTCGGTCAGCGGCCGCGTCGCACGGGCGGAGGCGATCGTCCCGTCATAATAGCCGAGCGTGCGCGAGCGGCCATCGGCCTCGAACACCGTGTCGAACGTGCCATCGGCGGTCACGGCGCGGCCCTCGGCGGCGCGGACCTTGGCCAGGGCCTCGATGATCTGCGGCGCGGCGCGGGCAGAGGCTTGCAGCACGTCGTCCAGCGTCAACGGCGCGGTGCTGGTTTCGAGCGCGGGGGCCGGGTTCGCGCGGATGCGCTGCGCCACGGCCGATGGCGCCATGATGGGGGCGGCGACCAGCGCGGCAAGCAGGAGTGGCCGGATCATTTCGGCTTGCCCGCCTTGGAGGCGATCTTGCGATCGTCGTCCTTGCCGCCGCCATCCTTGCCACTGCCGTCCTTATAGGGCGTGGTCTGGCCGAACTCCAAGGGGAAGTCGTTGAGCTGACGCCAGAGCTCATAGCCGACCGTGACCGTCTCGCCCTGCACCCAGCCCTGCACCTTGCCGCCGAGCCGGACGAAGCGCCGATCCGGCCAGGCGGGCTTGCCGGGCATCGGCTCGACCAGGATGCGGAACAGGCCCTGCGCATTGGCATTGGGATCGATGGTGCGGACGCGACCGTCGAAGAAGCCATAGGCGACCGAGGGCCAGCCACTGAACTGGATCGCGGGCCAGCCCTCGAACTCCAGCCGGACCGGACGACCCGGGCGCAGCAGCGGCACGTCGCGACCGTCGATCAACAGCTCGACCGCGCGCTCGACCCGTTCCGGTGCGACCACCGCCAGCGCGGTCCCGGCCGAGACATAGGCGCCACCGGCGGCGGCGTTGAGGTTCTGGATACGGCCGTCGCGCGGCGCCCGCACCAGCTGCGCCGACTGGCGATTGAGCTGCACGTCGATGCGGTTGAGCTTGGCGCGCGACTCCGCCAGCTTCGCGCCCGAGTCCGCGACCTTGATCTGCGCCTGCTCGTAATCGCGACGCGAGGCGAGGCCTTCGGCATAGAGCTGCCGGGTGCGGTTGACGTCGATCTGGGCGACCGCCTGCGACTGGCGGACCGAGGCGATCTCGGCCTGCACCTGCGCCCGCTCGGCGGCGAGGCGCGAGAGCAGGTTGGGATCGAGGTCGATGATGCGGGCGATCGGGTCACCGCGCTTCACATGCTGGCCGTCATGCACATACCAGCGCTCGACCTGGCCGGGCACCAGCGCGGTCACGTCCTGCGCCCGGTCCTGCGGATCGAGCGAGACGACCTGACCGCGCCCGACCGCAGTCTGCAACCAGGGTACGCAGAAAAGGACGAAGATCGTCGCGGCGATGCCCATCGTCACGATCCAGGCGACGGCGACCGCCACCCGGGGCGGACGCAGCGAGGCGAGGGTGCGGAAATGCGCGAGCTGTTCAGGCGGATGCTGCATCGTCGCCCTCCCGGTTGCAGGCGGCCTGGAGCTCGGCCAGCGTGTCGAAGCGACGCTGTTCGGTCAGGCCGAGATAGAGATAGCCGTCGAGCACCAGATCCTCCGGCCGGCCGGTGCAGAGCAGCACGGTCGTGCCATGATCCTTCAATATCCGTATGGCCGCACGCAGCCGTTCGGGTGGCAACAGGTCGAAGATCTGGCCGAGCAGCAGGAGCTTGGGCCGGACGAGGAGGGCATTGGCGAGCTTCAACGCCATCGCCTCGCCGACGCTGAGCGGATAGCCGGTCGAGCCGAGCGGCGTGTCCAGCCCCTGGGGCAGGCTGGCGAGGCGGCGTTCCAGTCCGACGGTCGCCAGCGCCTCCATCGCCGCGCCGTCCAGCCCCTGCGAGGCCAGGCGGAGATATTCGCGGATCGTGACCTCGACGATGGTCGAGCGGTCCAGCACCGTCACGTCGGAGCGGAGATGGTACATGTCGAACGAGCCCAGGTCGCCGCCGCCGATCCGCACCAGGCCGCGTTCGGGCAGGGCGTGCCGCTTCAGCAGCATGGCCAGCCAGCGCTCCGCCCCCGGCTCGGCGACCGCGACGAGCTGCTCGCCGGCGGCGAGCGTCAGATCGTAGCGTGCGTCCTTGAAGGCCACGTCGGTCAGCTTGACCGCGCCGTCGCGCGGGCCGTTGCCGCCGCCTGCGGCACTCTCCTGCGGGATGGCGAACAGCAGCGACAGTTCCTCCGAACTGGCGACCATGTCGTAGAAGATGTCGAGATAGGTGCCGAGCTGGGCGATGCCGTAGAAGACGCCCGACAGGATCAGCTCCGCCGCGACAAGCTGGCCGAGCGATAACTGCCCGCGCAGGATCAACATGCCGCCGAGCAGCAGCAGCCCGGCACTGGCGAAGGCGTAGATCAGCAGGAAGGCGATGGTCTGTGCGAACTGGTAGCGGAAATAGCGCCGATGGGTGGCGACATAGGCCGCGGTCATCGCCTCCGACCGGGTCATCGCGAAGTCGAGGTGGCGCGCCGACTTGTAGAAGCCGTTCGATCCGCCGACGCTCTCCAGCCAGCCGGCGGCATTGTGCTTGGCATGGCTGAGCGCCACCGCCCCACTGATCGCGCCGCGCCGCCAGAGCATCCAGACCAGCAGCACCGCCGCGACCAGCACCGCGTTGAAGGCGAGGAAGACGGGATGGTAGAAGCTGGTGATGGTCAGGCCGATCACCGCCTGCAGCATGATCGTGAAGGCGCCGATCACCATGCTGGGCACCGACTTCTGGACGACCACCAGGTCGAAGAAACGGTTGAACAGATGGCCGCGATTGCCGTCGGCGAAGAAGGGGTCCTGGGCGTGGACGGCCCGCAGCGTGACCTCCGCGACGACGCGGGAGAACAGGCGACGCTCGAACGCGGCCATGATCCAGACGCGAAGCGCACTGAGTGCCGCGACCATCAGCAGCAAGAGGAGAAGGACGCCCGACAGCGCCCATAAGGGGGCCGGCATCGCGGTGTTGGCGACGCTGTTGATCAGCAACTGGACGGAAATGGGTGTCGCGAGCGCCAACAGGCTGATCGCGATGGTATAGACGATGCCTAGACGAATATAGGCCCCGTCGGGCCCGATCGTCTGCGACAGCCACCCCACCGCATCCCGAAATCCCAATCTCTGCGCCGCCAAAACAATCCCCCTTGTCATGCCTCTCGGCAGATCGGCCCTGAAACGATGCTGTGGACATGCCACCACCTCGCAGTGGGGTCACATCATTCATTGATCCAGATTGTTATAGGGTAATGGCATATCATCCGGGTTGCCAATCGGATTATAGCTGTCACGTCTATAGACGGATGCTATAGGGCGCCATGCCTACGCTGCGTCAGCTGGAATATCTGGTCACGATCGCGGATACAGGGTCCTTCGCGCTCGCCGCCCGGGTGGCGAACGTCTCGCAGCCGACGCTCAGTCAGCAAGTCCGCACGCTGGAGGATCGGCTGGGGGCCAAGCTGCTCGAACGAAGCGCGACGGGCGCGATGCTGACCCCGGTCGGCCGAACGATCGTGGCGACGGCACGGCGCATGTTGAGCGATGCCAGCGACATCGTCGCACTGGCGGCGGGGGCGTCCAACAGCTTGGCGGGGATCCTGCGGCTCGGCACGACGCCCACGCTCGGGCCCTATCTGCTGTCGCCGATCATCGCCGAGTTGCACCGCATGGCCCCGAACCTGCGGCTGCATGTCCGGGAGGGCATTCCCGACGAGCAGGTGCTGGAACTGTCACGTGGCGAGATCGACGTGGTGCTCGGTCCATTGCCGATGACCGGCGATGACCTGACGATCGAGCCGCTGTTTCGCGAGCCGCTGCACCTGGTGGCGGCGCTGGATCATCCGAGCGATGCTGGCGGAACCATGCCGGACGACCTTGCCGGCAGTCCGCTGCTGACGCTCGACCCCCGCCATCACCTGGCGCGCCAGGCGGCGGAGATCGCCGAACGCTACGGGATGACCGTGGCGCCGGACTATTACGGCACCAGCCTGGACAGTCTGCACCAGATGGTGGCGAGTGGCCTGGGACTGGCGCTTCTGCCCAGCCTCTACCTGCGATCGGATGTGGGCGGTCTGGCGGGCCTGAAGGTCCTGACGGTCGAGAATTGGCGGGCGCACCGCTCGATCGCCATGGCGTGGCGGCGACAGTCACCGATGAGCGCGGCCTTCCGGTTGATCGCCGATCATGTCCAGAACTGCGCCCGGACCTTGCTGGCCTGATCCGACACCGGCCCTGGTCTGGACGTACCTGGCCCAGGCTCGACACGCCCGGTCCGGAGACAGGGCTTCCATGATCCGTCGAGCCCGAGACCATGGTTCGATCGGCCTCGATCCGGATCGGCGGGGGCGGTCATTCGCTCCCACCGACCCGGCCCGATCCTGACCTTAGGGGATCAGTCGACCGTCGCGCAGCCGCTGGAACAGCGCGAAGAACGCATCGTCGGTCGGCTGATAGCCGGCAAAGCCCAGCCGCCGGCTCTTCGACATGTCGGTGACGACCTCGATCGGACGGCCGAGATCGGCATCGGTGTGCCAGGGCGAGGCGAGCCGGCCGAGTTCGGCCTCGGCCAGCCCCTCGCGCGCCGCGATCTCGCGCCACAGGCCGGCATCGTCGGCCATCTGCTCCTCGAGCGGTCGTACGACGCCATCGAAGGGTGCCGCCTCCACGCCGAACCAGTCGGCGATACGGCCCCACATCCACTGCCAGCGGAAGACGTCGCCATTGACGACGTTGAACGCCTCGTCATGCGCCGCCTCGGTTTCCGCCGCCCAGAGAAGGTGACGGGCGAGCTGCCCCGCATCGGTCATGTCGGTCAGGCCCTGCCATTGCGCGGCCGAGCCGGGGAAGCGGAAGGGCTGGCCCTTTTCCCGGCACAGGGTCGCATAGACCGCCAGCGTCGTGCCCATGTTCATAGCATTGCCGACCGCGAGGCCGATCACGGTGTGCGGCCGGTGGACGCTCCAGGTGAAGCCATCGCGCTTCGCGGCGGCGAACAACGCGTCTTCCTGGGCATAATAGAAATTCTCGACGTCCAGCCGGCCCTGTTCCTCGCGGAACGGGGTCTGGGGCAGGCTGCCCTTGCCATAGGCCTCGAACGGCCCGAGATAATGTTTCAGACCGGTCACCAGCGCGACGTGGCGCGGGCCTTCGCCTCCGCGCAGTCCGTCGAGCAGGTTGCGGACCATCGCCCCATTGACGCGGATATTCTCCGCCTCGCTGTCCTGGCGCAGCCAGGTGGTGACGAACACCGCGTCGGGCGTGAGGCCGCGCAGCGCCGTGGCGGTGGCCTCCGCATCTTGCAGGTCGGCGGCGATCGGCCGGACCCCGGACTGTTCGGTCGGGCGTCGGGCGAGGCCGTGGACGGTCCATCCCTGTTCCACCAGCAGCGTCGCGGTCGCGCTGCCGACGATCCCGCTCGCCCCCACTACCAAAGCCGTTTTCGTCATGAAATTCTCCTTGTCGAGGCATGAGTTAGTCATGGGTGGACAGTGGTTCCAGACGGCACCATCTACGCCCCCAGGCACCAGGAGGTAACCATATGCAACCCGGCACGGCGGATGAGGAATGGCGGGAGGATTGCGCGCCGCGCCGCGTGCTGGAACTGTTCGCGACCAAATGGACCAGCATGGTCTTGCACACGCTTCATGCCCGCCATGACGGCACGGCGCGAACCGGCGTGCTGCTGCGCAGCCTGCCGGGCATCTCGAAGAAGATGCTGACCCAGACGGTCCGGGACATGGAGGCGAGCGGCCTGCTGAGCCGGCACGTCCACAGCGCCATCCCGCCGATGGTCGAATATCGGCTGACCGATCTCGGCCGGCGCTTCGTGGAGCCCGTCGAGCTGCTCTATGGCTGGGGACGCGACAATGCCGATGCGCTGGATCGGCTCGTGCCGCGGGCAAGCTCGCGGCGCGCCTGATCGTGCCGGCTTGCGCCATGACGGCGAGGCCGTGCTAAGGGCGCGTCCATGTCGAAGTCCCATACTACATCCGGCACGATCGCCGTGGATGGCATCCCCTATGACTGGCGCCTGCAGCGCGAACCCCATCTGTCGGACGATGAGGGGTGGAAGGGCATGACCCTCTCGATCCTGCAACAGGATGCCAAGCGCGAGGTCTTCGTGGAGTTCCCGCCCTCCAAGCGGCTGCTCAAGGGACTGCCGCGCGGCCGCCTCCAGCTGGACGATGCGACGATCGCACGGTGCATCCGCGCGGCCCTGTCGGCGGGCTGGGAACCGATGTCGCGCGGCCGGCCGGTGACGGTGGTGGTCGACGCCGAGGGCAATTGAACCGGCCACCGCCCGCCGCCCACTAGGCCACGACCCGGATCGTCGCGTCGGTCGGATCGACCGGGTCCATTATGAACGCCCCGGCGTCGCGTTGCGCCACCAGCCAGGCGACATGCGCGGGCGAGATGCGTTGCCCGGGCACCAGCCGGGGCACGCCGGGCGGGGCGGGGGCGATCATCTCGGCGGCGATCCGGCCGCCCGCATCCTCGTACCGGACCATCTCGACCGGCGCGGCGATCGCGTCCGGCCCGGCCATCGCCATCTCGACGGACAGGGTCTCGATGCCGGGCGTGGTGGCCAGCGGGGGCAGCATCGCGGGATCGGCGGCCAGCCGCGCGACCAGGTCCGCCAGCCCATGCTCCAGCGCGCGGATGTCACCGCGCGTCGTGCCGAGCGCGATCACCGCCAGAAGGTGACGGGCATCGGACAGGCCGATGCTGATGCGATGCTCCGCGTACAGCCAGTCGTCGATCGCATAGCCCGACACACCGAGCGCCGACACGTCGATCAGGATCTTGGTACGGTCGAGATCGGCCCCGGCCGGCACGTCGTCGCGGCCGAGCACGCGCAGCGGCGCGATCGCGGCGATGGTCTCGCGCGCATGGTCGGCCAGCGCGAGGACGTCGTTCCACATCTGCTCGCCCCGCAACGCATGGTCGCGCCGCGTCGCGTCGAGCGACGCCAGGATCGGCACCGAGGGACTGGTCGTCTCGAACAGTTCATAGGCCATCCACAGGCGTTGCCGGTCGAGCAGATCGCCCTTGGCGACGATGATCGATCCTTGCGCCAGCGCCCCCATCGTCTTGTGGGCGCTGTAGACGGCGGCATCCGCGCCCTTGGTCAGCGGATCGTCGGGCAGGGCCTCGCAAAAGGCGAAGGCGCCGCCCCAGGCCGCATCGACGATCAGCGGGATGCCATGCTCGTGGCAGAGGGTAGCCAGGGCGGCCACATCGCTGGTCACGCCATAATAGGTCGGGCTCACCAGGACGAAGGCCTTGGCCGCCGGATGGTGCGCCAGCGACTCCCGCAAGGCGTCGGGCGTGACGCCATGTTCGATGTCCCAGCCCTGGTCGACCTGCACCGGGACAATGCCGATGTCGAGGCCCGCGGCGAGGGCGTAGGTCCGCTCGGCCTTGTGGGCGTTCGCCGCGACCAGGATCGTGTCGCCCGGACCGGCCACCGCCGCCATCACCGTGTGAAGGCTCTGGGTCGATCCGCCGGTGACGAACCGGCAGAAATCGGCGTTCCAGGCCTCCGCCGCGATCTCGTGCGCGCGTTGCAGCGCCAGCGTCCCTTCGGTCCGGTCGTCCAGCCCCTTGGGCGTCAGCACATCGGCGCGGAACGTACGCCGGCCCAACAGGCTCCGCAGACCCGAGGGGATGACGGCCCCCTGATTATGCCCCGGCGCGCCGAACCCGATCAGCGGCTTGCGCTCGATCGCGGCCAACGCCTCCACCAGCGGCGCGCTCTTCTGATCCATGTCGATCCCTTGGTTGTTGGGATCGCATAACGTGCAAAATCAAAAACCTAGGCCAAAGGAAAACGAACTTATTGCGGCTTTGTTATCCGAGGATGCCCTGAGGGATCGCGATCGATCAAAAGGCGACCTGCGCGCGGCCGATCAGGGTCTGGCCATGGTCGGTCGCGCCGCCCCGCTGCGTCGGATTGGCGACCGTCCAGTCGATCGCATTGAGCTGGAGCCGGACGAAGTTGTTGAGGTACCAGTTGACGCCCAGCGTCAGCGCGGTGCCGCGCCCGGCGGTGGGATTGTCGCTATAGTCCAGTTCCTCATAGCGGGTGGCGAGCTCGATCGCGCCGCTGCCGCCCGAGGTGAAGGGACGCAGCACCTTGGGGCGGCTCCAGACGCCGCCACGGGTCAGATAGGGCGGGGTCTCCCCGGTCAGGAACCAGCCCGCCTGCACCGCCCAGGCCGACTGGTCGGTCGACGCGCCCGCGCGATTTTCGATCTGCCGCGCGCCATATTCGCCGTAAGCCCAAAGCGACTTGTGGAACGTGCCCAGCTCGACGCCATAGCCGTCGCCCGACCGGGCATCCGCGAAGCTGCCCGGTAGGATGCGGAGATTGTCGTTGAAGAAGCCGCCGACCGCGATGCTGCGCGTCGGCCGCGTCGCATCGGCGGCGATGTCCTCGTGAAAGCCCCAGAGGCCCAGATGGACCAGCCAGTCGGCGGTCTTCACCGGGTTCCAATGCGCGCGCGCGCCGATCGTCAGGCCGTCGCCCTGGGTGCCGGGATTGTTGATGTCGTCGCCCGAGACCTGCACGCCGACATGCCAGCCATCGCCATAGATGCGGGCCGCCGCGCCTAGGCCGAAGAAGCCGCGCACCGGTATGATGCCGGCACCGACGAAATTCCGTTCCAGGAAGGGGACGGAGATGGTGCCGCTCGACCCGTCCAGCCCGCGATCGTTCAGGCGGTTGCCTAGTGCGAACTCGGCCTGCTGGCCCACGAAGCGCGTCGTCCAAGCAAGATAGGCCGATTTGATCGCCACGTCGTTGTCGGCGAAATCGCCCTCCAGCAGATAGGAGAGGTGCGGGCCGATCGACCCTTCGAACCCCAGGCGTAGCGACCGGGCGGTGGTGGCGGTCATGTTGCGGGCCGGGATCGCGCTGCCAGTCGTGGTGGCGAGATCGACCAGGATGCGGCCGCGCGGGCGGAAGGAGAAGCGGCCGTCGGCGCTGGTGAACTCCGGCGTGCCCTTCGACCAGTCGACATGGACGCCCTCCTTCTGCGCCTGCTCGATCCGCGCCAGCCGCGCGTCGAGCGACGGCGGATGGGCGTCGGAGGGGAGCGACTGGCCGAGCGGGGCTGGACTGCGCGGCCGTTGCGGGGCTTGGGCGGCGGTTCGGGGCGGCGGCGATGGATGCGCGTCGGAGGGCAGCGCCTGTCCCAGCGGCGCGGCGGCGACCGCCGGGGGCGGGGCGCCCTCGATCGCGGCCAGCCGCGCCTCCAGCCGGGCGATCTGCGCCTGTTGCTGCTCGACCAACCGGGTCAGGCGCGCGACATCGTCGGCGCCTTGCGCGGCGGCGGGCAGGGACGTGCACAGGCCGATCGCGAGCAAGGCTCCACGATACATGACGGCATCCTCTCAGGGGTGGGCGGGAAGCACATCGGCTGCCGCCTCTGGTCTTGGACAAGGTGACCGCCGCACCCGATGACGGGCGCGGCGGTCGAGGGGGTCAGGCGGCGCGGCGGCGGCGCGACCCGATCAGCAGGGCGAGCAGCGAGAGCAGGGCGGCGGCGGCGCACCAGGCGCCGGGGATCGCCTTGTCGCCGGTCGCCCCGATCAGCGCGGTGCTGATCGCCGGGGTGAAGCCGCCGAAGATCGCGGTCGCCAGGCTGTAGGCCAGGCTGAAGCCGACGGTGCGGACATGCGGCGGGATCGCCTCGGTCAGGTAAACGATGAACGCGCCGTTATAGGTGGCGTAGATCGCAGCGAGCGCCAGTTCGACCGTCAGCAACCGCCCGAAGCTGGGCGCCGCGACCAGCCAGCTCATCAGCGGATAGGCGAGCAGCGCCCCCAGCACGGTCGCGGTGATCAGCAGCGGCTTGCGCCCGATCCGGTCGGACAGCGCGCCCATCACCGGCAACAGGACGAAGTTGGTGACGCCGACGCAGGCCGTGACGAACAGCGCCGCGCCCGGCGTCAGCGACAGCACCTTATTGCCGAAGGTCGGGGTATAGGCGGTGATCATGTAGAAGAAGACGGTCGTCATCACCGCCATCAGCGCGCCCTGGAGCACCACGCCCCAGTTGGTGCCGATGGTCCGCATGATCTGCGACAGCGGCGGATGCTCCTTGCGCTTCAGGAAGACCTCGGTCTCCTCCATGTGGCGGCGGATGACGAACAGGAAGGGGATCATCACGCAGCCGATGACGAACGGAATGCGCCAGCCCCAGGCCTGCATGGTGACGGGATCGAGGCTGGACGACACGAGCAGTCCGATCAGCGCGGCGAACACCACCGCCGCCTGCTGGCTGGCCGACTGCCACGAGCAGAAGAAGCCCTTGCGGTCGGGTGGCGCGATCTCGTTCAGATAGACCGACACGCCGCCGACCTCGACGCCCGCCGACAGGCCCTGGACCAGGCGGCCGAGCAGGATGATGACGGGGGCGGCCACGCCGATCTGGGCGTAAGTGGGCGTGATCGCGATGGCGAGCGTGCCCAGCGCCATCAGGCCGAGCGTCAGGAGCAGGCCCTGCCGCCGGCCATGCTTGTCGATATAGGCGCCCAGCACCAGCGCGCCGACCGGCCGCATCAGGAACCCCGCGCCGAAGGTCATAAGCGTCAGCATCAGCGACGCGAATTCGCTGCCGGTCGGGAAGAACGCCTTCGAGATGTAGGTGGCGTAATAGCCGAACACCATGAAGTCGAACATCTCGAGGAAGTTGCCGCTGGCGACGATGAAGATCGACTTGAACGCCGATCGCCGGCGCTCGGCCGATACGGGCGATGCCGCGTCCTCGGTGGCGGGGAAGGGGATGGTGGAAGCGGTCATGGCTTGGCCTTTTGCGCGGCGGGCTCCAATCCGCTGTCGCGGATGATCGAATAGGCTTTGGGCGAGGCGAGATAGGCGATCAGCGCCCGCGCCTCCGCCTGATGCGGCGACCAGGCGACGATGCCGGCGGAAAAGGGCGTCACCTTCTGCAAGGAGTCCGGGATCAGGCCGACAATGCGGATGCCCTTGACCGCCTTCAACTCGCTCAACTGCTGGAAGCCGATCTCCGCCTTGCCCTCGGCGACGACGCGGCCGACCGGGGTGGCGGGGATCATCCGTCCCTTGGGGCGGACCTGGTCGGTGACGCCCAGCCGGTCGAGCATGGTTGACTGGATATAGACGCCGGACGCGCTGTCCGACCATGCCACCGACTTGGCGTTGACCAGCGTCGCTCGCAGCGCCTCGGGCGTGGCAATATCGGGCGCGGGAGCGCCGACCTTCACCGCCATGGCGATCTTGGACAGGCCGAGGTCGATGGAGGTGCCCGGCGCGATGCGGCCCTGCTCCGCCAGCTTGTCCAGGCCGCTACGCGCCAGGATGACGACATCGGCATCTTCGTGACGGGCCAGGCGATTGGGGATCGCCTGGGGCGTGTCGCCCATGGAGGGGCCATGTTCGGCGACGATGTGGATGCCGGTGTCGCGCTCATAGGTCTTGGCCAGCGCCTCGAAGGCGGTGGTGAAGCCGCCCGAGGTGACGACGTGCAATTCCCGCACCGTGGCGGCTTTGGCCGCAGCCTTGCCCTCGCGCGCCGCCGCAGGGGTGCCGATCGCGGTCAGCCCGAGGAGCAGCGCCAAGCCGAGCGCCCGTCGCCGTGGCACCACGGTTCGATATCTTGGAGTTCGCACGTTCGTCATACCTCTCTCGGTCGCCCCGTCTTGATGCGGGTTCCTGTTGGAGGGCAGAGGCTTGAGCCATCATGCCGTAGCAGGCACTAAGCAGGACAATGGGTGTTTCGATCAAATGCAATGATCGGTCCGCTCTATGCGTTTGGTGCATGAATAAGGATCGATCCGCTTTGCGCGCCTTGCGCCACCTCCATGTCCAGATGCTGATCGGCATCGTCGCCGGCACGGTGATCGGTGCGCTGGCCCCGGCCTTTGGTCGCGACTTGGGCCCGCTCGGCATCGCCTTCGTCAAGGCGATGCGGATGATGGTGCCGCCGGTCCTGTTCTGCACGATCGTCGAGGGCATCGTCCGCAACGGCGCGGCGCGCGACACCGGCGCGACGGTGCTGCGCAGCTTGATCGTCTTCCTGGGCATCACCATCGCCGCGCTCGCCATCGGGCTGGGCGTGGCGGCGCTGATGCAGCCGGGGCGCGGCCTGCCCCTGCCGCCCTATGGCGAGGCCGTGGCGGAGGTGGAGCGGCAGCTGGCCGGGCGGCACATCACGGGGGCGGGGGATTTCCTGGTACGGATCGTGCCCGACACGCTGTTCTCCGCCTTCACCGCCGGCGACGTCCTGCCGGTGCTGTTCGTCGCCGGACTGGTCGGCTTCGGCCTGTTGCGCATCGGTGCGGACGGCGCGCCGATCGTCCGCGCGATCGAGGCGCTGACCCGGCTGCAATTCACCATCTTCGGTTTCCTGGTCCGCGCTGCGCCGGTGGGAGCGTTCGGGGCGATCGCCTATACGGTCGGCACCTATGGCCTCGGCTTCATCGGTTCGCTGGGCCTGTTGTTCGGGACGCTGGCGCTGGCGTGCGGCCTGTTGATCGCCGGGCTGGTCCTGCTGGTGCGGCTGACCACCGGCCTGGGGGGCGGCATCCTGCTCCGGACGTTCCGCGACGAGATCCTGATCGTGCTCGGCACCGCCTCGACCGAGGTCGTGCTGCCGCGCCTGATCCAGAAGCTGGAGGGATTGGGATGTCCGCGCAGCGTCGCCGGGCTGACCGTGCCGCTGGGCTATTCGCTCAACCTGGCGGGGACGGCGGTCTATCTGATCGTCGCGACGCTCTTCCTGGGCGAGGCGCTCGGCATTGCGCTGACCCCGGAGCGGGTGGCGGTCTATCTGGGCGTGATGCTGGTGACGTCCAAGGCGGCGGCCGGGGTGACGGGCAGCGGCTTTTCGGCCTTGCTGCTGACCCTGTCGCTGCTGCCCGACATTCCGGTCGGCGCGGCGGCGATGCTGATCGCGGTCGACCGTTTCCTGTCGGAGATCCGCGCGCTGACCAGCGGCACGGCCAATGTCTCGGCCTCGCTACTCGTCGCGCGCTGGGGCGGGGCGCGGCTAGGCGGTCCAGGCCTGGGTGAGCAGCCCCATCAGCCGGGCGGCGGCGGGCGATAAAGTCGCGGAGGCGCGGCGCAGCACGCCGATGGTCCGCGCGACCTCCGCCCCGCGCAGCGGCCGCCAGATCAGGTCGCGCGCATCGGCCCCCTCGCAGGCGAGGCGCGGCAGCACCGACGGCCCGAGCCCCGCCTGGACCAGCGCCAGCGCCGAGGTGAGGCGCGTCACCTCGTAGAACCAGCGCAACTCGATCCCGGCGCGCGCCAGCCCGGCGTCGAGCGCGGTGCGATTGCCGCTGCCCGGATGCACCGTCACCAGCCGCTGGCCCGCCAGGTCGCTCCACGCCGGATCGGCCAGCTTCGCCAGCGGATCGTCGGCGCGACAGACCAGCCCATAGGGATCGTCGGTCAACGGTTCATAGACCAGGTCGCCGTCTGACGAGACGGGCAGGGTGATGGCGAACTCGGCCTGCCCGGTCCGCACCGCCTCGGCGCATTCGGTCGCCGACAGGTCGAGCACGCGGACGCGGACGTTGCGATAGTCGCGGCCCAGCGCCTCCAGCACCGCCGGCAGGAACCGGACCGTGGCGCTGGGAATGCTGGCGATGGTCAGCCGTCCCGCCTGTCGCTCGCCGGACGCCATGACGCCCATCAGCGACTCGTCCAGTTCCTCCAGCAGGCGGCGGAGCAGGGGCAGGATCTCCTGTCCCGCCGGGGTCAGCCGCACCGTCCGGCTGGTCCGCTCCAGCAGGGGGGTGCCGACGGTCGCCTCCAGCTTCTGGACCCGGCGGCTGATCGCGGGTTGTGACAGGTGCAACTGCTCGGCCGCGCGCAGAAAGCTCCTGCCCTCGGCGATCGCGACGAACACCCGCATGTCCAGCAGCTCGAAATTCATGGAGGCCATGGGAGATGCTAGCAGGACCGGGCGCGGCCTGTCACACCGCGACCGGCGTGCGGACCATGCCGCGATCGCCGAAGATGCGCAGATAGCGCGCTACCTCTTCAGGCTCCCCCGTCGCCTTGGCGGGATTGTCCGACAGCTTGACCGCCGGCCGGCCATTGGCGTCGATGACCTTGGCGACCAGCGAGATCGGCGCCAGTGCGTCGCCGCCGGACGGGTCGCAATCGCGGAAATCGTTGGTCAGGTTGGTCCCCCAGCCGAAGCTCGTGCGGACGCGGCCATGGAAATGCCGATAGGTCGCCTCGATCGTATCGACGTCCATGCCATCGGAGAAGATCAACAGCTTGGTCGCCGGGTCGACGCCCTGCGCCCGCCACCAATCGATGATCTGCTCGCCCCCCTCGACCGGCGGCATGGAATCCGGGCGGAAGCCGGTCCAGTTGGCGAGCCACTTCGGTGCGCCGGCCAGAAAGGCGGTGGTGCCGAACGCGTCGGGCAGGGCGATCAGCAGGTTGCCGTCATATTGCGTCCGCCATTCGTCCAGCACGCGGTACGGGGCGGCGGCCACGCCGGCATCGTCATCGGCCAGCGCGGCGAACACCATCGGCAATTCGTGCGCATTGGTGCCGATCGCCTCCAGGTCGTTGTCCATGGCGAGCAGCACGTTGGACGAACCGATGAAGCGCGGGCCGAGCCCCTCCTTCAACGCCTCGACGCACCAGCGCTGCCACAGGAAGCCATGGCGACGGCGGGTGCCGAAGTCGGACAGGACCAGGTCGGGCAGGGCGCGCAACCGTTCCACCTTGTCCCACAGCCTGGCCTTGGCGCGGGCATAGAGGATGTCCATCTCGAAACGGCCACGCCCCTTCAACGCGGCGCGCGACCGCAGTTCGTTGACGATCGTCAGCGCCGGTATCTCCCACATGGTGGTGTGGGTCCAGGGGCCGGGGAAATGCAGCTCGAACTGGCCATCGACGACGCGAAGCTCATAGTCGGGCAAGCGGAAGTCCGCGAGCCAGGCCAGGAAATCGGGCGCGAACATCTGTCGCCGACCATAGAAGCTGTTGCCGGCGAGCCAGATCAGCTCCTTCTTGCCGAACCGGACGGAGCGGGCATGGTCCAACTGCTCGCGCAGTTCGTGCACGTCGATATCCTCGGCCAGCCGCACCGAGCGGGTGCGGTTGATGAGCGAGAAGGTCGCCTCCACGTCCGGGTGCAGCCGCCAGATCAGCTGGAGCATCAGCAGCTTGTAGAAATCGGTGTCGAGCAGGCTGCGGACGATGGGGTCGAGCCGCCAGCCATGGTCATAGGTCCGGGTCGCGATGTCGGTGACGGGCATGGGAAATCCTCAGGCGGTGACGGGGGCGGTGGCGGGTCCGCGCCTGTTGCTTCGCGTCCGTCCTTTCCGCAGATAGGCGATCATTCCCGCCGCCTTGTGCCTCAGCCGGAAGGCGTAGAAGCGGCCGATGCCGCGATGGGTCGTGACCGGGTCGACGAAGTCGCGCGACAGGTCCGACAGGTCGCGCATGATCGCGCGGATGATGCGGCGGTCGCGCAGCAGATGCTTTGCGTATAATGCCCCATCGCCATAGCTGTAGCCGGCCAGCAGGCGTGTTTCGTCCTCCACCAGCGTGCGGCCGTGATGATGGTGGACGACGAAGCGGGGATCGTAGCGAAGCGGGATGCCCAATCCCGTCGCGCGGAAGAGATAGTCGGTATCCTCCGCAGAGACGAAGGCCGCGCCCGCGCCGAACCGGGGATCGAACCGGCCGACGCGCCTCGCGACCTCCGCCGAGAAGGCGAGGTTCGCCCCCATGACGAAGCCGCCGGGAAAGGCATCCGGCGGGGCGATCATCGCATGGTCCTCCAGCTTCAGCGTGACGGGCAGGTCGGCGGGGTTGCCGGGCAGGATGCGGCCGCCGACGATCACCGGGCCATCCAACTCGCCGAAGCATCGGGCCAGTTCGATGAAATAGCCGGGATCGAGCACGCAATCATCGTCAGTCATGGCGACGATGCCGCCGCGCACGGCGGACAGGCCGCGATTGCGCGCATGGGCCAGGCCGGCCTGTGGTTCGTGCACCACGCATACGGGGAAGGCTTGGCTCCCGCTCCACCGGGCAAGGCGCTCGGCGGTGTCGTCCTGCGATCCGTTGTCGACCAGCACCACTTCGATCCGGTGGTCGACCGCGCGCGTCACGGCGACGGTGATCGACTCCAGCAGCGTGGCCAAGGCATGGCTGCGGTTGCGGGTACAGACCAGGAGGCTGATGTCGGGCGTTGCGGTCATGCCGCCATCTGCACCAGCGGCGACGCGGCCGTCCAGGCCGCGACATAGGCACCGACCTTGCCATAGTCGTTGTCGAGCACGCGATGCGGAATGTCGAGCAGCAGCGCGAGGATATGACCGTGCAGCCGGTCGGTCACGACCTGCTCGCCGCGCGACAACAGCCGCAGGCCGCGCGCGACGCGGTGGCGGGCCTGCCGTTCCCGGTCGGACGGCGTGCTGCCGGCCGGCAGAGCGGGGTCGTCCTGGAGCCAGTCGACGATCTCGGCATCCTGGGGAAGGGGGCCGGCGTGCGCGCGACGCTCGGCATCGGTGCGCATCAGCCCCAACAGCGGCACCGAGGCGGGTTCGCGGATCTGCCGTCCCAGCGCAAAGGCGGAGTCGGGGGCGATGGTAGCGTGGCAGCCGAGCAGTTCGGCGGCGATCGTCGCGCTCGGTCTATCTCGGACATATAGGGTGAAATCAGGATGGGCGGCGGCGATGTCGGCGAAGCGTCGCGCCGATCCGGCATCGCGGAAGTGGATCGACTGCGGCAGTTGCACGACCGGCCGGTCGCGGATGTCGGTGAGGATCGTCTCCCGCAGACGCTGGTGATGGGGCCAGATATCGCCGAGATTGCCACCGCCATGGAGCAGCAATATGGTGTCGGGATGCATCGTCGCGAAGGCGGCCGCATCGAAATCGTGCCACGTCGCGACATGGTCCGGATCGCGGCCGGTGACCATGCGCAGCATGGTCAATTCCCCCAGCCAGATCGCGCTGTCGCCCACATTGGCATGATCCGGGAAGTCGATCAGCGCATAGCGGCTGCCGTGGCGCAGATGCCTGTGGTAGAGTTCGTGCAGGGCGGCCTGCTGGGTGGCGACGACATCCTCGATCGCGTCCGGGGATCGCGGCACGGTCGGATGTGGATGCGCGCTCGCGCCAGAAACCGGCAGTGGTGCGAGTGACTGGGTCGTCATGCGCGATGCCGCTTCCGGCGTCGGTGATCGGTTTCGGAAGCGCATGGCCGCGCCGCCGCATCGTGTATGTTCCCCGTCACGTTCGGCGTTCTCCCCAAAATCCCGTCTCCCGCACCTCCGGCGACCGGCCGGGGCGGCAGGCAAAACGCGCGAGGCCGTGATGGGTCCATGGAAGCCGGGCAGGATCGGTCCCGGACCTTGCTCGTGAGGCGATCATCGGCCGCGTTTTGCGGGCTGATCCGGCTTCGGCGAGAGGACCAGCAGGGAAACGCCCCGGCGGGGCAGGGTGAAGCGCAATCTGGTCCGGCCATGATCGGTCGCGAACGGCGTCGGCCCGGGATCGATCGTCGCTAGTTCGGCGGCACGCAGCAGGGCGGCGCGCTGCGCGTTGGTCGGTCCCAGCGGCGCACCCATCGCCTGCCATGCGGCGAAGCTGTTCGAATGGGCGTCGTCGATCCGGTAGTGGGTCAGGACCGCGCCGCGCGACAAGGCCGGTGGCAGGCCCCGGAGATCAAGGGCGACTGCCGCCGCCGGGCCCGGCAGATCATCGTCGTGATAATGCCAGACCAGGATGGAAAGCCGATCGCCATCACGGCTGGCGACGCTGCCGACATCCGCCGGACCGTGCACGCCGCCCCGCAGCATGTCGTCCAAGGCGACCTGATGGTCCGAGATCGCCGCCACACGCCGTCCAGTCATTTTGGCGAAGAGCTTGAACATGTTCATGACCGGCAGATCGATGCCGTTCGAGGTCAACTGGCGGAAACCGGCAAAGGGCGCCTGATCCTCGAACTCGAAGGCCCAGGACAGGACGCCCTCCAGCGTCAGGCCGCGCCGCTCGGCGAGGTCGCGGAGCCGGGGGAAGACGGCGGCGGTGTAGCTCGAATACATCGTGCCGTTGCGATAGGCATTGGCCGGCCCCTGGCAGGCGGCGCACCCTTCCGGATCGGATTCGCCGATGATGATCGGCTTGGTGCGGAAGGCGGGATCGCCGGCGATGGCGGCGAATTCGTGATCCGCCGCGCGGAGATGCGTGCCGATGCCCATGCGGACATGGCTGGTCGCGCCGGTTCGCACGACCTCCGGTTGACCCTTGGCATGGAAGGACAGGAAATCCGTCGGCGTGCCCGCGGCCTTCGCGTGGGCCATGAAGGCTTGCAGGAAATCGTCGCCCGCCCCGGCGCTGTCGGGCCCGCCGACCCGCGCGTCCGGCAGCGCCCGCCGCACGCCGTGGATGGCGGCGTCGTGCAGCCGGAAGAACTCCTCTCGCGTGCCGCCCCAATAATATTGGGGCAGGTTGGCCTCGTTCCATGTCTCGAAATACCAGCTCGCGACGTCTTCGCGGCCGTAGCGCTCGACGCAGTGCCGGACCCATTGGAAGATCAGTTCCTCCCACCGCCCATAGTCGCGGGGCGGATAGGCCCAGCCGGTGCGAAGTTCGCCGCTACCGGGTCGCCAGTCATGCTGGTACGGGATCGGCCGGGTCGACATGGCCTCCGGCATGAAGCCCAACTCGACATAGGGCTTCACCCGGCGGGCGCGATAGGTGTCGAAGATGCGATCGACGATCGACCAGTCATAGTGCGGCCGACCTTCGGCATCCTCCGAATAGATGCCGGTCGAACCCCATTTCAACGCGGGCGTGCCATCCCCGGAGGTGAGGAGATTATGCGTCCGGAAATAGACGCGGTCGGGTGCGAGCGAGCCCAACGTGGCGAGGGTGGTCCGCCCGTCCTTCATCGTCGCATAATTCGGCTCGTCCGCGCCGAAGAAGCGCCATTGCGGCTGGACGGGCGGGCCGATGCGGCTCGCATCGACCTGGATGGTCACGGGAAACGGGTCCTGGCCCGGTGTCGGACCTGCCGCCAGCGGACCGGCAAGCGCCATGGCTACCGGACCGATCACCACCAGTCGCTTCCGCATCGCCCCTCCATCCGGTTCCGTACCGCAAAACGCGATCTCGCCGTTCGATGGGCGACCCATGTCCTTGATATCCGCAGCCTTATGACTTGTCGATGACGGGCGCGTCATGGCAGGACGGCCCCCGACAAGCCGGCACCGGTCCAGGGCAAGCAGGTAGAGGAGCGGTGTGATCTCATCTTCACAGGCGACATCGACGACGGCCATCGCACCCGGTAAAAGTCATTTCGAGATCCTGGATGGCTTGCGTGGCATAGCCGCGCTGATGGTGGTCATCTTCCACGTATTCGAAGCCTATTCGGACGCGGACCCCACCAAGCAGATCATCAACCACGGCTATCTCGCCGTCGATTTCTTCTTCCTGCTGTCCGGCTTCGTGATTGCCTATGCCTATGATGATCGCTGGTCGCGCATGGGGCAGTGGGAATTCTACAAGCGGCGATTGATCCGGTTACAGCCGATGGTGGTGCTGGGCAGCGTGTTCGGTGGCGCGCTTTTCTATCTCCAGGCGGGGGGCCTGTTTCCACGCATCGCCGAGACGCCGGTCTGGCAGATGCTGCTGGTGATGCTGCTCGGCTGTACGCTGCTGCCGTTGCCGAAGGCGTTCGATATTCGCGGCTGGGATGAGATCCATCCGCTGAACGGCCCGGCTTGGTCGCTCTTCTACGAATATGTCGCCAATATAGCCTATGCGCTGGTGCTGCGCAGGCTTTCGCGTCGCGGCCTCACGCTGTTGCTGGTGCTGGCGGCCGGGCTGTTGCTCGACGTCGCGCTGCGGGGCGAACGACGCGATCTGATCGGCGGCTGGGCGCTCGACGCGGCCGGCATCCATATCGGTCTGGCGCGTCTATGCTATCCGTTCCTGGCGGGGATGCTGCTGATGCGATCGGGCAAGCGGTTGCGCGTTCGGCACGCCTTTGCCGTCAGCGGCGTCCTGCTCATCCTGGCCTTGGCGCTGCCGCGTATGGGCGACACGCCGCATGACTGGCGCAATGGCCTGTACGATGCGGCCTGCGTGCTGTTGCTGTTTCCGCTGATCGTCGCGATCGGCGCCGGGCAGAAACTGGCCGATGGCAAAAGCCTGCGCGTGGCCCGGTTCTTCGGTGACCTGTCCTTCCCTTTGTACATCACCCATTATCCCCTGATCTACCTCTACACGGCCTGGGTCGTGGACCAGAAGGTCCCGGCCCGTATCGGCGCGCCCATGGGCGTCCTGCTGGTGATCGTCGCCGTGCTGATCGCCTATGCGAGTCTGAAGCTGTACGACGAACCCGTGCGTCGCCGGCTTGCCGCCCGCTTCCTCCGGCGGTCGGCGGTCGCGCCGTCCCGATGACGATCGGGCTTCGATAGGTCGTGATGCGCTTCGTCGGCGACGGGGCATCGGTCTGGAATGGGGTTGCGGGCGGACGGCCTGCCAAGGATGACCCGTCATCCGCTTCCCGGCATTAGCCCGATGATGGCGAAGCCGAGGAAGCGGATCGGGGTCGGAGCCTAGGTACGTCAGACGCTGGCAGTCGCCGAACAGCCCCCGACTGCGCCGGTCAGGCCGTGATTTCCCGCCTGACGATCGCCGCGCCCGCACCCAGCGCCTTCAACTTGCCGGTCGCGACCTTGCGGCTCAAAGGCGCCATGCCGCAATTCGTCGCCGGGTAGAGCTTGTCCGCATCGACGAAGCGCAGGGCGTTGCGCAGGGTATCGGCGACCTGTTCCGGCGTCTCGATGCTATCGGTGGCGACGTCGATCGCGCCGACCATCACCTTCTTGCCGCGGACGAGCTCGATCAGGTCCATCGGCACTCGCGAATTCTGGCATTCGAGCGAGATGATATCGATCTTCGATTTCTGGAGGTTGGGGAAGGTTTCCTCATATTGCCGCCATTCGGAGCCGAGCGTCTTCTTCCAGTCGGTATTGGCCTTGATCCCATAGCCGTAGCAGATGTGGACGGCGGTCTCGGCCTTCAGGCCCTCGGCGGCGCGTTCCAGGGTGACGATACCCCAGTCGTTCGCCTCGTCGAAGAACACGTTGAAGGCGGGTTCGTCGAATTGGATGATGTCGACGCCCGCAGCCTCCAGTTCGCGGGCCTCCTCGTTGAGGATGCGGGCGAATTCCCAGGCCAGCTTCTCGCGGCTCCGGTAATGGGCGTCGAAGAGGGTATCGATCATCGTCATCGGCCCCGGCAGGGTCCATTTGATCGGCTGGGTGGTCTGGGCGCGCAGGAACCGCGCATCGTCGACGAAGACCGAGCGGGGCCGCGACACGGCGCCGGTGACCGTCGGCACGCTGGCGTCGTAACGGTTGCGGATACGCACCGTCTCGCGCTTCTCGAAGTCGACGCCGTCCAGATGCTCGATGAACGTCGTGACGAAGTGCTGGCGGGTCTGCTCGCCGTCTCCCAGGATATCGATGCCCGCCTGGCGCTGATCGTCGACCGCCAGACGCAGCGCGTCCTGCTTGCCCGCGATCAGTTCCTCACCCTCCAGCTTCCACGGCGACCACAGGGTCTCGGGCTGAGCAAGCCAGCTGGGCTTGGGCAGGCTGCCCGCCGTCGTCGTCGGCAACAATCTCGTCATGATGGAATATACCTGTCGTTTGGGTGGGATCAGAGGCCGCAGGTCGCGGACCAGCGTCGAAGGGCGGCACCATGCGGCGCGATGATATGCGCCTCGGCCAGCTTGCCTTGCTCCACGGCGAGCCGGCTGCGCTCCTCGCGATCGTAGACGATGCGGGTCAGCGAATAGTCCTGATATGTCAGGCTCGGCCGGTACTGCTCCGCCGCCACGGAGTTGGCGTTGTAGATTTCGGGGCGATAGATTTTCTGGAACGTCTCCATCGTCGCGATCGTGCCGGCGAGTTCGAGGTTGGTGTAGTCGCTGACCAGATCGCCGATATGATAGAAGGCCAGGGGCGCGACGCTGTGCGGCGGCATGAAGTAGCGCACTTTCATGCCCATCTTCGCGAAATACCGGTCGGTCGGGGAGGTATCGTCGTTCCGATACTCGACGCCGAGGATAGGATGGACGTTTGCCGTCCGGTGGTAGATCGCCTTGCTCGACACGCTCAGGCAGATGACCGGGGCCTTCCGAAAATGGTCGCGATAGGCGCTTGAGCCGAGAAAGCGCTTGAACAGAGCGCCGTGGAGATCGCCGAAATCGTCCGGCGCACCGCCACCTCCGGTCCTGAGGTGGTCCGGGAGAACGACGTTGAAGTCGTAGTCCCGGATGTAGGAGGAGAAGTTGTTGCCGACGATGCCATCGGTCCGCTCGCCGCTGCGTCGGTCGACGATGCTGGTGTGCAGAATCTCGATCAGGGGAAGCGCGTCGTCGGCGTCACCATCGCCAATGGTCAGCGCGGCGGAGATGATCTTCAACTCGATCGTGTAGCGATCACCGGTGGGATTGTCCCAGTGCATCAGCGCGTTGAAACGGCGATCGATCATCATCAGCGTGTTGCGCAGATTCTCTTGCCGGTTGTCGCCTCGGGCGAGATTGGCGAAGTTGGTGGTGATGCGCGTGCTGTCGGCCGGACGATAGTCCTCGTTGAACGGGATGCTGCTGATCGTGAATGTGAACCCGCTATTCGTCATGACTCACCTGGCTTTGCGGACAGAGGTCAGGCGAGAGCGCGCAAGGCAGGGACAGGCCCGGATGGCGGAACGTCACGGACCGTCGCGTCGAGCGCGATCCACCGGAGGAACCCCCGTCCGAGGAACGTTATGGCGTCGAAAGGCAGGTCTCCTGGCTTGCGGGTCGACGCGGTGGCTCCGGCCTTCCCGGGCTCCTTGCGGGAACCCAGTGACACGAATTGGAGCCGCCGCTCGCCGCTTACAGTTGCGGGGGCAGCGCCGGACTCTGCCCTGAAGGACACCACCGGCTTCCCGTCTTAGCCCCATCGCCATGCCTGGGATGGGGAACCTCGACGCCGCGTTCCAACACCAACACCGAGGCATTGTCAATCATGATATAAAGATATCCTTATATCTTGATGACGTGATGTCCGGCGCCCGGATGCCCTCTGGCGCAAGATAGGGCGCGTGCGCCTACAAGCCGGCCTGGTCGATCCTTTGTGCGATTTCGCTGGGCAACGCGGCTTCCGATTTCGGTTGCAGCCGATGAAGCGCCGTCTGCACGCGCTTGCGCGCGACCTGATAGGCCTTGTGGCGGATGACCCGCATCGCGTTTGTCCGCCAGGACGGGCTTTCGCCCAGCCGGGCTTCCCATTTGGCCTCCTCCGCTTCGAGGATCGACAGCGCCATGCGCAGTCCGTCGCGTCGTCCGCGGGCATAGTCTTCGGAAATGGGGGATGTCGTCATCGGGTGGCGAGGGTGGCCCGCCCCATGGTCCCTGACAAGCCAAATTCCCGGCCCGGCAATCGGTCCTGGCCGATATCCGCTTCATCCTTCGGGCCGCCTGCACCGATCCGATGGCCCGGATGCCGCTTCCGTTCGTTCCGGGCACTGTCCCAAGCAGGAGAGAATAGCGTGCTGTTTCACACGATGGTCGGATCGAACGACATTGAGCGATCGAAGCGTTTCTACGACACGGTGCTGGGCACCCTCGGCGTAGGGGAGGCGATGCGGAACATCGCCGACAGCGGTCATACCCGACTGATCTATCGGAACGACAACGGGACCAACTTCATCGTCAGCCAGCCGATCAACGACGAGCCGGCAACCGTCGCGAACGGCAGCACCGTCGCCTTTGCTTGCAACTCGCCGGAGCAGGTGAAGCAGTTTCACGATGTTGCGGTCGCCAATGGCGGCACGTCGATCGAAGCACCGCCGGGTCCGCGCAACACGGCCTCCATGGGCACGATCGAACTCGCCTATGTTCGCGATCCCGACGGCAACAAGCTTTGCGGGATCCATTTTCCCAAATAAGCGGGCCTAACCGTGCTGCCCGTCCCGGTTGCGGGCGGGCAGCACCCGATTGATCCGGTGCGACCAACCACGGAAGACATCGTCCATTCGGGTTCGGCAGGTCAGGCGCAGCAATGCTTGCGCTTCTTTCCCGAGCCGCAGGGGCAGGGATCGTTGCGGCCGGTCTTGGCCGGCGCGACTGTCTCCATGGCATTCGCCTTCGTCTCGCCCGTATGAGCGCGGGCCGCATGGAGGCGCTGGATCGTGTCCGTCAGTTCGGCCACCGCACGGTCCTGGAACGCATTGATCTCCACGCTGTCGAGATCGCTTTCGTCGCGGGCGATCGCGATCAGCGCCAGCAGGCGCCGCCACGGATCGGCCCATTCGCTATCAGCGGCCGCGGCGTCCCACGCATCCGGACGCAACGCGATCGCATCGGAAAAGCCGTCGATCCAGAATTCCCACAGAACGTCGCCATCCCGCTCGTCGATGTCGAGGATCGGCTGCAGCTTGCCGCGGGACAGGTCGCGCGCGATCTCGTCGCGCCGCGCCGTCACCGCCCTGACGAACCATTGCACGTCGAGCGGGTCCTCGAACGGTGGGACGCCATCGATCTCGACGCCCCATATGACCGTCATCCACGCGTCCACCGGGATCGCCTCGGGACAGACGATCAGCCCGGTGAGGAAGCCGTCGAGCTCGGTGAGCAGCATCGGCTCTTCGACCGGAAGGTCCGCCAATGCCCCGTCGAGGCGTCGGAAACGGGATGGCATTTTTCTCACAGGCGAAGGTTCCGTTCGTGCATTTTTGCCTCCTCCTTCACCCATAGCGGCGTAGGATCGCCCGTGACGATATCGGTGCCGTCGATGAGGTGCTTCATATGGGTTTCCCGCATGGCGCGCCCGTTAATAGGATCGTTCGGGTTTGACAGTGGTCGATCGTCGACCGGCCGCGACCTTGACGGACATAGACCCAATGCCGATCTCCGTCGGCGTCAGGAGAGATATGATGGTCGAAGCTCGGTGGAACGGTGCCCGCATTGCCCATAGCGACGAGACGGTCATCGTCGAGGGCAACCACTATTTCCCGGTGGACAGTGTGGATGCCGCCGTCTTGCGGCCGAGTGGCACGACGACCGTTTGCCCCTGGAAGGGAACGGCGCATTATTACAGCCTGCACGTCGCGGGCGCCGACAATGCGGATGCCGCTTGGTATTATCCCGATCCTAAAGCCGAAGCGGAGGCCATTCGCGGCCGTATCGCTTTTTGGAAAGGTGTCACCGTGAGCTGAGCCGGGTCGTGCAAGCATCCGGCCGGTGACGGAGTGTAGCATCCCGTAGTCGTTCAGGCGCAAATTGCGTTTACAGGCGGCATTATGTGCAGAAGCGCGAGCGCTCGACGATGTCGCCATTGCCATTCGACCCGTGAAGGACCGCCACCCGTCCGGCGGCATTGGCACCCGCGTTCGTCCAGTATTCGGTTGATTCCGGGTACCTCGTCGGTGGTGCATCGGCACGACAACCCTGCCGCGGCATGGCCGGCGCTGCCCTCGGGTGCCCTCGCGGAACTCGACGCCCTCGGTCGGTGATCAGGCCCGCCGGTTGGCGAGCACCGCGTCGAGTAGGCCGGGAAAGCGCTCGTCGAATTCGGCCCGGCGCAGCGTGTTGATCATTTCGCGCCCGGCCTGCATCGTCTCGATCAGTCCCGCTGCGCGCAGCAGCTTGAGGTGGTTCGACAGCGTGCTTTTCGGAATCGTCTCGCACGGGGCCGCATCGGTGCAGCTCAGTCGCTCGGTCGCAGCGAGCCGCGCGACCATGCCCAGCCGGTTGGGGTCGGCCAGCGCATGCAATGCCAGATCGAGCGGAACGTCTTCCAGCCGGGGATGGGTGAAGCGGGCCATGCAATCGATATAAGGCATGATCGCTAATTTAATAGTTCGGGAATATTGAACTATTGAACCGTCGTCCCATCTTGCCTCTGCCGACAGCGTACGACGTCGTGATCGCGGGCCGGATTTGGAGAATGCACATGTCAGTCAAGGGGAAAGACAGCGCTCGTCACGGGCGGATCGCGTGGCATCGGCTCGGCCATCGCCAAGCGACTGGCGGCCGATGGCGCGGCGGTGGCGATCACCTATGCCGGCAACAAGGCGGCAGCCGACGCGACCGTGGCGGCGATCGAGAGCGCAGGCGGCACTGCCTTCGCCTTCCAGGCCGATGCCGCCGACCCGGCGTCGCAGCGCGCTGGCGTTGAACAGGCCGCCGCCGCCCTGGGCGGCATCGACATCCTGGTCCACAATGCCGGCGTGGCGGAATTCTCTGCGATCGCCGAGGATACCGACGAGACCTATGACCGCCAGTTCGGCGTCAACGTGAAGGGGCTGCATGTCGGCACCCGCGCGGCCCTGCCGCATCTTCGCGATGGGGGGCGGATCATCCTGATCGGCAGCATTTCCGGCGAAATGGCCTTTCCCGCGACCACCGTCTACAGCGCGACCAAGGCCGCGGTGGCGGCGCTGGCGCGCGGCTGGGCCAAGGATCTCGCCCCGCGCAACATCTTGGTCAACACCGTGCAGCCGGGACCGATCGACACCGACATGAATCCCGCCGACAGCGAATTTGCGGGACAGGTGCTGCAAGCGATCCCGCTCGGCCGCTACGGCACGGTCGAGGAGATCGCGGGTGCGGTCGCCTTCCTCGCCGGTCCCGATGCGAGCTACATCACCGGCACCACGCTCAACATCGACGGCGGTGCGACGGCGTAAGTCGCGGGTGCGGCCCTTCCCATCCGTGGGAGGGGCCGTTGGCGCTCGGGCGACAAGGGTTCAGGGCTTGTTGATCGCAGCCACAAGTCTGCTGCGATAGGCGGGTGGGTGCAGGTTGCACCCGCTTGCCTCCATTCGGTAGCGTGAATGAAGACGGAAAAACGTTGGACTGACGGTGGAAAGCCGATGCACACGTCAGCCTTTGCAATGAATAAGTGGTTGTAAAAGCACAGTCTTCGCTTGATGGTCGGCACCGGCGATTCGGACCATCATGAGGATCAAAGCTATGTTCAGACGATATGCATTGCTAGCAACGTCGATCATGGCTTTCGCTCCCGGGTTGGGAGCACATCAACTAGCCGCGGACGAGAATATAGCTCATGCTGTCACGGGCAAGATAATTGAACCAGGGGCGGAGTGCGTCAATACGCAGCGCTCTCATCCTCGGCTTTTCTCGTACGGATCAAACCTCCTCTACCGGGTCAGCAACGACGTTGTTTATGTTGTGCGGACATCGGGCGGTTGCGAAGGTGTATCACGAGGCGACAGCCTACAAACCCATCCATTTAAAGCTCGGCTTTGTGTAGGCGATATCGCTTACACCACCCAGATCCCATCCAATCTCCCAAGTGGAAGTTGCACCGTCGAAAGCGTGACACCTTATAAATCAAAAGGCTAGATCGTGTTAGAGACCCCGGCACTCTAAGGTCAGGACTTGTTGATCACAGCCAGGAGATGACCGTGGCAGCGAGTGCGACGATGGAGAAGAAGACGGTTGGGCAGCGATCGTAGCGGGTGGCGACGCATCGCCAGTTCTTGAGGCGACCATATATGACCTCATGCGGTCGCGGCGCCGATAGCGCCGCTTATCGTATCTGACCGGCTCGTTGTGGGATCGCCAACCCGGGATGCAGGGCTGGACGCCTTTGGCTTGCAGAACGTCCCTGGAACCAATCGGCTTCACAGCCGCGATCGCCGCGCCGAGTAGCCACTGCGCCTTGGGCATCTCGTCGAGCAGTGCTGCTGGTCCGGTGTCGTCGCTGATCTGGCCTGCGGTCATGGAGAAGCTCAAAGGCCGGTCGTTCTCGTCAGCGACGGCGTGGAGCTTGGTGTTCATGCCGCCTTTGGTGCGCCCGATCAGGCGGCCGGAATCCTCCTTTTTACCCGCAGGCTTAAGGTCGTGCAGTGCGCCCTCAGGTAAATCGCGTCGATCGTGACCGTCTTCGGCTCGGCCCCTGCCGACGCCAACTCTCCCTCATGCGCGTGAACACGCCGGCCTCACCCCAGCGCTTCAACCGATTATAGAGCGTCTTGTGCGGACCGTAGGTGTCGGGTGCATCTCGTCAGCGCAGCCCACTCCTGTTGACGAACACGATGCTACCCGGCACCCGCCGGTCATCCACGCGCGGCTTGCCGTGGCCTTTTGGAAGAAATGGTCGCAGCTGCCCCATCTGCTCATCAGTCAGCCAAAACAGGTCGCTCATTCTGGTCTTCTTACGGAGCCTGAGTCAGGTCGTAACGCTCACATCAACGGATCCTGAAACTAAGCAGGGCGGCAGGACAGCGTTGAAACCTTCGGACTAATCATCTTTTGCAAGTTCGAACTTCTACCCGAATCTAGACATTGGCGCGGGCCAGTGGAGTCCAGCGCTGAATATGTTCGTAATGAACGTATTCCGGCCCTTCCTTTGAGCACCAGTCAACGGATAAGTGGTCTGAGAACAGGGAGGGTCCACATGAAAAAGCTTGCAGCCATTTGTCTGGCGTTAACGATTGGTGGATGTGATGTCCCGAAAGTCACTCAACAGCCAAGCGACAACCATAATCGTGTAGCGACAGAGGGTTCGTCTAAGCAGGTCGCTGCCCGATCCGGTCCGTTCGGCTTCAATATGGGCCAGAGCATCGAGGGGCTTAGCCTTGAAAAGCTGGAAAAGGCCGGCTTCTACATAGCGACTTCGCCACCCAAGTCACATCCGGATATCGAAACGGTGGTCATAGAAGCGTACCCGGAAACGGGTATCTGCCAAATCCGCGGGGTAGGCAGAGACATATCGAACGACGGTGACGGATCGCAGGTTCGGCAGCGGGTCAAGGATTTGGCGTGGGCGCTTGAAACCAAATATGGCAGCGGACGGCTGGTCAATCGTTGTTCGGGTGGCGACATTCAATGCCGAAATGATTTCTGGATGATGACGCTTAGTGATGACGAACGTTTTTACGGCTATCACTGGGACAAGCCAAAAATGGCAGGCAAGCCCGGCGCCATGGGAGAAATTACTGTCGCCGCCGCCGCAAGCAACATCAACGACAGCTATCCAATCGTCGAATATCATTCGGCGAAAGTCCGCGAATGCGAAAAGGCGAGAAAGTCCGTATCAGCCACCAGCTTGTAATTGCTATCCAATGGGCTTCGCGCGGATCAAGGCTCCGCGCGTTGACCAACCAAGGCTCACCCAGGCCTGTCCGCTACGCGTGTGCGTTGTTCGGTGTTCGGTGTTCGCGAGGCGCCTGGGCACCAATTCCATCATCCTGGAAGCGGGCCCCGATGCCGATCGCCGCCTCAAGCAGGCGTTCGAGGCCGCCGTGCTGGCGCGGGCGCTCAAGACCCACCGGGCCGCGTTCTGACGATCGAACGGGGTGGCGGCGGCCATCCCGCCCATCGGATCAAAAGCCAAGTCGCACCGATTGACCCGGCTTCACGGCCACCTCCGCTCGCAGCCGTTCCACCAGATCCAACGCATCCGTCGCAGGCCAGTGGCGCAACTGCCGCGCGACCACCGCGAAGTCGCCGGGAGTCAGCCCCTCTACCGTGCCCAGGCACGCTGGAGCGGACTGGCCGAAAAAACGCTGGAAGGCCGCGGCGGCTCGTTCGGTGCCGAGCGGTTTGAGTCGCAGCTTGACGACGAACCGCCGCAATGTCGCCGGGTCCAGCCCCGCCTCGTGGTTCGTCGCCGCGACCACCGGCAGCGGATGCAGGTCGAGCCACGTCAGCAATTCGTTGACCTGTCCCACTTCCCAACTGGTTCGCGCCGTACTGCGGTCGAACAGCAGCGAGTCCGCCTCGTCGAACAACAGAACGGCCTCCCGCCGCCGCGCCTCGGCAAAGGCGTCGGCGATCTGCGCCTCGGTCTCGCCGACCCATTTGGACAGCAGGTCGGATGCACGCTTGACCAGCAGCGGCCGGTCGAGCGCCCGTGCGAGATGATGTGCGAAGGCAGTCTTGCCGGTGCCCGGCGGGCCCGTCAGTAGCAGCGACACGTCGCTTGCCCCGCCATCTGCCATGGCCGCGAACAGGCGATCGATCGGCCGATCGGTCTCGAACAGGTCGAGGTCGAACGCCGCCGGTCCGGGCGGCGGCAGCGTGCCACCCCGCAGTGCCCGGACCAGCGCTTCGGCCGCGACGGTGCCGCCATCTTCTTCACCGGCCAGTTTACCCGCACGCGCCGCCATGCGCAGAACCGTCGCTGCCTCTGGTGCGGCGTCGAGCAAGGTGGCGAAGGCAGGGCCGGGCGTCACCCGCTCCTCCCGCGCCACCCGGTCGAGCATCGCCGCCGCGGCCGCACGCGACGGCAGGTCGAGCCGCAGCACGAAGCTCATCCGTCGCAGGATCGCCGCATCGACATTGCCGATCGCGTTGGTCGTCCAGATCACCGGCACCGGGTTGGTCTCCAGCAGCCGGTTGACGAAGACCTTGCTGCCCTCGCGCCGACTGAACCAGTCGCCGCCCGCGGACGGGCTGGCATCGCCGATCAAATCCTCCATCTCGTCGAACAGCAGCACGGCCGACCCGCGCCCGCCAAGCAGACGTTGCGCTAGCGCCAGTGCTGCGACGCGGTCCCACCGGCCGGGTTCCTCGCCGTCCTCGTCCGCCTCGCCAACGCCGTGCAGCACCGCGCCTGCCGCCGCCGCCAGCGTACGCGCGAGTTCGGTCTTGCCGGTGCCGGGCGGGCCGTAGATCAGGATGTTGACCCCTGCCGCCGCCTCGCCCAGCGCACCGCGCAGCAAGCGGACGAGGAAGTCGATCGGCTCGACATGCGCAAAGGCGTCGAGCCCCAGCGTTGCCGCCTGCCGCCGACCGACCAAAGTGTCGAGCATTGCCTCCTCGCTCGCCGGAGCCCGGTCGAGCAGACGTTGCAAGGTCCAGCGGATCTCGACATCCGCCTCACCCTCGCGGGTTGCCGTGAAGCAGGCCAGGCCCAGCCGCGTGACCGCACCCCGCCGCGCCGCGCGGTCCGCGTCCTCCGCACCCGCCCCGGCCATCTCGCCGAGGAGTTGCGGCAGGTCATGCCCGTGACGGCTGAGCAATCGCGCCAAGGCACCGACGCGCGGCAGTCGGTCGCACGCGACCATCAGGCGCAGCAGCGCCGCATCGATTGGCGACAAGCCCAGCAACCGCGCCAGCGTACCC
This sequence comes from Sphingomonas sp. SORGH_AS_0438, assembly GCF_031453475.1. Taxonomy (NCBI): domain Bacteria; kingdom Pseudomonadati; phylum Pseudomonadota; class Alphaproteobacteria; order Sphingomonadales; family Sphingomonadaceae; genus Sphingomonas; species Sphingomonas sp. SORGH_AS_0438. The sequence continues at coordinate 1,096,136 of NZ_JAVIZS010000001.1, forward strand.
GCGAGTTCGAGCGCCTCCGCCCGCACCGGTTCCCCACGCGGAGCAGCCAGACCGGCGAGTAAGCCTTCCCAGTTCCACTCGCCTTCTACGTCGGGCAGCAGCCAGGGCCGATGCGGCTCCGCCCATTCCAGCAGCGCCTTGGCGAGCGGTGCCGTAGCGGGCAACGCGCCCGCCGTCCGGAGCATCAGGCCCCGAACGATATCCAGTTCGTCCATGTCGTATCCACGCGTCTCTCAGGCCGACAGCGCAAGTACGCGCGTCGACGTCATTCCTGTCGAAAGGGTGAGGTGCGGCGGGGGCGGATGCCGGCCCGCCGCCAACGTCGTGGGACGTTTACGCGAAAGGCCGGAGACCGCCGACCCGTGCACCGCAATAGGCGGCAAGGTCGAACACAGCATGTCTCCGTATGGCCCGCCAGTTGGTGCGGGCTCGCAGGGCAGATAGCAGGAAGTCGTTACGCTCGCAATCCGTCAGGCGATCGTCACGGCATGCGCCCCTCCCGCCTGCTGCTCGAACCGGGTGCGTTGCCCGGTGAAGCGCTCGATCACCGTCGCCGCTGTGCGGGCATGCTCGCCCGGCTTGACGGTGGTGAACACGCCGCCCCCCGCCAAGGCCATCGGTAACAGCAACTGGTCGGCGAGATACGGTCCGGCAAAGGCCTTGCACCCCAGATAGCCGCGCATCCGCCCCACCGCCGTCTTCGCGACCCGCTCCGCCGTCACGCCCAGTTGCGCGAAACCGCTGACGATCTCGGTGACATGCTCGAACCGCGCTTCCAGCAGCAGGATGTTGCCGGGCCCCTGATCGACCGGCAGTTCCCGCATGAAGCATTCGCGCTCCGACCAGTCAAACGCCTTGCGGACAACGGCAATCTCGCGTTCGGCAATCGACATGGGCAGTCCGGCGTTTAAGGCGCAGGCCGAGACGCCGACCGCCTCGCCACGCGTCAGGCATTCGATCGGCCGGAGCGGGCCGGGGGTGATATCCACCTCGATCCGCCCGCCGCCGCGCGGGTAGAAGCCATGTCGGACCAGCCGCGTCTCGACCTGCCCGCCCATTCGCCGGACGATCGGCAAGAAGCAGCGCTCAATGAACTCGAACGGCGGGGCCAGCATGTTGTGGGTGCCGCCCTCCAGCACCAGCCGCGACGGAGCGTCGGCGAGCAGCAGCGGCATCAGGACCGTCTGCAGCACCAGCCCCGTCGATCCCGCCGTTCCGACCGAAAAGCGATAATCGCCCGCCGTCACCCGGCCGGGACGGAAGGTCAGTTCGGACGCCCCGACGACCAGCCCCTCGCACGTCGCGCTGCCGATCGCGCACGCCGCCTCGATCGCGGTGACATGCTGACGCATCAACCCCGGCTTCGATCGCTTGGCGCGGACGTTGGTGATGCGGGCCGGCTCCCCGGTAACAAGCGACAGCGCGCACGCATTGCGTACGACCTGTCCGCCGCCTTCGCCCTCGCCGCCATCAATCTCGATCATAATATTCACTCTGACCAATGGTGTGCGTCACCCTTTGACGCACACCACCTGTTTCAACGTATGGACGATCTCGACTAGATCGGCCTGGGCGGCCATCACGGCTTCGATCGGCTTGTAGGCCTTAGGCGTCTCGTCGATCACGCCTTCGTCCTTGCGGCATTCGACGCCCGCCGTATCGGCGATATGCTCGTCGAGCGTCACCAGCTTCTTGGCCGCCGTCCGGCTCATCACCCGACCCGCGCCGTGGCTGCAGCTATCGAACGAGTCCGGGTTGCCGAGCCCACGGACGATGAACGACTTGGCGCCCATCGATCCGGGGATGATCCCCATCACGCCCTTCGCCGCCCGCACCGCGCCTTTGCGGGTCACCAGCACGTTCTCGCCGAAGTGGTTTTCGCGCGTGACGTAATTGTGGTGGCAATTGACCGCCTCCAACTCCGCCTCGAACGGCTTGGTGATGACCTTGCGCAGGGCGCCGATGACATTGGTCATCATCATCCGCCGGTTGAGCGCCGCGTAATCCTGCGCCCAACCGACCGCCTCGACATAATCGTCGAAATGGTCGGTTCCTTCCGGGAAGTACGCCAGATCCTCATCGGGCAGGTTCAGGTGCCACTTGCGCATGTCCTGCTTGGCCAGCTCGATGAAGAAGGTGCCAATCGCGTTGCCGACGCCGCGCGAGCCGGAGTGCAGCATCACCCACACCCGCGCTTCTTCATCTAGGCACAGCTCGATAAAGTGGTTGCCGGTGCCCAGCGTCCCCAGATGCACGAGGTTGTTCGTGTTCTTGAGCCGCGGGTGCTTCTGGCAGATCCGGTCGAAGCGCTGGACGAGCGTCGCCCAGGCCGAGACGATCGCGGGCGGCGGCGAGCCCCAACTCCCATTGTCGCGCTTGCCCCGGCCGACGCTGCGGCCATGCGGCACCGCCTGCTCGATCGCCGAGCGGACACCCTCCAGATGGTCGGGCAGGTCGCTCGCCATCAGCGAGGTGCGCGCCGCCATCATGCCGCAGCCGATATCGACCCCGACCGCCGCCGGAATGACCGCGCCCTTGGTCGGGATCACCGAACCCACCGTCGCGCCGATCCCGATATGGACGTCGGGCATGGCCGCGACATGCTTGAAGATAAACGGCATCTGCGCCGCCCGCGCCAACTGCGCCCTCGCGCCGTCCTCGACCGGCACGCCGCGCGTCCAAGCCTTGATCGGCACGCCGCCGGGAACGTCGGTGTATTCGTAAGCGGTGGCGGTCATCGTCTAACTCCTCGGACTTACCTTTGAGGCGGCCGGCCTATTCCGGCCGCCTCTGCCGCGTGTCGGACCGTTCGATACCATGCGATCCGACGAACATGGCTTTGCGAGGAGCGTGCCAAATGCCGCGCGACAGTCGAAAATCTTGCCTATTCACTTCGTAATTGGGGATTTTCCCGGCACTTCGATCATGAGCGGGTTGATCCACTCCTCAAGTGGTTCCGATCGACATGGATCGTAGTTTATCCTATAGTATCGCCATGAAGCCCACTGTCGCTATCGGTTTTCTCGGCTCGACGCTCGATGCCGCTAAGTTCGACACCGGGCGGTGGAACCGATGGCGGCCGACGGTCGGCCTCACCATGCACGAAGACCTGCGGGTCGACCGGCTCGTCCTGATACACGGGACCCAGCATGCGCGCCTCGCCGCGTTCGTGGCGCTCGACATCGCCTCGGTGTCGCCGGAAACGCGGGTCGAGATGCAGGTGATGGACTTCGCCGACCCATGGGACTTCGAGGAGGTCTATGGAAAGTTGCTCGACTTCGCGCGGGCCTATCCGTTCGATCCGGATACGGAAGACTATCTCGTCCACATCACGACCGGTACGCATGTCGCGCAAATCTGTCTGTTCCTGCTGACCGAGGCGCATTATCTGCCGGGTCGCCTGCTTCAGACACAGCCTGCCCGTGGGTCTGGCGGGGCGGCGGGGACGTGGAACATCATCGACCTCGACCTGTCGCGCTACGACAGCATCGCCACGCGCTTCGCCGCCGACAGCGCCGAGAGCACCAGCTTCCTGAAATCGGGCATCGACACCCGCAACGCTGCCTTCAACGCGATGATCGACGAGATCGAGCAGGTCGCCGTCCGCAGCCGCGCGCCCTTGTTGCTGATGGGGCCGACCGGCGCGGGCAAGAGCCAGCTCGCCCGGCGCATCTACGAACTGAAGCGGGTCAAGCGGCAGGTGAAGGGGCCGCTGGTCGAGGTGAACTGCGCGACGCTGAAGGGTGACAGCGCGATGTCGGCCCTGTTTGGCCACCGCAAGGGCGCCTTCACCGGGGCGGCCGCAGACCGCGCCGGGCTGCTGCGCACGGCGGACACCGGCGTGCTGTTCCTCGACGAGATCGGCGAACTCGGCCTCGACGAACAGGCGATGATCCTGCGCGCGATCGAGGACAAGCGCTTCCTCCCCGTGGGCGCCGACCGCGAAGTCGAAAGCGACTTCCAACTGATTGCCGGTACCAATCGCGATCTTGCCGCCTGCGTGGCAGCGGGGACGTTCCGCGACGACCTGTATGCGCGGCTCAATCTCTGGACGTTCGCGCTGCCCGGCCTTGCCGAGCGCCGCGAGGATATCGCACCCAATCTCGACTATGAACTCGACCGCCATGCCGAACGCGAGGGCGACCGCATCACCTTCAACAAGGAAGCGCGCGACCGTTATCTCGGCTTCGCGACCAGTGCCGAGGCGCGCTGGCCGGGCAATTTCCGCGACCTCGCCGCCAGCGTCACCCGAATGGCCACCTTCAGTCCGTCGGGACGGATCAACGTCGACTGCGTCACCGCTGAGATCGCACGGCTCAAGCGCCTTTGGACGGGCGGGGCGGACGCGCCCGATGCACTCGCCGATCTGCTATCACCCGAGCAGTTGGACGCGCTGGACCCGTTCGATCGGGTCCAGTTGGCCCATGTGGTGGAGACCTGTCGCGAGAGCCGCTCCTTGTCCGAAGCCGGCCGTACCCTGTTCGCCGCATCCCGCCGCCAGCGTACCTCGACCAATGACGCCGATCGATTGCGCAAGTACCTAGCCCGCTTCGATCTCAGTTGGACCGACGCGATGGGCGACCGCTGACCCTGGGGCATACGAGGCGGCCGATGCCGCCCCGTGCCGCTCAGGCCGCCACCGTGATCCTGCTCTATCCCATGCAGAAGGCGCTGATCTCGTCCGCCCAGAGTTGATGGGCCGTGCCGGCGAGGTCGGGGTGCTCACCTTCCGATGCCTCCAGCGGGACGCAATCGATACGGCCCGCTCCGACGGTAAGCCCCTCCTCAACATCCTGGCGAACTTTGCCGAGTTCGAGTTGGACATACGGAGGGAGCGACAGAAGGACGGGATTGAGAAGGCGAAAGCCAGCGGGGTCTACAAGGGGCGCCTGAGCTGCTGCCGGTCTCGTGAATACCGAGATGAGGTGTTTTTGGAACCGGAGGATGGAGATGCAACAACGGAAGTTCAGCCGCGAGTTCAAGTTGGAGGCAGTGGAGCTCGTGCGGGAACGCCGAGTCCGACCTGACTTTTTGCGGCTACTCACTTTGGGTGAAAGGTCGTGAGTTCCCTAATGCGACAGACTATTGGGACAGTAATTGGCCGGGGATCCGAGTTGAAATGAGGGCATCCGTTGCGCTCTGGAATGCGGCGGACCCATTCTTATGACGGGAGATGTCGAACGGTTCCGCGACGAGATCGTTGCAATGGTCACGACACTCGCAGGTGGGGCAGCGCTGGAGGGATTGGAACCGGGTATCAAGCTGACCGTGCGGATGCGTGGCAGGGGCCATGTTGAGGGAGTAGTTGATATAAATCCCGACCACCTAAATCAGCAGCATCGCTTCAACGTGGAAGCAGATCAGTCCTATCTTCGTGCGCTCATCTTGTCGTGCGACGCCATCTTGGCAAGTTTTCCGGTGATCAGCACAACCACGCAATAGGAGGCTTGTATCCGCTCCTGGGCGCTTTCCGACATCCGTGGCAGAGCCGCAAAGGCCACATACCCCAACTCATACCCCAGAGGGGTAAAGCGGCCCGACGGGGTCACGCCGTCTTCGCACGCGGGGGCACCGCGCTCGTCTACTGGACGGGCCGCATAATCCGGCTTCGGAAAGGGCCGAACCGGATTACGCCGCGCCACGTCCAGCACGCTCGCCCCCGGCATCATCGCCTCCGACACGATCCGCGCCTTGTCATCGTCGCTGAACCGTCGTCGCGGCTCCGCCCCAACCATCTCGATAATTCACGTCGCCATAATGCCGCACCGGTGTCTGCCACAGTACCGCACCTGTGGCTTCCACATCACCTCGTCAGCAAGGCGGAGAAGACCGGACGCTTACTGGAAAAGCAGCCTTCCGGAAGGTGTAGCGGTATCGAAGCCTTCAGTCAGCGACCGAAAGTCGACATCGCGCGAAGAGAGGCCCGCCGCCAGATCGATGAGGCCCCGGATGGATCGACCGAGCCGATCCAGCTTCCAGATGACAAGCGCGTCACCGCCTTGCGCGAACTCAAGTGCGTCGACAAGCCCCGGACGGTCGGCTTTTGCGCCGCTTGCCTTGTCGGTGAAGATCCTCTCACAACCGGCCTTGGTAAGCGCATCGATTTGCAGGGCTATATCCTGATCGGCTGTCGAGACACGTGCGTAACCTATAAGCATTCTGTTTTCCGTGGCTGTTGGCTCGCAGACCGTGCAGCGAGGTAGACCGCCGCACCCGGGGCTTCGCGGAAGGGGGGCGCTATGTCGAACGCCCTCCTACGATCCCGCTGTCGGCAGCGCTGAGGAGGCGTCCCATAGGACGGGTACAAATATACGGTAACGGCTCAGAGCCGTTGCGCCCGGCCATTCATCCAGAACAGGAAAGCGGCGGTGAGAGCCGTAGCGATAGCGAAATGGAACGTACCGGCTTCCGGTGACCAATGGCTCGCCCACAGGCTGCGGTCAAAGGCTATGCCGCCAACGGCGTTCACCAGCCTATGCAGCCAGATGCAAGGGATCAGGCTGCCACGGCCGGCCAGCCATATGCGCGACATGACGAATGACAGGCCGATGACGCCGAGCGTGTAGAGAGGGAGATAGGCGACGAAAGGAACGCCGCTTCGCCAGTCGGAGAACATTGCCATGATCGGCAGATGCCACAGCGCCCAGACGATGCCGATGATGAGGGAAGCGCGGACCTCGCCGCCCCGCTCCAGCAGGCGAGGCAACAGATAGCCGCGCCATCCGCCTTCCTCTTCCAACGGGCCGGCCCCCATGATCGCGGTCGTCACGCCGTTGAAGATCGAAACCGGGAACACCGTCAGGTACAGGAGGATCGATGCCTGACCATGCAGCCCTTATAGCCGTGGGGCATAACCAAGAGCGATCGTCAGAAGGAGAAGCGCGATCGGAAATGGCAGCAGCGCAGCGGCATAGGCCCGCCATCCACAGCGGAAACGGATGAACCCGCGCAGCCATTCCTTGAGGGAACTAGGGCACGAGATAGCAGACAAAATGGCCGCAGCCACGCCCGGCCCGAACGAACCGGCATAGATCGCCGCCATCATGGCGCCTGGACCATGAAACGTAGTCGGCCGTCCAGTTGCCAGCCATGCCGCGATCCAGATCGACCAGCTCAACGACACCGTCAGCAGGACGAACGCCATCGCACCCGGTCGCACGCGACCGGCTGTCGTGTCAGTCATCATTATTACCTTGCTATGCGAGGTTTTCAGGCAAAGCTTCAGCGCCGCTGTCGGAGAGCCCGAAGTCCCTTTGTGAGAGCGACGTAGAGCAGCGCCGCCAGCAGCAGCGCGATGGGGATCGACCACCAGCCAAGCAGTTCGCGGGCGCCATCGGATTGCGCGACAATGCCGGCGCTGACCGTGCCGTCCGCATAACGGAACACACCGACATGCTCACCCCAGAGCGGCTTGAGCAGCGCCATGCCGGTGAAGATGGCGAGCAGTAGATAACCGAGGCCGAATGCGAAACCGATCACGGCCCGGCGCGATCCGGCCATGATGGCATGGGAAAGCCCCCGCGCGATCGTGATCGGGCTGTAGGTCCGGGTGCCGCGCTCAAGCATTTCGTCGGCGAGCAGCGGGCGCAGATAGTCGATCGGCCGGCCGAGGCGGGATAGGGCCGCGTCAAGCCGTTCCCCTTCGTTTCCCCCCGACGCATCAGCCATGCTGTCAACGACATGCGCTTCCAGATCGCCGCGCATCTCGGCCACGTCCGCATCTGCGCGCGCGAGCAGGCGATCGACCTCGGAGAAATAGGCGTCCCAGCGACGGCGCGCGGCAGGGTCGGTGAAAGCGGGGGTCATGCGGACGCTCCTGGCAGCAGGCTATCGACGGAGGCGGCGAGCTTCGACCATGACGGGACCATGCCCCGCAGAAGCTCCCGGCCCTGGGCTGTCAGGGCATAGTATTTGCGGGGTGCGCCACCATCGCCATCGGCGAGGCGAGACGAGATCAGCCCGTCCTTCGCCAGGCGCAGCATCAGCGGATAAAGCGTCCCCTCCGGCACGTCGATCGCGGCGCGCTTGGCGATCCCGGAGATCAGCTCGAAGCCATATTGCTCGCGCTCGCTGAGTGACAACAGGATGACGAACTCCAGCACGCCCTTGCGGAGCTGGACCTCCCATCTGCCAATCGCATTTTGCGATTCACCCGATTGCCTTGTCATGCAAGGGTATTAGGATACATATTCATGCTATGCAAGGGTTATGCGTCAATACTGACAAACACGCAGGGCATAGTGGGAAACGCCATCGCTGGTCGTAGGGTACGGCTTGGGGGCGGAACGAGACCCGAAGGCTTTATGTCTCGTCCTATTGGGATCGAGAAATGGGAAATCGACGTGCACGACCCGTTGGAAAGCGTGTTGCTACGGGAATGCTGTCCGGCCATGAGGGGGCGTTACGTGAAACGGGCACAGATACACGGTAAGGCATCGATACCCTGACGTGAGACGGTGTTGATGCAACGCAGCTACCAGGAAGATTCAAAGGCGGTCTGGCATCCCCTCGCGATAGAAACCGTATGGCGTTCATTCGCGGTATGTGACGGTCATCACAGGGTTCCTCCCGATGGGCGATGCGATATCATTCTGCGGTTTCCGTCTGATGGCCTGAAACCCTCCGGGGTCATTGCAGTACGGATCGCCGGGCCATCTACACGTTTCCACCTTGTACCGGTCAGCGCAGGTACGGCGTTCGTGGGCGTGGGATTGCGTCCGGGCATGGCGGGTGGTGTGCTGGCACTCGATCCAGGATTGATCGTCGATCGCGTCCTGATGGATGACGAGGCCATGACGGCACTTCCCGCGCTTGCTGAGTTATGTCGGCCCGCCGCCAGTGTCGATGCCTTAGCCGACCGGCTCGGCCTGTTCGTCGCCGGGCGGTTTCGCATGCAGCATGTCGATCCGCTGACGATGGCCATGATCGATATGCTGCATGTCACCGGAGGACGCCTGCCGATCGCGGAGCTGGCCAAGCTGCACAATATGGATGTTCGAACCGCGCGACGCCGGATCACCGCTGCGACCGGGTTGGGGCCGAAGCAACTCGCTGCGATCATTCAATTTCATCGCGCGCTTCGCCTCCGTTACGGAGGTATTGGATCTGCGAATGCCGCGATAGAGGCTGGTTATGCCGATCAGGCACATATGTCCCGTACGTTTCGCCAAATGGGGGGCATTGGTCCAGGGCGACTGCCGGACCCCGCGCTTGCCGGCCTGACGCCGTGAGTGTCCGATTTGTTCAAGACGATATGCCGCAGGCGGTTCATATGGGTGATATGAAACTCGGATACACCAGCATCTACGTCGCCGACGTGCTTGCCATGATCGATTTCTATGAACGCGCCTTCGGCTTGAAGCGTCGCTTCGTCCACGAGAGCAACCTGTATGCCGAGCTCAATACCGGGGAGACCGTGCTCGCTTTTGCCGGTTAGCCGATGGCGGAAATGAACGGCCTGGCGATCCGCCCCAACCGCACAGGTGATATCGCTTCCGGCTTTGAAATCGCGCTGGTCACGGACGATCCGCAGGCGGCCTATGAAAGGGCAGTCGGCGCGGGCGCGAACCGCGTGGCCCCACCGGCCGAGAAGCCGTGGGGTCAGATCGTCGCTTACGTGCGCGACATCGACGGATGTCTGATCGAGATATGTTCGCCTGTCGCAGGATGACCGATCACGGACCTGACCGCGTGTGTGCCCGCTTTGAACATCTGCCAACAAACAGGTGGGGCCGTTCAAAAGGCCCCACGATCCCCGGCCGCCTCTCTCCCAAGGGATAACGCTCTGGGGTGCGGGGCATATCGACCGCTTCAGAAAGGCGTGGCGGAGTTGAAGCGGATGTTCGCCATTCCGGCAAGTAAAGGGGTGGGATCGACTGTCGTCAACGATCTCGAAAGAAGAGCAGAAGCCGATGGCTATCGCGAGCTGTGGCTGGAAACACGATTGGTAAACAGCCGCGCCGTTCAGTTCTACGAGAGAAACGGCTATCGGCGCATTCTCAACTTTGGCAAATATGTTGGACGATCTGAGGCAGTCTGCTTCGCGAAGACCTTGGGACGGGAAAGGGTTATGACGGCGTGAAGCGCCAACTGAACACATACCATGGCGATGCAATGCCAATCGACATTTTCGACTGGGAACGGCTAGTGAGACGGTCAGCGACATCTCTAACAGGTGCCATGATGAGACTGGGTGGCTTGGTCCATCAACCGTGACGTCCATAACCGTTCTACGGAGTTGCCACGTTGTCTTGGAACAGGTGGGCAGTGGCAAAGTCGATGAAGGTCCGCAGCCGTGATGACACCAGGCGGCCGGAGGGCCATACGAGTGAGAATTGGCCTTCGGAGCGCACCTCGTCCTCCAGCAGGTGGCAGAGGCCTCCAGTCCGAACGGCATCTGCCGCCAGGAAGTCAGGCATATATGCGATGCCCAGACCATTGATAGTCGCGTCGCGTACACCTTCCATGTTGCTGCATGCCAGGACTGTACGCGGATATCGGTCGAGTTCGACAGGCCAAGGCTGTAACTGTCCAGAGCCTGGATGGCGGAACCGCACCGCGTCATGGGTCGCCAAGGCGTCGACCGAGTGCGGTTGGCCGTGCGCGTTAATGTAGGCAGGCGACGCGCACAGCACGAACGAAAAGGAGCCGAGCCTGCGCGCGATCAGCGATGACGTGGCCAATTCACCGCCGCGTATCGCCACGTCCATCCCTTCTTCAAGCAGGTCGACCAGTCGATCATTGCAATGCAGGTCGAGCTCGATGTGCGGATAGGCAGCGCAAAACGCGGGCAGGTGCGGGACGAGAAACCGGTAACCGATCGTGGGCAGGCTGACCCGAAGGATACCGCGCGGTGTCGCTCCCGCGTCCGATACGGCAATCTCGGCCTCGCGCAGATCATCCAGAATGCGCCGGCAGCGCTCCAAGAACAGCGCGCCTTCATCGGTGAGACGGACGCGGCGGGTGGTACGATGCAGAAGGCGCACATCAAGCGCCGCTTCCAGTTTGGCGACGTTCTTGCCGACAGCGGATGGCGACAGCCCGAGCGCGCGGGCTGCGCCGACGAAGCTCTGCAGTTCCGCCGTTCGGACGAAGCTGGTGATCCCAAGCAGATTATCCACGTCAGCAGATTATAGCCGAAAAGGATATAGACCAAGTCCGGTTGACCTGATTATCGCCCGGAATTCGTGAGATAAGGCCGTGCGCGGAGGTATCCCGCATATGACCAGCTCACCTCATAATCCCACCAGCGACCGCCCCCGCACCGCGCTCGCGGCGGTGTGCACAGCCGCCCTCATCCTGCCAATGAGTTTCTCAGGCGGAGCAGTGGCAACGCCTGCGATCGGGCATTTGGTGGGCGGCGACCTGCCGGGGCTCGCCTGGATCACGAACGTCTTCATGCTGACGTTCGGTGGCCTGCTCATGACCGCAGGTGCAGTGGCCGATCGCTGGGGCCGCAAGCGGGTGTTCATGGCAGGCGTCGGTCTGTTCGGCGTCGCCTCCATCATGCTGAGCCTGGCGCCGACGCTCGGTTGGATCGATCTGTTGCGCGCCGTGCAGGGTGTCGGTGCAGCTGGGGCCCTGGCCGGAGGAACCGCAGCCTTGGCGCAAGAAGTCACCGGTTCGGCGCGCGCGCGGGCATTCAGCCTGCTGGGCACCACATTCGGCATCGGCCTCGCATTCGGGCCGCTTGTCGCAGGCATACTCATGGAGGCGGTCGGGTGGCGTGCGGTGTTCGCCGCGCCGACGGGCGTGGCGGCCCTTGCGCTTTTGCTCGGAGCGGCGTCGCTCCGCGAAACGCGTTCGTCTATATCGTCTGCAATAGACTGGCTGGGCGCAGCAACCTTCTCCATCGCGCTCGCGTGCCTCACCCTTGCTATCCTTCAAGGACCGGTCTGGGGTTGGACCAGCATGCCAATGGCAGGGCTGCTCCTTGCCGCCGTTGGCGGGTTTACACTTTTCGTTCGCGTCGAGCGACGCGGCACGGCGCCGCTGCTTGATCTCACCCTTTTACGCTATCCCCGCTTCCTGGGGGTGCAGTTGCTGCCGATCGCAACCTGCTACTGCTTCGTCGTGCTGCTGGTTCTGCTGCCACTGCGATTCATTGGTGTCGAGGGCATGAGCGAAACACACGCAGGGATAAGCATGCTTGGCTTGTCGGCACCCATGCTGGTCGCGCCGACGCTGGCGGTACGGCTGGCGCGTCGGCACTCGGCAGGGACCGTATCAGCGGCCGGACTGCTGGCAGCAAGCATAGGTCTGCTGTGGCTACCGCGCTGCGGTCCCGGGTCCGGCGCGACGCCTGTGCCGGCGATGCTTCTGATCGGTATGGGGGCCGGATTGCCATGGGGATTGATGGACGGCCTGTCGGTCGCGGTCGTGCCATCGGAACGTGCCGGCATGGCCACGGGTATCTTCAGCACGACCCGGGTCGCGGGTGAGGGCATCGCGCTGGCCAGTGTGACGGCGGCATTGGCGGCTCTGGTGCGCTGGCACCTCGACAGGCTTACGATCGGTTCTGCTCAGGTCCGGCCGCTTCTGGCCCAGCATCTGGTTACCGGCGACATTGGCGGGGCTATCCGGCTGGGTGCATCCGCCGAGGCGCTGAAGGAGAGTTATGCGGGCGGCTTCGCAGTTCTCCTATACGTCCTGGCTGGCGTGACTTGCGCGTCCGCAGTGCTGGTGTTCGTGACCTTGCGCCGCGTCGACGCTCATGAGATGTCGGCGTAGTTCGAAGCGCACTGCGGTTTGAAAACGTCAACGAACAATCAACATGTTGATCGGCTATGCTCGTGTGTCGACCATCGACCAGGATCTGGCATTGCAGACGGAGGCGCTAACGAGAGCCGGCTGCGAGAAAATGTTTGCCGATAAGGCGAGCGGTGTGATGCCTGATCGACCGGGTTTGACGGAAGCTCTGCAATTCCTGCGCGCCGGAGACACGCTCGTGATATGGAAACTCGATCGGCTTGGTCGTTCCGTCCAGGGCCTTATCGAACTTGCCGCAGGTCTTTCCGACCGGACGATTGACTTTCGGTCCCTGACCGATGGTTTTGATACCGCCACCCCTTCAGGGCGGCGGCTCTTTCACATCCTTGCGTCCGTTGCATAAATGGAACGCGAGTTGGTCAGCGAGCGTACGATCGCTGGATTGGCAGCAGCCCAGGCGAAGGGCGGCACCGGTGGAGGTCGTAAGCCAACTATGACGGCCGACAAGATGGATACCGCGCGCAAGCTGCTGGCGGCAGGAGACAAACCTGCTAAAATCGCCAAATTGCTGCGGGTTGGCTTATCGACGTTCTATCGCCATTGCCCCGCAAGCGATTCGCGAGACAACTAAGCCAGTTCGCTGCAACGGTCGTAATCCTTTCCCATTGGGATGGTGAAATGGGAATGCGCACAGATGATCGTCAGACGATCAACGAGAACGAATTTCCAAAGTTATGGAGCAAGATTGGGAGCAGGACGCTTCCTGTTCGGATACGTAGCCAAACGATGATAAAGGATGGCAGTGCCGTCAGGGCCATAATCATCCAGTCGAACATAAAGTGGCCGTCCGAAAAGCCGAAGGCGTGAGCCATACCGAACAGGAAGCAGGAGATTACAGCGCCCCAGCCCCATTCAACGCCAAGAAAACGCTTTCTGCCTGTGAACGCTCGATCGAGCCCCAACAATAGAATGCCTCGGTAGAAAGGTTCCTCTTCCAGGCCTGGCATCGTCAACTGGAAGGCCACTTCCTCCACGCCAACTTTACCGCTCGGAAAGGCGACTGCAAAGGCGACAAACACAGCACAATAGAGCAGGCACACCGGTACGGCGGCTTTAATGCTCCCCGGCTCCTGTTTTAGTGTGAGCCCTGATCGTCGCCAGCCGAATGCAGGCAGGATTGCGATAGCGAGTGTTGCGCAAAGTGCGAACAGCTTGCTTTGCCAGTCCCATTCTCCGCCCACCAGATCGGGTATCCAGCCGTATCCTCCGGTCAGCAGAAACGCATTGATCGCTACAAGGAATGCCGCGACCACGAGCCAGCGGACTGTAAAACGGCGACGATCGGCCAGCCCGATCAGGACGCCTAATGGGACAAGGATCGCTATCCTTCCGCCAAGACCTATCGCTAACTCGGTCACATCGATTCTCTGACGATCACTTCTGTGCGAGGGCTTATGACGCATCAATGAGATGCGGCAAACCGGCTGCCGCCCAATGGCACGATCAACCCTTCCCATTTGGGAACGAACTTCGGGAAAGGTAGCTTGACAGCATCTTACCTTCCATCACTGGTGGTGTCATCAAGTTCGATCTGCCGATAAAGGAAGGCGCCAATATGCTGAACCCTTTTCGGGAAAGGAGTGCATGGTAAGTGACTGATTTTGAATTGATTACTTTAGAGCTAGATACTGATCAGCTTGAAGGTATCTTGATACCGCTATGCGCTGAAATTCTACCAGGGGTGACGACTGAATACTTCCGTGATCGCTTAGACAGTATTCGACGCCCCCACCTTATTCTTGCGAGACTCAAAGGAAAGAATGTCGGTTTCAAATTAGGTTATGAACTGAGCGGCAGTGTTTTCTTTAGTTGGTTAGGTGGCGTCGAACCAAATAGCAGACGCCATGGAATTGCCTCCCGCCTCATGTTCGCGCAACACCAAGCGGCATCAGCAAACGGCTACGCACATATAGAGACTCGTGCACGTGCCACCAACAACGCAATGATCATTCTTAATCTGAAGCACGGTTTTCAGATTATAGGTTTTGAAATTGATGTAAGGAATATACCGGTGGTGCTGCAACGAAAGGCACTAAGCGGCTGAGCTTACGAACTTCGCCGGCTTCTGGGCGCAGTATCGAAAACGATCCAATATTGGGAAGGGAGGACGTGATATCCTATATCAGCCGGCGAGTGATTTGGTCATCCTGTCATCGTCTTTGCTGGCACCCTCGCGACACCGATAACCGGCAGACTGATAGAAATTTCGAGCTGTTTTCGTGCTGTCCAAGCTGCACTCGGTAAGGCCAAGACGACGTGCTTTGGTTTCCATATGATTGAGAAGGGCCTTGCTCACCCCACGTAGGCGAGCATCAGGCGAAACGTAGTTCAGCATGATCTCACCTTCCGCATCCATCATGCCGACGCCAAGAATACGTTCTGCCTCGATAGCGACGTACAGTTCGGTTGCTTCTTGATCGACCCAAGAGCGCCACATCTCGGGATTCTTATTGCTGGTCCAGCTAGCGATGGCCGCGGGATCACCGCCATGATCCTCACCGCACAACTCCCCGATTGAACGCCGCAAAACGAGACTACCTTCATCGGCGTCCAAGTATGTTGCTGTCCTAATTTTCATGCGTAGAATTCTAGCGCCGCACACCTTGTTCGCAACGTTCCCGATTGGGAATCCGTGGTGGGAACGCGGACCTACCGACCGCGCTGACAGACGTCCGGATCATACGCTTTCCCAAAATCTGTTCCCAATTGCTCTTTCCCGAAAAAGCATGTTGGAGACGGAGAAACGGGAAAGATCGCGCTGAACGAATGGCCGGTTTCGGGAGCCGGGATCGCCGGCCTGCTCGACTGAGATTGGGCGTGGAACGGACGCGGCACGTGTCGGACACATCCTCCGCCGCGTCTGCCATTCACCCTCCTACGCTGAGGCGGTAAGGTCAAAATATACCCCTGCGATACCCTAGCTTAAGAGAGGGCAAGAATGTCATCGTCAAAGCAGCCAGACTCGGTTCCCGATCCTGATAAGCCGCTGTCGCCTGTCAGTCGCCAGGTCGCCCGCGAAGCCAGGCGCGAACTCTTCCAATGAGAAGGTTCGCCACGAGAGCGATGTCCGCCGCAATCGCGGCCGCAGCGATCAACATCATTGATTTTGAGGCACCGTCGTAGGGGCAATGCGCCCGTAGTCCGATGCACTCGAGGTCACTGCGCAGACCTGAATGGAATATGATGACAGCCAGGGGAACCAATATCACCCCAGACAGGGCATATCCGAGGATGGCGAGCGAGGCTTTTGGCGACATTACGTTCTCCTGTGGGGCAACGCAGATGCCTTCAACCTTTAAGGGCTTGAAACGGATATGGGCCGTGAGTGTGATCGGACCAGCCGATCTGCAATCACCAGTTGGGGCTTGAAAGGGGAGGGGAGGCATCCTCCGCTGCGCATCGCCTTTCCCCTTCTATACGGGATCTTGAAGCGGCGATTATACCCCGACCGTACCCCATGCGCGCCTGGAAGGATTAGCAGGGAGTGGATTAGCCTGACGTTGCCAGGAGTCGATGTCCGGGTTTGGGAGGGAGCGGACTGGCGGCTTTCGGTCATCAAAGCCGGTAACCAGCCGATGCTTGACTATGACGCCCCAAGTCCTTGCCGATACCAGCGGAGAATACGGGTCGCGCCCGTGTATATCGCGCAGCCCACGATGCAGAAGCCGATGCCCATGACCCCAATAAAGGTAAGATCACCCGTTCTACGGTCGGGCGGGACGATAAAGTTGCTTAATGCGATGAGGGGTGCCGCCGCTGCGAAAAATGCACCGAACACGCGGAGACACCAGATCAGGAAAAGATGGTAACGTTGCCTCCCGCTTAGCTTACGCCAACGCTTCATGCCGACCACCCCAACCTGCTGACCACCGCTGCTTATTAAATGGGCGTAATGTCCGCAATTGGAAGGCGCACATTTTGGCATGTGAGTCGTGTTTTGGGCGAAAGCGGACGGTCCGCTCTTGGGCGCTTTTCGACATAGCGCGCGGCGGACATTTCCTCCGCCGCGTATGGCAACTCCCCCCCCCCTGTGGAAGGTATGTCAGGGCCGGGGGTAGCGCAGTCGTACCCCAATCATCCTACCCAGAATGGCTGGGTTGGAAACGGAGGTGCCGGACATTGAAAAGGCCGCGGATCTTACGATCGACGGCCTTTCCATCCTGCTTAAACCCGGTGAAGTGATCAACAGGCGTAGGAGACGCGGGTGTTTACCTTCCTGCGACGCAAGGTTGATCCGATCATGGCGAAGCCAACCAGCATCATCGCCCAAGTTGCGGGTTCCGGAACCGCCGCTACGAGGCCGACATTCTCCAGCGCGTTTGCAATCAGCTTGGTGCCGTCCATAGAGCTATTCCAGAAGTTTCCACCCGCATCACTGGACGGAGCATAGAAATTAAGATTGACCGTTTGAAAGCCATGGACAACCCGCTTTGCAATCAGGGTTTGGCCATTTTTCGTAATTTGCTACCGCAACGGCGCCTTGAACAAGATTTGTATCCGTAATCAGGGCGGAATTTCCCCCATCAAATCTTTTGACGCCATCCATCAGGGGGTCGTTAGGCAAAAGAATCTTGCCGAGCTTGGGATTGGTAGAAGCTATAAAAGTACCGGCTGGATTCAAGGCGTAGTTATTGATGAATGCTCCTCTCAATCCAACATAATTATATGCGAACATATCTACAACCACGCCGCCACCTGCGCGCATATAACTATCCAGCGTATTTCCTAGTGCAACTCGATCCGAGAAGTATTGACCTGAGTACAATAGCACAGAGTGATAATGTGACAGGGTATCGAGTGTTGGGGTGGAGAATCGGACGTTAATGTAATCTACGTCCGCAAAACGCCCAGTAGCCATCAGTTTGGCCACGACATCGGCATCATGTTGCGGGATCGTAGCCAGAACGGCAACCCGCCCGGCGGCCGACACTGTTGCCGGAACCGACAGCCCAGTGAGTATTGCTGCTGCGATTACATAGTTCTTCATGATATGCCCCTTGATCACTTGCGGCCTGCGACCGCAATTTTTTTTCATAGACGTACAATTCCTATCGATGAACAACTCAATTACTTAAAATAAATGTTGAAAATGCAACCGAGCGCAAAGCTGAGCAATCTATTTTGAAAGCCAAAACTTGAGTAATGACTGAATAATGCTTAAAAACAATTTTATAAATACGTATAAATCACATAAGGACAATATTGTGGTATTTTAGTTTACTAAAAATCATACATCATCATATCGATATTTTAAAATGTCGCACTTGTGTGATGTGCGGAACAAGCATCTGATTTAAAAGGCGTTCAAAATGTTGTGCTGTCATTGACGGATGGTAGGCTAAGAATGGGCGTTCCCAAAATCACCGGCACTTACCCAAGCTTGATCGTTGCCAGTACCAGTCCCACCGCACCGCAGCGCTGGCCGCGATCGTCGCGCAGACCAAGGACCGCCCGTCCGGCAGCATGCAGCCTGCAGCATGCTGCGTGCGACGATTCGGTCGTAGCTGGTGTCGACCGGCTGGCAGCGGAGGCGTTTGTTCAGGGTGAGGGCAAGCACCAGGCGCTGGCGGCGGGCGGCGCGATCGTGGCAGCGGAAGGCTCGGTGATCGCGAACACCGGCTGGTCGGGCACGGCGAACCACATCTCGCCCTTGATCGGCGGCCCGTCGCCGACCCGGTGCTTGTCCGGCGTCCACTCGCAGAACTCGGTCAGCGGCACGAGGCAGCGGTGCTGCGGCTCGGCGGCGAGCCGGCGCCATTGCGGCAGGCCCAGGTTGCGCACGTTCGTCATCGGCCATGGCGCCGCGCCGCCCACCACATCCCCCAGCATGCGGCCTTGGTGGGCGGGGAGGGGAGTGGACCCTGGATGCCGCTCGGCAAGCTGATCCGGGCGGCCGGCATGACGCAGACGACCGGCCTGCGGATCATCGACGCGCTGGTGGTGGGCGGCTGGCTGCAATCGAAGCGCGACCCGGCCGACGATCGCCGGCGGCTGATCGCGCTGGGGGCGAAGGCCGTCGCCGCGATCGGCCGCTATCGCGCGCGCTTCGGATATCCCCGCCCCGGTAAGGCGCTTGCGCCGATCGCGGCCGAGCAGATCGACCTTGAGGAGGCAATCGCCCGACAGGCGGCTGCCGCGCCTGCCCTGGAGTGCATCGCGTGAAGCCGCGCGACTTCGACCCGCAAGCCCGGTTGCAGACCAAGGAAGGCATCTGCGCCTATCTCGGCCACATCAGCACCGCGACCTATGATGCCTGGGCGGCAAAGGGCCTGGTGCCGGGGCCGGTGCGCGGCACCAACCGCTACGACGTGCGCGCGCACGATCTGCTGCTCGACCGCCATGCCGGCTTGGAGAAATCGACCGGGCGCGGCTTGTCGCCGCTGGAAAGGTGGGAAGCCGATAATGCGCGTGCGGCTTAAGGGCGTTTACAAGAGTGAAAAGAAGGCACGGGACGGGAGCAAGCGCACCTACTGGTTTCTTCGCGGCGTCGGCGCGATCAACCCCCTGCCCGGCGATGAAGATGCGCCATTCTCGCCCGGTCAGCCGGCATTTATGCGCGCCTATCATGCGGTGAT
The DNA here is from genome assembly GCF_031453475.1 of Sphingomonas sp. SORGH_AS_0438. Lineage (NCBI taxonomy): Bacteria > Pseudomonadati > Pseudomonadota > Alphaproteobacteria > Sphingomonadales > Sphingomonadaceae > Sphingomonas > Sphingomonas sp. SORGH_AS_0438. The sequence continues at coordinate 1,115,479 of NZ_JAVIZS010000001.1, forward strand.
CGACGCACCGCGCCAGGCTCGCGTGCTGGGGACGTTGCTGTCCGTCATCGATCGCTACCAGAAGAGCCAAGCCTATGTCGCTTTGTCTGTCCGAACGAAGAGCGACTATGACAAGGCGCTGATCAAGATCGCCGGTAAATTCGGGTCCTACCCGCTGGAGGTCATCGACGATCCGAAGATTCGCGTCCGCTTCCTGGAATGGCGCGACGATATGGCGATAGCCTCACCGCGCCAGGCGGACGCGGTGATCGCCGTGTTGCGCGTGCTGCTGGAGTGGGCGCGCGATCGCGGACTGCTCACGCACAATCACATCACGCGGCCGAAGAAGGTCTACAAGGCCGATCGCGCGGACAAGCTCTGGCTGCCGCCCGATATCGAAGCGATGCGCGCGGTGGCCTCGCCGGAGATCCGGCTGGCCTTTGAGCTGGCGCTGGCGACCGGGCAGCGCAAGAGCGACCTGCTGGCGCTGACCTGGGCGGACTATGACGGCGCGCGCATCCGGCGTCGGCAGGGCAAGCGCAAGCGGCAGATCGACATGCCGATCACCCGCGCCCTGAAGGCGCTCCTCGATGCCGAACCGCGTCCGGCGGCGACGATCCTGTCGCGTAATGGCAAGCCATGGGGGAGCGTCAATTTCGATCACCGCTGGCGCGAGGCCGTCGTCGCGGCCGGACGCAATGGCCTGCATTTCCATGATCTGCGGGGGACAGCCTGCACCGTCCTGGCCCAGGCCGGAGCGACGCCCAGCGAGATTGCCGCGATGCTCGGCTGGACCGTCTCGACGGTCGCCCGAATGCTCGATGTCTACCAGGCGATGACGGCCGCACTGAGTGACTCCGCGGTCGCCAAACTCGAAGCACACGACGCAAAATTGCGGAAAAAAGTGCGGAAAGCCAATTCCACTACCCCGGCAAAAGGGGTAAAAAGCCAATGAAATCAATGGCTGGGGCGGCAGGATTCGAACCTGCGTATGACGGTACCAAAAACCGTTGCCTTACCGCTTGGCGACGCCCCACCGGGAGGCGCGCCTTATAGCCAGAAAGACGCGCCTGAAAAGCCCTTATCCGATGCGGCGCAGCCATCCGTGCGGATCGGGTGCGGCGCCACGCTGGATCGCCACCAGCGCCTCGTGCAGCCGGCGCGTCACCGGGCCAGACGCGCCGTCGCCGATCGTGAAGCTGCCCTCCGGTGCGGCGACGCGGCCGATCGGCGTCACCACCGCCGCCGTGCCGCAGGCGAAGGCTTCGACCAGGCGGCCGCTCTCCGCATCGGCGCGCCACTGGTCGATGGCATAGGGCGCCTCGCGCACCGTCAGGCCCATGTCGCGCGCCAGCGTCAGCAGCGAATCGCGGGTGATGCCGGGCAGGATGGTGCCGGTCAGCGCCGGCGTCTGCAGCGTGCCGTCGGCGAAGACCAGGAAGACGTTCATGCCGCCCAGTTCCTCGACCCAGCGGCGCTCGACCGCGTCGAGGAACACGACCTGGTCGCAGCCCTGTGCGATCGCCTCCTTCTGCGCGAGCAGGCTGGCGGCATAATTGCCGCCACACTTGGCCGCGCCGGTGCCGCCGGCCGCCGCGCGCGTGTAATGCTGGCTGACCCAGATCGACACCGGCTTGGCGCCACCCTTCCAATAGGCGCCGACCGAGGAGGCGATGACCATGTAGAGATATTCGGCCGCCGGCTTCACGCCCAGGAACACTTCCGACGCAAACATGAAGGGACGCAGATAGAGCGCACCGTCCGGCCCCTCCGGGATCCAGTCGCGATCGGCCTCGACCAGCCGCTCGACCGATTCGAGGAACAGCGCCTCCGGCAGTTCGGGCATGGCGAGGCGTCGCGCCGAGTCCTGGAAGCGGCGGGCATTCTGTTCGGGGCGGAACAGCGCGGTGCCGCCATCGGCCAGGCGATAGGCCTTCATCCCCTCGAAAATCTCCTGCGCATAGTGCAGCACCGAGGAGGCGGGATCGATCAGCACCGGCTGGCGGGCGGCGATGTGCGCGTCGTGCCAGCCTTGTGAGTCGGAGAAGCGAATCACCGCCATATGATCGGTGAAGACGCGGCCAAAACCTGGATCAATCAACTGCTTAGCCCGTTCCGCATCTGCCACGGGCGTGGCATTCGGTTCGAAGCGGAACGATTGCGCGGACATTCTTGGCCTCATGCTGTTGGCGGATTGCAAACGCCTAGGAGGCCTGTCTAAACGGGTCAACATGGCTGCCTCTGCCCCCTCCGCCCAGTTTCTCCGCGAGCCCGAATTGCGGCGTGGACTCGAACTCCTGTATTTCGGCCACAGCCACCTGACCCGGTCGATCGACCGCGGGCTGGCGGCCGAGGGCCTGGGTCGAGCGCATCACCGTGCGCTCTACTTCATCGCGCGCAAGCCCGACCTGACGGTCAGCGCGCTGCTGGCGCTGCTGGCCATCACCAAACAGTCGCTCGGCCGCGTGCTGACCGAGCTGACCCAGCGTGGCCTGGTCGAGATCCGCCCCGGCGAGCGCGACCGGCGGCAGCGCCTGTTGCGCCTGACCGAAAGTGGCTCCGCGATGGAGAGCGCCTTGTTCGATGCGGTGCGCGAACGCATGTCCGCCGCCTATTCGCGCGCTGGGCAGGAGGCGGTCGCCGGTTACTGGATGGTGCTGGAGGGGATGATCCCCGATTCCGAACGCCTGCTCGTGGAAGCACTCCGAGACTAGGAACGGGCTGGGGGGAAGGATGTCCGCCCCCCCGGTCACGCCATGATCAGTGGGCGTCGCCGGCCGCACGCTGTTCGGCGGCGCGTTTGGTCAGCGTCGCCAGCGTCTCGTCGAACCGACCCTCGCGCTCCGCCTGGCGGAGGAACTGGACCTCGTCGACCAGGATCTCCTTCGGGGTCGGCTGCTGCGCAAATTGCGCGGCGACCGCATCGGCGAACGCCTCCAGCGGCATATAGCCGGGGCGGTTGGCCTGTCCGGGCGTCAGGTCGGTCTGGACGCCGGGCGGGGCGAGTTCGATGATCTCCACCTTGCCGTCCAGCTGGGTGCGCAGCGACAGGGTGTAGGAGTGGATCGCCGCCTTGGTCGCCGAATAGGTCGGCGCGGCGACCAGCGGCACGAAGGCGAGGCCGGAGGTGACGTTGACGATCGCCGCGTCCGGCTGGCCGCTCAGATGATCGATTAGCGCGTTGGTCAGACGGATCGGGCCGAGCACGTTGATCGCCAGCGTGGCTTCCGCGTCGGACAGGTCGCGGCGGCCGGTCAGATCCTCGAACTTCATGATGCCGGCATTGTTGAACAGGACGTTGAGCGCCGGGAAGTCGGCGACGATCCGCTTGGCAAAGGCGTCAACCGCCGCGGCGTCCTCGACGTCGAGCGTGACGGTGTGGATACGCTCCCGGCCGGCTGCCGCGCGGTCCAGCGCGTCCTGCCGGCGGCCGGCAATGATGACGGTGTCGCCGCGATCGTGGAAACGATGGGCGAGCGCTTCGCCAATGCCGCTGCCGCCGCCGGTCATCAAAATGGTGTTGCCACTGGTCTTCATGGTCGACGGCTCCGGGTGATGTAGGGGATGGTCGTCCAAATGTTCGGCGTGGCGGATCGTTCACCCGCGCGGTCATCCCGGTGCGTGGAGCGTCTCGGCCTCGATCGCGCCGATCGCCGCCGTCATCGCTTCGAGTGAGCCGAACTGGAAGCCGAGCTGCGATGTGTAGGCCGCGCACATCGCGATCCGATCGGCGCGGTCGGCGGCGTTCAATGAGTGCCGATGTCGTACCGGCTCGACGGGGCGGGTCGTCGCGCGGGTGAGATAGGGCCAATCCTCCCAGAGCACGACCGGGCGGCCGATCGCCGCCAGGGCATCGCGGACCAGCCAATGGTCGACATGGTCGCCGACCGCCAGCGGGCCGAGCAGAAGATCCGGCCGCAGGCTCTGAAGATGTTCGCCCAGCATCGCGGCGAGGGGGCCGAGCATCATGTCGTCCGCGCGCCGGGTGCCGAACAGTTCGGGCGCGCTGGCATAGCCGCGATGCGGTGCCTCCAGCAGGGGAAGGTGGATGGCATCCGCACCGATGACGGCACAGGCGGCCCGATCCTCGGCCCGGCGCAGCGCCATATAGTCGACGTCCGGGGCCAGTCCCTTGTCGAGCTGGCAGGCAAGCGCGAAGCCGGTCGGCCGTGCGACATTGCCGGTGAAGCAGGTCAGGATCGTGATCCGGTCGCCGGCCCGCGCCTGCGCGGCGAGCAGTCCGCCGACCGAGAAGGCGGCATCGTCGAGATGCGGCGAGATCGCGACGACATGGCTCATAGCAGATGCGGCTCCATACGAAACCGGCAGGGGGTAATCGGGATTTGCGCGGGAATGCCGGTCGCGGGCTTCGTGCCCTGCAACTGCTCGTAAATCTCCATGATCTGCCGCCCGACGCCGTGCCAGCTATAGGTCCGCCGGCATTCGGCCAGCCCCGCCTCGGCCAGCCGCTGGCGCAATCCGGCATCGGTGACGATCCGGGTCAGCGCGCCGCTCAGCGCCGCGACATCGCCGGGGTCTACCAGCAGGCCGTTCTCGTGATCACGGATGCAATCCACCACGCCGACCGACCGGCAGGACAGGATCGCCTGTCCGCTCGCCATGGCTTCGAGGATCGTGTTGGAGAAGCCCTCGGCATAGGTGGGCGAGACGAAGACGTCGTGTGCGCGGTAGAGGTCCGGCACCCGGTCATATTCCGCATAGCCGCTGAAGCGAACGCGACCATGGAGGCCCAGTTCGCCGGTCAGCGCCTGTGCGGCCTCCATATCGGGGCCGATGCCGGAGATGGTGCAGGTCCAGTCGCCCTCGACCGCGACAAGCGCGTGGAGCATGTCGAGCACGCCCTTCCGACGGTCGACCCGGCCATGATAGAAGAGGCGCACCGGCCCTTCGGCCCGCGCTTCGCCGGGCGTGAAGCGGTCGGTATCCACCGCGCCTGGTACGATCGTGAACCGGTCCATGGGCGTGCGGAGCCGATCGTGCACTTCCCGTGCGAAGCTGTCGCCGCCGATCAGCAATGCGCCGGCATGGTCCAGCACCCGTTCCATCGCGATCCGATGGGTGTCGCAACAGGAGCCGACCCAATGTCCGTCGCCGCCCTGGATCGACACGACGCAGGGCACGCCCAGCGATTGCGCCGCGAGCACCGTCGCCCAGCCGGTCGGATAGCCATATTGCGCGTGGAGGATGTCGAAGGGCTGGCGGGCATGTTCGGCGGCGATCGTCGCGATCATCGCCTCGACATCACGCTCGAAGTCGCCATCGGTCTGTTCACCCAGCGCCTCCAGCCCGATGACTCGGACGCCGGGCACCGCCGGCGGCGGGCCGCCGCCATAGACGCGGGCACGCGCCGGATCGCCATAATATTGGCTGACCATGGTCACGTCATGGCCCGCCGCCACCAGCTGGCGCAGCAGGTTGATCGCATAGATCGACATGCCCGAGATGGCGGGGAAGAAGCGGCGCGAGACGAAACAGATCCTCATGCCGCGATCCGGCGCAGATAGGCGATCGATTCCGGAATGGCGGCGTGCGCGCGCGGGCTCTCGCGCGACAGCTCGACGCAGACCAGCCGGGTGAAGCCGATATCCTCCAGCGCCGCCAGCACCGCGGGCATGTCCATGTCCCCTTCGCCGAAGGGCAGGTGGCTATGGTCGCCCCGCCGCATATCCTCGATCGCGACGGTGCCGATCCGGTCGGCCTGGTCGCGGATCGCCTGTGCCGGTTCGATATCCTTCGTGACCAGGCAATGGCCGGTGTCGAGCGCCAGGCGCAGGCGGGGGTGCCGCTCGGCCAGCGTCGCATAGTCGCCCACCGTCTCGATCAACATGCCCGGTTCGGGCTCGAAGCTGGCTTCCACCCCGACCGCCTCGGCATGGTCGAGGACGCGCGCCAGTCCGTCGTCGAGCCATGCAAGCGCCGCCTCGCGATCGATGCCGGGCTTGGGAACGCCGGCCCAGAAGGACATGGTCTCGCTGCCCAGTCGTGCCGCCACGTCGAGCGCGCGACACAGGAAAGCGACGCGACGGTCGCGCCCCTCGGCGGCGGCGGTCACCAGCGTCGGCTCGTGCTTGGCGCGCGGGTCGAGCAGATAGCGCGCGCCGGTCTCGATCACGCTGCCAAGACGTAGCCGGTCGAGCAGGGCGGCCACCCGGTCCGCTTCGCGCTCCCAATTGGGGGCGAACGGATCGAGATGATGGTGGTCCAGCGTCAGCGCGACACCGGCATAGCCCGCATCGGCGATCAGGTGCAGCGCGTCGTCCAACCGGTGATTGGCGGCGCCGTTGGTGTTGTAGGCATAGCGCAACGTCATGCCACGGCCTCCGCGCGTTGCTGTGCGCGATGGGCGACGTGATGCGCCTCCGGCTCGCGATAAAGGGGGTAGAGCGGCCCGACCAGCTGGTCCGCCGCCACCGTGTCGAACAAGGGGTGGCCCAGCCGCACGGCATCGCCGGCCGGCAGGCGGATGCGGCGCAGCTCCTCCGTCTCGTCGCCGAAGCGGATCATCGGCGAGTCCATCGCCAGCAGCTTCTCGGTGTTGCGCGTGCCGATCCGGTAATAGCTCATCGTCTCCACCTCCATGCTGGGGACGATCACCTTGACCACGCTGACCGCGCGGTCGGGCGGGGACATGTCGACATAGAGGATGTCGAAGCCGGCTTGCTCCACCGCCGCGCGGGCGGTGGCGGCGCGGGCATGGCCGTCCGGGGCGGGGGCGCTGGGCAGGGCGGAAAAGGCATGGCTGGAGCGCTCCGACAACACGCTGTCGGCCAGCCAGCCGCGCAGGGTCGCCGCGTCGCGCCCGGTCCAGTCGCGCATCGCGTCGAAGGCACGCGGGTCGCTCGACTTGGCGGCGCCGCCCGCCTGCGCCATGAACCGCTCGACATAGCCCTGCGGCGCGACCTGCGCGACCAGGTCGGCGGGGCCATGGGCGAAGGCCTTGCGCGCGCGGCTGGCGGCATATTCGGTCAGGCACTTGTCGAGCGCGGCGGCGCGATCGGCATGACAGGCCTCGCCGCATCCCGTCACCATGATCGGCGCGGCCGGTGGCGCGCGCTCGTCCACACCGACGCAATAGAGGTTGGGCAGGCCATATTGGTCGGTCGCGAATTTCGGCATCGCACGGATGCCGGCGGCGTCGAACCGGTCGAGAATGGCACGCGTCGAGGCGGGCAGGGCGATATCCAGGTCGAGCGTCACGCCCTGGTCGAGCGCGCGGAACAACAGGCCGTTGCCGTCACGCTGCAGGATCTCGCACAGGCCGTGCCCGATCGCCCAGTCGAGATCGGGCCCCGCGCCCATGCCGTTGGAGATGATCGTCGTGAACGGCCGATAGCCGGGCGACAATTCCTTCGACGAATAGGCGGCGAGATCGATCGGGACGAGGACGGTCGATCCGTCCGCCCAGCGCTTCGCCTCGACCCAGTCGAGCATCGTGTCCCAGCCGACCGGCGATCCGGCGGGCAGGCATAGGGTCAACGGATCGGCCACCGACCGCGCGCCCAGGGTGCGGGCCAGATCGGCATAGCTGCCCCGCGTCTTGCCCCGCTGTCCCAGGGTCAGCGTCGGCCAGACCATCTCGGCTATCTCGCCCAGGCCACCCAGCACCGCCGCCTCGTCGGTCGCGCCGTAACCGACGCCATAGGGCATGATGCCGGCCAGTGCCGCATCCTCCGGGAACAGCGCCACAACCCAGACGGGCAGGCCCAGCCGGTCGAGCGGATGGATAGGAAAGGCGACCACGTCGCCCTTGGGAAAGGCATCGAGATAGGCGCGGGCGGCAGCGCCCAGCCCGGTGGGAAGGCCTGAATTCATAGCGGCATCCTCTTCACGCCCGGCGCGCGCGCCAGGCCATCGTCCAGCGCGGCGAGCGCGACCGCCCGGTCCACCTCCGGCGCATATTCGAACGGCGTCAGCACCGCGTCGAAGTCGAGCGCGGCGACCACGTCGCGATAGCCGCGCAGTTCGTCATGGGTCAGCGGTATGTCCTTGTGGAACGCCTTGTGGCTGGAGATGGCGTGGCTGCGCCCCTCCGCATCCTGGTCGATCTTGAACATGTCGCCGCAGAACAGCCGGCGGCCGGGCGCATCGTGCAGGCAGGCCTGCCCCTCATAATGGCCACCGACATGATGGAGCATGTAGCCGGGCGCGAGCTCCAGCCGGTCGTCATAGGGGGTGGTGACGCGGAACGCCTTGGTCATGCGCAGGTCGTCGCGTTGGATCGCGACCACCGGCGGGTCGAAGCGCCGCTGGAGCTGGAACAGTGCGCCATAGCCATGCGCATGGCTGGCGGCGAGGAAGGTGACGCCGCCCAGCGCGGCGATCCGGTCCAGCATCGCGTCCGAGTAATAGGGCGCGGCCTCGAAGGCGATGTTGCCCCCCTCGCGCACGATCAGCCAGCCGGTGCCGGCCAGGCCCAGCGCCGGGCGGGTGGTGAAGGCCCAGAGGCCGGGCGCGACTTCGCGACCGTCACCGTCATGCGTGGCGGCGACCTCCGCCTCGGGCAGGAAATGCCAGCCATCCTCCGGCAGGTCGTTGCGGACATCGGTGCAGACCGGGCAGTCGGGCGGCGCGAAATGGCGCTGCCAGAAACCGCAATTCGCGCAGGCGAACCAGCTTAGAGGCATGAGCGGGCATCCTGGTAAGCCTGGTCGAACAGGCGCATCAGCGCGAGGTCGCGCGACAGGGAGAAATCGTGCGGCTGCCCTTGCGCCGCCGCCATGAAGGCGGCGGCCTGTGCGGCGAAGGGCGAGGTGTCGGCATCGAAGGCGATCACAGTCTCCACGCCGGTCGCGGCGCAGCGCCGTGCCAGCGCGCCGCCGGCGGTCTGGCCCATCGTGTCGGTCGCGACCAGCAGGCCATGCTCGCCCAGCACCTCCAGCCGCCGCCGGGGCAGAACCTCGGCGCAATTATAGGCGACATGGCTTTGGAACAACACGCCCGAGGCGGTGCGGCCCGACAGCATCCCGCCATCGTCGACCGGATAGGCATGGATGCGCCGCTGCAACTGGATCGACAGCGCGGCAAGCGGTTCGCCGAGCAAGCGTTCGCCGAGGTCGAGACCGTGGAGCGCGAGGTCGATCACCGCGCCGCCGCCCGCCCGCACCGGGTCGGCGCGCCAATTGTCATGCGCGCCGCCATCGGGGCTCCAGGCCGGATCGACCCAACAGGCATAGACGATCCGCACCGCCACGGGGCGGCCGATCGCACCGTCGGCGATGGCGCGTTTCATCGCGACATGCGCCGGATGATGCCGCTGGTCGAAGGCGGTGCCGTAGAGCAGGTCGCCCGATACGGCCGCCGCCATCGCCTCCGCCTGGTCGAGCGTGGCGGCGATCGGCTTTTCGCATAGTACCGGCACACCCGCCGCGGCGCAGGCCCGCACCGGCGCGACATGCGCGTCGTTGGGCGTGGCGACATAGACGAGGTCGCACAGCCCGGATGCCAGCATCGCCTCCGCATCGGCGAAGGCGGCGAGGCCACTCGCCTGCGCATGGGCGCGGGCGGTGGGGGAGGGGTCGGCGATCGCCGTTACCGTCCCACCCGCCGCGACGATGCCGGGCATCATATAGTCACGCGCCACCCAGCCGAAGCCGACGATCCCCCAACGCATCACCACCGCTCCGGCAGGTCGACCAGACGGCGCAGGCGCCCATCGGTCGGGGGAGCGAAGGGCAGGGTGTCGTCGGCCATCGCCCAGAAGCAGCCGGCCGCATATTCGTCGCGATACCGCTCGGAGGGCCAGGCCACGGTGTCGTCGCCCAGCAACGGGTTGCGCCGCAGCCTCGCCCCGTCCGTCGGCACCGCCAGCCCACCCGATACGGCGCGCGGACTTCCACCGCCTTCCACCAGCGACCAGGCCTCGATGCCCGGATCGGGCGTCCAGCCGGTCGGGGTCGGCAGGGTCTCCGTCATCAGCGCGGTCAGTAGCGTGCGTTCGTCATAGACGATGGCGGCCGGGAACAGGGCGGCCCATTCCTCGGCCGGTCGTGCGGGCCCTTTCGCCCCATTCGTCACGCCGCTGTTATGGACATGACTGACCGCCATCACACCGCCCGGCGCGGTCAGGTCGCGCAAGGCGGCAGCGACACGCGGCTGGTCCGGCAGGAAGTAGAAGGCGTCATGGCACATCACCAGGTCGAACCGGCGGCCAGCCACCGGCCATGCTCCCGCCGCGTCGAACACAACATAATCGGCCTCGGGCGCGACCCAATGTTTGGCGAGCCAGCATTTGGCGAACACTACGTCCGCGCCGGTGCAAGCGACGCCATGCTCGGTCAATTCGCGCAGATAATGACCGATGCCGCAGGCCAGTTCGAACGCCTGGCCCGGCGCAGTCCAATGCGCCTCGACCAGCGCGAGCCCCGCCAGATAGGTCGGGTCGCTCCAGCGATAGGCAAAGTAATCCGCGACGGGCCCCATGCGCAGCAACGCCATCGCATCGCGCAGGCTCAGCCGGTGGCGGTCGCGGACCAGCGCCTTCAACTCGGACAGGTCGGTCGCGGGGCCGGTCCACCACGCGTCCTGATCGGTCAGCAGCGCGACCAGCGCATCGTCGGGACAACCGGCATCGAGATGGTCGAGCGCGACCCGGACCAGCCCCTCGCTCTCCGTGCGCAGATAGGGGATGCCGTCCACCACCGGCCAGCGCTCGCCCGGCGCGGCCAGCGAATGCGGCGTATCGGACTGAAGCGGCCGGCCGGTCAGGGGCGAGGACAGGATCACATCAGTCCCGCGTCATGCAGGATGCGATCGTGGAACACCTTGACGGGACCGTCATGCACCAGTCCGTAATCGTCCAGCACCACCGCCATCGTCAGCTGCGCGGCGCGGCCATGCTGCTCGATCTCTAGCACCCGGTCCAGCACGTCGCCGACATGGAAGGCACGCGCCTCCGGCGTCGTGTCGCCGGCGATCGGAGACAGGGCCGCGCGCACCCGGTCCGCGAGTGCGGCATTCGCCTGTTCCAGTTCGTCCAGGCTGGCCTGCCGCGCCGCCGCGATCACGTCGTCCAGCAGATCACCAAGCAGCATCTCGCCCGAATAGCCGCTATCGGCCATGTCGGCATTGTGCAGGTGATGCGCCATGCCGGCCAGGAAGACCGCCACCGGGTCCGCGTCGTGCCAGGGACTGGCCAGCACGCCGTAGACCGCCACCATCAGGCAATGTTCGGCGTGGTTCTCGGCGGGTTGCAGCATGATCCGGGGCTTGCCCGGACAGGTCACGCCGGCGCGCGGCTGCCGGACCAGCTTGCCGACGAAGCCGGGGGTGTCGCCCATCGCCGGACGACCGAACGGCAGGGCGGTGCGCAGGTCCGCACGCAGTTCCGGGGCAAGATTCCCCGTCACCTCGTCGAACGCCCGCTCCAGCACCTCGGTCGCCCGGTCGCCCAGGCCCAGCGCGGCCAGCGTCGCCAGGTCGAGATCGCCCAGCCGCGCCGACACCAATGCCGACGCCACCACCTGCCGCATCACCTGCGCGGGGTCGTCGCCCTGCACCAGCGCCGCCCAGCCGGCGACGAACAAGCGCTCGGCGATCGATCCCGGCGCCTTGGCCGAATAGATGCGCTTCAGGTCACCTAGTTCGCGGAAGAAGGGGAGGGCGGCGGGCGACAAAGCCCCGCTCACGCGTGGCCGCCGTCCAGCCAGTCGTCCAGGATGCGCTGCTGTTCGGGCACCGCATGAACCGGATCGTGCGGACCGCTGGTCTGCGGCAGCTTGAAGAACAGGCCCATCTGCTCCTGCACGCCGCCTTGCCCGCGCTGCTGCGCGAGGTCGAGGCAGCGGGCGATCTCGATCGCCAGCGGCGCGGCCAGGATCGAGTCCTTGCACAGGAAATTCAGCTTCAACTGCATTTTCTGACCCATGAAGCCGGTCAGGTCGATATTGTCCCAGGCTTCCTTGTCGTCGCCGCGCGGACGGTAATAATGGATCATCACGATATGATCCTCGACCGGATAGCCCAGGATCGAGTTGAGCACGCTGCCCTTGGTTCCGAGCTTCGACTGCAGGGACTTGGGGTCGTCGAGCGCCAGTCCGTCGGAGTTGCCGAGGATGTTGGTCGAGAACCAGCCATCGACGTGCAGCGCGCGGTCGCGCAGCGCGGGGGCGATCACCGTCTTCATGAAGGTCTGGCCGGTCTTGCCGTCCTTGCCCGCCACCGGCACGTTGCGCTCGGCCGCCATTTCGGCGAGCGGCGCGATGTCGGCCGCGACCGAGGGGGTGAAATTGGCATAGGGGGTGCCGGCATCGATCGCGGCATAGGCATAGAGCATCGCCGGGCTGATCGCCGCGTCGTCGCTGTCCAGCCCCTGTTCGAACGCCGCGCGCGACTGGAGCGCGGCATCGTCGGCATGGGGCACCCGCTCGGTCGAGGCGAGGTTGACGACGACGACCCGGTCGAGCTGTTTCTCCTCGGTGAAGCGGCGCAGATCGTCCTGGATCTGGCGGATGGCGGCGCGGTGACCAGTCGCCATCTTGTTGCTACCGTCGATATTGGCGCAATAGCCGGTCGAGCCGGCCGCCTTCCACGCCCGCATGTCGTTGAGCGCGGCGGCCCCGTCGGCCAGTTCCTTCTCGCCGATCACGCCGTGGCGCAGCGCGAGCGTACCCAGCGACTCGTCCGCCAGATCCCAGCCGCCGAACTCCATGTTGCGATATGCGACCATGCCGGCGACGTCGCGGTCCGCGAGCGGCAGGCCGTCCAGGCTGTTCGATCCCGCCTTGATCATCTCGATCCCGGCAATGGCGGTCGTCGCGACCGCGCCTCCGACGCCGACAATCGCCACGCCCAAACGTTCTGCCATATTCCAGATCCCCACCCATGTGGTCCGCTTTGGACCGTATCGAGGGGGGCAATGATGCAGCGTCGGCGAAGGTTTCCGGTTTTTTCAGATAGTTGTCAAAATGAGGCTATCGCTGTGACATAGGTTCTTTCGGTTCCGTAACGGAGTGACCTATGTCATCGCCGGCGTCGGCATCTCCATCGCGCCGACCGGCGGCAACCAGTCGACCGCGATCTCACGGTGCCGGTCGCGGAAGTCGACCAGCGTCGCCAGTCGCTCGATGTCGTTGATGCGGATGAGGCGTCCGTCCCGCTCGACCAGCCCGGTCGCCTCCAGCGCCTTGAGCGAGCGGTTGACATGCGTCTTGGTCAGCCCGACCGCGTCGCCCAGATCCTTCTGCGTCAGCGGCAACTCGAACGAGCCGCCCTCCAGCCCATCGACGACGCGCAGCCGCGACCAGATGTCGAGCAGCAGCGTCGCGATGCGCGTGAAGCCGTCGGTCTTGCTGACCGAGGTCAGCCGGTCGGCCATCGCCACCTGTTCCGACGCGGCGATGGCGAACAGCAGCGCCCCGATGCGCGGATGGGTGCGGAATATCCGGCCGAACACCTCCTTGGGCATTTCGAACAGGGTCACGTCGCTGACCGCCTGCAAGGTCGCGGCGCTTCGTCCCCAGGCGATCGAAAAGGTCGTGGTGATGTCGCCGACGAAATAGAAGCGAAGGATCTGCCGTTCGCCGTCCTTCAACAGGGTGGAGCCATGCAGCCAGCCGCTCGACACGATATAGAGGCTGTCGGTCGCCTCGCCTTCGTGGATGACGATGTCGCGCGCGCGGAAACTCTTCTCGCGCCGTTCCAGCCAGCGGATCGCCTCGCGTTCCGAAAAGGTCAGATCCAGGTGATGCGACAGGCGCGCTTCGAGGGGGCTAATCGGCATAAGGGCCAGAACGTCCTGACCGATCACGATTTCCCTGCGATGCCGTCGTCACTGCCGTCACGATCGACATAAGTCGTAACAAGACACGCTATTAATCAGATGATTAGCGCTTGTGACCCCGGTCACCACGCGCGATAGCTTCGGTCAAACAGGCGGTTCGGGAGGGATGATGAGGCGCATCGGAACCATCGCAGCGGGGATGCTGCTTGTCGCCGCATCGCCGGTCGCGGCGCAGACGGCGACACCGGTGCCGCATCTGGAGCACCGAAACGGTCGCCACGCGCTGATCGTCGATGGCGCGCCGTTCCTGATGCTGGCGGGGCAGGTCAATAATTCCAGCAACTATGCGGTCGCCCTGCCGCAGGTCTGGCCGGTGCTGGACCGCATCCATGCCAACACCGTCGAGATTCCCGTCGCCTGGCAACAGATCGAGCCGCGCGAGGGGCAGTTCGACTTCGGCTTCGTGCAGACCCTGCTCGACCAGGCGCGGGCGCATGACAAGCGCGTCGTGCTGCTATGGTTCGGCACCTGGAAGAACACCTCGCCCGGCTACACGCCCGACTGGGTGAAGCTGGACAATCGCCGCTTTCCCCGGATGAAGGACAGGACCGGCAAGGATCATGACGTCCTGACCCCCATGGCGAAGGCGACGATGGAGGCCGACCGGCGCGCCTTCGTCGCGCTGATGACCTATCTGCGCGATCACGATCCGCAGAACACCGTCATCATGGTCCAGCCGGAGAACGAGGTCGGCAGCTATCGCAACCCGCGCGACTATAGCGCCGTCGCCACGGTCGAATTCGGCAAGCCGATCCCGGCGGCGCTTGCCCGCAAGCTCGGCAAGTTCGGGACATGGACGCAAGCCTTCGGCGCACAGGCCGACCGGGCGTTCAACACCTGGTACACCGCGCGGTTCGTCGACGCGATCGCGGCGGCGGGCAAGGCGGTGAAGCCGCTGCCCATGTACGTCAACGCCGCACTCGCGGGTCCGTCCAACGTGCCGGACCCGAACGGGGTCGCCAGCGGCGGTCCGCAGCAAGACGTGCTCGACATCTGGAAGGCGGCGGCCCCCTCGATCGATTTCGCCGCACCCGATCTCTATGACAAGGCGAGCAGGAACGTCGATCTCTATCTCGACGCCTATCGTCGGCCCGACAATGCGCTGATGGTCCCGGAGATCGGCAATGCGCGCACCTTCGCCCGCTATTTCTATGCGGCGATCGGGCGCGGGGCGATCGGCTTCTCGCCCTTCGGGATGGACGATACCGGCTATTTCAACTTCCCGCTCGGTGCGACCACGCTGGACGCGGCGACGCTGGATGCCTTTGCGAAACCCTACGGCGTATTCGCCGGGATGCAGCGCGAATGGGCGCGGATCGCCTTCGAGCATCCGACCTGGGGGGCCGCCAAGCCCGATGACGATGCGCCGGCAACGACCATCATGGGCGAGTGGTCGATCACCGCGAGCTGGGGCGAGTGGCAGTTCGGCCTGAAGAGCTGGAGCTGGCTGAAGTCCGACCCGGCGCCCTGGGGCAAGGAGCCAATCGGCGGCGTCGCGGTCGCGCAACTCTCGCCCGACGAATTCCTGCTCACCGGCGACCATGTCCGCGTCACATTCGGCACGCGGCCCGGCGGCCCGGCGAACGGCCTGGTGGTGAAGGTGGAGGAGGGGCATTTCGACCAGGGGCGCTGGGTCATGGAGCGGCTGTGGAATGGCGATCAGACCGATTACGGCATCAACCTGATCGACCGGCCGGCCGTCCTGAAGGTGACGATGGGGCGCTATCGCTGATCTCGGGGCCACGATCCGACGTCGGATGGCTCGGGCCGGTCGACGAACATGTCAGCGCGTGGGGCAGGGCGGCGCGATGGCCGGATCATCCCGCCATCATGATGGCTTGATGAAATTCCGGTAAGCCGTCCGTCGAACGTTGATCCTGCGGCGTCGCGCCTCATCTTCGGCATCGTCGAAGGAGAATGGAATGACGCCGGACGAACGCCAGTTGCTCACGCGGTTCCTGCAGGATCTGGACCATGCCAGGAGCGTGCCCAAGGATCAGGAGGCCGATGGCATGATCCGCCAGACGCTCTCCGCCAATCCGGATGCCGGCTATTGGCTGGTCCAGCACGCGATCGTCGCCGACCAGTCGCTGCACGCCGCGCAGGCCCGCATCGCCGAGCTGGAGGGCGAGCTCCGCGAGATGTCCTATCGCGCCGCGCCGCCGGCCGCCGCATCCAGCTTCCTGCCCCCGCAACCGAGCCAGGCCTCGCCCTGGGGACAGCCGGCACAGCCGAGCTATGCGTCGCCGCAACCCGATTATGCCTCCGTGCCGCCGCAGCAGCGTCCCGGCCTGTTCTCCGCGCAAAGCGGGCTCGGCAGCTTCCTGCGTAATGCCGGCACCACGGCGGCGGGCGTCGCTGGGGGTGAGATGCTGTTCAGCGGCCTGTCCGACATGTTCGGCCGCCATAATGGCGGTGGCGGTATGTTCGGCGGCGGGCAGGGCTTTGTCGACCAGCCCGAAGAGACCATCGTCAACAATTATTACGACGACGGCAACGATGGCGGCAATGACGGCAGCGACGACCGCGACAACTATTGAGGACTGACCGGATCGGCACGGGGGCGTCAGACGGTGACGCTCACCGTGCCGATCGTCCCCCTTTGCCGCCGCTTTCCACTCGTAAGAACGAGTGAACCCAGATCGATCAGCGCGCCGGGCGCAGCCAGCCGACGAACCCGCCCTGCGCGCGCAGGGGGACGTCAATGGAGCCGGTCGACCGGACCATGCGCTCCGTCCGGTCGTAGGTATCGGGCCGGGCCGCATCGTCGGTGAACGACAGGAGCGACCAGTCGCCCTTGCCGAGGAAGCGCAGGTCGATCGTCAACGATCTCGCCGATGAGCCGTTGATGACCGCGACGAACCATTGATGGCCACGCCGCCGGGCAAAGCCCGCCAGCGTGCCGGGCTCGCTGCCGGGTAGGACGATGGTTTCGTCATAGAGTGCGGGGATCGCCTTCAGCAGGTCGACTGCCGGGTTCTTCAGATAGTTGCGTGGATGGCCGCCGAACGAGAGATAGGGGGAAGTGAAGATGATCGCCTGCGCCAGTTCGTGCGACCAGCTGTTGCCCTGCAATTCCTCCGGCGCGAACACCGTCGGCGTGTAGTCGCCCGGCCCGACGATATAGCGGGTGAAGGGGATGATCGTGTCATGGTCGGCGGGCAGCACCCGCTTGTACCGGGTGATCTGCCATTCGTGACCGCGAACCGCCTCTCGCGTCAGGATATTGGGCCAAGTCCGCTCGGTGCCCGTGGGCTTCACCGCGCCGTGATAGTCGACCATCAGCCTGTCGGCCGCCGCATCGCGCGCGACATCCTCATACCATTGCGTCCAGACATGGTCGGGATGCCCAGGGAAATCGACCTTCACGCCGACGATGCCCATAGCCGCATAGCGATGCAGCGTGGCGCGGCGCCGCGCCGGCTCGACCATCTCCTTGCTGTCGACCCAGATCCAGATGTCGACACCCTGCGACCGGGCATATCTCACCGTGTCCGCCAGCGTGTCCCAGGGGCGCTTCCATGCGGCCCAACCCTCGTCGACCAGATAATATTCGTAGCCGAGCTGCCTGGTCCAATCGACCCACCGATGCTGGTCCGCCTCCAGCGGCGCGCCGATGGCGAGCCACTGCCAGCTCGACCGGCCCGGCCGGATCCATGGGGCGGTGGCGAGCGCGGGAGAGGGGGGCGGGTTGAGGTTCTGGATCAGCGTCGTGTTGACCAGGCCGGTCAGGTCGCGCGCGACGACCGTCACCCGCCACGGCTGGACGACCGCCCTGTCGGTGCGCCAACCCTTGGGATCGGCATAGAGATCGCCCGTCAGCCGCCCACCGGCATCCGGCGTGATCGACATGTCGCCATAGCCGACCGTGGCGGCCTCGCTGATCGTGACCCAGTAGCGGTCGACCTTGGCCGTCAGGGGAAGGCCGAGCGCCTGGCCGGCCAGTTCGCCCAGCGTCTTGTTTTCGTAGATCGCCTCATAGCCGGGATCCCGCGGCGTCACCCAGATGCGCGGATCGGCGGCGGCAAGCGTCCAGCCCGAATGATCCGCCTCGATCCTCCGACCGGCTTTGGCGGGCAGGCGTAGGCGGACGCCGACCCCGTCATTTGCGACGCGGACATCCGCCTCGAACGTCGTGCCATGGTTGGTGAGCGACACATGCGCGATGTTGCTGCGGTCGATCGCCGTGGCCTTGGCACCGAAGAAGCGGTAGCGGCTATCGGTCCTGTCGCGGCGAGTGGCGCCGATGGACGCGCCATCGCCCAGTTCGATGCCATCCACCCGCATTCGGAGCGGTGACGGGGCGAGGATCGGCCGTCCATCGATGGCGACGCGGTAGGACAGGTGGCCGCCGTCGTCCGACAGTAGCGCCTGCACCTTGCCATCGGGACTGGTGACCTGCACGGTCTTGGCCTGCGCGGCGCCAATGGGCGTGATCCCCGCGATACAGGTCAGGGCCAGGCCGCAAATGCCAGGGAGGAGCCGCGATCCCCGGCCTGTCGATCGTCCCATCCCCATTCCTCCCATGATCATGAATCGGAGGTACGATCGGGATGCGATCGCCGCTCTCGCCCTTTGATCTTGAACGTGGAAGGTGGCTCTGGCGCTTGCAAGTCAAATCGGCTTGCTCGGCAAGCGTTATGGCAGGCAGGTGCAGCACCATAGGAGCATATGAAGGACCGCAACACCATCGACCGGCCGGCCCCATGGGCGCGCCGTCGATAAGCACCCGGATGCGACGGGATGCCGGGTAATCCGATCCACATCAGGGACCGATGGGCGGAAGATGCTATGCTCGCCCTCCCGGACAATCCAAGGAGCGCATGGCGGTCGTCATGCGGCAGGTGCATGGCTCGTTTCATTCTCAAGCTCCGGAACAGCCCGCAGGCCACGAAGAGCATCGAGTGTGTCGATCTCGGCGAGGCGCGCAACGAGGCGGTGCGGCATCTGGGACGCTACCTGTCCGACCATCCGGGCTTTGTCGATGAGGGCCATTGGCAGCTCGATATCGAGAACAGCGTCGGTCAGTCCCTGGCCCATATCATCGTGGCGACCGTCATTCCCCGATCGTCGCCGTTTCGGACCGATCTGACCGCGAATGAGCCCGGATTAGGTTAAATCGTTTTAAACAAGGGAAATTAATGGAACGGCCGGTGGCCGTACGGATTGGCAGCGCACAGAAGCGGAGACGAACGGTGAGCGCGGTCAATTGGAGGGCGGAGACGATGCTTCTCCTTCGGCATTCGGACGATGCAACGCGGAGCAAGCGGGTCGACCGTGGACGCCTGAGCGAGATGGTCGGCCGGGCCCTGGCCTGGGACGAGCGTGAGCGCCATCGGCTCTACATCCAATATGTCGACAGCGCCGAGATGATCCCCTTCGGCAATATGACGATGCTGGCGCGGCGATCGGATTTCCCGATCACGATCTGACCACCGCGCCGATCGGCCTCAGGGCCGAGCGCTGTAGAGCGCGTGATGGGTGAGGATGAACAGCGTGCGCCCGTCCTCTCCCCCGAACAGCAGTTGCAGCGGCCGACCGGGCACGTCGATCCGCCCCGCCTCCTGCCCATCCGCACCATAGACGAACACCTGTCCGTTCGCGACATAGACGCGGCCGTCCGGTCCCTTGGCGACGCTCTCGCCGCCGCGCGGCGCGAAGGGGCGGAGGTCGGTCAGGGCGCCGCCGGGGCCGAGCAGCGCGCTATAGGTGCGATCCTCCGAGCCGTTGGCGACATAGACCCGCTCGCCCACCGTGCCGGTGACGAAGCCATAGGTGTCGAGCGTGTCGGAGAAGCGCCAGCCGATATGGTTGGCCGGCCCCTGCTGCCACACGCGGAAGGCCGGGAGCGCCACGCTGCCGTCGGCCGAGACATAATGATCGGGCTTGGGGGTCGCCGCGTCACGCGCGAACATCTCGGCCAGCGTGGTGAAATGGTCGGTGGCGGGATCATATTGATCGCGGAATTCGCCATTGTTCCAGAAGCTTCCCGGCAGGGCGAGCGTCGCGCCGGCGCGGTCGGTGCCGGCGGTCGGCGCGATGACGCGCACGTCCTGCGGATGCGCGGGGTCGAGGCTGTAGACCGTCGCCGCCGGACCGGCCGAGGAGAGGACCATCAGCTTGCCCGACCGGTCCGCCACCAGGTTGACCGGATCGAGCGGCGCGTCGGCGACGATCGACAGGCCCTTGGCCGCGGTCCAGCCATGGATGCGCTGGAAGTAGCGATCGACGAAATAGAGCTGGCCCTTGCCGTCGACCGCGCCGCCACCGAGCGAATAGAAGCCGTCGGCCAGCTTCGTGACCGGTGCCAGTGTCGCGCCGGGCGGGGGCAGGGGGGCGTCGGTCACGTCGAGCACCGCGAATTCGCGTTCGCGCACCGCCGCGCCGCGCGTCACGTCGGTGATCGCATTAGCATAGGGATATTTGCTCGCGCGCAGATAGGTGCCGCAGCCATTGGCGTCACAGGTCGCAAAACCGCTTTCGCCGTTCACATGCACGTTGCGGAAGCGGAGGTCGTTCGACCCGTAGAGCGCCACCGCGCTGGGGGCGGGCTGGATCGAACGGGTGACCCGGTAGCCATGGTAATTGGCGAACAATATGTCCTGCGAGTTGCGCACCTCCAGCGACACGGCGTCGCGGCTCTCGCCCGCCTCCTCCTCGGTCTGGGGCGCCAGGAAGCGCCAGTGGCGGACCCGGTCGAGCACGATCTCGGCGCGGCGGTGATGCTCGGCCGACATCTGATAAACATGGCCCGGCGTGTCGGTATCGGACACGTAGAGACCGGCCGAGGCGAAGGTGTTGGGCGTCCACAGCCCGTTGAACGTGCCGCCGCCGCCATCCGTCACCCACAGGCTGGCGAACTGCCCGTCCCAGCGCTTGGTCGGATCGGGATCGCCGCTATGGTCGGCATTATAGGGATCGGTGCGGCTGCCATCGGCGAGGAAGGTGCCATGGCCGCCCTGGAACTTGACGTCGTCGACCAGCGACGCCGCGCCCGCGCGCCAGAGCAGCGCGGTGGCGCGCGGGTTGCGCCCGCCGCTATCCAGACCGAGGCCGGATACGATCGCATCGCCGCCGCGCGCGCTTTCGATCAGGCCGCGCGGACTGCCGATGCCCCGGAACGCCGGGCTGTCCTCCGCCAGCACGATCTGGGTCAGGCTGGGGTGGAGGCCGATCAGCACGCTGTCGCGCCGCAGCTTCAGCGTGTCGGTGACGCGGTAGAAGCCGGCGGGGAAATAGAGCACGCGGTGCGTGTCGATCGCGCGCTGCAGCGCGGCGGTATCGTCGGTCGCGTTGTCGCCGCGCACGCCCAGGTCCCGGACATTGGTCCAGCTCGCCACGGCCGGCATCGCGCGGATCGCATCGGCACGCTGTCCGGGCAGGCGCGTGACCGGAGCGGCATCTATCCGTGTCTCGAACCGGCCCATCGTGCCGAGGCCGGGCAGCGTCAGGCCATAGGTGAACGCCCGCACCTGATAGCGTCCGCCCGATCCGGGCACCGTCTTGCCGCTGTCGCGGAAGCGGGCGAAGACCGGCGTGTTGCTGGCCACCGCATTCTCGAACCCGACTTGCGTATAGGCGTTGCCCTCGTTGCTGATGACGACGCCGGCCTGCGAGACATTTTCGAACCGGACGTTCGATCCCCACAGCCAGTCGCCATAGCCGCGATCGATCTCCACACCGATCGGCACGTTGCGGAACACGGTGTTGACCAGCGTCAGCCCCGCCTCATGCTCGCGGATCGCGGCGTCGCGCTGTCCATCGAAGCTGGAGTCGAGCAGCGTGTACGGCCAGGCGGGCGAGGGCTTTTCGGTCAGGATGCCATAGCGTCCGCCATGGAAGCGCAGGTCCATGCCCAGATTGCCGACCTGGTAGATGCCGGCGAGAGCGCTGCCCAGGTTAAAGTCGATATGGCTGAGATAGGCGTGCTGCGCCGCGTGGAAGCGCACGGCGGTCGCCGCCGGATTGCCGTCGCCGATGCGGAAATCGACATTGCTCATCGCGGAATAGAAGGTGCCCGAATTGGCATCGGCGATGCCCGGATCGAACGGCACGCTGGTCGGCGGCGGCACGGGCACGGGCGGGGCGGCGGGTTCGCCGGGCGCGGCGCGGCGGTTGCCGGTGAAGAAGATCATGCTCCCGACCCCGCGCTGGAACCCCGGCGTGTTGGGGGCAAGCACGAAGACCGGCCGCGTCCGCCCGACACCGAACAGCCGCACCCCCGGCCATATGTAGAGCGTCCGTGACAGGCGATAGTGACCGCTCGGCAGGAAGACGAGGCCGCCGCCGCCCTTCGCCGCGACCGAGTCGATCGCCCGCTGGATGGCGGCGGTCGCGTCGGCGACGCCATCCTTCGGAGCCGTCACGGTCACCGCGCGCGGGTCGGCGGGGGCGGTGAGATAGGCGGAAATGCCGCCACCCCGCCTCGGGGCGGCGTGCGCGGCGGGCAGCCATGCGGCCGGGGTCAGGGTGGTCCCGGCGAGCAGCAGGGCCGCCGCCCGGCCGGTCAGGCGGGTCATGGCTGGTCGGATGGTCATCGCGCTCTCTCCGTCAGGGGCTGTGCCGCGCGTCATATGCGCGCCGGGGCCAATCGCCTGCCCAGGGTGTTGAACCCCGTCGATAGGGTCGGGCCGCCGACCCGACGACTGCGACAAAGGTCGTAATGGTCAAGTCCGCATCGGCCCGTCATCGGTCGGTGATGCGGCCTTGCGGGCCGTGAAGGGATGAAGGACGCGCGATGATGCCAGGCGAGACACCAGCGAGCCAGCCCTGCGCCATCGTGGTCATGGGCGTCAGCGGCAGCGGCAAGTCGACGCTGTCGGCCCGGCTCGGCGAGCGGCTCGGCTGCCCGGTGCTGGAGGGCGACTCCTACCATTCGGCCGAGAACGTCGCGAAGATGCAGGCCGGCCACGCACTGACCGACGCGGATCGCTGGCCATGGCTCGATCGGCTGGGGGCCGCGATCGGCGACGCGGCCCGCACCGGCGGCGTCGCGGTCGCCGCCTGTTCGGCGCTCAAGCGCGTCTATCGCGAACGGCTGGAGACGGCGGCGGCAATGCCGCTCCATTTCGTCCTGCTCGACACGGGCGCGGCGGAGATCGAACGACGGATGGAAAGCCGGGCGGGCCATTATATGCCGTCCAGCCTGCTCGCCAGCCAGATCGCGACCCTGGAACGGCCGGGCCCCGACGAGCGCGCGATCACGCTCGATGCATCCCGCGCGCCGGACGATCTCAGCGTCGCGGTGCTCGACTGGGTGGAGGGCGTGTCGGCCTGACCGGAAACGGCGCATCACGGCATCAGCCGCTTGCGCCCTTGCGACAGATGCCAGCGCATCGCCAGCGCCGCGCCGTCCGCATCCTGTGCGCGGATCGCGTCGACGATCGCGTCATGCTCCTCCATCATCGCGCCGATCACCTCCGGCGCCCGCGCGCGCGAAATCTCGACGCCGGCGCGCAGGATGCGCATCACCGCGTCCTGCAAATGGTCGAAGACGGGCACGAAGGCGGCATTGGCCGTCGCCTCGAAGATCGTACGGTGCAGCAGCCAGTCCTCGTCATGCGCGGGGGCGTTGGACAGCAAGGCGGTGCGCAGCGCCGCCAGCGCCGCCTCGATCGCCTCCATCTGCTCGGGCGAACGCCGCTGCGCCGCCAGCCGCGCCGCCTCCGCCTCCAGCACGAAGCGCACTTCATAAGTGCCGAGCGTCGCCGCCAGCGCATCCATCGGCATATGGCTGCCGAGCCGGGCGGAGGGGCGGCGCTTCACATAGGAGCCGGCGCCGCGCCGCGCCTCGGTGATCCCGTCGGACGCCAACCGCGCCAGCGCCTCGCGGACGATGGTGCGCGACATGCCGAACGTCTCGGCCAGCCGGCTTTCGGAGGGCAGGCGGTCGCCGATCGCCAGGTCTTCCTCGGTGATGATGCGGACGATCGCCGTATAGGCCCGGTCCGCCAGTCGCCCCTCGCTCACCCGCGCCCCCTGTCCGAAATCGGGTCGTTCAAACGACATAGCTGAGCGCCACGACCAGCACGAGCCCGACGACGGAGATGGTCGTCTCCAGCAGGGACCAGGTGCGGAACGTGTCCGCCGTGCTGGTGCCGACATAGCTTTTGACCAGCCAGAAGCCCGGATCGTTGACATGGCTGAAGAAGACCGAGCCCGCGCCGATCGCCAGCACGACCAGTTCCGGCGAGACGCCCGAACTGGCGACCACGCCCGGCATCACGCCGACCGCGGTGATCGTCGCCACCGTCGCCGACCCGGCCGCCAGTCGGATGCCGACCGCGACCAGCCAGCCGAGCAGCAAGGGCGAGATGGCATACATCAGCACGACACGGGCCAGCAGGTCGGACAGGCCGGCGCTGACCAGCACCTGCTTCAGCGCGCCGCCCGCGCCGATCGCCAGCAGGATCGCGCCCGCCGCGCCCATCGTCTCCTGCCACACCGCATCCTGGATCGCCGCCTCGCGCAGCCGCCGGCCGAACAGCAGGGGCAAGGCGAGCAGGTTGGTGACGAGCAGCGCCACGACCGGATTGCTCGCCGCGACCAGCGCCGTGCTGCCCGACAGGCCGGGCAGCAGCTGGCCCAGCTCGCCGGTCGCGATCAGCAACACCGGCAACAGCACGATTAGCAGCGCCAGCGGCAGGGCGGGGGTGGCGATGGCTAGCTGGTGGTCGCCCAGCACCGGCGGGGCGAGGCGGACGCCGCGCGTCGTCACCTTGGCCAACAGCGGCCCGGCGAGGATCGCGGTCGGGATGGCGATGACGATGCCATAGAGCATGGTGCGCCCGAGATTGGCCCCCAGCGCTTCGACCGCCAGCAGCGGCCCCGGATGCGGCGGCACCAGGGCATGGACCACGCCCAGGCCGGCCAGTGCCGGCATGATCAGGCGCAGTCGCGCGGAGTCGCGGTCGGCATCGTCCGGCCCCGCCATCGCCTCGGCGGCCGCGACCACGATCGGCAGCAGCAGGACGAGGCCCGTCTCGAAGAACAGCGGCAGGCCGATGACGATCGCGATGCCGAGCGTCGCCCAGGGCGCCGCGCGCACGCCGGTCAATCCCAGCGCCGCGCG
The DNA here is from genome assembly GCF_031453475.1 of Sphingomonas sp. SORGH_AS_0438. Lineage (NCBI taxonomy): Bacteria > Pseudomonadati > Pseudomonadota > Alphaproteobacteria > Sphingomonadales > Sphingomonadaceae > Sphingomonas > Sphingomonas sp. SORGH_AS_0438. The sequence goes on from NZ_JAVIZS010000001.1 coordinate 1,140,327, forward strand.
CGCCAAAGCGGCGGCCGCGCCCGACAGATGCAGCATCGCCCCCAGCGACAGGCCAAGCGCCACGACCAGGCCGGTGCCGCCGATGATGTCGCCGACGCCCTTCTGCACCGCCTTGGCGATGTCGGGCAGCGGCAGGCCGGCGAGCAGGCCGACCGTGAACGCACCGCAGAGAAGGCCGATAAAGGGATGCAGCCGACCGCGCACGATCATCAGCACGGCCAGCAAAATGCCCGCCAGCGCCGCGCCGATCAGCCGGACGTCGCCGCCGGTCAATGCACCGCTCACGCCCGCGTCTCCGGCCTTGGCATCTGTCCGGTCCGTGCTGGCCGCATCGCATCCTCCCTTGCTTCATGGGCGGCGCATTCGCCTGTCCCGGGGACTAGCTGTAGGACAGATTTTTGCGGATCGGCAAGAAAAAAGCCTTGATTGCAAGGGGTGACGGGGATCATAGATAAAATCTGTCCAACCGGATCGCGCCCAGCGCCGGTGGGATCATGATATTTCGACCGGCCCGTCAGGTGGCCGGCGAGCCCCGGCCGAAGGGCCGCCAGAGGAGGATGACGATGGAAGCGACCGTCCACACCAGCCGCCAGCCAGACGCGATCGAGTCGCCGCTGGCGCAGCTGACCCCCACCCAGATGAAGGTCATGCGCGGCGTCCATTCGGGCCTGCTCAACAAGCAGATCGCCTTCGACCTCGGCATCGCCGAGGCGACGGTGAAGGCGCACATGACCGCGCTGATGCGCAAGCTCAACGTCCGCAACCGGACCCAGGTCGCCATCGCCGCACAGGCGCTGAGCCTCTGACATAAAAAAACGGCGCGCCGAAGCGCGCCGTCCCGACCATGATGGTGGAGACGGCCCCGAACCTGTCCGAGGCCGTCTTTTTGCGGTCAGAGCTTGAAGCCGACGCTCACGCGGAAGCTGCGGCCCAGGAAAGCGTCATAATAGCGATTGGCGCTGACCGAGAAGGGGAAAGGCACCTTCTTGTCGAGCACGTTGTTGACGATCAACCGGATGTTGAATCGATCGCTCAGATCGTAGCCGGCTGACGTGTTGAACATCCAATAGGCGCCGATGCGCGGATACTCGTAATTGCTGTCCGGTACGTTGACATTGATGCGGGTCGGGCCATTGTAGATGGACTGCCACATCAGGTTGAAGCCGCCATTGTCGTAATTGACGTTCGCGGTGAAATTATCCTTCGGCTCCTGCGTCGTGCCTACCTTGTACTGGATGTCGCCGCTGCCCACCCGGTAATAATGCTCGATCGTGTGCAGGTAATTGACGCCGACCGACAAGGTGCCGGCCGCCTCACTCGCCCCCAGTCGCGTGAAGGGAAGGGTGTAGGCGAAACCGCCCTGAATGCCCCGGAAACGTTCGATGCCGATATTGTAGTTTCCGGTGGTGAACGACGTCACCTGGCCGTTCGCATCGCGGGTGAAGCTGCCGCAGAACGGGCTGTTCGGATAATTGGCGGAATCGTAGCAGGCGTTCATCACATCGACGAGTTCGAGCGAGGCGACTTCGTTCTTTACGTCGATATGGACATAGTCTCCTGACAGGCGCAGGCCGGGGATGAACTTCGGCTCGAAGACGCCGCCCGCCGTCCAGCTATTACCGATTTCGTTCTGCAGGTTGGGATTGCCACCCGAACGTCCGGCAGCCGTGTAGTCGACCACGTTGGACGTGAAGTTGGCGGGTAATCCGGCCGCCGCGCAATTGGCGGCGCGTTTGCTCGGGTTCGGTCCGCCTTTGATGTACCGGCTGTCGCATGGATCGTTAGCGGCGGAGAAGACCTGCCCGATCGGTGCGAACAATTCGGTGATGGCGGGCGCGCGCAGCGACCGTGTGTAGTTCCCGCGCAGCGTCAGGCCCTTGAACGGCGCATATTTGCCGCCGCCGGTATAAGCCCAGAAGCCACCGGTCATGCTGTTCCTGACATAACGGGCCGCGCCTTGGAGTTCCAGGCTGTGGATCAGTGGGACGTGCATGTCGCCCGACACCAGCGGCACGTTCAGTTCGGTGAAGAACTCGTTGGTGTGATAGGAACCGGCGACCGGATCGATCGGAATGGGATTGCCATATTGGGTCCGGGTTCCATCCCCGTTGGGCTCGCCATAATAGAAGGTGCCAGGCCGGAAATTGGTGGACTCGTAGCGATGCTCATAGCCGAGGACGAACTTGGCGAAGCCGGCGGGCAGCTTGATCAGGTCGCCCTTGATGTCGGCGATCACGTCGCCCTGGATGTTCTGTTGCGTGGGGGTAGCGATGGCGGTGATGTAATTCATCGCCGCCTGGCTGGCCTGGTGGACACCGAAGATGTTGAGCGGCGCACAGGTTGCGCTGATCGTCGGGATCGTCGCATTGGTGGCACCGGGAGCGCAGGTGATATTTCCACTGGCATCCCGCACGGCATTGATGGCGTTGAAGAAGTTTTTTGTCACCAGTTCACGCGCGGTGGTCTTGGTGTTCGAACGGCCGTAGATACCCTTCACTTCCCAGGTCAGCGTGCGATCGCCGAAATGCAGGTCGCCGTCCAACCCGCCGACGACGCGATAGAGATCGGTGGCGGTCCGGAACCTGCCGGTTGCCAGGTCGGTGTTGGCACGCGCCAGATAGAATTTATCGGTCGGCTGGCCATTGGCGGCGAGATTGCTGATGATCGTCGCCCGGTCCGCCGCACTCAGGAACGGGTTGGCCGTGCTGATGACCAGATTGCCGTTGGTCTCTCCCGCGTTGCCGAACAGGGCGGTGTTGTAGAAGGGTTGACCGCGAAGATTGGTCGCGATGCTGCGGCCGTACCAAGCCTCGCCCGAGAAGCGCAGGCTGTCACTGAAATCGTAGTGGAACAGCGCCGTTCCCGAGAAGCGGCTGCTGTCGACCTGGAAGTTGCCGAAGTCGCGGATGCGGAAGCCGTCACCACCGGCCTGGATCAGGCTCTGTCCGGTGATTTCGCCATTGTTGAAGGGCGTCAGCGACCCGTTCGCCCCGAAGAAGAGTGCGCGACCCTGTGCATCGGTGATCGCGGAGGACCGCCGACCGGACAGGATCGGTACCCCGTCATTCACCATCGGCATGCCGGTGTTGGTGAACACGGCGTAGCGCTGACCACCATAATAAAGCTGCTGCTGGAACGGCTTGCCACGTTGCGCACGCGTGAAGAACGGCGCATCGCCGCTTTGATAGAAGATCTCGGACGTCGGGATGCCGTTCTGCTTGTCATATTGCATGCTGAGCGTGATGTTGCCGCGCTCTTCGTCAAAGTTCTGACCGACCAGGCCCGACACATTATAGGTGGCGCCGCGGCCGCGCTCGGAGACACCGGACTGTCCGGCGAAGGACAGACCCTGGTAGTTGCGCTTGAGGATGACGTTGACCGTACCCGCGATCGCATCCGAGCCGTAGATCGGCGCGCCGCCGACCGACACCGTCTCGACGCGATCGACCAGGTTGGTCGGCAGTGACGCGAAGTCGACCGGGCTTCCCGCGACCGGACCGAACAACGAAGAACTGGCGCTCGATACGAAGCGGTTGCCGTTGACCAGGGTCAGCGTCCGCTGCGCACTCAGATTGTACATGTTGACGAAGGTCTGGCCTGCGCTGCCGAAGCCCTGGCCGCCGACCGGGCTGTTGCCGGGCACGCTGAAGACCGGCAGTTCGAGGAGCGCCATGCCCAGATTGGTATAGCCACGCTTTGCGATGGTCTCCGCCGTGATCGCCTGGGTCGGCTGTGCCGCGATCGGCGACTGCGCGATGCGTGAGGCGGTGACGACGATCTCGTCACTGGCCTCTGGCGTCGTCGTTGTCGCCTGCGCGTCGACCGACGGCGCTGTGGACGTCGCGGACGCCGCGTCCTGCGCTGCCGCAGGCGTGGCGAGTGTGACGCTGGTTGCGAGCAAGGCGGTGCCAAAGAGGTAGCGAGATCGCATGATTGTGTCCCCTGTTCTCAGATCGACGGGGATCGTAACGTTGCCAAACCGTCATATTCAACTGGATCAATAAATCTGAGTTTATATGCTACATCTATGTTGTATTTGTGCAACACGACTGGGATGCGTTCGTCCGATCGGATCGCCCAGCTACGACTTTGGTCGCGCATGAACGCCGAAACCCCGACGTCTAGAGAAAACCGTGTAAAAACAACGGGAGACGGGTGATGAAGGCGATGTGGCTGCTCGGTTCGGCGATGATCCTCGCAACCTCGCCCGCCCAGGCGGCCTCGACCTCCGTCTATGCCACCGCCCCGGCTGAGCCGCGCGCGGTGACCGTGCGCGGCGTCGGCGACGGCAAGGCGGACGACAGCGCCGCCATCCAGCAGGCGATCGACGCGGCGGCGGCGGGGGGGCATGGCGGCATCGTCTTCCTGCCCTCCGGCCGCTACCGGATCAGCCGCACCATCTTCATCCGCACCGCCGTGCGCGTCTTCGGCGTGGGCAAGACCCGGCCGGAAATCATCCTAGCCGACAATAGCGAGGGTTTCGGCTCGGGCGTCGCGGCGATGCTGAGCTTCTCCGGCGAGGACCAGTATCGCAGCGGCAAGCCCGCCGTGCCGCCGCCGACCAGCGTGCCCTTCGACCCCACCGTCTTCGACGCCACGTCCAGCACCTTCTATTCGGCGCTGGCCAATGTCGATTTCCGGATCGGCGATGGGAATGCCGGGGCGGTCGCGGTGCGGTTCCGCGTCGCGCAGCACGGCTATGTCCGCCATGCCGACTTCCATATCGGATCGGGGCTGGCCGGCGTCTATCAGGCGGGCAACGAGTTCGAGGATCTGCGCTTCTATGGTGGCCGCTACGGCATCATCACCGAGAAGACCTCGCCCGCCTGGCAATTCACGCTGATCGACAGCGAGTTCCAGGGCCAGCGCGACGCCGCGATCCGCGAGCATGAGGTCGACCTGACCCTGGTCAATGTCGCGATCCGCGACACGCCGGTCGGGATCGAGATCGATCGCGGCTATTCGGACTCGCTTTGGGGCAAGAATGTCCGGTTCGAGAATGTCTCCAAGGCGGGCGTCGTCGTCTCGGAGGAGAAGAGCGCCTTCACGCAAATCGGCTTCGACAATGCGATCGCGGTCAATATGCCGGTCTTCGCGCGCTTCCGCGACAGCGGTCGGACGGTGGCGGGGCAGGGGCCGCGCTACCGGGTCAGCGACTTCTCCTATGGGTTGAAGCTGCCCGGCCTCGGCACGATCGGCGAGTTCGCGACCGACGTGACGATGGCGCCGATCGCGCGCGTGCCGGCGCGGCGGACGGCCGCGATCCGCGCGCTGCCGCCGGTGTCGCAATGGGCCAATGCGCATGACCTGGGCGTGAAGGGCGACGACGCGACCGACGATACCGCCGCGCTGCAACGCGCGATCGACACGCACCGTGTCGTCTATCTGCCGATCGGGCGCTACCGCGTCACCGACACGCTGCGGCTGCGGCCGGACAGCGTGCTGATCGCGCTCCACCCCAGCCTGACGCATCTCTACCTGCCCGACGAGACGCCGGCCTATAGCGGCGTCGGCGGTCCCAAGGCGCTGCTGCAAAGCGCCAAGGGCGGCAATGCCATCGTCCATGGCCTGGGCCTGTGGACCGGCGGCGTGAACCCGCGCGCGACCGCGCTGCTGTGGAAGGCGGGCGAGGCGTCGATGGTCAACGACGTAAAGATCCAGGGCGGCGGCGGCACCGTGCTGACCAAGGGCAGCCCGATCGGCTTCGGCGATCCGCGCGCGCGCTTCGACGGGCAGCATCCCAGCATCTGGGTGACGGACGGCGGCGGCGGCACCTTCGCCGCGCTCTGGTCGCCCAACACGCTCGCCTCCGCCGGCTTCTATGTGTCGGACACCAAGACGCCCGGCCATGTCTATGAATTGTCGGCCGAGCATCATTACCGGGCGGAGATCGTGCTCGACCATGTCGAGAATTGGGAGTTTCTGGCCCCGCAGACCGAGCAGGAGGTCCGCGACGGCGTCAACGCCATCTCGACCGAGATGCGCAACTCGCGCAACATCCTGTTCGCCAACTATCATGGCTATCGCGTCACCCGCACGATCAAGCCGATGGACGCGGCGGTGAAGCTCTACAATTCGGGCGATATCCGCTTCCGCAACGTGCATGTGAACGCGGAGAGCGGTTTCGCCAGTTGCGACGCCAAGGGCTGCGGCACCTATACCCGCGCTAGCAAATTCCCGTTCGAGAATGCGATCAAGGACATGACGCGCCAGCAGGAGGTGCGCGAGCGCGAATTCGCGAAGCTCGACGTGCCGGCCGCACCCGCGACCGCCGCCACCGCATCGGCGGTGCCGGTAACGGCGGGGGTGACGAAGCTGGCGGACGGCTTCTACTCGATCGCGGGCGGCGCGACCGATGCCCGGGGCAAGCTCTATTTCATCGACCGCGAGTTCCAGCGCATCCATGGCTGGTCGAAGGCGGAGGGGCTGTCGATCGTCGCCGACGCGCCGCTCGATGCGGTCAATCTGGCGGTCGACCGTTCGGGCCGGCTGATGGTCCAGTCGTCCGCCGGGCGCGACGGCAGCGTCTACAGCATCGATCCCAAGGCTCCCAACGACGTTCGTCCGATCGCGCCGACCCCGAGCGTGGCGCGGCGGAACGCGCGTACGCTGATGCCGGTCAATGTCTGGGCCAATGGCGAGTTCGCCGATCGTATCGATCCTAAGACCTATGAATTTCCGCCCATCTCGCACTTCTTCACCAGCAAGATGGGCGAGGCGCGGCCGCAGGATTACGTCTCGCCGGACGGATCGCTGGTGCTGCCCGCGTTCCGCGTGTGGAACCAGGGGCCGGACGATCATCGCGGCTGGCGCTGGTCGGACACGCTCGACAGCTATGGCCTGGTCGGGCCGGGCGCGGACGGCCGGGTGGTGCTGACCAACGGGTCGGAGAACTTGACCTATAGCGGCGTGGTCGGACCGCAGGGGACGCTGAGCGACCTGAAGGTCGTGGCGGATCGCGGCGGCGAGAGCGTGGCGCGCGACGAGGCCGGCAATCTCTATGTCGCGAACGGCCAGGTGTTCGTCTATGCTCCCGACGGTACGCTCACCCGGCGGATCGACGTGCCCGAGCGGCCGCTGCAACTGGTGATCGGCGGAGAGGATCGGCGGACCTTGTTCATTCTCAGTCACCACGCGCTCTATTCGGTCGGTCTGTGAGCGCAGCCATGATCGATCGCCGCCGCCTGCTGGCCGGTGGACTGGCGCTGGCCGGCACGGCTGGTTGGGTGGGCGCGGCGGCGGAGCCCGTCGCCACGCTTCGCCGCCTGTCGCCCAAGCTCGACCGGATGATCGCGCCGGACGCGCGCATCGACGTGATCGCGCGCGGCATCCGCTGGGCGGAGGGGCCGGTCTGGGTGCCGGGCGGCGATTACCTGTTGTTCAGCGATCCACCCGCCAATCTGGTGCGGCGCTGGGACCGCAAGGCGGGACGCGTCGCGCCCTTCCTCTCGCCCTCGGGGGCGGGCGACACCGATCCGAAACTGGTGCGCGAGCCGGGGGCGAACGGCTTGGCGCTCGACCATCAGGGGCGGCTGCTGATCGCCAATAGCGGCGGCCGGTCGATCGACCGGCTCGACCTGAAGACCCAGCGGCGGGAGACCCTGATCGACCGCTATCAGGGCAAGCGCTTCAACAGCCCCAACGACCTGCATGTCGCCAAGGACGGCGCGATCTATTTCACCGATCCGCCCTATGGACTGGCGGATGCCGACCATTCGCCCTTGCGGGAGACGGCGGTGAACGGCGTCTATCGCCAGTCGCCGGACGGGACGATCGACCTGATCGACGGCACGCTGACCCGGCCCAACGGCATCGCCCTCTCACCGGACGAGCGGCAACTCTATGTCTCCGTGTCGGACGACACCGCGCCACGGATCATGCGCTATGATCTCGACGCCGCCGGTCGTCCCGGCGCGGGGCGGGTCTGGCTGGACGCGAAGCCGATGCAGACGGGCGGCGCGCCCGGCCTGCCCGATGGCATGAAGGTCGCGCGCGACGGCACGCTGGTCTGCTCGGTGCCGGGGGGCATGATGCTGCTGACGCCCGAGGCCGAGCCGCTCGGCCTGATCGCGACCGGCGCGCCGATCGCCAATGCCGCCTTTGGCGAAGGCGGGCGGGCGCTGTTCCTGACCGCCAACGACCGCGTGCTACGCGTGCCGCTCCGGGCGGGGTGGCAGGGATAGTCCCGATCCGATCTCCCCGATGGGGGAGACGGTCAGCCTATTTCGCAGCAGACGGCCATTTCGTGCCGAGCAGCACCAGCCGGTCGCCGGTGATGCCGAACCAGTGCGGCACGCCGGCCGGCACCAGGATCACGTCGCCGGGTGCCAGTCGCCGCGTCGTGCCGCCGACGATCCGGTCGCCCTCGGTCAGGTCGGGCTTGACGACGCGGGACACGTCCAGCGTACCGCCGGAGATCAGCGTGCCGGCCCCCGAAAGGACGATCGCATATTCGGCCTGATCGGGATGGACGGCCGGCTTGCCCGGCTTCTTCCAGATTTCGATCGCCGCCGAGCGATCACCGTCGCGGACCAGCGGCTGCCAGGCGAAACCCTGACCGGGCTCCATCGCCTTGTCCATCGCCTCCACCTGCGCCTTCACCTCGGCGCTGGTGGCGAAGCCGGTCGGGTCGGCGGCCTGCGCCGCCACCGGGGCGGCGAGCAGCAGTGCGAGCAGCAACAGCCTCATGCCCGGCCGTCCAGCCGGATCGTGCGGCCCTCGCGTGCGGAGCGATAGATGGCCTCCACTATCCGCATGTCGCGCAGACCCTCCTCGCCCGAGACGATCGGCTCTTGCCCGGAGCGGATGCACTGCACCAGATGGTCGAGCTGCCCCGCAAACTGCGTCTTGGCGGGGCCGGGGGGTGGCGTGATCTCCTGCTCGCGGCCGTCCTTGCCGGTCCACATCCTGTTGCCGTCATAGCGGGTGGCGGGCTCCAGCTCGATCCGGCCGGTATCGCCCATCAGCAGGATGTGGTTCTGGTTGGCGCTGTACATGGACTGGCAGCCGGCGATCACGCCCGACGGGAATTCCAGCGTCCATTCGATCATGTCCTCCACCTCTGTGAAGCGGGGATCGCGGCGATCGGTGGACTCGCGCGCGGTGACGGCGATCGGCTCCTCGTTGGTCATGTAGCGCGCCGCCTGGAGGCTGTAGACGCCCATGTCCATCAGCGATCCGCCGCCCGCCAGCGCCCGTTTCAGACGCCACGCCTCGGGCGAGCGCTGGACGAAGCCGTGTTCGGTTCGAACATAGCGGAGCTTGCCCGCCGCACCCGTTTTGGCCAGCCGCATCGCCTCCAGGTTGAACGGCTCGAAATGGCAGCGATAGCCGATCATCAGCTTGCGATTGGCCTGTTTGCACGCGGCGATCATCGCCTCGCATTCGGCGACGGAGATCGCCATCGGCTTCTCGCACATCACATGCTTGCCGGCCTTCGCCGCGCGGATCGTATATTCCGCGTGCATCGAATTGGGCAGGCAGACATAGACGATGTCCACGTCCGGATTGTTGCGGATGCTGTCGAACGTCTCATAGGAATAGATGGAGCGCGCCGGCAGCTTATGCTCCGCCGCGACCCGTTGCGCCTTGGCCGGATCGCCGCTGACCACGGCGGCGAGGCGGCTGTGCGCGCAATTGGCGAATTGCGGGATGATGACGTTCAAGCCGTAGGTGCCCAGGCCGACAATGGCATAGCCGAGCGGCCGGTCACCGCGCCCGGCCGCCCAGCCGGTCGAGGTCAGTGACAGCGCGGCGGCGGACAGGATCAGGTCGCGGCGGGCGATTTCCATGGGGGCATAGTCTCCGTTCGGTCGGAGAATGGTCCCCAAAAACAACCGCTTCAAGCGAACATTTCGGCTGCAATCCTTTGTTTGGTCGTAGACGCGCAGCGGGATCAGGCAGCGGCGGCGGCGCGGGGCATCCCGTAGAGATAACCCTGACCCAGCCGGCATCCCAGCGCGCGCAGGGCCACCGCCTGCGCCTCGGTCTCGACCCCCTCCGCCACCACCGCCTTGCCCAGGTCGTCGCCCAGGCTGACGATCGCATGGATGATCGCGGCGGCGCCCTGATCGTCCTCCACCACGCCGGCGGTAAAGGATCGGTCGATCTTGATCGTATCGATCGGCAGGCGACGCAGATGGATCAGCGAGGCGAAGCCGGTGCCGAAATCGTCGAGCGCCAGCTTGATGCCGGCCGCGCTCAGTTCGTGCAGCGTCTGGACCACCGCCTCCGCGCCGCGATCCAGCATCACGCTCTCGGTCACCTCGACGCAGAGCAGGCTGGGTGCCACGCCATGATGCGCCAGCCGGTCGAGCACCCGCCGCGCCGCGCCGGGTTCGGCGAGTTGCAGCGACGTGAAGTTGACGCCCAGCCGGCCGATGCCGCCATTCGCATCGCGCAGATGCGCCAGCGCGCTTTCCAGCACCCAGGCCTGGATGCGCGGCGCGACCGTGCTGCTGGTCAGGACCGTTTCGAACTGGCTCGGCGCCATCAGGCCATAGATCGGATGCTGCCAGCGCAGCAGCGCTTCATGCCCCTCGACCCGGCGGGAGGCGAGGTCGACGATTGGTTGCAGGAACAGGCGGAACTCGCCGTGCTGCAATGCCGCTTCCGCATCGTTCGCCAGCGCCGCCTGGGCGCGACGGTCGACGCGCAGCAGCGGATGGTAGGATTGATGCCGACCGCGCCCCAGGCGCTTGGCCTTGTACAGCGCGAGATCGGCATTCTGGTAGAGCAGGTCGGGCGCGTCCGCATCCTCCGGAAAGCGCGCCGAGCCGATGCTGAGCGAGATGACGCCGCGTTCCTCGGCGAAGTGCCAGGTGGCGCCCTGCACCTGGTCGAGCGCGGGACCGGTCATCATGTCGTCCCGCAGCAGCAGCGCGAACTCGTCGCCGCCGATCCGTGCCGCAAAGCCGCCCTGCTCCTCCGCCACATCGGCCAGCATCCGGCCGACCTGGCGCAGCAATGCGTCGCCGCCAGCATGGCCCAGCCGATCGTTCACCTGCTTCAGATAGTCCATATCCACCAGATACAGGGTGAAGCCATGGCCGCTGTCGATCAGGCTGGTGACATCGTGCTGGAACCGCTGGCGATTGCCCAGCCCGGTCAGGAAATCGGTCTGCGCCGACAGATGGATGGCGCGCGCCTCCGCCCGTTCGACATCGCGGGCGGTACGCGCCTGATCGCGTTCGGTGCGCAACCGCTCGAACCGATCGGCAATGGCGAGCGACAGGACCAGCGCCTCGAAGGCGAAGGCGGAAAAGGTGGCCATGTCGATCGAATCGCTGCTCGGCACCAATCCCAGATTGCGACCGAGCCGGGCAAGCAGCATCACGATCACCGGCCCCCAGCCGAGCAGGTAGAAACGCGCCGCCCGGCTGCCCCGCCATAGCGCGACCATGCCGGCCAAACCGACCCATAAGGTGGCGATCCCTGCCAGGACGTTCAGCGCCCGGTCGCTCAGGACCGGCGGGACGGGGGCGCCGATCGAGGCGACCAGGCCCGCCACGATGCCGGCATATCCCAGCAGCCGCCCCCCGCGCGGCATCCAGGCGGGCAGTTGCTCTTCGTCGACCAGAGCGAAGAAAAAGCCATTGCCGACCGCGATCAGCAGTCCGACCAGGACATAGTCGACCCGTACCGCCATCGGCCCGACCAGGCCGGGCACCAGGAAGCCGGCGACGTTCGACCAGATCAGGCCATAGATCAGCGACAGGCTGGCCCAGAGCACGTACCAGCGACGATAGGTCCAGTGCCGCTGCACCCGCTGCCGGACGGGACCGATCACCAGATTATAGCAGAGCGCCGAGAGCACGGTGCCGGTGAACAGGCCCATGATCCACAGCCAGGGCGCGTCGGTGGAGCCCGGCCCGTCTGCCGGTTGCGCGTCGAGCCGGCGGATCAGCGACAGATCGTCGATCCCTGCAAAGCCGAGATACAGGCCGCGCACCGCCGCGCCGGGCTGGTTGATCGTGAAGAACAAGCGACCGCCCGGCGCCCAATGGCCGTCCAGCGCCTGATGATCCAGCACGGTCCGACGCGATCCCTCGACCGTATCCACCAGAAGCGCGACCTTGCGGAAGCGGGTCTGGTCGAAGGCGACGCGCCAGCCGGGCTGGAGTCCCTGCAATCGGGTGGCGTCGAGGCGCAGCCAGAGCCAACCTTGCGCGGCAGCGGACGGCTTGGCTGTGCCGCACCGATAGGTCGCTCGGCGTACCGTCATGGGGGCGGCCGCATCGACCAGGATCGTGCCGCACAGACCGGGGCGAAGATCGATCGATTGTCCTTGCGCCGAGAGAGGCACGGCCGTCAGCCAGAGCAGCACAAGCCAGCCGAGCTTCATCCCCAATCGCATCAGCGCCCTCGGACCGCCGGTGCCCCCGCCCCGGCTTTTTCCTCAAACCGCAAGTGTTATAGGGAGTTAGGTGAACAAGATAGTCAAAATGGTTCAATTGGACGCAAGGATGTTACCGGCTTCATTCCCGTTATGGGGCGGTGTCCCGGACCAGATGCGCGCCGCCCTGCGCGTCGAGGTCCAGCATCTGCGGCTGTGTGGCGCCATAGGCCGGCCAGGCGGGCAGGGCGGGGCTCGCCGGGTTTCCGGTGCGGACGAACTGGACCAGATAGGCGCTCGCCGTCCTGCCCGCCGCCCGGTCCGTCGCGCTGGTCGCCGCACCATATTTGATCGCGGCGGTATCGAAGAAGAAGGGGATGTCGGTGGCGTGCCCGGCGCCCTGAGTCTCCGGCGTGCGTGCCGACGACGCGACATAGGAGAAGCGGTAATAATAGGTCGGCACGCCCCGCGCCGCCAGTTGCGCCGCCGTGCTGCGCGCGCCTGCGATCATATAGCCGTTCGGTCCGCCGATATCGGCGCTAGTCGCGCCGAGCATGATGGGCACCTGCCGGAAGCGGCCACTGGCATAGGCGGTGCTGGGAACGATGGTGATCAGCCCGTCGACGATCGGACCGCTATAGGTGCGGGGCTGGCCCGGTGGCGGGGCCATGGCGGCCAGGTTGAGGCCGTCGACCACCGCCTCCGCCGGCAGCGCGCGCAGCTTCGCCAGCGCCTGCGGATCGTCGGCGGCGATCCCCTTGGCCGTCGCGAAGGCGACGCCGATCGCCTCGGCTTCCGCCAGGCTGGGGCCGGGGGTGGTGCCGGGGCCGCCCGACTGGATCACTGCCTTGTGGAACAGGGCCGCACCCTTGGGCTCCTTCATCAGCAGTGGCGAGGTGAGCAGGTTGTGGACCGACATGCCGCCAGCGCTCTCGCCGATGATCGTCACATTGTCCGGATCGCCACCAAAGGCAGCGATGTTGCGCCGGACCCAGCGTAGCGCGGCGATCTGGTCCAGATAGCCGTAATTGCCCAGATAGGGGCCATCGGCCTTGGCGCGCGTCAATGCCGGATGGGCAAAGGTGCCGAACCGGCCCAGGCGGTAATTGAAGCTGACCACCATGATGCCTTGTCGGGCGAGGTCCGCCCCCGAATAGGTCGGCGGTGACGACCCGCCATTGACGAAACCGCCGCCATAGATCCAGACCATCACCGGCAGCTTGGCCTTGGCGCCGGCCGGCTTCCAGACATTGGCGTAGAGGCAGTCCTCCGCTGGCGGCGTGCCGAGCGGCGCGGCGTCGCTGGGGAAGGGGAGCTGCATGCAGTCATGGCCGTAGCGGGTGGCGTCGCGCTCCCCCGACCAGGCTGCCGCCGGCTGTGGCGCGCGCCAGCGCAGCGGCCCGACCGGCGGCGCGGCGAAGGGAATGCCCTTGAACGACACCACCCCGGCTGCGCTGCCGCCGCGCAGCGTACCGGTGTCGATGCGGACCCGGGGCGGCGTGGCCTCCTGCGCCAGAACGGGGAGTGCGGTGGTCATGGCAAGCGCGGCCAGGGCAAAGGCGGTACGCATCGAAAATCCTCCCCGGATAATATCTATTTACGTCATCCTACCCGACCTATTCCGGCGGGACCAGCACTGGCGGGCGGGATAATGGTCGTAGAAGGCCGGGGACGATGCGTCCGGCCGGTCAGCGCGCGACCACCAGCTTCACCAGCGTGCCGGGCTTCAGCGGTTGCTCGGCCGACAGGCCGTTGAGCGTCAAGAAGCGCTCGCGCTTCAGCTGCGGGACCGCCATGCGCGCCGACAGCGAGGTGACGCTGTCCCGTGGGCCGACCGTGACGACCCGGATCACCTGACGGTCGCTATCCTTGCCATAGGGCAGGCCATCGAGCATCCGCAGGAAGCGCGTGTCCTGCGCGGGTGCGGTTTCCGGCTTTCCGGTCGCGGCGGCGAGCTGGACCGCGCGGCGTACGCGATCCTCGCCATTGGGATGGGTCGAGGCCCAGGTCGGCACCGAGCGGCTGGCGGTCCCGGCGGCTTGCGCCGACAGGCCGGAGGACGCATCGAGCGCGCTCAATATGTCGGCGGCGGCATAGGGGTCATAGCCGGCGGCGGTCATGTAGCGCACGCCCAGTGCGTCCGCCTCATATTCCTGGTTGCGGCCATAGCGCAGCGTATAGAGTTGCGCGCCGGTGCCGACGACGCGGCTGGCGATGTCGCTGCCCGTGGCGATCCCCGCGCCCGCCGCCAGCAATGCGCCGATCGTCGAGCGGGTGTTGCGGCCGGCGGCATGACGCGCGGCAACATGCCCGACCTCATGCCCCAGCACCGAGGCCAGTTCCGCCTCCGAGTTCATCAGGCCGAGCAACTGCCGGGTGATGTAGATATAGCCGCCGGGAATGGCGAAGGCGTTCTCGATCGGTGAATCCAGCGTCGTCACGGTGAAATCGCTGCCGGCATTGGACAGGCCGGACTCGACGGCGACCCGCCGACCGACCCGCTCGACATAGGCGGCTTGCGGCCCGGTATAGGCGCCGCCGAATTCCTTGATCAGCTGCGGATTGGCGGTGGCACCCTGCTGGCGATCACCGGCGGAGATGGCGGTCGCGGTGCGGGCGCGGGGTTGCTGCGCCTCGACCGGCATCGCCAGCACCGCCGTCGTCGCCATCATGCCCGTGATCCAGTATCGCATTCTCATCCCCCGTCTTGGTACCAAGGGAAAAAAGCGCCGATCCGGTCCCGGTTCCCCTGCCGGCCCGGTTTCTAGGGCCGGAGCGGCACCGACGCCAGCCGCCCGATCCCCGCAGAACGTCGGCTGACGCAGTGCTCAATAGCGGAAGGTGACGGTGCCCAGCACGGTGCGCGGCGCGCCGTAAAAGGCCTGGTCATAGGTCAGGCCGGTCAGATACCGGCTGTTGGTGACGTTGCGCAGATTGGCGCTGACCGCAACCCGATCGGTCAGGCGATAGCTGGCGAGCAGGTCGAGCAGCGCATAGTCGCCCTGGGTAATGCGCGCGGCGACGCCGGTGGCGGTGGTGGCGTCATAATAGAGGCGGCTCTGATATTGCAGCGCCGCGCCCAGCTTGATCCGGTCGAAGGCCGGGGGCGAATAGCTGACGTTCAGCCGACCGGTGTTGCGTGGCACGAAGGTGCGGACCGGGCGGCCGTCCTGTCCGTCGACGCGCATCAGCGTATAGCCGCCCGTCACCTGCAGGCCCGGCGCGAGCTGTCCGCCCACATCCAGTTCCACGCCCTGCGACTTGGCATCCTGCCCGGTGTAGAAGCTGCGACCGGCGGCGAAGCCGGCATAGGCGGCGGTATTCTTCTGCTGCGTCTGGAACAGGGCCGCGCTGGCGTTCAGCCGGCCACCGAACCACGCGCCCTTGACGCCCGCCTCCAGATTGTCGCCGCGGATCGGCGACAAGACCCGGTTCAGCCGGTCGACCTCGGTCTGCGGATTGAAGATGGTCGCATAGCTGGCATAGAGGCTGAGGCTCGACGTTACGTCCAGCGTCGCGCCGACAAAGGGCAGGAAGCGGGTGTTGTCGAAATTGACCGCCGTTCCATAGGATGTGCCCGCGCTGGTCGCATGGGTCAGATTGCCGCCGACCATCAGCTTGAGCGGATCGGCGAGGCTCAGCCGCACCAGGCCATAGGCGGTCTCGCGCCGGGTATGCCGGTCCAGGCTCAGGTCATAGGTGCTGGGGAAGGCGGGTCGGGCGGCACGACCGGCGAGCAGGTCGGGCAGGCTGACTGGCTGGTTGATCGCGCCATAGCTGGAATATTGCCGATAGCTCTGCGCGCTGCGATTGAGGCCGAGCATCACGTCATGCTGTCGTCCGAACAGCGTGACCGGGCCGGTGACATAGCCCTCCAGCGTGAGGTTGCGGGTCGGCGCGCGGAACGCACCCGGATAGTTGAGCAGGCCCTGACCCGTGGTCCGGTCCGGATTGCCATAGACGTAGAAGAGCTGGTTGTCCTCGTCGGTCGCGCGGCGGATCGCGCTCAAGCGGGCGATCCAACCATGGCCCAGCTTGTGCGTCAGGTCGCCGAAGATCTGGCGGTCGATCACGCCCCAGCTCGACCAGTCGGGCGCGGTGCTGTCCGACCGGCGATAGGCGATACGGCTGCCGTCGGTGTAGAGCAGCGGCAAGGCGCCCCAGAGCGCGCCCCGGCTCTTGTGATCCTGATGGCCGTAACCGGCGCTGATCACCGTGTCCGGACCCAAATCCGCCTCGACGATGCCATAGCCGGTCCAGCGGCGCAGATGGTTGCGCGCCAGATAGCTGTCGGCATCCGAATAGACGCCGACCGCGCGGGCCCGGATGCTGCCGTTCTGGGTCAGCGGGACGCTGACGTCGCTTTCCAGCCGCAGGGCGTCATAGGAACCATATTGCGCGCTGGCCGAGGCTTGCAGGTCGCGGGTCGGGCGCTTGCGGATGAAGTTGACCACCGCCGCCGGATTGCCGGTGGAGGACAAAAGCCCCGGCGCGCCGCGCAGCACCTCGATATGGTCGTAGATGGCGGTGTCGATCGAACCGGTCTGGATGCCGAAGGCGAAGGGCACGCCGATGCCGTCGATCTGGAAGGTCTGGATGTCGAAGCCCCGCGCCGAATAATAGACGCGGTCGGTGTCGGAGAATTGCACGGTCACGCCCGGTACCGAGGCGAGTAGCGCATTGACGTCGTTAAGCTGGAAGTCCTGGATCTGCGCCCGCGTGACGACGCTGACTGATTGCGGCGTCTCGCGCAGGCTGAGCGGCAGACGCGTCGCGGTGGTCTGGCCATCGATTGTATAGTCGTCACTGCCCGCCGTCTGCGCGCCGGTGACGACGATCTCGTCATTGCCGGTCGTATTCGCGCGCTGCGGCTCGTCGGCCACAGCCGGGCCGGTCGCGGCGGCTGAGGCCAGCAGCGCAAGAATAAGGTTCATTATCAACAACTCCCTTTCGCGAGCGTCGTAGAAGGGAGATCCAGCTAATGCAACTGGTTATCGTTAGCGTGCTATGCATTGGCGCGATTGCATGGTCGCCCATCGTTCCTCTGCGTGCCGGTGAGTGAGGCGGCCCGAAGTCCTCCTCCGAAGTTGATGCGCGCCGCTTTGGCGCATCGCATAGACCATGTGCGGCCGCCAAGGCCTGCGGCAATATAACCTTAAATTACAGCTATATAACCAGTATTTTTGATTATCTGCTTGAATTCTAAATGACATGTCACTTTCATGTTAATAGCTATTTCTATTAAGCAATTGAAAAATCGAAAATAAGACAGATTGTTGGCCGTGACGTTGCATTTTAGCAACGTAAATTACAAAAATATGTAAGTTTATGGGCGTGTCGTTGCCGAACGACGGGGCGTGATCGATAAAACGCGCATCCAGATATTCGAATCAAAACGGATTCTGGCGAAAAATTCGATAAGATACTAATAACATTGGGGGTCTTGATGAAGACGTGCAAATCTGCTGGCCTTTTGGCGAGCACCTTCCTCGTCAGTACTGCGTTGTTCGCCACCTCGGTTGCCGCGCAGACTGCCCCGGAAGCGCAAGCCGCCCCGGCTGACACGCAAGCGACGGCCGCTGCGCCGCAGGGCGCCGACATCGTCGTGACGGGATCGCGCGTTTCCCGTCCCAATGCCGAGTCTCCCAGCCCGATCACCACGATCGGCGGCGAAGATATCAAGGAATTCGGTGCAACCAAGATCGAGGATCTGACCAACTCGCTGCCGCAGGTTTTCGCCAGCCAGAGCTCGGGTGTCTCCAACGGCGCGGACGGTACCGCGACAATCGATCTTCGCGGCCTCGGCCCGAGCCGTACGCTGGTGCTGATCGACGGTCGTCGCCTGATGCCCGGTGGGATCGCTGGTGGTGCGGGCGCCGACCTCAACTTCATCCCGGCTGCCTTGGTGACGAGCGTCGACCTGCTGACCGGCGGCGCATCGGCGACCTATGGCGCCGACGCCGTGGCCGGCGTCGTCAACTTCAAGATGAACCGCGATTTCCGTGGCCTGCGCCTGGACGGCCAGTACAGCTTCTTCGATCATAATAACGACAATCCGGTTGCCAGCGTCGTCGACCAGCGTTTCAGGGCGCCACGTGGCCACTCGGCCTTTGGCGGGGCATTCGATGTGACCGCAGCCCTGGGTGCGGGACTGAATGACAACCGCGGCAACGTCGTCGCCTATGCGGGGTATCGTGAGGAATCGGCCGTCACCCAGGCGAATTATGACTATTCGACCTGCGCGCTCAATCCGGACAGCCGCAATGTCGGATTGGCCTGCGGCGGTTCGGGGACGCCGGAACTGGCGCGCTTTGGCGGATTTTCGGCTGCGAACACCACGACCGCGGGCCTGCCGAGGGCAAGTGGCTATACGCTGACGGGTTCCGGCCTGCGCCCGTATGATGGCTTGGTCGACGCTTACAACTACGCTCCGGTCAACTATTTCCGGCGGCCGTCGAAGCGCTACACGGCCGGTGCGTTTGCGGATTACGAGATCAGCAAGGCCATCCACCCCTATCTCGATGTGATGTACGCTAATTATAGTACGCAGGCGCAGATCGCACCGTCGGGTGTTTTCTACGGTCCTCGTACGGTCAATTGTGATAATCCCCTGCTGTTGCAGAACAGGCAGCTCGCTACTGCCGCCTGCGGTGCCAATGCGGGAGTCGCCGGGACGACCGCGACCTTCCTGATCGGCAAGCGCAACGTTGAAGGTGGCGCACGGTTCGATGATATCGGCTATAGCCAGTTCCGCATCGTCTCGGGCGTGCGGGGCGAGCTGGACGATGTCTGGTCCTACGACGCCTATTATCAATATGGTCAGGTCAACAATACCAGCGTCTATCGCAACGACGTATCGAGCAGCCGGATCAACAACGCTTTGAACGTCGTGAACGTCAATGGCGTACCGACCTGTACGTCGGTCGTGAACGGCACCGATGACAAGTGCGTTCCCTATAACGTCTTCAACCCGGGCGGGATCACGTCGGCGGCGGCGGCCTATATCGGCATTCCGCTGGTCCTGACCGGCGTCACCAAGGAGCAGGTGCTCAATGGCGTCGTGACCGGCAACCTCAGCCAATATGGCATTCGTTCGCCCTTCGCCGAGGATGGCCTGCGGATCGCTGGTGGCGTGGAATGGCGCAAGGAGTCGCTCGCGACCCAGCCGGATCAGGCCTACATCAACGGTGATGGCGCGGGCCAGGGTGGTCCGACCCTGCCGATCTCCGGTTCCTACAGCGTCTTCGACGTTTTCGGCGAAGCGGGTGTGCCGCTGGTGACCGACAAGCCCTTCTTCCAGGACCTGTCGCTGCAGCTCGGCTATCGTCACTCCAAGTATAATGTCGTCGGCGCGACGAAGCAGAATTCCGCCGACACGTTCAAGATCGCTGGCAACTGGACGCCGATCCGCGACATCACGCTGCGGGGATCGTACAACCGCGCAGTCCGCTCGCCGAACATCGCAGAGCTGTTCGCGGCGCAGTCGCCTGGTCTGTTCGCAGGCACCGACCCCTGCGCCGGCCCAGCATCCAATGGCACCGTCAATGGCAATACCGCTGCGCAATGCGCCCGGACCGGTGTAACGGCGGCACAGTTCGGCAATATCGAGGCCAATACCGCCGCCCAGTATAATCAGTATAATGGCGGCAACGTGAACCTTCAGCCGGAGAAGGCTGACACCTTCTCGGCCGGCGTGCTGCTGACGCCCAAGAGCTTCCTGCGTAACCTCATCCTGTCGGTCGATTACTATCGCATCAAGGTGAACAACGCGATCGGCACGGTCGGGTCGCAGGTCATTCTCAACCAGTGCATCGAGACCAATGACCCGACCTATTGCGGCAAGATCGTGCGTGCGCCGGCCAGTGCCGGTCCGGCGGCCGGGTCACTGTGGCTGTCGCCGTCCGGCTATGTCCAGAACCTGACGATCAACACGGGCTCGCTCAGCACGTCCGGTGTGGAGGTCAACGGCGATTATCGCACGACCTTTGGCAGTGGCTGGAAGGCGCGCTGGCAATTCGTCGGCGTCTATCTGGACAAGTTTATCTCGCAGCCGGTTACGCGTGGCGACAGCTATAACTGCGCCGGTTACTATGGTCTGACCTGCGGCAATCCGAACCCGCACTATCGCTTCAACACCAACGTCAAGATCAGCACGCCGGATGATTTCGGCCTGACCTTGCGGTGGCGCTACCTGTCGGGCGTCACGGTCGACACGCTGAGTCCCAATCCGTTCCTCAACAGCCCGGGTGCGGCACCGAAGCACGACAACCGCATCAAGGCCTATAATTACTTTGACGTGCTGTTCAGCCTGCCGGTCCGTGACACCGCGACGTTCCGCATCGGCGTCAACAATCTGTTCGACAAGGATCCGCCGATCGTCAGCGCTGCTTCGTTGGGCGGCTGGGGCAATGGCAACACCTTCCCGGGTACCTATGACACGCTCGGCCGCACGGTGTTCGTGAACCTGACCGCGGATTTCTGATCCGTGGATGGTCGGGCCCGGCCACGGCCGAGCCCGACTCATACGTGCTAGGGTGGCGGAGCATAGTCTCCGCCACCTTTTTTGTGTCGGCGGTGACCGGTCACAGGGTAGCGCGACCGACACGTGCGGACCCACCACGTCTCGACACAAAAAAGGGGGCGGCACCTGTTCGATGCCGCCCCCTTCATGATGCAGGCGATGAGGATCAGTCGAAGCCGAGCGCCTCGGCGACGACGCGATTGACGATGCGGCCGCCCTGGACGTTCAGCCCTTCCTTCAGCGCCGGATCGGCGTCGATCGCGGCCACGCCCCGGTCGGCCAGCGCCAGGCCATAGGGCAGGGTGGCGTTGTTCAGCGCATGGCTGGAGGTCAGCGGCACCGCGCCCGGCATGTTGGCGACGCAATAATGGATCACGCCGTCGATCTCATAAGTCGGGTCGGCATGGGTGGTGGCGTGCGACGTCTCGAAACAGCCGCCCTGGTCGATCGCCACGTCGACCAGCACGGCGCGCGGCTTCATCAGCTTCAGCATCGGGCGGGTCACCAGCTTGGGCGCGGACGCTCCGGGGATCAGCACCGCGCCGATCACCGCATCGGCCTCGCCGATCTCCTGCTCGATCGATTCCAGCGTCGAGACGCGGGTGCGCACACGGCCGTGGAACAGCTCGTCCAGCTCGCGCAGGCGCGGAATCGAGCGGTCGATGATCGTCACCTCCGCGCCCAGGCCGACGGCCATGCGCGCGGCATGGGTGCCGACGACGCCGCCACCCAGCACCACGATACGCGCGGGCTGCACGCCGGGCACGCCGCCCAGCAGCACGCCGCGTCCGCCATTATAGGCCTTGAGCGCCGCGCCCGCCGCCTCGATCGACAGGCGACCGGCCACCTCGCTCATCGGTGCTAGCAGCGGCAGGTGACCGCGCGCATCGGTGACGGTTTCATAGGCGACGGCGGTGACCCCCGACGCCATCAGCCCCTTGGCCTGTTCGGGATCGGGCGCGAGGTGGAGATAGGTGAACAGAATCTGGTCGGGGCGCAGCTGGGTCCATTCACCGGGCTGCGGCTCCTTGACCTTCACCACCATGTCGGCGGTGGCGAACACCTCGGCCGCGGTGTCGGCGATGCGCGCGCCGGCCGCGACATAGGCCGCGTCATCGGAGGCGATGCCCGCGCCCGCGCCGGTTTCCACCAGCACCTCATGGCCGTGCGCGACATATTCGCGCACCGCGCCGGGGGTCAGGCCGACACGATATTCGTGGTTCTTGATTTCCTTCGGAACACCGACGCGCATGTCGCAACTCTCCATGGATGTTTGACGCACCATAGCGCAGCTGCCCGCGCCATTTCCCGGCGAACTTGGCCGCGACCTTGCCGATGGATGGTAGTTTCCAGTATTGGAGGCGGCGATGACGCTCGAATCCCAATCCTTGGACCAGGTCGACCGCAAGTTGCTGTCGCTGTTGATCGAGAATGGCCGTGCCACTTCCTTCGCGCTGGCCGAAGCGATCGGCCGATCCGCGACCGCGATCGCGCGCCGCTTGCGGGTGCTGGAGGATCGTGGCGTGATCGCGGGCTATGCCGCCCAGCTCGATCATGCCGCTTTGGGCTATCCCACGATCGTCCACATCAAGATGACGCTGGAAAGCCAGCGCAAGGAGGTGCTGGAGGCCTTCGAGGCGGCGGTGAGCGCCAGCCCCTCGGTCGTGCGCTGCGACCTGATGAGCGGGATGGACGATTATCTGGTGACCGTGCGCACCCGCGACCTGTCGCACTTCGCCGAAGTGCATCGTGAGGAATTGTCGCACCTGCCCGGCGTGGCGCGGATGGAGTCGGGCTTCGTGCTGCGCGAGGTGGTGAAGCCCCGGCTGCCCGGCGGGATGCTCGGATCGTGAACGCCCATCCCGCCGGGGTGGTCGTCACACCCGGAGATACCGGAAATACCAGACCTCATGCCCCTGCCGCCGCGCCTTGCGTTCGTAGCGCGTCTCCGGCCAGTCGTCGGGGCGGGTCAGGAAATCCTGCGGCGTCTGCGCCAGCCAGGTGAAGTCGCGGCGCTGGTTCATGACCATCATCGACCAGCGGCAATAGGTCGGGTCGTCCGTCCCCAGCCGGAACTCCGCGCCCGGCTTCAGCTTGGCGGCGATCAGGTCGAGCGGGCCGTGATTGACCATGCGCCGCTTGGCATGGCGCGCCTTGCGCCAGGGATCGGGGTGGAGGAGGTAGACGCGCTCCAGCGAGGCGTCGGGCAGCCGCTCGATCACCTCCAGCGCATCGCCCATGTGCAGCCGGACATTGTCCAGCGCGCCATCGCGGATATGGTTGAGCGCGCCCACCACGCCGTTCAGGAACGGCTCGCAACCGATAAAGCCGTGATCGGGACGCATCGTCGCCTGGCCGGCAAGATGCTCGCCGCCGCCGAAGCCGATCTCCAGTTCGAGCGGACGATCGTCGCCGAACAGCGTCCGGGCGTCGAGCGGGCCGTCATCGGCGATGGAAAGCCGGGGCAGCAGTTCCTCGACGAGCGCGGACTGGCCCTGGCGCAGCTTGTGGCCCTGTCGCCGGCCGTAGAGGCGGCGGATGGTGGTGGGTTCGGTCATGGCGCGCGGCCTTAGCGCCGGTCGACGCCGGAGCAAAGCGGCAGACGGTCCGTTCGAGCCCCTGAACCAGGATGAGGCTGACATGGGCAAGGGTAAGAAGGCGGCGAAGACGGCCGCAAAGGCCGATCGGGACGTGACCCATGAGGCGGCGCGGCACGACGACGGGCCGGTGCTGCGAGCGGCGGGGAAGCTGACGGACCTGGCCGACCAGCCGCCGCTGATCGCGCTGTCGGCTGGCACGATAGTGGTCGGGCTGCTGTCAAGGCGCAGGCCGATCGCGCGGACCGGATCGCGGATGCTCGCAAGCCACCTGCTGGCGACGGCGGTGAAGACGGTGCTGAAAAGCAGCATCGACCGCACCCGGCCGGCGCGCGCGTTGAAGCATGGCTATCATGCCGGCAAGGGGGACGGCGCGGACGACCCCTCGCTCAACTCGTTTCCGTCGGGGCATACCGCCGGTGCGGTCGCGGTGGCGGAGGCGATCGCAGCGGGCCATGGCCGTGCGGCGATCCCGGCGCGGCTGGCGGCGGCGGGCGTGGCGGCGCTGCAACCCAGCCGGGGCAAACATTATGTCAGCGACGTGCTGGCCGGGGCGGTGATCGGCCTGGCCGCCGAACGGCTGAGCCGCGCCCTGCTGGACCGGGTGGAGGCGGCCGTCGAACGACGGCTTACCCCTTCGGCACCCCGATCGTGATCTGCTTTCCCTGATTGCGGCTGTCGGGCTGGGCGTGGAGCACGCGGTCGACCACCTGGTCGGGCCGGGGCAGGCCATCGAATGTGCCATAGCTGCTGGCGCTGCTGTCGACATCCTCCAGCATCACGGTGAAGCGATCCTTGACCTCGGGCTTCAGGATCGTGGCGAAGGCGGGGGAGACGCTGACGCTGCGACCCGCATCGCCCAGCGCCACGACATAGCCGGTCTGGCCGGCGGCGCGGTAGACGGCATAGTCGACCGTGCTGCTGTCGTCGCGGCACCAGCGCGTCGGGGCGGGGTCCGCCGGCTGGGTGGCGGATTGGCTCAACAATCCCAGGAATGATGCGCCAAGCGCCTCGTTCATGTCGGACTTGCGCAGCTTCGCCTTCTTCCAGGCCATCGGCGCGTCACAGGCGCGGATCGGCAGTGCGGCGGGCGAGTCGGGAAAGGCGGCGGGCCAGCGGATCGCGGAGATCAGCCGCGTCATCCCGGCGTCCAGCGCCGCGAGGTCGCCATCCTTGCGGCTGAGCCGCACCGCCACCAGCCACGGCCCCATCGGCAGCATGGCGAGCCCGGTCGCGGGATAGGCCCCTTTGCTGGCGTGATAGACCCGTCGCAAGGCCGAGCCGCTATGGCTACCGGGTGGAGCAAAGGCGACCGGGTCGGCGCTGTTGGGTGCGGTGTCGCCCAACATGTCGTTGGCGCCGATCGCCGCCTCCGCCCGGTCGAACCATAGCGGGACGCTGGCGATGGCGGGGCGATAGAGGAAGAGGGTGGCGATGGTGGCGCGGGTCGGATCGGCGAAGCTGATCGTGACGTCGCGTTCCTGCGTCGTCGAATCCGCCAGGCGGGTGCGCGCCATGCCGTCCAGCGTCGACGGCAGGATCAGCCCGGTCTCGGCATGTTGCCAGCCCTTGCCGGGCGGCACCGGCAGGTCGCGCGCCTGCGTCATGGACGTCGCCAGGCACACGGCCGTCACTGCCGCTGCCGTCCAGCCGGCCCGCCGGATCATCGCCATGAAAAACCTCCCCCATATCGTTATGGGGGAGGCTAGTCGTCCCGGCGTCCGGGCACAATGGCCGCAGGCGGCCGATCGATCAGGCGGTCACGGCGGCCTTCAGCTGGTCGACCAGGTCGGTCGCCTCCCAAGTGAACAGGCCGTTCTCCGCCTCGCGGCCGAAGTGACCATAGGCGGCCGACTTCACGTAGATCGGCGCGTTGAGCTTCAGATGCTGGCGGATGCCCTTGGGCGTCAGGCGGACGAGCTGCGGCAGCACCTGCTCCAGCTTCGCCTCGTCGACCGTGCCGGTGCCGTGCGTGTCGACATAGACCGACAGCGGCTCGGCGATACCGATCGCGTAGCTGAGCTGGATGGTGCAGCGCTTGGCGAGACCGGCGGCAACGACGTTCTTGGCGAGGTAGCGCGCGACATAGGCGGCCGAACGATCGACCTTGGTCGGGTCCTTGCCGCTGAACGCGCCGCCGCCATGCGGGGCCGCGCCGCCATAGGTATCGACGATGATCTTGCGGCCGGTCAGGCCTGCGTCGCCGTCCGGGCCGCCGATCTCGAACGCGCCGGTCGGATTGATATAGACCTTGGTCGCGTCGGTGACGAAGCCGTCGGGCAGCACGCTGGTCAGCACGCCGGTGACATAATCCTTCAGCACGTCATATTTGGTCGGATCGGCATTCTCGCCCTGGAGGCAATAGCCGGCCTTGTGCTGGGTGGAGACGACCAGCGCGGTCGCGCGGACCGGCACGCCATTCTCGTACTGTAGCGTCACCTGGCTCTTGGCATCCGGCTCCAGGAAGGGGGCCTTGCCCGAATGGCGGTCGGCCGCCATCGTCTCCAGGATCTTGTGGCTGTAATAGAGGGTGGCCGGCATCAGGCCCGGCGTCTCGTCGGTCGCGTAACCGAACATGATGCCCTGGTCGCCCGCGCCCTCGTCCTTGTTCGAGCCCTCGTCCACGCCCATCGCGATTTCCGCCGACTGGCCGTGCAGGTTGTTCTCGAAGGTGAACGTCTCCCAGTGGAAGCCCGACTGCTCATAGCCGATCTGCTTCACCCGGTCGCGCACCGCCGCCTCGATCTCCTCGAGCGCGCCGGGGGCCCATTCGCCATTCTCGTACACGCCCTTGCAGCGGATCTCGCCGGCCAGCACGACCAGATTGGTGGTGGTCATCGTCTCGCAGGCGATGCGCGCCTCGGCATCCTTGGAGAGGAAGAGGTCGACGATCGTGTCGCTGATCTGGTCCGCGACCTTGTCCGGGTGACCCTCGGACACCGACTCCGACGTGAAGATATAGGAAGAGCGCATCAAGGCCTCATAACGATATAAAGATAGCTTTATATGACGCTCCTAGCGTCGGCGGCGACGGATGGCAATCGCGGCGGCGAAGAACAGCGCCGCGACGATCGCCGCCATCGCGTTGCCGACGCGCGAGAAGAGCGTGGGCGGCAGAGCCGGCGGCACCGGCAGTTCGATCGCGCCCGCCGTCTCGTGCGGGACGGTGGCGAGCAACGTGCCATCGGCGGCGATGATCGCGCTGATCCCGGTCGGGGTGGCGCGGACGATCGGCAGCCCCTCCTCGATCGCGCGCATCCGCGCCTGCGCCAGATGCTGGGGCGGGCCCCAGCGGCCGAACCAGGCGTCGTTCGACGGGTTGAAGATCAGCCTTGGCCGGTGGGCCTCGTCGATCACTTCGCCCGAGAAGATGATCTCGTAGCAGACCTGGATGCCGACCGGGCCGAAACCGGGCCAGTCGATCGCGCGCGGACCGGGGCCGGGGGTGAAGTCCATGTCGCCGGGCACCAGCCGGGCGAGGCCCAGCGGCTTGAGCAGCCAGGGCATGGGCAGATATTCGCCATAGGGCACTAGGTGCGCCTTGTCATAGACGCCGTGGATGTCCGCGTCCGGGCCGATCGCAAGCACGGAGTTGCCCGCGGCGAGGATCCGGTCGCGATCGTCGAAGGTGAGGCGCGGCGCGTTGGTCAGCAGCAGGTCGCGCGGTCCGAGCGTGTCGGCGATCCGGGCGCGCAGGCCATAGGGGCGGCGGTCGCCATAGACATAATCGGGATAGCCGCTTTCCAGCAGGTCGGTCACCAGCCCCTCCGGCCAGACGACCAGGCGGGGCGCGGGACCGGGCCGGCCGGACAGGCGGATCAGTGTTTCCAGCGAACGCTCGGCGGCGTTCACCCGCGCCTCGTTGCCGATATTGGGCTGGACGACGCGGACGCGCGGCGCGTCGGGTGCGCCTAGCGCGGGATGGGTCCGATAGCCAAAGGGTTGCAGCAGCAGCGGCACGGCCAAAGCGAGCGGCGCCGTCCACCAGCGTCGTCGCCACAGCAGCAACACCATGCCGGCAAAGGCGATGGTCAGGCCGGACAGCGCATAGGTGCCGATCCACGACGCGATATGGGCGATGGCCTGGTCCGGCACCCAGAGCACGCCCAGCGGGTCCCAGGCATAGCCGGTGAACAGCACCGCGCGCAGCCACTCCGTCGCGATCCAGGCGGCGGCGAAGACCAGCACATAGGGGAGGTCCGGTCCCGCCCGGCCGCGCGCGCGCCAGGCGATGCCGGCCGCCGCCATCGGATAGACCGCCAGGTATAGCGCCAGCGCGACGGCGGCGACATAGCCCAGCACCGGCGGCATCTTGTCCTGAAAGTCAAAGGCGTGCTGGAACCAGTTGTTGTTGACGGTGAAATGGCCGAGCCCGAACAGCCAGCCACGCGCCATCGCGCTGCGCAGGCCCGGCGCGCGGTGGACGATCGCCATCCAGGCGGCGAGACAGGCGATCGACAGCGGCCACCAGTCCAGCGGCGCGAAGCCGCAGGCGGCGAGCGCGCCGAGCAGGACGCAGCCCAGGCCCGGAGAGCGGAGCAGGGCGGAAGGGCGCAAGGTCACATCATTGTCCTGATCGGGGCCATCTCCGCTCGCCCTTGCCGCCGCTTCGTGGCGCCAGCAAGTCCGGGGTGGCGAAAAGCCCAACGCACATTACCTGTTGGATCATGACGATTCGCCCCTTTCATCTCGCCTTTCCCGTCCATGACCTCGCCGCCGCGCGCGCTTTCTACGGTGGAACATTGGGTTGCGCCGAGGGGCGGTCCAGCGATCACTGGATCGATTTCGACCTTTTCGGCCACCAGATCGTCGCGCATCTCGATCCCGCCGCCCGCGCAGTGGCAGTGGAGAATGCGGTCGACGGCCATCAGGTGCCGGTGCCGCATTTCGGCGTGGTGCTGGCCCCGGCCGACTGGCGGGCGCTCGCCGACCGGCTGGTCGCGGCGGACACAAGCTTCGTCATCGAACCCTATACGCGCTTCGCCGGGGAGGCGGGCGAGCAATCGACGATGTTCTTCTACGATCCCAGTGGCAATGCGCTGGAGTTCAAGGCATTCGCCGACGACTCGATGATCTTTGCGAAGGACTGACCATGGGCACCCCGATTGCGATCGATATCCCCCATTCGCTGGGCAAGGACGGTGTGCGCCAGCGGCTGGACGGCGGCATCTCGCGCATCACCGAGAAGATCCCCGGTGGCGGCGTCGTCCAGCATCGCTGGGAGGGCGACACGATGCACTTCACCGTCACCGCGATGGGCCAGAGCATCGCCTCCACCGCCACGGTCTTCGCCGACAAGGTCCATGCGGTGGTCGACCTGCCGGCCTTTCTGGGCCTGTTCGCCGGCAAGGTGAAGGAGATGATCGAGCGTGAAGCCCCCAAGCTGCTGAAATAATCGATCGAGCCGGCGAGATGGATGAAAATCGGGTGCGGTTCGGGCGAAGCGGCGGCGTCATGCCAGTAGCGGTCCGACGCATCGGCGTCGCCGCCAGGGCAATGACGTGTTTTCTATGGGGATCATCGTCGCGCTTCGGGCGCGCAGACCAGGCGGGATCGATCCCCATTTGCGGACGTGCCGGCTGTCCCGGCGTTCGCCCGCGCGGCGTCGCGGTTTCTGCACCCGTGTTCCGTTTCGATCCTTTCCGGTTCAAGACGACCGGGTGACGATGGCGCATCCCCTGGCCGAAAGCTTCCTGGCCCAGCGCCCCGTGCTGCTTCGCTATCTGCGCGCACGGGGTGCGAGCGAGGAGGCGGAGGATTTGCTCCAGGATTTGTGGCTCAAGCTGGCGGCGACCAGCGGGCAGGGGGTCGAGCGGCCCGAATCCTATATGATGCGCATGGCGCACAATCTGATGCTGGACCGCGCCCGTGCGACGCGGCGGCGGTTGACGCGCGACGACGACTATCACCGTGACGGTACGGAAGACGTGGCCGCCCCGTCCGCGCTCGCCGATCTGATCGCGCGCGAGCGGCTGGATCAGGTCGACCGGCTGCTCGCGGCTCTGGGAGAGCGGACCGACCGCATCTTCCGCCGCCACCGTGTCGAAGGCGTGGCGCAGCGCGACATCGCCACCGAGTTCGGCATTTCGCTCAGCGCCGTGGAGAAGCATCTGCAAAAAGCCTATCGCGCCATCGCCGCGTGGCAACATGATGACGGGACAGCCGCCATGTCGACCGAGGGTAGGGCATGAGCGGGACGGCTTCGGCGCGGATGGCAGAGGCGCTCGACTGGGCGCGTCGGGTGCATGAGCCCGACTTCGACGATTGGGACGGGCATCTCGACTGGCTGGAGGCCGACCCGGCCAATGCCGCCCTGTTCGACGAGGTGTCGCTCCATCTGGAAGCGGCGACTGCCGGGCTCGCCGCCGAGCCGGTGGCGGCGGCCATACCCGATGCCGCCAACGACAATCCACCCGTCAACACGAGCCGCCGCTGGTGGTTGGGATCGGCGATGGCGGCGGCGCTGGTCGGGGTGATCGGCATCGCTAGCTGGCCATCCGGACCCGATATGCCCGCCACGCCGCTGACGATCGCCACGGCGCTGGGCCAGACGCGCTCGGTGCGATTGGCGGACGGCACGCGGGTGGCAATGAACGGCGGCACCACGCTGAAGGTCGATCGCGCGACGCGCTCGCTGTCGTTCGGCGAGGGCGAGGCGTATTTCGACGTGGTCCATGACCCGGCGCGCCCCTTCCGCCTCCAGATCGGGGCGGCGAGCGTCGAGGATATCGGCACCGCCTTCAACGTCCGCCGCCATGACAATGTGATCGAGGTGGCCGTTCGCGAGGGCGTGGTCTCCTTCGATCCCGATGGCGGGACCGAGCCGGATGACGATGCCGTGATCCTGAAGGCGGGCCAGGCGATCCGCATCGTCGACGATCGCGGCGCGGTCCGGCGGGTCGACCGGACGACGGTCGGCGGCTGGCGGACCGGGCAGTTGAGCTATGGCGATGTCGCGCTGGCCGAGGTGGCAGGCGACCTGTCGCGCGCGATCGGGCAGCCGGTGCGGTTGGCACCCGACGATGGGATGCGCCGGTTCAGCGGGACGTTCAAGGTCGATGCGGATGCGGCGACCAGCGTGCAGCGCTTCGCCGCGATCAGTGGGATGCGCGCGACCCGCGACGCCGGTGGCTGGCGACTGTCGCCGGACGGCTGATCCACGCCTTTCGCCATCCAAGTCGACATTTCGCGCGACAATGATTGCACGTGCCGTGTTGCGATGCGGCGATCATACGGCCATGACGCCAGGATGGCGGACCCAAGTTTAATCCGGACCCCGCCACCGCCCTCCCTGGCGCGCATCGTCGCGTCCCTTGCTGTCAGGACTGGCCCGTGATCCGTCGTTTCCTTGCCCTGTTCGAGCCGTTCATCCTGATGCTGCTCGGCACCGTGTTGCTCGCCACGCTGCTGCCGGCGCGGGGTGGGATGGCGACCATGGTCGCCTGGGCGGCGGATATCGGCATCGTCCTCCTGTTCTTCCTCCACGGCGCGAAGCTGTCGCGCGACGCGATCTGGGAGGGGGCACGCAATTGGCGGCTGCATCTGACGGTGCTGGCGGTCAGCTTCGGCCTGTTCCCCATATTGGGCCTGGGCCTGCGCGCGCTGCCCGGCATCGACAGCGCGGTCGCGGCGGGACTGTTGTTCCTCACCTTGCTGCCCTCGACCGTGCAGTCGTCGATCGCCTTCACCGCGATTGCGCGCGGCAATGTCGCGGCGGCGGTGTGCAGCGCATCCTTCTCCAACCTGCTCGGCATCGTCCTGACCCCGGCCCTGGTCGCGCTGCTGATGCCGGGAGCGGGAGCCGGGCACGGTATCTCGACCGGCGCGGTCGAGGCGATCGTGCTGCAATTGCTGGTGCCCTTCGTCGCCGGCCATCTGCTGCGGCCCTGGATCGGCGGCTTCGTCGCGCGGCGGAAGCAGTGGCTGACGATCGTCGATCGCGGCTCGATCCTGCTCGTCGTCTACAGCGCGTTCGGCGCGGCGGTGGTGGAGGGGCTGTGGACGCGCGTCTCGCCGGCCGATCTGGGCGTGATCGCGCTGCTCTGCACCGCGTTGCTCGCGGTCGTGCTGGGCGTGACGTTGGTGCTGGGCCGCGCGATGGGGCTCTCGCGCGAGGATGCGATCGTCCTGCAATTCTGCGGCTCGAAGAAGAGCTTGGCGTCGGGCGTGCCGATGGCGGGCGTGCTGTTCCCGGCGGCGCAGGTCGGCGTCGTGCTGCTGCCGGTGATGCTGTTCCACCAGATCCAGCTGATCGCCTGCGCCTTCATCGCCCGGCGCTATGCCGACCAGGCGGCGGGGCAGGAGGCATGATCCGCCGCGCCGTCCGCCTGTCCGCGATGCTGGTCGCGACTCCGGCGTTCGCGCAGGAAGCACCGCTCGCGGAGGCGGAGGGCGAGACGATCCTGGTCACCGGTCGCGGCCTGTCCGATCCGCCGGGCGACCGCGCCTTCGACGTGGTCGAGATCGACCGCGACCGCATTGCCGCCAACGCCGCCGGTCGGCTGGAGAGCGTGCTGGCCGAGGTCGCCGGTTTGCAGCAGTTCCGCCGCGCCGACAGCCGCAGCGCCAACCCGACCAGCCAGGGCATCACGCTGCGCGGCCTGGGCGGCAATGCGGCGAGCCGGGCGCTGCTGATCCTCGACGGCGTGCCGCAGAGCGATCCGTTCGGCGGCTGGGTCGCCTTCCCGGCCTATGCCACCGACCGGCTCGGCCGCGTCCGGGTGACGCGGGGCGGCGGCAGCGGCTATCAGGGGCCCGGCGCGCTGGCCGGCACGGTCGAGCTCGACAGTGCCACGCCCGATGGCCCGATGACCGGACGCCTGGCCTATGGCAGCCGCGACTCGGTCGATGCACAAGGCTCGGCGGCGCTGGTCCGGCCGGGGGGCTATCTGACCCTGTCCGGGGCCTATGCGCGCGGCGACGGCTTCGTGCCGATCGTGGCGGAGCGGCGTGGTCCGATCGACCGACCCGCGCCCTATGCGCAAGGATCGGGCGCGGTACGCGGCGTGATCGCGCTGGCCTCCGATACCGAGCTTCAGGCCAATGTCTCAGCCTTCACCGACCGGCGGGAGCGGGGCACGCCCTTCACCGCCAACCGGTCGGAGGGGGTGGATGCCAGCCTGCGCCTGGTCGGGCGCGGCCGCTGGGGCTGGTCGGCGCTGACCTATCTCCAGACGCGCGGCTTTGCCTCCAGCTTCGCCAGTGTCGATGCCGCGCGCACCACGGCCACCCGCACGCTCGACCAGTATAACACGCCCGCCACCGGGCTCGGGGCGCGGGTCGAACTGGCGCCGCCGGTCGGGCAGGGGCTGGCGCTTCGGCTGGGCGGCGACTGGCGCGACGTGTCTGGGCGGACGCAGGAGAGTTACACCTATGTCGCGGGGCAGCCGACCCGGCGCCGCGTCGCGGGTGGCGACAATCGCACCATCGGCCTGTTCGCCGATGGCAGCGCCGAGCTTGGCCGGCTGACCCTGTCGCTGGGCGGCCGGATCGACTGGTGGCGGATCGGCGACGGCCGGCTGAGCGAGCGCCCGCTGGCCGTGGGACCGGCGCTGACGAACCTGCGCTTCGCCGATCGCACCGGGCATCAGGCGACCGGCCGCGCCGGCCTGGCCTGGCGCGCGGTCGAGGGCGTGACGGTGCGTGCGGCGGCCTATCGGGGCTGGCGGTTGCCGACGCTCAACGAGCTGTACCGGCCGTTCCGGGTCGGCCCGGACGCGACCGCCGCCAACCCGCTCCTCTCTCCCGAGACGCTGCGCGGCGTGGAGGCGGGGGTGACGATCGCGCCGGACCAGTCGCTGCGGCTGGCGGCGACGGTCTTCGACAATCGTCTGGACGATGCCATCGCCAACGTCACGGCGGGCGCGGGGCCGGGCAGTTTCCCGCTAGTCGGCTTCGTCGCGGCGAATGGCGTGTACCGGGTACGGCGCAATCTCGACGCCGTCCGATCGCGCGGGCTGGAGCTGGACGCGCGCTGGCAGCCGGGCGCGCTGGGGCTGGGCGCATCGTGGAGCCATGTCGACGCCCGCGTCCGGGCGAGCGGTGCCGGTGCGGCGCTGGACGGGCTGCGCCCGGCACAGACGCCGCGCGATCAGCTCTCCGGCACGGTCGATTATCGCCGGGGCGGGGCGTCGGCGGCGCTGACCCTGCGCCATCTGTCACGCCAATATGAGGATGACCAGAACAGCCGGAGCCTGGCCCCCGCGACGACGCTCGACGCCTATCTCGCCCTGCCGGTGACGATGGCGCTGGCGGTCGAGCTGCGGGCGGAGAATGTCACTGATGCGCGGGTCGAGGCGGGGATCAGCGGCGCGAACCTGATCGAGCGTGCGACGCCGCGTACCCTGTGGATCGGGCTGCGCTATCGGCCAGGACGATGAGGAATCCCTAACGTCCCTTAAATTTCCGGGGCCGGCTACTCATCGGCCCATGGCCGCGATAAATGCGGTGCAGAGGCAACGGCCCCGGAGAGATGATTGATGGATCCCCTATACCCTGTCGGCGACGCGGCGAAGGACGCGCGGATCGACCATGCCGGCTATGAGCGGCTTTATGCCGAGGCGGCACGCGATCCGGAGGGCTATTGGCGGGACGAGGCGCAACGCACGCTCGACTGGATCACGCCGTTCCATCAGGTGAAGGACACGTCCTTCGACGAGGCCGATTTCCGCATCCGCTGGTTCGCGGACGGCGAACTCAATGTCTCCGCCAACTGCCTCGACCGGCATCTGGCGGAGCGCGGCGATCAGGTCGCGATCATCTGGGAGGGCGACGAGCCGGGCGAGACGCGCCGCGTCACCTATCGCGAGCTTCATGGCGAGGTGTGCCGGTTCGCCAATGTGCTGAAGGCCAATGGCGTGGGCAAGGGCGACCGGGTCACGCTCTACCTGCCGATGATCGTCGAGGCGGCGGTGGCGATGCTCGCCTGCACGCGGATCGGGGCGATCCACTCGATCGTGTTCGGCGGCTTCTCGCCCGACAGTCTGGCCAACCGCATCCAGGATTGCGACTCCCGGCTGGTGATCACCGCCGACGAGGGGTGTCGCGGGGGCAAGCGCATCCCGCTCAAGGCCAATGTCGACAAGGCGCTGGCGCACTGCCCCGGTGTCGAGCGCGTACTGGTGGTGCGGCGGACCGGCGCGGACATCGCGATGATCGCGGGCCGCGACCTGTGGTGGCATGAGGCGGCCGAGGGCGTCAACGCCGATTGTCCGGCCGAGCCGATGAACGCCGAGGACCCGCTGTTCATCCTCTACACCTCCGGCTCGACCGGCAAGCCCAAGGGCGTGCTGCACACGACCGGCGGCTATCTGCTCTGGGCCGCGTCGACGTTCCGCGACGTGTTCGATTACCGCGAGGGCGAGATCTTCTGGTGCACGGCGGATGTGGGCTGGGTCACCGGGCACAGCTATGTCGTCTATGGCCCGCTCGCCAATGGCGCGACGACGGTGATGTTCGACGGCGTGCCCAACTATCCCGACCATGGCCGCTTCTGGGAGACGATCGACCGGCTGGGGGTCAACATCTTCTACACCGCCCCTACCGCGATCCGCGCGCTGATGCGCGAGGGCGACGGATGGGTGGCGCAATCCTCGCGCCGGTCGCTGCGGCTGCTGGGTTCGGTCGGCGAGCCGATCAATCCGGAGGCGTGGGACTGGTATCACCGCGTCGTCGGCGAGCGGCGCTGCCCGATCGTCGATACCTGGTGGCAGACGGAGACGGGCGGCATACTGATCGCGCCGCTGCCGGGCGCCACCGACCTGAAGCCGGGCTCCGCCACCAAGCCCTTGCCCGGCGTGCTGCCGCAACTGGTCGATGCGGAGGGGCAGGTGCTGGACGGCGCGACCGAGGGCAATCTGGTGATCGCGGACAGCTGGCCGGGCCAGATGCGCACCGTGTGGAACGATCACGAGCGTTTCTTCCAGACCTATTTCAGCACCTATCCGGGCAAATATTTCACCGGCGACGGCTGCCGCCGCGATGCTGACGGCTATTACTGGATCACCGGCCGGGTGGACGATGTCATCAACGTGTCCGGCCACCGCATGGGCACCGCCGAGGTCGAAAGCGCGCTGGTCGCCCATGCCAAGGTGGCCGAGGCGGCGGTGGTGGGGATGCCGCATGAGGTGAAGGGGCAGGGCATCTATGCCTATGTCACGCTGAACGCCGGCGAGACGCCGTCCGAGGACCTGCGGGCCGAGCTACGGACCTGGGTCCGGAACGAGATCGGTCCGATCGCCAGCCCCGATGCGCTGCAATTCGCGCCGGGCCTGCCCAAGACCCGCTCGGGCAAGATCATGCGCCGCATCCTGCGCAAGATCGCCGAGGGTGACGTGTCGAACTTGGGCGATACCTCGACGCTCGCCGATCCGGGCGTGGTCGACCAGCTGGTCGCCGGGCGGGTCTAGCTAAGGCGTGCTCCCCGGCAAGGGCCGGGGAGCGGTCACGGGACGAAGAAGCCCATCAACCCCGGTACAGCGCCTCCGCATCCCGCTTGAACGCCGCGCCGGAATCCGTGCGGCTGTAAAACATGTGCCCGCCAGGATAGATGTCCAGCTTCACCCGATCCGTCTGGCCGAAGGCGGGCATCTGGTCGACGATCAGGCGCGAGGCGAAGAAGGGACAGGACAGGTCGTCCCAGCCATGGACGATCATCACCTTCATCTTGGGATCGTTGGCGATCGCCTTGCGCAGGTCGGTGACGGGGGTGTCGTCGGGCTTGCCGCGATCCCAGGCCTGGTTCACCGCATAGGACAGCGCATGATAGCGCGCATCCGTCTTCCAGCCGACCTCGCGCGTGACGAAATCGACCATCGCGCTGGTCGTCGGCGCGATCAGCGAGTCGAGGATGGGGTCGTTGGACTGCTGCTCCTTCGCCCAGGGAAAGGGGTCGAAGGCGGTGACGTTCGAGTCGTAGACGCTGCCGATCGTCCCTTGCGCGCGGTGGATCTCGCGCAGGTAGGTGCCCGTGTCGATCCGCCCGCCCATGCGCCGCACCAGCGCCGGGTCCAGCCCGGTCAGTTGCGTGACCCGCTCGACCAGCCGGTTCAGCGCCTCCGGGTTGGACCGGCCGAGCAGCAGGTCGGTGGCGAAGGGCCCGCGCGTATAGGCCTCCACCTCCGCCATCGCCTGCGGCGTCAGCTTGCCCTGCCGCTCCAGATTGGCAGCGGCCATCGAGGGCAGGTCGATCATCCAGGGCAGGGGCGACAAGGCGGTCGAGCCGCTGCCGACCGCCGGGTCGAGATAGGGGGATACCAGGATCAGGCCGTTGACCCCGACGCCGATCTGCGATTGCAGTTCATAGGCGATGCGCGGCGCGCGATAGCCGCCATAGCTTTCGCCCATCACATATTTGGGCGATCGCAGCCGCCCCGACTGCACCAGCCAGTCATAGACGATCTTGGACAGATATTTGATGTCGGGATCGTTGGCGTAGAACGCCTTCTTGGTCTTCTCCTCGTCGACCAGGCTGCGGCTGAAGCCGGTGCCGATCGGATCGATGAAGACCAGGTCGGTGAAGTCGAGCCAGCTATTGGGATTGTCGGTGGCGATCGGCGCGTCGGACGGCGCGTCGCCCTGCGCGCCGAACTGCACGTGCTTGGGCCCCACCGCGCCCATGTTGAGATAGACCGACGCCGCGCCCGGCCCGCCGTTGAACGCGAAGGTCACCGGTCGGCGCACATCGCTGCCCGGCACCGTATAGGCGGTGTAGACGACCTGCCCGATCGTCTCGCCCTTCTCGTCGCGGACCGGCAGGGTGCCGACCGTCGCGCGGTAGCTGATGGTGCGGCCGCCGATGCGGACGCTCTGCGTGATGCTCTTGTCGGCGGGCAATGGCGGCAGCTTGGTCTCGTCGCCGTCCTTCTTGTCGGCGGGGGCGGTCTTGTCGTCGGTCTTGGACGCGGCGGCGGCGGGGGCGGGGGCGGGGGTGGCGAGCAGCGCCAGGGTCAGGATGGAGGCGGCATGGCGAAAGGAGCGCAAGGGCGATGATCCTTGATGATGATGGCGGATGCTATGCGCCCGTTCAGCCTGCGGCAAGACGGCGGCGTTTCGCTGCGATGGCTTCCCCCCACGCCGCGCCTTGCCTAAGACGCGTGGGATGACGGTCATGCTGCCACCACGATGATGCTAACCTACGGAATGGCGGCGACGATGGGCGCGCTGCTCTTCGCGGCGCTGCTCGCGGCCGTCCTGCTGATGTTCGCGGGGCTGAAGGCGCGGCGCGAGGCGGCGGCGGCATTGGCCGAGAATGTGCGGCTCCAGGCGATGCTGCGCGTCAGCCCGACCACGGTGATGCTGATCGGCGCGGACGGGCGGATCGAGATGCCGCGCCGCATGGCCGACTGGTTCGGCCTGGCGCAACCCGCCGTGACCATTGCCGAGCTGGCCGAGCATGGCGGACTGTCCGAGGCGGAGGCCGCCGGGCTGGAGGCGGACGTGCAGGCGGCCCAGCGCGCCGGGCGCGGGTTCCAGCGGGCGATCCGGCCGCGCGGGTCGCAACGGGTGATCACGATGCGCGGCGACCGTGCGCCGGAAGAATTGGGGGCGACCGGCGGCGTCATCGTCTGGGCGTTCGACGCCACCGAGTCGCTCAGCGAGATCGACCGGCTGGGTGCGGAGGCGGCGCGGCTCGGCGCGGCCTATGCGGCCCTGACCGGGCTGATCGAGGCGTCGCCGATGCCGATGTGGTATCGCGATGGCGAGATGCGGCTGACCATGGTCAATTCCGCCTATGTTGAGGCGGTCGAGGGCCGCGACGCCGCCGATGTCGTCGCCCGCCAGCTCGAACTGATCGAGGAGATGGGCAGTGCCGGCCCGGTCGCCGGGGCCAAGTCCGCCCGCGCATCTGGCCGGCCGAGCGAACAGGTGCTGCCCGCCACCATCGCGGGCGACCGCCGCACGTTGCGCGTGTTCGACGTGCCGCTGCCGACCGGCGGCGTCGCCGGCTTCGCCGTTGATATCGAGGAGCTGGAACAGGCGCGCAGCGGCGCGAAACGCTTCGCCGAGGCGCAGCGCGGGATGCTCGATCGATTGTCGGCGGCGGTGGCGCAGTTCGGCCCCGACCATGCGCTGGTCTTCTGCAACCAGCCGTTCCGCCGCATGTTCGCGATGCGTGCCGAATGGCTGGCCGACCGGCCCGAATTCGACCGCGTGCTGGAGCGAATGCGCGATGTCGGCCGCCTGCCCGAGGTGCGCGACTTCCCCGGCTGGAAGGCGGAGCGGCGCGAATGGTTCATGCTGACCGACGAGGCGGTCGAGGAACATTGGCATCTGCGCGGCGGCACGCATCTGCGCGTCGTCGGTCAGCCGCTGCCCGATGGCGGCCTGTTGCTGATCTTCGAGGACCGGACGGAGCAGGTCCAGCTCGCCTCGTCGCGCGACACGCTGCTACGCGTCCGCACCGCGACCTTCGACAATCTGTCGGAGGCGCTGGGCGTCTTCGCGGCCGATGGGCGGTTGCAGCTCTGGAACAACCGGTTCCGCGCGCTCTGGGGGGTGGAGGAGGAATTCCTGTCCTCGCATCCGCGCGTCGATGCCTTTGCCGAGCGGATCGCCCCGCGCCTCAAGGCGCCCGAGCGCGCGGTGGTGATCCCCGACCTTGTCCGATCGGCGACCAACGAACGCCAGCAGCGCGGCGGCAGCATCGTGCTGGCGGACGGCCGGCATTTCGAATTCGCGGGCGTGCCGCTGCCCGACGGCAACGCGCTGTTCACCATGCTCGACATCACCGACTCGCGCCGGGCCGAACAGGCGTTGCGCGAACGGGCCGACGCGCTGGAGGCGGCGCACCGGGTCAAGACCCAGTTCGTCGCCAATATGAGCTATGAGCTGAAGACGCCGCTGACCTCGATCAGCGGTTTCGCCGAGATGCTGCATGGTGGCTATGCCGGCAAGCTGCCGCGTCAGGCGGAGGATTATCTGGAGGCGATCCTCGACTCGGTCGAGCGGCTGACCGTGCTGGTCGACGACGTGCTCGACCTGACGCTGGGAGACGAGGGCGCGGAGATCGAGAAGGGCGATGTCGACCTGGCCGAAGTGGCCCGCGCGGCGGCGGAAGCGCTGCGGCCGGCGATCCGCCGTCACCGGATCGACCTGGCGGTGGAGATCGCGCGATCGGTCGGCCGCGTGCAGGGCGATGCGCAGCGGTTGCGCGAGGTGGTCGAGCATCTGCTGCGCCACGCCTTGGGCGCGCTGCCCGATGGCGGGCGCATCCTGCTCCATGCCGACGGCAATGCCGGCCGCGCGCGGATCGTCGTGTCCGATGACGGGCCGGGGCTCGATCCGGAAAATGCCGAACACGCTTTCGACCGCTTCGCCGAGCCGCATCTGCAACCCGGCGGCGAACGTGCGTTGGGGCTGGGTCTGCCGCTCGCCAAGCAGTTCGTCGAGGCGCATGGCGGCACGATCGCCCTGGTGTCGGAGCCGGGCGAGGGGACGTTGGTGACGGTGGAGCTGCCGAGGCGATGACCGAAATGCGACTGGCGGATGCCGCCGCGACCGAGGCGTTCGGCGCGCGACTGGCGCAATGGGTGCGGGCGGGCGACGTCATCACGCTGCGCGGGGATTTGGGCGCGGGCAAGACCAGCATCGCGCGCGGCCTGCTCGCGGCCCTGGGCCTTGCCGGCGAGGCACCGAGCCCGAGTTTCGCGATCGTCCAGCCCTATCGGCCGCCGGAGGTGGTGCTGCCGGTGCTGCATGTCGATCTCTATCGGTTGGACGATGCCGAGGAGGTGGAGGAATTGGGGCTGGAGGACGAGCGGGGCGACGGACTGTTGCTGGTCGAATGGCCGGAACGCGCCGGCGCGCGTGCCTGGCCGGACGCGCTGGCCCTGACGCTCGCGATCGATCCGGCCGGCGGCCGGCGCTTGACAGCCGAGGTGCCGAAGGCATGGGAGCAGCGATGGCCGATATGATTCCGCCGGCGGGAGCTGCCGCCTTTCTCGCCGCCCATGGCTGGGGCGACGCCGTGGTGACGCCGCTCGCCGGCGACGCCTCGTTCCGCCGCTATTTCCGCGTCACCGATGGTGCGCGCAGTGCGGTGCTGATGGACGCACCGCCGCCGCATGAGGACAGCGCGCCCTTCGTCGCGATGGCGCGATGGCTGGATGCGCGCGGCTTCCTGGCGCCCGCGATCCTGGCCGTCGACGCGATCCAGGGACTGGTGCTGCTCACTGATCTCGGCGATGTCCGGCTGCGCGAGACGGTGGACGCCGATCCCGCGGTGGAGTCGGCGCTCTATGCGGACGCGGTCGACCTGCTGATCGATCTGGCCCGGCATTCGGTCGAGGGGCTCGAACCCTATGATCGTGCCGTGCTGCACCGCGAGGTCGACCTGCTGACGCAATGGTATGGCCCGGCGGTGGGGCTGGACCTGGATGTGGCGGGCTATCACGCGGCTTGGGAGGCGGTGTTCGACCACGCGCTGGCGGCCGAGCCGGTGACCGTTCTGCGCGATTATCATGCGGAGAACCTGATGCTGGTCGGTAGCGCGCGCAGGCTGGGCCTGCTCGACTTCCAGGACGCGCTGGCGGGCCATCCCGCCTATGACCTGGTGTCGCTGCTCCAGGACGCACGGCGCGACGTGTCCCCGGCGGTGGAGGCGGCGATGCTCGACCGCTACCGGGAAGAGACGGGGGCGGGCGAGGATTTCCTGGCGGCCTATCATGTCCTCGGCGCGCAGCGGAACGCCAAGATCGTCGGCATCTTCGCCCGGCTGTGGAAGCGCGACGGCAAGCCGCGCTATGCCGGCCTGTGCCCGCGCGTCTGGGCCTATCTGGAGCGCGACCTGGACCAGCCGGTCCTGGCGCCGGTGAAGCGCTGGTTCGACGCGAACATCCCGGCCGAGCGGCGCGGCGACCCGCTGGTGATCGCGGCGGAGGCGGGGGCATGAGCCGGCCCCAATGGCGGTTGCGCCCCGATCCCGGCGGCGCGGTGCCGAAGACGGCGATGGTGATGGCGGCGGGCCTGGGCAAGCGGATGCGGCCGCTGACCGCCGTCCGTCCCAAGCCCCTGATCGAGGTGGCGGGCAAGCCGTTGATCGATCATGTCTTCGACCGGTTGAAGGATGCCGGCGTCGCGCGCGCGGTGGTCAACGTCCATTATCTGGCGGACACGCTGGAGGCGCATGTCACCCACCGGATCAAGGGGATCGAAGTCGCGATCTCCGACGAGCGCAAGCGGTTGATGGAGACGGGGGGCGGGCTGGTCCAGGCGCGCGACCTGCTCGGCGACGATCCGCTCTACGTCATCAACAGCGACAATCTGTGGGTCGACGGACCGGTCGACGCGCTGAAACTGCTCGCCTCGCGCTGGGATGGCGAGACGATGGACGCGCTGCTGCTGATGGTGCCGCTGGCGCGCGCGCACAACCACAACGGATCGGGCGATTTCCACCTGGCCCCCGATGGCCGGATCACGCGGCGGCGCCGGCCCGGTACGGTCGCGCCCTTCGCCTATACGGGCGTGCAGATCTTCCATCCCCGGCTAATCGCGGACTGGCCGGAGGGGCCGTTCTCGACCAATTTGTTCTGGGACCGGGCGATCGCGGCAGGCCGCGCCTTCGGACAGGTGCATCAGGGCCTGTGGTTCGATGTCGGCACCCCGCGCGCGATCCCGCGGACCGAGGCGATCCTACTCGATGGCTGACTCGCCCGTGGCCGCGCGGCCCCGGCTCTACACCATCCCCGCGCACCGGGCCTTTGCCGATGCGCTGGTCGGCGGACTGATGCGCGGCCGCGACGTGGCGCAACTGGCGCGCGGCATGATCCTGCTGCCCAACAACCGGGCCGTGCGCGCGGTGACCGAGGCGTTCGTGCGCGCCAGCGGCGGCGGCCTGTTGCTGCCTCGGCTGGTGCCGCTGGGCGATCCCGACCTGGGCGAGGCGGTCGGTGCGGCGCTGGACACGGCGGACGAGGACGATCCCCCGCCGCCCGCCGTCGCTCCCTATGCCCGGCGGATGATCCTGGCCCGGCTGGTCGGCGAGGAACGGGCCCGCGCCGGCCAGCCGGTGCCGGCGGCGGAGGCGGTGCGGCTGGCCGGCGACCTGGCCCATACGCTCGACCAGTTGCTGGTCGAGGAGGTGCCGCCCGCCCGCCTCGCCGAACTCGATTTGGGGCCGGAGCTGACCGAACATTGGCACCGGGCGCTGTCGACCTTCCGCATCGTGCTCGATCGCTGGCCGGACGAACTGGCGCGGCTTGGCCGGATCGACGCGGCGGATCGGCGCGCACGGCTGCTCGGCCGGCTGGAGACGCGCTGGCGCTTGACGCCGCCGCCCGGCTTCGTCTGCGCGGCCGGTATCACCGATGCGGCCCCCGCCGTGACGCGGTTGCTGCGCTGCGTGTCGGAGATGGCGGAGGGGCAGGTGGTGTTCGCCGGCCTCGACCTCGACATGGCGGAGGAGGAATGGGAGGCGCTGGGGCCGCATCCGGCCGATCCTGTCACCGGCCATGTGCCGCGCTCGATCGAGACGCATCCGCAATTCCACCTGAAGCAGATGCTCGACCGGATGGGCGTCGCGCGTGGCGAGGTGCGGGCGTGGCGCGGCGGCGCGGCGGCCGGCTCGGGGCCGGACTCCGATCCGGCGCGCGGCCGGGCGATCGCCAATGCGCTGGCCCCGGCCGAGTTCACCGGCCGCTGGACCAATCTCGCCGCGGCCGACCGTCGCCTGTCGGGCGTGCGCGCCATCGAATTGCCGACCCCGGCCGACGAGGCGCAGGCGATCGCCCTGACCTTGCGCCAGGCGCTGGAGGAACCCGGCCGCACCGCCGCCCTGGTCACGCCCGATCGTGCCCTGGCGCGCCGCGTCGCGGTCCATTGCCGGCGCTGGGGCATCGACGTGGCGGACAGCGCCGGCCAGCCGCTGTCGCTGCAACCGCCGGGCACGTTGCTGCTCGCGCTGGCGGAGGCGGCGGCACAGCGTTTCGCGCCGCTCGCGCTGCTGGCGCTGCTCAAGCACCCGCTGGTCCGCGCCGACAATCGGCTGCACTGGCTGGACGGGGTGCGTGCGCTCGACCGGGCCCTGCGCGGACCCCGTCCGCCGGCGGGACTCGACGGGCTGGCCCCCGAGGGCGCCGCCGCCGAATTCTGGGCGGAGGCCAGGCCGGTGCTGGAGCCGGTCGGCCATACTTTCGACAGCGGCGCGCAACCGCTGGCGGGTTTCATCGCCTGCCTGCGCGAGGCGGCGCAGACGCTGTGTGGCGATGCGCTCTGGTCAGGCCCGGCCGGCCGCGCCGCGGCGGACTTCATCGCCGACCTGGAGGCCGAGGCGGGGGCCGGACCTGCCCTGGTCGAGCCGACCGAGATGCCGGCGCTGCTCCGTACCCTATTGGACGAGGT
Source organism: Sphingomonas sp. SORGH_AS_0438 (assembly GCF_031453475.1). Classification (NCBI taxonomy): domain Bacteria; kingdom Pseudomonadati; phylum Pseudomonadota; class Alphaproteobacteria; order Sphingomonadales; family Sphingomonadaceae; genus Sphingomonas; species Sphingomonas sp. SORGH_AS_0438. The sequence goes on from NZ_JAVIZS010000001.1 coordinate 1,184,116, forward strand.
GCCGGTCCGTATCCCGCCGGGCCTGGGTCATCCGCGCCTGGCCATTTACGGCCTGATCGAGGCGCGCTTGCAGACCGCCGACCTGATGGTGCTGGGCGGGTTGAACGAGGGTGTCTGGCCCGGCCGGCCCGCACCCGATCCGTGGCTGGCCCCGCGGATCCGCACCGCGCTCGGCCTGTCGGGGCTGGAGCGGCGGATCGGCGTCGCCGCGCACGATTTCGCCCAGGGGCTGGGCGCGCCGCAGGTGCTGATCACCCGCGCCCGGCGCGACGCCTCCGCCCCCGCGCTCGCCTCGCGCCTGTGGCTGCGCTTGCAGGCGATGGCGGGCGATCGGTTCGTGCGCGATCACGTGCTGGAGGGCTGGACCCGCGCGCTGGACGATGCCGGCATCCCGGTGCCGGCCGAGCGGCCGCACCCCTCGCCGCCGGTTGCGCAGCGGCCCAAGTCGATCTCCGTCACCGAGGTCGACCGATTGAAGGCCGACCCCTATGCCTTCTACGCGCGACGCGTGCTGCGGCTGATGCCGCTGGACCCGGTCGACGCCGATCCGACCGCCGCTTGGCGCGGCACTGCCGTCCATGCGATCCTGGAGGCCTGGTGGACGGAGGATCGCTGCGCGCCGCAGGCGCTGCGGCCGCGCGCGATGAAGATGCTGGAGGAGGCGGAGGTGCATCCGCTGCTCCGCGCCCTGTGGCAACCGCGCCTGCGCGAGGCGATCGACTGGATCGCCGCCGAGGTGGAGGCCATGGCAGGGCAGGGCCGCCGGGTGCTGGCGGCGGAGGGCAAGGGCGCGATCGATATCGCCGGCGTGCGCCTGTCCGGCCGCTTCGACCGGATCGACCGACTGGCCGACGGCATCGGCATCATCGACTATAAGACCGGCAAGCCGCCCAGTGCCGCGGCGGTGCGCAACGGGTTCAGCCTGCAGCTCGGCCTGCTCGGCCTGATCGCCGAGCGTGGCGGGTTCGAGGGGGTGGAGGGCCGCGCGACCGCGTTCGAATATTGGTCGCTGGCCAAGAAGCGCGATGCGTTCGGCTTCATCGAAAGCCCCTGCGATCCCGCCGGCAAGCGCGACAGGATCGTGACCGACGAGTTCGTCGCGATCGCCGCCGCCAACTTCACCGATGTCGCGGGCGAATGGCTGACGGGCGACGCGCCCTTCACCGCCAAACTGGTGCCTGAATATGCCCCCTATGCGGAATATGACCAGTTGATGCGCCGCGACGAATGGTATGGCCGTGACCGCTGAACTCCGCTCGCTGCCCCGGCTGAAGGGCGAACAGGCCGCCGCCAGCGACCCCCATGCGCATGTCTGGCTCTCCGCCTCGGCCGGCACGGGCAAGACGCAGGTCCTATCCGCGCGCGTGTTCCGCCTGTTGTTGAAGGGCGTCGACCCGTCCGCGATCCTGTGCCTGACCTTCACCAAGGCGGGCGCGGCGGAAATGGCGCATCGGATCAGCCAGCGGCTCGCCGCCTGGGTGCGGATGGCGGATACCGATCTCGCCAACGACCTTTACGCGCTGGGCGAGCGGGCCGATCCGGAGCAGCGGGCGCGGGCGCGGACGCTCTTCGCCAAGGTGCTGGACGCGCCGGGCGGCGGGCTTCGCATCCAGACCATCCACGGCTTCTGCCAGGGTCTGCTCGCCGCCTTCCCGGTCGAGGCGGGGCTTGCCCCCGGCTTCCGTCCGCTGGAGGCGCGCGAGGAAGCGGTGCTGGCGCGCGAGTCGCTGGCCCGGATGCTGACCGATGCCGAGCGCGAGGGGCGCAGCGCGGTGGTCGAGACGATCGGCGCGTTGAGCCTGCGCCTGGGCGAGGGCGGGGCGGAGGGCTTCCTGATCGCCTGCGCCCGGTCGCTGGCCGCGCTGGAGGCCCTGCCGGCCGGTATCGGCCCCTATCTGCGCCGCCAGCTCGACCTGCCACAGGGCGATGTCGGCGAAGCGGTGGCGGCCGAATGCGCCGGCTTCGACGAGATTGCGCTGCGCCGGCTCGCCGCCTGTAACGCCGCCTGGGGCACCAAGAACGGCCTGGCCCGTGCCGATGCGATCGCCACCTGGCTGGCGCGCGATCCGGCGGATCGCGCCGCCACGCTCGCCGAACTCCACACCGTCTGGGCGCGCGCCGATGGGGAGCCGCGCTCCTTCGCCAAGGGGCAGGCGCCGCAGGAGCCGGACTATGCCGAAACCGCCAGCCGCTTGCATGGCCAGTGCGCCGCCCTGCTGTCGCTGGCGACCCGCGCCGCCTATGCCGACTTGCTCGGCGCGGGGCTGAGCGTCGGGCGCGACTATGCCCGCGCCTATGACCGGGCCAAGCGGCAGGTCGGCGGCGTCGATTTCGACGATCTGATCCGCGTCACCGTCAGCCTGCTCGAACAGCCCGGCGTCGGTGAATGGGTCCGATATAAGCTCGACCAAGTCACCGAACATGTCCTGATCGACGAGGCGCAGGACACTAATCTGAACCAGTGGCGGATCGTCAGCGCGGTGGCGGACGAGTTCTTCGTCGGGCGGGGCATCTATGCGCCGCGCACGCGCACGCTGTTCACGGTCGGCGACTGGAAACAGGCGATCTTCGGCTTCCAGGGGACCAGCCCGGTCAACTTCGCTTGGGCGGAGCGACGGTTCGGCGGTCGCGCGCAGGAGGCGCTGGGGGACGACGACTGGCCCGAGCATGAGCGCGGACTGCCGTTCGAGCGGCTGTCGCTGACCCATAGCTTCCGCTCGACCCGGGGCATATTGCGCTTCGTCGATGCGGCGGTCGCGGCGGTGCCCGAGCCGGCCCTGGGCGCGATCGGCCTGATGGAGGATCATGCCAGCGAGGTGGCCGGGCCGGGCCATGTCGCGCTCTGGCCGCCGGTGGTGGCGGGCGGATCGGAGGAGGACGAGGAAAGCTGGGTCGACGATGCCGTGCGCAAGCTGGCCGGCGATGTGGCCCGTGCGGTGCGGCGTTGGCTGGACGAGGGACTGGTGCTCGGCGCCAAGGGCCGGCCGCTTCGGCCCGAGGATGTGATGATCCTGGTCAAGCGACGCGGCGACCTCGCCTCGCTGCTGGTCGCACGTCTGTACGCGGAGGGGGTGCCGGTGGCGGGCGTCGATCGCCTCCGGCTCAACGCGCCGCTGGCGGTGCAGGACCTGCTGGCGGCGGTACGCTTCGCGCTCCAGCCCGACGATGACCTGTCGCTCGCCAGCCTGCTGGTCTCGCCGCTGATCGGATGGAGCCAGGACGAGCTGATGCACGCCGCGCCGCGCACGCATGGCAGCCTGTGGCGGCATTTGACCCAGACCCTGTCCGACGACCGGATCGCGCCGCTGCGCCTGATCCTCAACCGCGCCGACTTTACCACGCCCTATCAGTTCCTGGAGGAGCTGCTGTCCGGCCCGATCGGCGGACGGCGCAAGTTGCTGGCGCGGCTGGGGGCGGAGGCGCGCGACCCGATCGAGGAATTGCTGTCGGCGGCGCTCACCTTCGAACATATGACGACGCCGTCGCTCCAGCGTTTCCTCGACTGGTTCGATCGCGGCGATGTCGAGATCGTCCGCGATCCGTCCGCGCCGATGGATGCGGTGCGGGTGATGACCGCGCACGGGGCCAAGGGCCTGCAGGCGCCTTTGGTGATCCTGGCGGATGCGACGGTCGATCCGACGCAGAGCCCGCGCACGACGCTGCGCTGGTCGCCCGAGCCGGGGGCCGCGCCGCTGCCCGTCTTCCCGCCGCGCGCGACCGAGAGGGGCGGGCCGCTGGACGTGGTGAAGGCGGAGGCGGAGGCGGCCGAACTGGAGGAGCATTGGCGGCTCTTCTACGTCGCGGCGACGCGGGCGGAGGAACGGCTGGTGATCGCTGGCGCACTCGGTCCCAAGGCCAAGGGCGTGCCGCCGCCGGCCAGCTGGTATGCGGCCGCCGCGCGCGGGTTCGACTCGCTGGGCGTGCCGGCGGGCGAGGGCGAGCGGGTCTATGAGGAGGGGGCGGCGGTCGCCCCGCGCGGCGGCTCGGCGGTCGTGCCGGTGGCCGAGCCGGCCGAGCCGCTGCCCGATTGGAGCCGGACGCACGCCCCCAAGGAATCGCGCCCCTCCCGGCCGCTCGCACCCTCGGCGATGGGTGAGGATCTGGTCGCCGATCCCCCGCCGACCGCCGCGATGCGCGCGGCGGCGGAACGGGGCCGGCTGCTCCACGCCTTGTTCGAGCGACTGCCGATGGTGGCCCCCGACCGACGGGCCGGCGCGGCCGAGCGCTGGCTGGCGACCGCCGGGGCGGTGGCGGATGCGACGGAGCGACGGCAGCTGACCGAGGCGGCGCTGTCGGTGATCGACGATCCGCGCTTCGCCGCGCTGTTCGGGCCGGACAGCCTGGCGGAAGCGCCGATCGCCGCGACTATTGCCGGCGGGTTCGTCGTGTCGGGCAAGGTCGACCGGTTGCTGATCGGCGACATGATCCGGGTCGTCGACTTCAAGACCGGCCGTCGCGTACCCGATGCGCCGCCCGATTATCATATCCGCCAGATGGCCGGCTATGTCGCTGCGCTGTCAGTGGTGTTTCCCGGCCGGCCGGTGGAGGCCTCGCTGCTCTACACGGCGGGGCCGGTGCTGGTCACGCTGACGCCCGAGCAACTCGCCGGTCACAAGCCCGGCTTTCCCGCGACGGAGCAAAGCTCTGTCGTCGGGGGTTGAGACGATCCACGATTTTCCCCAGATCGATACGCACAAGGAGTAGCATCATGCCCACCAAGACGATCACCGACGCCAGCTTCACCGACGACGTGCTCAACGCTGACACGCCCGTGCTGGTCGACTTCTGGGCGGAGTGGTGCGGCCCCTGCAAGATGATCGGCCCGGCGCTGGAGGAGATTTCCGACGAGCTGGGCGAGCGGGTGACGATCGCCAAGCTCAACATCGACGACAATCCCGACGCGCCCGGCAAATATGGCGTGCGCGGCATCCCGACGATGATCCTGTTCAAGGGCGGCGTTCCGGCCGCGACCAAGGTCGGCGCGGAACCCAAGGGCCGGATCAAGAGCTGGATCGAACAGTCGATCTGAGGATTGCGGCGGCGGCCATCCCGAACGGGGTGGCCGCTCCGGATTAGGTCAGCCGGATCATGACGTTGGCGGCATAGCCCGGCCGCTCCCGCAAGGCCGCGTACCAGCGCGCGACATGGGGACGGTCCGGCCGTTCGATCGCCAGCGTGAACCAGCTATGCGCATAGACGCCCATCGGCACGTCGCCCAAGCCGAAGGTATCACCCGACAGCCAGGGTGTATGCGATAGCTGTTCGTCCAGGATCGCCATCATCGCCCCCGCCTTGACCGCCGCGGCGGCCACCGCCGTCATATCCCGTTCGCCCTCCGGCTTGCGGACCAGGTTGACGAAGGCATCGCGCTGCGCATCGGCAAAGCCGAACTGCCAGTCCATCCAGCGATCGCCCAGCGCCCGTGCCGCCGGATCGGACGGCCAGAAACGCTCGCCGCCATGTTTCGCCGCCAGATAGCGCAGGATCGCGTTCGACTCCCACAGGGTGAAGCCGTCGGCGTCGGTGATCGTGGGGATCAGCGCATTGGGGTTAAGCGCCCGGTACGCCGCATCCATCCCGAACGCGCCGCCGACATCGTGGCGCTGATAGGGCAGGCCCAGTTCCTCGGCAAACCAGGCGACCTTCTTCACATTATGCGAGTTCAGCCGGCCCCAGAGCGTCAGCATCGCCCTCAGCTCCGATAATCGGCGTTGATCGAGATATAGCCATGCGTCAGGTCGCAGGTCCACACCGTGGCGCGCCCGTCACCCAGGCCGAGCTCGACGCCGATCTCGACATGATCGCCCTTCAGATGCGCGGCCACCGGCGCTTCGTCATAGCCCTCGACCGCGAGACCGTCGCGGGCCACCTGCGTCGTGCCGAAGCGGATCGCCAGTTGGTCGCGCTCAGCCGGCTCGCCCGCCTTGCCGACCGCCATGACGACGCGGCCCCAATTGGCGTCCTCGCCCGCGATCGCCGTCTTCACCAGCGGCGAGTTGGCGATGCTCATCGCGATGCGATGCGCCGAGCGGTCGCTGTCCGCGCCATCGACCTGGATCTCGATCAGCTTGGTCGCGCCCTCGCCGTCGCGCACCACCAGCAACGCCAGTTGCCGGCACAGATCGGCCAGCGCCGCGCGGAAGGCATCGGCGCCCAGGCTGTCGTCATCGACCAGCGGCCGGTTGCCCGCCGCGCCGGTCGCGAAGGCCAGCACCGTATCGCTGGTCGAGGTGTCGCCATCGACCGTGATGCACGAGAAGCTGGGGGCATTGGCCGCGCTGAGTGCGCGCTGGAGGAACGGCGCGTCGACCGCGGCGTCGGTGAAGATGAAGCCAAGCATCGTCGCCATGTCGGGCGCGATCATGCCCGACCCCTTGATGATGCCGTTGAGGGTGACGCTGCGCCCGTCGACGATGGCGGTGACGCTGGCGCCCTTGGCATAGGTGTCGGTGGTGCCGATCGTCTCCGCCGCCGCCAGCCAGTCGCACGGTTCGGCGGCGAAGGCGGCGTCCAGCCCGGCCTCCGCCTTGTCGATCGGCAGCGGCACGCCGATCACGCCGGTCGAGGCGACGAACACGTCGGAAGGCTTGCAGGCGAGATGCGCGGCCGCGCGCGCCGCCACCGCCTCCACCGCCGCGCGGCCGCGATGGCCGGTGAAGGCGTTGGAATTGCCGGCATTGACCACCAGCGCCCGTGCCTGTCCCAGGGTCAGCGCGGCGCGGCACCATTCCACCTCGGGCGAGGGGCAGCGGCTCTGCGTCAGCACGCCGGCGACGCTCGTGCCCTCGGCCAGCGTCACATAGGTGAGGTCGCAGCGGTCCCAGGCCTTGTAGCGCGCGCGGGCGACGTGGAGCGTCACCCCGTCGATCGCGGGCAGGGCGGGGAAGGGCGTGGCGAGCGGAGAGCGAGTCATGCCGCGCGTGATAATCACGCGCGGGTGCGCGCGCCAGATGCGTCGTGCCGTCGACGGGATGGACTGTTAAGGGTCGCGACCCTATGTCGTTTCACCGATGAACCTGCTCCTCCTCCTGTCGGCCCTGTTGTCCGCGCTCACCGGGATCGGTGGCAGCGTGCGCGCGCCCGACATGGCGCAGGCGGTCGCGGGGGCAAGTGCGGTGGCGGCCGTCGCGCCCGCCCGGCGGCCGGGTGTCGCCGCGCGGCCGGCCTTCGTGCTGCCCGGCCGCCTCACCCAGGCAATCCTGCCCCGGTACGTGGCGCTGGCCCTGCCGGCGGCCCAACCGATCTGGGCGACGCGTCGGCGCGAATAGCGCGGCCGATCGCCCCACAACCGTCTTCGTCTCTATCCCGCCGCGGCGCCGATCGGCCGCCTGCGGCCTCCCGTATCAGGAAGTCCCTTCATGTTCGGTGGCCTCGCCAAATCCATTTTCGGTTCGTCCAACGACCGTTACGTCAAGTCGCTCAACCCGATGATCGCCAAGATCGCCGGCTTCGAAACCGCCGTGAAGGCGATGGACGATGCCGAACTGGCGCAGCAGACCGTCCGCTTCCGCGAGCGGCTGGCGAATGGCGAGACGCTCGACCAGCTGTTGCCGGAGGCCTTCGCCACGGTGCGCGAGGCGGCGTGGCGCGTCATGGGAATGCGCCATTTCGACGTGCAGATGATCGGCGGCATCGTTCTCCATCGCGGCGAGATCGCCGAGATGCGGACCGGCGAGGGCAAGACGCTGGTCGCGACGCTCGCCACCTATCTGAACGCGCTGCCGGGCAAGGGCGTGCATGTCGTCACCGTCAACGACTATCTGGCCAGCCGCGACGCCGCCCAGATGGGCCGCATTTACAATTTCCTGGGTCTGTCGGTCGGCACGATCGTTCCCAACCTGACCGACGAGCAGCGCCGCGCCGCCTATGACGCGGACATCACCTATGGCACGAACAACGAGTTCGGCTTCGATTATCTGCGCGACAACATGAAGTATGAACGGTCGCAGATGGTCCAGCGGCCCTTCAATTTCGCGATCATCGACGAGGTCGACTCGATCCTGATCGACGAGGCGCGCACGCCGCTGATCATCTCCGGCCCGACCGACGACAAGTCGGAGCTCTACATTCAGGTCGACGCGGTGGTGAAGCTGCTGACCGCGGAGGATTACGAGAAGGACGAGAAGCAGAAGTCGATCATCCTGACCGAGGACGGCACCGAGCGGGCCGAGCGGATGCTGGAGCAGGCCGGCCTGCTCCAGGGCGAGAATCTGTACGATTTCGAGAATACCCAGGTGGTGCATCACCTGAACCAGTCGCTGCGCGCCAACATGATGTTCAAGCGCGACACCGACTATATCGTCAAGGATGGCAAGGTCATCATCATCGACGAGTTCACCGGCCGCATGATGGACGGCCGGCGCTGGTCGGACGGCCTGCACCAGGCGGTCGAGGCCAAGGAAGGCGTCAATATCGAGCCCGAGAACCAGACCATGGCCTCGATCACCTTCCAGAATTATTTCCGCATGTACCCCAAGATCGGCGGCATGACCGGCACGGCGGCGACCGAGGCGGCCGAGTTCTACGACATCTACAAGATCAACGTCGTCTCCATCCCGACCAACGTGCCGGTCCGCCGCGTGGACGAGGAGGACGAGTTCTACAAGGACACGCACGACAAGTTCCGCGCGATCGCCAAGAAGATCGGCGAGCACGCCGCCAAGGGCCAGCCGGTGCTGGTCGGCACCGTGTCGATCGAGAAGTCGGAGATGCTGAGCGAGTTCCTCAGCCAGGAGGGCGTGCCGCACAAGGTGCTGAACGCGCGCTATCACGAAATGGAGGCGCATATCGTCGCCCAGGCCGGCCGCAAGTCGGCGGTGACGATCGCGACCAACATGGCGGGCCGCGGCACCGACATCCAGCTCGGCGGCAATCTCGAATTCCGCATGAGCGACGAATATGGCGATCTCGACGCCGGCACGCCCGATTACGAGGCGGTGGCCGAGCGCGTCCGCGCCGAGATCGCGGCGGAGAAGGCGGAGGTGCTGGCAGCGGGCGGCCTGTTCGTGCTGGGTACCGAGCGGCATGAGAGCCGGCGCATCGACAACCAGCTACGCGGCCGTTCGGGTCGCCAGGGCGATCCCGGCCTGTCGCGCTTCTACCTGTCGCTGGACGACGACCTGTTGCGCATCTTCGGTCCCGACACGCTGTTCGCCCGCATGATGCGCTCCAACATGGAGGATGGCGAGGCGATCGGCAGCAAGTGGCTGACCAAGGCGATCGAAACCGCGCAGAAGAAGGTCGAGGCGCGCAACTACGACATCCGCAAGCAGGTCGTCGAATATGACGACGTGATGAACGACCAGCGCAAGGTGATCTACGAGCAGCGCGCCGACATCATGGACGCCGAGACGGTCGACGACATGGTCGCCGACATGCGCGCGGAGACGGTGAACCTGATCGTCGGCGATGCCTGCCCGCCCAACTCCTATCCGGAGCAATGGGACGTGGCCGGCATGAAGGAGAAGCTGGCGGAGGTGCTGAACTTCCACCCGCCGATCGACGACTGGTTGCAGGAGGAGGCGATTGACCCGGAAATGGTCGAGAGCCGCGTGCAGGAAGCGGCCGACGCGATGGTCGTGGAGAAGGCGCAGTCGCTCGAACCCGCCACCTGGCAGCAGGTCGAGAAGTCGATCCTGCTCCAGCATCTGGACCATCACTGGAAGGAGCATCTGGCGACGCTCGACGCGCTGCGCCAGGTCGTCCACCTGCGTGCCTATGCGCAGAAGACGCCGATCAACGAGTATAAGCAGGAGGCGTTCTCGCTGTTCCAGCGGATGCTCGACCATATCCGCGAGGATGTGACGCGCACCATCGCCCACGCCAACTTCGCCTATCAGCCCGCGCCCGAACTGCCCGAGCTGCCTGATTTCCTCACCACCCATTTCGATCCGTTCACGGGTGAGGACAACACCAACGACATGGACGCCGGCACGCGCGGCTTCGTCACGACGCAGCTTCCGCCGCTCCAGATCATCCGCCCCGAATCGGCGGACCTGGGCGAGGACCCGGCGAACTGGGAAGGCCGGGTCAGCCGCAATGCGCCATGCCCCTGCGGCTCGGGCCAGAAGTACAAGCACTGCCACGGTGCGGTGACGGCGTAAGGCCCGCCGGTCGTCCCCACCGGTCCCCTGCCGTCGCAGGGGAACGGGTAGGGCAGGGCAACAGAGTGAAAAAGGGCCGCCGGGATCGCTCCCGACGGCCCTTTGCTTATGTCCGCGAACGGAGACAGATCAGCGTGTGCGATGTTCCGGCAGCTGCACGGTCGGCCCGATCGACTCGACCACCTTGCGCGCGTCGAAGGCGCGGATGTTGTCGCGCGGGATCGGGCCCTTGCGCATCACGATCTCGGCCGTCGCTTCGTACCGGTCGATGGTGCGGACGTCGAAGTCATTGCCCCACGGACCGCCGAAACCGCCGCCAAAGCCGCCGCCGAACCAGGGGTCCCAGCTACGCCAGCCGAAACCACGGCCCCAATAGCGCCACGACGGACCCCAATAGCCGCCGAAGCCGCCATAGCCCCAGGGGCCGCCAATGCCCGGCGTCGAGAAGGTGCGGCTCTGCAGGTTGGTGTCACGATCGGCCATGACGAAATAGTCGAAGCCCTGCTGCAACGTCAGTTCGGCGGCGCGATAGAAGAGATAGCGCTCGACCGTATCGCGCGACGTCACGCTGTTGCCCGCGAAGCTCACCAGGAAACGGCCCGGCTCGATCATCCGCTCGCTATAGCCCTGGCGATTGAAGCCCTGGCCGGTCGCGGGGCGATAGCGCGTCTCGGTAGCGCAGCCTGCGACCATCAGGGTTGTGGTGGCGAGTGCCGCCACCATGGCCTTGCGGCCCAAAGATAGTGCCATTTTCCACATCTCCGTTCGCGGCCCGTGCGGCGAACCGCCTGTCTTTAGCCGTTGATGGCAGAACGGTCGATGAACGAACTCGGTCCGTCGCGATCGGTGAACGATTCGACATGCTGCCGTGGATCAATCGCCGATCAGATGCACCGCGACCGAACGGCGATGCGGCCGCCTGCGATGTTCGAACAGGTACACGCCCTGCCAGGTTCCGAGCATCAAAAGCCCGCCGATCAAGGGGATGGACAGGTGCGTCTGGGTCAGGGCGGTGCGCAGATGGGCGGGCATGTCGTCGGGCCCCTCGTCGTCATGTTCATAGCCTTCGCTCTCCGGTGCGAGGCGGGCGAAATAGCGTTCGACATCGCGCCGGGCGGCCGGCGCCGCATTTTCCTGGATCAGCAGCGAGGCGGAGGTGTGCCGGCAGAAGAGGGTGAGCAGACCGGCCTCGAATCGCTGGGCGCTTACCCAGTCGACCAGGCGGTCGGTCCATTCGTGCAGGCCCGGTCCGGGCGTGTCGATCGTGAAAAGGGTCGTGGCTTGGCGCATGGCCCGACCATGGACGAAAGCGGCGTCGCGCTCCAGCCGCTGGATGGTCCCGACGCCTTGCCCTATCAACCGCCTATGGGGGAGAAGATGCGATGACGTTCGACCTGAGAATTACCATCGGCGTGGCGGCCGCCGTGCTGGCGAGCGGATGCCAGCGCGAGCCGGAACGCTGGACGGCGGATCGCGACACCGCCATCTGCACCGACCGGTCCGGCCGGCGGGTGTCCGACGATCAGTGCAGCCAGCACAACCGCCATGGCGGTGGCGGCTTCGGCTGGTATTATCTGGCCCGCAACGCGACGCTGCCGTTCCTGGGCGAGCGGGCGCGGGGCGGCTCCTACCAGCCGGGCGCGGGGCGCTATGTCCGCGCGCCGGTCGCCAGCGCGGTCACGCGGACGGGTGCGGTGTCGCGGGGCGGCTTTGGCGGATCGGGGCGTTTATTCGGGAGCGGCCACGCATGATCCGGCGGACTATCACGTCCCGGCCCGACTGGCAGGCGCTGGTCGAGGCGGAGGGGCTGGTCTGGCACAGCGCCGATGGCCGGCCCTATTGGGATGAATCCGCCTGCTATGTCTTCACGGCCGATCAGGTCGCGGAGATCGAGACGGCAAGCGCCGAACTCTATCGCCTGTTCCTGGCGGCGGGACAGGCGGTGGTCGACAGCGACGATTTGCTCGACCGCTTCGCCATCCCACGTCCCTTTCATGCCGCGATCCGCGCCGCCTGGGAGGCGGAGCCGCCGGCGCTCAACATCGGGCGGTTCGACCTGGGCTATGACGGCCGCACGCCGCCCAAGCTGTTCGAGTTCAACTGCGACACGCCGACCGCCTTGTTGGAGGCGGCGGTGGTGCAATGGACGTGGAAGGAGGCGGTCTTCCCCCATGCCGGACAGTGCAACGGACTCCACGAGGCCCTGGTCGCCAAATGGGCCGACATCGCCCCCTATCTGCCCGCGACCGTCCATGTCGCGCATGTCGAGGACGATGCGGGTGAGGACAGCGTCACCGCCGCCTATCTGCGCGACACCGCCCGAGCGGGCGGCGTCGAGACGGTGCCGCTGCTGATCGACGCGATCGGCTGGGATCATGACCGGCGCTGCTTCGTCGACGCGGACGACCGGCAAATCGCGGCCTGCTGGAAACTCTATCCCTGGGAATGGCTGGCGCAGGAGGCGTTCGCGCCGATGCTGCTCGACAGCCTGAGCCAGGGAATATTGTGGATGGAGCCGGTCTGGAAAATGATCTGGTCGAACAAGGCGATTCTGCCCGTCCTGTGGGAGCTGTTCCCAGGTCATCCCAATCTGCTGCCGGCCAGCTTCACCATCCCGGCCGGCGACGCGGTCGCCAAGCCGTTGCTGTCGCGGGAAGGGGCGAACGTCTCGATCCGCCGGGGCGGCACGATCCTGGCGGAGCGGGAAGGGGAATATGGCGACGAGGGCTATGTCTATCAGTCGCTCTATCCGTTGCCGGAGCCGGCGGCCGGGTGCTTTCCCGTGGTCGGCAGCTGGATGGTCGATGGCGCGCCTGCCGGGATCGGCATCCGCGAGGATGGCCTGATCACGGGCAATAGCGCGCGCTTCGTGCCGCATATCGTCGAGGGCTGAGATGGTCGGATCGGTGGCGTTTTCGAAAAAATCGCTTCCGTAACGAATTTGCCAAAAAACAGGCTTGCGCCATTTTTCTCGCCCTTTATAGGAGCCCGCACGGCAACGATCCCTGATAGCTCAGCGGTAGAGCTCTCGACTGTTAATCGAGCGGCCGTAGGTTCGAATCCTACTCAGGGAGCCACCTTTTCCAGCGGAAAAGGCAGGCCTTTTGCCAAAGACGAAGCGCCCCGCGCCGTCGCATTATGACAGCCCTTATCAACCTATTATCACATTCGCGGTCTGTTCTGACTCGCGGATGCAGCCTAGCGAATCGGCTTCGCCATTGCCCCCGCATACACACAGGCGAGGGTGGCATGAGCGGGCGCCCTTGTGCCTCAGATCTTTTCTGCTGCGCTGGCGCGCTCGATAGAGTGGCTCGCCAGTGTCCAGGCAACCAAACTGGCCGTTATAGTATATCGATCAGGCAGGAGCACAGGGGCACAGGAGATTCCGAAGCGATGGCTACAGCGGTCCGCCAAGCATCGGTTGCCGTTGAGGGCAAGCGCGGGCTGACCTTCTTAGCCTGACGCACTGATGTCGATAGTTTATAGGGTGATTGGTCCAGCCATTTAATCAGAGTTGCATTTTCCGACTCACGACCCAGCGAGGTCAAGGCGATATCGCAGAGCAATTTTCACAGTTTCTTAACTATGAAAATGCCACTGGGCGTGGTCTGGGAGGCCGTCATCTATGCCGTCTATATCCTCGACCTCGCAAGCCGGCCTGACAATGCCTGCTGTCATGCGCCGATCTGCGCTGATGATATTGACGTTGGCGGCGGTTGGATCGTGGTGGCTGAGTTCTCGTGGGCTATCTGGAATCCAAGATTACTATTTTTTTCACCAGGACCTGCCCCTCTTGCTCGTAGGAGGCGCAGCCATGTTCGCTGCTGCTCGAACGCCGGTCGCGGCCGGTGTAGCGGCTACGGAGCTACAGCCGCGGGCGGTGATCGCGCTCACCATCGCAGCGGTAGCGCTGGCCTACATAGGCACTTGGGTCGTGATGAATCGCTACGCGATGTCCCGTGACGAGGATATGGCCGACTTTGCCGCACGGTACATGCAGCAAGGTCTGCTAGGTATGCAAATTCCCACAAAGCTTCACGATTTCGGCAAGGCTGGCCTACCTTCGAGTGCAGGTCGATTCATTGCACATGGTTATTGGGTTTCCGACTACTTGCCGATGAATTCGGCGTTGCGAGCCGCTGCCGGCCTGATTGGCGACCGTTGGTTGGCAGGGCCGATTCTGTTGCTTGTAGGTATAGCTGCAACATGGAAAGCAGCGCGGCTTCTGTGGCCGAGCGACCCAGCGGCGGCATTGGTTGCTGTTGTTTTGGCAGCGACCTCTACTCAGCTCATTGTGAATGCAATGACGCCTTATGCCACTACTGCGCATTTTGCCCTGAATGCGGTTTGGATTGTATGTTTCCTTCATGGGGGGCGTAACGGTCATGCTGCTGCGATCCTATGTGGACTGGTGGCAGCCGGATTGCACCAACTTCATTTTCACTTATTGTTTCTATCGGGGTTCATCATATGGATGGCACTAACGGATCGTAAGGGGCTTGCGATACTGTATGCCGGAGCCGCAATTGGCTATTGCGTGTTTTGGGACATAGTATGGACTCAGTTTATTCTGTCACCCCTGTTTGGTGGAGGGCAGGCGCCGGGTAGTAATCTATCAAAAACCCTGTCTGACGTGATCGTGGAGCACTTATCCAGGCTGAATAATCTGGAACCAATCACTAGCGCAGCACGATTCTTAGCGTGGCAGAATATTTTGACGTTGCCTCTTGTTTTGATTGGCGTAAGTGCTGCCGCACAGAAGAGCAGCGGGAATATTTCGGTCTCCTTTGCCTTTGTCATTTCTCTTGGTATTGGCCTTATGCTTATGCCGTGGCAGGGTTTTGGCTATGGATATCGCTACCTCCATCACCTGATGCCATGCATTATCCTTCTAGCAGCCGGTGGTGTCGTACATCTGAAGGCATCTGGCGTTTTTTTGAAGCGCAAATTGCTTACCGCCAGCATAATATTTGCTGTATGTATTTCTGCCCCATTTGCCATGTGGCGTTCACATGAACTTTTAATGCCTTACGCCAACGCTTATCAGCTATTGCGAGCCGCCCCAGCAGACGTCGTCATAGTTGACCCTCTGGCAGGAGCCTATGTTCAAGACATCGTTCGCGTAGGCAATTCAAATGGTAGCCCATTTTTACTCGATATGTCAGAATTGAGTACCAACCAGATTGATTATATCTGCAACAATAACAGGGTAATGATCTTTGATCGAGCCGTTGCGAAATTGGTAGGTATTCAGGGTGATGAGGGCTTTGATACGCCGGCTATGATATCTATACGACGTAAGCGCGTTCATATGCTAGAGCGGGGATGCGCTCGCCCCGTGCCGGCCACGCATATCTGAGGGGATATCGAAAACCACATAAATTCGGCCTGTGGGCGAACACCCATCAAGGGGTCCGGTATTATGTTTATCATTATTGTTTGGAGTACTGTTGCGGGTCGGAAGTGGTGCAAAGTCAGCGTGAAGACTGGTGGTGGCAGTGCCGTTGTTTCATATTCCGGTGGAGAATAGTTGAGTCTACTGTGCGGCCGGACAATGTTGCTGTTCTGGTCGCTCGCGCATACGCAAATCTTCATGCCGCGTAGCGGAGCAATGGATCGCGCCATCGCCGCGCACGTGCGCGGCGCCATCCCGGCCGATGTGCGAACCCGCTGACTGTTCGTGTTCGAGGGGCTGGTCGCCTATGATCAGCTGATCGACGCCTGTCGTGTCACCCGCTTCCCGTTCAGCGCGCATATCAGTTCCCACCGGGAGGCGGCGGCGCTGGGGGAGCCGCCGAGGGTAGCGCTGGATTCCGCCATGGCCCGGCATCCGGGCACCGTCATCACCGTCACCGCACCGGCCCGTCAGAATTGCAATGCCGAAATGGAGGCCCGCCTGCTCGGCCTCCTGCACCGTGGCTATCGCTTGATCGCGCATTTGCCGCACCGCTTCTTCACGGTGGACGAAACCTTGGTCATCTGGCGGCGCAACGACCTGCGCTGAGCGACGGCTCAGGCGATGAACTGCTCCATCGTGATCCGGTCGTCCAGCGCATGTTCGGGATCGAACAGCAGCGTCAGTTCGCGGGCCCGGTCTATGCAGACATCGACGCTGGCGACATCGCGAATCTCGCGCTGGTCGGCGACGGCGGAGATGGGACGCTTGTCGGTATGGATGGCCCGGATCGAGATGCGCGCCTTTTCCGGCAGGATCGCACCGCGCCAGCGGCGCGGGCGGAATGGGCTGATCGGGGTCAGCGCCAAAAGGTTCGAGCCAAGCGGCAGGATCGGGCCCTGCGCGGAGAAATTATAGGCGGTCGATCCGGCCGGGGTCGCCACCAATATGCCGTCGCAGGCCAATTCGGGCAGGACGACGCGGTTGTTCACCGTGACTTCCAGCTTGGCGGTCTGGCGCGTCTCGCGCAGCACGGACACCTCGTTGATCGCCGGCAGCACATGGATGCGGCCGTCCGAGCCGGTGATCGTGCATTGAAGCGGCGTGACCTTGAACGGTCGCGCCGCGTCCAGTCGGGCGTTCAGGCCGTGCAACTGCCATTCGTTCATCAGGAAGCCGACCGTGCCCAGGTTCATGCCGAACACCGGCACCGGCGGCTTGCGGCGTTCCAGCATCCGGTGAAGCGTCTGGAGCATGAAGCCGTCGCCGCCGAGCGCGACGACCATGTCGGCCTCCTCCCAGTCGACCCAGTCCGCCGCATCGGCCAGGGATTTCGCCGCCTGCTGCGCCGGCGCGGTCGGGGAGGCGAGTAATGCGCGCCGTGGGTATCGGGTCATCCGCCGGTGACGCTCATATGCCGGGCCACGGCGGGGGACGCGCCGGTGGCGATCTGGAAGTCATGCCGCGCGGGCTTGCGCGCCAGGCCCAGGTCGATGGCGTCATCCAGCGCCGACAGACCGCCCTCGCGCAGGGCACGCTTCAGGTCGACCTGATCATCATGGCCCAGGCACAGATACAGCTTGCCCTCGGTGGTCAGGCGCACGCGGTTGCAGCCGTCGCAGAAATTGGCGGTAAGCGGCGAGATCAGGCCCAGTCGGGTGTCCGTGCCTTCGACCCGCCAGTAGCGGGCCGGGCCGCCGGTGCGATGTGCATCGCGCACCAGGGGGAAGCGGCGCTGCAGCCCCTCCATCGCCACCGTCAGCGGCAGGAACCGGTCGACCCGGTCCTCATCGATCGCGCCGAGCGGCATCGTCTCGATCAGGGAGAGGTCGAGCCGCTCGTCCACGCACCATTGCAGCAGGTCGGGCAGTTCGGCGTCGTTCAGCCCCTTCAGCGCGACCGCGTTGATCTTGACCCGCAGCCCCGCCGCCTGCGCGGCGCGGATGCCGCCCAGCACCTGATGCACGTCGCCGTGCCGGGTGATGTAGCGGAAGCGATCCGGATCGCGCGTGTCCAGGCTGACATTGACCCGGCGCACGCCCGCCGCCACCAGCGTCTCGGCATGATCGGCCAGCCGCGTGCCGTTGGTGGTCAGGGTTAGTTCGTCCAGGCCCTGGCCGACTAGACGCCCGATCCGGTGGATCAACTCGCCCACGTCGCGCCGGACCAGCGGCTCGCCGCCGGACAGACGAATCTTGGTGACCCCCCGCGCGACGAAACGTTCGGCGATGACCGCGATCTCCTCCAGCGCCAGCAACGCCTTGCGCGGCAGGAAGGTCATCGCCTCCGCCATGCAATATCGACAGCGGAGATCGCAGCGATCGGTGACAGAGATGCGCAGATAGCGGATGGCGCGGCCATGCGCATCGATCAGCGCGGGCTCGGCAGGGACAGTATGGTTCACCATCGCTGTAACGCGCTAAGCAGGGACAGGCTCCGTCGCAAGCCGGGATTGCTTGCCGCCGGACGTGAAAGGACGCAAAAAGGTATCAATGAGCGATACCCATTCCAGTGGCACCGCCACGATTCCTCCGCCGCCCATCGAGCGCGGCCCGGCGGGGCGCGTCGCCGTGATCGACGCACGGGGGCGCGGATCGCGGGCCGCGCAATCGGTGGAATCGGCGGCGCAGCGTGGTCCGGTGCTGGTCCTGACGGATACGCTGGAGGATGCCGGGGTGCTGGTCGCGGCAGGGGCGACGCATTTCCTGGTCGATCCGTGTGAGCCGGACGCGATCGCGCTGGCGGTGCGGGCGGCGGGGGGCGGTCTGCCGAAACGACACAGCGCCACTGCGGCCGTCACGCCGGGGCCGCTGCATCGCTGGCTGGCCGGGCGGCTGGCCAATGGGGCCAATTGCGCGGTGGCGGCGGTGGCCCTGTCCCGGCTCGATCTGGTCAATGCCGCGCATGGACGAAGCCGCGCCGATGCCGCCATCTCGGCCGTGCTCGAACGGTTGAGCATCGCCGTCGAGGGCCACGCCATCATCGCCCGCGCCGGCGGCGAGCATGTGCTGCTGGCGATGGAGGATGGCAGCACCGATCACATGCTGGCGATCCTGGGCGAGGAACTGACCCGGCCGGTGTTGATCGGCGGGGTGCGGGTGGTGCTGGGCAGCCGGGTCGGATTTGCCACGCCGGAGCCGGGCGACGATGCCGAGGCGATGATCCGCCGCGCCTATCAGGCGCTGCACGGCGCGCGGGAGAGCGACGGCGCGACCATCCACCTCGCCGAGCCGGAGGGAGTGGCGCCGATCGACGCGCTGGCGGTCGATCTGCATCTGGGCCTGTCGCGCGGTGAGATCGGTGTCGTGTTCCAGCCGCAGGTGGAGGTCGCCAGCGGTCGGATCGTCGGGGTGGAGGCGCTGGCCCGCTGGGAGCATCCCCGCTGGGGACCGCTGGGTGCGGCCACCCTGTTCGCCGCGGCCGAGCGCGCTGATCTGGGCATTGCGCTGTCCGACCAGATCCAGGCCCTGGTCCTGTCGCGCGCCGCCGCCTGGCCGCGCGCGTTGAGCGCGTTGCGGCTGTCGCTCAACCTGACCGCCGCCGATGTCGCGCGCCGGGGCTTCGCCGCGACCTTCCTGGACCGGGTCGATGCCAGCGGCTTCCCACGCGGGCGGCTGACCGTGGAGCTGACCGAGACGGGCATGATCCGTGAGATGAAGACGGTCGCGGGCCTGCTCGCCGAATTACGCGCGGCGGGATGCCGGATCGCGATCGACGATTTCGGAACGGGCTATTCCAGCCTCGCCTATCTCAAGGCGCTGCCGCTCGATTATGTGAAGCTCGACAAGGCCCTGGTCGACGAGATCGCCGGCAGCCCGCGCGACCGGGTGGTGGTGCGCGGGGTGATCGACATCGCCCGTGCCCTGGGCCTTGCCGTCATTGCCGAGGGGGGTGGAGACGCCCGCGCAGCTGGCGCTGCTCTCGGCTGAGGGATGCGGCTGGTATCAGGGGTTTTTGTGCGCCGGTCCGTTGCGGGAAGAGGAACTGGTCGCCTTGGTGGAGCAGTCGTGATGATGATGCCGATGATCCTGCTTGCGGCGGCGGCGGTGCAGCCGAGCGGCGTCGGGGCCGCCATGGCCGACAGCGCCGCCGCCTGGAACCGGGGCGACCTGTCGGCTTTCGTCGCCGTCTATGCCGAGGATGCCGTGTTCGTCACCGCCAAGGGGCTGGTGCGGGGACGGGCGGCGATCGCGGCGCGCTATGCCCCGTCCTTTCGGTCCGGCGGCAACGCGCGGGGGCGGCTGTCGTTCGAGACGCTGTACGAGCGGCCGATCGATGCCACCCACCGCCTGTTGATCGCCCGTTGGACGCTGACCGCCGAGGACAAGGTGGAAACCGGCCTGACGTCGCTGGTCTTCGAGCGTCAGGGCAAGGCTTGGCGGATCGTCAGCGACCATAGCAGCTGAGGCGGACGGATCAGGCGGGCGGGGCGGCATCCATGGCCCGGGCCATGGCGACGAACTCCGCCACCGACACGGTCTCCGCCCGGCGCGACGGATCGACGCCGACCACCGCCATCGCCGCATCCGCACCCGGCACGCCCTTGAGGCTCTGCCGCAGCATCTTGCGCCGCTGGCCGAAGGCGGCGGCGGTCAGTCGTTCCAGCACCGGCAGCCGGACGCCCTCGGGGGTCGGCGTCGGGGTCAGGTGAACCACCGCCGACATGACCTTGGGCGGCGGGGTGAAGGCGGAACGGTGGACCGGCATCGCGATGCGCGCGGTCGAGCGCCACTGCGCCAGCACCGCCAGCCGGCCATAGGCGGACGAGCCGGGGGCGGCGACGATCCGATCCGCCACCTCGCGCTGGAACATCAGCGTCAGCGACCGCCACCAGGGTTCGGGCGACCAGTCCGCCGACAGCCAGCCGATCAGCAAAGCGGTGCCGACATTATAGGGCAGGTTGGAGGCGATATGCGGCCGGCCGGCGAAGAGCGACGGCGCGTCGATCGCCAGCGCATCCCCCTCGATCAGCCGCAGCTTGCCCGGATAGGCTTCGCCGAGTTCCTCCAGCGCGGGGATGCAGCGATGGTCGCGCTCGATCGCGGTCACCTGTGCTCCCGTCGCCAGCAAGGCGCGGGTCAGGCCGCCGGGGCCGGGGCCGACCTCCAGCACTTCCTGGTCGGCGAGCGGACCGGGAACGGCGGCGATGCGGCCGAGCAATTGCCCATCGAACAGGAAATTCTGTCCCAGCGCCTTGGAGGCGGACAGGCCGTGCCGCGCGATCACGTCGCGCAAGGGGGGCAGGGTGACGGTCATGTGTGCGCCGCCGCGCGGCGGGTGGCGGCCGCGCCGGACATGGCGATGGCGGCGATCATCGCGCCGGGCACCGCCCGATCCTGTCCGGCGATGCCGAAGGCGGTGCCATGGTCGGGCGAGGTCCGCACCACCGGCAGGCCGAGCGTGATGTTGACGCCGTCGTCGAAAAACAATGTCTTGATCGGCACCAGCGCCTGGTCGTGATAGCCGCACAGCGCCGCGTCATAGCGTTCGCGCGCTCGGGGGTGGAACAGCGTGTCGGCGGCATGTGGCCCGGTGATGTCGATCCCCTCCGCCCGGAGCAGGGCGATGGCCGGCTCCATCACCTCGATCTCCTCGCGACCGATCGCGCCGCTCTCACCGGCATGGGGGTTGAGGCCGGCCAGGACCAGTCGCGGCGCGGCAATGCCGAAATCCCGGCGCAGGCCATGGGCGGTCACGCGGGCGCTGGCCATGATCAGCTCCGGCGTCAGCAGCGCCGGGACGGCTGACAGCGGCACATGCGTGGTCATCGGCACGACCCGCAGGCCCGGCCCGGCGAGCATCATCACCGTGTCCGCCGTGTGCAAGCCGCAACGGTCGGTCACGAACTCGGTCTGGCCCGGATAGCGGAAGCCGATCTCGTAGAGCTGCGCCTTGGACACCGGCGCCGTGACCAGTGCGCCAGCGCGCCCGGCCAGTACCAGCGCCATCGCCTGTTCCAGGCTGTCGAGCGCGACCTGCGCACCCGCCAGATCGGGCTGGCCTGGCTGGATCGTGCCCGCGCCCCGCACCGGCAGGATGGGCAGGCCGGTCGCGAACGCCGCTTTCGCCTCCGAGGGATCGGCGATCTCGATGACCGGCCCGGCCCAGACCCGCGCGACCGCGCGCGGATCGCCGACGGCGAAGAAGGGCGGCAGCGCCTTCTCCGCCCGCCGGTCCCAGGCCTTGGCGACGATCTCCGGGCCGACCCCGGCCGGATCGCCCAGCGATACCGCGAGCGGCGTCATCGGATCAGCGATACTCGACCACCGCGTCGCGACGCAGGTCGCGCAGCTTCTGCTGGGCGCGTAGGTTCACGCGCTGCTGCTGCAACTGGTTCTGGATCTGGTCGGACGAGGGAAGCTGGCCCGATTGCGGGTCGTCGCGGCCGCACAGCACCAGGGCGCGGACGCCCGATTCGGCGGAGCCGAAGGGCGGCGTCGCCTGGCCGATCTGGAGCTGGAGCATGATGTCGGCCAGCTGCGGCGGCAGGTCGCGAATGCGGACTGTGTCGTTGTCGACCACTTCCGCGCCGACGCTGGCCGCGATCTTGGCCACGGTGCCGCAACCCTGGATCTTCTTCAGTCCCTCGCCGAACGCGGCCGCGCGCTGTGTGGCCTGGGCCTGGGTGGTGCCGGGGGCGAAATGGACGGTCAGCTGCTTCAGGCTGAGCCGGGCGTCGCGCGGATCGGCGGTCAGCACCTGGCGCTTGTCGGTCAGGTACAGGATCGAGAAGCCGCCGGGGATCGGGATCGGCCCGGCGACCTGCCCGACCTGCATCTGCTGTGCGGCGCTCGCCAGTTCGGCAGGCAGCACGGCGGCGCGCACCCAGCCCAGATCGCCGCCGACCGAGCGGGTCGAGGCCTCCGAATATTGGCGGGCGAAGAAGTCGAAGGGCTGCTGCGCCTTCTGGATCTCGCCGATGATCCCCTTGGCGCGTTCCGCAATCTGCGCAGCATTGGCGTCATTGGCGGCGAGGAAGATCTCGCGGAGGTTATATTCCTCAGTGCCCTTGGCGGCCTCCAGGCGGTCGAGAATGCCCTTCACCTCCTGGTCGCCGATATTGACGAACGGTTCCACCTTGCGGCGCAGATAGCGCTGCCAGGCGAGTTCGCCCTCGATCTGCCGCTTGAGCGAGCGATCCGACGATCCGTTCTGGCGCAGATAGTCGGTCATCTGCTGCGGCGTGCGGTTGAAGTTGCGCGCGACCCGGTTGTAGCTCTGGGTGATCTCGTCGGGCGTGATGGTGATCTCGGCGGACTTGGCCTCCTGGATCTCCAGCGTCTCGTCGATCAGCTGGCGCAGCACCTGCAGCTTCAGCCGGTCGCGATCGGCCTGGCTGATCTGGCCGCCATTGTTCGCCGCCAGCACCAGCGCGACGCGCTGGTCGACATCGGTGCCGGTGATCACCGTATCGTTCACGATCGCGGTGGGCTTGCGGACATTGGGATCGAACTTGCCGAAGATCTGCGAATCGGCCGGAATGTTCAGGCCATTATCGGCCCCCGGCGCCTCCTGAGCAGGCGATCCCTGCTGCGCGGACTGGGCGACGGCGCCCGCCGCCATGGCGGTCAGCGCGACAAATCCCAGCATCCGGCCGCTGCGTGCAGCCCAACGACGATTCTGCTTCACGTGTTCGATCCGTCCCCACTCGGCCGCAAAGCCGGCCGGAAAGGCGACGGCTAGTGCAGGCTAACTGAACCCGCGCTTAGCGGCCGAGGTTGGTGAACGCCAGCGTCAAGAGGAAGTTGTTGCCCTGGCGCGCATCGCCGATCTGGCGATAGTCGCGCCGCCAGGTCGCGCCCAGCCGCAGACAGTCGTCCTGATATTCGATGCCGAGCCGGTGGCGGATCGGACTGAAGCCGTCCGCCACGCCCAGCGGATCCTCGTTGCGATCGGTGAGGTCGACGATCGCCGAGCCGAAGGCGGACCAGAAGCGCGCGAACTGCACGCGCCCGGCGAGGCGCACCTCCTCGCGGTCGCGCAGGTCCTCGACCGTGGTGATGTCGCGGTTGAGCTTGAGATAGCCGATCAGCGCATAGGTGCTGCGCGAACCGATGGTCGCGTCCACCTCGTTGCGGCGAACGAAGAAATTGTCCTTGTCCAGGCGGTAGCGATGGACGACCGACACGAAGTCGCGGAACCGCAATTCGGTGCGCCCGACGATGTCCGACCAGCGGTCCGACAGGCCGGTGCCGTCCGGCAGGATGCTGGGCCGGGCCGACAGGCGATAGCTCTGCCCGACCACCGCATCCAGGCTGAAGCCGGGCAGGTTCAGGCCATATTCCGCGCCATAGGTCGCGCGCGAGCTGTCCTCGAACCGGTCATAGCCGGGGAAGCGGTTGAGCGCGAACAGGTTGGAATCGTCCAGGTCGACGGCGCGCGAATCCTCGTTGGGGATCGAGAAATTCTTGATGCGCGGCGCGGCGACGATCTGGAAGCGGGGGGTCACCCGCTGGGTGCCCGCGCCGATGCTGCCGACGAACGGCCAGCGCATGTCGACCGCCACCGCGCCGATCGCGCGCGTCTGGAACCCCTCGGTCCCGCGATAGACGATCTGCGTCGTCGCCAGCGTGTCGTGCGCATTATAGGCGTCGCCGCGCGCGAAGGCGGTGAAGGTCAACTCCTGGCCCCAGTTGGTCAGGCGGCGCAGGTCCCAGCGCAGGCTGGCGAAGGCACGCTGCGTGTCCTGCCCGGCGGTGCGGGTCAGCGCCAGGCTGTTGAGTTGGAGCTCGACCTTGCCGCCGGCGATACCGTCGTCGAAGCGGCGGCGATAGTCGATCTCGGGCAGGGCGATCGGTTGCAGCCCCTGCCGGTCGTTGACCCGCAGCGTCTGCACCGCCCAGCCGGTCACCGCGAAATAGCTGTCGGTGTCGATCCGCTGGAGCGAGACGGTGTTGCGCAGCCGGTCGTCGCGCGAAATGTCGTAGCGGCGCAGGAAGGTGCGGTCGGTGGTAACTCGCAGCGATCCGCTGAGGCTCCATTCGGGCGTGAACTGGTAGCGCGCGACACCGTCCAGATAGCCGCGAAACGCCATGCGCGTATCGGTCGGGTCGATGGTGTTCAGGTCGTCGCTGCGCCGGCTTTCGGTGGCATAGCCGCGCAGCCGGAACGCACCGACTTCGCTGAGCTGCTGATATTCGACGTCCGCCATCGGCAGTACGCTGGAATAGACGTGCGGCGTCAGGGTCAGCCCGCGATTGGGCGCGAGCCGGAAATAATAGGGCAGCGCGACCTCGACCCCGTTGACCCGGCTGTACTGGATATTGGGGCTGAGCAGGCCGCTGTCGCTGCCGCCGCCGACCGGGTGCGAGAATTGCGGCAGCGGGATCGACGGCAGGCCGAACAGGTGAAGCTGTGCGCCCTGATAATAGACGCGCTCGCGATTGGGGCGATAGACGACGCGGACCGCCGTGATCTTCCAGCTCGGCTCCTTGGGACAGCCCTCGGCATTGGTGACCGAGCAGGGCGTGTAGGCGGCCTGTTCCAAGTCGATCCGGCCATCGGTCGCGCGCGTGCCGCGGCGGGCCGCCAGCCGGCCGCCCTGGTTCAGTACGACCAGCATATTGTCGACCACGCCGTCCTTCAGCGAGTCCGTCAGGTCGATGCTGTCGCCATAGGCGGTGTCGCCCTCCTCGCCGACGATCGCCACGTCGCCGGTCGCGACGACCCTGCCGGTCTTGCGGTTCCACACGACCTTGTCGGCGCGCAACCGGCCATCGGTGCGGAACATGCGCACGTCGCCGGTCGCGGTCACGATATCGTCGTTGGTGTCATATTCCAGCGCATTGGCGCTGAACTTCACCTGGTCGTCATCGGCGGGCGGCGCGGCGGCGGGCGGCGGGGGCGGCACGACGGGGGTCTGGAGATCCTGCGCCGAGGCGGGCAGGGCAAGCACGATCCCCAGGGCGCAGCCGGCAAGAAGGCTGATACGCGACAAACAACTTCCCCTTTTGGCGCACACGGTTCGACCGCCCTGATCCCGCCACGCGATCGGGCTTCCGCTCGCCTATCGCACCCTCGTTCAAGCCGCAACGCTTGCCAGCGGCGACATGCGGCTTAGATGCACAGGATCAGTCAACGAGGTTTTCCCTATGCAGATCAGTTTCGCCCCCGGCGCCGCGGATGCCGCGCTGCTCGTTCTCCCCGTCGAGAAGGACGGGGTGGCGCGCATCGGCTGGGGGCAATTGGGCGAAGGGGCGGCCCCGGTCGCCGAAGCCGCGGCCACGGCGCATCGCTTCGCCGGCGAAGCGGGTACGACGGTCGAGCTGTTCGTGCCGGCGGCGGACGGCGTGCGGCGCGTGCTGATGCTCGGCATCGGCGCGGGGGGCGACAAGGACTGGGCCAAGGCGGGCGGCGCGCTGACCGCGAAGCTGCTGACCTCCGCCACGGAGGCGACGGTGGATTTCGCCGCGCTCGCCACCGCGCCGAGCGCGCAGGCCGCGGCGCGGTTCGCGGGCGCGGCGGCGCAGCGTGCCTGGCGGCATGACATCTATCGCACCACCCTGCCGGAGGCGCAGAAGCCAAAGTTCGCCAAGCTGGTGCTGGCCGCCGCGCCGACCGGTACGGACGAGGCCTGGACCGTGCAGGAGGCGGTGACGAACGGCCTGGAACTGACCCGCACGCTGGTCGCCGAGCCGCCGAACATCGTCTATCCGGAAAGCTTCGTGGAGCGCGTCCGGCAGTCGGTCGACGGACTGGGCCTGGAGATCACCGTGCTGGGCGAGGAGGAGATGCGCTCGCTCGGCATGGGCGCGCTGCTCGGCGTCAGCCAGGGGTCGGTGCGCGACGCCCGCATCCTGGCGTTGCGCTGGAATGGCAAGGGCGCGGGCGATCCCGACCTGGCCTTTGTCGGCAAGGGCGTGACCTTCGACACCGGCGGCATCTCGCTCAAGCCCGGCGCCGGCATGGAGGACATGAAGTGGGACATGGGCGGCGCCGGCGCGGTGGTCGGTGCGATGAAGGCGATCGCCGGCCGCAAGGCCAAGGCGAACGTCGTCGGCGTCTGCGGGCTGGTCGAGAACATGCCCGACGGCAATGCGCAGCGCCCCGGTGACGTCGTCACCTCCATGTCGGGCCAGACGATCGAGGTGATCAACACCGATGCCGAAGGGCGGCTGGTGCTGGCCGATGTCATCACCTGGACGCAGAAGACCTTCCGCCCCAAGACGATCGTCGACCTGGCGACGCTGACCGGCGCGATGATCGTCAGCCTGGGCAATGAATATGGCGGCCTGTTCTCCAACGATGATTCGCTGGCCGACGCGCTGCTGGCGGCGGGCACCGCGACCGACGACAAATTGTGGCGCTTCCCGCTGTCGGACACCTACAACAAGCTGATCGACAGCCCGATCGCCGACATGAAGAATGTCGGTCCGCGCGGAGCCGGGTCGATCACGGCGGCGCAGTTCATCCAGCGCTTCGTCGACAAGGATGTGCATTGGGCGCATCTCGACATCGCCGGCATGGTCTGGTCCGACAAGCCCGGCACGACCTGGGACAAGGGCGCGACCGGCTATGGCGTGAAGCTGCTCGACCGGTTCGTCGCCGACCGGTTCGAGGATTGATCCGCTGGTGGCGGGCCGGTTCGCCGGTCCGCCACCCTTGGAGAGCGATCATCCGCGATGCAGGTCGACTTCTACCATCTCACCGCCACGCCGCTGGAGCGCGCGTTGCCGCAGATCGCGGAGCGCGTGCTGGCAAGCGGTGGTCGGCTGCTGATCGTCGCCGAGCCGGAGGAGCAGCGCCGGCATCTCGATCGCTGGCTGTGGAGCTATGCGCCCGACAGCTTCCTGCCCCATGCCGCCGCCGGGGACGGGGCGGAGGCCGCGCAACCGGTCCTGATCGCCCCGCAGGTCGAGCCGGCGAACGGCGCGCGCTTCGTCGCGATCGTCGACGGGCAGTGGCGCGACGCGGCGCTGGCGTTCGACCGCGCCTTCCACTTCTTCGACGACGACCGCATCCGCGAGGCGCGGCTGGCCTGGAAGGGGCTGGCCGACCGCGAGGGCGTGGAGCGACGCTATTGGAAGCAGAACGATGCCGGCCGCTGGGAACAGGCGGCCTGAGCGGTCGTGAGGCCGGGCGCGGGTGAGGGCGGTTGCCATTCCGTCCGCCCGCGACTAGGGCGACGCGACTTTCCACCTTGCCAGCAGGAGCCCGTGACCGTCATGGCCGCGAACCGTACCTTTTCGATCATCAAGCCCGATGCCACCCGCCGCAACCTGACCGGCGCGGTCACCAAGATGCTGGAAGAGGCCGGTCTGCGCGTCGTCGCTTCCAAGCGCATCCAGATGACCCGCGAGCAGGCCGAGGGCTTCTATGCGGTCCACAAGGAGCGCCCCTTCTTCAACGACCTGGTGTCGTTCATGATCTCCGGCCCGGTGGTCGTGCAGGTGCTGGAAGGCGAGAACGCCATGCAGCGCAACCGCGACATCATGGGCGCGACCAACCCTGCCAATGCCGAGCCCGGTACGATCCGCAAGGAGCTGGCCGAGTCCATCGAGGCGAACACCGTGCACGGTTCGGATTCGGACGAGAATGCGGCGATCGAGATCGCCTATTTCTTCAAGCCGGAAGAGATCGTCGGCTGATGCGCTGGCGGCTGCGGCGGGCGGCGCCGGCGGATGCGCCGGCCGTGTCGCTCGTCGCGGCCGCGAGCTTTCTGGAAACCTTCGCCGGCATCCTGTCGGGCGAGGACATCGTCGCGCATGTCGGGCGGAAGAGCGCGCCCGAACGTTTCGCCGCTTGGATCGCCGATCCCGCGAGCCGCGTGACGCTGGCGACGCATCCCGACGGGGACGCACCGGTCGGCTATAGCCTGCTCACCACCCCGGAGGATGTCGGCGCGGTCCGGCCCGGCGATACCGAACTTCGGCGTATCTACACCTTGTCGGTGGCGCGTGGAACGGGCCTGGGGGCGGCGCTGATGGCGCAGGCGATTGCGGATGCCCGCGCCATGGGGCATGACCGGATGCTGCTCGGCGTGTTGGCGACGAACCGGCGCGCCTGCGACTTCTACGAGCGACAGGGCTTCGCCGTCGTCGGCGAGCGTCGCTTCCTGGTCGGGGCGACCTGGCACGACGATCGGGTCTACGCTCGGGCGATCTGACCCCGGCCCATCGGTTCAGCGACTTTTCGGCAGCCAGCTCAATTCCTTGCGCTTCTCGCGCTGGGGCCGGCTGGCCAGCTTGGTGAGACCGGGGCGATCGAGGATCGTGATCCGCTCCCGATCGCGGCGGATCAGCAGCTTGTCCTCCAGCAACCGTATCATCCGGTTCACATGGACATTGGTCAGGCCGAGCAGGTCGCCGATATGCTCCTGGGTCAACCGCAACGCGAAGCTGTCATTCTGTACCTCGCCCAGCCGGTCCAGGCGCCTGGCGATGTCGAGGAGGAAGGCGGCGAGCTGCGCCTCGGCCGTGGTGCGCCCCATTTCCGCCAGCTGGTCCATCAACGCCAGCCGCTCGGCCTGGACGCTGAGCAGGAACAACGCGCCGAGCCGCGGGTGCGCATCGATCAGCGCGCCGAACTGGGTCAGCGGCACGAAGCGAATCACCACCGGCGTGATCGAGGACAGGGTCTCGACCGCCTGGTCGCTGCACATGCTGGGCGTGCCCAATATGTCGCCCGGCAGATGGATCTTGAGGATCTGGCGGCTGCCGCTGGGCAGGATGTGCGACGCCGTGGCCCAGCCTTTCTCCAGCATAAAGAAGCCCGTAGCCGGTTCGCCCTCGCGCCGGATCTCGCGCAACCGATCGAGTCGGATGATCGGGCCGCCAAGCGCGCGGACCGCCTCCGCCTCCTCGGGCGTCAGCGTCGTAAAATCCTCCAACCGTCTCAACGACATTTTTTCACGCTATTGCCCCTTAACATTCTTTCGCTAGCCCATCCTAACCGATGCGCCAAGCGCCTCACATGCCGTAATGATTGCGCTACCGAAGAGCAGGAATGCGGCGAAAGGAGCGGGATGACGGGGATGCGCTTTGTCGAGACGCGTTGTCGCGTTAGTGGTAATTCAACCTAAAGGGCTCCAGATAGGGTGCCATGAGCCGTCTGATTTCCCGTTTGCGGCAACTACATACGTCGGACGGCACGATTGCCGCCCATGTGCGCGAGACGTTGGTGGAGTCGCTCTATGCCTCGCCGCAGTCGCTGGTGATCGGCGCGCTGACCAGCAGCGCGATCACCATGACCGTGGCGGCGATCAGCGGCAACGGCCTGATGCTGGGCGTCGCCCTGACCATCGCGGCGGTGGCGGCTATCCGCATCATCGACGTGATGCGCACGCCCAACGTCGCGACTCGGCCTGCCGAGCGGCCGCGTCATCAGGAACTCATCTACCGCGCTGGGGCGCTCAGCTATTCCGCATTGCTCGGCCTGTTCGGCCTGCTGACGCTGACCAAAACCGATGACGGCGTGCTGCAACTGCTCGCCGTCACCACCACGATCGGATATGCGGCGGGGATCGCCGGACGCAATGCCGGTCGCCCTTGGATCGCGCTGTCGCAGCTCTGTTTCGCCTCGCTGCCGCTCGTCGGCGGGCTGCTATGGTCGCTGATGCCGCTCAAGGCGCTGCTCGCGGGCGTCATCCTGCTCTTCATCGTGGCGATGATGGACATCACGCTCCAGACCTATGGCGTCATCCTGAAGGCGACGGTGGGTGCGATCGAAAAGGCGGCGCTGGCCGAGCATCACGCTGCGATCGCCCGCCGCGACGACCTGACCGGGGTCGCCAATCGGACCGCCTTTCGCGAAGGGTTCGAGGCACGGTTGGGGGCGGTGGCGCGGGGCGAGGGGATGCTCGCCTTGCTCTGGCTCGACCTGGACCGGTTCAAGGAGATCAACGATTCCTTCGGGCATCTGGCCGGCAATGAACTGCTCGCCACCGTCGCCCGGCGGATGAACGAGGCGTTCGGCCACCGCGACATCGTCGCCCGGCTGGGCGGTGACGAATTCGCCCTGGTCTGCACGATCCGCGACGAAGAGGAGGCGGCGGTGATCGGCGCTCGTATCCTCGATCTGGTCGCGCTGCCCGTCATGCATGACGGTGCGCCGCTGCGGGTCAGCGGGTCGCTGGGCGTGGCGATCGCGCCCAAGGACGGTGTCGATCCCGACTGTCTGCTCAAGAATGCCGACCTCGCGCTCTACCGCGCCAAGGATGGCGGGCGCGGCGAGATGCGCATCTTTGAGCCGCGGATGGACGAGAAGATCGAGCGTGCGCGCGATCTGGCCGGCGAGATGAAGGGCGCGCTGGAACGGGGCGAATTCCACCTGGCGGTGCAACCGATCTTCGACCTGGCGGGCGAGCGGATCACGGCGGGTGAGGTGCTGCTGCGCTGGACCAATCGACGCCATGGCGATGTGTCGCCGGCCGAGTTCATCCCCATTGCGGAGGATAGCGGGCTGATCGTCGCGATCGGCGGCTGGGTGATCCGCGAGGCCTGCCGGATCGGCCGCGAGTGGGGCGACATCACGATCGCCGTCAACCTGTCGCCGATCCAGCTTCGCTCGGCGGAGTTGCCGGCCGTGATCCTGGGGGCGCTCGCCGCGAGTGGCCTGCCGCCCGAACGGCTGGAGCTGGAGGTGACCGAGACGGTCCTGCTCAACGACATCGATGCCTCGCTGGCGGCGCTCGATGCGATCAACCGGCTGAGGGTGCACACCACGCTGGACGATTTCGGCACGGGCTATTCGTCGCTCAGCTACCTGACCCGCTTCCCCTTCCAGACGCTCAAGATCGATCGTTCCTTCATCACCGACCTGGAACGCAATCCGGCCTCGGTGGCGATCGTGCAGACGGTCATCGAACTGGCGCGGAAACTGGGCATGCGCACCACCGCCGAAGGGGTGGAGACGCAAGCGCAGCTCGACCAGTTGCGGCGGACCCGGTGCGACTCGGTCCAGGGCTTCCTGCTCGGCCATCCGCTGCCCGCCGACGCGTTCGGCGCGCTGTTCAGCGAGACGGGCAAGCGGCACCGCCTGACCTCCTGATCGTGGCCGGGCGGACGCCGAAGCGCCCGCCCGGCCGGTGATGCCCGCTTATGCGATGGCGGGGCCGGACAATCGGCTTTGCGCCCGCACCAGGCGCTGCATCAGCTTCAGGTCGGTCTCGCTCAGGCGCAGGGCCGCGTCGGCCCAGAGGTCGACCACCGCCTCCAGCTCCGCCAGCGGCAGCGGACTGACCGAGCGCGACGCCTCATAGATCGCGCAATGGCCGCTGTGCCGCCGGCGGTTGAGGCGGATATAGTCCTCCACCGCCGCGCGCCCCTGGCCGGCCTCGGCCAGGCCGTGGACGATGCCGAGATCGTACAGCTCCTCCGCGCTATAGATGCGGCCGCTGAGGATCATCTGTTCGGCCCGTGCCGCGCCCAGCCGTCGCGACAAGAAGCAATGCGCCCCCATGCCGGGGAACAGGCCGAACGCCGTCTCGGGCAGGCCGAAGCGCGCGCCCCGTTCGGCGATGACGACGTTGAACGACAGCAAGGCCTCGAACCCGCCGCCCAGGGCGTCACCCTGCACCAGCCCGATCGTGATGATCGGCCGGTCGAGGCTCATCATGTTGCGATGGAGGATGCGCACGCAGGCGCGGCCATAATCGACCAGCGCCGATCGATCGCCGGACCGGATCTTCGCGGCGAACAGGTCGAGATCCCCGCCCAGCGAGAAGACGCCCGGATGGCGCGAGCCGAGCACGAGGTAGCGGATCGGCATCTCCTCGGATCGCAACGCCTCGACGATATCCTGCTGCCACAGGCCGAACTCCGTGAGCAGCGACGGATTGAAGCTCGGCCGGTCGCGGGCGCGCATGAAGGTCCAGAGCGTGTCGAGCGCCGGGTCGAACTCCACCTCCAGCTCGCCATAGGCGAAGGGATGGTGGCCATCCGGACGGGAGGGGGAGGGGATGGTGACGCGAAGGGTGACGGTCGGCGGAGACGA
Organism: Sphingomonas sp. SORGH_AS_0438; assembly: GCF_031453475.1. NCBI lineage: Bacteria > Pseudomonadati > Pseudomonadota > Alphaproteobacteria > Sphingomonadales > Sphingomonadaceae > Sphingomonas > Sphingomonas sp. SORGH_AS_0438. The sequence goes on from NZ_JAVIZS010000001.1 coordinate 1,216,546, forward strand.
CGGGGGGAAATTCGACGGTCATGCTGACTTCCTTTTTCACTCGCAGCAAGTTGCTGCGTCGGAAGGATAGTTTGCTTGGTCGCGACCGTGCGACGTGGAATCGGAACTGGTCCGCGATTGCTGCGGATGGTGCAGACCGTGCCAGACATGGCCCGCGGTCTCGGCAATGTGATCGATGATATCGCCGTGATGGCGATCACCGGCCGGGGACGAAAGAAGCGTGGCCGGCTCGACTTGATCCGGCCGGCGGGCGGTCGCTATCATATGGGATGCTGCCGAGCCCATCCGCCCCGATCGCCCCTGTCCATGGGGAGTCGCCCGATTTCGTCGTGATCGATGTCGAGACCGCCTGTTCCCGCGTCAGCAGCATCTGCCAGATCGGCATTGTCGGGTTCCGCAACGGCGCGGTCTGCTTCGAATATGAAACGCTGGTCGATCCGCGCGACACGTTCAGCGGCTTCAATGTCAATATCCACGGCATCACCGCCGACCATGTGCTGGGCCAGCCCTGTTTCGGAGAGCTGCATTCGATCGTCGATGGTCATCTGGCGGGGCGGATCACCGTCGCCCACTCGCATTTCGACAAGGGGGCGCTCGCCGCCGCCTGTCGCGTCCATGACCGGCCGGAGATCGCGACCACCTGGCTCGACAGCGTCCGCGTCGCCCAGCGGGCCTGGCCGGAATTGAGCAGCCACCGGCTGAACGTGCTCGCCCGCCATCTGGGCCTGGAGCATCGCCATCATGATGCCCTGAGCGACGCGCGCGTCGCCGGCTTGGTCGTGGTGCGCGCGATCGAACATAGCGGCCGGCCGCTCGCGGAATGGCTCTCCCCCGGCAAGCCGCCCAAGCGCCCGCCCGCGCCGTCGCCGGCCTTGCACGGGCCCCTAGCCGGGCAGCGGATCGCGATTCTGGGCGAGCCGCGCGATGGTCCGCTCGCGCATCGCATCGCCGCGCTGGGCGGGCGCGTCGTCAGCGCGGTCGGCCCGTCGACCACGGTGCTGGCGATCGCCCCCACCGCGCCCGCCGGTCCCGCCTTGCAACAGGAGTCCCGCTATCGCCGGGCGGAGGCGATGCGCCGGGCGGGCGGGCGCATCCGCATCATGGCGGCCGACCTGCTGTTTTCCGGAGATGCCGGCATCCTGTAAGCGTCCGCCGAACGGCGAGCGCTCCATCACGCCGATCGGGGTTTCGCAGAACTTTGCTTGCCCTGATCGGCCAACCCGTCCTAGAACCGGATGATAACGTTACCGTAGGGGAGAGGGGCTTGCGCGGGTTTCCCTATATTCGCTGGACGATCATCGCGCTGTTCGTCGTGGCGATGGTCATCAACTATCTGACCCGCAGCATTCTGGGTGTCGCGGCGCCGGCGATCATGGCGGAGCAGCACATCAGCTCCGAACAATATAGCTGGATCACCGGCGCCTTTCAGTTCGGCATCATGTTCCAGCCGGTGGCCGGCTATCTGCTCGACCTGATCGGGCTGAAGGTCGGCTTCTCGCTCTTCGTCGCGATCTGGTCGTGCATCACCCTGGGGCATGGCTTCGCCAATGGCTGGATGGGGTTCGCCGGCCTGCGCGGTGCGCTGGGGCTGGTCGAGGGATCGGCGCAGCCGGCGGGGATGAAGCTGGTCGCCGAATGGTTTCCGGCGCGCGAGCGCGGCGTGGCCGGCGGCATCTATCAGATCGGCGCCTCGTTCGGCGCGGTGTTCGCACCGCCGCTGGTCGCCTGGGCGGTCTTCCATCACAGCTGGCGCGCGGCCTTCTTCGTCGCGGGTGGCCTGGGCCTGGCCTGGGTCGTCGCCTGGCTGGTCTGGTATGCGCCACCCGCCCGGCACCGCCGCCTGTCCGAGGGCGAGCGGCGGCTGATTGTCGAGGGGCAGGAAGCGTCGCTGGTTAGGCAGCGGCGGCGGCCGCCGCTCGGCGAACTGCTGCGCCGACGCAATTTGTGGGCGATCGCCGCGGCGCGCTTCCTGGCCGATCCGGTCTGGGGGATGCTGTCGCTCTGGATGCCGCTCTATCTGGTGCAGGCCCGGCATTTCGACCTGACCCAGATCGCGCTGTTCGCCTGGCTGCCCTTTCTGGCGGCCGATCTGGGCTGCCTGTTCGGGCCGGCCGTGGTCGCCTTCCTGCAACGGCGCGGCGTCCAGCTGGTGGACGCGCGGCGCGGCGCCTTCACGCTCGGCGCGGTGCTAATGACGGGCATGATGTTCGTCGGCAGCGTGACCAGCCCGATTGCGGCCATCGCGCTGCTGTGCCTGGGCGGCTTCGCGCACCAGACGCTGTCGGTGACCGTCATCACCCTGTGTTCCGACCTGTTTCCGCAGGATCAGGTCGCGACCGCGACCGGCGTGTCGGGCACCGCCGCCAATCTGGGCGTGCTGATCTTCACGCTGTCGCTGGGCGCGATGGTCGATCAGGTCGGCTATCAGCCCTTCTTCATCCTGCTCGGGCTGCTCGACCTGGGCGGGGCCGCCTTGCTCTGGACCCTGGTGCGAAAACCCGCATGACCGCTGACCCCATCACGCCCGCCAATCCGATCCTGCGCGGCTTCAATCCCGATCCATCGATCGTCCGGGTGGCGGAGGATTACTACATCGCCACCTCAACCTTCGAATGGTTTCCGGGGGTGCAGATCCATCACAGCCGCGACCTGGCCGACTGGCGGCTGGTGGCCCGGCCCCTGTCGCGGGCCAGCCAGCTCGACATGCGCGGCGATCCGGATTCGTGCGGCGTCTGGGCCCCGGACTTGAGCTACAAGGACGGGCGCTTCCACCTGATCTATACCGATGTGAAGCGGTACGGCCGCACCACGGTCGACGGCGCACGCGGCGCGTCCTTGCGCGACTTCCACAATTACTGGGTGTGGAGCGACCGGATCGACGGCCCCTGGTCCGATCCCGTGCATCTCAACAGCAGCGGCTTCGACCCCGCGCTGTTCCACGACGATGACGGGCGGAGCTGGATGCTCAACATGCTGTGGGACCATCGCCCCGGCCGCAAGCGCTTCGCCGGCATCGTCGTGCAGGAGCTGGACATGGCGGCGCGGCGGCTGGTCGGCGAGCGGCGGGTGATCTTCCAGGGTACCGCGCTGGGCTTCACCGAGGGGCCGCACCTCTACAAGCGCGACGACTGGTATCATCTGCTCGTCGCCGAAGGGGGGACGGAGCGCGGCCATGCGGTGACCATGGCGCGGTCGCGTACCCTGTTCGGTCCCTATGACGTCCATCCCGATGGCCCGGTGCTGACCGCGCGCGACACGCCGGCCGCGCCGTTGCAGCGGGTCGGCCATGGCGATCTGGTCGAGACGCCGGAGGGGGCGCCCTGGATGGTGCATCTGTGCGGCCGGCCGATGCCGGGCAGCGATCGTTGCGTGCTGGGGCGCGAGACGGCGATCCAGCCGATGCGCTGGGACCCGGATGGCTGGCTCCGCGCCGCCGCGCCGCCGCCCACGACCATCGACGAGCGGCCGGTCACCGCATTCGACCGGTTCGACGGGCCCGACCTGCCCGACGCCTTTCAATGGCTCCGCTCGCCCGAGCCGGATCACCTGTTCAGCCTGACCGCGCGGCCCGGCCATTTGCGGTTGTTCGGACGCGAGACGATCGGCAGCCATTTCGAACAGGCCCTGGTCGCGCGCCGGCAGACCGCGTTCCGATACGACGCGCGCACGCTGGTCGATTTCGCGCCCGAGCATTTCCAGCAGGCCGCCGGGCTGGTCTGTTACTACAACAGCACCAAATATGTCTTTCTGCAGGTCACGGCCGACGATGACGGCCGACGGGTGCTCCAGCTGCTCTCGGTCCTGCCGATCGGCGAGGGGCAGAGCGTGATGACCGATCCGATCCCGCTACCCGCCGGGCCGATCGCGCTTCGTGCCTCGGCGGATCATGCCGTGTTGCGCTTCGCCTGGCGGGCCGAGGGGGCGGAGGAATGGCACTGGCTGTCGGAGACGGTCGACGCCAGCCTGTTGTCCGACGAGGCGACCCTGCCGGGCCTGCCCAATTTCACCGGCACGTTCGTCGGCATGGCCTGCCAGGACATGGCCGGCACCGGACGCGCGGCGGATTTCGCCTGGTTCGCCTATGACGAGGCGGTCGGCTGAACGATCGGCCCCGCCCGCTGGCGGGGCCGAGGCCCAATGATCAGGCGCGCGCGGCGATCCAGCCGTGCATCATCATCCAGCGGGAGAAGGCGTCGAACCAGCCGGTGCTGGTCGTCGGCTTCTGGTACATGCCGAACCCATGGCCGCCCTGTTCATAGAGGTGGAACTCGACCGGGCGCTTCGCCGCCTTCCAGGCTTCGATCAGGCCGAAGCCGCCATTGGCGAAGAAGGGATCGTCGGCGGCCAGCGCCGCGAATAGAGGCGGGGCGTCCGCCGGCACGGTCACGGTGGATAGCGGGCCATAGATGTCCGCGATGAAGGCGGGCTTGGCATCCTGTCCGGTCAGCGCGGTGGCCATCGTCAGCATCGCGCCGGCGGAAAAGCCGACCATGCCGATCTTGTCCGGCTGGACATGCCACTCGCCCGCGCGCGCGCGGATCAGCTTGAAGGCGGCGCGCGCATCGGCGATCTGCGGCGCGATGCCGGCCATCATCGCCTCGGTCGAGGGGCGGGGGCGCGGGTTGGTGCCCGAGAAGCGCTCGCGCATCTCGCGCTCATAGCCGGCCATGTCGGCGGGCGTCGGGTTCAGCCGGTACTTGAGCACGAAGGCGGCGACGCCCTGCGCGGCCAAGGCCTTGGCCACGTCCCAGCCTTCATTCTGCATCGACAGCGTGGTGAAGCCGCCGCCCGGCGCGACGACGACGGCCGCGCCGGTCGCCTTGGCCGGATCGGGCAGGAAGGGGGTCAGCGTCGCGACCGTGACGTTCCGTGCGAAGACGCTGCCATATTGGCTGTGCCATGCCTCCTTTGCGGTGGCGCCGGGAAGGGGGCCGGTATTCAGCGTGATGGCACCGGGTTGGGCGGGCGTGGCGATCGACGCCATGCGGTCGTTCTGCGCCGAGGCCGGCGTTGCGGCTGCCAAGGCCAGTGCGACGGCGGCACAGCCTGTCACCCCACACCACCGACGATGAACCATGCTCGCAAGATACTGATGCATCGCCGAATCCTCCTGTTTCGAACATCCTCGCGGTTCGACCGGCCGGCGTCAATTGTCCAACAAGAGGAAGATGGTGGCCACCATCGGAACAAATGACCACATAGGCCATTGTATATCGCGATATAGACTATCGAGGACGGCAATCCTCTTCGATGCTTTCGTGCCAAGTTGAGACTGCTCAGGTGCGGAAGTCCTGATAACTCACCTGGATCAACACGTTAACCGATTGTTTTAACACATCTGTAACATTAGCTATCAGGTAATGCCTATCGCGACCTACCTTCAAGAGACGTCACCGTCCGACCGGCCGATATCGTCGGATGCCGTGATCTCGGTATTGTCGGACGCACTTTATCCGGATGGTCGTCGGATCGACAAGGTCGAGGTCATCCGTACCCAGTCCATGGTCGCGGACGGTGCGGCGATCTTCCTGCTCGATCACGACCATGTATTGTTCCTGTCACCAGCAGCACATCCGGATGCGGCGGCGATCCAGGCCCAGGCGACGCAGACGATGGCCGGGCTGGGTCCGGTCATGGCCGAGCGGATATTGCCGGTCACCGCGACCGGCACGCTGGCGGATCGCAGTTTCCTGATCCTGCCACGTTGCGAACCGCTGGCTGGCGGCCGGCTCCGTCGCCTGATCCAGACGCCGAAGGTGGCGGCGGCGATCCTGGGGTGGCTGCGGCAATTGGTGGGTGCGACCGTCGCGGATGGTCCAGCGGACGATCATGCGGAGACGGACGAGTTCCAGCGATCGCTCCGCGCGCTGGTCGACATGCACGATCTGCCCGAACCCCTGCGGGCGGACGCCGAGCGGCTGGATGTGGACATCACCGCCGGAACGCTCAAGCCGCGCCACGTGCCGATGCACGGGGATTTGTGGCGCAACAACATCATGGTCCGGCCGGGTGGCGGCGAGCTGGTGGTGATCGACTGGGCGGGGGGCACGGCCGCCGGCTATGCCATTTACGACCTGATCCGCTTCCACCAGTCGTTCAACCTGTCGTCGGACCGGCTGCGACGCGAACTGCTATGGTATCAAGAGGCGCTGGGCGGTGGCGCATTGGGGCTGGCGATGATCCGCGTGCACCTGCTCGGCGCGCTGGGTCATTATGCCAACCGGCTTGGCGAGTTTCCGCGTGATCGCTTCGTGGCACTGGCCCGCGATTGCTACGGCGCGGTGGACTCAGCGCTGGCCGGGCTGGCGCGCGGCTGACTGGCGCAGCAGGCTGCGGTCGTCCGGCTGCGTGTCCGCCCAATCGCGCAGGGTGGACAGGCTGCGATGCCGGTGCATCCGGCCAAGTAGCGCCTGGGGCAAAGCAAAAATCCTCATGGTCAGCGGCTCCGTGAACCTTTTGCACCTCAATAGTTACGAACCGATGACCAAGCCGTTAAACCGCTGACCTGACGATCGGATTTCGTAAAGGCGCGCTGTCGCCGCGGGTCAGGCCGGGGGCGGGGCGGTGGATTGGCGTTCGACCAGCAGATGGTCGAGGACATGGGGGGCTGCGCTGCTGGCCACCCGTCCGCGCCGCATCGCCTCGATCAGACGCTGCATCGCCTCCGCCGCCAGCGCGCGCACCGGCTGGCGGATGGTGGTGAGCGGCGGCCAGAGCGTGACCGCGGCAGTGCTGTCGTCGAAGCCGACCACGGTCAGGTCGCGCGGCACATCGAGATGACGGCGATGCGCGACCGAGACGACGGCGGCGGCCATGTCGTCGTTGCTGGCGAAGATCGCGGTCGGCGGGGCGGGATCGTCGAGCAGCGTCTCGCCCGCCACCAGGCCGCTGGCATAGCCGAAATCGCCGGGCACGATCCGGACGGTCGCCTCACCACATTCCGCCGCCGCTTCCTGGAAGCCGGCGAGACGCTCGCGGCTGGCGGACTGGTCGGGATTGCCGAGGACGAAGCCGAGGCGGCGGTGACCCAGTCCGAGCAGATGGCGGGTCATGTCATAGGCGGCACGGCGATTGTCGATGCCGATACAGATCGCGCCGGGGGCCACGCCGCCGACCACCGCCACCGGCAGCTTCGCCTCGGCGAGCATCGCCCGCACCGCGTCGTTCTCGCCCAGCGGCGGGGCCAGCACGACGCCGCCGATCCGTCCGGCGATCAGCCGCTCGATCGCGGCGGGGGCGGGGGGCTTGCCGGCCTCGCCCTTCAACAGCTGGAGCTGTGCGCCGCGCGCCGAGGCCTCCTCGAACACGCCGGCCAGGAAGCCGCTCATGAAGGCGGCGCTGGGATTGGAATAGAGCACGCCGATCCGGATCTCGCGCGAGGTGACCAGGCTGCGCGCCATCAGGTTGGGCGTGTAGTTGAGCGTCGTGATTGCCGCCTCGACCAGCCGGCGGGTTTCGTCGCGGACGCCAGGCTCGGCGTTGATGACGCGCGACACCGTCATCGGTGAGACGCCGGCATGGCGGGCGACATCGATGATGGTCACGCCGCGAGGGCGGCCGGGGGAGCGGGGCAAGTGCGGGTCAGGCCGAGAGGAACGAAGATCGCATGGCGGGGTGGTGCCCCGGCCACCGGGGAAAGGTCAATGGGGCGCGGTGACGATGCCCGGCCATCGCTGCGGCACCTTCGGGCAGGCGTTGCGTTGGACCGCGATGACCGAAGATGATGAACGCTGGATGCGCGAGGCGATCCGCATCGCCCGATCCAAGGGCTCCGACCCGTCCACCTCCCCGCTGGGCTCGGTGATCGTGCTGGACGGCCGGGTGATCGCGGCGGAGCGCAATCAGACGCATGAGCTGCCCGATGCCACGGCCCATGCCGAGATGATGGCGATCCGGCGCGGATGCGAGGCCAGTGGCGAGCTGGAGCTGCGCGGCGCGACGCTCTATTCGACGCTGCAACCCTGCGGCATGTGCACCATGGCTTCGATCTGGTCTAAGGTCGGGCGGGTCGTCTACGGCGCGGAGCGCGAGGACGTGCATCCGATGTATTTCGAGGCGCGCCATGTCGATACGCTGGCCTTCATCACCGATGCCTATCGCGACGACATCGTGATCGAGGGCGGTTGCCTGCGCGAGGAATGCGCGAAGCTCTATTATCCCCCCGACGCCGACCTGCCCGAGGACGAGCAGGCGAATCTATGAGCGATCAGACGTCGAGCGCCAGTCCGGCATACCAGTCGGCATAATGGGTGTTGCGGGCGAGGTGACGGTTCAGATCCTCCTCGCCCGGCCACCAGACCGGACCCCGTTCGCCGAGCGCGACCTTCGCGGCATCGACGGCGGTGCGCGCGGCACGAAGGGCATTGGTATCGCCGTCGGAAAGCGCGCTGCGGACGGCCCGTCTGGCGGTCATCAATGCGGTGACATGGGCCTGACGTTCGGCCTCCGGCAAATGCGGGTTGGCGCGTCGCCACAACCGGCCGCGCACCACGATATAGCGTCCGTCGGGAGTGACCGGCGGCGCGCTCACCGTCGCCGTCGCCACAGCACTGCGCCGATCCCCGCCAGGCCCAGGGCCAGCGCGGCTCCGGTCGCCGCCTTGCGGCCCCGGTCGGGATCGCGGCGACCGCCATCCGGGCCGCTCGCGCCGGCGGGCGGGTGATGGACCGCGCCGCTGCCATCCTCGCCGCGCTCGGCGTGGCGGGACCAGACGTCCATGAAGCCGTTCATCGTCGCCGCCATCAGATTGGGAATGGCGAACTGCCCCAGCTTCAGGGCGAGCGCCGGCGCGCCGATCACCGTCGTGTTGCGCGGATGCCGGGCCAGCCGCACCACCGCCTTCGCCACGCTGTCCGGCGAAAGCGCACCGGGCGGCAGCGACAGGCGCGCGCCCGTATAATTGCCGGCATGATCGATCCCCGGCGTGTCGACGAAGGTCGGATAGACGTCGCAGATATGGATGCGCGGATATTTCGAGACTTCGCCGCGCAGGGCCTGGGACAGCCCGCGCAGGCCGAACTTGCTGGCGGCATAGGCGGCCGCATAGGGGGTCGCGACGAAGCCGCCGACCGAGATCATGTTGACCCAGGTGCCATGTTCCTGCGCCAGGAAGATCGGCAGCACGGCATGGGCTTCGTTCATATGCGCGGTCAGATTGGTGTCGATGACGCGGGCGTGATCCTGGATGGGCACCTGCTGGAACCGGCCGACCACCCCGACCCCGACGCAACTGAACCACAGGTCGATGCCGTCGAGCATCTGCTGCGCCATCTGGGCGAAGGCAGAGACCGCCGCCGCGTCGGTGACGTCCAGCACCTGCGTCTCGGCCGTGCCGCCGGCGGCGCGACAGCGCGCGGCGATATCGGCCAGCCCCTCCGCACCGCGCGAGGCCAGGATCAGTTGTGCGCCCTCTTTTGCAAAGGCGATCGCGGTGGCGGCTCCGATGCCGCTGGATGCGCCGGTGATGACGATGCGCAAGGGATGTTGGGTCATGGCGGTTCCTCGATCAGCGCGATCATGGACGCATGAGTTCCGGCGTGCGTTCCCGACAATGCTTGCCGCCTGCCTGCGGCTCGCCTACCGCGCCTTTTCCGGCTATTTGATCAGGATCAGGTTTTTTGACGGTGCAGCACGATCCAGGATCATCGTCTCCGGGGCAGCGGCCGGCCGTCATATTGGCGGCGATGCTGGTGCTGGCGCTGCTGTTGCGCGGCTGGGATTTCGGCAATCCGGTGCTCGACATCGACGAGCAATGGTATCTGCTAGTCGGCGACCGGATGCTGCACGGCGCGGTGCCGTTCATCGACCTCTGGGACCGCAAGCCCTACGGCCTGTTCCTGCTGTTCGCGGGGTTCCGGCTGATCCCGGCGGACGGCATCATCGTCTATCAGGTGGCGGCGGCCCTGTTCGCGGGTACGACCGCCGCGGTGATCCTGCACATCGCCCGTCGCCTGGGCGCGGCCCCGGTCGGGGCCTGGAGCGCGGGCATCCTCTATCTGCTGACAATGGCGGTGATCGGCGGGCAGGGCGGGCAGTCTCCGGTCTTCTACAATCTTCCGGTGGCGCTGGCGGCGCTGCTGACGTTGCGCCTGCCCTCCCTCACCGGCGAGCGGGCAGCGCAGGCGATCGGGCGCAACGGCCTGGCCGCCTGCGCGCTGTGCGGTCTGGCGATCCAGATCAAATATACCGCCGCGTTCGAGGGACTGTTCATCGGCCTGGCGCATCTCTGGGCGATCGTGCGGGTCCGCCGGCCGGGTGTGACGATCGGCTGGACCTTGGCCTGGGGCGTGGCGGGGATCGCGCCGACACTGGCGGTCGGTCTGGCCTATGCCATGATGGGGGCAGGGGCGTTCCAGGCCTTCTGGTTCGCCAATTTCGTGTCGATCACGCTGCGCCAGGCCTATCCGGCGGGCAAGATGCTGCTCAACCTCGGCGGTCTGCTGGCACAGATCACGCCGCTGCTGATCGCCGCCGGCGTGACGCTGGCGCGGATCGGGCCGCGCGCCGCCCGGCACCCGGTCCATGCGCTGGCGATCGGCTGGCTGCTGGCGGCGGTGATCGGCTTTGCCTGCATCGGCACCTTCTACGACCATTACGGCCTGCCGCTGTTGCCGCCGCTGGCGGCGCTGGCGGGCTGGTCGCTTGGCCGCTCCACGAAGCTGCGCACCATCGTGGTCCTGGCCGCGATGCTGGTCTTCATCGGCGAGCGGGTGGACATGCCCGACGACCGGGCCGCCATCGCCCCGGTCGTGGCATTGATGCGCGCGAACCATGGCACCGGCACCTGCCCCTATGTCTTCAACGGCCCGTCCATCCTCTACTATCTGGCCGATAGCTGCATCCCGACCCCCTATGCCTTCCCCAATACATTGGGCCACGCGATCGAGGGTGGCGCGACCGGCGTCGACGAGGGGCGCGAGGTGGCGCGGATCATGGCGACCCGGCCGCCGGTGGTGGTGACGCTGGACCGCGCGACCAGCTTCTTCAACCCGGCGAGCCTGGCGGCGGTGACGCTGGTGCTGGCCCGCGACTATTGCCTGGCCATGACCCTGCCGCGCGACAAGCGGAAGATGCGTGTCTATACACGCTGCATCCGTCCCACCGCTACCAGGGCACGCTGAGCGCGATCGTCGCCAGCGGCACGACCGGGGCGGTGGTGCCGCCGGGGGCGTCGAGCCGGCGCAGGCGTTGGTCACGCGCGATCGCCAGGATCTCCGCCCGCAGGCTGGCGGCGCGGCCCAGCGGGTGCTGCACCGAGATTCCTGCGCTGGCATAGCGCCGATCGGCGCTGTCCGGTCCGTAGAATCCGCTCCAGCCGACGCCCGCCACCAGCGGCGCCGACAGTGTCGTCTCGCCCAGCCGCACCTCCGGCGACAGGCCGACCAAGGTAAAGACGCCGCCATCACCCTGGGTCCGACGCGTGACGACCAGGTTCGGCCGCCACCAGCCGATGCCCCGGTTACCGGCGTAGCGAACCGACAGGCTCGCCTCATGCGTCGTCCCCGCGATGCCGTTGGGGCTGGCCTTGATCGCATAGGCGGCGGCGGTGGTCAGGCCCTTGGCCGGCTGCCATGCGAGCGCGACGATCGTGTTGCTCTCATACCAGCTCCGGGGGCGGGTGCGTTCGTCGGCCGAGGGGGCGTGGAAGCCGTTGGAACTCTGCCCGATCAGGAACAGCCGCGCGTCCCCCGCAGCATCGCGCGCCAGCACCCCGGCGAAGGCGACGGCCACATGGACCGGCAGGCGCGACAGGTCGGCATCGTCGTCGTCATAGGCCCCGCGCGCATAATCGCCGTTGCGTATGTCCAGCGACAGGGTGCCGTGGAGCGCGCCGGCCGGCACCTGGGTGGTGCCGAGCGTCGCGTCCTCGGTATCGATCACCGGCACCGACTGGCGCTCCGCCGCCTGGGCCCCGACCGGTGCGAGCAGCGCCGATGCGGCCCCCAGCCACGCCCTCACGAAGCGCGACGGACCAGCCAGACCGTGTCGCCGGCGTCGTCGACCACGAACACCGCGCCATCGCCGCGCGTCTGGACGCTGACCGGCCGGCCATAGACCTCGCCCTTCCTGGCATCCGCGACGAAGCCGGTCAGGAAGGGGCGCGGCTCGGCGGCGGGGCGGCCCTGGGCGAAGGGGACGGCCAGCACGTCATAGCCGATGAACGACGCCCGGTTCCACGAACCGTGCCGCGCGACAAAGGCAAGCTGGTCCGTGCCGGGGCGATCCTTGGCGAAGGCGAGACCCAGCGCGGCGGCATGGGGACCGACTGCGACATCGGGCATCAGCGTGGTGGCGAGCAGGTCGCGCCGTTCATTGGCGTGGCGCGGGTCCTGCCGACCGTAATAGCTATATGGCCAGCCGTAAAAGCCACCCTCGCGCACCCCGACCAGATAGTCGGGCGCGATATCGTCGCCGAAATGGTCGCGCTCGTTCACCGCGGTCCACAGCGTGCCGGTGGTCGGGGCGAAGTCCATGCCCACGGGATTGCGCAGACCGCTGGCGTAGAGCCGCTCGCGCCCGGTGGCGAGGTCGATCGCCAGGATGGCGGCGCGGCGCTTCTCCTCGTCCATGCCATATTCGGCCACGTTGGAGGCGGACCCGACCGAGACATAGAGCGTGCGCGCATCCGGGCTGAGCAGCAGGTTGCGCGTCCAGTGATTGTTGTAGCCGCCCGCCGGCAGGCTGGCGACCGGCGCGGGCGCGGCGGTGATGCGGGTCTGGCCCGGCTGGAAGGGGAAGCTGACCACGCCGTCCGTATTGGCGACATAGAGGCGACCGCCGGCATATTGCATCCCGAACGGCTGGTTCAGCCCGTCGCGCAGCACGAACCGCTGCTCCGCCACCCCGTCGCGATCGGCGTCGCGCAACAGGGTGATGCGGTTGGCGCTGAAGCCGGTCGTCTTGGACAGGGCCTGTCCGCGCTGCACCTCCGGCTCGGCGTCGAGCTTGGGCTTGGTGCGTGCCTCGGTGACCAGCACGTCGCCATTGGGCAGCAGCAGCGCCTGGCGGGGGTAATCCAGGCCGCCGGCGAACTTTATCACCTGATAGCCGCGCGGCGCGACCGGCGTGCGACCCTCGGGCCAGCCGATCGTGCGGGGGTGATTGACGACCGACTCGGTCGCATAGGGCTGTGGCTGGCTCTCCGCGCCCAGGACGGCTTTGGTAGCGGTGCCGGCTGGCGGGGTCTGTGCATGCGCCGCGGTGGCCAATGCCATGGTTGCGCAAAGGGTGGAGGCAAAGAGCCTCTGGCTGGTCAAATGGTTCATGACGGCTCCCGGTTTGTCGGGTTTTCTAATGCACCAGCCGGACGTGCGGCTCCGTCTGTATAAAAAAATTGTGCCGACGCGGTCCTTTGTCCCAAACGCGCCGCTGGCTTGCGATTGCAAGGAATACAATCGCGATCAGAATCGTTATCGCACCGCACCAATTTGACGGTGGTGCGTCGCAACAAGGACAAATCGGATCATGGCACGGACGATCGCGGATCTTCTCACCAGCACCCTGGTCGAGGCCGGGGTGGAACGGATCTGGGGCGTGACGGGCGACAGCCTGAACGCCTTCAACGAAAGCCTGCGGACGTCGGGTGCGATCGAGTGGATGCACGTCCGCAACGAGGAGGCGGGGGCCTTCGCCGCCGGGGCCGAGGCGGCGGCGACGGGCGGGCTGGCGGTCTGCGCGGGCAGTTGCGGCCCCGGCAACCTCCATTTGATCAACGGCCTGTACGATTGCCACCGCAATCATGTGCCGGTGCTGGCGATTGCCGCCCATATCCCGTCGAGCGAGATCGGCCTGTCCTATTTCCAGGAGACGCATCCGACCGAGTTGTTCCGCGAATGCAGCCATTTCTGCGAGATGGTGCAGGACGCCAAGCAGATGCCCGAGTTGCTCCACCGCGCGATCCGCACCGCCGTCGGTCAGCGCGGGGTCGCGGTGCTGGTCATTCCCGGCGACGTGGCGCTGCTGCCCGCGCCGGAGACGCGGGACGTGCCCTTCACCCTGCCGGCCACGCCGCGCCTGCTGCCGGACGATGCGACGCTGGCGCAGGTCGCCGCGCTGCTCAACGATGCGGAGCGGGTGACCCTGCTCTGCGGTGCAGGAGTGGCGGGCGCGCATGACGATGTCGTCGCGCTGGCCGAAGCGTTGCAGGCCCCGATCGTCCACGCCTATCGCGGCAAGGAGTGGATCGAATGGGACAATCCCTTCGATGTCGGCATGACCGGTCTGATCGGCTTCTCCTCCGGCTATCACGCGATGATGGAGTGCGATACGCTGCTGATGCTGGGCACCGACTTCCCCTATCGCAACTTCTATCCGGACAAGGCGCGGGTGGTGCAGGTCGATCGCGAGGCCACCGCGCTCGGCCGGCGCGTGCCGCTCGACCTGGGTGTGGTCGGCGATGTCGGCGAAACGGCGCGGGCGCTGCGCCCGCTGATCCGGGACGGCCGCGACGGCGCATTCCTGGCCAAGGCGAAGGAGCATTATCGCGATGCCCGCAAGGGCCTGGACGAACTGGCGACGCCGCGCGACGGTGACAAGCCGCTCCACCCGCAATTCGTCGCCGCGACGATCGATCGGCTGGCGGATGAGGACACGATCTTCACCGCCGATGTCGGCACGCCCTCGGTCTGGGCGGCGCGCTATCTGCGGATGAACGGCCAGCGGCGACTGATCGGATCGTTCAACCATGGCTCCATGGCCAATGCCATGCCCCAGGCGCTGGGCGCACAGGCGGCCTTTGCCGGGCGACAGGTGGTGTCGCTGTCGGGCGATGGCGGCCTGACCATGTTGATGGGCGATATGCTGACCGCGATCCAGATGAAGCTGCCGATCAAGATCATCATCTTCAACAACGGCACGCTCGGCTTCGTCGAGCTGGAGCAGAAGGCCTCCGGCTATGTGGATGCCAATGTCGCCCTGCAAAATCCCGACTTCGCCGCGATCGCGCGTGAGATGGGCTATGCCGCCGAGCGGGTCACGCGGTCGGACGCGCTGGAGGGGGCGCTGCGCACCGCCTTCGCGCATGACGGCCCCGCCTTGGTCGATGTGGTGACCGAGGGGCTGGAACTGGTGATGCCGCCCAAGATCAAGGCCGAGCAGGTCAAGGGGTTCAGCCTCTATGCCGCGCGCGCGGTGATGAGCGGCCGGGGCACGGAGGTGATCGAGCTGGCGCGGGCCAATCTGTTCCGGTGACGGGGAAGGACGGGGCCATGGCGGCGGCGCCTCCGTCCGGGGCCTTGCGGTCCGTCGCCTTCGTCCTGCGCTGCACGGCGGCGGCGGTCGTCGCCGCCATGCTGGCGGAGGGGTTGGGCCTGAGCCATCCGGTCTGGGCCTGCGTCTCCGCGCTGGTCGTGTCGCAGGATCGGATCGGCGACACGCACCGCGCGCTCGGCTGGCGGGTCGCGGCGACGCTGATCGGACTGGTGGTGGCGCTGTTTTCCGCGATGGTCGTGTCCGCCGGACCGGCGGAATTGCGGCTGGCGGTGGCGGTCGGGATCGCGGCGAGCATCACCCGCTGGCGGCCGGAGACGCGGGTCTGCATGTGGACGGCCGTCATCGTGCTGACCACCGTGCCGACCGGCGGCACCGTCCTCCAGACCGGATGGGATCGCGCGCAGGAGGTGCTGCTCGGCGCCTTGGTCGGCGCGATCCTGCACCAGGTGGCGGAATGGGTGATCCTGCGGCTGGAGCGTCGATTGGCGCGCGGGGTCAGTGAAAGTCGCGCGACTTGATCCGCACCACCTGCTCCGGGTCCATCCCCGTGGCATGGCTTGGCCAGTAGCTGTCGCGCGGACCCGGCCGCCAGCCGGCATCGCCGCGATCGGGCGCGCCGGGGTGGCGGGCACCGTCACCGCGCCCGGTCCTGGGGCGGAAGTCCATCCGTCCGACCTGGGCGAGCAGATCGCCATGATCGACGATCCGGTCGCAGATGACGTGGATCACTTGCCCCTCGCGCTGGACGCGGCCCTTCATGCCGATCATTGAGGCGGACATGACGGTGCGGCGTTGCGCCTCGAACCGGTCGGGCCAGAGGATGCCGTTGGCGATGCCGGTCTCGTCCTCGATGGTGATGAACAGCACGCCCTTGGCGCTGCCCGGCTTCTGGCGGACCAGGATCAGCCCCGCCACCTCGACATGCCGTCCGTCGCGGAGCTGGGCCAGATCGGCGGCGCGGGTGACGCCGCGCCGGGTCAGCTCGTCACGCAGGAAGGCGAGCGGGTGCGCGCGCAGCGACAATTGCAGCGCGCGATAATCCTCCACCACCTCGCGCCCCTCGGTCAACGGCCGCAACGCGACCTCCGGCTCGCGCCCCGCCGCCGCCGCGAACAGGGGCAGGGGCGCTTCGTCCAGGCCCCGCGCCTTCCATAGTCCCTGGCGCCGGTCGGCCCCCAGCCTGTGAAAGGCATCGGCCTCCGCCAGCCGCTCGATCGCGGCGCGGGGGATGTCGGCCCGCCGCCACAGATCCTCGACCGATTCGAACGGCAGATGGCCGCGCGCGCCGATGATCGCCGCGCCATGGACATTGGCCAGCCCGCGCACCTGGCGCAGGCCCAGCCGTACCGCCAGATAGCGGCCGGCGGTCGGCTCCAGCGTACAGTCCCAGCGGCTGGCATTGATGCAGGCGGGGCGGATCTCGACGCCATGCTCCTGCGCGTCGCGGACGATCTGGGCCGGCGCGTAGAAGCCCATCGGCTGCGCGTTGAGCAGCGCGGCGCAGAACACGTCCGGGTGATGATGCTTCATCCAGCAACTGGCATAGGCGATCTTGGCGAAGCTGGCGGCGTGGCTTTCGGGAAAGCCATAGGAGCCGAACCCCTCGATCTGCTTGAACGTGCGTTCGGCGAAGTCGCGGGGATAGCCGTTCGCCACCATGCCCCCGACCAGCTTGTCGTAGAAATGATGGACCCCGCCGGTGAACTTGAATGTCGCCATGGCGCGGCGGAGCTGGTCCGCCTCGACCGCGGTGAAGCCCGCCCCGACGATCGCGACCCTCATCGCCTGTTCCTGGAACAGCGGCACGCCCAGCGTCTTCTCCAATACCGCGCGCAGTTCAGGGCGCGGATAGTCCGGCATCTCGATCTTCTCGCGTCGGCGCAGATAGGGGTGGACCATGTCGCCCTGGATCGGTCCCGGCCGGACGATCGCGACCTCGATGACGAGGTCGTAGAATTCGGCTGGCTTCATGCGCGGCAGCATCGCCATCTGCGCCCGGCTCTCGATCTGGAAGGTGCCGAGCGTGTCGGCCTTCTGGATCATCGCATAGACGTCCGGATCGTCGTCCTGGAGGTCGGCCATCTCCACATGCACGCCCTTGGCGTCCGCCAGCAGGGTGAAGGCGCGGTTCATGCAGCCGAGCATCCCCAAACCCAGCACATCGACCTTCATGAATTGCAGCGCGTCGATATCGTCCTTGTCCCATTCGATCACCTGCCGCTTGTCCATCGCGGCCGGCTCGATGGGCACGAGGTCGTCGAGCCGGTCATGGGTCAGCACGAAGCCGCCGGGATGCTGCGACAGATGACGCGGCGTGCCGATCAGTTGGCGTGCGAGATCGAGTGCGAGGCGCAGCCGCCGGTCGTTCATGTTGAGGCCGAGCTGGCCGACCTGCTTCTCGCCCACACCCTCCTCGCTCCACCCCCAGACCAGGCCGGCGAGCGCGCGGGTCAGATCCTCGGGCAGGCCCAGCGCCTTGCCGACCTCGCGCATCGCGCCCCGCGCGCGGTAGCGGGTGACGACCGCGGTCAGCGCCGCATGGGTGCGGCCATAGCTGTCGTAGATCCACTGGATGATCTCCTCGCGCCGCTCATGCTCGAAATCGACGTCGATATCGGGCGGCTCGCGCCGTTCGCCGGAGACGAAGCGCTCGAACAGCAGTTCGTGCTTGATCGGATCGATGCTGGTGATGCCGAGCAGATAGCAGACGCAGCTGTTCGCCGCCGATCCGCGCCCCTGGCACAGGATGCCGCGTCGTCGGCTTTCCGCGACGATGCTGTTGACGGTCAGGAAGTAGGGCGCATAGCCCAGCTCGCCGATCAATCGCAGTTCGTGGTCGATCTGCCGGCGATAGGCCTCCGGCACCCCGTCTGGAAACTTGCGCTCCGCCGCCTCCCCGGTCATCCGTTCGAGTGCTTGTTGCGCGGTCAGCCCGTCCATCACGCGTTCGTGCGGATATTGGTAGCTCAGCTCACCCAGGTCGAAGGTGCAGGCCTGGGCGATCGTGGCGGTGGCGGCGATCGCGTCGGGAAAGGCGGCGAAGCGGCGCTCCATCTCGCCGGGCGATTTCAGATGCCGGTCGGCATGGCGCTCGCGCGCATAGCCGAGCGTGTCGATCGTCCGCTTCTCGCGGATCGCGGTGACGACGTCCTGGAGCGGCCGCACCTCGGGCGCGTGATAGAGCACATCGCCCAGCGCGACCGCACGCACCCCCGCCATGCCGGCCTGGCGGGCAAGTTCGTGCAGCCGCATCGCGTCGTTCGGACGGCGACGAAAGGTCAGGCCGCAATAGCCCCGGTCGCCGAATACCGCGCGCAGGTTGGTCAGGTCGCGCGCCGCCGCCGCGCCCGGATCGCCCGGCAGCAGGATCGCGATCAGCCCCTCCTGCCACTCCGTCAGGTCCGCCCAGCCAAGCGTGCAGCCGCCCTTGCCGGCGCGCGCCTTGCCGATCGACAGGAGGCGGGTCAGCCGCGACCAGCCGGGCCGGTCGGTCGGATAGAGGAGCAGCGCGCGGCCATCGTCCAGCACCACCCGCGCGCCCGCGATCAGCCGCACGCCCGTCGCCTTCTGCGCCGCCCAGGCCCGCACCAGTCCGGCGACGGACCCGAGATCGGCGATGCCCAGCGCCCGGTGGCCGAGCAGGGCCGCGGCGCTGAACAGTTCGTCGGGGCTGGACGCACCGCGCAGGAACGAGAAGTGGCTCGTCACCTGAAGCTCGACATAGGTGGTGGGACTCGCCATCAGCCGAACAGCCCGTGCAGATGCCAGGACAGGTCGCCGGTCGTCGGGTCTTCGCCATCGCCGCGCCGGAACAGCCAGAAACGCGCCCCCCGGCTGTCCTCGACGCGGAAATAGTCGCGGCAGCTCCACATCTCGCCGTCGCGTCGCCACCATTCGCCATGGACGCGCTCCGGCCCGTCGCCCGCGACCACGGCATGGACTTGTCCCCGCCAGGTGAAGCGACGGGGCGGCTGGTCGGGCAGGAGCGCGAGTACCGCCTCCAGCGGCTCGGGACGAAGGAGCAGGCGCACGGGCCGGGGCCAGTCGGGCCAGCCGCCGGGCGCGTCCAGCGGGCCGGCGCGGCGAACCGCGCGTTCGGGCACGTCGCTTTCGACCGGTGCGGCGGTGAACAGCGCAGCCCCTCCGACCCGGCCGGCGATCTGGTCGACCAGCGTCGCGACGTCGGCGGGGGCATCGTCCCCGGCCAGGCTCGCTCCCAGCGCCGTCGCGCCCAGCGGATCGGTGCGGGTCGCGGCGAGGCGCATCGTCTCGATCCCCTCGCCGGGATCGATCCGGTCGATGCGCAAGGCGAAGAGGCGGGCGAGATGCGCCGCGTCCCGACTGGCGCGTGCGGTGCCGATCGCCAGTCGCTGCTCGCTCCCGTCGATCCGGTCGAGGATCAGCAGCAGCATCCGCGCGCCCAGTCCCCGGTCGCGCAACCGCTCGACCAGATCGGCGAGCAGGTCGCCGATCACCTGCGCGATCGCGTCCGCCGTGCCGATCGGCTCCAGCAGCCGGCGCTCGGCGCGCGGGGTGTCGGGGGCGAGGACGGGCGCGATCGGTTCGGGTATGCGGCCCAATGCCTCGTCCAGCCGCCTCACCGTGGCGAGGCCCAGTCGGCGCGCCAGCGGTCCACGCGGCATCGGGATCAGGTCGCCGATCCGCTCCAGCCCGAACCGGCCGGCGGCGGTGCAGGCCTCCGGCGTCAGGCGCAGCGCGGCCGGGGGCAGGGCGCGGAGCGCCTGCGCCTCATGGCCGTTGGCGATCCGCAGGATGGGCTGACCGCCGAACCGGGCCAGCGCATGGGCCGCCCCCGGCGTGCCGGCCACCGCCACTCGCGCGGAAAAGCCCAGCCGCCGGCAGAAATCGAGCAGCCGCCGACACAGCCCCGCCTCGCCGCCATGGAGGTGCGCGACGCCGCTCAGGTCCAGCCACAGGCCCTGCGGGCCGTCGGGCGCGGCGATCGGCGTCCAGTGGCGCACGGCATGACGGGCGAGGCCGTCCAGCCATGCCGCGTCCGCCGCCGGTTCGGCGGGGCGGATGTCGAGCGCGGGCACCAGCACCCGCGCCTGCGTCACCGCCATCCCGGTCGCGAGCCCCAGCGCCAGCGCCGCGGGGCAGGCGGCGGTCACGAGCTGGCGCTGGCCGACCTGTGCCGCCAGCACCATCGGTCGGGCTTCGGGCACTGGTTCCCCAGGATGCGGCGCGGTCGGGGCGGGGGGCGTCATGTGCTTGAACGGATGCTCGGCCGCTTCCGATCGGCGGCCGAGTTCGCGCATCGTCGGTCGCTGATGGAGCGGCAGCGCCTCGATCGCTTCCCCTCGTGCCCAGCGCGCGCCGGGCCGCCAGCCGCCGCCGCGCGGCACCGAGCAGGCGCCGGGATCGTCGTCCACCGGCAGCAGCGCCATGCGGACCGGCCGGTCAGGCCGCGCGTGCGGTGGTCGCTCCAGCCGCCGCAACCGCTCGATCGCGAGATGCGGCAGGTAGAGCGAGGCGACCCGTCGCATCGCATGCCTCCAGTTCCAGGGTGAATCCGGGCCCGCCGCGCTGGCGCGTCAGCTCGACCGTCCAATGCGCGCGGCCGACACCGGGCGCCGGCAACCGCACCGAGGGCGCGCAGCCGATCCGCCAGCGGGTCATCGCCGCCGAATGCTCGGCCAGCGGGCAGAGGGCCGGCCTGCGCCAGTGGCGGGCGAGGAGGGCGGGCGCGTCGCCGTTCATCGCGGCCAGTTGCAGCCGCCGGGTCGCGACCATGTCGGCGCGCTTCACCTCGCCGACCACCGCCGCCAGCCCACCATGGCGCAGGCCATCCTCCATCACCGCCAGCACCTGGCTGTCCTCTCGCGCCTCGACAAAGAGCAGCATGGCAGGGTCGAGGCCGGCCTGTTCCAGGCCGGGCGCGTACAGGTCGAACCGGGTCAGGGCCCAGAGCACGCGCCGGCCCTTGAGCGCGGCGGCGCGAGCGGCGATGCCGACCGTGAACAGCGTCGCGGCGGCATCCTCGTTCAGCGTCGGCGCGGCGGCGGCGACCTCGTGCAGGCCGCCCATCGCCAGCCCGCCATCGGCCAGCCGCCCGTCCATGGCGTCCACGCCGAACGGCAGCACGCCGGCCCCGCGCGGCCGCACCCCCTGGTCGAGCGCGGTGCGGAGCGCAGCGATTCGTTTGGCGGGGGGATCGTCCGGCGGATCGTCAGGGGCAAAGTGGGACATGGCTGTAGCGACTCATTTGTTCGCTATATGTTCCAGATTTACCGGCCAATGGTCAAGGCGTTACGGCACCGAAAGGATGATGCCGTGCTTGAGGCTTCAGCGTCGCATTGGCCCGCATTATCGCGAAGGGGCAACAGCCGGAGCATCGACACACCCCATGGCTTTGCCCAACCCAAGGCAGCGGACGATCGCCGCATCCCCGGCGATCGTCACTCATGGATCAAGGTTGAAGGCCGGGAGGCACACGGTTTCGCCGGATTGTGGAAGGTCGGTCGCGACCATGACCGCGTCTTCGCCTGCTGCACCGCCCAGCCCAGACCTCCGGTCGCGCCGAACCCTCCCAAAGTGATGCCGGTCAGCCGCCCGCGTGGACGATGCCGCGTTCCAGCCCGCGCAGCTCGGCGAGTCCGCGCATCCGGCCGAGCAGCGAATAGCCGGGATTGGTGCGCTTGGTCAGGTCGTCGAGCATCTGATGGCCATGGTCGGGGCGCATCGGGATGCTGCGATCCTCGCGCTGCTGCAACCGGCTGACCGCGGCGACCACGGCGGGCATGTCGGCATTCCCTTCCAGATGCGGTGCCTCGTGGAACGCGCCGTTCGCCTCGCGCGCAATGGCGCGGAGATGCAGGAAACCGATCCGCTCACCCAGCCGGTCGACCATGCCGGGCAGGTCGTTGTCGGCGCGGACCCCGAACGACCCGGTGCAGAAGCACAGGCCGTTCGAACGGTTGGGCACCCGCGCGAACAATGCGGCCACGTCGCTCTCGGTGCTGACGACGCGGGGCAGGCCGAAGATCGGGAAGGGGGGATCATCGGGATGGACGACCAGTTGGACGCCGACTTCGTCCGCCACCGGGCAGACCGCCTCCAGAAAGGCGACATGGTTGGCGCGCAGATCGTCGGCGGATATGCCGTCATAACCGGCGATGGCGTCGCGGAACTGCGCGACGGTGAAGCTTTCCTCGCTGCCCGGCAGGCCGGCGATGATCGTCCGTTCCAGCCGGTGCCGCGCCTCGGCGTCCATGCCGGCGATGCGGGCGGCGGCGGCCTCGACCATGGCGGACGTATAGTCGTCGGCGGCGCCGGGCCGTTCGAGCAGATGGATGTCGAAGGCGGCGACCGCCTCCAGCTCGAACCGCAGCGCCAGCGCGCCGTCTGGCATCGCCCAGGCCAGATCGGTGCGCGTCCAGTCGAGCAACGGCATGAAATTATAGGTGACGGTGCGGATACCCGCCGCCGCCAGATGGCGCAGGCTCCGACGATAGGCGTCGATCAATCGGTCCCAGTCGGGGCCCCGCGTCTTGATCCCCTCATGGACGGGCAGGCTCTCGACCACGTCCCAGTCCAGGCCCGCCGCGCGGATCATCGACTGGCGGGCGAGGATCGTCTCCAGCGGCCAGACCACGCCATTGGGCAGTTCGTGCAGCGCGGTGACGATGCCGGTCGCCCCGGCCTGGCGGATGTTGCGCAAGGCCACCGGGTCGGCCGGACCGAACCAGCGCATCGTCTGTGTCATCATCCTGCGGTCGGCCTGCTGCACCCCATTCTCCTGTCGCTTGCCCGGACATTTGGTACCGGTATCGTCACGACGGGCTCATGCCCATAGTTCGGCCGTACCGAAACCCTTTAAAGGGTCGCGGATGCGGCCGATGTGCAAGACACCGTCAGAACTGGAAGTGCAAGCTGACGATCACGGTGCGCCCGTTGCCGAAGTTCAGCGACCCGCCATTGGCGATGCGCGGGGCCGACCAGACATTGCTGGAAATAGCGCTTGTCGAACAGGTTGGTGACGTTGAGCTGGAGATAGGTCTTGTCCAGCCCGGCCCAACCCAGCGTCGCCTGCGCATCCAGGTCGACCAGGGTATAGCCGGCGGACTTGGCGTCATTCTCGTCGGTGATGAAGCGGTCGCCGACATGCTTGGCGGAAACGCCGACTACAGCGAACGGCAGCGACGCCTGGACGCGACCGCCATATTGCCAGTTGGGCGTGTCGACCAGCGCCTTGCCCCTGGTCGCGATCAGCACCTTGCCGGTCGCGCCATCCAGCACATCCTCCTTCAACGTCGATTGCAGATAGGAGCCGAAGCCATAGACCGACAGCCAGGAGGTAGGCATCAGCGACAGGGTCGCGTCGATCCCCTTGCTGTCGACTCCGCCGACATTGCGGCTGGCGCTGATTGTGCCGCCTCCTTCCAGCAGCGTGGTCGTGGTGACCAGCCGGTTGGCGTAGCGGATGTACCAGCCGCCCAACTGCGCCTGGACCGGCCCGGTGATGTAGCGCAGGCCGAGATCGTAGGAGTCGGTCCTTTCCGGCACCGCTTCCTTGTCCTTCAGCGAGATCGTCTTGTCGTCATAGGAATAGATGTCGGTGGTCGGGGCGGAGAAGCCCTTGTTGTAGCTGGCATAGAGGCTGACCGCCGGGTCCATCTGCCAGACCAGCCCGGCACTTGGCAGAAGGGCACGATATTCCCGGATGCGGCCCGTATAGGGCGCGCCGAACCCGGCGGTGCGGCTGTCCGCCGCCACGATGCTGGCGGCCTGCGACGTGCAATAGGCTTCGCTGCCGCTGTTCGGAATGGTGTAGCAGGCGTTGCTCATATTGCGTCGGAAGAAGGCCGCGCGCAGTCCCAGCGTGATCGACAGGTCGTCGGACAGGGGCTTGCCGCGATATTCGCCCGACAATTGATGCAGGACCGAGAAGGTCAGGCGATTGCGCTTGTTGAGTATCGCGCCCGTCGCGTCGCGTACCGCCGCCCGGGGATCGCGTCCGCCGAAGACGTTGACCGGCGTGCCATCGACCTGCAACGCGCCGGCCTCACCCGTCTGGCGGATGCGGGAGCGGTCCCAGGTATAGGCCAGGCGCACGAGATTCGACGGGTCGATATCATAGCGCAGACCGGCAATGCCGATCAGCCGGTGCGTCTGCGTGTTCGAGGGATAGAAGACGCGGACGTAATCCAGCCGGTCGCCATCGCCGTTCAAGTCACGGCCGGCGGCGATCCCCGCGCCGATCCGGCCATATTGGTTGCGCGAGGCTCCGCCCTTGCCCGCATTGGCGTCGCTCTCGGCGAACACGGTCGAGCCGCCGCCATTGGCCAGCGTGTAGCTGTACCCGCCATCGAGCGTCAGCGTGAGCCGATCGTTCAGGGTGAACAGGCTGTTGAAGCGGGCATTGCCGGTGTCGACTGGGTTGACGCCGATCTGGCGCACATTGCCGCAGAGCTTGCGGTCGTCCTGCATCGTGCCCGCCCCCGGCGTGCCGGAGGCCAAGGTGCAATGATCGGCATTCTGATATCGCGCGCTGGCATCCAGGACCCGGTCATATTGCGCGCGGGTGAGATCGACGCGCAACGGCCGGTCGCTCGTGGCACTCGCGATCGGCAGCGCACCGCCCAGCACCGTGTTGACCTGGGCGAGCGACATGCCGCCAAAGCCCATGTTGCGGTGCTGGTAGAAGAAGCCGGCCAGCGAGATGAAATCCTTGCCCGACCCGATCGGCTGGTAGATGCGGGCATTATACTGGCTCTTGCGCACGATCGCATAGGGTTGCAGCGCGTAACGCTGGTTGCTCGCCGACACCCAGGCGCGCGTGCCGCTGGCGGTCAGGTCGCCGGTGTTGATCAGGCCGAACACGCGGTTCATCTCGCCGCGACCATGGCTGTAGTCGACGATCGCGCTTACCTGATGGGTCGGCATGATGGTGCGGTAATTGACTGTGCCACCGGCGGCGCTCGCGGTCGGCGTATCGACGTCCGTCGCCCCGAAATTGACGTTGACCGATTCCACCAGCTCGGGATCGATCTGCTGGCTGGAATAGATGGCATAGTTGCCCGCGTCGTTCAGCGGCAGGCCATCGAAGGTGAAGGCGATGCGCGACTGATCGAACCCGCGAATGCGGATGGTGCCGCCATTGCCGCCATAAGGATCGCTGGCGACATAATTGACGCCGGGCAACAGATTGAGTGCGTTGAAGATCGACTGGCCCGGCACCGTATGGGCAATGAAATCCTGGGTAACGACGGCGCGCGCCTTGGGCGAATTGGGGATTTCGATGCCGGTCGCGTCATGCTTGCTGCCGGTGACGACGATCTCGTCCTTTGCCATGTCCTCGGCGGCGATGGTGCCGGCGGTCTGGGCGAGGGCGAGATGCGGCGCAGCCAAGCACAGGCACGCCCCGCCGACCCCGGCGAAGCGGAAGATATTCAGTACCACTACAAGTCCCCCGACGATCCATGTGTCGGATGGGGCCATTATGGATGTAATGCGACGCCCGCATTACAAACTATCATGGATCAGTATATGATATTGCCCTATCGGGGCGCGTGAGAGCCGATCCCGGTTAGCGAACCCGCCTGACGAAGGAGCGGCCGCCCTCGCGCCGTTCGATCTGGAAGATGGGCACGGCCTCGATCAGGTCGGAAAGGCGATGATAGCCGTAGTTGCGGACGTCGAAGCTCGATCGATTGGCGGCAAGCTGCCCCATGGCGGACAGGGAGACGAAGCCTTTCTCATCCCGCTTGGTCGCATCATAGGCCGCGACCAGCAGCTCGACGAGTTCGGGATCGACCGGCGTCTTGGCCTTGGCCGGTCGGTTGGGAACGATCGCAGGGGGCAGGGACTCCGCGATCGGCACATCCTTGCTCGGAGGCTTGGCGACGGCCGGCGGCACGGTTGCCGTCACTCGCGCTGGCTGCGGCGGGACGGCCGGGGCCGGAGCGGGCGTCGCGATCTCCGGCACGCGGGCGGCCAGCGCCCCCACATCGATGAAGCGGGTGCAGGCGCGCTTGAAAGCTTCCGGCGTGCGGCTGGTGCCGAAGCCGTAGACGGGAATGCCCTCCTGCCGGATGCGCATCGCCAGCGGCATGAAATCCGAATCGGACGACATGATACCGAACCCCTCGACCTTGCCGCGGAACAGCAGGTCCATGGCGTCGATCGTCATCTTCATGTCGGTGGCGTTCTTGCCCTTGGTCAGGTCGAACTGCTGTTGCGGCTCGATGCCGTGCTTCACCGTCATGTCGCGCCAGCCCTTGAGCGCCGGCTTGGTCCAGTTGCCATAGACCCGACGGACGTTGACCGTGCCGAGTTCCGCCAGCACGGTCAGCACCGGATCGATGGTGGCGGCGGACGCATTGTCGGCGTCGATCAGCAATGCGATGTTGCGGGTGGGCGTTTCTTCCATGGCCCCCGTGTCGCAAGCCCGGCGCCGCACGGCAAGCCGTCAGCCGCTATTGCCGCGCCGATCGCTGTCATAGGCTTGGTTGTTGGCGATAGTATCGGCCTTTTCGGGCCGAAGATGCGCCTCGGGATCGTCGACATCGGTGATGCGATCGGCCTGGCTGCCGATATCGGTCTGCAAATGGCCACCGCCGCTGCTGCCTTCGATCGCCGGGTCGGAATCGGCGATGGCGGCGTCGATCAGTTCGTGATCGTCGGTCTCGCGAGCCGTGGTGGTGCGGGGATTCTCAGCCATGTCATGCTCTCCTTCTGCATGACCAACGGCCCGCAAAACGCCCATGTTCCTCAATCTATCGAGTAGCTTATGTCGATAATCTCATATTCCTTCTCACCCGCGGGCAGCGTCACGCGGCGGAGGTCGCCCAGACCCGCGCCCCGCAGCGCACGGGCAATCGGCGAGTACCAGCCGACCCGCCCCCGGCCGGCATCCGCCTCGTCGTCGCCGACCAGGGTGAGCACACGCTGCTGATCGTCCTCGTCGGCGATGGTGACGGTACAGCCGAACCAGACGCGCGTCCGGTCGGTCTGGGCGGCGGGATCGACGACCTTGGCCGCCTTCATCCGCCGCGACAGCCAGCCCAGCCGCCGGTCGATCTCGCGCAACCGCTTGCGACCATAGATATAGTCGCCATTCTCCGACCGATCGCCATTGCCGGCGGCCCAGCTGATCGTCTCGACCAGGGCGGGGCGTTCGGTCGCGAACAGCTGCTCATATTCGGCCCGCAGGGCGGCATAGCCGGCGGGGGTGATGTAATTGGGTCGATCGGTCACCCGGCTTCCCTTACTCAACCCGGACGGGTCTTGCCCAGATACCAGCTAAGCCGCGCCGCACCCCGGCTCTTCGACCGGGCGGGGTTCATCAGGTCGTAGACGACGGCATTCTCCAGCACGCGCTGCACATAGTTGCGCGTCTCGCCATAGGGGATCGCCTCCACCCAATCGACCCAGTCGACCGCGCCGGTGCGGGGGTCGCCATTGGCGCGCAGCCATTTGTTCACATTGCCACCGCCCGCATTATAGGCCGCGATCGCAAGCGGATAGCTGCCATAATTGGCATAGACCCTCTGGAAATAGCTGGCCCCGAGCTGGATCGAGATGAACGGGTCGGACGACAATTGCTCCGGCGTGAAGCTCAGGCCGATCTTGCCGCCCTGCTCGCGCGCGGTGGCGGGCATCAGCTGCATCAGCCCGCGCGCGCCGGCACCCGACACAGCGGCGCGGTCGAACTGGCTTTCCTGGCGCGCGATGGCGTGGATGATCGTCCAGCTGTCGTCATAGCCGGCCGGGATCGGCACCACGGGAAAGCCGATCGCGGAATAGTCCGTCAGCCCGTTCTGCATCGCGCTGCGCCCGACCATCACGCCCAGATCGGGGCGGCCGATCTCGCGCGACAATTGCTCGGCGAGCAGATGGTCGGTGTCGGTCGTGGCATCGGCGGCGATCTGGCGGACGAAGGCGGTCTGGTCCTGCCAGTCGCCGATCTGGCCCAGGAAGCGCGCCGCCGTCACGATCTCGCGCGCGTTGAACGCGGCGCGGACCGCCGGATCGAGCGTCGGGGCGGCGACGGGCGGCGGCGCGGTTAGCGGCCGGCCGGTCCGCTCCAGGGCGAGCTGTCCGTAATATTGGTCACGATAGCCCGCGGCCTGCGCATAGAATTGCGCGGCTTGCGGCTGGAGCCCCGCCGCCTCGGCCGCGCGGCCGGCCCAATAATAGCCCTTGGCGCGGGTCTGCGGCGCTTGGCTGCCGCGCGCATAGCGTTCGAACAGCGGCATCGCATCGGCGGGGCGGCCGAGCTGCTTCATCGCGACCTGCCCGCCCAGCCAGACCAGCGAGGTATAATCGTCCCGCTCGCCATAGGGCTTCTTCGACACATCGGTGCCGGCGGGATAGGCATCGTCGACCTGGCGGGCGATGTCATAGGCGAGCTGGTACTGGCTGTCCGCCGCTGCCGCACGGGCGTTTACGAGCAGAACCTCATACCATTTCTCGACGTCGCCCGGCAGGGTCGTCAGCGTGCGCGGCTGTGCCAGATAGGCGCGCACGCTGGGTGACAGCGTGTTGCGCAGCCAGACCGCACGATCGGCGATATAGCCGGGGTCATTGGCGTAGATGGCCTGGGTCGCGGCGGACAGGTCGGCGGCGTTCGGCGCCTTGGTCCGGAAGGCGAGCCGTGCCTCGAACAGCGGGCGCTTGGCCGGGCTGACCAGGGCGAGCTGCCGCTGGGCGAGGCTGGTCTGGCCCTGCCACAACAGCCGGTCCATCCGCGCGTCCTGATCCTCCGGGCGGAGCGCAGTGGGGAAATAGGTCAGGATCGCGCTCTCGTCCGCGCTCGACAAGGCGCCCATCCGCCAGGCGGCGCGCGCGGCGGCCTGCGCCCCGGCGGCATCGCCGGTCGCGAGCAAGGCGCGTGCCTGGGCCACCGTGCCGGTCGCGGTCAGCGGCGGATAGCGGCGGAAGAAGGCGACGACATTGGCCGGCGCGGCGTTGGCCGCCTGGCGTTCCGCCGCCCGCCGGTTCGCCGCCTCGCCCGGCCAGCCGGGATGGCGCTGGGTGAAGCCGGCATAGCTGTCGAAGGGCAGGGCATCGGTCTGGCGCAGCGCCCGCCATTCGGCCAGGGCCGAGGCGATGGCGGGACTGGCGGTCGGTTGCGGCAGGCCGGCGGCGATGCGGTTGGCGGCTTGCGTGGAGGCGCGGTCGCTCTGTTCCTGCGACTGGGGCAGGATGGCCGTGCCGGCGAGAAGGGATAGCAGCAGGGTCGATTTCAGGGGCGCGATCATGTGGACAGGATAGGGATCGAACCCGTATCTGTCCTGAACGAAATTTTGGCGGCTTCTCGCGAACCGCCGCAATAGGACGAAGTATCATAATGTTTTCAGGCTCTATCCCCGCGCTGGTGACACCATTCGACGCGGCCGGCGGGTTCGCCGAGGCGGCCTTTCGCGACTTCGTGGAATGGCAGATCGCAGAAGGGTCGGCGGCGCTGGTCGCCTGCGGCACCACGGGCGAGGCGGCGACGCTGAGCGCTGAGGAGCATTTCCATGTCGTACGGGTCTGCGTCGACCAGACGCGCGGGCGGGTGCCGGTAATCGCGGGTGCCGGATCGAACGACACGCGCGTCGCCGCCGCCAATCTCCGCGCCGCCAAGGAGGCCGGGGCGGACGCCGCGCTGATGGTGCCGCCCTATTACAACCGTCCCTCGCAGGAAGGCATCTTCCGCCATTTCGAAGCGCTGGCCGCCGATGCGCCGCTGCCGATCATCCTCTACAATGTGCCGGGCCGCACCGTCACCGATATCCAGCCGGCGACGCTGATCCGGATCGTCCAGGCCTTTCCCGCGCTGTTCGTCGGGGTGAAGGACGCCAGCGGCGTGCTGCCGCGCGTGACGCAGCACCGGCTGGCGCTGGGGGCGGACTTTGCTCAATTGTCCGGCAATGACGATCTGGCGCTCGCTTATAACGCGCTGGGCGGGGTGGGGTGCATTTCCGTCACCGCCAATGTCGCGCCGCGCCTGTCCGCCGAGTTCCAGGCCGCCTGCGCCTCGGGCGATCACGCGACGGCGCTGGCCCTGCACGACCGGCTCTATGCGCTGCACGACGCGATGTTCACCGATGCCTCGCCGGGGCCGGTCAAATATGCGCTGACCCGCGTCCGCCCGGACTTCCCACCCGCGCTTCGCCTGCCGATGACCTGGCCGTCCGACGCGGCGCGGGCGGCGGTGGATGCCGGACTGGCGACGGCGAGGCTGATCTGATCCAGTTTGTCATATCTCCGCCATGATCCGAGATGAAGTTCGCGGCTCTCGGGCGGGGGATGTCGATCGATGCTGTGGGCGCTGTTGCAGATGGTCTCGGGTCCCGTCCTGCCGGTCGCCCGGCCGCGCCGTTCCGATGCGCCCTGTCCGGCGACGCCGGCGGCGAGCGACGAAGTGATCGTGTGCGGCCGCGACGACGATCGCTACCGCCTCAAGCCGCTGCCGGCCCGCCCGGAGGAGCCGCTGATCCCCAAGGCCGCGATGGCGCTGCCCGGCGGCGCCAAGGCGACGGCCGAGGTCGAGCAGGGCAGCGTCGGCGGGGTGCCGAGCAACCGGCTGATGCTGCGCCTATCCAAGCCCTTCTGACGTCCGGACGCGCTTCGCACCGCACCGGTCGCAACGGCCGCTTCCCTAAGCGGCATCGCGCGCCTACATCGCCACCATGTCGCGTCCGAAACCAGCCACCTTCGACAAGAAGAAGATCGTCGCCGAGAACCGCAAGGCGCGGTTCGAATATTCGATCGACACGACCTATGAGGCCGGCATCGCCCTGACCGGCACCGAGGTGAAATCGCTGCGCTTCGGCGAGGGGTCGATCGCCGAAAGCTATGCCGAGGTGAAGGACAACCAGGTCTGGCTGATCAACGCCAACGTTCCCGAGTTCAGCCACGGCAACCGCTTCAACCACGAGGCCAAGCGGCCGCGTAAACTGCTCCTTCACGAGCGGGAGATAAACAAGCTTCACGGCGCGGTGGCGCGCGAGGGCATGACCCTGGTGCCGCTGATGGTCTATTTCAACTCGCGGGGGAGGGCGAAGGTGGAGCTGGCATTGGCCAAGGGGCGGAAGAATCACGACAAGCGCGAGGCGATCAAGGAGCGCGACTGGAAGCGGGAGGCGCAACGCATCCTCAAGGATCGCGGCTGATGGCCACGGCCGCGCCGCGCTCGCTGTGGCAGCGTGCGGCCGGCTGGTGTCGGCGCAACCTGCCGACGCGCGAATCGATGGAGCGCAGCCGGATGCTGCGGCCGGTCGCGCATCGCGTCCTGGCGCCCGAACTGTGGCGCTTCACCCGGCGGTCGGTGCCGCGTGGGGTCGCGCTGGGCATGGTGGCGGGCGTGATGTTCCCGGTCGCGCAGATCGCGATCGCGGCGGTGATCGCGCTGCCGTTCCGCGCCAATGTGCCGGTGGCGGCGCTGACCACCTTCATCACCAATCCCTTCACCACGCCGCTGATTCTGATCGCCGCCTATCAGATCGGCCGCTGGGTGCTGCATGTCGATGCCCCCGTGGTGGCGCAGCCGGTGGCGCAGGCGGCGACCGGCTGGCTGCAATGGCTGTGGGAGGCGGGTCCGGCGACGGTCACCGGGCTGGTCATCATCGCGGCGGTCGGCGCGGTGCTGGGCTATGGCCTGTCGGCGCTCGGCTGGCGGCTGTGGATCGCGCGCAAGTGGCGCAACCGCCACGACGCGGCGACATCGTAACATTAGTCACGAAGCCTGCATTGACGAGGCGTCGTAGCGACGTACAACAGCATCACTGACCTTGATTGAGGATACTCGATGCGTACGCCGTTGATTGGCCTGATCCTGCTCGCTTCCACCGTTTCCACCACCGCCCTGGCGCAGACCAGCGCCCGGACCGCCAAGCAGACCCGGACGGTCGGCAAGGCCGCGACCGGCCCGGTCGCCCCGGCCAATGCGGACAAGCCGCAGATCGGCGATTTCGGCTTCGACATGGCCGGGCGCGACACCAGCGTGCAGCCCGGCAACGACTTCTTCAACTATGCCAGCGGCCGCTGGTACGCCTCGACCGAGATCCCGGCGGACCGGTCGTCCTATGGCATGTTCCACGTCCTCCAGGACCTGTCGCTGGAGCGGACGCGCGGCATCCTGGAAGAGGCGGCGAAGCGCTCGGGCGACAAGACCGGCGACTTCTATACGAGCTTCATGGATCAGGCCGCCGTCGACGCCAAGGGCATCACCCCGGTCCAGCCCTGGCTGAACGCGATCAAGGGTGCGGCCGACAAGACCGCGCTGGCCACCGAGATCGCCAAGCTCCAGCGTCAGGGCGTGCGCGGCCTGGTCGGCGTATCGGTCGGGCAGGACGACAAGTCGCCCGAAACCTATGTCGTCAGCCTGGGGCAGAGCGGCATCGGCCTGCCGGACCGCGACTATTATCTGAAGGACGATCCGAAGCTGGCGGCGGTGCGCACCGCCTATCAGGCCTATCTGGCCAAGATGCTGACGCTGGCGGGCGAACCCAATGCCGAGGCGCGCGCGGCGGCGGTGTTCCAGATGGAAAAGGCGATCGCCAACGCCCATTGGTCCGCCGTGCAGAGCCGCGACGCGGACGCGACCTATAATGTCTGGAAGGCCGGCGACTTCGCCGCCAAGGCGCCGGGCTTTCCGTGGCAGCCCTTCCTGACCGAGATGGGCGTGGCCAATCGCCCGATGTACCTGGTCGCGCAGCCCAGCGCGCTGACCGGCGAGGCCAAGGTCTATGCCGACACGCCGCTACCGGTGCTGAAGGATGCGGCGATGCTGCGCGTCCTGCGCTCCTACGCCTCCTATCTGGCCGCGCCGGTCGACCAGGCGAACTTCGCCTTCTACGGCACCACCCTGTCGGGCACGCCGCAGCAGCAGGCCCGGTGGAAGCGGGCGGTGTCGACCGTCAGCAACGCGATGGGCGAGGCGATCGGCGAGCAATATGTCGCGCGCTATTTCCCGCCCGAGGCCAAGGCGACCGCCGATGCGCTGGTGAAGAATGTCATCGCCTCGATGGGCGACCGGTTGAAGAACCTGCAATGGATGGCGCCCGAGACCAAGGCGAAGGCGCTGCAGAAGCTGGCGGCCTTCACGCCGAAAATCGGCTACCCCGACAAGTGGCGCGACTATTCGGCGCTGACCATCCAGCGCGGCGATCTGGTCGGCAATGTCGCGCGCGCCAATGCCTTCGAATATCAGCGTGAGCTCAACAAGCTCGACAAGCCGCTCGACCGGGGCGAGTGGTTCATGACGCCGATGACGATCAACGCCTATGCCAAATCCGGTGATGAACGAGATCGTCTTCCCGGCGGCGATCCTGCAACCGCCCTTCTTCGATCCCAAGGCGGACCCGGCGATCAACTATGGCGGCATCGGCGCGGTGATCGGGCATGAGATCAGCCATCATTTCGATGACCAGGGCCGCAAGTACGACGCCACCGGCAAGTTGACCGACTGGTGGACGCCGCAGGATGTCGAGCGGTTCAAAAGCTTCACCGACAAGCTGGTCGCGCAGTACAACGCCTATGAGCCGATCCCCGGCCAGCACATCCAGGGCGAACTGACGCTGGGCGAGAACATCGCCGACCTGGCCGGGCTGACCGTGGCGCTCGACGCCTATCACAAGTCGCTGGGCGGCAAGCCCGCGCCGGTGATCGACGGACTGACCGGCGACCAGCGTTTCTATCTGGGCTGGGCGCAGGTGTGGCGGACCAAGTGGCGCGAGCCGGCGCTACGCCAGGCGCTGCTCTCCGATCCGCATTCGCCGGGGCATGAGCGGACGCTGACCGTCCGCAACCTCGACCCCTGGTATGCGGCGTTCGGCGCGAAGCCGGGCCAGGAAATGTATCTGGCGCCCGCCGACCGGGTCCGGATCTGGTGAGGCATCGGGCCCTGTCCGTCGCGGCGGACAGGTCCCTCCACCCGGCGGGGTTTCGCCCGCGCCTTGCTTCGTACAGGTTCGGAGAAAGCCGATATAACCGGTTGCGAAGGCAATGAATTGGCGCGAAGCTGGCCTATCGACGCTATTCAGGACAGCCATGACGCGACTTCTTCTCGCCAGCCTGCTCGCCGCCGCATCGGCGGTCGCGCTTCACGCCCAGACCCAGACGCCTGTCGCGGCCCCGGCCGGCAATGCGCCGCAGATCGGCCGCTTCGGTTTCGATGAAGCCGGCATGATGAAGACCACGCCGCCCGGCGACGACTTCTACGCCTATGCCAATGGCGAATGGGCCAAGACTACCGCGATCCCGGCCGACAAGGCCAGCTATGGCGCGTTCGACACGCTCGCCGACCTGTCGCGCGACCGGACGCGGGGCATTCTGGAAGCGGCCGGCGACAGTAAGATCGGCCAGGCCTATGCCTCCTATCTCGACACCGCCGCGATCGAGGCGAAGGGACTGGCGCCGATCCGCCCCTGGCTCGACACGATCAAGAGGCTGAACGACAAGGCGGGCTATGCCGCCCTGGTCGCACAGGCGGACTGCAACGGCGTGGGAATCCCCTTTGCCAGCGGCGTCGGCCAGGATGCGCGCCAGTCCGACGTCTATAGCGTCGGCGTCCGCCAGTCGGGCCTGGGAATGCCCGACCGCGACTATTATCTGTCGGCGGACCCCAAGCTGGTCGAGGCGCGCACCGCCTATCAGGCGCATCTGGCGAAGATGCTAACGCTGGCGGGCGAGGCGGATGCGGAGGCGCGCGCCAAGGCGGTGCTCGATTTCGAAACACGGATCGCGCAGGTCAGCTGGACGCGGATCGACAATCGCGACCGCGACAAGACTTATAATAAAATGAGCGTCGCTGATCTGGCGCGCACGGCCCCCGGCTTCGACTTCGCCACCTATCTGAAGGCGGTCGGCACGCCGGTCGACAGCGTCGTCGTCGCACAGCCGAGCGCGGTGACGGGAATCGCGGGCCTGATCGCCGCCACGCCCTTGCCGGTGCTGAAGGACCAGCTGCTGCTGCGGTCGCTCGACGAATTCGCCGACGTGCTGCCCCAGGCCTTCGACCGGGAGCAGTTCGCCTTCTACGGCACGGTCTTGTCGGGCACGCCGCAGCAGGAGGATCGCTGGAAGCGGGCGGTGTCCTTCACCTCGGCCGCGCTGTCGGACGATGTGTCCAAGGTCTATGTCGCGCGCTATTTCCCGCCCGAGACCAAGGCGGCGGCGGACATGCTGGTCCGCAACGTGCTGGCGGCGATGGGCCAGCGGATCGACAAGCTCGACTGGATGGCCCCGGCCACCAAGAAGGCGGCCCATGCCAAGCTGGCCGCCTTCACGCCGAAGATCGGCTATCCCGAGCGTTGGCGCGACTTGTCGGGCCTGCGCATCGAAAAGGGGGATGCGTTCGGCAATTCCCTGCGGGCGGCGCAGTGGCTGCACGACTATAATATCGGTCATCTCGGCAAGCCGATCCAGCGCTGGGAATGGGGCATGACGCCGATGACGGTCAACGCCTATGCCAATTTCGGTATGGTCGAGATCGTGTTTCCGGCGGCGATCCTGCAACCGCCCTTCTTCGACCCCAAGGCGGACCCGGCGGTCAATTATGGCGGCATCGGCGCGGTGATCGGCCATGAGCTGAGCCATCATTTCGATGACCAGGGATCGAAGTTCGACGCCAAGGGCCGGCTGATCGACTGGTGGACGCCAGCCGATGTCGCCGCCTTCAAGCAGCGCACGGGCGCGCTGGTGCGCCAGTATGACGCCTATGAACCGCTGCCCGGCCTGCATGTGAAGGGGGCGCTGACGCTGGGCGAGAACGTCGCCGATCTGGCCGGCCTGTCAGTCGCGCATGATGCCTATAAGGCGTCGCTCAAGGGTCGTGCGGCACCGGTGATCGACGGCTTCACCGGCGACCAGCGCTTCTATCTGGGTTGGGCGCAGGTGTGGCGGCGCAATTATCGCGATGCCAATCTGCGCAATCGCTTGCTGACCGATCCGCACAGCCCGTCGCAGCAGCGGGCCTGGGTCGTCCGCAATCTCGATCCCTGGTATGCCGCCTATCAGCCCAAGCCGGGCGAAACGCTGTACCTGGCGCCGGAGCAGCGCGTCCGCATCTGGTGATCGGACACCGGCATCGGCGGCGCGGTGCTTGACGCCGCGCCATTGCCCGTGAACACGGATAACCCGATGCCGTCCTTCACGCCCAGCTCTTCGTCGATCCGTGCCGCCGCCCTCGCCATCGGCGCGGCGGCGCTGGCGGCGGCGCTGCTCATCCTGGTCACGATCGGCAGCATCGCGATGGCGGGCGGCTTCCTGGCGGCGGGCTTCGTCGCGGGTGGTGCGATGGCGGCATGGCGATTGTTGCGCCCGCTGGCCGAGACGGGGATGGCGCGGATCGATTGGACGATCACCCGCACCATCGCCGCGACCACCGATGCGGCCGTGGCCGTCACCGACCGCGCCGGCCGGCTGGTCTGCGCCAATGATGCCTATGAGGCGCTGTTCGAGGGACTGCCGACGCCGCCCGTGCTGCCGCTCGACACGGCGGGCGTCGCGGCCCTGGGGCAGGCGGGGCGGACGGCGTGGCGGGACGGTCGTGCCGAGGTGAAGGGCCTGATCGGCGCGGAAATGGGATTGGATGCGACGGTCATCCGCGCCGGCGAGGATGCCGATGTCCTGGTCTGGCGCTTCGTCGCCACCGGCGAGCATGACCTGGCCGCGCGGATCGAGTTAATGCTGGGCGGGACGATCGGCGACCGGCTGGGGCAGGGCGGCGTGATGGTCGCGCTGCTCACCCCGAACGGCCGGGTGCGGGCGGCGACTCCGGTTCTGTCGCAGCGGGCGAGCGGCGGCAGCGGATCGATCATCGGGCGCGACTTCGCCCATTGCCTGATCACCGACAGCCTGGGCCTGGTCCGGTTCGAGCGCGAGGGGCTGGAAGGATCGCCACTGCGGCTGATCCAGCTTCCCTTCGCGGAGGGCGACGAGATGCCGATCCTGCTCGCGATCCTGGACGACCGCCACGACGCGCCGGCGATCGGCGCTTCCGCCTCCGCCCATGTGCGCAGCCTGGTGTCGCTGATGCCGTTCGGCATGGCGCTGGTCGACCGCGATGGCCGGTTCCTCCAGATGAACAACGCCTTCGTCCGCGCCGCCGGCGTCGATGCGGCGGCCCCGCCGCTCTACCCGGGCGACCTGGTGGTGCGCGAGGACAAGTCGGCGGTGGCGGACGCGATCCGCCGCTTCGCCAGCGGCGCGACCCATTCCGCCGACATGGCGGTGCGGCTGAAGGACCATCCGGACGAGCCGGTGGCGCTGACCATCGCGGGCGCGCGGGGGCCTGGGCGATGCGGCGGTTCTGCTCAGCCTGAAGGACAATAGCGAGGAAAGCCGGCTGAAGCGCGAGGTGGCGCAGGCCACCAAGATGCAGGCGGTCGGCCAGCTGGCGGGTGGCGTCGCGCACGACTTCAACAATATCCTGACCGCGATCCTGGGGCATTGCGACCTGATGCTGATGCGCCATTCGCCGGGCGACAGCGATTATGACGACATCCAGCAGATCCGCACCAATTCGAACCGCGCCGCCAGCCTGACGCGCCAGCTGCTCGCCTTCTCGCGCCAGCAGACCTTGCGCCCGCAGGTGCTGCAGCTGCCCGATGTGGTGTCCGAAGTGTCCAACCTGCTCAAGCGACTGATGGGCGAGACGGTCCGGCTGGAGGTCACGCATGGCCGCAACCTGGGGCCCGTCCGTGCCGATCCCGGGCAGCTGGAGCAGGTGGTCGTCAACCTGGCGGTCAATGCGCGCGACGCCATCCTCAGCGCCAATTCGCAGGGCGGCGGCACGCTGACCATCCAGACCCGCGCGGTCACCGCCGCCGAGGTCCGCGCCATGGGGTCGGATATCCTGCCGCCCGCCGACTATACCGCCCTGTCGGTCAGCGACACCGGCGCTGGCATTCCGCCCGACATCATCGGCAAGATCTTCGAACCCTTCTTCACCACCAAGGAACTGGGCAAGGGTACGGGGCTCGGCCTGTCGACCGTCTATGGCATCGTCAAGCAATCGGGCGGCTGGATCTTCGCCGATTCGAAGCCCGGGCAGGGCGCGACCTTCACCATCTATCTGCCGGTGCACAGCGCCGTCGCCGATCCCCTGCGCGCGCCGCCCAAGCCCCTGCCGCGCCAGGGCGACACCTGGGGTTCGGGCGTGGTGCTGCTGGTCGAGGACGAGGATATGGTCCGCGCGGTGGCCGAGCGCGCCCTGGTGCGGCAGGGCTATACCGTGCTGACCGCCGACAATGGCGAGACGGCGCTGGAGGTGCTGCGCACCAGCGGGCAGCCCGACCTGCTGATCTCCGACGTGGTGATGCCGACGATGGACGGCCCCACCATGGTGCGGGAGGTGCGCAAGCGCTATCCGGCGCTGCCGGTGCTGTTCATGTCTGGCTATGCCGAGGAGCAGTTGCGCAAGTCGATCGACATTGACAAGGTCGCCTTCCTGCCCAAGCCGTTTTCCGTGCAGCAACTGGGTGAAGCCGCCCGCGACCTGCTGCGTCCAGCTTGATACTGATCAAATCGGATGCGGCCATCATTGCGTCGCTTGTCCGAACATGGCTAAGAGACATGCGATGACCGTTGCGAAGCAAATCCTTATCGTCGAGGACGAGCCCCTGATCGCCATGATGCTCGAGGATTTCCTCGACGTCCTCGAACAGGGGGTGGCCGGAAGCGTCGATACCGTGGCCGGAGCGCTTGAACGCGTCGGGCAGGGCGGCATCGATGCCGCGATCCTCGACGTCAACCTGCGCGGCGGCGAAAAGAGTACGCCGATCGCGGAGGCGCTGGCCGATGCGGGGGTTCCCTTCGTCTTCGCCACCGGCGGCAGCGACGAGAGCGTCGACGAGCGGTTCCGCGACCGGCCCGTGCTGCAGAAGCCGTTCACGATGGACGGCGTCCGCAAGGCACTCGACCTGCTCTGATCGCGCGAGGGCGCGCAATCTACTTGCGTTGAAGGGGGCTCTCGCGACATAGGCGTGCGCCATGAGCCAGTTCGACAAATCCCGCCTGCCGTCGCGTCACGTGTCCGTTGGTCCGGAGCGTGCACCGCACCGCTCCTATTATTACGCGATGGGCATTTCCGAAGAGGATATCGCCAAGCCGTTCGTTGCCCTGGCCTCCGCCGGCAACAACAGCGCGCCGTGCAACACCACGCTCGACGGCCAGGCCGATGCCGCCCAGGCCGGCGTGATCCAGGGCGGCGGAATGCCGCGCCGCTTCAACACCATCACCGTCACCGACGGTATCGCCATGGGCCATCAGGGCATGAAGGCCTCGCTGGTCAGCCGTGAGGTCATCGCCGACTCGGTCGAACTCTCGGTGCGCGGCCATTGCTACGACGCGCTGGTCGGCTTTGCCGGCTGCGACAAGTCGCTGCCCGGCATGATGATGGCCATGCTGCGGCTCAATATCCCGTCGATCTTCGTCTATGGCGGCTCGATCCTGCCCGGTCGCTACAATGACCGCGACGTGACGGTGGTCGATGTGTTCGAGGTTGTCGGCAAATATGCCGCCGGCGCCTGTCCGATCTCCGAAGTGCACGAGCTGGAAAAGGTCGCCTGCCCCGGTCACGGCGCGTGCGGCGGCCAGTTCACCGCCAACACCATGGCGTGCGTGGGCGAGG
This sequence comes from Sphingomonas sp. SORGH_AS_0438, assembly GCF_031453475.1. NCBI lineage: Bacteria > Pseudomonadati > Pseudomonadota > Alphaproteobacteria > Sphingomonadales > Sphingomonadaceae > Sphingomonas > Sphingomonas sp. SORGH_AS_0438. The sequence continues at coordinate 1,256,342 of NZ_JAVIZS010000001.1, forward strand.
CGATCGGCCTGTCGCTGCCGAACAGCAACATGGTGCCCGCCCCCTATACCACGCGTGAGCAGATCGCGGTCGCGGCGGGCGCGCAGGTGATGGAGCTGGTGGCGAAGAATATCCGTCCGCGCGACATCTGCACCCGCGAAGCCTTCGTCAACGCCGCGCGGATCGTCGCGGCGACCGGCGGCTCGACCAATGCGGCGCTGCACCTGCCGGCGATGGCGAACGAGGCCGGTATCGACTTCGACCTGTTCGACGTGGCCGAAGCGTTCAAGTCCACCCCCTATATCGCCGACCTGAAGCCGGGCGGCCGCTATGTCGCCAAGGACATGTACGAGGCGGGCGGCGTCTATATGCTGATGAAGACGATGCTGGCGGGTGGCCTGCTCGACGGCAATTGCCTGACCGTCACCGGTCGCACCCTGGGCGAGAATATCGACCAGGTGACGTGGAACCCCGACCAGAAGGTCATCTACGACGTGCAGACGCCAATCAGCCCGACCGGCGGCGTCGTCGGGCTGCGGGGTTCGCTCGCCCCCGATGGTGCGATCGTCAAGGTGGCGGGGATGCAGCGCCTCCAGTTCGAGGGGCCGGCGCGCGTCTTCGATTGCGAGGAGGATGCGTTCGCCGCGGTCGAGGCGCGGTCGATCGAGGAGGGCGAGGTCGTCGTCATCCGCTACGAGGGGCCCAAGGGCGGGCCCGGGATGCGCGAGATGCTGTCCACCACCGCCGCGCTCTATGGTCTGGGCATGGGCGAGAAGGTCGCGCTGATCACCGATGGTCGCTTTTCGGGCGCGACGCGCGGCTTCTGCATCGGCCATGTCGGCCCGGAAGCGGCCGAGGGCGGCCCGATCGGGCTGGTCGAGCAGGGTGATCGCATCCGCATCGACGCCGAGGCAGGAACGATCGACCTGCTGGTCGACGACGAGGTGCTCGCCGCGCGCCGCGCCGCCTGGACCCCGCGCGTCAACGGCTATGGCTCAGGCGCCTTGTGGCGCTATGCGCAGAATGTCGGCCCGGCGCATCAAGGCGCGGTGACGCATCCCGGCGCGGCGGCCGAGCGTCACGTCTATGCGGATATCTGACCGGCGGGGCTGGATCGAACATTCGGCGGAACTGCGCTAGACCAACCGGATGATATCGATCGAAGGATGCCCCGTCGTCACCGCCGACGCCATGCGCGCGGCCGAACAGGCGCATGGCGATCTCGCCGGACTGATGGACCGTGCGGGACGCGGCGTGGGGGAGGCGGTTCGCCGTCTCGCCGGCGGGGCGGAGGTGCTGGTGCTGTGCGGGCCCGGCAATAACGGCGGCGACGGCTATGTCGCGGCCGCCTATCTGCGCGCCATGGGCCATAGGGTGCGGGTCGCGCACAGCGGTGCGCCGCGAAGCGACTTGGCGAAGGCGGCCGCGTCGCAGTGGAGCGGTCCGATCGAGGATCTGGCGGAGGCCGCGGCGGCGCCGGTGGTCGTCGACGCCCTGTTCGGGACGGGCCTGTCACGGCCGCTGGAGCCGGCGATCGCCGATCCGCTGCGCCGGCTGGTCGAGGCGGCGGCGCTGGCCGTCGCGGTCGACTTGCCCTCGGGCGTCGGCAGCGATGACGGTGCCTTGCTGGTGGAGGACGCACCCGGCTTCACGCTCACCCTGGCGCTCGGCGCCCTCAAGCCTGCGCATGTCTTGCAGCCGGCGATGCGGACGATGGGCGCGGTCCGGCTGGTGCCGATCGGATTGCCGGCCTCCGCGCTGGCCGGCCGGGTGGCGATGATCGCGCCGCCGCGTATCGCCGCGCCCGATCCCGACTCGCACAAATACACGCGCGGCATGGTCGCGATCGTCGCCGGCACGATGGCCGGGGCGGCACGCCTGTCGGCCGAGGCGGCGTTGCGATCGGGCGCCGGCTATGCCGCGATCTATGGCGATCGGTCGGGGCTTGGGCCGGCGGCGATCGTCCACCGCCCGCTCGACGACACGGCGGCGCTCGACGATCCGCGCATCGGTGCGATCGTGATCGGCCCCGGGCTGGGGCGCGACGATGCGGCGCGCGCGCAACTGGAACGGCTGGTCGCGGCGGATCGGCATCCGCTGGTCATCGATGGCGACGCGCTGTACCTGCTCGACCCCTCGACCTTGCCGGATCGCGATTGCCCGGTGATCCTCACCCCCCATCAAGGCGAGTTCGAGGCGCTGTTCGGCAAGGGCGGCGGCAGCGTGATCGACCGGGCGCGCGACGCCGCCCGCGCGACGGGGGCGGTCATCGTGTTCAAGGGCGCGACCACGGTCATCGCCAATCGCCACCGCGCCATCGTCCATCCAGGCGGCAATGCCTGGCTGTCGACCGCCGGCACCGGCGACGTGCTGACCGGCGCGATCGCCGCGATGCTGGCGGGCGGCCATGGTACGCCGATCGAGGCGGCGGCCGCCGGCGTCTGGCTGCACGCGGAGGCTGGACGGCGCTGTGGTGCAAGCTTTATCGCGGACGACCTGGCCACGGCCCTGACCCTGACACGAGCATCCCTATGACCCCGATCCTGCGCGTCGCCGCCCTTGGCGATGGCGTGACCGCCGATGGCCGCCACGCTGCCCTTGCCGCACCCGGCGACCTGCTGAACGACGATGGCAGCGTGACCCCCGGTCCGCATCACCAGACGCCGCCCTGCCGCCATTTCCCGCAATGCGGCGGATGCCAGCTCCAGCATCTGGACGATGAAAGCTATGCGGGCTTCGTCGCCGACCGGGTGGCGAGCGCCCTGGACGGGCAGGGGCTCAGCGCCCCCTTGCGCGCGCCGCTGGTATCGCCGCCCGATACGCGGCGGCGGGCGACGCTGCACGCCGACAAGGGGCTGCTGGGTTTCACCGCCGCGCAGAGCCATGCGATCGTCGACCTGCGCGAATGCCATATCCTGACGCCGGAGCTGTTCGCGCTGGTCGCACCGCTGCGGTCGCTGCTCCAGCGGCTGGGGTTGAAGCGGCGGGCGGATGTGCACCTGACCCTGTCGGACCAGGGGGCGGACATATTGGTGACCGGCTTCGCGCCCGAGGGATTGAAGGCGGCGGAGACGCTCAACGACTTCTGCGCGAAGCACGGCGTCGCACGTTTCGCGGTCGATGGCGGTGACGGCCCGGAGACGCGCTGGGAACCGCAGCCGGTGACGATCGCGCTGGGTGGCATCCCGGTCGGACTGCCGCATGCCAGCTTCCTTCAGGCGACGCGCGAGGGCGAGGCGGCGCTGGTCGCCGCCGTGGGCGAGGCGACCGAGGGCGCGAAGACGGTGGCGGACCTGTTCGCCGGCCTGGGCACCTTCGCCCTGGCGCTGCCGGCCAAGGTCTATGCCGCCGAGGGCGCGCGCGATGCCCTGATGGCGTTGAAGCTGGCGGCGAATGCGCGACAGCGGCCGGTCTTCGCTGAGCATCGCGACCTGTATCGCCGGCCGCTGACCGTGGCCGAGCTGAACCGGTTCGACGCGGTGGTGATCGATCCGCCACGCTCCGGCGCGCGCGAGCAGGCGGCGGCGCTGGCGGAATGCACGGTGAAGCGGATCGCCTATGTCTCCTGCAATCCGTCCAGCTTCGCCCGCGACGCCAAGCTGATGGTCGAGGCGGGCTGGCGGATCGACTGGGTGCAGCCGGTCGGACAATTCCGCTGGTCGACCCATGTCGAGCTGGCCGCCTGCTTCAGTAGATAGCGCCCGTGAAGAACAGTCCGTCCGGCGGGGCGTTGAGCCCCAGCCGTGCGCGATCGCGCGCCGCCAGTGCTTCGCCGACCTGATCGGGCGTCCAGCGGCCCATGCCGACCATCGCCAGGCAGCCGACCATCGAGCGGACCTGATGATGCAGGAACGACCGCGCGGCGGCGCGGATCGCGATGCGGTCGCCGGTCCGGGTGACGGTCAGCGTGTCGAGGGTGCGGACCGGACTGTCCGCCTGACAATGGGCGGAGCGGAAGGTGGTGAAGTCGTGCCGGCCGAGCAGATGCGCCGCGCCCGCCGCCATCGCATCCTCGTCCAGCGGCTGCGGCACCTGCCACGCCAGCCCCGCCTCCCAGGTCAGCGGCGCACGGCGGTTGACGATGCGATATTCGTAGGACCGGCCGAGGCAGGAGAAGCGCGCATGCCAGTCGTCGGGCACCATTTCGCAGGCCAGCACCGCGACCGGATGGGGGCGGAGCCGGGCGTTGAGTGCTTCCATCAGGCGGAACGGGGCGATCGGCTTGGCGATGTCGCAATGCGCGCGCATCGCCAGTCCATGCACGCCCGCATCGGTGCGTCCGGCGGCATGGACGGCGACCGTCTCGCCGGTAATTGCATGAGCCGCCGCCTCCAGCGCCTGCTGCACCGAGGGGCCGTGCGACTGGCGTTGCCAGCCCATGAAGGGCCGGCCGTCGAACTCGATGGTCAGCGCGAAGCGGGTCAAAGCCGGCTGCCCGCCGGGATCGGGAAGCCGCGGAGCAGGTCCGCCGCATTGGTCACGCCGCGTCCGGCGCGTTGGACCAGCGTCGGGCGGATCGCGTCGGTGCCACAGGCGATGGTCAGCCGGTCGTCCAGCACGGTGCCGGCCGGTCCGCCATCGGTCGAGATGATGTCGGCGGCGAGCAGCTTGATCCGCTCGCCCTGCCATTCGAACCAGGCACCGGGGGCGGGGTTCATCGCGCGGATGCGCCGTTCGACGGCAACGGCCGGCTCGGCAAAGTCCAGCCGCGCCTCCGCCTTGTCGATCTTGGCGGCATAGGTGATGCCGTCCTCGGGCTGCGGGACGGGCGGATGGCCCGGCAGGTCGGCGAGCACCTCCACCATCAACCGCGCGCCGAGCTGCGACAACTCGGCGGATAGATCACCCGCCGTCTTGCCGTCGATGCTCGTCCGTCCCTCCAGCCGGACGGGGCCGGTATCGAGCCCCGCTTCCATCTGCATGATGCCGACGCCCGTCTCTGCGTCACCGGCCAGGATCGCACGCTGCACCGGCGCGGCCCCGCGCCAGCGCGGCAGCAGCGAGCCATGGACGTTGAGGCAGCCATGGAGCGGCGCGTCCAGCACCGCGCGTGGCAGGATCAGGCCATAGGCCGCGACCACCGCCATGTCCGCGCCGTGCCCTGCGAAGGTCGCCTGCGCCTGTGCGTCGCGCAACGATGCCGGCACATGCACCGCGATGCCCAGCCGTTCGGCTGCCTGTTGCACCGGGGAGGCGACGAGCGCCCGCCCGCGGCGCCCGGCGGGGCGGGGGGGTTGGCTGTAGACGGCGACGACGTCGTGGCCGGCGGCGACCAGCGCCTCCAGCGTCGGCACGGCGAAGTCGGGGGTTCCCATGAAGACGATCCGCATGATGCGCCTTCAACGCGCTGGCGGGCGGCGGCGCAACCCCCTATCTGTTCCGCATGGCCTCTCCCGAAATCGAAGCGCTGACCCAGGCGCTGGCGCGCCTTCCCGGCCTGGGACCGCGTTCGGCGCGTCGCGCGGTGCTGCACCTGCTCAAGAAGCGCGAGGCGGCGCTCGGCCCGTTGCGCCATGCGCTGGAGCAGGTCGACGAACGGCTGGAGACCTGCGCCATCTGCGGCAATGTCGATACCGCCAATCCCTGCGCGATCTGTGCCGACCCGCGTCGCGATGCGCGCTCGCTCTGCGTGGTCGAGGAGGTCGCCGATCTCTGGGCATTGGAACGGTCGCGGCTGTTTCCCGGGCGGTTTCATGTCCTGGGCGGCCGGTTGTCGGCGCTGGAAGGCATACGGCCCGAGGATCTTGCGATCGATTCGCTGGTCCGCCGGATCGAGGCGGGCGGTATCGACGAGGTGGTGCTGGCGATGAACGCCACGCTGGAGGGGCAGACCACCGCCCATTATCTGGCGGACCGGATCGAGCGTTTTCCGGTCCGCGTCACCCAACTCGCCCATGGCCTGCCGGTGGGGGGCGAGCTGGATTATCTCGACGAAGGCACGCTGGCGCAGGCCCTACGCGCCCGTCGACCGATCGGCTGATCGGTCAGGCGATCGGCCGGCCCTCATCGGCAAAGGCCGCCGCCACCGCCGCCGCCGCCATCAGCGCCGGCTCGACCCGGCGGGTGCCGAGCAGGTCGCTCATCAGGAAGCGCGCCGAGTCTGGCTGGGTTTCGATCCGCGCCAGTGTCGTGAGCAGCGCCGCCTCCGCCGTGGTCATCCGGGCGCAGCAGCAGGGCGCGATGGCGATGGTGCCGGCCGCGCCACTGGCCAGTTCGATCATCAGCGTCCGCATGAGCGTCAGCGGCCGGCGAAACGCCTGGCCGAAACTGGAGAAAAACAAATGGCCTACGCGGGCATCGCCGACACCGTGCGCCCCCATCCGTCGCATCGCGAAGAGGATGATGCGGGCATTCGGGCATGTCGGCAGCGCATGGGGGATCAGCGTGGCGGTTTCGGTGGTCGTCATCGCACGGGCCTCTCTGGCGGGGTAGGAGGCCATGTTCGCTGGTTCGTTATTGCAAGTCAATAGCAACTAAGTGGGGTCTTCATCATTCAGGCGAAGTGCCTCGCCCGCGAGGTAGAGCGAGCCGGCGATCAGAACGACTCCAGGCTCGGTGACTGCCGCCATGGCGGATGGGAGGTCCGGGGCGGCCATCCCCTCGACACCAAAGTGTCCGGCAACCTCGACCAGATGCGCAGGGGCGTGATGGTCGTGCCCCGGTACCGGCACGGCGAGGATGCGGCCTATGCCGGGTGTCAAAAGCCTGAGCACGTCGCCGGCATCCTTGTTCGCCAACATGCCCATCACCAATGTAGCCGGCCTGCCCTTGGCGATGGTGCGTAGCGCCCGGGCGACCGGTGCTGCGGCGGACGGGTTGTGCGCTCCGTCCAGCCAGAGGTCGGACCCGGCCGGCAGCAGGGCGGTGAGCGGGCCATCGCCCAGGTGCTGCATCCGGGCCGGCCATTGCGCCCAGTCCGCCGCCGCGCGAAGGCTGGCCTCCGGAATGTGCAGGGCGCCCTGATGACGGAGCATGGCGATGGCGAGGGCCAGATTGCGCGACTGGTGCGGGCCGACCAGCCGGGGCCGGCGCGTCACCACCGAAAAGCCGGGATCGCTGTAGCGCATCGTCGTGCGCGCGGTTTCGCTCTGCCAGTCGCGTCGGCGTGCGAAGACGGGCGCGCCGGCGGCGGCCGCGACGCTCGCGATCCGCTCGGCGGAAGCGCGGGGATAGTCCATGGTCACCAGCGGCACGCCAGGCTTGGCGATGCCGGCCTTTTCGCCCGCGATGGTCACCGCGTCGCGTCCCAGAAAGGCCTGATGGTCGATGCCGAGCGCGGCGATGCCGGTGACGACGGGGGCGGGGATGATATTGGTCGCATCCAGGCGACCGCCCAGGCCGACCTCGACGATCGTCGCGGCCGCCGGTGTCCGGGCAAAGGCGAGAAAGGCCGCCGCCGTGGTCGCCTCGAAGAAGCTGGGACCGATATCGCCCGCCGCGTCCAGCACCTCGGCGAGTAGCGCGGCGAGCGCGTCGTCCTCGATCAGCGTGCCGGCGACGCGTATCCGCTCGTTGAAGCGGACCAGATGCGGGCTGGAATAGACATGGACGCTGTGGCCGCTCGCCTCGATCGCGGCACGCAGGAACGCGCAGGTCGATCCCTTGCCGTTGGTGCCGGCGACGTGGAAGACGGGTGGCATCGCATGATGCGGATCGCCGAGCCGCGCGAGCAGCCGGGTGATGCGATCCAGGCCCAGGATATCGGCACCCGGCGACAGCGAGGCCAGGCGATCGAGTTGCGCCTGGACAGCGGGGTGGGCGGAGACTGCGTGGTCGGCCATGATGGCCGCGTCCCTAGCGTGGTTCGGGACAGGTGGAAACCGAGCGATCCGGTGTTGGCCATCCCGGTCGGCGCGTTCTACAGCGCGACCGTGTCTTCCTTCTTCCCCCAAATGCTTGCATGACGAACCGAATCTCGGCCCTGCTGCTTGCCGGCGCGAACTGGCCCGAACGGTTGATCGCGTGCGTCGGCGCGGTGCTGGGCATCGGCCTGACCATGGTCGTGTGCGCGGGCGTGCCGATGGCCGCTGCCGACCTGCCGATCATCGTCGCGCCGCTCGGCGCATCGGCGGTGCTGGTCTTTGCCGTACCGTCGAGCCCACTGGCCCAGCCCTGGCCGGTGGTCGGCGGCAACATCCTGTCGACGCTGGTAGGCGTGACGGTGTTCAAGCTGATCCCGCATCCCACCGTCGCCGCCGGGGTGGCGGTGGGCTGTGCGATCCTGGTCATGTCGCTGCTGCGTTGCCTGCACCCGCCGGGCGGGGCGGCGGCTTTGACGGCCGTTATCGGCAGCCAGGGCATCCACGCGGCGGGCTATGATTTCGCCTTCGCGCCCGTGGGGATCAACTCGATCGCGCTGGTCGCGCTGGCGATGATGTTCCACCGCGCGACGGCGCGATCCTATCCGCACCAGCCGGCACCCACGCCGGTGCCGGGCCTCCACGCCGCCGATATCGACGCGGCGCTCGGCGAGATGCACGAGTCGTTCGACATCGCGCGCGAGGATCTGGAGGCGCTGCTGACCCGCGCGGAGGCGCATGCCACCGCGCGGGTTCGCGGACGGAGGCGTTAAGCGGCGGCCGCCGTCCGGTTGCCGCAGAGATAACCGATCACCTGCGCCAGCCGCTCGCGCAGATCCTTGCGATGCACGACCATGTCGAGCATCCCATGGTCGAGCAGATATTCGGCGCGTTGGAACCCCTCGGGCAGCTTTTCGCGGATCGTGCTTTCAATGACGCGCTGGCCGGCGAACCCGATCAACGCGCCGGGTTCGGCGATCTGCACGTCGCCGAGCATCGCATAGGAGGCGGTGACGCCGCCTGTCGTCGGATCCGTCAGCACGACGATATAGGGCAGGCCCGCGTCGTGCAGCATCTGGATGGCGACGGTGCTGCGCGGCATCTGCATCAGGCTGAGAATACCCTCCTGCATCCGTGCGCCGCCGGCGGCGGTGAAGATCAGGTACGGGCTGCGATCGGCGATCGCCGCCTCGACGCCGCGCACGAATGCCTCGCCGACCGCCAGGCCCATCGACCCGCCCATGAAGGCGAAGTCCTGCACGCCCATCACGACGCGCTGGCCCAGGATCGTGCCACGCGCGTTGATCAACGCGTCCGGTTCGGCGGTGGCGGCGCGGGCGGCGCGGATGCGATCGCCATATTTCTTCGAGTCGCGGAATTTCAGCGGATCTTCCGGCACCTTGGGCGCGGGCAGTTCGTCGCAGCTGCCGGGATCGAGGATCTGGGCGAAGCGGATATTAGGTCCGATCCGCTCATGATGCTCGCATCGCGGGCAGACATAGAGGTTCTCGGCCAGCTCCTTGGTGAAGATCATCTGCCCGCATCCCTTGCACTTGTGCCAGAGATGATCGGGCGTCTCCTTCTTCGCGACGAAGGGGAGGGCGTTGCGGACGCTGTTCAGCCAGCTCATGCGGATACCTTGCGGGCCGATGCCACGGCATCGGCGAGACTGCGGACATAGGCGGTCACGGCGGCGGGCGCATCGGCCCCGTCGCGCGCGACCAGTTCGACGATCGCCGAGCCGACGACGACGCCATCGGCGACGCGTGCGATGGCGGCCGCCTGTTCGGGGGTGCGGACGCCGAAGCCGACCGCGATGGGCAGGTCGCTATGCTGCTTGAGCCGCGCGACGGCCGTCTCGATCGAGGATTGCGCCGCCTGTTGCAGGCCGGTGATGCCCGCGACCGAGACATAATAGACGAAGCCCGACGCGCCGCCCAGCACCTGGGGCAGGCGCGCCGCATCGGTGGTCGGCGTGGCGAGGCGGACCAGATCGATCCCGGCGGCGCGGAGCTGCGGCCCGAGCGAGTCGTCCTCCTCCGGCGGAATGTCGACGCAGATCACGCCGTCGACCCCGGCTTCGGCCGCAGCGGCGGCGAACCAGTCCGCCCCGCGCCGCAGCATTGGATTGGCATAGCCCATCAGCACCAGCGGCACCTGCGGATGGCGCGCGCGGAAGTCGGCGGCGATGCGCAGGATGTCGGCGGTGGTGGTGCCGGCGGCCAGGCTGCGGATGTTCGCCGCCTGGATCGCGGGGCCATCGGCCATCGGATCGGTGAAGGGCATGCCTAGTTCGATCACGTCGGCCCCGCCCGCGACCAGCGCGTCGAGGATCGCGGGCGTCGCCGCCGGGGTCGGATCGCCGGCGGTGACGAAGGCGACCAGCGCGGGCTCGGCGGCGGCGAATGCGGTCGCGAGGCGGCTCATATCGTCACCCCCAGCGCCTCGGCGACGGTGAAGATGTCCTTGTCGCCGCGCCCGCACAGATTGGCCAGGATGACCTGGTCGCGTCGCATCGTCCGAGCCCGCCGCGCGACGGCGGCGATGGCGTGGCTGGGCTCCAGCGCGGGGATGATGCCCTCGGTCCGGCAAAGCAGCTGGAAGGCGTCGAGCGCCTCTTTGTCGGTTGCGCTGTCATATTCGACGCGGCCGATATCGCGCAGCCAGGCATGTTCGGGGCCGATGCCGGGATAGTCGAGCCCGGCCGAGATCGAATGCCCCTCGGTGATCTGCCCGTCCTCGTCCTGGAGCAGATAGGTCTTGTTGCCGTGGAGCACGCCGGGAAAGCCGCCGGCCAGGCTGGCGGCATGTTCCTTGTCCAGGCCGTGGCCGGCCGCCTCGACGCCGAGCATCGCGACCTCGGGATCGTCGAGGAAGGGATGGAACAGGCCGATCGCGTTCGACCCGCCGCCGATCGCCGCGACCAGCAGATCGGGCAGGCGGCCGGTGCGTGCCAGCATCTGCGCCCGCGCCTCGCGCCCGATCACGCTCTGGAAGTCGCGGACCAGTTCTGGATAGGGGTGCGGGCCGGCCGAGGTGCCGATGATATAGAAGGTGTCGTGGACGTTCGCGACCCAGTCGCGCAGGCCCTCGTTCATCGCATCCTTCAGCGTCTGCGCGCCCGAGGTGACGGCGCGCACTTCTGCGCCGAGCAGCTTCATGCGGAAGACGTTGGGCTGCTGCCGTTCGACATCCTTGGCGCCCATATAGATGACGCATGGCAGGCCGAAGCGTGCGCAGACGGTCGCGGTGGCGACGCCGTGCTGCCCGGCCCCGGTTTCCGCGATGATCCGCGTCTTGCCCATCCGTATCGCCAGAAGGATCTGGCCGATCGTGTTGTTGATCTTGTGCGCGCCGGTATGGTTGAGCTCGTCGCGCTTGAACCAGACCTCCGCCCCCATGCCCTCGGGCGCGCCGACGCGCAGCGTGTCGGTTAGCCGTTCGGCGTAATAGAGCGGGCTCGGCCGGCCGACATAATGTTCGAGCAGGTCGTCGAACTGGGCCTGGAACGCCGGATCGGCCTTGGCGGCGCGATATTCGCGTTCGAGATCGAGGACCAGCGGCATCAGCGTCTCGGCGACATAACGGCCGCCGAAGGCCCCGAAATGCCCGCGGTCGTCGGGCTGCGTCGTATAGGAGTTTGGCGCGTTCATCGTTGCGTCGCCTGAAGGAAGGCGGCGATCTTGTCCATATCCTTGACGCCTGATTGCCGTTCGACACCCGACGAAACGTCGACCAGTGACGCGCCGGTGCGGGTGATCGCCTCGCCGACATTGACCGGATCGAGCCCGCCGGACAGTGCCCAGGGCAGGGGATGGCGGAAGCCGTCGAGCAGGCTCCAGTCGAACCGCAGGCCCATGCCGCCGGGCAGGGCCGCACCGGGCGGGGTCTTGGCATCGTAGAGGATGCGGCCGGCCGCGCCGACATAGCCCCGCGCCTCGTCCAGGTCGGTCCGCGTGCGGACTGCGACCGCGGCCCAGCATTCCAGCCCGGTGCGCGTGGCGATGGCGGCGATGCGGGCGGGGGCGGTCTTGTGCAGTTGGAGAATGTCCAGCCGCCCCGCCGCGATTGCCCGGTCGAGCATCGCGTCATCGGGATCGACGAACACGCCGACGCGTGCCACCGAGTCGGGCAACGGCGCGGCAAGCCCGGCGGCCCGGTCGAATTCGAGATGGCGGGGGCTGGGCGGGAAGAAGACCAGGCCGATATGGCTGGCGCCGCCACGAATGGCGGCCCCGATCGTCTCAGGCGTGGTCAGCCCGCAGATTTTGGCAGTGGTGGGCATGATAGCCCTATAGCCTTCATGCGGATCGGCGAAAGGGTCAGAGCGTCGCCTCGATCGCACGGGCGGCCTGATCCGGGTCCTCGGCCTGGGTGATCGGGGCGACCGACGACCAGGATCGATGCGCCCGCGTCCACCGCCGCGCGCGGCGTCACCACGCGCTTCTGGTCGCCGACCGCCGCGTCGGCGGGCCGGACGCCCGGAACCACGAAGAAGCCGTGCGGCCACAATGTTTTGGCGGCGGCGACCTCCGCGCCGGAGCAGACGATGCCGTCGATCCCGGCCTCCTGAGCCAGCCCGGCGAGCCGCACGACATGATCATGCGCGCTGCCCTGCACGCCGGTGGCCGACAGGTCGCTGGCGTCGAGGCTGGTCAGCATCGTCACCGCCACCACCTTGGTACCGGTCGGGGCGGCGGCCTTGGCATCCTCCAGCATCGCGCGGCCGCCGCTGGCATGGACGGTCAGGATCGCGGGATGCAGCCGATGGAGCGCCTGCACCGCCTTGGCGACGGTGTTCGGGATGTCGTGGAGCTTGAGGTCGAGGAAGATAGGCAGGCCGAGCGCCGCCATCTCGCGCACGCCGGACTGGCCATGCGCGCAGAAGAATTCCAGCCCCAGCTTAATCCCGCCGACATGATGCCGGACGCGCGTGGCCAGCGCCTTGGCGCGGGCGAGATCGGGGGTGTCGATCGCGACATAGACGCGGTTGCTCACAGCGTGGCTCCCGTCGATGGCGAGAGGGGGGTGACGGCAGGCTCGGCGATCGTCGCGGGCAGGGTGACGGGTTCGATCGCGGCATGGAGCGCGCGCGCCTCCGCCAATTGCCGCTCGCAGGTGGTCAGCCGCTGCCGCAACCGCCAGCGCCGCGCCGCCTGCCAGCCTAGCGTCGGCAGCAGGCCGAGCAGGAAGGTGACTAGTAGCAGGAAGGGCAGGTTGATGTCGGCGACCAGGTCGCCGGGCAGGTGAACCGGGATCGACGTCCAGTTCGCGATCGTGAACAGCGCGGCCAGAAAGGCCAACAGGCACCAGAACAGGATCTTCAGGAACTGCAATGCGCGTCTCCACGGATGGGGAGGGAGAGGCTAGCCGGACTCGGCCGATTTGACCAGAGCAGGCGGTCGTCGGCGACCCGATCAGCCGATCTCGCGGCGGATTTGTGCGATCAGCGCGGCGGCGGTGGCGAGGCGCGGTTCCTCCTCGTCGAGGATCGCGAGGAAGGCGGCGCGCTTGATCGCGGACAGCCGTCCCGCGCGCAACCTGGCCCCCATGGGCAGGGTGGAGACGATGATGTCGATCATTCGCTCCGCCCCGTGCAGCCGGCCCCAGAGATAGTCGTTCTCGCGATAGGCGCGACTGAAGAAGGCGCCGAAGCTGTTGAACTGGATGCCCTTCAACGTCGCCTCCGCTCCGCCGGCCCGGATCGTGGCGGCGTCTTCGGGAGCGATGCGGTCGACCTTGATCGCGTCGAACTCGTCCATCCCCTCGCCGCCGAGCAGCGGCAGCGTCGCCGTGTCGTAGAAGGGGAAGCCCAGATAGGCGAGCAGCAGGGGGCGTCTTAGGGGGCGTGGCAGCGCGGCGAGCGCCGTACTCAGTCGTTGGTCGGCCTGCGCATCCAGACCGGCCAGGTCATAGGCGGTGGCGATCGAGTCGAGCAGCGGCGTCGCATCGCCGCCCATGCTGCGGGCGAGCGGCCGGAGGGTCAGCAGAGGTTCCAGCCGCTGGCAATGGAGATAGCCGGCGAGCGATTCGAAGATCGCGTCGTGCATCGGGCCCAGCGCCGCATCTTCATTGACCGCCTCCATGTCCGCCAATCGGCGGGCGAGCAGGCGCAGGCGGCGGATGCGGAAGCCGATATCATAGGCGCGGAGCAGCGGGATGCCGCCCCGGCCGGGCTGGGCGGCCAGCGCCGCCTGGATCAGCGCGCGCGCGGTGCCCCGTCGACGCGCGCTCGACTCACCGATCAACCCGGCGACGGTCGTCGCCAGTCGCTCGACCACGCCGTCGCGCTTCACCGCCTCATAGGGGGCGAAGGCATAGCCGGCCTGGTTCACCGCCGCCTGTTGCGCCCGGTGTCGCCATGCTGCCAGCCGCTTGGGCGTGGGGCGATCGAGGAACAGGGTGTGGCCGAACACCGCCTCGACCTGCTCCTCCACCGCCGGGCGCATGGCGGCGACCACGCCTGCCATGCGCTCGACCCGGCGGCTATGCTCGGCGATCGCCTCTAGATTGTCGCGGATCGGTTGTTGGCGCGGCAATTCGCTGACCGCGCCGATGATCGTCTGGAAGAAGCCGGGCTGCGCACTCCCGCTAGCCAGCCGGAATTTGGGACCGGGCGAGGGATCGATGTAGACGAAGCGCCGGTCGATCTGCCGCCGGGCCGGGCGTTCGCGCAGCGCATCGATCGCCGGGCCGAACGGCGCGTTGGCGAGGACCGAGCCGTCGATCAGTACCGCCGTATCGAGCGCGTTCGCCGCCGCCTGCCGTGGCAGGATACGGCGTAGGAAAGCGCGCCGGCTGGGCCAGGCGAGCCGCCGCTCCTTCAGCACCCCGTCCAGCTCGCCGACCATGAAGGGTGGGAAGGCACCCGGAAAACTGGACGTCGATCGCGCCGCGAAGGCGAGTTCCGGCAGGGCCGCCAGGGTGGGAAGCGACCGGCCATGGTCCGAAAAGCCGACGACCAGGCGATGCTCGGTCTCCACCACCTCGGGCGGGGAGTTGAGGGGCAGGCGTTCGGGATGGCCGGTGAAGTCGGTGACGGTGACGAACAGGTCGAGCGGTTGACCATCCGGCAGCAGGCGCGGGCCGCGCTCGGATGCGGCCATCGCGTCGAGCGCGTCGAGCAGCAGGCGGGTGAAGGTCGCGCCGCCAAAGGGCGGTTCGAACCAGCGCGAGCGGACGAAATGCGACAGCTTGGCGCGCACCTCCTCGCGTGTCCGGGCATCGGGTAGCTGGTCGACATCGGCGGCGCTGCGCCCGGCGGCCATCCAGGCCAGCGGCAGCGCCCATAATTTGGAGAAGCGGCTGGCGGGGGCGGCCTGGGGATCGATCAGCGCCTCGACATCGGCGGAGGTGAGCCAAAGGTCGGTCAGCGGGTCGAGCGACTGTCCGGTGGCGATCGCCTGGCCCAGGAAGATCCCATTGATGCCGCCGGCCGAGGCACCGGCGACGATGTCGGCCAGGACACGGAGGCGCAGGCCACTCTCCGCCTCGATCTCGGTGAGCAGCGCGTGATAGACGTGATCGGCACCCGGAGAGGGCTGCGTACCGTCGTGGCGGGCGCGGCTGGCACGGGCGACGTGCCAGATCTCCTTGGTGATGCCGTGCATGTAGACGGCTAGGCTGATCCCGCCATAGCAGATTAGCGCCAAGCGCAGTTCTTTCTCGCGCACGATCAGGCGCGCGGGGCCGTGGTCCCGCCCCCCTGTGATCCTCTCTCCATTTCTCTCTTATAGCGGCAGATCATGCCGGTGCGAGCGTCGCCCAGATCGGCAGGTGATCGGACGCTATCCGCGCCGCCGGGCTGGTGTGGACGCCGCAGTCGACCGTACGCATCTGGCGCGACACCATGATCCGGTCGAGCCGCCCGATCGGTCGGCGAGCGTGGAAGCTGGGGCCGGTCGCGGCCATGGCGAAATCGCGGCCGAAGTCGCGCAGGCAACCGGAGGCGGCGGTCCATTCGTTCAGGTCGCCCATCATCACCGTCGGCATGATATCCGGGGCGGCATCGACATGCGACAGGATCGCCGCGGCCTGCCGCCGTCGCCACAGGCCGGACAGGTCGAGATGCATGCCGACCACGCGGATCGGCTGATCGTCGATCAGGATGTCGGCCACCACGGCGCCGCGCGGCTCCAGCGCGGGAAGGTGGATCGTGCCGCAGCTGCGGATTTCAGCGCGCTTGCGAACGAGCAGGGCATTGCCGTGCCAGCCCATCGAAGTCGCCCGGCGCGCCACCGCGACCGGCTTCCAGTCGCTATGTTCCTCGATCAGGTGCGGCGACAGCACCGCCGCCCGCGTGCCGAAGCGCCGATCCGCTTCCTGCAATGCGATGATATCCGCATCGATCTCGCGGAGCACCTCCAGGATGCGTTCGGGGTTGCGCCGACGGTCGGTGCCGATGGCCTTGCGCATGTTGTAGCTGGCGACCTTGATCATTTCGGCGGTGGAACGCACCGGGTCGGGGACCGGTTGCCTCCCCGCGCGTTCACCACGCGAAGGAGTTCATCATGGTTGACAAGCGTGACATCACACCGCCCCAAACCGACGACACGCAGGAGATGCGCGGCAACCCCTTGGGTGACAAGGGCCATTATTCCGGCGAGGAATATGACAGCCATGCGGCGATGAGCCCGGGTCAGGTCGCGGTCGGCGCGGGAGAGGGTGGTACGGCGCGCACGCCGATCGACGCCACCCACCGTCCGGGAGAAGCCATCCCCGATGAGGCTGGACGCCGCGCCCATATCGATCAGCAGACCGGCGAGGTCCATGGCAGCGGCATGGGGGCCGGCAGTGGTTCCGAAGGCGAGAATTACGACGACGACTGATCATCGAGCCGTCCGGATGTCCGTTTCACCACAGAGTGATCATCCATCGGTTTGACGGACACCGATAATAGGCGCAGCGGAGCCGCAGGTGTTTCTGATGGCGGTACGACGAAGCATCGCTTCACGGGCGAGTTCAAGCGCGAGGCGGTGCTACCGTGGGAAACGAGCGGTCGATCGCACCCGCTAGAATTGGTGTGACGTCAGTGCGTGGACGCGGAGGCGTGGGAATACATCTTCCAGCGGCTTGCTGTCCGGCAGTATGTAGACATAGCCGCCCTTCTTCTGGAAAAGCGGTCGCAGTGCCGAGCCGTAAAAGGCCCGTGGCACGTTGATGCAGCCGAAGGTAATGCGGTTGTCGTCGGGCTCCGGCGAAAGCAGCCGCTCGCGACGCATCTCGCGCTTGGCGGCGTCTCCGGGAATAGGATGGATCGCGACGCTGTTGGTATAGTCGACCCATAGCACCTTCTGCCGTCCGGCGGCATAGCCGAACTTCGCCAGGAAGCGGCCCGCAGGCGTCGTCTTCTCGGCTGGCCCGATCTCACCAAGCGTCTTGCTGCCGACACCCGGGGTGGCATCATCACCCGGGGCGATGCCGATCAGCACGGGCGCCTGCGTGATCGGCTTTCCCCGTCCGTCATAGAGAAGCAAAGACGCGCTGTTCTTGTCGATCACGGCATAAGGCAGGGCATGATTGTCGCCGGACGCGGCGATCCAGGCGGCGACCCGCTCCGCATCGGGTGATGCCATTATCGTCGGTGCGGCGCGACGGGATAGCTCTGATGGCCCCGATCGGGCGTCCGTTTTCGGCGGCGGGGCGGCTTGGACACCGGTGGCGCACAAGGCCAGGCCGGCAAGTGGGACGGAGATCTTGATCATCGGCTCCTGTACCGAGGGGCGTCCCGCCTGTGGAGTGGGACGCCCCGGACTTCATCGTGCAATGACGGTGGCGCGGATGCGCGCCAGCGGGATCAGTGGCGCGGACGCTTCCCGCGACGCTCCTGTTCCTGCAGTCGCTGTTCGACGCCGTCGACGCGACCGTTGATCTGATCGACGCGCTGGCCCTGTTGCTGCGCCTGAGCCGAGGCCGCCTGCGCTTCGGTCAGGGCCTGCTTGGCGGTGCCGTCCGTCGCCTGCAATTGGGTCTCGAGCGTGTCGACGCGAGCGCTGACCGGTGCGATCTGCTCACGGACGTAGGATTTGGTCGCGCACCCGCCCAGCACCGGGCCGGCGAGCAATATCAGGGCCAGGGGAGAAAGCTTCGTCAAAGATGGCAGCATCGCTGTCTTCCTAATAGTTTAGAGGTCCGCGAAGGAGCCCTGAACGGCGTCGCGCGGCAATAGAGCAGGCGACAGTCCGGGTTTCGCGCACGGCCAGTCGAGTTGCAAGTGTAGCCTGTTCATCTTGTAGAAATACTTGGGCTTCACCAGATGAAGAGCAATGAACCCATGATGAACCCAAGACTATTTCGATCTCAATTCCGCGAATCACGATCGGGCGAGTTGGAGAAGGGATCGGTCGGGATTCGCGCCTCGGCCCTTGGTGCCGGCTGGTTCTTGCCTGGCGCCGTGCGGTAATGCGCAACGCATGTCCGCAGTTCTGCAATCGCCGCACCGCTTCCGTCGAGATCGAGTTCCTCGACCGGCACGTCACCCCGCCGAACATGGAGGAAGCGGGACGCCGCGAAACTGGCGGGGAAGCTCCGGCCGAAACTGCTGACGAACCCCCTCTTGTCCTGGCTCGCAATGCCGATCGCGAGGTGCCGGGGGAAAGCGACATTGGAAAGCCGAAAATCCAGCGTCAGTTTCTGGCGGGGGCGGATCGACCAATGCGGGTTGAGGATCGACACTCGGTTGCTGCCATCGGTATCGAGGCCCAATTGCAGCGTCGTCTGCCGCGGCGCAGGATAGGTCCTGCTCAGGAAGCAGCCTTTCTGATCGCTGCTCGCGGATAGGACCCAGTCACCGATCGAACGCGTCGGGTAGGTGGCGGCAGAGGCCGTCACGCTCGTGACCAGCGAAACGACAAGCAGGGGCAAGCGGACCATCCAGCCAATGCGACCGCCCGACTGGGCCGTGCATGGGCCTTCGGTCCGGCTGGGGAGGGGGATAAACCGGGCTGCGCGCAGTTCGAAGCTCATGTCGGATCGATAGCAAAAGGGCGACGATCTGTCGCGGGTCGCCGCCGCTCGGGTTCTGCCGTCTCGGCACGTCATGATGACCAACGTCGGGCCTGCCAGGTAATCGACTTGCGGAAGACGCGGGAAAGCTGTTCGATCGAGTAGGGCTTGTGCAGCAGTTCGAAACCATGCCGCCCATTCTGGGCCAGCACATGGCTATAGCCGCTGGTCAGGATGACCGGCAGCCGGGGATGGCGACGCCGCACTTCCTGCGCTAGATCCAGCCCGGACATGCCCGGCATCACCACGTCCGAGAAGACGATGTGGAAGCGGTCGCAATCCTTGTCCAGTTCGGCCAGGGCCTCGTCGGCATTGAGGGCCAGGATCGTGTCGTACCCCAATTCCCGTAGCGCCTGGACCGCGAATTCGCCGACGCTGCTATTATCCTCCACGACCAGTACGCACACGCCGTCCCCGGTGATCGTCAGCGGATGCGCTTCCTCGACTTCGGCGTGGCTGCCGTCCATCGCCACCCGGGGCAGATAGAGCGTAAAGGTCGTGCCGCCCTCCTCCCGGCGTTCCACCCGGATGTCGCCATCCGACTGTTTGGCGAAGCCGATCACCTGCGACAGGCCCAGACCGGTGCCATGGCCCAGTCCCTTTGTGGTGAAGAAGGGCTCGAAGATGCGGACCACATTCTCGGGCGAGATGCCACTGCCCGTGTCGCTGATCGTCACGGCCACGAAGTCGCCGGCGACGGGAGGATGCAGGCGGATCTCGGGGATGCCCGATACGGGGCCGACGACGATCGTCAGCTCGCCCTCGCCGTCCATCGCATCGCGCGCGTTGATGCTCATGTTGACGATGGCGGTGTCGAACTGGCCCTTGTCCGCAAGCACGAAACATGGATCGTCGGGCACGATCGTCTCGATGCCGATCCGCGTTCCGGTCAGCGTGCGCACCATCGACACGACGTCGGCGATGCTCCGCCCGCAATCGAACGTCTCCGGCGTCAGGGATTGGCGGCGGGCAAAGGCCAGGAGCTGTCCCGTCAGCTTCGCGGCGCGGTCGGCGGTGTCTCCGATCGCGTCGATATAGCGCGCGCGACGACCGCTGCTGAGTTCGGGACGGCGGAGTAGATCGACGGAGCCGCGGATCACCGTCAGCAAATTGTTGAAGTCGTGCGCGACACCGCCCGTCAGCTGGCCGATCGCCTCCATCTTCTGCGCCTGGCGCAACGTGTCCTCCGCCAGCGCCAGCTTGTCCGTCTGCGCCCGCTCGTCGGTGATATCCCGCGCGCTCGAATAGAGCTTGCCCTCGAACGGTACGGCGACCCAGGACAGCCACCGGATTCCGCCGGCCTTCGTCCGGTAGCGATTGTCGAAGCGCGAAACCGGATTGCCGTCGCGCACCGCATCGAAGGCGTCGGCACTGCGGCGTGAATCATCGGGTAACACGAAGTCCGAGAAGGGCGATCCCTCCATCTCCTGCGGTGTCCAGCCGAGCGTCGCCGCCCAGGCCGGATTGACGCGGTTGAAGCAGCCGGTGCGCAGATCGATGACCGACAATAGTTCCGAGGTGACGGCCCACGTCATCGCCCGTTCGCGGCCCCGCTCGACGATCTGGCTTTCCAGGTCCCGGTTGAGCGCGCGCAACTGCGCTTCGCGCTTCATCAGCTCGCGCTCATGCACGACCTTTCCGGTTGTCTCGGTCGCGATGTCGAGGAATCCCGCCACCATGCCGTCATCGTCCCGCAGCGGACTATAGGCGAAGGTCCACCATGTTTCCTCCGGATAGCCATGCCGCGTCATGGTGAGCGGCAAGTCGACATGGTCGACCGGAATGCCCGCCATCGCCGATGTGACGGACGGCTCGATATCCGTCCAGACCTCGGCCCAGACCTCGCGGAGCGGCTGGCCCAAAGCGGCTGGATGCCGCGCGCCGAGGAACGGGACATAGGCGTCGTTGTAGAGCAGCGTCAGTTCCGGCCCCCAACCGAGGCACATCGCGAATTTCGACGACAGCATCAGGTCGAGCACGGTTTCCAGGCAGCGTGGCCAGGTTGCGCGGTCGCCGATCGCGGAGGCGGACCAGTCATGGGCGTGGGTGAGGCTGCGGAGGTCGGCTTTTGCGCCATCGATATGCGATTGGTTCATGGCCGTGATGCGTCCCTGCATGGGTTCGGGACCAGGGTGGGCCTGCTGCCAGCAACAGGATTATAGGGCGAGTTCAATCGGATGGCAGCCTCGATCTGCGTGCGGGCCAGGGATCGACGGCGGGTGGCTGGTCGATGATCGCCAGCCACTCGCCCTCGATGTTCCGATCGATCCGGATCATGACCCGGTGTTCGCGTCGACGAAGCCGTCAGGGATGACGGAACGACTGCATATGGGTCGGCTTCGATGCGGGAGAGGGGCGCTCTATCGCATCAAGTTGTCGAGTGTGATCGGCAGGTTGCGGACGCGGATGCCGGTCGCGTTGTAGACGGCATTGGCGACCGCGGCCGCGACCCCGGTGATGCCGATCTCTCCGACCCCATGCGCTCCCATCGGCGTGTGCGGATCGGCGATGTCGGTCCAGATGACGTCGATCTCCGGCACGTCGAGATGCACCGGCAGGTGATATTCGGACAGGCTGGGGTTCATGATCCGGCCATTGCGTTCGTCGAACAGCGTCTCTTCCATCAGCGCCATGCCCAGCCCCATGATGATGCCGCCACGAAACTGGCTCGCCGCCGTCTTCGGATTGAGGATGCGGCCGCAGTCGAACGCGCCCAGGAAACGGCTGATGCGCGTCTCGCCGGTCACCGTATTGACCCGCACCTCGCAGAACAGCGCGCTGTGCGAATGCATCGACCAGTGCATCAATTCCAGCGGCATCGATCCCGCCTTGGTCACCGTCACGCTGTCGCGCCGCGCACGCGCGAGGATCGAGGCGTAGCTTTCGCGCCGCGATGGCTCCGCGAGGCTGGCCAGGGCCCCGGCATCGCTGCCGACCTCGTCCGCCGACAGGCCCGCCAGGGGCGAGTCGTTGCCGGCGAGCTTCAGCAAGGCGGTGACCAGCTCGGCCTGGGCGGCGATGACGGCGGCCCCGATCGCGGCGGTCTGCTGCGATCCACCGGCCATGATCGCGCCGGGAATGGCGGAATCGCCATAGCCGATCTCGATACGCTCCATCGGCAGGCCGAGCCGCTCGGCGGCGACGATCGCGGTCGTGGTGGCGGTGCCCATGCCCATCTCGGCCGCCGCGACCTCGACCTTCGCACGCACATCGTCGCCGTCGCGGGTCATCGTGATCCGCGCCTCGGCACCCGGCATCCGGTAATAGGGATAGGTGCCGGTCGCGCAGCCCATGCCGATCCGCCACTCGCCATCCTGCTGTGATCCGGGTGTCGCCGGGCGCGCGTCCCAACCGAACCGCTCCGCGCCACGCCGCCACGCCTCGACGATGTGGCGGGACGAGAAGGGGAGGCCGCTGGTCGGGTCGGCGTCGGGCTCGTTGCGGATACGCAGTTCGACCGGGTCCATGCCAAGGTCGGACGCGAGTTCGTCGATCGCCGATTCGAGCGCGAAGGTGCCGACCGCTTCGCCGGGCGCGCGCATGAAAGTGTTGGCGAGCATGTTCATCCGCGCCACCTCCACCTTCAGCAGCATGTTGGGTGCGGCATAGGCCGCGCGCGTGCCGAGGATGAAGGGCTCGGGCATCGCATTGTGCGGCGTCATCACCGTCAGGCCGGTATGGATCAGCGCCTCGAACTTGCCGTCGTCCGTGGCGCCGATCGCCACGCGCTGTTCGGTCAGCGTCCGCCCGCCGACGATCCGATAGACGCCCTCGCGCGACAGGGCGATGCGTACCGGGCGATGGGCCAGCCGCGCGGCCGCCGCGGCAATCACCTGATGGTCCCACAGGCCCTTGCTGCCGAACCCGCCGCCGACATAGGGCGAGGTCAGCCGGACCTGATCGGTCCGCAGGCCGAACACATCGGCCATGGTCTGGGCCTGCTGCGTCACCATCTGGCTGGCGTCGTGGATCACCAGATCGTCGCCGATCCAGGCCAGCGTCGCGGCATGGGGCTCGATCGGGTTATGGTTGTGGCGCGGGGTGCGATAGATGTGGTCGACCCGGTGGGGAGCCGCAGCCAGCGCCGCTTCGGCATCGCCGATCTCGTTCAACAACGGCTGGCCCATGAACAGGCCCGGCTCGATGCCGTTCGCCTTGGCGCCGGCGAGATCGGTGGTCGATGGCTCGGCTTCATAGGTGATGGCGAGAAGCGCGGCGGCGTGATCCGCCTGCTCCTGCGTTTCCGCCAGCACGCAGGCGACCGGCTGGCCGTTCCAGTGGATGCGGTCGTCCTGCAGGATCGGCAGGTCGGCCGGCCCGACCGCGGTCGGCGAGGAGCCGAAGACCGGTGGGGGCGCCATGCGCGGTGCGTTCCGATGGGTCATCACCAGCACGACCCCGGGTGCGGCCTCCGCAGCCCCCGTATCGATCGCGGCGATCCGCCCGCGGGGGATCGTCGCATAGGCGAGCGCGGCATAGACCATGTTGTCGAAACGATGCTCTGCGGCGAAGGCGGCGGCGCCGGTGACCTTCAGCGATCCGTCCAACCGCGAGACCGGTTGGCCGATCAACCCGTGCTTGCGCGCGATCAGAGGATCGGGCTTGCCGCCCGGGATCCAGCTGTCGGGGGCCAGCGGCACGAGCTTTTCAAGGGCGCCCTGCACCAGGCCCTGCGCCGCCTGCTTGGCGGTATCGACGATGCTCATGCTGCATCTCCCATGGTCAGTGAGGCGAGGACGGCGGCCAGTGTCCGCGTCGCCAGCGCCGGTTTGAAGCCATTGTCCCGCAGGGGCCGGGCGTCGGCGAATTCGGCCGCCGCCGCATCCAGGAACGCCTGGCGGGTGGCGGGACCATCGCGCAGCACAGCCTCCGCTTTCGTCGCCCGCCACGGCTTGTGCGCGATCCCGCCAAAGGCGATCCGTATGTCGGCGATGCGATCATCCGCCATCTCGACGGCCGCCGCGACCGAGACGAGCGCGAAGGCATAGCTCGCCCGGTCGCGCACCTTGCGATAGGTGGAGGTCGCGGCAAAGGCGAGCGGCGGCAGTTCCACCGCCGTGATCAGCTCGCCGGGCGCCAGGCTGGTATCGCGATCGGGCCGGTCGCCGGGCAGGCGGTGCAGGGCGTCGAAGGGCAGCGTACGGGAGCCGCTCGCGCCATCGAGATGGACGATCGCGTCCAGGGCCGCCAGGGCGACGCACATGTCGGACGGATGCGTCGCGACGCACGCGTCCGAGGCACCGAGGACGGCGTGGATGCGGTTGAACCCCTCGCGCGCGTCACAGCCCGTGTCCGGTGCCCGCTTGTTGCAGCGCGATCCGTCGGCATCGTAGAAATAGGAGCATCGCGTCCGCTGGAGCAGATTGCCGCCGACCGTCGCCATGTTGCGGATCTGCGCCGATGCACCGGCCAGGATCGCGCGCGCCAGTACCGGATAGCGCTCGCGCACCAGCCTGTGCTCGGCCAGCGCGGTGTTGCGGACCGCCGCACCGATCAGCAACCCGCCGCCCTCGGTCTCGACGATCTCGGCGGGCAGCGTGCTCACGTCGACCAGACGGGTCGGTGTTGCGATCCGCTCGCGCATCAGATCGACGATGTTGGTGCCACCGCCAAGATAGGCCGTGTCGGCGACGGCGCCCAAGCGCAGGGCCTCCGCCCGGTCGGCGGCGCGGGCATAGTCGAAGGGGGTCATGCCGCCACCGTCGCGCGGATCGCATCGATGATCCCGTTATGTGCCCCGCATCGGCACAAATTGCCGCTCATCCGTTCCTGAATCTCCGCGCGGGTCAGCGCGACGTCCGCCGACAGGTCGTCGCTCAGATAGCTCGGCACCCCGCGCTCCGCCTCCGCCGCCATGCCGATGGCCGAGCAGATCTGGCCCGGCGTGCAATAGCCGCATTGGAAACCGTCATGCTCGATAAAGGCGGTCTGGAGCGGGTGCAGCCCGTCGCCGTCCGCCAAGCCCTCGATCGTCGTCACCTGACGGCCCTCATATTGGACCGCCAGCGCCAGGCAGGACAGGATTCGCTCGCCATCGACCAGCACGGTGCAGGCCCCGCATGCGCCCTGGTTGCAGCCCTTCTTGGTGCCGGTCAGGTGCAATCCTTCACGTAGATGGTCGAGCAGCGACACACGCGCATCGACCGGTGCCGGCACGTCCACTCCATTGATGATCAGCGACATCGTCAAACTCCGACTGCCTTTGCAGATTCCCCGTAAAGAGAACGCCTTAGTTGAGCGCTTGTCTAGAATATTCGATCGTCCGGACGCGCATCGCCGCGTCGGACGGAAGGGCTGGCTGTCATCGCTGCGCCATCCTTCGTTGACGATGGGGCAGGGAGGCTAGAATCGTTGCAGGGTGGAGGTCTTGCCGACCGCGACGCGATAGGTGACCGGACCGGTGCCGGTCAGCGGTTGTTGCCATTGCTGCCCGACATAGAGCCGACGCGACGGCAGGTCGTGGCAGGTCGTCGGCGCGGCGGCATCGCATTGGTGGCCGTCATACAGTTCGACATTGGTATTGCCGTCGTTCCGAAGCACCAACGTGGAGCCGTCACGGGCACCAGCCACCTTCGCCAGCGGCACGGCCGGACGGATGATGACCAGCACGTCATAGCCTACCAGCAGCTTCAGGGCGGTGCTCGGTGCGGCAACGGCGCCGACCACCGGCTTCACGGTGACGCGGTAGATGCGGTCGGTGGCCCCGCGATCGGCGATCGCGGCGAAGCGGATCGTCTTGCGCTCACCCGGTTGCAGGATCAGCCGTTGCGGCGTCACCAGCAGCCCGCCAGCACCCGGATCGACGATCGGCCTGCGCGCTTCCGCCGGCTGCCCGGCTGCCAGGATTTCCGAAGGCTCGACCACGACATAGGCCATGTCGGCACCGTCGTTGGTGACTTCGACATTCTGCGCGATGTCCGAGGTCGGGAGGATATCCAGGACCACCTGGCTCAACACGATGCCCGCATCCGCCGGCGTCGGAAACCACGGGGCGGCCAGCACCAGGGCGAGAGCGGTGCGGATCATGGTCGGCATGGTACGTCTCCCAGGGCGACAAAAGGCGCGGTCGTATGCCGTGCGTCAAGCGTCGCGGTACAGGTGGCTCCATCGGCGGCGTGGACGGTCAGCGATGCGTTCCCCGCCGCCTGGATCTGGAAATAGCCATGGTCGTCCGTCGCGGCGACCGCGTCTCCGCTGGTAATATCCCCGTTCCGGATCGGGGCACCGGCGGCGGACACCAGCCGGCCGAACATCGCCAGCACGGGACGGGCGGACCATTCCAATGTCCGATACGAACCCGGATGCATGTCGATATGACGAGTTCGGGTGTCGAACGCCCAGAGTTGGTCGCCGATTACGCGAAGCCGCACGGCATAGCGGCGATAGGGCTGCACCGCGACGGCCAGGCGCTCGCCCGGATGGAGGATGCCGCGCACCGCCTCATCGACCAGCACCTCGAAGCGGGCGTTGCTCTTGGGGCCCCGCACGCGCACGGCGATCACGCTGTCGGTCTGTTCCCTGGCGCCGAGATGGAGCGTGCCGCCGCCCCAGCCCAAGGTGGTCTGACCCGACAGACCATATTGCCGGCTGTCCGCTCCGGGTTTCAGCCGCTGGACGATGGCGCCGGCGACGTAGCCGGCGGGTCCGCGCGCATCCGCGCCGGCCTGCACCAGGGTGGTTCCCCGCGTGAATTGGGTGAGCGCGCTGGCATTGAGCAGCCCGCCCGATCGATCGTCCCGTTGCAGCGATGCGCCCAGCTCCACCGCCTCCTCGCCTCCCGAGTAGGATGCACCGCCGCCCGACTGCCCCCGGATCGCGGCGTGGAGCTGGCTTCGTGCGCCGAGAAGCTGGAATTGCAGCCCGAACGCGACCGCGTTGCCCCGGTCGGTCGCGGCATAGGTCCCCGTACAGCCCAACCGGAAACGGTCATGCTCCACGATGGTCCAGCGCAACGCCGGACCCACGGCATAGCTCGCACGACCGTCGCGACCGCGACGATAATAGGCCGACAGGCTCCACTGCGTCCGTCGCAGATAGGCCGATACGCTGCCGGTCGCCTGGACATAATCGGGACTCTGGTCGAGAAACGGCGCCACCTCGACGCCCGCCAGCGGCGACCAGCGGCTCTCATCCTCGATCGGGATGAGCGCGCGTCCGTCGGCACTGCGCACATGGCGCAGATCGAAGCCGTAGTTCAGCCAGCCGGCACTGGTGGAATTGAGCTGGATCGCCACGCCGCGGTCGCCGGTCGAGGACGCCAGCAGGCCGACATGCCCCTGCACGGCCGGGGTGATGATGGTGGCGCCAACCTCCGCCAGGATCTTGCGGTCCGTGACGATCCCCGAGGCGTCCCAGGCGAGATGCGCGCCCCGGCGGCCGGCCAGTCCGACATTGAGGATCGGAACCGGGGTGATCGCGACCGGCATGTCTTCCCGTGCGGTGGCCAGCCAGCCAATCTCGGCGTGGAACAGGTGATAGCCGACGGGGGCGAGGGCGGCGTTTTTGGTGAAGAAGCGCCGTTCGACCCGTTGCGCACCGCCGGCGTCGTGGATGTGCAGTTCGATCATGTACGAGCCGTCGGGCAAGGTGGTCGTGTCCAGCGTCTGGTTGCCGCTCTCCAAGGATTGGGAGCCGATCAGTCGACCTTGGACATAGAGGTCGACCCGCGCCCGCCGGTCGAGGAAGAGGATCAACGGCGTGCCGGTCAGCGATGCCCGGTCGATGCGGGTGTCGAATTGCGATCCGACACCGAGACCGACGATCCGCCTGCGCCCGACCAGCTCGGTCCCGGGCGCATAGAACAGGCCGCCGATGTAGCGATGGCCGGGGCGGTCAAGTTGTGCCGCAAGATTGTCGATCTCGAGGCCCCGAAAGGACGAAATCGCCATCTCCGCGATCAGGCGGGCGTTCCCGGCGCCTACGACCAAGCGATTGCGCAAGGCATAGCTTGGTCGCTGACCACTGCCACCGGCGATGGCGAACCCCAGGGTGCCGACGGCCGTCGGTGCCGATGACGGGGGCGCGAGGAAATGCGCGTTGCCGTCGTCGCGCACGGCAAGCAGGCGCGGATTGACATAGATGGTGATCCGATACCGGGCCGGATCATAGACGATGGAAGCCACCGCCGGCCGTGGTCGATCGCAGGGATCGGCGAAGGATGCGCAAAGCGGAGCGGTATGGGGGGATAACGCGCCCGTCAGGGCGGTCGTGACGCTTGTGCGATCCAGCAGATCGGGAATGGCCGCGGCGACCGCGTCGGGATGGAAGAAGCGCAGCGAGGCGGGATCGGCTTCGACTTCGAACTGGCCGATCCGGCGATCGCCGAAATACACGTCGAGGACCGTGACCCGTTTCCGGTCCAGGTCGGCGAAGTCGGCCGGCATCGCCGCCGTCACCGCCGGGGCCCGGGGCGGGAGCGGCGGCTCGTCGTTCGCGCCATTAACCACGTTGCCGCTATTGGCAGCCAGCGACAGCAGGGCGGGAGCCAAGAGGGCGTACATGTCAGTTGGCCGACAGGATGACGGTCAGCGTGCCGGTGTAGTTTCCCGACCGGGCCGCGCTCAGGGCGATACCGCGAAGAATGACAATTAGGCTGGCATTGGTTGCTTGCAGCACCGGGCAGCTCAGCAGCATCGTTTGCCCGGGTAGCGGGCGGCCGGCGACGAGGTTGATGCCGGACACCTGCCCGGCGGAGGGGCTCCATTGCACCTCATAGGGAAGCGTCGCCGAACCGTTCGACAGGGTGAAGGCTCCGCCGGCGCCCGACCCCAAGGCCGTGACGGTGTACCGCCCACCCAGCAAGCCGCTATAGGCGCAGACGGATTGTGCCTGGACCTGATCGCTGCCGATATCGGTCACCAAGCCGAATCCCATATCGGACAGGTTGGAGATTTGCACGCCTTGGGCGGCAGCCGGCATCGTCACGCATGGGCTTGCCAGGCCAAGCGCCAACAGGATGGCCAGCCGCACCGACAGCATCGCTTTCCTCCCGGAATGCCGGCGTTACTGAGGCGTGACGAGCAAGGTCAGCGAACCCGTATAGGTGGTGGCCGACACCATGCTTTGCAGGCTGGGTGCCGAGATCGTGACGACCAGGCTCGACGTCGTCGACGGACTGGTGCTGCAGGTCGGATTGGCCGCCGTGGTCGCCAAGCCGGTGAGTGCCGTACCGGCCGTCAGCGCCGTGCCCGTGCTTTGCCCGGAGGTCTGGCTCCATTGGACGGAATAGGGGACGGTCAACGGCCCGTTCGCCAAGGTGAACGCGCCGCTCGTCCCACTGCCGGTTGCGGTAATGCTATAGCCCTTAGTCGCGGTGTTGCTCCACACGCAGTTGTTCTGCGCGGCGGAGGCGGCCGTAGCGGGATCGATATTGGTGAAGGTCACATCGGACAGGCCGGTGATCTGGGCGCGGTTCGCGACGCTGACCGATATGGTGATGCTGCCCGTCGAGGTGGTGCCAAGCGTACCCTGCGTCGATGCCATGGCCGGTGTCGCGGTCAACGCCGCCGAGATCGCGCAACCGAACAAGGTCGCAACCTGCCGGACGGTGGTTTTTCCTGTATTCCGCATAGTGACGTTCACCTTGCCCCCGAAGCAATCGCTTGGAATGTCAGGAGAAAATGACCGTTCTTCGTTAATCCCGTCTGAAATACTCAAACTGGATGCGATAAGCTTAAAGGCGGTTTTAATTTTTGCCCGGAGTGCTGCCGGGGCTTCTGCACCGCCGCAGCGATAGTTGAGCAACCGCTGCCCCGGTGACAGGTTGGCCGGGTGCGCCGCCGCGGTGATATGGTCGTTGGTGAGGCGCTCCACACCCGCCTTGGGTCGGCGGCGGGCGTTCGGCCGCGCGATTTCTGACCTGCACGCATGATGCCATGCCGTGCGCCTTGAGCGGCGTTGCGTCAGGTCATGACGGTATATGGTCCGGCATCACCGCGCCACGATTTCCCGGTGCATGGGGGCCAGTTTCGCCAGCAGGCGGTTTTGTGCGGCCATGGGCACGTGATGGCGGCGCATGGCGGCTTGCAGATTTTCGACCAGCGCCGCCATGTCGGCCTGCTGTATGCCCATGTCCTTGTGCGACTGGGCCATGGTCTGGCCGGAATAATGACATCCGCCATCCAGGATGTAGCAGAATTGTTCGAACAGCGTCCGGCGCAGACGCACCAAGTCCCGGTTCTTGAAGATATCGGTGATCCTGGGGTCGGCCGTATTCGTCGACACGAGATCGTCGACGATTGCGTGGACACCGGCCGCACCGCCAAAGGCCTGCCACATCGCATCGCCGCGAAACGGCGTCGCGCCCGCATTCGTGTCGGACTGCACATAGGGTGCGACCGGCTCCTCCCCGGCGGGCGGTACGGCGGCATTCTGCCATGCGAGGGCGATCAGGATGGCGATCATGTCAGAAGGATCCCCGTAGAGAGAGATAGGTGCCACGTTGGCGGCGGAAGGTGGCGATGTCGCCGAGGTCGACATAGGCGGCGGTGACAGACAGGTGCCGAGTCACCGCCAAAGCGGCAAAGGCATCGATCGCGCGCTGCTCGCGGGCGAAGGCCAGATTGTCGGGCTTGGTCCGTACCTCCGCACCCAGCAGCAGCGAAGGCGTGGCGAGCCACCCCACCGATCCCTCGAACTGCGCCGATCGTCCCCGGCGGCGATCCCCACCAAAGCCGAGCAGCCCGAACTGATTGGCTTTCGTCCACCGCACGGTCGCATCCACGACCAGGCTCTGGGCGAGCAGGACCTTGGTCGCGGAGGCATAGATGTCGGTGCCGCTGGAGGCCCGCCCGCCGACCAGCCGGATGACGGCCCCGCGTTCGGCGATCTTGTGCTGTACGCCGATGGCGATCTGCGGCAGCCAGCGATCCTGCTCCCACACCGCGTCGCCCGCGATCCGCAGCTTGCCCGACAGGATATGCTGGCCGAAGGTGAACCCACGACCCAGACCCAGCGCCGCCCCGGCGCGGCGCGTGTCGAAGCGCTGATAGGCATAGGACAGCTCGACCGAGTCGTTGATGCCCAGCCCGATGCCAGCCGTCTTCAGGTCGAAGTCGGGCAGGGCGACGATCGTCGCATGGGCGCTGCCACCGATGCCGTCGCGCGTCTCGCTGCCCCCGATCACCGCCCAGGCCGCCAGGCCTCCGCCGGCCGCACCCTCCACGCTGCTGACGCCATCGGTCAGGCGCAGCTTGCCGCCTGAGCGGCGCTCGGCGGCCTGGGCGGGCATGGCATGGGCCAGGAGGACCATGCCGAGGAAGAGCATAGAGGGGCGCATCGACACGCTCCTGCCGAGGAAATCTCAAAACCCGATTAACAATCGGCCGGAAGGTCTTGGCAAATTTACCCGTTTGAAACCTCGCGCGATCCATGAGCGGGCATGATCCTTCGCCATGCCCTGTTTTCGATCGCAGCGCTTTGCACGGCTGGTGTTGCGTCGGCGGCACCGGTGTCCATCCAGGTCATCGGCCCCGATGGCCGACCCTTGTCGGGCGCGGTGGTGACGCTGACCCTGCCTGGCACGCCTGCGCCCACGCCGCGCGGGACCTATCGCGTGGCGCAGCAGAATATCGCCTTCGATCCCAAGGTGCTGATCGTCCCGGTGGGCGCGCAGGTCAGCTTCCCCAATCTCGATCGGGTGCGCCACCACGTCTATTCCTTCTCGCCGGCCAAGAAGTTCGACCTCAAGCTCTATGGCCGCGACGACAGCCGCAGCGTCACCTTCGACAAGCCGGGGCCGGTCGCGCTGGGGTGCAACATCCATGACGCCATGAATGGACTGGTCTACGTCACCGCCACCCCCTTCGCCGCCGTCGCGGACGGGGACGGTCGTGTCGCCTTCACCGGGGTCGGCGCGGGGCGGGGGATGTTGACCGTCTGGCATCCGTCGATCCGCAAATCGGGCAACACGCTGTCGCAGCCGCTGGCCGTGAGTGCAGGCGGTGCCGCCTCCGTCGTCCGGCTGCGGCCGTGATGCGTCGTCCGCGCTTCCATAGCCTGCGCGCCCGTCTGACGGTGCTCTATGCCGGGCTCTTCTCAGCCGGCTTGCTGGCGCTCGCGATCCTGGCGCAGGGGATGATCGAGCGGAGTGCGCGCCAGACCGCCGCAGATGCGCTCGCGGCGAGCGGCAGCGTCTATGATCGTTTGTGGCAGGAGCGGGAACGGTCGCTGGTGGGAGCGGCCGATATCCTGGCGCGCGATTTCGGTTTCCGCTCGGCCGTGGCCAGCGGCGATGCCGCGACCATCGTCTCCGCGCTGGCCAGCCTGCGCGCGCGGGCCGACGCGCCCTATGCCGTGCTGATCGACATGAATGGGCGCGTCATCGGCGATGCGGGGCCGGTATCCGGTAGGCTTGCCGCGTTGCAGGGTGACGCGCTGGGCGATCGGCGCGATGCGGTGGTCGCTGTCGGGCGGCGGGCGAACCGCATCGTCACCGCGCCGGTCCTGGCTCCGCTGGAGATCGGCCGGATCGTCCTGATCGTCCCCCTCGATGCCCAGGAGATGCGCGGACTCGAACGCCTGTCCTCTATCCCCCTGACCGCCAGCATCCTCATCCGCCAGGGGCCGGGCTGGATGGACCGCGACCGGACGATCGGGGCGACTACGCCTGCCGATCGCGTGTTCACCCTGTCGTCGGCCGGCGAGCAGAGCTTCGCCATGTTGAAGCCACTGCATGGCATGGGCGCCAGGACGGAGGCGGCGCTGCTCCTCGCCTATCCGATGGACCGGGCGATGGCGCCGTACCGCTCGATCCAGATCGGGCTCGTCGCGGCCGGACTGGTCTGGTTGACGCTGATCGGCATCGGTTCCGCGAGGCTGGCCAGGAGCATCGCCCGGCCCGTCACCGCGCTCGATCGCGCCGCCCGCCGGCTGGCCGAGGGGCGAACGGACCGAGGTCGTGGTGGAGACGGCGGACGAGATCGGGCGATTGTCGGCGAGCTTCAACCTCATGTCGCAGGGGATCGTCGAGCGGGAGGAGCGGATCGCGCATCTCGCCTTCCACGACGTCCTGACCAACCTGCCCAACCGCGCCTTCTTCCGCCAGTCGCTCGATCAGGAAATCGCCCGCGCCGCGCGCAACGGCGAAGCGCTGGCGCTGCTCTACATGGACCTGGACGGGTTCAAGGTCGTGAACGACGCGCTCGGCCATCCGGTGGGCGATGGCCTGTTGCGCGCGGTCGGACAGCGGCTGCTCGAACTGTCCGACAACGCCTTCGTGGCGCGGCTGGGTGGCGACGAGTTCGTGATCATCATCGGCGAGGCCGCCGACCATAGTACCTCGCGCCGGCTGGCCCACAGCATCCTGGACGTTTTCGCGAACCCGGTGATGGTCGATGGGCGCGAGGTGACGGCCGGGATAAGCATCGGCATATCGCTGTTCCCGGAGGATGCCAGGACAGGCGAGGCGCTGGTGCGGAATGCCGATCTGGCGCTCTACCGCGCGAAGCAGGATGGGCGCGGCGTCTATCGCTTCTTCGAACAGGCGCTCGACCAGCAGGCCAGGCGTCGACGACAGATCGAGGCGGATTTGCGCAGCGCCATCCGGACCGGCGGGCTGGAATTGCGGTTCCAGCCGATCGTCGGAACCAGCGACACGTCGATCCGCTGCTTCGAAGCGTTGCTGCGCTGGCCGCATCCGATCGACGGCTATATCTCCCCGGTCGACTTCATCCCGGTCGCGGAGGAGACGGGCCTGATCGTGCCGCTGGGTGAATGGGTGATCCATGAGGCATGCCGGGTGGCCGCCGCCTGGCCCTCCAACATCCGCGTGGCGGTGAACGTGTCGCCCCTGCAGTTCCGGGCGCCGGGCTTTCAAGCCATCGTGCTGCAGGCGCTCGCCCGCAGCGGCCTTTCACCCTCGCGGCTCGAAATCGAGATCACCGAGTCGGTGTTCCTAGACGGCGTCGATACGGTGACCGATATCCTCCACCAGTTGCGCAGCCTGGGCGTCCGGATCGCGCTGGACGATTTCGGCACGGGCTATTCCTCGCTCAGCTATCTTCGGTCCTTCCCCTTCGACAAGCTGAAGATCGACCGGTCCTTCGTGATCAACATCGCCGATGACCCCAATGCCGGGGCGATCGTGAAGGCCATTCTCGACCTCGCCTCCGCCTTGCAGATGGAAACGACCGCAGAAGGCGTCGAAAGCCTGGAACAGCAGGCGGAACTGCAATCGCGGGGCTGCGATACGTTACAGGGCTTCCTGTTCAGCCGACCGGTCGATGCGAAGGCGGCCGGCGAACTGATCGAACAATGCTATCAGCAAGGCCGCTGTCAGGCGGCGTGATCATGACTTCGATCTCGGACGATCGTGCCTCGGCAGCAATCCCTTTCGGAGACGGCTGCCGACGCTTCGACTGTCAGGCGAGCCCACCCGTCAGCATCAGATGGCGAACATCCTCCGCAGTCTGATTGACCGCCCCCAGCCGCTCGATGAGCTGGGCCGGCCGGCTGCCCCTCAGCCCGGCAAGCGTCAGTTCCTTGTCGCGGACATAGGTGTACATGCCGCTGACCGCAAAAGCGGTGACATGGCCGATATGCCGCTTCTGCGCGTCGACCGTGCGGGAAAAATCCTCGGATGCGAAGAAGCGTCGCCGGCTGAGCGGCGTGGCGAAGGTGAGGTCCAGGACCGCCAAGTGCGCGCGTTCCGGCGGAACGGCATGGGCCACGTCCGGCGCAGGCGGCGCGGGATCGGCATTGTCATAGGCCTCGGGCAGGTGCAGCCGGACGCGCAGCAAGGCCGGGTCATCGGCGAGCATCTGCGCAAAACGCGTCATGAAGGCGGTAAACGCGTCCGGGTCTCCGGCGCCCGGTCCGAAATGGACGTGCATCCGGTCGAAATTGTCGTTGCCGTTGGGACTGGGGTCGGTGATCCGGTCGACCAATGTCCGCGAGCCGTGCGGAAGCGCATAGGCCACCGTGGCGGCGAACATGTTCTGCTCGTCCGAGAACAGGATCGAGGAAGCCTTGTTGAAGATGGCTTGATCAGCGGCATCGGCGAAGCCGATCTCCACTCCGCCATCGAGCACATAATCGGGAAAGGGTTCGATCCCGTCCTGGGCGGGCCAAAGATGCGCGTCCTGCTCGCGGTCGAGATGATATTGGACGTACCAGGCCAGTCCCGGCACTCGGGAGCAGAGCGGGCCATGGACGTCGCGCCAATAGGTTGCGAACACCTCATGTGGCACCTGTGGCCGTTTGAGGACGGTCGTATAGGTGTTGACCGCAATGGCGGCATCGCGCTCCGCATAATCGGCATTGGGACGCTGTTGCTGAGTCATCGCGGGTCTCGTTTTTGTCGGGGCAGGGGGCGGAGAACGCATCGTCTGTGGACTGGTGCCCCGAAAACCTGAACCGACGGCTCGCGGACATGTCCGTCACCGCATCGACGCGCTGGAAGGGCGAGATCGCCTCGTCCCATTCGACGGTCGGATCCTCGATCGGCTGCTTCTCGAGATCGCGGCAGAGCTGGACCTGGAACTCCCATTCGGCATCGAGCCGCGCCATTTCGACGCGCACGTCCTCGCGGATCGCATCGGGGCGGTCTGCCGCCTCGATGGTTCGGCCGGTGAGCGCGCGCTGGTCCGGCGCGATCGGCATCAGTCGATAGCTCGCGATATAGTCGCCGCAGCGATACGGCGTCACCGAATTGTACGTCTCGCCCAGCGGATCGGCGTTCGGCGTGCCGCCCAGCGTATCGACCGTCGGGCTGGACAATCCACCAGCGGCAACGACTGTTTCGGTATGGGGAGGGGGCGGGGGACATCCGGCGGGTCAGAGCGCGCTCAGTTCGATCGTCAGCAGGTCGGAATAGCTTCCCGCCGGGCGGGGGCCGACGGTGCCGAGTGTCAGGTCGAGCGGCAGTGACGCACCGGCCAGCGACGCCGGTGGCTCGAATTCCTCCGCCCATCCTCGGGCGAGGTCGACGGCGCGGCCATCGAATGCCGCCTGATAGGAGACACCGGCCTCGCTCGCCGCATGATCGGTCCGCATCAGATATCCGCCATTGGCGGACGCGATCGACAGCCTCGCCCGGCCATTTGCGCGCACCTGAAGAAAGACGCGACGCTGCGCACCCGTTTCCAGGACGCCGAAGTCCACGCGGGTGACGCTGGCGCCTTCGCCAAAGGTCCCGGCGGCGCCGACGATGTTCATCTGCGCGCGCGGCACCGTCGCCAGAACGATCCGAACCGGCAACGCCGTCCCGGTCGCGACGACGCTGCCCGGCGCGCGCAATTCCAGCGAGAGGTCGGTCGCGCTCTCGCCCGCCGGGGCGACGCCATGGGTCGTGACGGTGGCGTCCAGCGACAGCCGGGTCCGTCGTCCGGGCGGCAGCCGCACGCGCCAGACGCCGGTCGAGGCGGTCGGAACCGGAGTCGTATCGCCCGGCCCCGCCTGGATGCCGATCACCACGGCGCTGGGGTCGATCGCGATGTCGGCGCGCCCGAGATGCTGGTCATCGACCAGCGCCAGATCGACCTCGCAGGGCTGGTCCGAGCGGCTTTCGACATCGAAGCTCCACCGACCGGTCGTGCGGGCGAGGGCGAAGGGATCATAATCGAGCCGCAGCGTCGAGGCGACGGGCAGCAGCCTGGCATCGCATTGCTGCGCCGCCGCCGGCCCCGCCACGACCATCAGGACGCCAGCCAGTCCCGGCCAGATCCCGCGCCATGCGCTCCATGCCAGATCAGCGTGCCAGCCGGATCGTACCGACATCGATCAACCCCTCCGCATCCTTGGCGATCTCGAACGTCGCTATCGCCTGGCCGGGTAGCGTCAGGCGATAGCGGCCTGGCGCCAGCCGATCGGCGACGAAGCGACCGCTGCGATTGGTGAAGAAGCCGCGCGGCTTCCACGTCTTGCGCCGGGCGGCATCGACAGGCTCGATCGTGCCGGACGCGAGCGCGAGCGGCCCGGCCGGGCCGACCAATATGCCGACCGCGATGTGCGACTCGTCGCTGCCGATCATCGCGCGATAGCCGGAGCCGAAGCCGGGGAAGACGTTGATCGTGCCGGCACCCAGATCATATCCGATCGGCAGCGGATCGACCTTCACCTCGTAGCGGCCCGCGCCATAGGCCCGGCCCACCGGCACCAGCGCCGGCCCCAGCCAGCCGCTGCGCGCCACGACCCGGTCGCCTGCCAGGATGGACGCCTGCGCCCCCCGCAAGGACGGATGCAGGGCCGCGATGACGAACCCCTCATCGGCCGCGCGACCGACCCCGAACCGGCCATCGGCAAAGCCGACGAAGGTCCGGGCGTTCCAGTCGGAGGCATTGGCGGTCTGTCCGTCAGGCCCCCGCCGTTCGAGCCTATTATGGTTGAGCACCAGGTCGAACCGGTTGTTGATATAGGCCAGCCGACCGGAAATCGCCCGGGCATCGTCATCCTGCGTATAGCGGAGATTGCCGCTGATCTCGCCCAGCCGCCCATCGGGCGTGCGGCTGACCTCGACCTCGCTGCGCCCGGTTCCGCTGTCATAGCGGGCGAAGAGGTTGTCGCGTCGCCCGAAGCGGAGCGACAGGCCCAGCGCCACGCGGGTGTCGTTGCCGAAGCCGTTGCCGAAGACCAGCCGCGATCCCGTTGCGCTGAGACCCAGCCGGCCGAAGCTGCGGCCGAGCGTCATGTCGATCCGATAGGAGTTCGGACCACCGTCGCGCGCCTTGCTATAGCCGACACTGCCGCCGATGCTGATCGCATAGGGGGCCAGCCATTGCACCTGCGCGGCGACATCCAGCGCCCGGCTGTTCCGGCCATCGCGGCTGAACGCATTCTGGAATTCGGCGCTGCGATAGACGGCGGACAGGGCGAGACGAAGATCGTTCTTCGACCGGGTGGTGAACTCGCCGCGATAGTCGAGCGAGGCGGCCGTTTCGATGCCGCCCGCCGCGAAGCTTCGGCTCGCCGCCGTCTCGATGTGGAAGAAGCCGATCGGCGTGCCCAGCACCGCGACGCCGCCGATCTGCGCGCGCCTGGTGGTCGCCTGGGCATTGGCGCCCAAGGTCAGATTGTCCGACAGGCCGAAATAGCCATAGCCCGTCGCCGCCGGCGACGCACCGTAGCGCAAGGTGCCATGTTCGCGCACCCCGACCGCGCCGCCGAATTCGGACAGGCCGGGGGTCAGCAGGCTGGTCGAATTGAACACGTCGAAATCGAGGATCTCTCGCTTGCCGCCGATATCCTCGACCACGAGCTGCACCTGATTGGGGCCCGCGGCGAAGGGGAAGTCGCCGATGTCATAGCGGCCGGCGGCCAGCCGTACCGTCTGCACGCGGACCTGGTTGACGAGCACGTCGACGCTCGACTCCCGGTCGAGCGTGAATTGCTGTCGCCCGATCGGGCGCGTGTTCTGGAAGGGGCGGATCGTCTGATAGGCCCGCTCGACGCCAAGCCCCAGGATGCGCGCCGATCCCTGAAACGAGGTGGAGCTGGGCGTGAACTCGCCGGCGGTGAAGCGGATCGCGCGTTCGAATTCGTCATGCGTCGCGCGCAGCTCGCGCCGCAGCCAGCGCTCGCCATCATAGGTCGCGCCGCCGGTCAGCGTCACTCCCTCGAACCCGCCAATGCTGGCGATGCCGTTGAAGTCGGCGCGAACCCGCTCGAACCCCCGACCATAGACGTAGCGCTGGCCGGCGCCGATATTGACGCCGGCGGCGAACCGAGCCGGCTGGTCGAAGCTGGACGGCACCGGCACTTCCTGTTGCGGCGCGAAGCGGAGCGCGGTCGCGGCGGTGGCGCTGGGCGCCAGCGTGCCGATCACCTCCAAGGCTAGGCTGTCGAAGCGCAGCACGAA
This sequence comes from Sphingomonas sp. SORGH_AS_0438, assembly GCF_031453475.1. NCBI lineage: Bacteria > Pseudomonadati > Pseudomonadota > Alphaproteobacteria > Sphingomonadales > Sphingomonadaceae > Sphingomonas > Sphingomonas sp. SORGH_AS_0438. The sequence goes on from NZ_JAVIZS010000001.1 coordinate 1,294,916, forward strand.
GGTATCGATGTTCAACTCGACGAAATCGACCCTCGGCCGCCCGGCGACCCGTGCCTCCATCGCCGCGTACAGGTCGGCGGCGACGACCGGCCGGATCAGCGCCAGGAAGCGGATCGCATCGATCTCGCCGGCACCCTTGGGATCGACCGCGACGCTGATCGTGCCGAGGAACGCGTCATTGACCCGCAACGAGACCTCCAGCGGCACCCGCACCGGCCCGACCCGTCCGAGCGGCGAGGCATGACTCTGCACTGGCGCCGCACCGGCCGCGGTTGCCGGCGCGACGGGCGACCCTGGCGTCGCGGCCGCCGCGTCATCGCCGCGCGTCAGGTCATGCCCCCGCGCGGGCACCAGCGCGACGCTCGACGCGCAGGCGCCCGCCATCGCGAGGCGCGCCATTCGCCGGCGCGCACCGACGCGTGCCATAGGTCACTGGACGGTGAGAACGGGCTTGATCGGGCCGGTCAGCCCCGTCAGGTCCTTTGCCGCGATGGTCGCCCGCCGGGTCTGGCGGGGCATGAAGGCCGAGAAATCGCCGATCTTGAAATCCTCGGGCTTCAACTCGCTACGCTTGCCGGCCGCGTCGGTCAGCCGGACATCGGACGCGGTCAGCACCGCGATCCCCGCGCCGCTATTGGTGATGCGCAACATCAGGTCGCCATTGGGCGCGCGACCGACATCCTCCACCGCCAGCACCGCCTTGGCATCCTCGGGCGAGACGATGATATGGCTGAGGAAGTTGAAGCTGACCTTAACGTCGGTGGCCGCACCCGAACTGCTGGTCGCGGTCGCCATGCCCGGCGCGCTGACCGGCAGTTGCGACACGCGCACCCCGTACATGCGCGCCTCGGTCAGGGCAGGGTCACCGATATACCGGATCTGCACCGTCTGCTCCTTGCCCGGGTCGATCGAGGTCTGGGCAGGATAGACGAGCACGTCCTTCTCCTCATCGACCCTGGTGGCGGCCCCGGCCTCGTTCACGGTGGCGCGGAACGGGGTCATCTCCAGCGAGATCGGGACCGCGCCCGAATTCTTGATGATCATGCTCACCCGCGCCTTGGGCCCCGATGGCGCGATCGTCGTCAGCATCGGCTGAACCTGATACCCCTGCGCCACGGCCGTCGCTGGCCACGCGGCGATCAGCAGCGCCCCCGCGATGAGCGTCCTTGAAATTCGCATGTCCCGTCCCCCTTTTCCGCCATCTTCCACCCCTGGAAAAAAGGGGAGCCGCTCGCGGCGTCTCCCCTTCTTCGAGCAGGTGGTTCAGACCGAGGTGGCGGTGAAACTGAACACCTCGGTATAGGTGCCGGCCGGCGCGGCATTGGCCGGATAGTTGCGCGAGGTGGGCGTGTTGTTCGGGTCCACCGCGACATTCAGGTTCATCGACAGCACCAGCGGAATGCCGTTCGCCACCGCTTGCGTATAGCCCGAGTTGGAGCGGGTGAACTGGTTGCGATCCTCGGTATTGCTGCCGGGGAAGGTGTCGTGCGCGGGGATGTTGAACGCGCTGTCGCTGGCCGAATCCACGCTCACGTCATAGTTGATCCGGTGCTCCATGCCATTGATGGTCTGGAGAAGATCGCCATTCTGGGTGCGCAGGATGAACTTGGTGCCGGACACGGCATTGCAGGACAGGCGCAGATTGGCCACCGTCTGCACGCCGGCCATGGCGACCGAGGCGGTGCCGCTCGACACGTTGGTCAGGTTGACGTTGCAGTAGGGCGCGACGACACCCTGAACGTTCAGCGTTTCCGCCGATGCCGGCACGGCGACGATCCCGGCTGCGATGGCAGCCGAAGCGATGATCAGACCCTTCATCGATTTTCTCCTGTTATGTGGTTTCACCCGCCCTTTTTCCGGCGGTTTCCCTTTGCGACCCCTCGGAAACGAACCCCTTGGCGTCGGATGAACGCTAGGTGAATTTCTCGATGGTGAAATCTCACACATTGGGTAGGTCGTCGAAAAAAGTCTTCGATGCCAAGGGCTTTATAAAAATGCTTCAAAATGGGACAGTTATTAATAACAGTGCGCCCATCTGGGGATTTTCATCCCCATATCTGGTGCATAATCCGTTCGAAATCAGGCGAATACGACTCATGGACTCGTCTAGGGAAGCGCATCACGCCGGAGCGATCCGTTATGTCTGTTTCTGCCTTAACAGGGATCGGGCTGAAACAGCATAGCAGTAGATCATATCTCCGTCCGGTCGCGAAGGTCGCAATGCCTTTACTGCCATCGCCTTGAGTCGTCTGAACAGCCGTCATTCAAGGGGGAATATCTATGGTCTGTATATCGGAGCAGGTGGCGACATCTGCGCGAGCCAGCATGTTTTCGCTGTGGGCGGAACATGACGAGCGCGCCAAGCTGATCATCAATGATCAGTTCGCTATACTCTGGGCCAATGCCGCGGCGCTGGAATTGATCGAGGAACTGGCCACCCGACCTATCAAGCAGCGGTGCATGGCCGGCGGGGGGACGCATCGATCCGATTTGCTACGCTGGATCGTACAATCCGTGCATGGCGAGGCGACGTGGATATGCCTGCCCCATGCCAGCGGCCGGCATCTGTTCTGCGCCGCGATCCAGCTTCGCAGCGAAGCGGGGGAACCGCTGATCGGACTGACGCTTCGTGCCGCGATGCCGACTCAGACGATCGAGGATGATCGGTTGCAAGGCCTGTTCCACCTCACCGGAGCCGAGCGCCGCATCGTGCAGGCGCTGTTCAGCGGTTGCACCGCCGAGGAGGCGGGGGTGGCGCTGCACATCTCGATCGGGACGGTGCGGGTGCATATCCGCCACATCTACGAAAAGCTCCAGGTCGGATCGCGCGAGGCGCTGTTCCACAAGCTGCTTCCCTATATCAGCGCCTGACCGTAAGGCTGGCCCATAATTGAGGAAACCTATGCAAGTTATTGTGCAAAGGTGATTGTTCTTCACCTCGCGAGCCGTCAAACCAGTCGCCAGCCATGACCGGTGTCGCCGATACGCGTCCTGCCGCGGCGATCATACGAACGAAGGATGCCTGGATGGACGCTCGTCGGACTGCGCTACTGTCACGTCTCAAACCGTTCGTCAGCCGGTTGCGGCCGAAGCTCGGACTGCCCAACGATCATGGCCATGGAGCGACGCGGCGGTGGCAGATCGCCCCTGGGACCCGCACCGTCAGTCCGGCGGCACTCTACCATCCCGCCGATCTCGACCGGATCACCGGGGTGGGCTCCACGATACGCGACGTCGCGTCCGAGCGTCAGCGCGTGGTGGGTGGACCGGTCGAGAATGCCCCGACGATCGCCTATGAACTGAAGGACGCCGTAATTTCGCGCGGGCAGATCTTCACTTGGCGCACCTATCTGCAGGTCGGGATGGAGCCAGCGCCTGTGATGGCATCATCGATGGCGCCGCATTACGGTCACGCGTCGATGGCCTCGTCCTGGATCGGTTGCCGCTATTTCGGACACTGGTTGATGGACGATCTGCCCCGCCAGCTTGCGGTCCAGTCCCTTGCCCCACCGCTGTCGGTACTGACCCAACCGACGGCATCGCAACGCGATTATGCCGCGCAGCTTGATCTGGTCATCCCCGTCACGGCGGAAGCGCGGGTCGACCGGCTGATCGTCATCGACGATTTCGGTCAGAATGCGGACAAGCAGGATCGCTACGAGCGATTGCGCGCGCTGGCTCGGGACCGGTATCCGACGAGCCGCGGACAGCGCGTCATGTTGCTGCGCGGGGCGACGGGCAAGCGGCGGATGCTCGTCAACGAAGCGGCGCTGGCGGAGGCCTTGGCCGCGCGGGGCTTCATCGTCCTCGATCCCGCCGAGACACCGGTGTCGCACATCCTCGCAACCTGTGTCGACGCGGACCTGGTCATCGGCGTCGAGGGCAGCCAGATGCTGAACGGCGCGCTCTGGGCACGGCGCGGCGGGGCGGTGCTGACGATACAACCACCTCATCGTTTCGAACTGATCATCAAGGATTTATGCGACGCGATCGGCCTTCGTTATGCCTTTGTGGTCGGGGAGCAACAGGGCGAAAACGACTTTGCCGTCGATATCGATCAGGTCCTGCGGATGATCGACCGGATCGATGCGGAGGCCGCCGGATAGCTATCAGGCCCTTGCAGACCGGATCGGATCAAGGATGGAACCGACTGGCTCTGGGGTACAGTTCGTCCGGGGTCGACCCGGGGATCGGTTGCGGCAAGCGCAACGATGACGGTACCGCATATCGTCAAGGGCGGCGATCATGCCGGGCCGAGGAAAGACAATATGCGGGTCCTTCTGATTGGTCTGGGCGACATCGCCCGGAAAGCCTATCTTCCGGTGCTGTCCAGGCGTGCCGATCTCGACATTCACCTGGCGACACGCGACCAAGTCGTTCTTGACGCGATTGGCTCTGCGTTCCGGATCGAGCATCGGCACAGCAGCGCGACGGATGCGCTGTCCGCCACATCCTTCGATGCCGCTTTCGTCCATGCGGCGACGCCGGCGCACGCCGACCTCGTCAGGCTGTTGATCGAGCGCGGTATCCCGACCTTCGTCGACAAACCACTCGCGGATAATCTCAGCGACGTCGAAGCGCTTGTGGCCTTGGCCAGGGCGCGTGCGGTTCCGCTCATGGTCGGTTTCAACAGGCGCTTCGCTCCCGACTATATGGCTCTGCGTGGCATTGCGGCGGACCTCATCCTCATGGAAAAACATCGCTTCCGCCAGCCGGACGCGCCGCGGCGGGTGGTCTTCGACGACTTCATCCATGTCGTCGATACGCTGTTGTTCCTCGTGCCTGGTGCGGTCCGCCGACGCACTATCGAGACCCATGTCGTGGACGGCCTGCTGCACGCCGTCACCCTCACGCTCGCTGGCGATGGGTTTACCGCCATCGGCATGATGCATCGTGACAGCGGGCTAGACGAGGAGCGGTTGGACGTGATGGGCGGCGGGGCGCGCCACACCGTGCTCAACCTCGCGGATCGCATCGAAGCGCGTGGGGTACAGCATTCGCATCGACGGGCCGACTGGACATCGGTCGGGCGGCAACGCGGTTTCGAGGCGATGTGCGACGACTTCCTGCTGGCCGCGCGCGTGCGTCGGCCGGTCGACAGCGCCGCTATTCTGGCGACGCATGAGATATGCGAGGCAATCGTCCGGCATGCGGAGACCTGAACCATCCCGTTCTGATACAGGTGAGGGCGCTTTAGTGGCTGATAGTTAACAGAAATTCATTGAGAAAATCGGTGTTTATGGCATGATTGCGATCGGCACTCGACCCCAAGCGTCAGACAATATCGATCCATCTCGATCATCACTGACCCTTGAGGACAACCAGCGGGGCCGAACAGGGAAGAATGTGATGGGGAAGATCATCCGTTACGTGATCGCCGGCGTGCTTTCGACGGCGGTCCTGCCGGTGACCCAGGCCGAGGCGGCGACGCTGGTCGTCGACGTCGCGGGCGCGCAGAGCTTCGCCCCATTCGGCGACGCGCAGAATAGCGTGCAAATCTTCAATATCGGAGCCGCATCGCGAGTCACTGGCCTGGCATACGCCGTGACGATCACGGCATTCGATCCAAGCTACCTGTCGGAGACGTCGGTGGGGTTGACCAGTTCGGATGGCGGTGCCGGCTTGACCCTGACGCCCGGTGGCAATGACCGCAATCCGGGTACGGCCAGCTACACGGGCTCGGCGGATCTCGTCGTGCTGGGCCTTGATTTCATGGTCGGTGCGGACGGCATCTTGCGGCTGGAATATTTCGAGGATTTGGACGATATTTCGGTGTCGCCGGATGCGCGCTGGACCGCCGGCACGCTGACCCTGACCTATGACGAAGCCACGGGCGCGGTTCCGGAACCCGCCACCTGGGCGATGATGCTCGTCGGATTCGGCCTGATCGGCGGCGCGGCGCGCTATCGTCGCCGGGCTATGAAAGTTGGCTGGGCCTAACTGTTTGATCTTCGGATTTGATGGTGTGTCCTACCGTTGGGATGGAAGACCGCCCTTCGGGGCGAGTCATTTAGCGATCCTAATAGGCGAACCATGGTCGGTGGTGTCGCCGTCGCGAAGGCGCGCAATCTGAGTTCTGCTGTTTTCGAGTAGCACGTTGATTTCCGTGGTTGCGTCCCCAGCCTGCGCCGCGAGTTTGTGCACTTCCTCCGCCACCACCTTGAAGCCATTGCCTGCTTCTCCAGCCCGGCCCGCCTCCACGGCGGCGTTGAAGGCGAGGAGATTGGTCATTCTGGCGATCACATCGATTTTCCCGACGATGTTGGTGACGCCATCCAGCATTTGCCGCATTGCCACAGACGTCTCCTCGACCGTGTGACGCCGTGGCGTGATATCGACACCACACATCAGGATGCGGTCGATCCGACCTTCGAGGTTGATCATCGGCGAAAAAGTAGCGTCCAGCCACATGTCGTGGCCCTTGGAATCTGGCCATGCGACTTCGCATCGCACCACCTCGTTGCGAAGTACGCGCGCGATCTGGTCGCCGGACAGGATCTTCGCCAATGGCCGCATGGCGCGATCCGCGAGAAACGGGTTCAGCGCCTGGCATATGCCATCGCCATTCCATTCCGCCATGGCGGTGGAGGCACCGATCGCCTTGAGCTTCAGGTCGAATTGCAGCGACTGCATCTTGGTTTCGGTGATGTTGGCCTGGATCGAAATGAACTTCTCGATTTGCCCCTGTGCATCGCGGATCGGATTGATCGCCAGCGAAATCCAATAGGGCTCGCCGCGCTTGTTATAGTTCAAGATCTCATCGTAAAAGGCTTCGCCATTCGCCAGCTTGCTCCTGATCCGCGCGACGGTGTCCGGGTCGGTTGCAACGCCCTGCAGAATGCGGCCAGGCGACTTGCCCATCACCGCCGCATCCGTATAGCCTGTCAGGCGGCGAAAGCCTTCATTGACATAGATGATGCGCCGGTCGCGGTCCGTGATGACGACGGAGTTGTCGGTGCCGTCAGCGACCAGCGAAAGCAGGTTGAACTTCTGTTTTTCCTCGACGCGTTTCGTGATGTCGCTGGCATATTTCACCACCTTGAACGCTATGCCGTTCGGATCGAGGATCGGTGTGTAGGACGCCTGGAGCCAGATGGAACGACCCGATCGGTTCAGCCGGCAGAACTCACCGGATAGACACTCGCCGCGATTGAGCGCTTTCCAGAAATTGGCATAGCCAACGCTGTCCCGCTCGTCGGGTAGCATGAACATCCGGTGGTGCCGGCCGACCATTTCATGTTCGGCATAGTCCACCGCATCGCAGAATATCTTGTTCGCCGACGTGATGATGCCGTTCATATCAAAGGTGATCACTGCCTGCGTCAGACCGATCGCAGCCATTTGGCCTGCGTGATCGGCGCTTTTGAGCTTGGCGTTCGTGATGTCGGTGGCAAACTTGATGATCCTGAATGGAACACCATCCGCGTCGAGCAGGGGGTTGTAGACGCCCTGAATCCAGATCCGCTTGCCGGCCTTGCTGACGCGGGGAAACTCTGCCGAAAAGAATTCGCCCGCGCGCAGCCGCCCCCAGAAATCGGCATAGGACCGGCTGGCAGCCTCATGTGGGTCGACGAACATGCGGTGATGGCGCCCCACCACTTCGTCCAGACGATACCCCATAACCGAGAGAAAATTCTCGTTTGCGTCCAGGACGATGCCGTTCAAGTCAAATTCGATGACGGCCTGTGATCGCCGGATGGCGGCTCGCTCGGCGGCTTCGATCGAGAAATCGGGTGTTGGCGGATTAGCTTCGGTCTTGCTGAACATCCCAAACATCGCCGTTCTCCAACACATTTTGCGCATTGTAGGATCGTTTTCCAGGCTTGGGACGCGGCAGAGTGTTTGGATCAGCAATCGCTTGCGCGTCATGGATAGCCGGCGTGACAATGTTCCCACCTTGAACCCCATCACAAACGCCGGACTTTTCGCTGATGGCTGATTTCGACGACTCCTCCGACCCGGCGCTGGGCGCAGCATGCAACCGCCTGGCGGCCTGGGTCGAACCACTGCCCGAGGGGCGCGTGATCGATCCGGCCTCGGGGCTGACGGAGCGCGATCTGGCGCTGATCCTGCGGCATCTCCACGCGACCCGGCATTCCGCGTCGCCGGAGGGGCCGCCCGCCGCGCCCGAGACGCCGCCCTCCAGCCGCGCGTCCGTGCCGGTCACGGCGCGGCGCTGATCGCATGTGCAACCGCGCCCGGCTGGCCAGCGATCCCGAGACGCTGTTCGAACGCTTCGGGGCCGGCTGGGCGGACGGCGTGGTGCGGCCGAACCGCGATCCGGTCGAGCTGTTCCCCAAGAGCAAGGCCTTTGTCGTCCGCCAGGCGGGCGGAGCAAGGGTGGTCGACCTGATGCTGTGGGACGTGCTGGGCGGCGCGGCGTCATGGCCGATGACGAACGTGCGCAACCTGGGCCTGCCGCAATGGCGGCGGCTCGCCGCCGAGCCGCAGCACCGCTGCCTCGTGCCGCTGACCGAGTTTTGCGAGTGGACGTCGGACAAGCACCGGGTCGGCGACGGGCCGCCGATCAAGGGCGAGATGTGGTTCGCCGTGCCCGACCAGCCGGTGTTCGCGATCGCCGGCTTCTGGCAGCCGACCGCGAAGGGCATGGGCTTCGCGATGGTGACCTGCGACCCGAACGAACTGGTCGCGCCGATCCACCCCAAGGCGATGATCACGATCCTGCCCGAGGCGGACTGGGATCGGTGGCTGACCGGCAGCTATGAGGATGTGGTCGGCCTCCAGCGGCCCTATCCGGCGGAGCGGATGACGGTGCGCGGGCCGGTGTTCCCGACGCGCAAGGGTGGCCAGGCGGCGGGGTGATCCGCCAGCGGCTGGCGACCGGATCCTGCCACCCGTCCGCGCCTGTCATCCGCGTGTTCGTTTATCGTCACAGGGGCGGTGATAGCGTGGCGGTCGGATTGATGGGGCGGTGTGCGCCGCATCAATTGGGGGACGCCTTATGCTGATCCTTGCCGCTCTTCTCGCGACATCGGTCGCCGGACCGCCCAGCCGCCTGGATTTCCAGATGATGATCACGCCCGCTTATGGCGCCTTCGCGGACAGGGTGGATCGGGCCTGTCCGGTGCGTCAACTGCGCTATCTGCACCCCAGCGATCTCGATGCGCTCGAGGAAGATTTCCTGCCTATCTTGAGCGTGCACCAGCGTCGTCGCATCGCGCGTTTCGATAAGGGAACGCAGGGATGCCCCTTGGCTGGCCTATCCTGCCCAGCGCAGCATAGCTTGGCGGCGCTATCCGAGGCCGGGCTCCTGGATGCGTTTGTGGCCTTTGCCTGTCACGCTTCCATCTGATCGCTGGGGTGGGAGGGGGCTGTTCGTCGACGTCGGCGAATTACAGCTCGCAGTGCATTAGACGCCGGCCATCCGCCTTGCGTCCGACACCTCACCTCGCATTGTTGGGGGACGACGGGGGGTACGCCACGTCCCGGGGGGGCATCTCATAGGAGGGGAAATGCCGTGCGCGGCGGATGTTATCTCCGCCGCAGTGACGTCCGCTCACGCCCAAAACACGACTCACATGCCAAAATGTGCGCCTTCCAATTGCGGACATTACGCCCATTTAATAAGCAGCGGTGGTCAGCAGGTTGGGGTGGTCGGCATGAAGCGTTGGCGTAAGCTAAGCGGGAGGCAACGTTACCATCTTTTCCTGATCTGGTGTCTCCGCGTGTTCGGTGCATTTTTCGCAGCGGCGGCACCCCTCATCGCATTAAGCAACTTTATCGTCCCGCCCGACCGTAGAACGGGTGATCTTACCTTTATTGGGGTCATGGGCATCGGCTTCTGCATCGTGGGCTGCGCGATATACACGGGCGCGACCCGTATTCTCCGCTGGTATCGGCAAGGACTTGGGGCGTCATAGTCAAGCATCGGCTGGTTACCGGCTTTGATGACCGAAAGCCGCCAGTCCGCTCCCTCCCACTTCCAGCCATTTGCGCTGAAGCTCAAGAATGAGGGGTACGGCTGGGGTATAGCCGCCCCGGTTTAACCTGGCCTATGAGGGAATGAGGTGTGCGCAGCGGAGGAAATGTCCGCCTTCCATCTCAAACAATCGGGGCGGCAGGATAAAAGACAGCATTGCATACGTATCGTTCGCGTTTATCCTCAACCTCCCCAATGGAGTGGTGATGATGATTACAATGTTGCTCCTTATGATGGCTGCGGCTCCACCAACATCGGCACGTTCAACCCCTGATAGCGACAGCCAAGTATGTCGCGAACGGAGTTCGCCAGGATCTCGCATCCCCAAGCAGACATGCCGGACTGAAGCCGAGTGGCTCGCTTTCGACAATGAGAAGCGCCAGCGGGATCGATTCTGGGACGATCTACGCAACCGCGCCTACCCTGTTTCCAAGCATTGATTAGCAATGTAGCGTCGCCTGAGGTCAACAGCGGCCTTTTTGACGCTACAGCCGCACCCGTTCGACAGCATGAACACCAGCTTTAAACTTAGCCGTTACGTGCCCAATTAGAGGCCGATTTTTACGGGGTTTAATGCTTAGATACACCATACCCGTAGAGGCGCACCGTGGCAGCCACGCGGTTTTTGCGGCGGAGGGCTTCTCCGCCTCCTCAACCAATGACATTCGGATGCGGACCATTATTACATCCACTCTGGATGAAACCTGCTAAATTCATTGCTTAGCTATTGCGAGACTGGCATCTTTGGGAGGTGTTTCAGAGGGATCTCTACATGACAGTGCGTCTCCGAGCATTAGATGCCGCAGTAGTCGCCGTAGCGATCGCTGGCCTTATTCATGCTGAACACACCTTTTCTTCTGCTGATAACCAATTATTTGTAAGCGGTTCTCAGGAGGGGGTGGAGCACTTTGCTAGTCTACAGGAACAATCCCGACCCGAACTGGTAAATTTAATTAGTAAATCGCTTGGCGGGGGGCAGTCACAAGCTCAAATGAGCCTTCCCGCTACCTACCATGGAAGCGACGTGGTCAAAATCACGCAAGAGGCACGTGCTGCCGGCCTCAGCTACAAGTTCGTTGCTCATCGAAAGTCACTTACCGTGCATCTGTAAGGGTGTCAGCGCGAGTTTGATGAGCTAGCTCAGCAGGGTACCGTTGGGGTATGAAGAGCGCACGACCTCCGTACATGGGGATGAAGTAAGGCGGGTCGCGGCGGACGGTCCGTCCGCTGCATATCTCGTTTGCCAAAGCCCAAAGTACGGCGTCGGAGACGAGCCTGCCGCTCCCTAGATGCTACCGTCCCATCATTGTTGAAACGTCACCGCAATCTTTTGGCCAGAGCTACGGCTATAGTGGTGGGGATGCCGCCAATGATACATCCTACGGCGACCCATATAACAAGCATGACGAGCGTAATGGCAAATATGCCAAGTTCCTCCCATACAGCTATCCTCCACGGCTCCATGAAAAGAGCACTTAAGCCATAGGAAAGCAGGAATGGCCCTCGAAAACCAGGGCCATCTTTGGCCGCAATAGCGGCGCCAATCATCCAGCACGCCGTGATCAAGGCCGCAAGAGGAATCGAGATAAGGAAGGAAGCGTCCATCGGACGATGGTAATGGCGGCTTTGACAATCAGCCAGCCGCGAAGCTGACACTTTGCTGTTCGCATATTTAAGACAGCAGCATTCTCGACCCACACGGGGTACGGCCGGGGTACATCGGCTCCGATTAGGTCAGGGCCATGGAGGGGGATATCGTCCGCGGCGGAGGGGATGTCCGCCGCGTACCATGTCCGCTTGCGCGCAGACCCGGACGCTGAGACAGGCCGTCGCTCTTCCCGAAAGCGGCCATTCGTTCAGCCTGACCATTCCCGTTTCCCCATCATCGAAGGCCAATTTCGGGAAAGAGCAATCGGGAACAGATTTTGGGAAAGCCGATGCTTCGGTGGCCTCTCGGCGCGATTAGCGGGGCCACCATCCCGCAGTGGTTCGTTTGTGGGAAGCGAATGTAGCGGAGCCATGCTATGAACGATCCCACCATTGCCGGAGACCGTGGATCGTGATTTCACTGATAGCATTGATGCTCCTCAGTGCGGCACCTTCGAACACCGCGATGGCACCCGGCGTGACGGCCTTCGTAAAGGACCATCACCTTACTCGGTATAGCGTCGCACTGGTTGACCTGAATGGCGACAACCGCACGGAAGCATTGATCTACGCTATGTCCACGTCCGCCGGGGGACAGCAATCTGACCTCTGCGGGAGCGGAGGTTGCGACCTCTATGTCCTTTCCCTTACGCCAACCGGTTATCGACAAATTTCGGACATTTCTGTCACCCGTCCGCCGATCCGAGTCCTGCCAACGACCACCCGAGGATGGCGCGATTTGGGTGTCACTGTCGCGGGTGGCGGGGTCGTCAAAGGGTATGAAGCGAGGTTGCGATTTGATGGGCGAAGCTACCCGCCGAACCCTACCGTTCCACCAGCCCTCCGATCGAAAATAACGACTGGAAAGGTGGTGATCGCCAACGAACCTTCCCTGCCATAATTCCTGAAATTCGATCCAGGCCGTGTGAAAAGTTGCGGCCATGAGGCCGGTCGGGCCCCTTTTGGTTAGAGGGGCAGAGCCCCCTGATATGTTCGGGTTTGTCGCTGCACCGGCGTCAGAACGGCTTCGTGGGGAGGATATCAGGCGCTGCGCTGGCCCATATAGCAGCGTGGCTCAGGCTTGTACCGCCCGGATCAGCCCTTGTACGCCGACGAGGTTGATCGCCCGCCTGAGATTATAGGCGAGCGCCGTCAGGCTGAACTCGGCGCGGACCTTGTCGAGCCCACGCATCAGGAATGCGCCCTGGTTCATCCACTGTTTGATCGAGCCGAAGGGATGTTCGACCGTTTCGCGCCGGATGTTCAGGATCTCGGGCCGCGCGGCGAGGCGTATCGCCATGCGGTCGAGCACCGCCTCGCCCTCCCACCGCGTGATGCGGCGGAAGTTTCCGCGGGCACACTGCTGCTTGAGTTCGCAACCGTCACAGGCCCGCGGGTTTGAATATTGCACGATGGTGTGGCCACCCTGAAACCAGCGGTAGCGTGTGTCGAGACGCTGGTTGCCGGGGCAGTGGTAGCAGTCCGCGGCTTCATCGTAGCGGAACCGCTCCTTGGGAAAGCGGCCATCGCCGACCGCCGTGCCGCGCTGGGGGCGGGCGACATAGGCCGTGATGCCGGCCCGCTCGCACGCAGCGATGTCCTCGCCCATGTAGTACCCCATGTCGGCGACCACATCGATCTGCTCGACAGCGAGGACGTCCTTCGCCGCGACGGCTGTTTCAGCCAGAAAACCCAGATCGCTGCCGGCGTTGGTGACGTGCTGTTCGGCGATCAGCTTGTGCTTGGCATCCACCGCGACCTGCGCATTGTAGCCGACGCCGACCTTGGGATGTGCCGCCATCGCACGCGCATCGGGATCGGTGAGCGATATCTGGTTCTCGCCGCTGGCCTTCAACTGCTCCAGCATCGCCTCGCTGACCTGGCGCTGTTCGCGTACCCTGGCGATCTTCGCCGCTAGTGCCTCGCTCCGTCTGGTCGTGCAGGCTTCCTCGCCACGGTCGGCATCATCGAGCTGCGCGAGATACTTCTCCAACCGCTCGTCGGCGGATTTGATGTACTTGTCGAGTTTGGCTCTCGTGAAGTTGCGGGTCCGGCTGTTCACCGCCTTCAGCCGCGTGCCGTCCACCGCCAGCAGCTCGCGTCCGAACAGGTCGAGCTTGCGGCACAGCACCACGAGCGCGCGGAACACCGCCTTGAACGCAGAGCGGTTGTCGCGGCGGAAGTCGGCGATGGTCTTGAAGTCCGGCCGCAGCCCGCGCAGCAACCAGATCAGCTCGAGGTTGCGCGTCGCTTCCGCCTCGAGGCGCCGGCTCGACCGTACCCTGTTCAGGTAGCCGTAAAGGTACAGCTTGAGCATGTCGGCCGGATCATAGCCGGGACGTCCCGTCGTCTTGGGCCGCGACCGCTGGAACCCGGCACCGCCCAGATCGAGGTCGTCCACAAAGACGTCGATGAACCGCACCGGATTGTCCGCCGAAACATAATCCTCAACCGATGCCGGTAGCAGCAGCGCCTGGTCGCGCGCGTGACCCTCAATGTACGCCATGCCCGCAGCATACGCAGATCTGCGACCGGGCGGAATCGCAGGACGCGAGTTTTCGCACGGTCTGGATGGAGAAATGGGAAAGCGTCGGCCAATTCAGGTCGAGCGCATAATGCGTCGCATCGCCTGGGGAGGCTGCCCGTAGCGCGCGACAAACGCCCGCCTCATCCGCTCGGGATCGTTGAAGCCGACGGCGCGCGCGATCGTCTCCACCGGCTCCGATCCATCCTGTAGACGCAGATGGGCAGCCTCAACGCGCAGCCGCTCGATCGCTTTAGCCGGCGTTTCCCCCGTCTCCCTGCGGAACGCCCGGCCGAACTGGCGTGGGCTGAGCCTAGCCGCCTCGGCCAACCGCTTGAGCGGCAGCGGCTCCGACAGGTGCTCGCGCGCGAAGGCGAGCGCGAGCCGCATACGGTCGGACTCGGGTTCCATCTGCGACAAGGCAGAGAACTGAGATTGGCCGCCCGGTCGCCGGTGATAGACGACCAGCTCGCGTGATACCTGCCGCGCCAGCGCGACGCCGTGATCGGCCTCGATCAGCGCTAGCGCGAGATCTATGCCGGCGGTGACGCCCGCTGATGTCCATAGCGGACCATCGGCGACATGGATGCGGTCCGCCTCGACCGACACGGCCGGGAAACCGGCTTGCAGTTCGTGTGCGCGTGACCAGTGCGTCGTCGCTCGCCTGCCGTCCAGCAACCCCGCCCCGGCGAGCAGGAACGCGCCCGTGCAAATGCTGGCGATCCGGGTTGCGCGCTCGGCGAGTCGTTGCACCGTTGCGACTTCCTCCGGCAAGCGCACGGCGTTGATCGCGCCGCCAACCACCAACAGCGTGTCGAATGCGGCGTCATCGGCCACCATCGTTTCGATCCGCAAGCCCGCGCCGCTCGCCACCGACCCACCCGTTCGCGATAGGACCCGCCAACCATAAAGCTGCTGCCCCGCTGCAGTATTGGCGGCGTTGAAGGCGTCCAGCGGACCAGCGAGGTCAAGAAGCTGATGACAGGGTGGGACGTAGAAGCCGATGCGGTGCGTCATGACGCTTTTTAAGGGATCACCGTCCTTTGCGTTAGATGGGATAGCGCTAAAGTCGAACGATCGTTCCGCCCGTGAAGGACAAGACCGATGCTGCCGACTAACGCCACCCTGCTCGTGATCGACGTTCAACAGGGCTTCCTCGATCCGTCCTGGGGGCCGCGTAACAACCGGCAAGCGGAAGCCAACATCGCCCGGCTGATCGCCGCCTGGCGGCGCGAGCGCCGGCCCGTGCGCCACGTCTACCATTCGTCCCTCTCCGCTGCCGGCACCTTCTTCCAAGGCACACCGGGCTATGCCCCCAAGCCCGAAGCTGCGCCCGCTCCTGGCGAGCCGGTGCACGTGAAAGGGGTCAATAGCGCCTTCATCGGCACTAGCCTCGAACAGGAGTTGCGCCACACTGGCGTGGACACGCTGGTCGTAGTCGGCCTGACCACGAACCATTGCGTCTCCACCACGGTCCGCATGGCGGGCAATCTCGGATTCACTGTGTATCTAGTCGAAGACGCGACCGCGACGTTCGATCGGCTGGGCCTGGACGGGAAGATGCGGCCTGCGGCGGAGGTCCACGCGGCCGCACTTAGTGACTTGTCGGAGGAGTTTGCCACGATCGTCAACACCGATGAGGTGCTGCGGGAGTTGCCCGCCCCAGAGCCGCTGGTCACAACCTAGCGGCTTTCTTCCCGCAAACGAACCCGTGGTGGGAACGCGGACCTACCGACCGCGCTGACAGGCGTCCGAATCATACGTTTTCCCAAAATCTGTTCCCAATTGCTCTTTCCCGAAAAGGCGAGTTGGAGACGGAGAAACGGGAAAGATCGCGCTGAACGAATGGCCGTTTTCGGGAGCCGGGATCGCCAGCCTGCTCGACTGAGATTGGGCGTGGAACGGACGCGGCACGTGTCGGACACATCCTCCGCCGCGCTGCCTTTCCTCTCGTACAACAAGATTAATTGAAGCGAATATGCCCCACCGATACCCCAGCTAAGCCAGCGGCTTCCCGATGTCTGGTATTGGGAGATGACGGGCCCTCAAGCCCCGGTTAGCCGCATCTACCAAAGCATGTGGTCGGTAATCACGCCGAACCTGACGAGGAGACCCAACGTTGCGCTGATCAAGAGAAGGGTCAGGTAGACGGCGACGGCCCGCATCCGGCTCCGACGGTCTGTCTGGTAGCTCATAGTTGGTAACCTCGCAGCTGATGCTTCCGCCAAGATGGACGGTCCAGCCATTGTCCGCAATCAGGCGATTAATACGTATGGGATGCGCCGGACAAACCCTCCGCCCCGTCTGCTAATCACCCTCCTATGCCAAAGCGGAAGAGCGCAAATCTACCACTGTGATATCCCAGCGGGGGTTACGCCACGAGGTGGTCACCAGAGCGGCCACTTTCGGCTTCCACTTTATTCCCGCCCGAACAGGTTGCTGTCGCCTGTCATTCGACAGGCCGCTCGCGAAGCCACCCACGAGCTTTCCCCATTAAAAGGTTCAGCACCAGGGCGATGTCCACTGCGATCGCGAGCGCAGCGGTGAACATCATCCATTTCGACGCGCCGTCGTAGGGGCAATGAGCATTCGCTCCAATGCAACTGATGCCACTGGTAAAATCTGCCCGAAGTATGATGATCGCTATCGGAACGGCTATGACCCCAGACAGGACATATCCGAGGATAGCGGGTGGGGCTTTTGGCGGCATTGCTTTCTCCTGTGAGGCGATGCCGAAGCCTTCAACCTGAAAAAGCTGAAAACTGGTATGAGCCGTGAGTGTGACCGGACCAGCCGATCTGAGACCGTCAGCCAGCGTTCGAGTAGAGGAGAAGGGGAGGCACCCTCCGCCGCGTCTGCTACTCCCCCTCCCACACCAAGGAAGGAAAACGCAAATCTACCCCCTGTAATACCCCGTCTGGACTAGCGCCACGAGCTGGTCACTAGGTTGACCAAATTCGTTCTCTATTTAATTTCCGACCTAGCAAATTACTGTCGCCCGTGGATCGACAGGCTGATCGATAAGCCATCCGTGACCTTTTCCCATTACAAAATTGAGCACTAAGACAATACTTATTTCAAGCGCGAGCACAGCAGTGGGCATCATAAATTTATATCGTTATTATAATAACAATTTTTACACATCTATTGAATGGTATTTGTAGATAGCCTCTTAATAACTACATCAATGCAAAAAAGCGGTTACAGTTAACGCCTCTTTTTGAAATCATCAACTAGGGATGGAAAATTTGTCCGTGTTATCGGTTTGATTTCGCCAGTGTTGTAATCAAAATTTTGCAAAAAATTTTGGAAAAATATTGCTGCGTGCGAGTCTAATTCTACTACTGGCGGCCATGCCCGATTACGCTCCGTAGGCGGATGTAGCCTTATTTGTGCAGGCCACCCAGTATCTTCTTCTTTTGGGGGGCAAGTCCGTATCATTAGTGCGTGAATTAACATCGGTCCAAATCGATATGTAAAATTAACCCCGGATGGGGCTTCCCAAGCAAATCCTTTTGGACCTCTAATAATCATTGTCTGTCGACGATAGTAGTCAACCCCTGGCCGGGGTCCCCTTAGCCTAAAAAGGTCGATAAAAAGGCTGGATGGTATTTTTTTGTAATCGTAAAATGCTCTGCATTCATCCGGATGAAACACAGCATCTTCAATGATAGACTGGTCAGCTACCATGATTTTCATGGTTATATAGTTTGCTAAAGCCGCTCGATCGGCAACGGTTAGACTTTTATTCTTACCTTGCAAAATGGGCTCGATAATAGGCCTAATATGCTCCTCTTCCTGGCTCATCCAGCCGTTGTTGCATCCCTCGCAAACGGCGGGAATCGTGATTACACCGATGCCGCCTTGGTTGGTCCTGTCGCGTACAAGAATTTCGTCGTCAGAGTTTATTTCTCCCCTCAACAGCATGCGATTGTGTTCGGTATCTTGGGGAAGGTATTGACTTGCCCATTGGGGCCAAAAATGCTCGTGGCTTAACGGTCTGCCGCCGCAGAAAATGCAGGCATCTGGCACTTTTTTCATTTTTGCCATCAGTCGTGCTCCATCAATGCTCAGCAACTGAATGGTGCGATATTACGCTGTCGTGACACGAGTCTAGTTTGATGTGATAATAAAGAATGGGGGCGGACATCCCCTCCGCCGCGCGGAGCATCTCCCTTCGCCGAGATGGCGCTGATGACGGTCAATCTACCCCAGCCGTACCCCAGTCACGGGCGCTTGATCGGGCCGGCAGCGAAGTGGCCAAGGGCGGCCACGATCATTATGCGTCTCGCATGATGAACGACCAACCGATGATTTCGCAATTTCTCCGAGACTGGGAGCATCATCGGTCGGGCTGTCTGCCCCTCGGCTGGGCGCTTCGTGAGCGCGGCGACACGCCGTGGGTGCGATTCCATGCATTGCCGGGATCCAAGCGATATGCAGAGAACCCCGTCGAGCGTCGGACGATCCTGACCCGAGCGAACGGCTTAGGTGACCGGCTGCTCGGTCCAGGTCAGCTCTGCTGGATCATCGAAGCGCACGCGGATGACAAGCCGGGTTCAGGCGAACTCGCTCCGATTGAAGCAGAGCCTGACGATCCCGGCGAGCCCGTGTGGCGTTTCTATGTCCGTCGTGACCGATGGCAGGCCGGCGCCTTTGATGACAAGTTGCTTTCGATCGCCGCTGATGAGGCCGGCCGCGCTGTCTGGATGAGGTGCGATAATGGAGCGATATTCGCCCCCTACGATGGCGGCTTCGACCTTTTCCCGCCGACGATTCGCATCGTGAACGAACTGAAGGCTGAGCACTCAGAATGGCTTTCGGAGCACCCAACCGGGCTTTGACCAAAGGCTCGTCGATCACCTTTGCACAGCATCGGTGCAAAAAGAACACGGCGGACGGACCGTCCGCCGCGCTAGACAAGCCTCCTCGTAACGAGCGCCAGTTTCGTCTCGATATACCCCGATGGTACCCCTCAATCGAACCGGCTTAAAGTGACACACTAGCGAATGTCAGATAGCCATATCCTTCGCCGATTCTTCCATAAAAATGCGGGATAGAGAGCGGTGGCTATAATCCAACCCCACCACCACTCGGTTCGGAACTGGTCTACACAGCGCTGCCCAGGACAGTGCGTTGTAGCTACACCTACAAAATATATTACCATCAGGAAAACGACGAAATAGCAAATCGTCGCGGCCGCCCAATTCCTTTTACTGAAGCGATGATGGGCCATGTGAGAAAACTACCATAGTTTGATTGTCTGTGAAGCGGTAGTTGCATGGCGTGTGCGGCGGAGAAGCCCTCCGCCGTGCCCAAGCTACACCCCCTTAAAGCGTTAGCCGTTTATGGATGGCGTAACCCCGCTCATACCCCGACTTGGACAACCAGGTGGTAGCGTTCGCGGTGGATGGGAAGGAAGCGTTCGTTAGCGCTGCGCATTAGGTGCGTTAACGCCTGGGCGAGGTACCCAGATCGTACATGACAATCCGCCACTTGCCGCTTGGCCATCAGGCATTTTGACGCGCTTGAAGCAACCACCGAGAGGAAACTCGCGGCCAAGCCATCTACCTTGAGGCGTATCCTGCTCGTAGGAAGAAAGTCTCTCGGTCTCGAGAAAATCCCAAAGCTGCTTGGCCGCATCACCAGCGCAGATGTACTTGTGGCTCTCATCTGTGTCTGTCACATCACCTGCCGCAATCGCGGATGTCAGACATTCCTCTATCATTCCCGGCACCTTCTCCGGAAAGGCAGGCTTGTCGGCGCTAGCGAGGAGAAGGGCAACGGAGAGGATCAACATGGCCCATAGAGCTTATCCGAACCCAACCTTGTGCGGCAATATGCAACATGGGCACGCTCCCGACCGATTGTAGATCGTTCGCGCTTGAGTAACCGGTGACATGGCGCGGGGCGGACATTTCCTCCGCTGCGCACACCCTATTCCCTCATAGGCTAGGCTTAAACCGGGGCGGCTATACCCCAGCCGTACCCCTCATTCTTGAGCTTCAGCGCAAATGGCTGGAAATGGGAGGGAAGCGGACGGTCTGCATTCGAGCAGGAAATGGCGAGGGCTGCCGTTCAGCCCAGCATCGCAAGCGCCTCGATCGTCTCATCCTGCGTCGGTGCTCTGCTGTTATCTTCGACGAAATAAACAGCGTCTCGCACGGCACCGTCCGCGAAATAGAAATTGTCGCTCATGATAAGGCAGTCCGCGACGTAGTTTGCGAGATCGAACGGCAACCGCCCCTCAACTATGGCGGCGAGGAGCCGTCGCGCACCCTCTCTGGTCACCTCGATAGCTGGGCCATCCGTAATGATGATGTAGCCACTCTCACCCGCTCGAAAGGCCACATTGCAAGCGTTCACTTCAGTCGTAATCTGATCGATCAACGCCTCCGGCGAAAGAGCACCAGCCAGAAAATCAGCGAGGTGTGCATGCTCCATTGGGATAGGATGCATCGCTGAACGAGGGTCCGCAATCAGGAACGGCTTTTGGCTGCGGGAATGACTAAGTCTGGGCGTGAGCGGACCGCAGGTATGCCCGCTCCTGCTCAGCGTACATCGGCCTGAGAAAAGATTGGAAATGCCTCACTGCGGCAGAGTGTATCTCCGCCGCCTCTCACTCATATTTGCCTCGTTTGGAGCGGATTTTCGAAGAATTTGCCATTTCCATCGCCGCAGCGTCTGCTTCAGCCTTGGTAGCGAATAGGATCGCAAGCCACTGCTTTTCGCTAGCGGAGTAAAGCCCCCAGGAGTCGGGTCGTGAGGGATCGGCATATCGGTGTGCTTCATATCCGTGACTATGAGGCATAAAATCGCTCCAACAGCGCTCAGCTATATAGCCTCACAGGTACGTCCCTCGGAGCAGGGCGGATGCAGAGAACTGGCGAATGCCAGCATTCGTGCTTTCGGGCATAGACGGACGTGGGGTATCGCCGACGCTATTCGGGGTACATCGGTCGGGGGGACAGCACAGAATTGCGATGCTGCGGCGGAGGGTATCTCAGCCGCGGTAATAGCGTCAAAGTTATCGGGCGTTTACAGCGGTAGCCACGGTCGTATGGGACATGCGTGCCCGACGACGCTCAAGTTCTTGCCACTTGGAAACCGGTCCGCGGTTCTTGGCGACTGCAATCTGTTCCTGCGTGCGCTTCTTTTCCAAGACGCCTAAGCCGACGGAGCCACCCAACGCGATCGCTGCGCAGCCTATCGTCATGACTCCCATGATGCGGCGCTCTTTGCTGGTTCCGCTCATCACCATCTCCTTGCCGCTGAAACGCGAGCCTGCAGGTTACTGCGCATCGTTCGGGAACAGTCGATCCCGCGCGACACTCACAATCGGCTTCATTGTTGGTGACGCAACCCACGTAGGACGCTTTGGTTCAGCCGCGTCGCTGCATGTGTACATTCGTGCTTTCGGGCGGAAAACGTCGTGGGATCACCCACCGCGCCCGGTGCCATTTCGTGCTTTCGAGTAGGAATTCGTCGGTGGGCGGCGCCACCCACCGACGATGAAAGGGGCCGGTAAGGCGGCCCTATAACCGCCGGCCTGGGGCCTCGCGAGCGGACCAGAACGTGTCTCGGCTCCAGCGCTCCGCTGGGTATGCCGCCAGCCTAGCGCGCCACGATCGGTGCGCCAATCCCATGAGGTATCGATGCTGACCATCGCGGCCGTGAAGGCAGCGCGGACGAAGCCGCGCGCCTACAAGATCTATGACGAGCGCGGACTGTTCCTGTTCGTCAGCCCGACCGGTCTCAAATCCTATCGACTGCGCTTCCGCTTCGGCGGCAAGGAACAGCTCCTCGTCATCGGCAGCCATCCCGAGGTGACGCTGGACCAGGCGCGCGATCGGCGCGATGCGGCGCAGGAGCTGATCGCGCGTGGCGAGGACCCGCGCGCGGCCGATCGCACGTCGGCTGGCGCCCGGACCTTCGAGCAGGCGGCGCGCGCCTGGCACGCGCTGCGCGTGCCGGACTGGACGCCGATCCATGCCGGCGACGTGATGGTGAGCCTGGAGCGCGACGCCTTCCCGGCGATCGGCGCGCTGCCGCTCGGCGAGGTGACGCGGCCGCAGGTGCTGGCGCTGCTTCGCGCGATCGAGGCGCGCGGCGCGAAGGAAACCGCCCGCCGCATCCAGCAGCGGATCTCCTGTGTCTTCAAGCTGGCGATGTCCGAGGGCTGGTGCGACATCAACCCGGCCGGTGAGGTGACGGAGGGCCTCGCCAAGGCGCGCGCGGGCGGCCGCCACCCGGCGATCGTCGACGCGGCCGAGCTGCGCGACCTGCTGGCGGCCGTCGACGCGCTACGCGCCGCGCCCGTCGTCGTGCTGGCGTCGCGGTTCCTGGCGCTGACCGCCGTCCGCCTCGGATCGCTGCGCGGCGCGCGCTGGGACGAGATCGAGGATCTCGACGGCGCCGAGCGGGTCTGGCGCGTGCCGGCGGCGCGGATGAAGCTCTCGGCCGAGAAGAAGCTCGACCCGGCGAACGATCATGTCGTCCCGCTGTCGCCGGCGGCCGTCGCAGTGCTGCGGCGCGTTCGTGCTATCGCGGACGCTTCGCCGCTGATCTTTCCGGCCGGCGGCGGCACCGCGACGATCGCCGAGCGCGCGATCGGCGACCTGTACCACCGCGCCGGCTATGCCGGCCGGCACGTACCGCATGGCTGGCGGGCGAGCTTCTCGACGATCCTGAACGAGGCGATGCCGGACCAGCGCGGCACGATCGACCGGGCGCTGGGCCATGCCGGCGGCGGCAAGGAGGCGGCCGAGCTGAAGATCAATGTCGCGGTCGAGGGCGCGTACAATCGCTCGGTGCATCTCGCGCCCCGGCGCGCGCTGTTCGACGCCTGGGCCGCGATCCTGATCGACGGGCCCGCCGGCGGAACGTCGAAATAAGACGACGGATTTCTCCGCCAATCCCCCCTAGGCAGCCCGGGGTGGCGCAAGCCGCCACGCACCGACAGCCGGGTCTTGGCGGTCGGGTGAGGGGGGTGCGCCATTTCGGCGTGGGGGGATTTCAAACTGTCCGAGCGAAGCTCGCTTCCTTATCTCCTTAAACCTTGGAACCCATCGGGCTTCGACAAAATGTCACCCCGGTGGGGCTTTCGAGGCGAGGCGGGTGGCGAAGGCGATGGCTGCCGCTTCGCGGGTCGCATAATCCTCCGGCGGCTTGACCTGGGCGGCCGCGATGGCGGCCATGCAGCGCGCCCATCCGACCGGATTGAGCAGGGCAGGGATGCGACATTTGGGCCTGGCGCGCTTGACCAGCGGTGTGCGACTGGGCGGCTTGCCTCGGCTCTCCTCACGCGTTTCGCGGGCGTAGCGTTCGCGCTTCAGCCGGCCGAGCGTCTGATCATAGATCTCACGGAGCCACGGCGCCCGCCGTGCCAGATCGTCCGGCGAGAAATAGTAGAGGTCACTGATCTGGATATCCTGGTCGACGCCCGGCGCCGTCGCCAACCCGGTCTTCATCGATCGGTGGACATAGGTGATGATGCCCAGCTCGGCGAACCGCTTCTTAAGGCGCTGCCAATGGCGCGGGTTGCAGCCCACCCGTTCAGCGATCTGGCTGTTGGCCAAGTCGTTCGTGCCCGAGAAATGGTCGAAGCCGTGCTTCGGGTCGAACAGCACCTTCAGCGCCGCAACACCAGCGCGGCCGAACAGACCCTGGCTGTACTGGACCGCGTTCGCGGTCGCAACTTGCACCTCGTCGATCATCAACAACAACGCCTTGATCGCCAGACGCGCAC
Source organism: Sphingomonas sp. SORGH_AS_0438 (assembly GCF_031453475.1). Classification (NCBI taxonomy): domain Bacteria; kingdom Pseudomonadati; phylum Pseudomonadota; class Alphaproteobacteria; order Sphingomonadales; family Sphingomonadaceae; genus Sphingomonas; species Sphingomonas sp. SORGH_AS_0438. The sequence goes on from NZ_JAVIZS010000001.1 coordinate 1,318,775, forward strand.
TTTCCAGCGTCCCGTCGCCACCAAGCGGCGCGTGGATCGCACCTTCGCGGCTGTCGATGTCGTAGGTGTGCCGGCGAACGCGGCTCAGGCCGCGTGGGCGAGGGGAGCGCGCGGTCATGCCGCTGCTCCCCCACCGCTCAGATGCGACGCGGCCCGGTCAACAGTTCCGCTGGGTCGACCAGGCCTTGGGTGAGCAGGTCCGCCCACTCCTGCGCCAATTGGCGACGCCGAGGCATGTAAGCCGCCCGGTTGTACGCTGCCTCGACGCCCTCCGGTATGTGCGCCAGCATCAGGTCGATGATGGCGCGGTCGCCGACCCGATCCGCCACTGCGGCACGCTCGTTCATCACGGTCGAGAAGGTCGAACGCCAGCCATGAGGAACGTGCACGCCCGCAAAGCCCGCATCGCGATAGGCTTTGCTGATCGTGCTGTCGCTGATCGGCCGGCGTGGATGCCGTACGCTGCGGAAGATCAGCGGTGCTTTGCCCGAGAACGCCATCGCGACCTTCACCGTCGCGACGGCTTGCAGGGAAAGGGGAACGACAAAGGCGAAGTCTTGATCGCGCTTTCGCTCGACTGCGAGCTTCATCTTGCCGGCCGGGATGCGCCAGATCGGGTTGGCGCCGTCCAGATCCTCGAACTCTTCCGCCGCCGCCAGCCTCAGAACCGCAGAGCGAACTGCGGTAAGCGCCAACAGACGCGAGCCGAGCTTCGTCAGCGGGTGCGCCGGTTGGGCCTCGACTTTCAGCAAAACGTCGCGCGCGGCTTCGATACTGCGCACCGCCGGGAACTTGCCCTTCGCAACCTTGCCCAGCGCCCGGCCGGCGACCGCCGCCGGATCGATGGTCGCAATGCCGCTGCCGATCGCGCGCGCGAAAATTTCCGAGAGGCGTTGTCGCGTCCGATGTGCCGTCTCGATCGCACCTCGCCCCTCGATCGGTCGTAGGACTTCCAACACCATCGGCGTCGTGATCGAATCGATCGGGAGCGGGCCGAGGTGAGGGAAAACGTCCTTTTCCAAGCTGCTCTTCACCAAGGCAGCGTGACGTTGCGACCAGACGGGTGCCTGACTTTCCATCCATTCGACCGCGACCATCCGGAAGGATGCGCCCGCCAGCGCTGTCGCCGCAGCCTTGCGTTGCCGCTTTTCCAAGGCTGGATCTTGCCCGTTGTGCAGGACACGAGCCGCGATCGCGCGCTTCTCGCGCGCCTCCGCGACGCTGACTCCCGGATACAGGCCAAACGTCAGCCTCTTTTCCTTTCCGCCGATTCGGTATTTCCAGCGCCAGGATTTCGATCCGCTCGGCAGTACCTCCAGATAGAGGCCATGACCGTCGCGTAGCTTGTACGGCTTCTCCTCCGCCTTCGCGCGGCGGCACGCCAAATCGGTCAGCATCTGGAATCCTCCAGACCACCGATGCCCCCAACCCCCATTTACGATGCCCCCAAAATGCCCCCAGATCGTGCGCGCTGCACCGGGATATGGTGGGACAATGTGGGTTAATCAGCAACCCGGAAAACGGCAGATTTAAGCCGTTTTCGAGCCGTCTTGAGAGATTTTGAAATGACGCCTTGGCGGAAGAGGTGGGATTCGAACCCACGGAACGGTTGCCCGTTCGCCGGTTTTCAAGACCGGTGCCTTAAACCGCTCGGCCACTCTTCCGCGCCACGGCTGCTGACGCCTCGATAGCGTGCGCGGCCGTCCGTGCAACCCCGGCGATGACCGGAGCTTGCCCCTTTGCCCCCTTTGCGGCGACAAGCGCCGGCATGTGGGGGAAGATTTTCACGCTCGCCATGCTGGGTCTCGGCCTTGCCGTCGATCCGGCCAGTGCCCAGGATGCAGCCGGCAACGATGCGTTCCAGGCCTATCTGGCGCAGGTTCGCACCCGCGCGATCGCGGAGGGCGTGCGGCCCGACACCGCGACGCGCGAACTGGCGGGGCTGACCGTCAATCCACGCGTCATCGAACTGGATCGGGGGCAGCCGGGCAATCCGGGCAATACCAGCATCTCACCTTTCGCGCCCTACCGGATCGAGCATGTGGATGCGCAGCGCATCGGTCGCGGCCGCAGCGTCTATCAGGCGCAGCGCGCGCGGCTCCAGGCGATCGAACGCGACACCGGCGTGCCGGAGGCGATCATGGTCGCCATCTGGGGGCATGAGACGAATTACGGCAGCTATACCGGCAATTTCGACCTGATCCGCTCGCTCGCCTCACTCGCCTATGAGGGCCGTCGGCGCAGCCTGTTCGAGCCGGAACTGATCGCGGCGCTGAAGATGATCGACAAGGGGGTGACGCGGGCACAGCTCAAGGGAAGCTGGGCGGGGGCGACCGGCAACCCCCAGTTCCTGCCGTCCATCTATCTGCGTCTGGCGCGGGACGGCGACGGCGATGGCCGTGCGGATATCTGGAACAGCCAAGCGGACACGCTCGCCTCCATCGCCAATTATTTCGCCAATGCCGGATGGCGAGCGGGCCAGCCCTGGGGCGTGGCGGTGGGCGTGCCGGCCGGCTTCGACCGCAGCACGATCGCCAACCGGCTGGTGTCGCCGCGCTGCCCCCGCGTCTTCCAGCGGCATAGCGCCTGGCACAGCATGGCGGAGTGGCGCGCGCTGGGCCTGACGCCGATGGGGCGCGCCTGGCCCGCCGACGATGTGCAGGCGACGCTGATCGAGCCGGATGGACCGGGTAACACCGCCTATCTGCTGACCGGCAACTATCGCGTCATCCTCGATTACAACTGCTCCAACTTCTACGCCCTGTCGGTGGGATTGCTGGCCGATGCGGTGGCGGGCTGACGCGGCGGCGCTCGCCGCGCTCCTGGCGCTGTTGGGCTGCGGCGGTCGGTATGCGAAGACGGGACTGGCGAGCTGGTATGGCGAGGAGCTGGCGGGCCGCCCCACCGCCAGTGGCGAGCGGTTCGACCCGGCCGGCTTCACCGCCGCGCACCGTCGACTGCCGCTCGGCAGCCTGGCGCAGGTCACCGACCTGTCGACCGGCCGATCGATCCTGGTCCGGATCAACGATCGCGGGCCGTATCGTCACGGCCGGCTGATCGATCTGTCGCGCGGCTCGGCGCAATTGCTCGGCACCGACCGTCGCGCCGTGGCGAAGGTACGGGTGCGCGCGGTTTCCCGGGGGAAACCGGGCACGGTCCTCTTCCAGGGTCGTGGCGGAACCCCCGCCACCGCGCCGGTGGTCGCGCCGGGCCCGACCACAGGCCATTATCTGGTCCAGGTCGCCACCTTCGCCAGCCACGAACGGGCCATGGCGCTTGCCGCGCAGATCGCCGGGGTGGTGGTGCCGGCCGGCGCGCTGTGGCGCGTGCAGCAGGGACCGTTCGATTTCGCGGACGCGCAGCAAGCGCGTGACGCCGCCGCCGCGCGCGGCTATGCCGATGCCCATCTTCTCGCCACCGACTGAATGACGGACCCAAAATTCATGAAGACCCTGTTCGGACCGCTCGCCGCCCCGCTCGCCATCGTCGCGCTGGCGGTGCCCTCGACCGCCGCGGCGCCGCAGTTCGATACGCCGGCCCCGATCGCCTTCCTGCAGGACCTGTCGACCGGCGCGGTGCTGTTCGCGCGCGATGCGGACCGGCGGATGCCGCCCGCCTCGATGGCAAAGATGATGACCGTCTATGTCGCCTTCGACCTGATCAAGCGCGGCGATCTGAAGCTGAACGACATGGTCACCGTGCAGCCGGAGACGTGGAAGAAGTGGCACGGTCCTACCGCCGGATCGACCATGTTCCTGTCGCCGGGCGAGCAGGTAAGCGTCGCCAACCTGCTCTACGGCATCGTCACGCTGTCGGGTAACGACGCCTGCGTCGTGCTCGCCGAGCATATCGCCGGGACGGAACCCTCCTTCACCGAGCGGATGAACCGCGACGCGCAGAAAATTGGCCTGAAGAACAGTCACTTCGGCACATCGAACGGCTGGCCGGACGGCGGCGTCACCTATGTCACCGCGCGTGACCTGGCGACGCTGGCCGAGGCGACGATCACCAATTTTCCGCAGCTCTACAAGCAGTTCTACAGCCGCCGCGACTTCACCTGGGGCAAGACCATGGGCGGCAGCGAAATCACTCAGGCGAATCGCGATCCCTTGCTGGGCCGCGTCGCCGGGGCGGACGGGTTGAAGACCGGCCATACCGAGGAGGCGGGCTATGGCTTCACCGGTTCGGCCGAGCAGAATGGCCGCCGGCTGGTCATGGTCATGGCGGGCCTCGGCAGTGCCGGTCAGCGGGTCGAGGAATCGGTCAAGTTCATGAACTGGGGCTTCCGCGCCTGGCAGGCCAAACCGATCGCCGCCAAGGGCAAGCAGGTCGGCTCCGCGCAGGTGCAGCTGGGCGATGCGACCACGGTGGGGCTGGTCGCGGGCGATACGCTGAAGGTGACGTTGCCCGGCGGGATGGCGCCCGAGTTGGCGGCGAAGATCGTCTATCAGGGACCGGTCAAGGCGCCGATCAAGGCGGGGCAGCATATCGCCGACCTGGTCATCACCGCGCCCGACATGCCGGAACAGCATCTGCCGCTGGTCGCCGCCAGCGACGTGGGCGAGGCGGGTTTCTTCCGCCGCGCGTGGAACGGGCTGATGTCCTTCTTCGCGTGATCGCGAGCGCATGACGATCCGGGGGCATGACGCGGCCAGGACGGCGTTCCTGGCGGCCCTGGACAGCGGCATCCTCCATCATGCCTGGCTGCTCGCCGGGCCCGAGGGGGTCGGCAAGGCCGGCTTCGCGCGCGAGGCGGCCTGGCGGATGCTGGCGCTCGGCGCGGGCGAGCAGTTGCCGCCCGGACTGGCGGTGGGCGAGGGGAGCCGGACGCGGGCCCTGGCGGAGGCGGGGGCGCATCCCGATTTCCGCATCCTGCGCCGCCTGCCCAAGGATGCGGACAAGCCGGACTCGGACCTGGCCCGATCGATCACCATCGCCCAGGTCCGCACGCTCCAGCCGATGTTCGCGACGATGCCGGCGCTGTCGCCGCGTCGCGTGGTCATCATCGATTCGATCGACGATCTGGAGCGGAGCGCGGCCAATGCGCTGCTCAAGAACCTCGAGGAGCCACCCGCCGGCACCATCTTCCTGCTGGTCAGCCATGCGCCGGGCAAGCTGCTGCCGACGATTCGGTCGCGCTGTCGCCTGTTGCGGTTCGAACGACTGGACGATGGCCTGACCGGGACGGTGCTGCGCGACCTGCTGCCCGAAGCGGACGAAGGTGAGATTGCGGTCCTGGTCGCGGCGGCGGATGGCGCGCCGGGGCGGGGGCTGCGCTTCGCCGGGCTCGACCTGGCCAAGGTCGATGCGGCGATCGCGGCGATCGCGGCGGATGGCGATCCCGACAATATGCGCCGCGCGGCACTGGCCAAGCAGCTTGCGGGCAAGGCCGCGCAGGAACGCTATGAGGCGTTCCTCGACCGCGCGCCGAGTTTCATCGCGCACCAGGCCCGCACGCGGCAGGGCGCGGCGCTGAAGACCGCGCTCGACGCCCATGCCGCCGCGCGCGACCTGGCCGGGGCGGCGCGGGGCCTGTCGCTCGACGCGTCGGGCACGATCTTCGAAATGGCCGGACTTGTCGCGCGGCTCCACGCCGCGTAACCGGCGCGCATGGCCGAACCCTATTACATCACCACCGCCATCCATTATCCCAATGGGCGTCCGCATATCGGACATGCCTATGAAATGGTCGCGGCCGACGTCATCGCGCGTTTCCAGCGTCAGGCGGGGCGCGACGTGCTGTTCCAGACCGGCACCGACGAACATGGGCTGAAGATGGCGCAGGCAGCCCGCGCGCGCGGGCTGGAGACGCGCGCCTTCGCCGACGAGATGTCGTCGCATTTCAGCGTGATGGCGGATCGCTTCCAGATTTCCTACGACCGGTTCATCCGGACCGTCGACACCGACCATTATGCCGCCAGCCAAGCGATCTGGCAGGCGATGGTCGAGGCGGGCGACCTGTATCTCGACCGGTATGAGGGCTGGTACTCGGTTCGCGACGAGGCCTTTTACGACGAGAAGGAGCTGGTCGAAGGGGAGGGGGGCGCCAAGCTCTCGCCCCAGGGTACGCCGGTCGAATGGACGGCGGAGGAGACCTGGTTCTTCCGCCTGTCCAAGTACCAGCAGCCTCTGCTCGATCTCTACGCCGCCAATCCCGACTTCATCCGGCCCGAGAGCCGGCGCAACGAGGTGATGCGCTTCGTGGAGGGCGGACTGTCCGACCTGTCGGTGTCGCGCACCAGCTTCGACTGGGGCGTGCCGGTGCCGGGCAGCCCGGGCCATGTCATGTATGTCTGGGTCGATGCCCTGACCAACTACCTGACCGGCACCGGCTATCCGAACCCGGATGCGGACAAGGCCCGTTTCTGGCCGGCGGACCTGCACCTGATCGGCAAGGACATCGTGCGGTTCCACGCGGTCTACTGGCCCGCCTTTCTGATGTCGGCGAAGATCCCGTTGCCCAAGAGCGTGTTCGGCCACGGCTTCCTGCTCAGCCGGGGCGAGAAGATGTCCAAGTCGCTGGGCAATGTCGTCGACCCGATGGAATTGGCCGATCTGTTCGGCATCGATGCCCTGCGCTATTTCTTCCTGCGCGAGGTCAGCTTCGGGCAGGATGGCAGCTACTCGGCCGAGGCGATCGTGACTCGCGTCAATGCCGAGCTGGCCAATGCGTTCGGCAATCTGGCGCAGCGGACCCTGTCGTTCATCGCCAAGAATCTGGGCGGCGCGCTGCCCGAGGCGGGGCGGAGCGATCCGGCCGACGCGATGCTGATCGAGGAGGTCGTCGTCGCCTGCGCCGGGTTGAAGTTGGGCTTTTCCGACCTGATGCTCAGCCAGGGGATTGAAAGCTGGATTCGCGGCGTCTATGCCTGCAATCAGTATATCGACGTGCAGGCGCCTTGGACGCTACGCAAGACCGATCCCGAACGGATGCATGCGGTGCTCGGCACGCTGGTCCGGGCGATCCGCATGCTCGCCATCGCCATTCTTCCCGTCGTGCCGGACGGCGCGGGCAGGGTGCTCGACCTGCTGGGCGTGGAGCAGCGTGACCATGCGGCGATCGACAATGATCTCTGGTATGCGCGCCAAAGGGAGTCCGGCTTCCGCCTGGACACGCCGATGCCCGCTTTTCCCCGCCTGGAAGCCCCTGTAGAGTCCGCCTGATGCTTGCCGACAGCCACTGCCACCTAAACTATCCAGGACTGGTCGAGCATCAGCAGGCGGTGCTGGAGCGCGCGCGGGCGAGGGGGGTCACCGCGATGCTCAACATCGCCACGCGGGAGAGCGAGTGGGATGCGGTGCTCGCCACCGCCGAGCGCGAGGCCGATGTCTGGGCGACGGTCGGTATCCACCCCAATGAGGCGGATGCCCACCCGCATATCGATACCGCCAAGCTGGTCGCCCGCGCCGCGCATCCGCGCGTCGTGGGCATCGGCGAGTCCGGCCTGGACTATCACTACGATCATAGCGGCCCCGAGCAGCAACAGGCCAGTTTCCGCGCCCATATCGCCGCCTGCCGCGAGACCGGCCTTCCCCTGATCGTCCATACCCGCGATGCGGAGGCGGACACGATCGCGATCCTGCGCGACGAAATGGCCAAGGGCGCCTATCCCGGCGTCATCCACTGTTTCACGGCGAGTCGCGATTTTGCCGACAAGGCACTGGAACTCGGCCTTTATATCTCCATTTCCGGGATCGTGACGTTCAAGAACGCCAAGGAGATCCAGGATACGGCGCGCATCATCCCCGCCGACCGTCTGCTGATCGAAACCGACGCGCCCTTTCTCGCGCCGGTGCCGCATCGGGGCAAGCCCGGCGAACCCGGCTTCGTCGTGGACACGCTGGCCTTTCTGGCGCAATTGCGCGGCGAGGCCCCGGAGGCGCTGGCGGAGCGCACCGCCACCAATTTCCACACCCTGTTCGGCAAGACGCGCGGATGAGGGCACGCATCCTCGGCGCGGGCACTTCGTCGGGGGTGCCGCGGATCGGCAATGACTGGGGCGCATGCGATCCGGCCGAGCCGCGCAATCGCCGCACGCGTGCCTCGCTGCTCGTCGAACATGGCGATACGCGCATCCTGATCGACAGCGGCCCCGACATGCGCGAGCAATTGCTCGCGGCCGAAGTCGGGACGTTCGACGCGGTGATCTGGACCCATGATCATGCCGATCACTGCCATGGCATCGACGACCTGCGCCAGGTGTTCCACGCGCTGGGCCGGCCGGTGCGCGGATTCGCCCGCCCGGCGACGCTCGACGCCCTCCGGACGCGCTTCGCCTATGCCTTTAATGGGCGTCCGGGCTATCCTCCGACGATCGCGGCCGATATCCTGCCGGACCGGATCACCATCGGCGACATCACCGTCACCGTCACGGATCAGCCGCACGGCAATATAACCAGCGCCGGGCTGCGCTTCGAGGCAGGGGGGTATAGCATCGGCTACGCCACGGATTTTAACGTGATGACCGATGCGATGCGGGCGCTGTATCAGGATCTGGACGTGTGGATCGTCGATGCGCTTCGCCACAGGCCGCATCCGTCGCACCCGACCGTCGAGCAGGTGCTCGGCTGGATCGAAGCGTTCAAGCCGGGCCGGACCGCACTGATCCATATGGACCAGAGCCTCGACTATCGGACATTGGCGGCGGCGCTGCCAGCCGGTGTCGAGCCGGGCTATGACGGGCTGACATTGGGGCAATGAGCGATCGCGGCGTGGACATGCTATTCTATGCGCTGCTGCTGATCCTGCCGCTCGCGGGCCTGATCGCCCGTCGGCCGCCCTTGGGGCAGACGTTGAAGATGGCATTGGCCTGGGTCGGCATCTTCGCGGTCGGTCTGCTGGCGGTCAGCCAACGTGACCGATTGCCCAATCTGTTCTCCGACCAGCGGGTCAGCGGCGGCGAGACGCGGATACGGCAGGACGCCGACGGGCATTTCTACGCCGACGCCGAGATCGATGGCGTGAAGCGCCGGATGCTGATCGACAGCGGCGCCACGACCACGGCCTTGTCGGTCGGGACCGCCAAGGCGCTGAGGCTGGACCTGAACGGAAGCCCGTTCGCGGCGCTGATCCAGACGGCCAATGGTCGCGTCGCTGCCGATACGGCGCGGGTGAAGGAACTCAGCGTCGGTTCGATCCGGATGCACGACCTGGGCGTCGTGGTGTCGCCGGCGTTCGGCGATACGGACGTGCTGGGCATGAACTTCCTGTCGCGGCTGGTGTCCTGGCATGTCGATGGTCAGACGCTGGTGATGACGGCCACTAACAGCGGCGGCAAAACCTCAACCAAATAGGCCGAGATTTTACATAATGTTTATTATCGAGCAAGCTTCAGCATGAGGATCGCGCTGTGATCGAACGTCTGGTCACTATTATGGCACGGCTGCGCGATCCGGTGTCGGGTTGCGAATGGGATCGCGCGCAGACCTCCGCCTCGATCGCGCCTTATGCGATCGAGGAAGCGCATGAGGTCGTCGACGCCATCGCGCGCGACGATACCGCCGACTTGCGCGACGAACTGGGTGACCTGTTGCTGCAGGTCGTCTTCCACGCCCGGATCAATGAAGAGGCCGGCCGCTTCGCCTTGCCGGACGTGGTCGCTTCGATCGCGGACAAGATGGAGCGGCGTCATCCGCATATCTTTGGTGACGCCGCCGCGTCCCCCGGTTGGGAGGCGATCAAGGCCGGCGAGAGAAGCGCCAAGGACGACGACAGCGCGCTGGCCGGCGTGGCGCTGGCCCTGCCGGCGCTGATGCGGGCCGAGAAGTTGCAGAAGCGCGCCGCCAGGGTCGGTTTCGACTGGCCCGATACCGATGGCCCGCGCGCCAAGATCGACGAGGAGATCGCCGAGGTCGAGATCGCCGCACCCGAGGACCGCGCCGAGGAAATCGGCGACCTGCTGTTCGCGGTGGTCAATTGGGCGCGGCACCTCCGGATCGATCCGGAGGTCGCGTTGCGCGCCGCCAATGCCAAGTTCGAACGTCGGTTCCGCAGCATGGAGGCGATGGCTGGCCCGCTCGACGGCCGGTCGCTCGAAGCGATGGAGGAACTCTGGGACGCCGCCAAGGCGCAAGAGTCGAAGCCGGTGGCGTGAGCCGGTTCGAACGGTTCGCGGCGATCGACTGGTCCGGGGCGCGGGGAACGCGACATCGTGGGATCGCGCTCGGTCTGTGCGAGGCGGGGAATGGGGCCCCTTCCCTCGTTCATACGCCCGATGACCGGCCCTGGTCGCGCACCGCCATCGCCGATTGGATCGTCGCGCATCGGGACGCGCCGATGCTGATAGGAATGGATTTCAGCTTCTCCGCCCCCTTTATCGAGCGGGGGGCGCATCTGCCCGGAGAGAGCCGCACCGCCGACGCCCGTGCGCTTTGGGCGCTGGTCGAGGCGGAAAGCCAAGACCCGGACCTGGGCGCGGCCGACTTCATCCAGCAACGGCGCGGCCGACATTTCTACCTGGGTGCGGCCGATGGGGTGAAACGCGACTTCCTGCACTGGCGACAATGCGAGATGACGCCGCTGGGCGAGCGCAAACCCTCGACCGTCTATGACGCGATCGGCGCGGCCCAAGTCAGCAAGGCGAGCTTCGCCGGTATGCGCTTGCTCCATCGCCTGTCGGGCAAGGTAGCGATCTGGCCGTTCGATCCCCTGCCCGAGACTGGCCTAGTGCTGGTCGAAATCTATACCGCCATCGCCGCACGCGCGGCCGGGATGCGCAAGGGGCGCAGCAAGATCCGCGACGCGGCCGGGCTCGACATGGCATTGGCACAGCTGGGCAGTGCGGCGCATTACCCCCTGCCCGCCTATGACGATCACGCCACCGACGCGATCCTGACCGCCGCCTGGCTCCGTCGTCACGCGGATGATCGCGCGCTCTGGACCCCGGCACGATTGACGCCGCAGATCGCGGCGACCGAGGGGTGGACGTTCGGCGTGCCCTAAGACCGTTGGGCCGTGTCGGGTTACGATCCCGGTCATTTCTCGCTATGTCCCCGGGCATGGAACAACAGGCCTTGGTTATCGCGCTGATCGGTGCGCTCGGCATCGGTGCGCAATGGATCGCCTGGCGGACCGGCTGGCCGGCGATCGCGCTGATGCTGGTCGCGGGGGTGGTCGCGGGCCCCGTCACCGGGTTGATCGATCCCCATCATATCTTCGGCGACCTGCTCGAACCGCTAGTGTCGCTGGCCGTCGCCCTGATCCTGTTCGAGGGCGGGCTGAGCCTCAATGTCCGCGAGCTACGACGCACCGACGGCGCGGTCGCGCGACTGTTGCTGCTCGGCGTGCCGCTCGGCTGGCTGTTCGGAGCGCTCGCCTGCTATTATATCGGCGGCCTGGTCTGGCCGGTCGCGATCCTGTTCTCGGGCATCTTGGTGGTGACCGGCCCCACGGTCGTGCTGCCGCTGCTTCGCCAGAGCAACATCGCCACCCGCCCCCGGGCGATCCTAAAATGGGAAGCGATCGTCAACGATCCGATCGGCGCGCTTTGCGGGGTCATCACCTATGAATATCTGCGTCGCGCCGGCGAGGGCGTCACCCTGCCCTCGCTGCTCGGCTCGCTGGTCGCGGCCAGCGTCGTCGCGGGGCTGATTGGCTGGGGAAGCGCACGGGCGATCGGCTGGGCCTTTCCGCGCGGGCATGTGCCCGAATATCTGAAAGCGCCCGTACTGCTGGTGGCCGTGCTCGGCGCGTTCGTACTGTCCAATCTTGTGCAGCAGGAAACCGGGCTGCTGGCCGTCACGGTGATGGGCGTGGCGCTGGCCAATATGCGGCTGGATTCGCTCCGCGACATTCACCCCTTCAAGGAAAACGTCACTGTCCTGCTGATCTCCGGCGTGTTCGTGCTGCTGTCGGCGACGCTCAACCTGACGGTGCTGGAGCGGTTCGAGTGGCGGTTCCTGGCCTTCCTGGTTGCGCTGCTTTTCCTGGTGCGGCCGGCGACGGTGCTGCTCAGCCTGGCCTTCACCCGCGTGCCCTGGAATGAGCGATTGCTGATCGCCTGGATCGCGCCGCGTGGTATCGTCGCCGTCGCCATTTCCGGCCTGTTCGCGCTGCGGCTTGACCAGCTCGGCTATGCGGATGGCTCGATCCTGGTCACCCTGTCCTTCGCGGTGGTGGTCGCGACGATCGTCGCGCACGGCTTCTCGATCGGCCCGGTCGCGAAGCTGCTCAAGGTCACCGGACCGACCGAGCGGGGCCTGCTGCTGGTCGGCTGCACGCCCTGGAGCCTGGAGCTGGCACGGATGCTGCGCCAACTGGATGTGCTGGTCACGATCGCCGACACCAGCTGGCAGCGGCTGGCCCCGGCCCGTCACGCCGGCATCCCCACCTATCATGGCGAGATCCTGGCCGAAGCGACTGAGGACCGGCTCGACCTGTCGCAGTTCGAGGTGCTGGTCGCCACCAGCGACAACGAAGCCTATAATGCCCTGGTATGCAGCGAATTCGCGCATGAGATCGGCCGTGACAAGGTCTATCAGCTGGGTGGCGACGGCAGTGGCGGCGAAGAGGACGACCGAGCCCTGCCTGCATCGCTGCGCGGCCGTGCGCTGTTCAGCAGCGGCCACGGCGTCGAGGCGGTGATGGAACGCCAGCAACAGGGTTGGACCTTCCGCAAGACGCGGATCACCGAGAAGTTCGACTTCGATACGGCGCGCGCGGGCATGGCGGACGAGGCGGATATGCTGCTGCTGTGGCGCAAGGGCGCGCCGCTCCGCTTCTTCTCGCATGCCAGCCGGCCGACGCCGCAGAGCGGCGATACGATCATCAGCTATGGACCGCCGGCACCGATGACCGCGCGGCGCATGACGGAGGGAGTGGCATCATGATACGTACGCTGGGAGCGATCGGCCCGATCGCACTGATCCTGGCCGCCTGCACGCCGGCGGCCGATACGACCGGCAACGGCGCGGCGGTGCAACCGGCGGACAACGCGGCTGCCGAAAATGCGCCCGGCAACGATGTCGCCGGCACCACGACTGGCAACGAAGCGGCACCGGTCCGGTCGATCCTGCGTCCGGAGATCGTCGCACCCGAACCCGAGCCGCCGGCGCTCGAACCGCTGGACCGGGTCATTCCCTTCCCGCAACCCGGCCATCAGCTCGATGACGAGGGGCGCAAGCTGCTGGATAGCCTGCTGACCGACCCGATCATGAAAGCAGGCGGCGCGATCACGCTCAGCGGCCATTCGGACAGCAAGGGCGAGGATCGCGCCAATCTGCGCGTCTCGCGTCAGCGGGCCGAGGCGGTCCGCGACTATCTGGTCGAGAAGGGCGTCGCCCCGACACGGATCACCGTCGTCGCGCTCGGCGAGACGCGTCCCCTGGTGCCGAACGCCCATCCGGATGGCTCGGACGATCCTGCCGCCCGTGCGCGTAACCGGCGCGTCGAAATTGCGATCGCCCTGCCCGAGGCGCCCGCGCCCGATTCGTCTGGTGCCTCTGGAAGCAACGCCCAGGCGGCTGCACAATAGGAGGAGTAACGGGTCGGCGGGGAATCGGCGGACACGCGGTTCCACCCCTCCCCGATCGTTGAAGCAGTGTTCGCCGTCGACCGACGCTTGCCCCCCGCATCGCCGTTCCCTACCTGTTCAAAGGTGACTGATATCCAGCTTGCCGATCCGCCCTATCTGCGCGGCCTCAATCCGCCTCAGCGAGAGGCGGTCCTGACCACCGACGGCCCGGTGCTGATGCTCGCGGGCGCGGGCACCGGCAAGACGGCGGCCCTGACTGCGCGGCTCGCGCACCTGCTCTATACGCGCAAGGCCTGGCCGAGCGAGATCCTGGCCGTGACCTTCACAAACCGCGCCGCACGTGAGATGCGCGAGCGCGTCGGTCGACTGGTCGGCGAGGCGGTGGAGGGGATGCCGTGGCTCGGCACCTTCCACGCGATCGGGGCAAAGATGCTGCGTCGCCATGCCGAACTGGTCGGGCTGCAATCGAACTTCACCATCCTCGACACCGACGACCAGTTGCGCCTGCTCAAGCAGTTGATCGTCGCGGCGGATATCGACGAGAAGCGCTTCCCCGCGCGTAGTCTGGCCGGCCTGATCGACGAGTGGAAGAACAAGGGGCTGGTGCCCGCCGATATCGATGCCGGCGAGTCGGAGCGCTTCGCCAACGGCCGAGGCGGCGAACTCTATCAGCAGTACCAGGACCGGTTGAAGGCGGTGAACGCCTGCGATTTCGGCGACCTGCTGCTCCACATGCTGGTCATCCTGAAGACGCACCGCGACGTGCTGGAGAGCTATCAGGAACGCTTCCGCTACATCATGGTGGACGAGTATCAGGACACCAACAGCGTCCAATATCTGTGGCTGCGGCTGTTGGCCCAGGCGCGCAAGAACATCGCCTGCGTCGGCGACGACGACCAGTCGATCTACTCCTGGCGCGGTGCGCAGGTGGAGAATATCCTGCGCTTCGAAAAGGACTTTCCCGGCGCGGTGGTGATCCGGCTGGAGCAGAATTACCGATCCACGCCGCACATCCTGGGGGCGGCCGGGGGCGTCATCGCGCATAATAGCGGCCGGCTCGGCAAGCAGCTCTGGACCGAGCTCGACGCGGGCGAGAAGGTGCGCGTGCTCGGCGTCTGGGACGGGCCGGAGGAAGCGCGACGGGTCGGCGACGAGATCGAGAACTGCCGGCGCGCGGGCAAGAGCCTGGACGAGGTCGCCATCCTCGTCCGCGCCTCGCACCAGACGCGCGAGTTCGAGGACCGGTTCATCGCGATCGGTCTGCCCTACCGCATCGTCGGCGGCTTCCGCTTCTACGAGCGTGCGGAAATCCGCGATGCGCTGGCCTATCTGCGGGTCGTCAACCAGCCGGCCGACGATCTGGCGTTCGAGCGGATCGTCAACGTCCCGAAGCGCGGCCTGGGCGACAAGGCGCTGGCGAAGATCCACCAGCTGGCGCGCGGCGAAGGCGTGCCGCTGACCACGGCCGCGGCCCGCATCCTCGACACCGATGAGCTGACCGCGCAGGCGCGTCGCAGCCTAGGCAATCTGATCGGCGACATCCACCGCTGGCGCGACATGGCACGCGACCTGCCCCATGCCGAGCTGGCGCGGCAGCTGCTGGACGAAAGCGGCTATACCGCCATGTACCAAGCGGAGAAATCGGCCGACGCGGCGGGGCGGCTGGAGAATCTGTCGGAACTGGTCCGCGCGATGGAGGAATATGAGTCGCTCGGCGCGTTCCTGGAGCATGTCTCGCTGGTGATGGACAATGACGGCGGGCGGCAGGACCCGCAGGTCACGATCATGACCATCCATGCCGCCAAGGGGCTGGAGTTCGACACCGTCTTCCTCGCCGGCTGGGAGGAAGGCCTGTTCCCCTCGCAACGCGCGATCGATGAGGGCGGGACCAAGAGCCTGGAGGAGGAACGGCGGCTGGCCTATGTCGCGATCACCCGCGCCCGGCGGCTGGCGATCATCCTGCATGCGGCCAACCGGCGTATCTATGGCCAGTGGACGTCGAGCATCCCGAGCCGCTTCGTTGGGGAATTGCCGGCCGAGCATATCGACAGCGAGACAACGATGAGCGGCGGCGAAAGCCTGTGGCGCGCCAACTGGTCCGAACATGCCGATCCCTTCGCCAATATCGGGCGGGGCACCGGACGGGGGCCGGGCTGGCAGCGGGCGGCGGGTCAGATGGGCCAGTCCAGCTTCACCACGACGCCCAAGCGGGTGGTCGAGAGCCGGGCCAGTGCCGTCAGTCTGGGCAATAAGGGCCGAACGGACCTGTCGGTCGGTCAGCGCGTGTTCCACCAGAAGTTCGGCTATGGCGCGATCGCGGAGATCGAGGGCAACAAGCTGGAGATCGACTTCGAACAATCCGGGCGCAAGCGGGTCATGGACAGCTTCGTCACCATCCCCTGACGCCAGAAAACAGGGGGCGGCGATCGGATCCGCCGCCCCCTTGTCATCGTATCAGCGGCACTTGACCTTGCCGCGATCAAGCGAGCGACCGAGCAGCGCGCCGCCACCTGCGCCCGCCAGCGTGCCGAGCGTACCGCCGCCGATCAGATTGGCGAGCAGGCCGCCGCCGACGCCGCCGATCACAAGGCCGGTCGTGCCATCCGAACGCTTGCAATAGGCGCGGCCGTCCTGCCCGCGATAGATGCGGTCCTCGCGGCTCAAGCGGCGCTCCCGCGCGCGGGAGTCGCGACGATAGCTGCGCGAGGCATCCCAGTCGCGGTCCTGGTCGCCCTGCCAGCGGTAATCGCCACGGTCACGTCCCTGGGCGAGCACCGGCGCGGTGGCGACGGGCGCGGTCAAGGCCGCGACCAGGGCGGCGGCGATCAGCTTGGATTTCATGACGTTACTCCTGTAGGTCGGGCGATAACGCGGCAGAGTCGATCCGGTTCAGGACGTACCGGCGCAGGCTTGTTCAGGAACCAGTCGGGCGACGGATCGTATCCGGGCTCCAAGCCCGATACGCGGGTCGGAGGATGTCGATCATGCTTGCCCGTTTCCTGACCGCCGGCCTTGCCGTCGCAACGCTGGCCACTGCAATGCCCGCCGCCGCGCAGAGCAGCGCGGACGAGGCACGATTCCGGGCGGCGCAGGACCGTTTCGACCGGGAATATCAGGTCTTCCGGCAGGAGGTCGATCGCTATCAGGCGGCGCGCGACCGTGGCTATGCGCCGCCGCCCCCCACCTATGACAATGGCTACCGCCGTGCGCCCGATGTCTATACGCGCGACGATGCGCCGGTCTACGATCCCGCCCGCGATTATCGCGATGGCACCCAATATCGCGAACGCGTCGTGTCGCCGGACGAGCGGGTCTATGCCGGCTATGATGGCCGTTACTATTGCAAGCGGTCGGACGGCACCACCGGTCTGATCATCGGCGGTGCGGCCGGGGGAATTCTGGGCAATGTGATCGATGGCGGCCGCAGCCGCATCCTCGGCACGCTGCTGGGCGGCGCGGCGGGTGCATTGGCGGGTCGGTCGATCGACCAGAACAGCCAGGTACGCTGCCGCTGACACCGGGCCGTTCCCGCCCCTCGACGGCGGGAACGGTCAGGCCACCGGCTCGAACAGAGCCCGGAGGTCGCGCTTGACGATCTTGCCATTGGCGTTGCGGGGCAAAGGCTCGGCCAGAAAGCGGATCGCCACCGGCACCTTGAACGCCGCCAGCCGCGTGCGGAGAAAGGCCTGCAACTCCGCCTCGCTGGCCGCCATATCGGGTGCGAGATGGACGACGGCGACCGGTTCCTCGCCGAGCACGCGATGGGGTCGCCCGAGCAAAGCCGCCTCCGCCACGGCCGGATGATCGTAGAGCGCGTTCTCGACCTCGATCGAATAGATATTCTCGCCGCCCCGGATCACCATGTCCTTGGCGCGATCGACGATGTAGAGAAAGCCCTCCTCATCGAGCCGCGCCAGATCGCCGGTGCGGACCCAGCCATCGAGGAAGGTTTCGGCCGTCGCCTCCGGCTTGTTCCAATAGCCGCGCGCGTTCATCGGCCCGCGCGACCAGAGTTCGCCCACCGTCCCGCATGGGCATTCGGCCAAGCCATCGGCATCCATGATCTTCAGATCGGCGACCGCGACCGGTGGTCCCGCGCTGGTCGGGCGGTTCAGATAATCCTCGCCACCATGATGGGTGACGGTCGCGGTCGTCTCGGTCATGCCCCAGCCACAGGCGGGCAATGCGCCGAAGGTCTGCTGGATACGCTCTGCCAGATCGGGCGCGGCCGGCGCGCCGCCATAGGCGATCGCCTCCAGCGAGGACAGGTCGTAGCGTTCGCGGTCGGGATGATCGAGCAACTGGCAGGCGATGGTCGGAACCCCGCCGGTCACCGTCACCCGCTCGCGCTCGATGATCTCCATCGCCCGTACCGTGTCCCAGCGCCGCATGAAGATGGTGGTCGAACCACCCGCCACCGCGCCCATCAGATGCGCCGAACAGGCGGTGACATGGAACATCGGAATGACCGTTAGTGCAACACGTGGCTTGGGGGCGGGTGGCGCCTCACCTCGCCGCACGGCGATCCGGGCGGCGGAATAGGCCGAGGACAGGATATTGGTCAGCAGGCTGCGGTGCGTGCCGACCGCCCCCTTGGGCGAGCCGGTCGTGCCGCTGGTGTAGAAGATGGTCGCGTCGTCATCCGGCGCGATCGTCGAATCGGGCAGCGCCGCATCGGGCAGGTCAATCCAGTCCGCCGGCGTCCCAATCACCGTCTCCAGCCGCTCCGTCTCCGCCACGGGAGTCGTCGCCCGGGCGACCAGTACTGCCTCCAGCGCCGGCAGCGTGGCCCGGTGCGGCGCGATCCGCTCATGGCGTTCGCCATCGGCGATCAACAATCGCGCGCCTGAGTCCGCCAGGCCATATGCCAGCTCGCCGCCGGTCCACCAGGCATTGAGCGGCACACAGATCGCCCCCAGCACCGTGATCGCGAAGAACGCCATCGGCCATTCGGGCAGGTTGCGCATCGCCAGGGCCACCCGGTCGCCCCGAGCGATCCCCATCGCTTGCAGATGAGTGGCCAGCGCCACGACGGCGCGATGATTGGCCTCGTAGCTGATCCGCTCCTCCTCATGAATGGTGAAGGGGCGGTCGCCATAGGCCCGCGCCGCCGTCAGCAGGTGCGAAAGCGTCGGCGGTATGTTCTTCCACACCCGCAGGGTCGTGCCCCGGATCGTTTCGACCGCCATCTCGAACGGCATTCCCGGCGCGGTGAGTCGCGCCTCCACCTCGGCAAGCGACAGGGCCGGCCAATGCATATGGGTCAGGTCGGGAGCAAGGCCAGCCATCGCGGCATCCCTTTCGATTGAAGGTCGGGTTTGTCGAACAAGGCTTGTAGCCAACGCTTACCGCTTGATCAACGGTGTGACGTAAGCCATAGCTGGCCACGTATTCGAAGCAAGGGTATGGCGCTCATCGTGACACGTCCATGACGACCGCATATGGGTTCGCCACCCCCCTGCCCCATCCGATCCGAACAGGAGTCCGCCCATGACATCCCCGATCCGCATCGAGCATCACGACGACATCCTCGTCATCATCTCCGACAATCCGCCGGTGAACGCGCTGGGCGCCGCCGTGCGCCAGGGGTTGGAGGCCGCGATCAAGCAGGGCGTGGCTGATACGGCCGTGAGCGCGATGGTGATCCGCTGCGACGGCCGCACCTTCTTTGCGGGAGCCGACATCACCGAGTTCGGCAAACCGCCGGTCGAGCCGATGCTGCCGGTTCTGGTCGACATGATCGAGGCGTCGAGCAAGCCGGTGGTGGCGGCGATCCACGGCACCGCGCTGGGTGGCGGATGCGAGGTCGCCCTTGGCTGCCATTACCGGGTGGCGACGCCCTCCGCGAAGCTCGGCACGCCTGAGGTGAAGCTGGGGCTGCTGCCGGGGGCCGGCGGCACGCAGCGGCTGCCACGTATCGCGGGCGTCCGCCTCGCCCTGGAGATGACGGCGAAGGGCGATCCCATCTCCGCGAAACAGGCACAGGAAGCGGGGCTGATCGACCGGATCGTCGGCGAAGATACGCTTGTCGCCGATGCCATCGCCTTCGCCAAGGAGGTGGCCGCCCGGCGGCCGATCCCCCGCGCCTCTGAGCGTGAGGTCCAGCCGGACGCCGCCGCCGTCGAGGCGTTCCGGAAGGAGAATGGCCGCCGCTTCCGCGGATTCGATGCGCCGGCCGCCAATATCGCCTGTGTCGAGAAGGCCGCGTCGGGTGCCAGCTTCGCCGATGGCATCGCCTTCGAACGCCAGGAGTTCATGCGATTGATGGGCGGCACGCAATCGGCGGCGCAGCGGCACATCTTCTTCGCCGAGCGTCAGGCCGCCAAGATCGACGACCTGCCTGCCGACGTGCAGCTTCGCCCGATCGCTCGGGTCGGCGTGATCGGCGCGGGGACGATGGGCGGCGGCATCGCCATGAACTTCCTGTCGGCGGGCATCCCAGTCCGTATCGTCGAGATGCAGCAGGAGGCGCTCGATCGTGGCACCGGCGTGATGCGTCGCAACTATGAGGCGAGCGCGGCCAAGGGGCGGATGACGGCCGATCAGGTCGAACGCGCCATGGGGCTGCTGACGCCGACCCTGGCCTTTGACGATCTGGCCGATTGCGACCTGATCATCGAGGCGGTGTACGAGAATATGGACGTGAAGAAGGATATCTTCACCCGGCTCGACCGGCTCGCCAAGCCGGGTGCGATCCTCGCGTCCAACACCTCCTATCTCGACATCGACGAGATCGCCGCCGTGACGCAGCGGCCGGGCGACGTGGTGGGAATGCACTTCTTCTCGCCCGCCAATGTCATGAAGCTGCTGGAGGTGGTGCGCGGCGCGAAGACCGCACCCGACGTGCTGGCGACGGTGATGGCGCTCGCCAAGACGATCCGCAAGGTCGCAGTGGTGGCGGGCGTCACCTATGGCTTTATCGGCAACCGGATGCTGATGCCCCGCCAGGTCGAGGCGACCAAGCTGCTGCTGGAGGGCGCCACGCCCGAGCAGATCGACCGCGTCCATGTCGAGTTCGGGATGCCGATGGGGCCGTTCCAGATGGCCGATCTGGCCGGCGTCGATATCGGCTGGCACCGCGATCCCAGCCGGATCGAGAGCATCCGTGACGCGCTGGCCGCCGAGAATCGCTGGGGCCAGAAGACCAAGGCCGGCTTCTACGATTATGACGACCAGCGTCGCCCGTCGAACAGTCCGCGCGTCGCGGCGATCATCGACGACTTCCGCCGCCAGTCGGGCGTCACGCCCCGGACGATCAGCGACGAGGAGATCGTCGCGCGTACCCTCTACACCATGGTGAACGAGGGCGCGCTGATCCTGGCGGAGGGCAAGGCGCAACGCGCGTCCGACATCGATGTGGTGTGGATCTACGGCTATGGCTGGCCGGTCTATCGCGGCGGCCCGATGTTCTGGGCGCAGAGCGAGGGGCTGGACACGGTCGTGGATGGCCTGGAGCGCCACGGCTTCACCGTCGCGCCGACGCTGAAGCACGCGGCCGAGACCGGCGGACGCTTCCAGTAACCCGACCGCCAGCACCCGATAAGAGGAGAGAGAGGATGGCCGATCAGGCACTAGCGGACTTCCGGCAGGAAACCCGCGCATGGCTGGAGGAGAATTGTCCGGCGGCGATGCGTCGGCCGATCCGGTCGGAATCGGATGTCTGCTGGGGCGGGCGGCGCTACGTCCCCTCCTGCCCCGAGCAGAAGCTGTGGCTCGACCGGATGGCGGAGCGGGGCTGGACGGTGCCCGACTGGCCGACCGACTATGGCGGCGGTGGCCTGTCGCCCGCCGAAACCAAGATCCTGCGCGAGGAGATGAAGGCGATCGGCGCACGGTCGCCGCTCAACAGCTTCGGCATCTCGATGCTCGGCCCGGCGCTCCTCAAATATGGCAGCGAGGCGCAGAAGCTGGAGCATCTCCCTCGCATCGCCCGCGGCGAGATCCGCTGGTGCCAGGGCTATTCGGAACCCAATGCAGGCTCCGACCTCGCCAGCCTAGCAACTTGGGCGGAGGATGGCGGCGATCATTATGTCGTCAGCGGGCAGAAGGTCTGGACCAGCTATGCCGACCAGGCCGACTGGATTTTCTGCCTGGTCCGTACCTCGAAACAGTCAAAGCAGGGCGGGATCAGCTTCGTCTTGTTCGACATGGCGTCGGAGGGGGTTTCGACCCGGCCGATCCTGTTGATTTCCGGCTATAGCCCGTTCTGCGAAACCTTCTTCGACCAGGTGAAGGTGCCCAAGGCCAATCGGGTGCATGACGAGAACAAGGGCTGGGACGTCGCCAAATATCTGCTCGGCCATGAGCGCGAGATGATCTCCGGCATGGGCCTTGGCGAGGGCGGCCGCGACACGCTGGTCGCCGATTCGCTGGCGACGATCGGGACGGATGCGACCGGCCGCCTCGCCGATCCGCTGCTGCGCAGCGACATGGCCCGGTTTCAAATACGCGCTCGCGCCTTCGCCGCCATGTCGGAACGCTTCCTAGACGAACTGAAGGCGGGACGCGCGCACCCCGCCCAGCCATCGATGATGAAATATTACGGCACCGAGCTCAACAAGGACCGCCATGAACTGCACATGGCCGCCGGCGGTTCGGACGCGCTGGAATGGGAGAGCGAGGCGTCGCGCGGCGGCGCATCCGCTCGCGCCTGGTTGCGGACCAAGGCCAACTCGATCGAGGGCGGCACGTCCGAAATCCAGCTCAACATCATCGCCAAGCGCATTCTCGACCTGCCCGGCGCCTGACCCCTTTCTTCAGCGAGTATCGCCATGCCGCTCTTCCTCGACGACGAACAGACCATGTTGCGCGACACGGCGCGCGACTTCATCGCCGACACCGCGCCCGTGGCGCATATGCGAGCCCTTCGGGACGCCGATGACCCGACCGGCTTTTCCCGCGACCTGTGGAAACGGTTCGCAGAGATGGGCTTCACCGGCATCCTGATCGGCGAGGACCAGGGCGGCTTAGGCCTCGGTCATGTCGAGGCGGGGATCGTGCTGGAGGAGATCGGCCGCAACCTGACCCCCTCCCCGTTTCTGACCACGGCGGTGGCGGCGGTCGAGGCGCTGCGCGGCACGGCACAGGCCGATCGCTGGTTTCCCGGCATCCTGTCCGGCGAAACGGTCGCCGCGCTGGCGATCGATGAGACGGCCAAGCATCGCGACGCCATCGGCCTGCGCGCCGAACGGGCCGGTAACGGCTTTCGCCTGTCCGGCACCAAGCGCTTCGTGGCGCACGGCCATGTCGCCGACCTGCTGATCGTGGCGGCTCGCACCGCCGGCGCATCGGACGATCGGGAGGGTGTCACGCTCTTCGCCGTACCCCGCGACATGAGCGGAATGACGGTCAAGCCCGAACGGCTGGCGGATGCCAGCGTCGCCGCGACCGTGACCTTCGCGGATGCGACGGTGGACGGGGATGCGGTGCTGGGGGAGGTGGATGGCGGACGGGCGATCCTCGACCGGCTGCTGCGCGCCGGGCGGACCGGGGTCGCGGCGGAATCGCTAGGGGTCGGCACTGGCGCCATGGCGATGACGATCGGCTATCTGAAGGATCGCAAGCAGTTCGGCGCGCCGATCGGGAGCTTCCAGGCGCTCCAGCACCGGGCCGCGCATCTCTATGCCGAAATGGAAGTGGCGCGCGCCGCCGTACTGAAGGCGCAGCAACTGCTCGATGTCGACGCCTATGGGGCGGATGCGGCGGTGTCGGTAGCCAAGGCGATGACCGCGATGGCGACCACGCTGGCGGTCAACGAGGGCGTGCAGATGCACGGCGGCATCGGCATGACCGACGCTTATGACATCGGCTTCTACATGAAGCGGGCGCGGGTGCTGGCGGAGCTGTGGGGCGATGCCGGTTTCCATGCCGACCGGCTGGCGGTCGCCGCCGGCTATTGATCGATCCGGTCAGGCGGGGTCGAAGAACCGGGCGACCTCGCCGTCCGTGTTACGCAACAGGCCGCGCAGTCGCAGCAGCGCGTCCTCCGGCCGGTCCCCCGGCTCCCCCGCCATCGCCCAGTCGCCGAACTGGCGTTCCGCCGCCGGCTCGTCTTCCAGGATGGTGATCTCGGCATGGCGCGGATCGCCGGCGATCCGGTCGAACGTGCCCGCGACGCTGTCCGGCGGCCCTTCGAGCAGTTGCAGATACCGGTCGCCCTGTATCCACAAGATGCCGGAAACGCCGTCCAGGCCGTTGTTGCGGCGTGACGCGGCCAGGATCGACTGGTGATCGTCGCGCAGGTTGCTACCCGTCGCGCGACTGGAATAGATGATGCGGCGGACCCGCTCGGCCTGACTCATGATCCTGATGTAGGGAAAGTGTGCGACGGTTGGAAGACATTGGCGGCCATGACGTGTGCATCCTCCAAGTGGAACCCGATCGAGGGCCTGTGCGTCGTTCCCCCTGCGCAATAATCCTAGATTAACAAGGCGAAGGGAACCCCTTGCAGAAGCCGGACAGTCCCGCCAACCCAGCGCCCATGGCAAATGATGGTGCTGCTCAAGGTCCGGATACACATGTCGATCGTGATCCGACCGGTCTGGCGGCTGGCCGGCCGGCGGATGGCACGATGGACACGGGCGACAGCGAGCCCATCGAGCGGCCGGGCCTGCACCATTGGCGCGAGAGCACGATCACCGATGCCGATCTGAACGATCGCGGCGGCGTATTCTTCGCCGCGATCGAGATGACGCGGATGCCGATGATCCTGACCGATCCGAACCAGGACGACAATCCGATCGTCTTCGCCAACAAGGCGTTCCTCGACCTGACCGGCTATGAGGAAACGGAGGTGCTGGGACGCAATTGCCGTTTTCTCCAGGGTGCGCAGACCGATCGCAACGCGGTGGCGGAACTGCGCGATGCCGTCGATGCGCGGTCGGCGATCGCCCTGGAACTGCTCAATTATCGCCGCGACGGGTCGCCATTCTGGAATGCGGTGTTCATCGGTCCGGTATATGACAAGGCCGGCGACCTGCGCTATTTCTTCGCCAGCCAGCTCGACGTCACCCGCCGCCGCAATTCCGAGCAGAGCTATCGCCAGGCACAGAAGATGGAGTCGATCGGCCAGCTCACCGCTGGCCTGGCGCATGATTTCAACAACCTGTTGCAGGTGGTGAACGGCAATCTCGAGCTCGTTTCGGCGGTCGCCGACAATCCCGAGCGGGTGAAGCGCTACGCCGCCGCAGCCCAGTCGGCCGCCGAGCGCGGGGCGAAGCTGACTCGCCAGCTGCTGGCCTTCGCGCGCAAGACCCGGCTGGAGCCGCGCCCGCTCGATCTCGCGAAGCTGGTGGGCGAATTTTCCGACCTGATCGAGACATCGGTCAATGGCCAGGTCGATATCCATCTTCATTTGAGCGCCGATCTGCCCAATGTGGTCGTCGATCCGGACCAGCTCGAAATGGCCTTGCTCAACATCGTCAACAATGCGCGCGACGCGATGCCCGATGGCGGTCCGGTGACGATCACCACGGAGCGGCGCACGTTGGAGGAGGAGACTGCGGGCGACCTGACCCCAGGCGATTATGTCGTGTTAAGCATCGCCGACCAGGGGCACGGCATGTCGGCCGCGACGCTGGAACGCTCGACCGAGCCCTTCTTCACCACCAAGGGCGTCGGCAAGGGCACCGGGCTCGGCTTGGCGATGGCGAGCGGTTTCGCGCGCCAGTCGGGCGGCCGTCTGGAGATCCAGAGCACGATCGGCGATGGCACGACGATCCGGTTGCTGTTCCCGGCCATGCCGGCGCATCATCGCTCGGCTGATACGCCGCGCCACGTGCCGGCGGTCGCCCTGCCGGCGGATGACGGCACCCCGCCCCATGTCCTGGTCGTCGAGGACAATGAAGAGGTGCTCGCGGTCGCGCAGGAGATATTGGAGGGAGCCGGCTATGTCGTGTCGACGGCGCTGAGCGGTGACGAGGCGCTTCGCTTCTTCGAGGAGACGCATGACACGAAGAGGATCGACCTGCTGTTCACCGACTTGGTCATGCCGGGTGGCATGAACGGTCTTTCCTTGGGTGACGCCGTTTCCAAGCGGGATGCCAGCGTGTCGGTGCTGATGACGACCGGTTATAACGAGGAACTGGTCGCGGACGGGGCGCGGGCCCGCGCGAATGACGTGCTGAGCAAACCCTATCGTCGTTCGGAACTGCTCGATCGCGTGCGTCAGGCGCTAAATCGCGGTGGTGAAGGGCGCGCGCGTCGGCGGCAGTCGGATTTCGGCTCGGTCCAGGCCTGATCGCGCGAAAAAGTAACGCGGGTAAACAAGCGCTTGGACCTTTGTACCTGGTTAATACGTTACGAAGCGGCAACAAAAGGGAGCCGCCTTGTATATCCTGCATCTCGCGCTTGGCGGCTGCCTGAAGGCCCCTCCCGTCCAGTTCGGAGTAACAGCGGATACGGGTGGGCATATCGCCTATGTACTGGATGCGGCGTCATACCAGGCGTGCCGTCCAGACGTTCAGCGGGTGGAGATCGTCACCCGCTGGTTCGACGACGAGCGTTTCGACCCGGTGCATGCGGAGCCGCGTGAAGAAGTCGCGCCGGGACTGACCATCGTCCGCATAGGTACGGGGCGAACCCATTATCTGGAGAAGGAAGCCCTGGCGGCCGACCTTCCGGACTTCATTCACGCCTTTTGTGAGCATCTGGCATCGCAGGACGAACGCCCGGATGTGATCCATGCGCATTTCGCTGATGCAGCGGCGGTCGCGATGGCCGTGCAGCGTCGCTTCGGCATCCCCTTCGTCTATACGCCGCATGCGCTCGGCATCGACAAGCGCGCGCATCACATCCAGTGCGACGGGCTGGAGGCCCGGATCGAGGCGGAACGATGCGCGATCAAGGCCGCAGCGGCCATCATCGTCTCCACCCGCGAAGAAGCCAGCCGCCAGGTCGGTGGCTATCGTGTGCCGGTCGGCGACCGCGTCCGGTGCGTGCCGCCCGGCGTGACCACCCATCACCAGGCCGCGCGATCGGAAACGATGGCCGACCGGCTGGGGGACTGGTTCGACCGACCCGAGAAGCCGCTGATCTTCGCGGTGGCCCGGCCGGTCGCGAAGAAGAACCTTGCAGCGTTGGTCCGCGCCTTTGCGAACGATCCCGGTCTGCACCAGAGCGCCAATCTGCTGATCCTGGCCGGTCAACACGACCGCGCCGGACCGGAGGAGCAAGGCGTCCTGAATGAACTCCATGCGCTGGCGGCGGACAGCCGGCTCCAGGGCCGCGTGGCGCTGCCCCCGGCGCATGACGGAACGGACGTCGCCGTGCTGTACGAGCGGGCAGCCGCAGGTGGCGTGTTCGTCAATCCCGCCCTTCACGAACCCTTCGGCCTCACCCTGATCGAGGCCGCTGCCGCCGGTGTGCCGGTGGTCGCCACCTGCAACGGCGGCCCGGCGGAGATCGTTTCGACGATCGGTCACGGCGTGCTGATCGATCCGCGCGATCCTGCCGGGATCGCACAGGCCATCAGGGGGATCATCGACGATCCTGCCCGTCATGCCGCGCTGTCGGCCGCGGGGCGACAGGGCGTGGCCGCCTATGACTGGAGGCGCTATGCCCTGGACTCGACAGCGATCTAT
Organism: Sphingomonas sp. SORGH_AS_0438; assembly: GCF_031453475.1. Lineage (NCBI taxonomy): Bacteria > Pseudomonadati > Pseudomonadota > Alphaproteobacteria > Sphingomonadales > Sphingomonadaceae > Sphingomonas > Sphingomonas sp. SORGH_AS_0438. Next base: position 1,345,827 of record NZ_JAVIZS010000001.1, read on the forward strand.
CGATCGATCGCGCAGCCCCGACTGCTGGTGTGCGATATCGACAACACGCTGACCGGCTGTCCGATCGGTGCACGGGCGTTCGCCGACTGGCGTTCGGGTTCGCCCCTGCCCTTCGTGGTCGCGACCGGACGGGACTTTGCAGCGGCGCAGGCGATTCTGGACGATTGGGGGCTGCCCCAGCCCGACGCCTATATCACCGATGTGGGCACGCGGATGATGCTGGCGGACACCAGCGGCAAGTGGCGCGAATGCCGGGTCTATGCCCGATCGCTCGACCAGGACTGGGACGAGGGGGCGGTCGCAGAGGTGCTTGCTGGCCTGGACCTGACGCCGCAGCCGGCGGGGACCGCTGGTCCCCACAAGATCAGCTTCTTCGGCAAGGCGGAGGACGCCGCGCGCATCGATCGCGCCTTGACCGAAGCCGGCCTCCCGGCGCGGGTGATCTTCTCGCATGGGCGTCTGATCGACGTGATCGCGCCCCATGGCGGCAAGGCGGAGGCAGTCGCCGCCTATGCCGGCCGCTATGGCTGGTCGCTGGCGCATTGCGTCGCGGCCGGGGACAGCGGCAACGATAGCGACATGCTGGCGGCGTGCGGCCACGCCATACTGGTGGGGAACGCCAGTGAGGAACTGGCCCATCTGCCATCCAGGCCCGGCCTGCATCGGAGTGCCGCCCATCATGCCGGCGGGGTGCTGGAAGGCTTGACCCGATTGGGACTGGCCAGGGCCATGACGGCCGACGCGGCGGTGGCGGCATGACGCGCTCCTTCGGCTATTTCGTCCATCACCAGGGACGCGGCCATGCCGAGCGCTGCGCGGCGATCGCGCGGGCCCTACCGTCGTCGCGGCCCATGACGGTGTTCAGCGCGCGGGACGATATCTTCGGCCCCCTGCCGCCCCAGGTCGAGGTCGTCCGCATCCCGTCCCTGTTTGAGCCCTCTGGCGGGGAGAGCGACTCGATGGACTGGGTGCCGACGCCCCGAACCCTACATTGCGCGCCGCTCGGTTGGCCCGGCATCCGCCAGGCGATGGCGACGATCAGTGGCTGGTTCGCCAGCGCCGATCCCGCTCTGATGATCTGCGACGTCTCCGCGGAGATCGCGCAGCTTGCCCGGATTTGCTCGGTGCCGCACGTCAAGGTGCTGCAACATGGCGACCGGGGCGATCCCGGCCATGTTGCCGCCTATGACGGCGCGGCCGGCCTGCTCGCCCCCTTCCATGCCGATCTCGCCCAGCCGGAATGGGATGCGACGATGCGGGCCAAGACCTGTTTCGCTGGCGGCCTGGGGGTCGACACCCGCGTCGTCGAGCGCGAAGTGGCCCGCCAGCGCATCGGGATCGATGCCGACACGGAAATGGTGCTGGTCGTCTCGGGCGGTGGGGGCCAGGGGTTTGCCCAGGCCCCGTTGGGGGTGGGCGCCCGGTCGCGGCCCGATGCGCGCTGGATTACGATCGGGACGGTTCAGCGCGACTGGCATGCGACCGAGCCTGCCAATATCGAGCATCGCGGCTGGGTGGACAATGCCGCCGACCATATCGCCGCCGCCGACATCGTCATCGCCTCCACGGGCAACACAACCTGCCAGCAGATCCTGGCCGCCGGTCGGCCTTGGCTGGCCGTTCCGGAATGGCGCTATTTCGACGAGCAGCACCGCAAGGCCGAAGCCCTGGCGCGCGCCGGCGTGGCGACGGTTCGACCGCATCTGCCCTCCTCGGCGCAGGGCTGGACCGCCGCTTTCGCCGAGACGCTGGCCGACCATCACCCCATCGCCCAGCGCGCGATGATCGACGATCACCCCGCCGATCGTGTCGCCTTGTGGCTCGAAACCCTTTCCGCGCGTTTGTGGACCCCGAGGACGCTCAGCGCCCCCCTATCGACCATGGAGCCGCCCATCCTATGACCCATGTTTCCGTCATCACCCTGGCGAAGGGTCGCCCCGACCATCTGGTCAATGTCGTCCGTGGCCTGGCCAAGCAGACGCAGCGCCCGGTGGAACTGATCGTCGCGGTGATGCAGCACCAGCCCTATGACCTGCCGGATGCGCCCTTTCCGGTGCGCCAGATGCAGATGTCGACGGAGGCGCTTCCCCTGGCGGCGGCCCGTAATGCGGCAGCGATGGCCGCGTCGGGCCAGGTGCTGGTCTTCCTCGACATGGACTGTATCCCGACGCCCGAGCTAGTCGCCGATTACGCCAAGTTCGCCGATGCCTTCAACGGATTGCTGATGGGGGAGGTCATGTACCTGCCCGGCGGCGCGACGCGGGGCGACTGGCGCTATGAGGATTTCGCCAAGGTAGCGGAGAAGCATTCGGATCGGCGCGGGCCGCCCGCCCATGGCCTGGAGCTGTGCGAGGATTATCGCTGCTTCTGGTCGCTCAACTTCGCCATGCGGCGCGAGACGTTCCTGTCCTCCGGCGGGTTCGACGAACGCTATGTCGGCTATGGCGGCGAGGACACGGATTTCGGCAAGACGCTCGACCAGGCCGATATCCCCATCGCCTGGATCAAGGGCGGGTTGGCCTATCACCAATATCACCCCCACCACATGCCGCCGGTCCATCATCTCGACAGTGTCGTCCGCAACGCGCAGCTGTTCGAGGAGAAATGGGGCTATCGCACCATGGGCCACTGGCTGCACGCCTTCCGGCTGATGGGACTGATCGACGACGCGCCGGGCCGCCCGATCCGCATCCTCCGCCGGCCCGAGGCCGCCGACCTGGCGCTGACCGGCCAGCAGAGCCACCAGCCCTATGCCAATACCGCGCGCGTGCTGCGACAGTTGGAAGAGGCCGCGAGCCGTTCGTCCAAGCCGGTGTCGCCCCGGCTGGAGGTCGCGGCGGCGGCATGAGGATCGCCATATTGGGACATGTCCGGCAGCGGATCGCCCAGCCGTTTGCCGGGGGCATGGAGTCGCATTGCTGGCACCTCGCCGCCGGGCTCCAGGATCGCGGGCATGATGTCGTGCTGTTCGCCTCGGGCGACAGCGATCCGCGGTTCCCGATCGATCCGGTGGTCGAGCAGCATTATGAACGGACCTTCCCCTGGGCGGAGCATCGCGGCTCCGCCCCGCTGATCGCGCATCTGGACACGGGCTATGCCGCCGCCTGCGATCGGATCGCGGCCGGCGGGTTCGATGTGGTCCATAACAACAGTCTGCACCGCTTCGCGCTGGAACCGGCGCGGACGATGGTGACGCCGACCGTCACCTCCTTGCACGTGCCCCCCTATGACGCGCTCCATTGGTTCGTGCGGAGCAGCCGATCGCCGCATCATCGCCTGACCGTGACCTCGGCGCGGCAGCGCGATGCGTGGTGGCCGGAGGGCGCGCCGGCCGAGGCGTCGATCCTGCATAACGGCATTGATCCCGCCCGATGGCCCTACCGTGGCGAGGGGGACGGCACCGCCGCCTGGTGCGGACGGATTACTCCGAACAAGGGCCCGCATTTCGCGGTGCAGGCGGCCCGCCGCGCCGGCATCGGCCTGACGCTGTACGGCCCGATCGAAGACCCCGAATATTTCGAAGCGGAGGTCGCGCCGCTGCTCGGTGGTGACATCCGCTATGCCGGTCATCTGGAGGGCGATGTGCTTGCCCAGGCCATAGGGCAGGCCTCCGTCTTTCTCTTCACCCCCTGCTGGGACGAGCCGTTCGGGCTGGTCGCCGTAGAGGCGATGAGCTGCGGCCTGCCGGTCGCCGCCTTCGCGATGGGCGCGGCGCGCGAGATCGTGGGCGAGGCCGGTGCCTATGCGGAATGCGCCGATGTCGCTGGGCTGGCCGATGCGATCAGCGCCGCCCTTGCTATCCCGCGCGACGTGCCCCGCCAACGCGTATTGTCGCACTTCACGCACGACCTCTGGCTGGACCGCTGCGAGGCACTATACGCGGAGGCTCGGCGCGGCGACGACCGGTTGGCCGCCTAGGCCGCGCCGATCGCGCTGGCGGCCAACCCGCGCACATCGACCCGCGCCTTCAGCCGGGCCGCCAGCAAGGCGGTGCCGCTGACCTTGCGCTGCACGAACAGCGTCTCGACATGCGGGACGTGCCAGGTGGCGCGATCGGCGATCAGTGCCTTGGCCTCCTCGCGAACCACCGGCACGAAGGCGCGGTCGCCGAAGTCGAACGAGCCGGGCCGATTGAGCGCATCGTCGATCGCCGCGATGATCCGGTCGATCGCCGGGCGGTAGGTATCGGCCGCCACCGCGCCCAGAAAGCCCGTCTCCACCGCCACGTCGCGGATCGCATCGCGGTTACGCGCCAGGCCGGCGACGATCAGTCGGCGATAGCTGTCGGCCGTCTCCGCCGGCACCGCCCGCGTCGCGCCGAAGTCGAGCAGGACCAGCGCGCCTGATTCCGGCTGCCAGCGGTAATTGGCGAAGTTCGGGTCGGTTTGCATCGTCGCGAAGTCGAACAATTCGCGCAGCACCAGCGACACGAGCGCGGTCATCGCAGTGTCGCGCACTCCCTGCTCGGCGTCGGCCAGCGTCTCGATCGGGCGTCCCTCGACGAACGACATGGCCAGGACGCGACCGGTGGTCAGCCCCTCCTCCAGCGTCGGCACGACATAGCGGGGATCGCCCGCCAACCGCTCGCCATAGCGCCGCATCTGCTCGCCCTCGCGGACATAGTCGGCTTCTTCGGCGAGCTGGCGCTTCGCCTCGGCGAGGAGCGGCTTGAGATCGAGCGTCGACGGCAGGAGGTTCGAGACGCGGAGCAGCGTCGCGACATTGTCGACATCGGCGTCGATGCTGTCGGCGACACCGGGATATTGCACCTTGATCGCCAGCACCCGCCCGTCCGACAGGGTTGCGCGGTGCACCTGCCCGATCGAGGCCGCCGCGATCGGCGCGGCCTCGAAATGGCGGAAACGCCGCCGCCAGCCCGTGCCCCATTCGCGGGTCAGCACTTGGTCGAGCTGCGTCGGTGGCATCCGATAGGCCTGGTTGCGCAGCCGCGCGAGGATCGTCGAAAGCTCGGCGGGCAGCATGTCGCCCGCGTCCATCGAGATCATCTGGCCCAGCTTCATCGCCGCACCGCGCAGATGCGACAGGCGATCGGCGACGCGGGTCGCATTGGCGGGGGTCAGGACCAGGTCGCTCATCCGGGGACGCTCACCGGCCGCCAGCCGCCGCGCGCCCTCGGCGATCATCCCGCCCGCGACACCGCCCGCCAGTCGCCCGAACACGCCGAGCCGCGCGGCGCGACCGCTGGGGATGGCGCGGTGGCGCGCGTTCGGGGCATCATCGTCCTGCTGCATCCCGGCACAGCGCGGCGCGGCACCGGGAGTTCCTCAGAAAGACGTCACCGCGTAGGGTTCGCCGCCTGCCCCCGGCCGGTCGCGGTCCAATAGAGCCCGCCGAGCAGATGCTGGAGATAGCGTTCGTCCCGGTACATGTCCGCCTGATGGCCGAGCAACGTGACGAAGACGCGCCCCTGCTCGTAGCGATGATGCCAGGCCTCGGGATGGTCCGGCCCCATGCGGTGTCCCACCTGTCCCGGCCAGATCAGCGTCGGATCGTAGCTGCTCTCGTCGACGCGAAGCACCGGGTCGATGGCGATCCGATAGGGATTGGTGGTGACGTAGAATTCATCGCTCCAGATCCAGCGCGACGGCAGGCCGAAGGCGGCGGGGAAGCCCGGATCGGCGACGGTGACGACGCCGGTCTGTATTTTGGGATGGTTGACGAAGCTGCGGCCGACCAGCTTCTCGAACCAGGGCCATTCGTCCTTGGGCACGATCGCGGCGCGGTGGACGACCATCGCATTGCCGCCGGCGCGCATATAGGCCTCGAACCGCGTGCGCTGGCTCGCACTCAATCGCTCGGGCGGGGTATTGAGGAACAGGATGGCGGCAAACCCCGACAAGTCGCCATCGAACCGCGCCGGATCGCTCGTCCATTCCAGCGCGAAGCTGTGCAGCCGCGCCACCCGCTCCAGATTGTCCCGCGCGACCGGGATATATTCATAGTGATAGGTGCTGGGCGTGGCGATCACCAGCACGCGGAACTGATCCTCGGCGGCCGCCATCGCCGGGAGTGCGGCCACTGCCACGGCCATGACGCCCCCAATTCCGCGTTTCATCCGATCGGCCCTTCCTGAACAAGCGCGGCATCGTCGTCCGCCGGGCGGATGTACACCATCGGGACCTTGGTCGCGGTGGTGCAAAGCGATCGAATGACGTTCCCAAGCGCGGCGGTGCCGGACCGACGATCGACAACGGCGCTGGCGGGCGCGGTGGTACGGGTCTAAGTGCCGGCGCTCGCGGCAGGAAAGCCAAGGCAATGATAATGTGGACGAAATTGGCATCCGTCTTGATCGCGACCCTCCCCGGCGCCGCGTTGGCGATCGCGGCGGGGGCATCAGGCCTGACCCCGGCCACCATCGCCGAGCATCAGGCACGGTGTGCCGGCAGGGACGGCTGGAGCGATCCCGCGCCGCCGATCCGGATCTTCGCCAATGTCTATGACATCGGCACCTGCGGCATCACCGTGCTGCTGATCGTCGGGGATCGGGGCTCGATCGTCATCGATGGTGCGACCACCCAGGCACCGCCGTCGATCCTCGCCAACCTTCGGCGCCTGGGGCTTCGGCCCGCCGATGTGAAGCTGCTGCTCTCCTCGCACGAGCATCAGGATCATGCAGGGGGTCTTGGCGCGCTGCGCAGGGCAACGGGTGCCAGGATGGCGGCCCGCGCCGCCGCCCGCCCGGTATTGGAGAGCGGCGTGACCGCACCGGGCGATCCGCAGCGCGAGGGTGACCGACCAGCCTATCCCGGCGTGCCCGTCGACCGGATCGTCCGCGACGGCGAGGCCGTGGTGCTCGGGTCGCTTCGCCTGACCGCCCTCGCCACGCCCGGCCATTCGCCCGGCGGCACCTCCTGGACGTGGCGGTCCTGCGCGGGCACGACTTGTCGGACGATCGTCTATGCGGACAGCATCAGCGCCGTCTCGACCGACGGCTATCGCTTCCGCGATCACCCGGCCTATGTCGCGACCCTGCGACACAGCATCGACCGGATCGCGCGCCTGCCCTGCGACCTGCTGATAACGCCGCATCCCCAGGCCAGCGATCTCTACCCGCGCCTGGTGGGCAAGAGACCACTCGCCGACCGTCGTGGCTGCATGCGCTACGCGGCCGATGGCCGAACCGCGCTCGAGCGCCGGCTGGCGCGGGAAGACCAAGGAGAACAGCGATGACCGATCCTGTCGCACAGGCGAAGCGTGTCGCGGAGATGGATGCCTCCGACCCCGCGCGCGTCACGACCGATATCCTGGCCGGGGATCGTCCCATGGTGCTGCGGGGCCTGGCCGGTGCGTGGCCCTCGGTAGCGGTCGGACGCCAGGGGCCGGACGCCACCGCCGCCTATCTCCGTCGGTTCGACAGCGGTCGGCCGATGGGCATCTTCGCCGGCCCGCCTTCAATCGGGGGGCGCTTCTTCTACCGCGACGACATGCAGGGATTCAATTTCGACCGGGGGCAGGTGCTGCTGGGCCCGTTGCTCGACGCGCTGCTGGCCGAGGCGGACAGTCCGACGCCGCCCGCGCTCTATGCCGGGGCCAATGCCGCACCGGACCATTTCCCCGGCTGGATGCAGGACAATCCGTTGCCCCTGGCGATCCCCGCCGCAACCCCCCGGCTGTGGCTGGGGAATGCGACGCGGGTGTCGACGCATTACGACATGTCCGCCAACATCGCCGTGGTGGTGGCCGGACGGCGGCGTTTCGCGATCTTCCCGCCCGATCAGGTCGGCAACCTCTATGTCGGGCCGTTGGAGACGACGATGGCGGGCCAGCCGAGCAGCATGGTCGATCTGGAACACCCTGATCTCGACCGATACCCCCAGTTCGCGGCCGCACTGGCGACGATGCAGGTCGCCGAACTGGAGCCCGGCGACGCGCTGTTCATGCCCCCGCTCTGGTGGCACGATGTCCGCGCCAGCGGGCCGCTCAACGTGCTGGTGAACTATTGGTGGGGCGAACGGGAGGGCGGATCGGCCTTTCCCGCGCTGATCCACGCCCTGCTGACGGTGCGCGACCTGCCGCCGGCGGAGCGACAGGCGGTGAAGGCATGGTTCGACCATTATGTCTTCGGCGACGATCCGGCGGCGGCGGGTGCGCATCTACCGCCCCATGCCCGCGGCATATTGGGACCGCCCACGCTGGAGCGGACCGGCATGATCCAGGGCTTTCTGAAACGCACCTTCGGCGGCTGACCCGACCGAATAGCATGAACTATTTGTCATGCTGAATTGAACCGTTTCGGCCCTGAACTGTTTAAGGCCGATGCGGGGGGAAAAGTTCGTCATCATTTCCGGCTTGGGCTGGCTGGTCGCCGGCTGCAATCGTCATCAATCGACCCTTGCCCCCTTTGGCGAGGATGCGATGGCGATCCGCCATTTGCTCATCGTCATGCTGGTCGGCGCGGTGGTGATCGCCGGAGGCGTGGCCTGGCTCATGCATCGTGCCGTCCGGGCCCCGGTCGGCGAGATGACGCACCGCAAGGGGATGCGGTTGGTGCTGTGGTTGGGCGGCATCGTGCCTACGATCGTCCTGCTCGGCCTCCTGGCCTATTCGCTCCCCTATATGCGCCCGCGTCCGGTGGCGCCGGCCGATCTCCAGATCGCCGTCGATGGCGAGCAATTCTGGTGGAGGGTCGCCTATCGCCCGTCCGGAGGCCCCCCGGTCGAGAGCGCCAACGAAATCCGTATCCCGACAGGCCGCACCGTCGCCTTCCGCCTGACGGCCGACGACGTGGTGCACAGCTTCTGGATTCCCGGCCTTGCCGGCAAGATGGACATGATCCCCGGCCGCACCAACACGCTGGTGGTCCGCGCCGAGCGCGCCGGTCGCTATCGCGGGCAATGCGCCGAATTCTGCGGGCTGAGCCACGCGCTGATGGCGCTGGACGTCGTGGCGATGGAGCCGGCAGCGTTCGACGCCTGGCTGGACGGTCAACGTGGCGCCAGCCGTTCTGCGGTTGCCGACCCGATCGGGGCCCGCCTGTTCGCCGAGCAGGGCTGTGGCGGCTGCCACGCCATTCGCGGCACCGATGCCGTCAGCCGGATCGGCCCCGACCTGTCCCGCTTCGGACAGCGGACGACATTGGCCGCCGGCATCCTGCCGATGACGACCGCCCATGTCGCCGGCTTCATCCGCCACCCGCAAGCCACCAAGCCCGGCGTGCGGATGCCGGCTTTCCCCCAATTGTCGGAAGACGAGGCCGTCGCCATCGCCCGCTATCTGCAAGGCCTGAAATGAGCCTCCACGCCCAGGACGATCCCCAGCTCCGCGCCGCGCAGGAGGAGCGCCTGCGCGAGGTATGGAAGCCGCCATCGGGCTGGTTCTTCCGCTGGACCGACGTCAACAACAACCGCATCGGCGTGTGGTACACGCTGACCGCGTTCGGCTTCATGCTGTTCGCGGGCGTGCTGGCGCTGATCATGCGCACGCAGCTCGCGGTGCCGAACAACGACCTGGTGTCGGCGAACACGTTCAACCAGCTGTTCACGCTGCACGGCTCGATGATGATGTTCCTGTTCGCCGTGCCGATGTTCGAGGCGGTGTCGATCATCCTGCTGCCCCAGTTGCTCGGTGCACGCGACCTGCCGTTCCCGCGCCTGTCGGCCTTCGGCTATTGGAGCTTCCTGATCGGCGGGGTCTTCGTCTCGGGATCGATCTTCTTCAATGCCGCGCCGGACGGCGGCTGGTTCATGTATCCGCCGCTGACGACCCGCACCGACCTGTCGGGGCTGGGGGCGGACATCTGGATGCTTGGCCTCTCCTTCATCGAGGTGTCCTCGGTCGCCGCCGCCGTCGAACTCATCGTCGGCGTGTTGAAATGCCGGCCGCCGGGGATGCGGCTCAACCTCATGCCGCTCTATGCCTGGTATATCCTGGTCGTGGCGGTGATGATCCTGTTCGCCTTCCCGCCGCTGATCGCCGGCGACCTGCTGTTCGAGATGGAACGACTGCTCGAATGGCCGTTCTTCGACGCGGCGCGCGGCGGCGATCCGCTTCTGTGGCAGCACCTGTTCTGGATCTTCGGCCATCCGGAAGTCTATATCGTCTTCCTGCCGTCGATCGCGCTGTTCGCCATGCTGATCCCGACCTTCGCGCAGCGGCACCTGCTCGGCTATCCCTGGATCGTGCTCGCGGCGGTCGGCACCGCCTTCCTGTCGTTCGGCCTGTGGGTCCACCACATGTTCGCGACCGGCCTGCCCAAGATCAGCCTCGCCTTCTTCTCCGCCGCGTCCGAGGCCGTCGCCATCCCGACCGGCGTGCAGATCTTCGCCTTCATCGCCACGCTGTGGGCGGGCAAGGTGAAATGGTCGACGCCGCTGCTCTATGCGAGCGGCAGCCTCGCCATCTTCGTGATCGGTGGCCTGACCGGCGTGATGGTCGCGATCGCGCCGTTCGACTGGCAGGCGCACGACACCTATTTCATCGTCGCGCACCTCCATTATGTGCTGATCGGCGGCACGCTGCTGCCGCTGTTCGGCGGGCTCTATTATTACTGGCCGCTGATCACCGGCAAGAAGCTGTCCGACCGGATGGGGCGCATCGCCTTTTGGATCATGTTCGTCGGCGTCAACCTGACCTTCTTCCCGATGCACCTGTCGGGGTTGGAGGGGATGCCGCGCCGGGTCTTCACCTATCCGGCGGAGCTGGGCATCGGATGGCTCAATCTCGCCTCGACCGCTGGCTCCTATCTGTTTGCGGCGGGCGTATTGGTGCTGGTCTTCGACCTCGCGCTGTCGCCCACACGGCCCAAGGCGGCGCGCAATCCCTGGAACGCCGGCACGCTCGAATGGCTGGCGCATCCGGACGACGAGGATTGGGGCATCCGCTCGGTCCCGCTGATCGAGAGCCGCTATCCGATCTGGGACCAGAAGGATTTCGTCGCCAAGGTCGATGAGGGCCGCTTCTTCCTGCCGGACGCGGAAGAAGGCCGGCGCGAGACGATCATCACCTCGGTGCTCGACGCCCGACCGGTATCGGTGATCCGGCTGGGCACGCCGAGCGTCAAGCCGATGATCACCGCCGTGGCGCTGGGCGCGGTGTTCATCCTGACCACCTACCACCTCTATCTGCTCGCCGCCGTCAGTGGCGTGGTGACGCTGGCCTGTGTGCTGTGGTGGCTGTGGGATACGGCGGAGATCCCGGAAAAGCCGGAAAAGCCGATCGGCCATGGGATGCACATGCCGCTCTACCTATCCGGACCGGCGGCCCCCGGCTGGTGGGCGATGTTCATCACGATGATGGCGGACGCGACCGCCTTTTCGGGGCTGGTGTTCGGCTATTATTTCTACTGGACGATCCATCCCGATTTCGGCGCGGGCTTTAACGGACCCGGGGTCGCCGCCCCGCTGCTGGCCCTCGCCCTGTCACTCGCCGGATGGGCGGCAACGCTCGTTGCGCGAGAGGTCCATGCGCGCGGGCGGGTGACGATCGCCCGGGGGCTGTTGGTTGCCGGTGCCGGCCTGACGATCGCCAGCCTGTTCGCCGGGCTCCGCTGCCTGGACGGGCTCGATCCCAAGGCCAATGTCTATCCGGCGATCGTCTGGGTGCTGACGATCTGGACGGTCGTCCATGCCGCGATCGGCGCGATCATGCAGCTCTATACGCTGGCGCGCAGCCTGGCCGGACGGATGACGCCAACCCATGATGCCGATCTGCGCAACATCACCGTCTATCAGCATTTCCTCACGCTCACCGCGCTGGTCACCTATCTAACGATCGGCCTCTTTCCGGAGGCGGGGCTGTGAGGCGCTGGCTGAAGCGGGTGCATAGTCTGCGCGTCACGCTGTGGACGCTGATCGTGCCGCCATCGGTCTGGGCGGTGCATTTCCTGTTCTCCTATCTCTGGGCGGCGGTGTCCTGCGCGAAGATCGGCCACTGGGCGCGCTTCCCGACGGTCTTCGCGATCGGGACGATCGTCGCGCTGGTGGTGATCCTCCTTGCCGGAGTGATCGCCTGGCAACAGTCGCGCACGCCGGGCGATCCGCCGCCGCACAGCGAGGGCACGGATATCGACCGGCTGCGCTTCCTCGCCTTCTCGACCCTGCTGCTTTCGGCACTGAGCTTCGTCGCGGTGTTGTTCACCGCGCTGCCCGTCCTGATGCTGGGGGATTGTCGATGAAGCGGCCGGCGCTTCTCGCCGGGCTGGCCCTGCTACCCCTTGGCTGGTCGGTCAGCGGCTGGGGCATGACCGGCCATATGGCCGCCCATATGATCGCCGTCGCCGTCGCCGCGCCGCTGCTGGCGATCGGCGTCCGCGACAGTCGCTTCGATCCGGCAACGCGCTGGCCCCGGCTCGCATCGCCCCTGCCCGCCGCATTGGCGGAAGCGGTCATCGTCTGGGGCTGGCATGTTCCCGCCCTGCGCCGGCTGGCCGATCATCACCCGCTCTGGCTGGTGGTCGAGCAGGCGAGTTTCCTGGCCGCGGGCCTGCTGCTCTGGTCCGCCGTGCTCGCCCCGCGCCACCGCGCGGCGGGGATCGCGGCGCTGCTGGTCACCTCCATGCACATGACTTTGCTCGGCGCGCTGATCGGCCTCGCCCCCCGCCCGCTCTACAGCCATCAAGGAGTGGACGCCCTGACCGACCAGCAGGTTTCCGGCGTGGTCATGCTGCTGGTGGGTGGCGTCGCCTATCTGCTTGGCGGACTGGCGATGCTCGGCCGACTGCTCCAGACGCGAAGCGAGGTGCCCGCATGACGATCCGCATCACCTGGGCGCGCGCGATCGCCGCCCTGCTGGGCGTGGTGGTCGCCGGCCTGCTCTTCGCCTGGTCGGGGGTGATGAACATCGCGGCGTCCAGCGGGCATTGGCCGATCACCGACTGGTTCCTGCACTGGACGATGCGCAACTCGGTACGCACCCATGCCGCCTTTTCGTCGCCGAGCGATCCGGCGGACGCCACCGGGCTGGTCAGCGCCGCCGGTCACTTCGCCAATGCCTGCGCCGTCTGCCACGGCGCGCCCGGGGTGAAACCAGCGCCCGTCATGCAGGCCGCCACCCCGCCTGCCCCTGATCTAGCGGTCAATGCCCGGGAGTGGACCGACAAGCAGCTGTTCTGGATCCTCCAGCACGGCGTCAAATATACCGGCATGCCCGCCTGGGCGGTGCAGGACCGGCAGGACGAGGTTCGGCGAATGGTCGCCTTCGTCCGTCGCCTGCCCGGCATGACGCCCGCGCAATATCGCGTGCTGGTCAATGAGACGGAGCCCGCGACCGATCTGGGCGCCTGCACCGGCTGTCACGGCGCGGACGGGCGTCGGCGCGGCGCGCCGGACATCCCGATGCTGGGCGGCCAGGACCCCGCCTATCTCCTCGCCGCGCTGCAAGGCTATGCCAGCGGCCGGCGCTCCAGTGCAGTGATGCAGCAGGTCGCGATGCGGATGGAGCCGGCGGAGATGGTCGCCGCCGCCCGCCGCTTCGCCGCGATGCCCGGTTTAGGCGCGCCACCCGCCGGCGGCAATGCTGCCGCCGCACGGATCGTGACGCAGGGGATGCCTGAACGCCAGCTGCCGGCTTGCGCCAGCTGTCATGCGCCGGGCAAACCCTATCCAGTCATCGCCGGCCAGCGGGCCGCCTATATCGCCCAGCGCCTGCGCCACTGGCACGGCGATGAGACGGTGGTGGATGCCCGCAAGAGCCAGGCGACCATGCCGGTCATCGCCCGCCGCATTCCCGAGGAGATGATCGATCCCCTCGCCCGTTACCTCGCCGGTTCGACGCGCTGATGCCGCGCCTGGAAGAGCCGGCCGCCTTCGGTCCATAGCACCACGCCCAGCACCGCGACGCCGATCGCCAGATAGCCGAGCGCCAGCGGCGTGGTGGTGCCGTTATAGGACTGGCCAATCAGCGAGCCGACGATCACCGCGCCGACGCTGCCAATGAACCCCTGGATCGAGGAGGCGGTGCCGGCGATATGGCCGACCGGCTCCATCGCCATCGCGCCGAAATTGGAGCCGCACAGGCCGATGCAGGTCATGCTGAGCGCCTGGAAGACCATATAGGTCCAGAGGTTTTCCCGGCCCACGCCGATCACCATCAGGTGCAGCACCGACAGGGTGATCAGCGCCAGCACCGCCGACTGCGAGATCAGCCGCGTCCCCAGCCGCTCGACCAGCCGGCTGTTGGCGAAGGAGGCGCAGCCCATCGAAAAGGCGCAAGCCGCGAACAGCAGGGTGAACCGCTCGCCCGCGCCGAACTCGTCGACGAAGATCTGCTGCGCCGAAGAGACGAAGGCGATGATGCCGCCGAAGGTGATCGCCGCCGCCACCGCATAGCCGAGCGAGAACCGGTCGGTCAGGGTCAGGCGATAGGCCGCGCCGATATTGGCGAACGACAGCGCCGAGCGGCGCTCGACCGGCAAGGATTCCGGCAGGCGCGCCGCCGACCAGGCGAGGACGAAGGCCGCAAATCCGGCCAGGGCATAGAAGATGAAGCGCCAGGGTCCGAACGCCAGTAAGCCCTGTCCCAGCGTCGGTGCCAGGATCGGCACCAAAAAAAAGATCATCTGCGCGACCGACAGAGTCCGCGCCATCTGGCGTCCGGTGAACTGGTCGCGCACGATCGCGACCGCCAGCACGCGGGTCGACGCGGACATCAGACCCTGCAACATCCGCGCGCCGAGCAGCGCCGCGAAGGTCTGCGAACTCGCCGCGAAAATGCTGGCGCAGACGAACCCGGCGAGCGTGACCAGCAGGATCGGTCGTCGCCCGTAGCGATCCGCCAACGGGCCATAGACGAGCTGGCCCGTGCCGAACCCGAGCATATAGACGGTGATGATCCACTGCCGGTGATTGGCGGTGGCGACGCCGAGCTGGTGTCCGATATCGGCGAGCGCGGGCAGCATCAGGTCGACGCCCAGCGCATTTACCGCCATCAGCGCCGCGACGAAGGCGACGAATTCATGGCGGTGCATCGGGGACTTGGTGGTGGAAGACGGCATGGCCGCCACTTAGGGCCATGACGCTGACGTTTCTACCTCTCCCGTCACATGCGGCGGAAGCGGGGTCCCGCCTTTACGGTCGCGTTCCGTTCGCGGGTCCTATTTCTCCAGGCCGTAGCGCACCGCTCGCTTGCCGATGTGCGGGTCGATGGCCAGCGCCGCCTTGCGGTCGGCGGCGGCCTGTTCGGTCCGCCCGGCCCGCTCCGCGGCGATGGACCGGGAGTAGAGCATCCAGGCGTCATGCGGGCTCGCCTTCACCGCCGCGTCGTAATCCTCCAGCGCCGCGTCCAGCCGATTGAGCTTCAGGTTCACCAATCCCCGGCTATCGAGATAGTTGGCCATGGCCGGCCGCAGCCTTATCGCGGTGTTGCAATCGGACAGCGCCTTTTCCAGATCGCGGCCGAGCATCGCCCGCGCCCAGCATCGCCCATTATAGGCGATTGCGCGATCGGCATCCTCGCCATGCAGCTTGAGCCATGCGTCGTAGTTCACGATCGCGGCTTCGGGCTTGTCGAGGCTGTTGTAGAAGCCCGCCAGGCGAAGCCGCCGATCCGATCCCGGCGCCAGCAGCTTGTCCGCCGCCGCCACCTCTTCGGCGGCCCCTTGCGGATCGCGATTGGCGAGGCGGAGCGACGCACGGCTCAAGCGGATGTCCGGGTCGTTCGGCATCAGCATCGCCGCCTTGTCGAGGTCAGCCGCCGCCAGCAGCAATTGCCGGTTCGCCAGCCGCGCCTGTGCGCGCAGCACCAGGAAGCGGCCCTCGCTCGGCGCCATCGCCACCGCCTTGTCGAAATCGGCCAGCCCCTCCTGCATCCGGTGCGCGGACATATGGACCGCGCCCCGCCGGGCGAACCCCTCGGCATCGGTCGGCTCGGCTGCCTTATCGGTCAGGTCCAGCGCCTCGCCCGTGGTGGTGCGCGCGCCGGACGGACGGAGGCCGAACACGGCCCCGCCCTCATAGGTCATGTAGAGCCTGTGCTGCACGTTCGAGACGAACACGCGGTGGGTCAGGAAGAAGTCGAAGCCGATCAGCATGTCGACATCCATGTGGATGTCGGAGATGCGCAACTTGGGGCGCGGTACGATCTCGCCGCCCAGATCGATCTGGTCGAAGGGCGCGAGCCAGGTCGAAACCTCCTTCGACCCCAGGCCGCTGCTGCGCCCGACCGCCACGACGCCGGGACTTTGCGGCGTGATGCCGGCGCGCTTGGCGGCCGACAGCGTCATGACGCTCGTCTGCGCACCGGTGTCGAAGGCGGCGCGCAGCTTCACCCCATTGACCAGCACGGTCGCGATCGTGTGCGGCTTCCACGGACCGGTATCGCCGGTTTCCAGCTTCAGCGTCGAGAAGGGCTTGCCATTGGCCCAATAGGCCAGCGCCATGTCGTTGCAGCCCTGGACCTTCATCAGTCGGACCATGCCGTGCGGCAGGTCATATTCCACGTCCGCCAGGCCGAGGATGTTCTGACCGATCAGTCCGGCGCTGCCGGTATCGGTGCCGGCGACGATGAAGTCGACCTTGGGCAAGGCGATGCCCGCCAGCGAGAAATTGCGCGCCACCGCCGCGCTGGCGGTCGCGTCTCCATTCACCCCCTTGATACGGAACCAGGGCGGCAGGGCCTCGTCCTCCAGCTTGAACTCGGCCGCCGTCGCGCGGGAAATCGTGCTGTAGAAGGCGCCGCTGTCGAGGATGAACTGCGTCGGGCGTTCGCCGAACTTGGCCTGCACCATCGCGCGTTGCCCGATCAGCGTCACCGGCAATTCCGCGATCTTTCCGACCTTGCACGCCGCCAGCGACGGACTGGCGAAGGTCAAGGCCAGCGCCGCGATTCCCGTTCCGACCGTCCACCGCCGCCGACCAAGCATCGCCATCCCCCACCTCTATACATGCCACCATAGCGCGCTCGGCGTGACGAAGGGGAGACGTCGACCCGACAATTTCGTCACCAAAACGGTCGTAAACGCAGAGTGGATCAATGTTGAGCAAAATTCATTGTCGCATTGAGGATTATCGCGGGCTCTTTGGTCGCGCACGCGCGTTCAAGACGCTAACACCGCTTTGCCGTTCCACCATCTTTACCGGGTCAGAGCCGGTCGCAAAGGAAGATCGATCCATGTCAGACAGGTCTGATCCGGCCGTCTCGCGTCGCGGCGTGCTGACCGGTGGCGCGGCGACCGCCGCCGTCGTCGTCGCCGCTCCGGTTGGCGCCGCGCCGCTCCCTCCCCGTCCCGTAAAGGCCAAGCCGATGATGCCGGTCCGCTTCACGGTGAATGGCGAAAGCCAATCGCTGACCCTCGACCCCCGCACCACCCTGCTCGACGCATTGCGCGAGCATCTGCACCTGACCGGTACGAAGAAGGGGTGCGACCATGGCCAGTGCGGCGCCTGCACCGTGCTGGTCGACGGCGTTCGCATCAATTCCTGCCTGTCGCTGGCGGTGATGCACGAAGGCGACGCCATCACCACGATCGAGGGGCTCGGCACGACCGAGGCGCTGCACCCGATGCAGGCCGCCTTCATCAAGCATGACGGCTATCAGTGCGGCTATTGCACGCCGGGGCAGATCTGCTCGGCGGTGGCGGTGCTGGACGAGATCAAGCGCGGCGTGCCCAGCCATGTCCAGGCCGACGTCGCCGCCCGTCCGCAGGTCAGCAACATCGAGATGCGCGAGCGGATGAGCGGCAATATCTGTCGCTGCGGCGCCTATTCCAACATCGCCGAGGCCATGGCCGAGGTCGCCGGCGGTGCCGCCAAGGAGGATCGGGCATGAAGGCCTTCACCTATGAGCGTGCGACCGATGCGGTCGCCGCGGCCCGCGCGGTCGCCGGTCAGCCCGGGGCCAAGTTCATCGCTGGCGGCACCAACCTGCTCGACCTGATGAAGATCGAGGTGGAGACGCCCACCCATCTGGTCGATGTCCAGGATCTCGGCTTCGACAAGATCGAGAAGACGAAGGAAGGCGGCCTGCGCATCGGCGCACTGGTCACCAATACCGATCTGGCGGCGGACGAGCGCGTGCGCCGCGACTATGCGGTTCTGACGCGCGCGATCGTCGCGGGCGCGAGCGGCCAGTTGCGCAACAAGGCCTCGACCGCCGGCAACCTGCTGCAACGGACCCGCTGCCCCTATTTCTACGACACCAACATGGCGTGCAACAAGCGCAAGCCCGGATCGGGCTGCGCGGCGATCGGCGGCTATTCGCGCCAGTTGGGCGTGATCGGGGTCAGCAACGCCTGCATCGCGACCTTCCCCGGCGACATGGCGGTGGCGATGCGCGTGCTGGACGCTGTGATCGAGACGGTGGATGGCAGCGGACAGCGCCGCTCCATTCCGATCGCCGATTTCCACCGCTTGTGGGGCGATCATCCCGAACAGGACACGGTGCTGAAGCCGGGCGAACTGATCACGGCGGTGACCCTGCCCAAGCCGATCGGCGGCAAGCATTTCTACGAGAAGGTGCGGGACCGTGCCTCCTATGCCTATGCGCTGGTGTCGGTCGCGGCGGTGATCCAGCCCGACGGCACGGGTCGCGTCGCTTTTGGCGGCGTCGCACCCAAGCCGTGGCGGGTGGAGGCGGCGGAAGCGCTGCTGCCGCAAGGCGCCGCCGCCGTCACCGGACGCGCCTTCCAGGGTGCGACGCCGACCAAGGACAATGCGTTCAAGCTGCCGCTCGCTACCCGCGCGCTGGCTGCCGTGATCGCCGAGAGCAAGGGCTGATCGCCATGAAGTTCGACACACCCGCCGGCCCCAACCCGATCGACCGCATGACCGTGGTCGGCCGCGCCCATGATCGGATCGATGGTCCGCTCAAGACCACCGGCCACGCGCCCTATGCCTATGAGCATCACCGCGAGGCGCCGAACGCCGCCTATGGCCAGGTCGTCGGCGCGGCCGTCGCAAAGGGCATGATCCGCTCGATCGACCTCGACGAGGCACGCGCCGCGCCGGGCGTGCTGGCGATCGTCACCGCCACCGACCTGGCGAAGCTGGGCTTCGGCAAGTTCGGCAAGGGCAAGTTCAACACCGTCAAGCTGCTCGGCGGCCCGGCGGTCGATCATTATCATCAGGCCCTGGCGATCGTCGTCGCCGAAACCTTCGAACAGGCACGCGCCGCCGCGAACCTGGTGCGGATCGACTATGCCCGCAGCCAGGGCCGGTTCGACCTGGACGAGGCGCTGAAGACCGCGCCGCTGACCGGCGGCTCCAGCGACGAGGGCAGCGCCGCGCCCGGCATGGACCGGGTCGGCGACTTCGAAACCGCCTTCGCCGCCGCGCCGGTTACGCTCGACGCCCGCTACACTACGCCCGACCACAGCCATGCGATGATGGAGCCCTTCGCCTCGATCGCATCCTGGACGGGCGACGAGCTGACGCTCTGGACCTCGAACCAGATGATCGCCTGGGGGCATGGCGATCTGGCGCGGACCCTGGGTATCCCCAAGGAGAAGATCAGCTTCCAGTCCGCCTATGTCGGCGGCGGCTTCGGCGGCAAGCTGTTCCTGCGCACCGATGCGGTCATGGCCGCCCTGGGCGCGAAGGCGGCGGGCCGGCCGGTCAAGGTCGCCCTGTCCCGCCCGATGATCGCCAACAATACCACCCACCGTCCGGCCACGCGCCAGCACATCCGGATCGGTGCGGCGAAGGATGGCACGATCACCGCCATCGCGCATGAGAGCGGATCGGGCGACCAGCCGAATGGCTCGCCGGAGACGGCGGTCAACCAGACCAAGCTGCTCTATGCCGGCGCGAACCGGCTGACGGCGATGCGGCTGGCGGTGCTCGACCTGCCCGAGGGCAATGCGATGCGCGCGCCGGGCGAAGCGCCGGGCATGATGGCGCTGGAAATCGCCATGGACGAAATGGCCGAGAAGCTCGGCATGGACCCGATCGCCTTTCGCGTGAAGAACGACACGCAGGTCGATCCGGAAAAGCCGACGCGCCGCTTCTCGCAGCGCCAGTTGGTCCGCTGTCTAACCGAGGGCGCGGAACAGTTCGGCTGGTCGCGCCGCCAGGCCAAGCCCGCCTCGGTCCGTGACGGGCGCTGGCTGGTCGGGATGGGCGTCGCCTCCGCCTTCCGCAACCATATGAACATGACATCGGGCGCACGCGTGCGGCTGGATGGCAAGGGCGTCGTGACGGTCGAGACCGACATGACCGATATCGGCACCGGCAGCTACACGATCATCGCCCAGACCGCCGCCGAGATGATGGGCGTGCCCCTGGAGGCAGTGGTCGTGCGTCTCGGCAACTCCGCCTATCCCGTCTCGGCGGGGTCGGGCGGCCAGTTCGGCGCGGCGAACGCCACGGCGGGTGTTTATGCCGCCTGCGTCAAGCTGCGGGAGCAGGTGGCGCAGCGGCTCGGATATAATTCGGCCGATGTCGCCTTTGCGGGCGGCAAGGTGACCAGCGGCAACCGGTCCGCCGATCTCGCACAGGCAGCCTCGGCCGGCGAACTGGTCGCGCAGGACAAGATCGAGTTCGGCGATCTGGAGAAGCAATGGCAGCTCTCCACCTTCGGCGCACATTTCGTCGAGGTCGGAGTCGATGCCTATACGGGCGCGACGCGGCTGCGGCGGATGCTGGCGGTGTGCGCCGCCGGCCGGATCATCAACCCGAAGTCGGCGCGTAGTCAGGTGATCGGCGCGATGACGATGGGCGTCGGCTCCGCCTTGATGGAGGAACTGGCGGTCGATCCCCGGTTCGGCTTGTTCGTCAATCACGACCTCGCCACCTATGAGGTGCCGGTCCATGCCGACATCCTACATCAGGAGGTCGTGTTCCTGGAGGAAGCCGATGACAAGGCCAATCCGATGAAGGCCAAAGGTGTCGGCGAACTGGGCCTGTGCGGGGTCGGCGCGGCCGTCGCGAACGCGATCTACAACGCCACCGGCGTGCGGGTTCGCGACTATCCGATCACGCTCGACAAGCACCTGGAGAAGCTGCCGGCCGTCGCCTGACCGCGACCTTGCCCGGCGGGTCGGCGATGCGCACATTGGCGCATGTCGACCCGCCGTTCCGATCTTGCCGACCTGACCTATTTCCTCGCCATCGCCCGGCATCGCAGCTTTCGTCTGGCCGGGATCGAAATGGGGGTCAGTGCTTCGGCGCTCAGCCATGCGTTGAAGGGCCTGGAGGCGCGGCTGGGCGTGCGTCTGCTCCATCGGACCAATCGCAGCGTCACGCTGACCGAGGCCGGCACCGCCCTCCGCGACGCCGTCACCGAGCCGTTCGCGCGGATCGACCAGGCGGTCGATGATCTCAACCGCTATCGCGACGCGCCGACTGGCCGGATCCGTCTGAACGTCCTGGCAGACGCGGCGTCGCTGCTGCTGGCGCCGGTGCTGCCGGTCTTCGCCGAACGCTATCCGGGTATCCAGGTTGATATCGCCGCGCGTGACCGGATGGTCGACGTGATCGACGGTGGATTCGATGCCGGCATCCGCCATGGTGGCACGGTGCCGGAGGATATGGTGGCGCAACGTCTGTCCGCCGACCTGCGCTGGATGGTGGTCGCGGCGCCGAGCTATATCGAGCGGCACGGCGCACCGCCTCACCCGGACGCCTTGCGGGACCATCATTGCCTGGGCGTCCGGCTGGGCGACGACCGCATCTATCGCTGGGAGTTCGAGGGACCGGAGGGCGAGTTCGCCGTCACGGTGCCTAGCCGCATCATCGTCGACGATGGCCGGGCGATGATCGCCCTGGCGCTGGCGGGGGTGGGTCTGATGTATGCCATGGAGCATAATGTCGCGCCCCATCTCGCATCGGGCGCGCTGGTGCCGGTGCTGGGCGAGTGGGCGACGACCGGTTCGGGCTATCACATCTATTATTCCAGCCGCCGGCAGGTGCCGACGGGTCTGCGCCTGCTGATCGATCTCATCCGCGAATGCCGTCCCCTGGGCCTGTGAGGCCTGCGTAAAAAACCGGCCTATCGATTTGAGTTAACACAGGTAATTGCAACTCGCAGGGCAAGCGGCACGTATCGGGACAGGTAAACCATATTGTCACGATCGGTGGATGGATGATGGACGGCACGACACACCTGACCCGATTGATCCGCCGGCTGGAACGCTTTGCGCCGTTGCCGACCGCCGATCGCCACGCCATCCTGGCCTTGCCGGTGCAGATCGAACGGATCGGTCGTGGCCGCCGCCTGATCGACGAGGGGCAGCAGGATCACCCGTTCCTCCAACTGCACAGTGGCTATGCCTGCCGCTACGGCCTGTTGTCCGACGGGCAGCGGCAGATCACCGGCGTATATGTCGCCGGTGATCTGATCGGCCTGCGGAGCGGCGACGTCCCCGCGGCTTCGCAAACGGTCTCGACCCTGTCGGATGCGGATGTGGCCAAGATCCCCCATGCGGCGATCATGGCCTTGGCGGAGGACCGAGTGGCGATCGCCCGTGCCTTGTGGAACGAGACGATCCTCGACGCGAATGCCGCCTGTGACTGGATCGTCAGCCTGGGTCGGCGAGACGCGCGCGGCCGGGTGCTCGCGCTGCTCCAGGATCTGACCATCCGCAGCCGCGAGGCGGGCCTGACGATCCGGGACTCGCTGATGCTGCCCCTGACCCAGGAGGAGATCGGCGATGCGACTGGTCTGACCTCGGTCCATGTCAACCGTACGCTAATGGCATTGCAGGCGGAGGGGATGATCGATCGGATCGGCCGCCGCGTAACCTTGCTGACCGGCCGGGCGGCGGCTGCGGCGCCAGCGCTGTCAGCCTGATCTGGCTGGCCGCGGTAAAGCATAAGGGTCGTCGATCGGAATATCCGGGAGCGACGGCGAGCCCCGAACGTTGCAGGATAACCTTGGGTTTCGGGCGAACCCATCGACCTCGGAATGCCGCCCGGCGGGAACCCGCATGTTCGTCGACTTCAAGGATCAGCCCCCGCCCCCGCCCTGGCAGCCTCCACGTCGCTCCCGTAGGCTGAGCCGCCGGGAACAGGATGTTCTGGGCGGCATCATCGGCATCAATCTTCTTTTGTTGTTGCTGGCGCCGATCGGCGGCGCGACATTGATCTCGGCCGTGGTGGCACTCTTCAGGTGAAGACCGGAAGCAACGGAAACGGTGCCATTCGTGCTTGAAGACACCAAGTCTTTCTGGTGATGTCCGGCATCGAAGGGGCGTGGGTGTCAAGAATGGAAGATGCAGCGCCGGGACAGCTTTCGCGAGTGGTCTATATCAGCCGGGCGCGTACGGGATCGCGGCAGTCCGACATCGCCAGCCTGCTCGCACAATGCGACCGCAACAATCCTGCCGAGGACCTTTCCGGATTGCTGCTCGCCGATCCGACCAGCTATCTCCAGGCATTGGAAGGTCCGGTGGAAGCGGTCGCCCGGCGAATGGCGCTGATCCGCACCGATCGACGCCATTCCCATATCGCCATCATCGCCGAGGGGCTGATCCCTGCCCGACAATTCGGTCATTGGGCGATGATCCATCGCGACCAGACCGCCATGTCGCCCGAAGCCTTCAGCCGGCAGGTCGCGGTGGACGTGGCGGCCGTCGACGACATCGCGCTCAAGGCCGTTTTCCTGGGCTTTGCGCGAATGACGGTCTGAGCCGCCTGTCCCGTTTCATTCCGGTCGCGATAGTGACGAGCGCGCCTGCGCTTGCTAACCGGCGCCCATGTCCTACCAGTCCGACCTTCTGACCGTCCTGTCGCAGCGCGGCTATATCCACCAAATGACCGACGCGGCCGCGCTCGATGCTCTGGCCGCCAAGGGCACGGTGCCGGGCTATATCGGCTTCGACCCGACGGCCCCGTCGCTGCATGTCGGCAGCCTGGTGCAGATCATGCTGCTGCGCCGGATGCAGCAGACCGGGCACAAGCCGATCGTGCTGATGGGCGGCGGCACCGGCAAGATCGGCGACCCGAGCTTCAAGGACGAGGCGCGCAAGCTGTTGGGTGAGGACGGCATCCGCGCCAACGTCGCTTCGATCCGCCGCATCTTCGAACGCTTCCTGACCTTTGGCGACGGCCCCACCGATGCGGTGATGGTCGACAATGCCGACTGGCTCGACAAGCTGGAATATATCCCCTTCCTGCGCGATGTCGGCCAGCATTTCTCGGTCAACCGGATGCTGTCCTTCGACTCGGTCAAGCTGCGGCTGGATCGCGAGCAGTCGCTCAGCTTCCTCGAATTCAATTACATGATCCTCCAGGCCTATGATTTCCTGGAGCTGTCGCGCCGTGCCGGCTGTCGCTTGCAGATGGGCGGGTCGGACCAGTGGGGCAATATCGTCAACGGCATAGAACTTGCCCGCCGGATGGACGGGACCGAGGTGTTCGGCGTCACCACGCCGCTGATCACCACGGCCGATGGCGGCAAGATGGGCAAGACCATGTCGGGCGCGGTGTGGCTGCACGAGGACCAGTTGCCGCATTTCGATTATTGGCAATTTTGGCGCAATACCGATGATCGTGATGTCGGCCGCTTCCTGCGCCTGTTCACCGACCTGCCGCTCGACGACATCCGCCGACTGGAAGCGCTGCCCGGCGCGGAGATCAACGAGGCCAAGAAGATCCTGGCCAATGAAGCGACCGCCATGTGCCGCGGCCCCGCCGCCGCCGAGGAGGCGGCCGAGACGGCACGCCGGACCTTCGAGGAAGGCCGGGGCGGCGACTCGCTCCCCCGTTTCGCGGTCGATGGACCGGTCGCGCTGGTCGATGCGCTGGTCGGCCTGGGCTTCGCCAAGTCGAAGGGCGAGGCGCGACGGCTGATCGCCGGGGGCGGCGCGCGCGTCGATGGCGAGAAGGTCGCGGACGAGGCGGCGATGCTGACTGTCGGCGACGCGCCGCTGCGCCTCTCCGCCGGCAAGAAGCATCACGGGCTGCTCATCCGCAGCTGAACCCACTCAGATCTGGCGACAAAAAAGGGGCCGGCACCGATAATGGTGCCGGCCCCTTTTGGCTGTGCCAGTCGGCCGGTGGTCGCCCACCGGCCATGCCGGGATCAGAAGCGCACGTTCGCTTCCAGGCCGATCGTCCGGGGCGGGTTGAAGTTGGCATAGTCGCCCAGCGTCTTCGCATTGGCGGCCGAGCGACGATAGATGAAGCTGTTGTTGAGCAGGTTGCGGCTCCACAGCGACACGGTCATCGTCGTGCCTGCCCCCGTCAGCGGAATGTCCGCCAGCGCGATACGGCCGTTCATCACGAAGCTCTTGTCGGTGCGCGTCGTCTCATTCTGGAAGCTGTAGACCGGATCGGCATAATTGCCATCCAGGTGGAAGCGCAGCTTGGCGTCCGAGCCCGTCAGCGGCGTCTCGTAATCGACATAGGCCGAGGCGGCGTTGCGCGGCGTGAACACCACGAAGACCTGGGTCGGCGCATTGTTCAGGAACGGGTTCGGCGTCGCCGGCACCTTGGTATAGGTATAGGCGTAGCTGGCGCCGACCGTCATCCCCTCGACCGGGTTGGTCGTGACGTCCGCCTCGATCCCGCGGATCTTGGAAGTGCCCGGCGCATTGCGGGTTTCCTCGGTATGCAGGTTGTAGGTCGGGCTCGACGGATTGGTGTCGACATTGTCGAAGTCGATCTGCGTGCCCGTCCGGTCCATGATGTATCCGGCCAGGTTCAGGCGGACGCGCTTGTCGAACAGGTCCATCTTCGACCCGATCTCGTAGGACTTGACCGCTTCGGGGCCGAAGGCGGTGAAGGTCTGCGAGCGGGCATTGGCGCCGCCGGCGCGGTAGCCGGTCGCGTATTTGGCATAGAGGTGGATCGCATCGGTAGCGTCGAACGCCGCCGTCACCATCGGATCGAACCGGTTGTTGTTGAAGGTGAAGGGGAAGTTGGTCGACTTGCCCTGCACCAGGAACAGCGTGCCGTTGCGCTTGTCGCGGGTATAACGGCCGCCCACCGTCAGATGGAAGGCATCGAAGCCCGCCGGCGTATAGGTGCCCTGCGCGAAGGCCGCATAGCTATAGGCGCGCGCGAAGCTGCCGCGCTGGAAGAAGAAGGAGCCCGGTGCCCAGCCCTGATTGTTCGACGTGATGGTGCCGAGCGCGACCTGCGACAGGATGGTGTAGCCGGTGCCGTCCCCATTCCACTGGTTGGTCGAGGGCGTCGCCGCTGTCTCGCGGGCGTTTTCAGTGAAATAATAGAGGCCGGCGACATAGTCGAACTGGGGCAGGCTACCGACCGCCTGGAACTCCTGGCTGAACTGATGCTGCTGCATGAACGACAGGCTGTAACGGCTGAACTTGCTGTTCGGCAGGAACACGGTGCGATGCGCGCCGCCCGAATTGTCCCACTGGTCGGTGGTGACGCCGCGCCAGGCGGTGATCGAGCGCAGTTCGAGGTTCGGCGTGACCTGATAGTTGAGCTTGGTCGAGAAACCATGCGTCTGATCGACGCTGAGCTGCTGCGGCACGCCGATATCGGCGTGCTTCATGCGGGTGTCGCCCGATACGACGACCAGCGGCGACAGTGGCGCGATGGTGCCGGCGGGCAGCTTGCCGCCATTGGCGGAAATCTGCGCCAGGGTCGCGACCGGCAGGCCGGTCGGGTTGTAGTTGACCAGCTGGCTGTAGAAGGGCGTGTTCTGGTCCTTCGCCTGGTCGTAGGAAAGCTCGACCGAGAAACCGTCGACCGGCTTCCACAGCGCCGCCGCATGGCCGCCGACGCGGTTGAAATAGCCCCAGCCGGCCGACCCCGGCAGCGGGTTGGTGACAAAGGCATTCTGGTGCTGGAGCACGCCGTCCAGCTTGACCGAGATATTGTGATATTCCGGCAGGTTCAGGTGGACCGCGCTGTTATAGGCGCCATAGTTGCCGATGCCGGCGGTCAGCGACGCGCCGAACTTGCCGGTCGGCCGCGCGGTGACAATCGACAGCGCGCCACCCTCGGTGTTGCGGCCGAACAGCGTGCCCTGCGGCCCGCGCAGCACCTCGACGCGCTGGATGTCGAACAATGCCGCGTTCAGGCCCTGCGAACGGCCGAGATAGACGCCGTCGATATAGACGCCGACGCCGGTATCGCGCGCGGTCTGGTTCTGGTCGAACGGCACGATGCCGCGAATACCGATGGTCAGCGCGGACTGGCGCGCCTCGAAGGTGGCGACGCGCAAGCTCGGCACGGTGCCGTCCGCCAGGTCGAGCAGGCTCTGGACATGCCGATCCTTGAGCGCTTCGGTGCCGAGCACCGATATGGCGATCGGCGTCTTCTGCAGGTTGGTTTCCCGCTTGGTGGCGGTGACGACGATCTCACCCAGCCCCTGGTCCGCGGGCGGCGCTTCCCCGGCCACCGGCGTCGTCGCTGGATCGGCACTGGCGACCGGTGCGCTGGCGGGCACCGTACCGGCCCAGGCCGGCGTCGTCGCGATCAGGCTGAGCGCCGCGCCGGCCAACAGCCGCGTCCGGCTGACCGTTACCATCGTCATTATCGTCATTCCCCACTCGTTCGGCTTGTGCCTCTGGAGTGGCCGATAGGCGGGGGCTGTGGCGGCTGTGTTTCGCTTTTGTGAAGGCGGGGGACTTTCTCGCTTCACCTTCGAGTCATGTTGGGAGCAGGGCGCAACGAACCCGGTCGGCCTGTTAGACGCACCATGTTGCGGCGCTATGTCATCACAGCATCATAGCGCAGATCCGCCGGCCATCACCCCGTCCTGTCGCAGACTGTCCAGCGTCGCGTCGACGATTCCGCCGATCCGCCGCGATATCACCGCCCAGTCCCGCGCGGGATCGATGACACGCCGGATCATCATGCCCATGCCCAGCACCATGATCAGGTCGCTGAGCGCCTCCCGCTCGCTCGCCGGGCTGGCTGGCGCGAGCGCCTCCAACGCGGCCGCCAGGCACTGACGCATCCGGCAATCGATCCGTCGGTGGATTTCGGCGATGCGCGGGTTGCGCCCGACCTCCGCCAGGATTTCCGTGAACATCCGGCATTCCTCGACCGTGTCGTCGATCGAGACGAACCGGTCGACCCAGGCGCGGATCGCGAGCGCGTCCTTGCTCTCCACCGCGACACGCAACGATGCTTCGTCCAGGAAGTCGGCGATATCGACCTCAGCCATCGCCGCGATGATATCCTCCTTGCTGGCGAAGTCGCGATAGATCTGGCCGACCTTGATGCCCGACGCGGCGGCGATCTGCGCCACGCCGGTCTGGTGAAAGCCATGTTCCACGAAGAGCGCACGGCTGACGTCCAGCAGGTGCCGCCGCCGTTCGTCAACCCGACTTGCACGCTTCGCATTACCGCATTGCAACAAATTCAATCGCCTGGCCTTCGTGACGGGTTGCCAACGACCCCGACCGGGGATTAGAGGCACCCGTAAATGTGAGTGATCGATCACTCACACATAACCGGGGATCGCGGTCGACGCCATGAAAAATATCGCTCCTGTATTGGGATTTACCCTGTTTCTCGCGGCCTGCGGGCAAGCCCAGCAGCAGCCACAACAGGCGGGGCCACCGCAAGTAGCCTACGTCACCGTGGCGGAGAAGCCGGTGACGCTCAGCAGCGAGCTGCCGGGCCGCACCAGCGCCTATGAAACCTCGGACGTCCGCCCGCAGGTCAATGGCCTGGTGCTCGCGCGCCTGTTCCAGGAAGGCGACATGGTCCGCCAGGGCCAGCCGCTCTACCGTATCGATTCGTCCCCCTATGAGGCGCAGGTCGCCAGCGCGCGCGCCGCGCTGACCCGCGCGCGTGCCGCGATCGCGTCGTCCAATGCGCTGGCCCGTCGCTATGGCGAGCTGGTCAAGATCAACGCCATCTCGCGTCAGGATTTCGAGAACGCGACGACCTCGGCGCAGCAGGCGCAGGCGGATGTCGCCGCCCAGGCCGCCGCCCTCCGCACCGCGCAGATCGATCTCGGCCGCACCACGGTGAAGGCGCCGATCACCGGCCGGATCGGCCGCTCGACCTTCACCACCGGCGCGCTCGTCACCGCCGCCCAGACCGAACCGCTCTCGGTCATCCAGCGGCTCGACCCCATCTATGTCGACATCCAGCAGTCGAGCGCCGACCTGCTGAAGCTGCGCCAGCAGATCCTGGCCGGGCAGGTATCCCGCGACAGGGCCGATGCGCGGGTACGCCTGAAGCTGGAGGACGGCACCAGCTATGGTCCCGAGGGCACGCTGAAGTTCACCGATGTGACGGTCGACCCCGCGACCGGCAGCCAGACGATCCGCGCCGTCTTCCCGAACCCGCGCGGCCTGTTGCTGCCGGGCATGTTCGTCCGCGCCGAGCTGGTCGAGGGCACGCGGTCGAACGCGATCCTGGTGCCGCAGCGTGCGGTGACGCGTGACGAGAAGGGCCAGCCGGTGGTCATGGTGGTCGGCAATGACGGCAAGCTCCAGCCGCGCGTCCTCACGGCGCCGCGCACGGTCGGCCAGGACTGGCTGGTCACTGCCGGGCTGAAGCCGGGCGACAAGGTGGTGGTCGAAGGCGCGCAGAACCTCCAGCCCGGCACGCCGGTGAAGGCGGTGCCCTTCTCCGAAAAGGCTCAGCCCGCCCAGGGCCAGCCCCCCGCTCAGGCACAGGCGAAGTAAGCCCCATGTCCCGCTATTTCATCGACCGGCCCATCTTTGCATGGGTCATCGCGCTCATCCTGATGCTGGCCGGCGTGCTGGCGATCCGCAGCCTGCCGATCGCCCAGTTCCCGACCATCGCCCCGCCGGCCGTTTCCGTCACCGCCACCTATCCGGGCGCGGACGCGGAGACGTTGGAGCGGACCACGACGCAGATCATCGAGCAGCAGCTCAAGGGCATCGACCATCTGCGCTATTTCACGTCCTCCTCCTCCTCGGCGGGGACGGTGACGATCACCCTCACCTTCGAACAGGGCACCGATCCCGACATCGCGCAGGTGCAGGTGCAGAACAAGCTGCAGGCGGCGACCTCGCTGCTGCCGCAGGAGGTGCAGCGCCAGGGGCTGCAGGTCGCCAAATCATCCGCCAACTTCCTGCTGATCATCGGCCTCTATTCGACCGATGGCAGCCATTCGGGCAGCGATCTGTCCGACTATGTCGTGTCGCGGCTCCAGGACCCGATCAGCCGGGTCAACGGCGTCGGTGAATTGCAGGTGTTCGGCGCGCAATATGCGATGCGCATCTGGGTCGATCCGATCAAGCTTAACAGCTACCAGCTGACGATCGCCGATGTGACGGCGGCGGTGGAGGCGCAGAACACGCAGGTCTCCGCCGGCCAGCTGGGCGCGCAGCCCGCGCCCAAGGAGCAGATGCTCAACGCCACCGTGTCGGTCCAGTCCCGCCTCCAGACGCCCGAGCAGTTCGGCAACATCCGCCTGAAGAGCAGCGCGGGCGGTGCGATCGTGCGCCTGCGTGATGTCGCGCGGGTCGAGCTGGGCGCGGAGAATTACGGCTTCGACCTGCAATATAACGGCCGCCCCGCCTCGGGCTTCGGCGTCAAGCTGGCACCCGGCGCCAATGCGCTGACCACGGTCGAGCTGGTCAAGCAGCGGGTCGCGGAAATCTCCAAGACCTTCCCGGCCGACGTCAAGGTCGTCTACCCCTATGACACCACGCCTTTCGTCCGCCTGTCGGTCGAGCAGGTCGTGCACACGCTGATCGAGGCCGTCGTCCTCGTCTTCCTCGTCATGTTCCTGTTCCTCCAGAACTGGCGCGCGACGGTGATCCCGACGATCGCGGTGCCGGTGGTGCTGCTCGGCACCTTCGCGGTGATGGCGGTCGCCGGTTACTCGATCAACACGCTGACGCTGTTCGGCATGGTGCTGGCCATCGGCCTGCTGGTCGACGACGCGATCGTCGTAGTCGAGAATGTCGAGCGCCTGATCCAGACCGAGGGGCTGAGCCCCAAGGAGGCGGCGCGCAAGTCGATGGACGAGATCACCAGCGCGCTGGTCGGCATCGGCCTGGTGCTGTCGGCGGTGTTCCTGCCCATGGCCTTCTTCGGCGGGTCGACGGGCGTCATCTATCGCCAGTTCTCGATCACCATCGTATCGGCCATGGTGCTGTCGATCGCGGTCGCGCTGATCCTGACCCCGGCGCTCTGCGCCACCATCCTCAAGCCGCACGACCCGACCAAGCATGAGGGGCATGGCCCCCTCGCCCGCTTCTTCCGTTGGTTCAACGCGACCTTCGATCGCGGCACGCACAAGTATGAGGGCGGCGTGACCCGCACCGCGCGCAACTGGAAGCGTTCGGCACTGCTCTATCTGCTGATCGCGCTGGTGATGGGCGTGATGTTCTGGCGGCTGCCTTCGGGCTTCCTGCCGGACGAGGATCAGGGCACGGTGATCGCGCTGGTCCAGGGCCCATCGGGAGCGACCACCGCGCGTACCGACAAGGGGCTGGCGCTGGTCCGCGACCATTTCCTGAACGCCGAGAAGGCGAATGTCGCGGGCGTGTTCACGATCAGTGGCTTCTCCTTCGCCGGCCAGGGCCAGAATGCCGGTCTCGCCTTCATCAACCTGAAGCCGTGGGATGACCGCTCCGGCGCGGCGAACGGGGCGCAGGCGATCGCCGGTCGCGCCATGGGGCCCTTCTCGCAGTTCCACGACGCGATGATCTTCGCGCTGGTGCCGCCGGCGGTGCAGGAACTGGGCAACGCGACCGGCTTCGACCTCCAACTTGTCGATACCGGCGGGATCGGACATGAGAAGCTGCTGATGGCCCGCAACATGATGCTGGGCATGTCGATGCAGGACAAGAGCGTGACGCAGGTCCGCCCGCTCAGCCTGGACGACGCGCCACAGCTCAAGGTCAATATCGACGAGGACAAGGCGCGGGCGCTGGGGCTCGACCTGGCGACGGTGAACTCGACCATCGCCACGGCCTGGGGCGGTGCCTATGTCAACGACTTCATCGATCGCGGCCGGGTGAAGCGCGTCTATATCCAGGCGGACCAGCCCTATCGCCTGGCGCCGGACGATATCGGCGACTTCTACGTCCGCGGCGACAGCGGCGCGATGGCCCCCTATACGGCCTTCTCGACGCTGAGCTGGGCCCAGGCGCCGGTGCAGCTGACCCGCTACAACGGCCAGCCGGCGATGGAGCTTCAGGGCGCCCCCGCCCCCGGCGTCAGCACCGGCGACGCGATGGCGGCGATGGAGGCGATCCATGCCAAGCTGCCGCCGGGCACCGCGCTGGAATGGACCGGCCTGTCCTATGAGGAGCGGCTGTCGGGCGGGCAGGCCCCCACGCTCTATGCGCTGTCGCTGCTGATCGTGTTCCTCTGCCTCGCGGCGCTCTATGAGAGCTGGTCGGTGCCGATCGCGGTCATGCTGGTCGTGCCGCTGGGCGTGGTCGGTGCGCTGCTCGCGGCGTTGCTGACCGGGTTGAACAACGACATCTATCTGCAGGTCGGCCTGATCACCACGATCGGCGTGTCGGCGAAGAACGCGATCCTGATCGTCGAGTTCGCCGAGGAACGGGTGCGCGAGGGCTGGCCCGCCTTCGACGCGGCGGTGGAGGCGGCCAAGCTGCGCCTCCGCCCGATCCTGATGACCAGCCTAGCCTTCGTGTTCGGTGTGCTGCCGCTGGCGATATCGACGGGCGCGGGTGCCGGTGGGCAGAATGCGATCGGCCGCGCGGTGGTCGGCGGCATGATTTCGGCCACGGTCCTCGCGATCTTCTTCGTGCCGATGTTCTTCGTCGTGGTCAGCCGGCTGTTCAAGCATGGCCAGACCGATCGTCGCCATGAGGATCATGCCGACCACCCCAATTTGTCCGATCGCGGCGCGCAGCCGCAGGGAGCGTGATCGTGAAGATGAAGATGCTGGCCGCCCTGCTGGCGGCGACGACGACGCTCGCCGGGTGCAATCTCGCACCCACCTATGTCCGTCCCGACGGCGCGGTGCCCGCCACCCTGCCGCAGGGCGGACCCTATCCCGCCGCATCCACCGACGCGCCGGATGTCAGCGCGATCGGCTGGCGCGACTTCTTCACCGACCCGCGCCTGCGGTCGGTGATCGAGCTGGGCCTGGCCAATAACCGCAATCTCCGCGTCGCGGCGGCGAACGTGCTGCAGGCGCGGGCGCAATACCGGGTGCAGCGTTCGGACCTGGTGCCCTCGACCAGTCTCAGCGGCACGGGCACCTATACCAACAACATCTTCGGCGCGGCCGGAGCGGCCAGCGGTGGCGGCACCGGTACGGGTACTGGCACGGGCGGCGGCAACAGCGGCGGCGGAACGGGCGGCGGTGTCACCACCGGTGGTGGCTCGACGAATATCGAGGCCTATTCGGTCACCGCCGGCTTCTCGCAGTTCGAGCTCGACCTGTTCGGCCGCATCCGCAACCTGACCCGCGCCGCGCAGGAGCAGGTGCTGGCATCGGAGGAAGCGCAGCGTTCGACCCGCATCAGCCTGATTGCGGAGATCGCCAGCGCCTGGCTGACCATGGCCTCCGACCAGGAGCAGCTCCGCCTGTCGCAAAGCACGCTGGGTACGTTCAAGCAGACGCTGGACCTGACGACCGCGCAGTTCCGCGTCGGCGTCGGGTCCGAGCTGGAAGTCCGGCAGGCGGAAACCAACTATCAGTCGGCGCGCAACGACATCGCCGCGCTCCGGACCCAGATCGCGCAGGACCAGAATGCGCTCAACCTGCTGGTCGGCACCACCGTCGCCGCCGACCTGCTGCCGGGCGATTTGGGCACGGCGAACTACACGCTCGACTCGCTGCCGTCGAACCTCTCCTCGGCGGCGCTGCTCCGCCGACCCGACGTGCTCCAGGCCGAGCATCAGTTGATCGCGCAGAACGCCAATATCGGCGCGGCGCGGGCGGCCTTCTTCCCCAGCATCTCGCTGACCGCGACGCTGGGGACGATCAGCACGGCGCTGTCCGGACTGTTTGCCGGAGGCAGCTTCACCTATACCGGCACGCCCGCCGTCTCCTTGCCGCTGTTCGACGCGGGGCGGCGCAAGGGCAATCTGGACTATGCTCGCGCCTCCGAACAGGCGGCGGCCGCCACCTATGAGCAGACGATCCAGACCGCCTTTCGCGAGGTCGCCGACGCGTTGGCGCAACGCGGCACGATCGGCGAGCAGGTCGCCGCGCAAACCGCTCGGGCTGCGGCCGCGCGTGGCGCGGCCCGCCTGTCGGACGCGCGGTTCCGGGCCGGAGTGGACTCGTTCCTGACGACGCTCGACGCGCAGCGGACCGCCTATGCCGCCGAACAGAGCCTGGTGACGACGCGCCTGACCCGCGCCAGCAATCTGGTCACGCTCTATCGCACGCTCGGTGGCGGCCTGAACTGAACCGAACCGGCGGGGCGAACGGATCGCCCCGCCGCATCACGCCTCGCCTTCCAGTTGCCGGGTCTTCGCGGGGCCCATGGCAATCAGCTCCAGCAAGCGGCCAGCCCCATAGGGCTTGGCCAGCACCGCCGCATTGTCGATCGTACCGACCGCCGACGGATCGCCGGTCGCGAATATGATCCGCGCCAGGGGATGGAGCGCGCGGGTCCGCTCGGCGAGGATCGGTCCCGACGCCCCCGGCAGGTTGACGTCGGTCACCAGGATATCGACCGGCACGGTCTGGATCGCCGCCATCGCCTCCTCGGCGCTGCCCGCCTCGACCACGACATAGCCGGCATCCTCCAGGATTTCTGCCGTGTTCGCGCGGATCAGCGCGTCGTCCTCGACCAGCAGCAGCGTCGCACGGACCGTGACCGGGGCCGGCGGCATGGCGATCTCCAGCTCGGGTTCCGGCACCACTGACGGGGCCGATGGAGCCGGGACCGGTGCCGGCCGGACGCCCGCCATCCGCCGCTGGCCCTGATTGGCCAGGACGTGGCGGACCTTCCGTGCCAGCGCCTCACGCGTATAGGGCTTGGACAGCAGCTCGACGCCCGCGTCCAGCTTGCCGCCATGGACGATCGAATTCTCCGTATAGCCGGAGGTGAACAGCACCGCGATCTCCGGCAGCCGCTCACGGGCTTTGCGCGCCAGCTCGGGGCTCTTGAGCGTGCCCGGCATCACCACGTCGGTAAAGAGCAGGTCGATCGGCATCCCGCTCTCGACGATCGCCAGCGCGCTCGCCGCGTCCACCGCCTTCAGCACCCGGTAGCCCAGGTCGGATAGCAGTTCGACCACCGTCGCCCGCACCTCGGCATCGTCCTCGACCACCAGCACCGTCTCGGTGCCGCCGGTGACCGGCCCGGTATCGGTCGCGACCTCGACATCCTCGCTCTCATAGGCGCGCGGCAGATAGAGCTTGATCGTCGTCCCCTCCCCCACCTCCGAATAGATCTTCACATGGCCGCCGGATTGCTTGACGAAGCCATAGACCATCGACAAGCCCAGGCCCGATCCCTTGCCCTCCGCCTTGGTGGAGAAGAAGGGTTCGAACACCTTCTCGATGATCTCGGGCGACATGCCGCTGCCGGTGTCGCTAACCGCCAGCATCACATATTGGCCCGCCGTCACCTCGTCATGCGTGCGGGCATAATCGTCGTCGAGATGCGCATTGGCCATCTCGATCGTCAGCTTGCCCTGCCCGTCCATCGCGTCGCGGGCGTTGATCGCCAGGTTGAGCAGCGCATTCTCGATCTGCGCCGGATCGATGAAGCTGTTCCACAGGCCGCCGGCGACGATCGTCTCGACCTCGATCCCCTCGCCGATCGCGCGGCGCAGCATGTCGTCCATGCCCCGGACGAAGCGGCTGGGATTGACGACCTTGGGCTCCAGCGCCTGGCGCCGGCCGAAGGCCAGCAGCTGCGACGCCAGCCGCGCCCCGCGCGAGACGCCGCCCATCGCGTTGGCGACGCGCTGCTCCGCGCGGTGGTTGCCCGCCACATCCTTGGCGAGCAGCTGAAGATTGCCGGACACGACCTGGAGCAGGTTGTTGAAGTCGTGCGCCACGCCCCCGGTCAGCTTGCCGACCGTTTCCATCTTCTGCGACTGGGCGAGCTTGGCCTCGGCCGCGCGACGGCTCTCGATCTCGGCGATGACGCGCGCTTCCAGCGTCTCGTTCAATTGGCGGAGCTGATCCTCGGCGCGCTCGCGGTGGCGGACCTGTCGGGCAAGTGCCTCGGCATGGTCGCGCAGCGCTGCTTCGGCCGCCCGCTGATGCGAGATATCGGTGTGGACGCCGACCCATTCGTTGATCTCGCCGCGATCGTCGAAGGTCGGCAGCGCCCGGACGGCGAAGGTCCGCCAGGTGCCGCAATGCCGCCGGACGCGATGCTCGTGGACGAACATCGTCTTGCCGGCGACGGCCGCGTTCCAGGCGTCGACCGTCGCCGCCGCATCGTCCGGGTGGACGGCCTTGGACCAGCCGAAGCCGGCATAATCCTCCAGCGATTGTCCGGTCAGCGCGGACCAGCCCGGCTGCTCGCCGATCATCCGGCCATCGGCGCTGTTGGTCCAGAGCACCCCGTGCACTGCATCCATCGCCGCCCGGAAGCGGCCGTTGCTGGCGACCAGTTCCTCCTCGTGCCGCATTCGCTCCTCGATGTCGAAGACCAGCACGTGGAAGCCGGAAACGCTGCCATCCGCCTCGGTCCGGGGCAGGTAGCGGACATTGGCGCGGCGCGGAACACCCTGGCTGTCGCGCAGGACCGAGTCCGTCTCGATCGTCTCGCCCGCCAGTGCGCGGCGCATCAGCGCCTCGCGCTCGGCGAAATTGGCCTCGCCGATCACGTCGCGCGCATGGCGCCCGACCACCTGCTGCGGCGTCAGGCCGAACCAGTTGACGTAATAGCGATTGGCGAACCGGAAGATCAGATCGCGATCGACGAAGGAGATCAGCACCGGCAGCGCGTCGGTGACGGTGCGCAGTTCCGCCTCGCTCACCGCGCTGCGCCGTTCGGCGGCAACGCGAGCGCTGTTGTCGACACAGGTGCACATGACCCCGCCGACATCCCCGTCGTCGTCATAGACCGGCGTGTAGAACAGATCGAGGATGATGGTCTCCGCCTGCCCGTTCCGGTGCAGCGTCAGCGGCTGGTCGCGATAGGAGAGAAGCTCGCCCCGCATCGCCGAGGCGAGCATCTCGCGGTTCCATTCCCGGATTTCCGGCCATACCTGCGCCGTGCGACCGCCCAGCGCCTCGGGATGCTTGCCGCCGGCGATGGCGCCATAGGCATCGTTGTAGAGCAGGATATGCTCCGGCCCCCACATCAGTGCCTTGGCCACGGGCGAGTTGACGACGTTTCCGATCGTGGTGCGCAGGGTCGGCGACCAGCGTTCGATCGGACCCAGGGGCGTTGCCGACCAGTCCCGCTGCCGGATCAACGCGCCGCAATGGCCGCCCCCCTTCAGCCAGTCACCGGCGGGTACGTCGGCCGCCGGGGAGGATGCCGGCGTGTCGCGCAGCGAACGCAGCGCGGCACGCACCACCTCGCTGGCATTGCAATAATTGCCCGAGGCGATGCAGTCACCGATGAATGTTTCGAGCTCGGGGCTGAGCGAAACGTTGCGAGTCTGGCGGCCAGTCATGCCAATTCGGATGCAAAGCTTGCGGCCCTGTGTCAACCTTTGCCAACGCCTTGTAATTATTGGCTAGGCACTCGTCCCGAACCGGGTCAGTCGGGCATCCACCAGGTCGAGTTCGCGACCCAGTTGTTCCGCGACGCCGGTGGTGATCTCGCGACGATGCGCCAGGTTGAAGATCGCGCGCCGCTCCGCACGGATCGCCGCCAGCCGCATCTCACGCTCCAGCCGCTCATCGGCCTTGGCGGCGATCTTGCTGTCGTCGTCATCCGCCAGCGCGTCGAGGCGCTCGCGATACTGGTCCATCAGCCGGCCGGCGACATCGACGAAGCGGTCGGCATCGTCGCGCCCATCGGCCATGCGATGCTGGACGCGCTCAAGCTCGGCGATCGCCGCCTTCGCACCGGCCCGGCGGGCCCTGGCGCGTTCCGCCTCCACGCCCTGATCGGCCGGCAGGCGTAGGTTGCGCAACAGCAGCGGCAGCCCGATCGCCGCGATCATCAGCGACGACAGGATCACGCCCGATGCCAGGAAGATCGCGAGATCGCGGGCCGGAAACTCGCGGCCATCGGTCATGGTGAGCGGTAGGGTGAGCGCACCCGCCAGCGTGATCGCGCCGCGCGCGCCGGCGGTGGTCATGGCCGCGATCACCCGGCGCGGCGGGCTGGTCTTCTCCGCGTCGCCCTGCCGCCAGCGAGAGCGATAGACGGTGAATTGCAGCGACACCCACACCCAGCCGAAGCGCAGCGCACACAGGCCGGCGACGATCGCCAGCACGTACAGGCCCAGCCACCAGACGCTCTGATGCCCGGTCGCCGCCACCGTATCGCGGGCGCGCGCCACCACATCGGGCAATTGTTCGCCCAGCAGCACGAAGATCACCCCGTTCAGCGTGAATTGCAGCATGTCCCACACCGCGCGGCGCCGGATCCGCGTCGCCGCCGCCACCCCGGTCGAGACATTGGTGAAGGTCATGGTGATGCCCGCCGCCGCCGCCGCCAGCACGCCCGAGGCATGGAGATGCTCCGCCCCCAGATAGGCGGCGAAGGGGATCAACAGGCTGACCAGGATGTTCGACCCGACATCGTCGCCGAAGCGGCGCGAGAAGGCGCTCTTGGCGCTGACGATGCCCCAGGCCAGCCCGGCGCCGATCGCGACACCCGCCACCGCCATCCAGGCGAAGGTCGTCGCCGCCGTCCAGATGGAGAAGGACCCGGTCAGCGCCGCCGCGATCGCGAAGCGCAGGCAAACCAAGCCGGACGCGTCGTTCAGCAACGACTCCCCCTCCAGGATGTGCATCATCCTGGGCGGGATCGTCACCTTCTGCGCCACCGCCGACACCGCGATCGGGTCGGTCGGCGACACCACCGCCGCCAGGGCGAAGGCGACCGCCAGCGGCATGGCCGGGATCAGCCAATGGATGAACAGCCCCATGCCGAGCACGGTGAGGAAGACGAGGCCCAGCGCCAAGCCCAGGATCGCACCGCGATCCTTGAACAGCGCTTCCTTCGGGATGCGCCAGCCGTCCAGGAACAGCAGCGGCGGAACAAGCAGCAGCAGAAACAACTCGGGGTCGAGTTCGACCCGCACATGCGCGACCATGCCGATCGCGGCGCCCAGAGCGATCTGGACGATGGGCCGGGGCAAGGCGGAGGGGAGTATTCGCGAAACGATGCCACTCACCACCACGGCGACCAGCAGGAACAGGCACAGCGTCACGATCTCCAAACCGGTCGTCTCCTTCGTTCAATGGCTATGCTAGGCATACGTCATGCCCGGACCTGAGTTCCACCCCCAAGGTCCTTTATAGGCGAAAGGCCGCCGCACCGGCCTCAATGGAGCGGTGCGGCGGCCTTTTCAGAACCGTGATGGGGGCGCAGCCGTCAATTGGCGGTGCCGGCCAGGCCGCGATCCTCCAGCATCGGACCGATGTCCGGGTCCTTGCCGTAGAAGGCGCGGAACATGGGGCCGTAATCCTCGCTATGCCCCTTTGACAGGATCATGTCGCGGAAACGCTGGCCATTGGCGCGGGTCATGCCGCCATGCTTCTCGAACCAGGAATAGGCGTCGTCGTCGAGCATCTGCGTCCACAGATAGGCGTAATAGCCCGCCGCATAGCCATTCGCCCAGATGTGCAGGAAATAGCTGGAGCGATAGCGCGGCGGCACATCGGCGGTGTCGAGCCCCATCTCCGCCAGCGACTTGGCCTCGAACGCATCGACATCCTGCGGACCGGCGGAGGCGGGCAGCGAATGCCAGTCCTGATCGAGCATCGCCGAGGCGATCAGTTCGCCCAGCGCATAGCCCTGGTTGAACTTGGCCGCGTTCTTTACCTTGGTGACGAGGGCAGCCGGCATCGGCGCGCCGGTGCGATAGTCCTTGGCGTAATGCGCCAGCACCTTGGGATCGAGCGCCCAATGCTCGTTGAACTGCGACGGGAACTCCACCCAGTCGCGCGCGGTGTTGGTGCCCGATACGGTCGGATAGGTCTGGTTGGCGAACAGGCCGTGCAGCGCATGGCCGAATTCGTGGAACATCGTCGTCACATCGTCGAAGCTGATCAGCGCGGGCTGGCCCGGTGCCGGCTTGGTGAAGTTGGCGACGTTGTAGATCACCGGCTTGGTGCCGAGCAGCTTGGACTGCCCGACGAAGTTCGACATCCACGCGCCGCCATTCTTGTTGTCGCGCTTCCAATAGTCGAAATACATCACGCCCAGTTCGGACCCGTCCTGGTCATAGACGGTGAAGACGCGCACATCGGGTTGATAGACCGGCAGGTCCTTCCGCTCCTTGAAGGTCAGGCCGTAGAGCTGGTTGGCGGCGTAGAAGACGCCGTCCTGCAATACCCGGTTGATCTCGAAATAGGGCTTCACCTCATTCTCGTCGAGGTCGTACTTCGCCTTGCGAACCATCTCCGCATAGCGATCCCAGTCCCAGGGCTTGAGCGCGAAGTCGCCGCCATTGGCGGTGATGACCTTCTGGATCTCGGCCGCCTCGCGCTTCTGCTCGGCCGCCGTCGCCGGGATCAGCCGCTGCATGAACGCCTTGGCCGCCTGCGGCGTCTTGGCCATCTGGTCGTAGAGGACATAGGCGGCGAAGTTGGGATAGCCGAGCAGCTGCGCCTTCTGCGCGCGCAGGTCGGCGAGCTGGACGATGGTCGAGCGCGTGTCATTGACGTCGCCGCGCTCCGCCCGGGTCCAGCTCGCGTCGAACAGCGCCTGGCGGGTGGCGCGGTCGGTCAGCGACTGAAGCATCGGCTGCTGCGTGGTATTCTGGAGCGGCAGCAGGTACTTGCCCGTGAGCCCGCGCTCCTGCGCCGCCTGGCCCGCCGCCGCGATCTGGGCATCGTCCAGCCCGACCAGCCGCGCCTTGTCGTCGACCACCAGCGCGCCGCCCTTCGCCGCCGCCAGCAGCTTCTGCTGGAACGCCGTCTCCAGCGTCGACAGCTTGCCGTTCAGCACGCGCAGCTTGGCCTGGTCGGCGGCCGACAGCTTGGCGCCGGCATGGATGAAGTTGTTGTAGGTGATGTCGAGCACCTGCGCCTGCTCGGGCGTCAGCTTCAGCGCGGCGCGCCGGTCGTAGAGCGACTTGACCCGCGCGAAAAGGCGCGGGTTGAGGAAGATCGAGTCCGAATGCGCCGCCAGCTTGGGGGCGACCGCTTCCTGCACCTTGTCCAGCGTCGGGTTGGTGTTGGCGCCGACCACGGCCGAAAAGGCCTGGGCCGCGCGGTCGAGGATACGGCCGGACCGCTCCATCGCGACGATCGTGTTGTCGAAGGTCGGCGCGGCGGGATCATTGGCGATCCGCGTCATCTCCGCCGCCTGTTCGGCGATGCCGCGCTCGATCGCGGGCTGGTAGTCGCTGTCCTGGATGCGGTCGAAGCGCGGGGCCTGGAACGGCAGGTCGCTCTGGACGGTCAGCGGGTTGACGCGCGCCGACTGGGCGTCCGCCGCGGCGGCAGTGATGCACGCCGCGAGCAGGCAGGCGGCGGCACAGG
Organism: Sphingomonas sp. SORGH_AS_0438; assembly: GCF_031453475.1. Lineage (NCBI taxonomy): Bacteria > Pseudomonadati > Pseudomonadota > Alphaproteobacteria > Sphingomonadales > Sphingomonadaceae > Sphingomonas > Sphingomonas sp. SORGH_AS_0438. The sequence goes on from NZ_JAVIZS010000001.1 coordinate 1,387,140, forward strand.
AACGGAGAAGCAGCGAGCGCGTCATGAAGGTCCTTGTTCGCTAGGAAATTCGGCAGGATAGGCTCAGGCCGTCATCAACATCGGCCGGTTCATCTCTGCCCGGTCTCGGGCGATGGGGCAATGCTGGTGACAGAATTTACCATCGGCGAGGGTGCGCCGAGCAGCGCCCAGCCGGTCGGCAGATAGTCGGTCGACATGTAGAAGTAGAAGGCGCAGGTGCCGTCGCGGCGATAGCTGCCGCCCTTGACGATGCCATAGGCCCGCGTGCCGCTGAACACCGGCGCGCCGCTGTCGCCCGCGCGGCAATTGGGGCCGGCGACCGTCACCCAGCTCGGCAGGCAGGCGCCGCCGCACAGGTCGCCGGCGGGCGCGAAATCGGTCAGCTCCACCGACGCGCAACTATAGCCGGTCCGCTCGCCCCGATGGCAGACATAGTCGCCCGCGCGCGTGCCCGCCAGCGACCGTGCATCGCGAACCGTCCGTGCCACCGTCTTGCGCGTATCGGCGAAGAAGAGCGGCGCGAGCGGCTCGGCGCTGACATTGACCTGCACGTCCTGATAGCCCCAGCCCCATTGCCCGACAAAGGCGAGCGGCTGGCGCTGTCCCTCGCCATCGACATAGTCCAGTTCGTCCGGGCAATGCGCGGCGGTGGCGATGCCGGTCCGCTGGCCATCGGTCACGACGAAGCCGGTCGTGCAGGCATAGCGCCGCCCGTCCGCCGGATCGACGCCGACGACGCGCGCGCCGCCCTCCGCCGCCGTGTCGAGCGAGGGCCGCTCGACGGTGCGCAGCCGGACCGGCGCGCCGAGGAGCGCCGCGAGCCGTATGCGAAGCGGCTGCACGCCCTCCCGCGCGATGTCGCTGTCGCCGACCACCGCGACGATCGTGCCGGTGCGCTGGTCGACGCCGAAAGCGGGCGGGCGCAGCAGCGAGGCGCGGATTTCAGCCTGATGCAGCCGGATCGACTCCGCCATCTGCGCACGGGTCGCCGCCGCGCCGGTGTAGAAGCGGATCAGGACGACCGATCCGGCCGCCGTGACGAAGCGGTCCGTCACCGGCGCATCGCCCGTCAGCAGGACGTCAATGGCAAAGTCCGGCCCCGGCGCCACGGCGATGCCGGCCAGCCGGTCGGCGAACTCGCGCTCGATCGCATCCGTCGTCGCCAACGTCTCGTCCTGTGCCCGGAGGTGACGCATCGCCACGTCGAGCGGCAGGTGGAACGCCGTGGCATATTCGCCCGCATCCTGCGCTAGCGCCTCCTCGGGCGACTGGATGCGCGGAGTCTCGGCCGCGCGCACCCCTGCCACCGCGCCACCGCCCATCATCATCGCCAGCCCAATCGCGGCCGGCCGGAACCATCGCCTGTCCATTCGTCCCCTTTTCTGACACGGAAATTCCGAACCGGTGGTGAACCGCCCTTGCACTTGCGCGGCAGCGCGGCAAATGTCGCCCCATGTGCTTTAGGATCCAATCATGTCGGGGATGATGCTCACGCGTCGCTCGGCGCTTGCCGGCATCGCCGCCGGTCTCGCCGCGCCCGCATGGGGCCGCGTTCCATTCGGAACGACGCTGGTCGCCGGCACCTATACCAATGAAGGCGGAGCGGGCCTCTATCCGTTGACGCTGCGGACGGGGGCCAAGCCCTGGACGGTCGGCGCGGCCAATAACCGCATCGCCAATGCCTCCTTCGCCGTGCGAAGCCGCGCGGGACGCTGGTATGCCGTCGACGAGGCGGAGAATTGGCTTGGCGTCTATGCCCCCGACTGGTCGCGGATCACGCTGGCGGCCAGCGGTGGCGCCGCCCCCTGCCATGTTGCGCTCGACCCGACCGAACGGCGACTGGCGGTGGCGAACTACAGCAGCGGTACGGTCGCGCTCTATCGGCTCGACGCCGATGGCCGGCCGGACGGCGTGCAGATGCTGCTCCATCATGGCCACGGCCCCGACACGGCGCGCCAGGCCGGACCCCATGCCCATTGGGTCGGCTTTACCGGCGACGGACGCTGGTTGCATTCGGTCGACCTGGGCGCGGACGCGATTTTCGCTACCCCGATCGATCCGGCGACGGGCATGGCCGGCACGACCGCGATCGCCTGGCAGGCACCGCCCGGCACCGGCCCGCGCCACTTGGTGCGCCATCCGCGCCTGCCGCGCGCCTATCTGGTCAGCGAATTGTCGAACCAGCTATTCACGCTCGCAGCGGAAGCGGAGGGGCGGTTCACCACGCTCGGCGCCCAATCGATCCGGGCGGCTGGCGCACAAGGGGCGGCCTATGGCGCGCACATCGCGATCGATGCGGCCGGGCGTCGCCTCTATGTGTCGGTGCGGGGCGACAACAGCCTCGCCGTCTTCGCGCTCGACGATCGCGGCACGCCGACGTTGCTCCAGCATATCGCGTCCGGCGGCATCTGGCCGCGCCAGTTCCTGCTGTTGGAGCAGGAACGCCGGTTGCTCGTCGCCAATGAACGCTCCGGCAATGTCGCCGCGTTCGACCTGATGGCCGATGGACGGCTGCGGGCGACGGGGGCGAGCGCGGCGGTGCCCGGCGTGGTGTTCCTGGCCCGTGCGTGAACTCAATCGCTGGCCGTTCGATACAGCATCCGTTCACGGGCAGGATGCTGATATGATACCGGATTTTCGCAAAGGACACGCCATGGCCCGGCCGGGTGACCCGCGGGACATCTCGCCCGATCTGGAACGTATCTTCGGCGCGCAGGCCAATGGCGGCGGCCAGACCGGCACCGGCCACTCGATCGTCCCGACCGGCAAGCCCGTCACCCGGTCACGCTGGCTGATCGGGCTGGTGCCGGTTGCCGCTCTCGGCTCGATCGCCTTCTTCCTGACCGAGGCACAGGTCGCGCAGCGGCCCGTGCCCCATGCCGTCACCGGCGCGAAGGCGGCTATCACCTCCGCCCCGCCCCCGGTCGCCTTCACGGCGGTCGCCCCCGCCGCTCCAATGGCGACGCCCCCTTCCGACGGCGGCTTCGCACCGGCCGAGACGCCCGCCCCTGGCCCCGCGCCGACTTCCGTCGGTCAGCGTATCGCACGGGTCGCTGCCGCTCCGGCGCGCGCGGGTGCAGCCGACACTTCGCCGGCGCGTCCGTCCTGGCTGGCGACGGGCGACCTGTCGTCCAACTGTCGTCCGGGCAGCAACGAGGACGCGTGCATCTATCGTGACGTGCGCGACGCCGACCGCCGCCTGGTCCAGGTCTATCGTCAGGCCGTCCGCGCCGGCGTGCCGCGCGAGACGCTGGTCCGCACGACCAAGGCCTGGAACCGCGCGCTCGACCGATCGCTCGACGATCCCGACGGCACGATCCGCCGCTACGACGCGCTCGCCGACGAACTCCACGCTGCTACCCAGGTCGCGCTTCGTGACCGCTGAACCGGTGTCGCTTCCAGCGGTGACCGAGGAGGATCGGAACCACCGCACCAAGAGACGGATCGACGGCCAGCTCGTCTATGCGGTCGGCGACATCCATGGCCGCTACGACCTGCTGCTCATTCTGCTGGAACAGATCGCCCGGGACGCCAGGCGCCACGAGGTCGTCGGGCGACGCCCCCTGCTGATCTTCTGCGGCGACTATGTCGATCGTGGACCGGATTCCGCCAAGGTCCTGTCCACCATCGCCTGGATGCGGGCCGGCACCGCCTTCGAGACACGGTGCCTGAAGGGCAATCACGAGCAGATGATGCTCACCTATATCGAGCAGCCGCCCGCCGCCGCCGGTTGGCTGCGCGTCGGGGGTGCGGAGACGCTGGCCTCCTATGGCATCACCGCGCCCGCCTGGGATGCCGTGCCGGAGGAGCATTATCGCGCGCGGGACCAGTTGCTCGACGCCATGTCGGCGCGCCACCTGCGCCTGCTCCAGACGCTGGAGACGCTGCTGCTGATCGGCGACTATGCCTTCGCCCATGCCGGGGTGCGGCCGGGCGTTTCGCTCCACCGCCAGCTGGAGCGCGACCTGCTCTGGATTCGTGACGATTTCCTGAATGCTCGGCGCGGCTTCAAGAAGATGATCGTCCACGGCCATAGCTGGGATTCGGACGAGCCGTTCTTCGGGGCGAACCGCATCGGCGTCGACACCGGCGCCTATCGCACCGGCGTGTTGACGGCGGCACGGATCATGGACGGGGAAATAGGCTATTTGCAGGCGCATGGATCGGAAGGTCCGGAGTCGTATGAAGCCGGCCATGGGGATCACTGAGCGAAGTGGATCAAGCCATCCCTTGGCAACCGCCGGTGTCAAAGGGTAAGCGCCCCATCAAAGAGGGAAATGCATGTCGAAGATCAGGCTTTGTGCCGCATTATGGGCGATGACGACGATCATCCTGTCGTTCCTTCTGTTCCTGTTGTCGGGCGGGTCCGCGATCGTGTCGGCGGCGATGACGATAGCCGCGCTGGTGCTGGCGGCCCCCGCCCCGTTCATGGCGAAGACCCGCGCCGCGCGTGTCCGCGTGGCGCTGGCGGCGATGGCCTATGTCGTCGGTCTCGGCGGCGCGATCGTGCTCGGCTATCTGGCCGAGATGCGATTGATGGCCCTGGCGCTGATCGGCCTGTTCGCGCTGGTCGGCCTGGGCCTGGCCGGCTGGGCCTGGACGACGCGCAATCGGCGGCCCAAGCCCGGCTGGGCGGGATATTACGACTCCCATTGACGGCAGGTGGGATCAGCGCTTGCGGACGAACTCGGCGCGCAGCACCAGTCCCTTGATCCCGTCGAACTTGCAGTCGATCTCCTGCGCGTCGCCGGTCAGGCGGATCGACTTGATCAGCGTGCCGCGCTTCAGCGTCTGCCCCGCACCCTTCACGTCCAGATCCTTGATCAGCGTCACCTGATCCCCGTCCGCCAGCAGGTTGCCGACCGCATCGCGGACCTCGACCTGCTCGGCGGCTGCGGCCTGGGCGGCCACTTGCGATGCCGGCAGCCACTCGCCGCTCGTCTCGTCATAGACATAGTCTTCGTCCTGCATGGAACCTCCTGTGCGGTTGAAGCCGGCGGCTTTGCGGATGCGCATGGCCGCTGACAAGCCTCGGCCATCGATCGAACCAGGCCAAGTGGTGGCATGACGCGCCATGTCTCGAAAATGGCGGGGAAGTTTTTCACGCTGCACAGAAGGGCGGCCGGACCGGGCAAAACGTCATGATATGCATCAACCCGCCCTCCTATACTCAAGGCATGAGCGGAACGAAGCAGGTCCTGTGGTTTTGGACGGGACATGATCGTTGACCGAGCACTGCCACCCCTTCCCCCAATCCGACCGATGTTCGACTGGGGCGCACCAGCCGCCGAACCGGCCCGCGCGGAATTGTTCGACCGCATTGCCGACGCCGCCTTCCCCTGTGTCGGCGCCAAGGCGGCCATGGCGAAGGGCACGCTGGAGACGGTCGGTTGCCGCAGTCTCGACAGCGCCTGGGACGATGTCCGCATCCATGAACGGCTGCTAGCCTTCGCCACCGCCTATCGCGCCGATCCCGGGCTGTTCCGTAGTCTGGCGGTGATCTTCGACGGTCCCGGCGGCCTCTCGGAAGCCGAGTTCGAGCGGCTGCTGTGGACACGCGTCCAGTCGCTGTCGGACAAGGATGTGTGGCGTGGCCTACCCTATGACCGAACGGTCAGCGCCGATCCCGACAGTCCGCATTTCTCCCTCAGCTTCGGCGGCGAGGCCTTTTTCGTCGTCGGCCTGCACCCTGCCTCCAATCGTCCCGCCCGCCGCTTTTCGCGGCCGGTGCTGGTCTTCAACCTGCACGACCAGTTCGAGGTGCTCCGCGCCCAGGGCAAGTATGAGACGATGCGCGAGAAGATCATGGTCCGCGACGAAGCCGTCGCCGGATCGCGCAACCCGATGCTGGCCCGACACGGCCAATCGAGCGAGGCGCGGCAATATAGCGGCCGGATGGTCGGGTCGGATTGGAAATGCCCGTTCCACTATAAGGGCGGCGACGAGGCATGAGCGCCGCCGTGCACGAGATTCCGGAGCGCAGCGGCACCGCCTTCCCGCTCAAGGCCGGTGAAATCCTGACCGTAATCGACCCACGGGGCGAGCAGGTCGCCGACCTGCTGGCGTTCAACGCGCATGACTTGAACGAGGTGATCTCCTCGGGCCGGACGCTGGATTATGCCGAGACGATCTACCTGACCACCGGCCACCATCTCTATTCCAATCGCTCGAACGTGATGCTGGAGATCGTGGAGGACATGGTCGGTCGGCACGATTTCCTGCTGACGCCCTGTTCGGTCGATACCTTCCACCATTTCTATCCGCATCTGCCGGTGCATCGCGGCTGCTTCGGCAATCTGGCGGCGGCGCTGGAGCCTTATGGCGTGGTGCCGGATCGGATACCGGTGGCGTTCAACTGCTTCATGAACGTGCCGATCGACGGCGACACGGGCAAGTTGCGGGTCCTGCCGCCGATCAGCAAGGCGGGCGACCATATCCGCTTCCGCGCCGCCATGGACCTGGTGATCGGATTGACCGCCTGCTCCGCGCCGGACTCGAACGGCGGCAGCTTCAAGCCGATCCACTACCGGATCGACCCCGCCACCGCCTGATCCGGTCAGGCGGGCAGTTCGCTGCCCGCCAACTGGTAATTCCGATAGCGCGCGCGCAATTCGGTCTTGAGCAGCTTGCCAGTGGCAGTGTGGGGCAGGTCGTCGACGAACAGGATTTCGTCCGGCAGCCACCATTTCGCGACCTTGGTCGCCAGATGGGCCCGAATTGTCTTCGCCGTCACCCCCGATCCCGGCTTGGCGACGACCAGCAGCAGCGGTCGTTCGTCCCAGCGCCGATGGACGACGCCGATCGCCGCCGCCTCGGCGACGCCAGGGCAGCCGACCGCCGCATTCTCCAGATCGACCGAGCTGATCCACTCGCCACCCGACTTGATCACGTCCTTGGCCCGGTCGGTGATCTGCATCGTACCGTCGGGATGCAGGATTGCGACGTCGCCCGTGTCGAACCAGCCCGCCCCGTCCAGCGCATCGGCTTCCGCCCGGTAGTAGCGACGGATCACCCAGGCACCGCGCACCTGCAACCGGCCGGACGTGGCGCCATCACGGGGCAGCTCCCCTCCCTCGTCGTCGACGATGCGGAGTTCGATGCCGAACGGGATCTGGCCCTGCTTCGACACCAGGTCGAGCCGTTCCTCCAGGCGCATCGCGTCCCATTCGGGCGGCCGCTGGCCGGCCGTGCCGACCGGCGACGTCTCGGTCATTCCCCAGAGATGCGCGACTTCGTAACCCATGGCCCATAACCGCTCGATCATCGCTCGCGGCGCGGCGGAGCCCCCGATCGTCACCAGCTTCAGATCGGCCGGCGGCGGGTTGCCCGCATCGATATGCGCGAACAGGCCGAGCCACACGGTGGGCACGCCCGCCGAATGCGTCACCCGCTCACGCGTCATCAGGTCGCACAGGACCGCCGGCTCGTTGACCGCCGAGAAGACGAACTTGGCCCCCGCGATCGGCACCGCCAGGGGCAGGCCCCAACCGGCCGCATGGAACATCGGCACCACCGGCAGCACGACGCCCCGAGACGACAAGTCGAATACCGCCGGAGTGATGACGGTCAGCGCATGAAGGAGAGACGATCGATGCGTGTAGAGCACGCCCTTCGGGTCACCGGTCGTACCGCTGGTATAGGCGAGCATGCAGGGCTCACGCTCCGAGCCCTCGACCCAGGCATAATCGCCATCCTCGTCCGCGAGCAGGGCCGCGAGCGTATCCGGCCCCTCGCCGTCGAGTACGACATAATGGGCGATGGTCGGCCAGCGGTCGCGCATCCTGTCGACGATCGGCTGGAAGCAGCGATCGTAGAGCAGCACGCGGTCCTCGGCATGGTTGGCGATGAAGGCGAGCTGATCGTCGAACAAGCGCGGATTGATCGTGTGGATGATGCCGCCCATTCCGATCGCACCGTACCAAGCGACCAGATGGTTGGCGTGGTTCATCGCCAGCGTCGCGACCCGGTCGCCGGGCCGCACCCCCAGCCGCTCCAGCGCCTGCGCCAGCCGCCGGGCATCGTGCGCGATCTGCGCCCAGTCGGTCCGTGTCTCGCGACCGTCCGCCCAGCGCGTGACGATCTCGCGCCGCGCATGTTCGCGCGCGGCATGGTCGAGGATGCGCGGCACGCGCAGCTCGACCTCTTGCATGGTATCCAGCATGACCCTCTCCCGGCTGCCTAGCCGACGAGCGCCAGCCTCGTTTCAGAGGTCCGGAGCGCGACGGCGGTGACACCGTGCAACGCTTCGATATGTTCGGCAAGCTCGGCGTCCAGCCGGAAATCGCGGCCCAGCAGGACCATTGCCTCGCCCTCGCTGGTCGACAGCCTGGCCCGAATCTCGCCCCGCGCCCCGCGATGGTCCGCAAGCAGTTCTGCCAAAAGGGTAAATGTCGCCGGCGCAGTGACCGTCACCTCGATCACGAAGCGCGCATTATTGGCCAGCCCCTCAAAGGGCTGGATGCGTTTGATCGACACGCGCGGCGTTTCTTCCCCCGGCCGGCGGTCGAGTTCAGCGGTAATTAGGCCGCAGCCGCCATTCTTCGCCGCTTCCTCCAGATCGGCCGCGACCGAGTCGTCGAAACAGGTCGCCAGGAACTGGCCCGAGGCGTCGGACAATTGCGCCATCATGTAGCGCTTGCCCCGCGCCGAGGTGCGCCAGCGCGCATCCTCGACCAGCACCGCCAGCGTCGCGCCGACCCGGTTGCCGTCGTCGGGGATATTGAGTTCGGACAGCGAGGCATAGGTGCGCGCGCCATGCATCTTGGCGAGGTGCGCGTGCCGGTCGACCGGATGCGCCGAGAAGTAGAAGCCGAACGCGTCCTTCTCCTGCTCCATCCGCTGCGCCAGCGACCAGCGCGCGCCCTGGGGCAGGCGGATCGTGTCGCCGGCATGGCTGGTATCGCCGAACAGGCCGCCCTGCCCGCTGACCTTCTGCTCGTGGTTGCGCGCCGCGACCGCCAGCACGATTTCCGCCGCCCCATGGACGCCGGCACGGTTCGACTCCAGCGCGTCGAACGCGCCCGCCGCCGCCAGCGTCTCCAACTGGCGCTTGTTGATCAGGCGCGGGTCGACGCGGGTGGCGATGTCGTCCAGGCTCTTGAACGGCCCCTTGGCACGTTCGACGACGAGCTTCTCCATCGCCCCCTCGCCCACCGACTTGAGCGCGCCGAGCGCATAGCGGATCGCCACGCCCTCGCCATCGCGGGGCTGCACGTCGAAGTCGGCGAGGCTGGCATTGACGCACGGTCCCAGCACCTCGACCTTGGCGCGGCGCGCATCCTCGACGAACAGGCCCAGCTTGTCGGTCAGCGCCATGTCGAAGCACATCGACGCGGCATAGAATTCATGCGGATAATGCGCCTTCAGCCATGCGGTCTGATAGGCGAGCAGCGCATAGGCGGCGGCGTGGCTCTTGTTGAAGCCATAGCCGGCGAACTTGTCGATCAAGTCGAACAGCTCGTTGGCCTTTTGCTTGGGGATGCCGTTCACCTTCGCGCATCCCTCGACGAAGATGGCCCGTTGCGCGTCCATCTCCGCCTTGATCTTCTTGCCCATCGCGCGGCGCAGCAGGTCCGCGCCGCCCAGGCTGTAGCCGGCCAGGATCTGCGCCGCCTGCATCACCTGCTCCTGATAGACGAAAATCCCATAGGTCTCCTTCAGGATCGGCTCCAGCAGCGCATGGGGATAGACGATCTCCTCCGTCCCCTGCTTGCGGCGACCGAAGGTCGGGATATTGTCCATCGGTCCCGGCCGGTAGAGCGACACGAGCGCGATGATGTCGCCGAAGTTGGTCGGCCGCACCGCCGACAGCGTGCGGCGCATCCCCTCCGATTCTAGCTGGAACACGCCCACCGTGTCGCCGCGCTGGAGCAGGGCGTAGGTGCCCTCGTCATCCCATTCCAGCGCGTCGAGCTGCACCGAGATGCCGCGCTTGGCGAGCAGCTGCACCGCTTTCTGCAACACCGACAGGGTTTTCAGGCCGAGGAAGTCGAACTTCACCAGCCCCGCGCCCTCGACATATTTCATGTCGAACTGCGTCACCGGCATGTCGGACCGGGGATCGCGATAGAGCGGCACCAGCTGCGCCAGCGGCCGATCGCCGATCACCACGCCGGCAGCGTGGGTGGAGGAGTGGCGCGGCAGGCCCTCCAGCTTCGACGCCAGATCCCACAATTTGCGGATCTGGTTGTCGTTGGCATATTCCTTGGCCAGTTCGGGCACGCCGTTCAGCGCCCGCTTCAGGTCCCAGGGATCGGTCGGATGGTTGGGCACCAGCTTGGCGAGGCGATCGACCTGGCCATAGCTCATCTGCAGCACGCGGCCGGTATCCTTCAGCACCGCGCGCGCCTTCAGCTTTCCGAAGGTGATGATCTGCGCCACCTGGTCGCGGCCGTATTTCTCCTGCACGTAGCGGATCACCTCGCCGCGCCGGGTTTCGCAGAAGTCGATGTCGAAGTCGGGCATCGACACGCGTTCGGGATTGAGGAAGCGTTCGAACAGCAGGCCGAGCTGGAGCGGATCGAGATCGGTGATGGTCAACGCCCAGGCGACGACCGAGCCCGCGCCCGAACCACGGCCCGGCCCCACCGGAATATCGTGATCCTTCGCCCATTTGATGAAGTCGGCGACGATCAGGAAATATCCGGGGAAGCCCATCTGGATGATGATGTCGACCTCGAACTTCAGCCGCTCGCGGTACAGATCGCGCCAGCCCGGTTCCCCGTCCGGCTCGCCCTTCATCGCGCGCAATTCGGCGATACGGTCGAGCCGCTTCTCCAGCCCGGCCTCGGCATCGGCGCGCAGCATCGCCGCCTCGCCGTCACGATCGCCGGCCAGCGAGGGCAGAATCGGCTTGCGATAGGGGGCCGCTACCGCGCAACGTTGCGCGACGACCAGCGTGTTGGCGATCGCCTCAGGCAGGTCGGCGAACAGCGCCTTCATCTCGTCGGCCGGCTTCAGCCAGGCATCGGGCGAGCTTCTCGGCCGGTCGGCGGTTTCGACATAGGTGGAATTGGCGATGCACAGCATCGCGTCATGCGCGTCTCCGAACGCGCTGTCGGCGAAGCAGCAGGGATTGGTCGCGACCAGCGGCAGGTCGCGCGCATAGGCCAGCTCGACCAACGCCTCCTCGGCCGCCATCTCGACGGGATCGTTGCGCCGACACAGCTCGATATAGAGCCGATCGCCGAAGATCGCCTGCAACCGGTCGAGGAAACCGGCGGCGCGATCCGGCTGATCCTCCGCCAGTAGGCGGGCGAGCGTCCCCTCGCCCCCGGCGGTCAGTGCGATGAGGCCGGCGGAATGCCGCTCCAGCCAGTCGATGCCGACATGCGGCACCAGTTCCAGCGGCCGCTCCAAATGCGCGGTCGACACCAGCGCGCAGAGATTGTCGTAACCGGTCGTATCCTGCGCATAGAGCGCGATCCAGTCGATCACGGGCGCGGTGCCCTCCGGCATGTCCGGACGCGCGAGGCCCAGCATCGTGCCGATGACCGGCTGCACGCCGCTCTTCTTGGCCGCGTCGGAATAGGCCATCGCCGCATAAAGACCGTTGCGGTCGGTCAGCGCCGCGGCGGGAAAAGATCGCGCCTTGGCCTGGGCGGCGATCGCCTTGGGCTCGATCGCGCCGTCGAGCATGGTGAAGCAGGAAAAGATACGAAGCGGCACGAACCCGGAATGCATCGCCTACATATGGACGCTGGCGACGATTCGAACACCCGGAAAATGGCGGCGGGTCGGCGAACGCGCATCGGACCCGGCCGAACGATGCCGCATTGCCTTTATGCGGCGGAGCGGCAAAGGACCCTGGCTGTGCTGATGTCGACCGCCGAAACCACGCCCGACCGGGTCCGCCCGGCCCGTCATCGCTGGCGGCGGGTGCTCCTGATCCTCGCAGCGCTGCTGGTGGGCGCGGTGCTGCTGCTGACGGGGGGATCGCCGATCGGTCGTGCCCTGCCCGCACCGACGGCGGATCAGGTCGGCGCCGCACGAGCGGCCGCGATGCAGCTTCGCGTCCTGCGCACGACCCCGGGTGCCAGCGGTATGGTGCGGTTCAGCGGCATGGACCTCCGGGCGATCAGCACCCTGGCCAGCCATGGCTTCGCGCCTGATCGGCTGGACGCGTATCTGGCGGACGGTGCGCTCCGCATCGACGCCGCGCACAGGCTCCCGCTCGGCCGCTGGCTGAACGTCGCGCTGGCCGTCCGCTCGCAGCCGAAGGGCTTTCCGTCGATCCGCATGACGGTCGGCCATGTCCCGCTCGGCGAGGGCATGACGCGGTTCGTCATCCGCACCGCGCGGTGGCTGCTGGCGAAGCGCGATGTGCCGGTCCCACCGCTCGATACGCTGGTCCGCAGCTTCACGGTCGTGCCGGGCGGTGTCGCCGCCGACATCACCCTGTCGCCGTCGATGATCGAAGGGCTGGCGCGGCTCGACGGGCATCGGATCGATCCGGCCCAGGTCGCTCAAATCTATTGCACGCTCGGTCGCCTGCAAGGCAGCGCGCCGCTTGATGATGTGGCCGCGCAGGTTCGCCGTGCCTTCGCGCTGCAATCGCCGGCCACCGCGACGGCGGAGCGGAACCGTGCCACCTTCGTCGCGCTCGCCATGTTCCTGGTCGACCCCGGTGCCGGGGAAATGGCCGGCAATGCGCGCGAGCGTACCGATGGCTGCCGTGTCGCAGTGCCGGTCGTGACGCTGCACGGCCGGGCCGACTTGACCATGCACTGGTCGCTGTCCGCCGCGCTGACGGCGGGATCGAGCACCCAGATCGCGCAGGCGATGGGGACGTGGAAGGAACTGGCCGACAGCCTGTCCAAGCAATCGGAATTCGCGGTCGGCGATCCGACCGGTTTCTCCTTCCTGGACCTGTCAGCCGACCGGTCCGGCTTCCGGATCGCCACCGTCGCGGTCGAGCCGGGCGAGGCCGTCCGTATCGCGACGGCGCTGTCCGGAGTCACCGAGGATCAAATCCTGCCGCCGGCGTTGATGGCGCAGCAGGACGGGCTCACCAACCAGCAATTCGTCCGTCACTTTGGCGGGATCGCCGACCCCCGCTATGACGCGGCGGTCGGGCGGATCGATGCCGTGCTCGATGCGGCCGGTATAAAGTAGATTAAATTTCGGTAAGCCGGCGGGTGGCGGGAACGGCGCGCGGGCAGCGGCGGTTTGCGCATCATGACAGACTATGCACGCTCCCCCGCCGCCGCCCTGTCCCGCGACGTCCCGCCAGCCGGTGCCGGCTGGGCGTGGATCCTGGCATCGGGCATCCTGTCCCTCCTGCTCGGCGTCCTGGCCTTTCTCTGGCCGTTCGCCGCCACCTACGCCGCGACCCTGGTGATCGCTGCCTTCTTCCTGGCCGCCGGGCTGGTCTCGCTGGGCGCCGGGCTGTTCGGCAAGGGCCATGGCGCGCGTGGCTATGCGATCGGCTTCGGCCTGGTGTCGCTGATCATCGGCGGCCTGATGCTGTTCGAGCCGATGACCGGTGCCTTCTCGCTGACGCTGATGGTCGCCGTCTGGCTGGCGGTGCGCGGCGCCATGGAGATCGGCTTCGGCTTCCGGTTGCGCCAGGGCAAGGCGCTGATGCTGGCGCTCGGCGTCATCAACATCCTGCTCGCCATTTTCGTGCTGGCGACGCTGCCGGTGTCGGCGCTGACCCTGCCGGGCTTCATCCTCGGCATCAGCTTCCTGATGAGCGGCGTGACGTCGATCGTCTCCGCCCTGCACCATCGCCGCGGCGCACCGGCCTTCGCGCTGCGCTGAACCTTACAACAGGGCTTCGATCTCGGCCGCCAGGTCCTCGGGCTTGGCGGTCGGGGCATGTCGGCCGACCACCCCACCGTCGCGGTTGACCAGGAACTTGGTGAAGTTCCACTTGATCCCCTTCGACCCGAGCAGGCCCGGCGCGGCCGCCTTGAGATGCTCGAACAGCGGCGAAGCGCCGGTGCCGTTCACCTCCAGCTTGGCGAAGACGGGAAAGCTGACATCATATCGGGTTGTGCAGAAATGCGCGATTTCCGTCGCGTCGCCCGGCTCCTGCGCCCCGAACTGGTTGCAGGGGAAGGCGAGCACCGAAAAGCCTTGCGCGCCATAGCGGCGCTGGAGCTGCTCCAGCCCGGCATATTGCGGGGTGAAGCCGCAACGCGACGCCGTATTGACGATCAGCAGCACCTGCCCGGCAAAGTCGCCGAGCGACCGGAGCGTGCCATCGGCGGCCTGGACCTCGAAATCGGTGACTCGCATCAGTCATGCCTTCCCAGCAGATAGTCGAGATTTTGCCGCACGCCCGGCCATTCGCGGTCGAGGATCGAATAGACCACCGTGTCCCGCAACCGCCCGTCCGCCATGACCTGATGCCCCCGCAACACGCCGTCGCGCCGCGCGCCGAGCCGCTCGATCGCGCGCTGGCTGCGCAGGTTGAGCAGGTCTGTGCGAATCTGCACGCATTGGCAGTCCATCACCTCGAAGGCATGGGCGAGCAGCATCCGCTTCGCTTCAGTATTGACCCCGGTGCGCTGCACGGCCTTGGCGTAGAAGGTCCCGCCGATCTCCAGCCGACGATGCGCGGGCGCGAGGCGCATCAGCCGGGTCGCGCCGACGACCTGCCCGTCCGGCGTCTCCACGGTGAAGGGGAGCGCGCGGCCATAGTCGCGCTCGCGCATCACCGCCGCCAGCCAGCGCTCGGGCGTCTTGAGCATCGAGACATTGGCGTAGAACAGGTCCCACAGATCGCCCGCCCGCGCGACCTCGACCAGCGCATCGACATCCGCCGGGTCTAACGGCCGCAACCGGACGTGCCGACCGGCGAGCGTCGGCGTCTCCGTCCAGACGGTCATGCCAGCCTACCCTCGTGCAGGCGCACCACCCGGTCCATGCGCGCGGCCAGCCGCTCGTTATGGGTGGCGACCAGCGCGGCCGATCCTTCCTCGCGCACCAGGCGCAGGAACTCGGCCAGCACGATATCGGCGGTATGTTCGTCGAGATTGCCGGTCGGCTCGTCCGCCAGCACCAGCGCCGGACGATTGGCGAGCGCCCGCGCCACCGCGACCCGCTGCTGCTCGCCGCCGGACAACTGGCTCGGCCGATGCGTCAGGCGATGGCCCAGGCCCAGTGCCGTCAACAGCGCGGTCGCGCGCGCATCCGCGTCCGGCCGGTTCGCGCCATGCACCAGTTGCGGCAGCACGACATTCTCGGTCGCGTTGAAGTCGGGCAGCAGATGGTGGAACTGATAGACGAAGCCCAGCCGGTCGCGTCGCACGATCGTGCGGCCATGCGCGTCAAGCTGCGCCACCTCCTGCCCGGCGATCCGGATCGAGCCTTCGAACCCGCCCTCCAGCAGGCCCACCGCCTGGAGCATGGTCGACTTGCCCGAACCGGACGGGCCGAGCAGCGCCACGATCTCGCCGGGCGCGATGCTGAGGTCGATGCCGCGCAGCACGTCGATCCGCGCGTCGCCCTGCACGAAGCTGCGCGCCAGGCCGGCAAGGTGGAGGACCGGTTCACTCATAACGCAACACCTGCACGGGATCGGTGCTCGCCGCCTTCCAGGCCGGGTAGAGCGTCGCGAGGAAGGAAAAGACCAGCGCCATGGAGGTGATGACGATCACCTCGACCGGATCGGTCTTGGACGGCAATTCGGTGAGATAGCGGATCGACGGGTCCCACAGGTTCTGCCCCGTCACCAGCTGGACGAAGTTCACCACCCCCTGCCGGTAGAAGAGGAACAGCGCCCCCAGCCCCAGGCCCGCGACCGTGCCGAGCGCGCCGATCGTGGTGCCGACCACCATGAAGATGCGCATCAGACCGCCCCGCGTCGCGCCCATGGTGCGCAGGATCGCGATGTCCCGCGTCTTGGCACGGACCAGCATGATCAGCGAGGACAGGATGTTGAACACCGCCACCAGGATGATGATCGACAGGACGGTGAACATCGCCACCCGCTCGACCGCCAGCGCCTCGAACAATTGCGCGTTCATGCTGCGCCAGTCGGCGATCACCGCGCCATTGCCGATCTTGTCGGCGAGCGGGCGCAAGATCTCGCCGACCCGGTCGGCATTGGTGGTGGTCAGCTCGACCATCCCGACCGAGTCGCCCATCAGGAGCAGCGTCTGCGCATCCTGGATCGGCATGATCACATAGGCCTTGTCATAGTCGTAGATTCCGATCTCGAAGATCGCCGCGACCTTGTAGCTGACCATGCGCGGCACCGTGCCGAACGGCGTCGTCTGGCCCTGCGGGCTGATCAGCGTGATGTCGCTGCCGATCTGGGCGCCCAGGGCCTCCGCCAGGCGGCTGCCGATCGCGATATTGCCGCTGCCCGGCGTCAGGCGATCCAGCGACCCGATCACGACCTTGGCATGGAGCGTGGAATTGTTGCGGATGTCGGCCACCCGCATCCCGCGCACCAATATGCCTTCGACCCGGCCGTTATAGCTGGCCATCAGCGGCTGTTCGATCAGCGGCACGGCGGAGGTCACGTTCGGCGTCGCCTTCGCCTCGCGGACGATCTCGCGCCAGTCGGTCAGTTGACCGCCATAGCCCTGCACGACCGCATGGCCGTTCAGCCCGACGATCTTGTCGAAGAGTTCGGCGCGGAAGCCGTTCATCACGCTCATCACGATCACCAGCGCCGCGACGCCGAGCATCACGGCAACGAGACTGATCGAGGCGACGAGGAAGATGAAGGCCTCGCCCTTGCCCGGCAGCAGATAGCGGCGGGCGATCATGCGTTCATAGGACGAGAGGATCATGTCGGATCGGCTCTAGGCGGCACGGGGGCCGGGTGCAACCAGATCGGTGCTGTTGCATCAAATCCACAACGGTTACTCAATCGTAACGGAGGGTTGCGGCGGCTGGTGACAGGCCCAACGGAAAGGCATAGCAACACTCGTGCTGAGACACAGGCAATGGCCGTGGTTCGGGGAACAGCTTCAACGCCCGCCCAACGAGGCTGGAGCGGAAGCAACAGAAATGGGGGCTGACGAGCGATCGTCACGCAGGCGCCCGGATCGGAAACGGTCCGGGCGTTTGCCATTGCGGCTCGGCCCGGACCGTCGAACGCCCTAGGCCGGCGGAAAGTCGGGAGCTTCCGGACTGCCACTTCCCGTCGGCATCGTCCCTATGACACGATCGAGATTAACCGCGAATGAGCGGCGGGTGAATTCCTCCCCCGATCCGCGCACCCTGCCGGTCCGGCCGACAGGATGCGCGTCGATCGGTCAGAAGCTGCGCGACACGGTCACGCCATAGGTGCGCGGGTCGCCGGGCTGGCCGACGATCAGGCCGGTGCTCCCCGACTGGGTGGCGAGCAGCTCGTAATAATCCTTGTCGAAGACGTTGCGCACCCAGGCGAAGGCGTTCCATGTCCCGCTCTCGCGATAACCGACCCGGATGTTGCTCAGCGCATAGCCGGCGATATCGGTGTAGCGCGACCGGGACGGATTGGACGAGAATTTGGACCGGTAGCTGCCGTCGTATCCCGCGTAGAAATTGCCGTCCAACCCCACCGCGGTCGCGGGGAGCTGATACTCCGCGCCGTAGGAGAAGGCCCATTTGGACACGCCCGGCAGCCACTGACCGGAAATGTCGCAATTGGCCGGGCTGTAGGATGGTTGCGTGCTCGTGCCGGGGCGTCCGGCCGGGCTCGGCGGATTGGCCGCCGACGCAGCGCTGCCGCCGGAAAGTTCGGGCGGGCATGGCGCGTCGGTGAAGCGGACATATTTGGCGTCGGTGAAGGCCGCATTGGCATAGACGTTCAGCCGATCGGTCGGGCGGAAGGCCGAGTCGAGTTCGATGCCGCGCGTCCGCACCCGGCCGGCATTGGCCAGATAGCCGCGCAGCACGCCAAGCTGGCCGTTGGTGACGGTCGCCTGATAGTCGTCGATCACCGTCCAGAAGCCGGCCAGGTTGAGCGTCACCCGCCGGTCCGCAAACCGCGTCTTCAGGCCGAGCTCGAAATGATTGACCTTTTCCGGCTTCACCGTCGCCGACGCCAGGATCGGCTGGTTCGCCGCGTCGAGCGGCAGGCCCGACAGGTTGATGCCCCCCGATTTATAGGAGCGCGCATAGGTGGCGTAATAGAAGACGTCCGGCGTGAACTGATAGGACACGGTCAGGTCGCCCGACAGGTTCCAATTATGGAAGTCCGGGTCGTAGCGTTGCGGGGCCAGCACGCCGCGCTGGTCGCTGGTCAGGGTGGTCGACCCACTGCCCGTCGTCACCACCGACAGATAGGACCCGCTCTTCTGGTCGTAATTGAGTCGCAGGCCGGGCGCGATCGACAGGCGATCGTCAACATGCCAGGTCAGCTTGCCGAACAGCGCGGCGGACGTGTTCTTGAAGCCGATCGTGTTGCGCGCGGTCAGGCCGTTCAGCGTCGCAGGATTACGCCCCGCCGCGCTGGTCGGGTTGAGCAGGAAGGCGCTGGCGGCCGGCCCCTGGACCTGCAAACCCTGCGTGTCGATCGTCTGGTAGAAGTAGAACGCGCCCAGCACATAATCGAGCGTGCGTTTGCCGTTCGAGGCGACGCGCAGTTCCTGGCTGACCTGACTCTGCTGCGACGGATTGGCCGAGACGGTAGTGATCGGCAGGCCGATGAAGTCGCGGTCGTTCGACGGGTCCCAATGCCAGAAACGCCAGGCGCTGACCGATGTCAGCGTCGACCCGCCCAGATCCCAGTTGGCGAGCAGCGACAGGCCGCCGAGTTCCTGCTTGGCGCGCAGGTCGGTATCGACATCGGTCAACCGATCGAAGGCATTGGTCGAGGGCACCTGATAGCCCTGCGCGGCGGCCAGCTCGGCATATTGCCGGTTGGTCGGACGCTGCGTCGCGCCGACCCGCGCATAATATTGCACGCAGCAATTGGGGTTCTGGCGCGCATAGTCGCCGCTCAGCGTCAGGTCGAGATTGGGCGTGGCCTTCCACAGGATCTGGCCACGGACACCCTTATTGTCCTGGCTGTTCTGCCACTCGTTCTGCCGGACATTGTAGATCGTGCCCCGGCGTGTCGTCACCGAGGCCGAGAGACGGATCGCGACCTTGTCGTCGACCAGCGGCCCGGAGGCCGATGCCTTGCCCTGGAAGAAGTCAAGATTGCCGCCGGTCAGTTCCACCCGCGCCTCGGGCGTGAAGCTGGGCTTGCGGGTGATGATGTTGATCGCGCCGGCGGTCGTGTTCTTGCCATAGAGCGTGCCCTGCGGCCCGCGCAGCACCTCGATCCGCTCAGTATCGGTGAAGTCGAACGTCGCTGAGGCGATGCGGCTGTAATAGACTTGGTCGACATAGATGCCGACCCCCTGCTCGATCCCGTCATTGGTCAGGCCGAACGGCGCGCCGAGGCCACGGATGTTCGCGGCCGAGTTGCGCGGATTGGTCGAATAGAATTGGAGCGTCGGCTGGATCTGGGTCAGGCGGCTGACATTGTAGGTGCCCGTCTCCGCCAGCGCGGTCCCGCCGATCACAGACACGGCGATCGGCACGGTCTGCACCGACTCGGTGCGTCGGCGCGCCGTCACCACGATGTCGCCGCCCGATGTCGCGACCGCCGGACCGGTGCGACCGGTCGAATCATCCTCCGCCTGGGGCGACGCCTCCGCTGCGGACGGCGCAGCCTGCGCGTCGGTGGCCGGCGCGGCGATCTGCAGCGCGAGCAGCAGCGTCAAAGTGGGGGTCATGAAGGAGGCTCCCTGGTGCGTGTTTTCGCTTTGCACGCAAACTCCACCATATCGCTGGGATATGAACCAAGCAAAATGTTCGCGCCAGGAAAGTTTCTCTATTTATCCCGGTATTTCAGTACTTTAGATGTGCGCAAAGTCCTCTTGAAAGAGGACGATAGCGAACCATCTATGCGGCATACGGCGCCAAACGGGCCGTAGGCCGGAGCCGCGCACAGGCGGGCTTCGGACGTAATCAACTCGCTCATCGGAGGATTTGAAATGCGCCTCGACCTGACCCCTTACCGCCGTTCGACCATCGGTTTCGACCGGCTGTTCGACCTTCTCGAAACCAACGCCCGCCATGCGTCGGCCGAGAATTATCCTCCCTTCAACCTCGAGCGTCTCGCGGACGATCGCTACCGCATCACCCTGGCGGTGGCCGGCTTCGCACGCGACGAGATCGAGATCACGGCGCAGCAGAACCTGCTGCTCGTCACCGGCAAGAAGGACGAGAAGCCCAGCGCGACCTTCGTCCATGTCGGTATCGCGAACCGCTCCTTCGAGCGTCGCTTCGAACTGGCGGACTTCGTGTTCGTGGAGGATGCGCGGCTGAACGATGGCCTGTTGGTCATCGATCTGGTTCGCGAGGTTCCCGAAGCGATGAAGCCGAAGCAGATCGCGATCAAGACCGGCGCGCCGCTTTCCGCCGTCGAGAACCGCACGGACTCGGGCGGCGAGGCTCAGGCCGCCTGAAGCGCTCGACGCCGGTTGCTCCCTTTTCCCGGCGTCGCAGGGGCGTCCGGGCCGCAAGGCCCGGGCGCTTTCCTTTACCTCGCCATCATCCCGTGTGGAGATGGCGATGGCAGAGCCGGATCAGACCAGCCGGCTCTGCTTGACCGCCGCTTCGACGAAGCTGGCGAACAGCGGGTGCGGATCGAAAGGCTTGGACTTCAGCTCCGGGTGGAACTGCACCGCGACGAACCAGGGATGGTCCGGCCGCTCGACGATCTCGGGCAGCGTACCATCGGGCGACATGCCGCTGAACACCAGGCCGCCCTTTTCCAGAGCGTCCTTGTAATGGGTGTTGACCTCGTAGCGGTGACGATGCCGCTCGAAGATCGTGTCACCGCCATAGATGCCGGCGACGACGCTGTTGCCGGTCAGCTTCGCCTCATAGGCGCCGAGCCGCATCGTGCCACCCAGATCGCCCTGCTCCTCGCGCTTCTCCAGCCCGTCGCGGCCCATCCACTCGGTAATGAGACCGACGACCGGTTGCTCGGTCGGGCCGAACTCGGTCGACGACGCGTCGGCGATGCCCGCCAGGTTCCGGGCCCCCTCGATACAGGCCATCTGCATGCCGAAGCAGATGCCGAAATAGGGGATACGACGCTCACGCGCGAAGCGGATCGCGGCGATCTTGCCCTCGGCTCCCCGCTCGCCGAATGCGCCGGGCACCAGGATCGCGTCGCACGGCTCCAGTTGCGCGAGGGTCTCGACATCGTCGCCCTCGAACAATTCGGCGTCGATCCAGCGGACATTGACCTTCACGCGGTTGGCGATGCCGCCATGAACCAGCGCCTCGTTCAGCGACTTGTACGCGTCCTGCAGGCCGACATATTTGCCGACCACGCCGATCGTCACCTCGCCCTGCGGGTTGGTCAGGCGATCGACGATCTCCGACCAGCGCGACAGGTCGGGCGCGCCCTGCGGCTCGATCCCGAAGGCGCGCAGCACCTCTTCGTCCAGCCCCTCGGCATGATATTGCAGCGGCACCGCATAGATGCTCTTCGCATCCAGCGCCGGGATGACGGCGGAGGCCGGCACGTTACAGAACAGCGCGATCTTCGACCGCTCCGACGGCGGCAGCGGCTGTTCGCAGCGGCAGACCAGAACGTCGGGCGCGACGCCCAGCGCCGCGATCTCGCGCACCGAATGCTGGGTCGGCTTGGTCTTCAGCTCGCCCGCCGCCGCGATATAGGGCACCAGCGTGACGTGGATGCTGATCGAGCGGCCACGGCCGAGCTCGTTCTTGAGCTGGCGGATCGATTCGATGAAGGGCAGCGATTCGATGTCGCCGACCGTGCCGCCGATCTCGCACAGGACGAAGTCCAGCTCGTCGCCATTGTCGTCGATCGTGTCGGCGCGGGCGAAGGCCTTGATCGCATCGGTGACGTGCGGGATCACCTGCACCGTCGCGCCCAGATAATCGCCGCGCCGTTCGCGCGTGATGACCGTGTGATAGATGCGCCCGGAGGTGACGTTGTCCGACTGATGCGCCGCGACGCCGGTGAAGCGCTCGTAATGGCCGAGATCGAGGTCGGTTTCCGCCCCGTCGTCGGTCACATAGACTTCGCCATGCTGATAGGGGCTCATCGTCCCCGGATCGACGTTCAGATAGGGATCGAACTTGCGGATGCGGACCTTGTAGCCGCGCGCCTGCAAGAGAGCTGCGAGAGAGGCCGCCATGAGGCCTTTGCCGAGCGACGAGACCACGCCGCCGGTGATGAAGATGTACCGCGCCATGGGAAGAATCGCCTAGCTTGGAATGGGGACGCACGACAAGCACCCGTGATCGATCACGGGTGCGGATTGCGACGGATGGAGGGTTTTAGTTCGCGAGCGGGACCGACGCGTTGCCGGTCGCATCGGTCGGGGCCGCCGTCGGCGCCGCACCCGGCTGGGTCGCGGGCTGGCCCGCCGCCGGAGCGGTGGGCACGCCGGCGGCCGGTGCGGCCGGTGCCTGGCGGGCGAGCGAGGTATCGATCGTCTGCGTGCCGCGATGCGTCGCCGCCAGCACGGCGAGGATGATCGAGAACAGCACGAAGGCGCTGCCCAGCACCGCCGTCGCGCGGCTGAGGAAATCCGCCGCGCCGCGCGCCGACATCAGGCCCGACGGGCTGCCGCCCATGCCCAGACCGCCCCCTTCCGACCGCTGCATCAGGATCACGGTGACGAGCGCCGCGGCGATGATGGCGTGGACGACGAGGAGGAAGGCGAACATAGGGCTGGGTGCAGTCCGAAAGGGAATGAAGTGGGGCACATAGGCGAGCCGCCCGCATCGATCAACCGGCCTCGTCCCGCCGTGCCGCACCCATGCGTTTCACCCTACGTTGCAAAGCGGTAAAATTGGCGGAAACCTGCCGCGTTACGGGGCGTTATGGCAACGAAACGAAACGATCTCCCGCCTGCGGGAGACGTGGATCATTCGGAATATCGCCTGTGCCCACGAGTGACCCTCATTCCCTGTCCATCTGGATGACCGCTTTGGTCGATTACGTCCGCTCGGGCGAACCCGACCTGACCAATCGCCAGATGGCTCTGCTCCTCCTCGTCTATCTCAAGCCCGGACCGCATACGGTGCGCGGCCTGGCGCGCGCGCTGAACGTCTCGAAGCCCGTCGTGACGCGCGCCTTGAACAGATTGGGTGCCCTCGGCTATCTGCGCCGCCAACGCGACGATAGCGACAAGCGCAACATCTTCGTCGCGCGCACATCCGAAGGGGCAGAGTTTCTTGAAGAGTTCGGGCAGTTCATCGGCGACCAGGACCCCAGCACCGCCCAGCGCGCCGTCGCGTAAGGCGTTCGCCCTGACCGGGCGGTCGGTCAGGCTCGATCCCCGCAGCCATGCGGTGCGCCCCGATCTGGCGGATATTCGCCTCGCGGATCAGGTATTTGCCCCCCATTACGCGGCATCGGTGGAGCGCTCGGTCGCATCGGCCGCCGTGCTGCGGAGCGCTCGCGATCCCCAATCCGAACCGTTGGTCACGTTGGCTCCCGGCGAGCGGTTCGAATTGCTCGACCTGATCGGCGATACCGCCTGGGGTCGTGCCGCGAATCACGATCTCGTCGGCTATGTACCCCTGGCGGCGCTGGCATGACCGCGCGGCTGTTCATCGACGGCGCGGCCGGCACCACCGGGATCGACATCCGCGAACGGCTGGCCGGGCGTACCGATGTCGAGATCCTGCTGCTCGACGAAGCCCGCCGCAAGGACGCGTCGGCGCGTCGCGAGGCGCTGAACGATGCGGATTTCGTCATCCTCTGCCTGCCCGACGATGCGGCGCGCGAGGCGGTCGCCCTGATCGACAACGACCGGACCCGCGTGATCGATGCGTCGAGCGCGCACCGCGTCGCCGATGGCTGGACCTATGGCTTTCCCGAGCTGGAGCCGGACGGCACCGCCCGCATCGCGGCGGCCACCCGCGTCTCCAATCCCGGCTGCTACCCGACCGGTTTCCTGGCGCTGGTCCGCCCGCTGGTCCGCGTCGGGCTGATCCCCGCCGACTGGCCGGTCAGCGTCAACGCCACCTCCGGCTATTCCGGTGGCGGCAAGGCGATGATCGCGGACTATGAGGCCGGCGGCGCCTCTGCCTTCCGGCCCTATGCCCTGTCGCTGGCGCACAAGCATGTGCCGGAGATGACGCTTCACTCTGGCCTCACCCATGCGCCGATCTTTGCGCCGGCCGTCGCCAATGTCCGCCAGGGCATGGCGGTCGAAGTGCCCCTGCCGCTCCACGCCCTGCCCGGCCGCCCGACCCTGGCCGCCCTGACCGACGCGCTTTCGGCCGCCTATGACGGCCAGCCGCTCGTCTCCGTGGCCACCGACCAGCCGACGGGCATCGCGATCGAGGAGAATGCCGGCACCGACCGGCTGACGCTCCGCGTGCTGGGCAACGACGCCACCGGCCAGGCACGGCTGATCGCGACGCTCGACAATCTGGGCAAGGGCGCGGGCGGCGCCGCCGTCCAGAACCTCAACATCATGGCGGGGCTCGATCCCCTCGCCGGCCTCCATCGCTGAAAAGGAACCGCCATGCCGCGTGATCCCGTCGCCAAGCTCCTCCTGTTCGGCGCCACCGGCGACCTGGCGCAGCGGATGCTGCTGCCGTCGCTCTACGGCCTCCACGCCGACAATCTGCTGCCGGCCGAGCTTAAGATCTTCGGCGCGGCCCGGCACGATCATGACGATGAGGGCTACCGTGCCTTCGCGCGCAAGGCGCTCGACCAGTTCCTGCCGGAGGACCGCAAGGACGAGGGCGCGATCGCCAGCTTCCTGGAGCGGGTCTTCTACCAGCCGACCGACCTGTCCGATCCCGCCAGCTTCGCCCCCCTGGCGGAGAAGGTGGGCGACATCGCCGGTGGCCTCGCCATCTACCTGTCGACCGCGCCCTCCCTGTTCGAAAGCGCGATCAGCGGCCTGCAAAGCGTCGGCTTGGCCGGCACCACGGTGCGGGTCGGGCTGGAAAAGCCGCTGGGCTATGACCTGGGGAGCAGCCGCGAGATCAACGACGCGGTCGCCAAGGCCTTTCCGGAGGAGCGGACCTATCGGATCGACCATTATCTGGGCAAGGAGACGGTCCAGAACATCCTGGCGCTGCGCTTCGGCAACAGCTTCTTCGAGCCGGTGTGGAATGCGCAGGGCATCGACAACGTCCAGATCACCATCGCCGAGACGGTGGGCCTGGAGGAGCGCGCCGGCTATTACGAGACGGCGGGGGCGCTGCGCGACATGGTGCAGAACCATATCCTGCAACTGCTCGCCCTGGTCGCGATGGAGCCGCCGGCCCATTTCGACGGCACCGATGTGCGCGACGAAAAGTCCAAAGTGTTCCGCTCGCTGCGCATCATGAAGCCAGAGGAGGTGCCGCAGATGACGGTCACCGGCCAATATGGCGAGGGCGCGGTCAAGGGCCAGTTCGTCAAGAGCTATGCCGAGGAGCTGGGCCAGCCGTCCAACACCGAGACGTTCGTCGCGATCAAGGCGCATATCGACAATTGGCGTTGGCAGGGCGTGCCCTTCTACCTGCGCACCGGCAAGCGCATGGCGACGCGCCGGTCGGAAATCGCCATCCAGTTCAAGGCGGTACCGCATTCGATGTTCGGCGCGCGCGGCGGCCTGCTCCAGCCCAACATGCTGATCATCCGCCTCCAGCCGGAGGAATATATCCAGCTGCTGGTGATGGCCAAGGAGCCGGGCCTGGATCGTAACGGCGTCCGCCTGCGCGAGGTGCCGCTCAACCTGTCGCTCGACGCCGAGTTCGCCGGCAGCCGTCGTCGGATCGCCTATGAGCGGCTGCTGCTCGACCTGATCGAGGGCGACCAGACGCTGTTCGTCCGCCGCGACGAGGTGGAGGCGCAGTGGCGCTTCATCGACGCGATCCGCGAGGGCTGGGACGCGAACAACGTCAAGCCGCGAAGCTATCCCTCGGGAAGCTGGGGTCCGTCCGCGGCGATCGCGCTCACGGAGCGCGACGGGGTGACGTGGCAGGACGATTGACCCGCGGAAGCCTCTGGCAAAAGCCGTATACTTACGTATGCGTCGGAGCCGATCGGGCTTCCGGCGGGATTGCGGATGCCGTAGCGTCCGCCACGGAGATTGTGATGACCGAGATCGAATGGTGGGAATATGACGACGCGGCCGAGCTGGCCGATGCGATCGCGGGCGACATCCAGTTCGTGATCGAAAGCGCGCTCGACGCGCGCGGATCTGCGGTGATCGCGCTGGCGGGCGGCAAGACCCCCTTCCCCGCCTATGAGAAGCTGGCCAAGGCCAAGCTCGACTGGAAGAAGGTGACGATCGTCCCGACCGACGAGCGGATCGTGCCGCTGGGCGATGCGCTGTCGAACGTCACCGCGCTCGCCAAGATCTTCCTGCCCAAGGGCGCGCGGGTGATGCCGATCGTGCCCGAAGCCACTGCCGATTATAAGGCGGCGGGTCGTTCGGCCGATGCGCTGATGCAGGATCTGCACTGGCCGCTAGATTTCTGCCTGCTGGGCGTGGGCGGCGACGGCCATACCGCATCGATCTTCCCCGGTCCCGATTTCGACGAGGCGCTGAACGGTCCCAAGGAACGCCGCGCGCTCGGCGTGATGCCCGATCCGCTGCCGCCCGAAGCACCGGTCGCGCGCGTGTCGCTGTCGCGCGCCGGCATCATCTCCGCCAAGGCGATGATGATCGCGGTGACCGGCCAGGCGAAGCGCGACGTGCTGGAACGCGCGATCGAACAGGGCCCGTCCTCCGCCTATCCGATCGGCCGCGTGCTGGCGGACGTGGAACTGCCGATCGACATCCACTGGGCGCCCTGACCGCCCGTTTCCCCTCCCCCGATTGCGAGCGACCCATCCGATGAAGGCGGACATCCAGGCGGTCACCGACCGTATCATTGCACGTTCGCGCGCGTCGCGCGGCACCTATCTCGACCTGATCGAGCGGGAGCGTGACCGCGCCGTCCGCCGCCCGGCCCTGGGCTGCGCGAACCTAGCCCATGCCTATGCCGGCACCGAGGAGGATCGCGAGCAGCTGAAGGCCGATGCCGGCATGAACATCGGCATCGTCACCGCCTATAACGACATGCTGTCGGCCCATGCCGTCTATTACCGCTATCCGGAACTGATGAAGGTCTGGGCGCGCGAGGTCGGCGCGACCGCGCAGGTGGCGGGCGGCGTGCCGGCGATGTGCGACGGCGTGACCCAGGGCTATCCGGGCATGGAACTGTCGCTGTTCAGCCGCGACACGATCGCGCTGTCGACGGCGGTGGCGCTGAGCCATGGCACGTTCGAGGGCGCGGCGCTGCTCGGCATCTGCGACAAGATCGTGCCGGGGCTGCTGATGGGCGCGCTGCGCTTCGGCCATTTGCCGACCATCCTGATCCCCGGCGGCCCGATGCCGTCGGGCCTGCCCAACAAGGCCAAGGCCGCGGTGCGGGAACGCTATGCCGAGGGCGAGTGCGGCCGCGAGGAACTGCTGGAAGCCGAGATCCAGGCCTATCACACCAAGGGCACCTGCACCTTCTACGGCACCGCCAACACCAATCAGATGATGATGGAGGTGATGGGCCTGCACATGCCCGGCGCGGCCTTCGTCAATCCGGGCACCAAGCTGCGCCAGGAACTGACCCGCGCCGCCGTCCACCGGCTGGCGCAGATCGGCGTGCGCGGCGACGACTACCGCCCGCTCGGCCATTGCGTCGATGAGAAGGCGATCGTCAACGCGGCGGTCGGCCTGCTGGCGACGGGCGGTTCGACCAACCATCTGCTCCACCTGCCGGCGATCGCGCGGGCGGCGGGGATCGTCATCGACTGGGAGGATATGGACCGGCTGTCGGCGGTGGTGCCGCTGATCGCCCGGGTCTATCCCAATGGCTCGGCCGATGTGAACGGCTTCGAGGCGGCGGGCGGTATGCCCTTCGTCGTCCGCGAATTGCTGGATGGCGGCTATCTGCACCGCGATCTCCTAACCATCGCCGGCGGCGACCTGACCGCATTTGGCGAGAAGCCGGTGATCGAGGGCGACGCACTGACCTGGACCGATCCGGGGCCGAGCGGCGACGAGACGATCCTGCGCCCGGTCGCCAACCCCTTCTCGCCCGATGGCGGAATGCGCATCCTCCAGGGCAATATCGGCCGGGCCTGCATCAAGGTGTCGGCGGTCGAGCGCGAGCGCTGGGTGATCGAGGCGCCCGCCCGCGTCTTCGCCGACCAGCTCGACGTGCTGGAGGCGTTCAAGGCCGGCGAGCTGGAACGCGACGTGGTCGTCGTGGTCCGCTTCCAGGGCCCGCGCGCCAACGGGATGCCCGAATTGCACAAGCTGACGCCGCCGCTCGGCGTGCTTCAGAATCGCGGGTTCAAGGTCGCCCTGGTCACCGATGGCCGCATGTCGGGCGCGAGCGGCAAGGTGCCCTGCGCCATCCATTGCAGCCCGGAGGCACTGGGCAACGGCCCGATCGGCAAGATCCGCGACGGCGACATGATCCGGCTGGACGCGGTGAACGGCACGCTCGACGCGCTGGTCGATCCGGCCGAATGGGAAGCCCGACCGCTGGCCCAGGGCGGCGACGCCGCGACCGGCATGGGGCGCGAGCTCTTCGCCCTGTTCCGCCACGATGCGGACGAAGCCGAACGGGGCGCCTCGGCGATCCTAGCCGCTGCCGGGCTCTGACCGCCACCAAAAAAATACAGGTACGAGGGAGGGACAATGCAGGTCGTCGCAGTCGATATCGGGGGAACGCACGCCCGCTTCGCCATCGCCGAGGTGGAGGGGGGCCGTGTCGTCGCCCTGTCCGAGCCGATGACCCAGAAGACCGCCGAGCACGCCTCGCTCCAGACCGCGTGGCAGGCGTTCGAGGCGGCCTATGGCAAGCCCCTGCCCCGCGCCGCCGCCATCTCGGTGGCCTCGCCGATCACCGGCGACATTATCCGCCTGACCAACAATCCCTGGATCATCCGCCCGTCGCTGATCGGCGAGCGGCTCAACGCCGATATCTACACGATCATCAACGATTTCGGCGCGGTCGGCCATGCCGTGGCGCAGCTGCCGGATGAGGACTTCCAGCATCTCTGCGGCCCGAACGCGCCGCTGCCGGCCGAGGGCGTGACGACGGTCTGCGGTCCCGGCACCGGGCTGGGCGTGGCGCAGGTGCTGAAGCAGAATGGCGGCTATCAGGTCCTGTCGACCGAAGGCGGCCATATAAATTTCGCCCCGCTCGACGCGCTGGAGGACGCGATGCTGCGTCGCCTGCGCAAGATCTTCACCCGCGTATCGGCCGAGCGGATCGTCGCCGGCCCCGGCATCGTCGCCATCTACGAAACGCTGGCCGAACTGGAAGGCCGCCCCGTCGTCAGCCGCGACGACAAGACGATCTGGCAGGAGGCGCTGGAGGGCACGGACTCGATCGCGCTCGCCGCGCTCGACCGCTTCTGCCTGTCGCTGGGCGCGGTCGCGGGCGACCTGGCGCTGGCGCATGGCGCGAAGGCGGTGGTGATTGCCGGCGGCCTGGGCCTGCGCATCAAGGACAAGCTGATCCGCTCGGCCTTCGACCAGCGCTTCGTCGCCAAGGGACGGTTCCAGTCGATGATGGCGGCGATGCCCGTCAAGCTCATCAC
Organism: Sphingomonas sp. SORGH_AS_0438; assembly: GCF_031453475.1. Taxonomy (NCBI): domain Bacteria; kingdom Pseudomonadati; phylum Pseudomonadota; class Alphaproteobacteria; order Sphingomonadales; family Sphingomonadaceae; genus Sphingomonas; species Sphingomonas sp. SORGH_AS_0438. Next base: position 1,416,673 of record NZ_JAVIZS010000001.1, read on the forward strand.
CCATCCGCAGCCCGGCCTGTTCGGTGCCGCCGCCGCCTTCGCCCAGGAGCATAGCCAGTGACCGATATCCTTTCCATCATGCGCACCAGCGCGGTCATCCCGGTACTGGTGATCGACGACGCCGCGACCGCTCGGCCGCTGGCCGAGGCGCTGGTCGCTGGGGGCCTGAAGGTGCTGGAAGTGACGATGCGTACCCCGGCCGCCCTCGACGCGATCGTCGAGATGAAGAAGGTCGAGGGCGCGATCGTCGGCGCGGGCACGGTGGTCAACACCGACCAGTTCGAGCAGGTGATGAAGGTCGGCGCGGAGTTCATCGTCTCCCCCGGGCCTGACCGACCGGCTGGGCAGCGCGATCACCGGCGCCGGCGTCCCCTATCTGCCCGGCATCGCCAATGCCGGCGACATCATGCGTGGGCTGGACCTTGGGCTGACCGCGTTCAAGTTCTTCCCGGCCGAGACCAGCGGCGGGATCAAGGCGCTGAAGGCGCTCGCCGCGCCCTTCTACCAGTGCCGCTTCTGCCCGACCGGCGGGATCACCGAAGTGTCCGCGCCCGACTGGCTGGCCTTCGGTCCGGTCGAATGCGTCGGCGGCAGCTGGGTGACCGGCGGCACCATGGCCGAGGTCGAGGCCAAGGCCCGCGCCGCCGCCGCGCTGCGCGGCTGACACCCGCCCCCGATCACGCCTCCGCCGCGCGGCCTCGCACGATGCGCGCGGCGGAGGTGAGAACCGCGATATCCTCGGCAAAGCCGGTCGGCGTCTGCCCATGCCGGTGGAGCGCCGCCATGCGCAGGCGCCAGCCGGGATAAGCCGCGACCACCGCCGTGGTCCCGGCCAGGGCCGCGCCCCACCAGCGCTCCCGTTTCGGCACCAGCATCGCGCCCGCGACCGCCGAGGTCAGGAACCGGGCGACAAGGCCGATCGGCACGATCCGGTCCGGGGCGGTCTTCTGCTTGTCGCCGGCCATCTCGCCCACCGCCAGCGCCAATGTTCCCGCCGCCACCAGCGGCTGACCGAGCAGCTTCGACAATCCGTCCCGCGCAGGCAATTCGCCGCGCGCGATCCCGATCGCCACGGCGGCGAGCGGCGTCATCGCCCGTTGCCCGCCGACCAGTCCCATCTTGAACGCTGCGATCACACCTGCCTCCATCGTCATTTGCCAGCCTGAACGTGTTCGCCTGCGACCAAGTTTCAGACGGGCCGAGCGTCCGAACCGCAAAATATTGTGCCCAAGCCCAAGGTCCGCCCGGGCAGCGTCCTAGAATAGGCCGTGGAAGATAAGATCGTTCGGGGGCATCCAGTTTGCGGTATCGTTATCATCTGCTCGCGATCACGATCGTCTGTAGCGCCGTTCCCACAGCGGCCCATGCCGGCGCGGTGGCGATGATGGAGCGAGTGGAGGCTGGACCCGACACCCTCACGTCGGCGGAACCGCAAGGCCCGACGGCTGCCGACACGATCTGTGCACAGGGCCGCCCGATCTCCTGGACGGCTCTGTCGGTGACGGCGTGACCGGGACACTCAAGCTGATGGCGAGCGCCAACAACCTGTTCGACACGCTGGCGGTCGGAGCGATCGACGATCCCTCGATCCCGGCGACCGGCATCGTCCGGCCCCGCATATGGAATGGCCGGCCCGTGTCGGCCACGGCCCGTCTCGCCTTCTAACCGGCTCCGTCCGCGCCCCCTCCCCTCCGATAGGTAGGTATCGATGTTCCGTGCGATGACCATCCCGCGCAAGCTGGCCGTCTCCTTCCTGGTGCTCTGCGCCTCGGCCGCCGCGATGATGCTGGTATTCTACAGCAGCTTCGACGCGATCCGACGGGCGACCGACAGCAGCAACACCAGCCAGACGGTGCTCAGCAAGCTGCAAACGCTAGAGACGTCCATCCTGCGGCAGAACAGCCAGTTTCGCGGCTTCATGGTGACCGCCGATCCCACCTACCTCAAATCCTACCGGGAGGCGCGGGCGGAATATGACAGCACCTATGCAGCCGTGCGGCCGATGCTGTCGGACCCGGAGATGCTCCGCAACATCGACACCTCACAGCGGGAAACGCTGGCCTGGCGGCGGGACTGGGGCGATCGGCTGATCGCGCTAGTCGAGCGCGGTGGCCAGCAACAGGCCCAGCAGATGGTCCGCGATGCCGGCCAGAAGGTGATGACCAGCAAGGCGGTGCTGCCGCTGCGCGCCGTTCGCGACTATGAGTCCAAACTGCTGGTGCGGGAAGCGGAACGCCAGGCCGCCACCATCCATACGGGGATGAAGACGCTGGTGATCGGTGGCATCGCGTTGATTGCGATCGCGATCCTGCTGGCGGTGCTGCTCAGCCGCACCATCGCCCGTCCGATCACCCGCCTGACCGGCACCATGGCGGAGCTGGCGATCGGCCGGCACGATGTCGAGATCCAGGGGGCGGCGCGTTCCGACGAACTGGGCGACATGGCCCGGGCCGTGCTGGTCTTCCGCGACGCCGCCGTGGCGAAGCAGGTCGCCGAGGCCGAGCAGGCGCGCCACGATGCCGAGCAGAAGCGGGTGGTCGACACGCTGAGCGCGCATTTGTCGCGCGTGTCCGGGGGCGATCTGACCAGCGCGATCACCACCGCCATGCCGCCGCGCTACGCCAAGCTGAAGGAGGATTTCAACGAGACGCTGTCGCAACTTCGTGCCCTGATCGGTGCGGTGTCCGACGGCGCGCTGGCGATCAACGGCAGTTCCAACGAGATCGCCCAGGCCTCCGAGGATTTGGCACGGCGCACCGAAAGCGCCGCCGCCAGCCTGGAGCGGACATCGAGCGCGGTCAGCCAGGTCGAGGCACGTCTGAAGCAGACGACCGAGGCCGCCCGACGCTCGGCAGCCGGATCGGGCGCGGCCCTGCTCGCGGTGCGTGATGGCCGCGGCTGCGCCACCCAGGCGGTGCAGGCCATGGAACGCGTCTCGGCCAGCGCCAAGGGGATCGACACGGTCATCGAGGGGCTGGACAAGATCGCGTTCCAGACGCGGGTGCTCGCCATGAACGCCGCCGTGGAAGCCGGTCGCGCGGGCGATGCCGGCCGCGGCTTCGCAGTCGTCGCCGATCTGGTATCGGCGCTTGCGATGCGCGCCGAGGAAGAGGCGAAGAACGCCCGCAACCAGCTGACCACGACGCAGAGCGACATCGGCATGGCGGTGAATGCCGTCGGCAGCGTCGATCGCGCCCTGGGAGCGATCAGCGACGCCAATGAACAGGCGAGTACCCTCGCCGAACATATCGCGGCCGATAACGAGGCGCAGTCGACCGCGATCGGACAGATCGCCGCTGCGATCACAGCGATGGACCGCACCATCCAGCAGAATGCCGCCATGGTCGAGCAGACCTCCGCCACCGCCCGGCAGTTGACGGGTGAGGTGGGTGAACTGACGGTCAAGGCTTCGCGCTTCGATACGGGCCGCCCGGCCTCCACCAGCCGCACCCCGGTCGCCGCACGCCATGCGGCCGCCGAACCCGTCACACCCGCCCGATCGTCCGCCCAACTGGCGGACGCCGACGCCTGGCTCAGCTTCTGACGTCGGAAGGACGCATCATCGTTCCTCGTCAACCGTCCGCCATGGCTGTTCCACACCCATCCGATGCCGGCCTGGCGGCGGCTCGCGCCTATCTGGAGGATCAGGCACGGGTCGCCCATGGTTTCGGCTCGCCCTTCGTCGCGGCGCTGCTGCTTGCCGGTGCGCGGCATCTGGAGGTCGCCCCATATACAGCGACGATGATGGCGGAGTGGCCGGGCGACCGGGCAAGCGCGGCTGTCGCGATGCGCTTCCACAGCGCGCTTCATGCCCTGGCCCGGCAAGGCAGCATCGCGCCGCTCGCCGCCCTGTTTCGTGGGGAAACGGTCGATGTCGATCATGCGGTACGCACTGCCCTGGCGATGGGCGACCTGGTCATCGCCGAGCGCCTGAAGCACCCGACCCAGACCAACGAGGTCGCTCGTTCCGCCGCCTTCGCCGCCGCGCTGCTGCATCTTGGCCAGATGTTCGCGATGCCGGTCGAGCTGCTGGAAATCGGTGCGAGCGCGGGGCTGAACCTCAATCTCGGCCGCTACCGCCACAATCTGGGCGGGACCATTGCTGGCGATCCCTGTTCGGAGCTGACGATCGCCCCGACCTGGTTTGGCCCTCCCCCGCCGGCGACCACGCTAGATGTCCGGTCCGCGCGCGGCGTCGATCTGGCGCCGATCCGGATCGAGGATGCCGCCGCCTGCGAGCGCCTGCTCGACCATCTGTTCGTCGATCAGGTCCAGCGGATGGATCGACTGACCCGCGCGCTCGCCATCGCCCGGCGTCATCCGCCCCCGACTGGATCAGGGTAGCGCCGGTGCCTGGCTCCCGGATCGGCTTGCCACGGCGCAAGCGGATGGATGCCTCCGGGTCGTGCTCCACTCGATGGTCATGCAATATCTGGCGGCGGACGAACGCCAAGACGTGGTCGCGGCGTTACAGTCGGCGGGGGCACACGCCGATGACCGGCATCCCCTGGCCGTGATCGGCCTGGAGTGGACGCCGGTGCGCGACGCTGTCCATCTGACCATGACCCACTGGCCGGACGGCCGGACATGGCAGCTGGCCGAGTGCGACCCCTATGGCGCCTGGATACGCTGGCGCGCCTGACGCCGATCAGGCCAGAGCGCGGTCCAGTGCCGCCTCGGCATGGAGGCGGGTCGTGTCGAACAGCGGCACGGGGCTGTCCTCCGCGCCGATCAGTAGCATGATCTCGGTGCAGCCCAGGATCACGGCCTGCGCGCCCCGGTCCGCCAGCCGGGCGATGACGGCACGATAATGCCGCGCGGGACCGGGGATCGACCACGCCCGCGACCAGTTCGTCATAGATGATCCGGTGCACGGTCGCGCGGTCCTCGGCGTCCGGCACGAGTACCTTCAGGCCATGCCGGTCCGCCAGCCGCCCCCGATAGAAGTCCTTCTCCATGGTGAAGGCGGTGCCGAGCAGGCCCACGCGTTGGATACCGGCCGCCTTGATCCGCTCGGCCGTGAGGTCGACGATATGGATCAGCTCGGCGGACACGGCCTCCGCGACCTGATCCGCCATGCGGTGCATGGTATTGTAGGCGATCACCAATATCTCCGCCCCAGCGCGCTCGAGCGCCGTGGCGGCGGCGACCATGCGGTCGGTCAAGGCCGGCCAGTCGCCGGCCGCCTGCAACGCCGCGATTTCGGCGAAGTCGAACGACCAGAGGATGCACTTGGCGGAGGCCGGGGCGCCCAGCCGGTCCCGCGCCCGCCGATTGATGATCCGGTAATATTCGGCCGAGCTTTCCCAGCTCATGCCGCCGATTAGGCCGATCGTCCGCATTCCCCTGCCCCCTTCAGGCCATGTCGAGCTTCCAATAGGTCGCATAGCGTTCGTGCGCGATGCGGAAATAGGGGATCATCCGGATCGGCTTGCCGTCGGCGGCGGCCGTCTCGAACTCGAGGGCGCGCGGGGTCGCGCGGATCGTGCGGGCGATCGTTTCCGCGTCTCCGGCCAGGGTCGGCGGGGTGAAGGGCGAGGCGTTGTACTCGCCATATTTCCGCTCGTTGACGATGATGTCGGCGCCCGGTGCCAGTCCGTCCTTCCCCAGCGCCCCTGCCAGCACCAGCGGTCCATAGGTGAAGGCAACGATGTCGGGCGCGGCGGGCGAGCGCTGTGCCGCCACCGTCATCGCCAGTCGCAGCTCGATTTGGTCGCCATCGCGCCAGGTCCGGGCGAGGTCGAGATAGCGTCCGGGCCGGTCGGAACGCAGGATTTCCTCGCCATTGACCAGCACCACCGCATCGCGGCTCCAGCCGGGATGGCGCAGCTTCAGCGTCATCGCGGTCGGTCGCTGCAAGGTCCAGCGGAACCGCGTCGCGCTCGCATCGGGGAAGGCGGTGGTCTGCGTCAGCGTCGCCTGCTTCGCGTCCCAGCGGACCGAGGACGGCATGAACAGGTTCACATAGATCGCGTCGTCATCGTGGAAATAGATCGAGTCGCGATATTTGACATGGTTCTCCATGCCGGTGCCCGTGCAGCACCAGAAGCTGTCCTCCGGCGTGTGGTACAGCTTCATATAACCGGGCCGTGCGCCCTGGAAATAGGTCGCCATGCCGCTGTCCGGGTCCTGCGAGGCCAGGATGCCGTTATAGAGCGTGCGCTCGTAATAATCGGCATAGTCGGCGCGGGGATCGTGCAGGAACAGGGCGCGGGTGAGCCGCAGCATATTGTGCTGGCAGCAGGTTTCCGATCCCTTGGCGGAGAAGACATGGTCGGCGAAGGTCGCGGGCGCGAAGAAATGCTCGTTATCGCCATGCCCTCCCGTGGCGAAGGAGCGGGTCGTCGCCACCGTCTTCCAGAAGAATTGCGCGGCGGTGCGATACTCCTGCTGCCCCGTCTCCTCCCACATTCGCTGCAAGCCGATGATCTTGGGCAGTTGCGTATTGGCATGTTGTCCGTCGAGCAGGTCGCGCTGCCGGGCCAGCGGCGTCAGCACCGCCTTTTGCGCGAACCGGCCGGCGAGATCGCGATACTCCGCCTTGCCCGTCATGTCGTACATGTCGGCGAAGATCTCGCTCATGCCGCCATGTTCGGTCTCCAGCATGGTCTCGAACTGGGCGTCGCTGAGCGGCGCGGTCGCCGCGACCGCCCAATCGGCGAAACGGAGCAGCACCGTCCGCGCCGTCGCGTCGTCCGCCAGCAGTGCCGCGTCCCGCAACCCCGCGTAAAGCTTGTGCAGCGTGTACCAGGGCACCCCCGTGATCGGCTCGCCTCGCAGATGCGCGGTGACTACGGCGGCCCCCTTGGGGAAGGCGCAGACCAGGCCGGACCGCGATGACGCCTGGCATTCCGCCAGTTCCACGGCGATGTGCGCGATCCGGCTGCGATAGCGCGCGTCGCCAGTCGACCGATAGGCGAGCGCGCAGGCGGACAGATAATGGCCGAGCGTGTGCCCCTGACAATGGATGTCGGACCAGATCGGCTCCGATTCCCAACCGCCATAGACCGGTGCCCGTGGCTTCAGCCCGGCATTAACCCGGAAGTTATGAAGCATCCGGTCAGGATCGAGCGAGAGGAGATAGGCCTCGGTCTTGCGCTGCGCATGGAGGAACGGGCTTTCGCCGAGCGTCACGTCCTTGAGATCGAAGGGACGCAGGCTGGGTGTCGGACGCGTGCCGACCGGCACAGGCTTGGCCCTGGGCCGGGCGGCCGCCATGACCGGCGTGCCGGCCATGAGGACACCGCCACCGGCCCCGGCCAGAAAGGTCCGGCGGCTGTGCGTTGGACCATGTTCATCCTGCATCAGGACCTCTCCATCCCGTCATTTGTCCGACCAATGCTAGCATGGCGGGACGGGACCTGGAAAGGTCAGGCATAGGCATAGGGGCCGCCGCGCGCGAGTGCGGCCTGATAGGCCGGGCGGGCGTGGATCTTGGCCAGCCAGGCCGTGGTGGCCGGATAGCGGGCATCCAGACCGGCGCGATGACGCGCCGCTTCCAGCGGAAAGCTCATCATGATATCGGCGGCGGTCATCCGTTCGCCCGCGAACCAGGGGCGGCTAGCCAGTTCCTGCTCGACATAGGCGAGATGCCGGTCGATCATCGGCTGGATACGCGCACTTGCCCGCTTGCCCAGCAGCGGTATCCGGCCGAGCACCAGCTTCAGCAGCAGCGGCGGCATCAATGACCCTTCGGCATAATGAAGCCAGAAGCGATAGCGCAGCACCTCCGACCGGTGGGCGCCGGGCCCGAGCACGCCATCCGCCAGTTCGACCAGATATTCGACGATCGCGCCGGTCTCCGCGACGATCGTCTCGCCATCCTCCAGCACCGGTGACTTGCCGAGCGGATGCACGCGGCGCAGCTCGGGCGGGGCAAGCATCGTTTCCGGGTTCCGCTCGTAGCGCTTGACCTCATAGGGGAGACCCAGTTCCTCCAGCATCCAGAGGATGCGCTGCGAACGCGAATTTTCCAGATGATGGACGATGATCGTCATGCCTGATCCCCTCTCATGATCGCGGTCGTCCGCGTCGGCGAACGCCCCTAACGCATTGGCGGGCGGAAGCGGTCCGGCGCGATGTTTGATGATGCTGACTCGTTCCTCGCCCGCCAAATCCAGGCGCAGGCCGGCAATATCACCCGATCGCCGATGCGATGATCCGACAGCATCGCGGAGAGCCGGGCCAGCATGATCGGCCGGTCGGCGGCCGTCGCTTCGGCCAGCGGCCGGGCGACCGCACCGATCCGCGACAGGAAGGACACCGCATCGGTGACGGGATCGGCGCCCTCTCCAGCGACATAGTCGAAGGCGACCTGCGCGACGGTCGCCTCGTTCCAGCCCGCCGCCGCCAGCCAGCCGGCCACCTGATCCGCATCGGAAAAGGCGAAGGGGCCGGGAGCATAGTCGCGGGAAAGAGGCACCGTCGAACCGGTCACGTCATCGGCGATCGTGGCGAACCGGTTGCGGGCGCGATCATCGAAACAGGAAAAGACCAGGCTCGCCCCCTCGCCCGCACCGGCGCGGCTCGCCGCCAGGGCGGTCACCGGTTCGGGAAAGAACATCAGGCCGTGCCGGGAAATGATCAAATCCGCTCGCCCCGCCTCTTGAGCAAGCGCGACAGCATCGCCCGATAGGAAGCGCAAATGGGGAGCCGCGCCGGGATCGCTCGACCGCCAGTGTGCCAGCCGCTGCCGGGCGATCACCACCAGTTCGTCGGAAAGGTCGATGCCGGTAATGGCCAGCTCTGGCCGAGCCTCGGCCAAGGCCAAGCTGGTCGTGCCCGCACCACAGCCGATATCGAGCGCCTGTCCCATGTCCGGCGCGACGTGCGCGATGGCGGCGTCGAGATGCCGGGCCAGATCGGCGAAGCTTCGATCGGTCCGGCGCCATTCCGCCGCCCAGACATGGCCGACGCGACCGGTCCAATCGCCTGCGCTGGTCATCCCATTCCCTCGCGTCAGCCCGGCTCCGAAGCGAAACGGCCCGCCGTCACCGGCGGGCCGTTCGAAGGATCAGGCGTCGTCCTCGCCGTCCGGTCCGACCATCATTTCCTCCGCAACCTTCTCGGTGCGCTGGCGGATGGCCTTTTCGAGACGGTCGGCCAGTTCGGGATTGTCGCGCAGATAGTTCTTCGCATTCTCCCGGCCCTGACCGATCCGGATCGAGTCGTAGGAGAACCAGGAACCCGACTTCTCGACCAGCCCGGCCTTGACGCCTAAGTCGAGGATCTCGCCGATCTTGGAGATACCCTCGCCATACATGATGTCGAACTCGACCTGCTTAAAGGGCGGTGCGACCTTGTTCTTCACCACCTTGACGCGGGTGGTGTTGCCGGTGACCTCCTCGCGGTCCTTGATCGCGCCGGTGCGACGGATGTCGAGGCGGACCGAGGCGTAGAATTTCAGGGCGTTGCCGCCCGTCGTCGTCTCCGGATTGCCGTACATCACGCCGATCTTCATGCGCAGCTGGTTGATGAAGATCACCATGCAGCGCGAACGGCTGATCGAGCCGGTCAGCTTGCGCAGCGACTGCGACATCAGCCGCGCCTGCAGGCCGACATGGCTGTCGCCCATCTCGCCCTCGATCTCGGCGCGCGGCACCAGGGCGGCGACCGAGTCGACCACCAACACGTCGATCGCGTTGGAGCGGACCAGCGTGTCGACGATCTCCAGTGCCTGCTCGCCGGTATCCGGCTGCGAGACGATCAATTCGTCGATATTGACGCCCAGCTTCTTGGCATAGACGGGATCGAGCGCGTGCTCGGCGTCGACAAAGGCGGCGGTGCCGCCGTTCTTCTGCGCCTCGGCGATGACGTGCAGCGCCAGCGTCGTCTTGCCCGAGGATTCCGGGCCATAGACCTCGATCACGCGGCCGCGCGGCAGACCGCCCACGCCCAGCGCGATGTCGAGACCCAGCGAACCGGTCGAGATCGCCTCGACCTGCATCGTCTCCTTCTGCCCGAGCTTCATCGCCGAGCCCTTGCCGAAGGCACGGTCGATCTGGGCCAGCGCGGCGTCGAGCGCCTTTTGTCGGTCGGTGTTTGCGGTTGCCATGCCGGTGTCGATCACTTTCAGGTTCGCGGCCATTACGGGCTCCCATCGCTAAAGCAAGCGCACCCCTAGGGCAACGCGTCACCCACCATGTACGACTTCCGTTCCACCGGAACAAGAGTGGAACATCGATTTTTCTGCTACCCGGTCGGTCCGATCCGGGCAGCGGCGAAGCGGGAAAAGGTCAGGTTGTCGAAGCTGTTCTCGAACAATGCCGCATGGTTGGGATCGGTCGGATCGGCCAGCACCCGCTTCAATCCGCGCAGCGCCGCCGGATCATTGGCCAGCGCCAAGTCCGGCGCTTCGGACACGGCCTCGACCAAGCCGATCCGCAAGGCCTCGGCCGAGTCGATCGTCCGGGCGGTGAACAGCAATCGGGCGACCTGCCCGCGTCCGACCTGGGCCGCGAGCCGGGCCACGTCCTCCGCCGGATATCCGATGCCGAGCCGGGCGGGCGGCACCGCGAAACAGGCATCGGGGCCGGCGATCCGCCAGTCGCAGGCGAGGATCAGCGCCACCGCCGCGCCGAAACAGCCGCCCTCCACCAGCGCGACGACGGGCATCGGCAGCGCAGCGATCGCCTCAATGCCCGCGCGCATCGCCTCCCGAAAGGGGGCGCGGCGTTCCGGCTCCGCCGCCAGCCGGGCGAGTTCGTCCAGATCCGCACCGGCCGAAAATACCCGGTCCTCCGATCGCAGGACGACCAGCGATGCGTCCTCGACCAGCGGTCCCACTTGCGCGAGTTGCTGCCAGCCGGTCAGCGGAATGGCGTTGCGGGCACCGCCCCGGTCGAGCGTGATCGTCGCCAGCGCGCCGTCGCGCATCACCCGGATCATGCGAGGCGTGACGCCAGACGCCACCAACCCCGCTGCGCCGCCGCGATGGTCCGATCGGCCGCATCGCGTTGCGCCCCATCGTCGAACAGCGCGAAGCAGGTCGCCCCCGACCCGGACATCCGGGCGAGGCGCACCCCCGGTTGCGCCGCCAGCATCGCCAGCACCGCATCGATCACCGGTGCCACCGCCCGCGCCGCCGGCTCCAGGTCGTTGCGCCCGTCCAGGGCGGCCGCCATCGGATCGCCCGTCGCCAGCGCCCCCCGATCGACGCCGTCCCACCCTGCGAACACCGAAGCCGTCGACACCGCCACCAGCGGATTGACCAGCAGCAGCGGAATGTCGGTCAACCCGTCCAGTTCGACCAATTCGTCGCCCCGGCCGACACCCCGGCTAGTGCGTCCCAATACGCAGGCCGGCACGTCCGCGCCCAGCGCAATTGCGACGGGCATGACCGCCTCGACCGACACATCCACAAGCCGGGCCAGGGCGCGCAGCGTCGCCGCCGCATCCGCCGAGCCGCCGCCAATGCCCGATGCGATCGGCAGCGCCTTGGTCAGGGTGATGGCGACCGGCGGCACGGGCGCGACCTGCGCGCGGAAACGGTCGCGCGCGCGGGTCACCAGATTGTCGCCCTCGCTCGCCAGACCGGCCGCGAACGGCCCGTCGATCGCGAAACTGTCCTGCTCGGCGGGCGTGACCGTGATCCGGTCCCCATCCCGGGCAAAGGCGAACAGCGTCTCCAGCGCGTGATACCCATCGGCCCGGCGGTGACGGACATGCAGCGCCAGGTTGATCTTGGCGGGCGCGTCCTCGACGATCGTCACAATCCCTCCGCCTGCTTGTGCGCCAGCCGCGCCAGATCGCGCGGTTCAGCCGTTACGGACGCCGCCGCCCAGGCATAGCGCGCCTCGTAACGGCGACCGGCCGTCCAGTAGAGATCGCCCAGATGCTCGGCGATCTCGGCATTGTCGGGCTCGGCGGACGCCGCGCCCTCGATCAGCGGCAGCGCCCGCGCCGTGTCGCCCGTGCGGTGATAGGCCCAGCCCAGCGAGTCCGCGATCGAGGCATCGTCCTTCGCCAGACGGTGCGCCCGCTCCAGCAGCGCGATCGCCGCTATGGGGTCGCCGCCATGCGTGATCTCGCCATAGCCGAGATAGTTGAGGATCTGCGGATCGTCCGGCGACAGCGCCAGCGCACGGGTCAGCGCCTTGCGTGCGCCCTTCCAGTCGTCCGCCGCGTCCAGTCCGGCGGCATAGTTGAGCCAGGCGGTCGCATTGCCTTCGAACCGCCGGTCCTTCATCATCCGCTTGTACCAGGGCAAAGCCGCCTTGGCCTGGTCCGCCTGGACCAGCAGCCCGGCATAGCGCGCCCGGTCGACGCCATCCGCAGTTCCGGCCTCCGCCCGTCGCCGGGCCAGCGCCAGCGCTTCGGGATCGCGATCGGTGCGGGCCAGCAGCGGGAAGCGTTCGGCCAGCGCCGCTTCGCCGAAGGGGCCGTCCAGCGGGATCGGATCGAGCAGCGCCAGCGCGCGGTCCGGATCGTCGCTGCGCGCGACCTGCGTCGCCAGCACCAGACGGGCGGGCACATAGGTCGGATCGCAATCCAACGCCGCGCGCGCCATGGCCAGACCGATCACGCTGCCCCGCTCGCCGTCCAGTTCGCGCGCCAGTCGCACGAGCAGCCGCGAGGTCGCGAAGGCAAGGGTCGGGCGGGCCGCGCTCGCCTTGGCCTGGGCGACCAGCGCGGGATCGTCCAGCAGCGCCGCCACCCGGTCGGGATGGTCGGCCACCAGCAACTCGGCGATGGCGCGGATCACGGGCGAACGGCCGGTCGGCCCCTGCACCGCCTCCGCCGCGGCGATGCCGGCATCGACCTTGCCGCGCGCGACCAGCAACAGCGCCCGGTTCTCCGCTGCGAAACGCGCCGCCAGCGATCGGGCCGGCACCTTGTCGAGCAGTGCCACGCCGTCCTGCCCACGCGTCTCGGCCAGCCAGCCCTGCAGGGCCGGCGCGATGACGCGGAGGATGCCGCTGTCCAGCCCGGTCAGCGCCTTGGCGAAGGCGGCCGGATCATTCGCCCGCGCCGCGTCGGCGAGCGGGAACAGCGCCGCATCGGGGGGCGCCTCCTTGCCCAGGATGGCGATCGTACGGCGGACCAGCGCCGCATCGCCACCCGCCACCGCCGCGCGATAGGCCCGGGCCGCGACCGCCCGGTCGGTCGGTGCATCGTCCAGCACGCGGGCATAGGTGGCCAGCGCCGCATCGCCCTGCCCCTCGGCATCGGCGGCGCGCGCGGCCAGATACGTCGCGAGCGGCTGGCTGTCGGCGATCGCCGCCGATGCCGGGACAGACCAGAGCGCCAGCGCCGAACCAGCCAGACCAAGCGCCTTACATATTGGGATAATTCGGACCACCGCCGCCTTCCGGAACCACCCAGTTGATGTTCTGGGTCGGGTCCTTGATATCGCACGTCTTGCAGTGGACGCAATTCTGCGCGTTGATCACGAATTTCGGATCGCCTTCGTCCTGCCCGACGATCTCGTACACGCCCGCCGGACAGTAACGCTGCGCCGGCTCGTCATACAGGGGCAGGTCGTATTCGACCGGCACATTGGGATCACGCAACGTCAGGTGGACCGGCTGGTCCTCCTCGTGATTGGTGTTCGACAGGAACACCGACGACAGCCGGTCAAAGGTCAGCACGCCATCGGGCTTGGGATAGACCGGCGGCTTGACCTGATCCTGCCGCCACAAGCTCTCATGGTCGGGGTGATGCTTGAGGGTGAAGGGCATCTTCAGCCCGAAATGCTCTGCCCACATGGTCACGCCGGACAGGCCCGAACCCAGCAGGTCGCCGAACTTCTTGACCAGCGGCACCACGTTGCGGACGATCGACAGCTCCTTCTTCAGCCAGCTCGCCTCGAACGCCTCGGGATAGGCGGTCAGTTCGTCCCCCTCGCGCCCGGCCTGGATCGCGGCGAAGGCGGCCTCGGCGGCCATCATCGATGATTTCTGCGCACCATGCGTACCCTTGATCCGGGGCACGTTGAGGAAGCCGGCCGAACAGCCGATCAGCGCGCCGCCGGGGAAGACCAGCTTCGGGATCGCCTGCAACCCGCCGTCATTGATCGCCCGTGCGCCGTAGGACACACGCTTGCCGCCCTTCAGCAGATCGGCGACCGCCGGATGCGTCTTCCACTTCTGCATTTCCTGGAAGGGCGACTGGTGCGGATTGGTATAGCTGAGCCAGGTGACGAAACCGATCGACACCTGCCCGTTCGCCTGGTGGTAGATCCAGCCGCCGCCATTCGCGCCGCCGCCCGGCACCTCGGTCAAGGGCCAGCCCTGCGTATGGACCACCTTGCCCGGCTCGTGCTTGTCGGGCGCGATGTCCCATAATTCCTTGATGCCCAGGCCATAGACCTGGGGCTGGCTGTCGCGCGCCAGGTCGAAGGTGCGGATCACCTCCTTGGTCAGATGACCGCGCACGCCCTCCGCGAAGAAGGTGTATTTGGCATGGAGCTCCAGCCCCGGCTGATAGTCGGGCTTGTGGGTGCCGTCGCGGGCGACGCCCATGTCGCCAGTCGCGACGCCCTTCACCCGGCCCTGCTCGTCGAACAGGATCTCGGCGGCGGCGAAGCCGGGGAAGATCTCGACGCCCAGTTCCTCGGCGCGCCCCGCCAGCCAGCGGCACAGATTGCCGAGCGAGCAGGTATAGGTGCCCTTGTTGTGCAGGAAGGGCGGCGTCCACAGATGCGGCAGGTTGAACTTCTTCTTCGGCGTCAGCACCCAGTGGTGGTTCTGAGTCACCGGCGTCTCCGCCAGCGGGCAGTCGGTGTCGCGCCAGTCCGGGATCAATTCGTCCATCGCGCGCGGATCGATCACCGCGCCCGACAGGATGTGCGCGCCCACTTCCGAGCCCTTTTCCAGCACACAGACCGACAGCTCGCTGCCAGCCTCATTGGCGAGCTGCTTCAGCCGGATCGCGGCCGACAGGCCCGCAGGCCCGGCACCGACGATCACGACGTCATAGGGCATCGACTCGCGTTCGCTCATTCCATCCACTCCCGATCCGGTCCGCCAGCGGCGGTTGCCGTAACGTTCCGCCTGTCCGCGCCGGCGGCCTCGCCGACAGGCGTACAGCGGCAACGTCCTGTCCTGTCTGCCGATCCGATAGATTGACGAAAACGTCAACCTTTGCGCAAGGGAATGCGTGATGGGGGCATATCAGACTTTCGACGCGGCGCTGGTCGCCAGCGCACTGGACTGGTGGGCCGACGCGGGCGTCGACCTGCTGGTCGAGGATGTCCCGCGTGACTGGTTCGCCGCCCCGCCGCCGCCCCGTCCCGCCGCCGCCGAAGCGCCCCCGCCCGTCCCGGCCCTGCCGGCGACGCTGGAGGCCTTCGCCGCATGGCGGGCGGGGCCGGACGCGCCCGATGCCGGATGGAGCGGCGCGGCGGTCGCCGCCAGCGGCCCGACCGACGCGGCGCTGATGGTGCTGCTGGACTGCCCGGACCGGGAGGATGGCGATGCCGGTGCCCTGCTTGCCGGTATCCAGGGTCGCTTGTTCGACCGGATGCTCGCCGCGATCGGCCTGTCCCGCGACGCCGTGCATGTCGCGGCGGTCTGTGCCCGGCGGCCGATCGCCGGCCGGATGCCTCGCGAAGTGGAGGCCCGACTGGGCGAGGTCGCGCGCCATCATGTTCAATTGGTTGCACCCGAAAGGCTGCTGCTGCTCGGCGACGCGACGAGTCGTGCGATCCTGGGGATGGAGCGCGGCGTGGCGCGCGGACGGCCACATCAATTTCAGCATAAAGACGGTATCACCCAAGTCGTCGCCAGCCTGCATCCCCGGCTGCTGATCGAGCGGCCCGCGATGAAGGCGGAAAGCTGGCGCGACCTGAGATTGTTGATGGGAGACGCGGGGGAATGAGGCTCAACCTGACGATCGCGGCGCTGCTCGCCGGCTGTTCGCTGGCCTGCCCGGCCGCCGCGCTTGCCGCGCCCGCGCCTAATCCCGCGCCGGCCACCGGCACCCGCCTCGATCATATCCCCGACCAGCTCGATGCCGCGCAGCGCAGCGGATACCGGCTGGTCTTCGCCGCGATCCGCGAGGGCCGCTGGACCGACGCGCAGATCGCGCTCGACTCGATGGCGCCCGGCCCCCTCCACGCCATCGCCCGCGCCGAACTCTATACCGCCAAGGGTTCGCCCCGCGTCGAACTCGCGCCACTGGTCGCCCTGCTCAACGAAGCGCCCGAACTGCCCGAGGCGGAACAGCTCCGCCGGCTGGCGCAGGCGCGTGGCGCATCCGACCTGCCCCCGCTTCCGGTGCAGCAGCGCCTGATCTGGCAGGACGGCGCCCCCCGCCGGGTCCGCACCAAGCCGACCGCCAGCGATCAGGTCGCGGCCGATCTGCTCGCGCGGATGCAGCCCTTCATCAAGAGCGATGACGGCGCGAGCGCGGAGGCTTTGCTGATCGCCACCTCCGGCCTGTCGAGCGAGGCGCAGACCGAATGGCAGGCGCGCGTCGCCTGGATGTACTATCTCCAGGGCAATGACGAAAAGGCGCGCGAACTGGGCGCGCTGGCCGCCAATGGCTATGGCGACTGGGCGGTGCAGGGTCGCTGGATGGGCGCGCTCGCCGCGTGGCGGCAGAATGACTGCCATGCCGCCGAGTCGGGTTTCGAGAATGTCGCCGCCCGCGCCAACGATGTCGATCTGCGCGCCGCCGGTCTCTATTGGGCCGCCCGCGCCGACATCGTCTGCGCCCGTCCGGACAAGGTGCAGGCGCGCCTGACCAGTGCGGCGCAGTTCCGCGAGAGCTTCTACGGCCAGCTCGCCCGCCAGGCCCTCGGCCTGCGCGACCAGGTCAAGCCGGGGCATGGCCTGGTCGCCACCGAATGGTCTGCGCTGGAACGCCGCCCCAATATCCGCGTCGCCGCCGCGCTGGTCGAGCTGGGCGAGACGGAGCTGGCCGATGATGTGATCCGCCAGCAGGCGCGGATCGGCAACCCGGCCGAGTTCGCCAGCTTGGTTCGGCTGGCCGAAACGCTCGACCTGCCCGCCACCACCCTGTGGCTGGCGCATAACTGCCCGCAGGGCGTCACCACCCTGCCTGAGGCGCGCTACCCGACACCCAACTGGACCCCCGACAGCGGCTGGCGCGTCGACAAATCGCTGGTCTATGCCCATGCGCTGGAGGAGAGCCGCTTCCGCTCCAAGGTGACCAGCCCGGCCGGCGCGTACGGCCTCATGCAGATCATGCCCGCCGCCGCCGTCGATTTCGCGCGCGAGCGGGGCCTGCCGATCGACAAGAACGCACTGTCGCGCCCCTCCACCAACATGGATATCGGCCAACGCCATCTGGAGCGGCTGCGCGACATGATGGGGATCACCGGCGGCCTGCTGCCCAAGGTGATCGCCGCCTATAATGCGGGCCCCAAGCCGGTCGGCGAGTGGAACAGCCTGGTCCACGACAATGGCGACCCGCTCCTCTATATCGAGAGCATCCCCTATTGGGAGACGCGCGGCTACGTCACCACGGTCCTGCGCAACTATTGGATGTACGAGGCGCAGAACGGCAAGCCCAGATCGGCCAGCCGCAACGCGCTGGCGCAGGGCATGTGGCCACGTTTCCCCGGTCTGTCCGGCGCGACGGCGGTCCGGATGCCGTCGCGCAACATCGGCTATGCCGCTGTCGGCCGCCCGGTACGCCCGGTTCCCACCGCGCCGGCGCCCGTCGTGATGGCGGCCGCCGCGCCGGCCAGCGCGACCGCGCCCTCCTCCGCCCCCAGCGACACCGATGCGCTGCGCGCCGCCGCCGCCGCGATGGCGATGCAGCGTCCCAAGGCCAGCATCTCCTTCTCCGCCGCCGAGCCGGGCGGCGTCCGCTGATGGCGATCGATCTCAGCCGTCCCTTTCAGCCCGTTCGAATCGCCGTGCTCACCGTCTCCGACACGCGCGGGCTGGCGGAGGATCGCTCGGGCGACGCGCTGGTCGAGCGGCTGACCGCCGCCGGCCATGTCCTGGCGCAGCGGGCGATCGAGCGGGACGATCAGGATGCGATCGTCGCCCGGCTGAACCAGTGGATCGACGATGCGACCATCGACGTGATCCTGACCACCGGCGGCACCGGCGTCACCGGCCGTGACGTCACGCCCGAGGCGATCGAGCGGATCGCCGACAAGATGATCCCCGGCTTCGGCGAGCTGTTCCGCTATCTGTCCTATGCCAAGATCGGCACCTCGACCGTCCAGTCGCGCGCCTGCGCCTGCGTCGCGCGCGGTACCTATGTCTTCGCGCTGCCCGGTTCGACCGGGGCGGTACGCGACGGCTGGGACGGCATCTTGCGCGAACAGCTCGACAGCCGCCATCGCCCGTGCAACTTCGTCGAGCTGATGCCGCGCCTGCTGGAACGCTGACGCGCCAAATTCGTCCGCATGACCCGCTTCACCGTCAACAACCAGCCGGTCGAGTACCGCCTCGACCCGCAGACCCCGTTGCTCTGGGCGTTGCGCGACGCGTCCAACCTGACCGGCACCAAATATGGCTGCGGCACCGGTCAGTGCGGGGCGTGCACGGTCGATGTCGATGGCCGTGCGGTCAGAAGCTGTCGGACCAGCATCGCGCAGGTCGAGGGAACGAGCGTTACCACCATCGAGGGACTGTCGCAGGAACGGGAGCATCCGGTGCAGCTCGCCTTTCTGGCCGAACAGGTCGGACAATGCGGCTTCTGTATCCCGGGCTTCGTCATGGCGGCGGCGGCGCTGCTGCGGCGCGACCCCGACCCCAGCGAAGCGGTGATCCGCGCCTCGCTCACCAATCTGTGTCGCTGCGGCATCTATCCCCGCATCGTCGAGGCGGTGCACCGCGCCGGTCGCCTCCAGCGGGGGGAGGATGTGATCCCCGCCGGTGCGCGTCCCGGCATCGACCCGGCCGAGGCGGCCGGCGCGGTGCCGGCCCTGATCGCCCCGGCAAAGCTGTCGGATCGCTGACGACGCAATTCAGCTTCCGTTCGTCCCGCGTCGGGCACATCCTGTCCATCATCAGGGTCGGCTCGTGCGCCGACGGACAAGGAATGGACGGATGAGGACGCTGATCGGATCGCTGCTGGCGGCGGTCGCCTTTTTTCCCGCCTCGGCGCTGGCGCAACAGGTCGAGCGGCGCGACGACGGCCCGGCCGGCGAACGCGGCCCGCCCGTCGCCCAACGCCGGATGCCCGATGCCGAGCGCTTCGGTCCCCGCCCCGACCGACCGCCCGAGGGGTGGCAGCGGCCGCAGCGCGACGATCAGCCCCGCCCCGCCCCGGTGCAGCCCGCGCCCCGGCCGGATCGCACCGACGCCGACCGCGACGCGGATCGTCGGGCCGACGCCTGGCGGCGTGGCCCGGAACGGGGACCGGATCGCGCGCCGCCCCCCGACGCGGGCTGGCGCCCCGAACCCAGCCCCGCCCCCATGCCCGGCTGGAATGATCGGGGCCCCGGACGCGACCGTACCCAGGCCGATCGTGATGCCGATCGCTCGGCCGACGCATGGCGGCGCGACGAACAGCGCCGCAGCTTCGAACGCGATCGCCGGGAGCGGGATCGGCAATGGGATCGTCAGCGTCAGGCGCGCGACGACTGGAACCGCAACCGCGCCTATGATCGCGGCTGGGGCGGCAACTGGAATGGCGGTTGGAGTGATGACCGGGGCAGCGCCGCCACTTGGAACAGCGGTCGCGAGAGCTATCGGCCCCGCGCCTGGGATCGCGGATGGCGGAACGACCGGCGCTTCGACTTCGACACGTTCCGCCGCGACAATCGCCAGTCCTTCCACCTGCCGCGCTATTACGGCCCGTCGGGCTGGACGCAGGGCTATCGGCGCTTCGGCCTGGGGTTCAGCCTAGCGCCGCCGCTCTGGAGCCAGGGCTATTGGATCGCCGACCCCTGGGCCTATCGCCTGCCGGAGGCGTACGGCCCTTATCGCTGGGTGCGCTATTATGACGATGCGCTGCTGGTCGATTTGCGCACCGGCCTGATCGTCGACGCGGTCCACGACCTGTTCTGGTGATTGCCACCCGACCCGCGGCCGGCCGCGCGGGTCGGCAACGGCTTTGCCCCTTTTTGCTTCCTCTTGCCTTCCGCGCCGGGCGGCGCGAAAAGCCCGTCATGGCGCTCTTTTCCAAATCGCGGCCTGCGACCAGGCCCCCCGCCACGTCCCCAGCCCGCGCCCTGACCGGCCACAGCGTCGCCGCACGGCTCGATGCGAACCCGGCGGCCGAGCGCCTGCCGATCGACGATGCGCAAATCTACCGCGTGCCGGATTTCCTCGATGCCGCGACCTGCGCCTCGCTGGTGGCGATGATCGACAGTCGCCGCCGCCCCTCGACCTTGCTGTCGGACCGCAACGACCAGGGGTTCCGCACCTCGGAAAGCTGCGACATGGACCGCTGGTCACCCGACGTGCGCCCGACCGACGAGGCGATCGCCGCGCTGCTCGGCATCGATCCCGTCCATGGCGAGACGATGCAGGGCCAACGCTACGCCCCCGGTCAGCATTTCCGCGCGCATCACGATTATTTCCACGACACCGAAAGCTATTGGCCGCGCATGGTCGCGGAGGGTGGCCAGCGTACCTGGACCGCGATGATCTACCTCAATGATGTCGAGGACGGTGGCGCGACTTGGTTCCCGACCGCCGGCGTCCGCGTCGCGCCGAAGCGCGGCCTGCTGCTCGCCTGGAACAATATGAAGCTCGACGGCGCCCCCAATGAGGCGACCATCCATGAAGGCATGCCCGTCGTCGAGGGCACCAAATATATCGTGACCAAGTGGTTTCGGGAGAATGCCTGGCTGCGCTGACCGCGTCGGCCGGCATCGCCCGTCGCCCTTTCCCTTGCCGTGCCCGCCCGCGTCGCTACGGATGCGAGGCATGTCCCCAACCGGTCTTTCGCTCGCGTGACGCTGTCTCCCGGCACTGTTCTCGGCATCAGCCAGTCGATCGGCGGTCAGCCCTGGCGCTGGCGCGCTTTGTCCGCCGACGATCGCGACGGCGGATTGGGCGGCGAGGCGCTGCTTCGCCAGCTCCTGCTCTCGCGTGGCTGCCCGCCCGACGCGGTCGAGGCGCATGTCGCCCCCTCGATCCGGGGCTTCATGCCCGACCCCTCCATCTTTCGCGACATGGACCGCGCCGCCGCACGACTGGCGGATGCGGTCGGCGCGCGCGAGCCGATCGCCATCTTTGGCGACTATGACGTCGACGGCGCCACCTCGACCGCTCTGCTCGTTCGTCTGCTCCGGTCACTGGGTCACGACGCCCGCGCCTATATCCCGGATCGCCTGACCGAGGGCTATGGCCCCAGCGGACCCGCCCTGCGTCGACTGGCGGCGGAGGGCGCATCGTTGATCCTCACCGTCGATTGCGGCGCCCAAGCCTTCGAGGCCCTGGAGGATGCGCAGTCCGCCGGGATCGAGATCGTCGTCGTCGATCACCACAAATGCGCGGCGGCGCTGCCCGTCGCCCATGCGCTGGTCAATCCCAACCGCCTGGACGAGGCGGCGGATGCGGCCGCGCACGGGCACCTTGCGGCCGTGGGCATGTGCTTCCTGCTTGGCGCGGCGCTGGTCCGGGAACTGCGCTGCCGGGGCTATTTCGCTGATCGCGCGGAGCCCAGACTGATCGACCTGCTCGATCTGGTCGCGCTCGGCACCGTGGCGGATGTCGCCCAGCTTCGCGGGCTCAACCGTGCCTTTGTCGCGCAAGGGCTGAAGGTCCTGGCACGACGCGCCAATATCGGTCTTTCCGCCCTGATCGAGGCGTCGCGCCTGACGCGCGCGCCGACCGCCACCGATCTCGGTTTCGCGCTCGGCCCCCGCATCAATGCCGGCGGCCGGGTCGGCCGATCGGACCTCGGCGTGCGCCTGCTCACCACCGAAGACCCCGAAGAGGCGCGACAGCTGTCGGAACAGCTCAACCATTTCAACGAAGAGCGCCGCGCGATCGAAGCCGCCGTGCAGGCGGAGGCCGATCTGCTGATCGACGAACGCGCACATGTCGTGACCGTCTGGGGCCAAGGCTGGCATCCCGGCGTGATCGGCATCGTCGCCGGACGGCTCAAGGAGCGGCTTGGCCGTCCGGTCGTCGTGGTGGCGGTGGACGAGCATGGCACCGGCAAGGGGTCGGGCCGCTCGATCACCGGCGTCGACTTGGGCGCGGCGATCATGGCGGCGCGGGAGCACGGCCTGCTGGTGGCGGGCGGTGGCCACGCCATGGCGGCCGGCCTGACGATCACGGCCGCGCGCCTGCCGGAGCTGGCCGCCTTTCTCGACGAACGGCTCAAGGTCGCGGTCGAGCGGGCCCGCGAGGATCGCGCGCTGCTGATCGACGCCGTGGTTGCGCCCGGTGGTGTCACCCCCGCCCTGATCGAATCGCTGGACGCCGGTGGACCTTATGGAGGCGGGCTGGCCCTCGCCCCGCATCGTCGCGGGTCCGTTCCGCCTGATCCGCGTCGATGTGGTCGGCAACGGCCATATCCGCGCCATCGCAGCCGGCGAGGATGGTCGCAGCCTGAAGGCCATGGCCTTCCGCGCGGCTGATACCTTGTTGGGCCAGGCGCTGCTTGGCATGCCCAAGCACCGCCGCCTCTGGCTCGCCGGCCGTGCGCGTCTCGACGATTGGGGAGCGAAGCCTGCCGCCGAACTTCATCTCGATGATGCCGCATATGCCGATTGACGAACTCAAAACTCTCCTCTAACGACCCGCTCACGCCTTCACGGCCCCTTCGTCTAGCGGTTAGGACGCGGCCCTTTCACGGCTGAAACACGGGTTCGATTCCCGTAGGGGTCACCACTCGCAGAAATCTGCGATTTTTTAAACGTGCGAGGGAGGGGTTTTGCCCCCTCTATGCGTGTGAAGTTGCCCCACTTCGAGTGCTTGCCTGTCATCCCTAGCTGCTGAGTTATGGATCGCATGGATGGGGTGATGCATACGCATGACGTTTGGACCTTCTGCGAAGAAGCGCCGCGTCTTGATACCGCCGTCCTTTAAACCGCAGACTTGGCGATCTATTTTGATACCGTTATGGAAAGCGAATGTTTAAAGACAGCACCACCTTCGTTGTAGGCGCAGGCGCCTCCAAAGAAATCGGTCTTCCGCTTGGCAGTGAATTAAAACAGCAGATCATTGAGCTTCTCGCCTTTGATCCATCCGCAGCGGATTTATTTATTGACGATCGCTTCAACCAGGTCATCGAGGATGACATAGCTAGAAGTCAGTTTCCAAGTGAAACCAGACAGTCGTGGCGCGATGCCGCCGTTCAAATCAAGCGCGGGTTACCAAGAGCGTTATCAATCGATAATTATCTTCACACCCACGAAGGAGACGAATACGTTGAAAGGCTCGGTAAATTAGCTATTTCGTTCCTGATTCTTAGAGCAGAAAGATTTTCTGCGTTTTTCGAACAGGAAACTGCAGCCGATAGAATTTCGGGAAGGAGAGTGCGTGTATCGCCCTCCATTGACAATACAAGTTTTGCGTCAAGTTGGCACGAGCCGTTTGCACAGCTCGTCATGTCAGGGGCTCACGTCGCAAATCCGGAATCAGCGTTTGAAGACTTGCGGTTTATCATATTCAATTACGATAGATGTGTAGAACAATATCTGTATTTAGCGTTGCAAGACTATTTTAATATAGATGGTGATCGGGCTGCACTGGTGCTGTCACAAGTCCAATTCATCCATCCGTATGGATCCCTTGGCCCTCTTCCGTGGCAAGCACTCAACGGTAGAAGAAAGGGTGTTCGTTTCGGCGCACAGGGCCCAATAGATTATTGGGAACTTTCACAAGAAGTTCACACTTTCACTGAAGCTGTAGAAAGCGACACAGATCGCTCTATTAAAGTCGCTGTAGCTCAAGCATCGACAATCGTTTTCTTGGGATTTGGCTTCAACGAGCAAAATGTGCGATTACTTACACCGCATGGTTCTAAAAACGCTAAAAGCGCCTTCACGACTGCTAAGGGTATATCGTTACTAAGCCATGAGACATTAAGAAGGACACTAGTCAGCTTCATGGATCATCGCAATCCGAACGTCTGGATTGAGAATGAAGGGTGCCGCGATCTTTTTACAACCTTTCAGCTGCCACTAAGTCAAAAATGACAAAGCAAGTTTAGGCTCAATTGTGTGGACATAAATAGCGAATAAGTGGATAAATAATCAGCGCTTCGCTTAGGATCGGCGACGCAAAAGCCAACAAAGCATGCATTTCATCTCTCCGTGGCGTGCCGCGCTTTATAGAACGTCGCTATCTCACCTTTAATTACACGGTCGGTTGCACCGCGAGCGATCATCAGCGCCCTCGCGCGCTTCCCGTAGTGGCGTACCATCTCCGGCGACATGCCGAGTATTTCACCCACCTCACTGTCGTTCAGACCGCGCTCCAGCAGGTAGCAGCAGGCGTTTTTGCGCAGGCCGTGAAATGTGAAGGTTGCGTCTTCGGCGATCATCTCGCGCGCGACTAGGTCGGCATGCACCTCGCGAACGGCGGGCTGCGCCATCAGGGCGCGCAGTCGCTCCTGTATCGCAGCGGTAGTCTTGAACGGTGCGCCGGACCGTTCGTAAAGCAGAGTGATCGACCGGCGCGGCAGCTTGGCCAGCTCCTCCAGCCAGAACGGGTGCATTGGCACGGCAACGTCCTTGGTGGTGCCCCCTCGCCTGATCTTCTGCTGAGTAAACTCCATGATGCCGTCCTTCACCCAGCCGTATTGCATCCGGTCGCAGTCGCCGATCCGCTGCCCCGAGCAGAGCCCGGTCACGATCGCGAGGCGGGTCATCGGGGTAGCCTCCTCCAGGCACACCCGTAGCATGTCGGCCGGCCATGGCTCATGCTCGCCAATCTTGAGGATCGGCACCTCGGATGTCGGGTTGTCGTCACGTGCACCGATCCGAATCGCATGGCGCATCAGCGATCCGAAGACGCTGAGCCAGACGTTGGCCTTGCCGGGCGTTTCAAGCAGGCGATCTCGCAGCTTGTAGACGGCGACTGGGCGCACACCGGCGATCGAGCGATGCCCGTCCTCCTCGGCGATCATCTGCAAGTAGCGCCCCTGGTTCTCGCGCGTCTTTGGGCTCTTGGCCTTCCATTCCGCACTGGCGCGGTAATCCTGCACCAACCACCCGAGCGTGTCGGTCTTCGGGCCTTGGCGCACCGGCTCGGGTGCAGACAGGCGGGCATACTCCGCGGCGAAGTCGGGGTGATCTACAGCCGGCAGGCGGATGTAGGTGTCCTTGCCTCCGACCTTGCGACGGAAATAGAGCAGGCCCTTCCGCTCGGTGACGTTCTTCAACGCAAGTCGTCCCATGTGTCGTCCCGATCCTTCAGCGCGCCCGCGCGAAGCTGCTGGATCGAGAACTGCTTGGCAATGAGGGCGTCGAGCTGGGCGCGCGCCCATAGCATGTTGCTGCCTTCCTTGACGCCGTGCGCGCCGAAGCGCGTCAGGAAGGTGGTCTTCGATATGCCCATGTAGGCACATGCGACGTCAGCAGGCATGCGGGCCGGCCAATCCGGCAGCCTCTCCAGGACTGCGAGGTTCACGCCGCCCTCCTCTGCTCTATCGGTTCCGGCCGCGCGCAGCGACGCTCGATCATGATCTGCCAGACGATGTCCGCCATGCTGTCGCGACGCATAGAGCGAGGAACCAAGCCATCACGCCCCCTCCCCCTCGGTCGCTGCATGGCCGGTAGCTGGGATGGTGGCCTTCGGGGTGTAGGCGGTGATGTCCAGCGCCTCGCCCGTATGCGCACGGAAAATCAACGCCGGGTCGGATACCTGCGCCTCTCGCCCGCTCGTGCCCTTCCTGAACACTACAGGCCCGATCGCATAGTCGGCTGGCGGTTCAGGATAGCCGGGAGCACCCGGCCCCCACGGCTTCATACCTGCCGGAACCACCTCCCCCGTAGCTGGGATGGTCGGGGCGGCTGCGAGGGCGGCAAACATCACGCGAGCATCGGCGCGACACTGCTCGGCAAAATCCCACGTAAGAGGAACCGTGCCATCGCGACCGGACAACGTGTCCTGCGGACTGGACGGCCATCGCGACGGCGGGTTGGCCCGGCTATCTCCTCCCGGAATGCGATGCAGACCCAACGCTTTCGCGACACGCTCTACCATCGCGGGGTCAGTCGCGGGCGGCCGGGAGGCGGCGCACTCCGCAAGGAAGCCGTGCAGCGCGTCCACGATGAGGCGTCGCTCCCACTCGGTCGGCTCATAGTCCGCGCCCTCGGTGCTCATTACATAGTCAGCCGCGTAAGCGTCGGCTGCGGCGTCTAAGTCCGCCTCCCGCTCTCCCGCCCCGCTCGTGGCTTCGGCGGTGGCGAAGGAGAGCATGGCGGCGATGTAGATTGGCTGATCCGCCGTAAGCTCCCGCCCTTGCGCGATGTGGCGCGCGGGGTGCGGATGCCTGAAGTCAAGAAAGGCTTGAGCCAGCACTTCTCGCGCCCGCGCCTCTGCGGCATCGGTGGTCGTGGGGGTCATGCGAAGCCTCCACGATAGAGAGAGGCGGCACAGACCAGCACCAAGGCTATCAGGGCGGCTACCTTACGACGGCCGCTGTCGACGCGGGCGCGATAGGCGTTGGTATAGGCCGGCATTATCGGTGCGAGCGCGACAGCGATCTGCACGCGCCGCGGCGCGATGGTGCTCCAGATGGTGTAGATGCCGGCACCGGCCATGAATGCCAGGCACGCGACGCCAGCGACGTGCATGAAGGTATGCATCACAGGGCTCCCCGATAGGGCTTGGGATGAGGCGGATTCGCCCAACCGTCCGGCTGGACATCTCGAGGCTTGCCGTTGGGGCCGATGACGCGGACCTTCCCGCCCGCGCCCTTCCCGATCACCGGGCAGTCGAAGGCGTAGACCGGGCGCAGCTCACCGATGCGCAGAACGCCCCCGGCCTCGTCGGCATAAAGGTCGATCTCGCGGACCACCTCCATTGCCGGTGCGGTCACCGGATCGCGGCCCATGGCGATCAGCGCCTGTTCCTGCTGGGCGGTAAAGCGGCGACCTTCCTCCCAGATGCCAGCCCACCAAGGCAGTGGCTTGGACGGTATCCAGCGGATGGTGGCCGGCCGGCGCCCGAGGAAGACGCGGCCATGGATCTTGCGATCCTCGGCGATGAAGGCAGCGGCAGCCTGGGTCACCGGCAGGCCTCCAGGTAGGCGACCGCGCCCTTGCCGGCTTCGAAGCGACGGCGCGCCTCGATCTCGACATAGCGGGCGGCGATCAAGTCGACCTCGGCCTCGGTCGCAGCCCGCTCGGCCGCATCGGCGATCGCGCGCAGACCGAGCAGCACCTGGGCCAAGGTCGGCCGGCGTTTGCCACGATTGATCCTAGAGAGCCGATCGGCTTCCTCCACCATCAGCAGCAGCGCCCTGCCCGGCTTCTCGCCCGGCAGCGCCAGCTTGCCGGCGCGCGTCTCGAACAGGTCGAACAGGTCGGCCCGCTCCGACAACATTGGCAGGCGTTGCGCATAGCGCTGTTCCGGAAGCCGGATGATGCTCTCGATCTGACGAATGCGCCGGGCGGCGTGCGCCAGTTCAGGCAGCACAGCCTCCAGATCAGGGTCGACCGGACCGGACAGGATGCGATTGGCAGCAGCGGCGGCCATCAGCGCACCGCCTCGCCGCGCGCAGCCAAGTCGCGCTCCCATGCGCCCCGATCCGGCCACTTCGCCCAAAAAGCGTCCGAGACGGCCACGGCGTCATGACCGGGCAGGCCCTGCTCGAACGACTTCCACCCCAGCGCGTGCTGCTGCTTGTGGCAGCTATCGCACAGGGGGATGCAATAGCGGTCGGCGACCTTCGTTGCGGTCCCCTTCCCGCCCGCGTGGTCGACATGGGCCGCCACGGTAGGATTGCTGGTGTCGCCCGGGTGACCGCAGCGAATGCACGGCAGCTTGCGCAGCCAGCGCTTGAAATCCTCGGCGCATTTCCAGGCGGGCCGGCCGGCGCGCGGCGGCTTGCGGGTCTGGAACGCGGACCGGGGGAGAGCAGCGGAGCGCATGCCCAAGCGCCGTGATCTGGTGCTGGCGGTGGTTAGCGAACGCGCCGGCGAGGACATGACCAACCTTGAGCCGGATTTCCTGCCGCGCCTCAACCGCGCCATCTACATGTGAGCGACGGTGAACGGACTGCGCTCGACCTGATATCACCCGTTCCCGACCTTCTGTTCACCATTCCATGACGGACAATCGCCCGTTCGAGCCGGGTGCGCCGCACGGCCGGACAGTTTCATTCGCTTTCAAGGAACAAACCTCATGAAGATCGGCATTCTTGGCACCGGCAACATCGGCAAGACGCTGGTGAAGACGCTCAGCGCGGTGGGCCACGAAGTGAAGGTAGCGAACTCCCGCGGGCCTGAGACGATCGACGCCGACCTGCTGACGAACGGCGCCAAGGCAGTCACCTCCGCCGAGGCAGTGTCCGACGTCGACGTCGTGATCATGTCCACGCCGCTCGCCGCCATCCCCAAGATCGCGCCGCTGATCGCCGTTCTGCCAGAGGAGGTGATCGTGATCGACACTTCCAACTACTATCCGGCGCGCGATAACGAGATCGACGCCATTGAGAACGGCATGGCTGAAAGCGTCTGGGTCTCTGGCGAGCTGGGTAGGCCTATCGCCAAGGCGTGGAACGCCATCACATCGGCATCTTTCGCCGAGAAGGGCACGCCGGCAGGGACAGCGGGTCGCATTGCCATCCCGGTCGCCGCTGACGGCGACCGCGAACGCGAGGTTGCGATGCGGCTGGTTGACGAGACCGGGCTCGATGCGATCCATTCGGGCGGCCTGGCGGAATCGTGGCGGCAGCAGCCGGGCTCGCCGGTCTATTGCACCGACCTGACCGCCGACGAGATTCCGGCCGCGCTCGCCGCAACCGAGCGGGCACGCCTGCCCAAGCGACGCGATCTCGCGATCGAGGCGATCATGGAGCGGGTCGGCGACAGCACCACCAATCCGGACTCCGACTATGCAGTGCGGCTGACCCGCGCGCTGTTCATGTGACCACGATGACGGGCCGGAGATGCTTCGGGTCGTCGCGGCCCTTCCCTTTCTGCCGACGATTGGACGACGCCAATGCCTAGCGATACTCCCCTCATCTTCCTGATGGGCACCACCGGCCAGACCGGTCGCCATATCCTCGATGAACTCGATCGTGACGCCGGTGGCGCCCGCATCCGCATCGGCGTGCGCAAGCAGAAGGATCTGGAGCGGCTGCGGGCCGAGGGGCGCAAGGCGGTGCTGTTCGACCTCGACGACCCGCGCACCTTCGCCGCGGCGTTGTGCGGGGTCGACCGCATGAACATCCTAACCGGCTACACCATCGCCATGACCCACCAGACCAAGACGGTGGTGGACGCGGCGAAGAAGGCTGGCGTGCGGCACATCGTGAACCAGGGCGTGTTCGCGGCGGACGACGCGACGGACTCCAAATATTCCTGGTTCGCGCTAGTCGAGGCCTACATCGAGGCGAGCGACATCGCCTGGACGCACCTTCACCCCAACGTGTTCCTGGAGAACATGCTCAGCACGTCGCCACCCGTCGGCGGCACCTTCGAGACATTCTGGGGCGAGAACCGCGTTGGCTATGTCGCGCTTCACGACCTGGCCGCCGTCACCGCCAAGGTGTTGCGCGACGGGCCGGAGCGCCACGGCTCGCGAGACTACTATCTCAGCACCGAGACCATGACCTCCACGGAGCTAGCCGCAGCACTAAGCGACGTGCTCGACCGTAAGATCGGCTTTGCGACACTAGGCCCGGCGGACCTGGAGGAGCGGTTCAAGAAGGGCACGGTCGAGGTTGAGGATTGGTATGCGCGCAGCGGCTTCGAGCTGCTGACGCAGTTCGCCGACGGGCGCATGGGATACATGGGCACCGTCAAGGACGACGTGCCCTATCTGCTCGGCCGGCCGGCGATCGGGGTTCGCGCCTGGGCGGAGATGCACAGGGAGCAGCTTCTCGCCTTCGTCGACCAGACCGAGGGCTGACGCCCGTTACCGGCCACCCGCCCCCCTCCCCACCGGTTCCCCATAGAAGACCATGACGATGAAGAAGCTGCTCGAAACCTATGACTTGAGCGGTCGCCAGTTGCGCAACCGCTTCGTCATGGCGCCAATGACCCGTGCCCGCCGCCCCGACGATATCGCGGACGAGGAGACGGCGCTCTATTACCGCCAGCGCGCTAGCGCGGGACTGATCGTCAGCGAGGGATCGTTCGTCTCGCCCGAGGCGCAGGGGCATATCCAGGTGCCGAGCCTGTGGAGCGACGAACAGGTCGCGGGGTGGAAGCTGGTTACGGACGCCGTCCACGATGCGGGCGGCACGATGTTCGCGCAGCTCTGGCACGTCGGCCGCATCTCGCACACGCAGCTTCAGCCGGACGGCGGGGGGCCCATCAGCTCCTCGTCCAAACAGATCGACGATCCCCGCTTCATGGTGTTCGCCTATAAAGAGGACGGCTCGCAGGGCCGCATCGATCCCTCACCGCCGCGCGCACTGGAAACCGACGAGATGGCCCGCGTCGCGTCCGATTTCGCGATGGCTGCCCGCCATGCCGCGGCCGCGGGCTTCGATGGTGTCGAGCTTCACGGAGCCAACAACTACCTGTTTGAGCAATTCCTGAATCCTTCCCTGAACGACCGGACCGATCGCTATGGCGGCTCGGCCAAGAACCGGGCGCGCCTCGTGCTGGAGACGATCGACGCCGTGATCACGCAGATACGCGGGCACAACGCTGCGCGATCATCTCGGCGCACCCGCACAATACGGGATCGACCTGCGCATCTCCGCCTGATCTGCGCGGCTATCCCGACCTTCACCTTGCAAACCGGAGACCATCCATGACCGACACCAGCCCCCTCATCTTTCTCATGGGCGTCACCGGCCAGACCGGCCGCTACATCCTGGAAGAGTTCGACCGCGATCCCGGCGGGGCGCGCATCCGCGTCGGGGTGCGCAAGCAGGCCGATCTGGAACGGCTGCGCGGCGAAGGCCGCGACGCGGTGCTGTTCGACCTCGATGATCCCGAAACGATGGGTCCAGCGCTGCGCGGCGTCGACCGGATGAACATTCTGACCGGCTACACCATCGCCATGACGCATCAGACGAAGTGGCTGGTCGATGCGGCAAAGAAGGCGGGCGTCCGCCACATCGTCAATCAAGGCGTCTTCGCCAATCAGGACTGCACCGACTCCAAATTCTCTTGGTTCATGCTGGTCGAGGCTTACATCAAGGCCAGCGGCATCGCCTGGACACACCTGCATCCCAACATGTTCATGGACGGCATGCTGAATGTCTCGCCACCTAGGGGCGGATCGTTCCCCGTGTTCTGGGGTGAGGAGCGGGTCGGCTACATCGCGGTGAAGGATATTGCGGCAGCAACGGCGCAGGTCCTGCGCGACGGGCCGGAGCGGCACGCGGGCAAGGACTATTACCTCAGTACCGATGCGCTGTCCGGTCCGGACATTGCCGCTATATTGAGCGAGGTGCTGGATCGCGAGATCACCTGCGACGTGCGTGAGCCCAAGGACATGGAAGCACAGTTCAAGTCTGGTACGCGCGACATCGAGGATTGGTACGCCAGAAGTTCGATCGAGTTCTGCACGCAGCTGTTCGACGGTCGCCTGGGCTATTTCAGCACGGTGCGCGACGACATGCCGTATCTTGTCGGGCGGGCCGGCATCACGTTCCGCGAATGGGCGGAAGAGCACAAGGCCGAGCTGCTGGAAGCGGTCGATCAGCCCTCCGGCTGACCGATCTCTTTTCTGTACGGTGCAATGCCTTTGCGCCCCCCCTCCCTTATCGGACCTCTGACCATGACCTCGAATTCAATCGACACGCTGTTCCGCCCCTTCCGGGTCGGCACGATGGACCTGCCTAACCGCATCGTCATGGCGCCGATGACCCGCGCGATGGCACCGGGCGGCGTGCCGGGCGACGCCAACGCCACTTATTACCGGCGCCGGGCGGAAGGCGGTGTCGGCCTGATCGTGTCGGAAGGCACGGTGATCGACCGCCCCGCCTCGCGGAACGAGGCCGGCGTTCCCTTTTTCCACGGCGAAGCGGCGCTCGCAGGATGGAAGGACGTGATCGACGCCGTGCACGCCGCTGGTGGCCGGATGGGGCCGCAACTTTGGCATACTGGCTCGACGATCGGTGTGTCGGGGTGGGAGCCGGACTCGCCGGTTGAAAGCCCCTCCGGTCTCGTCGCACCCGGCAAGCCACGTGGCGAGAGGATGAGCGAGGAAGCCATCGTCGATACGGTCGCGGCTTTCGCGCAGGCGGCGGCTGATGCCAAGGCCCTCGGCTTCGACACGATCGAGCTGCACGGCGCGCATGGCTACTTGATCGACCAGTTCTTCTGGTCGGGCACCAATGAGCGCACTGACCGCTACGGCGCGGGGTAACGATCGCGGAGCGGTCGCGCTTCGCCGCGGAGATCGTCGCGGCGACGCGCAAGGCGGTCGGCCCCGACTTCCCCGTGATCCTGCGCGTTAGCCAGTGGAAGCAGCAGGATTATGGGGCACGTCTGGTTGAGACCCCCGATCAAATGGGCGAGTGGCTGCTGCCGCTGGTGGAGGCGGGCGCCAGCGTGCTGCACTGTTCGCAGCGTCGCTTCTGGGAGCCGGAATTTCCCGAGATCGACGGCGAAGACGGCTTGAACTTCGCCGGCTGGGCGAAAAAGGTAACGGGCGCGCCGACGATCAGCGTCGGCTCGGTCGGGTTGTCGGGCGACTTCATCTCAGGTTTTGGCGGCGAGATCTCGACAAGCACCGAGCTCGACAATCTCGTCCGCCGGATGGAGCGCGACGAGTTCGATCTGATAGCGGTCGGTCGCGCGCTCATCACCGACGCCGGTTGGGCCAACAAGGTGCGCAACAACGATGCCGCCGACCTCAAGGGGTTCAGCGTCGCGTCGCTGAGCGAACTGGTCTGACGAAGGCACAGGCGCACCCACGGGATCAAGACACAGGAGTTCTTGCATGCTGACCCTGCACCATCTCGAATATTCCCGCTCGCAGCGCGTGCTTTGGCTGCTGGAAGAGCTTGACGTTCCCTACGAACTTGTGAGGTATCCGCGCACGGCCAAGTTTCGCGCGCCGCCCGAGCTGGGCAAGGTTCATCCGCTCGGAAAGTCGCCTGTATTGGTCGATGGCGACCTCATGCTGGCCGAGTCTTCCGTGATCCTGCGCTATCTTAACGATCGCTACGGCGAGGGCCGCTTCGCGCCGCACGCCGGCACTCCCGAATATTGGCAACACGACGAATGGCTTGAATTTGTCGAGAGTTCGGCGGTGCTGCCGGTAATGGTCGGCGTACTGGGCCAGATGACGGGAGAGGGCGGCCCCGGCCTTGAGAGCTTTTGCGACAGCGAAGCGGGCAAGATGCTGGCCTACCTCGCCGACGCGCTGTCGGACCGCCCTTTCCTGATGGGGGGCGAGGTGATGCTCGCCGATATCCAAATGACCTATTTCCTCGATATGGCGAGCACGGCGGGATTGCTCGACAGCTTTCCGGTGCTGCAGGCCTATCTGGAGCGATTGATGAAGCAGCCCGGCTTCCAGCGAGCGGAAAAGAAAGGCGGGCCGATGAAGGCGCCAGCCCGAAAAGATTAGAACGGAATAACACATCGGCGGTCGAGTGAAGCGGTGGCTGTGCCTGCAGCAACCGCTTCACCCAAAGACAAGACTTTAAGGGCATACATCATCAGCTGGGTCGGCAAGATCACCTCGCACATGCAGACGCTTGGACGACCCACCCACCACAAGATAAACGACCGGTTTTGCGACTCTAGCAATTTTTGTCCGGGGACGCTCCCTCGAGATCGGAAAACCCGTCGCGGAAACCATCGGCACATTGCTCCGTGGTGGACATCTTTTCTGGCGGGGTGATGATGCTCATCCGCGTCATTAAACGCGGCTGAAAACCCACTTCCGGTCATTCGGTGGCACTCGGACCTATCGTAAAAGCAGCCGCTCCTTCGTCGCAATAAGGACGCAGGCGGCTGACCTCGGGAAAGCGTTAGCCTACGAAGCAACAAGAAGCAGGCTTAGGACAGGCAACGATGAGACTTGACCGCAGAACCTTGATGAGCACCGCCGCGTTGGCTGGCATCGGGACTTGGATGCCGAACCCGGCAACAGCAGACGCAGCGCCCAAGCGGAGGCGGCCGGCACGTGGTTCTTTTGGCCTTATCGCCAACGGTCGACCAGCCGGTGTCCTGATCGACGCCGGGGCTGACAGCGCCGTCAAGCATGTCGCGAGCAGCTTCGCGGCTGACCTTGAACGGGTCAGCGGGCAGGCAGCGCCGCGTCCAGCCAGTCCCGAGGAGGCGAGCGGCCCGCTGGTAATCATCGGCGTACTCGGCGGGAGCGCGATCATCGACCGCTTGGTCGCAGATGGCCGGCTCGACGCATCCGACCTGAAAGGCGAGTGGGAAGCCTCCCGCCAAGTCGTGGTCGATCGGCCGATGCCGGGCGTGCCTCGCGCACTGGTGATCGTCGGATCCGACCGCCGCGGCGCCGTGTTCGGCACCTATGACGTTTCTGAGCGGATTGGCGTGTCGCCCTGGCACTGGTTCGCCGACGTGCCCGTTGCTCGCCGCCGCAGCGTCTTCCTTTCGGTCGAACCACGCCGTGACCAGCCCAAGGTGCGGTATCGCGGCTTCTTTATTAACGATGAGGCGCCAGCCTTCAGCAATTGGGCGATAGAGAAGTTCGGTGGCGCCAATTCCAAGATGTACGCCCACGTCTTCGAGCTCCTGCTCCGAATGAAGGGTAATTACCTGTGGCCCGCGATGTGGGCGCCTCGGGCGTTCAACGACGACGATCCGCAGAACAGGGTGCTGGCCGACGCGATGGGCGTCGTCATGGGTACGTCGCATCACGAGCCGCTGACGCGCGCGCAGGACGAATGGCATCGTAACACCGCAGGTGGGGTGACCGGGGGCAAGTGGGATTATACGACGAACCGGGACAACCTGCGTCGCTTCTGGCGCGGAGGCGTCGAGCGGATGATGTCCAAGGGCGACGGCTGCGGCTATGAAAGCCTGCTGACTGTCGGCATGCGCGGCGACGGCGACGAGGCGATGGCAGAGGGCACTGCCACCGAGCTACTCGAGACAGTCGTCGCGGATCAGCGCCGGATCATCGCCGACGTCACCGGCCGCCCGGCGGAGCAGACTCCGCAGATGTGGGCGCTCTACAAGGAGGTTCAGGACTATTACGACCACGGCATGAAGGTGCCGGACGATGTGACCTTGCTCTTCTCCGACGATAACTGGGGGCAGATCCGGCGGCTGCCGCCCGTCGGCGCCCCGCCACGCAAGGGCGGCTACGGAGTCTACTATCACTTCGACTACGTCGGAGTTCCCCGCAACTACAAGTGGATCAACACCAACCAGATCGAGAAGGTTTGGCAGCAGATGGACCTCGCCTACCAGCGGGGCGCACGCGACATCTGGATCGTCAACGTCGGCGACATCAAGCCCCTGGAGTTCCCCTTAAGCTTTTTCATGCGGCAGGCTTGGGACCCTGAGGCAATGACGCCTGCCGCGCTGGCTGCCTACCCCGAAGACTGGGCGACCGAAGTGTTCGGCCCCGAACACGCCAAAGGAATAGGCGAGATGCTAGCGACCTATGGCCGCTTTGCCGCACGCCGAAAGCCGGAGCTGATCGACCAAGACAGCTTTCCGCTTGGTGCAAGCACCGGCCGCGGGCCGCTTGATGGCGGCGAGTTCGGCGCGATGGTGGCGGAATGGGATGCGCTGGAAGCCCGCATGGCGGACGTACGCGGCCGGCTTGGGCCTGAGCAGCGCGACGCCTACTACCAACTCGTAGAGCATCCGATCTCGGCGCTCGCCAATCTTTATCGGCTCTACTACGCCGCCGCGTGGAACGCGCGCCTCGCGTCGAGCAACGACCCGAGAGCGAACGCCTTTGCTGACCAAGTCGAAGCAACCTTCCGGCGGGACCAGGAGCTGACCGACCGCTATCACTCGATGAAGGGCGGCAAGTGGAACGGAATGATGGCTCAGGTCCACATGAATTATGTGATCTGGAACGACCCGGTCCGGCAGAGCATGCCCAGCATCACGCGGGTGGGCGGCGACGTGCCCGAGGAAGAGCGTAACCGCCCTGCACGGTTCGTGCCCCGGGCAGCATCGCCGGCGGGCGTCATCGCGATCGAGGCAACCGCGTTCAGCAGGAAGCGCGACGCCAAGGGACTGGCCTGGACAGCAATTCCGAACCTGGGCCGCACCGGCGGCGCCTTGGTCGCGCTGCCGCAAGGCAGAGGCCCCACTACCGTAGCGGACCAGGTCTGCGTCGAGTACAGCGTTTGCGTGGATAAGCCGGGCGCGGCTCGCCTCTCCCTGTACTTGGCTCCGACGCTGAACACGCTTGGCAAGGGCGGGGTCCGGATCGGTGTATCGGTGGACGACAGCGCTGTGCAGATACTCGCCTCAAATCTGGAAGCGACCGGCGGGGCGCAGGACACTCCCGGCAAAGTTCAGTGGGCGGACGCCGTACGGAACAATGCCATCGTCGTGTCAGCCGCCCTGGGCGAACTGACCCGCGGCAGGCATACTATCAAGCTTTGGCGATTGGATGACAACGTCGTGCCGCAGAAGTTGGTGCTCAGTACGGCGTCTGTGCCGGAAGCCTATCTTGGCCCCGAACCCGCCGCGAAACGGCTCTGAGTGGTCTGGCCATCTGGGCAGCTGAATGACCCATATTCAGACATTCGTGACTGCAAAACCGCTTGCCGCTTCCGGCCGCTCGTTCAGCTCGCAAAAGCGGGTTATTCATCGCGATGCCGAGGGTCACAGTGTTCCCTATTGGGAGAATATTTGCCGTCAGGGCTGACGCCGCAAACTCCGAACATGCTGGCGGAGGAGGAGCATTGCGAAGACGGAAATGCCAAGTAGATAGCCACCCCCTCGCAGGGCGAGAGCGGCTTCTGCTTCTGAGCCAGCATGTCCTCCAAAGCTACCGATCGCGAAGCCGATCGCGAGGAAGCAGCCTGCAAACCGCGCTTGGGCCGGTGTTCCGATCCGTCCCGCAAAAAACCAAGCGAGCCATCCATAAAACATGACGTTTCCCGCTGCGGCAACAATCGTAAGCATCAGACAACCTTGGAACGACGAGGTGGCGACGATAGTGGTCCGCTAGGATCGGCACAACGTCGAAGACAACAGTTCAATTTCATAGTCCTAGCGGTTGCAATTGGGCGAGGGCAGCCGCCTTGCCCTTCCGCCGAGGAGACCCAATTGCGGACTTTCAGTGGCACTTTGACCTCTCCCGAAAGCGGCCGCTCGTTCATCACGTTGGGGACGCAGACCATGGTCGGCCCGTTGCCTGCGCCGAGGTTCATCTGTTACGCCTAAGACATGGCGACGCAGCAACGCACAGTCGATTACCTGCTAGAACAGGCTACTGGCAGCGGCACGCTGTCGGCCAAGCCGATGTTCGGTGAGTACTGCGTCTATGTTGACGGCAAGATGATCGGGTCGGTCTGCGACGATCAGCTCTACGTGAAGCCCACGGCATCAGGTCGCGCGTATGCCGAACCTACGTCCGACGCGCCGCCCTACCCAAGTGCCAAGCCACACCTGCTGATCGAGGCTGATTGCTGGGACCATGCCGAATGGCTGGGTGAACTGCTGCGCGTTACGGCGGCTGAGTTGCCGACACCCAAGCCGCGCAAACCGAAGCGTAGCATGTGAGCGTCCGCTCGGTGAGGTTCAGGCCTTGCGGCTGTGGCCTGCGCTGGTCGGACGGCACTAGCGATAGGGTCGTGATTGGTGAACGGCTGGAAGCCTGAATGGGGCATAGCCGTCCGACGCCCGTCCAAGTCGTTTTCGACACTCGCTGCGTGCTGTGCAGCAGATGGGTGCAGTTTCCTGCTGCGGCACGAGGCGGACGACCGGCTACGCTTTGTGGGTGCCTGGTCGCCAACGGGTCTGGACTTGGCGGCGCGCCACGGGCTGGACGAGCAGGATCTGCAACGGACATACCTCGTTGTTCAGGACGGCGTAGGCCTGACACGCTCAGACGCCGGCTTGGCGCTGCTGATGCATCTCAAGGTGCCATGGCGTTGGTTGCGACTGTTGCGGATCGTGCCGCGACGCATCCGCGACGCCGCCTACGACCTAGTCGCTCGCAATCGGTATCGCTGGTTCGGCACCACCAAAACCTGTCTGATCCCCGGACGGGACACACGCCATCGCTTCACGCTCGACTGATCTCCACGCGGCGCCAAGTCATCGGTAGGCCACCCCGAGGGCGGAGCGAGAACTTGGGATCGGGTTCGGGTACAGCTGGCACCGCCACGGGTTCCCACCGTTGCAGGATCGTCGCGGCCACCACGCACGCCTCGACCAGCGCAAAGTTCTGCCCGATGCAAACCCTGGGCCCCGATCCGAACGGCAGATAGGCATGGGCCGGCCAGGACGGTGGGCGTAGGAACCGGTCCGGGTCGAAGCTGTTCGGTTCGTCGAACCAGCGCGGGTCACGGTGGAGCGTGAACGGCACGATCTGCACGAGGTCGCCCCCGCGGATCATGGTATCGCCCAAGTCGACGTCCTCAGTCGCCTGACGCAGGAACAGTGAATAGGCTGGCGGCCACAGGCGCAGCACCTCCGCGATCACCGCCCGCAGCAGCGGCAGCGCTGCAACGTCGTCTACGCCCGGCGGCCGGTCGCCGAATGCTGCGACCTCTCCGATCACGCGGGCGCGCCAGGCAGGATATTGCACCAAGGCGAGGAACAGCCAGCTCAGCAACGCGCCGGACGTCTCGTGCCCGGCAATCAGCAGGCTCATGGCATCATCGCGCACGGGGATGTGTTCGCCGCCATGCTGCTCGACCAACATGGACAGGAGGTCGCCACGGTCGCCAGGTTCGTCGATGATCCGGCGTCGCACCAAGTCGCCTACGACGTGGTCCATCAGCGCCATCGCGCGGCGCTTGCGCGCCTTGGACGGCAGCGGCAGCCAGTCGGGCATGACGAACGGCGCAGTGCTTTCGTGGAACGCGGTATCCGACAGGACCTGGATCGCGCGCTCCACCTCGTCGCCGTTCGCCAGTGGCTCGGCGCCGAACAGAGTGCCGGTTGCGATGTCAAGCGTCAGCCGCGCCATGACGGCGTCGGTATCCACGGTTACGCCCTCGGGACGGCCAGCGCGCTCGAAGCGGGTGCATAACCGCTCGGCATGGCTCGCAGCGGTCGCAGCATAGTCACGCACCCGTTGCGTGCGAAACGCCGGCTGGACCTTGCGGCGGCGGTCGCGCCAGCGTTGCCCTTCGGCAACGATCAGACTGTCGCCGTTCCACTGAGCGATGACCTCGGTCAGCTTGCGGAAGCGGATGAACGAAGCTGCGCTAGCCACCAGTACGCGTTCCACATCGTCCGGGCGGAAGAGCAGCCAGGACCTATACGGACCCAGCCGCAACCTCACCCGATCGCCGTGCCGCGCGCGCATGTCGGCATAGAAGCGCAACTGGTCGCGCCGGATGCGCCACAGATGGTCAGCTCCTAGTAACAGCGTATTGGGCGAACGGGGTTCAGGCAGCGGCCCCCTCCCAACGAAGCACGCGCGACCTACGCAGATATTGCAGCGGGAGCGCTACGAGCAGCATCGCAGCCCCCACAAGCGCCCAGCCGAAATGCACGTGACCGAGTACCTTGCCGCGCGCCGCCAAGCCCACGAACACGCGGTCTTCGCCCGGCTCGTGATAGCCGAAAGGCACGCCAGGCGTCGCCAGCACCTCCAGCGAGACGGTGCCGCGCGGAACGAGCCACCGCACGAACCGCGCCTGCTTCAAACAGGCGGGATTGTAGGCCAAGACCGATGCCTGCGCGAACCAGGGCCGCCAACGGGGCCGCCACTCACCGACATGGGCGCGGTACTCAGGCCAGCCGTCCGGAAAGCGCCGCAGCAGGTCGTGGCGATGATGCCAGCGGACCATCCCAATCACGAACACCCATGCCATGATCGACGCCGACGCCACCCACGCGTTGCCCAGCACCGCGCCCATCACGATCCAGGTGGCGGCCGTGCAGGCCTGCATGGGGTTGGTCAGATAGGCGAACACGCCTGCGCCCACGAGCCGCCTGGTGGGGTCAAGGGGGATCGCCGTGCCTTGCCCATGGATCGCGAACATCTGAACGGCCGAGAGGCCCAACACCATCAGCGGCAGGCACAGTAATGCTCCCACCGCCATACGCCAGGGTTCGATACCACCCAGCCCCCACGCGCCACCCGTCGCGTGCAGGATCAGCGATGGGATGACCGCGAACGCCAGGCAACCGTGCCCGACCGCCAGCAGCGCCGCCCGCCGGGGCAGGTGAACGTCGCGCGCCGTCCAGCGGGCGAGGTAGAGGGCCGGCAGGTGGGCGACTGCGAAGACGAGCAGCACGCCTCCCACCCATCCCTGCCCCGCCACGACCAGCGGCGCGAGCGAGGAAAAGACCGTGCCGTGAAGGCCGACCACGATCGGTAATACCAGCCACACGGGCGCGACATCGGGGAAGGCGAGGAACAGCACGGGTCCGAACAGCAGCGCGCCTCCCACCCATATGTCAGCAGGTAGCCCCTGCAGCATCAGCA
Source organism: Sphingomonas sp. SORGH_AS_0438 (assembly GCF_031453475.1). Taxonomy (NCBI): domain Bacteria; kingdom Pseudomonadati; phylum Pseudomonadota; class Alphaproteobacteria; order Sphingomonadales; family Sphingomonadaceae; genus Sphingomonas; species Sphingomonas sp. SORGH_AS_0438. The sequence continues at coordinate 1,457,208 of NZ_JAVIZS010000001.1, forward strand.
CGTCGTCGCCGTAACGCCAGCACCCGAGCCGCATCGCAAGCATATGGGTCGCGAAGATCAGGCCAAGACCATACAGAAAGGCGAACAGCGCACCGATCATCATCCGCTTGTTGCCACGACGCCACCACCCGAGCAGCAGGACGGCCACGAGCGGCCCTAGGAAAAGTGCCCATCGGAGCGCCCACATGAGCGGCAGCGGCAGATCGAGCGCGATCATGCGACGACGAGGCGCGCTAGGGGTTCGCGCAGCTGGCGCGGCAAGCGGGTCTCGAACAGCTCCACCACTAGGAACACGACCGGAAAGCCCAAGGTCAGGTACAAAGCCACGACTGGCAGGACGATGACAAGCCACAGCTGGATCATGGTGCCGACCCGCATCAGCAGGCCTTCGCGAGTGCGGGTGGGCGGCAGCAGAGACAAGATGACCAACAGCATGGCCGGTAGGACCGCACCGAACGGAAACGCCAGCAGCCGGGAAGCGTGGCCCGCGTGAAGCGAGCTAATCATGACGGCAGCACGCCAGACGAGTGCAGCCGCCAACAAGCCCCAAGCCGCGCGTCGGGCGGCCGCCCTGATCCGGTATTCTGATCCCATCGGACACCATCTATGCCACAAGGCTTGGCGTCACGTTACCACCGCATAAGATCACAAGCTTGGAGACCCAGAAACGGACACTCGCAGCTTCCCGCCTGCTTACCAGGATTCGACATTCGTTCAGGTTGGAGGTAGCCGATACCGCGAGTATTCCTCATGTCGCTGCAGCCAACCGAAATCCTCATCCATCTGCGTGGCTCTTCGCAGCTTCGACCAAGGCGTCGATGAAGACCCGAACCTTCGCCGACAAGGCCCGGTGGCTTGGATAGAGCGCGTGGATGGCAACCTCGTGGGTACGACCGGCAGGCCACAACCTGACCAGTCGGCCCTCCTCGACAGGAGCTTTGACGAGGAAGTCCGGAAGCCGTGCGATGCCGCAGCCGCCAAGGACGGCGGGCAGGATCGCTGCGGCGTCGGAGATGACGGCATGCGGGAGAAATTCGGCGATGCCCGCTGGTCCAGCTGCGCCGTCGTGATAGGCCACTGGCCTATCCGCATAGTCGAGCAGCGTATGGGCATGGAGATCGGTGGCGCGAAGCGGTGTGCCGCGCACCGCGAGATAGTCAGGGCTCGCGCACAGCCATGTCTGCGATGTCAGTAGGTGCCTCGCGATCAGATCGCTGTCGGCCAACGGGCCAACCCGGACAACCATGTCCACGAGCTCGGCCGGCATGTCGATGACGCGGTCATCGATCTTCAGGTCGACGCGCACTTGCGGATAAGCCGCCATGAAGGACGGGAGCAGCGGCGCGACCAGCGCGCTTGCAATCGTGAACGGCAGACTGATCCGCAACGTGCCGCTAGGCACGCCGGCAAGTCCTTCGAGCGCCGCCCCCGCCTCATCGACATCGGCGAGGATGCGAAGGGCGTGCGGCCGGAATAGGGTGCCAGCGTCGGTGAGGCGCATATGCCGGGTCGAGCGATCGAGGAGGACGGCACCGACCTGCTGCTCAAGCCTGGCCAATGCGCGACTGACCCCTGATTTCGGCAAGCCCAATGACCTTGCCGCAGCCGAAACGCTCATCAGGTCGGTGATGCGCACGAAAGCGCGAAGATCAGACAGGTCCATCATTGTTGCACCGTATGCAACACCTGTCGCGTATAGGCCATCTAATCAAGTCGCTATGCAACGACTATCCTTTCCCCGACACGAAAGGATGCACCATGAGCCTCACGATCAATCAGGCACAACCCGATGCGGTGACGGCGTTCCCGATCCACATACCCGACGCCGACCTCAGCGACCTCGCCGACCGGCTCGATCGTGTGCGTTGGCCCGACCCCGGCCCGACCACGGATGGGCGTCAGGGGCCTGCTTTGCCGACGATCCGGCGGTTGGTCGAGCACTGGCGGGACGGCTACGATTGGCGGTCTACGGAGGCCATGCTCAACGGATGGGGCAGCAGCAGGACCGTCATCGACGGACTGGGCATCCACTTCCTACACATCCGGTCGCCACACGCGAATGCCACTCCACTGCTGCTGACGCACGGCTGGCCCGGCTCGATCCTCGAGTTCCGCGACCTGATCGGGCCGCTCACCGATCCGCAATCGCATGGCGGCGATGCCGCGGACGCCTTCCATCTCGTGATCCCGGCGCTGCCGGGCTTCGGCTTCTCGGACAAGCCCACCGGGCCCGGCTGGGGCGTGGGCCGCACCGCCGCGGCATTGGGGCAGCTGATGCAACGACTGGGCTACGGTGACCGCTGGATGGCGCAGGGCGGCGACTGGGGGGCTGCGGTGACGACAGCGCTCGCCCATATGCGCGCGCCCGGTCTGGTTGGCATCCACCTCAACATGGTGATGTTTCAGCCAACGCACGCAGAAATCGCCGACGCAACGCCCGACGAACAGCGGATGCTTGACGACGCCCGGCGCTATGACCGGGAATACTCGGGCTATATGAAGCTGCAATGCACCCGTCCGCAATCGGTCGCATTCGCGCTGGCCGACTCCCCTGTAGGTCTGGCGAGCTGGATCTACGCGCTGTTTCAGGACGTATCCGACAGCGATGGTGAGCCCGAGCGCGTGATCTCGCTCGACCATCTCATCGACGACGTGATGCTCTACTGGCTACCAAACTCCGGGCCGAGTTCGGCGCGCTTCTACTGGGAGGCCGCGCAGGAGATGGCGCAGCGAATGCCACACGGTCCGATCCCGTTACCGGCCGGGGTCAGCATGTTTCCCGGCGAGCAGGTTCGGCTCTCGCGGCGCTGGGCTGAAGCACGCTTCGCGGATCTGCGCTTCTTCGCTGAAGCGGATCGAGGCGGACACTTCGCAGCGATGGAGAACCCGCAGATGCTGGTCGAGCATATCCGTTCAACCTGCCGCACAATCCGATAAACTGGAGTAGTATTAGTGCACATCCTCGTCGTCATGGCGCATCCTGCCGGCCCGTCGCTGACCCGCTCCGTTGCGTCTTCATTTCTCGATGCTGGAGCAGCGCTCGGACACACCGTCGAGCTTGTCGATCTGGTGGCGGAAGGGTTCGATCCGGTCTTCGGACCTGCTGACCATGCAGCGTTCACCGCAGCTGGCCCGACGTCGCCAGATGTGCGCCGGGAACAGCAGCGGATCGATCGGGCGGATCATCTCATTCTTGTCTACCCGGTCTACTGGTGGTCATTGCCGGCGGTGCTCAAGGGCTGGATCGATCGTGTGTTCGTGTCTGGGTGGGCATTCGAGGAAGATGTCGATGGAGGCATCGTCAAGAAACTTGGACGGTTGAACGTCCATCTGATCGCGCTGGCAGGTGCCAGCGCCGCGACCTATGCCAAGCACGGCTATCGCGATGCGATGCGCGCCCAAATCGATCATGGCATCTTTGACTTCTGCGGCGCGACGGTGGTCACGTCCGAACTCGTCGATGGTCAAACGGACGATCTCGCCTCGTTGCCAGCAAGGGTTGCCAGCCTTATTGGCTGCCACCTTGCGTGACGGCCGATGCAGCTGCGCTGCCTGACAGACCCAGATGCGGTCATTCACGACGCCTTCCTCGCTGCTCAACTTCGGACGCTCATTCATCTGTGCGCTGTCCTGCCGTCTGGCATCTGGTTCGAGCCATGAACGTCTGAATCGGTCACTCCTTCCGGGCCGCCATCGGAAGGCATATTGCTTCAGTGAAGGTTGCGACGTGGAGGACAGCGGCCGCCTGCTTCCGCGCATATGATAGCTTGTGTTGGTGAATGGTCTTCGGATGCACAACGGCAAAGGCTCACCCAGGTGTTCCGCGACCGCCGGTGATGAAGCTGGGCCTCGTCACTTAGACATCAGGCAGCGTCTGGCGAGCCATTCCCCATCCGGCCAGTGCGGGGCTGGCAGCGCGGCGCAGAAGCGTTTCGGTATCACGCACCATCCAAGCTCCCGCCGTCTCGATCTCTCGCAGTTCGGTCCATGACACCGGTGCGGCGACCGGTGCGCCGGCCCGCGCCCTGACGGAATAGGGCATGACCGCAGTGCTGCCGCGCTGGTTGCGGAGCCAGTCGATGAAGATGCGCCCCGAACGCCTCGACTTGGTCATCGTCGCTACGAAGCGCTCAGGGTTGGCTGTTGCCAGCGCACGCGCGAAGCGCTCGGCGAAGCTCTTCACCTCTGGCCATGTCGTTGCGGGGGTAAGCGGAACGATGACGTGGACGCCCTTGCCCCCAGAGAGCATCGGAAAGCTCGTCAGGCCCAGCTCTGCCAGTTGCTCTTTCAGATGTTCTGCCGCGCGTCTGGTTTCGGCAAATGCCAGCCCCTCATCGGGGTCCAGATCGAACACCATCCGGTCTGGCGTCTCGACTGCCGCCACCATCGAGCCCCAGCCGTGAAATTCGATCGCGCCCATCTGCACGCAGGTGATCACCCCATCGGTATCGTCGACATAGAGGTAATCGTCAGCCTCGCCATCCTTGTCGTGAATCGAAACGCGGCGGACATGGTCGCCGAAACTGCCCGCATCATGTTTCTGGAAGAAGCATTTTCGCCCCCGCCCCTGTGGGCAGCGGACGAGGCTGACCGGGCGGTCGCGCACGAACGGCAGCATCAACGGAGCGATCACTGCATAATAATCGGCAAGATTGCCCTTGGTGAGGTCGCTCTCGGGGAAGATGACCCGGTCGCGATGCGTGATCACGACGCTTGTCTCAGCGGGAGGTGGTGGTACGGAGACGGTCTGGCTTCGACGGCTGGTCAGCCCGATGAAGCTGGGATGGCGCAGTAAGCCATCCGGGGTGGTCTCGGCATAGGCGATGTCAGCCGAAAGGCTGGGTGTCACCCAGTGCGCGCCCTTTACCGCCGCCTTGGGCGCTACGACCGTTGGCGACTGCCGTTCGATTTTTTCTAATTTGAGGCGCAGCGCTTCCATCGTTGCCAAATCAAACCCGGTTCCGACCTTGCCGGCAAACACATGTCCGTTTGGCCCTTCCCGAGCCAGCAACAGCGATTTGAAACCATGGCGCTTATCGGAGGGCAGCCAGCCAACAATCGCATAGGCATCACGCCTGACGCACTTCACCTTGATCCAGGCGCGGGTGCGGCCGGAGTGATACGGGGCATCTGCCCGTTTCGATACCACGCCCTCCAATCCGTCACGACACATCTGATCCAGTAGCGCCTCGCCCTGGCCAATCACATGTTGCGAGAAGCGGATGTCAGCGGGCGCATCAGCCACGAGAGCGCGCAGTCGCTCCTTTCGCTCCAGCGTCGAGAGCGCGGTCAGATCCTCACCGTCCTGCTCCAGCAAATCGAACGCCATCAGCACGATCTCGCCACCATCGCCGATCGCATTTTTCAACGTCGAGAAGTCCGGTCGGCCGTCTCTGAACGCCACTGCTTCGCCATCAATGAGCGCGGTGCCGGCCAACCGGGTCGCGGCTTCAGCAATGCCGGGGAACTTGTCAGTCCAATCAAGGCCCGTACGGGTGAAGACCCTCGCCCGGCCATCGCCAACTGCCACGAGCACGCGATAGCCATCGAACTTGATCTCATGCAGCCATGCGTTGCCCGTCGGGACGGTATCCTGCAGCGTGCATAGCTGAGGCCGGCGAAACTCAGGCAATGTCAGCTTGCTTTGGCTGGCTCGCTGGGGCGAGGCGTGGCCAGTGACCGTAGCCTTCCTCCTGGAGGAACGCGCGGGGTGCCCGTCTGCGATTTCCGCCATGGTGCGTCCGGTGGAGATGCTGGTCAACGCCCCCTCTACCAGCCTGTCCGCACCACCCGCCTCCTCATCATTTACCTTGCGCAACAGCCAGTTCTCGCGCTTTTCCCGGCCGCGCGGCTTCAGGCGGATGAGCATCCATTCGCCCCGCATCCGCTCACCATTCAGCACGAAATGAAGGTGACCGGCGTCGATGTCCGACGCAGACTTGCCCTCGATTGGTGACCAGGTGCCGCGATCCCATAGCATCACAGTGCCACCGCCATATTCACCAACGGGAATCGTACCTTCGAAGGTCGCATAGGACAGCGGATGATCCTCCGTGCGGACCGCCAGCCGCTTTTCGGAAGGGTCAAGGCTCGGACCCCGCGTCACTGCCCAGCTCTTCAGCACGCCATCCATTTCCAGTCGCAGATCCCAGTGCAACCGGGTGGCGTCATGCTTCTGGACCATGAACAGGTTGCCATGCCCGGGCTCAAGCGTCCCGGCTGGCTCGGCGGTGCGGGTAAAGTCGCGCTTGGCGTTGTAGGTTGCCAGCAGGTGCGAGGCATCCTTCGCCACAGTCTTAGGCACGTTTTCTGGCCGCATGCTTGGCGGTCGGCTTGCCGGTCGCTGCCTTCTTTGCCGCCGGCTTCTTTGGCGCAGAGTCCGTTGCCGCAGGTGCCTTCGCCGATGACGGTGCGGCCTTGCCACCCATTGACTGACGCAGGGCGGCCATCAGATCAACGACGTTGCCACCCTTGGCCGTCTCGCTATGTCCATCATCCTCGACGATCTTCTTGCCGCGGGCCTTGCGCTTGCGCTCGATAAGGTCGCGAAGCGCATCGACATAGCGGTCATGATATTCCTGTGGGTGGAATGGGCCACTCTTTCGGTCGATCAAAGCCTCCGCCAGCTCCAGCAACTCGCCCTCAGGTTCATCGTCGGGTATCTCTCTGAAATAGCCTTGGGCTTTTTCCATCTCGTCGGCGTAGCGCAGCGTCTCCAGGACCATGCCTCGCCCTGATGGCTTGAGGCTCACCACATACTCCCGGCCCCTGAGAGCCAGTTGCCCCAGACCTACCTTTCGGGTTCGCTTCAAAGCCTCGCGCAGGACGATGAATGCCTCGTTCGCGAGGTCGTCGGCCGGTACCACGAAAAACGGCTTCTCGTAGTAGAGCACGTCGACAGCGTCTGCATCGACGAACTGAGTCAGCTCCAGCGTCTTCTTGCTCTCGAGCTTGACCGCGTCAATCTCATCCTGCTCCAGCAGCACATATTCGCCCTTGGCTACTTCATAGCCCTTCATGATCTCGTCCTGATCAACGGGTCCAATGCCCGTCACCACCTTCTCGTAATGAATGGGTTTGCCGCTGGGCTCGTGAATTTGCTTGAACGAGACGGTCGCGCCTGAACGCGTGGCGGAGTAGATCTCCACCGGGATGGATACCAGGGCGAGCTTGATCTGCCCCTGCCAGTAAGCGCGTGCGGCCATGCCGGTTCTCCTCGGTGGTATGCAACGCACGACAGGTGGTGGGAGTTCGCTGGAGAGCGAAAGGTTCAATGGCAAAAGCACCGAAACTCAGGGTGTTCACCACCCCAATCGGCTTTCACGATGCCTTGGTGGCCGCCCCCAGTCGAGCAGCGGCTTTACGAGCCTGGGGTAGCGATCATGACCTATTCGCGCGTGGGGCGGCATTCGAGGTCACTGACCCCGATTTGATGCAGGAGCCGCTGGCGAGGCCCGGCGAGGTCGTTCGACGCCTGCGGGGTTCGGAAGCCGAGCAATTCGCCGCCCTGCCCAGGGACCGACCGGTTGCGGACAAGGCGCGGTCTGCAAAGGCCAGCGCCACCAAGGCTGCACCCAAGCGAACAAAGCCTTCAACCAGCGACCTGGAACGAGCCGAGGCGTCACTACAGGCGGCAATCAAATGTCACCGTGAGGCGGATGCAGAGGCCAAGGCCCGCGTGGATGCAGCACAGCGCGATCGAGCCAACCTTCAGCGGCAGCAGCGGAATGAGGAGAACAAGCTGCGGGAGGCCCGCGACGAGGCACAAGCAGCGTATGATCACGCCATCGAGCAATGGCGTGAGGTCTGATACCGGCGTGGCGGGTCGGCCCCGCTTACATAAAGTCACTTGCCCAGCTGGTATTCGGCCGTCTTGGAATTGGTAGTTAAACGAAGAATGTTGGTGTTTGGGCGGCTCCTAAAGGGCAGCTTTTGACGCCAACCACCAAATTGCTGTCATTCCTATGCGTAATTCGTGCTTTTAACGACACCACGATCCGACACACACGCTGACCCACTTTTGGCCATTCCGGCGACCTTATCAGCCGCCCAACTTTGGACATTCGTTAATCTTCATGGCTGCATACCTAAGCCTGTGGCTGCGCCTCTGCCTTGACCCGCTCAATCAACCGAGCCGCGACGGTGGCTCTGATCGGTTTGCCAGCAGCGATCTTGCGCCATGTGTTATAGCTGATACCAAAGCGTGGCTGGAGAGCCTCATCCGTACGGCCGGGACAGTGCGCCACGACATGCGCGATGATCTCACCCGGGAGGGTGCACATGCTCATGACGCGCCTCCGCCGGTTTGCTTGATGGCGTGAGTGCCCGGCTTGATACCACCTCCCGCAATCGCCTGATCGATATCGGCACTGAGGCAGCCGCGCCATTCGGCGTCATAGCGGATCACGCCTTCCCGACCGACAACATAAGGATTGGGCTCGCCGGCGCGTCGCCGCTGCAAAGCGGCCACTCGGGTGAGGCCATCATCGCCCACCGTGTGGTTGGACAGCACAACATCGGCCTGCATCCAGTCGGTGTAATCAGCGAAGTGGTCGAGCGAATGACGAAATGTCATGAGCGCGGCAACATCCCGCGGCGAACCCTGACCCCCGAATAGGGACGCCATATGCGGTACGCCGTGATCGCTGACCGAAAACAGCAAGGAAATCGTTCCAGGTGTGTGCCCCGGCGTCAGCAGCGCGGTGACGGAACGGCCACCCAGAGTGATGGTCTGACCGTCCTCAATGAAGAAATCATCGGCGGCCTTCACGGGCAGCGTCCCCATCATCGGCTTGCCGGTCCAGTCAGCGCGGCTCATGCCGATCTTCGCACCCGACAAGGCCTTCAGATAGGCCGCGCCGCCAAAGTGATCGAGATGATTGTGCGTGATGACGATGATGCGGATGCGTCTAGGGTCGAGGCCCAGCGTCTTCATGTTGGCGACGATGACGTCGCGCGCATTTGCCTCGCTGCTCAGCGCATCGAGCAGCAGGATGCCGTCGTTGGTATCGATCGCCCATATGTTGTTCTCGGCGGTTCCGATCGAATAGACGCGGTCGAAGACCTCGACCGGCTTGGGTGCTGGCGCCTTCAATGGACGTCGTTCGCGTACCGCCTGGCATCGATAATAGAGCGTCACCGGCCACAGCTTGCCCCCAGCCTCCGCGGCCAGGTCCGCATAGGCATGTGCGCCGGGCGCAGTATAGCCGCCGATCCGCCGCATTTCCTCGACATCATGGATTTCCGGCCGACCACCATTGGGCGACTTGGCTGGATCCTGAGCCAATGTAGGTGCCGCCAACAATGCTGTCGCAGCGAAAAGGACGTGTTGCCGGGTCTTCATCTTCAATCCCCCTGGCCGTCAAATTTGATTGTGGCGGGTCATACAGCCACCACCGGCCGGGCGCGCGCCTGCCGCCCGACGATGATGACGGCCAATGCGCTGCCAATGGTCAAGCCGGCGAGCGGCATCAGTGCGAGAACGTGACTGCCCGTTCGGGCGTGGATCAGGCCGTACACGTTTACCATCAGACCACCCCCGATCAGGTTGGATGTCGCGTTGATCGCGGCGATGCCTGCCGCCGCGGTACCGGCGGACAGCCAGCTCGACGCCATGCTCCAGAAAGGCCCCTTGAAGCAGTAGGCGCCCATCAGGACGAAGGTGAGCAGCAGCACGGTCGGGGCAAGCCCGGTAAGGGCGAAGGTGCCAAGTACGCCCGCTGCGATCAAGAGCAGGGGCAACGCTGTGTGCCAGCGCCGCTCGTTGGTGGCGTCGGAATGGCGTCCCCACAGCACCATCGCGATCGCTGCCACGCCGTAAGGGACCGAATTGACCAGTCCCGTTTCGAGATTGGTCAAACCATAGGATTTGAGCAATTGTGGCTGCCACACACCCAGCACGCTGCCAGCGGCCGACGCGCCGCAACAGGCGAGCACCATCGCCCAAAAGGCCGGCGTACGGATCAGCCCCCAGGCGGAGCCGTGCACCATCGGCCGGCCGTCGGTCGCGGCGGTGGTGGCGGCGCTCAGCCAGCGCTTCTCGTCCGTGTCCAGCCACTCGGCCTGAGCGGGGCGGTCGGTAAGCACACGCAGACAGGCCAAGCCGAGCAGGATCGTCGGCACGCCTTCGCACAGGAAGAGCCACTGCCAACCGTGCAGGCCACCTACGCCATCGAGCGACAGCAGCACCCCACCAAGCGGCGAGCCGATGAAGCTCGACAAGGGAATCGCCACCGCAAACAAGGCTAAGGTGCGCCCCCGATAGAGCGGCGGCATCCAGTAGGTCAGGTAGAGGATCACGCCTGGGAAGAAGCCAGCCTCCGCCGCGCCGAGGAGGAAGCGCATGACGTAGAAAGACTCGACATTCCACACAAAGGCCATGGCCGCAGAGACGATGCCCCAACTCACCATGATCCGTGCGATCCACAGCCGCGCCCCGACGCGCTGGAGCATGAGGTTGCTCGGCACCTCCATCAGGAAATAAGCGATGAAGAACAGGCTGGCGCCAAAGCCGAATACGGTGCTGCTCAAGCCCAGATCGGTGTTCATCTGCAGCGACGCCATGCCGATGTTGGCGCGGTCGATGAAGGCGAGAAGATAGCAGAGCATCAAGAACGGCAGCAACCGCCACGTCACCTTGCGCATGACCCTCGCTTCAAGGGGGTCGGGAAGTTTCTCACGGCTCATCATCACCAAATCCTCTCCAGGACCTGCGCGCCGCCTCTTTTCGGGCGGCGTCGCACTATGTTCAGGCGGCCGTCGCGGCCAGATTGTTCACCAGGTTGCGCGGCTCGATCGTACCGGCTGTCAGATAGCCGGCGATTTGGTCGACCACGCTGATGCCGACCCGGATCCGCGCCTCCCGGGTATTGGCCCCGACGTGCGGGCTGACGACGAGATTGTCGAGCGTCCAGAAGGGGTGATCCGCAGCCGGTGGCTCACTGGCGAACGTATCCAGACCGGCGCCAGCCAGCGGGCCAGTGCACAGCGCCGCATACAGTGCCACTTCGTCGACCAGCTCGCCCCGCGCCGTGTTGAGGAGGATGCTGCCCGGGCGCATCGCGGCAAGCGCCGCAGCATCGACAAAGCCGCGATTGTCGGGCGTCAGCGGGCAGTGCAGACTGACGATGTCACTTTGCTCCAGCAGTTCGCGCACCGTGGCGCAGCGGATCGTGCCGGCGGGAAGCTGAGCATCGCTGAGATATGGATCATAGATGCGAACCGCTCCGCCGAACGGCGCCAGCAGATGGAGGAACGCGCGGCCAATCGCCCCCAGTCCGACCAGACCAACGGTCTTGCCGGTAATTTCCGTGCCGGCATAGGTTGGCTTGTCCCAATGACCGGTCCGAACCCGGCGATCCAACCACGCGGTCGATCGGGCGACGCTCATCAATAGAGCAAGCGCCTGCTCGGCGACCGACTGCGCATTGGCACCGCCCGCTACCACGACCGGAATGCCTCGCGACGATGCCGCGTCCCGGTCGATACCGTCCACGCCGACGCCATGCTTGGCGATGATCCGAAGCGTCGGAATTGATTCGATGACTGCACGCGACACGACGCCCATGCGGACGATGATTGCCTGCGCGCCGATCGCATTCGCCGCAGCAATCATTTCATCAGCGTCCGCATAAGGCTTGAGCGGCACGAGCGTCAGGTCATGCGCTACTGCTTTCGCAACCGCAGCCTCGCTCAGTAGCGGCCCTGCGATCAGCGCGGTCATCCCGCTTGTGTGCCTCGTCACATCCCTCTCCCTTTGGCGGCTTCCCCGCTCATAACCTCACAATAGCCGCCGCCCGTCGCTTCGCAACTTTATTCTGAAACGACGTTGCGTTTTGTAATACCTCCGCTACAAGCCACTGCTGACGGGCGCAAAGCTCGCATGACAATCAGGAGAGGCACATGCCCATCGGCCGCATCGCCCATACGCGTCATCTTTTGCTGGTCGGCGTCAGCGCCGTTTGTCTCTGGATGCCGGAAGCTTCTGCCCAGACCGCGGCGGCGGTTGAAACAAGCACGCCTGCACAAATCGCACCCGAGGCAATCCAGACCCAGGCTCCCCAAACCGCTGAAGTCGCGCCGGACAGCACGGTGACGCCTGAGCAGGCACCAGAGCAGGAAAAGGACATCGTCGTCACCGGATCGCGGATCGGTCGCAGCGGTTTCACCACGCCGACGCCCGTCACGGTCATCAATTCCGAGCAACTTGTAAAAAGCGCGCCGTCAACGCTCGGTGAGTCGCTCCGCAACCTCCCTGCCCTCACCGCGACCTCCGGTCCGCAGCGCGCCAGCGGCACGCAGGGCGGCGGGCAATCCTTCCTCAATCTGCGCAACCTTGGCGCCGTCCGCACCTTGACGCTGCTCGACGGTCGACGATTCGTTGCCGCAAGCCAGTTCGGCACGGTCGACGTCAACCTGTTGCCCGCAGGCCTAATCCAACGGGTCGACATCGTGACGGGCGGTGCCTCCGCGGCTTATGGGTCCGATGCGGTCGCGGGCGTGGTCAACTTCGTGCTCGACACCAAATATGAAGGTCTGAAGGGCGAAGTATCCTCGGGCATCTCCAGCGAAGGCGACAATGCCGAAAAGCGGGCCATCCTGACCGGCGGCATCAGCACCGCCGGCGACCGGCTGCACCTGATCGCCAGCGCTGAATATTACAAGAACGACGGCATTCTGGAGGGCAAGCGCGACTGGGCGCGGCGTGGCACCAACCTGATCAACGGGCCGGCTGGCGGACCGTCCCAGATCCTGGCGGAGGACGTGCGCAATCTCGGCACCTATGGCGGCACGTTGCTGACCGGCAATGGCGGCACCGCAGCGCAGAACGCGTTGTTTCGGGGCTTGCAGTTCGGCCCCGGCGGCACGGTGCTGCCCTATAGCTTCGGCTCCTACGCCACCTCGACCCAGCAGATCGGCGGTGACGGCGTCAACACCGAGCTGTTCCAGGAGATCAACCGCCCGCTCGAACGCTGGTCGGCCTTCGGCCGTGCCGAATATGACCTCACCGAGAATCTGTCCGTGTTCGGCGAGGCGTCCTATGGCTGGACCGACACGCGCTATTCGACCTCGACCAATCGCCACCAGGTGCAGAACCCGATCACCATCCGCCGTGACAATGCCTATCTGCCGCAGCAAATCCGCGCGTTGCTTGGCGCCAATCCGTCCGTGACCAGCCTGACGATGCTGCGCTGGTCAGTCGAGGGTGGCCTGACCGATGTCGCCGTCACCACGGACACGCGGCGGTTCGTCGGCGGCTTCAACGCGAAGGTTGGCGGGCTGAAGATCAACGGCTATTACCAGCATGGCCGCACCAATCAGCGCACCGACGTGCTGAACAACGAGATCACGGCCAATTTCACCCGCGCCGCCGATGCGGTGGTCAATCCCGCCACCGGCCAGATCGTCTGCCGGTCGACGCTGACCAACCCGAACGATGGCTGCGCACCGTTCAACGTCTTCGGCGAAGGCTCGCCATCGGCTGCAGCGCTGGCCTATACCCGTGGCACCAGCCGCACGGACTCGGTCTTCACTGAGGATGTCGCAGCCCTCAACGTGTCGGGCACGCTGTTCGAAGGCTGGGCCGGACCGATCTCCTTCGCTACCGGCGGCGAATATCGCAAGGAGACGGCCGAACTGGCGGTCGACGCGCTGTCACGCGCGGGTGCCTTCCTGTTCGCCAATCCACAGCCCTGGTCCGGCAAGTACGACGTGCGCGAAGGCTATGTCGAAACCGTCGTGCCGCTGCTCCGCGATCTGCCCTTCGCCAAGTCGATCGATTTCAATGGAGCGGTCCGCTACACCGATTACTCGACCAGCGGCGGCGTGACGACATGGAAGGCGGGCCTGAGCTGGACGGCATTCGACGCGCTTCGCCTGCGCGGCACCCGCTCGCGGGACATTCGAGCGCCCAACCTGTCCGAGCTCTTCACGAGCGGCCGGACCCAGTCGGCGACGATCGTCGATCCGTTCAAGAACAACATCCGCCTGTCCGGCATCTTCGTCACCACCGGTGGCAATGCGCAGCTTCAACCTGAAAAAGCCGACACGCTGACGCTGGGCGTGGTGCTGCAGCCGCCGATGATCCCCGGCTTCAACCTGTCGGTCGATTACTACGACATCAAGATCAAGGACGCGATCGGCACGCTGACGCCACAGCAGACGGTCGACCAGTGCTTCACCGGCAACCAGCTCGCCTGCAACCTCGTGCAACGCGACGCTGGCGGCAACCTGCTCAGCCTCACCGCCTTCCCGATTAACCTGTCCGAGCTGGAGACCAACGGCGTCGACGTGGAGGCGAGCTATCGCGTGCCGCTCTCGTCGATGATGGATACCAACGCGACGCTGAACCTGCGTACCGTCGTATCCTATGTCGGCAAACTGTCGGCGACCACGCCCGGCTCCGCCGCGATTGACCGGGCGGGCGAAGTCGGGATCAGCGCCAATCCGCATTGGCGGTTCAACGCCCAAGCCGACTTCTACAAGGGCAATTTCAACCTGTTCAACCAGGTGCGCTTCATCGGCGGCGGCCGCTACGACGTAACCCGCGGTCCTGCGGCGATCGACCTGCAGAACATCAAGGCCCAGGCCTATTGGGATCTCCAGATCGGCTACAAGCTGGAGGATGTCGGCATCCGGGGCGCCGAGTTCTACCTGAACGTCCGCAACGTGCTGGACACCGACCCACCCGCCGCGCCCGGTGACGGCACCATTGCCCTGGCCACCAACACCGGCCTCTACGACACCACGGGACGCCTGTTCCGCGTCGGCTTCCGCTTCAACTTCTGATCCCCATCCCGGCCGCGCGAAGCGTGCGGCCGGCAGGAGCTTCACGTCATGACGATCGGCTTTCGCGTCCTTCCCCTTACCCGTCGCATCGACCCGGACCTCGTCCGCCAGTTCGCCGCACTGCCCGTCGCCAATGTCAGCGATGCCATGAGCCGCATGGCGGCGGGCGGGGCGGCGCTGCGGCCGATGCATGGTGGCGGCGTACTCGCCGGCCCCGCCGTCACGGTGAAGGCGCGGCCGGGCGACAATCTGATGCTCCACAAGGCGCTGGACATCGCCGAGCCGGGCGATGTCGTGGCGGTCGATGCCGGTGGCGACCTCACCAACGCCTTGATCGGCGAGCTGATGGTGGCTCATGCGGAAAGCCGCGGTCTCGCCGGCATTGTCATCTTCGGTGCGATCCGGGACGTTGCGGCGATCCGCGCGGGCAGCTTTCCCGTCTTCGCGGCCGGGGTGACGCATCGCGGGCCCTACAAGGATGGTCCTGGTGAGGTGAACGTCCCGATCGCAATCGACGGTATGGTGATCCATCCCGGCGATCTGCTGCTCGGCGACGACGATGGCCTCGTCACCGTCGCCATCGACGAGGCCCCCCTGGTCCTTGCCGCGGCGTCGGCCAAGCATGCGGCGGAAACCGCGCAGATGGAGAAGATCCATCGTGGCGAGAACCCGCGCGCCTGGGTCGATGAAACTTTGAAGCGGCTGGGATGTGAAGGCGTGTGATGACAAACCCTTCTCCGTCCCGCTATCGGGGCGGAGAAGGGATCAGCATGGCGACGATCATCAGAGACCGGGGTATCAAAGACAGACCCGCGCTGGAAGGCGTTGCCGCGGCGGAACGGGCGCTCGAGCTGCTCACCTGTTTTCGCACCGGCGACAAGGCCTTGAGCCTGGCCGAAATCGCGGAGCGCACGGGCTTGGTCAAAAGCACGATCATGCGGCTTGCAATCTCGCTCGAACGCTACAACCTCCTCGTGCGCCTGCATGACGGTCGCTACCAGCTCGGCAGCGGCGTTGTACGGCTCGGCACCATCTATCAGGAGAGTACCGACCTCGAGCAGCATGTCATGCCGGTGCTCGCCAAGCTTGCGGCAGAGACACAGGAAACCGCCACCTTCTATGTTCGTCACGGCGACGTGCGTCTTTGCCTGTTTCGCGTGAATTCATCCAACAGCCTGCGGCTCGACGTTGCACCAGGCACCCAGCGACCGATGGATCAGGCCGGCTCTGCGCAGTTGCTGCGGCTGTTCGCCGACTGGCCGGATACCAAGCCTGATTTGCCGCCACTTCCCATCTATACCGCCGGTGCTACGACGCCGCACGTTGCGTCATCGTCCGTGCCAGTAATTGGTCATGGCAACCGCCTCGTTGGGGCGCTCAGCCTCGCGGGGCCCGAGGCACGTCTGACGGAGCACCGCGGGACGGAAGTCGCCTTGCGGTTGCTGTGGTCTGGCCTTGAGTTGTGCCGTGCGCTTGGGGGCGATGCCGAGGCGATTTATCGCATCCCGATCGCGCATGCAACCTGATCAAGTCGACAAAGCAATGTGACCCAGTCCCGGACGTTCAGGCCAGCATCCCCGCTCCCCAACTTTTGCCATTCATGCATAGCAAAAATGGCGCATCATTCGCCATCGTGCTGGACGAATAAGCGCCGACGAAGGTGCAAAAGGCACTGGCGGCTCCTCAGAAGCCGACGACTTAAGGCATGGTCGCGAGCGTTGCGCCTTTTGTCAGTTGGTGACGTCCACAGAAATTGTATCAGACACTACGTGCGCATACCGGATAGGGGCGGACGGAAAACTAAAGAGGAAGACCTTCGCCCGCAATTGATATCGCCCCGGTCCTGGAAAGATCGTTCTTGCGCTTTCGTGAGTAAGGACGCGATACGGAGATGCCGCTGACACGGTAATCAAGTCCTCTGTCTTGAGAGGAGGTGGCGGCGGTGAGCCTGTCATTTGCTCAGCAGAAACAACCGGTCGCCCGGCGTCTGAAATGACTTCAAACGCTATGCCTCGTGTGGGTTGCAGAAGAGGCGACACCGCAAAGGGACCATCCTTCCCGATGAGGTCGACCTCGATCAGTGCTTCCCCGCGCATCGACAAGGTGGGTGCCCGCAAGCGGACCTTGATAGGTGGCTTTTCACCTATCCATGCCGCCTGAGCCGGAGGACTCCACGCCACGGCAGCCTGCAGACCTAGAAGCCAAATCAATGGCATATCGATAGCCCTTTTTTGCGCCTGTGAACGGCTGACCGGTCTCGGGTATACTGCATGATTGACCAAGCAACATATATGGGATGGAAGCGACCCCGCCCTGCCGCTGAGGAGACCCACAACCGGCCATTCAGGTGACATTCTCTCCTTCCCGAAAGGAGACGCTTGTTCATCGAGTCTGGCAACGCGAGCCAAGGCGATTTGGTGATTCTAGCGACGCCCGTCTGTTGCATGTGCGGCATGGTGACGCGGGAGCTCACGGCCAATGAGTGGCTGCTAATCACGGCTTAACCATCGGCGTCTACGATCACATCACCATGCCACGCCGCCTACGTTCCCTCATCGCAGCCCTTGGTAGTGACGTCGATGCGCATGCGACCCGGGTCGAGGGGATCGCGGCTCAGACCAATCTTCTCGCGCTGAACGCAACGATCGAAGCGGCGCGGGCCGGTGATGCCGGCCGCGGATTTGGCGTAGTCGCGACTGAGGTGAAGACGCTCGCGGGCAGCGCCCGCCAATCATCAATATCCTTCCGCGCCGAGGTCATGGACAGGCTACGCCTCGGTGCCGACATCGCCAACGAACTTGTCTCCGAATACGAGGGTGGGCGCCTTCGCGAACTGGCCAAGTCGATCGCGGACGGACTGTCGCGCGCGCTTTACGATCGTTCGATAGACCTGCGCATGCTCGCGTCAGATCGAGTGATGCGCGATGCGCTGGTCGTCGGGGTGACAGTCGAGCGGTATCGCGTTGAGGCATTGGAGCGGCTCCGGTCGCTCCTCCGGCTGTCACCCTACTTCTTGAACGCCTTTCTGGTCGACGCGGAGGGTGTCGTGGCGGTCTGTGCACACGAGAACGCGTCGGTCCGTTCGGTGAATTTTCAGGGCATGGCGCAATTCGAGCGGGCTCGCACATTGAGTGGGGAGGACGAATGGTTGACCGATGAGGTCTGGGACAATCCTTGGTCGAACCATCGCAAAGTGCTCGTCTACGTCGCGCCGGTGCTGGCCGAAGGCCTAGTCGCTGGCGTCTGCTACCTTGAATACGACTTTCAAGGACAGGTCGAACAAATCATGAGCGTATCGCAACGCGAAACCGATGGGGCGATCATCTCAATCGTGGATCGGCAAGATCGGGTCGTGGCCTCAACCGGCGACTACGCCTACCACGCTCGACATCCCCACGCGGTCGCGTCATCGGCTTCTAACCTCTCGACGTGGGACGGCTTAATAGTCGCGCAGGCGACCGTGCCATCTGACCACGGTATGCCTGGGCTGGGCTTCAAATGTGTGATCGAGGATCATGTGTCCACCGAGGCCGAGATCGCCGCTGCTCTCGCTCGATGATACAACCGCAGCTTCGGATCATGCCGCGATGATGGCGCAGATCCACAAGCGGTCATTGGTAAGCTCGAGACGCCCTGCAGAAATCTGCCACTTGTTCATGTTGGCGTGGGCATAGGTTTGATCGTCGCTCACCGCTGTGCCTGAGAGTGGAGTAGGCGGACCTCCTCGGCAAAGTTCTCCACCGGCCCCTCGACCTCCGCACCTGGAATGACGTCCGTGATCCTCAACGGCGCAATGCCAAGTGAGGGTCGGCCAAGCTCCTTCAGCCAATCGCCCAATTGGACTGTCGAGGTCGCGTAGACGATCCGACCCATGCCCGCGAGACCATGTGCCGCTGCACACATCGCACAATGCTCACCCGATGTGTACACCGTGGCCGCTTGCCGTTCGTCTGGGGACAAGTTCCTGGCTGCCCAACGAACGATTGCGAACTCGGGATGTCGCGTTGGGTCCCCCCTGCCGACACGGTTACGGCCTTCAAACAGTATCTTGCCCGAGGCGGAGACAAGGATGGACCCGAACGGCTGATCACCCGCCTCGACTGCCACCCTAGCAAGATCGACGCAGCGGCGCAGGTGGTGGAGATCGTGGTCGTCCATGGTCGTTTCTCAATTTATTCGTATATCTGGCTCATTCCGGCCAAGCCATGCTTGGCAGCGCACATCGCGCAATGTTCGCCCGAGATGTAGATTGTTGCCGATCGCCAGTCGTCGGGGGGACCGATGTTCGGCTGCCCAGCGGGCGATTGCAAATTCGGGGTGGCGCGTCGCGTCTCCGCCGCCCGTCCTGTTCCGATCCTCGAACGGCATCTCGCTCGCGGCCCAAACGACGATGGACCCGAACGGCTGGCTGCCAGCGTCGACAGCCTCGGCAGCAAGTTCGACATAACGGTGCAGGTGCGCGAGGTCGTTGTCTTTGATGGTCATCCTCTCCACTCAGTCTCGAGGATCAGAGTAGCTGTACTGCAACAACTCGTCGTCGGCGGCCCCCACGCCGAAGACGGAGACCTCGGTCTGCACGACCAACCGCCTCGTTCAGCAATTTCAGTCATTGTAGATGAAACTAGGTTTAACGAACATGCAGACGGCTCGGACGTATCCATCGCTGTGGAAACCAACGACGTGCAGCGCCATCCAATCGCCTCAGGCGCCCTCGCGCCGAGCGCCGACGATCATCCGGCGCGCGATCGCCCGTACCGCCTCGTCGTCCTTATCTGCGCCGTCCGCCGGATCACCAAGGTGTTCGAGACTGGCTTCAAGGACGTCAAGCAGCCCCGGATGACGCGCTTCGACATACTCGATCGTTTTGAAGAGCAGGTGCTCGGTCGCAATCTCGCGTCGGCGGGTCTGTACGGCATCATCCATCGGCGGGTGTCCTCTCGTTTAACTAACCAACGCGAGGGGAGGCTAAAGGCTGCGTGGTGGTGAAGCATAGCGAAGGGTGACATCGCCTCACGCCCCTCAAAAGCGACGAGCAGCGGATGGTCAACGGGGACCCAGAAACGGCCGTTCGTACGCGCCTTCCCGCTTCCCGAAAGCCGCCGCTCATTCATGTGACCGGATCGGCTGCTTAAGCGAGTTCGCCGGGCCACTCAGAACGGCCGAGATTGGGAGGCGAGCGGTCCGTCCGCTTAAGCGCAGTCTATAGTGAAAATCGGCTGTTCGCCTGCCTGCTCAAAACGACGTAGCGCCCACGGCTATTGCGATCAGTACCGCGTAGAACAACATAATAAACGACCAATAGGCGAACGGCCTATCTTGCCGCGCTATCATCAGAACCGGCCCATCTGTGTCGAAAACCCTGATGCGTCCGGTTCGAAGCATGCGAGATGCGCGCCAGCCAGCCCAAAGAAGCGCAACGACTAAGCCAATCTTGACGGCCGGGATCATTCGCCAGTGCCTTCTCAACGTCTGCTATCGGGCAGGGTATCGTCGCCTCTGAACGGCCACAAGTGGGCGGAGCCAGCCGCCCTTCCTTAACGTGACGACGACCCACATCCGGCCGTTCAGGCAGCTCTGTAGGCTTCCAACTACGGTCATTGGTTCATCCGCTTCACCCAGTATCGCCGGCCGATCAAGTATCGAGCCGCCCAAGAAGAACCCGAGCGACCTCGCCCGCGAGCGGTTTGCTGCTGCCACCACGCTGGCAACAGCCCCGCTTTAAGCAGCCTCCAACGGCATCCTGGCCGCGGGAGAATTCATCATGCTGACGCTGTTCCACGCCCCCCGTTCACGATCGAGCCGGATTGTCTGGCTGCTCGAGGAGCTGGGAGCGCCCTTCCACCTGCGGCACGTCACGATCCGCTACATGGATGGAAGCGGTGAGGGACCCGATCCCGCCAATCCTCACCCCGACAAGAAAGTGCCCGCCCTCCTCGACGACGGTGCGCTGGTTACCGAGAGCGCGGCGGTGGCGACCTATCTTGCCGACCTGCAGCCTACGGCTGGGCTGGCCCCCCGCATCGGCGATCAAGATCGCGGTGCGTATCTCACCTGGATAAACTGGATCGAAGGGGAGCTCGGTCCGGCCATCTTCCAGCGCCTCAGCGCTGGGGCTGACGCACCCACTCCCGCCGCGCTTCAAGCAGCGCTCCACCGGCTGAATGGCGCGCTTACAAACGGCCCTTACCTGCTTGGGGAGCGCTTCAGCGCTGCCGACATCATGCTGGGCGGCACGTTGGGCTGGGCGCGCGACGTCCTTCCGGCAGAAGGGCCAATCTCCGCCTATATGGCCCGCCTCGCGGCACGGCCGGCATTTGCGCGAGCCATGACACGGGATGCTGCACCGGCGGACAACGCGGCGTGACCCGGAGAGACGGCTGGCTGGGTGCCACAAGCTTCCTCGTGACCGCCGTACTGCTCTTGCTTTGTCATCGAGCGGCACTCGCGCCGCTGGTAGCTGGCCTGTAGACCGACCGTATGCGCCGCGCCGACCGACTGTTCGAGATCGTCCAACTCCTTCGCCGCGCGTCCGGGCCGCTCACCGCGGACGCGCTGGCGGCAGAGCTGGAGACGAGCCGGCGGTCGGTATACCGGGACATCGCCGCGCTGATCGGCCAGCGCGTGCCGATTCGCGGTGAAGCAGGGATCGGCTACGTGCTGGAGCGCGGCTTCGACATGCCGCCGCTGATGCTCACTTCGGACGAGGTGGAGGCGGTGGTTCTCGGCGCTCAATGGGTGTTGGTCCACGCCGACGAGGGGCTCGCCCGCGCAGCCGCCGACGTGCTCGCCAAGGTTGCCGCCATCGTTCCGGAACAGCTGCGTGGGCAGATCGAGGACCCGGCCGTTATTACTCCGCCCAATTGGAGCGAGCGGCTCGACGCAGGGGTCGATGTGGCACGTCTGCGGGCCTGGAGCCTGCAAGGGCGCAAGCTGCACATCAGCTACGCTGATGAGGGGGGCCGCGAGACGGCACGTACCGTGTGGCCGTTCCTGGTCGGCTACATGGATCGGGTTCGGATGCTCGTCGCCTGGTGCGAGTTGCGCGGCGACTTCCGGATGTTCCGCACCGACCGGCTTGCCGCAATCGAGTTTCGGGACGAGCGCTACCCGGAACGCCGCGCAGTGCTCAGGCGGCGTTGGCTCACCATGATGAGCGAGCGACGCGATGCGGAGGCAACACGAAGTCGTTAAGTCTCAGCAGACCCATCTTCGGCCATTTAGCGCCGTTGAGACGATCCCCGAAACCCGCCATTCGTTCAAGCTGAGAGGGCCGTCGGTTCAGTAGCTCATTCAGGTGCATAGAACGTCCGGCACGAGGACATGTCCGCCCGACAGCTATCGAACTCGTCGATACGGATAGCTGACATAAGCACGTTTTCTGCACATTGTTTTCTCAACAAGTTGATGGACGCTGCCGTGCGGCGATGCTCCGCTCCGGACCAACGGTTTGCGGATGTACAGCAAACAGCTGTTTTTCTTGCAGAGCGAGGTTTCGATTATTTTCTGAGTATGATAGTCATGGCGGAGGATGGCGCCTCCGCCATTCGGTTATGCGTCCCTATTTTTAACCATTCTTATTGCTTCTATTGCAACAACACACAGTAGAAGTACCATGACTAGCAACTGAATTGAACGGTTCATACCGTTATACAATACATATGCTTGCAGAATTGTGCATGATAACAATATCAGCCGAGATATAGTCATAGATGCATTCTTTTACTGTGCTGGTGCGTTAGGGGGGCGGTCAGCAAGGCCGAAAGACCCCAAAATAATGCCCATAATCGCACCACCGATAGGTGTGCCGACTACAACGCCGGCAGCCGTTGATCCCAAGCCAAGAACCGTCGCGGAATGTGTCATCTTATCATAGGCGTCTTGTGCCTGAGCAGCATATTCAGGCGTGAGGTAAAGCTTGCCGCTACTATCCCCATCCTTCAGCATATAGTGTTCGTGATTGGGGTCCATCGGGGATGCGTGATAGCCCTTTGGCAACTGAGTTGCGTCGGCCTGATTATTCCCGCTGTCTCCTCCGGCACTTGAGCCATCATCAGCGCCATCGTTGCCGTAATCGCCGGGATCGTAGTCACCGCCAGTGTCGTCACCACCAGTGTCAGGATTTCCGGTCACGACGATGTCGCCGCTATCATCGCCACCACCGCCGTAATCACCGCCGGCAACAAAAGAAAGCTCGGCTAAAGTCAAAACTCTCATTTATTCCTCCATTCGATAGATCGTTTGAAAATATCAATTAGAGAACAAGAAGAAGCGATCCTTCACCTCCTTTCCGTCCCTCGTAAAGGAGATGGCAAAACATAGATATCTTAAGAAGTGGAAGTACGCCGGCGTCCGACGGGATAAACCTCCAGTCTAGTCCCGGCCGCTTTGCGACCACGAATTCGCTCAGCGCCTCGGGATCAAATCCCGGCAACGTTGTGTAAACCGCCAGGAAATCAATGTCTTTCGGCTCGTCTTTTCGTGAGACGAAGCTACCACCGATCAGAGGCGGCCTCGACGGTAATCGCAAATCTTTGCGTTTCGGCCAAAAAGCCGTCGAAGCCCGCAAGCAGACCTTTGCGCTTCTCGTTCCAGCAGAGATGCCGTTCGAGCCATTCGTGCTGGACGACATGTGGGCTGCTCGCGTCTGGCCCTTTTGATCGTTCGTCGAACAGGACCAGTGCGGCGTCTAGGCTCGCTGGCTGGCGGTCCAATATATATGCGGTATACGGGTCGGAGATCATATTATCGATCCAGCCATATCGTCATGAAGGAGTGGGCGGTCGGGCATTTTCAAGCTGACGACTCTCACCGACGATGTGCCTTGCTCTGACTCGTGCAGGACACCGTCACGCATCGTGACATGACGATCAGCGGCAGCGATCGTACTGGGACGATGTGCGACGATGACGCATGATAGCCCCTGACTTTTCAGGGAAGCGTTGACCCTGGCTTCGGTTTCGCCGTCCAGATGAGCCGTCGCTTCGTCCATCACTAGCAGTTGCGGCTTGCGGTACAGCGCACGAGCCAGCAGCACGCGTTGCTTCTGCCCCCCTGATAGCGCCGAGCCCATGTCGCCTACGAGGGACTCGTAGGCCATGGGCATGGCCATGATGTCGTCATGGATGATCGCGAGGCGCGCAGCCTCCTCGACGCGTGCCTGGTCGATCTGGGGGTCAAAGAAAGCGATGTTTTCGGTGATCGACCCCGCGAACAGTGTATCGTCCTGCATCACGGAGCCGACCCGCTCGCGATAGGATGCAAGACCTGCGCGAGTCAGAATCTTTCCATTGACAAGCAGCTTGCCTTCGGTCGGATGAACAAGACCCAGGAGGAGCCTGAGCAGCGTGGTTTTGCCACTGCCCGATGCGCCTGTGATCGCCACAGAAACACCGGGTTCAATCAGCAGGTCGACCCCGGCGAGTACCTCGCGGTCGCCCGGACCGTAGGTAAAATGAACATCACTGAGTTCGATCTTCACGACCTCACCGATGGGGTTACCAAGCGAAGCGGCTGGCTCGGGCGGTGTCAGCGCGATATCGCCAATCCGACCCAATTGGACATCGAGCATACGGTAGTCGGCCAGCTTGCCGACGATGTTGAGACTCGCTGTCAAGAATTGCTGTTTATAGGCACCGAACGCTGTAATCATACCAACCGTGAACCCGCCCGCGAGGTTCAGTCGGATTGCAACATAGACAAACAGTATATTCTCGATGGCAATGACCGTGGTGTTGGCGGTCGAGAACATTGCCTGAAGTCGAGCGATGCCGACGCTGGCATTGACCACTGCGGCGCGGCGCGCTTGCCACACTCGCAATCTGTCCTGTTCACGCCCGAAGAGGCGAATGGGAACGATGCCCCGGATCGTTTCTATCAGTATGGCTTGCTCACGCGCCTGCGACTGAATGACGCTAACGTTCCGCATCCGCAGCACGCCGAAATATGAGTAGCGAAGGACGATATAGATCAGGAGGCCGGCGATCGTTACGCCGGTCAGCAGGGGCGAATAAACCAGCATCAGGCCCAATGTGACGATGGCCATCACACCGTCCACCGCCGCCTGAACCAAGCCGTTGCCCAGCAATTCTGTAATTGGTTGTGATGCATTGAAGCGGGTCAGAACGTCGCCAACCGAGCGCTTCTGGAACCAGCCGATCGGCAGCCTGACGAGATGCCTGAAGAGGTTCGAAACGAGCCGGTAACCGAGTTCGTTCGAGAGGCTGACGATTGCCCATGATCGCACGAATGCCGTGATCTGAGACAATATTGCCAACGTGCCGAAGCCGAGCGCGAGCGCAGTCAGAAAATCTAGGTCGTGAGACGGAATGACGCTGTCGAGGCCGATCTGCAGATAGAAGGGCATCGCAAGCGAAAACAATTCAATTAGCAAAGATAGGAGTAAGATTCGCCCCAAAGCGCCGCCGAGGCCCGGGGCTCGGCTCCACAACTGCCACAATGACAGCTTCGAACGCTCTCTGCGCCGTCGAAATGCCAGCGACGGGACCGCCTCGATTGCGATGCCGGTGAAATGGCTGGACATTCCAGCCAGTGTCACCGTGCGCTCACCGTTTGCCGGATCATTGATCGTGTAACGCCGGTCATCCCCCCGACCCCGAATTCGGGTCAGAACGACGAAATGGTTGAAGTTCCAGTGGAGGATCGCAGGCAGCGCAATGTTACCGAACTCTTCCGGCTCACACCGCAAAGGGCGGGCGTCCAACTGTAACTCGGAGGAAATCCGAAGCAGCGTCGGCAGCGTCATGCCTTTGATGCTGACACCAAAACGGGCGCGGAGGTTGAGCAGGTCGACTTCGTGGCCATGATGCGAAGCCACCATCGCAAGACACGCAAGACCGCATTCTGCGGCTTCATCCTGGTGGATCATTGGGGTTCGCCCCCGCCTTGACAGTGCGAGAGCGATATCACTCATGACCGGGCTCCTACGGCGCGGATCGGCTCTAAAATCCAGTCAAGGAAAGATCGCCGGTCGAGGATGACATCCGCGGTCAGTGTCATGCCGGGTTCCAATGGCAAGGCTTCGCCGAAAGCGTCGATCCGTTGCCGGTCGAGTGCGACACGCACCTCATAGACCGGGTCCTGGAGCTTGACCGGAGCATCCACTTCATCCGGTGCCAACACGGAATGCGAGATGCGGACGATCCGGCCGGTGAATGTCCCGAACCGCTGATAGGGAAATGCATCGTACATCAGCCTAACGGGCTGGCCCATCCGGGCCATGCCGATCGCACGCGTTGGCGCGTATAGCGTGGCTTGCATTACAGACCCTAGCGGTACGATCGTGAAAAGCGGCTGGCGTCCATCAGTGCTGCGCCCCGCCATCGTCTGTACCGATGTTACCCTGCCAGCGATGGGCGCAGTGATTGTAAAGGAGCGAGCGCCCTCAATATCGATTCGATGCTGATCGAGCTGGTCGAGGCTGCTGTGGAGGTCCGCTTCCTTGCTCGCATGGTCGGAGGGCAACTTGCCGAGATCCGCTTCGGCCTCGCTGCGACGTTCGTCCAGTTGTGCGATTTGCTGGACGAGCGCCTGAAGTTGCGTCGAGGCGGCGAGCCAAGCCTGGCGGCGTTGCTCATATTCGGTCCGCGTCTCGAAACCTTTGTCGACCAAGGTGGTCATCGCATCGAACGACTGCCGCGTGGACGTTACCGCCTGCTTTTGGAGGTCGATCTGCGATGTCATCTGGCTACGCTCGGCGCCAAGGTCACCGATCAACCGTGTGAGCCGTAATCGCTCTTTACCTACACGGTCATTCTCATAATCAAGTTCGCGGGCGGTTAGCCGTGCTTGTTCGGCGACTGAGGCCAATCGTTCAGCATCGGGAGATGCTCCGCCTTCTAAATTCTGCTCAGTGCGGATTGTAGCGATCGGCTGCCCCTGCCGCACGATGTCGCCGTCCTTTACGCCAAGCCAAACCAGCTGCCCGGGTTTGTCAGCATAGACCTTCGACAGCACCCCCTCGGGGGTCAGCGACCCCGTTACGGTCTCCGTGCGTGAGTAGTGACCAAGGACGGCCCACAGTGCGATGGCTATGGTTATGACGGTCAGCAGGCCGGTAATGATCGACAGAGGGAGCGATCGGGTCAGGGTGACTTCACCCTCCAGCCGCTGCCGTCGATGATCCAGTGCTTCAGGCCGGAATAACGTAGACGACATCGACGGAATGCCTCCCGAATCAACGCCCGGAAGGATTATGTCAGACCGGTCTGCGATGCAAACCTTATTATGATATTTGATTGAGCAAATGCCTCATGGCGGCGAGATAGTCGGCAAATGCCTGTTCACCATCATGCGTCATTTGCACGGTGGTTCGGGTTTTGCGTTCAACAAATGTTTTATCGACGCGCACATATCCCGCCGCTTCCAGCTTAGACAAGTGGCTGGAAAGGTTACCTTTCGTTGCCCTCGTAACGTCAAGTAGTGTCATGAAGTCCGCGCTGCCGGCGGTGCTTAGATAGGCGAGCACACCCAGTCGGACACGGCCGTGTACCGTTTCGTCGATCCGATCGAGAGGCGCGCCTATGCCTTCCATTCTTCACGAAGCAAAAAGAGGCTTGGAACGATCTGCAACACGAATGCTGCGACACCTAACATAACCAGAAGGGACATATCACCAACGGACAGCAATGCGAGCGCGATGGTCATCCACCCTATACCGATGACAGAAAGCGCCTTCCGGTTTGCCAATTCGGCTGTAGCTAATGCCGCAACCGACAGGATCAGGGCTGTCGCCGCTTCCGACTCCGATTGCAATCCTGAGCGATGCAGCTCTTCGCCGATGTTAAAAACGACGACTGCCGCTCCGGCAGCGATCCAAATCCGATGCACGGCGCGCGAACGCCAAGTTACTGCCCGGCCATCTGAGTGCGAGAGCCGCATCATGATCAAACTGATGAAATACGCAATGAGGAAAGGCGCGATCCAGGCCACCACGGTATAGGCCGATCTCTGCAATAATTGCTCGGTCAACGAGGCCACCATGATCGCCACCCCCCAGATAAGCATGATGGGGCCCGTGTTCACGACGCTGGAACGGCCACGACGCGCCAGATCGCTGAGTTCCTTCAGCTGCTCGGTTACATCCAGTGCTGTTTCAACCTGATCGGCCATGCCCGTCCCGCTGCCTGTTCTCGCAGAAATTAGCATAGCTGATGCCCGTATGGCGATATGCCCGTAGTCCTACGCACCTGTGCCACCCAGGTGCGAGAGCTGATAAAGTCGGCAATCTTTTCTGCCGCCTTGCATAAGCGGATCAATAATGTGCGTCCGTCTCACCGATCATGCGCTGTAGCTCACGCAATATGAGTCAGACAGTAAGGCAGTGGCTAACGCCGCGCTTGCACCAATTGGCGTACCATCCTGATCTCTATGCCGCCCTGCGCCGGCGGTCTTGCCGCCTTGGGCATGGTGCGGATTAGGTAGATCGCTTCTGCGGCGCCATCGGCGCCTTGTTTCTGCACGCCACTCACCTTCGATTGGATGGCGCCGAGCTCAATCGCACGCGGTGGCACAGTTGTGAAGCCGCCACCCGCGCGCTCTTGTCCGGCTGCGATCAATTGCTGCCACACACCTTCATCAATCACGCCATCCGTGTTTGTCATGCGGACTGCACAGGCATGGACCGGAGGCGCTTCGAGCGTCACAACCATATTGCTGGTGCCTGCCTGCATGACCCATCCATGCCCTGGATCGTCGCGCAGGTATTCTTTCACTTCCGTCGGGGTCAGCGCACGCGCACCGGGGAGCTTTGCCATAACGGAGTCGATCCGCGCCTCGTCCGGAAAGACTCGGCCGCAGATCATGTCGAAAACCTTCATCTGCCCCTCGCCGCGGAATTTCGGAGCGTCCGCAGAGGAGGGCGTAGCGGCTTGCAGCGCGAGAGCAATTAGGACGGCAAACATCTGCTTTCCTCTTCCGACTATGTCTAAAGCCTGCCACAGACGTCGATGTCGCGCCAGTTGCTCCGGCGTCGAGCCTGCGGGTTAGCCTGGTCGCGCCAGATGCGCTTCGACATGATCTGCGAGGCGAACGGCATTGAGCATCGCCTCACCAAGCCGAACCATCCGTGGACCAACGGACAGGTCGAGCGGATGAACCGCACCATCAAGGAGGCAACCGTCAAACGCTTCCACTACGAGAGCCATGACCAGCTGCGGACACACCTCGCCGACTTCATGGCGGCCTACAATTTCGCTCGCCGGCTCAAGACGCTCAGCGAGCTCACACCCTACGAATACATCGCCAAGATCTGGACGTCAGAGCCAGACCGGTTCATCGTCAATCCGATCCACCAGATGCCGGGACTGAACATCTAGGTGACCTTTCCTCAGGGGTTGGCTATCGACGCTCGGCAATGATGGAGGGCATCGCAAATATGGCACTTAGACACGGCGATCGCGGTGCCCGGGCCTATGAACGCGCTGAACCCGTCATCCAGTGCCTCCAGGAGGCTATCACAGCCTATCGCCGCGACAGTGCCAACTGTGACGGGCGGCCTTCGATCAGCCAGTTGATCGCCACATGTGATGCATGCGGCATGAGCGCCGCCCGTGGCGGTCCGGTGACCCGCTATATAATCGGGTCCGCCCTAAGACTGATGGGGCTATCGTAGCCCGGGCTTGACCCAATAGCGGCCGCTCAGACTTGATCTTTAGCGTCCGAAAACCGGACGTTCATTCAGGCGCTACGACGGCTAGGCTCGGTCAAAAAAAGAAGAAGCGCGGCGGTGACTAGCGCGGCTCCTACGGTTGCCGTCGCTGTCCACCCACCTTTATCAAAGCTCCAGGTGGCGAGCGTAGATCCGAGCGCTCCAGCCAGAAAAACAGCCGTCATGTAGACGGCGTTGATGCGTCCCCGCGCCTCGGGCAGGATGGAGAACAGCACCCGCTGACCCAGCACCTGGTTCATCTGGGTTGCGGCATCGAGCAACACGGCCGTCGCAGCCAGTAGTATCAATGCGTGGGCCACCGCAGCCCAGCCAGCGACGATAAAGGCCGCAATGGCCGAAGCGAGCGCGGCTGCGGTGCCTGCCCGTATATGGCCGCGATCACCTAGCCTTCCGGCGAACGGTGCCGCAAGCGCGCCTCCGGCGCCAGCGAGCCCGAACAGGGCGATGCCTCCCTGACCAAGACCGAAGCGCATCGCGAGCAGCAACGGCACCGCCGTCCAGAACAGGTTGAACGCCGCGAACATGATCGCTTGGTAGGCCGTCCGTCGTCGGATCGCGGCAGTCCTTACCAAAAGCGACAGGCTCGACAGCAAAAGCTGCCGGTAGCGCATATCGGGCGCGGGGCGCCGCTCAGGCACAAAGCGTAGGATGAGCAGCGCCACCACCGCCATGGCGATTGCCGACGCGCCGAATATTGAGCGCCAGCCGGCGACGGCGGATAGCCCGTTCGCCAGTGGACGGGCTAGCATGATGCCGCTGATCAATCCGCCCATGATGTTGCCGATGACGCGGCCGCGGCTGTGCTCTGACGCCAGGTGAGCGGCGAGCGGCACCATGATCTGCGCGCCCACCGAACAGAATCCGGTAATGAACGAGAACAGTAGGAAGCTCGAAGCGCCAGCCGCCATCCAAGTGCCGATCTGGCCGAGGCACGCGCCTGTCGTCAGCAGCAGGATCAGCCGTTTGTTCTCGACCCGATCCGCCAAAGAGACCACGAAGAACAAGCCGGCACCATAGCCGAGTTGGGGTAACGTGACCACCAGTCCGGCAACTCCACCGTGCAGACCCAAGGCGGGGCTAATTTCGCCGATCAGCGCCTGCGCGAAATAGAGGTTTGCCACCATCATGCCACACGCGATTGCGAAGACGGCGGTAAGCCGAGGGCTTATCGCCGTTGGTATATTTCTACGCTTCATTGACAGCTGCTTACCGGCTCGGTCTAGCGGCGTCGCCTCTTTGATACGACGTTGACCCAGTCCCGGACGCTCAGGCCGCCTGACCTGAGCCCTTCAGATTGGTCCATTCTTTGTGAGAAATTCCCGGTTAGGTTTGGCAGGTACTGGACGAGGGAATCCGCCCATGAAGAAGTCGAGGTTCAGCGAGCAGCAGATAGCGTTCATCCTGAAGCAGGCCGAGGATGGAACGACCGTGGAGGAGGTATGCCGAAAGGCCGGCATATCGATCCAGACCCCGGCCTACGCCGGGGCAGGCTCTACTACCGATGGCGTAGCAAATACGGAGGGCTGATGCCGTCGGAGATGAAGCGCCTGAAGGTGCTGGAGGAGGAGAACGTCCGGCTGAAGCAGCTGGTGGCGAACCTCAGCCTTGATAAGGAAATGCTGCAGGACGTCATCCGCCGAAAAATGTAGGGCCTGGTCGAGCCCGGGAGATCGTCGGCTATTTGCAGGCGAGCTACCAGGTCAGCGAACGGCGAGCCTGCAGCGCGTTTCCGATCAATCGATCGACCCAGCGCTATCAGTTGCGCCGCCTCGATCAGGCCGGCCTCAAGATGCGGATCAAGGAGTTGGCTGCGACCCGTGTTCGCTATGGGTACCGACGCATCCATGTGCTGCTCCGACGGGAGGGTTGGGAGATCAACCACAAGCGCACTCATCGGCTGTATCGCGAGCTCGGGCTGCAGCTGCGCAACAAGACGCCCAAGCGCAAGGTGAAGGCGAAGCTGCGCGATGACCGGACGCCGGCGACGGCACCCAACGAGTGCTGGTCGATGGATTTCCTGTCGGACCAGCTGTTCGACGGTCGCAAGATCCGGATGCTCTCGATTGTCGACAACTTCACCCGTGTGTCGCCAGCGCTCGATGTACGGACGAGCTACCGCGGCTCTGACGTGGTCGAGACGCTCGAGCGCATTGCTGTGGTACACGGTCGTCCCAAGCGTATTCGTCTGGATAATGGCCCGGAATTCATCTCGAAGGATCTCGACCTGTGGGCTTACCAGCATGATGTGGTGCTGGACTTCAGCAGGCCTGGGAAGCCGACCGACAATGCGTTTGCGGAGGCGTTCAACGGCCGGGTGCGGGCCGAATGCCTCAACGCATACTGGTTCTTGAGCTTGGACGACGCACGAGTAAAATGTGAGGCGTGGCGGCGTGATTACAACGAGCACCGTCCGCATAGCTCCCTCGGCAACCAGACCCCGATGGAGCGCGCTTTTTCCTCAGGGCAGGCATGCCTGCCCTGAGGAAAAGAGAACCGGTTTTCTCATAAAGACCGGACCAAAGACGGGGTGAGGCTCACCTTGGTCCAGACTGTCATAGTCGATGGACCACTCACAGGGGGGCAGCTCAAGACCTAGAAGCTAAATCAATGGCATATCGATAGCCTTTTTTGCGCCTGTGAACGGCTGACCGGTCTCGGGTATACTGCATGATTGACCAAGCAACATGTATGGGATGGAAGCGACCCCGCCCTGCCGCTGAGGAGACCCATAACCGGACGTTCGCAGCGGCTTGCCCGTCTGCAGCTTTCTGCCATTCGTTAATGTGTTGGACGCCATCAGATCCTGTGCTCGGATGACCAGAAAACGATCGGTCCTGTACTCTCTAGAATCGCCATGCTGTCGACCAGCCTGAGCATATGGCGTGAGCAGGCCAGGTCAGGCGAACCACGCCAGCCGTCCTCGCATTCATGCGCGTGCGTGCAGCAATGGCCGATTGATTCCGGTGACGATGTCGGGGCGGGTGATCGAGACATAGATGTCCGGCTCGATTCCTTGGCCGGGCTGAACGATTGGCGGCAGGTCTGCTTCCAGCCCTGGCGCGGGCAGCCGAAGGAAATAGAAGCAGATGAGTTGAAAAGGCGAGACGGGCTGGGCGCCAACCCCCTCGATTTCCGCCTCATCCGTTGTCAGTATCAGCCCCCTGCCTGACCTGCCACGTTCGCTTGACGAAGCCCTTACGGGAAAGGCGGCATAGCCGCGACCGTCTTCGCGATGTCCGCTCGCAACGCTGCCAATTGGCGCAGATTGTCGTTCCGCCCGACGACCTCGACCAGCGGATTATGATCGTTGGGACGCTCGCCCTGGCCGTCCAGCACCGCGAACCAGCTAGCGTCCCGGAATAGTTCGTCGTTCGCCAGGACGATCCGGCCCGAGCTTCGGAAATGCCCCAGCTTCTCCGCCAGCGTATCGGGAATCGCCATCTTCTGCCGCTCGCGCCACATCGGTTCGTCGCGCCCCATGGTGGCATGATAGTGCAGGATCAGGAAATCGCGCACCTCCAGCATCTCCTGCCCGAACACCCGGTTAAACTGCCGCGCTAGCAGGGGCGAGCAATCGCTGGCGGGAAAGAGTGATAACAGCTTGGCGATCCCACTCTGGATGAGGTGGATGCTGGTCGATTCCAGCGGCTCGAGGAAACCGCTCGACAGGCCGATCGCGACGACATTGGCCCGCCACACCTCCCGCCGCATGCCGGGCGTGAAGCGGATCAGTCGCGGGTCGGCCAGCGGTGGCCCGTCCATGCCCGCGATCAGCGATGCGCGCGCGGTTTCCTCATCCTGAAACCGGCTGGCAAAGACATAGCCATTGCCGACCCGGTGCTGAAGCGGGATACGCCAGCGCCACCCCGCCTCGGCTGCGGTCGCGCGGGTATAAGGCGTGCGATCGCTCTCCGGCGCGCTCGGTGCCGCCCAGGCCCGATCGCAGGGCAGCCAGTGCGACCAGTCGTCGAAGCCGACGCCCAGTGTCTGGTCGATCAGGAGCGCGCGCAGTCCGGAACAGTCGATGAATAGGTCCCCCGCCACGACCTGCCCGCCGTCTAGCGCCAGCGACCGGACGAAACCGCTCTCCCCATCCTGCTGCACCGACGCGACGACGCCCTCGATGCGACGCACGCCCGCGCGCTCGGCCAGTCCGTGCAAATAGCGCGCATAGAGACCGGCATCGAAATGATAGGCATAGCCCAGCGTCGAGAGCAGCGAGCGGCGATCTGGCACGGGCCGTGCGAAGCGGCCCGCCCTTGCGGCCTGCGCGGTCAGCGAATAGGCCTCGGTCGGAGCCACGTCGCCATCGCCGCGGGCGCGGATCAGACGATGGAGGAACATCGCACCATCGCTTGGTGGCCCGAACGTGCCGAAGGGATGGAAATAGCGGCTCCCCTCGCCGTTCCAGCCGACGAACTCGATGCCGAGTTTTACCGTCGCCTTGGTTTCGGCCATGAACTGGCGCTCGTCCAGGCCGATGATCTGGTTGAACCAGTGGATGGTGGGGATCGTCGCCTCGCCGACCCCGATTGTGCCGATGGCGTCGGACTCGACCAACGTGATGGCGACACCCTGCCCCGCTAGCGCACGCGACAGCGCGGCGGCGGTCATCCAGCCCGCCGTTCCCCCGCCCAGGATCACGATCCGGCGAATGCGCTTGTCCGTCATGGCCGCCAGCCTAACCGATCGGCCCCATATCTGCGAGCGTCATCGGGTGGAACAGGCGACCGCCTGCCCGGCCGGGCGACGCAGCGCCAGATAGACGGTGCTCCACAATTGCGCCGCGTTGGACTCGTCGACATCCGCGCCCGCCGCGCCGAAGGGCACGACCTGATACCGGCCATCGGCATAGCGCCACGACCACAGCTCGGAACTTTGGACGCTACGCGTCGCCTCGATCCCGTCCCAAAGGCAGGATTGTGCGCGGGCCAGCGATGCGCGGACATCGGCGGGCAGGTCGCGCCGTTCCAGCTGCCGGGCGAGGCCCGCCGCGACCAGCGCCTGCTGCCAGCTCCACACGACCGTACCGTGATAGGCATTGGGCGAGAATTTGCGCTGGATCGCCGCATCAGCAAAGGCCGGGTTGGCGACCAGCATCCCCGCACCCGTGCGCAGACCCGCCGGGAACGCGTCGATGAAGCCGCTCGCCATGACCTTCAACGCCTCGGCAGGCGGCTGGTCGAAGAGCAGCGCGAAGCCGGGATCGCTGTTCTGCACCGGGATCGGCCGCCCCTGCGCATCCAGCGCGATGGCCGGGAAGCGCACGGGGGCGTTGCCGATCGCCGCCAGCGCGGGCGCGGCCGGAACACCGATCATCTGCGCATAGCGGCTGACCGCCTGGCGCGCCTCGGCGGGGGCCAACGTGACGTCGAAAAGCGGCGGCGCCTTGGCCCGCCAGACATCGGCGACGCCCCGGGCCTGGGCGAAAAGCCCCGCATCGGCTGCGGCAAGATACGGCTTCAGCAGCCCGCTGGCCTCCAGCGCCGCCGCCGAATCCAGCGCGGCGGGCACCAGCACGGCGTTGACGTCGTAGGGGATGCGGCCGCCCGCCAGTCCGTCATTGCTGTCGCGCCACTCGCCCGCATCCATCCCTGGCTTCAACGCGATCAGGCGCGCCGGAACGGAATCGCGGGCGAAGGGCTGGGCCTGGCGCAGGACGAAGCGCAGGTTGCGCACCATCCGCGCGCCCAGCGTCTCGCCGTCCACCCGCTGCGCCAGGAACGCCGCCGCCCACGCCCGTCCGCGAGGATCGTCGAGCAGCCACGCCCGCGCGACCGGGGCGAGCATATAGTCGCTGTCGACCATGTTGTAATTATAGACCGGCGCGTCCGACGAGGTACCATCGGCCTTGCGGTGGTCGAGGATGGCGAACTCGCCAATATCTTCCTCATGCGCGACCTCGCCCTGCAGCGACAGGCGCGCCAGCACCGAGGACAGGCCGGTCTCCACCGCCGCCGGTTGCAGCGCGGGCATCAACAGCCGGACCGACATCAGCGTGTCGCGCCCGAAATAGGTGTCGAACCGCCACGACCCCGCCAGGAACTTCTCGACATAGCTGAGGAAGGTCAGCGCGTTGCGGGCACCCGGATCGGGCTGCGCCTTGGCGTTGAGCAGCTCCGTACCCCCACGCGGGGTCAGCGGCGTCTCGCCGGTCAGGGCGGTCACGGCGAAGCGGATCCTGCCCCCCTTCCCCGCCAGGATCGCGCCACCTTCGATCCGACCCTCGGTGACGGTCAGCGCCAAGTCATAGCCCGCCGCCCCGTCCAGCCGGTCGCGCGACCAGCGGATCGTATCGGCGGTCCTCCGGGGCGGGGTCAGCACTTCGGCGGGGGCGGTGCCCAGCGCCTGATAGTCGCGGATCACCCGGATGCTCGACAGTACCGCCTGACGCGGCACCAAGCGACCTGCGTCGATCGTCACGGCAAAGCGCACGCCATGGAGCGGGCGCCCCTTCGCATCGCGCAACGTCACCGGCTGCGGCTCGCCCTCCAGCCGCCACGCGGCGTCCCGGTCCGGCGGCTCGAACCACAGGGCCGTTCCGCTATTGCCCGCCGGAAAGGCGACGAGCAGGCGCGGTTGCCTGCCCGATCGCAGCACGACATGCGCCGCGACGGGGCCGGAGCGCGTGAAGCTGTTGATGTTCAGCCCCTCGCGCACGGCATAATGCTCGACCGGCGCCGCGCCGGTCAGACCGAGCAGCGCGGCCAGACCCAGCGACAGCCGCAACCCCGCCTTCACCCTCACAGCTTGAGCGTCGCGCTGATGAGCGCATTGCGCCCGACGATGGCGCGGCCATAGAAATAGCCGTTGACGATCGTCTGCGTCTGGCCCTGGCGCGGATTGCCCTCGGTAAAGCCCTTCACGTCGGTCAGGTTATCGACGCTGACCGACAGGTTCAGGCGCGGCGTGGCGTCGATGCTCGCACCGATCGAGAAGACCCCGTAATCGGGCAGCGCGATGCCGTTGCCGCTGTCGGCGAAAATCTTGCCAATATATTTGTATCGCCCGTAAATCTCGCCCAGGCCGCCGGGCAGGACGAAGGACGGGGTGACGGTCAGCAGCTTCTTGGGCGTCCGCTCGGGCGTGTTGCCGTCATATTGCGGCTGGGCGACACCGTTGAAGCGCAGGTTGCTGAGCTTGGGGTCCTGATAGACGCCCTGCACGTTCAGACTGAAGAATTCGACCGGACGCAGCGTCGCATCCAGCTGGACGCCGTTGGTGAAATTGTCGGCCAGCGCATTGCTCGCCTGGGCCGGGTTGGCCGGATTGATGAACTGATAGGACTGGTCGCGGAACTCGGTGCGGAACCCGATGAGCGAGGCGTTGAAGCCGTTCGCCTTGAACCGCACCCCGCCTTCGTACAGCGTCAACTCGGACGGCGCGTGGGTGCCGCCGGTGTCGCCGCCATTGGTCTGGAACCCATGCGCACCGCGCACATAAAGCGCGACGTGATCGGTCAGCTCGTAATTGATACCCGCCGTATAGGCCCAGTCGGAATAATTGGCGGTCTGGCGGGTATAGGTGCCTTTGAAGGTGCTGCCGACATTGTCGTACAGGCCCGGCGTACCCGCCGGGACAGCGGCATTGACCGCGGCAGTATCGCCGATGTCGACCCGGACATGCTGATGCTCATAGCGGGCACCGAAGTCGATGTGCAGCTTGTCGCCGATGGTCAGTTCGTCGTTGAAATAGGCCGACAGCGACGTGACCTCGTCGTTGAACAGCCCCTGCCCCCAATTGCCATAATTGACCATGCCGTTGTTGGTCAGCGACCCCAGCACGCCGCCCGACGCGTTCAGCGCGACCATGTCATAGACGTTGGAGTCGTTGCGCACGTCGTTCAGCACGGTCGCGACGGCCGACTGGTTGTTGGACCGGCGGACATTGTAGACCATGCCGCCGACGGTCAGCGAATTGTCGATATTGCCGCCGCCGAAATCCCATTTCGCGCCGAAGTCGCTGCCGAAATCCCTGGTCTTCAGCGTCTGGTGATTGAGCACCGTCTGCTGGAGCAGGCCATTGCCGTTTAGGGCATTGAGCGCGGCCGTGTTCGACGCCGGAATCACCTGGCCGGTGCGGATGTCGCGCAGGCCATATTGCGCGACGCCGGGGAAACGGATCGCGGCGACCTGGAAATAGGTCAGCGACGATCCCTGGATCGGGGTCAGCCCCGCCAGCGGCGAGGAAGCGGGCGTCAGGTAATTGAGCGCCGAGGTCAGACCTGCAGTGCCCGCCCCGCTGCCCGGAAAGATGCCGTTGAAGTCATAGGAACCGTCCAGATAGCGCGCGCGGCCGAACAGGCGCAGGCTGGGGCTGACCGGCACTTCGACATCGATGCGATAGGTGTTGGCCTTCACATGGACGCCATCGGCCGAGCTGAAACGGCGCAGGCTTTCGTCGGTCGCGGGGGCGTTGGGCACCAGGAACTGGGTGAAGCCGCGCCCGCCCGCGTCGTCGCGCTTCAGGTCCAGGCCAGGCACGCTGCTGATCGTACCGTCCGTCGCCACGCGGAAGGGCATGTCCGCATAATAGGGGAAATGCTTGTCGCCATGCTTGACGGTGAAGCGGACGAGCCCGCCATTAGAGAATTTCTTCTCCAGCATCGCCTTCACGTCATAGGCGTTGAAGGTGAAGGGCGTACGGCGGACACCCTTTTGCGAGGCGACATAGCCGCCGACATTGAATGCCCAGCCATCGGCGATCGGCGCGGAGAAATAGCCATCGGCGCGCAGGTCGCCATAGGTGGTGCCGGTATAGCGCACCATCGCCGTCGCCTTGTCATGGTTGGGCTTCAGCGAAATGAAGTTGATCGTCGCACCTGCACCATTGGGGGCCAGTACGCCCGACGTACCGCCCTCGACCGCTTCCAGGCGGTTGATGGTGATGTCGTTCTGGAAATAAAAGTCCGCACCGCCGCCGCCATAGAGGATCGGCATGCCATCCTCTTCCAGCGTGATGAAGGTCTGCGCACCGCCGCGCAGGCCGCGCACCGAATAATTGTTCGAGATCGGCCCCGCCGTGCCCTCGACGAAGACACCGGGCACCAGTTCCAGCGTTTCTGCGGTCGAGCGCGGTGCCTTGCGCAGCAGATCCGCCGCGCTCGCCAGTGTCACGTTGGACGAGGAGTTGAACAGGGTGCGGCGGTCGGAGGTATTGCCGGTGACGATGATCTCGTTCTGCGCGCCGTCATCCGCCTGGGTGGTTTCCTTCGGGGAATTGTCGCCCGTCATGGCCGCCGGCGCGCCGCCCGGCCGCGATCCGCCGTCCTGCGGCAGGGCATAGCCCACCGTCCGCATCGCCGCCGGAGCACTCGCACCGATTACCGCCGTCCGTCCGTCGAACGACACCAGCCGCAGGCGGCTCCGGCCGATCAACTGCTTCAGCCCTTCCTCGATGCTCAGCTGCCCCTTGACGGTCGATACGGTCTGGCCGCGCGTCACGTCGCTGGGGGCGAGAATCTGGATACCCGCCTGTTGGGCGAAACGGACCAGTCCGGTCGTCGCGGCCTGACGGGGAACGTTGAAGTTGCGGATCGTCGATTGCGCGGCGACGGCGGGCGACGCGATCCCGGCGGCGATGGCCACCGTCGACACGAATGGAATAGACAGAATCTGGCTGCGCATGACACCCCCTCCCTCAATTTTTGACGCGCTTCATGTGGCGCTGATCCAAGGATGCGTGGCCACGCCGTTTCCGTCACCACACGCCGAAATCGTCGAAAAGAATTTTACTAGGGAACGATGCGGGTCACATCGCCTTTGCCCGGCCCCTCACGGCGCTCGACTCGGCCACCGACCATCGCAGCGCTCGCGGCCGCAAAACCGTCGACGTCATAGATGCGAAACCAGCCCACGACCCGCCGCCCGGCCAAGGATGGCGCGACCTCCAACTGATCATTGTTGTAGCGGTTGAACTCCGCCGCCGCCTGGCCGAGCGTCATGTTGTCGAGCACAATCCGCCCTTCCCGCCATGCCAGCTGCTGATCGGATGCTTGGGGCTCCATCGCCCGCACCGCCATTCTGCCCGGATGCAGGACCGCCCACTCGCCCGCCGCCACACGGCGCGGCGGATCGGCGCTGTCGACGGACCAGATTTTCACCACCCCCTTCGTCACCACGACCCGAGCGGCTTCGCCCTCTCGCCGGACATCGAAGGCCGTGCCGACCGCCTGGACACGATAGGGGCCGCTCGCCACCACAAATGGCCGCTTCGGATTATGCGCGACCTGAAACCAGGCCTCGCCCTTGCGCACATCGATATGTCGTTCGCTAGGCGTGAACGCCAGGCGCAGGGTCGTGCCGCTGTTGACGAGCGCGACTGATCCGTCGGCGAGCGGCATCCGCCGGATCTCGCCGATGCGGGTATCGATCCGCTGCGCCCGGTCCGGCCAGAAGCCAAGGCCCAACCCGGCAACGAGCGCGGCCGCCAGCGCGCCACCGCCCCATCGCCGCCAATGTCGCCGATCACGGCGCGGCGCCCCATCCTCTTCAGCCCCATCCCCGTCGTGACGCCCCGACAAGGCACGGACGCGGTCGAGCAACCCCAGCGCCGCCGTCGCGCGCAGGAGAGCCCCCCTGTGCCGCTGGTCCTCCTCCAGCCAAGCCGCCAGCCTGGCATCTTCGTCACGATCCAAGCCCCGGTCGATCGATGCGGCCCAGCGACAGGCGATTTCGTCGATCACCGCCAGCCTCCCGTTTCGCGGTGGCCCGGTCGCGCTTTTCTGGGTTCGCGGCGACGGATCGGCAGCTCGGCCTTTTCGTCATCACTCAGCTGGTCCAGAATCCGCTTTAGACCTCGCGCCACATCGTTCTCGACCACGGTTTCGGGGATATGCAGTCGCATCGCGATGTCGCGCTGCGCCATGCCGTCAATCTTGCGCAGCCGGAAAATCTGACGCGCCCGGTCCGGCAGCGCATCGATCAACCGCTCGATCCGGGCCAGCATGTGCCGTTCGGCGACGATCTCCTCGGGCGAATGGGACAGGTCGGGCGCGCTGTCCAGTTCGGCCAGGCCGCTCGCCGCGTCGATGCTGACGACCCGCTCGCGCCGGATCTGCTCCAGCACGACATTGCGCGCGGCACGGAAGAAATAACGGCGCGGGTCGTCGATATGCGCGAACCCGTCGAGCCTGCTGATCCGGCAATAGGTTTCCTGCACCACATCATCCACATCGACGGCCGGGAACGCCGCACGCAGCCAGACCCGTAACTGCCGCTCATGTGGCAGAATGTAACGACCGACCCAGGCGACAAGCTGATGCGAACTCAAGCGGCTCCCCTCATCACCCAGGATGAACCCGGCGAGCATTTCCGTCGAGACAGTCAAAAATTTACGGTCGACGATCGTGCACAGCCTGAGTCTGCTGGACAGTACCATCTCGTGGCAAATATCGATCCCGCGCTCGAACAGTAGAGCCTCCAAGTTCCGCAGGCTCGTTGGAAAGCGAACGTACATCAGCACCACCAGCCGGATTACCCAGGGTCAGGCCCCACCGATATAAGCATTCGTTGACGATTCAGGTGATATCAGTGACGACGCAACGCCCCTGCCGAAGACGCATAGGCACAGCGGCTCAAAAGTTCGGCGGCTATGAGCAACGCGTCTTTGACCCACTATCGGCCATTCAACAGCCTTCTCGCGCTTCCCAACTTCGGCCATTCGTTCAGGTCGGTTTTGCAACATCATGGCTGACGAACCGAGGATTGAGCCTGACGTAACCACCGCGTTGGTCAACATCGTGTCGGTATGTTTTGGGGACGGCACATAGAACAAGCACAGATATTCGATAGCGGCTGAGTAGGATCGAGCCGGTCGGCCGCTGTACTGCTGCCACAATCACCTGCGACACCGAAGGGAATCTATCAACGACGGGAGCGGGCATGCGGCAG
Organism: Sphingomonas sp. SORGH_AS_0438; assembly: GCF_031453475.1. Taxonomy (NCBI): domain Bacteria; kingdom Pseudomonadati; phylum Pseudomonadota; class Alphaproteobacteria; order Sphingomonadales; family Sphingomonadaceae; genus Sphingomonas; species Sphingomonas sp. SORGH_AS_0438. The sequence goes on from NZ_JAVIZS010000001.1 coordinate 1,498,572, forward strand.
TTCGATACTTTTTGGGTAACGCTAGCCCTGGTTCTCCTGCCACCCAACGTCGCTGCCCAATCTGCAAAGCACCCGATCACGATTGATGACGTGCTTGCCACTGAGCGCGTCGACAGCGCGACACTTGCGCCTGATGGCGAATGGGCCGCCGTGGTCGTACGTCGCGCCGCGAGTGCTGGCGAAGTTTACGACCGCACCGCCTACGAGACTGATCCGGGGCGTAGCGATGTCTGGCTCGTCTCGGCCAAAACAGGCGAGCGCCAACGCATCACCGATGGGAAATCGACAGCGGCAGGCTATTGGTGTGCAACCTGGTCACCCGATGGTCGTCGGCTCGCGATGCTCTCGACCCAACCCGAGGGCAGCGAGCCGCGTGGCGGCGACAACGTCCGTCTTTACGTCTGGGAGCGGGCGAGCAGGCGACTGATGCGGCAAGGCAGCGCCGCCCTCATGACGCAGACGCGCTACGGCAGCCCGCAGACCATGCCCGACCTGCGCGGCGGGGCCGATCGGGGAACGCTGCCGCACACGTGTAGTCGCGAGGAGAATGCCCCCTTTCTGTGGCTCGACAATGATCGCATTCTCGCGGCCACGCTGCCTAGGGGAGGTGTCTCCGGGCTGATCGACCAGTACGGCCGCCTTCATCGCGATGCAGCGCGCGATGCGGGACGGTTACGCTTCGGCCTTCAGCCAACCGGCGTTGCCTTCGGCAGTGGCGCGGCTAAGGTGCCGGGCGACCCGGCCGAACGCACGATCCTGCGCATCTTCGATCTTGCCTCGGGCACGACGCGCGACGTTGCGAGCGTGCCGGTTTTCCCCTTGGCGGGAACGACGAGCGTCGCGGTGTCGCCTGACGGATCGCGGCTCGCGGTGCTGGTAACGACCGCAGCGCTCCAACCAATGGCGGGCAAGCGACGCCCTTTCGCCTATGACATTCTGTGGACGGTTGAGCGGCGGCTCGGCTTCGTCAATCTCGCGAACGATGCCGGGATGCGCTGGACCGAGCTGCCGCTCGGTGCGCGCTATCCGCTAGAACTGTACGATTGGTCGCCCGACAGTCAACAGATCGTGCTGCGCGCCCGCGCCGATCCCTTCGAGGATCGAACCGATCTGTACCTTGTCCCGGTAGCCGACAGGAACGTGCGCCGGGTCGCAACCGGGCGCGTTGCCGTTGACACTGTGCGGATTTCTTCCCGCGAAGAGAGTCCGGTCCTGTGGCTCGACGCGCATCAGCTCCTCGCCCGGGTGCGTGAGGATAATGGCAGCACTGCATGGCGGCTGATTGGACCGAAGAGCGAGGTGCGCATCGCGCATGGCGAGGGTCCTGCCCCCGAGGCGCTGCGTCGCGATGGCGCAGGCGCGATTGTCACCGTGCAGCGGGGCGGACTGGTACGGCTTGATCCGGTACGTGCTGCGTTCGTGCCGGTTGCCCGCTTTGCAGACGATGCGATGATCGTCTGGCCGCGGGATCCTGCAACCCGCTCATCGAAGCTGCTCGTCAACGTGCGTGAGGGGGCCAACGGCGGTCTGCGAATGATCGACGCTGCGTCTGGCGCTGCTGATACACCGCTTCGCTCAGTTGTCGGCGACCTCCACGATGTCGCATTCGCCAACAACCGCCTGCTGGTGGAGGAACGCGGTCGAGACGGCCTCGTACTGCGCGGAGTCGACCTTGCGGCGGGGATGCAGCTTGATGTCATGCCCCCCAATCCGCACCTTAAGTCCCTCGACTGGGGCGCGACACGGCTGATCGAGTACAAGGACGCTGGCGGCGCACCGCTTAAGGCGAGCGTGATCGTGCCGCCCGGCTATGATCCGGCGAAGCGTTACCCGACCCTGCTTTGGGTGTACCAGGGCTATCAGGTGCCATCACTTGAGGGCGACTATTTCCTCGATCCGTATATGCCCGGATTATACAACCTGCGGCTCTATGCCGCGCACGGCTACGTCGTCGTCGTGCCCTCGATGCCACTGCCGCCTTCGCCAGTGCGTGATGACCCGTACGCACTGGTTGCCGGATCAATCCTGCCGGCGGTGGATCGGCTGGTCGAGCTCGGCATCACCGATCCCAACCGACTTGGCGTGTTCGGCCAGAGCCGCGGCGGCTACACCGTGTTCGCGCTGCTGACGCAGACGAACCGCTTCAAGGCGGGCGTGGCACTCGCCGGAATCAGCGACCTCGCTTCCTCCTATCGAGGGTTCGACCCGGCGAGTTACGGCTGGCCGGGGATCGGTCACCAGAAGAGCGGTAATTGGGCCATCTCCGAGCAGTTCGGTCGTTTCGCACCACCATCGGAGGATGCCGAGGGCTATGTGCGCAACTCACCGCTGACCTTTGCCAAGCAGGTCACAACGCCACTCCTCATTGTTCACGGCGAGGCTGATGTGCGTGGCAACCAGGCGCAGGCCGAGCAGTTTTTCAGCGCGCTCTACGAGCAGGGTAAGACCGCTCAATATGTTCGCTATGGCGGAGAGAGCCACAGCCTTGCGCAATCGCCCGCCAACGTACGCGACATCGTCACGCGGATGCTTGCTTGGTTCGATCGCTTCGTGAAGGGCGAAGGAGCGGCGAGCCCCAGCTCGGCGGCCAAATGAACTTGGCAGGTGATCACCACAGAGGTCGGAGCCGCATTACTCCGGCTGTTGCCAAGCATATTCGGCCGATGAAAAGCGTAGCGCTAGTGCCGGGTGCGCTTGGGAGCGAAATGACACCTGCGGTTTCGTGAGCCCGTTACATATGGAATCGTAATCAAGACGGCGAACGCCATCTCGGTTAGGATGAGAAAAAGAGATTGGATCATGCGACGCGTCGAGCTTCCGATCAGGAACTGCGAGCAAGACGCCTTGGTCGTTTGCGTGCCTCGATCCATTTCGCGGCATCGCCTAGCACGCGGTCCATGTGGTCAGTGCCATCCGCCGTGCGCATGAAGTGATCAAGCTCGGCAAATTCCCTGTATTCGACGTTGGCCTTGCCCGCGTTGCGCGCCATCTCGTAGCCTGCTCGAGCAGTGGAAACGGGTGACGATTGATCGCGAGCGCCGTGGATCAGGAGAATGGGCACCGTGGATTGCACCAGGCTTCGCGCAGGTACGATATCCACGGCATCGTCCCACCAGCGATAGCTCAAGCCCCCCCACCGTCGTTGCCCTGTCGGATGTTCGTGGGCTGCTGCGAAGACGTCAGGCACCTCGGCAGCCATCGCCGGTGGCACCGCGGCGCGGATGAGTTCCCCTACCGGAACGCCAGTTCCCGACGACAGCACGATCACGGCCCTGGCTTCTGGCACCAAGGGGGCAAGCAGGGCCGCCACCGCGCCGCCCTCCGAGCCACCGAAGATCACGATTTCCTTGTTCCACCAAGGCTGCCTCCGCAGGTCGGCGATGACCCGCAGACAATCCTGGACCCGAAGGCTGAGTGTATAGCGATCCCAGTATCGCTGCGGGCAGCCATCGATAACCGGCCCCCCGTCGTCACTCCCCACGCCGACCTTGTCGATCAGCAAGGCTCGGTCGCCGGGTCGGAGTATGCCAGCAGCATGACGCAGGTTCGGCTTGCTTGAAACGGCTTCACAGCCGGTCCCCTGCATAACCAGCACGACGCCCGAGGAACGACGGCGTGTTTTGCCTAGCCAGTAGTTGATCAGACTCCCATCCGGGCGTTCAACGCCATGTTGCGTCAGCGGCGCGATATCGGCTGACGGGACGGCCAGTGCGAGTAGAAGGGCGGCAATCATATCCAAGTGGTTCTAGCGTACCAGCAGCTATCCAGGAAGACGTGATGCCTCTCTATTGGGAACGGCTGGCAGGATGACGTCGACGTTTTCGAAATTGACGATCAGACTGCAAAGGATTAGTTTTCTCCTCACCTCCTCTTGCACGTTGCTGTAGAAGAATGAGGATGCCCTGTCAGTGCACCTTGCAGTGAGGCATTGCGATTGCCTCGTTAGCGGCGCGCCGGATCGAATCTACCGGGTCAGACACCTTTGCTAGTTCGGGTGCTTCCACTCGAAAGTGCTCAACACCGGCACCCCATTGGTGACGCCACCACGTGTTCCCCGAGCGTGCGTTTCTTCGTATTCGGGGCAGCGTGCTTTGCGCATAGCGAAACAGCTCGTCAGGCGGGATCAGGTACCGGCCGTCGGCAACCGCGTGCGACAGCTCCTTTGCCAGATCCACGTTCGTGACCTTCGACATGTCTGCCATGCGATGGTTCAGGTCAGCCATGACGCCTCGCTTGGCAGCTTCCCACTCATCCGCCGTGAACCCCGACATGGTGAGGTCACATGTGACCCTGCGTAAGCTGCCGACAGCCGGCTCCCAGCGACCTTCCGCGAAGTTGTCCCATAGCATGATCTGACGCTGACCCTGCTCGCCATTCTCGATGAACATGCCAACCTTTCCAGGCGGGGCGGCTGGCTGAAGTGCGGCGAGGCGAAAAGTAATCGCACGTGCGACGATCAGGTCCATAAGATCGTCCTCCCCCTGGCGACCACGCGATGATGGCGGAGCAGGCGTTGGCAGCATGACCGTCACCAACGCCGAGCGCCGCCCTTGCGGAAGCGCGGAAAAGCTGATCGGTTGAATGCGATTGCGCTCGAACATCGGGTAGGCAGTAGGACGACTTATTGGTCGCTCACCTTCCCAATCTTCAAAGCGCTGCTCGATCAGCGCCTTTGTCTCGGCTGGTTTCACGTTGCCGACGACCACGATCATCATATTCTCGGGACGGTGCAGCCGTTGATACAGGGCGCGGATGGTGTCGATGCTGGCGATTGGTACATCGTCCGAGTTCTGCGCCTCGATCCTGTCATTGGGCGAGCCGGGCGCGATTGCGGCGATGTAGCTGGCATAAATTTCATTTCCGAGCTTCTTGTCCGCCATTTCTCGCACGACCTCACCACGTGAGGCATCGACCGCATCCACGCGAAGGCTCATCCCCGTTGCGACATCTCTGAACAGGGTCAGCAGCACATCGATATCACGTGGAGACGTAGTTTTAGTCGAAAGGTAGTAGTTGGTTTCTCGCCATGATGTGGATCCGGCATTCGGCGCCGGCAACGTCAGGGGAATGCCGATACGCTTCAGATGATCGAAATCGCCGGGCGCGGCGACTGTAGGGCTGTGGAACGCCACATGTTCGATCAGATGTGCCAGTCCCCGTTCACCAGGTCGCCGTTCGGCGATGAACCCACCTTCGTTACGCATGAGCAGCGCAACGCCGGGTTCATGGCCTTGCCGAGGTAGGATCGCAAACCTCACGCCGTTCGCAAGATGTCCGATCAAGGGAGGCCCCCAATCGGAAGCTGGGATGTCCCCAAGTTGAGCACGGCTCTGGCTAGGAGGTAATGCCTTATCCTGAGCAAGGCCGGACGAGGAGATGGTGAACAGTGGAGCGATGATCGAGAGTAGCGCTGCTTTACCATTATTCGGCATGTACGCCTCTCCTCTTCACTGGTTGTCTGCTCCGCTCCACGACCAGCAGGTAGGAGCATAGATGTGCGTCCTTTGAGGCAGAAAGGTGACCAAGGCTCTGTGGAAACGATGCTGATCGGCTTTGCTAACTCAGTTGCGCCATCGGAACCGATCAACGTCGTCCCGGCTGCAATCAATTTTTTGAGAAACTTGCCTCGCTCATACTAAGCGCACGATACTGGGTAGGCCTCAACTGAAAAGCCGCTATCGTCTGTCAACGACCGTTTTAATGGATGGTATTGCGCCGCAGGGTGAACGGCACATGAGGGGGGCGAGGCAATGCAACAGCCATCAGATACAAAGCAGACGTTCGAGGTTGTCAATGGCTTGCGCGGTGTTGCCGCTATCGCCGTCGCCAGTATGCATCTTTCATTCTACATGAGCTTCATTCATCCGGCCAACGTAGCGCCTGCCGTCGATTTCTTTTTCGTTCTTAGCGGCTTCGTCATAGCATACGCTTACGAAAAACGGATACTTGGCGGCATGACGGTCGGACAGTTTGTTTTAGCACGCCTTATCCGATTCTACCCACTCTATCTCATAGGCCTCATGACCGGGGCATTAGCAATGTGGACTTACCAGCGTCCGCCGGATCAGATCGGCTTCTTCAATCATCTTGCGTTCAATCTATTAATGCTCCCATCGCCATTCGTCTTCGACTCCTCGAATCAGGACCTTTTCCCGCTAAATTTTACATTCTGGTCGTTGTTTTTCGAGCTGGTCGCCAATCTCGTGTACGTGGCCCTTCTTCGCCGATTGAGCAACAAACTGCTGGCTATCATTATCGTCTTGGGGTTTTGCGGTCTCGTTGCCAGCGGTTTAGTGGCCGGATCGTTGGATAACGGAACGATACGACCAACGTTTTTCGGCGGCTTGGCACGTGTGACGTTTTCGTTCTTCGCCGGGGTCGGCCTCTACCGGTTGTGGCTGGTTCGTCCGATTAAGTTAATGCTCCATCCAGCCTTCCTGTTCGTGTTGTTGATCTTGCCCATGCTGCTTAAACCTGGCGCGCCGTTCGGTTGGCTTTACGAATTGGCCGTCCTCACCCTCTACATGCCGGTGATCGTCTGGCTTGGGTCCGGTTCCAAGCCTGCGGGTGCATGGCTTCCCACGTTGGTCGCGCTCGGCGCCCTATCCTACCCCCTCTACGTCATTCATGCCCCAGTATGGACCGCGATCAGAGCGTTCAACGGCTGGCAAGGCAATACATTCCTCCACGATCACGCGCCTTTGAGCGGCATTCTACTCATCATATCTCTCTGCGTGGTGGCATGGTGGTTGGACAAAGCGGTCGATTATCCCATTCGACGACAGCTCTCCAAGGCGCTGCTACATCGTCCCACTAACGCGGCCGATCCCCATGTAGATGATGCGCATCGCACGACAATTGGCTGACCGAACGCAAGCGATGCCTAGTTAGTCAAACGAAGCCATCATGGGTGTTCCCGCAAGGAAACGGTATGCGAGGCGGTGTGGCCGTTCTCGGAGTTCATAGAGTATCGAGAAAAGGCCAACCGCCTGTTTGTCGCATATCGCCACTGCAGGCTATTGAGTGCAGCGACGTGCTGCTAAGTAACCGGGTTTGAAAGAAAAGCGGACCTTCCGCTTTTGAAGTATAATATCAGAAACCGACCAATGAACGGGTATCTCAGGTGCATCAGCCTTTTCTATCGCCGTACCTCCAGCCTCCTGCCGTTCTTGGCCTAATGCAAAAGCCGTGATTTCTGCATCAGGAATGATCGAGCTTGGGAGGAGAGTGGAACCACGGCTTTTGGCTAGGCGGGACGCAATAGCAGACCTTGTCGGATCGGTGCCTTTCACAAAAACGATGGCAATCTACAAATAGGGAATATTTGCTGTGCCTACTATCTGAGCTTCTGTAAGCGCAAACGGTACGTCTCTTGAAGGTAGTCGAGACGATGACGGGTTTCGTCATCGGTACACGCTAAGTAGGCCGGATTGCCTCCGGTCCCACCATCCCACAGGTTCTTCTCCGCGTTACACGTTGCATCGCGATAGCTTACCCAGAGGCGTCGTGCGTTTTGCAGTCGCTGCTGATCGCCTGGTCCGAGAACGGTCATGATCTGGCCGTATAGACGATTAAGTTTGTCATTTGCCTCTTTGCCGGAAGCAGCAAAGCAGTTGGCTACGCTAATCGTCGTTCCCTGCTTCCAACAAGCTGCGACCTGAGAAGTGGTACTCGCGGCATATGCTGCGCCACCGCTCGCGGTGCCGATAACCAAAGCCCCTAAGGCCGGAAGCATTCTCAGGTTCATTCCGACTGCATAGCTCGTTGGGGGCAAGCCGGCTAGGCTACATGGATCAGCCAGCCTGTATCGGCCTAATCATCTTTCCAAAAACGAGTTCATAGTGGGAAGGTAGCCCTGCTGATCGCGCCTGCGGGCGTCCAGAGCAACTGCCTTCCCAGTCTGTTCCCGATTACTCCCTCCCGCAATTGGCCTTCTAGGACAAAGAAATGGGAATGATCGCGCTGAACGAATGGCTGCTTCCGGGAAGACAGATTGCTTGCTCGATTGCCCGGATTTAGGAGGAAGCACCCAAGCCGTCGCGCCGTCAGGACGACCCAGGAACAGTCATTCACGCCCCCTTCCCCGGTCCCCAACTTCGGCCGCTCGTTCATCTCCTCGCTATGACCGATTTGCCACCTGACATGCGGCCTCGAATGTCGTGATGTGGAGGGAAAGCCGAACGTCAGCTTACGGGTGGGATATAGAAGAAGCCGCAAGCCCTTCAACAAGCGGCTTCCACTCAAACTGACGAATGAGGAGTAAGTCAGGCGTAGGTGGCTGCCATGCTGCGGCGACGGTAGCGAGCCGCGCCAGCAACCATCCCGAAGCCTACAAGCATCATTGCCCACGTCTCAGGCTCCGGGACAGCTGTGCTGATCTCAGCAAAACTGCCAGACGTCAGAAAAATTTGCTGGCCCGCTGAAACGTAGTTGGAAGTCGTCAGAAGGGTGCCCCCGCTTGGCAAAAAGCTAAAATCCCTTACGCTATTGTTCGTTTCGAGTGTCAGCAATTCTCCAAAAGAGTTTATAAAATTTAGCCTAAGAAATCCATTTACAAAATCCTGTTCACCACTATCAGGACCGGAAAATGTCTGGCCACCTACAAGCAGTGCGACATTCGTGAAATCAGCAAACCCGGGAAGAGTTTGCGTGAGCTGACCGCTCAAGGTTTGTCCGTTAGAGAACGTCCCCGAGAAACCGATTACCGTGGTTGCTGCATTTGAGGTGGTGGACCATCCTGCGGTCACCACGGTTGCCATCAACGCAAAAGCGAACTTCAACATAGAATGGTCCCCCACGGCTCGCGACCGGTCGCGTTGCTTCGGGTGACCGATAACACCCTATATGCCACCCCGCGACCGATTCTTCTTACACGAGCCGAAGGTTCCCAATTTGGGACATGTCGAAGGAGTTATATGTGCCATCCCGCGCAAACTCGCTGTCGCCGTTGTCGTCAGCTGGGCGGAAGCAGCCGTCCCGCACTACAGTGCGGACGACCCAGAAGCGGTCATTCAGTCCGTCTCGCGCGCTTCCAAGCTTCTGCCATTCGTTCATCTCGCAATGGGGAGCATGGTCAGCTGAGGCGGCCGGCCGGGTGTCTGCCAGTAAAAGGGAAGCAGGTCGGCTGCTTCTAGAAAGAGACATGGCGAAAGCGGCGTGCATGCACGCAAAAGGATCGTACTATTCGTCCAGAATCGCCTTGTCTGTGGCTGGAGGTCAGCAGGAGAAATTAGTTAGTGTGATACAACTGCCTTCGACGAGGCGTTAACCTTGCCAAGCCAGAAAACACCGTCGTAATCTGGATCAATCGCCATTCCCTGTAACGCTCCCAGCGCAATGAAAGGACTGTGTGACAGGTCGGCGTCGCCACTGATTGGGTAACTTCCGCACGCGATGTCATCTTGGGTGATTGGTTCATCCGGCTTAGGCGTCACGCCAGGTTTCAATTCACAATTCCAAGCTGTTCCACCTGCCGTTTTCATATTCAGCGTAATGATAGACGACGGTGGGCCCAGTCGCATCACCATCGGTTCGAACTGCGCACGGAAATGCTCGACTGGGCGTTTGCGAGCATGAACATTGCCGACAAGAACAAGAACATGGTCATAAGCATGAGCCGCTGCTGCGACGCGGATGTTTTCCGCCTGTGCAGCATCATGTGGCCCCTGCCCTGGTAGATCGGAGAATCTACGGCTCTGCTCCGCGTCTTTTGCACCATTGAAAGCCACGATATCGATTGATTGTCCAAGTCGCGCTAAGTTGTGAAGACGAACAAGAAGGGCCAGCATCGCTTCGCTGCCAACGCCATCATCACGATCGGCCCAACCCGCCCGCTTGAGTGCCTCAGGGAATTCCGCGTTCGAGAGGCGCCAGGCTTTTTGAAAGGCGTCATTTTCTGTCGACGAATGTTCAACCGCAACCAAGATGCGCTCACCTCTTGCTGCAAGTGCGCAAGCTATGTCACCGATGAAGGCAGGGGCCTGCTGCGTTCCGTGCATTTCGCCAAAAACAACAAATCGCGGCTCGCGAGATGCTACGTCAGCCCACCCGATGGGAACCTGGCACACCTGTTCCACCTGCACTTTCGATGAGCGGCGATTGGCAGCGTGAGCATCGGATTGAGCTGATAGTTCAAAAAGCAGCGCAGATATGCATAATGCTTGCGCGATCAATGACCTCATGTAACTGCTCCCAGCGGCTCTTTCGGAGCCCCATCCAACCTACCAGTCGTGACTATAAAGATCCTATCGTACGATCTCTTATGAGCAATGACAAAACGACTGATCATGGCTGGAATTGAGTAGAAGCAGCCGCCCTTCCCTTCACCGCGAAGACCCAGAAACGGCCATTCACGATACCCTCCGCGCTGCCCAACTTCGGACGCCCATTCATCTCTGCGCTTTCCTGCCGTCTGACATCTGGTTCAAGCCATGAACGTCTGAACCGGTCACTTCTGCCGGGCCGCCATCGATATGCATCTTGCTTCAGTGAAGGTTGCGACGTGGAGGACGTCTGCGCGCTCGTACTTGCCGACGGACGTTCCGGCGATCCGCTGATCGCCGTCGACGCCCGCGCCTGACCGCGGCGTTCGCTGCGGACCGAAGCAGTCGTTAGACCCAGAACCGGACATTCAAGGCGCTCTGCCCGCTCCACAGTTCCTGCCGCCTATTCATTTTGCAGATGACGCGCAAGCTACAGCCACGCTTGGCCGATGAGGATTCGTTATGTTTAGAGGCTGCGTAAAAAGCGCTGATATGATACGCTTTTCGATTGATCCGTCACGCAGTTGTGGAACAATGGAGATGATTTAAGAACATCGGCTTGAGGAGAACTCGAAGTGATTGCTGCCAAGTCGAAGTGTAGAAGATTGCAATTTTCACCAGTGAGAAACCACACGTGACCTTCGATAACTCATCGATCGAAAGCCGAGACGCCCGACTATCACGCAGCTTGTCCGGGACCAATCTCAAGCGTGCGGGTGACTACAACATGCGAACAGTTCTCCAAGCGATAAGGCTGAACGGGGAAACCACTCGGGGGGCGTTAGCGCAAACGACCGGGCTGACCGCACCCACTATAGCGAACATCACCAACCGCCTGATTGAATTGGACCTTGTCAGGAATCCTGGACGCATACGCGGCGCCCGGGGGCAGCCTGCGCTGCGACTTCAGGTCAATTCGGACGGAGCATTTGGAATAGGGTTGAATATCGATCGCGATCATCTGACGATGGTGACGATGGACCTAAGCGGCCGAGTTCGCAGTCGACTAACTAGAGAGGTGGCGTTCGCGATGCCTAACGACGTCGCTGCGTTTGTGCATGGGGAATTGGATCGCGTTCTGATGGATAGCGGATTGGATAGTAGTCGGGTGCTCGGCATAGGGGTGGCCCTGCCTGACGACCTTGGGCGCATCACGCTGCCCCACCAACCTGCGGGGTACGAGCGTTGGACCGACGTCGATCCAGCAGTATTGCTTTCAACTTTACCGTGGCCGATCCACAGCGATAATGACGCCGCAGCCGCAGCCCTCGGTGAAGCGGAGTTCGGTACAGCTTTCGAAAATCCTAGCTTCTTCTACATACTTATCAATGCCGGGCTTGGCGGCGGTCCGGTTATTGACCGTGCCTATCATCGGGGGACGAACGCTCGAAGTGGCGAGATCGGCTTAATGCCAGACACAACCGGCAGCCGCGGTGCGATCATCCAAGACACGGTGTCGCTCTCGGCGCTGCTCGCCCGGCTTGAAGATTCAGGTGAGCGTGAGCCGAAACTAGTGGATTTGATGTCCAAAACTCGCGAGGTCACGGAGGTTATCGAGGAATGGCTGACAGATGCGGTGCGAGTGCTGACCGCGCCGCTCGTTGCCATTAATTGTCTGCTCGATCTCGACGCCATACTTATCGGGGGACGCTTGCCAATGCCGCTGATAGCGCGGCTCGCTGAGGGCCTCTCAGAGGCATTGAACGCCGTCCCACAGCCGTGCCGGGCCAAGATCATGCCTGCCGTAATGGCGCAGGATGCGCCTGCAGTGGGAGCCGCAATCCTCCCATTCCTCGATCACATCCTGCCGTCGGACTCGATCTTGATACAGAGCGGAAGACGTTGATTGTCATCCACGATACCCGGCGATTAGTCGACTTAACGATATAATACGTTGAGATAGGTCTCGTGCGGCTCAGCCAAATCGACGGCGTCAGCGATCGATGACCGCATGCGGTTCAGTGCTGCAGCGAGATCGGCCTCGGAAAAATGGTCCGCCGCCAAGTCGTAAGTAGCCGGCTGGATGTCAAAGCCCTCGTACATCGATATCCAGCTTGGATCTTGGAACGACTCCCAATCGTATCGGACCAGATGACCGCGCGCCTTGTACAGACGAAGCTTGGTAGCGAGCATCGGTGGCAGAGCGGTGCTGCGGCAGCGATCCCACATTGGCTCTCCACGGCGCGTATTTGCGACATAGTGCAGAATGAGGAAGTCGCGGATCCGCTCATATTCCAGCGCCGTCGTCCGGTTATACTCATCCTCCAGCGCCGGATCGAACCGACGGTCTGGGAGGAGCCCAAGCAGCTTCTCCAAGCCCGTCTGGATGAGCGTGATACTGGTCGATTCAAGGGGCTCCATGAATCCCGCCGCCAGACCGAGCGCGACGCAGTTGCGATGCCAGAACGCGCTGCGGCGCCCCGTCCGGAAGCGGATGTCATTGGGTTCCGCGAGCGCATCTCCCTCCAGTCGCGCGAGGAGGGTCGCCGTCGCCTCGTCGTCTGAAAGGTGGCGGCTCGCGTACACGTATCCGTTGCCCACGCGATGCCGCAACGGTATCCGCCACTGCCACCCGGCGGAGAGAGCGGTGCTTCGGGTGTACGGGGTCAGCGCCTCGCGCCGCACGCATGGCACGGCCACGGCACGATCGCATGGCAGCAGATTCGTCCACTCTTCATAGGGTATGCCGAGCGCCTCACCGATCAAAAGCGCCCGAAAGCCGGTGCAATCGATGAAGAGATCCCCGGTGACCGTTTCGCCACGATCCGTGTCGAGGGCGCGGATATGGCCCGACGTCTCGTCCGTACGCACGCAGGTGATCGTCGCGTCGAGGTGGGACACACCCCACGCCATCGCCTTCGCACGGAGGAACTTGGCAAAAAGGGCTGCATCGAAATGTAGCGCCCAGTCAAAGTATAGCAGGTCGTGGACCGGGCGATCGGTGGGCTGCATGAAGAGGTCGCGACGTGCCATCGCGGTCGCGAGGCAATAGTCCCCAATATCGACCTCGTGTCCGGCCTGACGAAGCTTGCGGACGTAGTGATGGAAGGCAACGCCGCGCGAGCGCATGCCGTACAAGCCGAAGGGGTGGAAGAATCGCGTGCCTGGATGCTTCCAGTCGACGAATTCGATGCCGAGCTTCGCCGTTCCCTGGGTGGCCGCCATGACCTCGTGCTCGGTGACATCCAACACCCGAAGGAAGTCCCGGATGCCTGGAACCGTCGCTTCGCCCACGCCAACGGTGCCGATGGCGCTGGATTCCACGACCGTGATGCGAACGTTCCGGCCCTCGAGCCGCTTGGCGAGGTACGACGCCGCCATCCAGCCCGCGGTTCCACCACCGGCGATCACTATGGACCGCAGCCGCCACGGGGGCCCCGAGTCCGTTTCCTCGGCTTCATTCATAGGCCCTCCGGGGAATAAGGCCCGCCATCGGCGAGGATGGCGGGGCACCATGTACGATCAGAACTTCACACGGGCGCCTGCCATGAATCGGCGCTCGTAGATGTTGTTGTACGCCTTTTCGTCCGGGAACGTCAGGTAGTACTTCTCATACTCGCCCGTCAGGTTGGAGCCCTGAGCGTAAATCGTCAGGCTCGGCGTGAAGTCGTAGCTGATCGAGGCATCGACATAGTTTGTCGGCTGCTGATAAAGTTCTAACCCCTGGATGCCGCCGAAGTTCTGCTGCACCGCACGCTTCGAGCGGTAATTCCATGCGACACGCGCCTGGAAATGGCTGTCTTGATAGAATCCCGCGAGGTTCGTCTGAATTTTGGAATTGTCCTGGAAGGGTATCTTGTCGCCGGCGAGATCGACCTGGCCAGAATCGGACGGCGAGTAGGTGATATTCGCGTCGATGCCGAAATTGGAAAGCACGGTCGGCATGAAGGCCAGGTCGCTGAACGACTGCTTCCAGCCTGCTTCGACACCCTTCAACGTGCCGCCCGCACCTTGGACCGGCGTGCTGATGGACACGGTGCGGTTGCGAACCACCCCGTCGTTATCCGGCAGGTCGGTCCGTACGATGTTACCCGACTGGATGAAGCTCGCCACGTCGATGTAGAATGCGCCGAGGCTGATCAGGCTGCTGCGACCGATATAATATTCCAGCGAGCCCTCGACGTTCGTCGCCCGCCACGGATCGAGTTGCGGGTTGCCGTTCGAACTGCCGCCGGTAACGCGAAACACTGGCGAACCCGGGTTGGTCGTGTCGATTGCATAGGTCGGGTTGAGACCGCCACCCCATTGATTGAGGTCGAGCAGCGTCATGGTCCGTGAGAAGGCCACGCGTAGCTTCAGGTTGCTGGCGAAGTCGAAGGCCAGGTTGAAGGCAGGCAGATAATCGGTGAAGCTGCGCTTCGTCTCTACCGTTCCGTTCGACACATTCGCGACACCGTACGGGCGGGGCGAGCCGGTAACGTACTGCGTGATGTCCAGTCTGGTGTTGATAATCTTCAACCCGGCGTTGCCGCTCACCGGGATGCCGAAGACTTCGCCCTTGACGTTGAGCTGCGCATAGCCCGAGGTCTGCTTGACGCCGACGTTGAAGGATGCGCCCGGATTCTGGATTTCGACGTTCCCCGGGTAGAAGCTGTTCTGGAACGCGAGGGCGTTATCCATGGCCTTTGGATCGAAGATGTAGATCGGAGGTAGGCCGGCGCCGGGCAGGTCGTACTGCTTCACTTGGCCATTGAAGATCGCGGCGCTCGCCTTGCGGGTCAGACCGGCCGTGTAGGGACGGAAGCCCGGCGTGTTGAACGTGCCTGTGCCGGCATAGCACGACGCGTCGCCGACGGGCACGTCGAAGGCCTTCCACTTCACGAGGCAGCCGCCCGTCTGCGAAGCCTGGCCCGCATAGAGCGGCGCCGCGCGATCGAATTCGAAGTCGTCGACCGAGCGCTCGCTATAACGGACGCCGGCCGCTACGCTGACATTGTCGTTGGCCTCGTACGTGACGTCGCCACGGACCAGCTTCAGGTCACCCTTGCGGCGGTAGTTGCCCTCCGACGAGGTGGTCTTCAGCGCGTAGTTGTCGATGTTGCCGAGAAGCGTCGTCAGCTGCGTCGGCAAGGTGAACACCGGCTGCGCGCCGGTGAAATCGACGCTTGCAGGAAGCGACGCGGCACCGGCTACCGTGTTCACTTGGTAGCCGCCCGGATTGAATGCGATGTCGCCACTTGGATAGTGGCCAATGCCTCCAGGCTGCCACTGCGCGCCGTTCGAGGGGCTGAATTGCAGGTAGCTTTGGTCGTAGTTGCTGTAAGCCTTGCCGTAGATGCCGCGCACCACTGCCTTGAAGCGGCCGCCATTGTCGTACTTCAGTTCGACGTTGTAGTTCTGGGATTGCGACTTGTAGCGGTCGTTCTGACTGTAGGAGTCGAAATTTCCGAGGTCGTAATTATAGATCTGGGTCGTGTTCAGATCATAGGCGCGCGAGATGTTCCCGCTGGTTAGCGTGACCTGCCGGCCGGTATTGCGTGACTGACCGGGGACAAACTCTCCCGCCTGCCAGTTGACGTTCTGCATCTGGATACCGGCCGTCCGGTCGTTCTCGTTCTGCTGGGTGAAGAACGCATCGGCATTCAGCGTCAGGGCATCGCTGATCTCCCACTGCGCGGATGCGTTGATGCCGATGCGCTCGCGCTGGTTGACCTTGTCCCATGCGGTGAAGCCCTGCGGCACGATGAACGCGTCGTTCGCGTCGCCATCGCCATTCACATCGCGCCCGGTCCCAACGATCGTGCCATGTGGTCGATTGGGAGGCGAGAAACCGTTGCTGGTGTTTACGTCGCCGGTAGGATTGGCGGCGGTATTGAACTGCTCGTTGTGCAGCGCCGCGCCATAGCCCTCCTGTATGCCGTTATGCGAATTCGACAGGTGCAAATTTGAATAGGCGCCCGAGATCAGGATGCCAATCCGTTCACCGTGCCAACCAACCAGTGCGTTGAGATTCGGATCGTACTTCTTGGTCTTGTCGCCATAGGCGCCTTCCGCCGCCGCCGCGAAGGTGAAGCCCTTTTTAAGATCGAAGGGGCGGCGTGTCCGAAGATTGACTGTGCCAGTGATGCCCGCGTTCAGCAGGTCTGCGGTGCTCGACTTGATGACGTCGGCGCCTGCGAACAGCTGAGAAGGGATGTCGTTGAAGTTCGGCTGAATCGTCGTGATCGATTGGGCGCCCAAATAGGCTTCGCCGTTGAGCAGCGTGGTCACCTGAGGGAGGCCGCGGATGTTTATCGACGCGCCTTCGCCCGCATCACGACGGATCTGAACGCCGGGGATGCGCTGCAAAGAGTCCGAGATCGTGACGTCCGGCAGCTTGCCGATGTCCTCGGCCGAGATCGAGTCGGTGACCGACGCCGCATCGCGCTTCAGGTTGACCGCACGCTGTTGTGCCGCCCGGATGCCCGTGACGACGATGTCGCCGCCGTCCGTCTGAGTGTCGGCGCTCGTCTCATCACCGTTGCGGACGGACCCATCCTGATCGGCGGCCTGCGCGGTCGGCGACGCAGCCTGATCGGTAGGCGGCGACTGCAGCACCCCCTGGGTGGTCGATGACTGCTGCGCCATAGCGGTTCCGCCACTCGCCAGCGCCGTGACGGATGCCGCAGCCATCAGCAGGATTTTGGTGTTCACATGTGCCATATCGATCGCCTCCTCCACTTTCGTCATCGCCGGCCTCGGCGGACCATTCGACACGGGAGGATTGATCATCGGAGGGCCCAGCCCCCTGTTCCCCCTCCATCATGTCAGCCGCAACTTTCCGTTGTCTTGACCTTCCCCATGTATCGCACGAAAAAGAACCGTCAATTAAAAATTTCAATTTGTATTTGTAAATCTCTTTGGCATTCTCACCGTTGGCAATAGTAAGATGACAAATTTGTCATGAGAGGATGTCTGGTTTGCATCCAAGATTGTTCACGCCTGTACAGAAGTCAGCGCAACGACCCGCCAGAAGCGCGGTCGCACCGTTCGCGCTCGGCATCGATCTTGGCGGCACGAAGATCGAGACAGTCGTGCTGACCGGCGACGGCGAGTTGATTCGGCGTCAGAGGATTCCAGATCCCGGCGAATACGCTGCCGCCATCCGGACCATTGCCGAACGCACCGCTTCGACGGATGCCGCGGCGGGGGAAGCCTGCACGATCGGCATTGGCACTCCCAGATCGCTATTGCCCCGCAGCGGCGGCGTGCGCGATGGCAACTCGACGTATTTCAACCGGCGGCCGTTACGAGAGGATCCTATCGTGGCGCTGCCCCATGAGTTGCGGCTCGCCAACGATGCGAACTGCCTGGCAGTGTCAGAAGCCCGTAACGACGCGGGAGCCGCTGCCGGCAGCGTCTTCGCACGCGTCATCGCAACAGGCGTGGAAGACAGTATCGTACCTGACGGCAGGATTTCGGACATCGTACTAGGCGGCGGCATGTCGGAAGTTGGAGAGCCATATCCCCGCCGAGCAGAGGTGATTCGACATCACGCCTCCTCAAATCCGTGGAAAGGACGGATCGTGCCGGCACGCTGGGGCGACGCCTCCGGCGCGCGCGGCGCGGTTCTGGACGGCCAAATCCTGACTTTATCCGCTAGGCCCAAAAAAACGAGACGCCGGCAGCGACCGGTGACCTGATTCAGAGAGGAACGACGATGAGACATAAAGCCATGATCGCAACGCTGCTGCTCGGCGGAAGCTTTGCCTCCCCTCTGTCTGCCCAGACAGGGACGCAGAACGATCGAGCCCCGGCGATCGCAAACGCCGGCCCTTATAACGTCACGATTCTTAGTGGCGGCATCGGCGTCGAGCGCGATCTGACCGGTGCCGAGGCTGCGGTTGCGGCGGGCTCCTCATGGACGCTGTCCACATGGGTGCGCCCGGACCGGGCAGGCGAAACCGGCGTGCTCATAGCGATCGGCGACCCGGCCGGCGTCTGCCGCTGCCTTGCGATGAGCAATGGTCGGATCGCTGCGACCGACGGGTCGGTCCGGGTCAGCGGCGGCGCCGTGATCGCTCCCGGTCGCTGGACGCATGTCGCGGCAGTCGCCGACGGTCGAAGTCTCGTCGTCTACGTCGACGGTCGCACCGTCGCCTCGCGTGCCGGCCGACCATCCGCGGTCGCACTGAGGCTGGCGGTCGCCCCCACGGTTGGGACCGGCCAGGTGCCTGATGCCACGCCGCGCCATTTCGGCGGATCGCTCGCCGCTGCCCAATTCGCACCGAATGCGCGCCGACCCGACGAGATCGCCGCGGCGGCTGCGGCACGGCCCGATTTTGCGACGACGCAGTTCTGGCACGTCGGCGTCGGCTGGCCCTTCCAGAAACAGGCGAACATCGGGCTCACTCAGCAGCAGGATGCCTGGACGCTGCCCCGTGCGCGCGGCGACGCGACCACGCCGCCCGCCATCCGCACGGCGCTGCCTCCCGCCGATCTGGCGCCCACTCGCGACGGACGCTGGATCATCAAAGGGTGGCAGCTCGCCGCCGCACCGGAGGTGCGGGAAGATGCCGCGACGCTGTCGCGCCCAGGCAGCGTCAGCGGCACGTGGCGACCGGCCACCGTGCCCGGCACGGTGCTGACCACGCTGGTCGACCGCGGCGTCTATCCCGACCCCTATTACGGCCTGAACAACCTCAAGATTCCCGAAAGCCTGGCGCGACAGGACTATTGGTATCGCACCCGTTTCGTCGTCCCGCCCGAAGCAGCAGGCAAGCGATTGACGTTGGTGTTCGGCGGCGTCAACTACGCCGCCGATATCTGGGCGAACGGTGCCAAGCTAGGCTCGACGCGCGGGGCGTTCATCCGCGGCCAGTTCGATCTGACGCCGGTCGCGGGCGAAAACGTGATTGCGGTCCGCGTCTCGCCGCCGCCCCATCCCGGCATCCCCCATGAGCAGTCGATCAGCGCTGGCGTTGGTGAAAACGGCGGCCAGCTAGCAATTGACGGGCCCACCTTCGTCGCGACCGAAGGCTGGGACTGGATTCCCGGCATTCGCGATCGCGACACGGGTTTGTGGCGACCGGTGGAACTGATCGCTCATGGCCCCGTACGGCTGCTCGATCCGCATGTCGTCACCGATCTGCCGCTGCCGCGCACCGATCGCGCCGACATCTATATCACCGTGCCGATCCACAACGACGGGCCCGCCGCACGTCAGGTGACGGTCCGCGCAGCGTTCGGCGACGTGAAGGTCGAAAAGACGGTGACCGCGGCGCCTGGCGACAGCAGCATCGCCTTCACCCCCGCCGACTTCGCGCAGCTGCACGTCGCCAATCCGAAATTGTGGTGGCCAAACGGCTACGGCGAACAGGCGCTCTATCAGTTATCGCTCGAGGCGGTGGCGGATGGCCAATTGTCCGACACTCGAACCGACCGGTTCGGCATCCGCGAGGTAAGCTATGACCTGTCGCTGTTCGACGCGGCGGGCGCGCTGCGCCGGGTCAATCTGCAATTCACCGATGCCAGCCTGCGCGGCGAACGAATCCTCGACGTCCGGCATCAGGCGATCAAGCAATCCGCCAACGGCTGGGCGGAATCGCTGACCCCGGCCGGTGAACGCTCGCCGGCGGTGACGCCGGTCATCGCGACGATGCCCGAACCGCATCTGACGATCCGCGTCAACGGCGTCGCCATCGCCGCGCGGGGCGGCAATTGGGGAATGGACGATGCGATGAAGCGCGTCGACCGCGACCGGCTGGCGCCCTATTTCCGCCTCCAGAAGGAGGCGCACATGAACGTCATCCGCAACTGGATGGGCAATAACACCGAAGAGGAATTCTATGATCTTGCCGACGAGAATGGCATGATGATCCTGAACGATTTCTGGCAGTCGACCCAGAATTTCCAGATCGAGCCGCAGGACCCGGAGCTGTTCCTACGCAACGCGGACGACGTGGTGCGGCGGTATCGCAACCACCCCTCGATCATCCTCTGGTTC
Organism: Sphingomonas sp. SORGH_AS_0438; assembly: GCF_031453475.1. NCBI lineage: Bacteria > Pseudomonadati > Pseudomonadota > Alphaproteobacteria > Sphingomonadales > Sphingomonadaceae > Sphingomonas > Sphingomonas sp. SORGH_AS_0438. The sequence goes on from NZ_JAVIZS010000001.1 coordinate 1,518,759, forward strand.
GGTCGCAACGAAGGCGTGCCCTATCCGGCGCTCAACGAGGGGCTGAACGACGTGATCGCACGCGAGGACGGCACACGCTGGTTCACCGGCAGCTCGAACGTCGTCAATCTGCAGGGATCGGGGCCTTATAATTATCGTCCGCCGGTCGGCTATTTTACTGATCTCGCTACCGGTTTTTCAGTCGAAACCGGCACACCGTCGCTATCGACGCTCGAGTCGGTGCGAGCTTCGATGCCGGATAGCGAAACCTGGCCGCTCAGTGACACGCTCGCCTATCACGACTGGCATTTCAGCGGGAACGGCGACACCAAGACGTTCATGAACGCGCTCACCACGATGTTCGGGCCGCCGGCGAGCTTCGCCGATTTCGAACGCAAGGCACAGATGATGAACCTCGAAACGCACAAGGCGATGTACGAGGGGTTCCTGGGGCATTTGTGGACGAAGAATTCCGGACGGCTGCTGTGGATGACGCATCCGGCCTGGCCGTCCAACACGTGGCAGATCTACAGCTGGGACTATGATACCCACGCGGCCTATTACGGCGCCAAGAAGGCTGCCGAGCCGCTGCACGTCCAGCTCAACCTGCCCGGCAACGAGATCATCGTCCTGAACACCACTCGCGCCACTCGGCCGGATCTGCACGTCCGCACCCGCGTCGTCGGGCTGGACAATACGGAACTGTTCACGCGCGAAGACCGGGTTAACGCCGTCGCCAACGCAGCGACGCCGCTGGCAGCGATCCCGCTCGATCGCCTGTTCGCGGCGCATCCGATGCTGCTCGTCAAGCTCGAGATGGTCGATCGCGCTGGCGTGGTCGTGGCCGAGAATTTTTACTGGCGCGGTAGGAATGAGGCGGCGTACCGCGCGCTGAACGACCTGAAGTCGGTAACCCTCGAGACGTCCGCGACCACGAAAGCGGACGGCGGCGAGCAGGTCGTCACCGTCAGAATGACCAACTCGAGCGCCGTTCCCGCGCTAAATGCCAAGCTGACCCTGGTCGACGCGGCGGGGAAACGCGTTCTGCCGGCCTTCTACAGCGACAACTATGTCGCCCTTCTGCCCGGAGAGGAACGAACGATCGAAGTTCGCTATCCTGCAAGCCACGCCCCCCGCGCCACTTCGCTGACGTTGCGCGGTTGGAACGTCGCGGCGGGAGAAGTACCCGTTCGCTGAACGAAACAGCGCCACCCGAGAACCCGCCCACCATATGCCCGAGGGCGGGTAAGCGTCCGTCGGCGGTCGTGGGCCGCTTCCATCCTGAGAACTCCTGGAATGTCCATGATGAACCGCTTGCTCGCTGCCGCCGCCTACGCCGCGCTCATCGCATCCCCCGCGACGGCGCAGCTTCGTCTTCCCCACCTTTTCAGTGACCATGCAGTACTCCAGCGAGATCGACCGATCCACATCTGGGGTTGGGCACGTGCAGGCTCGAGCATAGCGGTCGCGCTCCATGATCAGCACGCTGCCACGGTGGCGGATCGACTCGGCCGTTGGGAGATATGGTTGAAGCCGGAGGCGGCGGGCGGACCCTACCTCCTGCATGTCGACGGCGAGAAAGCGGAGGGCTCGGTCAGCATACGCGACGTGATGCTTGGCGACGTCTGGTTCGCATCCGGGCAATCGAACATGGAGTTTCCGCTGAAGGGGTTCGACGGGGCACCGCTGAAGGATTCCGCAGTTGAGATAGCCGCCGCGACCAATCCGCGCGTCCGACTCTTGCACGTCGAGCATCGCAGCAGCACAGTGCCATTACGAGACGTCGATGCGGCGTGGACGACGACCACGCCGGCGACGGCCGCTGGCTTCTCGGCGATCGGATACTTCTTCGCCCGCGAGATCGCGGCACGCGAGCGTGTGACAATCGGCGTCGTCGATTCGACGTGGGGAGGAACGCCGGCGGACAGCTGGGTCTCCGCCGAGGCTTTCGCGACAAACCCGGCGCTTACGCCCGCATTCGATGCCCGCGCCCGCTTCCAACAGGAGCAGGCGGACGCCGATTTGGCTCTGGCCGCGGAATCGCGAGAGGACGCCGCCATCCGAGCCTCGGGCGGAACGCCCCCGGCGCGTCAATGGCATCCGCCGGAGGAGGCATATCGGCCGTCATCCCTCTACAATGGCATGGTGGCCCCATTTACGGGGTACGGCATCAAGGGTGTGATCTGGTACCAGGGGGAAACGAACAGCAACGTCGCTCGGGCTCCCTACTACGCCGATCTGTTCCAGGGCCTGATCACGGATTGGCGACATGATTTCGCCCAAGGCCCATTCCCGTTCTTATATGCCCAAATCTCCTCTTTCGACTCGCCAGCCGAGGAATGGGGGCTGGTCCGCGACGCCCAGCGGCGTGCGCTGGCGCTGGCCGGGACGGCCATGGCCGTCACCACCGACGTCGGAGATGCCCACAACGTGCATCCAGGCGACAAGCAGACGGTCGCCCATCGTCTAGCCCTCGCCGCAAGGAACATCGCCTATGCCGAGAACGTCGCCTATGCAGGTCCGTTGTTCCGGCAGGCAACCGTCGAGGCCGGGGGCATACGCATCTGGTTCGATCATGCCGGAGGTCTGACTAGCCGAGGAGCGCCCGTGAGCGGCTTCGAGATCGCCGATGCCGATCGAAGGTTCGTCCCCGCGACCGCTCGGATCGATGGTGACACCGTGGTCGTGTCCGGACCTGTGGAACGGCCTCGCTTCGTCAGGTACGCTTGGAGCAACGTGGTGCCCGTCAACCTCTACAATGCCGCAGGCCTGCCCATGTCGACGTTCACCTCGGAGGAACGCATCCAGGGGCACATGGCATATCCTTGATCGCTTTGCATTCGGTGCTTCGAGTGCCGCAAGCGGAAAAAATGCGCTTGATCTTGCGGACGATGACGCTGCGATTACAGTATCGCGTCTGCTCAGGGGCACAAGCGGCCGCCATGCCTTGCGATCACGATTGACCCAAGAACGGTCATTCCGGACGCCCTGCCCGCACCCCAGCTTCTGCCATTTGTTCATCTCGCAATAGGGAGCATGCTCAACTGAGCCGACCGACCGGGTGTCTGGCATTGGTGGATTGTGTTGAAGAAGTCGGCGTCTGGCGCGGAGATAATTGGCGGCTGGTTTGCGTCGGAAGCCGCTGACCGCCTCAGGCGGGTAGTGGCTGTACCGGCATCGGGATGAGCTTGGCCAACTTGCGGAGGTTCTGGGCGGTGGCTGCCATATGGAACTCGTCCCTGGCACCGTTTGGGCCACGCAGGCGCAATCGGTCGAGCTTCAGGATGCGCTTGAGGTGCGCGAACAGCATCTCGACTTTCTTTCGCTGGCGGCGAGACGTGACGTAACCATCGGTGGTGGCGATGTCGCGGGCGAGGTCGCGAGCCCCTTCATGGACCGAGCGGGTGACCTTGCGCGCCGGCATGTTGGGCGTACAGCGTTCCCGCAAGGCGCAGTCGCCGCAGTCCTGCTGTCGCGCGCGATAGCGGATGAAGCCGTCCTGACCGACATCGCCCCGGGCGGTCGCGAAGTTGCGGTTCCTGGGGCGCAGCCGCTTGCCGCCAGGGCAGACGTAGCTGTCGTCGTCATGGTCGTAGGTGAAGGCATCGCGCTCGAACGTGCCGTCGCGGCGCGCGGACTTGTCGAACACCGGGATGTGCGGCTGGATGTCACGCTCGTGGACCAGCCAGGCCAGCATCTCCGCCGAGCCATAGGCGGTGTCGGCTGCCAGCCGCTCGGGCCAGACGCCGAAGCGGTCCTGCACCCGCGCGATCATGCGCTTGCACGCGGTTACCTCGGCCTGGCGCACGGCGGTGCTCGCTTCGACGTCCATGATGACGGCGTGGTCGAGGTCGATGAGGTAGTTGGTCGAGTAGGCGTAGAAGGCAGGACCGCGATGCGCGCTGGTCCAGCGCGATGCCGGGTCGGCCGGCGCCAGATACTTGGGCACCACCGGTGTTGCTGCGCCGAACGCGGCATCGTCGAGCACGGCCAGATACTCGCGGACCGCACGGCTGTCGGCGTCGGGTGGTACGCCGTCGCTTCCCGGCCCGCCGGTCTGGCGGTTGGCATCGGCGCGGATCAGGCTGGCGTCGACCGCGAACCCTTCGCCGCTCACCAGCCCCTCGGCCATGCAGCGCGCGACCGTCGTCTCGAACAATCGGCGCAGCAGGTCGCTGTCGCGGAAGCGCCCGTGGCGGTTCTTCGAGAAGGTCGAGTGGTCGGGCACGTCGCCATCCAGCCCCAGCCGGCAGAACCAGCGATACGCCAGGTTCAGATGCACCTCGTCGCACAGCCGCCGCTCGGACCGGATGCCCATGCAATACCCGATGATGAGCATCCGGATCATCAACTCCGGATCGATCGAGGGGCGACCCGTCTCGCTGTAGAAGGGCTTCAGCTCCTCGCGGATGCCCGACAGATCCACGAACCGGTCGATCGAACGCAGCAGATGATCCGCCGGCACGTGCCGCTCCAGGCTGAAGCTGAAGAACAGCGCCTCTTGCGCCACCGTCCGCTCGCCCATCATCGGCCCGTCTCCGCTCGCCTCAAGGCAATTGAATCAGACCGCCGACACTACTGCAAGCCTGCCTTTTTCAACACAATCGGTGGGAAGCGGACAGTCCACTTTTTGGAGGTTAGCTGCCATGAGCATTGGCCTCGATTGCTGATCGCGCGAACGGCCATGCACCAAGGCACTTACCAGCGTAGCGTCAGGCCGGGCGACCATCTCCAGATTGTTTTACGCCGCGGGTGCCCGCGATCCACATGCACGACCAAGGTCGCAATAGCCTTGTATATCCGACACCTGCAGGATCAGTGGGACTGATGGCTCGATACACCGCCGCGCAACGGACATTCGATGAGCGTGCGCAATCGGCAAAGGAGAAGATGTTCGGTGCAGAGGCCACGCCACCTCCTCATGCTCTCGGTTGCGCTGGCATGTCCTGCGGTTGCGGCATCAGATGCCAACGACGCGGTCGGCTCAATATGGCCTCAAGGCGCGCCTGGTTCGGAGCGCCATGCGGCGGAACAAGAGGAACTAGAAGATGGCACCTATGTGCATAATGTCCATCGGCCATCCCTGACGGTCTCTCGCCCCGATGCGAGACGTGCCAACGGAGTTGCGATCGTCATCATCCCCGGTGGCGGTCATCGCATGCTCGTCTTTCAAAACGAGGGAATGGTGCCTGCGCGAGCACTGAACCGCTACGGCATTACCAGCTTTGTCCTGAAATACCGCCTCGCGAAGGAACCCGGCTCCACCTACACGATAGAGGGTAATGCGGCGGCAGATGCCCGGCAGGCCATCCGCTGGGTCCGCGCTCATGCAAAGGACTATGGGGTAGACCCGCACCGGATCGGCGTAATGGGCTTCTCGGCTGGCGGGGAGATCGTATCGCTGGTGGCGGACAATCCTGCCCCAGCTGCCACGCAAGCAGCCGATGCCTTCGATCACATAAGCTCTCGACCAGATTTTCAGGTCCTTGTCTATCCAGGACCTCTTGGAATACCGGCGAGGTCAGCAAGTGGTGCGCCCCCCGCCTTCATTGCGGCGGGCACCCTTGATCGCTGTTGCGCCGCGCCAGCGCTTGACCTGTACACCCAGCTCCGGAACGCCGGAGTATCTGCGGAGCTGCACATGTTCGCCAGCACCGACCATGGCTTCAACCTCGGCATGCATAACGACCGAATCTCAATCCAGCACTGGCCAGATCGCCTTGCTGACTGGCTAAGCGATGAAGGCTGGCTGACTTCCAAGCATTCATAAATCCAGACAGATGGGCTGGTGAACCACATCCAGTCGTTTGCGCCCTTCCCTGCCGCCCAACTTCAGCCGCCTGTTCATGTTGGGAAAGGCATTGAAATATTTACTTTAGTTCAGAAGCAGGGTGTTAGAACCTATGCGATATGCCTAAGAATGCCTCGATGTCCGGTGCAGCGCTGTTCAGACCAACGTTCGCACCGGCGTCGAATTGCGTATTTTGATCCGACTGCCACGATAACGCCAAGCTGCCCAAGGTAGGAGTTCCGCGCACTGTGCGATCCGGATCATCGTCCCGCGTGACCTGAGTGCTCAGATCGGCTTTCAGCGTCTCGCTAAATGAATATTCAATCTCGGCGGCAGCACCGTACAGTGCATGACGACCCCTGCCGTCGTCATTCACGGCTGCCGACACGATTGGGGTAAGCTGCAGCGAGATTGTCTTCGACGTACGATAGGTGATGGGAAGCTGGAACGTTGCACCCCAATCGCCAGCGCCGATCGGCTGGCGACCCACCGGTAGCAGCGCCGTAACGATGCCGGACATCGCCAATCCCAAATCGCCCTTGCGCTCAATGACCGATGTCTTGACGCCGATAGTGGCGTCCCCGACCCTGTGCGCCCGCATCACTGCTTCACCCATCTTGCGGTCACGCTGAACACCGAATGGCGTCCATCCCAGCCGAAGCTCGGTTTTCCCGCCGACACCATAACGGATCAGAGTATCTGCGATCAGCACCGTATCGACCCGCTCGCCATCGCGACGCTCGAGCGTCCAGTTACCCAGACCCGTTTCAGTCTGTAGGCGGCCAGGCGCCGTGATGCAGGCGCTGGTAGTCAGCCCTGGGCGCTCGCTGCACAGCCGATCAGCATTGCTGTTCTGCGCTGTCGCCGTCACTGGGATCCACGCCACGCTGCAAGCCAACGCTTTGATAAAGTCCCGCATCGTTACCCCTTTCGAGCGGCGTAGCGCAAAGAGACCAACCGCTCTATGGCCAATACGCATCTTCCCTCGGCCTCACCAAACCTCTGTAAAGGACGCTTGGAAGCTGGTCGCGACCCGTTCGCCATCGAACGCCCGGAAAAATCAACGTCAGTGTCAAGTTGATTTTGAGAAGGGGTGACCCAAAAACTGACGTTCGGGGCCCCCTTCCCGCTTCTCAAGTTCAGACATTCATTCATCTTCGCTATGAGATGAACTGCGAGGTGAACCATCCTGATCGAGCGTCGCATCCCGCTGACGCATGCAATTTTTTAGACCAAGTGACCTTTTCTCAGGGGTTGGCTATCGATGCTCGGCAATGATGGAGGGCATCGCAAATATGGCGCTTAGACACGGCGATCGCCGTGCCCAGGCCTATGAGCGCGCTGAACCCGTAATCGGCTGCCTCCAGGATGCTATCACGGTCTATCGTCGTGACAGTGGCGACTGTAACGGGCGGCCTACGATCAGCCAGTTGATCGCGGCATGTGACGCATGCGGCATGAGCGCCGCCCGTGGCGGGCCGGTGACCCGCTATACAATCAGGTCAGCCCTAAGACTGATGGGGCTCTCGTAGCCTAGACTTGACTCAAAACCGGTCGTTCGCGCCCTCCGTACCGCTCCCCAACTCCTAACGCTCGATCATCAATGGCTTAGCGGTCGTAGTTACCGCCGTAAGGCGCCCGTTGAGTTCAATTCGTCAATCGCCGCCCCCATGACATCTGTCACTACGCGGCAAGCAGGGGGTGGCGCAATCTGAGCCAACTTCGACGAGGTTGACCCATGCATTCAGACGCCCTCACATTCGTTGGTGCCCTTTCATTAGCCGCTGTTATGCAGTGCGCGAGTGCGGCAAGATGACCCACAACCTTGGCGATGTCGCAGGCCTTACAGACGTCTCGAAGCGGCTTGGCGGCCGCGCGGTCCTCGCGAACTTCAGCATGGGCGTCCGCGCCGGCGAGGTCACAGCACTGCTCGGTGCGAACGGCGTGGGCAAGACCACATCCGTGTCGCTGCTCACGGGGCGCATCGCTCCGGAAGCTGGCGAGGCGATGCTATTCGGACTCGATCCGTGCCGCCCCGCCGCACGCCGGCGGCTAGGCGTGATGCTTCAAAGTGCCGGGCTGCCCGACGTGTTGACGATCGCCGAGGCGGTGACGCTTCAGTCCGGCTACTACCCCGACCCACGGCCACTATCAGAGACGCTGGCGCTCGCAGGCCTGACTGGCCTTGCCGACCGACGCTGCGGCGCCTTGTCGGGCGGCCAGGCGCGGCGTGTTCATTATGCATTGGCGATCTGCGGCCGGCCCGATCTGTTGGTGCTCGACGAACCGACGGCCGCGATGGACCGCGCGTCCGCCCGGATGTTGTGGGGAACGGTCCGCGCGCTGGCTGAGGACGGCGCGGCCGTGCTGCTGACCAGCCACGACCTCGCCGAGGCCGATGCGCTGGCGGATCGGATTGTTGTGATGGATGCCGGGCGCATCGTCGCTGATGACACGCCTGCTGCCCTCCGTGCGCGTGCTGGCGGATCGGTCATCCGCTGCCGCAGCCACCTTGCGGCCGCGCAAGCAGTGCGACTTCCAGGCGTCCGGGAGGCGGTCATGGAAGGCGCCGAACTTCGCATCGTTACCGCCGATGCCACCGCCACGGTCCGCACGCTTCTTGAGGCCGATACGACCCTGGCCGACCTGCGCGTCGCCGATGCGACGTTGGAAGATGCGATTGCCACCCTGCTGGGGCCGCGTGACGAGAGGATCGCCGCATGACCGCCGTTACTGCACCCGCCCCCAGTGGCATCTGGTTGCGCGAAGCCATTGCCGAATTGACGCGGACGATCCGACTGCCGCAGTTCCTTCTGCCGACCGCGCTGACGCCCGCCGCGTTCTACGGGCTCTTTACTCTCGCCGTCACCAAGTCACCCTCGCCTGAGTATGCCGCCGCAACTTTGGCCGGATACGGCGTCTTCGCAGCCACCGGACCAGCGCTATTCGGTTTCGGCGCAGGCGTAGCGATGGAGCGCGAGCAGGGTTTGATCGAGCTGAAGCGTGTTTCGCCGATGCCCGCCGGCGCCTATGTAGCGGCGAAGCTGCTTGCGGCGATCGTCACCACGGCAATGGCGCTTTTCCTCATCGATGTGCTGGCGATCATTGCAGGCGTCCGCCTATCTGCCGTGACCTGGGCGTCGCTGACGCTGCTTCATCTCGGCTCCGCCATCCCCTTTGCCCTGATCGGTTTCGGTATGGGGATGCGGATGAGCGGCAAGGGCGCGGTCGCGGTTGCCAACGCGCTTTTTCTTGGCGGATCGGTACTGGGCGGATTGTGGATTCCCAGCACGATGTTCCCCGGCTGGATGCGGACGCTGGGTGAAGCAACACCCTCCTTTCACCTTGGCCAGCTTGCGCGTGGGATCGTTGGTGTCGAGACGATCGGCTCGCCGCTTGTCCATATCTCAGCAGTCGTAGCGATGACCGCGGCCGGGATCGCCTGGGCGTGGACGGGCTGGCGGCGGAGCCCCGCTTGACGATGGGCGCTCCCTCCCTCGACAAAGTCTCCATGCAAACGAAGCACGAGCGATGGTGGGAGGGCCCGTGGCCGTGGCTGGTCTACCTGATCTTCATACCGCTGCCGTGGTTGTGGAAGTGGCCGGACACCACGACGCTGGTGCTGACCGGGTTCGCACTCGCGTTGTTCCTGCCGCTCTACTTCGTCGCGCATCGGCTGGCCGGGCTGCATCGAGCGGCCGTCTGCCTTGCTATCACCGCCATCGGCATCGCCCTCGCCTCGTTTCCTGTAGGGTGGACTACCTTCTCGATCTACGCATCTGCCGAGATGGGGCGCGTCCGTCCGCCCAGAGGTGCCGTCGTCGGCATTGCGCTAATCGCCATCTTCGTCGCGATCACCGGTTTCACGCAGAACCAGCCGCTGCTCTGGTGGCTGCCCGGCGTGTTACTCGTCGTGATCACTGGCGGCGCTACGATCTCGCGCGAAGCCTTTTACGAGCGAACGCAAGCGCTGCTGGCGACACAGGAAGAAGTCCGCCGTCTCGCTGGGACCGCCGAACGTGAGCGCATCACGCGCGATCTGCATGACGTCGTTGGCCGTACGCTGACGCTGGTCGCGTTGAAGGCGGATCTCGCCGGGCGCATGTTCGAGCGCGACGCTGAAGCAGCGCGCGACGAAGTAGCCGCGATCGCCACCGCCGCCCGAGCCGGTCTCGCCGACGTACGCGCAGCACTGGCTGGCCACGCCGGAGGTGGGTTGGCACAGGAGACGGCAGCTTCTCTCGCGGCGCTGCGCACAGCCGGTGTCGAGCTTGTGCTGAGCGGTGACCCTGCAGACGTACCTATGAATGCCGGTGGCGTTCTAGCTATGACACTGCGCGAGGCTGTAACCAACGTCATCCGCCATGCCGGCGCTCGTCAGTGCAAGATCGACATCGCCACCGGCCCCGCCGATGTGCGGCTGATCATCGAGGACGACGGTGTCGGCCTGTCCTTCCGCGAAGGCAACGGCCTCACCGGTATGCGCCAGCGACTGGTCGCCGCTGGTGGCCATCTCACGCTGACGCCTATGTACCCGGGCACCCGCCTGGAAGCCAGCGTACCGGCATGACGCCGACCCGCTCCAACCCCACCAGGATCGTCATCGCCGAAGACCAGACGCTGGTACTCGGCGCGATCGCCGCGCTGTTGGCGATGGAACCCGACTTCGTAATCGTCGGGCGTGCCACCGATGGCGACGCCGCTCTGGAATTAGTCCGAGCACATCAACCCGATATCCTGTTGTCCGACATCGAAATGCCGGGCCCCACTGGTCTCGAACTCGCCCAGATAATCGCGGCCGAAGCACTATGTACCGCAGTCGTGATCGTGACGACGTTTGCGCGCCCCGGCTATCTCGCTCGCGCCCAAAGTGCTGGCGTCCGCGGCTACCTGTTGAAGGACGCACCCGTTGACGATCTCGCCGCAGCGATACGCACCGTCGCTGCCGGCGGACGCGCGATCCCTGCCGAACTTGCCGCAGCCGCTTGGGAAATTGGCCGTGACCCGCTGACGGATCGTGAACGCGACACACTTCGCTTGGCCGAAGAAGGACTATCGAACAAGGAAATTGCCCGCCGCCTGAACCTTTCTCCAGGCACCGTTAGAAACTATCTTTCGGACGCAGCGTCCAAGCTAAGTGCGGCTAACCGCATCGAAGCGGGGCGAACGGCACGCGCGAATGGGTGGCTTTAGGCTTTAGGGATCCAGAACCGGTCATTCCGTGGTGCGCGCCCGCTTCCCAACTTCTGCCATTCGTTCATGTTGAAAGCCGCGGATGAGCTATGTCAGCACCATGGACTTCGAAAGTCAGCCGCAGCGAGCTTAACCTCGTGCTCATCGGACCGGATGCAGCTCATATCGCAACTGCAATCCAGTCAAATTCCAACCAACCAGGCTCTAGCCTGAGAAGTGTGACTGGCATTACGACGATCGGGACAGGCTTGTGATGACCTCATCCAGAAGGGCCGTCAGTTGAGCCATCTTGTCGTGAGGAAGAGCGATACAGGCATAGGGATCGTCGCTGTCGGGTAGCAGGCCCAAGCGATGCAGGATCGGCAGCGCGGCGCGCGTGACGTGGAGCCGATTGACGCGGCGATCGCCGGCATCGGCCTTGCGCTCGACCCAACCGAGCCGTTCGAGGCGATCGATCGTCTGTCCGGTCGCGACCGGTCCGATCTCCAGCCGTTCGGCCAGCTCTTTCTGGGTGCAGCCGCTATTGAGATGGATGGTGGCAAGTGCGCGCCACTGTGCCTGGGACAGTGCCTCCTCTCCATCCATCGCCATGGCACGCGCGCGCTCGTCAAATCGCTTGCGCAGCAATCGCGCGATCAATGCGACTTGGGAGGCAAAGCTACGCTGCGTTCCACTGATCGAGGTGTCGCTCGCGCCGTCGCCAGGTACGGTCATCGACTGTCATTCTCCCAAACTGCCATTCGCCCGCTCGTCCGGGCGTCATATCGCACGATCGGTAACGATGAACCCCTATCGAGCCCATCCCCAAATGGTAAGGATTGTTTGTTTATACGGTAACGTACTATTTAGTTGATTTCCTCCTCAAGCGGATGCACCGGCCATTCGACCCACCAGCGGCAGCCCTGCGCAGGTCTGGACCTTCTGAGGTGCTATGAGTTTGGAAGATCACCCTAATCGTCGATCCGATCCGGAAGCCTTGGCAGACGCGCCCCCGGTTACCGACCCCGCTCCTATCGTTGCGGGATCAGACACACCGCCGGCCCGGCGCAGCCGCTGGCGCTTACCACTGCTGCTGGCAGCTCCGGTCGTCGCGATCCTGGTCGGGCTGTACTTCTACCTGAGCGGTGGCCGATACCAGGAGACGGACAACGGCTATCTTCAGGCTGGCCTGGTGCCGGTCAGCGCCAGTGTGTCCGGCCGAGTGATCGCGGTGGCTGTGAGGAACAACCAATCGGTCAAGGCCGGCGATATCCTGTTCCGCATCGACCCCGCCCCGTTCCAAGCGACGGTGGACGAGGCCGAAGCGGAACTGGCGAATGCCCGTACCCAGGTGTCGGCGCTGCGCGCCAATTACCGTGAAGGCGAGGCTGGCCTTGCCGCCGCACGCGCGCGGCTCTCCTATGCAGAGCGCGAGGCCGCCCGGCAGAAGTCGCTCGTAGCTGAAGGCATCTCGTCGCAGAACCAGTATGACCAGGCCGTATTGGCTGCACAAACGGCACGTCAGCAGATCCAGACTTCGGTGCAGCAGAATGCCGGTGTTGCCGCCACCCTGACCGGCAGCGTCAACGCCCCGACCGCCAGCCAGCCGGCAATTCAGCGAGCCGAGGCGGCGCTCGAGCGAGCGCGGCTCAATCTGGGATATACCATTGTTCGTGCGGCACAGGACGGCATCGTCACCAAGGTCGATCAGCTGCAGCCGGGGAGCTATGTCAGTGCCGCCAAGCCGGTCTTCACCCTGGCCGGCACGCGCCTGTGGGTCGAGGGCAACTTCAAGGAAGACCAATTGAACCACATGCGGGTCGGGCAGCGGGCGACCTTCCATGTCGATGCGTTTCCCGATCTGGAACTGACCGGCCGCCTGACCAGCTTCAGCCCCGGCACCGGCAATAGCTTCGCGTTGCTCCCGCCCGAAAACGCGACCGGCAATTGGGTGAAGGTGGTGCAGCGTCTTCCCGTCGAGTTCAGCATCGACCGCATGCCGCGCGGCGTCCCCCTGCACGCCGGGCTGAGCGTCGAAGTGCGGGTGGATACCGGCCATCACCGTCATCTGTTCGGCAGCGACGCCGCCACGCGATGACGACCGCCTATCCGGACCCGGTGTCGCGGCGCTTCATCACCGCCTCGGTGATGGCAGCCACCGTGATGAATTCGCTCGACAGCACGATCGCCAATGTCGCGCTTCCTCATATCCAGGGCAGCGTGTCAGCCTCGGGCGAGGAGATCACTTGGGTACTGACCTCCTATATCGTTGCCGCTGCGATCATGACGCCGCTGACCGGATGGCTGGCGGGACGATTCGGACGAAAGCGGCTGATGCTATGGTCGATCGTCGGCTTTACGGCCGTCTCCGGTCTGTGCGGCATCGCCAACAGCCTGGGTGAATTGGTCGGCTTCCGCCTGTTGCAGGGGGTGTTTGGCGCTGCGCTCGTGCCGATGAGCCAAGCGATCCTGCTCGACATCAACCCGCCCGAACGCCACGGCCCAGCCATGGCGGTCTGGGGCATGGGCGCGATCCTGGGGCCGATCATCGGTCCAGCGCTGGGCGGCTGGTTGACCGACAATCTGTCGTGGCGCTGGGTCTTCTACATCAACCTGCCGATCGGCGCGCTCGCCTTTGCCGGCCTGTCCGGGTTCCTGACCGAGACCAAGGATGCCACGCGCCCGCGTCTTGATCTCTTCGGCTTTGCCATGTTGGCGCTGGCGATCGGATCGCTCCAGCTGATGCTCGATCGCGGCCAGACCAAAGACTGGTTCAGCTCGACGGAGATCTGCATGGAGGCAGCGCTCGGCCTGTTCTTCGGCTATCTGTTCGTCGTTCATACGCTGACCGCGCGACGACCGTTCATCGATATCGCCATGTTCAAGGATCGCAATTTCCTGGCCGGGTCGATCTTCGGCTTCTTCCTCGGCACCGTGCTCTTCGGCGTGCTGGCGCTGCTGCCGACGATGCTCGAGACGCTGATGGGCTATCCGGTCGTGTTGACGGGGCTGGTGACCGCGCCGCGGGGGATCGGCACGCTGATCTCGATGATCCTGGTCGGACGACTGATCAAGACGGTGGATGCGCGATTGCTGATCTTCGTCGGTTTCGCCATCGCCGCCTATTCGCTGCACATCATGTCCGGGTTCACGCTGGGCATGGACGAGCGGCTGGTGATCGTCTCAGGCTTTGTTCAGGGGATCGGCACCGGTCTCGTCTTCGTGCCGCTGACCACCATCGCCTTCGCTACGCTCGACAGCCGCTATCGGAATGAAGGGGCCGCGATGTTCACCCTGACCCGCAATATCGGCTCGGCAGTGGGCATCTCCGTTCTGCAGGCCCTGACGATCCGCAACGGCGCGACGGTCCATTCCCGCCTGGTCGAGGCCATTCGACCGGACAATCCGGTGCTGCCTTCCAGCTTCGACTTCGATGCTCCTGCCGCGATTGCGGCGCTCAACGCCCAGATCACGCGGCAGGCGGCGATGGTGTCCTATGTCGATGCCTTCTGGCTGCTCTTCATCCTGACCCTGGCTGTCATCCCCCTGCTGCTGCTGATGCGGGGTCCGCGCGGGCGCGGTGGCGATACGCCGACGATTCATATGGACTGACCAACGCGATGCGTATTGTCCCCTCCCTCTTCCTGTCGGTCGCCCTGGCCGGCTGCACCGTCGGCCCGGAATTCGCGCGGCCGGCCGCTCCGACGCCGACAAGCGGCTATCAGACGCCCGGCGATACGATGCCTGCCCAGGTCACCCTCGGCCATGGACCGGGCCAGCGTTGGTGGACGGTGTTCGGATCGCCGCAGCTCGATGCCCTGGTCGACGAGGCGATCGCGCATAATCGCAGCCTTGCCGCCAGTAACGCGACACTCGCCGCCAGCCGGGCGGAGGTTCGCGCGATTGCCGGGCGTCGCCTGCCGCAAGTCGACGCCAATGCCCGGATCGACCAGCAGCAGGTCAACCTCGCCGCATTCGGCTTCTCCGGCAGCAACCCCCTCGCTCCCGGCGGCAATCCGGAATTTGGCCTGTACACGGTTGGTGGCGGCATCAGCTATGACTTGGACCTGTTCGGCGGGCTGCGACGCAGCGTCGAACAAACGGCCGCCCAAGCCGAAGCGCAGCAGCGCCAGACCGAGGCGGCCCATCTTACGATCGCCGGGCAGGTGGTGAATCAGGTGCTGACGATCGCGGCGCTCAATGCCCAGATCGCCACCGCCAATGCCCTGCTTGCCGACGATCAGCGCAACGTCGATCTCACACAGAAGCGACGTTTGGGCGGCGAAGGCACTTTGGTCGAGGTGCTGAACGCGCAGAGCCAATATGCCGCGGACCGCAGCGACCTTCCCCAGCTCGATCAGCAGCTTGCCGAGGCGCGGCACCTGCTGGCCACATTGCTCGGAAAGACGCCTGGCGAACTTGCTCCATTGGACATCTCGCTGGATCGGCTGACGCTGCCAGCCTCCATCCCGGTGGCATTGCCATCAACCCTCGTCCATCGCCGCCCCGACATCCTGCAGGCTGAAGCGGAGCTTCATGCCGCCACGGCCGCGATCGGGGTAGCCACCGCGCGCCTCTATCCCGACATCACCCTCGGCGCCACGCTGAGCCAAGGGGCGCCTGCCGTGGGCGATCTCGTCAAGAATGCCTTTCGCGGCTACGACCTGTTTGCCGGTCTGACCGCACCGATCTTCCACGGGGGGACGCTCAAGGCACAGCGAGACGCTGCCATGGATCGCGCCCGTGCCAGCCAGGCCAACTATGAACAGACTGTGCTGGTCGCCTTCGGCCAAGTCGCGGATTTGCTCTCCTCCATCCAGAACAACGCGCGTTCGGTCGCCGACCAGCAATCGTCGGTGCAGGTGGCCGAGCGGTCCCGTCATCTGTCTCAACGGAGCTTCGAGGTCGGCAATTCAGGCATCCTTCAGGTGCTTGAATCCGAGCGGCTTTATCAGCGAGCGCGCAACGGCCTGGTCGTCGCGCAAACCCGTCAGTTCCTCAACGTTGCACGCCTTTACGTCGCCACTGCCGGGGGATGGTTATCTGTACCGCCGGACAGCATGGCAACGACAACTCCTGATGGAAGCGGCACCAAGGATTGAGACCCACAACACGACATTCAGAGGTCATTTCGCGCTCCCCAACTTCGGACATCCATTCATGTTCGCCAACGCGGTTGATCAGCGATAGCGGAAATGGAGCGAAGTGGGACTTTGCTGCCGTTCACCTGCGGCATGTCGAACGGCGCCTCTTGTCAGAAGCGGACATTCAACGTTCGCCCGACTGGCCTCTGGTAACGTCAGAAGCTGGGCCGACAGCGGACATGCAACTTTCCGTCGGCTAAAATTCAGAAGCAGACATCGATCCAGCTGGCTTGGGCGTCACCTTGGCGATCACGATCCCCGAGGTGACCTCGACGGGCTCACGCCAGTGCGTAGGCATATTTCTGCCAGACTAAAGATTCCTTCCTGAATCCACTGGGCCAATTTCGCTGGGTTTCTTGAGGGCGGCCGGTTCGCCGCCTGATCAGGAGCCAAGCCCCATGTCCCACACTGTCTTCATCGCCGTCCAGGGCCACGACCGCCTCGTCGAGGTCGACCTGCCTGACAACGCCTCGATCGAGATCGTCCACGCCTCCGTGAAGGAGGCCGGCATCGAGATCGACGAGGAGTTCATCCTCTTCCGCGACGAGGATGATGACCCGATCGAGTGGCACGGCCACAAGCGCCCCCACCACATCAAGCACGGCGCGAAGCTGCACCTCGCCAAGTGCCGCAAGATCGACGTCACCATCCACTATCTTGAGAAGACCGCTAAGCACAGCTTCGCCCCCGGTGCCCGCGTGCGCCGCGTCAAGGCGTGGGCGGTCGACCACTTCAAGCTGGCCGAGCGCGACGCCGCCGAGCACGTCCTGCAGATCTGCGGCGGCACCGACCGGCCGCCGACTGACACGCCGCTGCACAAGCTCGCGAAGCACGGTCATTGCGAACTCTGCTTCGACCTCGTCCCCGACATCCGCGTCGAGGGCTGAGGTGAACGCGCCCGTCAGCCCCAGTCAGCTGCTGCTCGAGCGCGACCTGGCCGCACCGGAGTTCCGGTGCGGCCAGTTCGAAGGACGGTGGCGGCTCGTGTCGCAGGCCTGGCCCCACGTGGTCATCGCAGTTTCGGCGGCCCCCCGTATGGACTCGCCAGCCGAATTCGGCCTGCGGTTCGAATGCAGCGGCTATCCGCATCAGGCCGTCACCGCCCAGCCCTGGAACCTCACAACCAACGCGCCACTCGCGGCGCACCGCTGGCCGCGCGGCAAGTCGATCCTGCCTTCGGTGTTCCGGCCCGAATGGCAGGGCGGCACCTGCCTCTACCTCCCTTGCGACCGCATCTCGATGAATGGTCACGAGGTGTGGGTGAACCAGCATCCCAACCGCCTGTGGCAGCCCACCCGCGGCATCATCTGCTACCTGGAGCAAGTCCATGACCTTCTCAATCAGGACGATTACACGGGCGCTGCTGCGGCGTAGTCGCGGCATCCGCATCGGGCCGAACCGCTGGGTCGCGCTGCTCGCCGAGCTCGACCGGCGCGGCGAACGCCGGCACGAGGCGGGCGCCTTCCTCCTCGGCACCCGCGAAGGCGACTTCCGCGACGTGCAGGACATCGTCTTCTACGACGACCTGGCCCCCGAGGCCTACGGCTCGGGGGTCTGCATCCTCCGCGCACCAGCATTCGCGGCGCTGTGGTCGATATGCCGCGCACGCGGCCTGACCGTCGTCGGCGACGTGCACACGCATCCGGGTGGCGCATTCCAGAGTGAGGCGGACCGTACGAACCCGATGGTCGCGCGCGAGGGGCACATCGCGATCATCGTGCCCAACTTCGCCACAGGGAGCCCTGCGACCGCGCGCCTCGGCGTGTTCGAATATCGAGGCGACCATGCGTGGATCGACCATTCCGGCACCCGCGCGCGGCGCTTCATCCACAATGACTTCTGGAGCAAGTTCCTATGACGACCGATCCCGATCGCCTGCACCGCACGGCGAAATACTTCATGGACAGCGGGCGCGCCGGCTCGGCCGAGGACGCCGTGGACATGCTCTCCCGCTTCGGCCTGGCGATAAGCGTCGATCCTGCGGCGGCGGCGACGGTGAACGGGCAGGTCGCCCTGCTGACCCTGGTCAACACGGCACGCCGAACGATGCTCGGCGGTGTCGAGGTCGAAGGCGCCGACGACCAGCCGCTCATGACGAAGCTGGCGACCGAGACCACCCTGCGCGAGGCCGTCGAGGCGCTCGGCGCCACATGCGTCGAACAGGTCAGCGGCGGCTGGCCGCGCGCGATCATCGGCAACGTCGCACCCCCGCCGGGTCGAGCGCCCGCCTGGCGCCTGGTATGGTCTGGCTGGCGCGGCGGCGTAGTGCCGGCGGCCTGGACCGAGGGGACGACGGGCGACGCCATTGCCCTCGCACCGGCGATGGCCGCCGCGGCCTGCGTCGGCGAAGCCTTCGCCTGGCACGCCGGTGACCACGAAATGGCGGGCCGGCGCGCATCTGGCCTCTCGATCTGGCGGCCGGACACGTCTTGGATGGAGTCGGATTCGACCGAGCCGGCGCTTCGGCACCTTCCGACGCACCTCTGGCTCATCGGTCTGGGGAACCTTGGACAGGCGTTCGCCTGGGCGCTGGCGTCGCTGCCATATCCCGACGGGTCGGAGACCATGCTGATGCTGCAGGACTTCGACAAGATGGCCGTCTCGAACGACAGCACCTCGCTGCTCGCGGTGCCCGGACAGCCGACAGTCATGAAGTCGCGCTGGGTCGGCGACTGGCTCGAGCGCCGGGGGTTCGAGGTCCGGTACGAGGAACGGCGCTTCGGCGCCTGGACGCGCCGGCACCATCTCGAGCCCGGGGCGGCCCTGTGCGGCGTCGATAACGCGGTCGCCCGCACGGCTTTGGAAGACGCATGCTTCGACCTGGTGGTCGAGGCGGGCCTAGGCGCCGGCACCCAGGGGTTCCGGAACTTCTCGCTCCATTGCTTCCCCGGCCCCAAGAGCGCGGGCACAATCTGGGGTGGCGTCGCGGCATTGCCCACGGCGCCCGACGTGTCCGGAATGCCCGCCTACGAGGCGATGAAGCAGAAGGGCGTCGACGGGTGCGGCCTTGCGCAGATCGCGTCGCGCACTATCGGTGTGCCGTTCGTCGGGCTCACCGCTGCGATCCTCGCGGTGGGCGAGCTCCTGCGGCGCCTGCACGGCGGCGGCGCGATGGAAGTCGTATCCGGTTCCCTGATGGCCTTGGACGACACAGAGGCGTTCACCAGTGCCGCCGAACCCTATGCCCATGGCCACTTGGACATCGAACCCGCCACCATCGCAAAGGCCGCCTAGACATGTCCGGCGGCGGGGACTTCCTGCCGCCGGCTCATCGTCTATTGTCCGGCGATGACCGTAATCGACGACGTCCGCGCATTAATCGACCGCCTCTCACCGGAGCCGATCTGCGATGAAAGCATCGCAGATCGGCTTAAGCTGTCGGTCCGGCAGCATGCCAACGCGAAGGCGCGCGAACTCGCCGGATCCAACGGCTTCGGGCGCCACAAGGACATCTGCTCGATGTGCTTCGGCGAGAAGCTGGTGATCCGGCGACTCAAGTGACGGCGCAACGGTTGAACCATCCCGTCACGCCTGACGGCCGATACTTCGTGGTGCGAAGCCGGCTGTGGCGCATGTCTGACCCAGCGCTGCCCGATGACAGGCGCGACGACTTGGTGAAGGAGCTAATGGCCGCCCGCCGGAAGGTCGGCACGGCCCGACGGAGCGGCGACAAGGACGGCGAAACCGCCGCTCACGACGCGGTCGATCGGGCGTAGCGGGTGCTGGGCGAGCGGGGCCCGGTCTGGTGTACGGACGGCGCGCCGGACCTCAACAGGCACATCGCGCGGACGACGCCCTACGCCGACTGGTTCGCTGGCCTAGACCGCCGCGAAGCGCGGCACGGGGCGAATCAAACGCCGCAGATGAAATAGCACGGGCAGTTCGGGCAGAAGCGAGCGTCCTCCGGCTTGGCGGGAAAATCACCGGCCTCGATCCCGACGATGGCGTCAGCGAAGGCCTTGACCGCCTTGTCCTCCTTGCCAGGCGGGAAGTCGCGCGTCGTGCCGTCACTCGGGTAGTAGGCCTCGACGGCGATGGCCCGACCGGGGAACCGCCGCCGACCAGCAAGCATGAGCGCGCCGTAGATCGGCTTATCGCCCTCGCTCTTCGTCTGCCGCCCCGTCCGGATCCTCTGCAGGCGGATGACGCCTTCCGTATCGACGAGGCGATCGAGATCCATGGTCAAGGTTCGACCCGCGACCGGAAGCTCGAGTGGACCGTCGAGATACGTTCCCTGCTCCGCCGCGATGTAGGCGGCACCGTTCGCAACCATGCGGTTCGCCGCCTGGCGATAGTAGTTCTCGAAACCATGGCCAACGGGTCCACGATCAGCCCACACAGCGTCGAGGTGCGCCAAGGCTGCGGCCTCGCTCGTCGCGACGCCTTCCCCGCGCCGTTGCTGGATCCACATGAGCGTATTGCGGACGCACCGGTGGAAGTCGAGGAACGCAGCACCGTCGGTCCCGGCGCGCAGGCCCATCACCTGCTCGTAGCGGTATCGCGCAGGGCAGCGCATGTATGTCTCGAGTTCGGTGGCGGTGTAGCTCGTCTTGGGGTCGACGGTGACGGGCGCCCGGACCGGCGGCTGCGGCACGTTCGACGGGGTGGAGCGCGTCCGCGCGGGTATCGCGGACACCGAGTCCAAGAACTTGGAAGCCGTCGCGTTCTGCGTGGTGTATTTCTGGGCGCGGGTCAGCGACAGATGGTCGCGCGCGCGCGACAGCCCAACGAAGAAGAGGCATTCCTCCTCGGCGTCGTGATCTTCCTTCCCCATGTTCAGCTGCGGATACTTGCCGAGCGAAGGCGTCCTCGCTCCCTTGCGACTAGCGGGCATGTAGCGTGTGGCGAGGGCGGGCAGATGAACGGCCGGGAACTCCAGGCCCTTGCTGCCATGAATGGTCAGCACCCGCACGGCGTCGATGTCCGTCGCCTCGGCAGATATCGCGCGATAGGCGCTGTCTTGGTTGAGCAGCTCTATGCGCCGGATGCGTGCCAGCAGCCGTCGGCGGCTCCGGTCGCCTGCTGCGTCATGTTCGCCGCACACCTTGAGCAGGTGGTAGATCGCGATCAGCTTTTGACGGTCTGCAGGATCCGGACTCCTGACCAGCGGATCGAGGTAGCCCCCAGTCTCGAAAAGCCAGCCCGTGAGCATCGTCCAGGGCGTGGTGGCCGGGCCGACGAACGCGAGCTCGGCACCCAACTTGGCTAAGCCGGCGCGGCCGGCCTCCGACAAGCCGTCGATCTCGTCGATGCGCGTCAAGGCGGCGATCACCGGGACGTCGTTCGCCTTGGCCCATCCAATGACCTCGAGCGTATCGTGCTCCGTCGCGCCATAGGCCGGCAACTGACCGACACGAACCAGCCCGAGTCCTCCGAACTCGGCATCGAGCGCGACCAAAGACAGCAGGTCCCGGATTTCGCCCCGCTCGAACAGGTCACCAAGATACAGGAGCGGCACGCCCAGCCGCTCGAGCACGGACGTCAGGCGGCCCAGCGTGAGGTGGCTCCGCGCGAGTATGGCCTGGTCGCGATAGGCGACGCCTGCGGCCTTCAGCCCTTCGATCCTATCGCGGATCGCGCAGGCCTCGTCCTCTATAGTGCCGCAAACCTCCAGCGTGACCTCGCCGACGGCGCCGCGGTTCGCCTCCCACTGCGAGCCCTTGCCGCCGGCCATCGCACCGGTGAACGCGGCGAATGCCCTGACGACCGGCGTGCCCGAGCGGTAATTGATCCCGAGCGTGTGGCGCTTCCCGCCAAACTCTCCTGGAAATCGGTCGACGTTCGTCGGCTCGGCGCCGCGGAAGCGGTAGATCGACTGGCGGTGGTCGGCGACGACCCAAATGTCGCGGCAATCCTCGGCGAAAGCGCGCAACAGCATGGAACTCGCGAAGTTGACGTCCTGATATTCGTCGACGAGCAGGTGCCGGTAGGACCCGATGACGTCGTTCCTTACCTCCTCCTCGCTCAGCAGCGCGACCGCGTGCAGGATGAGGTCCCCAAAGTCGACCGCGTCGGCCTCCGCGAGCAACCGCTCGTAGATCACGTAGACCTCGCCCACCTCGACCGCCTTCCCAGCAGCCTCCCGGGCGACGTCATCCACCGCCAGAGCCAAGTCAGCCCGGGCGGCAGCCAGATAATCGGCCGGTCCGATCAGTTCGTCCTTCGCCCTTGAGATCGCGCTGACCACGAAGGCGAGCTCGAGGGCGGGCTCGAACAGGTTCTGGTAGTGGTGGAGTGGCAGCTGCTCGAGATGGGCCTCGAGCAGCGCGAGGCTCGCCGTAGGATCGAGGATCTTTACCTTGTCCGTCCGGCCGATGCGGCCGGCGTAGCGGGTTACCAACTCCAGGCCGAAGGCGTGGAACGTCCCGACCCACAACTCGATGGCGGCATCCGCGTAGACCGCCGAAAGTCGCTCCCGCATCTCTTCCGCGGCCTTGTTGGAGAAGGTGAGCGCGAGGATCGACGACGCCGCGTCCTCCTTCAGGATGCGCGAGACTCGCTCCACGAGGGTGCGCGTCTTGCCAGTGCCCGGCCCAGCGTGCACCAGCAGCGGACCGTTGTTCCAGTCGACTGCCGCCTGCTGATCTTCGTCGAGGCCGTAAACGACCCTCTCGCCTTCCTCGACCTCGTGCCGGACCAGCGGCGGCAGCAGCAGCGCCCGGATCGCCTGCTGAACGACGAGGTTGCGGGACAACCCGAGTTCGGTCGCGATTACAGATGGCCTGGCACCCGCCAGCAGCCGGTCCCTCAACCAGTCGGACGGGCACAGGAACTCGCCCGCGAACACATCCGCCTGCACCTCCTTCCGCTCGCGCGAGGAGTAACCGTCGACTCGTGCGCCGCCGCTCTCGACAGGTTCGCCGGAGAGCCGCATTGACACGTCGGTCACGTCGCTCTCGGGATCGTTATGGAGTCGGAAGTGCCCAAGCTCGTGGGCGATGACGACGACCTCGTCCTCCTCCGCCTGGCCGCGGGCTATATGGACGATGCCGGAGCCGCGCTCGAAGAAGCCGAGCACGTCCTCGCCGGCGCGCGTGCCCGGATCGAACGCGACGATCTGAAGGTCGTGGAGCTCGACCATCGCGTCGATCACGTTGCGCGCGGTCGGAGCTGCGTTCGTCTTCGCCAGCGCGGCGGCTCGGCAGTCCCGCGCAACGAGCCGGATGTCGCTCCAGGCATCCATCAGAGGTCAGCCAGCCAGTAGTCGATCTCTTCCTGGCTCATCCCAGAAGATCTGACGATCTGCTCGAACGTCCGCTGGTTCGCGGCGGGCTGGCCGACGGCCTTCGCCCGCCCCCCGAGCGAAGGTGCCATCGCGACGCGCGCATGCGCCACGTTGAACGCCTCCAACGAAACGCCGAGCTCGCGCGAAATGGCGGTCGAGAATCGTGGCCGCACATCGGACATTCGCCCGGCGAACAGGTCCGCCACGACGACGCGCGCTATCGGCAACCTCCGCGCCAGCTGCGGCTGGGACAGTCCGGACCGCTTGAGCATCTCGTTGAGCGTCGGGACCGGAGCGGCGGCCGCCTCGGCGGCGCGATCGTCGGCCTCCGCCGCGAACATAGCGGCTTGCACGCGGCTCCCGGCCCGGCCGATCATGTTGTCATCCAGCTCGGCGGCCGCCTCGATGTTGTCGGCTAGCATGGCCAGACGGACGGCTGCATGCTCGCGGATGTCATGCGCGAACTTCGGGTGAAGAACCGCCCAGCGCTCCACGTCGGCACGGGTTGGAATATCGCACTCCTCGTGGAACGCGATCAGCACTTCGTCCCTTTCCTGCTGATTGTCTTCCATCACGAATTTCCGATCTTCTTGGCTAGTTGCTTCTGAACGGCGGCCACCCTGGAAGCGGCGGTGTCCGGGCTGATCCCGAGGATGCTCGCGATCGATGGGCCGTTCTTGCTGCTGCAGGGGACCCCCTGCATGTGGAGTACGAAGGCTGCGCGCTTGTCCTTGTCCCGGATGCTGTCCAGGATGCGCTGCACATAGACCTCCTGCTCCGCATGGGAGAACAGCTCGGTCTGCGGATCCACCATGCCACCGGGGTCGTCGACCATGTCCGGACTGCGCTTCATCGCGATGATGGCCTTGCGCGCGTGGTCGATCGAACGCTTGCGAAGCGTGGACTTAAACCACTTCCGCAGACCCTCGCCATCGACGGCGGTCGGCGACAGCAGCGCATCCACCATAGCGGCGTGCACGTCCTCGACGATGTCGCGGCCCTGGTTGGGGAACGCCTTCGAAGAGATTTCGCCGCGGATCACCTCCAGCATGCGACGGGAGATGAAGCGGATCATCTCGCGCACGAAGTGCTGGTCGACGCCCGCGCGGCGGTAATTCGCCCGGATCGCCCCGACGATCACCCCTTCCGGGAAGCCGGACAGATGGCCATGCTCGACGACCCAGCGCCAGCTTTGGTGGTCATCCGGCAGCGGAGGCTCATCGGGCGCATCACTCATCAGTATCTCCTCCATATCTGGGCCCCGGAGACACAAGCGAAGACGAACGCGGAAAATTGGGAAAAAAGTTCACCCGTCCGATCACGACAGCGTGCATTCGGAATGGAGCTCGGCGCCGACCACGGATTTTGCGATTTGGACGAGGTGCGGGTGATGAGTGAAGAACAGCACCTGGGTGCTCCGGGCCACCTCGACCAGGACCCGGAAGCCCGCCTCCGCCCGGCGGTCGTCGAAGTTCACAAATAGGTCGTCGGCGAGGAACGGTAGGGCGACCCCGGCTGCGACCGACTGCTCGAGCGCAGCGAGGCGTAACGCGAGGAACAGCTGGTCGGTGGTGCCCTCGCTCATCGCGTCGACGTCGACCATCGTCCGCATGTCGTTGCGCATGCCCCGGAGCCGGGCGCTAGGGCCGTCTGTGTCCACCTTGAGCGTCGCGTAGCGTCCCGTGGTCAGGGTCGAAAAAAGGTCGCCCGCGCGCAGCAGCAACGGGTCCTGATGCCGCTCGCGATACCTCTCGATAGCCCACTTCAGCGTAACCGCCTGCGTCCGCCTCAGGATGTAGTCCTCGGCGAGGATCTCCAGCTCCGAACGAGCCTGCTCGGCGTCGGCCGCCGCGTCGACGGCGGCGGTGCCGCCCGTGTCGAGTGCCGCGAAGGTGGCACGAGCGTCGCCGTGCGCAGTTGCCGCAGCGTCCACCGCCGCGTTTAGGTCGTCGAGGCGGGATCCCAGCGTCGCTAGCTGCGACGCGACCTGATCCGGGTCGGTCGCCTGAACCGCGGCGACCAGTGCGTCGAGCCCAAGACCATCGCCGGCCTCGGTGATCGCGCTCTCGGTCGCGGCCACCCCTTCGACCAACGCGCGCTTGGTATTTGAGCGCTCGATCGCCGCGCCGAGCGCAGACTTGTCCGCCGCGCCGGTTTCCAACAGGAATGGCGCGAGAGCCTCGTCGGTCGCCTTCAGCTTGGCCTGCGCCTCTTGCAGCTCGCTCTGGCGGCGACGGCCCTCCTCGTCCAGCGAACCGTGAAGCGTCGCCGCGATCCGAGCCGCCGCGAGCCGGTCCCGCATCGAGCGGAGACGCTCGGGCACCTCGCCCGCAGCGATGCCGAGCGCGTTGGCGAGCCGTCCCACCGCCGCCGAGTGATCCCGGGTGTCGCGCGCTATGCCATCGATGCGGCGACGAAGGAGCGCTTCGGATGAAGACGCCTCGCGAAGCTCGTCGAGGAGATCGAGCACGGCTCCGCAGGCGGTCACGTCGATGTCCAGGCGCGCCTCGTCCAATGCCGCGGCCCACGCTGCGGCGTTAGTCGTCGCCGCGCCTTCCGCCGCGCGGGCCCTTCGGTCGAGCGCGGTGGTTTCGATGCCGACCTGATCCAACTCCGCCTGCGCCAGCAGACGCTTTCGCGAGACGTCCTCGGAGGCGGCGCGGCGCGCCTCCGCCCTGGCGAGCGCGGGCCCGAGCGGACCGGCCGCATCCGTGGTCCCGAGCGCGACCGCGAGCGCCGATCGCGCCGCGTCGCGCTTGGCTTCAGACCGCTCGGTGTCCGAGACGAGGCTCCGCAGCTCAGTCTGCGCCGCCTCGCACGCGTCGCGGTCCGCCTGCCAGGAATTGAACCTGCCAGGCTCCAGTTCAGGCAAGCCGGCATCGCCCACCCGGCGCTGCCAGGTGGCAAGGACCTGGTGGTGACGATCGCGCGCCGACCGGGCGCGGGCCACCGCCTGCTCTCCCGCGAGGTCGTGCGACGCCCGCGTCCGCTCCAGCAGCGACAGCCTGCCCGATGCGTCGGCGGTCGCGTAGCGTGAGTCCGCCCGCCCGTCCGCCGCCGCGACGCCGGTCTCGAAATCCGCGACCGCGCCTGCCGAAGACGCGAGGGACGCGCCATCCACAAGGTGGTCGCGGAGCGGCCGCCACAGACGGTCGCGCTCAGCCCGGACCTCCAAGATGTCCTCGGCCGACACGGCAATCCCGGTCGCCAGCTGCGAGATCTCGAGTGCGGCGGCCGAAGATTGGTCCGACGCACGCTGGGCGGCCTCCTCCTCGCGACGGATGTCCGTGACCAAGGCCGCCAGAGCGTCGCGCGCCTCCTGGATTTCGGTGGCGTCCACCCTGGGTAGGCGGGCGAGCGCATCCGCATCGCCCTTCCACGGCGCGAGCCGGGCAAGCGCGTCGTCGGCGCCGCGCTTGGCCACGTCCAACCTGCAGCGCGCGGCGTCGCAGCGGGAGTCGGCGTCGGCGCCGAGCGCGCGCGCCTCGTCGACGGCAGTCGCCAATGCGTCGTCGGCGTCGCCGATTATGTTAGCGGCAATCGCGGCCTCCGCACGACCCCGCCGCTCATCGATGCGCTGCCGCTCGTCCTGGAGCTGGCGCGTCGCCAGGCGCTGCTCGCCGGCGATACGGGAAAGCTCCCGCAAGCGCGCCGAGAGTTCGCGCGGCGGCGCCGCATCGGCGTTGGGACCAGCTTCAGCACGGAGTCGGCGGACCGCCGCCGTCGCGTCGGCGTGCTCCGCCTCGAGGCCGACCAGTTCGCGCTTCGCCTTGATCTCCGCGCCCGCCTCGGCGACGAGGCGATCGATTTCGTCCGCCTCTCTGAGCACTTGCGCATCAGTCGACACGGCGGACCGCCGTTCGGCGATGTCCGCGAGTAGGCTCTCAGCAGCCGCCATGGCGCGCATCGCCTCATCCGCCTCCCGCACCAGCGCCTCGGCAGCGGTCTCGCGCTGACGCCCAAGGTCGACCACCCCCTCGTAATCGACAAGCGCCGCCGTCTGCTCCTCGCGGCGCCGGACCAGCGGTGCGACACGCCTGACACGTTCGGCGGATCTGGACTCGGTCTGGACCGCGTCACGGTCGCGGCGCGCTGCTTCCAGCGCCTCGCGCGTCCGCTCCGTGGCAATCCTGGCGTCCGACCAAGCCTTTGGCTTCAAAGCGTCGTCGCGCACGATCCTCGCGGCCTCAGCAAGCTGGCGCTGGGCTTGCGTGAACGTGCGGCTGCCACGGGTGGTCGGACCCCAGATCGCGTCGGCCTCCGCCTCCAGACGGCGCAGTTCGTCGGAAACTCCGGTAAGGCCAGACCCCGCGGCGAACAGCGTGCGGCCGACGTCGTTCTTCGCCTCGACCATTGCCTGTCCGCCCAGACGGAGCGCGGCCTGATCCAAACTGAAGGAGAGGCTGAAAGTGTCGCGAGTCTGGCCGCGCAGCATCGCGGCGAGCGGCGCCTCGTTGATCGAGGCGTCGTCCACACCGAGCAGCGTGCCGCCCGTTCCCTTCTTTCGGCGACAGGCGAGCGTCGTGCCGCCGTCCTCAAGCACCGCGCCGACACGGAGCAGCGAATAGTCGAACAGAAAATTGTATGGTGACCGCTGCGGGAAGCCGAAGAGGAGGTCCGAGACCGCGGCCAGCGACGTCGTCTTGCCGGCCTCGTTCTCGCCGTAGATGACGTGGAGGTCGGGATTGCCGGCACGGAAGTCCAGCTCGCAGTCCTCGAAGCGCCCGTAGCGTTCGAGCGAGAGGCGGGAGAAGCGCATGCTCAGCCCTCCCTCGTGAGGCGCGAGCGCAGCGCGGTCGACGCGGCGCCGAGGACGCCCGCCCAGTCACCCTGCGCAGCCGCCAGCCGCAGTTCGCCGTCATCGGGCTCGCCCAACGACGTGCTCGCCGCCAGCATGAAGCGCTCGAGGTCGCGGCTGATCGCGGCCAAGAGGTCTGGATCGGCCGCCGCCCCGTCGATCATGGCGCCCAGGTCCTCGCCGACGGCAACCGTCGTGCGTGCCGGTTCGCTCACCTCGACCCGGACCTTCTCGACAAACAGGTCGGGGGATATCGACGACGCAATCGCGCGCACGTCGTCGCGGAGCGTCGCGGCACGATCGCGGAACGCGCCGGCATCAGCCGTCTCGCCGACTAGTGTCACGCGGGCGATCAGCGGCCGACCCGAGCCGTTTGCGCCGTGGAGGCCGACGAGCGCGGACCGCAGTAGGTCCTCCGCGTCGTCCATGCCCGCCCCGGCGCAGTCCACATCGAGGCGCGCCCAGCGGATAACGTCTAGCTCGACCCGCTCCACCTCCGCGACTTCGCCGTCGGTCACCTGGATCAGGACCGCGCCCTTGGCACCGGTCTCCCTGATCGTCCGGCCCTGCACGTTGCCGGGGAAGACGACGTAGGGTGTGTCGCTGACGACCTCGAACTCGTGAACGTGACCGAGCGCCCAGTAGTCGTAGCCCCGCGACCGCAGGTCCTCGACGCTGCAGGGCGCATAGTCCGCATGGCCATGCCGGCCGGCCAGGGCCGTGTGGAGCATGCCGATGTTGAAGCTGTGCGGCTTGGCCGGCGGATAGGCGAGGACAAGGTTCTCGGTGACGGCCGGCGTCGAGAAGCTCTGGCCATGGACCGCGACCGAGAGGTGGGCGAGCCGGTGCGTCTCAGGCCGCCTTGAACCAAACAGATGAACGTTTGGCGGCCAGGGGACGGTGCGCGATACCACTGAGGCCGCGTCGTGGTTGCCGGCCAGCAGGAATGCCGGAATGCTCGCTTGGTCGAGCCGCCCCATCGCCTTCGAGAAGTATAGGCCGGTGCCCATGTCGCGCCAGCCGCCATCGAAGAGGTCGCCCGCGATTACGACGAAGTCGACCGCCTCGTCGATCGCGAACTGCACGAGGTTGTCGAAGGCTGCGCGCGTCGCTGAGCGAATCTCGTCGACGGGCAGGCCCTCGTATCTCGACAAGCCGTGCAGCGGGCTGTCGAGGTGGATGTCGGCTGCATGCAGGAACTTGAAACTTGTCAACTCATCCCCTCGTGCCGGACCGGCCTTGTGTTCGGGTGCGGCGCCAAGCCAACGGAGTGTGGGGGCAATTTACCGCCACTTACAAGGCCTGATACGAGTTCGCACCGGATCGGACTCACCCACGGGCCGCCGCACGATGGATCAGGCGGCGTCTTCGCGTTTGTGGCTCTGCCCGACCGCTACAAATTGCGTGCAGTGAAGGTTTTGCCTTCAACAACCCTCTTCGTGCCCTCTACTTGACTGAGAACGTCTCCAATCTGTCAACTCGCTGGACGGTGATTAGCGTCCGCTTTCGAGATCACGCCCGCCCCCTTGGAATGACCGTTGTGGGGCGCCAGGCCGACGCGGCGGTTTGCGCGACCCGAATGGCGAGTTTCAGCAAATGCCGACGCTCACATCAACGGCGTTGAATGTCTTAAGCTGGTCGGGAGCTGCCGCTCTGTCCTTCTCTCTTGGCGACCCAATTACGGTCGTGAGAGGGGTGTCAGTGTTATCATAAGCGGACGCTTATTCAGCAAAAATTTGCCACTCAGACGAGCTGTGGTAAGATGGCGTGTCGCCGTCGATGATAGGAGCTTACCGCTCGTCGAGGCTGGATGCGGCTCCCGAGCAACTCATCCAAGTGCCGCAGCTCGCTCTCGGCGTCGGGTAGCAATGTCGGCTCGCGGCGTCGAAAGGGTAACGGGGCATCGGCCGTCCGTTTAATCGCAGCCGTGAATTTGGCGTTGCCGCTAGGTTCCGCGAGCCGGCGGAAGAACAGCCTTGCGCGATCGGGAAAGGCGATAACCGGCTTCGGCATGGGATCGGTCGGTCCTCGTCGGCCCGGCTACTCGAGCGCCAGCCGGTCGAGTGGCTCGTGCCATTCGAGCAGCCCTTCGCCGGGCAGCCGCATCGCGCTCTCGCGTACCGGGATTGTGCTCACCTAGAGCCGCCTTGCGATTGCGGTGAAGTCGAGGCGCCCATGGGCATCGCGGCGTCCGGGAGGAACGCCGATTTCCACGCATCATAGATGCGATCGGCGGTCGCCGCCCCGTTGGTCATCCACTCTACCCGAGATCGACCGCCATCGCCATGCGAGGCTCCGCAGCGGGGGAGGGCTCGATAGCCACGCCGATCTTTTGCCGGCGCGCTGTCCGATTGGGCAAGCCCAGGTGTCGTTCTGACGCCTTTAATGGTAGTGCGGCGGCGCCGTCGCATATGGCAGGGGTCATCGGTAGCAGACGTGCGTTTGTCGTGTCCTGCCGCCACGTTTGACATTTCTTCACGATCGCACCATATCCTGTCGACGACGCTGTGGGCTAACCGTCCATGCCCGAACTGAGCGAAGCCCTGCTTCAGCTCGTTCTCAGAGGGGGCATGGGTGAGATGCCGAACCGTAGTTGCCTGTCAATGGTACCCAGGACACGGCAATGAAGGCACGCAGAGCTTCGTGCTCTGGTATGCGTTCAATCCTCTCGATGGTTTCCGGCCCCTTGCACCTTGAGTGTGGGGGGCCAAACTATCTCAGGGAGTCATCGACGAGCACGTTGGCGTACTTGCCCCCCGGTCGTTGCTTGCCCTTGTCCCTCGTCTTGAATTCGTACTTCTCGGCCAGGTGGGACCCATCCATTGGGGAGACATCCCAATGGAAGGCGCCGTCGTAGATGCATCCCAGGCGGTATCGGCGCGTGAGCGCAACGGCGATGTCCGCGTGATCATGCGGCTCCCCATGGAGGCCGGCATCGTGTCCGGGGCTGAAGCCGAGGCGCGAGCGGCCGACGAACGCCCGCTTTGTCTTGTCCCAGTGCAGCTGCCGAAAGTCGCGCAGCTCGCGCACCGGGTTCTTTCCTGCGACAACCCGGTCCAGCAGGTTCGTGACAGCGTTATGTTGGCCGAAGATCCTTGGAGGCAGCAGGAGCGCGGAACCGGGCTTGAGGACCGGTTCGATCACGGCCGCCCGAGCATTCAGCGTCCGGATTGCTTCGGCGCATCGATCCGCGGTGTGCTGCCGCTGCCCATAGACGCTCCTGGGGATTCGCAACGGCAAGGCAGCATGTGCGAAGGTCTTCAGCAACTCTGCCTCGCTCGAGCCTTCCTGGTATACTAGGAAGAGCCGCCGGGGCTGCTCGAGCGCGCAAGCCTGATGCCCGGCCTTGTCGCACTTGCGGCCGGCACCTGTCTTGCTGCAGCCACGCTGGGCATTGCGGCAAAAGCCCACGGGGCGCCGGGAGGATCCGAAGACGCCATCTGCCGCCTGGCCCAGTACCTTCGCGTATGGAAGCGCAGGGTGTCGGTGAGCTTGGCGCCGTAATCGAAGTCGAGCCGATACTCGCCATAGTCCAGGCCAGCGGTCGCCATGATCGCGCCGCCCGGCACGTCACCGGTCTTGGAGATCATGTTGATGACCCCGCCGGGCGAATTGGACGAGAAGGTCGAGGCGGACCCGCCGCGAATGGCATCGACCGACGACACGTTCATGTCGGCGCGCAGGAAGATGTCGGCATTGCCGAAGGTGATGTCGCCGAATTCGAGCACCGGCAGGCCGTCTTCCTGCAACTGCAGGAACTTGGCGCCGCCCGACGCGATCGGAAGGCCGCGGATCGAGATATTGGCATTGCCGTCGCCGCCCGAGCTTTCCGATCGGATGCCGGGGATGTTGCGGAAGATTTCTGCGGTCGAACGCGGTGCAATCTTCAAGATCTCGGCTGCGCCAAGCGAGCTGGTCGAGATGGCGCTGTCGAGACGATCGCGGCCACGCGCGACGGCGGTGACGACAATATCCTTGCCGGCCGTGGTCTCCTCACGGGCCTTGTCATGTGTAGATGCGCCATTCGGTGCTGCTTGCGCCTGCGCTTGCGCAGGGACCAGCAGAGCGAAAGGAATGGCTGACAGTAGCGGATTATGACGAAGCACTTGGTCCCCCCTAAGGCATTTGAGGACCTTCTATCGACGAATTATTTGCAAGCCATTAAATCGAGGTAGTTTTAAAGCGTAATTCATAGGTCAATATTGCTGTTGATGCAGCTGACACCCCAACGGTAAAGTAGCCAAAATTGACATTATCTTCTTACTGGCGGCATTTATTTCCGACTAACTGCGGATCGGACGGAATATTTTACCGACTGATACGCAAATTGCTGCCTGCAGACTTACATCGGCAGGAGGGCCGGGATAATTTCTGAACATGCGATCGTTTTCGGGATGCCGCGCCGTCCGTCGAGGTGGCAACCTCGATCGTACCCGCCATCAGAGGTGCGATCGAGGGAGGCCAGCCAAACAGAAATTTGCCGTGACCTGCGACCGGATCAAGCAAGGCCGTACATCATGGTGCGACTTCCACGACATGAACCAAATCGGCTTTTAAAACGCACCCTTGAGGCGCTTGTCGCAGATCAGCCAATGGGCCTATCTATACGGCTTGGCCTTCAAGATTGTGGTGACGATGCCGACTGCTCATTGCGTAGCCACGATCGATGGTATCATCCTCACCGCAGATCGAGGGTTTCTCGACCTTGTTGGATTGAGCGAGGCAGAGGTGATCGGTGCCTCCTACCGCACCATCACCCACCCGGACGATCTCGACCGAAGCGCCACGATGCTGGCCTCTCTCGTCGATCGCGCACCGCCATTCCGCCTGCAAAAGCGGTATGTCCGACCGGATGGCACCATCATTGCCGCGAACCTGTATGTCACCCGGTTCACCGATGCCGATCGGCTCGTCAGCACGATCTTCTGGAATGACGAGGGACGGACGCCGCCGCCGGCGCGGCTCTGGGAAATGGCGCTGCGCATCCGGCGCTTGCACGAGGTGCGCAAGGCGGCACTGGGTGACGACCTGTCGACGGATCCGGTCTGGTCGGTGCTGAACTGCGTCTACCTTGCCGAGGCGGAGGGGCGCGTCGTCGGCCTGTCCGATATCGCGACCGAGACCGGCCTGCTGCCGGCGATCGTGGAACGCTGGGTGAAGGTCCTTAGCGATCGGGGGATCGTCGAACCCTGCGCGCTGGCACGGCGAAACGTCCAATTGACCCAAGCCGGCATGTCGAAGATGGAGGCGATCCTGTCATCCGCATACGAAATGCCGGTCTCGCGCTGACGCTTCGTCGACCAGGCAGATCACGCCGTCCAGATAGGCGGCCGCGACCGCGCAGCCTTGCTCGTCCAGGATCGCGAGGGCTTCGCGGAGAAGGTCCGATGCAAGCTCCAAGCGTGCTCGATCTTGCTGGTTCACCTCTGCCTCCTATCTGCCGCCACGACGCTACCATCGTCGGGATTACAGCGGGATAGCCAAGATATGACAGGCGCCAACGCACATCACCACTCGTTATCGGCAGGCTGCACAAAATCACCCCGTCGCCTCGCTACGCTTGCGCGTCGGGAACACCGGCCCGCGCACCGTCATCCTGTCCGCCAGGTCGGGCGGCTGGAGGCCGACCACATCCTCATAGCGGCCGGTCAGCCGCCGGTCCCAGTCCGCCTCCAGCAGGATCGTGATCTTCGCCTTGGAGTGGATCGGCGCGCCGGTCTTTTCCCAATCAACGAGAGGAAGAGGGTCGTTTTCGAAAAATGCGGCATGCGTATCATGACGCGATTTTACAGGTTCGATCGTCGGCGGTCCCGGTTAGGTTTGGCGTATCACACGGAGAGGAGGCTGAAATGGACACAGGTGAAACCGATCAGCTCATCGCCCTGGTACATGCGTGCGGCTTGCGAGCGGGCGCCGATACGTCGAAGAGCCGGTCGGATTGCCCGTTTTGCGATGACCGTGCCGATCTCTGTCGCGCGTGGCTCGCCGGTTTCGGTATCGGTCGCGCCGTTCTGTCGAAGGCGCGGCCCTGACATGGGGTCTGGAACGACCGCTCAGCAGCGGATCGATCGCGGCCGGCCTCTATCGTTCAGGATCCTTGAGGCCGGTTAAGCCCCTTCCCGATATGCGCGACCGCTTGCCACCAGCGCGGAAAAGCGGCTTTTTTCCGACTGAGATGCCCGGTGACCTCGGCCACCAATGCCTTTACCGATGCAGCATAGCCTTCCCGATCCTTGATGATTTCGGGCATGGACCAGCATCCGACATGATCCGTGTATCGCCGCCGCAAGTCGGCCGCTTCGGCTCCTAATTCCACGAAGTGCAAAGGGCGCTCGGCTATAGACAGCCGACGGATAGGTCCGTTGATCGCCGCTTCTTCCGCGATGACGTTTTCATGCAAAAACCTTGCCAATTGCATCCTGGCTTTCCCGATCTCGTCGATACTGGCATCCGCCCGTAGGTGCGACAGGAGTATGGAACAGCAATCGATGATCGCGTCATGCTGTTGTTCAATCGCGGCTTTAGCTTGATTTATCTGGAGTGTCACGCCGGCCCTGTAGCGTAGGATAGCGGATAATATGATGAATTATTTGACATAACAGGGGATTGAGAACGCTTCGCCATCCACCGGTATTCGTCGCACCCGCCGTTGTGGAATTGCGCGAAAAGAGGACGCAAGCCCGGCGGCAGCTAACGATGACTCGCGTCTGCATCCGGATCGAACGTAGCTGGTCAGGTGGTCGGCTGGACCGATGCCCCTCACCCCTGCGCCAATGAATGACCCCGCAACGCGTCATCAGCAGACCTGAGCAATTCATCCCCCCGGTACGGCTTCTGCAGCACTGGCACGTCCTGATAGGCGCCGTTCAACCCTGCCCGGCCGTAGCCGGTCGCGAAGATGAAGGGCGTCCCCCGGGCCCGCAGCAGATCGGCGACCGGGTAGCTCCGCTCTTCGCCCAGATTGACGTCGAGGATACCAAGCTCCACCTCGTCATCATCCGCCAGCACCATGGCCTCGTCCAGGCGCATCGCGAGAAGCACCTCGCATCCCGCATCAAGCAACAGGTCTTCCGCCAGGGCCGCAACCAGGCTCTCATCCTCGACGAGAAGAATGCGACGGCCATTGAGGGAATGGGGGGGCATCATGGTCATGACGCTGTGTCCGTCGCTGTTTCCGATATGGCGACGTCAGCGCTGCCCGGATGCGGAAGGCCGAGATCCATCTGGCACACGAGCCCCGATGGACGGTATTGAAGCTGGATTGATCCTTTGAACTCCATAGAAACCTGACGCTCCAGAAGACGCGTGCCAAAGCCCTTGCGGGTCGGCACCTCGACTTGCGGTCCGCCGACTTCCTCCCAGCGCATGGCGAGGCGCTCGCCTCCCGCCGCCTGCCCCCTGACCTGCCACTCGATACGGACCAACCCATCGGGCACCGACAGGGCGCCGTATTTGACGGCGTTGGTGGCCAGTTCGTGGATCACCATGGAAAGCGAAACCACCATTTTGGGTGCGAGCGGGTGATCGACCCCGTCGAGCTCGAAACGACCGGGCGCTTGGTAGGCGGCAATCGCCGTCTCGATGGCGGTATAGAGGCTGGCCCCTGTCCACCCCTCCTTCGTCAGGACATTGTGCGCGCCTGAAAGGGCAACCAGCCGGCCCTCAAAGGCCTGTCGCGCATCCGCATCGGCCCCCTTCAACGACTGGTAGGCGATCGACTGGACGGCCGAGAGCGTGTTCTTCACGCGGTGGTTGAGCTCGTCGATCAACAGGCGCTGACGCTCCCGCGCGGCCTTCTCCTCGCGTATATCGCGAACCTCGATGATCGTGCCGATCGTTCTAGACGCCTCGTCGCGAATGGGGCTGGCGGTAAAGGCGACCGGATAGAAGCTCCCGTCCTTGTGGACGAAGGTTTCCTCCCCCTGGGTCTGGTTATGCTCGGGAAAGGCGCGATCGATCGCACATTCGGCAAGCGGGAAGTGCGAACCGTCCGGTCGCGTATGGTGGACGATGTCATGGAGCGGGCGATCGAGCGACAACACCTCGTCCAGCGTGAATCCGGTCAGCTTCTCGGCCGCGCGGTTCATGTAGATACATTGCTGCCGCTCATCCATCAGGATGATCGAGACGGAGGCGTTGTTGAGAACGGCATCCAGTCGACGTTGCGTGTCGCCGAGCTGTCCGACTTCAGCGCTGCTCGCACCCTTCAATCCCATGCCTGCCCCTTAAGCCCGTGTCGCCATCATCCAACCATATGGGATTATACAAACCCCGCAACCGGTTAGACCCTGGATGGTTGCAATCGGTTTAAATGCGACGCCCGCGAGGTCGCATGCGAGGGCCGATAATGCACCAATGCGGTGCGCCGCGAGCGACACATACCTATGAAAGTGAACAGGATGGCACCAAGGCAGATGAAACCGCATCGGTATACGGAACGTCGAGAATGGGAGGCTTGCCTCGTAAGTCCGTATAAGCCTCGCCACCCTTGCGGATCGGGAACAGGGGGCCGCCTGCCACGATGCTCGACGTCGCGTCGGTGGACGCCCCTGCGGAGATTGCCGCCGGTCAGTTTGGCGGTGATGTCTTCGCCGATCCGGTAACCATGCGCCTCTTGCACCTCGACGCCTTTGGCCTCCCGAAGCGGGCCGAGGCTCATCCTTCCGCCGCCACGCTAAATCGCGCCTGGTCGACGTCGCGCCCGATCACACCGATGCGGACCAGCTGGGCGACCCGTTGTCGTATCGGGGGGCTGCCGATGCGTGGCCGTATGCCCCGGCCGATACGGCATCCTGTAGGGGGCATCCAATCGCCTGGGCATTCGATCTCGACTGCGGTGGCGGCCCAGGTTGTGGCGCCGGCTAATCCGTCCACCCCGCCTCTGCTTTCCGCTCTTATGGAGGCGGTGGCCCGGCGAAATCTATCCCAGCCCGGCCCCGGGATTTCGTCCCGGTACGGTGATCATCGAATGGCAGCGAACCGAACCCGTGTCCTACCGCTCCACCACGAGCTGATCGACCAACCGTTCCACATCCTCCCCCACCGCCTCCAACGCGATGACGATGTCGATTACCTCGCCTCTGAACATCAGATCGATGCCGGCAGCCAGCCCGTCGTTCCGCTCGGCCGACGCGGGCATCAGGTGTGCAGCTCGGATGTCCCGATTTATTCTCGTCGGCGGATGATTGCCAAATCCGGTTCACCTGCCAACGCTTATCGCGCGATAGACCTGTATTCCGGATGTGCTATGGCATTGCAGACAAGCAGAACGAGGTCCTGCACTGGACGATTCACATGCCGCATAGCAAGACCATCCCTGCCATCGACCGCCTGCTCTCAAGGTCATTACAGTATAGATTAAGCCAGCCGCTGCGTTTCGTCATCGCGACGGCTGCGGTCCTCGTAGTGGCGTTGTTCCGGGCGTTCGTCGTGACGTCGATCCTGCCGTGGCTGCTTTTCGTTCCGGCGATCCTGGCGATCGGCCTGATGCTGGGACGCGCGCCCAGCGTCTATGCCAGTGTCCTGGCAACGGCCGCCGCGGCCATCTCGATCGCCAGTCCCGATCGACCATATTGGCTGACCGACGTGCAATGGGTCGCCAGCCTCATCTTCCTGGCGATCTCCGTGGGCGTCGGGATGCTCGCCGCCGAGCTGCGCGCGGCCTTTGCCCGCGCACAGAGCCTGACCCTCGAAAAAGACGATGCCCTCGCCCGCTTGTCGGATCGCGAATCCTTCCTCTCCAGCGTCCTTGCCAGCTCGACCGACTGCATCAAGATCCTCGATCTCGACGCACGCCTGACGTTCATGTCCGAAGGCGGGCAGAAGATCATGGAGGTCAGCGACTTCAACGCGATCGCGGGCTGCCCCTGGCCCGATTTCTGGCAAGGCGGAGGCAATGTGGAGGCGCGCGCCGCCGTCGCCGCCGCAAGGGCAGGCGAAAGCCGCAGCTTCGTCGGCAATGCCTCCACCATGGCGGGTACGCCGAAATGGTGGCACGTCGCCGTCAGCCCGGTACGCGGGCCGGACGGCGCCCCGACCGGCATCCTGTCGGTGTCCCGCGACATCACGGCCATCCGCGAGGCGCAGGAGGAAAGCAACCGGCTGCAACGCGTGGTCGAGAACAGCACCGATTTCATCGGCCTGGCCAGTATGGACGGCACCGTCTTCTCCCTGAACGATGCCGGCCTGGAGCTGGTCGGCTTGGACCGGTCGGCACTCAATGCCGTGGTCATCGCCGACTTCTTCCCACCGGAAGAGGCCGAGATCGTCGGGGCGCAGGTGCTTCCTGCCGTCCAGAACGCAGGCAATTGGTCCGGCGAACGCCTGTTCCGCCACTTCCGGACCGGGGAACTGATTCCGGTCCTCTACACCGTCTTCTCCGTGTTCGACACGGACGGCACCCAGATCGGCTACGGCACGGTCACGCGCGACAATCGCGAACGCCATAAGGCGCGCGAACAGCAGCAGCTGCTCAACGACGAACTCAGCCACCGGCTGAAGAACGTGCTGGCGGTCGTGCAGTCGGTCGCGGCGCAGACCCTGCGGCAATCGACCGATCTCACTTCCGCGAACGACGCGCTCGCGGCGCGCCTCACTGCCCTGGCGCAAGCCACGGATGTCCTCACCGCCAAATCCTGGGCGGCGGCCGATCTGCACGAGATCATCCGGCGGACCCTGGCACCCCATGGCTTCGGCGATCGCATCCGAATGCAAGGACCCGCGATCGTGCTCGATCCGCAGATCACCTTGGCCTTCGGACTGGCGTTGCACGAGCTGGCCACGAACGCTGGCAAATATGGGGCGATGTCGACGGACGCCGGACATGTCGATCTCACCTGGAGCGTAACGCATGGATCGATCGGCGAAGAGCCACGTTTTCGTCTTATATGGCAGGAGGTTGGCGGGCCTATCGTGCGCCCACCGACCCGCCAGGGCTTCGGGCAGCGGATGATCGAACGATCGCTGCGCTCCTATTTCAAAGGGTCCGCCAAGCTCGACTTCCCGTTGAGCGGTCTTGTGTTCACCTTGGACGCCCCGTTGGGCGACAATGGGAAGGTTTGCGAGTAAGCGTCATGGGTCAGAGCAAGCCTATCACCACTAGGTCCATCCTCATCGTCGAGGATGAGGCGTTGATCCGGTTCGACCTGATCGACTTCTTCGAGGATGCCGGCTTTCGCGTATTTGAGGCGGCCGATGCGGACGAGGCGATTGAAATCCTGGAGCGGGAACGCACCATCCGCGTGGTTCTCACCGATATCCAGATGCCCGGCTCACTGGATGGCCTCAACCTGGCCCATTATGTCCGCGACCGGTTTCCGCCGACTGCACTGATCGTCACCTCGGGCGCGCTGAACCCGCACCCAGCCGATATGCCGATCGACAGCTTCTTCGTTCCGAAGCCGATGAACACCCGCAACGTCTTGGCGCATATCGAGCGGCTGATCGGCTAAAGGCTAAGTCCGCGAACATGATGCACCACGGCGGAGCATACGCTCCGCTGCCTATGACAATCCATCTCGTCAGGTCTGCCTCTTTGGAGCTGGTCCACCTCAGTGACGCCTTATGCTTGATCGACAGTCGACAGTGACATCCGCAGTTAGTGCGGAGATTGACGCGTTCCCCAGCACTCTCCCAGTTTTAATTGGAGTCCAGGGTTGGTATGCTCCTTGATTTCTCATCCAATCTGAAGGTTAAGCAACCGTCTCAGCTTACGGTTCTCCTCCTTTAGCGGCTTGACGTGCAGCAACGCGCCAATCCCGAGTTCCGCACCCCCTCTTCTAGAGCGGTTTCCGGCCCTTCTGAATCGTTGAGGATTCACACGTGCGCAGTTTTCTGATTCAGGCTGTGAGCCGGGTCAGGAGGCCGGCACCTATGCCGCGAGTGCTGTCACAGGATCTTCGGAAGCGGGTGGTCGCCGCGATTGATGGCGGGATGTCATGCCGTGCTGCGGCAGCGCGGTTCGGGGTGAGCGCGGCAAGCGCGATCCGCTGGCGGCAGTTGGTGGTTCAGCACGGCACGCCGGCAGCCAAGCCGCAGGGCGGCGACCGTCGTACAGCCAGGATCGACGCGCATGCAGCCTTTATCCTGGAGGCGATCGAGGCGAAGGACGACATCACACTGGTCGAATTGCAAGCGCTGCTCGCCGAGCGCGGCACGCCGGTCGGGATCGGGACGCTGTGGCGTTTTTTCGACCGGCATCGGATCACGCGCAAAAAAAGACGGCGCACGCCACCGAGCAGGACCGCCCCGACATCCTGAAGC
This sequence comes from Sphingomonas sp. SORGH_AS_0438, assembly GCF_031453475.1. Taxonomy (NCBI): domain Bacteria; kingdom Pseudomonadati; phylum Pseudomonadota; class Alphaproteobacteria; order Sphingomonadales; family Sphingomonadaceae; genus Sphingomonas; species Sphingomonas sp. SORGH_AS_0438. Next base: position 1,559,129 of record NZ_JAVIZS010000001.1, read on the forward strand.
GCCGGGAAGAGTGGTTCGATGGGCAGCTCGATCTTGATCCCGAACGCCTGGTCTTCATCGACGAGACCTGGGCGTCCACCAACATGGCGCGTCGCCACGGTCGCTGCCGGCGCGGCGAACGGCTGCGCTCGGGCGTGCCCCACGGACATTGGAAGACCACCACCCTCATCGCCGGGCTGCGCCGCACCGGCATGGTGGCGCCGATGGTGCTCGACGGCCCGATCAACCGCGACGCGTTCGTCGCCTATGTTCGCCAAGTGCTGGTGCCCGGCCTCTCACCCGGCGACATCGTCATTATGGACAATTTGTCGAGCCACAAGGCACCCGCCGCGCGCGACGTCATCGAAGCGGCTGGCGCCAAGCTGCTCTTCCTTCCGCCCTACAGCCCCGACTTCAACCCGATCGAGCAGGCGTTCTCCAAGCTCAAGGCGCACCTGCGAAAGGCCGCAGAGCGCACTATCCACGGCCTGTGGGACGCCATCGGTCGCATCCTCGACATGTACCCACCACAGGAGTGTGCCAACTACTTCGCTAACGCCGGATACGATGCAGACTGATCGGAAAATGCTCTAACGGCAAAACGTCTGATCCAAATCCCCGTTCGACGATTAACTTCAGCCACCGGAGAGTCCGTCTGCGCCTGCTTCAGCGGAAAGGCGATCCGCTCTTCCGTGTACCTCGACTTCTTCAGGTTCCAGCTCCTTGCCCGTAGGCTTCAAAGGACGGGAAAAATTCTTGCTCTGATCAAGCTAGAACAGAAAGTCGTGGATTTATAGGCCGCGACAACTGCGATCATATATGCCCGCGCTCGCTGTAAGGCCTGACCATCTCCGGCGTTATCCTGGGGGCGGCACCAACATCGGCACCTAACAGACTAAACCGCACTGCTGGTAGTAAATCGATCTTGGTCCTACCATAATATTTAGCTCTGCACCTATTGCTATTAAATGTAAGTTTCGGGAGAATATATCCAGGATTTACCCCCTTGATTGGTCGGACCAAAACTGTGACAGTCCTTTACGCGCGGCGAGACCGTCGGTTGGCGACCCTCGATGCCGCTTGACCCCACGCCCCATCCCACAACCCGGGTCGTCGACCACCTCGTGCAAGCGATCGAGACACTGATCGCGCAAGATCAACTGGCGCCCGGCCAGCGACTACCCTCCGAACGCGCCTTGGCCGAACGGCTAAGTACCTCGCGCGGGAGCTTGCGGGAGGCGATCCAGCGGTTGAGCGCCCAGGGGCGATTGTCGGTTGGAAAGCGGGGCAGCGTCATCGCCGCCCCGGCTGCCGAACATTGGGCGCAATCGACCATTTCGGCGACACTCGCCCCGTTGCTCGCGACCGATGCGGGGTACGCGCGCGATGTGCTGGAGACGCGGATGGGGTTGGAGCGGCAGGCGGCCTATCAGGCGGCGTTGCGCGCATCGCCCGAGGATCACGACCGGATCCGGCGCAGCTTCGACGCGATGCAGGCCAGCCATGCGGGAGGCGATCCGACGGCCGAGGCGCAGGCGGACGCCGCCTTCCACCTGTCGATCGCGCAAGCGTCGCACAACGCCGTGCTCTATGCGGTGATGTCGAGCATGTTCGAGCTGCTGCGCGCCAGCATCTCCGACAGCCTGGCCAAGCTCTACACGGTGCCGCACACCCGCGAACAGCTGGCGGACCAGCATCGCCACCTGATGGAGGCGATCCTGGCGGGCGACGCGGACAGCGCCCGCGACGCTTCGGACGACCATATCGGCTTTATCGAGGCGACGATCCGCCGCGTCGACGAGGAGCAGGCCCGCGTGGCGCGCGCCTCGGTCCTGCATTCCTCCCTCCATGCACAGCAGGAGCAAAGGGCGTGATCATTTCCGCTCCCACCGATTTTCGTGAGGCCGCACGGCGCCGCCTGCCCCCTTTCCTGTTCCACTATATCGATGGCGGCGCCAATGCGGAGCATACGCTGCGCCGCAATGTCGAGGACCTGGCGGATATCACGCTACGCCAGCGGGTGTTGCGCGATGTGGCCGAGTTGCGGCTCGATACCGCGTTGTTCGGGCGGACGCTGGCGATGCCGGTCGTGCTGGCGCCGGTCGGCCTGACCGGCATGTATGCCAGGCGTGGCGAGGTGCAGGCGTCGCGCGCCGCCGCGACGGCGGGCGTGCCCTTTACCCTGTCCACCGTCTCGGTTTGCGCGATCGCCGAGGTGCAGGCGGCATCGTCCGCGCCGATCTGGTTCCAGCTCTACGTGCTGAAGGACCGCGGGTTCATGCGCGACGCGCTGGAGCGGGCGCAGGCGGCGGGGGTGGAGACGTTGGTCTTCACGGTCGACATGCCGGTGCCGGGTTCGCGCTATCGCGACCGGCATTCGGGCATGTCGGGTCCCAACGCGGCCTTTCGCCGGATGGTGCAGGCGGCGACCCATCCGCGCTGGGCGTGGGACGTCGGCCTGCGCGGGCGACCACATGATCTCGGCAATATCTCTGCCTATCGCGGCATGCCGACCGCGTTGGAGGATTATATCGGCTGGCTGGGCGCCAATTTCGATCCGTCGATCGCGTGGCGCGACCTGGAATGGATACGCGACCTCTGGAAGGGCTCGATCGTCATCAAGGGCATCCTGGACCCTGAGGATGCGCGCGACGCGGTACGGTTCGGCGCGGACGGCATCGTCGTGTCCAACCATGGCGGACGCCAACTCGACGGGGTGCTGTCCAGTGCCCGAGCGCTGCCCGCCATCGCCGATGCGGTCGGCGGCTCGCTGAAGATCCTTGCGGATTCGGGCATCCGTTCGGGGCTGGACGTGGTGCGGATGGTCGCGCTGGGCGCGGATGCGGTCATGATCGGTCGCGCCTTCATCTATGCCCTGGCGGCGCGTGGCGAAGCCGGTGTCGCCGAACTGCTGACGCTGTTCGCCACGGAAATGCGCGTCGCGATGGCGCTGACCGGGGCGAAGTCGATCGCGGACCTCGATCGTGGAGCGTTGGCGGCATGAGCGCCCCGACACGGGATGCGGCGCTGATCGACGCGCTGATCGCGATCGTCGGCGCGGCCGAGGTGCTGATCGGTCCGGCCCGCACGGCGCGCTTCCGCACCGGCATGCGCTTCGGCAACGGCCCGGTCGCCGCAGTCGTCCGCCCCGCCACTTTGGTTGAGCAATGGCGCGTGTTGCAGGCCTGTATCGCAGCCCACGCGGCGGTCATCATGCAGGCGGCCAATACCGGCCTGACCGGCGGATCGACGCCGGACGGTGACGATTACGGGCGGCCGGTGGTGGTCATCAACACAATGCGGATCACCGGACTGCATCTGATCGACGCGGGGCGGCAGGTGGTCTGCCTGCCCGGCACGACGCTCTACGATCTGGAGCGCGCACTGGCACCGATCGGGCGCGAGCCGCATTCGGTGATCGGATCGTCCTGCATCGGCGCCTCGGTGTTCGGCGGCATCTGCAATAATTCGGGTGGCGCGCTGATCCGGCGCGGGCCGGCCTATACGGAACTGGCGCTGTTCGCGCGGGTCGATGCGGCGGGACGGCTGCATCTGGTCAACCATCTCGGCATCGCACTGGGCGACGATCCCGAAACCATCCTCGACCGCGTGGAGCGCGGGGACTTCACCGCCGCCGACATCGCGCACGACCCGTCCCGCGCCGCCTCCGACCATCGCTATGCCGAGCATGTCCGCGCCATCGACGCCCCCAGCCCGGCGCGGTTCAACGCCGATCCGGGGCGGTTGTTCGAAGCGTCGGGCAGCGCGGGCAAGGTGATGCTGCTCGCGGCCCGGCTCGACACCTTCGCGCGCGACGCCGACACGGCGGTCTTCTATATCGGCACCAACGACCCCGCCGAGCTGGAGGAATTGCGCCGCGACATGCTGGGCGGGTTCACCACCCTGCCCGTTTCCGCCGAATATATGCACCGCGACGCGTTCGACATCGCGGCGGTCTATGGCAAGGATATCTTCCTCGCGATCCGCCATCTGGGGACCGACCGCCTGCCCGCGCTATTCGCCATAAAGGCACGGGTCGATGCCCTGGCCACCCGACTGCGCGTGCTGCCCCGGCATTTCAGCGACCGGGTCATGCAGGCCGCGTCCCGCCTGTTCCCCAGCCACTTGCCCGCGCGGATGATCGACTATCGCCACCGGTTCGAGCATCACCTGATGCTGCGCACCTCGGGAGACGGCATTGCCGAGACCCGCGCCTATCTGGCGGCGAAATTCCCGAGTGCGACCGGCGAGGTATTCGAGTGCACCGCGGACGAGGGCACCAAGGCCTTTCTCCACCGCTTCGCCGCGGCGGGGGCGGCGATCCGCTACCGCGACATCCATTCCGACACGGTCGAGGATATCGTCGCGCTCGACATCGCGCTGCGGCGGGACGACCGCGACTGGTTCGAGACATTGCCTCCCGCGATCGACGGGCAGATCCTGCGCAAGCTCTATTACGGCCATTTCTTCTGCCATGTGCTGCATCAGGATTATGTCGTGGCCAAGGGGCACGACCCCGTCGCCCTGGAAGAGGCGATGCTGGTGCTGCTCGACGCGCGTGGCGCGGAATATCCGGCCGAGCATAATGTCGGCCATCTCTACCACGCCAAGCCGTCGCTGGCCGCGCATTACCGCGCGCTCGATCCCTGCAACTGCATGAACCCCGGGATCGGCAAGACCACCAAGCGCCCCCACTGGGAAGCCTGATCACGCTTATCGCGCAACGCGCCGTGCCATGGGCGCATTGCCCTGATCGGTCGCAATCGAGCCTGCAGTGCGCCCTGCCGCATCTCGCACCGATCGATCGGCGCCAGCGGCGAGTAGCATGTCGACCTGACGGGTGCGGTTGAACAGCGATGCCATCATCAGCGCCGTCTGTCCGGCATGATTGCGAGCGTTGACATCGCATCCCGCTTTCAACAGGCGGGCGGCGATCGCGTCCTCGCCCTTGAATGCGACGCCCATCTGCGCGGTATTGCCCTGATCGCGGTCGGGCCGGCACGCGTTTGCGCCGTGGGCGATCAACGCCTCGACGGTGGCGAGTTGCCCATTATACGCCGCCAGAATGATCGGCGTGAAACCGCGATCGTCATAGGCGTTGATGTCGGCCCCGGCCCGGACCAGCGGATCGATCATGTCGGTGCGTCCTAGCCGCGCCGCCTCGAACAGCAGTTGCTGGCGCCGCTCGGGCGAAGGCAGGGTCGCGGGAGCGGGTGGAGTGGCGGCCTGTGCTTGCGAAGGCGTCGGCATGGTCGTCGCGAGAAGCACGGCGAGAAGGCTGATCATCGATTTCCCTTTTTTCCGTTCGGGTCCGGGCGGAGCGCGGCATCCCCGCGCCCCACCCAGCCCTCATGTCAGCGCGCCGATTGCGCGGGATTGGCGGTGCGGTACTCGGCGACCGCCCGCGTCACCTCGCCCATCGGGACGTTGACCGCGGTCGCCAGTCGGGTGCCGAAGTCACGATCCGCCTGGTAAAAATAGCTGACCATGATCGTCTTGGTCCGCGCGGACGTGACGACGTTGAGGTCGCCCGCCAGGTTGGTGACGAGGTCAGCCCGGTCCTGCTCCTTCAGTGCACGATAGAAGGCGCCGGCCTGCGCGAAGTTGTCGGTCTTGGCGATCGGCTTGGCGTCGACCGTCGCGTCAACTGCGTAGGGCGCGGCCCGGAAGCGTGCGGCGGTCGTCTTCGCGGCGGTGGCGGCCGGAAAATAGTTGACGTCCGACGTACGCTGCCCGTGGTCGAGCTGGCCATCCTGGTAGTTGTTGTTCACGCTCGCCAGCGGGCGGTTGACCGGCAACTGCATGACATTGGCGCCAATCCGGTAGCGCTGCGTGTCCGAATAGGAGAAGAGGCGCCCCTGGAGCATCCGATCCGGCGAAGCCTCGATACCCGGCACCATATTGGCCGGCGCGAACGCCGACTGCTCGGTATATTCGAAGAAATTGGTCGGCACCTTGTTCAGCGTCATCTCGCCGATCTTGCGGAACGGCACGCCGATCCACTCCTTGGTGTCGTCGAAGGGATTATAGTCGAGCTTGGCGAAGTCCGAAGCCTTCATGGTCTGCACCATCAGGTCCCAGACGGGATAATTGCCCTTGGCGATCTCGCCATAGAGGTCGTCGGTCAGGTAGTTCCACGTCGCGGTCGCGACCTGCGCGCCGTTGAGGTTGCGCACCCCCTGGTGGCTGATCCACCGGAATTTGGCGAACACCGTCTCGCCCTTGGCGTTGACCAGCTTGAACGCGTGGACGCCGTTGCCGTCCATCGTCCGATAGGATGCGGGCGTGCCCAGGTTCGAATAGACATGCGTCAGCATGTTGGTGGCTTCCGGCGTTGCCGAGAAGAAGTCGAAGAAGCGGTTGGGATCCTGCTTGTTCGTCACCGGCGAGGGCTTGAGCGAGTGGATCATGTCCGGAAACTGGATCGCATCGCGGATGAAGAAGATCGGCAGATTGTTGCCGACCAGGTCCCAATTGCCCTGATCAGTGTAGAATTTGGTCGCGAAGCCGCGCGGGTCACGCAGACCCTCCGGGCTGCCCGACGGATGGATCACCGTCGAGAAGCGGACGAAAACGGGGGTCTGTTTGCCGGGCACGAACAACGACGCGCTGGTCAGGTCGGCGATGTCGGCGGTGGCGGTGAAGACACCATGGGCGCCGGTGCCGCGAGCGTGAACAACGCGCTCGGGCACCCGCTCGCGATCGAACCGGGCAAGCTTCTCGATCAGCGTCGTGTCCTCGAGCAGCACCGGGCCGAGGTCACCTGCCGCCTTGGAGTTGCGATTCTCGCCGATCGGAGCCCCGTTGTCGCGGGTCATCTGCGGTGCGCCAGCGCTACCCGCATCGCCCTTGGCATCGACGGTGCCGGTGACGCCGGCCTGAGCGAGGACGGGCTTGCCCGCATCGACGGGGGCAGTGGCCGTGGTCATGCGGGTTTCCGCCTGGGTCTCGGCGGGAGCCATGGTCTGCGCGCCAGCGGAATGGGTCACCGCGAGGACGGAAGCGGCGGCAAGCATCGCCGCCAACTTCTGGCGGTTCGTCGAATTAGTCATCTGGACCCCTTGTTACGGCCCACCGGACGGCGGCCTGATCGCATCGGACATGCGGAAGGGCTGCCGTTCGCAAGGAAACGAACCTTTACCAAACAACGGATTCAAGTAACTGAAATCGATTGTGGCGATGACCGATCGCGACGCCGTGAGCCATCGGCCGTCCACCGTCCGCGTAAGCGACACGCTCGCAATCCAGGCCTGGCCGCTCGGTGACCAGCGAACCTCACGCCCCCGGTGCGCTACCGCTTCGTGAATAGCGCTTTGGGCAGCACGACGTGGACGCCCTTGTTGCGGTCGACCAGTTCGGTGATCTCGACATCGCCCGCGACGCTGATCAGCATATAGGCATCGTCCCGCGTCATCCCCTTCTCGGCGACCAGGAAGTCGATCATGTTGCGCAATGCCTTGCGCGTCGCGTGGCTGAGATCGTCGTCGAATCCCATCGCGATATAGGCTTTCGGTGTCTCGGCGCGCGGATAGGCGATCGCCACCTTCTTATGCAACACGAATTCGAACGTGCCGGTCAGCGAGGTTTCGAGCGCGGTGATGTCGACCTCGCCATTCCCCTGCGCGGCATGGCCGTCGCCCGCCTGGAACAGCGCACCGGGGGCATGCACGGGCAGGAACAGCGTCGTGCCCGCGACGAGCGCCTTGTCGTCCATATTGCCGCCGTTGATCGTCGGCGGCGCGCTGTCGTAGCGCCCGAACGATGGTGGCGGGGCAACGCCCATGCTGCCGAAGAACGGTGCCAGCGGCACCTCGACGCCCGGCGCGAACAGGCCGACCATCCGCTTGGCATCAAGGGGCACGATCTTCATGCGGGCGTAGGGGAAATCGTCGGTCAGGAAGCCCGCACCATAGCGGAATGCGTTGTAAGCATAGGGGATGGCCAGGTCGACCTTGCGGATGCGCACTTCCAGCATGTCGCCGGGCTCAGCGCCTTGGATCGCGATGGGCCCGGTCAGGATGTGACCGCCGGGTCCGCGTGCACTGGCGGGCACGCCGTCATAGACGGCGCGCAGCGCGGGCTCGATCGCGTCGGGCGCCACCCCCGCCTTCTCCAGCCCCGCCGGACTGTTCGTCAGCAGCGTGTGGATCACGACCGTGTCGCCCGACCGGATCGTCAACACCGGTTTGTCGGTCGCGTCATAATGCCCCCAGGCGACCGTCTGCGGAGTCGCCTTCAGTTCGTAGGTCGCGGCCACGGCCGGTGTCGTCATGGCGGCCAGAGCGGCCAGAGCGGCCAGAACGGCCAGGATCAGTCGGTGCATCATCATCCTCTCAATAGGCCAGCGCACAGCCATCGGCGCGCATCTCGCTCGCCGCGGCATAGACGCGGGTCGCGCCGTCCATGCGATGCTCGACGCATTCGTAGCGGCCGAAGCCGCCATCGGGCTCGCCCAGCGTCCAGCCGATCTCGGCCAACCGCTGCCGCGTCGCGGCAGGCACGCCCGTTTCCAGCCGCAGCAAGCCGCGTGGGCCGAGCCCTGCGGCGTCTTCCCCCATCGACTGGGACGATCCCTCGTGATGCCAGCGCGGCGCATCGCCCGCCGACTGGATTTCAAGGCCATAGTCGACGCGGTTGACGACGATCTGCGTCTGCCCCTGCGGCTGCATGTCACCGCCCATCACGCCGAAACTCATCCAGGGATCGCCCCCACGCGTGGCGAAGCCGGGAATGATCGTCTGGAACGGCCGCTTGCCCGGTGCATAGATATTGGGATGGCCGTCCCTCAGGCTGAACAGCTGCCCGCGATCCTGGAACATGAAGCCCAGCCCGTCGGCCACCAGTCCCGACCCCATGCCACGGAAGTTCGACTGGATCATCGACACCATCATGCCGTCCTTGTCGGCACAGCTGAAATAGGTCGTGTCGCCGTGGCTCGGCGCCTGCCCCGGATAGACCGGATCGAGAATGCGGTCGGTCCGGATCAGCTTCGCCCGCTGCCGGGCATAGTCTTTCGAGATCAGCCATTCGACCGGCACCTTGCTGAAATGCGGGTCGGCATAGAAGCGCGCGCGGTCTTCATATGCGAGCCGCTTCGCCTCTGCCTGGAGGTGGATCGACAAGGGCGACTGAAAGCCTGCATCGCCCAAGTCGAACGTTTCGAGGATGTTGAGCATCTGGAGCGTCGCGATGCCCTGCGTGTTCGCGCCCAGCGCATGCACGTCCACGCCCCGATACCCCGTCCGGTGCGGCTCGACCCATTCCGACCGGTGCGCTGCCATATCCTCGAACCGAAGCCAGCCGCCGATCCGCTTGAAATAGCGATCGATGACATGCGCGATCTCGCCGGCATAGAAGGCGTCCCGCCCGCCCTTCGCGATGGCACGATAGGTGCGCGCGAGATCGGGATTGCGGAACACCTGGCCCGTGGCCGGCCCCTTGCCGTCGGTGAGCCCGTAGGTCCGCAGCGCGTTGGCCGTCTCTTCGATGCCGTTGCCCGGTCGGCGGAACGCCGCCATGCTGCGCCGGATGTAATAAGCGATGATGTCGGGCACGGGCGCTCCCGCCTCGGCATGCATGATCGCCGGTTCGAACAGCTTTGCCCAGGGCAGCCGGCCATAGCGTCGGTGCATCGTCCACCACGCATCGACCGCCCCCGGCACCGACACGGACACGGCCCCCAGCGGCGGTAGCGCACCGCCCCGCGCCCGCGACCGCACCGTCTCCAGGCTGAGGCCCCGCGGCGACCCGCCCGATCCCGCCAGCCCGACGACCTGGCGCTGCTTCGGATCCCAGATCATCGCATAGGCATCGCCACCGATGCCGCTGGAGGTGGGCTCCAGAAACCCGAGGCAGGCATTGATTGCGATGGCGGCATCCACCGCCGATCCACCCTGGCGCAGGATGTCGATGCCGGCCTGGGTCGCCAGTGGATGGGCCGTACCCGCCGCCCCGTTGAGCCCGTACGCCGCTGTGCGGGAAGCGAAGCTGGCCCCGACCGGCCGATCGCCTGCGGAAACGTCGGGTCGCAGGAAGCGATCGGTGCCGGCCTCCCAGCGTTTCGGGAGCGCCGGCGTCGCCGGCTGAGGCGCGCCGCCCTGCCCCGGGCCAGGCGCGCCCTGCCCGCCGGATACACCCGTGCCCGCTTGCTGGGTCTCGGCGAAAACCGAACCGGGCAAAAGCGCCGCGCCCGGCACGGCGGCAAGAAAAGTTCGACGACGCATGATTTTACTCCCCGGTTCTGGTGCGCATCCTCAACAAGGAGCCGGACAAGTAAAGGCGTATCGACATGGGTCACGAACGCCGATCCGTGACGACGCATCGGACCCAGCCGTCGCGGCTTTTCGGCTCGGCGAGACGCTCGCCACCGTGATCCAGCGGAAAGGCGGGTCGCCGGGTGACTGCGCTGTTGCATGCGGCGGGCTGGTCCGTGAACCACAAGCAGGCGGAACGGATCTGGCGGCGCGAAGGGCAGAAGGTGTCTCTGCGCCAACCGAAGCGCGGGCGGCTGTGGCTGAACGATGGTTCGTGCATCAGGCTGCGACAGGAATATCCGCATCTTCGCCGAACCTTTGTATCATACCGGCCCGCCAAAGGAGGCACGCCCCTGGAACGGCTCTAGCCGAAGCGGTAGACGCCGCCCGCTTCCGCCGCGACGAAGCGGTCCGGGGCTAGGTGCGCGGCGGCCAGCGCCGCCGTCAGTTCTTCGCCCGGCGCTTCGCGGGCTTCGTCGGTCAATTGGAAGGTTCCCCAATGGATGCCCAGCGCACGTCCTGCCCCGACGTCCATGAAGATCCGTACCGCCTCGGCCGGGTCGACATGCTGTGCGGCCATGAACCATCGCGGCGCATAGGCACCGATCGGGATTAACGCCAAGTCGGGTGCCCCCAACCGCTCGCGTACCTCGCCGAAGATGCGTCCATCACCATAGCCCGTGTCGCCGGCGAACCAGATCGCGCCGGCGGGCGTGTCCAGATAATGCCCGCTCCACAGCGTCATGCGCGTATCGCTCGGCCACCGGTTCGACCAGTGGTTGGCCGGGGTCAGGGTGCTCGCAACACCGTTGCCGAGGTCGAGCCGGTCCCACCAGTCGCCGGTCACGCACCGCGCTGCCGGCACCGCCGCCCGGACGATCGCATCGTTGCCGAGCGGCATCGCCATCAGCGGGTCGTGCGCAGTGTAAAGGTGCCGCAGCGTGTCGAGGTCTAGATGGTCGTAATGGGCGTGGCTCAGCAGCACGACATCGATCGGGGGCAGGTCCGCGAATGCGATCCCCGGCGCGGTCACCCGCTTGGGTCCGACGCGGCGGAACGGGCTGGCGCGCTCCGACCAGACCGGATCGGTGAGGATGTTCACCCCCGCCGCCTGGATCAGCAGCGAGGCATGGCCGACCATCGTCACGCACAGGCCGTCCACGCGTTCCGCTGGCCTGGCCGGCGTGACCGGCACCGAAGCCCGCCACTTGGCAGCGCCGCCCGCCAGCTTCCAGCGCAGCATCGCGCGCAGACCCCGGTCGGTGCTGGCCTGCCCCGGATTGAAGAAGCGGGTGCCGTCGTAATGATCGCTCGGCGGCCCGTCATAATAGCGGTTGCGGACCATGGTCAGGCGACGCTCATCAGCTGCGAGGGATAGGCGTTCAGCATCGTCAGCGCCTCCTCGACCGGGGCGGTCAGCCAGCGCTCCTGGTCCTCGGCCAGCAGGATGACCGGCATCGCCTTGGGGTGCTTGGGCGCGACCAATGGATTCGGCTCCGTCGTGCAGAAGGCATAGACCCGGTCATGATCCTGGTCGACCTTCCACAGTCCGGCGAAGCACGGCAGCGCCTGATCCTCGACGGTGAACCACCAGTTGGTGTCACCGGGAACCTGCCGGTCGGCGATGGCCTTAGGTTCGGCAAAGCGCGTGAACGGCACCAGACAGCGGTGCTCCGCCTTCATCAGCCATGGCTTCCACATATTGCTCTGCATGTTCCGCGCGTTCGTCCACCAGTCGTAGAGGAAGGGCAGTTCTCCCTCACGCGCCGGCCGCTTGCGTGGTTTGCGCGTCGGAAAGCCCCAGCGCATCGTGCTCAGCACACGCTCCCCGCCCTCCAGCCGGACGACATAGCCGGGCTTGCCGGGTGCCGCGTAATCCTTCTCGACCATCAGGACGTTGGCCGCATCATCGACCGCGGCGAGTGCGTCGAAATAGCTGCGAGGGTCGACCTTGATGTTGTAAAGGTTACACATTCCCGCCTTCGATCACGACCGGTAGCGCGAGACAAGCCTCTTCCAGGTCGCGGCATCCGAATACGGCAAAGGTGCGCCGGTCGGTACATCACGGCCGATCGCCAGACGCGGACGCCGGACCTGCCCCGCCGCCTGGCAGACGGAGCAGCATAGCCGCCGCCCCATTTCCCCAGGTCATACCGCGTCTCTACGACGCTATGCGCGCCGTGCGGGGTGGCGAGCACAGGGTCGCCCTCCGACCGGCTCGGGCCTCCGTCATGATCCCTGCAACCGGCGATAGTGCCTCGCGCCTGCCACGCCGCGCACCCACAGGGTGGCAGGACAGGCAGGCACCATCCGATGTCACTTCGTACAGTCGGCGCTCAGCGGACAGCGAACCGTTCCGGCCGGCGGCGGGGTCTTGGCAATCCACAAGGGGATCGAGATGAAGGCCTGCGCCCGCCGCTCGCTGCCACCGTAATTCTTCTGATAGACGTCACCGGTCAGCTTGAGCTGGACGTTGAACTTGCCGAAGTTATACCCGACCAAGGGCCCGATCCCGACCTGGGATTGCAGGCGGTAGGTCGAGACGGGACGCTCGGTGTCGAGGGACCCGTAGCCCAATGCACCGATTTCCAGCTTGCCGAACGTTCGGGTATAGGTGAGGTCCACGTTCAGATAGTTCGGGGACCGCGGGCCGCTGGCGCGAAGCGTGTAACCGCGCAGGACGTTCAGCGAAAAATGCTCTTTCGGCGTGAAATAGGTGACGCCGGCGCGAGGCTCGATCGTCCCATATGGAAGGGCGATCGCACCTTTTTGTCCGATCCACCCCCCAAGCCGAACACCCGCGCCCCAGTTGTTGCCGAGATCCCAAGTCGCCTGGGTCCCGACATAGGTGTTGAACAGGCCGGACCGGTGAAAGGCACCGTTGCGGACGCGTACATCGAGATAGACCGGCGCGGCGAGAAAGGTGATGCGGGCCTTGGCGATTTCGAGATCGGGTTGATATACGAAAAAGGGCGTGAAGAACTTGACCACCGTGTCGGGGTTCGTACTCCGCTCGGATATGTTCGGAATAAGGACGAGGAACAAGCCTTCCGGCAGCTTCGCGTAATTCGGAATGCCGGTCGAGAAACCCGGTTGCGTTACCGAGCCGGCGCTGGCTGAGGTGCTTGCACTGCTACCCACGATAATCGCGGACAATGCCAATGTCGCGCGCATGACCGCATAAGACTGCCGATGCCACATGCTATCCTCCCATGAGATTATTTTTTGTTTGCCAGCGGCTTGGAGCCGATGGCGTCATTCGGACCAAGGATCGGTCGCCAGGGCGAACCGGCCGTCCCTCCAGAGCAATGCGTCGCTGCCGGGCCCCAGCCGGACGTCGGCGACCTTGCCGACGAACAGCGAGTGACTGCCATATTCGAACTCCGCATCGATCCGGCACGACAGCGCCATGACCGCATCGATGAGGATCGGTACGCCCTCGTCGCCTATCACCCAGCGGTCGCCGGCAAACCGATCGCCGCGGCGCGTGCCGTCGCTGAAGAGCGTGACCAGGTCCCGATCGCTCTCTCCCAGCAGGTTGATGCCGAACGCCCGTCCTTTCCAGATCGGCGCATGCAGGCTGGCGGCCCGATTGACGCCGACCACGACCGAGGGCGGTTCGGCACACATCGCCGAACAGGAGGTCGCCGCCATGCCGAAGGGAACGCCGTCGTCGCAACCGGTGACCAGTACCACCGATGCGGTAAGCCGCCGCATCGCCGCCTTAAATGCCTGGGCCAGCGCTATTTCGGTCGGAGCGCCCACCTTCTCATGCCGATCGAGCGAAGCTGCGACGCAGACCCGCCTGCTCGAGCAGCGGCATCATGGTCTTTTCCCACCGCGCGATACCGTCGGTATAGTCCACCCAGGTCAGCGAAATGCCGTCCAGCCCGATATCCGATAGCGCCTGGATCGTGTCGACGATGTGCTCCGGCGTCCCGACCAGCGGATAACCGCCCCAGCCGGCCTTGAAGTGAAACTTGAACCGCTGTTGTTCCTCGGGCGAGAAGATGCCCGTCTCCACGCCCAGCGTGCGCAGGATATTATCCGTCGCCTCGTCGTCGCCATGTTCGGTCGCGTAGTAATGCAGGAAGTCGTCCGCTTCCTTCTGCGTCTCACGCTGCACGACATAGACATAGGTCCATACCTGAATGTCGCGGTTGTACCGTTCGCGCGCGAGATCCTTGTACTTCGCGATCTGGGCACGCGCCTTGTCCATGTCGACGGGATCGAGCAGCAGATAGACCATCTCGCAATTGCGTGCGGCGAAATCCATGCCCTTGGGTGATCCGCCGGCATTCATCAGCGGCGGAAAAGGCTTCTGGATCGGCTTGGGCTGCGCGAACCCCTTCTTGATGTTGAAGAATTTACCCTCGAAGTCGAAATAATCGTCGCGACTCCAGAACATCTTGACGACGTCGATCCACTCCTGCGCATAGTCGTAGCGCAGGTCGTGCTCCATCATCTTGCCGCCGAACATCTCCATTTCGGGCGTGAACCAGCCGCAGACGATATTGATGCCGTAACGGCCACCGCTGATGTGATCGACAGTGACCGCTTCCTTGGCCGCGACGATGGGGTGGATCGTCGGGACATGCTGGGTCGCCATGACCGCCGGATTCCGCGTCCCGGCACCGAGGCCCGCCGCCCAGGTCGCGGTTTCGAAGCAGATGCCGTTGAAGTTGGTCGGCCCGTCGAAGCCGCGCCAACGCCCCAGCGGCACCAGCGCCTCGAACCCCATCCGATCGGCCGCCTGCGCCATCTTCAGGTCGCGATCCCAGTCCGGGATGTGCCGCTCCGGCGCCATGGTGACGGCACAGCCGTTGCTCGCGTTGAAGCCGAACACGCCAAGCTTCATCTTGTTGTCGTTGAATATCGGATTGGTATGTTCGCGGTCGCGACCGTTCATCATCGAGTTCATCGAAGTGCCTCTCCTCATCGGCGCACCACAACGTCCCATTGCCGGAAGGCTGTGTGGAAGTGCTTATCAGCACCTTCTCTCTGATGACGATGAGACTACGCCGATCAGATGGCGTCCATTCGCAAATCCCTATGACTGTTATAGCAAGACGCTTGGGGCCTGCACCGATGATGGGGCGACCCCGATCATTTCACCATCGCATCGTGTCGGGCGATGATCCGCTCCGCGCGCCGCAAGACGGGCGCATCGACCATGGTGCCAGCGACCGACAGGGCACCGCCGCCGGCTGTGCTTTCGACGGCGGCGGCGAGAATGCGGCGCGCCCAGGCCACCTCTGTCACATCGGGGCTCAGCCCGGCGGCGGCCGGGGCGATCTGTGCGGGGTGGATCAGCAGTTTTCCCCCGAACCCCATGCGCGCCGCATAGCGGGCATCATCCTCGATCTGCGCGGCATCGTCGATCGCCGTCGTCACGCCGTCCAGCGGCGCTGCGATGCCCGCAAGACGACTGGCCATGACCAATTCCATCCGAGCCATAGTCAGCACGTCCCGGTCGTGCGCACAGCCGAAATCGACGGCGAAGTCGAGGGATCCGAAGGCAAGCCGCGCCGAGCCGGTCGCGATCGCCCGCGCTGCGGCCAGGCCGCGAGCGGTTTCGATCAGCGAGACGATCTCGCGGCCACATGCCGTTCCGACGGTCATGACGTCTTCGGCGCGCTCCGCCTTTGCCAGCATGATCCCGGCAAGGGGCAAGTCGCGCGCGACGGCGAGATCCTCGGCATGATCGTTCGTGCCTACCGCGTTGATCCTGAGAAGGACCGGCACCGGCGCAGCGGCGATCCGCGACGCCAGCCTGCGTAGGCCGTCGCGCGCGCCGGTACGCGCCGAGGGCGACACCGCGTCTTCGAGGTCGAGGATGATCGCGTCCGCATGGGATGCGACAGCCTTGTCGAACCGGTCGAGCCGGTCCGCCGGCAGGAACAGGGGCAAGGCCAGGGTCTGGAGCGGGGATGGGAGGTTGGTCATGACGGCGTCATGCCATCCCGCCGCATCGGCGATCCCATATCATCCTGCGCTTACCGCCATGCGATCGATCGATCGCCCATAACAACACGCTATGAGAGCCTGACCGCAACCCTATTGGCCATCATGGTGCCGGAGCGTCACGGTAGCGCCTTTGTTATTCGAGGTAAGGCCGACGTGAACAGCGATCTAGCGGATATCACCGTCGTCTCGGTCGAGCAGGCGGTCGCCGCCCCCTATCTGTCGAGCCGTCTCGCCGATGCCGGTGCGCGCGTCATCAAGGTGGAGCGCCCGGAGGGCGATTTCGCGCGCGGCTACGACCATCTCGTCCAGGGGGAGAGCGCCTATTTCGTGTGGCTCAATCGCGGCAAGGAGTCGGTCCGGCTCGATCTCAAGGCCGAAGAGGACCGGGACATGCTCGCCCGGATGATCGCCTCCGCCGATGTGTTCATCCAGAACCTCGCGCCCGGTGCGATCGACAAGCTCGGCTTCGCGCCGGCGGACCTTCGCGCGCGCGATCCGCGCCTCATCACCTGCTCGATCTCGGGCTATGGGCTGGAGGGTCCCTATCGCGACCTCAAGGCCTATGACCTGCTCGTCCAGGCCGAAAGCGGACTGTCGACGATCACCGGCAACGAACATGGGATGGCGCGGGTCGGCGTTTCGGTGTGCGACATTGCCGCGGGGATGACCGCCTTCCAGGCAGTTCTTCAGGCGCTGATCGGGCGGATGAAGACGGGTCGGGGGCGTCACATCGACGTGTCGCTGTTCCACGCGCTCGCCGATTGGATGAACGTGCCGTATCTCCAATATGTCTATGGCGGCAAGGAGCCGGCGCGGTCGGGGCTCAACCACCCGACGATCGCGCCCTATGGCGCCTATAGGTGCCGCGACGGCGCGGCCGTGCTCTTCTCGATCCAGAACGAGCGCGAATGGGCGAACCTGTGCCGCGAGGTGCTGCGGCAGCCCGAGGTGGCGACCGATCCGCGCTTCGTCGGCAACAGCGCGCGCGTTCAGCACCGCGATGCGCTGGACGCGATCGTGACCGCCGCCTTCGCCATCGTCGATCGACCGGAGATGATCGAGCGGCTGGAGCGCGCCCGGATCGCCTATGGCCGGGTCAGTTCGATGGCCGACCTCGCCGCCCATCCGCAGAACCGGTTCGTCACCGTCGAAACACCGGCCGGCCCCGTTCGCTACCTTGCACCGGGCGCGCGCATCGACAATCAGGATCCGGCATTCGGTGCCGTGCCGGCGCTGGGTGAGCATGACGCGGCGTTGCGATCGGAGTACGCATCACGATAATCGGATACAGTCCGCCCCTCGCGCGGCATAGGGAAAGGCCCGGGGTTTGGACGTCAGACAGCTTCGCTACTTCATCGCGATCGTCGAATGCGGTTCCATCTCGCGGGCGGCGCAGCGGCTGAACGTCGCACAGCCGTCGCTCAGCCTCCATGTCCGCAACATGGAGGAGGACATGGGCGTCAAGCTGCTGTTCCGCACCGCACAGGGCGTGCAGGCGACCGAGGCCGGCGCGCTCCTCCTCCATCATGCGCGCGAGATCGTCAGCCGTTTCGAGGAGGTGGAACACGCGATCCGCGGCGTGGATGCCGAACCCGCCGGCGAAGTGGCGATCGGTCTGCCCTCGTCCATCGCGGAGGTGCTGGGCGTGCCGCTGGTCCGGGCCGCCCGCGTGGAATTCCCCAAGATCAAGCTCCGCGTGGCCGAGGCGATGAGCGGCTATGTGCTCGACTGGTTGCGGCAGGGTCGGGTCGACCTCGGTCTCTTATACGCGTTCGTCGAGGACCGCGAACTGCGATCGACCGGCGTGCTGACGGAGACGCTGGTTCTGTTCGGGGCGGTCGATGATCCGGCCGTCACCGAGCTGGCATCGGCATCCGACACGATCGGCATGAAACAGCTCGCCGGCATGCCGATGATCCTGCCCAGCCCCGGGCACGGCCTCCGCGACCTGGTGGAGCAGCAGGCCGCCAAGGCCGATGTCGATATCACCACCCAATGGGAGATCGATGCCTATAGCGCGATCAAGTCGTTGGTCGGCGACGGCCTCGGCCTGTCGATCCTTCCCGACCATTCGGTGGCGGCCGAAGTGGCGGCGGGCAAATTGCACGCCTGGCGGTTCGACCCGCCGTTCCAGCGGACGGTCCATATCGTCGAACCCGCCAATCGTCCGGCGACGGCGGCGATGCGCGCCGTGGAGCGACTGTGCCGGCGCACCTTGCGTGTCCTCGTTCGTGACGGTGTGTGGGGTGAGGCCAGGATGCGGACCAGCGTCTGATAATGGGGCATAGCGTAAGCCTATAACCCTGAGCGCAAATCGGTCTTGGCGAGCGTTGAGCCGGACCAGCACATCTACATCCGTCAGATAGGTCGGTGGATGCCACTCGCCGACACTCGAGAGGATCACATGACCGAAGTCACCAAATCGCCAGCGCAGGGTGTGTTCATCGACAATCAGTGGATGGCATCGAAGTCGGGAAAGACGATCGACGTCGTTGCACCGGCCGAGGGCGTGGTCTTTGCCAAGATCGCGGCGGGCAATGGCCAGGACGTGGACGCTGCGGTCGCGGCGGCACGGGCCGCGCTGGCGGGCGACTGGGGCCGTCTGAGCGCGACCGAGCGTGGACGTTTGCTCTCGAAGCTCGGCCTGAAGATCACCGAGCATGCCGAGGAGCTGGCGCAACTCGAGTCCCGCGACACCGGCAAGCCGCTGACCCAGGCGCGCAACGACATGGTCGCCACCGCGCGCTATTTCGAGTTCTACGGCGGTGCGGCGGACAAGGTCCATGGCGACACCATTCCGTTCATGCCCGGCTATTTCGTGACGACCGAACATGTGCCGCACGGCGTGACCGGGCATATCATCCCCTGGAACTACCCCGCACAGATGTTCGGCCGCACGGTCGGTCCCGCGCTGGCGATGGGCAATGCCTGCGTCGTCAAGCCGGCCGAGGACGCGTGCCTCACCCCCTTGCGCCTCGCCGAACTGGCGGCCGAGGTCGGCTTTCCCAAGGGGGCGATCAACATCGTGCCGGGATTGGGCGAGGAAGCGGGCGATGCGCTGGCCAATCATCCCGGTATCGACTTCATCAGCTTCACCGGGAGCCCAGAGGTCGGCACGCTGATCCAGACCGCCGCCGCGAAGAACCATATCGGCGTGACGATGGAACTGGGCGGCAAGAGCCCGCACGTCGTCTTCGCGGACGCGGACATCCCGGCTGCGGCCAAGGTGATCGCGACCAGCATGGTGCAGAATTCCGGCCAGACCTGTTCGGCGGGATCGCGCGTGCTGATCGAGGCATCGGCATTCGATGCGGTGGTCGCCGCGCTCGCCGAGGAATTCGGCAAGCTCACCGCCGGCACGCCGGAGATGGACGGCCCGCTCGGCCCCGTCATCAACGCCACCCAGAAGAAGCGCATCGAGGGTTTCTTCGAGCGCGCGGAGGCGAGCGGCGTTCCCGTGCTGGCGCAGGGCAAGGTCGCCGACGGCGTGCCGGAGGGCGGCTTCTTCGTCGCGCCCCGCATCTATGGACCGGTCCCGCGCGAGAACGAACTGGCGACGCAGGAGGTGTTCGGCCCGGTTCTCGCCGTGCTGCGCTTTGAGGACGAGGAGGACGCGGTGCGCCTCGCCAACGATACCGATTATGGGTTGATGGCGGCGGTGTGGTCGCTCGACGGCAACCGGGCGCTGCGCGTCTCGCGCCAGATCCGCGCGGGCCAGGTCTATATCAACGCCTTCGGTGCGGGCGGCGGCATCGAACTGCCGTTCGGCGGCATGAAGAAGTCCGGTCACGGGCGCGAGAAGGGCTTTGCGGCGCTGCACGATGCATCGACCATCCGCACGACGATCTTCAAGCACGGCTGAGCCGGCGGACCATAGCAGGACGCGATAGCGGCACGACAAAAACGATATTGCGCCCCGCCCGCCGTCGCGCGTTACGAATCTGAGACAGAGCGGCTCCGCAGCGCGGAAGCCGCCGGGAGAGGAACGGCCTTGGTCACCAATTTCTATATGCCGACCCGCGTCGTCGCCGGATCGGGGTCGCTCGCGACCATCGGTCAGGTCGCGCGCGACCTGAAGATGACGCAGGTGCTGGTCGTATCCGATCCGGTCATCTCCGCGCAGCCCTTCCACGCCGCCGCCTGCGAGGTGCTGGCCGACAAGGGCATCGCCGTTACCCGCTTCGACGAGGTCGGGATCGATGCGCGCTGCTCGCATATCGACCAGCAGGGCGAGCGGGTCCGCCGCGAGGGCGTCGACGGCGTGATCTGCATCGGCGGCGGATCGGTGATGTGCACCGGCAAGGGCATCGCGATCGTCGCGACCAACGACAAGCCGATGGCAGAATGCACCGGTGTCGGCGCGTTCGACAAGCGGGCGCTGCCGATGGTGATGGTCCCGACGACTGCCGGCTCAGGTTCCGAGGTGTCGCAATGGACGATCGTCAAGGACGAGGAACGTCATCTGAAGCTGCTCGGCGGCGGCCCGCTGAGCTTTCCGGACGCCGCGATCCTCGATCCCGTCACGCTCGCCTCGCTGCCGATGCGGGTCGCGGCGCTGCCCGCGGTCGATGCGCTGACCCATGCGGTCGAAGCCTATGTCAGCGCAATCGGATCGCCGATCACCGATGCCTTGGCGATTGCGGCGGTGAAGCTGCAGCATGGTTCGCTGCGCGCATCGATCAACTCGGACAACGAGGCGGCGCGGGCCGACAACCTCATCGCCTCGTGCATGGCCAATATCGCCTGCGGCAATGCACGGCTCGGCCATGGCCATGCGCTGTCGCTGCCGATGGAAGGGCATCTCGACCTGCCGCATCCTTACGGCGTCGGCATCCTGCTCCCCCATGTCCTGGCCTTCGACCTCGCCGTGCTGCCCGACAAGGTACGCCCGCTGGCCGAGGCGCTCGACGTCGATACCGCCGGCCTGTCGCGGACCGAATGCATCGAGGCGGCGGCCGAGGCGGTGCGCGACCTGTATCGAGATATCGCCTTTCCGCTCGCCTTCACGCCGGAACAGCTGCCGCGTGACCGCGTCGCGGAGATGGCGCGGCGGGCGGTGCCGGGCCTCTACGCCGGCATCGCGGCGCGAGACTATGACCCGGCCACCGCCCGTCCCGACACGATCATTGCCTGTCCGTCCGCGCGCAAGATGACGGTCGCGCAGGCCGAGGCGATGCTGACGGAGTGCTGCGCATGACCCGCCCGATCCTCCACCATTACGACCTGTCGCCCTTCGCCGAGAAGGTGCGGCTGGCGTTCGGGCACAAGCAGGTCGCGTGGGACTCGGTCGAGGTACCGATCTGGCCGCCGCGTCCCGACATGGTGCCGCTGACGGGCGGTTACCGGCGTATCCCCGCGCTCCAGATCGGTGCGGACGTCTATTGCGACACGGCATTGATCCTGTCCGAACTGGATCGCCGCTATCCCGACCGGGCGCTGTACCCGGCGGGACAGATCGGCGCGGTCACCGCCTTTGCCGCCTGGGCGGATGCGGCGGGGTTCGTGCCTGCGGCGACGCTGACGACGTCGATCATCGGCGACGGCGTGCCGGCGGAATTCATCGCCGACCGGATCGCGTTCATGAAACATGACTTCTCGCTCGCGGCAAGCCGGAAAGCGGCACCGGTCAATCGCCAGCGGGTGACCGCGCTGATCGACATCCTCGCCGACATGCTCAGCGACGGGCGTCCGTTCCTGTTCGGCGATACGCTGTCGGCGGCCGACCTCGCGGCCTATCATCCCCTGTGGTTCGCGCGCGGCAATGGCGGCGAGGCGATCGCCCGGTTGATCCCGCTGGAGGCGCTGGCGCCGTGGATGGACCGGATCGCCGCGATCGGTCACGGCGAGCGCACGACCATGACCGCCGCCGACGCGCTCGCCATGGCCCGCCATGCCTCACCCGATCCGGTCGAGGGCGTCGCCGGCGACGATCCCGGCGGCCTCGTTGCCGGCGATGCGGTGCTGGTTCGGGCCGATCAGGCCAATGATCCCGTGCGCGGCATCCTGGTCGCCGCCAATGCCCGCGAGATCGTGGTGCGGCACGACAGCGACGCCGCCGGCACCGTCCATGTCCACCTGCCGCGACTGGGCTATGCCGTCGTGCGCGAGGGAGATGTCTGATGCGCATTTTGACCAACACGACCTCGCCCTATGCCCGCATCGCGCGTATCGCCCTGGGCGAGAAGGGTTTCGACCTGGCGGGGACCGAGATCGTCAATCCGTGGGAGGACGCGCCCGCGCTGCTGGCGCTGAATAGCGCCGCGCGGGTGCCGGCGCTGGAAACTGACGCCGGGCTGCCGATCACCGAAAGCCTGCTCATCCTGCTGTGGCTCGAGCGGAAGGTGCCCGAGCCTTCGCTGCTGACGGGCGACCTCGATCGGGTCGTCAGCCTGGCGGGGCGAGCGATGGGCGTGATCGATGCGCAGGCGACGATCGTCACCAACCGGATGCAGGTCGATCCCGACTTCGCCCGGCACCGGGTCGGCAAGCGTCGCATCCGGACCATCGTCGACGGTCTGGCCACGCTGGAGGCGGCCCCACCCGTATATGGCGGCGGCACCCCCGACATCGCGGTCATCACGGCCGTCGTCGCGCGCGACTATCTCGACCTGCGGTTCAAGGACGAACCCTGGGTCGCGAGCATGCCCCGTCTCGACGCGCTGGTCACCGCGACCGCCGAGCGCCCCGCCTTCCGCGACACCAAGCCCTATCTCTGAGAGGATCCTCATGACGGCCGATGCCAATGCCCAGCTCGCCCGCGATTATTTCACCGCCTTCGCCGCGAGCGACGAGGCGTGGTGGCGCGAGCATATCGCCGTGGATTTCGTCCGCCACGATCCCGGCCTGCCGTTCGAGGTGCGCGGGATCGAAGGCGTACGCAAGCTGGGTGAGTTCCTTCACGGCAACCTGTCGCAGATCGAGCTGCCGATCGTTGAAACCGTCGCGCAGGGTGACAGCGTGCTGGTCCATCTGCGGGTAAAGGCGATCCATTCGGGCGACGATCTCGGCATTCCCGCCACGGGCAAGCCGGTGGATTTCCAAGTGATGGACCTGTTCCATATCAAGGACGGCAAGCTGACCGAGCATTGGGCGCTGATGGACAATCTGGGGATGCTGCAACAGATCGGCGCGATGTGATCGCGTGACCCGGACGGCGTCGCCCTGACCGTGTCGAACGCCGTTGCCATGCCCGCTTATTGACGCAGGAGCGAATGATGGATCTCAACGGAAAGACCGCCCTCATCACTGGCGCCGCAAGCGGCTTCGGCAAGGCGATGGCGCACCGTTTCGCCGCACTCGGCGCAAGGGTCGCGGTCGTGGATCTAAATGGCGACAAGGCGGCGGAGGTCGCGGCGGCAATCGGTGACGGCAAGGCGATCGGCATTACCGCCGACGTCACGGCGCGCGCGGATCTCGATGCCGCCGTGAAGGCGACGACGGACGCGTTCGGCGTTCCCGACATCGTCATCAACAATGCCGGCATGACGCACAGGAACCAGCCGCTGCTCGACGTCGACGAGGCGACGTTCGACCGGGTCTTCGCGGTGAACGTCAAGTCGATCTACAACATGGTCCAGGCCGTCGTACCGGCGATGCGCGACCATGGCGGCGGGGTGATGCTGAACGTCGGCTCGACCGCCGGCATCCGGCCCAGGCCGGGGCTGACTTGGTATAACGGGTCGAAAGGCGCGACCAACATGCTGTCCAAGTCGCTGGCGGTCGAACTGGCGCCGTGGAAAATCCGCGTCAACGCGATCTGCCCGGTGATGGGCGCGACGCCGATGCTCGCCGACTTCATGGGCGCGCCCGACACGCCCGAAAATCGCGAGAAATTCCTGGGGAGCATCCCACTCGGCCGCCTGTGCGAGCCGGAGGATGTGGCTGACGCTGCGGTCTATCTCGCCACGGCGGACTTCATCACCGGTGTCGCGCTGCCCGTCGACGGTGGCCGGACGATCTGAGGAGAGACGCGATGTACGAAGGCAAGGTCGCGGTCGCGAAGCGGAAGTCCGAGCCGCTCGACGTCATCGACGCCCGGTTCGAAGCCCCCCGCGCCGGCGAGGTGCTGGTCAAGATCGTCGGCACCGGGGTCTGCCACACCGACATGGTGGTGCGCGACCAGGGCTATCCCGTACCGCTGCCACTGGTGCTCGGCCATGAGGGCGCGGGCGTGGTCGAGCAGATCGGCGAGGGCGTGGCCGGCCTGGAGGTCGGCGATCACGTCGTCCTCAGCTATGGTCATTGCGGCCGCTGCGGCGAGTGCCGGTCGGGGCGGCCCGGCTATTGCGCCGAGTTCTACGACCGCAATTTCAAAGGCGCGCGGATGGACGGCAGCCAAGCCGTCTGCGACGCGCACGGCCATCCGCTGGGCAGTGCCTTCTTCGCGCAGTCGAGTTTCGGCACCTATGCGGTCGCGACCGAACGCAACGCCATCCCGATCCGAAAGGACGTGCCGCTGGAACTGATGGGACCGCTCGGCTGCGGCATCCAGACCGGCGCCGGGGCAGTCCTCAATGCGCTGAAACCGCCCGCCGCCTCGTCCATCGCGATCTTCGGGGCGGGCTCGGTCGGGCTTTCCGCGGCGATGGCGGCCTCGGCGATCGGCTGCACCACGATCATCCTGGTCGACCTGCACGACGATCGCCTCGCGCTCGCCCAGGAACTGGGCGCGACGCACGGGATCAACGGCGGCAAAGAAAACGCGGTCGAGCGCATCCGCGAGATCACCGGTGGCGGTGCCAACTTCACGCTGGAATGCACCGGCAACCCGAAAGTGCTGGCACAGGCCGTCGACGCGCTGCGCATTCCCGGTACCTGCGGGCTGATCGGCGCGGCGAACCTGGGCGACTGCGCCAGCCTGGACATGAACACGCTGCTGTTCGGTCGCACCGTGCGCGGCATCATCGAGGGCGACAGCGTGCCGCAGGTCTTCATACCGCAGCTGATCGAATTGTGGCGCGCCGGACGCTTCCCCTTCGACCGGCTCGTCGAATTCTACGACCTGGCCGACATCAACACCGCGATAGAGGATTCGGAAAGCGGCCGGGTCCTCAAGCCCATCGTCCGTCCCGCCTGACAGGAGAGAGATCATGACCGACACGCTGCTCGATCGCCCCGTCGACACCGCCGATGCGGCGCGGGCCGATTTCGCCGCGCCCTATGCGTTGACCATCGGCGGCCAGCGGGTGGAAACCAACACCACGTTCGACGTCTTCAACCCCGCCACCAATGCCGTGCTCGCACAGGCACCCGATGGCACGGCGGAGCATATGGAGGCGGCGATCGCCGCGGCGAAGCAGGCGTTCCCGGCCTGGTCGGCGCTGTCCTGGGACGAGCGCGGCGATTATATCGCGCGCTATGCCGATGCGCTGGAGGCCCATCGGGAAGAACTCATCACCCTCCTGACCCTCGAACAGGGCAAGCCGCGCCATTCCATGGCGACCGGTGAGGTCGATGCCTCGATCAAATGGGTGCGCGAAACCGCGACGCGCCGCCTGCCCGACGAGGTGGTCGAGGATAATGCCGACCACATCGTCCTGATCGAACGCACGCCGCTCGGGGTGGTCGGCGCGATCACGCCCTGGAACTTCCCGGTCCTGCTCGGCCTGTGGAAGATCGCGCCGGCGCTGATCAGCGGCAATACGATGGTGATGAAGCCATCGCCCTACACGCCGCTCTGTACGCTGCGCTTCGGCGAGATCGCGCAGGGCATCTTTCCGGCCGGCGTGCTCAACATCGTGTCGGGCGGCAACGCATTGGGTCAGCAACTGGCCGAGCATCCCGATATCGCCAAGGTCAGCTTCACCGGCTCCACCGCGACGGGTCGCAAAGTGATGGCCTCGGGCGCGGGCACGATCAAGCGGGTGACGCTGGAACTGGGCGGCAACGACGCCGCGATCGTGCTGGAGGGTGCGGACTGGAAACCACTGGTGCCGACGCTTTTCTGGGCGGCCTTCGGCAATTCGGGGCAATGGTGCATCGCCTCCAAGCGGCTCTACGTCCATCGCTCGATCCATGCCGACTTCGTCAAGGCGTTCGTCGAATATGGGCGGACCAAGACGGTGGGAGACGGTATGGATGCGGGCACCGACCTGGGTCCGATCCAGAACCGCATGCAGTACGACAAGCTACGCGACCTGTTCGCCGACACCAAGGCGAACCGCTATGCCACCCCGCTCGGCGGGACGATCGACGAGACTCTGGCGGGCAATTTCGTCCCCGTCACCGTGGTCGACAACCCGCCCGAAGACAGCCGCATCGTCCGCGAGGAGCCGTTCGGCCCGATCGTGCCGATCATCGCCTTCGATACGATCGACGAGGTCGTAGCAAAGGCGAACGACACGCAATTCGGGCTGGCCGGATCCGTCTGGGGCCCCGATCGCGACGCCGCGATCGCTGTGGCACGACGTCTGGAAACCGGAACCGTATGGGTGAACGAGATCCACATTCACGGTCTCGAAATCCCGTTCGGCGGGCACAAGCAATCCGGTCTCGGTGTCGAGAACGGCGCGGAAGGTCTTGCGGAGTTTACGAATTCGAAGACGCTGATGTTTCGGAAATAGACCCATGTTCCGGTGTTCGTGCCCCGCTTCCGGCTTGCTGACTTCAGGCGCTCATTCATCTCGGGGGACGGTCACAGGCGGAAGCGGATCGTCCCGCAGATGGTGTGCGGATCGCTCGGGGTGCCGACGATCAATCCGGAATTGCCCGCCTGGATCGTCATGTTCTGGATGTAATCGGCGCCGAGCAAAGTTCGGACCCAGACGATCAACTCCAGCCCATCGGCAAAGCGGTGTCGCTTTGGACGAAAACCTGCCCGTCACCCACGGGCCGCTGGTAATCCAGCCCGGCGTGATCGCGAAGCGTGGTGGCAATGCAAGCCGGCGGCCGGTCAGGCTGCACGGCGTGGTGGCGGCTGTCTGCACGTCCAGCGAGCACAGGCCGGCGGGATAGTTAGCGTATTCGCCGTCCGAATAGGCGAAGCTGGTCGACGCACTGAGGCCCCGGCAGGATCAGCACGGTCACGTCCGCCTCGATTCCCTTCACCGTCACCTGCGGGATGTTGGACAGATAGCCGCGC
This sequence comes from Sphingomonas sp. SORGH_AS_0438, assembly GCF_031453475.1. NCBI lineage: Bacteria > Pseudomonadati > Pseudomonadota > Alphaproteobacteria > Sphingomonadales > Sphingomonadaceae > Sphingomonas > Sphingomonas sp. SORGH_AS_0438. Next base: position 1,586,408 of record NZ_JAVIZS010000001.1, read on the forward strand.
AACTGCACCGTCTGCGTCAGCGAGGTCTCGACAACGGTCGCCTGGAAGTCGCGGACCTTGGTGTAGGTGCTGTCGATCGCGGTATTCTTCGCGACCACGCCGGCATCCGCCAGCGCGTCGAGCAGCTTGAGCCATAAGCCACGGCGCGACCAGCGGTTGAACCGGCCGCAGATCGTCGTGGATGCTCCGTAATCGGCCGGGCAGTCGCACCAGCGGCAACCAACCGCCAGCACATCCAGCGCTGTCTCAATGCAATGGAAAGTGCCGGCCTGTAGCCTATCGATGCGGAGAGCTTTGCATCGCCGTTGCGCGGGACCGTCGCGCTGCCCGATCCGGGCGACCACCCCTACTCTGCCCCCCCCCCGCTGTTTCGGCGGAAACAGCGCCTAAGAGGCTCGCAGGAGACGATCCTGCCCTCCACTCCGTATTGATCCTGGCTTCCTACATGAACATCGGCGCTATCACCCCGCTTCCCGATCAACGATCCCGATGAGAATGGCGCGCCACCTTCCAAACTGCCTAGACTGCGATCTCCGCGGCGGGTTTTCCCGTCTGCCGCTCGAAGAGCCGGCGGTAATGGCCCTCCTCCGCGCGGAGCAGGGCATCATGCGTGCCATCCTCGACGATGCGGCCTCCCGCGAACACGAGGATGCGATCGAGCGCCCGCACGGTCGAGAGCCGATGCGCGATGACGATCGCGGTGCGGCCCACCATCAGCCGCTCCATCGCCTGCTGGATCGCGGCCTCGCTCTCGGAATCGAGGCTGGAGGTGGCCTCGTCCAGGATCAGGATCGGGGCATCGGCCAGGAAGGCGCGGGCGATCGCGACCCGCTGACGCTCGCCCCCCGACAGTTTCACACCGCGCTCGCCGACCGGCGTGCGATAGCCTTTCGGCAGGGCGGCGATGAAGTCGTGCGCATTGGCCAGCCGCGCCGCCCGCTCGATCTCCGCCTGCGTCGCGCCGGGGCGGCCATAGGCGATGTTGTCGGCCAGCGAGCGGTGGAACAGCACCGGCTCCTGCGGGACGATCGCCACCTGCCGCCGCAGCGACACCTGCGTGACCCGCGCCACGTCCTGATCGTCGATCGTCACCCGACCGCCATCCACATCATAGAGGCGCTGGACCAGCTTGACGAAGCTGGTCTTGCCTGACCCCGAGGGGCCGACCAGGCCAACCCGCTGGCCTGCCGGAATGGTGACGGACAAATGCTCGTAGAGCGAGCGGTCCTGCCCGGCGTAACGGAAGTCCACATTTTCGAATTGGATCGCGCCGCCATGGATGCGGATCGGACGGGCGTCGGGGCGATCGGCGACGCCCAGCGGCTCGCCATGAAGCTCGACCAGCTCCTCCATCTCGTTCACCGCCCGCTGGAACTGGTGGACATACTGCCCGATGTCGCGAAGATAGCCGTTGAGGACCAGATAGCTGGTGACGACATAGGTCATGTCCCCCGCACTGGCATCGCCCCGCGACCATAGCCACAGCGCCCCGCCCGTCACGACGATGCGGATGACCCATAGCAGAGCGAGTTCGCCCGACCCGGCCCAGGTGAACGCCAGCCACGTCCGCAGCGTGCGCCTGCGCCATTTGGCGACGACCGTTGTCAGCCGCGCTTCCTCCCGCGCCTCCGCGCCGAATGCCTTTACCACCGCGTTGGTGCCGATGGCGTCCGCCAGCACCCCGCCCATCCTGGTGTCCCACTGGTTCGACAGACGCGCGATCGGCGCCAGCACCCGCGTCGCCAGCATGATCGTCAGGACGATATAAGCGAGTGCGCCTATTCCCATGACCAAGCCCAGCACCGGCCAGTGCAGCGCAAGCAACGCCACCGTGCCGACCAGCACCGTCAGCGACGGGAGCAGCGACAGCAGCAGCACGTCGTTCAACGTGTCGAGCGCCCACATGCCGCGCGTGATCCGTCGCACGGTGGAGCCGGAAAAGGCGTTGGCATGCCAGTCGGTCGACAGCCGCTGGACCCGAACGAACGCCTCCTGGGTCACGTCGCGCATCATGTTCAGCGTCAACGGCGTGATCGCCCTCCAGCCCAAATGGCGCAGAACCACCATCGCGCCGCCCAGCGCCGCGATGACCGCGAAAGCGCGCCAGGCGCCGGTCGGGTTACCGCCACTCACCGCGTCGATCATGGTGCCGGCGTATAGCGGCACGAACACCTCGGTCAGGGTCGCGAGCAGCATCGCCGCCGCACATCCCGCCGTCAGCCATGGCATCCGCCCCCATAGCCGCAAGGTGAACGCCAGCACCCGACGCACCACGGAGGCGCGCGGAAGCCGGTCCTCGGCATCATAGTCGTCTTCGATCATGGACATATACCCGCGCGTCGGCGCGCGGTCCTTCTATCAGCGATGGTCGGTTTCGGCGTCGCGTACGACCGGAAGCCTCAGTGGCGGAGAAGGCCACCGGTGAGGGGTGCTCCACGGGTGGGCATGATCTGATCGGTCATCGTCGCCCTCCTTCCCGTGAATCGCTGGACAGGGCAGCCATAGCTGATCGAGATTATAGAATCCATGGAGAACGGAAATTTTTGCCGCCATCTCGCGTGCCGTTCCCAACAGCTCATACGGGACGTCCCGAAATGGCTGGAATGAGCGAGCATGGCTTTGCGGACGCACTCAGACCATGTGGAGCCTAATAAAAAGGGTTCGCGCAGATTTGCGACGACAATCGACTTACAAGGAATCGGCTGAAGTTTCAGCGTCGCGACCATGTTCGATCGACACCAGCGCCGAACACGCGTCCCGATCGGGACCCATTATGTGAACATGCCGGGGGTCAGACTGGCAAGGCTCGCCGCCAGTTCCGCGTTCCGGAAAGGCTTGCACAACCGGGGCAGGTCCGGCGCGATCCCTTCCAGTTCCGCATAGCCGGAAACGACGAGCACGGGCAGCGCCGGGTGCATCGTCCGGGCGGTTCGCGCCAGCTCCGCGCCGGTCAGGCCCGGCATCAGGTGATCGGTGACGAGGATGTCTGGTTTGACGCCGCCCTCCAACAGCCCCAGCGCCTCCTTGCCCGATGCGGCCTCCACCACTTCGAAGCCAAGTCCGGACAGCATATGGGCGGTGCTGATGCGGACCAGTTCCTCATCGTCGACCAGCAGGGCGACCCCACGCCCTGCGCCGCTTGGCGATACCAGGAGCATGGCGTCGTCATCGTTCGGCAGAGTCGCGCTGATGGGAAGCCACAGGTCGATCGAGGTTCCAAGGCCGGGTTCGCTGTCGATCGTGAGACCGCCGCCGAGCTGGGCCGCCAGACCATGGACCATCGACAGGCCCAGCCCCGTACCCTTGCCGATGCCCTTGGTGGAGAAGAAGGGCTCGACGGCACGCCGCCGCACTTCGGCGTCCATACCGGTTCCGGTGTCGCGAACGCTGAGGCGAACATAATGGCCGCGGCCGGGCGCACCATCGCAGCCGCCCTCCTGCACGCTGGCGCGGGTGGCCGTGATGGTGAACCGCCCTCCCCGCGGCATGGCGTCGCGGGCGTTGACCGCCAGATTGAGCAACGCCATCTCGAGCTGATTGGCATCGGCCTTGACGGGCGGCAGGTCGGGGAGATCGAGCTGGATCTCGATCGACGACCCCAGTGTCACGCCGATCAGGCCCGACATTCCCTCGATGAGGCGCGATACGTCGACCGCCGTCGGCTGAAGCGGCTGGCGACGGGCAAAGGCGAGCAGCCGCTGCACGAGTGTCTTGGCGCGTTCCGCCGACTGTAATGCACCGTCGATGAGGCGCCGCTCGCGCTCGTTGCCGACGCCCTTGCGCACCAGCATGTCGAGCGAGCCGATGATGGGCGTCAGCAGATTGTTGAAGTCATGCGCCACGCCGCCGGTCAGGCTGCCCATCGCCTCCAGCTTCTGGCTCTGGCGCAGCGCCTCCTGAGTCTCCTGCAACTGCGCCTGATCGCGCAACCGCTGGGTGACGTCGGTGACGAACTGATAGGTGCCGATCGGTTCGCCGGCATCGTCGCGGAGCGTGCGGAACTTGATCTCGTAATAGGGTCGAACGCGTTCCGGATCGCCGAAATCCTCGACGAACGTCACCTCCTCGCCGGACAGGCCGCGTGCCCATCCGGCGCGGACATGAGCCTGTTCCAGCGGCTTGTCGGCGAGAAGATCGAGCATATTGTCGCCGACGCCCGGACGCACACCATAGATGCGCTCGAACTCGTCGGCATTGGCCTTGTTGATCGCGGTGATGACATAGTCGAGGTCGACGGCCATGATCATGACATCGGTGATCTCGAACAGCGTCGCGAAAACATTGCGCTCCGCCATCTGCCCGGCCACCCGCGCTTCAAGCGTCTCGTTCAGCTCGCGGAGATTATCCTCGGCCCGCGCGCGCTCGATGGCGACCTTGACCCGTTCGCCGACCTCCAGGAACAACCCCTCTTCCGAGCATGACCAGCGACGAGGCGTCGCACTTTGCAGAGCGAGCAGGCTGACCCAATGGCCTTCCTCGTACAGGACCACATCGAGATAGGCTCCGACCTGCCTCGCCGCCAATCCGGCCCGAGCCTGGTCGTTGAAGCGTGGATCGATGCTGACATCGTCCGTCTTCACCACCCGATGAGCGCGATAGGCGTTGAGCAGGTCGGGTCCGAACGCCGCGAGATCATGCTCCCCCGCAATCGACTCCACGCCGTTGGTGAAGTCGCGCTCGACCCGCATCACGGTGCCGAAATATTCGGCATAGAAGACGCGGCTCAGGCCGAACCGCTCGCCCAGCCGCTGTACGGCGGCGGAGGCGATATCCGCCGGGGTCTTGAGCGATCGCAGTTCGTCCGAAAGCGCCAAGAGGAAGGCCTGCCGCGCCTCGCTTTCCCGGAGCGCGGCCTGGGACAGGATGCGTTCGATCGCGTCCGCCGCTTGACGGGCGAGGACGTCGAACAGCTTCAGGTCGCGGGCCGATGGCGTATGCGGCTGCGTCCAATAGGTCGACAACAGACCGAGAGCCTTGCCGGATCGGGACAGGAGCGGTGTGATCTGCACGGCACGAACACCCGCCGCGCGATAGGCTATGAGATCATCGCCAGGGGCCGCCACCGCGTCCTGTTCGACATCATGGACCGTGACCCGCCGCCCCGTCGCCAGGGCGGTGCCGCAGGTACCGATGGAGGGTGCGGTTGGCGTCTGCCAATGGGAGGCGGCGTCCGGATCGAAGCCGGAATGGGCGAGGAGCTGCAGACGCTCGCCCCTGTCCAACATATGGATGCTCGCCATCTCGGAACCGACCAGATCCGCGGCGGCGTGGACGATGGCCTCGTAGATCGCCTGAGGCACCTCGTCGCCGACCAGCAGCGTGCTGAGTTCCTGCAACCGCTCCATGGCCGCGACCTGCGCCGCCAGCGCCGCTTCGCTCTCGCTCATGCCGCCACCCGCGCCAGCATGGGTTTCCAGCGGTTCACCGGGGGTGCGAGCGAGATAAGCGTCCATGATTCCGGTCCTTTCGATGCACCTGCCGAAACGGAGGCCGGGATGGATGCGTCTTAGACCCAAAGCGGAAGGACGTCATCGGCGAAAGCATGCCAGACGCAACCATCGCCGCCGACCACGCCGCCCCATCTGAACGCCGTCATTGATGTGCCGGACGATGCCCCAAACCGTTGCACCGCTGGAACGAGATGGCGAAGCCCTTGTTATGCCCGGACAAGGGAGAATGTATGACCGCCAATTCGCGCCTTAGGGCTTTGACCCGGATCGGCTTCGCGACGCGCGGCCTGCTGTACATCGTCATCGCCATGCTCATCCTTCGCACCGGCCGGGCGGAAGATCCGAGTGGGGCGATCGAATATCTTGGTCGCGGCGGAGGCCGGGTGCTGCTCCTGGTGATTGCCGCCGGACTGATGGGGTACGGCATATGGCGCCTAGCCGATGCTGCCCTCGACATCGAGCGTCACGGCTCCGATCGCAAAGGCGTGATGGAACGGGTGGGCGCGGGTGTCAGCGGCGGCATTCATCTGCTGCTCGCATCGAAATCGATCCAACTGATGCGCGGTGCGGCCCTGTCCGGGGACAGCACCCAGGACAGCGCACGGACGGCCATGGAATTGCCGGGCGGCTGGGCGCTGGTCCTGCTCGGCGCGGCGATCCTGGCCGTGCTTGGCGTGGTCCAGCTCGTGAAGGCCGCGAAGGGCTCCTTTCTCCGCTACCTTGCGCCATCGGTCGCGAAACAGGCCTGGGTCCAGTGGAGCGGACGTGCGGGCTATGCGGCGCGCGGTATCGTGTTCCTCATCAGCGGCTACCTTCTCGCATGCGCCGGGATCGAGGAACAGGCGAGCGAGGCGGGCGGGATGGCGCGCGTGCTGTCATGGCTGACCAGCCCGTTCGACATCATCATCGGCGTCGGGCTGCTGGCATTTGGCCTCTTCAGCCTCGTCGAGGCCCGCTACCGCCAGCTTCATGACGTGCCGGTCGACGATGCGATCCTGCGCGCGACCAACTGGCGCTAGATAGCCGGGGGCCGTGGAAACGCGCGTGCGGCCTGCCGCACCCGGCACCAGGTCTCATATTCGCCCAATGCATCGGCAAGCGCGCGGTGCGCAGGATGGGCGCTCCTCGCCGCATTGGCGGCCGAGACCAGGGCGTGAACCTCCGCATCCAGCCGGGCGCCGGGGATCACGGCCTGAAGGATATCGGTCGCCGTCGATCGCAAGGCCTCGTCCGTGTCGCGCAACCGCAGGGCGTGACGCGGAAGCCCGGCACCGCGCAGAAGCACGCTCAGCCACTTGCCATCCCAGGACGGTGCGCTGGCGAAGAGCTCATGATCGCTCAACGCCTCGATCATCCGGGCCGCCACGACATCGTGCGGCTGCCCCTCTTCCTCCAGCATTGCGCGGCTCAGGCCGTGGATCGCTTCCGCCTCCGGGCTCCAATCCGTCCACCCGGGGGCCGGTCTGATCAAATGGCTTTCCGTCCGCCCGTCCTGGAACACCCAGGCCACTTCCACCGGGTAGCTTTGATCGGACAGCGACGACGCTTCGAAATCCAGGAAGACTTTCATGCGATCCATCTCCTTCCGGACCATCGCATCCGCCGAGCGATAATCGCACGCACCAGTCATAGGGCGGGTCCCGCACCGGCCCTCAAAAGCGAAAGGCCGCTCCATTACGGAGCGGCCTTTCCATTGTCGACCGAGGCCGGCAATCGTTCAGATCCGGCCATGCTCCAGCGAAGCCGCCATGATCGTTTTCGTTGCCGCAATCGGCATCTGACAATGAGACATCCGATCACCTCCTTTCCGTTGTTGACGATGGACGGAAAATGGCCCCGCATCCGCCGATTTCAATGCCTTGCGCCATCGTTTTGTCGCGAGGACCGAGGATTGCATGCACCCTAGCGGACCGCGTGGACGTTAGCGACACGGACGAATTCAGGGGTTCCGGTAATGCTCGCAAATCTCAGCCAAGCCATTCTCGCCTCTGCCATGCTGTCCGCCGCCGTCACGGCGTGCCTGGCGGTCTGGTCCCGTCACGCCATGTGAAAGCCATGCTCGGAGATACGACCGCAGGATCGCAAGAGTGTCAGCTCTGCTCCTCGGCATCCATCTCACGATCGACCGTGTCCATGAAGTCGCGCGCGGCGTTGCGGTCGTCTTCGTCCTCGAAGGTTGCAGTGACGTCCGGCGCGACACCCAGCATATAGGCCAGGCACCACAAGCCGAAACGCCGTCCGTCGTCCCGCTCCAATCCGATCTGTACCTGCAGCCGCTCGATGCCCGAGGCGAGTTGATCGGGAGAGAGCTCGCCGAGCTCGGTCGTGCCGAAGAAGCCGGTCAGCAAATAATCAAAGTCCATGACCGTCCATAGTGTGTCCCGCGCCTTGCGCCCAGCCCGGAAGCATCACGCGCCATAGGCGAAACGCGATGCCCGGTCGGATTTTCATCTGGTGGATGACGGACGCACTGGGAAGGCGAAACCGTCGGACCGCCGCTATTGCATGGCCAGCGAATCCAAGGTGCTGTTGACCCGTTCGCGCAAGACCGGCTCGCGCGTGATCTCCAGCATCGCGGTCAGACTGGCGCGTGCGGCCGCGACGTCGTCATCGGCCAGTTCCAGTCTGGCGCGCTCCCACCAGGGGTGCGGATAGTCGGGCGCGATCGACGTCATTCGGCTGTAGAGCGACAGCGCCCGTCGGCCGCGACCGGCCTTCTCCGCGCGGGTCGCCTGGTTGAGCAGCAGCCGAACGAGGATCGCCCGGTTCGGCATGGCCGCCACGTGCCGTACCGCTGCCGAGACGCCGCCTTTTGCCGAGGCGAGCAGCGCGGCGATCTGTTCGACACCAACGCGCACGCCTCCACGGAACGGGTCGATGATCACGGGGGCGGCCTCCTGTCCGACCATGACGAGCACATGCCCCGGCAGGTTGAGGATGTCCGCGGCCCAGCCGATGCGTCGAGCCGCGGCGACGTACAGGATCGACAGGCTGATCGGCAAACCGCGCAGGCGGTCGATCACGCGGATCAGGTCGGCATTGTCGGGATCGTCATAGGTCTCTGCGTCCCCCACGAAGCCGAACTCCTCGGCCAACACCTGCGCGAGGCAGGCGGCGCGGGCCGCAGCGTCCGTCACTCCGGTGCCCACCTCGTCGAGGCGCGACGCGATGTCGGAAAGCACGTCCTCATAGGGGTTGATGTCAATTTCGTCGTGATCGAGCCACGCCAGTGTCAGCGCAGCCTCGTCAAGGACGATGTCGCCATCGTCGACCAGTCCTAAATCTTCGATATCATTCATGGAATCCGAGATGGTGTTCGCGCGGCTCCTTGCAAAGGTGCCCGTTCCCGAGCCCGGCGGATCGCAGCGAGGAAGGCGGTGCTGCGGGTGCCGGGCCCAGGGTGGAAGAGGAAGCCCGCCATTCGCCATTCGAAATACCGTGCCGCCTCCCATTGTCCGAGGATGGTCCGGATCGATGCCACGCTGGCCCCGGTACGACCGTCCCTAGATGGGACATGTGGTATGAAAACAACAGCCGGTGAGCAATATATCTTCGCGAGCCTCGTCTAGCTTGTTCCATATAGTCAAACGCATGCGCCTCACCGTAACAATTGTGCAACGCCGCAGAACGGCAGGTTAAGGGGGAAATCATGCGTTGGACGACCTGGATGATACGTTCGTCGAGCATGGCGCTGGGCGCCGGACTGCTGCTGACGGCGAATGGCGCCGCCGCGCAATTGGCCACCGACCCGCAAACGCCGACGGCCGCTGCGGCCACCGAGGCGCCGGTCGACGACATCATCGTCACCGGCTCGCGCATCCGGCGCGATCCGCTGGATCAGCCATCACCCATCACCACCGTCGATGATGCCGCGATCGCCCGCACCGGCCTGGCATCGGTCGCCGACGTGCTTCAGCGCCTCCCGGCCTCATCCGGCGGCCTCAATTCCAAGTTCAACAGCTCCGGCAATTTCGGCAATCCACCGGACGGGGGCGGCGTCGGCGCGGGGTCCGCGGTGCTCGACCTGCGCTATCTCGGCCCCAAGCGGACGCTGGTGCTCGTCGACGGCCTCCGCTTCGTCAACGGCGCCTCGGCCAGCGGCATCCCGTCGACCGTCGACCTCAACTCCATTCCGACGTCGATGATCGAGCGGATCGAGGTGCTGCAATCCGGCGCCTCGCCGCAATATGGGTCCGACGCGATCGCCGGCGTGGTGAACATCATCACCAAGCAGAACCAGAAGGGCTTCAAGGGATCGGCGCAATATGGCCAGTATCTGGGCCACAATGACGGCAAGACCCAGGATTATCAGCTGAGCTACGGCGTCGGCAGCCAGGGCGTCCATGTCGTTGCCGGCGGTTATTACACCAAACAGGATTCCGTCAGCGCCGCGGACCGTGACATCTCGCGCTTCCCCAATCCCGGCCAGACCAGCTGCGCGGACCCGATCGGTGGCTGTTCCAGCTTCACGCCGCTCGGCCGCTTCCTCGTCAACGGCCAGAACCTGACGCTGCGGGGACCGGTGGCCTCGGGCCGGCCGGTTTATGACCCCACGCTGGCGACCGGCGATTTCAAGGTGTTCACGGCGGCGGACCGGTTCAACTTCGCGCCGTTCAACTATTTCCTGACGCCGGTCGAACGCTATGGCGGCTTCATCAACACGCGGGCCGAATTCTCCGAGGCGCTCAACCTCCGGGTGAAGGCGGTGTACAATCGCCGCAATTCGCAGAACCAGGCGGCGTTCCTGCCGCTGGGTATCGGTCCCGACGTGGGCAACGGCAATATGCTCGACACGCTGTCGGTCGATGCCACCAATCCGTACAACCCGTTCGGCGTGACACTGACGCCCGGACAGAATTACACCGCGATCTTCCGCCGCCTCGTCGAGGCGGGGCAGCGCACCTACAGCCAGACGGTCGATACCATGTCGCTGACCGGCACGCTGGACGGCAAATTCCAGATGTTCGGCCGCAACTGGTATTGGGACGCCAGCGCGGTGATCGGCTATAACGACGCCAAGCAGCTGTTCACCGGGAACATCAACGCGGCACGGCTGGCCCGGGCGATCGGGCCGGTCAGCCAGTGCACGGGCGACTGCGTACCGTTCAACTTCTTCGGCGGCGTGGGATCGATCACCCCGGCGATGCTCGGCTATATCGGCTTCGACGAGCGCGACCGCAGCCGCCAGGTGCTGAACGACTATACCGCCAACCTCTCCGGCGAGCTGTTCGACCTGCCCGGTGGCCCGGTCGGAATCGCGATCGGATATGAGCATCGCTACCAGTTCGGCAGCTTCACGCCCGACCCGATCATTCAGGCCGGCCTGGGTGCCGACATCCCCGCGCAGGCCGCCAGCGGCCGCTTCAACGTCGACGAAATCTATGGCGAAGTCCGCTTGCCGTTGCTGCGCGACATTCCGGCGATCGCATCGCTGGAGCTGAACGGTGCGGTCCGCCATTCCAACTATTCCACCTTCGGCAGCAATACGACCTATAGCGGCGGCGCCTTGTGGAAGCCGGTCAACGACCTGCTCCTGCGCGGGCAATATGCGGAATCGCTGCGCGCGCCCTCGATCGGCGAGTTGTTCGGCGCCCAATCTCGCTTCGACGCATCGATCGACGACCCCTGCACCAGCGCGAGCGGCGGCCTGTTCCAGTCGAACGCGACCGTCCGGGCGAACTGCATCGCCAATGGCGTCCCCGCCAATGGCAGCTATGCCGAACCGTCGGGCCAGCTTCCCGTGCTCACTGGCGGCAACCGCAACCTGCAACCGGAAACGGCGCGCACTCTGTTGTTCGGTGGCGTCTACAGCCCGCGTTGGGCGCGTGGCGGCACCCTGTCGGCGCTCAGCCTCGAGGTGAACTACTACGACATCAAGGTGAACGGCGCGATCGCGTCGATCCCGGCGCAGGTGCTGCTCAGCCGCTGCGCGCAGACGGGCGACACGCTCAGCTGCGCCGCCGTGCGCCGCGCACCCAGCGGTATCGTGACGGCGATCAACGGCCTGCTGCTCAACACAGGCGGCATCCGCACCAAGGGCATCGACGCCACCCTGACGGTCCGGTCGGGGGAAACCGGGGCGGGACGGTTCGGCCTGTACGTCTCGGGCAACTATCTGCTGAAATATAGCGAGCGCACCCCCGCCACCACCGGCTTCGTGTCGACCGACTATGTCGGCACCGAACGCGGCTCGCCCGACCAGACCTATCCGCATTTCAAGGGTCTCGGCACGATCGACTGGTCGATCGGACCGGTCACGGCCAGCGTCACCGGACGCTATATCGACAATGTGCAGGAGATCGCGGCGAACAACGAACTGAAGAGCCGGCTCTATGGCGACGTGCAGCTTCAGTTCCGGCCGGCATGGCTGGATTCGCAGGTTGCGCTGACCCTCGGCATCAACAATGTCTTCGACAAGGACCCGCCGGCCTGCTTCAGCTGCAGCCTCAACAATTACGATCCGACCACCTACGACATTCCGGGTCGGTTCGGCTATCTTCGACTGTCCTACGGCTTCTGACCGGGTCCCCCGCAGGTCGCTCGACGCGATCTGCGGGGAGCAGCGAGGTGGAGCCGAAGCCATCGGCGAATGCCGCTCCGGTCACGCGCGATAATTGGGTGTTCCGGCGCCAGCGTTTCAAGCGGCTCGCATCCATTTCGACAATCCTTTGTCGAGCGCAACCTCGCCTTGTTGCCTCTTCGACCAATGGCGGGCAAAGGCATCCCCGTAAGCGCCGATGGGCCCGTCATCGCGTTCGATGGCGGCGGGGCGTTAGGGATAATGCGGGGGCGCCGATGGTCCTGATCAAGACCGGCCTGATCTATTTCGATCAGGCGATACGCCAGGGGTCGATCCGCAAGGCTGCGGAATCATTGAATATCGCATCGTCGGCCGTCAATCGGCAGCTTTTGCAGCTCGAGGACGAGCTCGACGTGCAACTGTTCGTTCGCATGCCGCGCGGCATCCGTCCGACCGCGGCGGGCGAGGCGCTGCTCGGCTATATCCGTCGCTGGAAACGCGAAAGCGTCGCGCTGCATCACGAGATGCTGCGGCTGCGCGGCGGCGAACGTGGGCTGATCCGGATCGCCGCCGCCGAAAGCTTCGCCGACGATCTCGTGCCACGGACGATCGCCCGCTTCCAGCACCGCTTCCCGCTGATCGAATTCTCGTTGCTGGCGGGCGACAACCATCGGGTGAAAGCGGAACTGCTGTCGAAGGACGCCGACGTGATCTGCGCCTTCGACCTGACGGGAACGTCGCGCACCGCGACCGTGGCGCATGTCCAGACGCCGATCGGCGTCGTCGTGCCGCCGGGCCACCCGCTCGCCCTGCTCGATCAGGTCACGCTGCCCGACTGCATACCCCATGCGGTCGTGACGCCGAACGACGACTGGCTGAAGCAGAGCGTCTTGTACGAGCTGTTCGACACGAGCGACGTGCCGCTCAAGCGGGTCGCCACGGTCGAGCGGATCGATACGCTGAAGAACCTCGTCCGGGCCGGGATCGGCATCGCCTTCCTGTCGCGCATCGGCCTGGAGCGCGAAGTGGCGGCGGGCGAACTCTGCTGGGTTCCGCTGACCGAGGGGATCGTCCGCCCGGCCAGCGTATCGATATTGCTGCAACGCGGTCGTGTGCTGCCCATCTATCTCAGCAGCTTTGTCGACATGCTCAAGGAAGAGTTCGCGCGGCTGGACGCCTAGGCGCCGATGCCAGGTCGATATCGACCCCCGCCGCACCGGCGGTGCGGGTCATCGGGTGCCGGACACGCAATCAACTGCCCCGATAGGTGGAATAGCTATAGGGCGAGACGAGCAACGGCACATGATAATGCCCGCCATCCGGCGCGATGCCGAAATCGATCGTCACCCGGTCGATAAAGGGAGGATCGGCCAGCGCCACGCCGGCCGTACGGAAATAATCGGCGGTCGTGAAACACAGCGCATGGCGTCCCGGCGACAGGCGCAGCGTGGCAAGTTCGGGGCACCGCCCGTCTCCATTGGTCACCCCTTGGAACAGGCACGCGCCATGCCCGTCGAGCAGGATGACGGCGATCCCCGCCCCAGGCCGCCCATGCGCGGTATCGAGGACATGGGTGGACAACGTCGCGCTCATGCCGCCGCCTCGCTGCGTGGCCAGGTTCCTATGAATTCGGGTTCGTCATAGTCGAGATAGGCCGCGATCATCGCGTCGCGATCGTCGAGGAACAATTGGTCGGCGACCCCCGCGACCAGCCGGGGCAGCGCGTGGCGCAGTCCCGACAGCGCCGATGCCGACAGGCCCAGGCTGATGAGCCCCGAATAGTTGAACGCGAACAGCCCGTGCAGCGCGGCCGCATGGTCCGGCTCGCGTGGCAGGAACTGGAAGTTCGGCCCGAGATAGGGATGCGCGTCGATCAGCGGATGAGCCCCGGCGGTGTCGACCGGGCGATACCGGTCGGACCAGCGCGCGATGCCGTCGGCGACCAGCGCCAATTCGGGCCGCAGCGCCGGATCGGTGACAAGGCCCGTGGACAGGACGAGGAAATCGAACGTCTCGGTTCCGTGCGGCGTGGTGACTGCGACCCCCTCGCCCATATCCGCCACATCCAGCCATGGCGTGCCGAGATGCAGGTGGAAGCCGGGCAGCGCCGAGGCGCGGTCGAACGTGTCGTTGGTCGGCGGCTGGCTACGGTCGAAAAAGGCCTGCATCATCCGATATTTGGCGGCGTCGTCCAGCGCCGGGAAGCGCCCGATGATGCCGCTGCGCTCCATGTGCCGGATCGGATTGACCCGCGGCAATGCCGGGCGGCGAACGAAGACATGCGCCTCCGCGACCCCCGCGCAAAGGGCCGCATGGGCGTTGTCGAACGCCGATGCCCCCGCCCCCAGCAACGCGATCCGTTTGCCGGCCAGCGTCGCATAGTCGATCGCGGCCGATGTATGGGCATAGCGCGTCGGCGGCAGGCGGTCGCGGATTAGAGGCGGCACATGCCAGTGGCCGCCCCCCTGGATTCCCGTCGCCAGCACCACCTTGCGCGCGAGGAGCGCGGTGCCGTCGGCCAGATGGATGCGGAACCGCCCGCCCAGCGGTTCGATCAGCGTGACCCGCGCATCGTTGCGCACCGGCAGGTTCAGCACGGCGCGATACCAGCGCAGATAGGCCATCCAGTCTCGACGCGGGATCTTATCCAGCGCCTCCCAGCCCTCGCTGCCATGCTGCGCCTCCCAGAAGGCGCGGAAGGTCAGCGAGGGCAGGCCCAGGTCGATCGCGGTCAGATGCTTGGGCGTGCGCAGCGTCATCATCCGCGCATAGGTGTCCCAGGGACCCTCGTAACCCGCCGGGTTTTCGTCCAGCACCAGTATGTCGGTCACGCGTTCGCGCAGCAGCCCGAACGCCGCGCCCAACCCGCTCTGCCCGCCGCCGACGATGATGACGTCGTGGACATGGCCCTCCGCGCCGTCGCGCGGCATGGTCCAGCCGGGGCCGCCATGCGCGAGGCGCTGGAGGTCGGTCGCAACCTGCTCAGCCAGGGCGGCGAGGCCGATGGGTCGGGTCATGCCAGGGTCTCCAGTCGCAGGCGGACGATATGGCCGATCTCGCTCATCGCCGTCGCCACCTCGGTTTCGCGATCATTCTCCAGGCGTTCGGCCATCGCGCGCAGGATGCCCGCCCGATCGGTGCGCCGAACGCAGATGACGAAGGGAAAGCCGAACCGCGCGCCATAGGCGGCGTTCAACGCATGGAAGCGCTCGAACTCCGGCGCGGTCATGCGGTCGAGCCCGGCGGATGCCTGTTCGCTTTGCGATTCGGCGGTCAGCGTGCCGGCAATGGCGGCCCGTCCGGCAAGTTCGGGATGGGCGCGGATCACCGCCACGCGCTCGTCCGGCGTGGCATCCTCCAGCACCGCGACGATCCCCTCGGCAAGGTCGGCGAAGGGCCTCCGGGCCGCCGCGCGCTCGACCACCCAGGGCGAATGTTCGACGACGCCGGCATAGCGCGCGACGAACGCTTCGGACGACAGGGTGTTGAAGTCCTGATCGGTCATGATCCCGTCCCCTCGATCGAGACATGGGCGGCGACAACCTTCCACCCGTCGGCGAACCGGACCCAGGTCTGGCTCTGGCGTCCGCGCCGGGCGTCGCCGTCGCGGAAGAATTCGGCATTGGCGGTGGCGTGATCGCGGCCGAACGCATGGATGGCGACCATGCCCAACCGCCGCTGCGGCGATCCGCCGCGTCCTTTACGGAACGCGCGGATCGCGTCCGCGCCGTACAGCACCTCGCCCACGCCGTAACGGATCGTGGTCGGATGGTCGTGGAACAACCGGTCCATCACCGGCACGTCATCGGCCATCAATGCCGCTTCATAGGCGATGAAGGCGGCCAGCACCTCCGCCACCACATCGGGTTCGTCGATGATCATTTCGGGTGTCATGCCGGGTGCACCTGTTGCCAGTGGCGGGCGATATCGATGCGGCGCGCGATCCACGCATCGCCGCTGGCGATCACATGGTCGACGAAGCGGGCCAGCGCCGCCGCGCGGGCCGGCCGGCCGGCGATGCGGCCGTGCAAGCCGACCGACATCATCCGCCCGCCCTCGGCCCGCAACTGCTCGAACGTATCGCGCAGATAGCGGAAGAAGGGTTCGCCATCGGCAAAGCCGTTATAGGCGACGAACTTCATGTCGTTGGCGTCGAGCGTATAGGGCACGACCAGTTGCGCCCGCCCGCCATTGGCGGCGGCATGGCGACGATCCCAATAGGGCAGGTCGTCGGCATAGCTGTCGGCATCATAGACGAACCCGCCCTCGGCAGCGACCAGCGCGGCGGTCGCGGGCGAGGTGCGCCCCTGATACCAGCCGAGCGGCCGCGTGCCGGTCAGCCGCGTGTGAAGCGCGATCGCCTCGGCGATGTGCGCACGCTCCACCTCTACCGGGACATATTGGTAATCGATCCAGCGATAGCCGTGGCTGGCGACCTCCCACCCGACGGACAGCATCGCATCGACCACCGACGGGTTGGCGGCCATCGCGGTGGCGACGGCGAAGGCCGTCACCGGCACCTGTCGCTCGGCGAACAGACGGTGCAGCCGCCAGAAGCCGGCGCGCGCGCCATATTCGTACAGGCTCTCCATCGCCATCGCGCGCGCGGGGTGGCTGGCCGCGCCGACCATTTCGGACAGGAACGCCTCCGACCCGGCATCGCCGTTCAGGACGCTATTCTCCGCGCCCTCCTCGACATTGACGACGAACTGGACCGCGACGCGTGCCCCGCCGGGCCAGCGGGGATCGGGCGGCGATTCGCCATAGCCGATCAGGTCGCGCGCGGCGCTCATGCCGCATAGCTTTCGAGCGCGGCATCGACCCCGGCCCCCGAGGGCAGCGCCAGCCCCTCGGCACGCAACACCGCCTCCAGCGCCGCCAGCGTCAGCAGCACCTTATGCTTCATCGCATTGTAGCCCATCGCGCCGATCCGCCAGACCTTGCCCTGCAAGGGTCCGAAGGCGGTGCCGATTTCAATCTCGAAATCCTCGCGCATCCGGGCACGGACCCGCTCGCCGTCGGCGCCGTCCGGGATGACGATGCCGGTGACGTTGGTCATGCGGAAGCGATCGTCGCCGAACACCTCCAGCCCCAGTGCGCGGGCCCCTGCCACTACCGCCCGCCCCGCCGCCGCATGGCGCGCGAACCGGGCCGGCAAGCCCTCGCCCAGCGCGACGCGGGCGCATTCGCGCGCGCCGTACAACATGGTCGTCGCTTCGGTATGGTGGTTCAGCCGCTTGTCCGACCAATAATCCATGATCATGGCGAGATCGAAATAGTTGGTGCCGATGCGCACGCCGGCGGCGT
Source organism: Sphingomonas sp. SORGH_AS_0438 (assembly GCF_031453475.1). NCBI lineage: Bacteria > Pseudomonadati > Pseudomonadota > Alphaproteobacteria > Sphingomonadales > Sphingomonadaceae > Sphingomonas > Sphingomonas sp. SORGH_AS_0438. The sequence continues at coordinate 1,603,685 of NZ_JAVIZS010000001.1, forward strand.
CGATCAGGTCGGCGCGGCGAATGCCCTTTTCGACATGGCGGCGGCCCAGAATGTGCTCGGCGGCGCGCGGAGAAATGGTGATCGGCGCCGACCCCGACGGACCGCCCAGGCATTTCTGCAAGCCGCCGGTGACGATATCCGCGCCCCAGCGGTCGGTGGCGATCTCCATCCCGCCGATCGTCGCGGTCGCGTCGACATAGAGATAGGCCCCCGCCGCGCGACACAATGCGCCTACCCCGTCGAGCGGTTGCGCCATGGTGGTCGAGGTATCGCCATGAACGCAGGCCACGACCATCGGCCCGGTCCGTTCGATCGCGTCGGCGATGGCGTCGATCGGCACGACCTGCCCCCACGGCACCGACAGCCGCTCGACATGCGCGCCGATCCGTTCGCCGATCTCCTGCAGCAACAATCCGAAGCGGCCGAAATCGATCACCAGCAACCGGTCGCCGGGGGCCAGCAGCGACACCAGCGAGGCCTCGATCGCCGCGCGCGCGGTGCCGTCGATCAGGAAGGTCCAGGGATTTTCGGTCCCGAACACCGGCCGGTACAATGCCATCACCTGGTTCATGTAACCGGTCATTTCCGGATCGAACTGGCCAAGCAGGTCAGCGCTCATCGCCCGCAGCACGCGCGGATGGGCGTTGACCGGCCCGGGTCCCATCAGCAGGCGCTGCGGCGGATCGATCTCGCCGAAAAGGTCAGGCGTCACGATATTCGTCTCCCAGTCGGTCGATAAAGCCGCGCATGGCGGCAAAGGCGGCGTCGGCGTCGGCCGGATCGACATGTTCGGCCGGATGATGGCTGATCCCGCCGGCGCAGCGAATGAACAGCATCGCGACCGGCCCCAGCGCGACCATCGCCATCGCGTCATGCCCCGCCCCCGACATGAGCCGTCGCGACGGCTGCCCCGTGGCGGCCACCGCGTCGTCGAGCAGGTCCATCAGCCGGGGATCGCACGGGCATGGCGGCAAATCGTGGATCGTCGCCACGGCCAGCGTCACGCCCCGCGCCCGCGCGATCGCCTGCATCGCCTCCCCGATCGCCGCGCCCGCCCGGTCGCGACGGTCGGTGGCTCCCGCGCGGATGTCGACGGTAAAGCGAACCTCGCCCGCGATCACATTGGCGGCCCCCGGCGCGACCTCGATCCGGCCGACCGTCGCGACCAGATCGGATGCGGCGGCGCAGGCGATATCCTCGATCGCCGACACCATGCGCGCGGCGGCCGCCATGGCGTCGCGGCGCAGGGGCATCGTCACCGTCCCGGCATGGCCCGCGACGCCGGTGACCGTCACTTCCAGGCGCAACTGGGCCGCGATGCCGGTGACGGTTCCCAACGCCAGCCCGTCGGCTTCCAGGACCGGCCCCTGCTCGATATGCGCTTCCAGATAGGCGAGCATCGTGCCGGGCGCACGGCGCGCGGTGGCAAGCCTGTCGGCGGCGCTGCCGAACTCCCGCAACGCGGCGTCGACGCTGATCCCCGCCGCGTCGGCCATGTCGGCCGCCTCGGGACGCAGCGTTCCCGCCACCGCGCGGCTCCCCAGCATCGCGGCGGGAAAGCGCGACCCCTCCTCGTCGCCGAACCCGATCACCTCGATCGCGAAGGGCAGCCGGCGCCCGTCCGCATGGAGCGCTGCCACGCATTCGATGCCCAGCATCACGCCCAGCGGCCCGTCATAGGCACCGCCGTCGCGCACGCTGTCGAGATGGCTACCGATCACCAGCGCGGGTGCGTCCGGCCGCGTTCCTTCATACCGACCGATCAGGTTGATCGCGGCATCGCGATGGACGGTCATGCCCGCCGCCGCCATCCATTCGCCGACCCGATCGACGGTCGCGCGATAGGCCGGGGTCAGCCAGCCGCGAAACAACCGGTCCGCCCGGTCGCTATAGGGCGCCCGCGAGAGTTCTAGGCAGCGTGCCACCGCGCGGATGCCGGATGCGGTCGCCGTCACCATGTCGCCACCATCCCGTCGCTGCGCGGGTCGGCCGCGCCTTCGATCACACCGTCCGGATGCCGCACGATCGCCCCGGCATGGCCCATCATCGACGACCAGGCCGACACGGGCTCGACGGCATGGCCCGCCGCCGCCAGTTGCGCGTAGAGCGCCGGGTCGAACCCCGCCTCGATCTTCAGCGTCGTGCTCTGATCGCCCCAGGTGCGACCCAGCAACCAGCGCGGCGCATCCACCGCCGCCTGCAACGGCGCCCCGAACAGCGCATAGCGGGTGAAGACCGCCGCTTGCGTCTGCGGCTGCCCCTCGCCCCCCATCGTGCCATAGGCCATGACGCGGCCATCATCGAACCGCGCCAGCGCCGGGTTCAACGTATGGAAGGGCCGCGCGCCGGGACGCAGCCGGTTGGGGCCGTCGCCGTCCAGCGCGAACGAGCATCCCCGGTTCTGCCAGACGATGCCGGTCTGCGGCAGCACGATGCCCGATCCGAATTCGAAATAGGTGCTCTGGATGCAGCTGACGACCTGCCCCCGCGCGTCGGCGGCACCGAACCAGGTCGTGTCGCCCAGCGCCGGGGGATGGGGCCAGGGCGCGGCGCGGGCCGGATCGATCGCCCCCGCCATCCGGTCGAGCGCCGCGCCGTCGTCCAGCAGGGCCTGCGCGTCGGCGGCCATCGTGGCCGGATCGCCGACATGCGCGTCGCGCCAGCGAAACGCCTGTTTCGTCGCCTCCACCAGCCGGTGGACATGGTCGAAGCCCTCGCCCTCGGCGGCACGCAGCCGGTCGAACAGCGCCAGGATCAGGAGCGACGCCACCCCTTGCGTCGGTGGCGGCAGGTTGAACAGGCGCGCCCCTTCGATCCCGACCGACAGTGGCGCGACGGCCTGCGCGGCAAAGGCGGCAAGGTCGGCGGCCGCGACGGGACTTCCAACCGCAGCGAGATCGTCGGCGATCGTCTGCGCCAGTGTGCCGCGGTAGAACCCGTCCAGCCCCTCCCCCGCCAGCCGTTCCAGCGTCGTCGCCAAGGCCGCTTGCCGCAGCAGGTCGCCCTCCGCCAGCGGGCGTCCGTCCGGTTCGAAGATGCGGGCATAGTCGCCGGGCAGCGTGCGCAGCGCGGAGAAGACGGCCGAAGCGACCTGCGCGCCGCCGCGGGTCACGACCACGCCGTGGCGCGCGTGATGGATCGCGTCGCGCAACAGCCGGTCGAGCGGCAGCGTCGCATGGCTGTGCTCGAGCGCGGCCTGCCATCCCGCGACCGTCCCCGCCACGGTGTTCGCCGCCAGCGGCCCGCGCCAGGGGATCGTCGCATGGTCCCGGTACAGCGCGCGATCGGCCGCCAGCGCCGCCGCGCCGCATCCGTCTATCGCCCAGCTTCGCCCATCCGGCTCGGCGACCAGCCAGAAACCGTCGCCGCCGATGCCGGTCATGTGGGGATAGACGACCGCGAGGCAGGCGGCGGTCGCCACCGCCGCCTCCACGGCGGAGCCACCATCGGCCAGCACGTCGCGACCGGCCTGCGCCGCGAGATGATGGGGCGCGCTGACCATGCCGCGCAACGAACGGGGGGTCGCGCGCATCATGCCGCCTCCACCTCTTGCGGGGCGGGGGCGCAGGCGACCAGCCCCGCCGCGACCAGCGCCGATGCCGTTTCGAACAGCAACGCTTCCCGGCCCGGCGCGGCGATCAATTGCACCCCGATCGGCATCGCGTCCTCCGGCAGGCAGAGCGGCACGGACAAGATGGGCACGCCCGCCAGGCTCAGCGGCTGGGTATGTAGCCCCAGATCGGCCCGAGCCGACAGCGTCTCGCCATCGACGACGATCGTGGTCGCTTCGATGCGCGGTGCGGACATCGGCGTCGACGGCGCCAGCAACAGGTCGTGCCCGGACAGTGCGGCCAGCAACTCGGCGGTGAAACGTTCCGCGACCGCCTCCGCCTCGCGCACCGCCGCCACCGGTTGGAGCGCGCCGGCGATCAGCCGATCACGCGTCGCCGGTTCGAACGCCATGGCGTCGCGCCGCAGGGCCGCCAGATGGCGATGCCCCCCCTCGGCCCCGGTCAACACGAAGCCGGCGGAGCGCGCGGCGGCGGCGGAGGGCAGCACTACCGACGATCCTGCACCCAGATGCACGGCGATACGGTCGATCCCGGCCAGGACCGTCGCATCGGCCCGCGCCGCGAACCAGCCGCCCAGCACCGCGACGCGCGACGCGGCTCCGGCGGGCCGGAGCGCCCGACCGTGCATCACGGCATGGGCGAGGGCGAGGTCCTCGGGCGACCGCGCGAAGCCGCCCACCGTGTCCAGCCGCTCGACAAAGGGATAGGCTCCCTCGACCGACACGGCGCCGAAACTGGGGCGCAGGCCATAGACGCCGCACAGGCTGGCCGGCACGCGGATCGATCCATTGGTATCCGATCCCAGCGCCAGTGGCACCAGCCCCGCGCCGACCAGCGCCGCCGCGCCGCCCGACGATCCGCCGGCCAGTCGTTCGGGATCATGGGGATTGCGGGTGGTGCCGTAATGGCTGTTCTCGGTCGAGAAACCATAGGCGAATTCGTCCATGTTGGTCGTCGCGACCAGCACCGCCCCCGCCGCGCACAACCGCGCGACGACCTCGGCATCGCGGGTCGCCGGCGGGGCCGCCGCGCGTTGGCGTGCGCCGGCGGTGGTCGTCTCCCCGGCGACGTCGAACAGGTCCTTGACCGCAAAGGGTACGCCCGCCAGCGGACCCGGATCGCCACCGGCGGCGACCACCGCATCGACCCGCATCGCATCGGCCAGCGCCCGCTGTCGCAGCAGCCGGGTCGTCGCGTTCATCCGGTCCTGCGTCGCGATGCGGTCCAGCGTCTCGGTCGCGATCGCCTGCGCGGACCGACGTCCGGCCCGGACGTCGGCAGCGATGGCGCGGGCCGTTGCGGCGGGCCGGGTCATCGCCCCTCCCCCGCCAGCGCGTCCCGCACGACGCCATGATGCCGCGCCAGCAACCGCTGGTTGGCGATCACGCCGTCGAGCGCCGCCGCCGGGATGACCAGCCCGAGCCGCTCGGCCAGCAGGAGGGTGAGACGACGTTCGTCGTCGCTCGGCTGGGTCATGCTATCGTCGCTCCCTCGGCTCGCATCAGAAACTGTACCGCACGCGGGCGATGACGGTGCGCGGCGGAATCAACTGGTCGAAGGTCGCGTTGACCCCGAACACATCGGTGAAGCGGGTGCTGATCCCGTCGCGATCGAACAGGTTCTGCGCGCTCAGGCTCAGATCCCAGCCGCTGTCGAACCGGATGCCGCCCGTCAGGTTGACCTGCGTATAGCCCGGTACATGGTCGATCGCGGGATTGTTGAACACGCGCGCCTGCATCGTGCCGCGCCGGATCACCAGGGCGGACGCATAGCCGCTCAGCCCCGTGTCGAAGCGATGGTTCCAGTTCGCGCCGGCCGTCGCGCTGGACCTGGGCGTCTTGGCCAGCTGATTGCCGTACAGGTCTTCGATCACCGCCGCACGGGCCAGCGTGACGGCGGGCGCGAAGATGCTGAGCCGCCGGTTGACGACCAGATCGCGTTCCGCCGCCACGGCATCGATGCTGTCGAGCGCACGGACATGGCCGCTGATCCGGCTGTCGAGGAAGGTCAAACCGGTCTGGAACCGCAGGTCGCGGCTGGCCGCGAAGGTCAGTTCCGCTTCCGCGCCCAGGATCCGGCTGCGCGGGATATTCGCCACGCCGCTCGACCTGTTGCGCGGGTCGCTGGTCATATATTGCAGGTCGCGATAGTCATAGCCGAACCCGGCCAGATTGGCGCGCAGCCGTCCGTCGAGAAGGTCGGCCTTCAGCCCCAGCTCATAGGCGTCGATATGTTCCGGGCGGAAGGTGCGCAGCACCAGATCCTCCGCCACGTCGGCAATGCCGAAGGTCAGGTTGTTGCCGCCCGGCTTGAACCCCCGCGTATAGGAGGCATAGGCCATGCGGCCGCGCCCCAGCTCGAACTCCACCGCCGCGCGACCGGTCACGGCCGTCGCCTGCGACGTGATGTCGGCGGTCGGCCGGCCGGTCGACAGGGTGAAGAAGTTGAAGTTGCGGTTGGTGGCCCGGTCATCGGTATAGCGCAGGCCACCGGTCACCCGCAGCCGCTCGGTCGCGTGCCACGTCGCCTGCCCGTAGAAAGAATAGGAGCGGCGTTCGGGGAAGAAATCGCTCTGGAAACCGATGTCCCCGGCGGGCGGCAGGCCGTTATTGGCGACCGGGTTGAACGGATCGAACACGCCGTTGCGGTTGCGGTCCACCCGTTCGAGCGAATCCGCCTCGATCTTCTGCTGGAACCAGAAGGCGCCGAGCACCCAGTCGACCGAACCGAACAACGGCTGCCGCGACACGAGGTTCAGCTCGGAGGTGTAGGAGCGGTGCGCCTGATCCTGCCGTTCGTAGAAGCTGCGCTCGACCGTCAGGGGGCCGACGATGGCGACGTTCGAGAAATCGTTGTCGCGATATTTGCGGACATCCTCGCGCTGATGACTGCCGAGATACTTGACCGTGAAGCCGGGCAGGTCCCAGGTCACGATCGCGCTGTACAATTGCGATCGCAGGAATAGCCGCGATGGCGAATCCTGCGACAATTGCCGGTGCCCGTCCGCATCGCGGCGTGGGGTGGGATCGAACAGCCCGAACCGCGCCGGGCCGTTGGTGTCGCTGCGAAACTGTTGCGCGGTCAGGTCGATGCGCAGGTTGTCGGCCGGCGCCCAGAGCAGCTGGAACCGCCAGGCCGCATCGTCGCGCTGGTCCAGCGCCTGGCGCAGGGCGATGTTGATGGCGGTGCCGTACTGCTTCAGCCAGCTTCCCGCTGCGCGGATCGCGATGGTCTGCCCGATCGGGAGGTTCACCGCCGACCGCAGGTTCCGGTAATCGAACGATCCATAGGCCGCATCGACATAGCCCTCGGTCCGCCCCAGCTTCGGCGCCGCGGTGACCAGATTGATCGCGCCGCCAGTCGAATTCTGGCCGAACAGCGTCCCCTGCGGTCCGCGCAGCACTTCGACCCGACCGACGTCGAGGAAGTTGCCGCCCAGGGCGAAGGGCGACACGATATAGACGCCGTCCTGATGATAGGAGACCGAGGGGGCAGCGACATCGTTCTGGTTCGCCTCCTGCCCAACGCCGCGGATCGAAATCGTCGTGCGCTCGCCCTCGGCATTGCCGACGGTCAGGCCGGGAGCCAGCGCGCTGAGGTCCTGGAAGGTATTGATGTTGTTCGCCAGCAAGGCATCGCCGGTCAGCGCGGTGATCGCCTGCGGCACCTTCTGAAGTCCGGTCTCGCGCTTTTCGGCAGTGACGACGACTTCGGGGATATACTCGTCCTGCGCCGCATCGGTCGTTGCAGCCTGGGCTTTGACCTGCTGCCCCGCGCAGGGATAGGATATTAGTGCCGCGCACGACAGCAGCGACCATTTCGTCCAGTTCATCACATGCCCCCACAAGCGATTTTGCGTGGGGCGGCGCGCCCTCCTCCGATCATCCGCCGGATGGCCCGGCCCTGCACCGCCCGCCTTCGAATGCCGTGTTAGCGTCGACGAATTGGCGATCAGAAGCACAATATTACGCTTCCAGTGCGCGCTTTTTTCGCTCGCTTCGTGCGGGTGTCCGATCAATCGAACGACTGCCGCTCGAACCGGTCGAAATCGCGTTCCAGCCGGGCCTCGAGGCGGGCTTTGGCATGGGTGGCGAGGAAGGTCCCGCAGGCGGCCGTGTCGAGGACGCGGCAGGCGGCGACCCGGGGGCCGCCGGCGCGATCCTGCCAGAGGCTCTGGCCGGGCAGAAACGCATAATGGAGGGAGTCGCGGGCGATCTGCTTGAGGTCGCGGTAACGCAGCTTCTGTTCGGTAACGGCGCGCAGATATTCGTTGGTCATGTCGGTGCGCGAAACGCCTTCGTCGTCGGTCGACAGCACGACCGGGACACCGGCTTGGCGATAGAGCGACAGCGGGTGATCGCGCCCCTTCACCCCCAGGATCACCGCATTGCTGGTCAGGTTGATCTCCACCGCCACCTGCTCGCGCGCCATCCGCGCCAGCAGCGCCCGGGCGTCGGTTTCATAAGGGATATCGATGCCATGCCCGATCCGGCGGGCACCGGCGACCGCGACGGCATCGCGAATGTGGAAGCGCAAATCGCGCGGCGGCACCAGTCCCAGGGTCAGTTCGCCCGCGTGCAGCGACAATGGGACGGCGGGATACCGGTCCTTGAGGAACCGCAGCATCCGCATGTGCGACGCATAGTCGCGCAAGGCGACCGGATGATGTTCCGGCGCGACGATGTTGACCGCGACGAAGCGCGGATCGCCCTGTACCAGCGCGAACCCCAGAGCGAGTTCGGCAAAGACCTGAGCCGGCGGGCGGGTGCGGAGGGCGGCGAACTGATACCGGATCTCGGTCGCGCAGGCGGGTTTCGGCATGGCGGTGCGACATCCGTCGATCGCCGCCATTTCCGCGTCATAGCCGTCATATTGCGCCCGGGTCGCCTGCACCGCAGCGGGAAGCTCGGGAGCGATCCGGTCGTACAGCGCGGTTAGGTCCCGGACATCGCCATCACCGACCTTCGCCAGCAACGGCTGCGTCGCGACCGAACCGGTACTCAGTTCGGCATAGGACACGCCGTCGGCCGCGGCCTGTTGCCGCGCGATCGCCATCACCTTGCCCCCGTGGCGGGCGACGATCGGCCAGAAGGCGTCGAAGGTCGAGAAGAAGCGATCATAGCCCGATACCTGCGGGTCACCCGTGCCCGCCTCGAAACCGCGCGTGGAAAAGGCATCCACCAACGCCGCGTAGCGCGGGTAATCCTGCACCAGCGTGGCGGCGGCGACGCGGCCGGGGCGCGTCGCAGGGTGGCGGGGCCAGGCCGGCCGGATCGACCGACAGGCACAGCCCCTCCGCCGCCGCCCAACCGAGCATATCCTCCGCATAGATCGCGCCGCCGGCGTGATTGTGGAGATCGCCGCCCTTGGGCATGGTTTGCAGGAAGAGGCGCAGCCGTGGCGGGCTGTCGGCGATCCGGTCGAAATAGGCCGCCGTTCGGGCTTCGGCCGTCGCCGGCTCGGGCGGCGGCGTCGCCCCGCCCAGCATCGCGGCGACCAGCACCGAGCCGACCCTCGCCACGCCGAAGCGCATGCGGGCGCGGCCGCCATTCCAACGGACGTTCATCGCTATCCCCCAGATGATGGCCGCGGCTCATTGGCGCAGGCCCCCTGCCGGCCTGTCTATGGAAGGTCTCGCGGCTCGCCCATCGCAATATCCGGGACGTCGCGTTGCCGTAAACCGCGCGGTCAGGGGGCCGCCCGTTACACCACGCCGACCCTGGTGCGCTCATTTTTGCAACAGGGAATGCCGATCATTGCTGTAGATCGGGCGGCTGCCCGCTGGCATGACGGGCCCCAAGGTGGGTCCGGGGGATGACATGACACAGACGGCAGGAACGGAACGACCGGCCACAACCCTATGGGAACGCCGGTTCGACCTGACCGCACGCGGCACATCGGTCCGAACCGAGATACTGGCCGGAACCACTACCTTTCTGACCATGGCCTATATCGTGCTGGTCAATCCGGCGATCCTGGGACAGGCCGGGATGCCGGTCGCGGCGGTCGCGGCGGCGACCTGCTTTGCCGCCGCCTTCGCCTCGATCCTGATGGGCATGGTCGCCAATGTGCCGCTGGCCCTGGCGCCGGGCATGGGCCTCAACGCCTATTTCAGCTTCACCGTCGTACAGCAGATGGGCATCCCCTGGCCGGTGGCGCTCGGCTGCGTGCTGATTTCCGGTTTCTGCTTCCTGATCCTGACGCTGACCGGCGTGCGGCAGCTCATCGTGTCGGTCATACCACCGCATCTGTTCGCAGCGGTGGCGGGCGGGATCGGCCTGTTCATCGGCTTTATCGGCCTTCGAAATGCCGGCATCGTCGTCGCCAGTCCGGCGACGCTGGTCGCGCTCGGCCCGCTGACCACGCCCGGCGCGGCCCTGGCGCTGCTCGGGCTGCTGGTGATCGCGGTGCTGAGCGTCTGGAACATACGCGGCGCGATGCTGATCGGGATCATCGTCACCACCGCCGTCGCCTGGATGACGGGGCAGGTCACCATGACCCCCCAACCCTACAGCCTGACCATGTTGACCGAAACCGCGTTTCGGGTCGACTTGGCCGGGGTGTTCGGCGCGGGCGGGCGGCACGGACTGGGCCTGTTCGAGATCCTGTTCGTGTTCCTGTTCGTCGACCTGTTCGACAATATCGGCACACTGGTCGCGGTGACCAAGCGTGCCGGGCTGATCGACGCGTCGGGTCGCATCCCGCGACTGAACCGCATCCTGCTCACCGATGCGGTGGCGACCATGGTCGGCGCGGTGGCGGGCACCAGCACCGTCACCAGCTATGTCGAAAGCGCGGCGGGCGTACAGGCGGGCGGACGCACCGGCCTGACCGCGATCGTCACCGGCATCCTGTTCCTGCTGACCATGTTCGTCGCCCCCTATGCGCAACTGGTGCCGTTGGCCGCCACCGCCCCCGCGCTGATCGTCGTCGGCGGGCTGATGCTGTTGCCCCTGGTCGAGGTGCAGTGGGACGATCCGCTGGCGGCGATCCCGGCGTTCCTGACCGTGGCGCTCATCCCGCTGACCTTCTCGATCGCCAACGGACTGGCGTTCGGCATCACCGCCCATGCCGTGTTGAAGGCGATGCGCGGACAGGCGACGCGGGCCGACTGGTTCCTGTTCGTCCTCGCCGCGCTCTTCATCGCCCGCTTCGCCTGGATGGGGACCGCGTAAGCCGATGACGATCCGTTTCCTCCTCGACGAGGCGATCGTCGAGATCGCCGATGCCGCGCCGACCGCGACCCTGCTCGATCATCTCCGCTATCGCCTGCGCCGCACCGGCACCAAGGAAGGCTGCGCCGAGGGGGATTGCGGTGCCTGCACCGTGCTGGTGGGCGAAGCGACGGGCGACGGCATCGCATGGCGGGCGGTGAATGCCTGCATCCTGTTCCTGCCGATGATCGACGGCAAGGCGGTGCTGACCGTCGAAAGCCTGTCGCAGGGCGGCGCGCCGACCCCGCTCCAGTCGTGCATGGCACGCAACGGCAGCTCGCAATGCGGTTTCTGTACGCCGGGCTTCGTCATGTCGCTCTATGGCCGCGCCGTCGGGGCGGCGGGCCATGCCCTGCCCGTCGCCGATGTGATCGCCGGAAACTTGTGCCGATGCACCGGCTATGGCCCGATCCTCGCCGCCGCGCGCGACGTGTCCCGGATCGAACGCGACGACCGACCATTGGCCGCCGCGCTACGCGACCTCCGGGCGGCGGATGCCCCCGAACCGTCGCAGAGTTGGTTCGCGCCCCGATCGGCCGACGCGCTCGCCGCGCTGCTGATCGAACGTCCGCACGCTCGACTGATCGCCGGGGCCACCGATGTCGGACTCTGGGTGACGAAGGGGCTGCGCGACCTCGATACGCCGGTGTTCATCGGCGACATCCCGGAATTGCGCACGATCGAGGAGGACGCCGCCGGGGTCACGCTGGGCGCGGCGGTCCGCTATGCCGAGGCCCATGACGTGCTCGACCGGCTGCATCCGGATCTGGGCGAGCTGGTGCGGCGGATCGGCGGGTTGCAGGTGCGCAATGCCGGTACCATCGGCGGCAATATCGCCAATGGCTCGCCAATTGGCGACGGCCCGCCCGCGCTGATTGCGCTCGGCGCCTCACTGACGCTGCGCCGGGGCGACCAGCGACGCACGCTGGCGCTGGAGGATTATTTCCTCGCCTATGGCCGACAGGATCGCGCACCCGGCGAGTTCGTCGAGCGCATCCACGTCCCCCGCCCCGCCCCCGACGCCATCGTCCACATCACCAAGCTGTCGCGCCGGTTCGACAGCGACATTTCGGCGGTCTGCGGCGCCTTCCACCTGACATTGCGCGACCGGACCATCGAGGAGGCACGGGTCGCGTTCGGCGGGATGGCGGCGACGCCGCGCCGCGCCCCGAACTGCGAAGCGGCGTTGACCGGCGCACCCTTCACCGAAGCCACGATCGCCCGCGCCGTTACAGCCTTGCGGGAGGATTTCGATCCCTTGACCGATGTGCGCGGCAGCGCCGGCTATCGCCAGGAGGCGGCCGGCAATCTGTTATGGCGGCTGTGGCACCGCGAGCAGGGGGAGCCGGTGTCGGTGCTGGGCGCGCTATGATGACCGACCGTGCCGCCGCCCCCGCCGCACCGGCCGCGAAGCCGTCGCTGCCGCATGACAGCGCGCTCCTGCACGTCACCGGGGCGGCCCGCTATATCGACGACGAAGCGGAGCCGACCGACCTGCTCCACCTCGCCTTCGGCCAGTCGACCGAAACCCATGCCGGGATCGTCGCGGTCGACCTGTCGGCGGTGCGCGCCGCGCCGGGCGTCGTAGCGGTCTTCACCGCCGCCGATATTCCCGGCCATAACGATGTCAGCCCGGTCGCGCATGACGACCGACTGCTCGCCGATGGCGAAGTGCTCTATCGCGGTCAGCCGATCTTTCTGGTGGCCGCGACCAGCCGGGGCGCGGCGCGACGGGCGGCGCGGCTCGGAAAGATCAGCTATGCGCCACGCCCCGCCCTGCTGACGATCGCCGATGCCCGGGCCGCCGCCTCGCGGATCGAACCGACCCAGCGGATGGCGCGCGGCGACGCCGTCGCTGCGCTGGCGACCGCGCCGCATCGCCGCTCCGGCGGCTTTACCATGGGCGGACAGGATCATTTCTACCTGGAGGGCCAGATCGCGCTCGCTCGGCCGCAAGAGGACGGCCAGGTCCATGTCAGCAGTTCGACCCAGCATCCCAGCGAGGTGCAGCATCTGGTCGCCGACCTGCTGGGCGTCTCGTCCGCCGATGTGACGGTCGAGGTCCGCCGCATGGGCGGTGCGTTCGGCGGCAAGGAAACGCAGGCCGCACCCTTCGCCGCCGCCGCCGCGCTGGTCGCGGCCAAGACCGGGCGGCCCGCCAAATTCTGCTGCGACCGGGACGACGACATGGTCCTGACCGGCAAGCGCCACGACTTCACCATCGACTATGATGTCGGCTTCGATGACGAAGGCCATATCCTTGGCCTGGTCTTGCGCCTCGCCTCGCGGTGCGGCGCGACGGTCGACCTGTCGCCGGCGATCAACGACCGGGCGATGTTCCATGCCGACAACAGCTATTGGCTGCCAGCGGTCGAGATCCTGTCCGAACGGCTGAAGACCCACACCGTCTCCGCCACCGCCTTTCGGGGTTTCGGCGGTCCGCAGGGGATGCTGGCGATCGAAAGGGTGATCGACGTCGTCGCCGCGTCGCTGGGCCGCAATCCGCTCGATGTGCGTACCACCAACCTCTATGGACCAGGTCGTGACGTGACGCCCTATGGCATGACGGTCGCGGATAATATCGCCCCCGCCCTCATCGCGCGGCTGCGCCGGGACAGCGACTATGACGCCCGCCGCGCCGCGGTGCAGGATTTCAACGCCCGCCACACGATCCTGAAAAAAGGCATCGCCCTCGCCCCAGTCAAATTCGGGATCAGCTTCACGACGACGCATCTGAACCAGGCCGGCGCGCTGGTGCATGTCTATGCCGATGGCAGCATCCAGGTGAACCATGGCGGCACTGAAATGGGTCAGGGCCTCTACATCAAGGTCGCCCAGGTCGTGGCGGACGTCTTCGCCGTACCGGTAAGCGCGGTGCGCATCACCGCGACGCGCACCGACAAGGTGCCCAACACCTCCGCCACCGCCGCCTCGTCCGGGGCCGACCTGAACGGCATGGCCGCGTTCGAGGCGGCGCGAACGATCCGCGACCGGCTGGCCGGCGTCGCCGCGTCGATCGGCGGCTGCGAACCGGGCGAGGTGCGCTTCACGCTGGAAGGCATCGTCGCGGGGACGGAGACGGTCCCCTTCGCCACCCTGTGTCGCAAGGCGCATCTGGCGCGCGTCTCGCTGTCGTCGACCGGCTTCTACGCCACGCCGCACATCGCCTATGATCGCGCCGCCCATCGCGGCCGTCCCTTCTACTACTTCGCCTATGGCGCGGCCTGTGCGGAAGTGGTGGTGGATACCTTGACCGGCGAACATCGCGTGCTGGCGGTCGATATCCTCCATGACGTCGGCCAGTCGCTGAACCCTGCGATCGACCTCGGCCAGATCGAAGGCGGGTTCCTACAGGGGCAAGGCTGGCTGACGACCGAGCAGCTGGTGTTCGCCGAAGACGGCCGGTTGCTGACCCATTCGCCCGCGACCTACAAGATCCCGACCGCCGCCGACCGCCCCGACCGTCTGTCGATCGCGCTGTGGGACGGCGAGAATGTCGAACCGACGATCAACCGGTCCAAGGCGGTCGGCGAACCACCGTTCATGCTGGCCCAATGCGTGCTGTCGGCGCTGGGCGAGGCGATTGCCGCCACCGCACCCGACCGGCGCGCCTTTCCGCCGCTCGACGCCCCCGCCACGCCAGAGGCGATCCTGCGCGCCATCGCCGCGCATCGCGCATGAGCGTCGCCTGGATCGACCGGCTACGCATGGCCACGCCGGACGCGCCCCTGGCCCTCGTCACGGTCCTCGCGACCGAGGGCTCGGCCCCGCGCGGAGCCGGCACGCGGATGGTGGTCGACCATGAAGTGTCGGTCGACACGATCGGCGGCGGTGCGCTGGAGCATCAGGCGATCGAACAGGCGCGCGCGATCCTCGCCCATCCGCCGGGTAGCTGGCGGATACAGGATTATCCGCTCGGCCCCCTGCTCGGCCAATGCTGCGGCGGGCGGGTCCGTCTGTTGATCGAGCGGGTCGACCCGGCGGCGCTCGATTGGATCGATGCGGCGGCGAACGGCACGACGCTGACCACGACGCTGCATCCGGCCGGCATCGCGCGTGCACCCGACCCGATGGCAGCGATCCTGCCGCTATCGGCGTGGGGCGAGCGCCCCGGCGTCGGCGCGACCTGGTCCGAACGGTTCGGCCGGGAACAGCGTCCGCTCTACCTGTTCGGGGCCGGCCATGTCGGTCAGGCGATTGCCCGCCGCGTGAGCGGATTGCCGCTGCGGCTGGCATGGTTCGACAGCCGGCCATCCCTGGCCGAGACGCCGGGCGTGACGGTGGTCGACGCGGATCGCCTGCCGGCCTGCCTGTCCGATGCGCCGGACGATGCAGCCGTCGTGATCCTGACGCACGATCACGGCCTCGACTATGCGCTGACCAAGGCCGCCCTGCTGCGTCCGCCCCTCGCCTATGTCGGGCTGATCGGCTCGGCGACCAAGCGCGCCCGGTTCCTCTCCCGGCTGATCCGCGAAGCCGTGCCGGCCGACGCGCGCGCGCGACTCACCTGTCCGATCGGACTGGCGACGATCCCGGGCAAGGAACCGGAGGTGATCGCCCTGTCGGTCCTTGCCCAGCTTCTCACCCTCGGCCACGCCGGGGCTGCGGCAACATCAGAGTATCCATGACCCTACGCCTTTTCCGCGCCGAACTGCTGTCGGTTTCGGCCGATCCCCGTGACGATCCGGATGCCATCCGGTACGAGCCCGATGGCCTGCTCGCGGTGGAGGACGGGCTGGTCGTGGCACGCGGCGATCATGCGACGCTCGCGCCGCGCTTCGCCGGAGTGCTGGTCGAACGCCTGCCCGGCATCGTCGTCCCCGGCTTCGTCGACGCGCATGTCCATTATCCGCAGATGGACCGGATCGCATCGCACGGCGAACAACTGCTCGACTGGCTGGAACGCCATATCTTCCCGGCGGAAATGGCGTTCGCCGACCCGCTCCATGCCACCAACGTGGCGGAGGCGTTCCTGACGGAGCTGCTCCGCAACGGCACCACCAGCGCGCTGGTGTTCCCGACCGTCCATCCGGGATCGGTGGACGCGCTGTTCGAGGCGGCGCTCGACCGGCGGATGCGGATCGTGTCGGGCAAGGTGCTGATGGACCTTGGTCCCCAAGACCTGCGCGACACGCCGCACGATGCCCGCGTCGATAGCGAGGCGCTGATCCGGCGATGGCGGGGGCGTGGCCGGCTGGGCTATGCGGTGACGCCGCGCTTCGCCCTGACCTCGTCCGACGAACAGCTGCACCAGGCCGCCGCCCTGCTGGACGCCTATCCGGACGTCCTGCTCCACACCCATCTGGCGGAGAACACCCACGAATGCGCGGCGGTGGCCGAACGCTTCCCGCACGCGCACGACTATCTCGACGTCTATGATCGGTTCGGGCTGGTCGGCCCCCGCTCGGTCTTCGCACACGGCATCCACCTGAACGATCGCAGCTGCGCCCGGATTGCCGAGGCGGGGGCCGGGATCGCCGTCTGCCCGACATCCAATCTCTTCCTGGGATCGGGCTTTTTCGACTTCGGACAGGCCGACGCCCATCGGATGCGGTTGGGCTTGGGCAGCGACATCGGGGCCGGCACGTCCTTTTCTCTGCTGCATACCGCGGGTGTCGCCTATCAGGCTGCGCTGGCCCGCGAAGTCCGGCTCGATCCGTTCCGGGCGCTCTACCTGGCGACTGGGGGCAGCGCCGCGCTGCTCGGCATCGCCGACCGGGTCGGCGCGCTGCTGCCCGGACAGGAGGCCGATTTCGTCGTGCTGGACGACGCGGCCACGCCGCTGCTCGCGCGGCGGACCGGCGGTGCCGATCTGGCGACGCGGCTGTTTGCGATGCAGGTGCTGGGTGACGACCGGATCGTGCGGCGCACCTATGTGCTGGGTGAATGCGCTTGGGATCGGGGGACGGGATGATGCGGGTAATGGGCCTTCTGCTATGGGGGGTGGCAGCGATGCTGGGCGCGGCGGCGCCGGTCCAGGCGCGGGCGGCGGAGGATCGCCGGATGGTGATCATCGACGACGAAGGCTTCGGCCTCGGCCATGTGATGCTGCTCGACGCCCCCGATGTCGAGGTGCTCGGCATCACCACCGTGACGGGCAATGTCTGGGTCAATCGCGCCACCGCCATGGCGCTGAAGGGGGTCGAGCGGATGGACCGGCATGTCCCCGTCGTGCCGGGCGCCACCTATCCGCTGGTCAATTCGGAGGTGCTGACCGAACGCTGGGAAAGCCTGTACGGCAAGCTGATCTGGAAGGGCGCGTGGATGCGCCAATGGGTCGAGCCGACCCAACAGAGCACGCCGCCCTATCACCGCGCCGACGATCCGGTCGACCTGCCCGGCGGCAATCCGACCACCCGCCCCTCGCCCGAGATCGCCGCCAATTTCCTGCTGCGCATGGTCCACGAACATCCCGGGCAGGTGACGATCATCGCGATGGGGCCGCTGACCAACCTCGCCCTGGCCCAGCGGCTCGACCCCACATTTGCGGGGCTGGCCAAGGAACTGGTCTATATGGGCGGCAGCTTCAATCCGCGTCAGATGCGCGCGGGCATATCGGCGGACCAGTTCGCGCGCGAGTATGTCCACTCCCCCCGCCGCGAATTCAATGCGCGCTTCGATCCCGAGGCCGCCAGCATCGTCTCGCGCAGCCCGTGGCGGCGCATCACCGTGGTGCCCGTCGATCCGGCAACCGCGACCGAGCTGACGCCGTCGCTGATCGCCCGGCTGCGCGCTGTATCGCCGCCTGCCGTCGCCGCCTGGATCGGCAGCCTCGAACCCGGCTTTCCGATGTGGGACGAGATCGCCGCCGCGATCTGGCTCGACCCGGGCATCGTCACCGGGCGGCAGAGCGCGTTCGTCGATTACGATACCCAGTTCGGACCCGGCTATGGCGACACGCTGTCGTGGAACGAGGGCTATCAGCCCG
This sequence comes from Sphingomonas sp. SORGH_AS_0438, assembly GCF_031453475.1. Lineage (NCBI taxonomy): Bacteria > Pseudomonadati > Pseudomonadota > Alphaproteobacteria > Sphingomonadales > Sphingomonadaceae > Sphingomonas > Sphingomonas sp. SORGH_AS_0438. The sequence continues at coordinate 1,621,399 of NZ_JAVIZS010000001.1, forward strand.
GTCTGGGCGAGCAACGCGCCGAGCTGGTCCGCACCATCGACCCTGCCCGGCTGGAGGCGCTGATGCTGCGCCTGCTGGCACGCCCCGCCCGGCGTCAGGCGGGAGGCGGAATGTAGGCGAACTGGGTGAAGCGCGCCTCGATCTCGCGCAGCACCATCGCGGCGGCATAGGAGGGCGTCCGCGCCGTCGCCGTGCACAGTGCCAGCGTCATGGGGCGCAGCACCTTGTCGACGATCCGGGTGAAGGCCAGCGTCCCCGCCCGGACCTCGGTCGTCACGTCGAGCGAGGTGAGGATGCCCAGGCTGCCCCCCTCCTGGACCAGCGAGGCGATCATCTGGATATTGTCGGACGTCACGCGGCGGTGGAGCGTGACGCCGGACGTGCCCTCCAGCACCGCCACCTGCTGGTGCACCGCCAGCGGCGCGGCGGGAAGGATCACGGACTCCCCGTCGCAATCGGAAAACCGGACGCCCGCCCGGCCCGCCAGCGGATGGTCGGGCGGCGAGACCACGCCGAGCACCACATCGACAAAGGCGCGCACCGTCAGATCCTGATAGGATTGCGGATCGAACAGGATGCCGAAATCCACGTCGTTGGCGGCGATCGCGCGGCGCACCTGCTCGTTGCCCAGCACGTGCACGCCGATGGTGATGCCGGGATGGGTCTGCTGGATCGCGTGGATGGCCGCGGGCATATGGCCCTTCGAAAGCGCATCGATCACCGCGATGTCGACATGGCCGCGCTTCAGGCCGCGCAGATCCTCGATCTGCGACAGCGTATCCCCCAGCTGTTTCTGCCAGCGCCCGCCCGCCGCCATCATCACCTCGCCCGCCGCCGTCAACCGCAGCCCGGTGGGCAGCCGCTCGAACAGCTGCACGCCCAGCCGCGCCTCGGCATTCAGGATCTGCCGGTCGATGGCCGAGGCCGAGACGGACAGTTCATCGGCGGCGCGCCGGATCGATCCCAGCCGTCCGACCGCCATGAAATACCGGATGAAACGAGAGAGCGCCGGCATGCGCTAATTTTTGCAACGGATCATCGTGATCATTGCGTTTGAATGCAACGAAGGCGCGCCGTAGGTCAATCGCCAAGTCGGCCTGCCGCGCGCGCCAATCGGCGATCACCCCCATGGGGAGGGGCGCGTGGCGTCGGACCGATACGTGATCATGGGAGAGGCGGGGAACATTGGCGACGGACCGAGCCGGGGAAACGGATCGGACGTCACAGGGGGGCTAACCATGACGATACGCGCTTGCTCGCATTCCACCATTTCGGACGTCCCGAAGCCGCCGCGCGGTGCCGGGCTCGCTCTCGCCGTGTCGCTGCTGTGCGGGACGGCGCTGGCGACACCGGCCTTCGCGCAGGACAAGGCGTCCGCGACGACGGCCGCCGATCCCACGGCGCAGGAGGGTGGCGAGATCGTCGTCACCGGCTCGCTGAACGCCCTGCCGGTCAAGGATGTTGGCTCGGTCTTCGGCTTCGACAAGACGCTGGTGGAGACGCCGCGCTCCGCCTCGACGATCAGCGACGAACAGATCGAACGGTTCGGCATCACCGACATCTATGACCTGGTCGCCCAGTCGCCCGGCACCTTCACAAACTCCTTCTTCGGGGTGGGCGGCGCGCTCGACATTCGCGGGACGCCGGGCGAGACCTATTTCCGGGGGGTGCGGAGGCTCGACAATGCGGGCAATTATCCGACGCCGATCGCCGCCGCCGACCGGATCGACATCGTGCGCGGCCCCGCCTCGCCCATCTATGGCCCGTCCAAGACCGGCGGCTATCTGAACTTCGTGCCCAAATCGGCGCGGGTCGCGGGTGGCGCGCTGCTGAGCAAGCCGACGGGCGAGTTGAGCTATACCGGCGGCAGCTGGGACCGGAACAACCTGCGCGCCGAGGTTCGCGGTCCGGCGCGGGTCCTGGGCGCCGATCTCGGCTACAGCCTCTATGCCGAAATCGAGGATTCCGGCAGCTATTACCGCAACATGTCGACCAAGCAGACGATCCTGCAAGGCGCGTTCGACCATCGGCTGACCGACCGGATCCGGGTCGAATTCGGCGGCCAGTTCCAGAATTTCAAAGGGCAGCAGAATGGCGGCTGGAACCGCCTGACCCAGAAGCTGGTCGACGACGGCACCTACATCACCGGCACCGCCAAGCCGCTCGACACCAATGGCGATGGCCAGATCTCGCAGGGCGAGATCCGGGCGGCGGTGCCCAACGGGCTGTCGATCTTCGGCAATTTCACCTGCCCCAACAGCACCTTCAGCCCCTTCGCCACCGGCTTCACCAATGCCTGTTTCACCCAGACCTATCCGCAGCTGAACCTGGTCAACACCGGCACCACCAAGCTCAGCCGCCGCGACGTGCTGACCGGCGTCAACGACAAGCTGCACAACAAGCAGACGACGCTCTATTACGACATCACATTCGACGGACCGGATGACCTGACCGTCAAGAACCAGCTGTTCTTCGACAACACCCGTAACATCAACAGCAACGATTACGGCTTCTCCCAGCGCGTCCATTCCTATGTGATCGAAGACAAGATCGTCCTGGCCAAGTCGGTGCAGACCAGCGCCGGCAAATTTTCGGCCCAGCTGTCGCCCTCGGTCCGCTACGTCAACTTCGACTATGGCGACGATTTCGACTTTGAATATTTCCACCGCGTCGACCTGACCCGGGGTTATACCCCGGCGTCGAACCGGCTGCTTTCGACCGAGTGCAATTGCGGCTATACCAACCGCGTCTTCGGCCATACGACCGACTATGGCATCGCCGCGCTGGTCGACCTGGACTTCTCCTTCGGCCTCGATCTGCTGCTGGGCGGCCGCTACGACAAGGTCGATGCCGCGTCGCGCTATGATCCGACGGTGATGGACCGGGCGCCGACCGTGACATCGGCCAAGGGCAGCGACGATGGCTGGTCGTGGACCGCCAGCGCGTCCTACAAGCTGCCCTTCGGCCTCATCCCCTATGCGACCGCGTCGCAGCAATCGACGATCGTCGTCGGCCAGGGTGCCGAAATCCTGCCCGAGGCGGTGCGGTCGGGCTTCATGTCGACCTCGCGCCTGTACGAAGGCGGCGTGAAGGGCAGCTGGCTGAACGACAAGCTCTATGCGGCGCTGTCGGCCTACAAGCAGAACCGGACCGACTTCAACATCCAGTCGATCACCGTCAACCAGGCGGTCGAGACGAAGGGCGTGGAGGCCGAGGCCCGCTGGGCGGTCGACCGCCATCTCCTCGTCACCGCCGCCTATACCCATACCGAGGTCGTCAACCTGACCGGCCTGAGAACCGGCACGCTGTTCAGCTTCTTCGGCATCGAGGATCTGGTCAACGTCACCGATCCGACCCTGTATCTGGGCGGCCAGCCGACCGGCCTGATCCCGATCGGCAATCGCAATGCCGCGCGCCGGGCGGGCATTCCCGCCAACCTCTACTCCGCCACCGCCACCTATGGCTTCGACAACGGCCTGTCGGTCAGCGGCAGCGTGGTGAAGGTGGACTCGGTCTTTTCGGGCCAGTCCCAGGCGGTGCGCCTGCCCGGCTATACGCTGGTCGACCTGTCGAGCTCGTACCAGACCGGTCCGTGGCTGTTCCGCGTCGTCGTCAAGAACGCGACCAATGCCCGCTATTTCCGCGCCAACTTCACGGAATTGTTCGGCAGCACCATCGTCCTGCCCGAACGTCCGCGCAGCTTCCTGGCGTCGGCCGTCTATAAATTCTGATGGTGCAGGCAGGGGAGCGGACGCGCCGCCTCCCCCGCCCCGCCGGAGTATCGATCATGCATGCTTTCGTCACCGGCCTGCTGCTTGCCGCCGCCGCCGCACCCGCCCTGCCGGCCCAATCCGCACCCGCGCCCGCCGCCACCGCGCCGCTCTGCGCCATCGCCGCGCCGTGCGCCAAGCCGCTGCCCGTGCGGATGGTCGTCGTCACCATGTTCGAGATCGGCAAGGACGAAGGCGATACCGCCGGCGAGTTCCAGTTGTGGAAGACACGGCGCAACCTGCACCAGCGCATTCCCTTCCCCCACGGCTTCCACGACATCTATTACAACCCCGAAACCCAGATTTTGGGCATCGTCACCGGCGTCGGATCGATCCGGTCGGCGGCGGCGGTCACCGCGCTCGGCCTCGACACCCGGCTCGACCTGTCGCGCGCCTATTGGCTGGTCGCGGGCATCGCCGGCATCGACCCCGAGGATGCCTCGATCGGTTCGGCCGCCTGGGCACGCTATGTCGTCGACGGCGATCTTGCGCATGAGATCGACGCGCGCGAAATCCCCGCCGACTGGAAAAGCGGCTATTTCCCGCTCGATCGCAAGGGGCCGAGCGACCCCACGCCGCCGCGCGCCGATGGCGGCGAGGTGTTCGCGCTCAATCCGCGCCTCGCCGAATGGGCCTTTCGACTGACCCGCGACGTGGCGCTGCCCGACGATCCCGGCATAGCCCGAGAACGCGCGCGCTATACCGACCATCCCAACGCGCGAAAGCCGCCCTTCGTGCTGATGGGCGATCAGTTCTCCGCCATGACCTTCTGGCACGGCGCGCTGCTCAATCGTTGGGCGAACGACCACACGCGTTATTTCACGCAGGGCAAGGGCAATTTCGTGACCAGCGCGATGGAGGAAAGCGGGACGCTCCAGGCCATCGACTATCTGTCGAAGATCGGTCGCGCCGACAAGGACCGCGTCCTCGTCCTGCGCACCGGTAGCAACTATACCATGCCGCCCCCCGGCGTCACCGCGGCCGATTATCTGCTGCGCGAGAATGAAGGCTATGCCGGCCTGAACGCATCGGTCGAAAGCCTGTACCGGGTCGGGGATCGGGTCGTGACCGAGTTGCTGACGCATTGGGATCGCTACGGCACGACCCCGCCCCAATGACGCTCACCGTCCTGCATTCGGCCGCCGCGCTCGTCACGATGGACGATGACGCGCGCGAGATCGCCGATGGCGCGATCGCGTGGCGCAACGGGGTCATCACCGCCATCGGCACCACCGAGGCGCTCGCGTCGCTTCGGCGGGGGGCCGACCGCACGATCGACGCGCGGGACTGCGTGGTCACGCCCGGACTGGTCAACACGCACCACCATCTGTTCCAGTCGCTGACCCGCGCCGTACCCGGCGCGACCGACGCCTCGCTATTCGGCTGGCTGCGGCGGCTCTATCCGATCTGGACGCGCTATCGCCCCGACGATGTCCATGCCGCCGCGCGCCTCGGCCTGGCCGAGCTGGCCTTGTCCGGCTGCACGCTCAGTACCGATCATCTCTATCTCTATCCGAACGGCGTCACGCTCGACGACACGATCGCCGCTGCGGGCGAGATCGGCCTGCGCTTCCACCCGACGCGCGGCAGCATGAGTGTCGGCGAAAGTGCCGGCGGCCTGCCGCCCGACGCATTGGTCGAACGCGAGCCTGCCATCCTGGCCGACACGATACGGGTGATCGACCGGTTCCACGACCCTGCCCCCGGCGCGATGGTCCGGATCGGGGTCGCGCCATGCTCGCCCTTTTCGGTCAGTGAGGGGCTGATGCGCGATGCGGCGCTGCTCGCCCGCGACAAGGGCGTGATGCTCCACACCCACCTGGCCGAGGATGAGGACGATGTCGCCTTCTCCCTGGCGCGCTTCGGCTGCCGCCCCGGCGTCTATGCCGAACGGCTCGGCTGGACCGGCCGGGACGTGTGGATGGCCCATGCCGTCAAGCTGGACGTCGACGAGATCGCGCTGTTCGCCGCGACCGGCACCGGCGTCGCGCATTGTCCCTGCTCGAACTGCCGGCTCGGTTCCGGGATCGCGCCGATAAGGCAGATGCTCGCCGCCGGCGTACCCTTGGGGCTGGGCGTCGACGGATCGGCCTCCAACGACAGTGGGAATCTGTTGCAGGAGGCCCGGCAGGCGCTGCTGCTCCAGCGCGTCACCGGGGGCGCGGAGGCGCTGTCCGCTCGCGCGGCGCTCAGATTGGCGACGCGCGGCGGCGCCGAGATACTGGGACGCCACGACTGCGGCGCGCTGACGGTCGGCCGGCGCGCCGATCTGGCGGTGTGGGACGTGGCGACGGCCGCCAATACCGGCGCATGGGACCCCGTGGACGGGCTGGTGCTTTGCCCGCCCGCCGGCGTGCGCGATCTGGTCGTCGAGGGGCGGACCATCATATCGGGCGGCGAGCTGCGGAGCGCCCCGCTCCCCGCGATCCTGGACCAGGCCCGCCAATCGATCGCGCGGCTTCGCGACCGCTGATCGCTACGCCATCGGGTCGTCCGTGCTGGCCCGGCCGGAGAAGAAGGCGTTCAGGCCGACCGCGCTGATCGACGCCAGCACGATGCCCGAATGGAGGAGCGGTGCCAGCGCATCCGGCATCGCCTGGAAGAAACGATCGGACAGGACGGGGATCAGTCCGACCGCGATCGACACCGCGATGGTCACCAGCCGTTCGAACGTCAGTTCGACCGACCCCAGGATGCGGATGCCGGTCGCCGCGATCATCCCGAACATGACCAGCGCCGCACCGCCCAGCACCGGCAGGGGCACCGCCGCGACCAGCGCCGCCAGCTTCGGGCAAAAGCCGAGCGTGAGCAGGATCACCCCCGCCCCCGCACAGACGAAGCGCGACCGGACGCCGGTGATGCTGAGCAACCCGATATTCTGTGCGAAGGAGGTATAGGGGAAGGTATTGAACACGCCGCCCAGCAGCGTGCCCGCCGCATCCCCACGCAATCCCCGCACCATCTGGCGACGGTCGACCGGTCGGCCGACCATCTGCCCCGCCGCCATGAACATGCCGAACGATTCGATCATCACGGTCATCATGACGAGGCACATCGCGATCGATGCGGGCAGTTGGAAGCTCGGCAGGCCGAACTGGAACGGACGCACCAGCGCGAACCACGGAGCCTCCCGCACCGGGGTCAGGTCGACATGCCCCGTCGCCCCGGCGATGATCGTGCCCGCGACCGTGCCGACCAGCACGGCGCCGCTCCGCACCAGGCCATGGCCGAACCGCATCAGGCACAGCACGACACCCAGCGTCAGCAGCGCCAGCAGCAGATGGGCCGGCGCGCCATAGCCGGGATCGGTCGGCTGTCCGCCCCCCGCCCAGTTGATGCCGACGCGCATCAGGCTGAGGCCGATCGACAGGATCACCGTCCCCGTCACGGCGGGGGGAAACAGCCGCGACACCCGGCCGACGAACGGCGCGATGAAGAATCCGAACACCCCCGCGACGATGACCGCGCCGTAAATGCCGCGCAGCACCTCCTCGGCCGGCGCGCCATCGGCTCTGCCGGCGGCGATCATCGCCAGCATCGGGCTGATCGATGCGAAGGTCACCCCCATCACGATCGGCAGGCGAATGCCGACCAGGGGCAGCCCCAGCGTCTGGATCAGTGTGGCGAAGCCGCAGGCGACCAGATCGGCGCTGATCAGCAGCCCCAGTTGCGCCGGCGGCAGATCGAGCGCGCGGCCGACCACCAGCGGCACGGCCACCGCCCCGGCATACATGACCAGCACATGCTGCAAGGCCAGCGGGACCAGGCGCCGCGCGGGCAGAACCGCGTCCACGCCATCGTCGATCCGGTGGCCGGCGGGCGCGGCGGACGGCTCGGCCCCCGCCTGTCCTGCCAGGGGCAACTTCGTTGTCGCCGATTGCATGGGCTGGGTCTCCGTCGATCCGCTATGTGATGAGGGTCATCGTATCGACATCGAACCTGTCGCCACCAGCACCGTTTCTGGAACGAAGCGATCGAGAAAAGGCATCACTCGCCATGGTGCGGCTCGGGGGCTCAGAATCGCGGGATGGTCGGACCGGCGGTGTTCGTGCCCGGAAAAGAAGCGCGCTGGTCGCGCCCCATCGGCAACCCCCAGTGCAAAGGCATTGAATTTCGGCTGGAAATCCGACGGTCTTAGCGGGCGGTTAAATATTGGTCCGGCATGTAGCGCTGAACGTGGAGTGCTTGTACCGGTGTCAGACGCTAGTTTTGAGACGGTCGCGATCGGCGACCTCGATGGAATGACCGCGGACGAGCGGGATGCCCTGCCTTACGGGGTGGTCGGCTTCGACGCAGACACGATCGTCACCATCTATAATGCGACCGAAGCGCGCATGTCCGGTCTCGACCCGTCCACGGTGCTGGGCGTGCCCTTTTTCGAGGCGGTCGGCCAATGCATGAACAACTTCATGGTAGCGCAGCGGTTCGAGGACGAAGCCGCGATCGACGACATCATACCCTATGTGCTGACCTTGCGGATGCGCCCGACCAAGGTCCGCCTTCGCCTGCTGGCCGACCCGGACGGGCCGCATCATTATATCCTGATCGAGCGATGAGGCGATCGTGATGAGCGAAAAGTCCAGCGAGGAGCAGCTTCTCGAATTCCTGTACGCCTGTCCGGTGGGCTTGATCGAATGCGACCCGACCGGCGAGATCGCGATGATGAACCCGCATGCGATGCAGCATCTGTTGCCGCTCGCCGGTCCGCGCAATGCCAGCAATCTCTTCGCCGCGCTGGAACAGCACGCCCCCGAGTTGCGGAGCCTGGCGGCGGCCTATACGCCCGCCACCGGCAAGATCTGCGACGGGCACCGCATCTTCGTCGATCTGGGGTCCGGACGACGCAAACAGGCGCCGCAGGTTCTCTCGTGCACGATGGTGAAGCTCGGCGCCGATCGACTGATGGTGACCCTGTCGGACATCAGCCAGCAGGTGGTGCAGGAGGAACGGCTGCGCCAGGCCGATACCTGGTTTGCGACGCTGCTGGACGGCGTCAACGAATATGCCGCGCTGTCCATCACCCCGGACGGACATATCGCCTCCGCCAACCTGTGCTTCACCCGGCAAACCGGTCATGACTGCACCGCGGTGATCGGCCAGAAGCTGGCCGAGGTCCTCCATTCGGACAGTTCGGGCGGTGACCTGCGTCTGGAGGAGCAGGTGGAGATCGCGCAACGGGACGGCTGGCATCTTCAGGAGGGCTGGCAGCAGCGCCGCAACGGGACACGCTACTGGTGCCAGCGGCTGGTGGTCACCCGGGCCGATGGCGGCTCGCCGAGTCCCACCGGCTTCTCCGTCGTGCTCCGCGACGTTCCCCGGCGTGAGGCGGCTGCCGAGGACCTGCGTCGCCTGCTCACCTGCGATCACCTTACCGGGGCCTCGAACCGGCGGCATTTCAGCCAGGCGATGGAACGGGAGCAGGCGCACTGGCGGGAGCTGCGCCATTCGCTGGCGCTGGTGATCCTCGACCTCGACCATTTCAAAGCCGTCAACGACACCTATGGGCATCCCGTCGGGGACGCGCTGCTGTGCCAAGTGGCGCAAGCCTGTACCGAAATCCTGCCACCGCGTGGCATTTTCGCCCGCTTGGGCGGCGAGGAGTTCGGGGTGCTGCTGCCGCGGTTCGACCTCGACCAGGCCTTGAACCTTGCCGAAGAGATGCGCGTCGCCGTGGCGGGCCTGTGTATCGATACGCCGACGGGCCAGCTGCGGGCGACGGCCAGTCTCGGCTGCGCCACGTTGGAGGAAGCCGATGGTTCGATCGACGCGTTGATCGCCCTGGCCGATCGCCGTCTCTACGCGGCCAAACGGAGCGGCCGGAACCAAGTCCACCAACCCCAGGCCTGTGCCGCATGAACTCGACACTTCCCCGCTCGGCGGCGCGGCGGATCGCCTGTGCCGTCGTCAGGGCGGAAGTCGGCCGATTGCGCGAGCGCGACCGGCCGAACCTGCCACCGGAGACATGGCCGGAGGCGATGCCGATCGGTGACGATGGCCTGGGCCTCGACTCGCTGGAGCAATTGGGGGCCCTTGGCGCGCTGGCGGAGACGTTCGGACTGGACGACCGGCTGCTCGCGCCCGAGCCGCCCCGCACGGTCGGGGACTGGGTGGCCTGGATCATGTCCGGCCACGAGGATGGCCGTGGCGAACTGACCGTGATGACGTCCGGTTCGACCGGGCGGCCCCGGCCCTGCGTCCATGCTGTCGCGGATCTCCTGGCAGAGGCGCGGTTCCTCGCCACGCAGTTGGACGGGCGTCGCCGTGTGGTGTCGTTGGTGCCCGGCCATCATCTCTATGGCATCGTCTGGACGGCCTTGCTGCCTGTCCTGCTCGATGTCCCGGTGGTCGCGCGCCTGATGGGCGGCCCCCTCAAACTCGTGCCGGGGGATCTGGTCGTTGCCGTTCCCGATCAATGGCACGCCATGCGCCGGTTGGTCCGGTCGTTCCCGGAGGACGTGGTCGGGTGCAGCTCGGCTGGCCCGCTGGACGATGTTCTTGCGGAGGAGCTGCTCGCCTCCGGCCTCAGCCATCTCCTCGACATCTACGGGTCGTCCGAGACCGGGGGGATCGCCATTCGCCGCCTGCCCGCCGCTGCCTATGACCTTTTGCCTCGCTGGCGGTTGCTGCCGGAGGGGGACGAAGACTGGCGACTGGGCGATGTCGGGGGGAACAGCTACGACCTGCCCGACCATGTCGAGGTCATCGGAGAGCGCCGCCTCCGACCGCTCGGCCGACGCGACGGGGCGGTTCAAGTCGGAGGCCGGAACATCTGGCCCGGCCATGTGGCCGACACGTTGCGGCAGATCGACGGGGTCACCGATGTCGCGGTCCGTCAGCATGCGAATGGACGGCTCAAGGCCTTCATCGTGCCCGACGGCAGTCTGGAGGTCGCCGATCTCGCCGTCCGGATCGACCGCGTGTGCGGTGATCGACTGTCGCCGCTCGAACGCCCCCGCAGCATCCGCTTCGGCAATGCATTGCCTCGAAACATGATGGGTAAACTGGAAGATTGGGTATGATACACGCTCCTATTTCGACCAAGGATGTCGAACGGTCCATGCCCATGACCTTGCACGATGCCTGTCACGGCTGCCGTACCGGCGCCCCCCTGCCCCTCGCCATCACCATGGCGTTCCAGCCGATCGTCGATGTGACGACGGGTTCGGTCTTCGCCTATGAAGCCCTGGTCCGCGGTGTCGGCGGAGAGGGCGCGGCTACGGTTCTGGCCGGCGTCGAGCCGGACATGATCTACAAGTTCGACCAGGCCTGCCGGGTCAAGGCCATCGAGCTGGCCGGTCACCTGTTCCGACCCGACGATGGGGCCAAGCTGTCGATCAACTTCATGCCCAATGCCGTCTACGAGCCGGACGCCTGCATCCGGGCGTCGCTGGCGGCTGCCCGACGGGTCGCGTTCGATCCGACCCGGCTCATGTTCGAGTTCACCGAGAACGAACGCATGCAGGACGTGGCGCATGTCCGGCGCATCGTCGAGGCCTATCGCGCGCGTGGCTTCACTACGGCGATCGACGATTTCGGGGCGGGCTATGCCGGCTTGGGACTGCTTGCCGACCTTCAGCCGGATATGCTGAAGCTCGATATGGCGCTGATCCGTGGGATCGATGGATCGGCCGCGCGGCGCACGATCGTGGCCGGCGTGGTGCAGATTGCCGATGCTCTGGACGTTCGATGCATCGCCGAAGGGGTCGAGACCGCAGCCGAGCTGGAAATTCTCCGGACGATCGGCATCAAGCTGTTCCAGGGGTATCTGCTGGCGCGGCCCGAACGGGAAGCCTTGCCGCAGACCGCGTTCAGCGCGGTTTGACCAGTTCGGCTCGCCGCTCAGCGACCGGTAGAGCGAATGCCGTCACCATTGCCGGCGTAGCGCGCGAATCGCGCTGACGCTGGTCCGTCGCGCCTCCGCTCGACCTGGGGTATCCTCCTCTACGGCAACGGCGTTCATCGATCGCCTGGCGGGCCTTGCGACCGCCATGTCCGTATCCGGCAGCTCTGCTGGCGGCTGAGCGGCAGCCATAAGCCGGGGGGCATCGATCGACGCCGGTATCGGCTCGATCGACGGGGCTATAGCCTCCGGATGCAGCCGGGCGGGACGTATCGTTTTGACCTGTCGCAGGGCCTCCGGTCTGGGTGAAGTACCGGCCGGCTTTGCCCCTTCCGCTGATATGCGACGCGGGCTCGGAGGGACCGGCATCGATGACGCAAGGACATCGGGCGACGGGGCGCTGACCGAGCCGGATAGGACGGGAGGCTGCGATGGGACCGAACTCTGACCGTCGCGCAGCGATGCCAAGGCCGGCGTTTCGTCGCGCAATACGGTGGTCGCGCCGTCCCTATGACCAAGCCGATCGATGGAATTGCTATGCAGATAGAGGGCCACGAACCCGCATGTCATGGCCGCCAGGGAAGCCGCCACCGCAGCCGATGCCTTGCGGGAGGATCGCAGGCCAGCGGGTATGGGCGACCATCCACGAAAATCTTTGGCAGGCTTGGCGGAAAGCGTCTCCTGCTCAAGCCCCAGAATCGTAACGAGGGACGCATTCAGGCGCGCATCCTCGAAGGCAGCAAGCTGGTCCATCATATTCCATCCTGTCCGGCTGACGTTCCTCCCAAACCGGTCGGCAAGGGGTAACGCTCGGCATCCTCGGAAGAGCCTTGGGCGCTTGCCCCCGTGCTCAATATCCAATGAGACGACCCTTCGATGCCGAGCGCGGTCAGCCGTTCGGATCGATAGGCCCCGGTATCGATGCCGATCCGATTGGCGCGGACGACGGGCCCGCCCTCCGCGATCGAATGACCGTGCACCACGGTCACACCATGACCGACGTCGGAGTCGAGAAAGTCGTCCTTGATCCAGAGCAGATCGCTCGCTTTCTGCCTGCGAAGCGGCACTCCTGGGCGGATGCCGGCATGGACGAACAGATAATCCCCATGCTGATGATATAAGGGCAGCTTCGACAGCCAGGTGATGGCCTCGCTCCCGACAGCCTCGGCCGACCGGTGCAGCGTTTCCATGGTGGGTGGACCGTCGAGCTCCGCTTCGGACATGCCCCAGCTCAGCAGCGTTTGCGTGCCGCCGAAGCGCAGCCATGCGGCAAACGCCTCCATGTTGCCGGTCAGCGCCTCCACCATCATCTCCTCATGATTGCCCTTCAACACCATGAAGCGGTTGCTGAGCGCGGCGAGCTTCATGCAGCCACGGACCATGTGCGCGGAGTCCGGCCCGCGATCGACGATGTCGCCGAGAAGGATGATCTGCGTGGATGCGGGAGGCCGCCGGGCGTGATCCTGCTCCACGATGGCGATCAGCTGTTGAAACAGGTCGAACCGGCCATGCACGTCACCGATCGCGTAAACGCGTTCGATCGGCTCATTGGAACGACGATGACTCACGGAAAACGCGTCTCCCTCATGCTGCTTCATCCCGAATCAGCGTCGTTGCCGAGGACCAAGGCCGGCAGAGATCGCGATCCCCGCCGATGCGCCCGCCGCGCCGTGCGACAGTCCCGCCGTCGCAAAGCCCGTCAGGCGCATCGACGTGCCGGCGATACGCGTCGAGGCTCCGGCGAAAAGTTCGTGGGCGTCCGCGACCTGCCGGGTCGCAGCGCGCGCATAATGGTAGGAGGCCAACAGGAACGTGTCCGTCCCCAAGGCATAGGACGCACCTGCCGATGCCGCGGGGCCATCCCGCAACGTATAAGTCGCGGTGTTTCCCAGGAATCGATAGGTGAATGACGTGAACGGCGTGATCTTGCCGAGCGGAAGCGACAGGTCCGCGCCCACCGCATAGTCATTCTCACCGCTCGACAGGCCGCTGCGCTTCGATGCCGTGTTGAGCTTCGCCCGTCCCGATAGTTCCAGCTCGACGGGCGACGAGGCAGGCGCGATCGTATAGGCGGCCCCGAGGGTCAGGTCCCCGAAGCCGTCGATCGTCCGCTTGTCCGCCCGGGTATTGGGGGCCACCAGCACCGGCGTCGCGTCGATGCCGGTGAAGATGGTCGACCGGCTTCGGATGCGCATCCAGGGCAGTGATGCCGTTAAAGTAAAATCATTGTGGCGCAGTCGCGCACCAAGTGCCGAGCTCCAGATGCTTGTGTCGGAGCCAGTTCCGAACGTACCGCCGGCGTAGATCGTGCCGAGCGAAAGCTCGGCTACTGCCCCGTCGGCGGCAAGCTTGTCCATCGCTTGAGGAACGCTGCTGGGTGATATGGTCGATGTGGCACTGGATGGCGAGATCAGACCGGTGGCGTCATAGCCTATGTCCCGGACCGTGGCCGAATCAGTTTCGCCCCTTTGCTGACACGCCGCAGGCTGGGCCATGTTCGCGGTGATAATGGTGCCGCACAGGCATGCCAGCAATTTCATCTCTGTCTCCCTTGAGACTCGATTTACCATATTTCTCCGGTTGTTAGGGCCCGTAAATTATCCGCAATTCGGCAAGTCACGCGGTGACGCAGGATGGATGCTTCACATCATATTGCCGTGTTAGGCGGATCGACGACGAGCATGCCGGCCAGCACCCTTGGCTGGAGGGGCGCCAGAGCTACCGCCATGATTTTTGTCGACAAACGACAGTTTTCGACGTTCCGGCTTGGCTTGTCGGCCCGCACGGCATAGAGGCACTGGCCTGAACCTATTTCCGTCCCTGTTGGAATCGTCACCCACCATGCAGATCATCGTCCGCGAAAATAATGTCGACCAGGCGCTGCGCGCGCTCAAGAAGAAGCTGCAGCGCGAGGGCGTCTATCGCGAGATGAAGCTGCGCCGGCATTATGAGAAGCCGTCCGAGAAGCGCGCGCGCGAGCGGGCCGCCGCGATCAGCCGCGCCCGCAAGGCCGACCGCAAGCGCGCCGAGCGGGACCGCTGATCCTTCGGCCGGAGCCAGGATCGACCCTGCCAGGATTTAGACGATGCTGAAGACACGGATGCGCCGTCTGGCGGCCCGGAGCGACTCTGCCATAGAGCGGCTGGCCCAGATCGAAATGTCGGTCACGGACCTGGCGGACGAGGACCTTCTCGACCTGGCCGATATCTTCCAGGCCATGCCGGACAGCCCCTTGGGAACCATGGCTCGGAGCGAGATGACCAGGCGCAATATCCGCCTGTAAATCCGCCCGGGCTTCAAGGCGCGACCGCAACAGCATCTGGGCCACGGCCTTTGGCGTATCCGGACATTGGTCGGAAGCGCAAGGAGAGTGCGTCGACCGAATACCGTGACTGCTATCCAACGCTGACGGATCATGTGACAGCATGATCTACATCTCCGTGTTAGGTTGAGGCCATGGCGACGCAGAAACGGACGGTCGACGATTTCCTCGAACAGGCGGTCGGCGCGGGCGCGCTGTCCGCCAAGCCGATGTTCGGCGAGTATGGCGTCTATATCGACGGCAAGATGATCGGCCTGATCTGCGACGACCAGCTCTATGTGAAGCCGACGCCATCCGGTCGCCGCCATGCCGAGCCGGTTACGGATGCCCCGCCCTATCCGGGAGCCAAGCCGCACCTCCTGATCGAGGCCGATCGCTGGGGCGAGGCGGCGTGGCTGGGTGAACTGCTGCGCCTGACAGCGGCGGAACTGCCGATGCCGAAACCTCGAAAGCCGAAGAAAGACGCATAAGCGACCACGCATGGCGGCCTATTGGGATTGGCCGCTATGGATTCCTCGTACCAGTCGCGCGCACCGCGAGGCAGCGCGCGCGTCACCATCCCATGCTGCCCGGCACGCCCTTGAACGGCCCGGCGAGATCGGACGTGATCCATCCGCCGTAGAAACCGCCGGGCTGCGGGACCACCTGCTCGCCATCGACCGTACAGCTATCGAGCGGAGCAGCGTAGAAGGCAACATGGTCGCGCAGCGCTGCAAAGGCCGGAGACGGCTCGGGATAGCTCCAGGCCACGTCGCGCAGCAGTTCTCCGCCGATGCGAAGGTGCCAATAGGTCGCATGGCCCTTCCATTCGCAGAATGAGCGCCGGTCCGAACGAAGCAGCAGGCCGGGCGTCAGATCGGCCGGCGGCAGATACCAGCTTGGCGGATGGCTGGTCTCCAGCGTCCGCACAGCCGCGCGCGTATCCGCGACCAGGATGCCGCAATGCTCGATGCGGATGCGACGATCGCTAGGTTCGGCAACGGCCGGACGGGGATAGCGCCACACGCTCTCCTGACCGGGCGCGACGGGATCGGGCGTCGGCCTCATGCCCGCGCCCCTCGCCGGGACAGCCATCGTTGCAGATATGGTCGGACACGCAGGAAGCGCATGTACAGATGCTCGAGCGCCGACAGGACCAGCCGGCTTCGCGCCGCCTCGCCAAGCGGCCGCAACACCGGAATGGCGCGCCACATCGCGGCGAAGGCGGCCGCTCCCGACAGCAAGGGTCCACCCGCCTCGCGCGCGTGGAACCGCACCAGCATCTCGGCCCGGTCGAGCGGGCATGTGGCCGGACCGGCAACGTCGACGAACTCAATGGCGCCCGCACGGTCCAGCCGGCGCATCAGGGCAATCTCCCGCCGGCAAAGCGGGCAGTCGCCGTCATGCCAGACCGTGACCCGCCTCATCGCCCCTCTCCCCGATTGTCGCGCCAGATTCGCCCAGCCAGCAGCGTCGCGAAGCCGAGCCAGGCGACGAACGGGATCGCCATCACGGCGGCGGGCCGGTCCACCTTGGCGGCGGTCGCCACATAGGCGGCACCGGTGACGACCATCGCCCCCGACGCCGCCGCACTGGCGCCCAACCGCTTCTCGCGGAAGAACAGCTGCGTCCAACCACCGACCATCGCGCTATTGACCAGCCACAAACCGACCGCCGCGTTGCGCGTCCGCCCCGATGGCTGTCGAAGCAGGCGATAGCCTCCGACGGCAAGGCCGGTTTCCAAGACAGGCCAGACCGCGCCGAATGCCGCGTCGGGCGGGGTGTAGCCGGGCTTGTGCAAGCGATGGTACCAGCGGCGGATACCGGGATGCGATGGGTCGGGTGCGTTGCGTCGGCCGACGATCGCACTGGTGCCGAGCACCACGCTGAGCGCGCCGAGCGCCAGCAGCGGTGACAGGCCTGTAGGTGCCGGTGCGCTTGAGGCGACCGCCAGTCCATCGGACGGCACCATGTCGTAGCGCGAAAGGTCGACATCCTTGGAACGGCCGCCGAACAGCTTGCCGGCGACACCACGCACCGCGGGGCGGCTCGCCACGCTCAGCGCGGCGTGGAGCAACCGGATGCCGATCCTGCTATGGGGATTGGCCAGCCGCGGCGCGATTTTGGGGACGCCCTGCGCATCCTCGACCATCGGCCGCATCGCCTGCTCATAGGCCGCCAAGGCTGCACGCACGTCCGTCGATCGGATGAGCTCCTGCGCCAAAACATAGGCGCCGGTGATCGCCAGCGTCGTGCCATAGCCGGCGATCGGCGTCGCACACCAAGCTGCGTCGCCGGTCAGAACGACCCGGCCTCTCGACCAGCGAGGCATCCGCACCTGTCGAAGGACGTCGAAATAGAAATCGTCGGTCGCCTCCAGCCCCTCGAGCACGCGGGCGCTCTGCCAGCCCGCATCGGCGAAGCGGTCGCGCAGCCATGCCTTCTGTCGATCCGCGCCCCAATCCTGCTCGCCGTCGGGCGGCTGCTGCACCGACAGCATGGCGCGCGCGGTGCCGTGCCGGTCGGGGCGAAGCGACACGCTACGCCCCCCAAGCGCATTGTACCAACGCCACAACCGATCATCCTCGGGCCGGCGCGGGATGGTGAAATAGGCGATCGTCAGGTCCATCCAGCGGGGATCATTCTCGCCCGGAAAGACCAGTTCCCGCGTTCCGGACCCCACGCCCTCGGCGATGATGACCGCGTCATAGCGTTCGGTGATCCCACTCGCGAAGGTGACGGTGGCACCCTCCTCATCCTGGTCGATCCTGGCGATCGCATCGCCGAACCGATAGGCCGCATGTTCGCGGGCAGGCTCGTACAGCAAGCGGGCCAGGTCGCCGCGCAGGATCTCCATCTCGGCGGTCGGCCCGTCGGTGCCCGTATCACCGGCGAGGAACTGCGCGGCGATCGTGCCATCATCCTCGATCCAGGCGGTACCCTCCTCCCCGGTCCCCTGCTCCAGCGCGACCTGCTCCAGCCCCATGCGGCGCAGCACCTCGCGCCCGACGCCGCGCACGTCGATGTTCTGGCCGCCGGTGCGAAATTCGGGCGATCGTTCGACCACGGTGACGTCGAAGCCGGCACGGCCCAGCCACCATGCCGCGGTATTGCCGGCGATGCTCGCGCCGGTGATCAGGATGGTACGAGACATGGACTTGCTACTCCTCGCCTGCCCAACGAACGAACGCGCATAAGTCGCGCAGCCAATGCCCCTCGCGGCTGAGCCTGCGCGAAAAAGCGCCCTCCCCCCGAACCCGTGTTGCCGTGACGACACAGGCTTATGTCAAAAATCCGTCACACCGGCGGCCACCTTGCCGGGCTTCGCGATCCTCATACACTGGCTGGCGATCGGGGGCTCGGGAAGGCCCTCGAAACAGGGGGATCTATGAAACACGGGAAGCTGCTCGCGGGCCTGTCGCTGTCTGTCTTGAGCCTGGCGCTCGCCTGTCCGGCCGGTGGCCAGACGATCCAGTCGGCACCCAGCCAGGAACCCGCGTCGGAGACGCCGGCCGCATCGGACGCGGATGCGGGCAACCAGATCGTGGTGATCGGCAGCCGCGTGTCGAACCGCACCGTATCGGACAGCCCGGTGCCGATCGACGTGATCTCGGAAAGCGCGTTGCAGGCATCGGGAACGGGCGAACTCAACAAGACGCTGAACCAGCTCGTCCCGTCCTTCAACTTCCCGCAGCCGTCGATCGCCGACGGGTCCGATGTGACCCGCCCCGCGACGTTGCGCGGGCTCAACCCGGACCAGACGCTCGTCCTGCTGAACGGCAAGCGCCGCCACGTATCGGCGCTGCTCAACATCAATGGCACGGTCGGGCGCGGCGCGGCGGCCGTCGACATGAACATGATCCCGGCCCTGGCGATCCAGCGGATCGAGGTGCTGCGTGACGGTGCATCGTCGCAATATGGCTCGGATGCGATCGCGGGCGTGATCAACGTCCAGCTCAAGACCGCCAGTTCGGGCGGCCGGGCCCAGGTCAGCTACGGGCAATATGTCACGACGCTGGACGGCGTGTCGGATTTCAACGGTCTCGTCACCTCGGGCGGCCAGCCGGTGCTGGGCACGGCGGACACCCGCTACCTGCAGGCCAACAGCTCGGGCGAGCGCAAGGCCCGCGACGGCGGCTACACCACCTTCGGCGTGAACGTCGGCCTGCCGGTCGGCGATGGCGGCTTCTTCAACTTCACCGGCGAATATCGCGACCGGAACTACACCAACCGGCAAGGCTATGACCTGCGGCCCAATTATATCCGGCCGACGTCGACGACCTTCGACGCGCGTGAGACGACGTTCGACCGGCTGAACTTCCGCTACGGCGATGCCAAGACGGAGGATTTCAATTTCCTCATCAACACCAGCGTGCCGCTGGGCGCGGCCGAATTCTACGGCTTCTTCACCTATGGTCATCGCGACGGGCTGTCCGCCGCCAATTTCCGCCAGCAATCGGCCGCCACCAACCGCGACTTCTCGACGCTGACGCCGTCGACCGTCCCCAATAGTGGCAATTTCGTCGGGCTGACCCCGGACGGTTATCTGCCCAAGATCCAGTCGAACATCGACGACGTCTCGGCGACCGGCGGCGTCCGCGCCGACATCGCCGGGTTCAAGGGCGATTTCTCGCTGGGCTTCGGCCGTAACGAGCTGAGCTACCGGACCGAGGACAGCATCAACGTGTCGTTCGGGCCGCAGAGCCAGCGATCGTTCGATGCCGGTCATCTCGCCTTCTCGCAGATCCTGGCCAATGCCGATCTGGCGCGGCAGTTCGACCTCGGCCTGGCCGGGCCGCTGTCCTTCGCCTTTGGCGGTGAGTATCGCCACGAGATCTACCAGATCCGGCCGGGCGATCCGCAATCCTATCAGACCGGCCCGTTCTTCACCCCGGCCCGCGCGACCAGCGCGGCGAATTGCACCGTGATCGGCGGCGTCTTCGCCAATGGCATCTGCTCCTTCCCCGGCCGGGCGGCGGCGGCGGGCGCGCAGGGCTTTGGTGGGCTGCCCGCATCGGCACGGACCGATGTGAACCGGGACAGCTTCGCCGGCTATCTAGAGTTCGACGCCGACCTGTTCACCGGCCTCACCGCCACGGCGGCCGGCCGCTACGAACATTACAGCGACTTCGGCGACACGCTGAACGGCAAGCTGGCGCTGCGCTACGAACTCGCGCAGGGCTTCGCGCTGCGTGGGTCGGTGTCGAACGGTTTCCGTGCGCCCTCCCTGCACCAGCAATTTTTCACCACCACCTCGACCAATTTCCTGGCGGGCGTGCCGGTCGACGTATCGACGGTGCCGGTCAGCAGCCCGGTCGCCCGCGCGCTGGGATCGCAGCCGCTCAACCCGGAAAAATCGTTCAACCTGTCGGGCGGTGCGACCCTGAACCCGTTCCGGGGCTTCAACCTGACCGTCGACTATTTCCGGATCAAGATCAGCGATCGCATCGTGCTGTCGGAGAATCTGGGCGCGGCCGGCGTCGGCACCGCCGCGCAGAACGCCGCGGTCCAGGCGATCCTCTCCGCCAACGGCTTCAGCAATGTCGGCGCGGCGCGCTTCTTTATCAACGGCCTGGATACGACCACCCAGGGCGTCGATGCGGTCGCGACCTATCGCGCCAATCTGGGCGGGCTGGGCATGTGGAACCTGTCGGCCGCGTATAATTATACGCAGAACAAGATCGACCGCCGGCTCAACAATCTGGGTCCGCTCGCCCAGATCCCGGGGCTGGTGCTGTTCGGCCGGGTCGAGGGCATCCGCTTCGAACGGGGCCAGCCGCGGACCAAGGCGGTGTTCGCGACCGACGGCAAGATCGCGGGGATCGGCGTATCGGCCCGGACCACGCGGTACGGCTCGGTCATCTCGCCGGAGACGACCGCGCCGCTCGGCGCCAATGCCACCAGCCTGACCGCACTGGGTCCGGACGACCAGCGCCTGCGCCCCAAATGGATCACCGACTTCTCGCTGAGCTACGAGCTGCACAGCGTGCAGTTGACGCTGGGCGTCGACAACGCGTTCGACGTCTATCCCGATCGCCGGCCCTTCGGCCCGCGCCCGGCCAGCGTCGGCGGGGTCTATCCGGCGACCTATCAGTTCCTGCCCTATAGCGGCTTCTCGCCGTTCGGGTTCAACGGCCGGTTCCTCTACGCCCGAGCCGCCGTCAATTTCTGATCGATCGAGGATGGGGGCGCTTCGCCCCCGTCCTCGACCCATATCGACCCGGTCCCGGTCCTCCACGGCGTCCACCGACTGGCCGAAAGGGGACCTTCGCCCATCCGGCATATCGGACGCGTTCCCGACCGGTGAAACGGGTCGAAAGGGTCAGCTCACCGCGAGACGGTTCCCCGCCGTCGCGCCGAATCTCGTCCACGATGCCGAGCCGTCCGCCCCTCGGTCGCGAGCGACCACGACCGGGCAGCCGCGACGCCCTGCCGCGCATCGAATTCCCGGTCTTCCTGCAATTTCATGGACATCGTCCCTAGCCGATCTGCGCAAACGGCCGCATGATGCCCCCTCGAACCGGGCGACGACGAAAAGGTATGCAGATCATGTGGTTACGAACCTCCGCGGCGCTCCTTCTGGCTGCCGCCACGCAGACCGCCCTGCCCGCGGAAGACCCGGCCCCGGTGCAGCAACCGGTGCTGAAAGGGCATCCAATATGGCCGGATGGCGCCCCCGGTTCAAAAGCCCGGCGCAACGAACCGGAGGTCGGGCGGGACTATTGGCTGCGCAACATCCACGATCCCTCGCTGACCGCTTTCCCCGCCGACCCGAAACACCGCAATGGCGTGGGCATCATCATCTTTCCCGGCGGCGGTCACCGCCTGCTGGTCTGGACCAATGAAGGCACGAAGGTCGCGACGGCGCTCAACCGGATGGGCATCACCGCCTTCGTGCTGAAATACCGTCTCGCGAACGAGCCGGGCTCGACGTACACCGTCGCTGGCGACGCCGCCGATGACGCGCGTCGCGCCGTGCGGTGGGTCCGGGCCAATGCAGCGGCCTATGGCGTCGATCCCGCGCGACTGGGTGTGATGGGATTTTCGGCGGGGGGAGAACTTGTGTCGCTCATCGCGGACAATCCCGAACCGGCGGGACGGCCGGTCACCGACGCGACCGACCGGATCAGCGCGCGGCCGGATTTCCAAATCCTGGTATTTCCCGGCCCCGGGGGATTGCCAGCGCGCGATGCGGCCCATGCGCCGCCCGCCTTCATCACCGCGGGATCGCTGGACCAATGTTGCGCCGCGCCGTCGGTGGCGCTGTACCAGCAGCTCCGCGAGGCGCATGTCCCGGCCGAACTGCATATGTATGCCGGGGCCGATCACGCCTTCAACCTCGACGAGTCCAACCGCATCTCCATCCTGCACTGGCCCGACCGGCTGGCGGATTGGCTTGCCGATGAAGGCTGGCTCGACGGGAGCGCGTCGAAGCGCCCGCCGGCCCGGTAGCGGCTGACTTGGTCGCGGAGCATGGGCCGCCGATCCGTCCTTCGACAGGTGGAAGCCGGAAGCCCCTGTAGCGACCAATGCGCCGGTCGCGCGTTGAGCGGCCAGCAAGGAGTAGGTGATGCCGCAGCTTGAAGGTGTCCTGGAAACGGCGCTCTATGTCGACGACAAACCCAGGTCCGTCGCATTCTTCCGCGACGTCATGGGCATGACCATCGTCCGTGACGAAGATCGCCTGACGGCTTTCGACGCGGGTGGCCAGAGCATCCTTCTCGTCTTCGCGCGACAGGCGTCGCTGGACGGAGAGGACACGCCCGGCGGCCACATCCCCGGTCACGACGGTGCGGGGCCGCTGCACATGGCGTTCAAAGTCGCTGCCGGCGACTATGAGGCGTGGCGCGATCACCTGCGGAGCGCCGCCGTCCCGGAGCTTAGCGAAGTCACCTGGCCGACCGGGGGCCGGAGCTATTATTTCAACGATCCCGATGGGCATGTCCTTGAGATCGCCACGCCCGGACTCTGGCCGAGCTACTAGCACGACACGCGTCACCGACAGGCCCGGCCGCTTCACGTCCCGTTTGAGGAGCAGCCGGGCCGATGCAAGACGGGGCCACTCAGCGCCGGCCGCATCTTGACTCCAAGCCTTTGAAAAAACGAGCGCACGTCAATGAGCGACCTTCCGCATTGGGCGAGAGGATGCTCTTATCCCCGGATGACGACCCTTCACCGATCCGCCGTGGCAGCGTTGCTTGTCGGCTTCGCCGCGACGGCGCTATCTGCGCAATCCACGTTCGAGCAGGTCAATCCGATGATCGGCACCGGTGGAGAGGGCCACACCTTTCCGGGTGCGGTTGCGCCGTTCGGCATGGTGCAATTCTCGCCCGATACCGACACCGGTTGCGTCCTTCGCGCATGCTACGGCCATGCCGCCGGCTATCGGTATGACGATCCCACGATCCAGGGATTCTCGCTGACCCACTTCTCGGGGGCCGGGCATTCGGACCTCGGTGACTTTCTGATGATGCCCATCGCCGGAGATGACGTGCCGCTCGAACCGGGCGATGCGGGCAAGCCCGGGTCGGGGTACCGATCGCGCTACGACCACGCTGCGGAGACGGCGCGGCCGGGCTATTATGCGGTCGTGTTGAAGGACCATGGCGTCCGCGCCGAACTCACCGCCGGTACGCGGATCGGGATGGCCCGCTACCGCGCGGCGTCATCCACCCAGCCGATGCACCTGATCCTCGACCTGCGTAGCTCGCTCTACAATTATCCGGGCAAGATCCTGTGGTCGTCGATCCGACTGCGTCCCGACGGCACCGTGACCGGCTGTCGGCAGACCCGTGGCTGGGCGCCGGATCGGACGCTCTGCTTCGCCCTGCGCTTCTCGGTGCCGCTCCAGGGGCACGCCTTCGTGTCGACCGAGACGGATATCGCCTATAAGGGCTTCCAGGGACCGGGGCGCGGCAGCGACGCGGTGGCCGAACGCGCCGGACGGGCCTTGGTGGCGCGCTTCGATTTCGGCGCGGTCGACCGCCCCATCGAGGTGAAGAGCGCGATCTCGTCGGTCGACGAGGCGGGCGCGATCGCCAATCTTGGGAGCGAGCCCGGCGACTTCAACGCCATTCGCGCGAAGACCATGGCGGCGTGGCGCGCCGCCCTCGACGTGCTGAAGATCGAGGCGCCTGCCCCGATGCGGACATCGGTGGCGACGGCGCTCTACCATGCCTTGCTCGCACCCGCCGTCGCCGGCGACGTGGACGGCCGCTATCGTGGGCCCGACAACCAGGTCCATCGCGCCGAGGGTTACACCTTCCGCTCGACATTCTCGCTCTGGGATACGTTCCGGGCCGAGCATCCGTTGCTCACCATCGTTCAGCCGCCGAGCACGTCGAGCGACATCGTCCGCTCGCTTGTCGCGAGCCGGGAACACAGCCCCGATGGCATCCTGCCGGTCTGGCAGTTCCAGGGGCGCGAAACCTGGACGATGATCGGCTATCATGCCGCGCCGGTCATCGCCGACGCCTATCTCAAGGGCATCCGGGGGTTCGACGCGGATGCCGCGCTGTCGGCAATGGTGGCGAGCGCGACCTATGCGCCATATGGCGGCCTCGGCAACTATATGAAACGCGGCTATGTGCCGATCGACCGCGAACCGGAAGCGGCCTCCAAGACGGTCGAATATGCCTATGACGACTGGACGATCGCCCGGATGGCGCGCGCGATGGGCCGCACCGAGATCGCAGCCAGGTTCGAGCAGCGCGCCGGCAACTGGCGCAACAGCTTCGACGCCAGGACCGGCTTCATCCGGGCGCGCAAGACCGACGGGACGTTCCGCGTGCCGTTCGACCCGACCGCGATCAATTACGGATCGGACTATACCGAGGGCAATGCCTGGCAATATAGCTGGTTCGTGCCGCAGGATCAGGCCGCGCTCGTCCGTGCGCTTGGCGGTGAGGCGGCAACCGTTGCCAAGCTGGATGCGATGTTCGAGTTCGACAATTCGAAGCTCGACTACAGCCATGCCGAGGATATCGCCGGGCTGATCGGCCAGTACATCCATGGCAACGAACCCAGCCACCATGTCGCCTATCTCTACAGCTATGCCGGCGCGCCGTGGCGGACGCAGGCACGGTTGAAGCAGATCGTCGAAAGCCAGTACCACCCGACGCCCGACGGGCTGTCCGGCAACGACGATCTTGGCCAGATGTCGGCATGGCTCGTCTTCACCGCCTTGGGCTTCTATCCGGTGACGCCTGCCAGCCTGGAATATGTCATCGGCCGGCCGTTCGTGAACCGCGCGGTGCTCGCCCTGCCCAATGGCCGGCACCTGACCATCATCGCCGACCAGCTGGACGACCAGCATCCCTATGTCGGAACGGTCATGCTGAACGGCAGGCCCGTCACGCGGGCCTATCTGCGGCACGACGAGATCATGGCCGGCGGTGAACTGCGCTTCACGATGCAGGCCATGCCCAACAAAGCCTGGGCGGCGGGCCCCGCCGACCGGCCATATTCGACCAGCATGGTGCGATCGCCTGCGAAGCCTGCCGATCCGAGCTAACGCGAGAACGGGCCAGGCGGCCGGGGTGATGGCGGCGCCGCCATCCGATCATCGCCGCCAGCCACACCGCCGGAAAACGTCGGAATTTCAGCCGCGAACGTCTTCACTGCACCGCCGGCGGCAACTGCCGGCCGCCCCGACCATTGAGCAGGCAGCGATCAGATCGGAGATATGGCATGAAGACCCGCAAGCTCGGCCGGCAGGGCCTGGAAGTTTCGACCATGGGGCTTGGCTGCATGGGCATGTCCGATTTCTATGCCGGCCGCGATGAGGCGGAGTCGATCGCCACGATCAACCTTGCGCTCGATCGCGGGATCACCTTTCTGGACACGGCCGACATGTACGGCGTCGGCGCCAATGAGGAGCTGGTCGGACGCGTGGTGCGCGAACGACGCGAATGGGTGGTGGTCGCGACCAAGTTCGGCATCGTCCGCAGCCCCGATGGCGACGCGCGCGGTATTAACGGCCGGCCGGATTATGTTCGCCAGGCCTGCGATGCCAGCCTGAAGCGCACCGGCCTCGACATCATCGACCTCTATTACCAGCACCGCGTCGACCCGGACGTGCCGATCGAGGAAACCGTCGGCGCGATGGCCGAGCTCGTCACCGCCGGCAAGGTCAAGTATCTCGGCCTGTCGGAAGCGGCACCGGATACGATCCGCCGCGCGCATGCCGTGCACCCGATCACCGCCTTGCAGACGGAATATTCCCTGTGGACGCGCGACCCGGAAGACACGATCCTGCCGCTGGTACGGGAACTCGGCATCGGCTTCGTGCCCTATAGCCCGCTCGGACGCGGGTTCCTGACGGGGCAGATCAGGGCACCGGACAATCTGGCCGCCGATGACACCCGGCGCAATCATCCCCGCTTCCAGGGCGAGGCGTTCCAGCGCAATCTCGATCTCGTCCGCGAGATCAAGACCATGGCCGCCGACAAGGGATGCACGCCCGCACAGCTCGCGCTCGCCTGGGTGCTTGCGCAGGGTGAGGACATCGTGCCGATTCCCGGCACCAAAAGGCGCACCTATCTGGAGGACAATCTCGGCGCGATCGACGTGGAGTTGCAGGCGGCCGAGCTGGCGCGGATCGACGCTGTCCTGCCACCCGGCGCGGCGAGCGGCATGCGCTATCCCGCCGCGACGATGGCAAGCGTCAACCGGTGATGACGTCCCCTTGCGCAGCGATCGCGCCGGGCAGGCATCCCGGTCGTGCGGCGGAGTTCGACAGCTATAGGGAGGAAGGCGCATGAAGATCGGCTTCATCGGGCTGGGCCAGATGGGCAGCGCCATGGCGGCCAATCTGCTCAAGGCCGGCCATGCGGTAACGGTCTGGAACCGGTCGGCGGCGAAAGCCGATGCGCTTGTCGAAGCCGGTGCGACCCGCGCCGAGCGACCGATCGACGCCGCCCAGGGCGATGTGGTGATGACCATGCTCGCCGATGACCAGGCGGTGGTCGACACGGTGTTCGGCGAAGGCGGCATTGCCGGGGCTCCAGCGCTCCATATCGGGCACAGCACGATCAGCGTCGCGCTCGCCGATCGACTGGCCGCGGAAAGCGGCACGGGCGGATATGTCTCGGCCCCGGTCTTTGGCCGCCCGCCGGCGGCGGCGGCTGGTACGCTGTTCGTCGTCGCTGCGGGGCCGGCGGCGGCGCTGGACCGCTGCGAGCCGATCCTTGATGCAATCGGTCAGCGCATTTTCCGGATCGGCGACACGCCGTCCGCCGCGAACCTGGTCAAGCTCAGCGGCAACTTCATGATCATGGCGGCGGTGGAGGCCATGGCCGAGGCGATGACCCTGGCGGAAAAAGGCGGCGTCGATCGCCGCACCCTGTTGGAGGTGCTGACGGGAACGCTGTTGGGCGCGCCGGTCTATCAGACCTATGGCGAAATCCTGGTCGAGGACCGGTTCAGGCCCGCCGGCTTCGCGGCACCTTTGGGGCTGAAGGACATGACCCTGGTCGATGCCGCCGCCACCACGTTCGGCGCGTCGATGCCGCTGCTCGGAATCGTTCGCGACCATCTCCGCACGGTGATCGCGACGGAGGGGCCGGATGTCGACTGGGCGGGCATCGCCCTCGCGGTACGAGCCGGCGCCAAACTCTGACCGCCGAACGCCTGGATGATGGCGCGCCGTGCCTGCGGTCGCGGCGATCCGCCGATCGGGATCGACACTCTTGATTGACCGCGTACGATCATCCTGGACCGAAGGCGTCACCAAACCGTTCCGTGACGATGCAGGCGATCGAGACACGGGCATTGGCGAAGACGGTCGGTCGCGACCGCCGGCTCTTTCACGATCTGGCCATGTCGGTGTCGCCGGGTGAACTGGTGTCGATCACCGGGGACTCCGGCGTCGGCAAGTCGACGCTGCTCAACATCCTCGCCGGCCTCGACGACGCCGATGCGGGCGAGGTGCTGATCGAGGGGACATCGCTCGCCCCCCTCTCTGAGGCGGCCCGCACCCGGTTGCGACGGGAACGCATCGGCTTCGTGTTCCAGGCCTTCCACATCCTGCCCTATCTCACCCTCGAACAGAATGTGGCCCTGCCACTCGCGCTGATCTCTTCCGATGGGGCCGCGGCGCGGTCCCGCGCGGGTGAGATGCTGACCGAGGTCGGGCTCGCAGATCGCGGCCGCGACTATGCGCGCGACCTGTCGGGCGGCGAGTTGCAGCGGGTGGCGATCGCCCGCGCGCTGGTCCACCGCCCGGCCGTCATCCTCGCCGACGAGCCGACGGGGAACCTCGATCCCGACACCGCCACCCGCGTGCTGCACCTCTTCGCGGGCGCAGTACGCTCGCGCGGGGCGGCGGCGGTGATCGTCACGCATTCCGCCGCCACCGCCGCCATCGCCGACCGGGTGCTCCGGCTGACCGCGGATGGCCTGGTCGAACAGGTGCCGATGCCAGCGCATGGCTGAGGCAGGACTGTTCCGCTCGCGCCTCGCACTGGCCTGGCTGGTGCTGGGCGAGTGGCGGTCGCATCCAGGCCGCTTCGCCGCCACTGCGCTGGCGATCGCCGTCGGCGTGGTGCTCGGCTTCGCCGTCCACCTCGTCAACGGATCGGCGCTCGCCTCGTTCGAGGCAGCGGTGACCGGCGTGAACGGCGCCGCCGACCTCCAGGTCAGCGCCCGCACCCCGCTCGGCTTCGACGAGCGGCTTTACCCGCGCGTCGCCACCGCACCCGGCGTCGCCGATGCGAGCCCCGTCATCACCCTGCCCGCGCGCGCGCGCAACGGCCGCTTCACCCTGCTCGGTGTCGACGTGATCCGCGCCGGCGCGGTGACGCCCAGCCTGGTCGGCGCGCGGCCCGCCGGGCCGGACGCCCGGAGCGATGACATCTTCGCCGAGGATGGCCTGTACCTGTCACGCGCGGCGCTGGCGGCGGTCGGTGCCCGCGTCGGCGACCGCGTTGCCGTCAAGGCCAATGGCCGCACCGCCCGCCTCAGGGTCGCCGGCACCCTTCCCGCCACCCCGGCGGGCCAGGCGCTGGGCACGATCGACATCGCGGCGGCTCAGTGGCGCTTCGGCCGGCTCGGTCGGATCGACCGGCTCGACCTGAAGCTGGGCGACCGCGCGGTCGCGGAACGTGCCCTGCCCGAACTCCTCGGCGCGGACGCGACCATCCGATCGGGCGAAAGCCAGGCACGGCAGGGCGATGCGCTCAGCCGCGCCTATCGCGTCAATCTCGACATGCTCGCGCTCGTCGCGCTCCTCACCGGGGGCTTCCTGGTCTTCTCGGCCCAGACGCTGTCGGTGACCCGCCGGCTGCGCGCCTTCGCACTGGTGCGGACCCTCGGACTGCCCCGCGCCGGCATCGTCGCCGCCGTGGCGCTGGAGGGGGCCATCATCGGTATCGTCGGCGCGGCCCTGGGCCTCGCGGCCGGCTATGCCATGGCGGTGGCAGCGCTGCGGCTGCTCGGCGGCGACCTGGGCGGCGGCTATTTCGGTGGCGGCGCGGCGCACATCGTGTTCCAGCCGGTCGCTGCCGCGACCTTCTTCGCCCTTGGCGTGGCGGCCGCGCTTCTCGGCAGCGTCCTGCCGGCGCGGTCGGCGGCGCGCGCGGCCCCTGCGGCGGCGTTGAAGAATGCCGGCGACATACTCGATCCGCGAGCGCCGGTGCCGTGGCGGCCGGCGTTGGTGCTGCTCATCGCCGGCGGCGGCGCGGCGCTCCTGCCGGCGGTCGGCGGCCTTCCCCTGTTCGGCTTCGCCAGCATGGCGCTTCTGCTGGCGGGCGGTATTGCCGGCGTGCCGTGGCTGGTGCGGTGGCTGCTCGCGCCATGGCGGGGACGCGAGATCGCGTCGGTCCCCCGATTGCTGGCCATCCGCCACGTCCAGGGCGCGCCGGGCCAGGCGGCGATCGCGCTGTGCGGCATCGTCGCATCCACCGCGCTGATGATCGCGATGGCGACGATGGTGACCAGCTTTCGCGGTGCCGTCGACGGCTGGCTGGGCCAGGTCCTGTCGGCCGATCTCTACCTGCGCGCCGAAAGCGGCGATCTCGACCCCGCGACGCAGCGCCGGATCGCCGCCGTTGCCGGGGTCCGGCGCGCGGCGTTCAGCCGACAACTGCCGCTGACGATCGTTGCGGATCGTCCACCGGTCACGCTCATCGCCCGGCCGGTCCATGGTGACGTGGAGGACCCGCTGCTCGTGCTGCTGGAGGAGGCGAAGGTTCCCGCCGGCGCGACGCCGATCTGGACGTCGGAACCGGCCGCCCGCCTCTATGGCTGGTCCCCCGGCCGCTCGGTCATGCTCCCGGTCGGAGGGCGATCGACCCGCTTCGTGGTCGCCGGCGTGTGGCGCGACTATGCCCGACAGCAGGGGGCGGTGGTGATCCGTGATGTCGACTATGTCCGACTGACGGGGGACCGCGGGCGTGACGAGGCGGCGATCACCCTCGCGCCCGGCGCGGATCCCGCGACCGTACGCCGCGCCGTGGCGGCGACGCTACCGCCGGGCATATCGGTGGCGGAACCCGCCACGCTCCGCCGCTTCGCCCTGCAGCTTTTCGACAGGAGCTTCGCCATCACCTATGGACTGGAGGCAGTGGCGATCCTCGTCGGCCTCGCCGGGGTCGCGGCGACGATGTCCGCCCAGACGATCGCACGATCGAAGGAGTTTGGCATGCTCCGCCATCTCGGCCTGACCCGAGGACAGGTGACCGCGATGCTCGCGAGCGAGGGCGCGCTGCTCGGGCTGATCGGCGCGGTGGCGGGGGTCGCGCTCGGTGCGCTGCTGGGCCAGGTGTTGATCCATGTCGTCAATCCGCAGTCGTTCAACTGGACGATGACGACGATCTGGCCGTTCGCAACGATCGCGGGAGTGACGGTGGCACTGACCGTCGCCGCGGCGTTGACGGCGATGCTGGCCGGCCGACGGGCGACCGCCGCGGATGCCGTCGCTGCCGTTCGGGAGGATTGGTGATGCGTGCGTTTCTCGCGCTGGTCGCGGCTGCGGGACTGGCGGCACCCTCCCCCTACCCCGTGGTACGCCCCGGCATCCGGCTGTCCTTCCCCGCGGATCACGGCGCGCATCCCGCATTCCGGACCGAATGGTGGTACGTCACCGGCTGGCTGAAGGGTGAGGACGGCCGCGATATCGGCTTCCAGATCACCTTCTTCCGCGTCAATCCGCATGCCGCCACCGACAACCCCAGTCGCTTCGCCGCCCGCCAGGTCATCTTCGCTCATGCCGCGCTGTCGGACTCACGGATCGGACATATCCTCCATGCCGAGCGCGCCGCCCGTGCGGGTTTCGGTCTGGCGGGCGCGGCGACCGGTGACGCCGACGTACGACTGAACGGCTGGACCTTCCGCCGGCTTCGTGACGGACGCTTCACCAGCCGGGTGGGTGGTCGCGACTTTACGCTGGACCTCAGCTTCCGCCCCACCCAGCCGCCGCTCGCGCAGGGGGAGAACGGGTACAGCCGCAAGGGTCCGAAGCCGGCACAGGCGAGCTATTATTATTCGATGCCGCACCTCGCCGCGTCGGGGACGCTGGTCCGCGCCGGCCGGCGCGAACGCCTGAGCGGGGAGGCCTGGCTCGACCGCGAATGGTCGTCGGACTATCTCGCCACCGATGCCGCCGGCTGGGACTGGACCGGGCTCAATCTTGACGATGGCGCGGCGCTGATGGCGTTCCGCATCCGCCGCAAGGGTGGCGGGGTGCTCTGGTCGGGCGGCTCCTATCGCCGCCCCGACGGGCGCATCACCCGGCTGTCGCCTCGGGATGTCGCCTTCTCGCCCAGGGCGACCTGGCGGTCGGCGCGCACGGGCGCGCGCTATCCCGTCGCGCAGCTGTTGCGGATACGCTTGCCCGAGGGCATCCGCGCCTTCCTGCTTCGGCCGGTGTTCGCCGACCAGGAGGTCGATGCCCGCGCCGCCGGACAGCCCGTATATTGGGAGGGCGCGGTCCGGACCAACGGCGGGAGAGGCTATCTGGAACTGACCGGCTATACCGCCCCCCTGCGCATGTGAGAGGCGAATCTCGCCGGAAACCCGCTGACCTCGGAACGCCGCGTCGCCGATCATGCCGTCGCTTGAATGTCTGGCTTCGAGAAGGCTTTACGCTAGGCTGCGATGTCGGTCTGGCTACATGTCCGATGACGGTCGGCCTATTCGGGCGAAATAGATGCGGACCCCATATGGCGCGTCCGGGAAACGGGAGACTATCATGTCGGTAAAGATCGTCGCATTCGTCAGCGTCAAGCCAGGTCGGGAGGAAGCGTTCGTCGCGGCGGCACAGACCTGCATCGCCGCCTCTCGGGCCGAGCCGGGTGTGCTCTACTACGACCTGTGGCGCGAGAAGGACGGTGAACGACGGTTCGTCTTCAACGAACTTTATGTCGACGACGCCGCCGTCCAGGCGCACATGGCGTCGGACCATTTCAAGGCGTTCGGCATCGCCGCGCGCGATCTGGCTGTGGCGCGGCCGAGCATCACCATTGCCCAAGCGGTCGACGTGGCCGGCTGACGGGCAGGCCCGCCCCGGAATGCCATCTCCGGCACCGGGGGCACCTCCCCCGCCGACGACATCGCGTATCGGGCATCCTGCCCGCGCCTTCCGCCGACCGGCCGTATCGGACACCCGGTGGTTTCAGGAGTCGTCCGGTTGATTGTCGCGCCATATCCGCTCGGCGAGCAACGTGGCAAACCCCAGCCAGGCGACAAAGGGAACGCCCATGGCGGCGGCCGGCCGGTCGACCTTCGCGGCGGCCATGACATAGGCCGCCCCGGTGGCGACCATCGCGCCAGAAGCGGCCGCGCTGGCGCCAAGCCGCTTCTGGCGGAAGAAGAGCTGGGTCCAGCCGCCCACCATCGCGCTATTGGCCAGCCACAGGCCGATCGCCGCATTGCGAGCGCGCCCGGTCGGATGTCGCAACAGACGATAGCCACCGATTGCGAGGCCGGTTTCGAGCACGGGCCAGACCGCGCCGAAGGCCGCGTCGGGCGGCGTATAGCCGGGCTTGTCCAACCGCCGATACCAGCGGCGGATGCCGGGATGCGAGGGATCGGGCGCGTTACGTCGC
Organism: Sphingomonas sp. SORGH_AS_0438; assembly: GCF_031453475.1. Taxonomy (NCBI): domain Bacteria; kingdom Pseudomonadati; phylum Pseudomonadota; class Alphaproteobacteria; order Sphingomonadales; family Sphingomonadaceae; genus Sphingomonas; species Sphingomonas sp. SORGH_AS_0438. The sequence goes on from NZ_JAVIZS010000001.1 coordinate 1,654,354, forward strand.
CCGACAAGCGCGCTCGCGCCGAGCACCACACCGACCGTCGCCAACGCCGCCAAGCGCGGAAGGCCACCGGATGCAAGGGGGTCGGGCCGCGCCATCGGCTCAAGCCTGCCCAAGATAGCGTTCGAGATCGTCGCTACCGCCGATCCGCTCGCCATCGATGAATATCTGCGGCGTGGTGGCGACGTCCTGTTCCGCCTTGAAGGCATCGACCTCCTCACGCGACTGGAGAAGTCGATCGTCGACGGTGAAGCCCGCCCCCTCCAGCATCTGCTTGGCACGGACGCCGAACGGACAGGTATGTTCGGGCAGCACCATACGGTAAAGGGTCGCCATCCTGCTATCCGCCATCACATATCTCCGCGAGCCTGAACGCTCATGGGGCTATAGCGACCGGCACCGCACGACGTTCCGGGCCCGGCTTCGAGGACAGCCTATGTCCTCGTCGATATGGGAAAGGCCGCATTCCTCTGTCCCGGCGGAACCGGCCCCCGCGATCAAGCGGCGGGGACCAATCCGGGCGATGACAATGGTCAAGCCTGATCGGTATCGGCTCCGGCTCAATCCGCCGCGATCGGGCCGGAGGGCGCGTTCGGGCGGCGCGTGAACCATACGATCGGGATCATCACCGCGCACAGCCAGGCGGACAGGCGGAACAGGTCGGTCGAGGCCAGCAGATAGGCCTGCCCCACCATCTGCCGCGTCACCGCGGCGGCCGCCTGCGTCTCGTTCAGCCCCAGCTTGGCGAGGCCGTCGCGCGCCATCTGCCACGGCACCCCCTGCCCGATCGCCTCGGACAGCCGGCTCTGGTGCAGCGCCTCGCGCCGGTCCCAGGCGGTGGTGATGATCGAGGCGGCGAACGACCCGGCGACGATGCGGGTGAAGTTCGACAGGCCGGTCGCGGACGGCAATCGCTGCGCCGGGATGCGGTCGAGCGAGATGGTGAGCATCGCCAGGAAGAAGGTGCTCATCGCCACCCCCTGCACTAGCACCGGCAGCATGATCTGCCCGAAACTGGCATTGGCGGTCAGCAGCGAGCGCATCCAATAGGAGGCGGCGAAGGACACGAACGCGACGGTCGCCAGCCAGCGCGCATCGATCTTGCCCGACATCCGCGCGACGAAGGGCGTCAGCAGCACCGCGACCACGCCGCTCGGCGCCGCGACCAATCCGGCCCAGGTCGCGGTATAGCCGATCTGCGTCTGCAGCCACAGCGGCAGCAGCAGCGTGTTGGCGAAGAACACCGCATAGCCGAGGCAGAAGGCGACTGCGCCGATCGTGAAGTTGCGGCTCTTGAACAGCGACAGGTCGACGATCGGATTGGCGTCCGTCATCTCCCAGATGATCCAGGCGATCGCACCGACCACCGCGATGACGCCGAACACGACGATGCGCGGCGACTGGAACCAGTCGTCATTCTTGCCCAGGTCCAACATGCATTGCAGCGACCCGACCCACAGCACGAGCAGGAACAGCCCGACCTTGTCGATCGGCAGCTTGCGGGTCGGCGTCTCGCGATCCTTCAGCCCGCGCCAGCACAACGACGCGCAGATCAGACCGAAGGGCACGTTGATCAGGAAGATCCAGCTCCAGTGATAATTGTCGGAGATGTAGCCGCCCAGGATCGGGCCCATGATCGGCGCGACCAGCGTCGTCATCGACCAGATGCCGAGCGCGGTGGACCGCCGGTCGGCCGCGAAGATCGAGATCAGCAGCGCCTGGCTGCCCGGCATCATCGGCCCCGACACCGCGCCTTGCAGCACGCGGAAGAAGATCAGCGACGACAGGTTCCAGGCGATGCCGCACAGGAAGGAGGCGATGGTGAACAGCAGCACCGACAGGCAGAAGGTCCGCACCACGCCGAACCGCCCCATCAGGAAGCCGGTCAGCGGCACGCCGATGCCGTTGGCCACCGCGAAGGCGGTGATGACCCAGGTCGAATTGTCGCTCGACACGCCGAGATTGCCGGCGATCGTCGGCAGCGACACGTTGGCGATGGTGGAGTCGAGCACCTGCATGAAGGTGCCGACCGCCAGCGCGATCGCGATCACCGCCAGCTTGCCGCCGGCGAGCGGGGGCGGCCCCTCGCCGGCCGCCGGGGCCGGGCCGGCCATCAGCGGTTCGCCGCGATGATCTGGCGGATACGCGCCTCGACCGCCGGATCGTTGGCGTCCTTCGCCGTCGCGCCGTATGCCTGCGCCGCCGGCAGGCCCAGCCGCTGGCCCGACTTGCTGGCGGTATCGACCGTGGCGGCCACCGACAGCCCGACGCGCAAGGGATTGGCGCGCAGCTCGCGCGGGTCGAGCGCGATGCGCACCGGCACGCGCTGCACGATCTTGATCCAGTTGCCGCTGGCATTCTGCGGCGGCAGCAGCGCGAAGGCGTTGCCGCTGCCCGCACCGACGCCGATCACCTTGCCGTGATAGACCACGTCATCGCCGTAGACGTCGCTGACCACGGTGGCCGGCTGGCCGATGCGCAGGTCCTTGAGCTGGGTCTCGCGGAAGTTGGCGTCGACCCACAGCCGGTCGAGCGGCACCACCGCCATCATCGGCGTGCCTGCCGCGACCTGCTGGCCCAGCTGCACCGTGCGCTGCGCCACCACGCCGTCGATCGGGGCGGCGACATGCATGTGGCTCGCCGTGATCGCCGCGCGGCGATAGGCCGCCGCCGCCGCCAGCACCGCCGGGTTGGTGTTCACCTCGGTGCCCTGCACGGCGGTGCGCGACTGGGTCTGCTGGCTGAGCGCCAGTTGCAGATTGGCGCGCGCCACCTTCACCGCATCGGCGGCATGGGCCAGTTCCTCGCCCGAGATCGCGCCCTCGGCCGCCGCACCCCGGCGGCGGCGGTAATCGTCGCTCGCCCGTGCCAGCTCGGCTCGCGCCTGCACCACCTGTGCCCCCGTTTCCGACAGGCGTGAGAAGGTGGCGCGGGTGGAACGCACCGCGCGCGCCAGCTCCGCCTCGGCCGAGGCGAGGCCGACATCGGCGGTCGCCGGGTCGAGGTCGATCAGCGGCTGGCCGGCCTTCACCATCTGGGTATTGTCGGCATGGATCGCGGTCACCTGGCCCGGATCGCGCGCGGTGATCGCCACCACGTCGCCCGCGACATAGGCGTCGTCGGTCTCCTCCTCCGGCTTGGCGAGCAGGAAGTGGAACACCGCCCAGACGATCACGCCGATCAGGACGATCACGCCCAGGATCAGCAGTGCCCTGCGCCGCCCGCCCGGATTGCCCCGGGGCGCGGGCGTGGTCTGCGGTGCGGCCTGCTCTGCGGAGTCGGCACGGTTGTCGGTCATGGCTGGACACTTTCGGCGGAGAAGCCGCCGCCCAGCGCCAGCACCAGCGCCACGCGCTGGCGGGCCGCTTCGGCGGCGAGGTTGGTGGCGGTCAGGCGGGCGTCGAGCAGGCGCACGTCATTGTCGACCAGATCGAGTTGCGAGTTGAGGCCGCTGGACACGCGCACGGCGTTGAGCCGCCCGGTCTCCGCGAAGCCGCGCACTACCTGCTCGGCACGCTGGCGCTGGGCCTGGAGGTTGGTGGAGAGGGCCAGCGCATCGGCCGCCTCGCGCACCGCGCCGACCACCCGCTCGTTATAGGCGGCATTGGCGAGGTCGACCTGCGCGGTCGCGGTCTCCAGTCCGGCGCGCAACCGACCGCCCTCGAAGATCGGCAGGTGGATCGCGCCACCGCCCCCGGCGGTGCCGGCATCGAGCGAGAAGAGATTGCCGATGCCGATCGCCTGGAGCCCGGCGAGCGCCGTCAGGTTGACATTGGGGTAATAGGCCCGCCGCGCGACCTGCTGCCCCGCCGCCGCCGCCGCGATCCGCGCCTGCGCCGCCGCGATATCGGGCCGGCGGGCGAGCAGATCGGCGGGCAGCACGGTCGGCACCGGCAGGCCGGCGTCGAGCCGGGCAGCGGTCGGACCGATGCCGGCGGCATACTCGCCCCCCCGCCCCGCCAGCGCCGCCAGCGCGTTGACCGCCAAGGCCCGCGATCCTTCCGCCGCCGTCAGCGCCTCGCGCGCCTGGGCGAGCAGCGTGGCCGCCGCCGTCGACTGCACCTTGCTGGCCAGCTGGTTGCGGACCTGCGACTCGACCAGCCGCAGCGAGCGTTCGCGCTCGGTGATCGTCGCGCGGGCGATCGCCGCCTGCGCATCGGCGCGGACCAGGTCGAGATAGGTCTGGACCACCGATCCCGCGATCGCCAGCCGCGCCGCCGCCACGTCGTAGCGCGCGGCCTGGGCGCTTTGCCGCGCCTCCAGGATCGCGGCCTGCTGCCGCCCGAACAGGTCGAGATTGTAGCTGAGATTGGCGACGCCGGTGCCGACGAAGCGGACGCTGCCGCCATAGGGGGGCGGAATGATGTAGCGGCCCGACAGGCGCTGCACCTGCGGCGACAGATCGGCGCTGACGTCCAGGTTGCGCTCGGCCTGCTGCCGCTCCAGCCCCGCCTGTGCCTGCCGGACCCGCGCCAGCGCGGTGGCGAGCGACGGATTACCGCCGGTCGCATCCGCGACGAGCCGGTCGAGCTGTGGGTCACCGAAGCTCCGCCACCAGGCCTGGTCGATATAGGGAGCGGGTCCACCCGCCAGTCCCATCTGCACCGGCGCGACCGGCGTCACCGACTGATGCGTCGCGGGGGCGGCGCAACCGGCGAGCAGCACGGCGAGCGTGCCCATCGCCCAGACAGCCCGGCTCATGCGCAGCCTCCCTCGTTCACGGCATTTTCGAACGTCGCCTTCAGGCGCTGCAATCCACCGATCAGCCCTTCGAGCTCCTCGCGGTCCCATTCGGCAAGGACTGCGTTCCAGCATTGCTGGACCTGTCGCTTGCAGCGGAGCGCGATCTCGCGCCCCTCCGGGGTCAGGGAAAGGTTGATCTGGCGACGGTCGCCATCGTCGCGTGCGCGGCGGAGCAGGCCGCGCTCCTCCAGCTGGTCGACGACGCGGGTCATCGCACCCTTGTCATACCCCATGTCCCGCGCCAGCGCGACGCAGGTATTGGCATCGGTCATGAGGATCATCGCCAGCGACGACCATTGCGTGGCGGTGATCCCTTCGCGCGCGAAGATCGGTTCGATCAGCTGCCCGCCCATCACATGGATGCGCCGGATCAGATAACCGATCGAAGTGTTCGGCCGAAACGACTCATCATCTTCGTACAGGTTCATGCGGTTGCCGTGGCAAAGGTTGCCTAGGCAGTCAATTATCTTTCCCGTCAGAAATGGACGAATTTCTGACCGATCCGGTCAGCGCTGATCAGGCGCGACCGATGAGCCCCCGCGCGATGCGATCGGCAACCTCGGACGCCGGCTCGCCGCTGGAAGCGCTTTCGGCCCAGACCTGCTCCAGCCGCTCCGGGATGCGGGCGATGCGCGCCATCACCTCGGCCTCGTCGCCATGCCCCAGATATTCCAGGCCGACATTGATGATGCCGCCGGCGTTGATGACATAGTCCGGTGCGTAGAGGATGCCGCGATCATGGACGCGCTGACCATCCTCGCGCACGGCCAACTGGTTGTTCGCGCCGCCCGCGATCACCTTGGCGCGAATCTGCGGGATGCTGGTCTCGGTCAGCACGGCGCCCAGCGCGTTGGGGCTGACCAGATCGACATCCTGGGTCAGGATCGCATCGGCCGGCACGGTGGTCGCGCCCAGTTCCGCCGCCATCGCCTCGGCGCGATCGGCGTTCACATCGGCTAGGGTCAGCACCGCGCCGTCGCGTGCCAGCAGCCGCGCCAGACCACCGCCGACCGAACCCAGGCCCTGCACCGCGACGCGCACGCCCTTCATGTCGGTCGCGCCCAGCCCGCGCTTCGCCGCCGCGACCACGCCCAGATAGACGCCGTGGGCGGTATAGGGGCCGGGATCGCCGCCCGCCGCGCCGCTTTCGACCGGCAGGCCGGAAACATAGCGGGTCTGGCCGGCAATGACCTTCATCCGCGCCTCGGACATGCCGACATCCTCGGCGGTCACATAGCGGCCGCCAAGCGATTCGACCGCCCGGCCAAAGGCTTCGAGCTGTTCGGTGGTGATGACGGCGCCCGGCTCGGGGGCCAGCACGACGCCCTTGCCGCCGCCCAGCTCCAGGCCGGCCATCGCGTTCTTGAAGCTCATGCCGCGCGACAGGCGCAGCGCATCGGTGATCGCGCGGTCGCTGTCGGCATAGTGCCAGAAGCGGACGCCGCCCGCCGCCGGGCCCAGCTTGGTGGAGTGGATCGCGACCACCGCCTTCAGCCCAGAGGCCGGGTCGGTGAAGAGATGGATGCCTTCATGGTCGTCGAAATCGGGAAAGCCCCAATTGCTGGTCATGGGCAGCCTCTGCGCGATGTCTGAAGATGGTGGGGCGACCGACGGGACTTGAACCCGCAACTTCCGGCATCACAAGCCGGCGCTCTAACCAATTGAACTACGGTCGCCGCGAAGGAGTTGGGCCGATAAGGGGTGATGGACGGTCCGTCAAGCGGATCAGAAGCGTCCTTCGACAGAAAGTTGATAACCGCGTGGACCAGCGACGAATCCGGCGGCCTGCAACCGACCGATCGTCGCCGCGTCGCCGCCCTGCATCACCAGTTCCGCCCGGTAGCGGCCATCGCCGGTGATTCGCAGCGTCACGCCTTCCGTCCCCGCCGCGCCGGTCAGCGGCAGGACCAGCGCGCCCGCATCGCACCGCGCATCGCCGCTGACCGAGGGCGGCAAGCCGACGCCCGCCACATCGCCCGCCAGGGTCGCGGTCACCCGACCCTGCGCCTCACTGCACTGGTCGTCGCGAAAGCGGATGGTGACATCGGCCAGGTCGAGGAACGCGACCGGCAGTGGCTGGAACAACGCCCCCGCCCCGATCCGGGCGGTCGCCCGCTCCACGCCCATGCCATGCCGGCTGACATAGGCGCGCGCCGACAGCGGCGGCACGCCGATCGCACCGTCGCGCTCCAGCGTCAGCACCGCGCGTCCGGTCAGCAGCCCGAGCGGCGACAGGCGCGCATCGACATCGCCGATCGGCAACTGGCCGAGGCTGGCGTCGCGCAACCGCGCGTCCCAGATGCTGCCCTCGACCTCGCGCGCGACCAGCCCCTGCCGCCCCGCCCCGGCCCAGCCGAGCACCGCGCGCATCGGCAGGAAGACGATCAGCGCCACCAGCATCATCGCGCCGAACAACGCCGCCGGCCCGGTGGTCAGACGAATCCGCCTCATGCCGCCCGCCCCCGCAACAGCAGCCGGGCAGAGACGGTGCGATCGCCATTGTCGCTGAGCGTCGCGCCCTCGACCACGATCCCCGCCCGCTCCAGCCGCGCCAGCCAGGCGGTCAGCGCCGCACCCCGAGCCGAGCTGATCGAGACGCGAACCCCGTCACCCTCCGGCTCCAGGCTGGCGAGCGGGAAGCCGGCCGTCTCCGCCTGGGCGCGGATCACGTCGGCCAGCGAGCCGGTGAGCGGCGGCACCTTGCGCGCCGCGCCCAGCGCGTCGACCACGGCGCGCGTCTCGCCCAGCCGGATCACCGCCGCCGCATGCCGCTCGCGGGCGCCGGCCATCACGTCCGACAGCGGCCGGATCACCAGCCCCCACAGGATCGTCACGATCGCCAGCGCGGCCATGACCAGCAACAGCCTCTGCTCGCGCTTGGAGCGGCCCTGGAACCAGTGTCGAAGCGCGCTCATCGGCCGCTCACCGTCAGTTCGCCGGTGATCCGGCCGTTGGCGGACTGGAAGACGCTGGCCTGCACCGCGAAGCCGGCGCGCTCCAGCGCGCGTTTCAAATCGGTGGCCAGCGCCTCGCGCTCGACCGCGACCGACAGGCGCAGATCGCCATTGGCAGTGAAATCCATGCCCGTCACTTCACTCCCCGGCACGCTGCGGATCGCGGCGAAGGCCGCCGCGGTGGTGGTGGTGAAGCCCAAGCCCGGCCCGATCACCCGGCCCGACCGCTCGGCCAGCTGCCGATCGGGATCGGTCACCGTCTCGCCGCGCGGCAGGGCGGTGGCGGCGAGCGCATCGGCCTGCGCCTCCAGCCGGTCGGCGGCGAAGCTGTACTTGGCGACGCGGACCAGCGAGATGGCGAAGCTGACCGCCAGGATCGCAGCACCCAGCGCGGCCAGACGCCGCACCAGCCGCCAGTCGATCGCGAAGCCCCGCCGCCGCGCGAACACGCCCTGGCGCAGGTCGAGCGTGGGCGCGGCGGTCGCGTCAAACAAGGCGGCGTCCAGCACCTGTCGCTCGACCGTCGCGGGCGGCTCACCGCCGGTGACCAGCTCGGTCAGCCGTGCTTCGTCGGCGAAACCACTGGTCCGGCCGCGCACCACCGCCTGGCCCGCCAGTTCGGCGCGCACATAGCCTTCCTCCGGACGGGGCAGCAGCATCGGGGCGGGCACAAGCGCGACCGGATCGACCCCGGCGGCGGCCAGCTGGCTGAGCCAGGCGCGCATCGTCTCCATCGCGACGACGCCGATCGGGCGTTCGCCGCCGCCCTCGTCGCCCACCGCGACATGAAGCTCGCCGGGCGGGGCGGCGCTCGCCTCGGCCGCGAGCAGCCGCGCCGCCGCCACCGCCTGGGCGGGGGACCGGGCGGGCAGTTCGGCCCAGTGCAGCGTCACCGCCTCGGCGGGCGCGACCGCGACGATCGGGTCCGGCTCCACCGGCACGCCGTCGCCCCGCGCCATCAGCCCGGCATCGCCGAACCGCATCCAGCGGAAGCCGGCCTCGCCGCTGGGCAGGAATAACAAGGTCGTCACGTATCTTCCCCCCATTGTCGCGCGACCAGGCGTACCGGCAGCCTCGACGCGTCGATCAACGCTCGTTCCTGTAGTTGCGCGCCCGGGACCGTTACGTCCACCGTCATTCGAAACCAGGCCGTGGTCGCCGCCGTCTGCGCCGCCGCGTCGCTGGGCGTCGTCGCCCCCTTCCACAGATCGAGCGCGTTCGACCAGCCCTGGGGCGGACGGCGCAGCAGCAATGCGCGGACCGAGTCGACCGACTGGCTGCCGTCGGGCGCCAGCATGGCGAGCAGCGGCGCCTGTTCGGGCAGGATGGTGTTGACGTTCATCCGGCTCGGCTCCGCCACCGGCAGGGCGCAGACCCAGGGCCGGAGCCGGGCATAGACCTCCGGCGTCACGCCCGACACCGCGCGCAATTCGCTGACATCCGCCATCAACGTGCCGGCGGTGCGATAGCCGGTCTGCTGGCCGGTGTAGAACGAGTCCTCCGCGCCGCCGGGCTGCTGGTCCTGGTCGCTGTCGATCCAGTCGGCGGTGCTCGCCGCGATCTGGTCGGCGACCTGGCCGGAGATGCCGAGCAGCCGCATCAGCCGCGCGAACTGGATGCGCTGCAATCCGGCGGTCTGGTAGAGGCCCGGCGCGCCTGCCGACGTCGCCAGCCCGTTGAGGTTGAAGCAATTGCCGCCATCCACCACGCGCGCCACCGCCATCCCCCCGCCGGGTAGCGGCAGCGGAAAGGGCCGGTCGCTCCAATTGCCGAGCAGCGTCACCCGTCCATCGCTCTTGGTCAGCAGATCGCCCAGGCGAACGGTCGCCATCGCCTCCGCCCCGATGGCATAGGCGCGCGCCTGGTCGGCGGCGGCGGCATTGGCGGCGAGGCGGGTGGACAGGCGCAGCTTCTCCAGCGCCGCGCCCGCCATGACCGCGATCACCGCCACCAGCATCAGCACGGTGAGCAGCGCCGCGCCGCGTTCGCCGGCGCGCCTAGACGCCATTCTGCCCTCCCGGCGGCGCGAGCGGGGCCGGCTCTCCGCGCGGCATCGATGGCGGGGTGGTCGGTGCGCCCTCCGGCGTGCTGGCCTTGGGGCCGGGCACGCGGATGCCGCCGGGACCGAAGCCGGTGCCGACCAGCGCCATCATCCGCCAACTCGTCCCGTCCGTCCGGGTCAGGCGCAGCTCCAGCGCCTGGGGCAGCGCGATGCCCCCCGCCCCGTCCCAGCGATCGCTCCACGCACCGGCATAGCGGTAGCGGACGACCATGGCGCTGACCCGGTCCAGCATCGGCGTCTGCGCCAGCGGCTGTGCGCCGTCGACCTCCGGATAGCCGATGCGCACCAACGTCTGCCCGGACAGGCGCCACAGCACCTTCTGCAGATTGGGCCGGGCGGTGGCGTCCAGGTTCGTCCAGCCGCCGCGCGTGAACAGCATCTCGCCCGGCTCGCCGACAAAGGCGGGACGCAGCCGCCCGGCCTCGTCGCGTGCAGCACGAGGAGTCGCCTGCGCCAGATCGGCGGTCAGCGCGGAGACGGTGCGGGCGATCGCCGCCTGATCGTCGAGCCGCGCCCCCGTCGCTGCCTGTGCCCGGATGCTGAACGACAGGATCGCAACGCCGGCCGAGGCGATCATCGCGAAGATCAGCAGCGCGACCATCACCTCGACCAGCGTGAAGCCCTGTTCGGCGGACCGTCCGGCGGGGCGGCGATCCGTCATGTCGCCACCGCGACGGCGGCGGCGGGGCTCGGCGGGCGGATCATCGTCATGCGGCCGAGCACCTGGCCGCGGACATTCTGCACCACCACGTCGATCCGCACCACCTGCCGGTCACCGAGCGAAGTGATCTGGCGGGTCCAGCGCCAGTTGCGGCCGCCATTGACCTCGCCGCCTTCGGTCCGGCCGGGTTCGGGCGGTTGCGCCTCGGTATAGGCGTCGAGCGCGACATTGTGCGCGACCATCTGCGCGACCAGCGTATCGTCGATCAGCCCGACGCCGCGCACGGTCGCGCCCTCCAGCCGGACGAGCGCCAAAGCGGCCAGGCTGAACACCGCCAGCGCGACCATGATCTCGATAAGGGTGAAGCCGCGCTCGGCGGAGCGGTCACTGCGCATCGGCGCGCACCTCGCCATCCGCGCCGATCCGGACCAGCGCGTCGTTGCCGTCGCGGGTCAGGCGGATATCGGCATTGCGGTCGGCGATACCGGTGGGGTCGAAGGTGACGCGCAGCCGCCCCTGCCCCTCCACCAGCGACGCCCGCGTCCCCTCGGCCCAGCGCTCGACGCGCAGCGGCTTGTCGGCGACCGGGGTCCATGCCCCCGCGACGCGCCGGTCGAAGCCATAGCCGCCGCTCGTCACCCACAGGCTGATCGGCTGGGACTCGACGATCGCCAGGTTGCGCGCCGCCCTGGTCCGCGCGGCGAGCCGCAGCCCCTCGTCCAGCACGCGTCCACGCGGATCGGGCATGACGAACGCGACCACCGCCGCCGACAGGCCGATGATGGTGATGACGATCATCAGTTCGACCAGCGTGAAGCCGTGTTCGGCGGAACGCCTCACAGGTGTGAAGCCGTGTTCGGCAGAGCGCCTTACGGACGCCAAGCCGGCTTCGGCGGAACGCGCAGATCCAAAGAGGAAAGCCGGCTTACTGCCAGCTGCCGATATCGGCATTGATCCCCTCGCCGCCTTCCTTGCCGTCGGCGCCATAGGTCCAGATGTCCGCCTCGCCATGCTGGCCGGGCGAGGCATAGAGATAGGGCCGGTTCCACGGGTCCTGCGGCAGGCGCTTGATATAGCCGCCCTGCTGGTAGCGCGACGCATCGACGCCGGCCGGTGCGCTGGTCAGCGCCGCCAGTCCCTGCGTCGTCGTCGGATAGCTGCCCATCTGCAGGCGATAGAGTTCCAGGCCATTCTCGACATTGGCGATATCGGCCTTGGCCTTCTGGATGCGCGCGGTGTCGCCCGAGGGCAGCACGTTGAGCGCGACGATGGTGGCCAGCAGGCCGATGATGACGATCACCACCATCAGCTCCACCAGTGTGAAGCCGTGTTCGGCGGAACGCCTCACGGAGGTGAAGCCGTGTTCGGCGAAGCGCCTCACGGGCGTGAAGCCGTTGCGCCGCTTGCGACGCGTCTTGTCCTCGATACGCATGAACATCCTCATTGCCCGGCCAATGTGTTGAGTTGCAGGATCGGCAGCAGGATCGATAGCACGATCGTCGCGACGATGCCGCCCATGATGACGATGATCGCCGGCTCCAGCAGTGACAGCGCGGTGGCGGTGAAACGGTCGAACTCCCGCTCCAGATAGTCCGCCGCCCGCTCCAGCATCTCGTCCAGCCGCCCGGCCGCCTCGCCGCTCGCCGCCAGATAGGTGAGCAGCGGCGGGAACACGCCCGCGCGCCGCATCGCCGCCGACAGGCTGCCGCCGCCCCGGATCGCCTCGACGATGTCGTCGGAGGCGACCCGCAGCCGGCGGTTGTGGATGGTGCCGGCGGTCAGCGTCAGCCCTTCCAGCAGCGGCAGCCGGCTGGCGACCATCGTGCCCAGCGTCCGCGCCATCCGCGCCGCATGCAGGTCGCGCAGCAACCGGCCGAGCAGCGGCAGCCGCAACAGCCAGCTGTCGAAGGCGAGCCGGATCGACGGCTCCTTCAGTGCCCGCCACCCGATCAGGCCGATGCCGACCACGACCAGCAGCATGATCCACCAGCCATTCACCAGCACGTCGGACAGCGTGATCACCATCCGCGTCAGCAGCGGCAGTTCCTGTCCGACCGTGTCGAACTGTTCGACCACCTGCGGCACCACGAACATCATCAGCGCGGTGACGACGCCCAAAGCAACCAGCGCCAGGATCGCCGGATAGGCGAGCGCGGTGATCAGCTTGCCACGGATTTCCGCCTGCCGCTCCAGCAGGGCCGCCAGCCGGTCGAGGATCGTCGGCAGCGTGCCCGAACTCTCGCCCGCCGCGACCATCGCGCGGTACAGCGGCGGAAAGCTCTTCGGCTCGCGCGCCATCGAGTCCGCCAGCCGCCGCCCCTCGACCACGCCGGCATGGACGGTGGCGACGATGCCGCGCACGCTCTCCTGCTCGGTCTGGCGGGTGATGGTGCGCAGGCTCTCCTCCAGGGGCGACACGCGGTTCAGCGTCGCGAGCTGGCGGGTGAACAGCGTCAGCTGCTTGCCCGACATACGCGCCCGGCCCAGTTGCAGGCCGAACAGCGGCCGCGCGCGGACCGCGGGCGGCGCGCCCGGCTCGATCCGCACGACATAGAGCTTCTGCCGGTCGAGCGTCTTGCGGGCCGCGTCCAGATCGGCGGCGGCGACATGGCCGCGCTTCTCCACGCCGCGCGTATCGATCGCGACATAGTCGAAATCAGCCATGCGCAGTCGTCATCATCGCGCCGCCTCGGCGGGAACGGCGTCCTCGATCGCGGGCGCGACATCGGTGACGTCGCGGCGCGACACCCGGATCGCTTCTTCGGGCGTGGTCTGGCCCGCCAGCACCAGCGCGCGCGCGGCACTTGCCAGGTCAGACGACCGGCGAAAGGCGTGATCGACGATCGCCTGCTCGTCGCCGCCCTCGTTGATCAGACGGCGGATCGTCTCGTCGACGCGTACCGCCTCATAGACGCCGGTACGACCGCGATAGCCGGTATGGCCGCACTCGTCGCAGCCGACCGCCTGATAGACGATCGCGTCGCTGGCGATGCCCAGCATCGGCGCGACCGTCTCGTTCGCCGGCACCGGGCGGCGGCAGGCGGGACAGAGCCGCCGCACCAGCCGCTGCGCGATCACCGCGCGCAGCGTCGAGGCGAGCAGGAACGGCTCCACCTTCATGTCGCGCATCCGCGTGATCGCGCCGACCGCGTCATTGGTATGGACGGTCGACAGCACCAGATGGCCGGTCAGCGACGCCTGCACGGCGATCTCCGCCGTCTCCCGGTCGCGGATTTCGCCGACCATCACCACGTCCGGGTCCTGGCGCAGGATGGCGCGCAGGCCGGCGGCGAAGGTCAGGCCGACCTTGGCGTTGACCTGGGTCTGGCCGACACCCTCGACCGCATATTCGACCGGGTCCTCGACGGTCAGGATGTTGCGGCTGCCGTCATTGAGCAGGCGCAGCGCGGCATAGAGGCTGGTGGTCTTGCCCGAGCCGGTCGGGCCGGTGACCAGGATGATGCCGTTCGGTTCCGCCAGCGCGCCGCGCAACAGGCCCAGCATCGCCGGGGTCATGCCCAGCGCGTCGAGATCGATGCCGGCATTCTCCTTGTCCAGGATACGCAGCACCACCCGCTCGCCCGCCCGGCTCGGCAGCGTCGAGACGCGCACGTCGAGCAGCTTGCCGCCCAGCGTCAGCCCCATGCGGCCGTCCTGCGGCACGCGCCGCTCGGCGATGTCGAGCCGCGCCATCACCTTGATGCGGCTGACCACCACCGGTGCGACATGCGGCGGCATCCGCATCGTCTCGCGCAGCACGCCGTCGATCCGCATCCGCACGACCAGCCCCGTCTCATAGGGCTCGACATGGATGTCGGACACGCCGTTGCGCGTCGCATCGGCGATGATGCCGTTGATCAGCCGGATCGCCGGCGCATCGTCGGCGGTGTCGAGCAGATCCTCCGCGGTCGGCAGATCGCCGGCCAGCGCGTCCAGCTCGTCGCCCATCCCGACCGCCGCCAGCGCGGTCGCCTGGCCCGTCATCGCATAGCCGTCCGACAACAGCCGGTCGAACGCCGCCGGCTCGACGATCGCGATGTCGAACGCGCGGCCGAGATGACGCCGCACCTCGATCAGCGCCTTGGGGTCGGCCCCCTCGCGCAGGGCGATGGTCAGGTGCGAGTCGACGTCGCTATGCTGCACCACCACGCCGAACTTGCGCGCGAAGGCATAGGGGATCGTGACCTGCGGCAGCGGGGCGATCGCCTCCGCCGGGGTCTCGACCGGCAGCGCGGTGTCGGCCGCGACCAGCGGCGGCGGCTCCGCCATCGCCCCCATCGGCAGCGGGGCCGGATCGTCGCCGTCGCGGATCATCTCTTCCCCTTCGGCCGGATCGCCATCGACGGCTGGGTCTGGACGGGCACCGCGATATTCGGGTCCTCGATATTGCCCGGCATCGGCGCGCGCGGGATCGGCGGCGCGGCATTCATATAGTCGCGCACCAGCTGGTCGATCGACGGCTCGACGCCCGGCTGGGCATAGCCCTGGAGCGCGCGGAGATAGCCGTAGCGCTGCTCGGTCACCCGCCGGCTGTCCTCGGCGGTGCGCAGGATGGTCGGCCGGATGAAGACCATCAGGTTGCTCTTGGTGCGGCTGCGGGCGCGGCTCTTGAACAGGTTGCCGACGACCGGGATGTCGCCCAGCAGCGGGATCTTCTCGATCGTCCGCCGTTCCGCATCGTCGAGCAGGCCCCCGATCACGGTGATCTGCCCGTCGTCGGGCGTGAAGACATTCTCGAACGCACGCTTGTTGAGGATCAGCTCGCTATTGTTGCTCGACACCGGCCCGGCAATCGAGCTGACCTCCAGCCGCACGAACAGCTTGAGCGAGCCGCCGGCATTGACCTGCGGCTTCACGTCGAGCTGGATGCCGACATTCTGGCGCTGCACCGTGCGGAAGGTGTTGTTGAAGTCGTTGGACAGCGCCTGCCCGGTGGTGACCGGAATTTCCTGACCCACCAGGCTGTGCGCCTGCTGGTTGTCGAGCGTGATCAGGTGCGGCACCTGGAGCAGGTTCGACGTGTTGTCGCTCTTCACCGCGTTGATGATCGCGCCGAAAATGGTGTCGCCGACCCGGCCGCCCCAGCCCGCAAAGCCGCCCGACGTGCCGAGCAGCGAGCCGATCGCCGATTGCGCCAGCTGGTTGGAGATGGTGTTGTCGGTGGTCGTCGTCGTGTTATTGCCGTTGATGACGGTGGTCTGCGTCGCCAGCGACCGCGCGCCGATCGCCCCGGCGATCTGGAGGATGTTGGGCGCGGAATTGCTGAAGGTGGAGGCGGCGAACGCCCCGCCCGACAGGTTGCCGAGCAGGAACTGCGCGCCCAGCCGGTTGACCGTGGCGTCGGACACCTCGGCGATGATCGCCTCGATCAGCACCTGTTCGCGCCGGGTGTCGAGCTGGCGCACCACCTCCGACAATTGGCGCTGGATGTCGGCCGGGGCGGCGATGACGATCGCATTCGCCCCGGCGAAGCGAGTGACGACCGCCGCCGTCCTGCCGCCTTGCGTCGACACCGCCGCCTGCTGGCCGTTGGGCGTGGCATTGCCGCCGCCGCTGTTCGCGCTCGGCTGACTGGGCTGGATGATCTGCGGCGTGATCGTGCCGCTCGACGTCCCGGTCGTGCCGTTGGTATTCTGGAACGAGCCGCGCGACAGTGTCGTCTCCTGCACCGGATCGGGCGTCTGCCCGACCAGCCGCTGGAGCACGGGCAGCAGCTGCTCGGCATCCGCATTCTCCAGGAAGACGACCCGGATCTCGGTGCCGCTCCGGGCCTTGCGGTCGAGATCGGCGGCGACGCTGGCGAGGCGCGACACGGTCGCCGGGTCGCCCCGGATCACCACCGAATTGCTGCTGTCGACCGACACGACCGACACGGTGCCGCTGCTGCCGCCGGCCGGCGCGCCGCCACCGCCCTGCCCCGGCCCCTGGCTGGCCGCGCCGCTGCCGCCGCCGGCCAGCGTCTGGAGCGCGGTCGCGATCTCGCGCGATCCGGCATTCTGGAGCGTGACGACGCGGGTCGCGGCATTGTCCGTGTCGATCCGGCGCAGCACCTCGCGGATGCGGCGGATATTGTCGCCAAAATCGACCACGACCAGGCTGTTGCCGGCGCGGTTGGCGGTGACCGAACCCTGGGGGGAGACCAGCGGCCGCACCGTCTCCACGGCACTCTGCGCGTCGACCGAGCGCAACCGCACGATCTCGGTCACGAAGCTGTTGCGTTGCGCCCCCGCCGAACCGACGCGGGTCGGCTGCGACGCGGCATTGTCGAGCGGCTGGATGCGGAAGCTGCCATTGCCGGTCGGCACCGCGACCAAGCCGTTGGCGCGCAGCGTCGACAGGAAGATCTCGAAATATTCGGAGCGCGACAGTGGCCGGTCGGTCACCACCGTCACCTTGCCGTTCACCCGGTTGTCGATGATGAAGGTGCGCCCGGTCACGCGCGCGGCGTCGGCGATGAAGGCGCGGATATCGGCATCGCGCACGTTCAGCGTCGTCTGCGCGACGACGGGCGCGGCCGCCAGGGCGGTCAGCGGCAACGCGGTGAAGGCAAGGAAATGCGAAAGCTTCATTTGGAAGGGGCCGCTATCGTGATGGCGAGCGCCAGCGTCTGCTGGCCGCGCTCGACGGTGATGGGGACGTTGCCGCCCCCGGCATAATCGGTGGCGATCCGGTCGAGATCGCCGGGTCCGCTGACCGCGCGCCCGCCGATCGCGGTGACGACGTCGCCCTCGCGCAGGCCGGCCTGGCGGAATGCCGCGCCGCTGCCCTGTGGCCGGACGACCAGGCCGCTGATCCGGCCGCCGTCGATGCGCGGGATGAAGCCGATCTCCTGGCGAAGCTGGCCGACCGGCACGCCGGCGCCGGCACCCGCGCCGGCGGGGGCCGGGCCGCCCAGCACCGGGGTCGCGCCCGCCGCGCGTGATCCGATCTCCGGGCCGGCCGGAGCCGCGCCGGTCGGCGGCGGCGCGTCGGACTGGTCGAGGAACAGGTCCTCCGCGGTGCCGCCGCGGTCGAGCGTGATATGGTCGAAGGCGACGGCCTTCAGCGTGACGCCGGGCTGGATCTCCTCGCCGACCGCCACGCTCTTCTGCACGCCATCCGCCCCCGCGACGATCGCCGAGCCGCGCCCCGTCGCCTCGTCCAGCCGGATGCCGAACAACGTCAGTTGCAGCGGCGTCACGGTGGCGGGGCCGGCTTGGGGCGCGTTGAGGCGGAAGAAGGGGTCGAACTGGCTGAGGATCGCAGCCGGCGAGCCGGGCAACGTCACCCCCGCCGGACGCCAGTCGCCGACCGGTCCGACCGGCGTCGCCACGACCCAGACGAAACGCGCGCATTGGACCGCCAGCGCCCCCATCAGCACCAGTTCGGCCAGTGAATAGACGTTGACGACGGGTATCCGCCGCAACCAGCGGCGTGCCCGCGCGTCGAGCTTCAATCGCATCCTGTTCCCATCCCGCCGGCCAGGGGCTTTAACCATGCCATGTTACGTCTCGGCGTCAAACATCGGAAACAAAAATCCGCTGGCGTCACCGACCCGATGTTCGGCAGAGAGCGATGCCATGACACCGCTTCCCTCCCTCGGCAATGGACTGGATGCCATTGCCGTCACCGACCGGATCCTTTCGCATGGCCAGGTGCAGAAGATTCCCGGCGGCAAGCTGACCCTGTTTGTCCGTCGCGCCTTCCTCTCGCCCGCGCTCTGCGCCGAGCTGGTCGCCCGGATCGACGCGGTGCGCCGTCCCTCGACGCTCGCCGACGCCAATGGCGATGCCGCCTATCGCACCAGCGAGACCGGCGACCTCGCCGCCGACGACCCCGTGGTCCGCGAAACGGAGGCGTGCATCGCCGCGCTGACCGGCCTGGACGGCGTCTATGGCGAACCCTTGCAAGGGCAGCGCTATGCCGTGGGGCAGGAGTTCAAGGGTCACACCGATTATTTCGAACCCGGCGGCCTCGACTTCGACCGCTATTGCGGCGTCGCCGGCAACCGCACCTGGACGGTGATGGTCTATCTCAACGAGCCCGAAGCAGGCGGCGCGACGCGGTTCAAGGCGATCGACAAGATCATCCAGCCGGAAACCGGCAAGCTGGTCTGCTGGAACAATCGCCGGCCCGACGGCACGCTCAACCCCGCCACGCTGCATCAGGGCATGAAAGTGCGCAGCGGCGTGAAGTACGTCATCACCAAATGGTTTCGCGAACGCCCCTGGGGATGATCGCATCGCCGGAATGCAGGACGCGCCCTGCGGCCTGAAAGCGGGGGCGGTATCGACCGCCCCCTCCGCCCGATCAGAAGGTCACGCTCGCGCCCAGCGTGAATATGCGGCCCTGGCGATAGCGGTTGATGAAGACCGTATTGCCAGTCTCGAAATCCTGCCGCTCCTGATAACGCGTGCCGGTCAGGTTGCGCGCCTCGGCCTTGATCTCGAACTGGCCGCCGAACGCCTCCACGCCCTGGCGCGCGACCAGGTCGAGCCGGATGCCCGGCCGCTCGATGATGTCGGGCTGGAAACCGGTGCCGCTCAGATAGCTGGGGCCGCGATTGGTGACGCGGTTGCTGGCATAGTTGAACAGCAATGTGATCGCCGACAGGCTGTCCGTGTCCTCGACGCCGAGCTGAAGGTTGACCAGATGGTCCGACTGTCCGGTCAGCGGCGCGCCGTTGCGGAACTGGACATTGGCGGGCGCGAAGCCGGGGCCGCAGGGCGCGATCTGCACGCCCAGCACGCTCGGCACGCACTGCGCGTTCGCCGTGATCTTCGACTGGGTATAGGTATAGTTGGCGATGATCACCGCGCGCCGCGTCTCGAACAGCCCGCCCAAGGCGGTCAGCGGCACATATTTCTGCACCTCGGCCTCCGCGCCCCACAGCGTCGCCTTGGGCAGATAGGTGAAGCCGGTCTGGAGCCGCGCATCGGGCGTCGGGAAGAAGCCGACCTGCTCGATCGGATTGTCGATCCGCTTGTAGAAGCCCGACAGCGTCGCCCGCTGGTCACGCGCGAAGAACCACTCGTAGCGCGCCTCCAGATTGTAGAGCTTGGAGTCCTTCAGGAACGGGTTACCGAAGAACAGCCGGTCGGATTCGAAATCGCGGAATGCCTGGGGGGCCAGTTCGCGGAACTGCGGACGGGCGATCGTCTTCGAGGCGCTGGCGCGCAGCTGCATGTCGCTGGCGAAGTTCCAGGTCAGCGTCGCCGCCGGCAGGAAATAATCGTTGTTCAGCCGCGTGCCGGTGGCGTTGATCGGGTCGACGCGCTCCTTCGCCGTCTCGTAGCGCAGGCCGATCGTCGCGCGCAGGCCGTCCGTCGCCTCCGCCTCGACCTGGGCGTAGCCGGCATGGATCAACAGGCTGGCGTCATAGGCATAGGAGCCGTTCTGCCCGGCGTCGAAGCGCAGCTGCACCGCGTTCTGCGCCGGATTGGCGGCGACCGGGCAACCGTTCAGCACGTCCGGCGACAGCAGGAAGTCGGGGCGGAACAGGTTGCAGGGGAACGGGATCGCGCCGCCCGTCGTGGTCTGGAACACGAAGGGCAGACGGGTCGAGCTGCGGTCGTTCTTCTGGAAATAATAGCCCGCCGACAGCGTCATCGGACGCTCCAGATTGGGCCGCCACGACGCATCGGCCTGCGCGGTGTAGAGATTCTCGTTCAGCCGGCTGAACACCACGGTCGCGAACCGGTCGAAGGCGTTGGTCGCCTGATAGGCGCCGGGGCACTGGATGCCCTCCGCCGCATTCGCCTCGGTGACGGTGACGTTGAGCGAGGTGTTGCAGAGATAGATGAACTGCCGCTCATAGGGCGCCAGCCGCTTGGAATTGGCATAGGCGCCGCGCACATCGAGCTGCACCCGGTCGAACGGCTTGAACTCGCCGACCAGCTGCGATTCGATCAACTGGCGTTCGAACCAGTTGGTGTTCTGCTGGAAGATCGGCGCGCCGCTGCTGTTGTTGTAGACGGTCGCGGCCGAGCCCCGCGCCTGCTTCAGCGTGTCGTGGATATAGATGTTGGTCAGGCGGATGGTGTTCTTGCCGAACTCATAGCCGAGCCCGAGCAGCGCGTTCACCACCGCGCGATTGTCGGTGATCAGCGTCGAGAAGTCGTTGCGCAGCGCGCCGTTCGCCGAGATCGTGTCCTGCTGCGTCGCGTCGCGGGTGCGCCAAGAGTTGCTGATGCTGGCCGAGCCGATCACGCCCAGCCGGTCGCTGCCGACATCCTTGACGATGCCGAAGCTGACCTCGCCCGATCCGTTGGCGGGCAACTGGTTGTTGCGCTGGAGCAAGGTGGTGCGCGCGTTGGAGAGCTGCGCGACCTGCTCGGTCGGGATGATGCCGTTGCCGCCCGGCGCATCGGTGATGAACTTGGGCACGCGGCGCTCGCCCGAATCGAAGCCGATCCAGTCGTGCTTGCCGCCCTTGTAGGTATAGCCCAGCTCGCTGGTCGTCACCGTGTCGGCGGAGATGGTGCCGCCCATCGAGACGAAGCTCTTGTCGGGGATCGCCTTGGTCGTCAGGTTGATGACGCCGCCGCCGAACTCGCCGGGGTAATTGACGGAATAGGTCTTCTGGACCAGCGCCGAGCCGACGATCGTGGTTGGGAAGATGTCGAGCGGCACCGAGCGGCGCAGCGGCTCGGGACTGGGCAGCGGCGAGCCGTTGAGCAATGCCGAGGAATAGCGGTCGCCCAGACCACGGACATAGACGAAGCCGTTGCCGACCACCGACAGGCCGGTGACGCGGGTCAGCGCGCCCGCGATATCACCCTCGCCCGTCCGCGCGATATCGGCGGCGGACAGGACCGAGATGACCTGCGGCGTCGCGCGGATCGTGTTGGGGATGTTGCGACCGACGACGACGATGTCCTCGGCGGCGGCGGGGTCATAACCGGGCGTCGAGACCTCGACCGCCGGCTCTTGCTGGTCGGCCCCCTGCTGGTCGGCGGTCGTGCCGGGCTGGGCCAGCGCCCGATCCTGCGCGGTGTTGGCGGGGGCGTCGACCTCGGTGCCGGTGGTGCTGGCCGGCGGAGAGGACTGGCCCGCCGGGCTGCCGCCCGCGACCTGGGCGAGCGCCGCCGGGGCGACGAAGTGCGAGGTGAGAAGAAGAAGCGAAGCGAAGGCGGGGCGCTGCAGCATGACCGATGTCCGGATCAGGGGGGAAATGGACGATGCCGGGGCGGTGGAGGCCACCCCGGCATCGCGTCGCTCAAGGGGCGATGCGCCTCAGCGGCCCTGGCACTCGAAATAGACCGAGTTGAAGGTCGGCGGGCCGACATCCTGCAGCGCCGCATTGGCGGCGCGGACGGTGGTGCGGCCGCCATTGTCCTCGCCCGCCACCATGTTGACGCAGGCGACGCCCTGCGGCGTCTTCACGATGCCGTTGACGAAGGCCATGTCGGCGCCGCCGCGCAGGCGGATCGCCGCCGGGGCGGTCGCGGTCTGGATGAAGGTGAAGTTGGCGTAGCGCGCGAAGGTGCGCGGCAGCAGGTCCTCGGCCCCGTTGGAGTCGATTTCGGTCGAGAAGCTGTCGGCGGTCGCGCCCAGCGGCTTCTGCGCGGTGATCATGAACTGGATGAAGCCGCGATAGCCATTGTCGATGTCGAAGCCGTCATCGTCGGCGCCGGTCATCACCATATACTTCATGTTGGCGGTGCCGCCGAAGATCTCGACGCCGTCATCGGCCGAATTGTGGCTCTGGATATGGTCCAGCGTGGTGCCCGAACCGACGCCGCCCAGCGTCAGGCCCTGCAACTCGTTGCCTTCGCTGATCGCGATGCCGGTGTAGCGGATCTGCACATATTGCATCGTACCGCTGCTGTCGGCCTGGTTGGTGCCGCCGTAGAAGCGGTTGGTCACACCCTCGATCGGGTTCTGGCAGGTGGCGCTGGTGCCGTCGGCATTGTTCGGGCCGGTGCCGGCGGCGCAGACGGCGGTCGGCGCGCGGCCGAGCAGGACGATGCCGCCCCACAGGCCCTGCGTCGCGTCCGACACGCCGTTCGACGCCAGGTTCTGCTGCGCGGTGAAGACGATCGGGGCGGAGGCGGTGCCGACCGCGTTGATCTTCGACCCGCGATTGACCAGCAGCAGGTCGTTGGTGCTCTCGCTCGAGTCCGCCGCCAGCACGACGCCCGCCGCGATGTTCAGCGTCGCGGTCGCGCCGGTCGCGACGTTGCCGACCTCGGTCTGGCCACGGAAGCGATAGACGACGCCGGCGACCTTGGGCAGCGACAGGTCGGTGTCGATGATCTGCGGCAGGCGACAATAGCGGAAGGTCGGGCTGCTCGACGAGTTGGTGCCGTCGTCGATCGTGCCGGTCGGGCAGGAACCCGCGACCGGCGAGCCGATGCTGGGCACGGCGGTGCAGGACGCGCTGCCGCTGCCGAAATTGGCGGCGGTGGAGTTGCAGGTCCAGCCGACGAAATTATTGTCGTTGGGGCCGCTGGTCGCACCGATGAAGTTGGCGGGCGTGAAGAAGCTGCCCAGGCGGGTCGGATCGGCGGCGGTCACCGGCGTGGCGTTGCTCGGATAGACGCCGTTCAGGATGTTGGTGCCGTTGACGTTGTTGTTGGCGCCGGCATTGACCAGGTCGAGCTGCTCCTGCGACGTGACGGTGATGCCGTTGACCGTCGTCTGCGCGGCGAACTGCGACGCGGTCAGCGCGGTCGGGGTCGGCGTGCCGGTCGGCGTCGGGGTCGGCGCGGGCGTCGCGGGATTGATGATGGTGATCGCGCCGGCGCCCGGCGACGCCACGCTGTCCGCCCCGCCGCACGATGCGAGCAGGACACAGGCCGAACCCGCCATCAGCAGGCGGGAATAGCGCGAAAAGCTTGCCATCTCGAAGAACTCCGTCGATCGTTGTCTTGGTGTCGGTGCCTGGGCGGCGCCGCGATCGACGCGGGTCCCCCTGCCGATCTCGCAACTGCGGTAGGCGGGTTAGATGACGGGAAAATGCGATTCCGGTGACGGGATCGTGACGGTTGCATGACGGAACGATGACACGCGCTTTCTGCACCATGGCGTCATGACATGTTGTAACATGATCATGTCCGTGGCTATAGGCGCCCGACGTTCCGGGGGATTACCGTTCGATGATCATGTTCCGCCGCCGTGCCGCCGCACGGCTTGCCACCTTGTGCCTGCCGCTCGTTACGATCGGGCTTGCCGGCCCCGCCGTCGCGCAGGTCGCCCCGTCGACCGATGACGCCGCCAGCGTGCCGGAGGACGATCATGGCGACATCGTTGTGCTCGGCACCGCATCGCGTCGCGACACGACGCTCGGTTCCGACCTGCTCACCCGCCGCATGTCGCAGTCCAGCCGCTCGCTGGAGCGCGACCTGCTCGTCGCCAACGGCACCTATCGCCTGTCGGACGCGCTGGAGCTGTTCAGCGGCATCAGCCAGCAGAACAACCGCGGCGGCTTCCTCGACAATTTCGCGATCCGCGGCTTTCTCGGCACGCCAGATGGCGGCGCGGAATATTATGTCGACGGCTTCCTGGCCAATCGCGGCCTCGCCCCGCCGCGCGACCCGGCCACCGTCGAGCGGATCGAGGTGCTGAAGGGGCCGGCCGGCGCGGTGTTCGGCGATATCGATCCGGCCGGCCGCGTCAATATCGTGTCGAAAACGCCGCGCTTTACCCCGGCGGTCGATGCGACCTTGCTCTACGGATCGTTCGACACCCGGCGAGGCGAGCTGGACGTCACCGGCCCGCTGTCGCGGACGATCGCCGGTCGCATCGTCGTCGCGGCCGAGGATACGGACGGCTATCGCGATTTCGTCGGCCTCTCGCGCCGCACCGTCTCCCCCTCCCTCACCTGGCAGCCGGGCGCGCGCACCAGCCTCACCGCGCTGGCGGAATATACGAGCTTCGCCTCCGCCTTCGACCGGGGCGTGCCGGCGATCGGCGGCGATGCACTGGCGGTGCCGCGCAACCGCTTCGTCGGCGAACCGGCCGATGGTCGGCATCAGGCGCGCAATACCCGGCTGCAACTGACCGGCCGTCACGACCTGGGCGGCGAATGGTCGATCAATGGCGGCGTCGCCTGGCGCTTCTCCACCTTGCGCGGCTTCTCCAGCGACCAATCGTCGCTGCGCCCCGACAATCGCACCCTGTGGCGGCAGCGTCGCCAGCGCGGCTATGAGGCGACCGACCTGTCGACCCGGCTGGAGCTGGCGGGCCGGTTCGAGGCGGCGGGCGTCCACCACCCCAGCCTGGGCATCAAGGGCTATACGCTGGACTATCTGGAGCGGCTGCCCCGCTTCCGACCGAGCGCCACGCGCCCCTATGCGATCGACGTGTTCGCACCCGTCTATGGCCAGCCCCGCCCCGCCGTCCTGCCCAATATCGACCAGCGCGAGAAGCGGGTGGTCGGCACCCTCTATCTCCAGGATATGTGGGACGTGACCGATCGGCTGACGCTGACCGGCGGCGTGCGCTACGACGCCTATCGCCAGCGGCTGCGCCGGAACCTGACCGGGCTGACCACCCAGGCGACGGGCGAGCCGGTCAAGTTCCGGTTCGGCGCGCGCTATCGCCTGACCGACACGATCGCGGTCCATGGCAATTGGGGCGAGTCCTTCCTGCTCAATTCCGGCAGCGGCCGCCCGACCGCGCAGAACCCGCAGGGCGATGCCTTCGGCCCGGAAAGCGCGGTCGGTTGGGAAATGGGCATTGCCGGCCGCTGGACCGGGATCGATGCCGCCATGACCGTCTTCGACATCCGGAAGCGCGGCATCCTGACCAACGATCCGGTCGATCCCGGCTATAACGCACCGGTCGGCAAGCTGACGAGCCGGGGCGTCGAACTGGATGCTTCGGTCCGGGTGATCAAGCATTGGCAGATCGTCGGCAACTATGCCTATATCGACGCGCGCGCCGACGATAAGACCTTCGCGACGCCCGATGTGCTGAACGTCGCCGAACATTCGGGCACGCTGCTGGCGGTGGGTCGCTATCCGACCGGCTGGGGCACCGACTGGTCGCTGAGCGGCGGCGTCGCCTATGTGGGGGACCGGGCCGGCGCGATCGACACCAGCGGCCTGCGCCTGCCCGCCTATACCAAGGTGAAGATGGCGGGCGAGATCGGCGTCACCCCCGCCCTGACCGTCCGGCTGGAGGCGGACAATCTGTTCGACGTCCATTATGCGATGAGCTCGTACAGCCCGCTCTGGATCTATCCGGGGGCTCCCCGCACCGTCCGCCTGTCTGCCCGCGTCGCCTGGTAGGGCGTCGATCCCGATAAGTCCCGACATCGCGCCGCCGCCCTCAGCCAGGGCGGCGGTTCGACCTGCGTGCCTGATGCAAATCGGCAACAGGTTAACGCGCAATTTCGTAAGCCATTGCGTTCGCTGACTTCGTTTATTGCCTTCCTCCATGCCTGGTTTAATGTCCGACATATAAGCGGACGTGATCCGCATCATGGGGAGAGAGTAGATGGCTATCGCACGCTGGCACCGGCTGTTCGGCACGGCTTCGATCCTGGGGCTGGCGATCGCCGCGCAAGCGGCGGCGGCGCAGGATGCCAGCGGGACGCCCGCGTCGCGCACCGGCGCCACCCAGGCCACGACATCGACCGCACAGGAGACGGCAACGGGCGTGGACGCTGCGCAGGCCCCCTCCCAGGCTCCGAGCGAAAGCGACGCCAATGCCGACGACATCATCGTCACCGGCGTCCGCGCCAGCCTCGCCTCCGCCCAGTCGATCAAGCGCAACGCCAGCCAGATCGTCGACTCGATCGTCGCCGAGGACATCGGCAAATTACCGGACAATACGGTTGCCGACGCGCTCCAGCGGGTGACCGGCGTGCAGGTGACGCGCGGTGCGGGTGAGGCCGGCACGGTGCTGATCCGCGGCCTGCCCAATGTCGCGACGGTGCTGAACGGTCGCGAGGCGTTCACCGGCGTTGGGCGCGGCTTCGCGCTCCAGGATATCCCCGCCGAACTGATCGCCGGCGTCGATGTCTACAAGACCAGCACGCCCGACCTGGTCGAGGGCGGCGTCGCCGGTTTGATCGACGTGCGCCTGCGCCGCCCCTTCGACTTCGCCGGCAGCCAGGTCGCCGCCAGCGGCCGCGCGGTCTATAGCGACCAGTCGAAGAAATGGGGCTATATCGGCTCAGGGCTGGTCAGCCAGCGCTGGGACACCGGCATCGGCGAGATGGGCCTGCTGGTCGCGGCCTCGTACAACAAGCGCCTCTACCAGGATCAGACCGCCTTCGACTTCGTCTCGTCGGGCACGCCGATCGCCACGCCCGACACGGTGGGCGGCCTCTACACCTCAGGTGACCGGCGGCGCACCGCGCTCAACGCCTCGTTCCAGTGGCGGCCCAATGCCGATGTGGAATTCTATGCGGACGGCGTCTTCACCCGCTACGATAACAAGATCGCGGTCGATTTCTTCATCGGCCTGCCCAAGGCGGGTACACTGTCGAACGTGGTCGCCAATGCCGGTTATCCGCTGCTCGCGGCCAGCAGCAGCACGACCAATGCCTATACGCTGTCCAGCAAGCAGGCCTATCTGAACCGCACCGACAATTACCAGGCGGTGGTCGGCGGCAAGTGGACGCTGGGCCAGGCTGTGCTGAACACCGAGGTCACCTATAACTACAGCAAGGTGCCGAACCGCAACGCGATCCTTGACACCTCGTTCAACGTGCCCCGGCTGGACGTGACCTATGATGTCGGCGGCACGCCCCAGGTGGCGCTGACCGGTGCCGACCTGACCGATCCCGGCATCTTCACGATCCGCACCCTGTTCGACAACAACAGCCTGGACACCAGCGAGCAGATCGCCTGGCGCAACGACCTGACGATCAAGCCGGACAGCCCGGTGATCCAGATGCTGAAGATCGGCACCCGCTATACGCATCGCAACGTCCGCTCGCAGGCGACCGCCTCCATCCCGATCGGCTTCCCGACGGCGGCGGGCGCGCCCCTGTCCTCGATCCCCGGCTTCGCCTCCCTATCGCCCGGCGGGCTGGTCAAGGGGGCGCTGGGCATCGACCGGTTCGTCACCGCCGATACCGGCATCCTGCTGAACGACACGGACACGATCCGGACGCTGTTCGGCCAGCCGACCGGTCCGCGCGCCTATGAGCCCAATCTCGCCTTCTTCAACGGCGAGGACACCTATGCCTTTTACGGGCAGGTCGGGTACCGGTTCGACCTGGGCGGCATGGTGCTGGACGGCGTGGCGGGTGCGCGCGTGGTCAACACCGTCGAGAACCTCAACGGCAATGGCGTGTCGAGCAAGCAGAATTATCTGAACGTCCTGCCCAGCATCAACGCGCGCCTCGGCCTGACCGATACGCTGTTCCTGCGCGCCGCCGCCGGCAAGACGGTGACGCGGCCGGAATTCGGCCAACTCAACCCGCTCATCACGCTGGTGCCGAGCGGCGCGACCGGCACGCAGCAATATATCGGCACCGGCAGCGGTGGTAATCCCGACCTGCAACCGATCCGCTCCACCGCCTATGACGCATCGATCGAATGGTATGTGGCGCGCAGCACCTCGCTGACCGCCGCCGGTTTCTATCGCGACCTGTCCGGCTATATCCAGACCTATTCGCAGCCAGAGAATTTCGGCGGCTCCTATCTGGTCAACCGTCCGCGCAATGCCGGCAACGGCTATCTGGCGGGTGCGGAGGTCGCCTATCAGCAGTTCTTCGACTTCCTGCCGGGCGCGCTCAGCGGCCTGGGCGTCCAGTTGAACGGCACCTATATGGACGGCAAGACCGACGACCCGATCAATGGCGGCAAGCAGCGGATCGTCAACGTCTCGCACTGGGCGTATAATGCGGTCGCCATCTACGAGAAATACGGCGTCTCGGCGCGCCTCGCCTACAATTGGCGCTCCAGCTATGTCGACAGCTATAATTCGGGCGGCGTGCAGGCCAGCACGATCCTGGTCGATCCGGTCAGCCGGCTCGACTTCTCCGGCAGCTATTCGCCGACCGAATGGCTGACGCTGACCTTCGATGCGACCAACATCCTGGACGATGTCTATCACGACCGATTCAAGGGGAAGAACTCGGTCACCGGCCTGTTCTACGACTCGCCGCGCGACACCCGCACCTATGACCGGACGATCCAGATCGGCGCGCGGGTGAAGTTCTGATGCGCGGGCGGAGCGCCCTGGCGGCGCTGCTGCTCGCGGCGGGCGGGGCTCCGGTCCCCGCCGCCACGGCGCAGGCCTCGGCCGAGTTGCAGGGCGACATCGCGCCTACGCATGACCCCGTCATCATCCGCGAGGGCGGCCTCTACCATGTCTATTCGACGGGATTGGGCGACGGTGACGGCCGGATCATCGCGCACCGCGTCTCGACGGACCGGGTGCATTGGCAATCGGCCCCCACGCCCCTGCCCGCGCTGCCCGACTGGGCGAAGCGGGCGATCCCGGGCGCGACCAACGCCTGGGCCCCGGACATCTCCTATGTCGGCGGGCGCTACCGGCTCTATTATTCCATCTCGACCTTCGGCTCCAACCGGTCGGCGATCGGCCTGCTGACCAGCCCCACGCTCGATCCCGCCCGGCCCGGCTATGGCTGGCGCGACGAAGGGATGGTGGTCCGGTCAAATCCGTCGGACGATTTCAACGCGATCGATCCCAATTTCATCCGCGACCGGGACGGCCGCCAATGGCTGGCGCTCGGCAGTTTCTGGAGCGGGTTGAAGCTGTTCGCACTCGATCCCGCCACCGGCAAGCCGGCCCGACCGGGCGAGGCCCCCGTCTCCATCGCGCGGCGTCCGGCGCCGGCGGGTGCCGCCGCGCCGGTCGAGGCGCCGTTCCTGTTCGACCATGGCGGCTGGTACTGGCTGGTCGCCTCCTACGACTATTGCTGCAAGGGCAATGCCAGCACCTATTACACCGTCATCGGCCGGTCGCGCGCGATCACCGGCCCCTATCTAGGCAAGGACGGCAGCGCGATGATGCAGGGCGGCGGCACGCTGTTGCTGGCGGCGGACCTGCCGGAGAAGCAGCGCTTCCGCGGACCCGGCCATGCCGGCCACATGCGCGACGCGGACGGGACCGACTATCTGGTCTATCACGCCTATGACCGCGAGAACAAAGGCACCCCGACGCTGCGGCTGGCGCGGCTGCGCTGGGGCGCGGACGGCTGGCCCGTCGCCGAACGATGATGCAGGAGAGAATGCCGATGACCCATCCGACCCGTCGCCTGATCCTGGCCGGCGGTGCGCTGGCCGCTGCCGCGCCGACGCTCGCCCGCACGGCCGCGAGCTCCGCCATCGTCAATCCGTTGGTGCGCCAGCGCGCCGACGCGCAGGTCTTCCGCCACACCGACGGCTGGTACTACATGACCGGGTCGGTGCCCGAATATGACCGGCTGGTGCTGCGCCGGTCGCGCACGCTCGCCGGCCTGTCGACCGCGAAGGAAGCGGTGCTGTGGCGGCATCAGGCCAGCGGGCCGATGTCGGGCTTCCTCTGGGCGCCCGAGCTGCACCTGATCGACGGCCGCTGGATCATGTATTTCGCCGCCGGACCCAGCGGCGGCGGCGCGGACGTGTTCCGCATCCGCACCTATGCGGTGGTCTGCGACGGCCCCGATCCGATGACCGGTCGCTGGACTGTTCTCGGCGAGTTGCAGACGCCCTGGGACAGCTTCAACCTGGACTCGACCAGCTTCGTCCATCGCGGCACCCGCTATCTCGCCTGGGCGCAGCGCGAACCGGGGATCGAGACCAACTCGAACCTCTATCTGGCCCCGCTTGCCACGCCGCTGACGCTGGCGGCGAAGCCGGCCCGGCTGTCGGTGCCGACGCTCGACTGGGAAGTCCGGGGCTACAAGGTCAACGAGGCCCCCGCCCTGCTGGCGCGCAACGGTCGGCTGTTCCTGACCTATTCGGCCAGCGCCACCGATGCGCGCTACTGCATGGGCATGCTGACCGCGCGCGACGATGCCGACATCATGGACCCCGCCGCTTGGACCAAGAGCCAAGTGCCGGTGATGACCACGTCGCCCGCCCACAAGATCTACGGACCCGGCCATAACAGCTTCACCGTCGACGAGCGGGGCCGCGACATGCTGGTCTATCACGCCCGCGATTATGCGGCGATCAAGGGCGATCCCCTGTTCGATCCCAACCGCCACACGCGCGTCCAGCCGATCCGCTATACCGGCGACGGCGTGCCGATCTTCAATCCGCCGGTCGCCAACGGGCCACTGGCCTGAACGGCAGGGGGCGGCGCGGCCTGCTCGCCTGCGCCGCCCCCTCGAACCAGGGCGTCACCAGCAGATGCGGCACGGCGAGCGCCGCCATGCAGGCGAACAGAATCTCCACGCCGCCATGCTGTCGCACCAGCAGCAGCGCGCACGCCGCCGCCATCACCAGCGCAAGCGTCAGGATCGGTGCGACCGCGCGGAGATAGGCGAAGACGGTCCGACACCCGATCCGCTCCCGCCGGATGTCGGTCTGGGGCAAGGCGTGGAGGATCAGGAAGCCGAGCGAGAAGCCGACCAGCGGCGGTGGCAGCAGCAAGGCGAGCGTGCCCGACATCAATCGCCCGTCCCGCCGGAGCAATGCCATGGCCAGCAGCGCGCCGCCGGCCAGCAGGCCGAACAGGCGCATCGTGTCGACCATCGCCGGGACGATCGCCGACTGCCCCGTCGCGCTGGCGAGCAGATCGGCGAGGCCGACCGGATGCAGGACCGCCGGCACCGTCACCAGGCCGACCCCGCGCGCCAGCCGTTCGAGCATGCCGGCCTCGGCTCCATCCTCCAGACCGAAATGCAGCGCCGAGGCGAGCAGGAACAACGGCATGGCCGCGGCCGGCTCGCGCAACCACCAGAGCAGGCACAGGGCGGCGGCGGTCAGATAGCAGGCGAGGAAGAGCGTCCGCCGCGCCGGTGCGACGATCGCCAGATCGCTCGCGCCATGCGCCATGCCGATGACGCCGATCGCCACGACCGCGAAGCCGAGTTGCACCGGGAGCGACGCGATAGAGGCCAAACCTGCGCCGGCCAGTAGCACCCCCCATCCGATCGCCGCGCCCTTGCGGATCACCGGCGGGTGCTGCGAACGGGTTCCGTCCCCACCAGGGCCGAGTCCAGATTGGCGGCCGCATAGAAGGCGTAGACGACCTTCGCGACCACATCCAAGACCAGGATCGCGGTGACCGAGGCGGGGTCGGAGATGATCTTCAGCCCCTCCGGACCGACCAGGAAGACGATCGGATAGAGGAACCAGATCACGGTCAGGAAGACCAGATTCTTCGAATACGCGCTGGCCAGCGCCCCGCCCCGCTCGTTCGCCACGGCCTTGAGCGGCACCCAGAGCAGATAGAGCACGCCGGCAAAGGCCGCGCAGGACCAGCCATACCATATCCACTTCACGACCGGCACCTCGACCAGCGACGACACCAGCCCGGCGACGATCATCAGTACGTCGAGCACGATGATCGCGGTCAGATACCCGCCGACCTCGCCCGTGCGGCCGCGCTCGTGAAAGGCGAGCAGCACCAGCCCGGCAAGCAGGATCGGCGTCGTCACCGACCAGTCGGCATAGCGCGCCAGATAGGTGACCGACCCGGTGATGCTGACCAGCGTCCCGATGCTGAAGGCCATAGCGAGATAGGCGGTGGCGGCGATGAACGGCACGCTGGAATGCAGCAGCGTATGATGACGCGCCGGTGGTGCCTTGCTGCCCTTGGTGTAGATGGCGAGCGACCCCAAGGCCATAGTCGCAAAGCCGATCAGGAAAGCAGTCTGGTCCACGAACATGGTCCCTCCGAACGGAACGACCCGGTGCCGATCCTTGAGGCCGCCAACGTGGATCAGCGTCATCCATGTCCATGAATAATCGTTCATTTTGGTTCGGATCAGGGATTTAAGCCGGCCCATATGTCCGTCGACGCCCCTGGTGCGTTGCCCGTGTCGACAGGGAGTGACCGGCATGGCGGACGAGCGGACGAACGACGAGAAGACGGAAGACCGGCAGGAGGCGGACGAGCGCAGCGCCCCGTCGGCGCGCGTCGTCTATGGCGCGGTGATCGAGCAGGGCGAGGACGAGTTGAAACGTCCGGTCGCCTCGCTCTTCTGGTCGAGCTTCGCCGCCGGCCTGATGATCATGGCGTCGCTCTGGGTCAGCGGGGCGCTGCACCATTATCTGCCGGAGACGTCCTGGGCCGGGGCGGTCGCCGATCTCGGCTATCCCTTCGGCTTCCTGATCGTGATCCTCGGCCGGTTGCAGCTCTTCACCGAGCATACGGCGGTCGCGGTGCTGCCCGTGCTGCGCAAGCCGAGTGGCCGGGGCGCGCGCGGGCTGGCGCGGCTCTGGGCCATCGTCTTCCTCGGCAACATGCTGGGCGCTGCCGCCGCCGCCGGGCTTGCCGCGCATGGCCATGTCCAGTCGGCGGAGACGCTGGACGCCATGGTCGCGGTCTCGCGCCGGCTGCTCGATCGCACGCCGCTGGAGACATTGATGCAGGCGATCCCGGCCGGGCTGCTGATCGCCTCCATCGCCTGGATCCGCTCCGCGACCGAGGGCAGCGGTTTCTGGATCGTCTTCGCCATCACCTATGCGATTTCGGTGAGCGGCTTCGCCCATGTCGTCGCCGGCGCGTCGGAGGCGTTCCTGCTGCTGTGGCATGGCGACGTCTCGGCCGGTTGGGTGGCATTCGGCTTTGTCGGGCCGGCGCTGCTCGGCAACATCATCGGCGGCACCGGGCTGTTCGCGCTCCTGGCCCATGCGCAGGTCAAGGAGGAAGTGCCGACCGCCTGACCCCTACGACCATAACCCGCTCGCCTGCCGTCACCTTTCTGGTAACGGTACGGCGATCTGGAGAGGGAATGAGGACCACATGCGCGCAATTCTGACCGGGGCCGGAGCCGCGACCGCGCTGGCGCTGGTGATGGCGGCCCCGGCGGCGGCGGCACCGCTCGCGACGCTCGACCGCAACGGCAGCCTGGTGTCGATCGAACCCTATGCGCCCAATATCGTCCGCGTAACGATCGCGACCGACCGGACCCAGGTCGATGCGCCGCCCGGCGAAGGACCGAATGCCAAGCCCGACGCCACCGGCTGGACTCACCGCAGCGAGGCCGGCGGCGACGCCTTCACCTCGGGCGCGATGACGCTGACGGTGAACGCCCAGCCCTGGCCCAAGGCACCGACGCAGATGCAGCGCTATTTCGCCTCGGCGCTGCCGCCGGTGTCGATCCGCGTCGGCGATGCGCGCGGCACGACCGTGGCGGAGATGACCGGCTGGGAGATGTCGCCCCACGTCGTCAACGGGGAGAAGACGTTCCGGGTCGGCGCCAGCTTCGCCGTCCAGCCGGACGAACATTATTACGGCCTGGGCCAGAACCAGGAGGGGCAGCTCGACCTGAAGGGCCGCACGATCGACTGCCGCCACAATTACGATGCCCCGGCCGGCGAGACGGTGTGCGTGCCCTTCATGGTCACCAACAAGGGCTATGGCATCGTCTGGGACAATGCGTCCGTCACGACCGTCTCCCCCGGTCTCGGCAACGCCACCCACTGGCAGTCCGAGGTCGGCGAGCGGGTCTCCTTCTTCGTCATCACCGGCGCGACGGCCGACGACCTCTATGCCGGCTATGCGCGGCTGACCGGGCGCACTCCGCTGCCGCCCAAGGCCGCCTTCGGCCTCATCCAGAGCAAGGCGCGCTACGAAAGCCAGAAGGACCTGCTCGACATCGCGCAGGGCTATCGCAGCCGCAACCTGCCGCTCGACGTGATGGTGCTCGACTGGTTCTACTGGACGCGGATGGGCCAGCTCGACATCGACCGGACCTATTTCCCCGATCCCAAGGGGATGAACGACCAGTTGCGCGCGATGGGGATGCGCTCGATCATCAGCGTCTGGCCCCGGTTCGAGAAGGAGTCGCGCTACTTCAACCTGCTCGAAAGCAAGGGCTGGCTGCTCAAGGATGCGGACGGCCGGACGGTCGACGGCCTGCCGGTCCGCAACGACCGCGCCGGCGCGCTGATCGACAGTACCAATCCGGACGCCCGCGCCTGGTTCTGGGACCGGATCCGCGACAATATCGCGAGCCAGGGCTTCGACTGGTTCTGGCTGGACGAGACCGAGCCCGACCTGGTGCCGGACGGCAAATTCTATGCGATCGGCTCGGGCGACCGCTATCACAACCTCTTCCCGCTGGTGCACACCGATGGCGTAGCCGAGGGTTCGGCGCGCGATCGGCCGGCCTTGCGCAACCTGATCCTGTCGCGTGCCGCCTATCTGGGCGTGCAGCGCAACGGTGCGCTGTTCTGGTCGTCGGACATCAAGTCCAATTGGGAAGCCTATCGTCACCAGGTGCCCGCCGGCCTGGGCTTCACCGCCACCGGCATGGCCTATTGGGGCAGCGACATCGGCGGCTGGCAATGGCCCAGCGGCCCCAAGGCGGAGAAGCCGGTGCTGCTCGATCCCGCCGGCGCGACCGCGATGGCGCCGACCTATACCGACTATCCGGAGCTCTTCACCCGCTGGTTCGCCTATAGCGTGTTCACGCCGACGCTGCGTATCCATGGCCAGCGGCCGGGCACGGCCTTGTGGGAATATGGCACGGCGGCGGAGCCGGTGCTCGCCGGCTTCCTGAAGCTGCGCTACGCGCTGATGCCCTATCTCTACGCGCTCGGCCGCCACACCTATGAAAGCGGCGCGCCGTTCATGCGGGCGCTGTTCATGGACTTCCCGAACGACCCCCAGGTCGCGACGATGGGCGACGAATACATGTTCGGCCCCGCCTTCCTGGTCGCGCCGGTGACCGAACAGGGTCAGACCAGCCGCCCGGTCTATCTGCCGGCCGGCGCCGACTGGTATGATTACTGGACCAACGAGAAGCATCGCGGCGGCCAGACCATCACCGTCGCCGCACCGATCGATCGCATCCCGCTGTTCGTGCGCGCCGGATCGATCGTGCCGATGGGCGTGCCCGTGCAGAGCACCGCGACGCGCCAGCCGCTGGCGAGCATCCGCGTCTATCCGGGGGCCGATGCCCGCTTCACGCTCTATGACGATGACGGCGTCACCAACGCCTATCGGGACGGGAAGAACGGCAGCAGCGCGACGCTGCGCTGGGACGACCGCACCGGCCGCCTGACCGTCGATGGCAAACTGCCGACCGGGCAGAATGCCGCCTCGCTGGTGCAGGTAATGGGCGGCCAATAGTTCTTCGACCAAGGGCGGCCGCCCGGCGCCGGGCGGCCACCTCAACTGCCGGAGAGACCGCGGGTTTTCCCGATTGATGCACGCCCGACGCATCGCTTAGGAAGGTTAACCATCCCCTGCCCCGCGGCCCGTCCCCGCCCCCAATGTGAGACCCTGATGATCCGTCCGACCTTCTCGCGATTGCTGCTGTCCGCCGCCACGATCCTCGCCCTCGCGCCGGCCGGCATCGCCGAGGCTCAGACGACCAACAATGCGCCCCAGGCCGCCGCCGCCCCCACCGACGGCCCGAAGGAACGCCCCTGGATGAACGCGGCCCTGTCGCCCGACCAGCGCACCGACCTGCTGCTCAAGCAGATGACGCTGGCGGAGAAGCTGCAACTGACCTTCGGCTATTTCTCCACCCAGGCGGACTGGCTGCGCAACGCGACCAAGAACTGGGTCTTCCCCAAGGACGGGCTGCCCGGCTCGGCCGGCATCGTGCCCGGCATCGCGCGGCTGGGCATTCCCGCCCAGTGGCAGACCGATGCCGGCGTCGGCGTCGCCAGCCAGCGCGGGCCGACGCCGCGCCTGCGCACCTCGCTGCCCTCGGGCCTGGCGACCGCCGCGACCTGGAACCCGGAACTGGCGCAGGCCGGCGGCGCGATGATCGGTAACGAGGCCTTCCTGTCCGGCTTCAACGTGCAGCTCGCGGGCGGCATGAACCTGATACGCGAGCCGCGCAACGGCCGCAATTTCGAATATGGCGGCGAGGACCCGCTGCTCGCCGGCATCATCACCGGTCATGAGATCCGGGGCATCCAGTCGCAGCATGTCGTCTCGACGATGAAGCATTATGCCTTCAACGACCAGGAGACGAACCGGATGGTCATGGACCATCGCATCGGCGAGCAGGCGGGGCGGCAGTCGGACCTGCTGGCGTTCGAATTCGCCAACGAGGTCGGCCAGCCCGGATCGGTGATGTGCGCCTACAACCGCGTCAACGGCGCCTATTCCTGCGAGAATGACTGGCTGCTCAACAAGGTGCTGAAGCAGGATTGGGGCTTCAAGGGCTATGTGATGAGCGACTGGGGCGCCACCCATTCGACCAGCGAGGCGGCCAATGCGGGGCTGGACCAGCAGTCCGGCTGGGCGTTCGACCGCTCCGCCTATTTCGCCGACGCCCTGCGTGAGGCGGTGAACAACGGCCATGTCAGCAAGGACCGCGCCGACGACATGGCGCGCCGCGTCCTCCATGCGATGTTCGCCAACGGGCTGTTCGATCACCCGGTCCAGGGCGACCAGTCCGCCAGGATCGACTATGCCGGCCATGCCGCCGTCACCCGCGCCGATGCGGAGGAAGGCATCGTCCTGCTCAAGAACCGGCCCGGCCTGCTGCCGATCGCCAAGTCGGTCCGCTCGATCCTGATCGTCGGCAGCCATGCCGATGTCGGCGTGCTGTCGGGCGGCGGCTCCAGCCAGGTCTATCCGCATGGTGGCCCGGCCAATGGCCTGATCGTGCCCGACGAGCATCCCAGCGGCTTTCCCGGACCCAAACTCTACCACAATTCCTCGCCGATGAAGGCCTTGCAGGCGCGCACCACCGCCACCGTCACCTATCTGGACGGCAAGGACATGGCCGCCACCGCCGCCGCGGCGCGCAAGGCGGACATGGTCGTCCTGTTCGGCGAGCAATGGACCGGCGAGTCGCTCGACGTGCCCGATCTCAACCTGCCGGATGGCCAGGACCGGCTGATCGACGCGGTGGCCAGGGCCAATCGCAACACCGTCGTCGTGCTGGAGACGGGCGGGCCGGTGGTGATGCCCTGGCTGTCCAAGGTGGGCGCGGTGCTGGAGGCCTGGTATCCCGGCACGTCGGGCGGCGAGGCGATCGCGCGGGTGCTGACCGGCGAGGTCAATCCATCGGGCCGCCTGCCCGTCACCTTCCCCGCCTCGGTCGCGCAACTGCCCCGGCCGGTGCTGGAGGGCGATCCCAAGCTGGACAGCGACTCGCACCCGGTCAGCGACTATGACAAGGAGGGCGCGGCAGTCGGCTACAAATGGTTCGAGAAGACCGGGGCCAAGCCGCTCTTCCCGTTCGGCTATGGCCTGTCCTACTCCCGCTTCGCGCTGAGCGGCCTGACCGCCGAGCCGAGCGGGCGCGGCATCTCGGCGCGCTTCACCGTCACCAATAGCGGCCCGGTCGCGGGCAAGACGGTGGCGCAGGTCTATGTCGCCGGACAGGGTTGGGAGGCGCCGCGCCGCCTGGGCGCGTTCCGCAAATTCGACCTCTCGCCGGGGGCCAGCGACTCCGCCGCGGTGACGATCGACCCCCGGCTGCTCGCCACCTTCGATCCCGCCACGCGCAGCTGGCATGTCGCGGCCGGCCGCTACACCGTGACGCTGGCGGACTCGGCCGGCGATCCCGGCCGGTCGGTGACGGTGCAACTCGGCGAATCGACCTTCCGCCATCCGGGGGAATAAACTGCCGGGGCGGCGGCGGTGCCGTCGCCCTACAGGCCGCCGTCGCGGATCGTCTCCATCGCCACGAAGGTGGAGGTGTTGGCGACATGCGGCAGCGCCGAGATGCGCTCGCCCAGCACCTCGCGATAGCGGCGGATGTCGGCGGTCCGCACCTTGAGCAGATAGTCGAAGCTGCTGGCGATCATATGGCATTCCTCCACCTCGGGAATGCGCAGCACCGCGCGGCGGAACTCGTCCAGCGCCGCCTCGCGCGTGTCGGACAGCTTCACCTCGGTGAAGGCGATATGGTCCAATCCCAGCTTGGCCGGATCGATGATCGCGCGGAAGCCCAGGATATAGCCCTGGTCGATCAGCCGGCGCAGCCGTACCTGGCACGGCGTCTTCGACAGGCCGACCCGCTTCGCCAGTTCGGTGACCGACAGCCGGCCGTCGGCGCGCAATGCCTCGACGATGCGGCGGTCGAACAGGTCGATCGGACCGGCAGGGGCGGGTTTGGCGTCCGTTCGATCCGTCATCACCGCTCCGATAAGTGCGTTCGGCGCGAATTTGCCCCAAATCCGGGCGGACCGCCAGCGCGATCATCATTATAGCGGGGGCGAGAGGATCGCCCGACCATGTCCCAGTTCGCCGCCCCCGCCTTCGCCGACTTCGCCCCCCCGATCCGCCCGCAGGACGATCTGCGCCGCGCGATCACCGCCGCCTATCGCCGCAGCGAGGTCGAGTGCCTCGCCCCCCTGCTCGATGCCGCGACGCTGCCCGATGCGATCCGCCGCGACGCCACGGCGACCGCCACCGCGCTGGTCACCGCGCTGCGCGCCAAGCACAAGGGCACCGGGGTCGAGGGGCTGGTGCAGGAATATGCCCTGTCCAGCCAGGAGGGCGTGGCGCTGATGTGCCTGGCGGAGGC
The DNA here is from genome assembly GCF_031453475.1 of Sphingomonas sp. SORGH_AS_0438. Taxonomy (NCBI): domain Bacteria; kingdom Pseudomonadati; phylum Pseudomonadota; class Alphaproteobacteria; order Sphingomonadales; family Sphingomonadaceae; genus Sphingomonas; species Sphingomonas sp. SORGH_AS_0438. The sequence goes on from NZ_JAVIZS010000001.1 coordinate 1,693,278, forward strand.
GCTGCTCCGCATCCCCGACACCGCGACCCGCGACGCGCTGATCCGCGACAAGATCGCCGGTGGCGACTGGCGCGCGCATGTCGGCGACGGGCGTTCGCTGTTCGTCAATGCGGCCACCTGGGGTCTGGTCGTCACCGGCAAGCTGACCGGCAGCGTCAATGACAGTGGCCTGGGCGCGGCGCTGACCCGGCTGATCGCGCGGGCGGGCGAGCCGGTGATCCGGCGCGGCGTCGACATGGCGATGCGGATGATGGGCGAGCAGTTCGTCACCGGCGAGACGATCGGCGAAGCGCTGAAGCGCGCCCGGCCGCTGGAGGCGCGCGGCTTCCGCTACAGCTACGACATGCTGGGCGAGGCGGCGACCACCGCCGCCGATGCCGATCGCTATTACCGCGACTATGACACCGCCGTCCGCGCGATCGGCGAGGCGTCGGCGGGACGCGGCATCTATGCGGGTCCGGGCATTTCCATCAAGCTGTCGGCGCTGCACCCCCGCTATGTCCGCGCCCAGGCGGCGCGGGTGATGACAGAGCTGCTGCCGCGCGTGAAGGCGCTGGCGCTGCTTGCCAAGCGCTACGATATCGGCCTCAACATCGATGCCGAGGAAGCCGACCGGCTGGAACTGTCGCTCGACCTGCTCGAAAGCCTGGCGACCGACCCGGATCTGGCGGGTTGGGACGGTCTGGGCTTCGTGGTCCAGGCCTATGGCAAGCGCTGCCCCTTTGTGATCGACTGGATCATCGCCCTTGCCCGGCGGGCGGGCCGGCGGATCATGGTCCGGCTGGTCAAGGGCGCGTATTGGGACGCGGAGATCAAGCGCGCGCAGGTTGACGGACTGGCCGATTTCCCGGTCTATACGCGCAAGATCCACACCGACGTCGCCTATATCGCCTGCGCCCGCAAGCTGCTGGGGTCGCGCGATGCGGTCTTCCCGCAATTCGCGACGCATAACGCGCAGACGCTGGCGACCATCTACCAGCTCGCCGGCCCCGACTTCACGGTCGGCGATTACGAATTCCAGTGCCTCCACGGCATGGGCGAGCCGCTGTATGACGAAGTGGTCGGCGCGGAGAAGCTCGACCGGCCGTGCCGCATCTATGCGCCGGTGGGCACGCATGAGACATTGCTCGCCTATCTGGTCCGCCGCCTGCTGGAAAATGGCGCGAACTCCTCCTTCGTCAACCGCATCGCCGATCCCGAGATATCGATCGCCGACCTGGTCGCCGACCCGGTCGAGACGGTGCGCGCTATGGCGGTGCCGGGGCAGAAGAACCCGAACATCGCCCTGCCCCGCGACCTGTACGGCACGCGCGTCAATTCCGCCGGGATCGACCTGAGCGACGAGGCCGCGCTGGCGTCGCTCGGCGCGGCGATGAAGGCGACGTCGACGTGGCAGGCGGGCAGCCGGGGCGCGAGCCGGCCGGTACGCAATCCCGCCGATCACCGCGACACCGTCGGCACGGTGCAGGAAATGTCCGTCGCCGACGCGCAGGACGCCGCGCGCAGCGCCGCCGCCGCCGCCGAGCGCTGGGCCGCCCTGCCCCCCGCCGAGCGCGCCGCGATGCTCGACCGTGCGGCCGACATGATGCAGGCGCGGATGCCGGGCCTGCTGGCGCTGATCGTCCGCGAGGCCGGCAAGTCGCTGCCCAATGCCATCGCCGAGGTGCGCGAGGCGATCGACTTCCTGCGCTATTATGCCGATCAGGCGCGCTCGACGCTGGGTACGGCGCATCGCTCGCTGGGCGTCGTCACCTGCATCAGCCCGTGGAACTTCCCATTGGCGATCTTCATCGGCCAGGTCGCGGCGGCGCTGGTCGCGGGCAATGCCGTGCTCGCCAAGCCCGCCGAGGAAACCCCGCTGATCGCCGCGCAGGGGATCGCCATCCTCCATGCGGCGGGCGTTCCCGCCGACGTGCTGCACCTCGTGCCCGGTGACGGCGCGATCGGTGCGGCGCTGGTCGGCGCAGCGGAGACGCAGGCGGTGATGTTCACCGGCTCGACCGAGGTCGCCCGGCTGATCCAGAAGGAACTGGCCAAGCGACTGCGCCCCGACGGCGCGCCCATCCCCTTCATCGCGGAGACGGGCGGTCAGAACGCCATGATCGTCGATTCTTCCGCGCTCGCCGAGCAGGTCGTGGCCGACGTGATCGCCTCCGCCTTCGACAGTGCGGGCCAGCGTTGCTCGGCGCTCCGCATCCTGTGCCTGCAGGAGGAGGTCGCCGATCGGACGCTGGCGATGATCCGGGGGGCGCTGCATGAACTGTCGATCGGCCGCACCGACCGGCTGGCGGTCGATATCGGCCCGGTCATCACCGCCGAGGCGAAGGCGAATATCGAGGCGCATGTCGAGCGGATGCGCGGGGCCGGCCACCGCGTCGAACAGGTCGCGATGACCGATGCGACGGCCCATGGCACCTTCGTCGCCCCGACGATCATCGAGATCGACGACATCGCCCGGCTGGAGCGCGAGGTCTTCGGACCGGTGCTGCACGTCGTCCGCTTCCGCCGCGCCGATCTCGACCGGCTGATCGATCGGATCAACGCCACCGGCTATGGCCTGACCTTCGGCCTGCACACCCGGCTGGACGAGACGGTCGCGCACGTCACGGCGCGGGTGAAGGCCGGCAATCTCTACATCAACCGCAACGTCATCGGCGCGGTGGTCGGGGTTCAGCCCTTTGGCGGCCGTGGCCTGTCGGGCACCGGGCCCAAGGCGGGCGGGCCGCTCTATCTCGGTCGGCTGGTCGCGGGCGCGGACCTGCCGCCGCCGGTGGTGTCGGACCAGGCCGATCCTGCCGCGCGCGAATTGGCGATCCTGCTGGAGGCACGGGGCGAAACGGCCCTCGCCGCCCGCATTCGCGAGGCGATCGAGGCCTCGATGCTGGGCGGCGCGGTGGAGCTGGCCGGGCCGGTCGGCGAGCGCAACCTCTATGCGCTGCACCCCCGCGGTCGCATCCTCGCGCTGCCCCGCACGCGCGACGGCTTGATCGAGCAGATCGGCGTGGCCCTCGCCGCCGGCAACCAGCTGGTGATCGGCGAAGCGGGCGCCCTGCGCGAGGCGCTGGCGAGCCTGCCGTCCGGCATCGCCGCCCGCCTCGCCTGCGTCGAGGATTGGCGGCAGGAGGGGCCCTATGCCGGCGCGCTGATCGAGGGGGATGCCGACACGGTCGCGGCGGCGCTCGGCACGCTGGCCGAGCTGCCGGGGCCGATCGTGCTGCCCCAGGTCGGCTCGGCCGGCTATCGGCTCGACTGGCTGGTCGAGGAGGTCTCCACCTCGATCAACACCACGGCGGCGGGCGGCAATGCCAGCCTGATGGCGGTCAGCTGATCGCGCGCGGGCCGTGCAGGCGGCCCGCGCCACCGCTTCCCCGGCCGGGCTTCCTGTGCGATGTCCGCGCCTTATGACGACGATCCACCTCTCCGCCGAACCGCGCCCGCTGGGTCGCAGCGACATCCTGATATCCCCCATCGCCTGGGGCATGTGGCGCTTCACCAGCGAGGATGTGCCGGCGGGCCGCGACCTGGTCGAGGCGGCGCTGGAGGCGGGCATCACCCTGTTCGACACGGCCGATATCTATGGCGCCGGCAGTCCGGGCGGGTTCGGGTCGGCGGAGGCGCTGTTCGGCCGCGTGCTGGCCGACGCGCCGACGCTGCGCGACCGCATGGTGATCGCGACCAAGGGCGGCATCCGGCCCGGCATCCCCTATAATTCGTCCGCCGCCTATCTGGCGGAGGCGCTGGACGATTCGCTGGCGCGCATGGGGGTGGACCGGGTCGACCTCTACCAGATTCATCGTCGCGACCTGCTCGCCCATCCACAGGAGGTGGCCGGCGCGCTGTCGGCGATGGTCGCTGCGGGCAAGGTGCGCGGGATCGGCGTCTCCAACCATAGCCCGGCGGAGCTGGACGCGTTGCAAGCGTTTCTGGACCTGCCGATCCTCAGCACCCAGCCGGAATTCTCGCCGCTTCATACCGCGCCGCTGTTCGACGGCACGCTCGACCAGGCGATGGTCCGCGACCTGGCGGTGCTCGCCTGGTCGCCCCTGGCTGGCGGGCGGCTGCTTGCCGAGGGCCATCCCGCCGGCCTCCTGCTCGCCGATCAGGGCGAGCGCTACGGCGTCGATGCGGCGACGGCGGCGCTGGCCTGGGTGATGGCGCATCCGGCACGGATCATCCCCATCGTCGGGTCGCAGACCGCCGCCCGCATCCGCGCCGCCGCCGGGGCGTACCGGGTCGAATGGACCCGGGCGGAATGGTATGCGGTGCTCCAGGCCGGCCTGGGGCAGCGACTGCCATAGGCGCGGGTCAGCCGGATCGCAGCAGCGCCACCCCCGCCTCACGCTCGAACAGGTAGAGCGCGATCCGTGCCGCCTGCCCGCGCGCGCCGTGCAAGCCGCCGTCGCGGTCGATCAGCAGCCGCGCATCGTCCTGCGCGCATTGCAGCAGGTCGGGCAGCAATTCGGGCGGGGCGAGGCGGAAGGCGGCGTCACCCGACTGGCGCGTGCCCAGCATCTCGCCGCCGCCGCGCAGGCGCAGATCCTCCTCGGCGATGCGGAAGCCGTCATTCGTCTCGCGCATCAGCGCCAGGCGCGCGCGCGACGTCTCCGACAGCGAACTCCCGCGCAGCAACAGGCAGCGCGACAGGCCTCCACCGCGACCCACGCGCCCCCGCAACTGGTGAAGCTGCGCCAGGCCGAAGCGATCGGCATGTTCGATCACGATCAGCGTCGCATTGGGCACGTCGACGCCGACCTCGATCACCGTCGTCGCGACCAGCACCGACAGGCGGTTGGCGGAGAAGGCCTCCATCACCGCATCCTTCTCGGCGGGCTTCATCCGGCCATGGACCACGCCGATCCGCTCGCCGAACCGCGCCGCCAGCGACTCCGCCCGCGCCTCGGCGGCAGCGAGGTCGGACTTCTCGCTCTCCTCGACCAGCGGGCAAACCCAATAGGCCTGGCCGCCATCGGTGATGTGGCGGCCGATCGCATTGACGACCTCGTCCAGCCGGTCTTCGGAGACGACGCGCGTCTCGATCGGTTCGCGGCCGGGGGGCATCTCGTCGAGCCGGCTGACGTCCATCTCGCCATATTGCGCCAGCGTCAGCGTGCGCGGGATCGGCGTCGCGGTCATCGCCAGCAGATGCGGGCTGCGGCCCTTTTCCTGGAGCAGCAGCCGCTGCGCCACGCCGAAGCGATGCTGTTCGTCCACCACCACCAGCGCGAGATCGCGATAGGCGACCGCCTCCTGGAAGATCGCATGCGTGCCGACCAGGATGTCGATCGATCCGTCCGCCAGCCCCATCAGCGTGGCTTCGCGCACCTTACCCTTGTCGCGGCCGGTCAGCACCCCGATGGTGATCGGCAGGCCGGCGAGCAGCCGCCGCAGCGACTCATAATGCTGGCGCGCCAGGATCTCGGTCGGGGCGAGCATCGCGCCCTGCGCCCCCGCCTCCACCGCGACCAGCAGCGCCATCGCGGCCACCAGCGTCTTGCCCGAGCCGACATCGCCCTGGAGCAGGCGGAGCATCGGCGCCTCCTGCCGCAAATCGCCCTCGATCTCCGCCACCGCACGGCTCTGCGCCCCGGTCGGCGTATAGGGCAGCCGCAACTGATCGCGCAGCCGCCCGTCGCCCAGCAGCGCCCGGCCACGCCGCTTGCGCGTGTCGGCGCGCACCAGGGTCATCGCCAGCTGGTTGGCGAACACCTCGTCATAGGCCAGCCGCTCGCGCGCCTTGGCATCGGCGGGGTCGGCATGGATGCGGACCAGCGCGTCGCGCCAGTCGGGCCATTCGCGCTTGGCCTTCAGCCCGGCGTCGATCCATTCGGGCAGGTCCGGCGCGCGCGCCAGCGCCTGTTCGACGAAGCCGGCCAGCCGGCGCGAGGTCATCCCCTCCGACAGGGGATAGATCGGCTCGCGCTCGCGCATCGGTTCGCCCGGTTCGGCGAGTTCGGGATGAACGATCTGCAAGTCCTGGCCATATTGGTCCAGCCGACCCGACACCTGTTTCGGCTCGCCGAGCGGCAGCAGCTTCTTCGCCCAGCCGGGATGGCCGCCGAAATAGACCAGGGCGACGACATTCCCCTCCCGGTCGATCGCCATCACCCGCGTCGGCGCGCGGCCATTGCCCTCGCGATAGGATTGCGGGGTCAGCGTGATCGCGATGATCCGCCCCGCATCCGAGGTCATCAACTCGGTGCGCGGCAGCCGGTCGACATGGCCGGTCGGCAGGTGGAAGGCGACATCGACGACGCGCGACAGGCCCAGCCGGTCGAGCGGCTTGGCCAGCGCAGCCCCCACGCCTTTCAGCGCAGTGACTTCGGCGAACAGGGGATTGAGGATTTCGGGACGCATGACTGACCGCCTCATGCCAGCGATTGCGCGCATCTTCCAGTTGACCCGGCGGCTTTCCGGTCCGACATGCCGGCTTTCGATTGACGGGAACGAATGTGGACCACGAAATCCGGCTGAAACGCCTGCGCTTCCGCGCCTGGCACCGCGGCACGCGCGAGGCCGATCTGATGATCGGCGGCTATTTCGACGCGCATCACCAGGAATGGACGCCCGACCAGCTCGACTGGTTCGAGACGCTGCTGGAGGAGCAGGATGTCGACATCATGGGCTGGGCGATCGGCTCCATCCCCTGCCCGCCGCAATGGGAAAGCCCGATGATGCAGGCGATGCGCACGCTGAACTTCGTGCCGGTGTCGCGCTAAGCCGTTTCATTCCTTTCCCGTGGAAGGGGAAATTGGCGGCTCGATGCGTTGCTGCCATCCATCGCCTCCAGCCGGAGGCGCGTAGCGAGACCTGAATGCCCGACCTGACGCAGATCCTCTCCGCCCGCCAGCCGCTAACCCTGGCCGGCGTGCCCGGCGGCTTCCTGCCGTCGCTGCTCGCCGATCTGGCGCGGGCGGCCCCGGCGCGGGCGGTGTTCGTCGCGTCGGACGAGCAGGCGATGCGCGCGATCGCGGCCACCGCGCCCTATTTCGCGCCCGAGCTGGAGGTGGTGCAGTTCCCCGCCTGGGACTGCCTGCCCTATGACCGCGCCTCGCCCTCGCTGCGGGTGATGGCGGAGCGTATCGCTGCGCTGCACCGGCTCCAGGCCAAGGCGAAGGGGCCGCAACTGCTGCTGACGACGGTCAACGCCGCGACGCAGCGCGTGCTGACGCCGTTCCGCATCCGGCAGCTGATCGCCACGCTCGCGCCCGGCGAGCGGATCGACCGCGAGAGCCTGGCGCAACTGCTCCAGGCGAACGGCTATATGCGGACCGAGACGGTGCACGACCAGGGCGACTATGCCGTGCGCGGCGGCATTGTCGACCTGTTCCCCAGCGGCGAGGATCAGGCGCTGCGCCTCGACTTTTTCGGCGACGAGATCGAATCGGTCCGCACCTTCGACCCCGCCGACCAGCGCACCACCGGGCGGATCGACGGCTTCACGCTGCTGCCTGCTTCCGAGGCATTGCTCGATCCCGACTCGGTCAAGCGCTTCCGCACCCGGTATCGCGACACGTTCGGCGCGACCGCGACCGGCGATCCGCTCTACCAGGCGGTGTCCGACGGGCGGCGCATGGCCGGCATGGAACATTGGCTGCCTTTGTTCGAGGAGAAGCTGGCGACGCTATTCGACCATCTGCCCGGCGACACGGTGGTGATCCGCGACCAGGCGAGCGGCGCGGCCGGCGAGCAGCGGTTCGAGGCGATCGCCGACTATTACGAGAACCGCAAGCGCGCCGAGGCGGCCCAGCCCGGCAGCTACCGCCCCCTGCCCGCCAAGGCGCTCTATCTGGATGCTGCGGAATGGCGGCGCGGGCTGGAGGCCGTCACCGCGCACGTCACCACCCCGTTCCACGAGCCGCCATCGCCGACCGTGCTCGATTTCGAGGTCGACGGCCCGCGCGACTTCGCGCCCGAACGCGCCGCTCAGGCCAACGTCTACGAGGCCGTGGTCGACCATGTCCAGGCGCTGCGCAAGCAGGGCCGCAAGCCGGTCCTGGCCAGCTATTCGAACGGCGCGCGCGAACGGCTGGGCAACCTCCTCAAGGACCATGGGCTGAAGGGCGGCAAGGCGGCCGAGACGTGGCAGGACGCGCTGGGCGTCGCCGATCTGGCGAAGAGCTTCGGCGTCGCGCTGGTCGTGCTGCCGCTCGACCATGGCTTCACCGCGCCCGGCGTCGCGGTGCTGACCGAACAGGACATGCTGGGCGACCGGCTGATCCGCCGGCAGAAGCGCAAGAAATCGGCCGATGCCTTCCTCGCCGAGCTCGCCACGCTGTCGCCGGGCGATCTGGTCGTCCATTCCGACCATGGCATCGGCCGTTACGAGGGGCTGACCTCGATCCCCGTCGGCAAGAGCCCGCATGACTGCGTCGCGCTGGAATATGCCGGCGGCGACAAACTCTACGTGCCCGTCGAGAATCTCGAGGTCCTGACCCGCTATGGCTCGGGCGAGGACGGCGCAGCGCTCGACCGGCTGGGCGGCGAGGCGTGGCAGCGCCGCAAGTCGAAGATGAAGGAGCGCATCCGCGAGATCGCCGGCGAGCTGATCGCCACGGCGGCTGAGCGGGCGCTTCGTGCGGGCGAGGTGGCGGAACCGGACAATGCCGGCTATCCCAGCTTCGTCGACCGCTTCCCCTATGACGAGACGGACGACCAGGACCGCGCGATCGGCGATGTGCTGAACGACCTGGGCGCGGGCCGGCCGATGGACCGGTTGATCGTCGGCGATGTCGGCTTCGGCAAGACCGAGGTCGCGCTGCGCGCCGCCTTCGTCGCCGCCATGTCGGGCTTGCAGGTCGCGGTGGTGTGCCCGACGACCCTGCTCGCGCGCCAGCATTACAACCAGTTCGTCCAGCGGTTCGAGGGCTTCCCGATCAAGATCGGCCGCCTGTCGCGTCTGGTCGGCTCCGCCGAGGCCAAGGGGGTGAAGGAGGGCGTGGCGTCGGGCGATCTCGACATCGTCGTCGGCACCCATGCGCTGCTCGCCAAGGGCATCACGTTCAAGCGGCTGGGGCTGGTGATCGTCGACGAGGAACAGCGGTTCGGCGTCACGCATAAGGAGCGGCTGAAGGCGCTGAAGGCGGACGTGCACATGCTGACGCTGACCGCGACGCCGATCCCACGCACCTTGCAGATGGCGATGTCGGGCCTGCGCGAACTGTCGGTGATCCAGACCCCGCCGGTCGATCGCCTGGCGGTCCGCACCTATGTCATGCCCTGGGACCCGGTGGTGCTGCGCGAGGCGTTGCTGCGCGAACATTATCGCGGCGGGCAGAGCTTCATCGTCACGCCCCGCGTCGCCGACCTGCCCGATATCGAGGAGTATCTGCGCGAACAGGTGCCCGAGATCCGCTATGTCGTCGCGCACGGCCAGATGTCGGCGACCGAGGTGGAAGAGCGCATGTCCGCCTTCTACGACCGCAAGTTCGAGGTGCTGGTATCGACCACCATCATCGAGAGCGGCATCGACATTCCGTCCGCCAACACGATGATCATCCACCGCGCCGATCGTTTCGGCCTGGCGCAGCTCTATCAGCTGCGCGGGCGCGTCGGCCGGTCGAAGACGCGCGCCTATGCCTATCTGGTGACGCCGCCCGAGAGGCAGATGACCGATGCGGCGGAGAAGCGGATGAAGGTGCTGTCCGACCTCGACTCGCTCGGCGCCGGCTTCCAGCTCGCCAGCCATGACCTCGACATTCGCGGGGCCGGCAATCTGCTCGGCGACGAACAATCGGGTCATATCAAGGAGGTCGGCTACGAACTCTACCAGTCGATGCTGGAAGAGGCGATCCTGGAGGCCAAGGCCGGCGGCGCGTTCGAGCGGCCGCGCGACTTCTCGCCCCAGATCACGGTCGATGCGCCGATCCTGATCCCGGAGGATTATGTCCCCGATCTCGACCTGCGCATGGGCCTCTATCGCCGCCTCAACGAACTGGAGAAGCGCGAGGAGATCGAGGCCTTCGCCGCCGAGATGATCGACCGGTTCGGCCCCCTGCCCGACCCGACCGACAATCTGATCCGCGTCATCGAGATCAAGCTCAACGCCCGCAAGGCGTGCATCGCCAAGATGGATGTCGGCGTGCGCGGCGTGCTGATCAGCTTCCACGACGACCGACCGCCCAATGTCGAGGGGCTGCTCGCCTATGTCGAACGATTGAAGGACGTGGCGAAGCTGCGCCCCGACGGCAAGCTGGTGCTCAACCGCGCCTGGCCCGATACCAAGTCGCGGCTGCACGGGGCGCTGCAATTGTCCAAGGGCTTGGCGAAAGCGGCGCGCTGACCGGCGCGCCGCCTCGGCAGGTCAGCCGTCGATGGTGACCACCAGCTTGCCGATCGCGCCGCGCGCGGCCATCTTCGCGATCGCCTTGCCGCCGCGCTCCAGCGGATAGGTTTCGGTGACGCGCGGCGCGATCCGCCCCTCTTCCCAGAGGCGGAACAGGTGGTCGACATGCGCGGCATTGGCCTGCGGATCGCGCGCCGCAAAGGCCCCCCAGAAGACGCCGCACACGTCGCAGCTCTTCAGCAGCGTCAGGTTGAGCGGCAGTTTGGGGATGCCCGCCGGGAAGCCGACGACCAGATAGCGCCCCTCCCAGCCGATCGCGCGCAATGCCGGCTCGGCATAGTCACCACCGACCGGGTCGTAGATCACGTCGAACCCGGCCTTGCCGCCCGCCGCCTTGAAGCGTTCGGCCAGCGCCTTGGACTGGTCCTTGTCGAAGGGGGCGCGGCCATAGACGATCGTCTCATCCGCGCCCGCGTCCCGGGCGGCGGCGGCCTTTTCCTCGGAGGACACGGCGGCGACGACGGTCGCGCCGAACGCCTTGCCCAGTTCGATCGCCGCCAGCCCGACGCCGCCCGCCGCGCCCAGCACCAGCAGGCGGTGCCCCGCCGCCAGGCGTCCCCGGTCGAGCAGGGCATGGATGGTGGTGGCATAGGTCAAGAGCAGCGCCGCCCCCTCGGCGAAGCTGCGCCCCTCGGGCAGGCGATAGAGGCGCGCCGCATCGACCGCGACCCGTTCGGCCAGGCCGTTATGGCCGACCATCGCGATCACCCGGTCGCCGGGCTGGAATTGGGTGACGCCGTCACCGACATGGTCGACGATCCCGGCGATCTCGCCGCCCGGCGCGAAGGGGCGCGGCGGCTTGAACTGGTAGCGATCCTCGATGATCAGCACGTCGGGATAGTTGATCGCACAGGCCTTGACCCGCACCACCACCTGTCCCTTGGTCGCGACCGGATCGGCCACCTCCGTCAATATCAGAGTTTCAGGTCCGCCCGGCGCCTTGGACAGCAATGCCTTCATAGCCGCGTCTCTCCTCGATCCAGGGGCGATGCTCGGCGAGCTCGCCCTCGAATTTCGAAATCGCGGTATCCTGCGCCAAGGTCAAGCCGATCTCGTCCAGCCCCTCCATCAGGCAGCGGCGGCGGAAGGGATCGAGCGGGAAGGCGAACCGGTCCTGATAGGCGGTGGTGACGGTCATCGTCTCGAGGTCGACGGTGATCGGCGCATCCGCCGCCGCCTCAACCAGCCGGTCGATCGCCTCCTGCGGCAGCACCACGGGGATGATGCCGTTCTTGAAGGCATTGCCGGAGAAGATGTCGGAGAAGGAGGGCGCGATCACCGCGCGCACGCCCATGTCGACCAGCGCCCAGGCGGCATGTTCGCGGCTCGACCCGCAGCCGAAATTGTCGCCGGCGATCAGGATCGGCGCACCGGCATAGCGCGGGTCGTCGAAGATATTGCCTGGCACCGCGCGCACCGTCTCGAACGCGCCGCGTCCCAGTCCCGTGCGGCTGATCGTCTTCAGCCAGTGCGCGGGGATGATGACGTCGGTGTCGATATTCTTGGCACCCCAAGGATAGGCGGTGCCGCTGACGATGGTCACGGGGTTCACGAAACTGTCCGTCCTTGATCGATGGAGCGCGCGGATCAGCGCGCGGCGGGCGAGCCCGGCTGCGCGGCCGGTCGGGCGACGCTGGCGCTATAGGCGGCGATGCCGCTCATCAGCGCGCCCGCGACCAGCAGGATCAGGACCCTCTTCATTGCGTATCTCCCATCAATTCCCGCACATCGGCCAGCCGCCCGGTCACCGCCGCCGCCGCCGCCATGGCCGGCGACACCAGATGTGTACGCGCCCCCGGCCCCTGACGGCCAACGAAATTTCGATTGCTAGTCGAGGCGCAGCGCTCGCCGGGCGGCACCTTGTCCGGATTCATCGCCAGGCACATCGAACAGCCCGGCTCGCGCCATTCGAACCCGGCCCCGGTGAAGACGCGGTCGAGCCCCTCGGCCTCGGCCTGGCGCTTCACCAGCCCCGATCCGGGCACGACCATCGCCCGCACCCCGTCCGCCACCTTGCGGCCATGGGCGACCGCCGCGGCGGCGCGCAGATCCTCGATCCGGCTGTTGGTGCACGAGCCGATGAAGACATGCTGGACGCCCACGTCCTGCATCGCGGTGCCGGGGGTCAGGCCCATATAGTCCAGCGACTTGCGCGCCGCCGCCCGCTTGGCCGGATCGGCGAAGCTGTCGGGATCGGGCACATGGCCGGTGATCGGCACGACATCCTCGGGGCTGGTGCCCCAGGTCAGCGAGGGGGCAATGTCGCTGGCGTGCAGCACCACGCTGCGATCATAGACCGCGCCCGGGTCGCTCGGCAGCGTCCGCCACCACGCCTCCGCCTTGTCCCAGGCCGCGCCGGTCGGGGCCATCGGCCGGCCGCGAACATAATCGATCGTGGTCTGGTCGGGCGCGACCAGCCCGGCACGCGCGCCGCCCTCGATCGACATGTTGGCGACGGTCAGCCGTCCCTCGATCGACATGGCGCGCAGCACCTCGCCGGTATATTCGACGACATAGCCGGTGCCGCCCGCCGCGCCGATCCGGCCGATGATCGCCAGGATCACGTCCTTCGGACTGACGCCATAGCCCAGCGTGCCGTCGACGCGGATCTCCATCGTCTTCGACGGCTGGAGCAGCAGCGTCTGGGTGGCGAGCACATGCTCCACCTCCGACGTGCCGATGCCGAAGGCCAGCGCGCCGAGCGCTCCGTGCGCCGAGGTATGGCTGTCGCCGCAGACCAGCGTCGTGCCCGGCAGGGTGAAGCCGAGCTCGGGCCCGACGACGTGGACGATGCCCTGTTCGGCCGCCGTCGCGTCGATATAGTCGATGCCGAACTCGGCGGTGTTGCGGCGGAGCGCGTCGAGCTGCTGCGCGCTTTCCGGATCGGCGATCGGCAGTAGCCGGCCCGCGGCATCGACTCGCGGGGTCGTCGGCAGGTTATGGTCCGGCACCGCCAGCGTCAGCTCGGGCCGGCGCACCCGGCGACCGGCGGCGCGAAGCCCCTCGAACGCCTGCGGGCTGGTGACTTCGTGGACGAGGTGACGGTCGATATAGATCAGGCACGTCCCGTCGTCGCGGCGCTCCACGACATGGGCGGCCCAGATCTTCTCGTACAGGGTGAGTGGACGACTGGCCATGATGGCGCGGCCTTTACTGATATTGCGGCGAAAGCGCCAGCGGCAGACGAAAGATTACGTCGCCGCCGACGCTCATGCGTCGTAGGCGGCGGTCGTCTTGGCGCGCACCTCCTCGGCCGACACGCCGGGCGCGCATTCGACCAGGCGGAAGCGCGACTGGTGATCGGGCCGCTGGAACACCGCCAGGTCAGTGACGATCATGTCGACGACGTTGCGGCCGGTCAGCGGCAGGGTGCAGGCGGGCAGGAACTTGGGATCGCCGTTCTTGGCGACATGCTCCATCACGACGATGATCTTCTTGACGCCCGCGACCAGGTCCATCGCGCCGCCCATGCCCTTGATCATCTTGCCGGGGATCATCCAGTTGGCGATGTCGCCGCCCTCGCTGACTTCCATCGCGCCCAGCACGGTCAGGTCGATATGCCCGCCCCGGATCATCGCGAAGCTGTCGGCGCTGCTGAAATAGGCGGATTGCGGCAATTCGCTGATCGTCTGCTTGCCGGCGTTGATCAGGTCGGGGTCGACCTCGTCCTCATAGGGGAAGGGCCCGATGCCGAGCATCCCGTTCTCCGACTGAAGCGTCACCGTCATTCCCGCCGGGATATTGTTGGCGACCAGGGTCGGGATGCCGATGCCGAGGTTGACGTAGAATCCGTCCTCCAGTTCCTGCGCGGCGCGCGCCGCCATCTGATTGCGGTCCCAGCCCTTGGTAGCCATCACAATTCCTTCCGCATGTTTCGGATCGATCGCCTCACGGCTCCGGGGCCCAGGCCGAGTCGGCCGGGAACACCTCGTCCAGCCGGCCTTTCAGCGCCGAGCCATAGACCGGATTGGGCAGCACGAACCAACCCGCGCCCCAACGGGCGGCGATGGCCGGTGCCTCGGTGGCGGCGCGGCGCTCGGCCGGGGTCTGCCCCTGGTTGAACAGGTCGCTGAAATCGCCAAGCTGGTCGCCGCCCATCGCCACCACGCAATAGCGCGCGGCGATCGCGGCGCGGCGGCTGTCCTTGCGCGATCCCGTGGTCGCATCGGCCAGATAGAGCGTGTCGCCGGGCACCGCCGGCCCCAGTCCCAGCCGTTCGATCATCGCCTGGGTCGCGGCGGCGTTGTCGACCGAGCGATTGGTGTTGAAGATCACCGCCACGCCCATCGCGCGCAAGGCGCGGATGCCCGCCACCGCGCCGGGCACGGCCCGCGCGGTGGTGCCCCCGGTCCGCTCATAGGCCTTCCACCGCGCCTCCTCATAGGCGCGCCCACCGGCGGCGTCGCGTTCGAACCCCAGGTTGAGCACGACCGTCTCGTCGACATCGAACACGGCGGCGAAGGGCTTGCCGCCGCAGGCCAGATAGCGCGGCGCGGCGAGCGTGGCGCCGGGCGCCAGCACCACCGAGTCGCGCGGGCGGGCGCGAACCTGGCGCGCGACATAGTCGGTCAGCCCGCGCCACATCTGGAGGCTGATCGCCGCCGCCTCGCCCGAGCCGTAGAGATACTGCATCCCCGCCGGCACGCCATCGACCGTGGCGGGCGCGGTCAGCACCCGCGTCGTGGCGGCGGGTGATGAGACGCTGACCGGTGCGACGACGCAGCCGGACAGGCCGGCCAGCGCCGATGCGGCCAGCAACAGCCGCGCGGGCATCATGCCGCCGCCGTCTCGCGCGAGCGGGTCATGCGGAACTCGATCTTCTTGTCATAGGGCGCGCCGACGATCATCCGCTTCACATAGATGCCGGGCAGATGGATATGGTCCGGGTCCAGGCTGCCGACCGGCACCACCTCCTCCACCTCGGCGACGCAGACCTTGCCGGCCGTCGCCATCGGCTGGTTGAAGTTGCGTGCCGTCTTGCGGAAGATCAGGTTGCCGCTCTCGTCCGCCTTCCAGCCCTTGATGATCGACAGATCGGCGCGGATGCCGCGCTCCAGGATATACTCCTCCCCGTCGAAGACCTTGACCTCCTTGCCCTCGGCTACCTGGGTGCCGACGCCGGTCTTGGTGTAGAAGCCGGGAATGCCGGCGCCGCCCGCCCGGCAGCGCTCCGCCAGCGTTCCCTGCGGGCAGAACTCCACCTCCAGCTCGCCCGCCAGATACTGCCGCTCGAACTCCTTGTTCTCGCCGACATAGGAGGAGATCATCTTGGCGACCTGGCGCGAGCGGAGCAGCTTGCCCAGCCCCTCGTTATCGATGCCGGCATTGTTGCTGGCGATCGTCAGGCCGGTGACGCCCGAGGCCTGGATCGCATCGATCAGGCGTTCCGGAATGCCGCACAGGCCGAACCCGCCCGCGCAGATCGTCATCCCGTCGAACAGCAGCCCGTCCAGCGCCGCGCTCGCATCCGCATACAGCTTCCGCATCGCATCCCTCCGTTTGCCGGCGCAGCGATAGCGCGGCGTGCGGTCGGGTCAACGGCGATTGCAGCGGGATCGGCGCGGTTGACTTGCCCGCGCGTTCCGCTATGGGGAGCCCGCGTCCGCCGGGCCCGCCCGGCAGACACTCGTCCTAGACAGCAGGCGATCGGCACTCTGGCCGATCTTAATATCCTGCCGAGACGGGGAAACGGATTTTACCGGCATCGCCCCTGCGGCGCGTCCGGTCTGCACCCATTCCCCATCGATGGACAAACCGGCCGGGCCATCGCCCTGCCGGCTGTAACCGGACATGCCCTTCACCGGGCCTGTCCATGAACGTGGAGAATGGCATGGATCGTGCTCAAAAGGCCGCAGCCGTCGCCGAACTGAACCGCACCTTCTCCGAGGTCGGCGTGGTGGTCGTCACCCGCAACCTCGGCATGACCGTCGCGCAATCGACGGATTTGCGCAACAAGATGCGGGCAGCCGGCGCGGCCTATAAGGTCTCGAAGAACAAGCTTGCCAGGATCGCGCTCGACGGGACCGACTATGGATCGATCGGCGACATGCTGACCGGCCCGGTCGGCCTCGCCACCTCGACCGACCCGGTCGCGGCCGCCAAGGTGGCCGTCGACTTCGCGAAGACGAACGACAAGTTCGAAATCGTGGGCGGCGCGATGGGTTCGACCGCTCTCGACGTGGCTGGCGTTCAGGCGCTGGCGACCCTGCCCTCGCTGGATGAACTGCGCGCGAAGATCGTGGGCCTCATCGTCGCTCCGGCGACGAAGCTCGCGACCATCACCCAGGCTCCCGCGGCGCAGATCGCCCGCGTGCTGTCCGCCTACGCGGAGAAGGAAGCGGCCTGAATTTCGGGCATTCCTGGTTTTTGATTTCACGACATCTGGGGCCAAATCGCCCCGACATGGAGATTACACATGGCAGACCTGAACGCGCTGGTTGACCAGCTGAGCGAGCTGACCGTCCTCGAGGCCGCCGAGCTCTCGAAGATGCTCGAAGAGAAGTGGGGCGTCTCGGCCGCCGCTGCCGTCGCAGCCGCTCCGGCCGCTGGTGGCGCCGCTGCCCCGGCCGCCGAAGAGAAGACCGAGTTCGACGTGATCCTGACCGGCGACGGTGGCAAGAAGATCAACGTCATCAAGGAAGTCCGCGCGATCACCGGCCTGGGCCTGACCGAAGCCAAGGCGCTGGTCGAGGGCGCTCCGAAGCCCGTCAAGGAAGGCATCAACAAGGACGAGGCCGAGAAGCTGAAGAAGCAGCTCGAGGAAGCCGGCGCGACCGTCGAGCTGAAGTAATCCGACGAGGCGCGCGGGCTCCGGCCCGCCGCCTTTCGGTGAAGCCGGTCGCGGGGCGGAAGCCAGACGACCGGTGTTCAGCAGAAGAGGGGCGATTCCCATGCGGGAGTCGCCCCTTTTTCGTGTCGGTGTCGATGGAATGGAAGGATGGCGGAACCGCTACCCGGCGATCAGCCAGAGGATCACGCCGATACCGATCAGGAACAGGATCAGGGCGAGCACCGCGCCAGCCCAGCTCCACCACCGATAGGCTAACTCGGTCAGCCATTGCCCGAGATCGAAGACAAGTTCTACCGCGTCACCCAGTTCGATCATTCCGTCGGTCCCCTTCGGCAGAAGCGTCTGAGCGGTGGCACGCCGGCGACCAAGCCTTCACCAACCACCGCGCCCCCCGGCGATCATGCCGGTTCATGCGAAACCTCCGCCCCCTGGACGGGGACATTTCTCCGATCCGGCATCAATCGAGGCCGGCCGATCAGCTGGTTGAGGTCACGCAACGCCCGCAACAGCGACAGCCCGCCCGGTCCGGCAATGTAGCGCGGGGCCCAGTCCGGCGCGTATTTCTCCTTATAGGCCCGCAAGCCGCGAAAGCCGTAGAAGCGCTCGCCGTGCCGGAACAGCAAGGCCGCCGCCTTGGCCCAGGCGGGGGCCAGCCGCCGCCCCTCGATACCCGAGAGCGGGGCTAGGCCCAGGTTGAACCGGGCATAGCCCTGCGCCTTGCCCCATTGCATCAGCTCGACGAACAGGAAGTCCATCACGCCGGACGGCGCGTCGTTGGCGTGGCGCATCAGGTCCACCGACAATTCCCCCTGGTCACCGGTGCGCCAGACATTGGCGAAGGCGACGATCCGGTCCTCGACCCGCACCACGGCGCAGTCGAAGTGCGACAGATAATGGTCGTCGAACCGGCCCAGGCTGAACCCCTTCTCGAGGTGCCGCTTCGCCACGACCCATTCGTCCGACACCCGGCGGAGTTCGGGCAGCACCGAGGGCAGATCGGCGGCCGGCACCAGCGCGAAGACCGCGCCTTCGCGCCCCAGCTTGCGCACCGCATGGCGCAACGACCGCTTCACCCCGGTCTCGATCGTGAAGCGATGGAGGTCGACGATCGCCTCCTCGCCATATTTGATGATCTGGAGACCCATCTCGATCGCGATTTCCAGCACCTCGGCGCTGATCTGGTAGAGGAGCAGCCGCCCCTGCGCCGCATCCGCCAGCGCGCGCAACTGCCAGAGCAGGTCGGCCCAGGCGTCGCGCGCGCCGACCGGGTCGGCCATCACGATCCAGCTTGATCCGCGCACCTGATACATGACGAAGGCGCTGCCATCGGGCGAGAAGAGGAAACGCTTGTCGCCGGTCAGCGCCAGCATCGCGTCGGTCCGCTCTGCCGTGGCGAGGACGGCGAGCACTTCCTCCTCGCGTGCCTGGTCGCCGGGCCGGGCGGGCGCAGGCAGGAACAGCCGCCAGCAGGCGGCCACCGCCAGCACCACCCCCGCCCCCAGGCTGGCGCGCAGGAAGCGCGAGGGATCGTCGCGCGTGCCGAACTCCCACCAGAGCTGGTCGCTATAGCCGACGCGCTTGTAGGAGAAGAAGCCGACCCAGATCGACACCGCGATCACCACCGCGATGCTCGCGAGCCAGGCCGGCGACAGCGGCCGCGCGACCAGGGCGGTGCGGCGGTAGAAGGCGTCGCGCGTATAGTGGAGCAACCCCGCGATCGTCAGGCAGACGATCGCCTCCTCATAATCGATGCCCTTGAACAGGCTGAACGCCGCGCCCGCCACCAGCAGCGCGCGCGTCGCGATCAACGCGCCGTCGAGCCGGCGGTAGAGGCCCGGCGCGAGCAGCAGCAGGCCGGTGCCGACCAGGCTGGAGGCGAAGTGCGACGCCTCGATAAAGGGCAGCGGCACCACCCGCGACAGGTCGTGCAGACGGGCGGGAATGGCCGGCAAGGCGCTCGACAGCAGCAGAACCGCGCCACCGCCGAAGGTCGCCGCGCTCATCAGCAGCGGCGCGATCCCGGTCGCGACCTGTTGCGCGCCGCGAAAGGTGTTGGGGTGGCGGCGCTGCCCCTCGTGCAGCACCAGCAGGACGATGCCGATGGCGAGCGGCAACAAATAATAGAGGACGCGATAGGCGATCAGCGCCGCGAACAGCGCGGTGCGGTCGACCGGCACGGCTGCCAGCACCACCGCCTCGAACACGCCGATACCGCCCGGCACATGGCTGATCAACGCCGCGACGATCGCGAGCGCATAGGCCAGGATGAACAGCGGCAGCAGCGTCG
Organism: Sphingomonas sp. SORGH_AS_0438; assembly: GCF_031453475.1. NCBI lineage: Bacteria > Pseudomonadati > Pseudomonadota > Alphaproteobacteria > Sphingomonadales > Sphingomonadaceae > Sphingomonas > Sphingomonas sp. SORGH_AS_0438. Next base: position 1,712,697 of record NZ_JAVIZS010000001.1, read on the forward strand.
GGTCCGCGCCGGGGATCAGCAGGAACAGCGCGGCGCTGGCGGCAGCCAGGTCGATCGTGGCGATCCCGATCTGCGCCAGGGCCTGCCGGCCGCTCGGCAGAGGCACGCTCCATCCCCGCCAGCCGACCCGGCGCGGGCCGAAGGAGCAGAGCAGCAGCAGCAGGACGATCGCGACGACGATGGCGATGCCGATCATCTGCGCGGCCGTCGCGCCCAGCGACACCTCGCCCAGCACCAATGGCCCGCGATGCAGGACCAGCGCCGCGCCGGTCACCGCCATCACCCCCATCCAGAAGGTCGCGCCGGCGATCGCGACGACGCGCGCGACGTCCGGGCCGTCCAGCCCGGCGCGGGTATAGATGCGATAGCGCGCCGACCCGCCGGTCAGTAGCGCCAGCCCCAGATTGTGGCTGAGCGTATAGCTGGTGAAGGACGCCATCGCCGCCGTCCGCCAGGGCAATGGCCGGCCGACGATGCGGAGCGCCAGCACGTCATAGACGGTCAGCGCCAGATAGCTGGCGATGGTCAGCGCCACCGCGGCCGCCACCTGTCCGCGATCGATCGCGTGGAAGGCGGCGGTCACGTCCGCCAGCCGGATCGTCCGGGTCAGGTGGTGGAGCGCCCCCAGCCCCAGGCCGACCAGCAACATCACGACCAGAACCGAGCCATAGCGGCGGTGCCGACCGATCCATTCGGTCACGCGGGCGCGAGCGGTGTCACTCATGGGGCAGATGCTCGATCCGCTGCCAGACCTGCGCCTTGCAGAGCAGCCCCCCGACCACGCAGCCCTTCACCCGCATCGCATTGCGACCGAGCGGCACCAGCGTCGAGGAGAAGCGGCGGCCCATGTCGGGCACGAACACGGTGCCGGTCCAGCTGCCGTCGCCGCGCGCGGCATAGTCCACCAGCAGTTCCGTGCCGACCAGCGACGCGACGCCACCGCTCCGCGCATCCGCCGCCGCGCCGCGATCGGCCCAGACGATCCAGCCGCACAGATGGTCGTTGCACGCCCCGGTCCGCACCGCGACGCTGCTGGTCGGGTTGATCCACAAGCCCTCCACCACCGAACCGGTGGCCTGGGGCTGGGCGACCAGGGGCGTGGTGCCCATCACCATCGCCGCCGCCATCCCCGCCAATCGCCTGATCATATCGGTTATCCCGCCCTCTTCATCCGACGGGACTAGGCGCGGGCCGGTGGCGGCCGGCTGGGGGGAAACTGAACTTTCCGTAATCTGGCGCAAGGCGGAAGGCCGGCGTCCGCGCAATATGACCGATCGGTCATCCCGCTTCCACCCACCTACCAGCCGCGATGCGGCACAAGCACGAGACGAAAGGATCATGAGGACCGCCGATGCCCGCCCATCCGCCCGCCAGCCGCCCATCGGGCTTCCTGCATCTGCTCGGCCGTCACAGCCGCCCGCTGGACCCGGAGGAGGAGCATGTGCTCGACCGGATGCAGGAACGGCTGCCGATCTCCCGCGATGCGGCGGACGTGGCGGACGAGCGGGCGACCCTGGGCGATCGGCTCGCCGACCGGGTGGCGGCGATCGGCGGCAGCTGGGGCTTCATCATCACCTTCACGGTGGTGCTGCTCGGCTGGATGCTGCTCAACAGCGACGTGCTGTCGCATTGGGGGCTGAGCTTCGACCCCTATCCCTATATCTTCCTCAACCTGATGCTGTCGACGCTGGCGGCGATCCAGGCGCCGGTGATCATGATGAGCCAGAACCGACAGGCGGCGAAGGACCGGCTGGCCGCCAGCCTGGACTATGAGGTCAATCTGCGCACCGAATTGGAGATCCTGCGCCTGCACGAGAAGCTGGACGTGGCAATCGCCGAGCGGCTGGACCGGCTGATCGCGGCGGTGGAGCAACGATCGTGATCCGGCCGCCCTGGGCCCTTGCCTCGATGACCGGGCTGGCCGGCGCGACGGTCACCGCCGCGCTGGTCCTGTCGGGGCCGCTCGACCTGCCGATGCGGACCCGGCAGCAGGATGCGACCTTCGCGATGCTCGACGAGCCGGACGGGCCCGAACCGGTCGTGACCAGCCTGCGCACCGGCGGGATCGAGCAGCGCGCCGGGATGCGCGTCGGCGATGCGGTGGTCGCGATCGACGGCCTCGACCATCCCTCGCTGCGCGCCCTGCGGCATCATCTGGCCGATCCGGGCCCGATTTCATTACGTGTACGACGCGGGGGTGACGAACTGCCGATCCACCTGCTATCGCCGCCGGCAGGAGAACTGCGTGGCAAACCGAATCCTCTTGGTGGAGGACGATAGCTCTACCGCCGACTATATCGCCAACGGCCTTCGCGAAGAGGGATTTCTGGTCGACCGCGCCGCCAATGGCCGCGACGGCCTGTTCCACGCCACCGACGGCAGTTACGACTGCATCATCCTCGACCGGATGCTGCCGGGCATGGACGGCATGGCGGTCCTCGCCGCCGTCCGCGCCGCCGGCATCGCGACGCCGGTGATGATCCTGTCGGCGATGAGCTCGCCCGAGGACCGGGTATCGGGCCTCACCTCCGGCTCGGACGATTACCTCACCAAGCCGTTCGTCTTCGCCGAGCTATTGGCCCGCGTGCGGCTGCTGATCCGGCGCGGCGTCGCCGGCCCGGCGGTGGAGACGCGGCTGGTGTGCGACGATCTGGAGATGGACCTGCTCGCCCACCGGGTGAAGCGCGCCGGCAAGCCGATCGACCTGCAACCACGCGAATATCGGCTGCTGGAATTCATGCTCCAGCATGTCGACCAGGTCGTCACCCGCACCATGTTGCTGGAGGGAGTGTGGGATTATCATTTCGATCCCGGCACCAACGTCACCGATGTGCATATCAGCCGCTTGCGCAAGAAGATCGACGAGGGGTTCGCGCGACCGCTGCTCCATACCGTGCGCGGATCGGGCTATAAGCTGGGGACGGAGCGATAAGACGACGCCTGGCCCGATCGACCACGCTGCGCTTCGCGGCGCTGGTCTTCGCGTGCCAGTTGATCGGCGCGGCGACCACGATCGCGACGATCCGCTTCCTGACCCAGGCGCAGATCGCCGAGGATGCGCAGATCATCGCCGAGAAGCTGCGCCGGCAGATCAGCGCCCAGTACGCCCGCGGCGGCCCCGCGGCGGTCCGGCGCGCGATCGACGTGCGGATGGCGACGGTCGGCGTGCCGCAGGGCGTGGTGCTGCTGACCGATGCGGCGGGCCGCCGGATCGCCGGCAACGTCGCCGACTGGCCACCGACCGTGTCGCTGGCGCACGATCATGAGACGATCGAGATCTTCCGCATCGGCCATGACACGCCGGAACGGATGCGGGTCGTCGCCAGCCGCCTGCCCGATGGCGAGCGGCTGCTGACCGGCCATGTCATCGAGCGCGAGCTGCGCTTCGCCCGGGTGATGGAGGATGCGATGGCGGTGGCGATGGCCATGGCGGTCGCGCTGGCCGGCCTGGGCGCGTGGCTGGCCGCGCGGATGATCGAGGCGCGGCTGGGTCGCACCGTCGCCACCGCCGAGGCCGTGGCGGCCGGCGATCTGGCACGCCGGGTGGCGCTAGACGGCAGCCAGGACGCGTTCGAGGCGCTCGCCGTGTCGGTCAATGCGATGCTGGACCGGATCGCGGCGCTGATGACCGAGTTGAAGGTCGCGACCGATGGGCTGGCCCACGACCTGCGCTCCCCCCTCACCCGCCTGCGTGCAACGCTGGAACGAGCGCTCGCCGCCAGCCAGGACGAGGGCGCACGCGTCGCCGTGCTCCGGGCCCTGGACGAGGGCGACCGGTTGCTGGCGATGCTCGACACCGCCTTGCGCATCACCCGCGCGGAGGCGGGGCTGGGCCGGGAAGCCTTTGTCGAGATCGATCTGGCGACGATGATCCGCGATCTGGTCGAGATGTTCGAGCCGCTGGCCGAGGATCGCGGCATGACCGTGTCGGCGACGGTGCCGGCGACGCTACCGGTCGTCGCGCATCGGGAGATCCTGGGCCAGGCGCTCGCCAATCTGGTCGACAACGCGCTGAAATATGGCGACGGACAGGTGGAAGTGACGGCAACGCGCGTCGCGGGCGGCGTCGCGATCAGCGTCGTCGACGACGGCCCCGGCATTCCCGCCGATCGCCGTCCGGAGGCGATGAAGCGCTTCGGACGGCTGGATGCCGCGCGCAGCGAGAGCGGTGCGGGCCTGGGCCTGACGCTGGCGGCAGCGGTGGCGCATCTGCATGACGGCACGCTGACGCTGGGGGACAATCGTCCCGGTCTAATCGCGCGGCTGACGCTGGGGGGCTGATGCGCCGGCGTTCCTGACCAAATCGTCATCTGGCGGACGGCGCACGGATGGCTGTCGCCCGCCACAAACGCCCGTCCGCCGCTGAGAAAGTTACGATCATGTCGCCATTCCGCCCCTCCCGTGCCCGCCGGCGCCGGCTATCCATCCTGGTCGTGGCGGCGGTGGTGCTGATCGGCCTGGGCGGCCTGTTCCTGGCGGGCGGCTATGCGGTCCGCGACCCGATCCGCGTCTATCCGGCAGAGGGACATCGACGGCCGGTCGCGGCCCTGCTGATGTCGGGCGACATGGGCCTGCATTTCGGTGCGGGTCCGGCGGTGGCGCGGATGCTGGCGGCCCATGGCACCGAGGTGGTGGCGGTCCGATCGCCCGTGCTGTTCCGCTTCCATCGCAGCCGGGCGGAGGTGGACGCGATCGTCGCCCAGTTGGTGCGACGGGCGCTGGCGCTCACCGGCAACGGCCGCATCGTCCTGATCGGCCAGAGCTATGGCGCCGACATGCTCCAGACCGGGCTGGCCGCGCTACCCGCCGATCTGCGCGCGCATGTCGCGGGCGTGATCCTGGTCGTGCCGGGCGAGACCGTCTATTTCCGCGCCGACCCGACCGGCCTTCTCTATGAGACCCGGCCGGACAGCCTGGCCGCCGATACGCTGCCCCGGCTCGACTGGACCCCGCTCAGCTGCATCTACGGCCTCGAGGAAACGGACAGCGCCTGCCGCACCCTCCGCCAGCGCAACGCACGGATCGTCGCGCTGCCCGGTGGCCATTATGTCGACCATCATCAGGCCGCGCTCGACGACGCGGTGCGCCGCGCCGTCGAGGCCGCCCGCTGATCGCCTAGCCGACGAAAGCGCGCTCGATCACGAAGCTGCCGGGATTGGCGTTCGACCCCTCCACGAAGCCCAGCCCCTCCAGCATCGCCGCCGTCTGGCGGATCATGTCGGTCGAGCCGCACAGCATCACCCGGTCATTCTCCGGATCGAGATGCGCCGGCCCCTCCAGCGGCGGGTGGAACAGGCGGCCGTCGGCGATCAGCGCGTCGATGCGGCCCTGCGTCCGGAACGGCTCGCGCGTCACGGTCGGGATATAATGGAACTGCGCCTTGGCCTCGTCGGCGACCAGCGGATCGTCGGCAAGCTGCGCGGTCAGTTCGTCATGATAGGCGAGATCGCTGACCCGGCGCACGCTGTGCACCGCCACCACCTGCTCGAAGCGCTGATACACTTCCGGATCGCGCGCCAGGCTGAGGAAGGGCGCGAGGCCGGTGCCGGTCGACAGCATGAACAACCGCTTGCCGCCGAGCAGGGCGTCGCAGACCAGCGTGCCGGTCGGCTTCTTGCCGAGATAGAGCTGGTCGCCCACGTCGATCATCTGGAGGCGCGAGGTCAGCGGGCCATCCTCGACCTTGATCGACAGGAACTCCAGCTCCTCCGACCAAGCCGGGCTGGCCACCGAATAGGCGCGCATCAGCGGCTTGCCGGCGTCGCCGGGCAGGCCGATCATCACGAACTCGCCCGAGCGGAAGCGGAACGAGTCCGGCCGGTCGACCGCGAAGGAAAAGAGATGCTCGTTCCAATGCTTCACCCAACGGACGGCAACCGTCTGAAAAGCGGCATGATCGGGAATCGTCGCGGGCGCGCGAACGGCGGTTTCCATGGCGGGACCTTAGTAATTGCGAACGGTTCGCGGCTATTGCCATGCACGGGGCACGTCAACCGCGTCGCGCCCCGTTACCGCAACCTGTCGCCCGGCTCAACCGAACCGCTTGTTGGCCTGCCTCAACCCGCGCTTGTCGGCCCAAGCAGGTCGAGCACCGCCGCCGTCATCGCCACCGCGCCCGTGACGATCGCGGGTTCGGGCGCGATCTTGAACAAGGGGGAATGGTGCGAGGCGATGGGCGGGCCGCCGGCGCGGGCCGCATCGATCGCCGCCTGAGGCGTGCCGCCGACCGAGAAATAATAGCCCTTCACGCCCGTCTCGGGCTGCACGTAGAAGGCGAAATCCTCCGCCCCCATGCCCTTTTGCGCGAAGGGGGTGAAATGGTCGGCCCCCAGGGTGCGCGCCATCACCGCGTTCAACCGGCGTGCCAGTGGTGCATCGTTGATCGTCGTCGGCGTCCCCTCGCTGACCGTGACGACGGGCATCTTGTCCTCCGCCATGCCGTTCATCACGCCGACGCCACGCGCGACGCGGCGGATGCCGTCGAGCAGCGCCTTGCGCTCGCCCTCGTTATTGGCGCGCACCGTGACCTGCAGCACCGCCTGATCGGAAATGATGTTGTGCTTCGATCCGGCATGGAAGGAGCCGACGGTGATGACGCCCGGATCGAGCGGCTGGCGATCGCGGCTGATGATGCCTTGCAGGCCGATCACGATCTGCGACGCCATATAGACCGGGTCCTTGCCCATATGCGGGCTGGCCCCGTGCGCGCCGATGCCCGGCACGGTGATGTCGACCGAATCGGACGAGGAATATTGAATCCCCTCCGATGCGGAGACGGTCCCGGCGGCGCGTTCGGCATCGACATGGAAGGCCAGCGCATATTGCGGCTTGGGGAAGCGTGTATAGAGCCCGTCCTTCAGCAGCGCCTCCGCACCACCGACGCGTTCCTCGGCGGGCTGGACGACGAAGACCACCGTCCCCTTCCAGCGATCCTTGAGCGCCGCGAGCCGGCGCGCGGTCGCGACCATCGCGGTGATGTGCGTATCGTGGCCGCAGGCATGCATGACCGGCGATTCGACGCCGTCCAGCCCGACCTGCCGCGCCTTGGAGGCATTGGGCAGGCCCGACTTCTCCTCCACCGGCAGCCCGTCCATATCGGCGCGGACCAGCACCACCGGGCCCTCGCCGTTGCGCAGCACGCCGATGACGCCGGTCCGCCCGACCTTCTCGGTCACCGCCATGCCGGGCACGGCGCGCAACGCGGTCGCCATCCGCGCCGCCGTCTTCTCCTCGCGGAACGACAGTTCGGGGTTGCGGTGGAACCAGTCCCACATCTGGCCTAGGTCGCGGTCGTAATCGGCCTTCACCGCCGCTGCCCAGTCGGGCGTCTGCGCCACGACGGGCGACACCGGCACTGCGAGCATGGCGGAGATGAAGAATGGCGTGAGCAGGCGCATGGCGGAGTCCCCTTTTTTCCAGCATCCTATCGCACGCACCGCGTACCACCAGCCCCATTCCCGACATTGAAGACCGGGAAGACCTGTTCTGCTCGCGCCCAAGCCTCGCTATAGCCGGCGCATGTTCGATCTGACCGCCTATCTCGCCCGCATCGACCTGCCGGCCCGCCCCACGCTCGACGCCGCCGGCCTCGCCCGGTTGCAGCACGCCCACCGCCTCGCCATCCCGTACGAAAATCTCGACGTGATCCTGGGTCGCGGCATCGCCATCGACAGCGCCTCGGTATTCGCCAAGCTGGTGACGGCACGGCGTGGCGGCTATTGCTTCGAGCATAATCGGTTGTTCGGCGATGCGCTGAGCGCGCTGGGCTTCGATCATCGTCCCCTGCTCGCCCGCGTCTGGCTCGGCGCGACCGAGACGCCACCCCACACCCATACGTTCAGCCTGGTGACGATCGACGGCGAGGAGTGGATCGCCGATACCGGGTTCGGCGGCAGTTATAGCCCGCCCATGCCGCTGCACGACGGTGCGACGGCAGAGGCGCCCGACGGCGCGAATTTCCACCTGCGGCAGGAGCCGGACGGCGGCTGGCTGCTGCTGCGCGACGGACCGAGCGCCACCACCGACGGACGCGGCACCGGCCCCGGCTATCAGCCGCAGTACAGCTTCACCCTGGCGGCGGTGGCGCCGGCCGATCTGGCGCTCAGCAACCACTGGACCTCGACCGCGCCGAACATCCGCTTCACCACGCACCGGATCGTCAGCCTCGTGCTGCCGCATGGCTTCGCTTCCTTGACCAATCACCATTATCGCCGCCGCGCCGCCGACAAGGAGACGGAGGCGACGATCACCGACCAGCGCGTCTATCGGATGCGGCTCAGCCTGATGTTCGGCATCGACCTGCCCGCCGAGGATATCGAGACCCTGTTCGCCCTGGACTGAACGACGCATCGGATCGTTCGAACAAAGCGGGATCAGTCCCTTCCCCCCAGCGGCCATCGCCCCCATATCCGGCGGCGATGGCCATTCAGATCCGCACCAGCCTCGCCGAACCCGAGACCGGCGAAGAATTCGTCCCCCACCGCCCCCAGCGGCCGGAGAAGGTGGAGGGTGGCAAGCGCTTCGAGCTGGTCAGCGAATATACGCCTTCGGGCGACCAGCCGACCGCGATCGCCGAACTGGTGCAGACCGCGCGCGCCGGCGAGAAGGACCAGGTGCTGCTCGGCGTCACCGGCTCGGGCAAGACCTTCACCATGGCCAAGGTGATCGAGGCGATGCAGCGGCCCGCGCTGATCCTCGCGCCCAACAAGATCCTCGCCGCGCAGTTGTACGGTGAGTTCAAGTCATTCTTCCCGAACAATGCGGTCGAATATTTCGTCAGCTATTACGACTATTATCAGCCCGAAGCCTATGTGCCGCGCTCGGATACCTATATCGAGAAGGAATCGTCGATCAACGAGTCGATCGACCGGATGCGCCACTCGGCCACCCGGTCGCTGCTCGAACGCGACGACGTGATCATCGTCGCCTCGGTGTCGTGCCTCTACGGCATCGGTTCGGTCGAGACCTATTCGGCCATGATCTTTGACCTGAAAAAGGGCCAGACCGTCGACCAGCGCGAGGTGGTGCGCAAGCTCGTCGCGCTCCAGTACAAGCGCAACGACGCCGCCTTCCAGCGCGGTAATTTCCGCGTGCGCGGCGACAATCTGGAAATCTTCCCGTCGCATTATGAGGACAGCGCCTGGCGCATCTCCTTCTTCGGCGATGATATCGAGGAGATCGTCGAGTTCGATCCGCTGACCGGGCAGAAGGTCGCCAGCCTCAACTCGGTGCGCATCTACGCCAATTCGCACTATGTCACGCCCGGCCCGACGATGAAGCAGGCGACCCAGGCGATCCGCCACGAGCTGACCGAACGGCTGAAGGAGCTGGAGGCGGAGGGCAAGCTGATCGAGCATCAGCGGCTGGAGCAGCGCACCAATTTCGACCTGGAGATGATCGCCGCGACCGGCAGTTGCAACGGCATCGAGAATTATAGCCGCTTCCTGACCGGCCGCCTGCCCGGCGAGCCGCCGCCGACCCTGTTCGAATATTTGCCGGAGAATGCGCTGCTCTTCGTCGACGAGAGCCACCAGACGATCGGCCAGATCAACGGCATGTCGCGCGGCGACCATCGGCGCAAGATCACGCTGGCCGAATATGGCTTCCGCCTGCCCTCGGCCATCGACAACCGGCCGCTGCGCTTCAACGAATGGGACGCGATGCGCCCGCAAACGGTCTGCGTCTCGGCGACGCCCGGCAGCTGGGAGATGGAGCAGGCCGGCGGCGTCTTCGCCGAACAGGTCATCCGCCCGACCGGGCTGATCGACCCGCCGATCGAGATCAAGCCGGTCGAGGAACAGGTGCAGGACCTGATCCAGGAATGCAAGAAGACCGCCGAGCTCGGCTATCGCACGCTGGTCACCACGCTGACCAAGCGGATGGCGGAAGACTTGACCGAGTATATGCACGAGGCGGGGATCAAGGTCCGCTACATGCATTCCGATGTCGAGACGCTGGAGCGCATCGAACTGATCCGCGACCTGCGGCTGGGTGTCTATGACGTGCTGATCGGCATCAACCTGCTGCGCGAGGGGCTCGACATTCCCGAATGCGGGCTCGTCGCCATCCTGGACGCCGACAAGGAAGGCTTCCTGCGTTCGGAGACGTCGCTGATCCAGACGATCGGCCGCGCGGCGCGCAACGTCGACGGCCGGGTGATCCTGTACGCCGACCGCATCACCGGCTCGATGGAGCGGGCGATGAACGAGACCGGGCGGCGGCGCGAGAAGCAGAAGGCGTATAACCAGGAACACGGCATCACGCCGACCACGATCCGCCGCAACATCGGCGACATCATCGCGCATGTCTCGCAGGGCGATCAGGTCACGGTCCCGATCGACGAGGAACGGCCCCACATGGTCGGCCACAATCTGCGCGCCTATATCGAGGAACTCGAAAAGAAGATGCGCAAGGCGGCGGCGGACCTCGAGTTCGAAGAGGCCGGGCGGCTGCGCGACGAGATCCGCCAGTTGGAGGGCGAAGAGCTCGGTCTGCCCGTCCACGAGCAGAAGGCGCCGATCATGGGGCGCAGCAACGAAGGCAAGCCGGGCACGCGCAAGACCCGGTTCGGCAAGTCGCAGAAGTTCGCGTCCGGCCGCAAGGCGCGCGGTTGAAGAGGTGGCGGCGCGCTTGTCGTGAAGCGCGCCGCCCGGACGATCAGTCCTTCAGTCCGGCGGGCACCGTGCCGCCATTCTTCTCCAGCTCGCGCATCACCGCCTTATGCAGCCAGATGTTCATTTCGGCGGAGCCGTCCTTCGCGCCGCTATAGCCAAGCTCGGTCGCCAGCTCCTTGCGGTTGTCGAGCGACGAGTCGAGGTCGAGCAGCTTCATCAGGTCGACGATCGAGCTGCGCCAGTTGAGGTTCGGATTGCCCTTGCGCTGGGCGATGCCGGTCAGCACCGCCTCGACATCGACCGGCGCCTGTGCTGCCGGCGCCTGCGCGGGGGCGGGCTGCTGCGAGGGGGCCTGGGGAGGAACGCCCGCCTGCGGCACCGGCTGATGCTGCGGCGCGGATGCGGGCGCGGCGGGGGCCGCATCCTTCTTGCCACCGAACTGGCCGCCAAGCGGGCCATGGTCGCCGAAGATGGCGGACTTGATCTTGCCGAAGATGCTCATGCTATCCTACTCCTGAAAGCCCGCCCAACGTCCGGGTGACCGTTCCGGCTCCCTACCAAGCGGCTCAAGTCCCTCAACCTGCGTTCAAATTGTCCGCGGCGGTGCCGTAATAGCTGGCGACGCGATCGGCATAGGCCTGGTCGAAGACGGGCGCGTTGTTCGACCAGCTGGGGCCGCCTTCCAGCAGCCGGCGGTCGACGGTGATGACATAGAGGTCGCGGACGGGATCGAACTGGAGCAGCCCGAACGGCACCGGATAGAAGCTCTTGCCCATGCCCAGGAAGCCGCCGAGCGACAGCACCGCATGGGTGACACGGCCCGAGCCCTTGTGCACCATGAAGGAATAGACCGAGCCGACCACGTCGCCGTCGCGGCTCTCGACCTTGACGCTGTGCGCGACATTGGATTGCAGCAGCAACTGGGTGGGTGCCTGTTCGGTGGTCGACATTATACTACTCCTATTGAACCGTCGGTCGAACCGGCGGCGCGGCTCGCCGGTTCCCTGACGCCAGCGGGTTGAGCCGTCCCTCTCCGCCGCCTAAGCGCGGATGCGATGCCTGTTCACCACCGACCCGGCGCGCGCTCGCACCGCCCGCACACGCCCCTTCTGGCCACCCTGATCGCCTCGTCGGTCGCGGGCTGCGTCGCCCCGACCGTCCAGGCGCCGCCCGCCGCGCCGCGCCCGGTAACGGTCGCGCCGCCGCCGCCCGTCCAACCGGCGCTGGGGCCGGACTGGCGGGATTGGCCGCTGACGCCGGGGACGTGGCGCTACACGCCGGCCGGCCCCGGCGGCGTCACGATGGCGACATTCGGCACCGCGCAGGATTTGCCGCGCCTGCGCCTGTCCTGCGAGCGCGGGGCACGCCAGATCGCGATCACCCTGCCCGGCGTGACGGGCACGGCAAACCTGGAGGTCCGCACCACCAGCACCAGCCGGACGATCGCCGCGACCGCACGGAACAGCCCGGACGAATGGCCGCCCGTGTCGCTGGAGGTGCGGCTGAGCGCGACCGATCCGTTGCTGGATGCCATGGCGTTCAGCCGGGGGCGGTTCACCATCGGCCAGCCTGGACGGCCGCCGCTGGTCATACCCGCCTATGCGGAGATCGGCCGGGTGATCGAGGATTGTCGCGGCTGATTTGTTGGCCTGGAATCGCGACCGGGGGGCGGGAAGATCGTCTAAAATGGAACTGAGAACAAGGCTTGTATCGGACGTCGGTCCGGCACACATTGTTCTCGCGATCGGCAACGATCGCATTTGGCTCTCAACAAGCGAAAGGAGGTGATCCGATGTCTCATGGTTCAGCAGTGGGGTCGGTTCAGTTCGTTCGGGGGACTGGCCTCTAAGCACCGCCTGGTGACGCCGGGGGGTATTCTCCCCCAAGCAACGGCATCGCCCACAGGTTCGGAGGTCACATGGTTTCCCGGGCTGGAGCTCTCCGGCCGCTGACCATGTTTGGGGGTTGTCGGGTCGTCGGGAGACGCCTCGGCAACCTCTTCTCATTTCGGGGCCGTCGATCGACGCACGAAAGCTCGAGCCGCGGCTTACTGCAGAGGCAGATCCAGGCGCATCACCGTGCCCTGTCGCGCGCATTCCAGCGTCATTTCCCCGTCGAGTTGTCGGGCCAGATTGCGCGACACGTCCAGTCCCAGGCTGGTCACCTGCTCCAGGTCGAACCCCGGCGGCAGGCCCACGCCATCGTCCCCGATCGTCAGCAGCAACCGCTCGCCCGCCCTGCACAAAGTGATCGTGATCAGCCCGCCGGGGCGATCGGCAAAGCCATGTTCGATCGCATTGGCCACCGCCTCCGCCATGATCAGCGCGAGCGGAATGGCCGCCTGCGGCGCCAGGAACAGCTTGGGTTCGACCGCCATGACATGGCGCAGGCCCGGCTTGCCGCTCGCCTCGATCAGGTCGGCGGCCAGATCGGTCAGGAACGAGTCGAGCGGCACCTGTTCGCCGCCGGTCGCGTAGAGCTTGCGCTGGATACGTCCGATCGTCTGCACGCGCGCGCCCGCATCCGCCAGCGACTGGCGCGCCGCCGGGTCGGCGACCTTGGACTGTTGCAGCGACAGCATCGCCCCGACCATCTGCAGGTTGTTCGATACCCGGTGCTGCAATTCATGGAACAGCATCTCGGTCCGCTCGGCGAGCGCGCCACGCTCCTGCGCGATCCGGGCCGAATGCTCCCGTTCCATGGCCAGGTGAAGATTGGCGCGCTTCATCGAGTCGATCAGCATCACGTCGACCGCCACCACCACGGCATAAAAGCCCAGAGCGAGGGACGTCCGCCCGTCCAAGGTGAAGGAGTAGAAGGGCGGGACGAACGCATACCAGGCCGTCACGCCGCAAACGATCGCGGCCAGGATACCCGGCCCGCGTCCGAACAGGAACGTGCTGATGATGACGGTCGGAAAGAAGGTCAGGAACGGGTAACCCGGCGGCAACGCCGCATGGAGACCGGCCCGTGCCCAGGCCGCGATCAGGCACAGCAGCAGCGCCGCGCCATAGCGCAGGGCGGCACGCCATCCACTTGAGATCGCACCAAAGCTTCCATCGCCCATCACGGCACGCGTCATGCCGGAAGCATCCAAAAAAAACTATACCAGTTTATCGCATCCGCCGGCGGTTTTGTCCGGATCGGGCCTTTCCGACCAGCCGAAAGCGGATGGCGCCACATGCGGCATCACCGGTCAGGCGAGACCCTGCGAAAGTCCGGAAAAGGAGGTTGTCCCCTCTGAGTTCCCGCGGATGCAGAAGCCCAGGGGGGAGCAAGACCAAGGCCTGATGATGCGCGCGGCCCTGAACTCCCGCCTTCGCAGGAGCATGGCAGCGGCCTTCGCAGGATTATCGTCAGGCCGGGGTCAGCAATTTCTCGCGCGCGATCTTCTCGCGCCATACCAGCGGGGCGAGGTGGTGGACATTCTGCCCCTCGGCATCGACCGCGACGGTCACCGGGAAATCGCTGACCTCGAATTCGTAGATCGCCTCCATCCCCAGATCCTCGAAGCCGACGACCTTGCTGCCCTTGATCGCCCGCGCGACCAGATAGGCCGCGCCGCCGACCGCCATCAGATAGGCGCTCCGGTGATCGCGGATCGCCTCCACCGCCGCCGGACCGCGCTCGGCCTTGCCGACCATCGCGAGCAGGCCCTGCTCCAGCATCATCCGCGTGAACTTGTCCATGCGCGTCGCGGTGGTCGGGCCGGCGGGGCCGACCACTTCCTCGCCGACCGGATCGACCGGCCCGACATAATAGATCACCCGCCCCCGGAACTCGACCGGCAGCTCCTCACCGCGCGCCAGCATGTCGGCGATCCGCTTGTGCGCGGCGTCGCGGCCGGTCAGCATCTTGCCGTTGAGCAACAGCCGGTCGCCATGCTTCCAGCTCTGCACCACCTCCGGCGTCAGCGTGTCGAGATCGACGCGCTTGGCGGCGGCGTCGGGCTTCCAGTCGACCTGCGGCCAGTCGGCGAGGTTCGGCGTCTCCAGATAGGCCGGGCCGCTGCCGTCGAGCGTGAAATGCGCATGGCGGGTCGCGGCGCAATTGGGGATCATCGCCACCGGCTTGGACGCGGCATGGGTCGGCCAGTCGAGGATCTTCACGTCGAGGATGGTCGACAGGCCGCCCAGCCCCTGCGCGCCGATGCCCAGCGCGTTGACCTTGTCCATGATCTCGATGCGCAGCGCCTCGATATCGTTGCGGGGGCCGCGCGCGCGCAGCTGGCCCATGTCGATCGCGCCCATCAGCGATTCTTTGGCGAGCAGCATCGCCTTCTCCGCGGTGCCGCCGATGCCGATGCCCAGCATCCCCGGCGGGCACCAGCCGGCGCCCATTTGCGGGATCATCTCCAGCACCCAGTCGACGATCGAGTCGCTGGGGTTCATCATCTTGAACTTGGACTTGTTCTCCGAGCCGCCGCCCTTGGCCGCGACATCGACCGAGACCGTGTTGCCCGGCACCATCTCGACATGCAGGACGCTGGGCGTGTTGTCGCGCGTGTTGCGGCGCGTGAAGGCTGGGTCGGCCAGGATCGAGGCGCGCAGCTTGTTCTCGGGATGGAGATAGGCGCGGCGGACACCCTCGTCGACGACCTCCTGCAGGCTGCGGTCGCCGGACAGGCGGCAGTCCTGCCCCCATTTGATGAAGACGGTGACGATCCCGGTATCCTGGCAGATCGGCCGATGCCCCTCCGCGCACATGCGGCTGTTGGTCAGGATCTGCGCGATCGCATCCTTGGCGGCGGGCGACTGCTCGGCCTCATAGGCCTCGCCCAGCGCGCCGATATAATCCATCGGGTGGTAATAGCTGATGAACTGGAGCGCGTCGGCCACGCTCTCGATCAGGTCGGTGTCGCGGATGATGGTCGTCATGGCGGCGCTTGTGCGACAAGGCGCGGCATAACGCAACGCGCCGCCGTCCTGTCCCATGTGTTCGGAACGACAGTGGAATAATTTCCCGTCAACCATCCCCGTTGCGCGGGTGATAACCAGCATCGGCCTAGCGCCGGTCCATGCGGAACCGCGCCAATGCCATCGTCCCCGATGACGACCGTCCGTCATTGGCGGTCCTGCTCGGGCTGGCCGAGGACGAGATGGAACATGGCGGCCGCCAGGTCCGGCGGCTGGCGCAGGTCGCCGCGCTCTGGCCGCTGGCGATGGCGTTCCAGGGGCTGTCGGCCGTCATGGCCAGCGTCGCGCTGATGGGATCGCTGGCGGTGCTCGGCCTGTCGGCGCTGCTGATCGTCACTTCGCTATACGCCTTCGCCATCGTCCAGATGCCTGCCTCCGCCTGGCGCTCGCATCTGCGGGCGCGCGGCGCGACCCTGCTGGCGGCGGTGATCGGCGCGGCGCTGGTGACGCTGCAATGGATGGTGGTGCACGACAGCGACGGCACGATCTCGCAGACCGCGATCGTCATGGTCACCGGCGCCCTCTCCCTGTCGGCGCTGGCCCTCTATCCGATCCGCCCAGCGATGATCGGCTATGCCGGCGGCATGGTGCTGGCGATGGCGCCGCATATGGGGCTGATGAGCACGCTGGCCGGCGTCGCGACCGTGCTGCTGATCCTGTTCACCGGCACGCTGCGCCTCGTCCGGCTCGACCGGGCGACGACGCGGGCGGACACGGTGCGCGCGATGGAGGGGGCCTTCGCCGCCAAGATGATCGCCGAGTTCGAGGACCAGGGCACCGGCTGGTTCTGGGAAGTCGATCGTGACGGGCGGATCGTCTATATCTCGGCGCGGGTGGCGGAGGCGATCGCCGGCTTCGGCCCCGCACCGCTCGGCCGGCCGCTGACCGAGGTCTTCCAGATGGACAGCGCCACGCCCGCGACCGAGCGCACCCTGGCCTTCCACCTGTCGTCGCGCACCTCCTTCTCCGACTATTCGGTCCGTGCGGCGGAGGATGACGCGGGCGAGCGCTGGTGGTCGATGTCCGGCCGGCCGGTGATCGACGAGCTGGGCCGGTTCCAGGGGTTCATCGGCTCGGGCACCGACCTGACCGAGCGGCGACGATCGGAGGCGGAGATCACCCGGCTCGCGCTGTTCGACGGGCTGACCGGCCTCGCCAACCGCCAGCGGATGCGGCTGTCGATCGACAAGACGCTGGCGCAGGCGCAGGGCGGCGGCCGTCCCAACGCGCTGTTCCTGATGGACCTCGACCGGTTCAAGGCGGTCAACGACACGCTCGGCCACCAGGCCGGCGACGATTTGTTGAAGCAGGTGGCGCAACGCCTGTCGCGCGGCGTCGGCGATGCGGGCCTGGTCGGACGACTGGGTGGCGACGAGTTCCAGGTGCTGCTGCCCGGAACGCAATGCCGCGACATGCTGGCGACGCTGGCGACCGAGCTGATCGCCGCCCTGTCCATGCCCTATCGCCTGGGCGGGACCTCGATCACCATCGGCTGTTCGATCGGCATCGCCATCGCCCCCTATGACGGCGGCGATTCGGAGACGCTGATCCGCAATGCCGATCTCGCCCTCTATGCCGCCAAAGCGGACGGCCGCGGCGTCCACCGCTTCTATGCCGAACAGATGCTGGAGGGCGCACGCAATCGCCAGGCGCTGGAGGAGGATCTGCGCCAGGCCCTGGCCAGCGGCGCGTTCCACCTCTGCTACCAGCCGGTGGTCTCGACGGTGGACGAGCGGATCGTCGGCTATGAAGCGCTGGTCCGCTGGGACCATCCTACGCGCGGGGCGGTGTCGCCGGCCGACTTCATCCCGGTCGCCGAGGAATGCGGGCTGATCGAGGCGCTGGGCGAATGGGTGCTGCGGACCGCCTGTCTGGAGGCGGCGACCTGGCCCGAGGATGTCTGCGTCGCGGTCAACGTCTCGCCGGTGCAGTTCGCCAATCCGCAGCTCCCGACCATCGTCACCAGCGCGCTGGCCCGATCCGGGCTCATCCCCGGCCGGCTGGAGCTGGAGATCACCGAGGGCGTGTTCCTGGATGACAGCCGATCGTCGGACGCGATGTTCCGTTCGCTCAAGGCGCTGGGCGTGCGGCTGTCGCTCGACGATTTCGGCACCGGCTATTCGTCGCTCGGCTATCTGCGCAACGCGCCGTTCGACAAGATCAAGATCGACCAGAGCTTCGTGCGCGGCGCCGCGCAGCCCGGCAGCCGCAACATCGCGATCATCCGCGCCATCGTCACGCTGGCGGAGACGCTGGGGATGGAGACCACGGCCGAGGGGGTGGAGGCGCAGGACGAGGTGCTGATGATCCGCGACCTGGGATGCAGCCATATCCAGGGCTATGTCTATGGCCGGCCGATGCGCTGTACCGAGGCCTTGGCGATGATGACCGCCCGCGCCGGTCAGGCGGTGGCGACCGGCGTCCGCATCACCCGAGCGGAGCGGACCAAGGTGTTCCGCCCGTCGCGGGTCGCGCTGAACGGGGTCGAGCGCGATGTCCGCATCCGCGACATCTCCTCCGGCGGCGCGATGATCGACGGGCTGACGATCGACCAGGCCGCGGTCGGTGTCGAGTTGCTGATCGAGCTGGTCGAGAATCAGATGTTCGCGGCGCGCATCCGCTGGGCGGCGGACGGCCGCGCCGGGCTCCAGTTCGCGCAGCCGCTCGACTTGCAACGCCTGTTGTCGACACCGGCCCGCCCGCTGCGCCGCGCGATCTGACTGAGCCACGATAGGTCCTTGCCGTTCCGCCGGAACGCGCCCGTCATCGCACCGTTGGCGAAGCGAAACGGAGAATGACGATGATCTACAAGACATTGGGCAAAGGCCTGGGCGTGTTCTCGCTGCTTGTGGGCGCGGCGCAATTGTTCGGCGCCAAGCGGATCGCGCGGACCCTGGATGCCGAGGGGCATGAGGGGCTGATCAAGGGGTTCGGCGCGCGTCAGCTGCTCGCCGGGGCCAGCCTGATGGCCGCGCCCGCCGCGTCCACCAATATGTGGGGCCGGGTGGCCGGCGATGCGATGGATCTGGGCGCGCTCGGTCTGGCGGCGCGGCGATCACCCCGCAATCGCGCGATCTGGGGCGCGATCGCCTGTGTCGGCGCGGTCACGCTGCTGGATATCGTCACCGCGCGCGGCCTGGATCGCACCACCGGCAAGTTCCTGCCCCGGCGCGAACGAGCGGCCGCCGCGTGATGAGTCGGGATGCCATAGCCCGTCGGCGGCCGGCATCCCGACCCTCCCCGTTCCTGAAAAATATTTGCGCCTACGACTTACCCTCTTGCGCTTGATGGAAGTGGCGGAGAAGCACGCGTCGCGATGGATTTGGCCGTTTCGAGGGTCTCTCGGCGCCACCTGTCAAGCCGATTATGCGCTTGCCTCAAACGTCGCTTTGCCACAATCAGTGGGGGCGCAGACGGTGTCGCGACCCAAGAGATGGTGTCCACAACGTCAACGCGAACCTGATTAGCAGGTAGCTTCGCTACCGATGACTTTCCTGTTCCCCCTGCCCTCCGGCGGGGCGGCGGACGACTGGCGCGTGTCCATTCGTACAGGCCTGGAGCCGGAAATGAAGGAGGTGTGCGATGGATTATAGGGATGGCCGGGACAGCGATATGACCACCGACACCATGGATTTGCTCGAAGCCGTCGCCTTGGCGACCGCCAAGGACGCCGCCGCTTCCGCCCCCGCCACGGCCGAGCCGGCGACCGAAGCCAAGGTCCCGACCGCGCTCGACAGCAAGTCGATCGCGCCCCAGCCCTATGCGCTGGACGTCGACCATAGCCGCGACTCGCTCCTGACCGACTTCGGCAAGGAGACGCTGAACGACCGCTATCTGCTGCCGGGCGAAAGCTATCAGGACCTGTTCGTCCGCGTCGCCTCCGCCTATGCCGATGATGCGGCGCATGCGCAGCGTATCTACGACTATATCTCGCGCCTGTGGTTCATGCCGGCGACGCCGGTGCTGTCCAATGGCGGCACCGGGCGCGGCCTGCCCATCTCCTGCTATCTCAACTCGGTGCCCGACAGCCTCAACGGCATCGTCGACACCTGGAACGAGAATGTCTGGCTCGCCTCGCGCGGCGGCGGCATCGGCACCTATTGGGGCCAGGTCCGCGGCATCGGCGAGCCGGTCGGCCTGAACGGCAAGACCAGCGGCATCATCCCCTTCGTCCGCGTGATGGACTCGCTGACGCTGGCGATCAGCCAGGGCTCGCTGCGGCGCGGCTCGGCCGCCTGCTATCTCGACGTCTCGCACCCGGAGATCGAGGAGTTCCTGGAAATCCGGAAGCCCTCGGGCGACTTCAACCGCAAGGCGTTGAACCTGCACCACGGCGTGCTGATCCCCGACGCCTTCATGGAAGCCGTGCGCGATGGCAGCGAATGGCATCTGAAGAGCCCGAAGACCGGCGAGGTCCGCGCCACCGTCGATGCGCGTTCGCTGTTCCAGAAGCTAGTCGAGACCCGGCTCCAGACCGGCGAGCCCTATATCGTCTTCGCCGACCATGTGAACTCGACGATGCCCAAGCATCATCGCGACCTGGGTCTCAAGGTGTCGACCTCGAACCTTTGCTCGGAAATCACGCTGCCCACCGGGCGCGACCATCTGGGCAATGACCGTACGGCGGTTTGCTGCCTGTCGTCGCTCAACCTGGAAACCTGGGACCAGTGGAAGGACGACAAGCAGTTCATCGAGGACGTGATGCGCTTCCTCGACAATGTGCTGCAGGACTATATCGACCGGCACGAGCCGGGCATGGAGCGCGCCGCCTATTCCGCGGGCCGCGAGCGGTCGGTGGGCCTGGGCGTGATGGGCTTCCACTCCTTCCTCCAGGCGCGCGGCCTGCCCTTCGAAGGGGCGATGGCCAAGTCGTGGAACCTGAAGATCTTCAAGCATATCAACGCGCAGGTGAACCAGGCGTCGATGACGCTGGCGGCCGAGCGCGGGCCCTGCCCCGATGCGGCGGATATGGGCGTGATGGAGCGCTTCTCGTGCAAGATGGCGATCGCGCCGACTGCGTCGATCTCGATCATCTGTGGCGGCACCAGCGCCTGTATCGAGCCGATCCCGGCCAATATCTATACGCACAAGACGCTGTCGGGCAGCTTCTCGATCAAGAATCCCTATCTGGAGAAGCTGTTCAACGAGAAGTCGAAGAACACCGACGCGGTATGGAATTCGATCCTGGAGCATGGCGGCTCGGTCCAGCATCTCGACTTCCTCTCGCCGGAGGAGAAGGACTGCTACAAGACCAGCTTCGAGATCGATCAGCGCTGGCTGCTCGAACTGGCTGGTGACCGCACCCCCTATATCGACCAGGCGCAGTCGCTGAACCTGTTCATCCCGGCGGATGTCGAGAAGTGGGACCTGCTGATGCTCCACTTCCGCGCCTGGGAGCTGGGCATCAAGTCGCTCTATTATCTCCGGTCCAAATCGGTGCAGCGCGCCGGGTTCGCCGGGTCGGAGGGCCAGGGTGGCGTCGAGGCGGACAACACCATCGCCACGCCGAAATTCTCGCTCGGCGAGACGACGGATTATGACGAGTGCCTCGCCTGCCAGTAACGGCGAAGGCAGAGACACTTTGGTCGGAGCGCGGAGGGAAATCCCGCGCTCCGATCTCGGGTGACGGACGGGGCAGCAACATGGGCTATGACCAGCGGCATGATGATCGCGCCGTCCCCGCCGCGCCGGGTGGGACGGGCCATATACGTCCCGATCGGGCGATGCCCATGCGGAAAGGGCGACACCGGTTGCCCGGTATCGCCCCTGTTGCGTCCGTCGCTCGTCCCGACGCCAAGCGCCGGGACGGCTCCACCTCACTCGGCGGTTTCGAACATGTCCTGCGCGTTCTGCGCGGTGGCCGACAGGCGGACCGTATCGCCCTCCACTTCGGCGACCAGGCCGATCGGCAGGTAATGGTGCTTCGCGCCCTGCCCGTCCTCGGTCGAGGGCGAGTCGTTCTTGGTCAGCTTGATCCGATCGCCCTCGACATGGTCGACCGTGCCGATATGCACGCCGTCCGCGCCGATGACTTCGGCATGTTCCTTGATCTGGGTGGCATCGACCATCTGCAATCTCCTGTGTGGGGTTCGGTGGCCAAACGCACTGAAGGCGAGATGGTGGCATGAGCGGTGATATTCCTAGTGCCGCGGTGCCCGCATCGACCCTGGACGTGCTGAATCCCGCCCGCGCGGCTGCGGGCAATCCGGAGGCGCGCAAAGTCGATCAATATCCGGCGTTTGACTGGCTGCGCTTCCTGCTGGCGTCGATCGTGCTGCTCGACCATTCGGGCGTCCACTTCCCCGGCCCCCTGGGCGGCGGGCTGGCGGTCGACGTGTTCCTGGCGCTGTCGGGGTGGCTGATCGGCGGCATCCTGCTCAAGACGCAACGCTCCGACCTGCCTCGCTTCTTCTACAACCGGTCGACGCGGATCTGGTCCCCCTATTTCGCCTGCGTGGCGCTGCTCTACGGGCTTGCGCTGGCGAAGCAGGGCCTGTCCCTCGACTGGCTGAAATATCTTTTCTACGACACCACCTTCACCCATTATACCTTCACGCGCTTCCCGCAGGCGCTGACCGAAATGCCGCTGGGCGGCACCGGCAACCATTTCTGGAGCATCTCCGTCGAGGAGCAGTTCTATCTGGTCGCGCCGTTGCTCATGATCCTGCTGCCGTTCGGGCGGAAGATATGGCCCTGGGTGATCGTCGCCGCCGTGCTGATGGCCCTGCCGTCCCGCTTTGCGCCGATCGCGCTCGGCGTATTGGCGGCCGTGATCCACCAACGCCAGCCGCTGGTGACCGGCACCTGGCCACGGCATCTGGCGCTCGGCCTGGGCGCCTGCATCACGGTGGCCCTGATGTGGCGGTGGGACGTCATGGCCCTGCATGCGATCTTCGCCGTGCTGGTCGTCCTGGCCCTCGCGATGCCTGGCCGGCGGATGCGGTTGGCGGTGTTCGCCGGCGCCATCTCCTATCCGCTCTATCTCAACCAATGGGTGGGCGGATTTGCGGTCAGTCTTCTCCTGCATCACATGGCGGACCCGGGGCCGGGCCCGACCGTCCTGCTCACCTTCCTCGCCTCGCTCGCGGTCGCGATCGCCAGCTGGTACGTCATCGACCGGCAGGTGATGGCGCGGCGCAACGACTGGTACACGCCCGCCCGGGGCCGGACGGCGATGATCGTCGCCTATTCGCTGCTGATCATCGGCCTGATCGGTGGTGGGACGATCCGGGTGATGGGCGGATGACCTGGCCCGTCGCCATCATGTACCTGGTCGCCACCCTGTTGGGCCTGCTCGGCGCGGGGCTGTTGCTGCGGCTGCGCGCGCCGCTGTCGCAGCCGAAGCTCTACGCCTTCCGGATGACCGGCATCATGGCGGTCGCCGCCGCGATCACGCTCGGCGCGTCCGCCACCGCCATGTGGCGGTGGACGGTCGTGCCATGACCTATGCGCGGGCCTGGGCGACGAAGTCGCGGATATATGTGCTCCACCGCGAGCGGTCGTACAGCGTCGCCGCCTCGGCATGGTCGATCGCCGCGGCCGCGCGCGCCGCATCGGGATCGGCGATGACGGTGCGGATCGCCTCCACCCACCCCTCGACCGAGCCGGCGGGCACCAGCGTCGTGCCGGCAAAGTCCTGGGTATATTCGTCGGTGCCGCGCGAGCGGGTGGTGACGATCGGCAGGCCCAGCATCCGCGCGCTGACCAGCGTGATATGCCCGCAGCACGTATCGGCATCGCGCAGCGGCACCAGCAGTGCCGCAGCCCGCGCAGCGATGCCCCAGCAGGTCGCATATGGTAGGTTGAAGTGCACCGTCATGTTCGCGGGCGGGTCCATCAGCAGCGGCGTCTGCCGCGCGATCACGACGAACGGCACCTGGGGCAGCGCCCGCGCCGCCGCGATCAGCATCGCGAAGTCCCGGCCCTCGCCACCCACCGCCGCCACGAACGGGCCGGACGGCAGCAGCATCGGGTGCACCGCGCCCGGCACCGGCGCCTCTTGCGTCCAGCAGAGCGGCCGGAACCGGTCGCGCGGGATCGCAAACACTTCGGCATACAGATCGGCTTCGAATCCGGTATATGTGCAGAACTGGTCGACGCTCGCCAGGCTGCGGCGGAACCGCGTCCGTGCGGCCGGCGCCGGCAGCTGGGTGAAGTTGAAGGAGAAGGCCAAATGTGGGGTGTCAATCCCGCGCAGCCGGGCGGCATCGGCCACGGCAGCGGTCATCCGGGGCAGGTGCGATACCAGCGCCGTCGCGCCGCGCGCCGCATTCGCCGCCTGCCAGGCGGCGCGGTATCGCGACACGCGCGGACGGGGCACGGCCCGCTCCAGCGCGTTCGCCGGCAGCCCCGAATATCGCGCCCATTCCAACGGGCGGTCGTCGATCGACAACAGCTCGACGAACGGCTCCCCCACCGGCGACAAATCCGCGACGTTGACGACGCGGAGGCCCGGCTTCTCCCCCCAGTACATGTCCATGAAGCAACTCTATAAGCCACGTCCGGTTTTCAGCAAGAGCACCTGGCGCAGCGCCTTCGTCTCCATTTCATACATTTGATTTCATTAAGGAACTCACCATGTCCCTTCTCGCCGCATCAAAGCAGTACAAGCCGTTCGAATACCCTTGGGCGTTCGATTTCTGGAAGCGCCAGCAGCAGCTCCACTGGCTGCCCGAAGAGGTGCCGCTGGGCGAGGATTGCCGCGACTGGGCCCAGAAACTGTCCGATCACGAGCGCAACCTGCTGACCCAGATCTTCCGCTTCTTCACCCAGGCGGATGTCGAGGTGCAGGACTGTTATCACGAGAAATATGGCCGGGTGTTCAAGCCGACCGAGATCAAGATGATGCTGACCGCCTTCAGCAACATGGAGACGGTGCACATCGCCGCCTACAGCCATCTGCTCGACACGATCGGCATGCCCGAGAGCGAATATGGCGCCTTCCTCGAATATGCGGAGATGAAGGACAAGCACGACTATCTCCAGCGCTTCGGCGTCGACAATGACGAGGATATCGCCCGCACGCTGGCGATGTTCGGCGGCTTCACCGAGGGCGTGCAGCTCTTCGCCTCCTTCGCGATGCTGATGAACTTCCCGCGCTTCAACAAGATGAAGGGCATGGGCCAGATCGTCACCTGGTCGGTGCGCGACGAGAGCCTGCATTGCGAGGGGATCATCCAGCTCTTCCACGCCTTCACCAAGGAGCGCCAGTGCCTGACGCGCGCGGTGAAGGACGACATCGCCGATGTCTGCCAGACGACGATCCGGCTGGAAGACAACTTCATCGACCTGGCGTTCGAGATGGGCCCGGTGAACGGCATGACGCCCAAAGAGATCAAGAAGTATATCCGCTACATCGCCGACTGGCGTCTGGGCCAGCTCGGCCTGAAGCCGATCTACATGATCGACGAGCATCCCCTGCCCTGGCTGACGCCGCTGCTGAACGGCGTCGAGCACGCCAACTTCTTCGAGACGCGGGCGACCGAATATTCCAAGGCGGCGACGCGCGGCCAGTGGAACGACGTCTGGGATGCGTTCGACACGCGCCAGAAGGCCAAGAGCGGCAAGCCCGCCAATGAGGATGCCTCGGTCGGCGAGATGACCGACATGTTCGGCTCGTCCGGCGTCGCAGCGGAGTAACATCCGGCGGATCGGGCGCGCGGCGGGGTGATCGCCGCGTGTCCGATCCCGGCTTCGTCAAGATCTTGGCAAGGATCGCAGGCGCATAGCGGGGGCCATGCTCCCCTCGCCCCGCATCTTCCGCAGCCGCTGGTTCGCCCTGCTATGGGCGGCGGGGATCGTCTGGATGGCGGTGGATGTCGCCGGCTCTGCCTCCGGTGACGGAGCGACGCCGGGCCAGGCCGGCGTGACGGATGCGACGGGGCAGCCGGTCAACGCCGCCGACCTGGCGGCGCTGGCCAATGCCTTGCCGTAACATGCGCTGAGGCCGACCGAACGTACCGGCTAGAGCGAGTTGTCCCAAGCCGTCATTGCGAGCGCAGCGAAGCAATCCATGGCCGCGCGCGTGACGCCCTCGATTGCTTCGCTGCGCTCGCAATGACGATCCCACGTCAAGGTCGTGCCATTGGGCGATAGAAGCCTACCGCCCCGGCAGGCGGTCCAGCGCGATACCGGCCAGATTCTGCGCACGCTTGACCTGCCGCAGCGCCGGCCTCGGTCCATTCGCTACCAGCGTTCGCCATTCCGCCAGATGCGCCGCGTGATCGCCTCGCGCCGGCACCCGGCCACGCGCCTGGGCGATCACCGCCGCCGAGTCGCCGACCAGCACCGCCGGCTCGCCAAGCGACAGCGCCCAATGCGTGGCGGCGAGCAGGGCCAGCCATTCGGCGGTCATGCTGGTGCCCGGCCCCAGGCCCTGCCGCACGCGACGCTCGCCGCGACAGACCAGCGCATATTCCATGCCTTCCGGGCGCAGGCCGCCATCGAAGAAGATCTTCACCCGCTCGCCCGGTCGCGTCACCCGGATCAGCCGAGCGCCGCCACGAAGGCGCGCGCGGCCGCCCCGACCTCGGCCGCCGTCATGCCGGGCTTGTACAGGGCCGATCCCAGTCCGAAGCCGTCCGCCCCCACCGCGCGCCACGGCGCCATGGTGTCGGGCGCGACGCCGCCCACCACCAGCACCGGCACGGATCGCGGCAGCACCGCGCGCTGCGCCTTCAGCACGGCCGGCGCGGCGGCCTCGGCCGGGAAGAGTTTGAGCGCACTGGCCCCCGCCTTGAGCGCGGCAAAGGCCTCGGACGGGGTGAAATAGCCGGGC
The DNA here is from genome assembly GCF_031453475.1 of Sphingomonas sp. SORGH_AS_0438. NCBI lineage: Bacteria > Pseudomonadati > Pseudomonadota > Alphaproteobacteria > Sphingomonadales > Sphingomonadaceae > Sphingomonas > Sphingomonas sp. SORGH_AS_0438. Next base: position 1,739,003 of record NZ_JAVIZS010000001.1, read on the forward strand.
AGCGACGCCATGCCCGCCGCCGCCGTCGCCGCGATCATATCGACATCGGTGTTCGGCGAGATGACCATCCGGCCGCCCGCATCACGCACCCGGCCGACCGTCTCGACGTCCAGCACGGTGCCCGCGCCGATCATCGCCACGTCGCCGAACCGCCGGGCGAGGCGCGCGACGCTGTCGAGCGGCTCGGGCGAGTTCATCGGCACCTCGATCAGCGTGAAGCCGGCAGCGATCAGTTCCTCGCCGACCGGCTCGACCTCATCGGGGCGGACGCCGCGCAGGATCGCCACCAGGGGGCAGCGGGCGAAATAAGAGGCGAAGTCATTCATGGCAGGAAACTCCCGAGGCGGGTGATCCCCGCGATGAAGGCGGCATGGCTGTCCACCACCACCGCCGTGCCGCCGCACATCCGGATTGCGGTGGCATAGAGGCCGCCCAGCACCGGGTCGGCCAGAACATGGACGGTCGCGCCCGGCGTCTCGGCGAGGCGCGGCGGCGACATCCGCGCCGATCAGCAGGCCGCTGGCATAGGAGGGCGCATCGCGATCGTCGCGCAGGCCGAGCAGCTTGGCGGTGCGGATGCCGAACAGGGCGGCGGGCAGGTCGCGTCCGCGCCCCTCCGCCACGCCCGCCTCGAACGCCGCGCCGGCCACCACCTCGCCCATCAGCTGCGCGGCGAGGATGCCACCGCCGCGCAACAGGGCGAACAGCTCGCCGGTCATCGCGGTGACGAAACCATCGACCCGGCCGTCCCGCATCGTCGCCCATTTGCAATGCGTGCCCGGCTGGCAAAGCAGAGCGTCGCCCGGCGTCAGCCCGGCCGCGACCGCGCCCAGCAGTTGCACCTCCTCGCCGCGCATCACATCGCCACGGCCGCCGGCCACGGTCGACAAGCCCGGCACGATCACCGTGCGGGCGTCGACCGCCAGCCAATGGGCGGCCAGTTCCTCCAGACCGGCGGGAGCGGGCACATAGGCCGCCTCGCGCCAGCCGATGGTCGAGCCGACCATGCCGGCCAGCAGCATCGGATGATCGCCCAACCGCGCGCGCAGCCCCGCCACTTCCGCGTCCCAGCCCTCGGCCGGCACCGCGGTGACGCCTTGTCCGTCGCGCTCCTGCGCGGTGACGACGCCGTCCTCGATCCGCCAAGCGCGCCGGTTGGTCGTCCCCCAATCGACGGCGATGAACGGTCCGCTGGTCATGGTCCGGGTGCTTCCTCTCTTACCAAGAGGCCGTTTAGACCGCGCCGATGGCGAGCGCCATGGCGACCGTGCCGATTTATACGATCAATGACCGCATGCCGGCGATCGGTCATCCTGCGCGGTTCGGAGCGCATCCTTCCCCAACGCCTGTCGAAATGACGCCATCCTCGGCTCCATAAGAAAGCCGGTGCCACAGCATGTTAACCTAACATATTCACATGCTATAGGATAAATCAAACCTATAAACAAATGTCCGACGGCGGAAAGATGAAAGTGCGCGCAATCCTGCGGTTGGACGAACCCGAGCCGGTCTATCGGGAGCTTGTCGAGGGGCTGGCCGCCAATGTCACGCCCATGATCATCCTGTGCGGGCTGATCCTGTCGACCGGCGCTTACATCCTGTCGCTCATCCCCGACCGGGTCATGCTGGCCGCCACCGTTACCGGCGTGGCCGCGTCGCTGGTCAGGATCGCGATGATCCTGCATCACCAGCGCCATCGCTTGGCCTATCGCAATGCGTCCCTCGCCATCGTGCGCCGGGTCGAAGCATTCCATGCGGTGACGGCGGTCGCCGTGGGCCTGTCGCTAGGTTTCTATTCGGCGGTGCTCTTCGACTTGCCGAAGGTCGCGTTCGACCTGGTGCCGGTCTGCCTCGCCTATGGTTATGCGGCGGGCGTGGTCTCACGCGTGTCGATCCGGCCCTTCATCGCGATCTCCACCATCATGAGCGTCGGCATTCCGAGCGCCGCGGCCCTGGCGCTTCTCGACACGGATTATCGTCTCGTCGCGGCGGTCTATATCGTTTTCCTGTTCGCGGGGCTTCAGAGCATCGCCTTCGTCTATGAAACGGCGCGGCGGGCGGTCATCTTGCGGCTCGAAATGGAAACGCTCGCCCGCGAAGACCCGCTGACCGGCCTGCTCAACCGCTTCGGCCTGCGCGAGGCGTTCGAGACGATGCTCGCGAAAGAGGATGCGGAGGGCGATCGCACGATCACGGTCCATGCCTTCGACCTGGACGGCTTCAAGTCGATCAACGACGCGTATGGGCATCTGGCGGGCGACCGGCTGCTCGCGCTCCTGGCGAAGCGCATCCAGGCCACGGTCCCGGCGGACACGGTCGCCGCCCGCATCGGCGGCGACGAGTTCCTCCTGCTTCAACCGGCGGGCGGCGACGCGGCCATGCACCTAGCCCAGGCCATCCATCATGCCCTGACCCGGCCCTGCGACATCGATTGCGGCCCCCCGGTCAGCGTCGGCCTCAGTCTCGGCTATGCGACCGGCATTCTGTCACCCACCGCGCTCGACGAGCTGAGCCAGCGTGCCGATGCCCAGTCCTATGCGGTCAAGCGGGCGGGTGGCGGCATCCGCGCCCATGTCGCGCGTGCCGAACCGACACCGCCCCAGCCCATCAGTGACATGGTAGCGATAGCCTGCCCTTCCCCGATCGCCGCCAAAGCCGAACCCGCCCTGCCGTCCGGCCTGACGGAGGTGATCTGACCGGATCACAGACGGGCACATGAGATTATAAAAACATGGGCTCCCGCCTCCGCAGGAGCCCGGCGGGAGAAGCAATTCGCAATCGCGATCGACGACACCGCCCCCCGGATCAGCCCTCGATCACGGCCAGCGGCAGGACGCGACCGGGCACGTCCACATCGAAGGCGAACAGGCTGCCGGCCTCGGGCTGGTCCGCGCGATCCTCGTCGGACAGGCCCTTGCTCGCGCTGGTCGCGAAGCCGGTGCGCAGGTCGCCGCCGCCGAACGCCACCTTGGTGATGTTGGCGACCGGGAAAACGCACAATCCGGTCCAGCGTCCCGTCCGGCGCGTAGCGGCGCGCCGACCAGCCACCCCATAGGCCGACCCAGACGCCCCCCTCCGCATCGACGGTCACGCCGTCGGGATAGCCGTCCGCCGCATCGATCGTCGCGAACAGGCGCGGCGTGCCGGTGGTCGCGCCATCGACCGGGACCGCGTGGATCGTGTGGCCCAGCGTATCGACATGATAGAGCGTACCGCCATCCGGCGACACCGCCGGACCGTTGGTGATGACGACCGGCGGGATGGTGCTGGTCGTCAGCGTGCCGGCATGGAAGCGATGGACCTGCCCGGTCACGTCGGTCTCGCCATCGTCCATCGAGCCGAACCACACCGCGCCGTCCGCCGCGACGGTGGCGTCGTTCAGGCGGTTGCCCGGCCGGTCCGGCTCCACCGCCGTCAGCAGCGTGAACGCCCCGCTCTCGGGATCGAAGCGGTGCAGGCCGGTCTGCAAACCCGCCAAAAAGCCGCCATCCGCCGCCGGCAGCACCCAGCCGACCTGGCTCGGCGCGTCGAAGCTGCGCATCTCGCCGCTAACGGGGTCGAAGCGATGGACCCGGTGCTGCTTGATATCGACGAACCACAGCGCGGCGTCGCGCGCATCCCAGACCGGCCCCTCGCCCAGCGTCGCACCCAGCGACCAGACATTGCGCACCGTCATCCTGTCCTCATCCTCTCGACCGCCTTGCATGTCACGGCCTGTACAGCCTCTTCCGATTTCCCGCGAGAGACGGAACCCCGGATTGCGGACGGCGGCGCTCGCGATGCGAGCCGCCACCGTCCGTTTGCGCCTTAATGATTGTCGCGCGGCAGGCCCATGGTCTGGGCGATGCGCTGGTACTTCTCCGCGCCCTCCAGGATCGCGCCGGTGTTCATCTGGCCGACAACCGATCGCTGAATTTCCTGCCACGGGGTCTGGGAGGCCGGATAGGCATAGCCGCCCGCCGCCTCCAGCGCCGCCCGGCGCTCGGCCAGTTCCGCATCGGGGATCAGGACGTTGGCGGTGCCGGCACGCAGGTCGATGCGCACCCGGTCGCCGGTCTTGAGCAGCGCCAAGCCGCCCATCGCCGCCGCTTCCGGGCTCGCATTCAGGATCGAGGGCGATCCGCTGGTGCCCGACTGGCGGCCGTCGCCGATGCAGGGCAGCGCATGGACACCCTCGGTGATGAGATATGCCGGCGGCCGCATGTTCACGACCTCCGCCGCGCCCGGATAGCCGATCGGTCCGGCGCCGCGCATGAACATCAGCGTCTCCGGCGTGATGCCGACCGACGGATCGTCGATGCGCGCGTGATAATCCTCCGGCCCGTCGAACACGACCGCCGGCCCCTCGAACGCCTCGGGGTCGTTGGGGTCGCTCAGATAGCGGTCGCGGAACTCGGGGCCGATCACGCTGGTCTTCATCACCGCCGCGTCGAACAGATTGCCCGACAGAACGATGAAGCCGGCATCCTCCTTCAGCGGCGTGTCATAGGGACGGATGACCTTCTCGTCCTCGATGTCGACGCCGCGGCAATTGTCGCCCATGGTGCGGCCGTTGACGGTCAGCGCATCCTCATGGATCAGGCCGTGCTGCATCAACTGGCTGACCACCGCCGGCACGCCGCCCGCACGGTAGAAGTCCTCGCCCAGATATTCGCCGGCCGGCTGCAGGTTGACGAGCAGCGGCACCTTGTGCCCCTCGGTCTCCCAATCCTTGATCGGCAGGTCGACGCCGATATGGCGCGCGATCGCCGCGAGGTGGATCGGCGCGTTGGTCGAGCCGCCGATCGCGGAGTTGACGCGGATCGCATTGTGGAAGGCCGGCTTGGTCAGGATGTCGGACGGCTTCAGATCCTCCGCCACCATCTCGACGATGCGCTTGCCGGTCAGATAGGAAATCTCCTGGCGGTCGCGATAGGGCGCCGGGATCGCCGCCGAACCGGGCAACTGCATCCCCAGCGCCTCGGCCAGCGAGTTCATCGTCGTCGCCGTGCCCATGGTGTTGCAATAGCCGGTCGAGGGCGCGGAGCTGGCGACCAGGCGGATGAACTCCGCATCGTCGATCTCGCCCGCCGCCAGCATCTGGCGCGCCTTCCACACGATGGTGCCCGAGCCGGTCCGCTCGCCCTTGTGCCAGCCGTTCAGCATGGGCCCGACCGACAGCGCGATCGTCGGGATGTTGACCGTCGCCGCCGCCATCAGACAGGCCGGGGTCGTCTTGTCGCAACCGATCGTCAGAACCACGCCGTCGAGCGGATAGCCGTAGAGCGTCTCGACCAGGCCCAGATAGGCCAGGTTGCGGTCCAGGCCGGCGGTCGGGCGCTTGCCGGTCTCCTGGATCGGATGGACCGGGAATTCCAGCACGATGCCGCCCGCCTCGCGCACGCCCTCGCGCACCCGCTCGGCCAACACCAGATGGTGGCGGTTGCAGGGACTCAGGTCGCTGCCGGTCTGGGCGATGCCGATGATCGGCTTGCCCGACCGCAGCTCGTCCAGCGACAGGCCGAAGTTCAGGTACCGCTCCAGGTACAGCGCCGTCATGTCGATATTGGCGGGATTGTCGAACCACGCACGGGAACGAAGCCGGGGAGCGGGCGTGTCGGTCATAAGCCTGTCAGGTCCAATAAGCGCCGGGGGCGTGGAAGATGGTGTAATCTATAGTCCGACAATTATATGACAGACAAGCCGGTTTACGGTCGTATCCCGGTTTCGTAGAGCCAGCCGGTTCCGAGACGACATGCCTGTCGCCCCGGCCCCCGGACGCCCGGCATCAGTCGGAGTTATTGGAGATTCCCATGAGCGATTCCGCCACCCCCTTCCATTCGATCGATGCCGTCACCGGCGCGACCGTCGGCGATCCCATCGCGGTCCATGGCCTGGCCGATGTCGAATCGGCGGCGGCCGCCGCCGAGGCGGCGTTCGACGCCTATCGCGCCACCAGCCGCGAAGCGCGCGCCGCCTTCCTTGACCGGATCGGCGAGGAGATCGTCGCGATCGGCGACACGCTGATCGAGACGGCGATGCGCGAGAGCGGCCTGCCCCGCGCCCGGCTGGAGGGTGAGCGGGGCCGCACGGTCGGCCAGCTCAAGCTGTTCGCGACCGTGTTGCGCGACGGCGCCTATCTCGACCTGCGCGTCGATCCGGCGCTGCCCGATCGCCAGCCCCTGCCCCGCCCCGACCTGCGCCTGCGCAAGGTGCCGGTCGGCCCGGTCGCGGTGTTCGGCGCGTCCAACTTCCCGCTCGCCTTCTCGACCGCCGGCGGCGACACGGCGTCGGCGCTCGCCGCCGGCTGCCCGGTGGTGGTGAAGGGCCATCCCGCGCATCCGCAGACCGGCGCGCTGGTCGCCGGTGCGATCGCCCGCGCGGTCGAGGCGTCCGGCCTGCCGGCCGGCGTGTTCGGCCATCTGGTCGGTCCCGGCAACGATCTGGGCGCGGCGCTGGTCCGCGATCCGCGCATCCAGGCGGTCGGCTTCACCGGCTCGCGCGCCGGTGGCCTCGCGCTCGTCACCCTGGCCCAGGCGCGCGAGGTGCCGATCCCGGTCTATGCCGAGATGTCGAGCATCAACCCGGTCGTGCTGCTGCCCCATGCGCTGGCGGCGCGCGGCGCGGCATTGGGCACCGCGTTCGTCGGCTCGCTGACCATGGGGGCGGGCCAGTTCTGCACCAATCCCGGCCTGCTGCTCGCGATCGAGGGCGAGGGGCTCGATGCGTTCGTCGAGGCGGCGCGCACCGCGCTGACCGACGCGCCGGCCGCGACCATGCTGACCCAGGGCATCCACGCCGCCTATTCGCGCGGCGCCGAGGCGCTGGCCGGCCATAATGCGGTCGAGACGATCGCACGCGGCAAGGTCGGCGAAGGCGTGGCCCAGGGCCAGGCCAGCTTCTTCGCCACCACGGCGGAGGCGTTCCTGGCCGATGCGGCGCTGGGTCACGAGGTGTTCGGCGCATCCTCACTGCTGGTCCGCTGCCGCGATGAGGACGAGGTGATGGCCGTGCTGCGCGCCGCCGAGGGCCAGCTGACCGCGACGCTCCACATGGACGAGGCGGATATGGACCTCGCCGCTAAGCTGGTGCCGCTGCTGGAGCGCAAGGCCGGCCGCATCCTGGCCAATGGCTGGCCGACCGGTGTCGAGGTCGCCCATGCGATGGTGCATGGCGGTCCCTTCCCCGCCACGTCGGATGGTCGCACCACTTCGGTCGGCAGCATGGCGATCGACCGCTTCGTGCGGCCGGTCAGCTACCAGAACCTCGCGCCGGCCCTGCTGCCCGAGGATCTGCGCGACGGTGCGACCGGCGCCCCGCGCCTGCTCGACGGCAAGCGCGCCTGATCGAAGCATGCCGCCCCGGTCGCCCGGCGTTCCCGCCGTGGCGATCGGGGTGGTCGTACAGCCCGATGCTGGCTTAGCCGCGGGGTTGCAGCGGCGGCTTGCCTCCCGATGCGGGCGTCTGCTGCGAAGGAATGGCATGTTCCTTCAGCTTGGTGCGGCCGCTGATCACCTCGGCCGTGATGGCCACCACCCAAGCGAAGGCGAACACCGCCGCAGCGATGAGGAAGACGCGCAACAAGCGGCGCTGGCGGTCGGGCGGGACATTCTCGGTCATGCCACCCATACGCATGGGCGGCGGCTTATGTGCCTCGACCGGGAGCTGCCTTCATCCAGATCAGTGAACCGCCAGGTCAGCTAACCGATCGAGTTCAGACGGTGAAGCTCTCGCCGCACCCGCACGCGCCCTTAGCGTTGGGGTTGTTGAACACGAAACCGGCGGTGAAATCATCCTCCACCCAGTCCATGGTCGATCCGATCAGATAAAGGATCGATCCGCCATCGACGAACAGCGTGCCGCCCGGCGTATCGATGCGCTCGTCGAACGGCTTGGCCTCGGTGACATAGTCGACCGAATAGGCCAGGCCCGAACAGCCGCGACGCGGGGTCGACAGCTTGACGCCGACCGCGCCCTCCGGCGCCTTGGTCATCAGCGCGGCGATGCGCGCCTCGGCGGTGGCGGTCAGGAGGAGCGCGGCGGGGCGCGGACGCAGGGTGGTGGCCATCACAGCATCCCCAGTTCGAGCTTGGCATCGTCCGACATCTTCTGCGGGTCCCAGGGCGGGTCCCAGACCAGATTGACATCGGCGGTGGCGATCCCCGGCACGGCGGAGACGCGCAACTCCACCTCGGCCGGCATCGACTCCGCGACCGGGCAATGCGGCGTGGTCAGCGTCATCGTGACCACGGCATGGCCGCCGTCGGTCACCTCGACGCCGTAGATCAGGCCCAGATCATAGATGTTGACGGGGATTTCCGGGTCGAAAATCTCCTTCAACGCCGTGATCACGCCCTCATAGAGCGCGCCGCCCGGCTCGCCCGGGGCGTCCCCCTGCGGCTTCTGCGCCAGGAACCCGGCGAGATAGTCGCGCTCGCGCGGGGCATCCTCGACCCGCGCCTTGGGCGGGGAAGCCACGCCCTCCACCTCTTCGACCGAAAAGTCGCTCATGCTCATATCCTAGCCAAAAATCCGCGCGACGCGGGCGATGCCGGCGACCAGCGCCTCGACATCGCGCGGACCATTATACACCCCGAAGCTGGCCCGCGCCGTCGCCTCCACGCCCAGCACTTCCATCAGCGGCTGCGCGCAGTGATGGCCGGCGCGGATCGCCACCTGTGCCTCGTCCAAGATGGTGCCGATGTCGTGCGGATGCACCCCCTGCATCGCGAAGCTGACGATCCCGGCACTGTCCTCCGGCCCGAACAAGCGGATGCCGGGGATCGCAGCCAGGGCCGTGCGTGCCTGGGTCACCAGCGCCGTCTCATGCGCGTGGATGCGAGGCAGGCCAATCGACTCGACATAGTCGATCGCGGCGTGCAGCCCCAGCGCGCCGACGATATGCGGCGTCCCCGCCTCGAACCGTCCGGGCGGGGCGGCATAGGTGGTACGCTGGAAGCTGACCTTGTCGATCATCGACCCGCCACCCTGCCAGGGCGGCATGGCATCCAGCAACTCCGGCTTGCCCCACAAGACGCCGATCCCGGTCGGACCATAGAGCTTGTGACCGGAGAAGACATAGAAGTCGCAGCCGAGCGCGGTCACGTCGACCGGCAGGCGCGGCACCGCTTGGCAACCGTCGATCAGGATCTTCGCACCGACGCCGTGCGCCAGCGCGACCGCCCGCTCCACGTCCAGCACCGAGCCGAGCACGTTCGAGACATGGGCGAACGCGACCAGCTTGTGCGCCGGGGTCAGCATCGCCGCCGCCGCGTCCAGGTCGATGCGACCGTCCGCCGTCAGCGGCACCACATCGATCGCCGCGCCGACCCGCTCCGCGACCATCTGCCACGGTACGATGTTGCTGTGATGCTCCAGCATCGACAGGAGGATGCGGTCGCCGGCCTTGAGCTGGGTTCCCGCCCAGCATTGCGCGACCAGGTTGATCCCCTCGGTCGCACCGCGCACGAACATACATTCGTCCGCCGAGCCCGCACCGATGAACTCGGCCACGCGCCGCCGCGCCGCCTCATAGGCCAACGTCATTTCCGCCGAGCGCTGATAGACGCCGCGATGCACGGTGGCATAGGTCTCGCCATAGGCGGCGGTGATCGCATCGACCACGGCCTGCGGCTTCTGCGCCGTGGCGGCGGTGTCGAGATAGGCCCAGCCACCAGGAATCGCCGGGAAGTCGGCGACCGTATCGAGCGGCGCACTGGCCGCGGGGGCGGTCAGCACGCTCATAGTGCCGCCGCCAGCCAGGCATCGGCATCCGCGGCGAATGCCTCGCGTACCACCGCATTGCCGATCCGGTCGAGCGCATCCGCGACGAAGGCGCGGGTCAGCAGCGCTTGCGCCCGCGCGCGCGGGATGCCCCGGCTCTGCATGTAGAACAGCGCGCGCGCATCCAGCTCGCCGACCGTCGCGCCATGCGCGCACTTCACGTCGTCGGCGAAGATCTCCAGCTCGGGCTTGAGATTGACGGTGGCGGTACGCTTGAGCAGCAGGCCGCGCAGCGATTGCTCGCCATCGGTCTTCTGCGCATGACGCGCCACCTCGACCCGCGCCGCCAGGCTGGCGGTGGATCGATCGGCCGCGACCGCGCGCCACAACTGGTGCGACTGGCCGTTCGGCTCGGCATGGCGGACGGCGACGGCGCATTCCTGCCGCTGCTCGCCGGCGGTCAGCAGGGCGCCGCCATATTCGGCGAACGCCCCCTCCCCGGCCACGATCGTCGCGTCGATGCGGGTGCCCGCTGCACCCGCGCCCAGGAAGCTGGTGACGAGGCTCGCGCCCTGGCCCAGCGTCGCATCCTCGCGCAGCGAGGTGAAGCCGCCCGCCTGGATCAGCCGCACCGCGCGCATCAGCCGCGCCGCCTTGCCCAGCGTCACCGACAGGCCGCGATTGGCCCAGCCCGCGCCGACATAGGTTTCCACCACCTGCGCGGTGGCGTCATCGGCCAGCCGGATCGCGCCGGCGAAATGGTTGCTGCCACCGGTCGAGACATGGACGATCTGCACCGGATGCGCGGCGCCATCCTCGGCCAGGTCCAGCACCCAGCCGGGGCCGGCGGTGCGGCGGCCGAGCGCATGTTCCGCCGCCTCGACATGGCCCAGCGTCACCCGGTGCAGGTCGCTCGCCGCCTGGTCGACCACGCCGTCGCGCACCACGATGCGCGCGCCGGGCAGGTCAAGGAAATAGGCGGCCGCATCGACCGGCGCATCGGACCAGGGCATCGCGGCCGCCGCCGCGATCGCCTCAGGATCGGACCAGCGCCACGATTCCTCGCGGACTGAAGGCAGTTCGAGCACGCTCACGCCGCCACCTGACCATAGCCCTCGCGCTCCAGCTCATGCGCGAGTTCGGGGCCGCCGGTGCGGACAATGCGTCCGTCGGCCAGCACATGCACCACATCGGGGCGGACATAGTCTAGCAGCCGCTGGTAATGGGTGATCAGCAGCACCGCCTTGGTCGGCTGGCGCATGATGCGGTTGATGCCGTCGCCGACGATGCGCAGCGCATCGATGTCGAGGCCGCTGTCCGTCTCGTCGAGGATCGCGAACTTGGGATCGATGATGCCCATCTGCACCATCTCGTTGCGCTTCTTCTCGCCGCCCGAAAAGCCGACATTGACCGGACGCTTGAGCATGTCGTGGTCGAGGCCAAGGGCATCCGCCTGCGCCCGCGCGACCTTCAGGAACTCGGCACCCGACAAGGGCGCCTCGCCCCGCGTCGCGCGCTGCGCGTTCAGGCTCTCGCGCAGGAACTGCACGTTCGACACGCCGGGGATCTCGACCGGATATTGGAAGCCGAGGAACACGCCGGCGGCGGCGCGCTCGTGCGGCTCCATGTCCAGCAGGTTCTCGCCATCGAAGCTGATCGAGCCCTGGGTCACCTCGTAACCGGGCCGGCCGCCCAGCACATAGCCGAGCGTCGACTTGCCCGCGCCATTCGGTCCCATGATCGCATGAACTTCGCCCGCGTTCACCGACAGCGTCAGGCCCTTGAGGATCGGCTTGCCGTCGATCTCGGCGTGGAGGTTTTCAATCTTCAGCATCATTCATCCTTCAGGCGCCTCCCCGCCGGGGAGGCGCGAATATCAACCGACCGAACCTTCGAGCGAAATCCCGAGCAGCTTCTGCGCCTCGACCGCGAATTCCATCGGCAGCTGCTTCAGCACCTCGCGCGCGAAGCCGTTGACGATCAGAGCGACCGCCGCTTCCTGGTCCAGCCCGCGCGACATGGCATAGAAGAGCTGGTCCTCGCTGATCTTGCTGGTCGTCGCCTCATGCTCGATCTGCGCGCTGGGGTTCTTCACCTCGATATAGGGCACGGTATGCGCGCCGCACTGGTCCGACAGCAACAGGCTGTCGCACTGGGTGAAGTTGCGGACATTCTCGGCGGTCGGCCCGACCCGGACCAGCCCGCGATAGGTATTGTCCGACCGGCCCGCGCTGATCCCCTTCGACACGATGGTCGAGCGGGTGTTCTTGCCCAGATGGATCATCTTGGTGCCGGTATCGGCCTGCTGGCGATTATTGGTCACCGCCACCGAGTAGAACTCGCCGACCGAACCGTCGCCCGCCAGCACGCAGGACGGATATTTCCAGGTGATCGCCGAACCGGTCTCCACCTGCGTCCACGACACCTTGCTGTTCCGGCCCTGGCACAGAGCGCGCTTGGTCACGAAATTGTAGATGCCGCCGACGCCATTCTCGTCGCCCGGATACCAGTTCTGGACGGTCGAATATTTGATCTCGGCATCGTCCAGCGCGACCAGCTCGACGACCGCCGCGTGCAGCTGGTTCTCGTCGCGCATCGGCGCGGTGCAGCCCTCCAGATAGGAGACGTAGGAGCCTTTGTCGGCGACGATCAGCGTGCGTTCAAACTGGCCCGTATTCTCCGCATTGATGCGGAAATAGGTCGACAGCTCCATCGGACAGCGCACGCCCTCCGGCACATAGACGAAGGTGCCGTCGGAGAAGACCGCGCTGTTCAGCGTCGCGAAGTAATTGTCGCGCTGCGGCACGACCTTGCCCAGCCACTTGCGGACCAGATCGGGATATTCGCGGATCGCCTCGCTGATCGAGCGGAAGATGACGCCGGCCGCCTCCAGTTCCTTGCGGAAGGTGGTCGCGACCGAGACGCTGTCGAACACCGCGTCGACGGCGACGCGACGCGGCGGCTCCGCACCCTCGACATTGGCGAGCAGCTTCTGCTCCTCGATCGGGATGCCCAGCTTCTCATAGGTCCGCCGGATCTCGGGATCGAGTTCGTCGAGCGACTTGATCGTCGCCTTGGCCTTGGGCTCGGCGTAGTAATAGGCGTCCTGATAGTCGATCGGCGGCACGTTCAGCTTCGACCAGTCCGGCGCTTCCATCGTCTGCCACAGGCGGAACGCCTTCAGCCGCCAGTCGAGCATCCATTGCGGCTCGTTCTTCTTGGCAGAGATATAGCGGACGGTGTCTTCGCTCAGCCCCTTGGGCGCGAAGTCCTGCTCGATATCGGTGGCGAAGCCCCACTCATACTTCTTGGATACGGCCGCATGGGCCTCTGCGTTCTTGGTCGCCATGATTACTCCTGAGCCCCGGCCAAGGCCGGCGCGCGGCTTGCAACAGTCCTGGGGGCGGTATGGGTTGCGGGTTCGACGGAAAGCTGGGCGAGCGACACGCCGGCCAGTGCGCCACGAACGGCGGTGTTGACCACCGTCCAGTGCGGACGGACGCGGCAACTGCCCTCGATCGCGCAATCATGCCGGCTTTCCTCGACACAGGCGGTGAGCGCGATCGGCCCCTCGACCGCCTCGATCACGTCCGCCAGGCTGATCGCCGCCGGCGGCCGCGCGAGGCGGAAGCCGCCACCGGTGCCGCGCGTGCTTTCCAGCAGCCCGGCCGACGACAATCGGCTGACCAACTTCTGCGCGGTCGGCAGCGGCACGCCCGTCTCCTCGGCGAGCAGCGTCGCGTTCAGTCGGGCGCCGCCGCAGTGGCGTGCGGCGGCCGACATCATCACGACGGCATAATCGGAGAGAGAGGACAGGCGCATAAAGAGCTAATCAGACCATCTTGTTCCGATTAGGCAAATGGTGCAGCGCACCGCCGGAATCAACCGCTATCTTTGCGAACGACTCGCGCATTTCCGGGCGCAAGTCGCTCGCAGGATCAGCGGGCCGTGGCGGGCGCCTTGTCCTTCGGCAGCACTTCCATCGTCCAGTCGGTATCCGGCCGCAGATAGCGGGCGGCGAGTGCCTGCAACTCGGCGGGCGTGGTCGTCATCAGGTCCGAGCCGAGCGAGCGCACCGCCGCCAGACGGCGCGGGTCATAGGTGCCGCCGCCCATCTGCGCGAGCCAGAACTGGCTGGAGGTGGAGGCGCGCAGCAATTGCTGTCCCATCGGCTTGATCGTCCGCTCCAGCTCGTCCGCGCCGACCGGGTTCTTCGCCAGGTCCGCCGCGATCTCGCGCGACAGGCGGAAGAACAGCGGCACATTCTCCGGCGACACCTGACCGATCGCGACGATCTTGCCGCCGCTGGTGCTGCCGACCGGCCATTGGCTGGAGACGGAGGGGCTGTAGCTCGCCCCCGATTCCTGGCGCAGCCGCTCGAACAGCCGGTCGGAGAAGATCTGCGCCAGGATGTCGAGTTGGCGGCTGGTGCGGATCTCAGCGATGCCGCCGCCGGTCGGCCAGGCGATCACCGCCGCCGCCTGGCTGTCCGGGCCGTCATGGGTGCGGACGACCGGCGTCGCGACATGCGCGGGGAAGCGGACGGTCAGCGGCGGCCCGGCCTCGTTGCCGCGTGGCGCCATCGCGCCGAACGTGTCGGTGACGGCGGCGATCGCCTCGTCAGTCTTCACGTCGCCGAACACCATCACCTCGACCGGGCCGGAGGCGAGCACCGGCTCCCAGGTCTTGCGGAAACGCTTGGGCGTCAGCGCTGCGATCTCCTGGCTGGTCGGGGCGGCCCAGCGCGGATCGCCGTCGCGCAGCAACCCCTCCAGGTCGCGACTCAGCACCGCGGTCGGCGAGGCGCGCATCCCCGATTGCGCCGCCTGCGCCGCCGCCTTGGCGCGGCCGATCGGCGCCGGGTCCCAGCCGGGCACGGCCAGCTTCGCCGCCATCAGCCGCAACTGGTCATGATAATCGGCCGGCGAGGTCATCGCTGCCAGCACGAACGCATCCTCGTCGATGCCGAAGTCCAGCCCGATCCGCCGCCCGGCCGACAGGGCCTCCAGGTCGCCCTGGTCCAGCTTGCCGATGCCGCTGGCGACCAGCGCGGTGTCCGCCGCCCAGGTCGCGGTGCTCGTCTTCGCCGGCAGTTCGCCATAGCCGCCGCCGAACCGCGCCCGGACATAGACGCGGCCCGTCTCCGCCGGATTGGAGAAGACCAACAGCCGCACGCCATTGGCGAACGTCACCTTCTCCAGCCCGATATCGGGCATCGCCTGGCGCTGCACGACCTTGCCCGGTGCGCCCAGCGACGGCAGCTTGGAGAAGTCGACCGCCGCCTGGACGCGCCGCTCGCCCGCCAAGCCGCTGACATCCGCCTTCAGCGCCGCCGCCAGCCGCGCCGGCACGTTGGCCTCCTGGGTCGGCGTGTTGACCAGGGCGCGGGTGGCGTCACCCTGGAAGATCTTGCGCGTCGAGGCCAGCACCGTCTCCGGCGTGAACATGGTCTTGGCGCGCGCGTCCTTGAAGATCTGGTAGGAGGTTTCGGGCGAGGTCGTCGTCTCGCGGATGTCGAGCGCGCCGGCCATGTCGTCGGCCTGCTTGGCGCCCGCCTCGACGCGCGAGGTCTCGACCATGGTCCGCATCACGGTATCGTAATCGGCCAGCTCGCGGTCGATCTCCGCCTGGGTCGGCGGCGTCTTCATCGCATCTGCGACGACGGCGCGCACGTCCTTCAGCGCCGCTTCCCACTGGTTGCCGACCGGCAGGATGGTGGTGAAGGTGCCATTGGTCGAGCGCGACTCGTCATCGACCGCGACCTGCGCCTGGAGATAGCTGCCGCCGCCCCGCGCCCGCTGCTCCAGCCGGCGGCTGACCAGCCGCGCGGCCACGGTGTCGACCATCCGCTTCTGGTTGAACAGGATCGTGTCGGCATTGAACTGCCATGGCCGCAGCACGGCGGTGGCGACGATTGCGGGCAGGCCGGACTCGCTCAGCGTCGCGGTCGCCGGCTTGCTCGGATCGGGCTTGCCGAAATCGGGCGCGGGCACGTCCGGGCCATTGGCCTTCCAGTCGGCGAAGTTCTTGACGATCAGCCGCGAGAAGACCGCCGGGTCCATGTCGCCCGAGATGATGACGACGGCGCGCGAGGGGCGATACCAGCGGTCGTGGAACGCCTTGACGCTGGCGCCGTCCGCCGCGAGCAGCGTCTTTTCCGTGCCGATCGGCGATCGGTCGGCGAGCGGCTGGCCCGCGAAGAAGGTCTCGCGCAGCGCATCCTGGAACTTCACCTGCGGCCCGGGCTGCTCGCGCCGTTCGGCCAGCACGATCGGCCGTTCGGCATTGACCGACGCATCCGACAGAATCGGCTTGGCCATCATGCCCGACAGGATGTGCAGGCTTTCGTCCAGCCCCGCCTCGGAGGCGGAGGGCAGGTCCAGCTTGTAGAGCGTCTGGGTCGGCGTGGTCTGCGCATTCGAATCCGACCCGAAGGTCGCGCCCAGCCGCTGCCACACCCGCTTGGCCTCGCCATCGGGGACATAGGCGCTGGAGCGGAAGGACAGATGCTCGATGAAGTGCGCGAAGCCGCGCTCATTGTCGCGTTCGTAGAGCGAGCCGACGTCCATCGCGACGCGCACCGACACCTGCCCCGGCGGCACGCCGTTCTTGCGCACCGCATAGCGCAGGCCGTTGGGCAGGGTGCCGAACCGCCAGGCCGGATCGGGCGCGATGTCGCTGCCCTTGTACAGCCAGGCCGTGGTGTCGACCGCCACCGCCGGCATCGCAGGCGCGGCGGCCGGCGGGCGGGTCTTGGTCGCCTGGGTCCGGGGCGCTTGGGCGACCAGCGGTGCCGTGGTGACGAGGAGGGAGAGGACGGAGACGCGGAACGCGCGTGACAAGGACGCCATGACCGACGCCCTTACCCGGTTGCGCCCCGCGGGGCCAATGCTTTCCTGCCCGTTTGGATAGGGCCGCCGTCCGACACGAGGCTTTGACCGCGACGGCATGGAATGCGAAAGGGCCGGCATGGCCTGGTATCACCCCGCTCTTTTCGCCATCGACGCCGAGCGCGCGCACGCCCTCACCGTCCGGTCGCTCGCCGCCTGGGGCAAGGCGGGGACGCCGTTGGCGACCGCGCCCGACCGGTTCCCCCGGCTGCGCAGCCGGGTCGCGGGGCTGGACTTCGCCAATCCGGTCGGCCTCGCCGCCGGGGTCGACAAGGATGGCGAGGCGATCGTCGGTTTCCTGGGCCTGGGCTTCGGCGCGGTCGAGATCGGCACGCTGACCCCGCGTCCGCAACCCGGCAATCCCAAGCCGCGCCTGTTCCGCCTGCGCGAGGACCGGGCGGTGGTGAACCGCTACGGCTTCAACAACAAGGGGCTGGACGCCGGGCTGGCGCGGGTCGCCGGGACGACCGGCCGGCGGCGCGGCCTGCTGGGAATCAATGTCGGCGCGAACAAGGATTCGACCGACCGCATCGCCGACTACGCGCATGGCGTCGCCGCCGCCGCGCCACTGGCCGATTATCTGACCATCAACATCAGCTCGCCCAACACGCCGGGCCTGCGCGACCTGCAGACGCAGCCTCTGCTTGGCGAACTGCTCGCCGCCACGCGCGCGGCGGCGGGGACACGGCCGTTGTTCCTCAAGATCGCGCCCGATCTTGACCGCACCGACCTCGACGCGATCGTCCGCGCGGCGATCGACGCGCGGATCGATGCGCTGATCGTCTCCAACACCACCGTCTCGCGGCCAGCGAGCCTGCGCTCGCCCCAGGCCGCGGAGACGGGCGGCCTCTCCGGCGCGCCGCTCGCCCCGCTCGCCCGCGCCAAGCTGGCGGAGGCGCGATCGGCGAGCGGCGGGGCGATCCCGCTCATCTCGGTCGGCGGCATCGACAGCGGCGCGGAGGCCTATGCCCGCATCCGCGCCGGCGCCAGCCTGGTGCAGCTCTATTCGGCGATGGTCTATGAAGGCCCCGGCTTGCCCGGCCGCATCGCGCGCGATCTCGACGCGCTGCTCGCCCGCGACGGTTTTGAGACGCTGGCCCAGGCGATTGCGGCGGCCTGACGGGTTGCGCGGCACGGCGCGGACGCTACGGTCCGAAGCGATGAAGACCCTGTTACTCGCCGCCGCGCTGACCGCGCCGCTTGCCGTCCAGGCCGCGCCCGCCGCCCAGAAGGCCGCGATCTCGCGCGGCGTCGTCACCTCCGCCGATCCGCGCGCGACCGAGGCGGGGCAGGACATCCTGCGCCAGGGCGGCACCGCGACCGATGCCGCCATGGCGATGATGCTGGCGCTGACCGTGGTCGAGCCGCAATCTTCCGGCATTGGCGGCGGCGGCTTCCTGGTCCATAATGACGGCCGGACCGGCAAGGTCGAGACGATCGACGGCCGCGAAACCGCCCCTGCCGCCGACACGTCCCGCCTGTGGCTGGGGCCGGACGGCCGGCCCCTGCCCTTCGCCCAGGCCTTTCCCGGTGGTCGGTCGGTCGGCGTGCCCGGCAATGTCCGCCTGCTGGCGCAAGCGCACAAGCGCTGGGGCAAGCTGCCGTGGAAGGCGCTGTTCCAGCCCGCGATCCGGCTGGCGGAGCAGGGCTATGCCGCGACGCCGCCGCTGGTGAACGGCGTCCGCATCGTCTCGCCGCTCTGGGCCGATACCAATTTCGACGATGCTCGCGCCCTCTATGGCGACGCCAAGGTCGGCGAGACCATCAGGAACCCGCGCCTCGCCACGCTGCTCCGTACCCTGTCCGAACAGGGACCGGACGCCTTCTATACCGGCGACAATGCCGCCGAGCTGCTCCGCGTCGCCACGCAGAGCCGCGTCGCGCCCAGCGCGATGACCGCCGCCGACCTGGCCGGCTATCGCGCGATCGAACGCGCTCCGGTCTGCGGCACCTACCGCCGCTATCGCATCTGCAGCATGGCCCCGCCCTCCTCGGGCGGCGTCACCGTGCTCCAGATCCTGGGGATGCTGGAGCGGTTCGACCTGCGCAAGCTCGGCAAGGACTCGCCCGTCGCCTGGCACCTGATCGCCGAGGCCATGCAGCTCGCCTATGCCGATCGCGACACCTATCTGGGCGACCCGGCCTTTGTGCGGAACCCGGTCGCCGGGCTGATCGCCCCCGCCTATCTGCGCCAGCGCTCCGCCCTGATCGCCCCGGACCATAGCCTCGGCACCTACCAGCCCGGCCATCCGGCGGGCGCGGGACGGATGACGGCGGCGGTGTCGTCGGAGGTGCCGGCCACCACCCATTTCATCGCAGTCGACAAAAGCGGCGACATCGCCACCATGACCTCGACCGTCGAGGGGCCGTTCGGCAGCCAGCTGATCGCCAATGGCTATGTCCTCAACAATGAGCTGACCGACTTCACCTTCGCGCCCGAGAAGGACGGCGCGCCCGTCGCCAACCGGCCGGAGGGCGGCAAGCGGCCGCTGTCGTCCATGGCCCCGACCATCGTCTATGACCGTGACGGCAAGGCGATCTTCTCGGTCGGCGCGGCCGGCGGGCGCACGATCATCATGCAGGTCGCCAAGGCGCTGATCGCGCATCTCGACTGGGGGATGCCGGCGCGCGAGGCCCTGGGCACGCCCCTGGTCTTCTTCAACAGCGACGGGCTGGTGCTGGAACAGGGCACCTGGCTGACCGCGATGAAGCCGGCGCTCGAAAAGCTGGGCCACCGCGTGACGATCGGCAAGCTCGGGCTCAAGGCGAACGCGGTCGAGCGGACGCCGCGCGGCTGGGTCGGCGCGGCCGATCCACGCAGCGTCGGCACCGCGCTTCCCGAATAGGCTGAGCACAGAAAACGGCACCCGCGACGTTCGATCATGGACGCGCGAAAGGAGAGACGATGCGGACGCTGGAGCATTTCCCCAATCTGGTCGCGATGTTCTTCGCCCGCGCCGCGGAGAAGGGCGGCGCCCCCTTCCTCTGGCACAAGGCCGATGGCGCATGGCAGCCGACGAGTTGGGCGCAGGCGGCGCGTCAAGTCGCCAGCCTCGCCACCGCGCTCCAGGCATTGGGGTTGAAGCGTGGCGACCGGGTGATGCTGGTGGCGGAGAACCGGCCCGAATGGTGCCTGTCCGACCTGGCGATCATGGCCGCCGGCTGCGTCACGGTGCCGACCTATGTCACCAATACCGAGCGGGACCATCTCCACATCCTGGAGAATAGCGGCGCGTGCGCGATCATCGTCTCGACCGCCAAGCTCGCCAAGGTGCTGATGCCGGCGGTGCTCAAGTCCAACCAGGGCCAGATCGTGATCGGCATCGACGAGATGCGCGCGCCCGCCGCCGGGCTCGACTTCCACGACTGGAACCGGTTGATCGCGGATCATCCGACCGACCCTGCCACCGCCGCCCCGCGCGCCGACTTCGGTCGCGACGACCTGGCGTGCATCATCTATACCAGCGGCACCGGCGGCGCGCCGCGCGGCGTGATGCAGCATCATGGCGCGATCCTGCACAATGTCGCCGGATGCAGCGCCGTCGTCGCCGAGGATTTCGGCTGGGGGGACGAGGTGTTCCTCTCCTTCCTGCCGCTCAGCCACGCCTATGAGCATACCGGTGGGCAGCATTTCCCGATCGGCATGGGCGGGCAGATCTATTATGCGGAGGGGCTCGACAAGCTCGCCGCCAATATCGAGGAGGTGCGGCCGACGATCATGTTCGTCGTCCCCCGCCTGTTCGAGGTATTGCGGACCCGCATCACCAAGGCGATCGAGCGACAGGGCGGCCTGTCGGCGAAGCTGTTCGCGGCGGCGCTCGAGATCGGGGCGCAACGCGCGGCGGGTCGGGTGCGACTGATCGACCGGCCCAAGGCGCTGCTCGTCGACACGCTGTTCAAGCCCAAGATCGCCAAGAAGTTCGGCGGCCGGATCAAGGCGATGATCTCCGGCGGCGCGCCGCTGACCCCGGAGGTGGGCGAGTTCTTCCAGTCGCTGGGCGTCACCTTCCTGCAAGGCTATGGCCAGACCGAGGCCGCGCCGGTCATTTCGTGCAACCGGCCCTCGGTCGGCGTGACGATGGACTCGGTCGGCCCGCCGCTCCTCAACACCGAGGTACGGATCGCCACCGATGGCGAGATCCTGGTCCGCGGCGAGCTGGTGATGCATGGCTATTGGCGCAACGATGCCGAGACGGCGCGCGTGCTCAAGGACGGCTGGCTGCACACCGGCGATATCGGCGAGTTCGACGCCGCCGGCCGCATCCGCATCACCGACCGCAAGAAGGACCTGATCATCAACGACAAGGGCGAGAATGTCGCCCCCCAGAAGGTCGAGGGGATGCTGACCCTGCAACCCGAGATCGCCCAGGCGATGATCCATGGCGACCGCCGCCCCTATATGGTCGCGGTGATCGCGCCCGATCCCGAATGGACGCAGGAATGGTGCGCGCGGAACGGCGACAGCTGTCGCTTCGACCGGCTGGCGGAGAATAGCGAATATCGCACCGCGCTCGGCCAGGCGGTCGAGCGGGTGAACCGGGACCTGTCCGTCACCGAGCGCATCCGCCGCTTCATCCTGGCCGACGAACCGTTCGCGATCGAGAACGAGCAGCTCACCCCCAGCCTCAAGATCCGCCGCCACGTCCTGCGCCAGGTCTATGGCGAGCGGCTGGACGCGCTCTACAAGGGTTGAAGGCTCATCCCCGCATCGCCGCGACCAGGTCGCGGTGGCTCGGCAGGTCGGCGGCGGCATGGTCGCCGAACTGGCGCAGCTTGCGGAACAGCTGCGCTCCGCCCTCCTGCGGCACCGGCTCGGCATCGCCGGCCCAGTCCATGCCGTAGAGGATATATTGGTAGTTGAAGAAGGCGAAGCTCTCCACGTCCAGCGTGAAGTCGAAACCGGTTGGGCGGCCGGTAGCGCCACTGGTCGAGCAGTCCCGCCAGCCGCTCGGACCGGGACCCGGCCGCCCGATTGTCCCGCCAGAAGGGCTCGGTCCGGCGGCTGAGGGCGTAATGGAGCTTCAGGAAATCGGCGATGGCTTCGTAGCGCGCGGTCATCAGCGCGTTGAACCGCGCGGCCGGGGCCGCGACAGGTCCGCGACGGGGGAAGAGTTCGGCGATCATCGCCACCGCCGCCTCGATCAGCAGGATGCCAGTCGACTCCAGCGGCTCCAGGAACCCGCCCGACAGGCCGACCGCGACGCAATTGCCGACCCAGGGTCGACGCCGATATCCCGGCTCGAACCCTAGCGTGCGCACCTCCAGCCGATCCGCCGCGACGCCCGTATAGCCCGCCAGCACCTGCATGGCCTGGTCAGCGGTCAGATGATCGTCCGAATAGACCGTGCCGATCCCGCGCGCCTCGGCCGTACCGATGTCCCAGGTCCAGCCCGCATGATGCGCGGTGGCGATCGTCATCGTCGGTAGCGGCGTATCGTCCCGCTCATAGGGCAGGCGACAGACCAGCGCGCGATTGGTGAACAGCCGGTCGCGCACCGACACGAACGGTTCGCCCAGCGCCTCGCCGATCAGCGCGGCATGTTGCCCGGAGCAGTCGATATAGAGGTCGGCGGACAGGGCGCCATGCGGCTCCGTCTCCAGATACGTGATCGAACCGTCCGTCCCCCGCACCGCGCGCACCAGCCGCCCGTCGAGCCGCCGCACGCCCAGCGCCTCGGCGCGGTCCGCGAGCAGCCGGCCGAGCCGGATCGCGTCGAAATGATAGGCATAGCTGAGCGGCCCCTCATAGCCCGCCTCGCCCGCCTGTTTCGGCCCCCGCCCCGCCGCCGCGACCCGGTGCTGGATCGTCACCGCCTCGGCGAAGGGTGCGCGCGTCGCCGCGTCCTGCGCCAGCCAGTGCGCGACCAGATCGACCTCGTCGGATCGATAGGGCGGCTCGAACGGGTGGAGGTAGCGATGCCGCCGACCCGCATCCGGCGCATGGAGCCAGTCGTCGAAGCGGATGCCCTGTTTGAAACTGGCGCTGGTCCCGCGCAGGAACGCGCCCTCGTCGATCCCGAGATAGCGGAGCGTCGCTCGGATCGTCGGAAAGGCCCCCTCGCCCACGCCGATCGGGCCGATCTCCGGCGCGTCGAGCAGGGTGATCGCCACGCCAGGGCGCATCGTCGCCAGGTGCCGGGCGAGATAGGCGGCGGTCAGCCAGCCGGCGGTGCCGCCGCCGACGATCAGGATCGAGCGCCCGTCCGTCATCCCCTCACATCCTCACGAACAGGTTGCGGAACCACTGCGATCCGCCCCGCGCGGCCTCGCGCCAATCCTCCTCCGGCTCCTGCGGCGTATAGCCGAGCGGGCAGAACAGCTTGGGCCGCCCGACCTTATAGGCACCCGGATCGGCGGTGACGAGGGTCAGGCCATGGACCAGCGCGGTCGCGACCAGCAGGGCGTCGCGCATCTCCACATAGGCCAGGGCGCCCGCCCGCCGCGCCACCGGCAGGTCCACGGGCAGGATGCGACCCTCGAACGCCGGCACCACCCGGTCGCCGATCCAGGCTTCCAAGGTCATGCCGTCCGCTCCACCGCGCTTCCGGCCGGGCAGGCCGGCGGCGGCCTCCTGCAATTCGAGCAGCGTCACCACCGACAGGAACAGTTCCTGGCGCGGCACCCCGCCCGCCCAGAGCGCCAGCCCCGGATCACCCTCGCCACTGCGTGCCTGTTTGAGCGCGCCGACGATCGCGGTGTCGAGCAGGTACATCAGCGCCCGCCGCCGCCGCGCGTCCAACGCGCGACCGGCGGCCGGTCGGGCAGCACCTCGCCCTCGGCGGCCAGCAGGTCGACGATGCTCTCGCCCGGCCCGGCCATGTGCCGGAACGCCTCGATGCCGATCAGCACATGGGTCGGGCGACCGCGATCGGTGATGAACACCGGCTCGACCTTGGCGAGTCGCTTGGCGAGGCTGACGTCCTGGTTGAACGCACGGCTGCTCAACGTCTTCATCGCGCACCTGTTTTGCTCGTTTCCCTGTAGGTACGTACCTACGTTGTTTCCGCCAAGCCACAATCCCGGTAGCGCTCCCGAAAATCGCCGCGGCGGCACTGGAACCGGTCTTGCGCTGGACGGCGGCTTGGCTTTCAACCCGATCAAACACCGGACATCGGGGGACCAGGGAGAGCGATGAACGACATGATCGACAGTTTCCGGCATGTGGCCGGCGGGATGCTGTCCGCGCACGGCCCTGCCGTGCCGGCGAGCGCCAGCAGCTATGTGCCGGGCGACTACAGCATCCATTTCTTCCTGCAGCTCGCCATCATCATCCTGGCTTGCCGGCTGGTCAGCTGGTTCGCGCAGCGCGTGCTCGCACAGCCGCCGGTGGTGGGCGAGATGATCGCCGGCGTGCTGCTCGGCCCCTCGCTGCTCGGCCTGTTCGCGCCCGACCTGCAGGTGGCGATCTTTCCGAAGGAAACCAAGAACATCCTCTATGCCGGGGCGCAGTTGGGCGTGGCCATCTACATGTTCCTGGTCGGACTGACGCTGCGGCTGGACCATTTCCAGTCCAAAGCGAAGAGCGCGATGGCGGTATCCGCCTCCGGCATCGCCGCGCCCTTCCTGATCGCGGCGCTGATCACGCCGATGCTGCTGACCGTGCCCGGCCTGTTCGCGCCGAACATCGGCACCGGCAGCGCGACGCTGTTCCTGGGCGCCTGC
This sequence comes from Sphingomonas sp. SORGH_AS_0438, assembly GCF_031453475.1. Classification (NCBI taxonomy): domain Bacteria; kingdom Pseudomonadati; phylum Pseudomonadota; class Alphaproteobacteria; order Sphingomonadales; family Sphingomonadaceae; genus Sphingomonas; species Sphingomonas sp. SORGH_AS_0438. Next base: position 1,763,257 of record NZ_JAVIZS010000001.1, read on the forward strand.
ATCGCGCTCACCGCCTTTCCGATGCTGGCGCGGATCATCAACGAACGCGGCCTGTCGGACAGCCCGCTCGGCACGCTGTCGCTGACGGCGGGCGCGTTCGACGATGCCGCGTCATGGTGCGTGCTGGCGGTGGTGCTGGCGACCTTCGGCGGCGGCAGCGGCGTGGCGATCCTCGCGATCGGCGGGGCGATCCTCTATATCGGGCTCCTGTTCGCCTTCGGTCGGCGGCTGCTCGCCCCTCTCGGCCGCGCGGTCGAGGCGCGGGGCGAGATGAGCATGAACGTGCTGGCGATCACGCTGATGCTGTTCTGCTTCTCCGCCTTCATCATGGATGCGATCGGCGTGCATGGCATCTTCGGCGGCTTCATCCTGGGCGTGTTCATGCCGCGCGGCCTGTTCGTCACCGAGCTGAAGAAGAAGGTCGAGCCGCTGGCGGTCGTGCTGCTGCTGCCGATGTTCTTCACCTATTCGGGGCTGAACACGCGGATGGACATGGTCAATTCCGGCGCGCTGCTGCTGATCGCGCTCGGCATCCTGGCCGCATCGATCGCCGCCAAGTTCGGCGCCTGCTACCTGGCGGCGCGGGCGTGCGGCGAGGACAATCGCACCGCGCTCGGCATCGGTGCGCTGATGAACTCGCGCGGGCTGATGGAGCTGATCATCATCAATATCGGCCTGAGCAAGGGGATCATCGGCCCGACGCTCTTCTCGATGCTGGTGCTGATGGCGATCGTCACGACGATGATGGCCAGCCCGTTGTTCGAATGGGTCTATGGCCGCAAGGCGCGGGCGAGCGGAGAACTGGGGGCCGCGACCGCCTGACCCTCAGCGGCGCGGATCGGGGAAGCGCAATGTCACGCGCGTCCCCGGCCCGGCATCGGCGAAGTCCAGCACGCCGCGAAGCTGGCGCGCGAGGCTGGCGATCATCCGCATCCCCAGGCTTTCGCGCGACATCGCCTTCAGGTCGAAATCCGCCGGCAGCCCCGGTCCCCGATCGGTGACGGTGAGCACGAACTCCGCCCCCGTCTGTGCCAGCCGCACCGTGATCGGACCGGCATCGGCGGCATATTTGATCGCGTTGGTGACCAGCTCGGTCACCGTCAGGCCGACCGGGATGGCGATATCGGCGTTCAGCTCCGCCGCGCAGATGTCGCAATCCACAGTGTCGAGACAGGCCTGGTCCGCCAGATTGGCGACGATGCCGCAGACCAGTTCGTCGAGCGCGACGATGCCGACCTGCTGCCCGCGCCACAGCCGGTCGTGCGCCTGGGCGATGGCGGTGATCCGCGCCTGCGCGTCGCCGAGCATCCGGGCGATGCGCGGGTCCTCGTCCTCCTGCATCTGGAGGTTCAGCATCGCGGACACCAGCGCCAGACTGTTCTTGACCCGGTGGCTTGCCTCGCGCGTCAGCAGTTCCTGATGCTCGATCGCGGCGGCGAGGCGCTGTTCGGCATGTTGCCGCTCGATCGCGACGCCGATCAGATTGGCGAAGCCCTGCATGAAGGCGAGATCGGCCGCCTCGAACTGGCCCTCCTCGGCGCTGTCGACCTCCAGCACGCCGTATTTGCGACCGCCCGCCTCGACCACCACGTTGATCGCGCGGCAAATGCCATGGTCGGCCATGAAGCCGGGGGTGCGGAAGCGTTCCTCATTGGCGAGATGGTTGGAGATCACCGCCTCGCCCGAATGAAAGGCGAAGCCGGCGGGGGACCGGGCGTCGCTGTCCATCTCCACCGTGCCGACCACGCCGTCGCGCCAGCCGACCCCTTCGCGGACCAGCAACTTGCCGCTATCGTCCTGATACTCCAGCAGCTTGGCGAAGGGCGAGCGCATCCCCGCCGCGCAGAGTTCGACGGCGCGGCACAGCATCGGATCGAGCTCCCGCGCCCGAAGCGCCTCGATCCCGAAATCGGCCAGGACGGATTGCTGGTGCAGACGATATTGGAGTTCACCGGGCGACGGTCCGGCATCGCCGTCCTCGCCAGGGGATTGTTCGATTACCGCCACGCCCTGCTCCACGCTCCTGCCCCCTGTGATCGGACGGCCGGCGGCTTATTAGCAGCGTGTCGAAACAGGTAAAGTCCGGGTCCTTCGCCGCTCCGGGACAGTGGATCAAGGAACCGCGTCGCCTTGATGTCGTTTAATGTGCAACCGGTCCGAACCCCACCGGCTTGATAAAGGATAGATATATGGGCGAGATGTCCGACAAGATGGCAGCGGCTGGTAACAAGATCGCCGGGTCGGTCAAGGAAGCCGTCGGCAAGGCCACCGACAATGAGAGCCTGCGCGCCGAAGGCGAGGCGCAGCAGCTGAAGGGCACGGGCCAGGACGTCAAGGGTTCGGTCAAGGGCGCGCTCGGCGACAAGATCTGATCGCTCAGCTCCCTAGACGACGATATGGGGCGTTCGCACGATGCGAGCGCCCCTTTTCTTATGCCCCTTTCCTCACGGACGTGCCGTATCGGCCGGCGCATCGAACAGATGCCTGAACCGGGACGGCTGCGAGCGCAGATACTGGTCCGGCGCGCTGACCCGCCCGCCCAGATGCGCGGCGGCATGCCAGGGCCAGCGCGGATCGTAGAGGATCGTCCGCGCCAGTCCGATCAGGTCGGCATCGCCCGTCGCGACGATCGCTTCCGCCTGCTCATATTCGGTGATCTGGCCCACGGCGACGACCGGTATGCCGACCGCTTGTTTCACCGCCCGGGCGAGCGGCACCTGATAATTGGGGCCGACCGGAATCTGCTGGCGCGCGTCGAGCCCGCCGCTCGACACATGCATGGCCGCGCAGCCGCGCGCCTCCAGTGCCTGGGCAAAGGCGACGGTCTGGTCGATATCCCAGCCGCCCTCGACCCAGTCGGTGCCCGAAACGCGCATCGTCACCGGTATGCGATCCGACACCGCCGCCCGCACCGCGTCGAAAATCTCCAGCGGCAGGCGCATCCTGTTCTCCAGCGATCCGCCATATGCGTCCTCGCGTCGGTTGGAGAGCGGCGACAGGAACTGGTGGATCAGATAGCCATGGGCACCGTGGAGCTGGATCGCATCGATACCGATCCGCGCCGCGCGCTTCGCGGCCTCGACGAAGCCGTCGCGCACGCGGGCGATACCGTCCTGGTCGAGCGCAGCGGGTGCAGTCTCCCCGTCCGCAAAGGCCAGGGCGGACGGAGCGACCGTCGGCCAGCCATTCGCCGCGTCCGGCGCGATCTGGCGGCCGCCGCGCCAGGGCAGGTCGGTCGAAGCCTTGCGACCGGCATGGGCAAGCTGGATCGCGATCGGCATCGCCGAATGCCGCCGCACTGCGGCCACCACCCGGGCCATCGCCGCCTCGGTCGCATCGTCCCACAAGCCGACATCGGCATAGGTGATCCGCCCCTCCGGCACGACGGCCGTCGCCTCGATCGTCAGCAGCGCCGCGCCGGACAAGGCGAGATGCCCCAGATGGATCAGGTGCCAGTCGGTCATGCAGCCATTCTCGGCCGAGTATTGGCACATGGGCGCGATGACGATGCGATTGTCCAGCCGCAGCGGACCCACATCAAGACTTTGGAATAGTTGCGGATAGTTCAAATCCCGCCTCCTGTTTCGGTGCGTGGCACCTACGCATGGCGGCGGGTTCGGGGCCCGGTGCGGGCGGTCAGCCGACCAGGCTTTTCAGCGGACGCGACGGATCGGCCAGATGCTCGGGCGGGATGATCACCCCGGCCGTCACCAAGGCGCGGCCCTGCACGAAATCCTTCATCGCGTTGACGCAGTCGAGCGCGATGACCCGGCCTTCGCGCAGATAGATGATCGCGAAGCTGCGCATCGCCGGATCGCCGCGCAGGACGGTCCGGTCATGGCCCGTCGACAGCCCGACCGTCTGGAGCTTGAGGTCGTACTGGTCGGACCAGAACCAGGGCACGGCATGATAGGCGACGTCGCGGCCGACGATTGCCCGCGCGGCAACCGCCGCCTGGTCGGTGGCGTTCTGCACCGACTCCAGCCGGATCACCGCGCCGTCGGCAAAGGCGTTGCGATGCGCGGCGCAATCGCCGATCGCCCGGATCGCCGCGACATTGGTCCGGCATTGTTCATCGACCAGCACCCCGCCCGCCGCGGCCGGGGCCACGCCGGCCGCGAGCAGCGGCGCGACCGCCGGCACGATGCCGATGCCGACGATCACCATCTGCGCGGGCAGCAGCGTGCCGTCGCCCAGCCGCACGCCGCTGACCCAGGTCTGGCCCTCCAGGCAGGACACGCTCTCGTCCAGCCGCAGCGTGACGCCGTGCGCCCGGTGCTCCGCCTCGTAGAAGCGGGACAAATCGACCCCCGCGACGCGTGCGAGCACGCGGTCCTGCGCCTCGACCAGGATCACCGCCTTGCCGGCCTTGGTCAGCACGGCCGCCGCCTCCAGCCCGATATAGCCGCCGCCGATCACCACCACTTCGCGCACCGCCGGCAGTTCGGCGACTAGCCGGTCGACATCGGCGCGGCTGCGCACCGAATGGACGCCCGCCAGGTCGTGGCCCCGACAGGAGATCCGGCGCGCATCGCCGCCCGCCGCCCAGATCAGCTCGCCATAGCCGATCTCCTCGCCCGTCGCGGTGGTCACCCGCCGCGCCGCCGGGTCGACCGCGACGACGCGGGTATCGGTGCGGAGCGCGATCGACCGGTCGCGCCAGAAGGACTCGGGTCGGATCAGGATGCGATCGAACGGCCGGTTCCCGGAGAGGTAATCCTTCGACAGAGGCGGCCGTTCATAGGGAGCGTCGGCCTCCGCGGTCAGCAGCGCGATGGAGCCGCCGAACTTTTCCTGCCGCAGCGCGATCGCCGCTTGCGCACCGGCATGGCCGCCGCCGACGATCACCACGTCATATTCTTCCATCAGCCCTCGGCCCCCTCTTCCGCTCTCGCCTCGCTCCTTAGCGGAAGGCGGCGCGGGGTTCACGCCCCTGCCGCGGCATAGATGCGGTCGAGCGCCTTCGCCGCCGCGACGAAGTGCCACGCCGCGGGATCGAAGCCTTCGCCCGCCGCCAGTCGCCGCGCCCAATCGACCGCCGCCCGGCCGCCCCATTCCTCCGGCGGGCCGGCCAGACGCTCACGCGCCGTGCCGCGATGCCGTTCGGCGACGAAATCATAGAAGGAGCCATCGACATTGCGCAGCGTCGCGCCGCCCTCGGTGCCATAGAAGCTCGCCTCGATCACCGCATTGCGCCCGGCATGGACGCGCCACGAACAGGCCAGCCGCACCACCGTCCCGTCCGCCAGGTCGAGCGTCGCGACCGCATAATCCTCGAACGAGTCGCGCGCGTGCAGCGGCGCCCCGCCCGCGAACAGGCTGGCCTGGGTCCGCTCGATGTCCGGGAACCCCGTCGCCCAGAGCGCCAGGTCGACCAGATGGATGCCGAGATCCATCACGCAGCCGCCCCCCGATTGCGCCCGGTCGTAGAACCACGGCTTGTCCGGGCCATAGGCATTGTGGAACACCAGATCGATCGCGAACACCCGGCCCAGCGCGCGGCGCCGGACCAGATCGGCGATCACCGCCATGCCGTCGGTGAAGCGATAGGACAGGTCGACGCCGAGCAGCCGGTCGGCCGCCGCCGCCGCCGCGACCACCCGCGCCGTCTCCGCCGCGTCGCGACCCAGCGGCTTCTGGCAGAAGACCGCGACGCCCGCCTCCAGCGCACGGATCGCCTGTTCGGCATGAAGAGCGCTGGGGGTGGCGATGACCAGTCCGTCCAGCCCCTGCCCCAAGAGCGCATCAAGATCCGGAACGACCATGGCGCCCGGTGCGGCCTCGGCGGCGGCGGCGGCCATCTCGGGCGCGGGATCGGCGACCGCGACGATCGTCGCGCAACCGGCGGCGTGGATCGCGCCCATGCGGTGGCGGCCGATCCAGCCGGTGCCCAGGAAACCAAGTCGCAGCCTATGCATAGGTCACCAGCGCCTTGACGAATCCCTGCGGCTTGTCGCGTGTGGCGGTGATCGCCTCGCCCAGCCGGTCGAGCGGATAGACATGGGTGAGCAGCCGTCCCAGATCGATCCGCCCGCCCGCCCGCCCGCCACCGCCGCCACCGCCTCGCGCAGGCCGTGGCGATGAACGGCGGGATCGCGCTCATGCGCGTTGACCACGTCGATCCCCTTCCAGTTCCAGTCCTGCATATTGACCTGGCGCGGGCCGTCCTGGTGATAGCCGGCGACGACCAGCCGCCCGCCCATGCCGACCAGCGCGGAAGCGAGGTCGAGCGGCCATTGCTTGCCGACCGCCTCGATCACCCGTTCGCAGAAACGCTCGGCTGTCAGCTGCTTCACCTGTTCGATGATCGCCCAGTGATCGTCCATCGCGATCGTCTCCGCCGCGCCGAAATCGCGCGCCAGCGCCAGCGACTCCGCCCGGCGCGAAATGGCGATGACGCGCGCGCCGGCGTCCGTCGCCAGCCGGGTCAGGATCGCCCCCAGGAAACCGATCCCGACGATCGCCACCGTCTGTCCAGCACGGATGTCGCTGCGACGGAAGATGTTCATCGCACAGGCGATCGGCTCGCCCGGAAAGGGCCGGCCAGCGCCTCGGGCAGTTCGACCAGCGCGTCGGCGGGCGCGACGTCATATTCGGCGAAGGCCCGCTCCGACAACAGGGCGACCCGCGCGCCGATCGACGGCGAGGTGACCCCCTCGCCCTGCGCATCCACCACGCCCCATCCCTCATGCCCCAGGCCGCCGGGCGCGCCCGGAAAGCTCAACCAGGGCTGCCCCTCGAACGGCTCGACATTGGAGGCGCAGACGCCCGTCCCCTCCAGCCGCACCCGGACCTCGCCGGGGCCGGGCTCGGGACGGTCGATCTCGGCGATCTCGAACCGCGCCGGGCCGACCAGTATCGCTGCTTTCATGCGTGCTCCTTGCAGTCCGGACGGACGCCGCCGAATGTTGTCGTGATCAGGCAAGCATGCCGACCGGCTGCGGCACCACCGCCTGTGCGGGCGCATAGCGGTCGATCATCCAGGCGCAGAAATCGGCGAATTGCTGCGGATCGCGCGCCGGGCTGGTATGGTGCGGCGCGACGCCCAGATGCTCGGGCGTGAAGCAGAAGGTGACGGTCAGGTCGAAATCCTGCAACGCCTCCATCTGCCGGTCGAACCAGTCGATCGCGTCGGGACGGAAGCTGTCGGCCCAGGACAGGCCGATGCGCAGCTTCCTCGTGCCCAGCCGCTTCATCCAGGCGACGGCATCGTCCAGGCGCGGGTCCTGATAGTGGAACCACTGCATCAGCCCCATCTCGGACGCGACCTTCGCATATTCGTCCAGCGCCGGCTTGGGCGTGCCGTCCGGACGGATCAGCCCCCTGTAGAAATGCCGGTAATAGCTCGATCCCTCCGCCTCGCGGTGACGGGTGGTGGCGCCCCATTCCATCGGCAGGTCGAACAGCGAATACCAGAAGATGCGGGGCACGCGGCCGATCAGCAGTTCGGCGGTACGCTGCACGCCGAACACCTGCACCTCCTCCGCGCCGAACGAGCCGACGCCGACCTCGGTCACCCAGACCGGCTTGTCGGTCACCGCCTCGATTTCGGCGATCTTGGCGGGCCAATCATGGATCGACCACAGGTTCCAGTCGAGCGGGAAGCCGTGCACCGCGATCACGTCCACCGCGTCCAGCCCGCCCTGCGCCTCCATGCGGCGTACCCATTGGGGGTCGATCGGCGACATGCCGCCCAGCACGCGCGTGACCGCCGGATTGATCGCCGCCACCGCCCCGGCCCGCCCGCGTCACCGTGTCGGCGAAGATCGACCAGTCGGGGTCCAGGTCCGGGTCCCAATGCGACTTGTTGTTGGGCTCGTTCCAGAACATCGCGGCTTCGATCATCGTGCAACCTCTTGGGAATGGGGTCTCGGTCGACGGCGGATCAGCCGGCCGTCTCGTTCAGCGTCAGCAGCCGCGCGCCCCGGTCGCCCATCACCACCCGCGTGACCGAGGCGGGATCGATGTCGAAGCGCAACACATGGTCCAGCGACAGGCCGAGTATGTCCGCCACCGCGCCCCGGATCATGTCGCTATGCGTCACCAGCGCACCGGTCGTGCCGGTCCGCTCATGGGCGATGCGGCGAAGATGCGCCATGATCCGCCCCTGCGCCTCCGCCATCGTCTCGCCGCCGGGAATGCGGGCGGTGCCGCGCTCCTGGTTCCAGCGGGTCCAGTCCGGATCGTCGGTCAACGTGTCGAAGGCGCGGCGCCTACCGCCCGGTCGATGCACAGGTCCGCGCGCACGGCATCGGCGAGGCGCGGCCACTCGACTTCCACACCCCCTATGGCTGTTCCAAGGGCGCGGCGGACCAATATGTGCTGGACTATGCCCGCAGCTTCGGCCTGCGCACCGCCGTGATGCGGATGAGCTGCATCTATGGCCAGCGCCAGATGGGCACCGAGGACCAGGGCTGGGTCGCGCATTTCCTGATCCGTGCGCTGCGCGGCGAACCGATCACCCTCTATGGCGACGGGCACCAGGTGCGCGATATCCTGGACGTGCGCGATGCCGTCGATGCCTATCGGACGGCGTGGCGCGATATCGATCGGTCGGACGGCGTGGCGCGATATCGATCGGATCGCCGGCCGCGCCTTCAATCTGGGCGGCGGGCCGGACAATGCGGTCAGTCTCCGCCAGTTGCTGGATCATATCGGCGACCTGATCGGTCGGCCGGTCGCGGTGCGTCATGCCGAATGGCGCGCGGGCGACCAGCGTTATTTCGTCGCCGATACCCGCGCCGCCTCCCAGGCGCTGGGGCTGGGCGATCGGATCGGCTGGCGGGCGGGCGTCGCCGATCTGGCGGAATGGCTGAGCCGCGAGGGCGGCATGGCACGGCCGCCCGTCGAGGTCGCGGCATGACCGCGCGGCTGCTGATGACCGTCGATACGGTCGGCGGCGTCTGGCAGTATGCGACGGAACTGACCGCCACGCTGGCCGGCAGCGGCTATCAGGTCGAACTGGCGGAGATCGGGCCGCCGGCCGATGCCGCGCAGCGAATGCGCGCGCAGGCGGTCGGGGCCACCCTGATCGATACCGGTCTGGCACTCGACTGGCTGTCGGCCGACGAACCCATGGTCGTCGCGACCGCGACCGCCATCGCGCGACTGGCGCAGCAGCGAGGTGCCGATCTGGTCCAGCTCAACCAGCCCGCCTTTGCCGTCGCCCCCTTCGCCATGCCGGTGGTGGCGGTGGCGCATAGTTGTGTCGCGACATGGTGGGCGGCGAACAGCGAGGACCCCCTGCCCGCCGACTTGGCCTGGCAGGCGCGGTTGACCGCACGCGGACTGGCACGGGCCGATGCGGTGGTCAGCCCCAGCGCCGCCTTCGCCGCCGCGACGGCCTCCGCACACACGCTGGCGCGCGATCGCGTGACGGTGGTCCATAACGGCCGCAGCCTGCGCCCGCGTAATGCCCCGCCCCAGGATTTCGCCTTCACCGCCGGCCGGCTCTGGGACCGGGGCAAGAATGCCGCGACGCTCGACCGGGCAGCGGCGCGGCTGGCGGTGCCGTTCAAGGCCGCCGGCCCCTGCACTGGTCCGCATGGCGAGACGGTGGCATTCGAGCATCTGGTGCCGCTGGGCCAGCTGGGCGAGCGTGGCATCGCCGATATCCTGTCGACCCGCCCGGTCTTCGCGTCCGCCGCGCGCTACGAGCCGTTCGGGCTGGCGGTGCTGGAGGCGGCGCTGGCCGGTTGCGCGCTGGTGCTGTCCGACATCCCGACCTTTCGCGAACTCTGGGACGGCGCGGCCGTGTTCGTCGATCCCGACGATGTCGACGGCTTTGCCGAGGCGATCGGCATGTTGGCCGCCGACGTGCCGCTGCGGCTGAGCAATGGCGCGCGGGCACGGGAACGCGCCGCCGCCTATGGCCCGGCGGTGATGGCGGCGGGGATGATTGCCGTCTACGACCGGCTGCTCCACCGCCCCGCCCTGCCGATGACGCCGACCGGGCAGGTCGCGGCATGAGGATCGTCTATTTCACGCACAGCCTGGAATCCTGCTGGAACCACGGCAATGCGCATTTCGTGCGCGGCGTGCTGAGCGCATTGGTCGCGCGTGGCCATGACGTCACCGCGATCGCGCCGCCCGCACCCTGGAGCCTCGCCAACCTGCTCGCCGATCATGGTGAGACGGCGCTTGCCCCCTATCGCCGCGCTTATCCGGAACTCGCCGGCCGCAGCGTCACGCTTGCCGACAATATTGTCTCCCAAGTGGACGGCGCCGATCTTGTGATCGTGCATGAGTGGAACGACCATGACCTGGTCGCGACGCTCGGCACGATGCGCAAGCGGGGCGCACGCTTCACCCTGTTCTTCCACGACACGCATCACCGCGCGGTCAGCGCGCCGGAGGAGATGCGCGCCTATGACCTGTCCGGCTATGACGGCGTGCTGGCGTTCGGCGAGGCGCTCGCCCGCGTCTATCGCGGCTGGGGCTGGGGCGACCGGGTATGGACCTGGCACGAGGCCGCCGATCCGCGCCGCTTCCACCCGCCGGCGGAGGGCGGCGAACGTGCCGGGCTGGTCTGGATCGGCAATTGGGGCGATGGCGAGCGAACGCGCGAGATCGCCGACTATCTGCTCGAACCCGCCCGCGCCGCCGGACTGCCGCTCGACATCTACGGCGTCCGCTATCCGGACGACGCCAAGGCGATGCTGGCCCAAGCCGGCGCGACCTATCATGGCTGGGCCCCCAATGCCGCCGCCCCGGCGATCTTCGCCCGCGCGCTGGCGACGGTGCATGTGCCGCGCCGCTACTATACCAGCCTCTTGCCCGGCATTCCCACGATCCGCGTGTTCGAGGCGCTGGCCTGCGGCATCCCGCTCGCCTCCGCGCCGTGGGACGATGCCGAACAGCTGTTCCGCCCCGGCACCGACTTCCTCTTCGCCGCTGACGGTGACGCGATGACCCGGACGCTCCGCGACCTGCGCGAGGATGCCGACCTGCGCCGGTCGCTCGCCACCGCCGGGCTGGAGACGATCCGCGCCCGCCACACCTGCGCCCACCGCGTCGACGAACTGATGGCGATCCTCGCCTCGCTCGAAGCCCGGCCGAACCGAAGGAACGCCGCGTGAAGATCGCCTTTTACGGCTCCAGCCTGCTCTCCTCCTATTGGAACGGGGCGGCGACCTATTATCGCGGCATCCTGCGTGCACTGGCGGAACGCGGGCACCGGATTACCTTCTACGAACCCGATGCCTTCGACCGGCAGCAGCATCGTGACATCGACCCGCCCGCATGGGCCCGCTCGGTCGTCTATCCGGCGACGATCGAGGCGGTGCGCGACGTGCTGGCCGAGGCGGGCGACGCCGATATCGTCGTCAAGGCGAACGGCGTCGGCGTATTCGACCGCGAACTGCTGACGGGCATCGTCACCCATGCCCGCAAGGATGCGCTCAAGATCTTCTGAGATGTCGATGCCGCCGCGACGCTGGACGAGATGCGCGCCGATCCGGACCATCCGGTCCGTGCCGCGCTGCCCGATCTCGATCTAGTGCTGACCTATGGCGGCGGCGACCCGGTGGTGGACGCCTATCGCGGCTTCGGCGCGGCGGAATGCGTGCCGGTCTATAACGCGCTCGACCCCAGCACACGTCATCCGGTGCCACCCGATCCCCGCTTCGCCTGCGACCTGGCGTTCCTCGGCAACCGGCTGCCTGACCGCGAGGCGCGGGTCGAGGAGTTCTTCCTCCGCCCCGCCGCGTCGATGGCCGACCGCCACTTCCTGATCGGCGGCAATGGCTGGGAGGGCAAGGCGATGCCCGCCAATGTCCGCCATCGCGGCCATGTCTTCACCGCCGAGCACAACGCGTTCAACTGCACGCCGCGCGCGGTGCTGAACGTCGCGCGCGACTCGATGGCGCATATCGGCTTCTCCCCCGCCACCCGCGTGTTCGAGGCGGCGGGCGCCGCCGCCTGCCTGATCACCGACGCCTGGGAGGGGATCGAGCTGTTCCTGACGCCCGGCGCCGAAGTGCTGGTCGCGCGCGACGGGCAGGACGTGGCCGAGCATCTCGCCACGCTGGAGCCCGACCGCGCCCAGACGATCGGCCGCGCGGCGCTGGCCCGGGTACTGGCCGAACATACCTATGACCGGCGCGGCGACCTGCTCGACACGCTGCTGCGCGACCGGGTCGCGGCGCTGCGGGTGGCGGCATGAGGCTCGTCGTCCTCGGCCTGACGCTTTCCTCCTCCTGGGGAAATGGCCATGCCACCACCTTCCGCGCGCTGCTCGCCGCCTTCGCCGCGCGCGGGCACGACATCCTGTTCCTGGAGCGCGACAAGCCCTGGTATGCCGATCATCGCGACGAACCCTCGCCCGGCTATTGCCGGCTGGAATTCTACGACAGCCTCGACGACCTGAACCGCTGGCGGCACGAGATCGCCGCCGCCGATGCGGTGATCATCGGCTCCTATGTGCCCGAGGGGATCGCGGTCGGCCATCTCGCGCAGAGCTGGGCGAGCGGGCCGGTGGGCTTCTACGACATCGACACGCCGGTGACGCTCGCGGCGCTGGACCGCGACGCCTGCGACTATCTGTCGACCGAGCTGATCCTGGGCTATGCGGTCTATCTGTCCTTCACCGGCGGACCGACGCTCGACCGACTGGAACAGCAATATGGATCGCCGGCGGCACGCCCGCTCTACTGCTCGGTCGATGCCGAACGCTACCGGCCGCTGGACAACCCCGCGCGCTGGGACCTCTCCTATCTCGGCACCTACAGCCCGGATCGCCAGCCGACGCTGGAGCGTTTGCTGATCGAGCCGGTGCGGCGTGCGCCCGACCGCCGCTTCGTCGTCGCCGGGCCGCAATATCCCGCCGACATCGACTGGCCCGCCAATGTCGAGCGGATCGAGCATCTGCCGCCCGCCGACCATCCCGGTTTCTACTCCGCCAGCCGGGCGACGCTGAACGTCACGCGCGCCGACATGATCGCGGCGGGCTGGTCCCCCTCCGTCCGGCTGTTCGAGGCCGCGGCTTGCGGCACCGCGATCATCTCCGATCGCTGGGCCGGGCTGGACCAGCTCCTCACCCCCGACACCGAAATCCTGCTGGCCGACAGCGCGGACGATGTCGCCACGATGCTGGCGGAGGCCGATCTGGTTGCGATCGGTCATGCCGGCCGCACCCGCATCCTGGCCGAACATACCGCCGCGCATCGGGCCGAGGAGCTGGAGCGCCACCTGACCGCCGCCCTGCGCGTCGCCGCGCCGGTCGCGTCCTTCGTCTAAGGAGAGAATGGCATGACCACGGACATCGCCCTCGTCGCCGGTGGCGCCGGTTTCATCGGCTCGCATCTCTGCCGGGCGCTGAGCGAACGCGGGTTCGAGGTGATCTGCCTGGACAATCTCCAGACCGCGCGCGTCTCCAATCTCGACGCGCTCGCCGACCTGCCCGATTACAGTTTCGTCGAAGCCGATATCGTCGCCCCCCTGCCCCAGGCGGTGCTCGACCAGGCGGATCGGATCACGCGCATCTACAATTGCGCCTGCGCCGCCTCGCCGCCGCAATATCAGGCCGATCCCGAACATACGATGCTGACCAACGTCGTCGGCACGCATCACCTGCTGCGCCTTGCCGAACAGGCCGGCGCGCGTTTCCTGCTGACCTCGACCAGCGAGGTCTATGGCGATCCGGAAGTCCACCCGCAGGTCGAAGGCTATCGTGGCTGGGTGAGCTGCACCGGCCCGCGCGCCTGTTACGACGAGGGCAAGCGGGCGGCCGAGGCGATGACCTTCGACTATGCGCGGATGCACCGGGCCGAGGTGCGGGTGGCGCGCATCTTCAACACCTATGGCCCGCACATGCCCCCGGATGACGGACGCGTCGTCTCCAATCTGGTGTGCCAGGCGCTGCGCGGCGAGCCGATCACCATCTATGGCGATGGCAGTCAGACGCGCAGCTTCTGCTATGTCAGCGACATGGTGGAGGGACTGATCCGCCTGATGGAAAGCGACATCGACGGCACCGAGCCGGTCAATCTCGGCAACCCGGAGGAATTCACGATCGGCGAATTGCTGACCAAGGTGCTGGCAATCGTGCCCAGCGCGGCGGCGGTGACGCATCACGACCTGCCCCAGGACGACCCGCGCCGCCGCCGCCCGGACATCGCCCGTGCCCGCGACCTGCTCGGCTGGGAACCGCATGTCGCGCTCGACGACGGCCTGCCGCAGACCGCGCGCTGGTTCGCCCGCGAATTGGGCGCCAGCCTGCCCATGGCGGTCGCGGCGGAGTAGAGCATCGCGTTATCGAATATCGGGTATGTTTTGCATTTGCCACGATCCGAACCCATGCTAAGCCCCGAGCTGCTGGCATGGGAGAGGATTGATGGACCTGCGCTTCACTCCGGAGGAAGAGGCTTTCCGTGACGAGGTACGGCAATTCCTGTCTGAGAAGCTTCCCGCCCGCCTGTCCGACAAGGTGCGGCGCGGCCTCCACCTAACCAAGGCGGACATGGAGGAATGGCATGCCGTCCTCCATGCGCGCGGCTGGCTCGCCAATCACTGGCCCGAGCAATATGGCGGCCCCGGCTGGTCGGTGGTCCAGCGCGCGATCTTCGACGACGAGACCGCACGCGCCCATGCGCCGCGCATCGTCCCCTTCGGCCTGTCGATGCTCGCCCCCGTGCTGATCAAATACGGCACAGAGGAACAGCGCCGCCACTATCTGCCCCGCATCCTCGATGGCACCGACTGGTGGTGCCAGGGCTATTCGGAGCCGGACGCCGGTTCCGACCTCGCCAGCCTGAAGACCAGCGCGGTGCGCGATGGCGACCATTATGTCGTCAACGGGCAGAAGACCTGGACGACGCTCGGCCAATATGCCGACTGGATCTTCTGCCTGGTCCGCACCGATCCCACCGCCAAGGCGCAGGAGGGCATCTCCTTCCTCCTGATCGACATGAAGAGCCCCGGCGTCGAGGTGCGACCGATCGTGCTGCTCGATGGCGATGCGGAGGTGAACGAGGTGTTCTTCACCGACGTGCGCGTGCCGGTCGCCAATCTGGTCGGCGAGGAGAATAAGGGCTGGACCTATGCCAAGTATCTGCTGACCTATGAGCGGACCAATATCGCCGGGGTCGGCGCGTCCGCCGCGGCGTTCGACCGGCTGCGGGCGACCGCCGCGACGCTGACCCGCGGGGGCCGACCGCTCGCCGACGATCCGCTGTTCGCCGCCCGGCTGGCGCGGATCGAGATCGACCTCGCCAACATGGCCACCACCAATCTCCGCGTCGTCGCGGCAGCGGCGCATGGCGGCGCGCCGGGCGCGGAAAGCTCGATGCTCAAGATCAAGGGCACCGAGATCCGCCAGGCGATCACCGCGCTGCAGCGCCGGGCCTTCGGCATCTATGCCCAGCCCTTCGTGCCCGAGGCGCTGGAGGAGGGCTATAATGGCGACCCCATCGGGCCGGAGGACGCGAACACCGCCGCCTCGACCTATTTCAACATGCGCAAGCTGTCGATCTTCGGCGGATCGAACGAAGTGCAGAAAAACATTATTTCCAAGATGATCGTGGGGCTCTGATGGATTTCCAGCATAGCGAGGACCGGCGGATGCTGGCGGACACGCTCCGCCGTTTCCTGGCGGAGCGGGCACCGGTCGATCGGCGCAACGCCGCCGCCTATGGCGATACCGGCTATGATCCGGCGGTGTGGCAGGGGCTGGCGGAACTGGGCGTGATCGGCGCGCTGTTCCCGGAAGCGGCGGGCGGCTTCGGCGGTTCGGGCTTCGACATCATGGTGGTGTTCGAGGAGATCGGGCGCGCGCTGGCGGTCGAGCCGTTCCTGGGTGCGCTGACGGTCGGCCATGCCCTGGCCGCCGCCGGCCGTACCGACCTGCTGGAGCCGATCATCGCCGGCACCTCGATCGTGACGCTGGCGGACGCGGAGCCGCAGGACCGTGGCCCGGACGCGCCCTATGCCACGCGCGCGACGCGCGACGGCGAGGGATGGCGGATCGATGGCGCCAAGGCGGTGGTCGCGCAGGCGGAGGCGGCAGCGCTGCTGCTGGTGTCCGCACAGACCGAGGATGGCGCTTCGCTGTTCCTCGTCCTGACCGACGCGCCGGGCCTTACCGTCCAGGGCTATGCCAATGTCGATGGCGGTCGCTCCGGCGAGGTCCGGCTGTCGGGCGTGACGGTGACAGAGGAGGCCCGGGTCGCGGCGGACGGGCGCGCCGCCCTGGCGGCGGCCGAGGCGGCCGCGCTCCTTGCGCTTTCGGCGGAAGCGCTGGGGGCGATGGAGGTCGCGAAGGCGATGACGATCGACTATCTGCGCACTCGCAAGCAGTTCGGCGTACCGATCGGCAAGTTCCAGGCGCTACAGCACCGCATCGCCACCGTGCTGCTGGAGGTGGAGCAGGCCCGCTCCGCCGTCATCAATGCCGCCGACGCCTTCGATCACGACCAGGGCGCAGACCGGGACCGGCGCCTGTCGGCGGCGAAATACACGGTCGGCGCGACCGGCCAGCTCGTCGCCGAGGAAGCGATCCAGCTTCATGGCGGCATCGGCATGACCTGGGAATTGCCGCTGTCGCATTATGCCAAGCGGATCACGATGATCGATCATCAGCTCGGCGATCAGGACCAGCATCTGCAACGCTATATCGCACTCGGTTGCGTCGTCTGACCGGAACGATGTGATCCTGCCCCCGGTCGGTCGCCAATCCCCAGTTCGCGACCGACCGATCCGACGCGTCATATCGCCACCATATCGATGGGGTGACTGGCGTCCTTGCGCCCGCGCTCTGACCAACAGCTAGGCCGGATAAGTCGAAGGCCGGATTTTTCGTGCTGTTTTAACACCTTATATCGCTCGCCAGATATTTCTGGCGGAGGCGACCGGATCGGCACGACCTCACCGTTTCATGACCGATAATTCATGCAACCGATTTATTCTTTGTATTATAATAGGTTATTAGCCTATGTCCTGTTATGGGACACGGCAAGTAAAAAGCCATGTATAGCGTTTGTCCCTTATTAAGATTAGCCGAAGCCACAAGCCAAGCGATCGACAATTTCAAAGAATTGGGTTGGTCAGCTTAACGTACCAATACCAATTTATTACATAGGGGACATATAGTGAAGAATTCGAAGCTCGCCTTCGCCGCTGCGACCACTGCGATCGTCGCCGCTTTTGCAGTTGCCACGCCCGCAGAAGCCGGCATGACCGTCGATTACTACAAGGTCATGGCAAATGGTCGCGACTTCCAGCCTGCGAACCCGCCGATTTCGACGATCAGCGATGGCGTCAAGACCATTCTGGGCCCGAACGGCCTGCCGATGATCACTTCCGCGAACCCGCTGAACGCGCAGGACTACAACACCGCGACCAATGAACTGCAGTGGTGGACGCCGACCGCGACGAGCTCGATGAACGTCACCTATTCGGGCAGCCAGACCCTGGCTACCAACTCGATCAGCAGCAATGCCTTCTACGCGCCCTTCGGCAACGGCAGCAACGACGCGAACGGCTACCTGACGGCGGTCTTCTCCGGCATGTTCACGCTCAACTCGGCGCGTTCGATCAACTTCTCGCTGGGTTCGGATGACGACGCGTTCCTGTTCGTCGACGGTATCTCGCGCGTTCAGGTCGGTGGCATTCACCCGGTCGACGTCGTCACCACGACGCTGAACCTGTCGGCAGGCACGCACAGCTTCAAGCTGTTCTACGCCGATCGCCTTCAGTCGAACGCCGCGATCAACTTCTCGCTGCCCGATGACGTGACGGTGTCGGCCGTGCCCGAGCCCGCCACCTGGGCGCTGATGCTGGTCGGCTTCGCGATGGTCGGCGCCGCCGTCCGCTATCGTCGTCGTTCGGCGAAGGTCACCTTCGCCTGATCCGCTGATCGCAGGATATCGGGGGAGGTCGCCTGTTGGCGGCCTCCCCTTTTTCATCGCCTTTCCATCGCATTGCGCCGGGACCATCCACCTGTCCCGGCCGTCCCGATACGAGGCGGGTGGTTTCGTTGCGCCGCCTGCACGATCTGGTAGAAGCCCCGGGCTTACGTAATGGGCAAGATCATGAACGGATATGTGGAGGCGCGGGCCAAGATGGCGGACGCGCTGGCTTTGCTGGACTCGCTCGAGGAGCATCTCGTGGCGGCGCATCTGTCGATGGCGCTGGAACTGCTTGACCAGCGGATGCCGGCCGACGCCCAGTCGGCTTTGTAAGGCCTTACCGGCCCCGCGCCGCTTGGCGCGCCGGTCCAGCATCGCTACATGGAGACATCATGCTCCAGCCTAGCGCCGCCTTCCTTTCGCAAGCCCGTCCCAAGGCCGTTGCCCGCTGGCTGTGGCTGGTCGCCGCGCTGGTCGTGGCGATGGTCGTGATCGGCGGCATCACCCGGCTGACCGAGTCGGGCCTGTCCATCACCCAATGGAAGCCGATCAGTGGCATCATCCCGCCCCTGACCCAGGCGGACTGGCAGGCCGAGTTCGCCAATTACCGCAAGATCCCGGAATATCAGGCGTTCAACCGCGACATGACGCTTGCCGGGTTCAAAGCGATCTTTTTCTGGGAATATCTGCACCGTCTGCTCGGCCGGGTGATCGGCTTGGCCTTTGCGCTGCCGTTGATCGTGTTCGCGGTGCGCCGCCACATCCCCAAGGGCTATGGCCGACGCCTCGCCGCGATCCTGGCGCTCGGTGGTTTGCAGGGGGCGATCGGCTGGTGGATGGTCGCCTCCGGCCTGTCGGTCCGCACCGACGTCAGCCATATCCGCCTGGCGGTGCACCTCGTTACCGCGCTCGTGATCCTGGCGGGGATCGTCTGGACCGCGCTCGACCTGGGAATGCTCGCCCGCGATCCCTTCGCCGCCCCCGCTCGCATGACCCTGGTGGGCGCGGCCGCCCTGCTGCTGCTGTTCGTCCAGATCGTCTTCGGCGCGTTCACCGCCGGGCTGGATGCCGGCTATGCCTTTTCCAGCTGGCCGCTGATGGGCGACACGATCTTTCCCCAAGGCGTGCCGATGCTGACCCCGGGCTGGACCAATGCGGTGGACAATCCGATCGTCGTGCAGTTCATCCACCGCTGGTTCGCCTTTGCCGCGGCGATCGCGCTGTTGTGGCTGGCGGTGCGCGCGACGCGAACCGGATCGCGCGCCGGCTTCCTGGTCACCGGGCTGGTGACGCTCCAGATCTTCCTCGGCATCGCCACGCTGATGACCGGCGTGCAGATCGGCGTCGCGGTGATGCATCAGGCCAATGCCGCGCTGCTGCTGATCTGCGCCGTCGCCGCCGCCCATGCCGTCGGCACCACCCGATCGGGCCGCGCAAATGTGACTGGTATTTAGATACCCGTCAGCAAAGTGGCGGAATGCTTGACGTTCCGGCCCCTTTCGCGCATTGAGCCGGCACAACGCGCCGCTCCCACAAGGGGTGGCGCGATATTCGTTCGAAAGGTCCACGCCCATGAAGGCGCTCATGAAGACCACCAAGTCGGCCAAGCCGCACGAGGTGGAGAAGAAGTGGCACATCGTCGACGCCACCGACCTGGTGGTCGGTCGCGCTGCGGTCGTCATCGCCAATATCCTGCGCGGCAAGCACAAGACGTCGTTCACCCCGCACGTCGATTGCGGTGACAATGTCATCGTCATCAATGCCGACAAGATCCGCTTCACGTCGAACAAGGCGTCGAAGAAGATCTATTACAAGCACACCGGCTATGCCGGCGGCATCAAGGGCATCACCGCCGCCAAGGTCCTGGAAGGCCGCTTTCCGGAGCGCGTCCTGGAGAAGGCCGTGGAGCGCATGATCCCCCGTGGTCCGTTGGGTCGCGAGCAGATGCGCAACCTGCGCATCTTCGCCGGCACGGAGCATCCGCACGCCGCGCAGAACCCCGAGGTCCTCGACATCGCCGGCATGAGCCGCAAGAACAAGGTGGGCGCATAATGTCCGACAACCGCCAGTCTCTCGCCGATCTCGGCGCCGCGCTGAACCAGCAGCAGCGTGACGCAGACGCCCCGCAGGACGGCCAGGCCGACGCCTATCTGGCCGGCCAGGACGTGCCGGTGCAGCGCGCGCCGCTGCGCGAGCAGGAGATCGACTCGCTGGGCCGCGCCTATGCCACTGGCCGCCGTAAGGACGCGGTCGCCCGCGTCTGGCTGAAGCCCGGCACCGGCAAGATCACGATCAATGGTCGTGACCAGGAAGTCTATTTCGCGCGTCCGACGCTGCGTCTCGTCATCAACCAGGTGTTCGGCGTCGCCGAGCGCGAGGGCCAGTATGACGTCGTCTGCACCGTCAAGGGCGGTGGCCTGTCGGGCCAGGCCGGCGCGGTGAAGCACGGCATCAGCCAGGCGATCACCAAGTACGAGCCGGCGCTGCGCGCGCCCGTCAAGGCGGCGGGCTTCTTGACCCGCGACAGCCGCTCGGTCGAGCGTAAGAAGTATGGCCGCGCCAAGGCGCGTCGCAGCTTCCAGTTCTCGAAGCGCTAAGCCTCTCGGCCTTCCCGGCTGCGAAGGGCGGTTCCGGCAACGGAGCCGCCCTTTTTCGTGCTGTCGCCCGGGCCGGCGATCTGGCAAGATCGCGATCATGTTCCTCCGCTTTCTCGACGCGTTGCGCGCCGCCGGCATCCCCGCCGGGCTGAAGGAGCATCTGCTGCTGCTGGAAGCGCTGGACGCCGAGGTGATCGAGCGGACCCCGGAGCAATTCTATTATCTGTCCCGCGCCGTCTATGTGAAAGACGAGGGGCTGCTCGACCGGTTCGACCAGGTGTTCGGGCAGGTGTTTTCCGCGGCCTGACCGGCCCCGCCGCCGAACAGCGTGCCGACATCCCCGCCGACTGGCTCAAGGCCGTCATGGAGAAATTCCTGACGCCCGAGGAACGCGCGGCGATCGAGTCGCTGGGCGATTGGGACGCGATCATGGAGGCGCTGCGCGAGCGGCTCGCCGAACAGCATGGGCGCCACGAAGGCGGTAATAAATGGATCGGCACCGGCGGCACCAGCCCGTTCGGGAATGGCGGCTATAATCCCGAGGGCGTCCGGATCGGCGGCGAGGGCCGGCACGGCCGCGCGATTAAGGTCTGGGACCAGCGGGCCTTTCGCAACCTGGACAATGGTCGCGAACTCGGCACCCGCAACATCAAGGTGGCGCTCCGCCGGCTGCGGCGCTTCGCGCGCGAGGGCGCGGCCAGCGAGTTCGATATCGATGGTACGATCGACGGTACCGCCCGCCAGGGGTGGCTAGACGTGCGGATGCGCCCCGAACGCCGCAATGCGGTCAAGCTGCTGCTGTTCCTCGATGTCGGCGGATCGATGGACCCGTTCGTCACGCTTTGCGAGGAGCTCTTCTCCGCCGCGACCGCCGAGTTCAAGAACCTGGAGTTCTTCTACTTCCACAACTGCCCCTATGAGGGCGTGTGGAAGGACAATCGCCGTCGCTTCCAGGAACGCACGCCGACCTGGGACGTGCTGCACCGCTATGGCCATGACTATAAATGCGTGTTCGTCGGCGACGCGTCGATGAGCCCCTATGAGATCAGCCAGGCCGGCGGATCGGTCGAGCATCACAATGACGAGGCCGGCGCGGTCTGGCTGCACCGGCTGACCACCACCTATCCCGCGAGCATATGGCTCAACCCGCTCCCCCGCGAGCATTGGGACTATGGTCAGTCGATCGCGATGATCCGCCGGATCATGAACGACCGCATGTTCCCGCTGACGCTGGAGGGGCTCGACGCCGGGATGCGCGAGCTGACGCGCAAGCGCTGACCGATCAGCCGCGCAGTTCGGCGATCTTGCGCGTGTAGCTTTCGACCAGTTGCATCCGCCGATCCCGCGCCTCGGCGGTCAGCGCACGCTGTGCGGCGGCACGCTCCATGGTCAGGCGACGGACATAATAACGCAGGTCGGATTCCACGGGGCCACCCCTTCCGCTTCGACTGAATTTCGCTTTGCGTCCGATGTCTTTAGCCGTCCAGTGTTAACACAAATTTATCGACCGTCCGTGACCTGCACACGATGGATGACACCGCCGCCGATCGGCTGGGCGACGCCAGTGGTGCCCGGAAAGCTGATCGGCAGCCCGCGCAGCGTGCGCACCGCCATATAGGCGAATCCTTCCGCCTCGATCCCGTCGCCGTTCCAGCCGATCGAGTCACCCGGCTCGACGACCAGGCCGGTCCGATCCGCCAGCATCGCAAGCAGCGTCGCATTGTGGCGGCCGCCGCCGACCACGATCAGCCGCTCGGGCCGCGCGGGCAGATGCGGCAGGGCGAGCGCCACCGTCTCGGCGGTGAAGGCGGTCAGCGTCGCGGCGCCATTGGCGGCGCTAAGCCCGCGCGCCGGCTGGATGGTGAAGTCGCTGCGGTCGAGCGACTTGGGCGGGGCTGCATCGAAGAACGGGTGGTCGAGCATCGCGCCCAGCACGGCGTCATCGACCCGGCCACTCGCCGCCAGTCCGCCGCCCGCATCGAAGCGCGCGCCGATCGTCTCCCCCGCCCAATCGTCGATCAGCCCGTTGGCGGGCCCGGTGTCGAAGGCGACCAGCGCGCCGTCCGCGCCGATGAAGGTGATGTTGGCGACCCCGCCCAGGTTGAGGACCGCCACCGGCTTGGCGAGCTTCGCGACCAGCGCGGCATGATAGACCGGGATCAGCGGTGCACCCTGCCCGCCCGCCGCGACATCGGCGGAGCGGAAATCGGCGACCGTGTCGATGCCGCACGCCGCCGCCAGCGCCGCACCGTCGCCGATCTGCCATGTCCAGCCCCGATCCGGGCGATGCGCGACCGTCTGGCCATGAAAGCCGATCACGCCGACATCGCTCGCCGCCACGCCCGCCTCGCGCAGCAGCTTGTGCACCGCCATGGCATGGGTGCGGGTGATCAGTTCGCCCGCCGCGACCAGTTCGGGGCTGGCGCGGGGCCGGTCATAGGTCAGGGCGGTGATGGCGGCGGCCGCCAGCTGCGCGCGCGCCGAGTCCGAATAGACCTCGTCGCGAAAGGCGATCGGCCGGACCAGCGACTCGCCGTCCGTCTCGATCAGCGCCGCGTCGATGCCGTCGAGCGACGTGCCCGACATGAGTCCGATTGCCAACATGGATGTCTCCGCCCCCTCACCGGCTCGCACGAATGCGCGACACTGGCAAATCCGTCCATCCTCCATTATGTGCGGGTCGTCCCATGGCAACGAAACTCCCCTCCCCGCCGCGTGTCGGCATGGTGTCGCTTGGCTGTCCGAAGAATCTCGTCGACAGCGAACGCATTCTCACCCAGCTCCGCGCCGACGGCTATCAGATGTCCGCCGACTATGCCGGCGCGGATGTCGTGCTGGTCAATACCTGCGGCTTTCTCGACTCCGCCAAGGAGGAAAGCCTGGAGGCGATCGGCGAGGCGATCGCCGAAAACGGCCGCGTCATCGTCACCGGCTGCATGGGCAAGGAGGCGGAGGTGATCCGCGCCCGCTTCCCCCAGGTGCTCGCCGTCACCGGCGCGCATCAATATGAGCAGGTGGTCGAGGCGGTGCACGAGGCCGCGCCCGCCAACCTGTCCCCCTATATCGATCTGATCCCCGATGCCGGGCTGAAGCTGACGCCGCGCCACTATAGCTACCTGAAGATTTCGGAGGGCTGCAACCACCGCTGCTCCTTCTGCATCATCCCGTCACTGCGCGGCGATCTCGCCAGCCGGCGGCCCGATGCGATCCTGCGCGAGGCGGAGAAGCTGGTCGCGGCGGGCACCAAGGAACTGCTGGTCATCAGCCAGGACACCTCGGCCTATGGCGTCGACCTGCGCCATGCCAGCTGGCCGTTGAAGTCGGGTGGCGAGGTGCGCGCGCACATGACCGACCTGGCGCGTGAACTCGGCCGGATCGCGCCCTGGGTGCGGCTCCATTATGTCTATCCCTATCCGCATGTCGACCAGGTCATCCCGCTGATGGCCGAGGGGCTGGTGCTGCCCTATCTCGACATCCCCTTCCAACATGCCGCCCCGTCGGTGCTGAAGCGGATGAAGCGGCCGGCGAACGACGCCAAGGTGCTGAGCCGCATCCATCGCTGGCGCGAGATCTGCCCCGATATCGCGATCCGCTCCACCTTCGTGGTCGGCTTCCCTGGCGAGACGGAGGAGGATTTCCAGTATCTGCTCGACTGGCTGGACGAGGCGCAGCTCGATCGCGTCGGCGCCTTTCGGTTCGAGCCGGTCGAGGGCGCGGCGGCGAACGACCTGTCCGATCCGGTGCCCGAAGCGGTCAAGGAAGAGCGCTACGCCCGGATCATGGAGAAGACGGCGGCCATCTCCGCCGCCAAGCTCGCCGCCAAGGTCGGCCGCACCCTGCCCGTCATCATCGACGCGGTGGACCAGGAGGGCGGCGCGACCGGTCGGTCCCAGGCCGATGCGCCGGAGATCGATGGCGAGGTCTTCCTGCGCGACGCCGGCCATCTGGCGGTCGGCGACATCGTCAAGGTCGCGATCGAGGATGCCGACGAACATGACCTGTACGGGGTGCCGCTTCCCGCCTGAGCGGCCGCCGCCACGTCCATGATGCTCATCAAGGACAGCCGGGCCGGCGCTTCCTAAGCGTCGGCCATGGCTGACCCTTCCGTCTCCGGCGGCACCGCGCTGCTGATCCTCGACATGATGAACACGCTCGCCTTTCCGGGGGCGGAGCGGCTGCGACCGGCAGCCGAGGCGGCCGCCAAGGCAATCCGAACCCTGCGCGACCAGGCGGACGCGGCGGAGGTGCCGGTCCTCTACGTCAACGACAATCATGGCGACTGGCATGACAGCCGCGAAGATCTGATCGCGCGCTGCCTGGAGCCGGCATGTGCGGGCCGCACCATCGCCGAGATGCTGCGGCCGCGCGACCAGGACCTGTTCGTCATCAAGCCGCAATTTTCCGGCTTCTATGCGACCAACCTGCCGGTGATCCTGCCGCAATTGGGGATCGGTCGATTGATCGTGACCGGTGTCGCCGCCGATATCTGCATCCTGTTCACGGCCGCGGACGCGCATATGCGCGACTACGCATTGTGGGTGCCGGCCGACGCCGTCGCCAGCGAAGACCCGCAACGCACGAAATGGGCACTGGAAATCATGCAGGGCAGCATGAAAGCGGATACGCACCCGACGACCGGACAAGCGCTGCGAAGCTGGCTCGACGCTACGGCTGTCCAGGGTCGCTGATCGCATTCGTCGATGCCGGTGAACGGGGAAAGCGATTTCTCTGCTGCGGTGCAAAAGGGTAGAGAGCTACCATTCCGCAACGCATTATGGAGATGCACCATGTCGATCATCGGCACCAAGATTAAGCCGTTCACGACGCAGGCGTACAAGGAGGGCAAGTTCCTCACCGTGTCCGACGCCGACGTGCTGGGCAAGTGGGCGGTCTTCTTCTTCTACCCGGCCGATTTCACCTTCGTCTGCCCGACGGAGCTGGAGGATCTGGCCGACAACCACGACACCTTCGCCAAGATGGGCGTCGAAGTGTACAGCGTCTCGACCGACACGCATTTCAGCCACAAGGCGTGGCACGACAGCTCGCCGGCGATCGGCAAGATCCGCTTCACCATGCTGGGTGACCCGGCCGGCGTCGTGACCAACAATTTCGGCGTGATGCGCGAGGGCCAGGGCCTGGCCGATCGCGGCACGTTCGTCGTTGATCCCGAGGGCACGATCCAGCTGATGGAGATCACCTCGGAGGGCGTCGGTCGCAACGCGATGGAGCTGCTCCGCAAAATCAAGGCGGCACAGTATATCGCGGCGCATCCGGGCGAAGTCTGCCCCGCCAAGTGGGAAGAGGGCGAGGAGACGCTCGCGCCGTCGCTCGACCTGGTCGGCAAGATCTGATCGACTGACCGCCCGACCGACCTCCGGTGCCCGGCCCGACCGTCGGCACCGGAGGTCGGTGACATCCTCCAGCCCGGCGGGCGATGCGCGTGACGCATCGTCCGCCGGCCTCTCCGACCGGCCCGACCGGTCCGGTGCGCGGTCCCGAATGCCGCCGCCCTCCTCCCGCATCCGGGAGACGACCCGATCCATCATCCAACGGAGGCCATCCGTGCTCGACGCCAATCTCAAGACCCAGCTCAAGACCTATCTCGGTCACCTCCGCCAGCCGGTGGAACTGGTCGCCTCGCTCGACGACGGGGCCAAGTCCGCGCAGATGCTGGAGCTGCTGAACGAGATCGCCGCACTGCATCCGCAGGTCTCCGTCACCCGCGCCGATGACGATGCGCGCCGCCCCAGCTTCCTGATCCGCCGCGCCGGCACGGATATCGGCGTGCGCTTCGCCGGCATCCCGCTCGGCCACGAGTTCACCTCGCTGGTGCTGGCACTGCTCCAGGTCGGCGGCCATCCGCCCAAGCTGTCGGACGAGACGATCGCGCAGATCCGCGACCTCGACGGCGACTATGTCTTCGAAACCTATTTCTCGCTGACCTGCCAGAATTGCCCGGACGTGGTGCAGGCGCTCAACCTGATGAGCGTGCTCAACCCGCGCATTCGCCACACCGCGATCGAGGGCGGCCTGTTCCAAGACGAGGTGTCGGCCCGCAACATCCTGTCGGTGCCGTCGATCTTCCTGAACGGCGAGCTGTTCGCACAGGGTCGAATGGACGTGGGGCAGATCCTCGCCAAGCTCGACACCGGCAGCGTCGCGCGCGCCGCCGCCAAGATCGACGCAAAGGAGCCGTTCGACGTGCTGGTCGTCGGCGGCGGTCCGGCGGGTGCGGCGGCGGCGATCTATGCCGCGCGCAAGGGCATCCGCACCGGTCTGGTCGCCGAGCGGTTCGGCGGTCAGGTGCTCGACACCATGTCGATCGAGAATTTCATCTCGATCCAGCATACCGAGGGGCCGCGCATGGTCCAGCAGATGGAGGCGCATGTCGATCAATATGGCGTCGACGTGATGACGCTCCAGCGCGCCGACAAGCTGGTCGCGGCGCGGAGCCCCGGCGGCCTGCACGAGCTGCATCTGGAAAGCGGCGCGACGCTGCGCGCGCGAACGCTGATCCTGTCGACCGGCGCGCGCTGGCGCCAGATGAACGTGCCGGGCGAGGACGCCTATCGCAACAAGGGCGTGACCTATTGCCCGCATTGCGACGGCCCGCTGTTCCGGGGCAAGCGCGTGGCGGTGATCGGCGGCGGCAATTCGGGCGTCGAGGCGGCGATCGATCTGGCGGGCGTGGTCGGCCATGTCACGCTGATCGAATATGCCGCCGACCTGCGCGCCGACGCGGTGCTGCAGCGCAAGCTCGCCAGCCTGCCCAATGTCGACATCGTCACCTCCGCCCTGACCACCGAAGTGACGGGTGATGGCGAGCGGGTGACGGGCCTGCGCTACAAGGACCGCAACCATGGCAGCGACCATGAACTGCCGCTGGAGGGCATCTTCGTGCAGATCGGCCTGGTGCCCAACACCGAATGGCTGCGCGACACGGTGGCGATGACGGGGCGCGGCGAGATCGAGATCACTGATCGTTGCGAGACCTCGGTCGCGGGCGTCTTCGCGGCGGGCGACGTGACGACGGTGCCCTACAAGCAGATCATCGTCGCGATGGGCGAAGGGTCCAAGGCGTCGCTCTCTGCCTTCGACCATCTGATCCGCCTGCCGGTCAGCGGGGAAGCCGTGGCGGCGTGACGCTGATGAGGGGGACCGCAGAACGCTGCGGCATCCCCCTCACCTTCCACCCCGGGACGCCGGGGTCCGGCTACCCTGACGTCTGAGTGACTGGCGGAGGTCACGCAACTGGCCTCCCCTCCGCCGGGATCTTCGAAGGGGATTTCAGCGGCGGACGCTTTCGAGCGAAGCGCTCAGCTCTCATCCCCCATGCGTAGCGCCGCGATGAAGGCCTCCTGCGGGATGCTGACGCTGCCATATTCGCGCATCTTCGCCTTGCCCTTCTTCTGCTTGTCGAGCAGCTTGCGCTTGCGGCTGGCGTCGCCGCCATAGCATTTGGCGGTCACGTCCTTGCGCATCGCGCTGATCGTCTCGCGCGCGATCACCTTTCCGCCGATCGCCGCCTGGATCGGGATCTTGAACAGGTGGCGTGGGATCAGTTCCTTCAGCCGCTCGCACATGCCGCGGCCGCGCACCTCGGCGGTGCCGCGGTGGACGATCATCGACAGCGCATCGACCGGCTCCTCGTTGACCAGGATGCTCATCTTGACCAGGTCGCCCTCGCGATAGCCGATCTGGTGATAGTCGAAGCTGGCATAGCCCTTGGACAGCGACTTCAACCGGTCGTAGAAGTCGAACACCACTTCGTTGAGCGGCAGTTCATAGGTCGCCTGCGCACGCCCGCCGACATAGGTCAGATTCTTCTGGATGCCGCGCCGGTCCTGGCACAGCTTCAGGATCGAGCCCAGATATTCGTCGGGGACATAGATGGTCGCCTCGATCCACGGCTCGGAGATGCTTTCGATCTTGTTGGGATCGGGCATGTCGGCCGGGTTGTGCAGCTCGATCGTGCCGCCGTCATGCGTCAGGTCGATCTCATAGACCACCGACGGCGCGGTGGTGATCAGGTCGAGGTCATATTCGCGGGTCAGCCGCTCCTGGATGATCTCCAGATGCAGCAGGCCCAGGAACCCGCAGCGGAAGCCGAAGCCGAGCGCCGCCGACGTCTCCATCTCGAAGCTGAACGACGCGTCGTTCAGCCGCAGCTTGGAGATGCTCTCGCGCAGCTTCTCAAAGTCGTTCGCATCGACCGGGAACAGGCCGCAGAACACCACCGGCTGGACTTCCTTGAAGCCCGCCAGCGCCTCGGCGGCGGGCCGCTTGGCGTCGGTCAGCGTGTCGCCGACGCGCGCCTGCGCCACGTCCTTGATCTGCGCGGTGATGAAGCCGATCTCGCCCGGCCCCAAGTCGGGCAGCTGCTCGATCTTCGGGCGGAAACAGCCGACGCGATCGATCAGATGGGTGGTGCCGGCCTGCATGAACTTGATCTGCTGGCCCTTCTTCAGCACCCCCTCCATCACGCGGACGAGGATGACGACGCCCAGATAGGGGTCGTACCAGCTGTCGACCAGCATCGCCTTGAGCGGCGCCTCCGCATCGCCCTTGGGCGCGGGGATCTTCTGGACGATCGCCTCCAATATGTCAGCGATGCCGATGCCCGACTTGGCGCTGGCCAGCACCGCGCCCGACGCATCGATGCCGATCACGTCCTCGATCTCGGCGCGGACCTTTTCCGGCTCGGCGGCGGGCAGGTCGATCTTGTTGATGACGGGCACGATCTCATGGTCGTGCTCGATCGACTGATAGACGTTCGCCAGCGTCTGCGCCTCGACGCCCTGCGCCGCGTCGACCACCAGCAGCGCGCCCTCGCACGCCGCCAGCGAGCGGCTGACCTCATAGGCGAAGTCGACATGGCCCGGCGTGTCCATCAGGTTCAGCGTATAGGTCTCGCCGTCCTGCGCCTTGTACGACAGGCGCACGGTCTGCGCCTTGATGGTGATGCCGCGCTCCTTCTCGATCTCCATGTTATCGAGCACCTGTTCGGACATCTCGCGTTCGGAGAGGCCGCCGGTCTGCTGGATGAGACGATCGGCCAGCGTCGACTTGCCATGGTCGATATGGGCGATGATCGAGAAATTTCGGATGCGCTGAAGGTCGGTGGCCACGGTCTATCGATCGCTAGAGGAGAAGCGACAGGCCGTTAGCACCCTTGTTCGCCAAAGCCAAAGCACGTCTGCATCATCCTGTCCGACCGGGTACGGGAAGCGCCGTATACGGTTCCGCCAGGCGATGGGTTGATGTAGGGCGGGCGCTTCCCCGCCGGAACGGATGCGATGAACCTGCTGCTGGTCGAAGACGATGCCGATTTCGCGGCCACCACCGCCGCCGCCCTGCGCAACTTCGACCACCGGGTGACGATCGCCGGGGATGGTCGCGCCGCCCTGTCGGCGCTCGAATGCGAATCGTTCGATGCGATGATCCTCGACCGGATGCTGCCGCATATCGACGGCCTGTCGGTGCTGGAGCGGCTGCGCGGCGGTCGGGCGACGCTGCCGGTCATCATGCTGAGCGCGCGCGGGCAGAGCGACGACAAGGTCGACGGGCTGGTCGCGGGCGCGGATGATTATGTCGTCAAGCCGGTCGACGCCGCCGAACTGAACGCGCGCCTCCACGCGTTGCTGCGCGGGCGCGGCTTCGCGCAAGGGGGCGACGACACGCTGCGCGCCGGCGACATCACCGTCAGCCCCAGCCGCTTCCGCGCCTGGCGGGCCGAGCGCCCGATCGACCTGGTCAAGCTGGAGCTGAAGCTCCTGCTCGAACTGGTCCGTCACGCCGATCGGGTGATGACGCGCGCGATGCTGATCGAGAAGGTCTGGGGCTATGATTTCGAGCCGGAGACCAATCTGGTCGATGTCTATATCCGTCGCCTGCGCCTGAAATTATGCGCCGATGGCGGCAGCGACCCGATCGTGACGATGCGCGGCGTCGGCTATATGCTGAAGGGCGGATGAGGCGCACGGACCGCCTGCCGCCATCGCTGCGGCGGCTGACGCTGATCTTCCTCGCCGCCTTTCTGGTGGCGGTGACCGCGACCGGTATCGGCATCTATTCGGTCACCCGCGCGACGATCGCCGGACTGGTCGACCGGCGGATCGAGGCGGCGGCCGATGCAGTGACAGGCGATGACGGGCGCGTCGCCACCCCGGTCATGGCCCGGCGGATCGCGCTGCTCAACCAGCGGCGCGACACCGGCGATATCGGCCTGTTGCTGGTCGACCGGACGGGCAAGCGGCTGGCCGGCAATCTCGACCTGCCATCGATCCCGGCCCGGGGTCTGTCGAGCCTGCACAGCCATGACGGCATCGCCGGCCTGACCGCTGGCCGCGCGCTGGTGCGTCCCCTGCCCGGTGGCGGCGCGCTGGTCGCGGTGGCCGAGACCGAGCCGTTCGATCACATCCGGGGGCCCCGCACGCGCATCTACCTGCTCGGCTTCGGATCGATCCTGTTGGTGGCGGCGGCGGGGCTGGCCGCGTTCGGCTGGATCGTCGCGCGTCGCATCGCCGCCACGCGCGCCGCGGCGGAAGCGATCATCGATGGCGACCTGGGCCGCCGCCTGCCGCTCGCCGGGGATGGCGGCGTGTTCGATGCGCAGGCGGCGACGCTCAACCATATGCTCGACCGGATCACCGATCTGATGCGCGGCCTGACCGAGGTGTCGAACGACATCGCGCACGACCTGCGCACCCCCTTGGCCCGGCTGCGCGGGCGGCTGGCGCTGCTGGCGGGCGAGGCCGGCGATCCGGCGATGCGCGAGGGGCTGGAGGCGGCGATCCGCGACAGCGACGCCCTGCTGGCGCTGTTCGCCGCGATCCTGCGCATCACCGAGGTGGAGGGCGGCGCCCGGCGGGCC
Organism: Sphingomonas sp. SORGH_AS_0438; assembly: GCF_031453475.1. Classification (NCBI taxonomy): domain Bacteria; kingdom Pseudomonadati; phylum Pseudomonadota; class Alphaproteobacteria; order Sphingomonadales; family Sphingomonadaceae; genus Sphingomonas; species Sphingomonas sp. SORGH_AS_0438. Next base: position 1,794,570 of record NZ_JAVIZS010000001.1, read on the forward strand.
GGTTTCGTCGCGCTCGACCTGGCGGACCTGGTCGAGGAGATCGGGCTGATGATGATCCCCGCCGCCGACGATAGCGGCCATGCGCTGGTCGTCGAGGCGCGCGGGCCCGTGCCGATCACCGGCGACCGGCAGTTGCTGTCGCAGGCGATCATCAACCTGATCGAGAATGCCCGGCGGCATACCCCCGCCGGCTCCGTCATCCACCTGTCCGCCGCGCGTGACTCGGTCGCCCAGCTGGAGGTGCGCGACAACGGCCCGGGCATCACCGCCGCCGACCGGCCGCTGGCGCTCCGCCGCTTCGGCCGGCTCGACGCCAGTCGCGGGCGGAGCGGCCATGGACTGGGCCTGCCGTTGGTCGAGGCGATCGCGCGGCTGCATCGCGGGACGCTGGCGCTGGACGATGCCGAACCGGGCCTCCGCGTCACGATCGCCCTGCCGCTGTCCGGCTGATCCCGGTCAGAAACGGAGCGAGGCGGTGATCCGTCCCGATCGCGGCGCGCCCGGCATCGTCCAGATCGCCGCATAGGAGCTGGCGATATAATAGGTGTCGAAGAGGTTATCGATGTCGGCGCGGACCGTCAGCCGGTCGGTCAGCGCATAGCCCAGATCGACCCGCGCGATCGTATAGGCCGGCAGGCGATAGGCGCTGCCGAACGGATCGCCCGCCCGGCGGCCGACATAGGTGACGCCGCCCCCCGCCTGCGCCCGGCCGAACTGCTTCTGCACGAACAGATTGGCCTGATGCGCCGGTACGTTGCTGAGCGGTTGGCCGATCAGTGCCGGGTCGACATCCCGCACCACCGTCGCATCGACATAGGTATAGGCGGCGCTCGCGATCAGGTCGCGGGGCAAGCGGAGCGTCAGGTCGACCTCTGCCCCGCGCGACCGCTGCCGGCCGACCTGGGTATGGACGAACACATCGGTCGCATTGGGGTTGAGCACGTTGCGCTTGACCATGTCGAACAGCGCCGCCTGCCCGGTCAAATGCCCGTCCAGCAGGTCGAACTTGGTGCCGACCTCGAAGGAGCGGCTACGCTCCGCATCGAAGGTGGAGGTGCCGTCGGACGGGTTGAGGCGCAGCGACTGGCCATAGCTGGTGTAGAGCGACCAGCCGGGCATGGCCTGCCAGCTCAGCGCGATGCGCGGCGTCAGCCCCTTGTCGAGCGTCCGGAGCAGACGGTCGTTTGACCGGTGGTTGACCAGCCGCTCCTCGAACCGGTTGAGCCGCGCGCCGAGCAGCAGGGTGAAGGCGGCATGACGGATCACATCCTGCGCGTAGAGGCTGTCGCTGCGGAAGCTGGTGTGCCGATCGGCGAAGGGCGGCGGCACGGGCAAGGGCTGGCTGGCATAGACCGGATCGAACAGGTCGATCGGCAGCAGCGGCCGGCTGGCGGTGCCGCGCGCGCGGTTCAGCACGAAATCCTCGCCATGCCGCACCCGGTCGATGCCGATACGCAGGTCATGGTCCAGGCCCAGCGCCTGGACCCGGGCGGTCAGTTCGCCGCGAAGCGACAGGTCGTTCCAGCCGAAATCATGATAGCGACGGTCCCGGCCGGCGGTGCGGCCGTCCTTTTGGAGACCCCGTGCGCCGAAATCGACCATGGTGGCGAAGCCGCGCAGCGATCCGTCGCGCTGGCTGCCGCCCAGTTCCAGTCCGATGCCGCTGCCCAGATCGGCGAACAGGCTGGCCTGTTGCCAGAAGCTGTTCTGGCGGATGCGTCCGTCGCCCGGCTCGCCCAGGAAGGTCCGGCGGTCCATCGCCCGGGCATCGCCGTTCACGCCGACGACGCCCCGGTCCAGCACCGTGGTGTTGCGCATATATTCGGCCTGGTAGAGCAGGCGCAGGCCGGCCAGCGGTGCCCAGGCCACGGACGGCGCGATCAATCGGCGCGAACCGCCGACATGGTCGCGGAAGCTGTCGCGATCCTCGACCACGCCGATCAGGCGCAGGCTCAGATCCTTGGCGACCGGCCCGGTCGCATCCGCCGTCAGCCGTCGGAAGTTCCAGCTGCCATAGCTGGCATCGGCCCGGATCGCGAGGGTGTCGAGCGGCGCCTTGGTCACCAGGTTGATCGCCCCGCCCGGCTCGCCGCGTCCGGACAGCGCCGCCGTCGCGCCCTTCAGTACCTCGACCCGCTCGATCGTCGCGAGGTCGTACGGGGCGTTGAAGCCGTAATTGCTGCTGAACCGGTTGATCTGGATGTCCGGGCCGGAATTCTCATCGCCTGCAAAGCCCCGGATGGCGAACTTGTCCCACAGGCCGCCAAAGTCGTTCTGCCGCGACACGCCGCCCGCCAGATCGAGCACGTCGCCCAGCCGGTTCGCGTTCACCGCATCCAGTTCCTGGCGATCCAGCACTCGGACCGACTGGGGATAGCGCAGCACCGATATGTCGCTGCCGATGATGCTGGCATTGGCGTCGCCGGCCGGTCACGACGATCTCGTCGCCGTCCGCAACGGGAGGTGTCGCATCGTCGGGCGCCCCGGCCAGGGCTGGCGTCGCGGCGGTCGCCAGCATCAGCGCCATGATCCGCAGCGCCCGCCGCGATCCCGATCCCTGCCCCGTCATGCCCTATCCCCCCTGGTCGATCGTGCCACGGGGGTCTGGTCGACCCTGCCCCGGCAGAGGGCGGCCGACTATCGTTGTTGCAAATGCAAATCAACTTCTATTGTTTAATCGGTGAAAACCACGGTTTTCTCGCCGTTCAACAGCACGCGGTCGGCCAGATGGTGCCGCACCGCGCGGGCCAGTACGCGCCGTTCGATATCCCGCCCCTTGCGGACTAGCGTCTCGGGTGAATCCGCATGGGTGACATGCTCCACGTCCTGGGCGATGATCGGCCCTTCATCCAGGTCGGCGGTGACGTAATGGGCGGTCGCGCCGATCATCTTCACGCCGCGCGCATGGGCCTGGTGATAGGGCTTGGCCCCCTTGAAGCCGGGCAGGAAGCTGTGATGGATGTTGATGCACCGCCCCGACAGGAAGGCGGTCAAGTCATCCGACAGGATCTGCATGTAGCGGGCGAGCACGACCAGTTCCGCGCCCGTCTCATCCACCACCGCCTTGATCCGCGCCTCCTGCGCACCCCGCGTCTCGCGCGTGACGGGCAGATGGTGGAAGAGCACGCCGCCCAGGTCCAGACCGTCGAACGTCGCGCGGGGGTGGTTGGACACGATCCCCACCACGTCCATCCGCAACTCGCCGATCCGCCAGCGATAGAGCAGGTCCGCCAGGCAATGGTCGAACTTCGAGACCAGCAGCAGCACCTTGCGCCGTGCCTCCGCCGGCCGGATCGACCAGGTCATGCCGCACGCCCCGGCCAATGCTCCGAACCGGTCGGGCAGAGCCGCGGCGGGCGCATCGGCCAGGCTGAAGAGCACGCGCATGAAGAAGCGGCCGGTTTCCGCATCCTCGAACTGCGCCGCCTCGCGGATGTTCGCGCCCGCCTCGAACAACAGGCCGGTGACGCGGGCGACGATGCCGGGCTGGTCGGGACAGGACAGGGCGAGAACGTGCAGGGGGATTTGCAGGGGATCGCTCATGCGCTTCTCTTCGACAGGGGCCGTTCGGACCGGAGCGGACCGCCTCAACCGAAATGCACGCTCCCGTCAACGGGCCGCGCTCCGCCCTGTCCCTGTCCCGACCGGACGTGTAGGGCGGAGCCATGGAGAACCGCCCCCTTATCCGCTGGATCATCCTGGTCGCGCTCGCCTGCCTGCTGGTGGCGATGGCGGGAATGCTGGCGCTCGGCTCCGCCCTGCTGCGGAGCTGATCCGGCTGTCAGCGCGCGTGCCGCTGCTCATGATCGAGCAGGAAGGTCTTGATCGACAGGCCGCCCGCGAACCCGGTCAGCGCGCCGTTGCTGCCGATCACCCGGTGGCAGGGCGCGACGATCGACAGCGGATTGCGCCCGTTCGCCGCCCCCACTGCCCGTGTCGCGGTCGGCCGGCCGATCTGCGCGGCGATGGCGGCATAGCTGCGCGTCTCGCCATAAGGGATGGTCGCCAGCGCCCGCCACACGGCGCGCTGGAAGTCGGTGCCGCGCGGATCGAGCGGAATGGTGAAGGCCTGCAACGCGCCGGCGAAATAGGCGGAGAGTTCGGCCGCCGCATGATCGAGATGCGGATGCGCCGCGACCTCCGCCATCGCGCCCAGCCGCACCCGGTCGGGCCGTTCCTCCGGCCACAGGATCGCGACCAGCCCCGCGTCGCTGGCGACCAGCGTCAGCCGTCCGATCGGCGAATCGAGATGACGGTGATAGAGGCTCATGCCGCATGATGCCGCGTGCGACCGTTGAATTGCCAGCCCCCCTCGCTAGACGGGGTTGATCGATCTGCCCCATTTTCTGAGAGGCCCGCATGAAAACCCGCGCCGCGGTGGCATTCGCCGCCAAGCAACCGCTCGAAATCGTCGAGCTTGACCTCGAAGGACCGAAAGCCGGCGAGGTGCTGGTCGAGATCATGGCGACCGGCATCTGCCATACCGACGCCTATACGCTCGACGGGCTCGATTCGGAGGGGCTGTTCCCCTCGGTGCTGGGGCATGAGGGCGCCGGCATCGTCCGCGAGGTCGGGCCGGGCGTGACCAGCGTCGTGCCGGGCGACCATGTCATTCCGCTTTACACGCCCGAATGCCGCCAGTGTAAGTCGTGCCTGTCGGGCAAGACCAATTTGTGCACCGCGATCCGCGCCACCCAGGGCAAGGGCCTGATGCCCGACGGCACCATGCGGTTCAGCTACAAGGGCCAGCCGATCTTCCATTACATGGGCTGCTCGACCTTCTCCAACTTCACCGTGCTGCCCGAGATCGCCGTCGCCAAGATCCGCGAGGACGCGCCGTTCCAGACCAGCTGCTATGTCGGCTGCGGCGTGACGACGGGCGTGGGCGCGGTGGTCAACACCGCCAAGGTCGCGGTCGGCGACACGATCATCGTCTTCGGCCTGGGCGGCATCGGCCTGAACGTGCTGCAGGGCGCGCGGCTGGCGGGGGCCGGGATGATCGTCGGCGTCGACATCAATCCGGACCGCGAGGAATGGGGTCGCCGCTTCGGCATGACCCATTTCGTCAATCCCAAGGACGTAGCCGGCGACCTGGTCCAGCATCTGGTCGCGCTGACCGATGGCGGCGCGGACTATACGTTCGACTGCACCGGCAACACGACCGTGATGCGCCAAGCGCTGGAGGCGTGCCATCGCGGCTGGGGCACCAGCATCATCATCGGCGTGGCCGAGGCGGGCAAGGAGATCAGCACCCGCCCGTTCCAGCTCGTCACCGGGCGCAACTGGCGCGGCACCGCGTTCGGCGGAGCGAAGGGGCGGACCGACGTGCCGAAGATCGTCGACTGGTACATGAACGGGAAGATCGAGATCGATCCGATGATCACCCATGTCCTGTCGCTGGACGAGATCAACAAGGGCTTCGACCTGATGCACAAGGGCGAAAGCATCCGCAGCGTCGTGGTCTATTGAACGCGCAAGGGGAGGAGAAAGCGATGTTCTCGCATGTGATGGTCGGATCGAACGATATCGCCCGGTCCAAGACCTTCTACGACGCGCTGTTCGCGGTGATGGGCGCAGGGCCGGCGATGGTCGATCCCAAGGGGCGGCTGGCCTATCGCCACAATGGCGCGGCGTTCATGGTGACGACGCCGATCGACGGTGAGCCCGCGACGGTCGCGAATGGCGGCACGATCGGGTTCGGCCTGTCCGGCCCGGAACAGGTTGATGCCTGGCACGCCGCGGGCGTCGCCCATGGCGGCACCGCGATCGAAAGCCCGCCGGGCAGCCGCCAGTCGCCGTTCGGTGAAATCTATCTCGGCTATCTGCGCGACCCGGACGGCAACAAGCTATGCGGCGGCTGCCGCCTGGCCAAGGCGGCCTGATGGCGTCCCGGACAGGAGAGGAACCCGGCATGGACACGCTTTCCACCAACCGCGCCCATGGCGGCACGCAGGGCGTCTATCGCCACGCCTCGGCGGCGACCGGCACGGACATGACCTTCTCGGTCTATGTGCCGCCGCACGCGCCGGGCGCGACCCTGCCGGTCGTCTGGTATCTGTCCGGGCTGACCTGCACCCACGCGAACGTCACCGACAAGGGCGAGTATCGCCGCGCCTGTGCCGAGCTGGGCCTGATCCTGGTCGCGCCGGACACCAGCCCGCGCGGTGACGGCGTGCCCGACGATCCGGACGGGGCCTATGATTTTGGCCTGGGGGCGGGCTTCTATGTCGATGCCACCCAGACGCCGTTCGATCGGCAGTATCGCATGTGGACCTACGTCACCGAGGAACTGCCGGCGCTGGTCGCCGCGCACTTCCCGGTCGACATGACGCGGCAGGGGATCATGGGCCATTCGATGGGCGGGCATGGCGCGCTCACCATCGGCCTGCGCCATCCGGACCGGTTCCGCGCCGTCAGCGCCTTCGCCCCCATCGTCGCGCCATCGCAGGTGCCGTGGGGAAAGAAGGCCCTGGGCGGCTATCTCGGCGACGATGCGGTGGCTTGGCGGCGGCACGACGCGGTGGCGCTGATCGAGGATGGCGCGCGCGTGCCCGCCTTGCTGGTCGACCAGGGTGAGGCGGACCAGTTCCTGGAGGAGCAACTCCAGCCCGAGCGACTGGCCACCGCCTGCGCCGATGCGGGGATCGACCTGACGCTGCGGATGCAGCCGGGCTACGACCACAGCTATTATTTCATCGGCACCTTCATGGCCGACCATCTGCGCTGGCACGCCGAGCGGCTCGGCTGACATCGGGGTCCGGTTGCGCGGGCTTCAGCCCCGCAGCCGGATTTCCGCCGGCACGCCGATCGCCAGCGCACCGGGGGGCACGTCCTTCAGCACCACGGCATTGGCACCGATCGCCGCGCCCGTGCCGATCCGCACCCGGCCCAGGATCACCGCGCCCGCGCCGATATGGACGTCGTCGCCCAGGATCGGCGCGTCGCCCAGCCGGTCGAGGGTGCGGACACCGAGCGTGCAGTTCTGGCGGATGATGCAGCGGTCGCCGATCACGGTCGAGCCATGGACGACGATGCCACCCTGATGCTCGATCACCACGCCCTGCCCTACCTGGGCGGTATAGGGCAGTTCGATGCCATAGATGTTGCGGCAATAGCGGAACGCCGCATTGTAGAGCATCGACAGCGGCAGCCGCAGCGGCTTGGGGCCTACCCCCATCCGCCAGACACCGAAGCGATAGACCGCGAGCGTGCGGAAACCGGGCCGCGTCCAGTCGCGGCCATGCGCCCGCCAGTCGGCCGCGATCTGACGGCGAAGCGCTGCGAAGCTCATGCCACCGGCTCCGCGCCCTTATATTCGATCAGCGTGCTGCGCCGCCCGGTCAGCCGCTTGACGTGATAGCCGAGCACCCCCTTGGCCTGAGCGAACTTCCCCAGCACCAGGAAATGCGCATAGCGGAGCGCGAAACCGCGATCATAGCCACGCCCGCGCTGCATCCGCCGCGCGATACGGGCGACCTGGAGCGGATAGAGCAACGCCACCAATCCCGCCGCCCACCAGCCCAGCGCCAGCCCCGCCGCCAGGATCACCAGCGGCAGCGCCACGCCCCAGGCCAGGATGCTGCGCACCTGCTGGCGCCAGACCGAATCGGCCTTGGCGCCGTGCCGCTGGACATGCTCGGCAAAGGCATGGCCGGACCGCTCGCTGCGCCGCCACCATTGGCGGATATGCGTCATCGCCGCGTCGTGCAGCGTCATCTCCGCATCGATGCGCCGCACCCGCCAGCCCTGTTGGCGCATCCGCAGGCACAGGTCCGGTTCCTCGCCAGCGATCAGATCGGGATTATAGCCGCCCACCCCGGCGATGGCCGCGCGCCGGAACAGCGCGTCGCCGCCACAGGCCGCGGCCTCGCCGACCGGCACGTTCCATTCGTCGTCGCACATCCGGTTATAGACGCTGCGCTCCGGGAAGCGCTCGCGCCGTCGGCCGAACACCACCGCCAGTGCCGGATCGGCTCGGAGCGCGGCCACCGCCTGATCCAGCCAGGCGGGGTCCAGCGCACAGTCGCCGTCCAGGAACTGCACGAATTCCGGCTCCCCCGCCTCGGCAAGCCCGGCATTGCGGGCCAGCGCGGCGGTGAAGCGTGTCGCCGGCGGCAGGGTCACGACGGTCACGCCCTGCCCTTCGGCAAAGGCGACGCTGCCATCGGTCGAGCCGGAATCGACATAGATGCGATGCGCGTCGGCCGGCAGCGAGCGGAGACACGCCTTCAACCGCTCGCCCTCGTTGCGGCCGATCGCCACGATCGCGATGGAGGCGGCGGTCATTCCCACTCCTTCCAGGCCGGCAGCCGACCGGCCGCGCTGTCCCAGGCCGCCACCGCCGACCGCCGGTCGGTGTCGGAGGCGGACAGGCCATTGCGGATCAGCGCCTCCCGCTCACCCGGTGCATGGGCATGGGCGCGGACCCAGGCCGATCTTGCAGCGGAAATCCCAGACCGCCTTGCCGGCGATCCAGGCCAGGCCGGAGGCACGCGCCGCCGAGGGGCCATAGGCGCGCGCGAAGAAGCGGCGGCGCGAGCGGAACCAGTAGTCGGGCAAGGCACGCTGCGCGCTCGCACCGTTCTTCACGCCTGTCGACGCGCCGCCGGCATGGACGACGCGGCTGGCCGGCACGTGCAACGCGCGCCAGCCGGCGCGGTGGAAGCGGTGCATCAGCTCGACCTCTTCGAAATAGAGGAAGAAGCCTTCGTCGAACAGGCCGACCTGCCGCAGCGTCTCGGCCCGCATCAGCACGCTCGCGCCCGTGACCCAATCGGCCTCCACCGGCCGGTCGCCGGGTGCGGTGACCAGCGGGATCGGTGCCCGCAGCAGCCGGCCGAGCGCCGGCGTCCCCGCCCCGCGCAGGAACTCGCCCCTGACGGTCGGGAAGCGGAAGGCGGAGCCCAGCGCGCGCCCTTCCTCATCGACCAGCAGGCTGCCGGCGGCGGCGGCGTCGGGCGCGTCGATCAGCGCCTGGACCAGGCGGACCAGCGCACCGGGTTCCGGCACCGCGTCGGGATTGACGATATAGAGGAAGTCGGGCGGGTTGGTGCGGCCCAGCGCATGGCGGATCGCCTGGTTGTTCGCCCAGCCGAAGCCGCCGTTGAACGCCATCGGCAACAAGGTCACCCAATCGGCGAAGGCGGGCGCGGACAGGGCACCGCCCAGCACCTCGGCCGAGCCGTCGCCCGACCCGCCATCGACCACGATCGCGTCGAGCGCCCCCAAAGCGTCGCGTTCGCGCGACAGGGCGCGCAGGCATTCCAGCGTCAGGTCGGGCGTGCGATAATTGACCAGCACGGCGGTGACCCGCAGGTCGGAAGGGGCCTTCGTCATCGGGCTACCGGATCTCGCTATTCGATAAAGGCAGGGCCGCCATCGCCCGCCGTCCTATGCGAGCGGCGAAGGCGACACAAGCCGATGCCGTCAGGGAAACAGCCGGCGAAGTGCCTGTTCCAGCACCAGCATCTGCCACAGGGTCGCGCCATGATCTGCATCGCCGCCGCGATGCGCCTCGACCATCGTCGTGAGCGCGACCGGATCGAACCAGCCCGTCTCCGCCAGCAGCGTCGCGCCGCCCAGCGCCGCCGCCAGATCGCCGGCGGGCGCACGCCACCCGTCCTCGACCGGCTGGCGCAAGGCGTCGCCCGGCAGATAGGAGGCGAGTGCGCGGCCCATGACATCGCGCCCCGCCCCGCCGCCCCGCCGCAGCGCAATCGGCAGACGGGCCGAACATTGCAGCAGACGATGGTCCAGCAACGGCAGGCGCAGTTCCAGCCCCGCCGCCATCGCGCTGCGATCCGCCCGCGCGAGCCACTGACCAGGTAGCGCGATGGCGAGATCGGCATGCAATGCCCGGTCGAGCGGGTGGCTGGCGGGAGCCGCCGCCATGGCATCGACATAGCGCTGCTCGGCACGATGTCCGCCCAGCGCATGACGCGCGGCCGGCGTGAACAGCCGTTCGCGCCAGACGCGCGGCGTGATCGCCAGATGCCGGGCATAGGCCTCCGCCCCCTCCAGCGCGAGCGCCTCGAGCCGGGTCCGACCATCCCTGTCCGGCCAGATCGCCCCCAGCCGCGTGAACAAGGGCTGGCGCACGCGGATATGCAGCAGCGCGCGCAACCGCTCGCCACGCACCAGCCGGCGGTGCCGCTCGCCATCCGCCATGGCCAGCGCACCGCCCATGCCGAGCAGCGCGACCGCCATCGTGTCGCGCGCCGCGTCGGCGCTGGCGAAATCCCGGATCGCGCGGGGATCGGCGAACGGCTCGTCGAACAGCACCGCCAGCATCTCGGCATCGTCGGGCCCGTGTTCGAAGGGCGGCGCGTCGACGTGATCGGTCGCGAAGCGCCGGGCGATCGGCTCCGCCGCCGGACCGGTGCCCAGCGTGCGGACCGCGCGCGGGCTCGCCTCCGCCATCAGCGCCACCACCGCCGCGCTGTCCGCATCGCCCGACAGCAACGCCCCGTCCGCGCCGATCATGCGGCTGCGCACCGAGCGGCGGAGCAGGTCGCCCCATTGCCCCGCCACATCCGCCGTCGCGCCCTTGAGCCGAGGACCATTCTCCCACTGCCACCAGCGTTCCGGCCCGACGATCGGCCGGCCGCGCGCGATGGTCAGCCGGTGTGCGGCGGGCAGCTTGGCGACGCCTGCGACCAAGCAGGCATCGTCGGGCACATAGCCATAGGCGAGGAAATCCTCGACCGCGGTGATGTCGGGCACGCGGCGCAGCAGCGGGTGCGCGAGCAGCCCCTTCAGTTCCGAGGCGAAGGCAATCGAGCCGTCGGACAGTTCCGCGAGATGCAGCGGCTTGGCCCCGATCCGGTCGCGGGACAGGAACAGCAGCCCGCGCCCGGCATCATAGAGCGCCAGGGCGACCTCGCCCTCGATATGTTCGGGCAGCGCCGGCCCCCAGCGTCGCCAGCCGGCGAGCAGCAGTTCGGCATCGTCCGCGCTTTCGAAGCCGACCCCGTCCGCCTCCAGCCCGCGTCGCAGCGCCTCGGCGTTGAGGATCGCGCCGTCATGGACGACGGTGAGCGACGCCTCGGTGCGCAGCGCGGCGACACCCGCCGGCCGGTTGCAGCCGAGCGCGACGCCCGGCGCGGTCCACACCCCCTCGCCGCCCGGCCCGCGATGTGCCTGGGTGGCGAGCATCCGGCGCAGCCGGGCGGGATCGACCGGCTTGGGCGTGGCCGGATGGAACAGGCCGGCGATGCCGCCCATCAGCGCCGCTCCCAGACGGGATACAGGTCAGGAGCAGGGCTGATGCAAGGAAGATAAAGCGTCGGATGGGTCATGCCCGGCCGCCGTTATCACGGCCGGGCGCGACGCTCCACCGGCGTTCGGGCCGGACCGGTCAGGCCGCGTCGTTCGAGGCGCGCCAGCCGCGCACCCCGGTCTTGTCCGAGACGATGGCCCGCGGCGGATCGGTCTCGACCCAGTCGATCAACATGGTCAGCACGCGGCGCAGCACCGTTTCCTGCTCCTCCACCCGTGCCTCCAGCGCCGCCAGGCGCGCCGTGGGATCGGTCGGCGGAACCTCGCCCACCCGCGCGATGGCGGAACGGACCACGCCCGGCAGATCCTCGGCCAGGTCGGCGAGCACCATCCCGACGATATGGGCGTCGACCACCTCCTCGCCGGTCAGCGCGGCATGGAGCATGACGCGCGACGCGATCTGGTTCAGCCGACGCGGGATGCCGCCCGACGCCTCGTGGAGCGCATCGAAACTGTCCTCGGAAAAATCGGGGCGGCCGGTCCAGCCGACGACGGTCAGCCGGTGGGCGATATAACTGGCGACTTCGTGCGGCTCCATCGCCTCCAGATGATGGCTGGCGATGATCCGCTGGCGCAACTGCTCCAGCCCCGCGCCGTCGTTCAACCGGTCCCGGAATTCGGGCTGGCCGAGCAGCAGGATCTGGAGCAGCGCATAGCCCCCCGCCTGGAAGTTGGAGAGCATCCGCAGTTCTTCCAGCGATTCGAGCGGCAGCGCCTGCGCCTCGTCGACCACCAGCAGGGTGCGGCGGCCGCTGCGCGCGACCGCGTGCAGGCCCTGCTCGATCACCGCCAGCAGTTCCGCCTTGGTCAGGCCCACCGGGTCGGCGTCGAGCTGCAATGCGACGGTGCGCAGCAGGTCCTCGGGTGCGACGGCGGTGGAGACGATGCGGATGGGGTTGAGCCGCGATTCGTCGATCGTGCCGAGCAGATGGCCGACCAGCGTCGTCTTGCCGGCGCCGACCTCGCCGGTCACGACGATGAATCCCTCGCCCTGCGCCAGGCCATAGCCGAGATAGGCCATGGCCTTGCGATGCGTCGCGGTCTCGAACCAGAAGCGCGCGTCGGGCGTGAGTTGGAACGGCCGCGCCGTCAGGCCCCAATGCTGATCGTCCATCACCCTCGCCTTCATACCTTTCGTCAGACTAGGCGAAGCGCGACGGGGACGCCACCCGCTTGTCAGTTATGCGGCAGCTTGGCCGGATCCTGGTTCGCCCCCATGTCGAGCAGGAAGACGGGGCCCAGTTCCACCACCTGCTTCGCGCCGGCCAGGTGCACGGTGGCGCGGATCGCGCCGGGTGCATAGGCCTTCCCCGCGCGGCCCGAGGCGTAATAGAGTTTCCAGCCCGGTCCGACCTTGGCCACGTCCTGCGCGACGACACCGTAAGGCGCGGCGGCCTCGCCGATGCCGATCGGCAGGTCGATCGTCTGTCCCTCGCCCGTGTCGGGCGCGCGGAGATAGACGGCGAGCAGCATGGTATCGTTCGCCTGGACCGGCTTCACCGACGCGCTGGTCGCGCCGATGTCCCAGGGATTGGCCGCCTTGGCGGCGATGGTGACATGCACCGCTTCCTCGCCCGGAATGCCGGCGGCCTTGGTCGCCTTCGCCTTGTATTTGTCGCCGTAGAACGTCCAGCTCGTCCCCGGCTGGTTCACTGCCTTGTCGAGCAGGCCGCCCCCCGCCGGCGCGGTCTGCGCCATGGCGGGTGCCGCGAGGCTCAAGGACGCGGCGGCAAGCGCGCAAACCGTTCGGATCATGATGGCATCCCCCCTATGGATCATCGACCCGCTGACCGGGGTCGTTTCCTCATTTCAGCGCGATAGCATCCATGATGCAAGCGGGTTCCTGCTCGATCCGGTCCTTTTTCAGCGCGCCACCACCTCGCGTGCCGGGGGATGACCGAGGAAGGAAGCGGGGCTCGCGGTCGCGCCATAGGCCCCCGCCAGGAAAAGGACGATCAGGTCGCCGACCGCCGCCCGCGGCAGCGCCACCCGATCGCCGAGCCGGTCGAGCGGGGTGCAGAGCGGCCCGACCACGCTGACCACCTCCTCGGCCGCCGCCCCCATCCGGTGCGCGACCGCCAGCGGATAGTTGCGGCGGACGACCGTGCCGAAATTGCCGGAGGCGGCCAGTTGGTGATGGAGGCCGCCATCCAGGATCAGGAAGGTCTCGCCGCCGCTCTCCTTGCGATCCACGACCCGCGCCAGATAGACGCCCGCCTCCGCGACCAGCCAGCGGCCAAGCTCGATCGCGAAGCGGCTGTCGGCGAGGATCGCCGGTCGTGCGGCCAGGGTCTCCGCCAGCCGGGCCCCCACCGCATCACTGTCGAGCGCCCCGTCCCCGGCGAAATAGGGCACGCCGAAACCACCGCCCAGATTGACCAGCGGCGGCGCGGCTCCCGCATCCTCGGCGAGCCGGGCGGCAAGTGCGACCGTCGCTGCCTGCGTCTCCGCCACCGCGTCCGCCGACAATGCCTGGCTACCGGCATAGACATGGAAGCCGCGCCAGTCCGCCCCCGCCGCCGCCAATCGCCGAACCAGCGCCGGCACCCGCACCGCGTCGATACCGAAGGGCGATGGCCGCCCCCCCATCCGCATCCCCGATCCCCGCAGCTCGATGTCCGGGTTGACCCGCACCGCCAGACGCGGCGTCACCCCCTGCCGATCGGCGATGGCCAGTGCGCGGTCGGCCTCGCCCTCCGACTCCAGGTTCAGCGTCACCCCGGCCGCGATCGCCATGGCCAGTTCGTCGTCGCGCTTGCCGGGACCGGCGAAGCTGATCGCCGCCGCCGGCTTCACCGCCAGCGCGCGCGCCAATTCGCCGGCGGAGGCGACATCCAGACCGTCCATCATCGGCGCGATCGCTGCCAGCCATTCGGGCAGCGGATTGGCCTTGATCGCATAATGAAGGTCGATGCCGGGGAAGGCCGCCCGGAACCGCGCGGCCTGCCCTGCGACGATCGCCGGGTCGTAGACGAAGACCGGCGTCCCCGCCTCCGCCCAATCGCCGGCGCGACGGCCGGCGATGCGAAGGTCGCCCATGGTCTCGGCAAAGGCGGCCGGGATCGGGCCGGTCGGCTTGGCGGTGGTGGCGGTCATCTCCGATCCTCCAGCGATCATGAGGATCGCGTCATAAAAGCGTTATCCGCGCGTCACGCGAATCTCACCGAAATGGTGATTAACCATGATCGCCGCCGGGCGACGAACGATCCGGTGGTGACAGGGAGATCATCCATGCCACGTCCGTTCCGTTTCGCCACCGTCCTTCTCGCCGCACCGATGCTGCTCGGCCTGACCGCGATCGATGCCGCCCGGGCCGCCAGGACGCCGACCGTCTATGGCCATCGCGGCGCCAGCGCCTATCGCCCCGAACACACGCTCGCCTCCTATGAACTGGCGATCGACCAGGGCGCCGACTATGTCGAGCCGGACCTGGTCTCGACCAAGGACGGCATCCTCGTCGCCCGGCACGAGAATGAGATCGGCGGCACCACCGATGTCGCCAGCCGCCCCGAATTCGCCTCCCGCCGCACCACCAAGACGATCGACGGATATCGCGTGACCGGCTGGTTCACCGAGGATTTCACGCTCGCCGAACTCAAGACGCTGCGCGCCGAGGAGCGCATTCCCGGCACGCGTCCGGGCAGCGCGCGCTATGACGGCCAGTTCGAGGTGCCTACCCTGCAGGAGGTGATCGACCTGGTGAAGCGCAAGGAGGCGGAGACCGGCCGCGCGATCGGCATCATCCCGGAAACCAAGCATCCCAGCTATTTCGACCGAGTCGGTTTGTCGCTGGAGGAGCCGCTGGTCGCGATGCTGAAGGCCAATGGCTATGACGGCGCCGATGCGCGCGTGCTGATCCAGTCGTTCGAGGTCGCGAACCTGATCGAGCTGAACCAGATGACCGATGTCCGGCTGGTCCAGCTCATGACCTCGCGCGGGGCCCGCCCCTATGACTTCGTGCTGGCAGGCGACCGGCGCACCTATGGCGACCTGCTGACCGAAACCGGGCTGACCGCGATGCGCGCCTATGCCGATGTGCTGAGCCCGGAGAAGAATGTGCTGATCCCCCGCGACAGCAGCGGCGCGCTGACCAGCCCGACCTCGGTGATCGCCGACGCCCATCGCGCCGGGCTGGAGGTGGTGCCCTATACCTTCCGCCCCGAAAACACCTTTCTGCCGACGAACCTGCGCACGGGCGGCGGCGCCAATGCCTATGGCGACGACCAGGCCGAGTTCCTCGCCTTCCTCCGGGCCGGGGTGGACGGCGTGTTCGCCGACGCGCCGGATCGTGCGCGCCGGGCCGTCGACGCGTTCGTCGCCTCGGCCCCGGAGCCGTCGACCTGGGCGATGATGCTGATGGGCTTCGCGCTGACCGGCGTCACGCTGCGGCGGCGGCATCGGATGGTGCCGGCCTGACCGACCGGCCGCGCCGCCTATTCCGTCGCGAGCCGGCGGAGGGCGGCGCGGTCGAGCTTGCCATTGGCGTTGCGCGGCAGTTCCGCGAACCAGCGATAATACTGCGGCTGGAGGAAGCTGGGCAATTCCGCGCGCAACCGGGTGCGCAACCCTGCCTCCCGCGCCGCGTCGCCCGCCACCATCGCGACGATCGCCTGGCCCAGCCGGTCGTCGCGAACGCCGACCGCCACCGCCTCCAGTGCCTCGCCGCCGGACAGGATCGCCTCCTCCACCTCCTGCGGGCTGACGCGGTTGCCGGCGACCTTGATCATCTCGTCATCGCGACCGACGAAGCGCAGCAGCCCCTCCGCATCCTCGACCACCGTGTCGCCCGACCAGACCGCCATCCCCTCGCCCAGCCAGGACGGCGCCGGGCGGAAGCGATGCGCGGTCCGCTCCGCATCCTGCCAATAGCCTTGCGCGACCAGCGGCCCGGCATGGACCAGCTCGCCCGGCTCGCCGGGGGCGGCGCGACGACCATCCGTTCGGACCGGCGCGACGGCGGCGAAGGGAATGGCGCGGCCGATCGAGTCGGGATGTGCGTCGACCAGCGCTGGGTCGAGATAGGTGGAGCGGAATGCCTCGGTCAGGCCGTACATGGGATAGAGGTCGGCCCGGGGGAAACGATCGCGCAGCGCACGCACCATGCGCGGGGTCAGGGCGCCACCCGAATTGGTCAGCCGCCGCAGGCTCGCCGCCGTCTCCTTTGGCCAGTCCGCCTCCAGAAGCTGCACCCAGAGCGGCGGTACCCCGGCCAGCGTCGTCGCGTCGAAACGGGCGACTGCCTTCACCACGTCGCGTGCCGCCAGATAGTCGAGCGGCACGACGCTCGCTCCCGCGGCCCAGCTCGACAGCAACTGGTTCTGGCCATAGTCGAACGACAGGGGCAGCACCGCCAGCACCCGGTCGGCCGGGGTCAGGCGCAGATAATGGGCGACCGAGATGGCCCCCAGCCACAGATTGGCGTGGGACAGCATCACCCCCTTGGGCCGCCCGGTCGAGCCGGAGGTGTAGAGGATCGCCGCCAGCGCCGCCGGGTCCGCGAGAGATGCGCTCAGGCCTGATCCGTCCATCGGGCAATCCGCCTCCACGGCCGTGCCCATCGCCGGCGGCAGGTCTTCGGGGGCCAGCGTGGCGAGCCGCGCGGGCTGGCTGATCAACAACGTCGCGCCGCTATCGGCCAGGATATGCGCCACCTGCGCCCGCCGCAGCGCCGGATTGACCGGCACATGCACCAGCCCCGCCCGCGCCGCCGCCAGTGGCAGGATGCAGGCGATCCGGGTCTTGGGCAGCCAGCTCGCCACCCGGTCGCCGGGCCCCGCGCGCGCCGCCAGCCAGGCCGCGAGCGCACCGACGGCATCGTCCAGTTCGCGGAAGCTCAGCGTCCCCGCCCGGTCGGTCAGGGCGGGAGCATCGGGTGCGCCGCGGGCGGGCAGATGGTCCAGCGGACGGGCGATCGGGTCGAGGTCGGTCACGTCACCCTCATAGCGCGGGGCCGTTGCCGATTTCACCCCCGCCGCCTAATGCGACCCCATTCGAAGATGGAACGGGGAGAAGGACGGCGTGGCGACGAAGCAGACGGCCGATCAAGCGGTGCGGCAGGTGCTGGGCGACACTCTGGGCCTGTCGGCGGAGCGGGTCGCCGCGTTCGACGCGGACACGCCGCTGTTCGGCGCACTGCCCGAGCTCGACTCGATGGCGGTGGCCGGCGTGCTGACCGAGCTGGAGGACCGGCTCGGCATCCTAATCGAGGATGACGAGGTCGATGGCGACATGCTGGAGACGTTCGGGGCGCTGACCGACTTCGTCGCCGCCCGGATGCCGGGCTGACCGGAACGGATCGCCGTCCCGGTCGATCGGGTTCAGCGGCCGGCCTGCTCCTGCTGCTGGATCGCGCGGCGCTCGGCGGCCCAGTTGCGGTTCCACATCATCGAACAGCCGGTCTGGCCGCCGGAGCCGACCGGCGAACAGGTGTCGGGCAGGCCACCGGCCGTGCGGCTGACATCGTCGATCTGCGCGGCGCGGTTCACCCAGCTCTGGTTCTGCGCCGCGATCGGGCCGCTGTCGCGCAGCCCCTTGGGGATGCGATACGGCTCGTCATTGTGCGTGCAGACGACGATCTCGTCGCCGGTCGAGGTCGGACAGGCCTGATTTCCCTGGAGGGTGACGCTGCGCACGCGCTGCGGCGGCTTGCCCTCGGCCGCCTGCGCTTGCGCGACGGTGGGCAACAGCGTCAGCGCACCGGCCGCGAGGGAAAGGAACAGACTTGGGTTCAGGCGGGACATGCACGCGACTCCTTGAGGCCGGGATAGAACGATTGCCACCCCACATAGCTCCCGTGGGTTTGCGGGAATGTGTATGGCCGCTATGGCAGCGCTCATGATCCTCGTCGTCGACAATTACGACAGCTTCACCTGGAACCTGGTCCATTATCTCCAAGAGCTGGGGACGGTGGTGGAGGTGGTGCGCAACGACGCCATCTCCGCAGGCCAGGCGCTGTCCTCGGGAGCGGAAGCGTTCCTGATCTCGCCCGGTCCCTGCACCCCCAATGAGGCGGGCGTGTCCCTCGACCTGGTCGAGGCGTGCGCCGCCGAACGGCGGCCGCTGCTCGGCGTGTGCCTGGGCCATCAGGCGATCGGCCAGCATTTCGGCGGCCGGGTGGAGCGCGGCGGGCTGATGCACGGCAAGACGTCGCCGGTGCTGCACGACGGCACCGGGCTGTTCGCCGGCCTCCCCTCGCCCTTCACCGCGACGCGCTATCACTCGCTGATCGTCAACGACATTCCCGAGTCGCTGTCGGTCAATGCCCGCGCCGAGGACGGCGTGGTGATGGGCTTCCGCCACCGCGACCTGCCGATCCACGGCGTGCAGTTCCATCCGGAGAGTATCGCCACCGAACATGGTCATGCGATGCTCGCCAATTTCCTGCGCGACGCCGGCATCGCGGTGGACGAGGACCGGGTGACGGCGGCATGACCAGCACCGCCCTGCTGCCCGACCCCGCCAGCCCGCTGGCACGCGAGAGCGCGGCGCTGGCCTTTGCCGACCTGCTCGACGGTCGCGCCGATGACGAGCAGGTCGCCTGGTTCCTGACCGCGCTCGCCGAACGCGGCGAAACCTCGATCGAGATCGCCGAGGCGGCGCGCGCGCTGCGCCAGCGGCTGATCCCGATCGACGCGCCGCCTGGCGCGATCGACGTGTGCGGCACCGGCGGCGATGGCCATCATACGCTCAACGTCTCGACGGCGGTGGCGTTGGTCGTCGCGGCCTGCGGCGTGCCCGTCGCCAAGCATGGCAACCGGGCGGCCTCGTCCAAGGCGGGCGCGGCGGATACGCTGGAGGCGCTGGGCCTCGACATGGCGGTGGCCGGCGCGACCGCCGAGCACAGCCTGGCCGATCTCGGCATCTGCTTCCTCTTCGCCGCCAATCATCACCCGGCGATGGCGCGGATCACGCCGATCCGCCGCCGGATCGGCCGGCGCACCATCTTCAACCTGATGGGCCCGCTCGCCAATCCGGCGCATGTCAGCCGCCAGCTGATCGGCATCGCCCGGCCCGATTACGCCACCCTCTATGCGGAGGCGCTGGAACAGCTCGGCACCGAGGCGGCGCTGGTCGTCTCGGGTGAGGAAGGGCTGGACGAACTGTCGGGAGCCGGCGCCAGCATCATGGTATCGGTCGGCCGCGCATCCATGCCCGCCCGCGTCACGCCGGAGGATGCCGGCCTGACCCGCCATCCGATCGACTCGATCCGGGGCGGCGACGCGCGCCACAACGCCGCGGCGCTGAACGCCCTGTTGCACGGCGAGGCCGGCCCCTATCGTGACGCGGTGCTGCTCAATGCGGCGGCCGCCCTGGTGCTGGCCGAGCGGGCCGCCACCCTGGCCGATGCCGTGCCGATCGCCACCGAGGCGCTCGACAGCGGCGCGGCGCATCGTCTCCTGACTGCCTGGATCGCCTATTCATGACCATCCTCGACACGATCATGGCGCATAAGCGCGGCGAGATCGCCGCCCGCAAGGCGCGCACCAGCGATGCCGATCTCGCCGCGCGGATCGCCGCCGCCGAACCCCCGCGCGGCTTCCGCGCCGCGCTCGACGCGAAGCCGGGTCATGCGCTGATCGCCGAGGTGAAGAAGGCCAGCCCGTCCAAGGGCCTGATCCGCGCCGATTTCGACGCGCCGGCCCATGCCCGCGCCTATCAGGCGGCCGGTGCCGCCTGCCTGTCGGTGCTGACCGACGAGCATTTCTTCCAGGGCGCCGACGCGTATCTGATCGCGGCGCGGGCGGCGGTGACGCTGCCGGTGATCCGCAAGGACTTCATGGCCGATCCCTGGCAGGCCGCCGAATCGCGGGCGATCGGCGCGGACGCGATCCTGCTGATCGTCGCGGCGCTGGACGATGGCCAGCTCGCCGAGATCGAGGCGGCGGCGATGGAGCTGGGCATGGACTGCCTGGTCGAGGTGCATGACGAGGCCGGACTGGAGCGGGCGCTCCGCCTCCGCTCGCGGCTGATCGGCTGCAACAATCGCGACCTGCGCGACTTCTCGGTCGACGTATCCCGCTCCTACCGGTTAAAGGCCCTGGCCCCGGCCGACTGCACCTTCGTCGCCGAAAGCGGCCTGAACAGCCGCGCCGATCTCGACGCGATGGCGGAACACGGCGTCCACTGCTTCCTGATCGGCGAATCGCTGATGCGGCAGGACGATGTGGAGGCGGCGACGCGCGCGCTGGTGGCATGACCGGCCTCACCCATCTCGACGACCAGGGCGCGGCGCGCATGGTCGATGTCGGCGACAAGCCGGCAACCGCGCGCGAAGCGGTGGCGGAGGGACATATCCGCCTGTCGTCCGAGGCGCTGGCGCTGGTTCGCGACGCCTCGGCCAGGAAGGGCGACGTGCTGGCGGTGGCGCGGGTCGCCGGGATCATGGCAGCGAAGCGGACCGCCGACCTGATCCCCCTCTGCCACCCCCTGCCGCTCAGCCGGGTCGCGATCGATCTGGCGGTGACCGACAGCGGCGTGACGGTCCGCGCGACCTGCAAGACGCAAGGCCAGACCGGCGTGGAGATGGAGGCGCTGACCGCCGCCTCGGTCGCGTTGCTCACCGTCTATGACATGGTCAAGGCGGTCGACAAGGCGATGGTGATCGAGGGCTTGCGCGTCGTCGCCAAATCCGGTGGCAAGTCCGGCGACTGGACGCTGGCATGACGCTGGTCCCCGTCGCCGAAGCGCAGGCGCGGCTGTTCGCGCTGGCCGACCCCGTCTCGACGGAGACGCTGCCGATCCGGCAGGCCGCCGGCCGCTGGGCCGCGGCCGATATCGCCGCGCGCCGGACGCAGCCGGTGGCCGACCTGTCGGCGATGGACGGCTATGCGATCCGCTTCGCCGACCTGCCCGGCCCCTGGCGCGTGACCGGCGAAAGCGCGGCCGGCCGCCCCTTCGCCGGGACGGTCGCGGCGGGCGAGGCGGTGCGCATCTTCACCGGCGCCGCCCTGCCCGATGGCGCCGACACGGTGCTGGTGCAGGAAGAGGCGGCGCGCCAGGGCGAGCGCCTGATGCTGGGTGGCGAAGGTCCGGCGCATCGTGGCCGCAACGTCCGCGCGCGCGGGCTCGACTTCCATGACGGCGACCGGCTGATCGCGGCGGGCGAGCGGCTGACCCCGGCGCGGATCGCGGTGGCGGCGACCGGGGGCCAGGGCCGCCTGCCCGTGCGGCGCGCGGTCCGCGTCGCGCTGGCGGCGACGGGCGACGAGCTGGTGCCGGCGGGCGGGCCGATCAGTGGCGCGCAGCTGCCGGAATCGAACGGGGCGATGCTGGCGGCGATGCTGGCCGACCTGCCGGTCGAGATCGTCGATCTCGGCATCCTGCCCGACCGGCTGGACGTGCTGACCGAGGCGTTCCGATCGGTCGAGGCCGACCTGCTGGTGACGACCGGCGGCGCATCGGTGGGCGACCATGACCTGGTGCGGCCGGCGCTGCTAGCGGCGGGCGGTGAAATCGATTTCTGGCGCATCGCGCTTCGCCCCGGCAAGCCGATGATGGCGGGGCGTCTGAGTCAGGCGCTGGTGCTGGGGCTGCCGGGCAATCCCGTCTCCGCCTTCGTCACCGCGACCCTGTTCGTCCGGCCGCTGATCGCGCATCTCGCCGGAGCGGCCGATCCGCTGCCCGTCACGACCCATGCGTTGCTCGGCGAGGACCTGCCCGCCAATGGCGGCCGCACCGATTATCTGCGGGCGCGGCTGGAGGATGGGCGTGCCTATGCCTCGACGATCCAGGACAGTTCGATGCTGCTGACCCTGGCCCGATCGACCTGCCTGATCCTGCGTCCCGCGCATGCGCCTGCCGCCAGAGCGGGCGAATCGGCGGAAATCCTCGTCATCGCTTGACCGCAAGCAAATTGTTCCGTATCGGTTCCGTGTCTGTTCCGGACGGAGAGAGCCATGCTCACGCGCAAGCAGCACGAACTGATCTGTTTCATTAACGATCGCCTTGCGGAGACGGGTGTTTCTCCGTCCTTCGAGGAGATGAAGGACGCGCTCGACCTCAAGTCAAAATCGGGCGTGCACCGGCTGATTTCCGCGCTGGAAGAGCGCAATTTCATCCGCCGTCTGCCCAACCGGGCCCGCGCGCTGGAAGTGCTGCGGATGCCGGAACGGCCGGAGAAGGTGGAAACTTCCGCCGCTGCGCCGACGCCGGCGGCCAAGGCGACGCCCGCCGCCCCCGCCAATGACGTGGTCGAGATCCCCCTGCACGGCCGGATCGCGGCCGGCGTGCCGATCGAGGCGTTCGAGGGATCGACGATGTTGTCGGTCCCCGCCGCCCTGCTCGGCACCGGCGATCATTATGCGCTGGAAGTGGCCGGTGACTCGATGGTCGAGGCCGGCATCCTCGATGGCGACTACGCGCTGGTCCGCCGGCAGGAGATCGCCCGCGATGGCGAGATCGTCGTCGCGCTGATCGAGGATGTGGAGGCGACGCTGAAATATTTCCGGCGGGAGGGTGCGATGGTGCGGCTCGACCCGGCCAATCGCGCCTATGATCCCCAGCGCTACGCCCCGCAGCAGGTGCGGATCCAGGGCAAGCTGGCGGGCATCCTGCGCCGCTACGACTGAATAAGGGAGCGGGTGGCGGGTATCCGGTCGGAGCCGCCACCCGGTTCGCTTGCGAAACCAAGTCCGTAGCGGGACGTTAGGGGGCGACGCGAACGTTTTTCGCGCTCGCAATCGCAGGAGAAATCCCGATGAAGTTCTTTCTTCTCGCCGCCACGGCGATGATCGCCGCGCCGGTGATGGCGCAGGATATGCAGGCCGCCCCCCAGACCCAGGCCCCGATGCAGGACCCAGCGGCGCAGACCCCGCCAGCTGATCCGGCCGCCCCTGCCGACCCGGCCATGCCCGCCGATCCGGCGATGCAGCAGCAGACCCCGCCCCCGGGCGCGACGCCGCCCGCCACACCGACGGCCGCTCCCGGCGGCATGAGCACCGGTGATCCGGTCGGCGGCTATCAGCCCGCCGGTCCTGCCGCCCCTCCGGGCGCGACCGTGAACGGTGGCGTGGTGCCGTCGGTCGCACCGTCGCAGGCCTTCCCGGCACCGGCCCCGCTTGCCAGCTACCCGATCTGCAAGAAGGGTCAGTATGACAAATGCCGCCAGCGGGGCGGCAAGTAAGATCAGGGCGATCGATTGGGCGCAGCGGTTGCCACCGCTGCTCCCCGGCTTCTAGAAAGGGCGCTCCACGATGCGGGAGCGCCCTTTTCCATGTCCATTCGGTTCGACGATCAGGTTGCCATCGTCACGGGGGCGGGCGGAGGCCTGGGCCGTGCCTATGCGCTCGAACTGGCGCGTCGCGGCGCCAAGGTGGTCGTCAATGACCTGGGCGGCGGGTCGGACGGCACCGGCCAGTCCGATGCGGCCGCCGCCGTGGTGGCGGAGATCGTGGCCGCCGGGGGCGAGGCGATGGCCGATGGCGGCAGCGTCGCCGACGCGGACCAGATGGCGTCGATGGTCGCGCGGGCCTGCGACCGGTGGGGCGGCGTCCATGTCCTCATCAACAATGCCGGTGTCCTGCGCGACAAGAGCTTCGCCAAGATGACGCCCGCCGATTTCGAGTTCGTGGTGCGCGTTCACCTGCTCGGCTCGGCCTTCGTCACCAAGGCGTGCTGGGACATCTTCCGAGCGCAGAATTACGGACGGGTCCTCATGACCTCGTCGTCGAGCGGGCTGTTCGGCAATTTCGGACAGGCCAATTACGGCGCCGCCAAGCTCGGCATCGCCGGCCTGACCCGAACGCTGGCGATCGAAGGGACGAAGAACGATATCCGCGTCAACACACTCGCACCGACCGCCGGCACGCGCATGACCGAGGGCCTGTTCCCGGCTGAACTGTTCGACCTGTTCGCACCGGAGAAGATCGTGCCGGCGGCGCTTTATCTCGTTTCGAAGGAGGCACCGACCAACCAGATCGTCAGTGCCGGTGCGGGCGTGGTGCAGACCGCGCATATCACGCTGACACCCGGTGTCGTTCTGGAAGGCGACGATCTTACGCCCGAGGGTGTCGCCGCCGCCTGGGGCCGGATCGCCGACCGGTCGGCCGAAATCGTTCCCGCCTCGGGCGCGGAACAGGCGATGCTGATCGGTCGCACGCTGATGGGGCGATAAGCCCCACCAGCGTGGCAGCCGCTAGACGCGGCGGCCGGTGAACAGCTGGACCAGGCCTACGATCAGCGCGATGACGAGCAGGATATGGATCAGCCCGCCCGCGATCTGGAGACTGAAGCCGAGCAGCCACAGGATGACAAGAATGACGACGATCGTCCACAACATGGCGCTTAGCTCCTAAAGCGTTGGAAACTCCCAGTATTGCGATAACGTATGTCACTGGGCGAACGTTCCGGGGGTGGAACGTGCGGTTGCGCGATCCCGCCGCATCTGGTTGGTTGCCGGCATGAACCGCTTTGACGACCTGCTGCTGCCCGACCAGGGCCAACCCGCCCATGCGATCGAGGTGATCGCCGCCGAGGATCACGAGACCTGGCTGGGCGACCAGTCCGCCGCCACGCGCGCGCAACTCGCCGCCCAGCGCTTCACCGGCAAGCCCGGCAGCCATGCGATCGTGACCGGGGACGGCCCGAACTGGCGGGTCGTTGCCGTGCCTCCTGCCGAAGCGGGGCCATGGTCGCTCGCCCGTCTGGCGGAAAACCTGCCGGCGGGCACCTATCGCATCACCTGGGGGAACGGCGATCCGCTCGGCTGGCTGCTGGGGCAATATCGCTTCGATCGCTATCGCCCGGCGCAGGGCGAAGGGCCGCGCATCCTGCTGACCCAGGATGTCGATGGACATGCCGAAACGCTGCGGGTGGCCGCCGCCACCGCCTGGGTCCGCGATCTGGTCAATACGCCGGCCGGCGATCTCGGCCCTGCGGACCTTGAGGCGGAGGCGGAGGCGCTCGCCAAGCGTCACGGTGCCGTGCTCACCGTGCGGCGCGGTGACGAGATCGCGCAAGGCTATCCGATGATCCACGCGGTCGGCCGTGCCGCCGCCCACGACCGGGCGCCACGGCTGATCGAACTTCAATGGGGCGATCCCGCCGCACCGCGACTGGCGATCGTCGGCAAGGGTGTCTGCTTCGACACCGGCGGGCTCGACCTCAAGCCATCGGCCGGGATGCGGTTGATGAAAAAGGACATGGGGGGCGCCGCCCATGCCCTGGCGCTGGCCGAGCTGGTGATGGCCGCCGCCCTGCCCGTCCGCCTGCATCTGCTGATTCCCGCGGTCGAGAATGCGGTCTCGGGCGATGCCTTCCGCCCCGGCGACGTGCTGCGCAGCCGGGCCGGCCTGACGGTGGAGAATACCAATACCGATGCCGAGGGGCGGTTGATCCTGGGCGACGCGCTGACCCGCGCCGGCGAGGAGAAGCCCGAACTGATCCTCGATTTCGCGACCCTCACCGGGGCCGCGCGGGTCGCGCTCGGCCCGGACCTGCCGCCGCTGTTCACCGATGACGAGGCGCTGGCGACGGCGCTACTCGACGCCGGCACGGCGCTGGGCGATCCCCTGTGGCGGCTGCCGCTATGGGACGGCTATGACGACATGCTGAAATCGGACGTGGCGGATATGGTGAACGCGCCCGATGGCGGCTTTGCCGGCGCGGTCACCGCCGCCCTGTTCCTGCGTCGCTTCGTGCCGAAGGATACGGCCTGGGCGCATATGGACGTCTTCGCCTGGCGGCCCGCGGCGAAACCCGGCCGGCCCAAGGGCGGCGACGCCTTCGGCCTGCGTGCCTGCTATCAGGTCCTGAAGGCGCGCTACGCGAAGTAGCGCGCCGTTCGGCTCAACGGCGGACCATGGTGCTGCGGCTGATCTTGGCGACCAGACCCGGCAGCCCCTTGTAGCTCGCCTTGTGATAGGGCGAGTCCGCATCGACCATCACGGTCAGTTCGCGATGCGCCGCGCCCAGCGCATGATAGGGCACGCTCGGCAGCAGATGGTGGAGCGCGTGATAGCGCAAGCCGACCGGTGCCCAGAGCGCCGGCAACAGCGAGGGCGGCGGCACGTTGACGCTGTCCAGATACTGCGCGGTCACGCTCATCGGCTCGCCCTCATTCTCCCAGAGATGCGCCACCAGCGTGCGGACTTGGTTGAGCACCGCGACCGCCGAGGCGACCGCCAGGATGATCGCGAAGCTGCGCAGCGACAGCACGCCCGTCGCCGCCAGCGCGATCAGGCCGATCGCCCACAGGCTGGCGAAGGTCTCGACCCGGTTCCACAGCCGCAGCGCGTCACCCTCCGGCATCCGGCGGCGGAACTGCGGATTGATCGCCAGTGCCGAATAGCGCTCCACTACCACCCGACGCAGCGCGGGCGACAGCAGCGACAGCGGCGACAGGATCGCGAACCGCACCAGCAAGGCCACGGGTGCCAGCGCCGAGACGATGACGAACAGCGGCAGTGTCCATGGCTTCATCAATGCCAGCGGCAGATATTCCGGGTCCTCGACCGTGCCGTAGCGCGTCTTGGCATGGTGGAGATTGTGCACGCCCTCATACATGAAGGACGGGATGAGCATCGGCACGCCAACCAGCGCGTTCCAGCCCGCCCGGAAGCCTGGCAGGACGCTATGCTTCATGTGCGACACTTCGTGGATGAAGCTCATCGCGCGATACAGGCCGAGCATGGCCACCACGCCCGCGCCGATCGTCAGAGCCGTCGAGGTCGAGAGGATCGCGACGACCAACGCACCATAGCCCAGCACGGCCGAGGCGATCAGGTCGCCCCAATAGATGCTGGGCTTGGCCTGCGAATGGGTGCGGGTCAGTTCGGCGGCCGCGCGCAGCATCGCCTTGTCGTCGGCGACGCGGATGGTTTTCGCACGACTGGGCGAGCCGGCACGATCGAGCGTGATGCTGTTCATGGCATGATCCATTGCTCTTAGATAATGGCGACAGCGTGGCTTTCCCAGCCGGAGCAGATTACGGAATCCTCACTCGCCATGATCGCCTCCGCCGTTTACTGGCCAGACGGCCGGAGGACCATTGATGACGATCACGATCAGACCCGTTGAGACGAAGCGCGACCGCCAGACCTTCGTGGACTTTCCGTTTCGCCTCTACCGGGATGATCCCAATTGGGTGCCGCCGCTGAAGGGCGAAGCACTGGGCCTGCTCACTCCGGCGAAGAATGGCTGGTACAGCCATGCCAAGGCGCAGCTGTTCCTGGCGGAGGAGAATGGCCGCGTGGTCGGTCGCATCTCCGCGCATATCGACACGCTGGCGCTGACCATGCCGGCCGAGCAGGGTTTCGGCCCCGGCGTCGGCCAATGGGGGCTGATGGATGCCGAGCGGCAGGACGTGTTCCAGGCGCTGCTCGCCAAGGCGGAGGACTGGCTGCGCGCCCAGGGCATGACCCGCGCGCTCGGCCCGATCTCGCAGTCGGTCTGGGAGGAACCGGGCGTGCTGGTCGAGGGGTTCGACCATCCGCCGACGATCATGATGGGCCATGCCCGCCCCGAATATCGCGGCTGGATCGAAGCGGCCGGGTACGGCGTGGTCAAGCAGCTCATGACCTATGAGCTCGACATCACGCAGGAATTTCCCAAGATCGTCCAGCGCATCATCAAGTCGGGCGAGGCCAATCCCCGCATCCGGGTGCGCGAGGTCAACAAGGCGAAGTTCGACGAGGAAGCCGCGATCATCCTGGGCATCCTCAACGACGCATGGTCGGACAATTGGGGCTTCGTCCCCCTCACCCCACCCGAGATCAGGGATGTCGGCGTCAAGCTGAAGCCGATCGTCTTCAACGACCTGATCCGCATCGCCGAACTGGACGGCAAGCCGGTGGCCTTCATGATCACCCTGCCCGACCTGAACGAGGCGATCGCGCCCCTTCATGGCTCGCTGCTGCCGTTTGGCTGGGCCAAGCTGCTGCTGTGGCTGCGCAAGCCCAAGGTGCGGACGATGCGCGTGCCGCTGATGGGCGTGGTCAAGGAGCTGCAATCGTCGCGCATGGCCAGCCAGCTGGCCTTCATGATGATCGAATATATCCGCCGCGCCTCGGTGACGCATTACGCCGCGAGCCGGGGCGAGATCGGCTGGATCCTGGAGGATAATCAGGGGATGCGCTCGATCGCCGAGACGATCCAGAGCCGCGTCAACAAGGTCTACAACGTCTACGGCAAGACGCTCTGACGCGTCGCCGCCGGCGTGGCGGTCGGGACCGGCCGACCGCCACCGACGTTTCTCACAGCACGGGTTCGAGGCCGAGGCGGTTCCAGTCCGCGCGCTTGCGGCAGACGCGGCGGGTCTCGCCCTTCTTGCTGATATCGTCGAGGAAGCAATAATAGGGGCCCTTGGCGCCGGTCATCTGCTCGCTCAGCGGGCGGCGCAGCGCATCGATGACGCGCTGGCGATCATGCGGCGGCGCCCATTTGGATGCGGGGAGGACCGGCGCGGAGGACAGGCGGGCGTTGGCGATGTCCGGCATCGGCGCGGCGGGCGACGGGCTGGCGGCGGCGGCAATGGCGGCGGCGAGGATCAGGCTGAACATGGTATCGTCTCCCTGCCGCCCCTGTGGATCATTCCCCGGCGGCAACTGTGTTAGTGCATTACTCATGCCAAACACTGGAGTGACGGTTTTCCGCCATTTCTGGAAGCGCGCCTGTACAATTCGCCAAGCCGGCGCAGCGGAACGCACCATGTTTCGGCGCATCCCGCCAGACGGTCAGAAAAGCGCGGCCATGCCCATGTAAAGATGCATGTCGGGCGACTGGTGGTTCAGACCGGCCACCGCCTCGCCGTAAAGCGCGCGGGTTGGCGTCAGCTCCCATTGCAGGCCCAGCCCCGCCAAGGCCTGGCTGGACGGATCGACCGGATCGCGGTCGCGAAGCCATTCCGCCTCGATCGTCGCGTTCAATCGCTCGGTCAGTTCGATCGATGCCGCCACCACGCCGCTGGCGCGGAAGTGCCGGCCGTCGCCATCCTCGTTCGGCCGCGCGTCCGCCTCGCCGGTGACGCCGATATTGAGCGCGTCGGTCAAGTCATAGGTGACCGGCAGCACCAGCCCCGCCCCCCAGGTCCCGGCCCCGACCGGCGATCGCCCGACCGGCAGCGTGACGAAGGGCTCCGCGCCGAAGGACAGTCCCTTGCCGTCCGGGTTGCGGACATTCTGCCGCACCGCCAGGCGCATGTCGCCCGACCGCAACTGCCTGGTCACGCTGTCGTCGGTCTTGTCGCGCTCGCGGACATAGCCGACCGGCGACCAGCCCAGTTGCACCTCGGTCGACGGACCGACGCCGAGCCGCGCGACGAAGTCCGCCCCCAGCCAGGTGTCGGTGCGGCTGTCGGGCTGGTCGTCGCGCTCCCAGTCGGCGACGGAGAATTCGACATGGACCCGCCCCGGCTCGGTCGTGCAGGCCGACCCCTCCAGCGACGGGCGGGTCGGGCAGAAGCGCGGCGCATCCTGTCCCCAGGCGGCGGCGGGCAGTGCCAGGAGGCCCAGCCCCAGCCCGGCAAGGTGCCGGTTCAGCGGAGTCGAACCCAGGTGGGGGCGTGATCGCTCGCCTTGTCGCGCCCGCGATAGCTCTTGTCGACGCCGGCATCGACCAGCCGGTCGGCGGCCTGCGGGCTGAGCAGCAGATGATCGATGCGGAACCCGGCATCGCGCTGCCACGATCCGGCCTGATAGTCCCAAAAGGTCCAGACGCCGCCCTTGGGCGCGCGGGTGCGCAGGGAATCGGTCCAGCCCTGCGCCAGCAATCGGCGATAGGCCGCCCGGCTTTCCGGCTGCATCAGCGCGTCGCTGGCCATGGCGGGCACGGAATAGGTGTCGTCGTCATTCGGGATGACATTATAATCACCCGCCAGCACCGCCGGCCGCTCCTCCGCCAGCAGATCGCGCGCGCGCGCCGCCAGCCGTTCCATCCAGCGCAATTTATAGTCGAATTTCGGGCCGGGCTGCGGATTGCCATTGGGCAGGTAGAGCGAGGCGACGATCACGCCGCCGACCTCGCATTCCAGATAGCGGCTCTGCTCGTCCTCCGCCTCACCGGCCAGGCCGCGCTGGCGTTCCACCGGCTGCTGGCCGCGCGCGAGCACCGCGACGCCGTTCCACGCCTTCTGCCCATGCCAGACCGCACCATAGCCGGCCGCCTCGATCTCGGCGGCGGGAAAGCCCTCATCGGCCGACTTCAGCTCCTGAAGGCAGACCACATCCGGCTGATCTTCGGTCAAATATTCGAGCACGCGCGGTAGCCGCGCCTTGATGCCGTTGACGTTGTAGGTGACGATCTTCACGCCATCCGTCTTAGACGGCGAAGCTGGTTCCGCAACCACATCCCGATGCTGCGACCGGATTATCGACCTTAAACGCCGCGCCACCCAGCGATTCGACATAATCGACGGTGCAGCCGCGCACCAGGTCGAGGCTGACCTGATCGACGAGCAGCCGGACGCCATCCGTCTCCGCGACGCTGTCATCCCCCTCGGGCGCATCCGCCAGTCCGAACTTATACTGGAAGCCCGAACAGCCGCCCCCCTCGACCGACAGACGGAGCAAGGCCGGCTTGTTCTGGCGAGCGGCAATGGCCGCCACGCGGGCGGCGGCGGCGGGGGTCAATGCGACCTCGGAAACGAGCGTGGCCATGCGTCGCAGATAGGCGGTGGCGCGGCTCACGGCAAGGACGCGTCGGGTGAAGCGAGGGGGAGGACCGGATGGCGGCTTCCGCACCGATCCCGATCCGGGGAGACGCTGCCACACCAACGCGGGAGCCTCCCCTCTGATTACATCTCGCCGCGCGCCTTGCGGATCGCGTACCACTTGCGGACATTGGCATTATGTTCGGGCAGCGTGTCGGCGAAGACATGGCCGCCCGTCCCGTCCGCGACGAAATAGAGCGCCTGGCTGTCCGCCGGGTCCAGCACCGCATCGATCGAGGCGCGGCCCGGATTGGCGATCGGCCCGACCGGCAGGCCGGCGCTGGCATAGGTGTTATAGCCGTTGCGCGCGTGCAGTTCGGACTGCTTGATCCGGCGGCCGAGCGGACGCCCCCTGGTGATCGGGTAGATGACGGTCGGATCGGCCTGGAGCGGCATGTGCAGCCTCAGCCGGTTGCCATAGACCGCAGCGACGGTGCGACGTTCGGACGGCTTGCCCGTCTCCTTCTCGACGATCGAGGCGAGGATGATCGCCTGTTCGGGGCTGGTCACCGCGCTGGCCTTGGAGCGCTTGGCCCAGGCCCGGGCCAGATAATCGCGCATCGCCGACTGCATCCGCGCCAGCACCGAGGCACGCGTATCGCCGCGCTGATAGGCATAGCCATCGGGCAGCACCGAGCCCTCGGCCGGCACCGGCACGCTGCCGGTCAGCCCGTCCGCCTTCATCAGCGCGTCGTGGACCATGACCGAGGGCAGCCCCTCCGGCACCACGACCAGCCGCTGGTGGACCTTGCCCTCTTCCAGCAGGTCGAGGATCTGCTTGGCGCTGGCATGGGCGGGAATTTCATATTCGCCCGCCTTGACCGACCCGCCGCCGCCGAAGACGCGGGCGAGAAGGCGGAAGCGATGCGCGGAACGGATCGCACCCGCCTGTTCCAGCGCGGTCGCGGCGCGGGCCAGGCTGGCCCCGGCCGGCACGACGACGCTGACCGGCTTGTCCGCCGGTCCCGCCCCCGCCCACATGTTCGCGGCGACGATCGCGCCGATCACCAGTCCGGCGATCAGCAGGACGAGGCACCCCAGTTTCCGCATCACTTCCCCCAGGGCCCCTTGTCCGCCGCCCGACCGTTCAGAGCGCGCGCATCACCAGCGACGCATTGGTGCCGCCGAAGCCGAACGAATTGTTCAGCACCGCCTTCACCGACCGCTTCTTGGCGACATGCGGCACCAGGTCGACGCCCGCGCAGCCCTCGCTCGGATTGTCGAGGTTGAGCGTCGGCGGCACGATCTGGTCGCGCATCGCCAGGATGCAGAAGATCGACTCGACCGCGCCCGCACCCCCCAGAAGATGCCCGATCGCCGACTTGGTCGACGACATGGACAGCGTGCCGATCGCATCGCCGAACAGCCGCCGCACCGCGCCCAGCTCCAGCTCGTCGCCGAGCGGGGTCGAGGTGCCGTGCGCATTGATGTAATCGATGTCCGACAGCGCCAGGCCGCTCTTGCGCATCGCCATTTCCATCGACCGGAATGCGCCCGAGCCTTCGGGATGCGGTGCGGTGACGTGATAGGCGTCGCCCGACAGACCATAGCCGATCACCTCGGCATAGATTTTGGCGCCGCGCGCCTTGGCCCGCTCATATTCCTCGAGCACGACGACGCCCGCGCCCTCGCCCATCACGAAACCGTCGCGATCGACGTCATAGGGGCGGCTCGCCTTTTCCGGCGTGTCGTTGAAGCCCATCGACAGCGCCCGCGCCTGGGCGAAGCCGGCGATGCCGAGCGGGCAGATCGCGCTTTCCGCGCCACCGGCCAGCATGACGTCGGCATCGTCCATAGCGATCATCCGCGCGGCGTCGCCGATCGAATGCGCGCCGGTCGAACAGGCGGTGACAACCGCATGGTTCGGCCCCATCAGCCCGTATTTGATCGAAACCTGGCCCGAGATCAGGTTGATGAGCCGGCCATGCACGAAATGCGGCGAGACCCGGGTCGGCCCCTTGTTCTCGCAGATCAGCGATTCGCTGGCGATGCCCGGCAGGCCGCCGATGCCCGAGCCGATCGAACAGCCGGCGCGGAACCGCTCCGCCTCGGTCATTTCCAGCAGGCCGGCATCCTCCAGCGCCTGTCCGGCGGCGTCGATGCCATAGACGATGAACGGATCGACCTGGCGCTGCACCTTGTGGTCGACGCGCTTGTTCGGATCGAAGCCGTAGGGATGGTCGGCCGGCTTCACCTCGCAGGCGATGCGGCATTTCTGGTTCGATGCATCGAAGATCGTAATCGGGCCCGCGCCCGACTTGCCCGCGATGATATTGGCCCAGGTCGTTTCGACATCGCCGCCCAGCGGCGTCACAAGGCCCAATCCGGTTACGACGACACGCCGCATCCCACTCTCCACACTGCTGATCCCGATGTTTCCGGCACCTAGTGACGAAAACGGCTCCCCGCTCCTTAGCCCGGTGCGGGGAGCCGCTCAATTCCGGCCGGAAAAGGCGTGTCCGATTAGGACTTGTGCTCGTCGATATAGGTGATCGCGTCCTGCACGGTCGTGATCTTCTCGGCGGCATCGTCCGGAATCTCGACGCCGAACTCCTCCTCGAACGCCATGACGAGCTCGACGATGTCGAGGCTGTCGGCGCCGAGATCGTCGATGAAGCTCGCCTGCTCGGTCACCTTGTCGGCTTCGACGCCGAGATGCTCGACGACGATCTTCTTCACGCGGTCGGCGGTCTCGCTCATGGTATTCCCTCTTCACTTACGGGGTTATCAATTCCTGAACGCACGTAGAACGCAGGGGGAGCCGTGGCAAGGCCCCGTCCACCGTGCATTCCACTCGGTTCACGCCATGGCGCGGATCACACCATCGCCATGCCGCCATTCACATGGATGGTCTGGCCGGTGACATATCCGGCCTCGCGGCTGGCGAGATAGACGACGGCGGCGGCGATGTCCTCGCCCGTGCCAAGGTTGCCGGCGGGAATGCGCTGGGTCAGCGCCGCCTTCTGCGCCTCGGGCAGGATATCCGTCATCGCCGAGCGGATGAAGCCGGGGGCGACGCAATTGACGGTGATGTTGCGGCTGGCCAGTTCCTGCGCCATCGCCTTGGACATGCCGACCAGCCCGGCCTTGGACGCGGCGTAATTGGCCTGACCCGGATTGCCGGTCTGCCCGACGACCGAGGTGATCGAGACGACGCGGCCGAAGCGCGCCTTCATCATCGGCTTGGCGGCGGCGCGGATCAGGCGGAACGCGGCCTCCAGATTGACGCGGATCACCTGGTCCCACTCCTCGTCCTTCATCCGCATCGCGAGATTGTCGCGGGTGACGCCGGCATTGTTGACCAGGATGTCGAGCTTGCCGAGCGCGGCCACCGCCTGCGGCACCAGCGCGTCGACCGCGGCTCCATCCGACAGGTCGCAGGGCAAGGCGACATGATCGCTGCCGAGCGAGGCGCGGAACGCCTCCAGCTTGTCGGCATTCGACCCCGACACGGCGAGCCGCGCGCCCTGCGCCGCCAGCCCCCGCGCGATCGCGGAACCGATCCCCCCCGAAGCGCCGGTCACCAGCGCGGTCATGCCTGTCAGGTCGAACATGGAATTACTCCCTTATAAGGTTCACGCAGAGGCGCGGAGACGTGGAAGAACAAGGGTCATCGACGACATGTCGCACGCCTTCCTTCAAGGTCTCGGCCCGAAATTGATGAGCAGCCCGACAGGCTGCTCGATGCGTCGAAAATAGGCCAGACGCTGCTCGCCATACACGGGCAACGGCTTCTCGATGGACGCCTGCTCCCCGGTCCCGGCTGCCGGTGGACAGGCGAGGAAAGATCCGGAACGTCACCATGGACGGCGCCGCTATCCTTCATCTTCCCTCCGCGCGCAGCATCACAGCGTCTTAAGCAGCCCCTCGATATCGTCCATCGTCACCACGCTGACCGCATTCGCGTCCGGTGCGATGCGCTTGACCATGGGGGCCAGCACCTTGCCGCCGAATTCGACGAACTCGGTCACGCCCGCCTCGACCATCGCCAGCACCGATTCGCGCCAGCGGACCATGCCGGTCACCTGCTCGACCAAGGCGACGCGGATCTGGCCCGGATCGCCGATCGCGGCGGCGTCGACATTGGCGAAGACCGGCACCAGCGGCGCGGCGATGCGCGCATCGGCCAGCGCGGCGTCCATCGCATCGGCGGCGGGCTGCATCAGCGGGCAGTGGAACGGGGCCGAGACGGGCAGCAGCACGCCCCGCTTCGCGCCCAGTTCCTTGGCCAGCGCCACCGCGCGCTCGATCGCGGGGCGGTGGCCGGAGATCACGACCTGCGAAGGATCGTTGTCGTTGGCGACGGTGCAGACATAGGTCGGCCCGCCCTCCGCCAGGATCGAATCGACCGCGGCGCCGGCGATGGTGCGCGCCTTGTCCAGGTCCGCGCCGAGCAGCGCCGCCATCGCCCCCTCGCCGACCGGCACCGCCGCCTGCATCGCCTGCCCGCGCCGCTTCAGCAGCCGGGACGTGGTGGCGAGGTCGAACGCCTCGGCCGCGCACAGGGCGCTATATTCGCCCAGCGAATGCCCCGCGACATAGGCCGCCTTGTCGGCCAGGCGGATATTGCCCTCCTTCTGGAGGACGCGCAGCGTGGCCATGGCATTGGCCATGATCGCGGGCTGGGCGTTCTCGGTCAGCATCAGTTCGTCCGCCGGCCCCTCGGCCATCAGGCGGAAGAGATGCTGACCCAGCGCCTCGTCCACCTCGCCGAACACCTCGCGCGCGGCGGGGCTGGCATCGCGGAGTGCCTGGCCCATGCCGACCGACTGGCTGCCCTGACCGGGAAAGATGAACGCGCGCATCGTAACCTCTTATGCTGATCGCAAGGCGCGGGGGGTTAGGCGAGCCGGACCCTCTCGACAAGCGCCTGCGTTTCGGCCATAGGCCCGGATGCTTCAGGCGGAAGGCGCGGCCTTGCTGCCCGAATACGCATTGGAAGACAGCCGGAGGGGCGTCCGCATGGGGCGGCGTCAACGATCGGCCAACGAAGGAAGTGACATGGCTCTGTACGAGCACGTGTTCCTTGCGCGCCAGGACCTGGCACAGGCGCAAGTGGACGCGCTGGCGGAAACCGCCACCAAGATCATCGAGGACAATCAGGGCAAGGTCACCAAGACCGAGACCTGGGGCCTGCGCAGCTTGGCATATCGCATCGCCAAGAACCGCAAGGCGCATTACGTGATGCTCGAGATCGACGCCCCCGGCCATGTCGTGGCCGAGCTGGAGCGCCAGACCCAGATCAACGAGGACATCATCCGCTACATGACCGTCAAGGTCGACGAGGCGGAGCAGGGTCCGTCGGTGATGATGCGCAAGCAGGAGCGCGACCGTGAGCGCCGCGCCGAGCGTGGTGATCGTGGCGATCGCCCCCGTCGTGACCGTGAAGAGGAGGCCGCATAATGGCTCGCCCGTTTTTCCGTCGCCGCAAGAGCTGCCCCTTCTCCGCGAAGGACGCGCCGCGGATCGACTATAAGGACGTCCGTCTGCTCCAGGGCTTCGTGTCCGAGCGTGGCAAGATCGTTCCGTCGCGCATCACCTCGGTGAGCGCCAAGAAGCAGCGCGAACTCGCCCAGGCGATCAAGCGCGCGCGTCATCTGGGCCTCCTGCCCTACGTCGTGAAGTAAGGAGTCCGCCACATGGACGTTATTCTGCTGGAACGCGTCGAGAAGCTCGGCGCCATCGGCGACGTGGTCAAGGTCAAGGACGGCTTCGCCCGTAACTTCCTGCTGCCGCGCAAGAAGGCGCTGCGCGCCAACGAAGCCAACCGCAAGGTCTTCGAGGCCAACCGCGCCCGCATCGAATCCGACAACGCCGCCCGTCGCGGCGAGGCCGAGAAGGATGCCGGCTCGTTCAAGGACGCGCAGATCACGCTGATCCGCCAGGCCTCGAACACCGGTCAGCTCTACGGCTCGGTCGCGGTGCGCGATCTGGTCGAGTCGCTGAACGCGGACGGCCACAAGGTCACCAAGAGCCAGGTCGTGCTCGACAAGCCGATCAAGGCGATCGGCCTGTACGAAGTGCGCGTCGCGCTGCACCCCGAGGTGTCGGTGGCCGTCAAGGTCAACGTCGCCCGCTCGCCCGAAGAGGCCGAGATGCAGGCGCAGGGTGTCGACGTCATGTCGTCGATGTTCGAGCGTGACGAGGCCGGCTTCACCGAGGATTACGATCCGAACGCCGAGCCGGGCGCGACCGCCGAGGTCCAGTCGGAGCAGGCCGAGGGCTGATCCCCTCCGCGCCGCTTCGGCCAGGAAAAAGGCCGCCCGGAGCATATCCGGGCGGCCTTTTTCGTATCCGGGAAGCGTTGCCCGATCAGGGGCAGGATACGCAGGCGCTGATGACCGCCGCCAGCGGAATCAGGGCAAGAACCAGGGGCATGATCATCTTCATGGCAATGTCCGTGCGATATCAGAAACTTGGACCCGTGAACGCGCCGATCGCAGCAAAGGTTGCCCGTTGCTGAACGCGGCCGCGCCGCCGTCCCGCTTCCAAAACGGCCATGCGGCCGCCACGGGTGAAGCACGATGACATCGGGTTGACCTAAGCCGTCATTGCGAGCGTAGCGAAGCAATCCAGGGCGTCACGCTAGCGGCTGTAAATTGCTTCGCTGCGCTCGCAATGACGTGTCCGGGTCAAGGTCATGTCATCCGGCTCCAGGCGCGGCAGCGCCATGACCAACAGGCGACGATCCCTTTGATGCCGATCGCCTTCGTCTAAGTCTGTCGCCTGCGCGCCCTCACTTCCGCCCGAACAGCTTCTCTACATCGGCCATCTGCAGCTTCACCCAGGTCGGTCGGCCATGGTTGCACTGGCCGCTATGCGGGGTCGCCTCCATCTCGCGGAGCAGCGCGTTCATCTCCGCCACCGACAGCAGCCGCCCCGCGCGGACCGATCCATGGCAGGCCATGGTCGCCGCGACATGATCGAGCCGCTCGCGCAGCGACAGCGCCTCGTCATAGGCGGCGAGTTCGTCGGCCAGGTCGGCGATCAGTCCCGCCGGGTCGGACTGGCCGAGCAGGGCGGGCGTCGCCCGCACCAGCATCGCGCGCGCGCCGAACCGTTCCAGTTCCAGCCCCAGTTCGGCCAGCTCGTCGATCCGCGCCTCCAGCCGGTCGCAGGCCGGCTCCTCCAGCTCGACCACCTCGGGCAGCAGCAGCGCCTGGGACGCGACGCGGCCGCCCGCCAGCGCGGCGCGCATCCGCTCCAGCACCAGCCGTTCATGCGCGGCATGCTGGTCGACCAGCACCAGCCCGTCCTCCGCTTCCGCCACGACATAGGTCTTGGCGATCTGTCCGCGCGCGACGCCGAGCGGATGCGACGCCGTCTGGGGTGGCGGCGACCAGGCGGGCTCGGCCCGCGCCTGGGGCGGCGCGTCGAAATAGGTCGGGCGATCGCGCACACCTGTCGGGGCGAGCGGCAGCGTCGCCGGGCCGGGCGCGAAGAAGCTGCCATGATCCGCGGCCATGGGCGATGCGACGGGCTCGGGCCGCCACAGCCCCAGCGCCGCCTCGGTAGGCCGCTGGACGCTGCGATGTCCCGCTTCGTCCAGCGCGCGGCGCAGGCCGGACACGATCAGGCCGCGCACCAGCGCCGGGTCGCGGAACCGGACCTCGGTCTTGGCCGGGTGGACGTTCACATCGACCTGATCGGTCGGCAGGTCGAGGAACAGGGCGACGACGGCATGGCGGTCGCGCGGCATCATCTCCGCATAGGCGCCGCGGATCGCGCCGATCAGCAGCCGGTCGCGCACCGGCCGGCCGTTGACGAACAGATATTGATGGTCCGCCACGCCCCGGTGGAAGGTCGGCAGGCCGGCGACGCCGCCCAGCACCAGATCCTCGCGCACCCAGTCGATCGTCACCGCATTGTCGGCGAGCTGCCGGTCGGTCAGCGCGGCGACGCGGGTCGGGCGATCCTCGGCCGGGGCCACCGTCAGCACGCGGCGGCCGTCATGCTCGACCGAGAAGCCGACCTCCGGCCGCGCCATCGCCAGCCGCCGGACCACGTCCAGGCAGGCGGCATATTCGGCGCGCGAGGAGCGCAGGAACTTGCGCCGGGCCGGCACGCGAGCGAACAGTTGCTCGACCAGCACGCGGGTGCCGGGCGGCAGCGCCGCCGGCCCCTCCTCCGCCAGTTCGCCATTGTCGACCACGCGCCGCCAGCCGTCCGCGCCGACCGGCCGGCTCTCCAGCGTCAGCCGCGCGACGCTGGCGATGGAAGGCAGCGCCTCGCCCCGGAAGCCCAGCGTCTCGACCGCCTCGATCCGCTCGTCGGGCAACTTGGAGGTGCAGTGCCGCTCCAGCGCCAGCGCCATGCCGTCGGGGGCCATGCCGCAACCGTCGTCGACCACCTCGATACGCGACAGACCGCCCTCGCCCAGCCGGACGGCGATACGATTCGCCCCTGCGTCGAGCGCGTTCTCGACAAGCTCCTTCAACGCGCTGGCGGGTCTTTCGACCACTTCACCGGCGGCGATACGATTGACCAGATGCGAGGGGAGACGGCGTATTGACACGCGCAAGGCTGTAGCCCAAGCGACGGCATCCCGCGACCCCGCACGACGTGACGAACCTGCACCTTCTGGGTAAGGCGCGACGGGCGGCGCGGGATGGTTCGCCCCCCGACCGACTCCGTGTTTCACCTGGAACCCTGACCGATGCACCTGCCCCGCCTCTTCAAGTTCATGTCGCACGATATGGCGATCGACCTCGGCACCGCGAACACGCTGGTCTATGTCCGTGGCCGCGGCATCGTGCTGAACGAACCGTCGGTGGTGGCGGTCGAGACGCTGAACGGCGTCAAGAAGGTGAAGGCGGTCGGCGACGACGCCAAGCTGATGATGGGCAAGACCCCCGGCACGATCGAGGCGATCCGCCCGCTTCGCGACGGCGTGATCGCCGACATCGACGTGGCCGAGGAGATGATCAAGCACTTCATCCGCAAGGTGCATGGCGGCCGTCGCGGTCCGCTGCGCTGGCCCGAGATCGTGATCTGCGTGCCGTCGGGCTCGACCAAGGTGGAGCGCCGCGCGATCCGCGACGCCGCCTCCAATGCGGGCGCCAGCCAGGTCTTCCTGATCGAGGAGCCGATGGCCGCCGCGATCGGTGCGGGGATGCCGGTGACCGAGCCGATCGGGTCGATGGTCGTCGATATCGGCGGCGGCACGACCGAGGTCGCGGTGCTGTCCTTGCGCGGCCTGGCCTATACCACGTCGGTCCGCGTCGGCGGCGACAAGATGGACGAGGCGATCGTCAGCTACGTCCGCCGCAACCACAATCTGCTGATCGGCGAAGCCACGGCCGAGCGGATCAAGCAGGAGGTCGGCTGCGCCAAGCCGCCGGTCGACGGCATCGGCACGATCATCCACATCAAGGGCCGCGACCTGGTCAACGGCGTGCCCAAGGAAATCCAGATCAACCAGGGCCAGATCGCCGAGGCCTTGTCCGAACCGGTCGCGACGATCGTCGAGGGCGTGCGCGTCGCGCTGGAGAATACCGCGCCCGAACTGGCGGCGGACATCGTCGACCAGGGCATCGTGCTGACCGGCGGCGGCGCGCTGCTCCAGGGGCTGGACGAGGTGCTGCGCGACGAGACCGGCCTGCCCGTGACGGTCGCGGAGGATCCGCTGACCTGCGTCGCGCTCGGCACCGGCCGCGCGCTGGAAGACCCGATGTTCCGCGGCGTGTTGCAGAACAGCTGATCCGACTGACCGACCTGCCTGGGGAGTAGCGGCGCATGGTGGCGCCCGTTCGCGATCGCCGCACTGGTTTTTCACGGCGTCGCCAATATGGCCAGTTTCTGGGCTACGTCCTCGCCGTGGCCGGGCTGGTCGTGGGCGCGGTATTGCTGGTCGTCAGCCAGTTCAACCCGCCGCTGTTCGCCGGCCTGCGCATGGGGGTGGCGACCGTCACCGTCCCCGCCTCCTCGGCGATGATGTCCCTCCGCGACGCGGTGGCCATCGTGCCCGATGCGATCAACGGCTGGGTCTTCGCCCATGCCGAGAATGAGCGGATGAAGGCCGAACTCGCGGTCAGCCGCCCCTTGCTGATGCGCGCGCGCACCATCGCCTATGACAATCGTCGGCTGCGCCGCCTGCTGGACCTGCGCGACCGCGACGAACAGGTGGTGACCGCCGCGCGGCTGGTCAGCTCCACCGCCTCCAGCGGTCGCCGCTTCGCGCTGCTCGATGCCGGCCGCCTGTCGGGCGTGCAGCCGGGCATGCCGGTGCGCGGCCCCGATGGACTGGTCGGCCGGGTGGTCGAGACCGGCCCGAACGCGGCGCGCGTCCTGCTCCTGTCCGATGCGGCCAGCATCGTGCCGGTGCGGCGCACCCGCGACGGGATGCCGGCGCTGGCGGTCGGGCGTGGCGACGGCGCGCTCGACATCCGTTCGGTCGACACCACCAATGTCCGCTTCGGCGCGGGCGAGCTGTTCGTCACCTCCGGCACCGGCGGACTCTATGTTCCCGGCATCCCGGTCGCCCGCGTCGCCCGGGCAGGGATGGACACGGTGCTGGCGCACCCGCTCGCCCAGCCCGACCGGCTCGATTTCGCGATCGTCAGCCGCGTCTTCGTGCCGTTGCCGCCCGCGCGCCCCGCGCAGGCGGTCACGCCGCAGCCATAAGGCCCTGTTCATGCGCCCGCGTCCATGGAGCCGCCCGCGATGAGCCAGGCGGATGCCAATCCTTTCGAACCCAAGCTGACGCCCGGCCGCGCACGGATGATCCCGTGGCTGACCGTCGTCGGCGGATCGGCCTGTACCGCGCTGCCGCTGATCGCGACGGTGCCGATCCTGCCGCCCCTGGGCCTGGTGATGCTGCTGGCGTGGCGGCTGCTCGCCCGCTTCGCGCTGCGGCCCTGGGCGGCGGCGCCGCTGGGGTTGTTCGACGATCTGGTCAG
Organism: Sphingomonas sp. SORGH_AS_0438; assembly: GCF_031453475.1. NCBI lineage: Bacteria > Pseudomonadati > Pseudomonadota > Alphaproteobacteria > Sphingomonadales > Sphingomonadaceae > Sphingomonas > Sphingomonas sp. SORGH_AS_0438. Next base: position 1,836,387 of record NZ_JAVIZS010000001.1, read on the forward strand.
TGGCCAGCCGCTCGGCTCGGCGGTGCTGATCTGGTCGGTGATCTTCCTGGCGATCGACCTGATCGAAAGCCGGCTGGTGTTTCGCGATTTCTGGCAGGACTGGCTGATCGCGGCCGGCGCGACCCTGTTCGCGATCATCATGGGGCGGGTGCTGGCGCTGCCGATCGGGGCGCGGGTCGATGGCGCGATGCTGGCGCAGGCGGCGGCGACGATCCTGCTCTTCCCGATCGCGACGCGCTTCGTCGCCTGGATCGATCGCAAGCGCGGCATGGTATAGGGGACGCGGCATGAAGCGTACCGGCCGCATCGTCACCGAGGCTACCCAGGCCTATAGCTTCTCGCGCCGCGCCTGGCTGCTCGGCGGCGCGCAGGCGGGCGTCGGCCTGCTGCTCGCCGGGCGCATGGCCTGGCTGTCGGTGGCGCAGAACGCCAAGTACAATCTCCTGTCGGAGTCGAACCGCGTCAACGCGACCCTGGTCCCGCCCCGGCGCGGCTGGATCATCGATCGCCACGGCCTGCCGGTCGCCAACAATCGCACCGATTTCCGCGTCGACATCCTGCCCGACCGCCTGCCCAAGCCGGAGCGGGAGCGGGTGCTGGCGCTGCTCACCAAACTCCTGCAGCTGACGCCCGAGGACCTGGAGCGCATCCGCATCGACCTGGACCGCGCCGCCGGGTTCCAGCCGGTGCAGATCGCCGAGAAACTGGACTGGGACCGGTTCGCCGCCGTCAGCGTCCGCCTGCCCGAACTGCCCGGCGTGCAGCCGACGCGCGGCTTCGCCCGCCACTATCCGGCGGGCGCGGCGGTGGCGCATCTGACCGGCTATGTCGGCGCACCCACAGCCGAGCAATATCGCGCCACCCATGACGCACTGCTCGTCACCCCCGGCTTCAAGCTGGGCAAGGACGGGCTGGAGAAGACGCTGGAGCCGATGCTGCGCGGCAAGCCGGGCGCGCGCCGGGCGGAGGTGACCGCACGCGGCAAGCTGGTCGCCGAGCTCGCCACCCGGCCCGACGTGCCCGGCCGCAACGCCCGGCTGACGATCGATGTCGGCTTGCAGGAATTTGCCGCCCGCCGGCTGGGCACCAATAGCGGCTCGGCGGTGGTGATCGACTGCCGCACCGGCGAGATGCTGTGCATGGTGTCGATGCCGGCCTATGACCCCAACAGCTTCTCCGACGGCATCAGCCATCTGGAATGGGAGATGCTGTCGAAGAACGACCACGTCCCCTTGATGAACAAGGTGACGCAGGGCCTCTATCCGCCCGGCTCCACGGTCAAGCCGATGCACGCGCTGGCGCTGATGGAAAATGGGGTGAGCCCCGATGAGCGCGTCTTCTGCTCGGGCGCGCTGCGCGTCGGCACGGGCGTGTTCCACTGCCACAAGCGCGGCGGCCATGGCCCGCTCGACATGCGCAATGCGGTGGCGCAGTCGTGCGACATCTATTTCTACGAGATGATCCGGCGGCTGGGATATGACAAGGTCGCGCCGATCGCCCGCGAATTGGGGCTGGGGCAGAAGTTCGACCTGCCCTTTACCACCCAGCGCTACGGCACCGTGCCGGATTCGGCGTGGAAGCTGGGCAAGTATAAGCGACCCTGGACGGTGGCGGACTCGCTCAACGCCTCGATCGGCCAGGGCTATGTGCTGACCAACCCGCTGCAACTGGCGGTGATGGTCGCGCGCATGGCGTCGGGCCGGGCGCTGGTGCCGAGCATCCTGGCCGACCAGGTCCACCGCGACGCCCCCGCCCTGCCCTTCCAGTCCGAGAACCTCCAGGTCGCGCGCGAGGCGATGTGGAAGGTGGTGAATGGCGGCGGCACCGGCGGCGCGGCGCGGCTGCTGGTGCCCGGCCTGTCGCTGGCGGGCAAGACCGGCACCGCGCAGGTCCGCCGCATCACCATGGCCGAGCGGCGGGTCGGCGTGCTGAAGAACGCGCAGCTCCCCTTCAAGCTGCGCGACCACGCCTTGCTGGTCTGCTTCGCCCCGGCCGAGAATCCGCGCTATGCCTGCGCCGTGGTGCTGGAGCATAACGGCCATACCGTCCGCACGCTCGACACCCCCTATATCGGTCGCGACATCCTGACCTATCTGCTCGACCGCGACCGCGCGCTTGCCACATTGGCGGAATTGGAGCCGACATGGGGCGGCGATATCGCCACGCGCATGGCCGCCGACGAAGCCGCCTATCGCGCCGCGCACAGCCCGCCACCGGCGGCGGCGGCGACCAAGACCGACGCGGTCGTCCCCTCCGACGCACCGGCGGTGGAGGAGGCCACCGCCCTCGCCAACCGGACCCAGGCCGCCTTGTCCCCCGACACGCCCGGCCCGAGCGTCGCCGAGGAGGGCACCACCGAACGGAGTACCGACGAATGAGCGCGCGCCGGCTACCCGAACCGCTGTCCCATATCCCCTGGCGCGTCCTGTCGCTGATCGTCGCCATCGGCCTGTTCGGCCAGGTCGTCCTCTATTCGGCGGCGGGCGGGTCGCTGCGGCCCTGGGCCTGGTCGCAGGGCATCCGCTTCTTCGTGCTGCTCGCCGGGGCCATCGCGCTGTCGCGCGTGCCCGAGCGGCTGTGGAAGGCGGCGGCGCTGCCGACCTATGGCGTCATCCTGCTCGCGCTGATCGCGGTGGAGGCGCTGGGCGAGGTCAGCGGCGGCAGCCGGCGCTGGCTCGACCTAGGGTTCATCCGGCTCCAGCCCTCCGAGTTCATGAAGCCGGCAATCGTGCTGGCCTGCGCCCGCTTCTACGATATCCTGCCGCCTTCGGAGATCCGCCGCTTCGGCGCGATCTGGCCGGCGGCGCTGCTGATCGGCCTGCCCGCCGCCTTCGTGATGCTGCAACCCGATCTCGGCACCGGCCTCATGATCTGCATGGGCGGGGTGACGGTGATGTTCCTGTCGGGCATTCCGGCCCGGCTGTTCGTCGGCGGTGCGCTGGGCATGATGGTGGCGGTGCCGCTGGCCTTCACCTTCCTGCTCCACGATTACCAGCGCAACCGCATCCTGATCTTCCTCAATCCCGAAAGCGACCCGCTCGGCACCGGCTATCATATCAGCCAGTCGAAGATCGCGATCGGGTCGGGCGGCATCTGGGGCAAGGGCTTCCTGCAAGGCACGCAAAGCCATCTCGACTATCTGCCGGAGGGGCATACCGACTTCGTCTTCGCGACGATGGCGGAGGAATGGGGGCTGGTCGGCGGCTGCCTGCTGATCCTCGCCTTCCTGCTGGTGATCCGCTGGGGGATCGAGGTCGGCCAGCGGGCCGAGGGCCGCTTCGCCCGGCTGACCGCGGCGGGGCTGGCGACGACGATCTTCTTCTATGTCGCGATCAACCTGATGATGGTGATGGGCCTGGCGCCGGTGGTCGGCATCCCCCTGCCCCTGGTCAGCTTCGGCAGCTCGGCGCAGATGACGGTCCTTCTGTGCCTCGGCATCCTGATGTCGATCGATCGCCAGACGCGCAAGAAAAGCGGGTTCTGACCGAAAAAGGGGCTTGCGCTTCGCGGCGCGGATGGTAACAGCGCCACTCCCGACGCGGGGGCGCACCAACGCCCGATCAGCCGCCACGGAATGGACGCATAGCTCAGTTGGTAGAGCAGCTGACTCTTAATCAGCGGGTCCTTGGTTCGAGCCCAAGTGCGTCCACCATCCCTGCCCTTTCCAGGGTATGCTGCCGGCGAGATCATCGCCATGGTACGGACGCATAGCTCAGTTGGTAGAGCAGCTGACTCTTAATCAGCGGGTCCTTGGTTCGAGCCCAAGTGCGTCCACCACCATCCCAAAAAAACATCTTTGTTCTGCAAAACCTTCGCCGATTGGTCGGTATGGACCGCGGTGTGGGGCCACGCGTCTGGCTCCACGTTTCGATACGCGAAACGGCCCCCCTGCTGGGCAACCGGCGCGCGGTGGCGGCGCTGGCAATGATCGACCGGCATGCTTATGGCGCCGCGACGATGACGCCGGACGTGCCGCTCGGCACGCTGACCAGTCGGCGGGTGCGTGGGCGACAGGTGCCGAGACGCAGGTCGCCGCTGCGGTGGCGACGGACCCGGTGCTGGCTGCAACGGCAGATCGCCATCGCCGGCTGAGGACGCAATCCGCCGACCCTTTCGATCCGATCGCACGGGACGACGAGGCCCCGTCCGCATCCCCGCCCCTGTCCGCGACCAACCACTCGCTCGCCGATACATGGGTGAAGCGCGCACCGCCGACGGGTCCGCGCCAGCCCTTCCGCTGGACGATGCCGCGCGCGGTTGCGGCCGGCCTGATCGCCACCGCGCTCGACCGGCAATTGTCGGGCGAACCGGGCGGCATACGCATCGCCCTGTCGTTCCGGGACAGGCAGAGTGATTTCTGCCACGGCTTCTCGGCCCGGCACGTGGCCGGCATGGCCTGTCGCGACAATGATGGCTGGCAGCTTCGCTACGGCGCGCCCGGCACGGCGCGGCATCCCGATCAACGCTCGGCCGGCGACAATGCGGAAGCGATGCGTTTCGTCAGGACCATAACCGCCGGGGATGTGCTGGACCGCGCGGGCGAGGAGGTCGCACAGGCGAAGCATTGGACGAACGAGAGCAAGATGACATCGATATGACCCGATCGGTCGTTGCGAGCCGAGCGAAGCGATGACGATCCGGTCCGACCGCCTTGGACGGATGCACGCGATCTGCACATCATCTCCACCGAACACCCCCTGATGCCAGCCAAAGGCCGCATGACCGCCGCCTAGACGACAGGCTCCCGACCGAAGGAGCATGGCGTGCCGTTCAGTTTCCTCATCAAGATAGGCGTCGCGATCGCGCTCGTCACCGCCTTTGACTGGATGTTCCCCGGGGGTCCGGCGGGGTCCGTGACCGGCCTGTTCGCCGGCCTGTGGTTGATCGGACTAGTCGCCGCACGGACCGACGTGCGGCGCGACCGTCGCGCCTGGATCGCGATGGCCGCGGCCATGCTGTTCCTCCTTTCCCTGGTCGACGATCCCGGCGCGCTGGGCTGGACGCTGTTCTGGTGCACGCTCTCGCTTGCCGCGCTGATGCCGCGCACCATAGGTTTCGACGACGCCTGGCATTGGGCGGCACGGCTCGGGCTCCATGCCGCGAGCAGCGGCGTCCAGCCGCTCGCCGATCTCCGCCAGAGCCTGCGTCGGACCGGCGGCGAGCGGCGCGGCGTACGCGCCACGCTGGCGATACTGGCCTTGCCGCTGCTCGGCGGCGGCCTGTTCCTGGCCCTGTTCGCGGCGGCCAACCCGGTGATCGCCCATGCCCTCGCGGCGGTGCATGTGCCGTCACTCTGGCAGATCGTCACCTGGATCATCGTCGGTTTCGGCCTCTGGCCCAGCCTGCGCCCGCATCCCGCCGTGCTGCGCATCGCCGGGCGCCTGCCCGATCCGGAACCCGTCCTGCCCGGCACCTCGCTGCCGTCGGTGCTGATCGCGCTGGCGATCTTCAACGCGCTGTTCGCGGTCCAGAACCTGATCGACATCGCGGTGCTGTGGGGCGGCGGCCCCCTGCCCGCCGGCCTGACCCAAGCGGAATATGTCCATCGCGGCGCCTATCCGCTGATCGTCACCGCCTTGCTCGCCGGCGTGATGGCACTGGCGATGCTGCGGCCGGGCAGCGCCAGCGAGCATCATCCCTGGGCGCGGCGCATGGTGCTGCTGTGGGTCGCGCAGACGATGATCCTGGTGGCGTCGAGCGTCTGGCGGACGATCGACTATATCGAGGCGTCGATGCTCACCGGCTGGCGGATCGCGGCGCTGGCCTGGATGGCACTGGTCGCGCTGGGGCTGGCGACGATCGGCTGGCGCATCCTGAAGGGCCGCAGCGCAACCTGGCTGGTCAACCGGAACGCGGCGGCGGCGCTGGTGGTGCTGACACCCTGCGCCTTTCTCGATCTCGGCGCGGTCGCGGCGGCATGGAACGTCCGGCACCAGGCCCCGGCAGATATCGACCTCTGCTACCTGTCGCAGGTCGGCGACGGCGCCCTGCTGCCCCTGATCGAACTGGAACGCCGGCCGATGGACGCGACCACCCGCGACCGGGTGCGCCATGTGCGGGACCGGATCACCGATGACCTCGCGGCCCGACAGGCGGGCTGGACCAGCTGGACGCCCCGGGGCGCCCGTCGTCTGGCGCAGGCGCGCGCGCAACTCGGGACCCGTCCGGCCGGCGCCCGGCCTATTCCCAAGGACAGCTGGCGCGACTGCGACGGCAGCATCATCGACCTGTCCGCCCCGCCACGGCCTTGACCGGAGACCGGATGATGATGATCCCCTGCCCCATGCCCCGCACCATCCTGATCGCCGACGACGATCCCCATATCCGTCAGTTGCTGGTCTTCGCGCTTGCCAAGGCCGGGCTCGACACGATCGAGGCGAGCGACGGCGAGGCGGCGCTGACGGCGGCGACCACCGCCGCGCCTGACCTGATCGTGCTCGACATCAACATGCCGCGCATGGACGGGATCGAGGTCTGCCGCCGCCTGCGCGCGACCAGCGACGTGCCGATCCTGTTCCTGTCGAGCCGCGACGACGAACTCGATCGCGTGCTCGGCATCGAACTGGGCGCGGACGATTATGTCACCAAACCCTTTTCCCCGCGCGAGGTGGTGGCGCGGGTGATGGCGATCCTACGCCGGGTCGCGGCCCGCCCGCCCGCCGTGGCGGACGCGACCGCCGGCCCGTTGCGCTGCGGACGACTGTCGCTCGACACCGATGGCTGGCAGGCGGATTGGGCGGGACAGGTGGTCGCGCTGACCGTCACCGAGTTCGGCATATTGCGCACGCTGGCGACGATGCCGTCCAAGGTGTTCAGCCGCGACGCGATCATCGACCGGCTGCACGGGCCGGGCTTCGCGATCACGGACCGCACGATCGACAGCCATGTCCGCAACCTGCGCGCAAAGTTCGCACGGGTCGGCGCGGAGGACGTGATCGAGACCCGCGCCGGCATCGGCTACCGCCTCGGCGCCTGCGGGGCGGAATGATCGAGCCGTTCAAGCGCGTCGTCCGCCGGCACTGGCCCCGGCTGCGGCTGCGCACGATCCTGCTCCTGACCTTCACCTTCGTCGCAGCGTTGCCGGGGTTCGGCGCATTGTTCCTGCGCGTCTACGAAAATGCGCTGGTGCGCCAGACCGAGGCGGAACTGGTCGCGCAGGCCACCGCCCTGTCGGCGACAGCCGCGCTGGCCTGGGGCAGCGGCGGGACCATCGCCGTACCGCGCGCGCGGGTACCCTCCATCGATCTGCGGCTGACGCCGATCCTGCCCGCCCGCCCCGCTCCCGTCGCCCCGCCCCGCCAGCCGGACCCGGCCACCCGCAGGTGGAGCCAGACGCTGACACCCGTCCTGCGCGTGACGGCGGCCGCGACGGGGGCCGATATGCTACTGCTCGATCGACGCGGCCTGCTGCTCACCGGACCGCAGGCGGGTCGGGCGATCGGTAACCTGCCGGAGGTACGCGCCGCCCTGCACGGACAGCCGGCCATCGTCCTGCGTCGCAATGCCGGCTACCAGCAGCCCGGCATCCTCGAATGGCTGAGCCGCGCCGCCGATCTGCGCATCGACCTCGCCACCCCGGTCATCGCGGATGGGCGCGTCGTGGGCGCACTGCTGCTCTCCCGCCCGCCGCGCGCCCTGCTCGCTGGGCTGCAAGCCGACCGGGGCAAGATCGCGCTGGGCGTGGTGCTGATCTTCGGGACGCTGGTGGTGCTCAGCGGCCTGCTGTCGCGCGGGATCGTCCGGCCGGTCGAGGCGCTGGGCACCGCCACGCGCGCGGTCGCCAGCGGTGGCGGCGCGGTGCCCGATGCGCCGACCACGGCGGCGATCGAGATCCAGGCGCTTTATCGCGACTTTGGCAGCATGGCCGCCGCGATCGAGCGTCGCTCGCGCTACCTGCGCGATTTCGCCCATGCCGTCAGCCACGAGTTCAAGACGCCGCTCGCCGGCATCCGCGGCGCGGTCGAGCTGTTGCAGGACCATCCCGACATGGCTTCGGCCGACCGCGACCGCTTCCTCGCCAACATCGCCGCCGATGGCGCGCGACTGACGCAGCTGGTCAGCCGACTGCTCGACCTGGCGCGTGCCGACATGGAGGCCAGCGCCGATGGCGTGACGACCGATCCGCGCGACGCCGTGCGACGGGTCGCGGATGCGCAGGCTGGGATCGGCATCACCCTGGACATGCCCACCGTCTTGCAGCGGGTCGCGGTCCCGCAAGGCGCGGTCGAGGCCGTGCTGTCGAGCCTGATCGAGAACAGCCGCCAGGCGGGCGCGACGGGCGTGCGGATCACGGGCGAGGATCGCGCCGACACGGTGATCCTGACGGTCAGCGACAACGGTCCCGGCATCCCGCCGGGCGACCGGGATCGCGTGTTCGAACCCTTCTTCACCAGCCGCCGGACCCAGGGCGGCACCGGCCTGGGACTGCCGATCGCCCGATCCCTGCTGGAGGCGCAGGGCGGCACGATCGCGCTGGATCGCGACACCGCCCCGGGCGCGACCTTCCGGATCGGCTTGCCGGCGTCCCGCCATGACTAGGCCCAGCTCGCCGCGCCCGTCATGGCTGTCCGCCGCCCTGATCCTGGGCACGCTGGCCGCCGGTCTTGCCATCCGGACGCTGCCGCTCGGCCTGCCGTCCGCGATCGTGAAGCATGGCGGTTCGATCCTGTGGGCGATGATGATCTATTGGATCGTCTCCGCCGCCCGCCCCCGCTGGCCGCGGGATCGCGCCGGCCTCGCCGCGATCGTCGTGACGACCGCCATCGAGCTGTCGCAACGCTATCACCGCCCCGCGCTCGACGCCTTTCGGGAAACCCGCATGGGCGCGCTGCTGCTCGGCCGGGTGTTTGCGATAGGAGATGTGCTGACCTATGCGGTCGCCATCGGCCTGGCCGTGGCAGTCGATCGGTATCTTGCCGCTATGTCCCGATCCGGAGAATGATGTGCGACGGAACGGGAAAGTGGCGCGTGCGATGTGAAGATGTCGGGGGCTCAAACCATTCGGAATTACGGCTCAGCCAAGGCGCGGCTAATCGACCATCATTCCAATCTCCCGTGCTGATAGCAACGAGGGGATTGGTCGAGCGAAAACAACGGGAAAAGCAAGATTGAAGAGCGCAAGCGTCACATCACGACCGAAACGGTCGGCAACCTGCTCGGCGCGCCATTCCGTCCTTGGTCGACGGCAGGCGAAGATTGCCATCTTCTTCACCTGCCGTCGCCGAAGAGACTATATTAAGCCGCCTTATTCTTATCCTGTTCATTCTCCGCCATGGTCACGCCATATGGCTCATAGTCGCCTTCCGGCGTCCGACAGAAGGTCTGAGAGGGCAGGCTGGCACGACTGCCGTTCGCCCCGCCGATCGAGGAACTAACGGGACGACAGTCCTGCTTGCCTGCAGGCAGCACAGGCGACGCCATCTGAACGCCGTCCAGGCTCATGTAGCGAACCGGCCGCAACCGTGCGCTGTCGATCGACTCCGTTGCACCGCCTCTGCCTTCGAACGTGGTCATGCTGCCGTCGTCGGCGGCGAATGTCGTCGTGTAAGCAACGTTCTGATACTGCGCAGATGCCATTTGCGCCGCGATGATCCGGTCCGCACGCTTGGCATTGGCCATGATGACTGCGCATGCTCCGGCTCCCACGGCGGCACCGATCCCGGCCCCGGCAAGGGTCCCCCCCTTGCCGGTTGCCCGTCCGATCAGGGCACCCAGCAGCGCACCGCCGAGAACGGTCTTGACGCACTTGCCTCGCGCCTTTTCAACTTCGGTCTTCTCGTACTTGATCTTCTCCGCCCAAGCCACGCCCATGCCGAGCTGGCCGAAGGGAAGCGACACGACGAGAAGCCCTGCGACAAAACGATGCTTCATTCCTATTCCCCCTGCGTTGAATGCTGTCCTCACCGGGCCTTGCCGGTGATCGCGATACCCTTGCGGCTCTGGTCGGCGCCGACATAGACCCCCTCGTCCGACGCCTGCCCCGTAAGACGGTCACCGACGATCTTGAGCGCGAAGCTCCGCATGCCGCCGAAGGGCAGGTCGTTACGGAATTCCGGCTCCCCACCCGGAGCATCGCTCCAAACCTGTGCAAAGCCGCCCTTGTCGGATTGGATCGTGCAGTCGTCGCCTGAGCATATGATGCTACCGGTCATCGGCACGGCAAATGCCGGTGTACCAAGGAGCGTCAGCCAGGAAGCCGTCAGCTTTCCCTTCCCGTCCTCGCCAATACGGATGTCCGCCAGTTCGGGACCCGACGGATATGCGACCTGTCCGGCGAAGCGCCACAGCCGGACCGGCGATGCAGCGACGTTGGCGACCTTGTCGGGAGCGTAGGACAGCAGTCGCGCACCTTGGGCAAGCCAATAGGCCTCGAAGAAATTCCTGCCCTCGATGCTCTTCCCAGAGGGAAGCACGACATGGACGTCAGCCTGTGCCAATTCGGCTCCCGCCTTCCGCCCCGCCTCGATCCCGGCTTTCCTGACAGTGGACGCGTCACCCTCGGGGAGGTCGAGCCCGCTGAGGTCCGAGAACAGCACGATGCGCTGCACACGACCGTCGTCGTCGAACAATCCCTTGGATGCACGGACGCCCGCCAGGAACGGCGAGGCCTCCACAGGCCCGGACTGGGCGCGCGCCGCATCCGCAGCTTGCGATGCGGCCGCCACCATGCCACCGATCAACTGCGTGCGGAATGTCGACGCCTGGTCCTCCAACCCACGTGCGACTCCCGAGGTGAACATCCCGCTGACGCCACCTTCCTTCTGTTGGGCGGCGGCGAGTTCCTGTGCGGACATGCCGGGAATGCATCCGACAAAGGCCGCCTGTGCCGCAGAGCCATCCGCCGGGACGACGGCGATGACGATCTGCTCGCGTGCGGCGCTGGTCGCAGCCGGCAGCGCGACCGCAGGATCGGCTATGGACAGCACGAGGTCGCGGAAGGCCTTGTTGCGCTCCGCAAATTCAAGGCCATCGGCGGACTTGCGCAGCGCCTTGGCGTCGACGAGGATGATCGTACGTCGTAGCGGTGCCTTGACGCCTTGGACCTCGCATGCGGCCTCGGCCCGAATTGTGGAACCACTGCCACTCTTGGCGGGGGTGCCGCCGGTCGGTTCCGATCCGCAGCCGGCAAGAGCCATGGCGACGCAGGACGTGGCGGCCATCGAAGCGATCTGCGCAAGGCGGTTCACAGCTGAACGCTCCGGTACAGGTGGATGGATCGTGCTGCGAAGTCGTTCGGGCTCACCGTTTCGGTGGTACCGCCATTGCGGTCGACCGCTGGACCGGTGAAGCGGAAATCGGGATCCCGCATCGCGATCCGATCCACCAAATGATTTTGATAGGCGCGAAGGAGACCGACGACCTCGGCGTCCTTGCTGGTGATCTGCCCCGCGTCGTGCACGATGGCGACATAATCGGGCTCGGCCCGCATGAGTCCGGCGCGCTTGCCAAGTTCATCGATCCTGCGCTTGGCGCTGCGATCGATGTCCTCCAGCTTGGCAATCAGCTGCTTCTGACGCAGCCCATCTACTTCCTTTTTGAGCCAGAAATACTTCTCAGCCTTTAGCGCATACTCGGGATTTTCATCATGCTGGAGATAGGTAATCGCGGCGCCCACGGCGAAGACGATAAGATTGCCGGCAAGAAGGCCGGCGGTCTGAGCCATCACATTTGGCGGGGTCATGCCGAGGACCAGCGCCGCCTCGATCTGTGCGAGAACTGTGGAATATCTGGCATAGCCGACCGCAATCAGCGAGATGACCAGCAGGGCAAGGGCGATCGCTACCATCCGGATGCCCTTTGCACGCTGTTCGGCGTCGTCGGGGCGCATGTAGAAATGATAGGCCTTGAGGAAGACGCCCGTCATGTAGGATGCCACCGCGACCGCCAACGCGACGACCAGCGACAGGCCAGCCGCCACTGCGGGAACACCGGACAGCTTCAAAAAGCTGCCGTAGTTCATGAAGAACTCGGGAATCATGATGATCGCCGGCACGCCATAAACGACGAACTTCGACGGAATCTGGGCGTCACGCCCACCGAGCAAGGTTCGCAGCGCGAGATATTCGTTCTCCGCCGTCTCGAGCCGATCGAGCTTGGTCTGGTGGCGTTCGTGGAAGGTTGCCGTCTCCTGCGCCTTGCGCACCGCCCGCTCCCGACCGATCGCGTCGCGCTCGAAATCCTCCACGAAGCCCTCGACTCCGCCAGAGAGGCGGATACGCTTGGCAGCACCCTGCACCGCGTTGAGCGCGTTCGCGCGTAGCCTCCCGACATGGGTCGACAACCAAGCGTTCATCTCGGGTGTGAGATTGGCGCTCATGGCACCTGCTTGCCCATCGCCCGTCAGGCTGATGTTGCGACCGCTGCTTTCCCGCTCCACACGTTGGAACAGATCGTCCGCCAGCCTGCCGCTGGAAGACAAGTCCAAGTCCAAATAGGTCTTTATCGGCACATTTCCCCCTTTTGTCGTTCAACGTCGTAGTTCAAAGGTCCACCCGTACGGGCGTGGCCTTTCGAAGCACGGGATCAATCCTTATCCTTCTGGAAGCGATCGGGGTCACACTGACGGCACCGTCAGCGGCCGGTCGCACGTCGGCCCGCCGAGACTGGGAAGGCGTCACGCCTCCACGCGCCATCTCCGGACCGATGCGTCTTGGCGACGGTCGCCGCGTATCGATGCGAACCGGCGGACGGCGCACGATCTCGACGGCCTCATAGTCGCGACGAAGATCCAGCCTGGCCTTACAGCGTTGCGCCTCCAGGCTGTCTCGAGCTTGGCAGAGCTCGGAAAGCTGCTGGTCTGCCATCCAGACACCAACAGCTTCAGGCTTCGCCGCGAAGAGGAATTCGATGCGCCTGTTGCGATCCAGCGCCGCCTGATCATCGCCCGGATCCAGCGGCATGTCCTCGCCGAAGCCGATACGCCATATGGAACTGTAGGCGATCCCCGCATTGAAGATCGCCTCCGCCAATACGTTGGCGCGGTCGATGGACAGGGCCTGATTATATCGTCCTTCACCCCGCCTGTCGGCATGGCCCGCAACGAAGAGTGCGACGTCGGGTGGTTCGCGACGCAGGCTTTCAGCCACGATCGCGACGAGCGGATCGGCCTCATGCCTCAGTTCGCTCCTCGCCGTGTCGAAGAACACATGATCGGGAAATACGACGCGCAGGACCGGCACGTCGACGCCAAAGCCAGGAGGAAGCCTGCTTGCCGGCACGACACCTTCGAAGAACACTGGCCTCCTGTTCGGCGGAAGGTCCGCCGACAGACGGACGAGCCGCTTGATCCGGTCACAATGCTCCATCCTGACGAATGCCTGCCACGACTGCAGGCCAGTCTGCTGAGAAGCATCCTTCAGATCACGGCAGTCGACCGGTACCGATCGCACTTCGTGCATTGCCTGCGCATCGACCCTGATCGGCTGTAGAACGCCTATGATCGCTGCTGCATTGATCAAAATAGGCACCGACATAGTGATGCCCCTCGATGCGAATCGCACGCATATGTTACAAAAATCCACAAGCCCCCCGTGTGTTTACACGATGCTTTACCGATCCGGGATTGTCCAGCACTACGATGCAACGCCTCGCCATGATACATTGCGTTGACAGTCAATGGCCGACCATGTGAACTGGCCGCCATTTCGACCGACGCGCCCTCCTGCTGCGCCATGTAGGTTTTCAAGAACGTCTTCTTATAGGCATCGGCTGACACGTGATCATTCATGATTGCGCCGCAGGAAATCATCCCGCGACACTCTCATCATCCTTACCTTCACCTTCACTGACGAAGCAGGGTCGACGCAAAGACGGAGACCCTCGATATATACGAACAGCACCTGCCGGACGTCGGCATGGGTTTCCGAGCGGCAGTGATGGGCGCGTTTGACCTTCAGGGTGCGGAAGAAGCCCTCGATCGGGGCGTTGTCGTTACGATTGCCGGCTCAGCTCATCGAGGGCACGGCGCGGATCGCCACAGGTCATCGACATAGGCGCCGGCGACATGCGGCAATTCGGTCCGCATCGGGTCGCACATCGACAAACCGACAATCTTGCGCATAGCCAGGTCAAGCACGGCCGCGAGACACACCCAGCCTTGACTGGTCGCGATATACATGATGTCGGCGAGCCGAATCCGGTCCAGTTCGCGTCGCCGCGGCCCGAAGGAAGGATCACGCCATGCGTTCCGGGAGCGCCGGATAAAGTCGACGACGAGGGCGTGGACCCAGCCGCGCTCCATCCCGATGCCGAAAACAACGTCATCCCGCCGAAGACGCATCAAGGCGCGAAGCGCACAGGCCTGTAGAGGACGTGCTGGAAGCGGCGTAGATTGCCGCAAGCATGGCGCTTGGATGACGATTTTAGCGCTTGCAGATCACTCTTCCGAGTGCACCCCGCATGGACCAAACCAGATGGCGAATCTTCAGATGTGATTCGCGTCACCAATAAGCCACTGAAATAGTGGCGCGCCCGGAACGATTCGAACGTCCGACCCTCAGATTCGTAGTCTGATGCTCTATCCAGCTGAGCTACGGGCGCGCATTGGAGTTGCGCTCTTAGCAGGGTTCGTCGGGCGCGCAAGGGCGTTGCGTCAAAAAATCGGGGCTTTCTACGGCTGGGGGATGAACCCGCTCGCTCGCGCCGCCCTGCCCGCCCTCCTGCTGCCGCTGGGCCTGGCCGCCTGTGCGGGCGAGCGGGACAATGGCTATCCCTCGCTCGCCAAGCGGCCGGTGGAGGCGCGCGGCTTCGATGAGCCGGCCGCGCCGCCCCCCGCGCCGGTGCGCCCCGATCCCGCGCTCGACCGCATGATCGCCACGCAGACCGCGCAGTTGCAGACGGTGCGCGCCGGCTTCGACCGCGACGCCGCCCGCGCCGAGCGCGCCGCCGCCGCCGCGCGCGGGTCGGCGGTGGGCAGCGACGCCTGGCTGGAGGCGCAAACCGCGCTGGCGCAGCTCGACGACTGGCGCGCGCAGGCCACCGCCATCGCCAGCGACGCGGAGGGGCGCGGCGCCGATCGGGCCGCGACGCTCGCCCCGGACTATCCGGCCCTCACCGCCCTGCAACGCGACGCGGCGGCGGAGGCGGCGCGGCAGGACGCGCTGATTCGGCGCCTGTCGGGCTCACTGCCCGCCGCCTGACCCGGCGGGCGCGGCGCGACGCGCACTATATGCCAGCACTATGCGCTTCCCCGGAATCGCTCTCGAATTGCTACGCCCGTCGGACCTAATTGCTCGGCCTTGATGTAGGCGGCGCAGCACGCGTCGCCCTTTGGGGCGTGTCATGAAACGACTTTCCTGCGCGGTGGCCTTCGCCGCCGCGACCCTGACGACGGCTGCGGCGGCGCAGACGACCACCGATACCACCACCCCCACCGCCCCGCCGCCCGCGATCAGCGTCAGCGGGTCGGCCGCGATCGTATCCGACTATCGCTTCCGCGGCGTGTCGCAGAGCGACCGGCAGATGGCAGTGCAGGCGGGACTGACCATCGCCCATGACAGCGGCCTCTATATCGGCACCTGGGCGTCGAATTTGGCCGGCTGGGGCACGTTCGGCGGCGCGAACATGGAGCTGGACCTGATCGGCGGCTACAAGACCGCGCTGGCCAGCAACGCGACGCTGGATGTCGGGCTGACCTGGTATGTCTATCCGGGCGGCGCGGCCAAGACCGATTTCGCCGAACCCTATGCCAAGCTGACCGGCACCACCGGCCCCGCCACGCTGACCGCCGGCGTCGCCTATGCCCCGCGCCAGCAGGCGATCGGCAAATGGTATGCCAATGGCGCGGAGGCGGCCGCCGGCACCTATAGCCGGCCGGGCGCGAAGGGGGACAATCTCTACCTCTGGGGCGACGGCGCGGTCGCGGTCGCCGGCACGCCGGTCACCGCCAAGGCGCATATCGGTCATAGCTGGGGCCAGAATGGCCTGGGCCCCAATGCCACCGCCGTCTCGCCGACCGGCCATTATTGGGACTGGTCGCTGGGCGCGGACATCGCGGTGCAGCGGCTGACGCTCGGCCTCGCCTATGTCGGAACCGACATTTCCAACCGCGACGCGGCCTATCTGCGGCCAAGCTTTAGCAAGGGGCAGGACGGCACCGGCAACATCGCCGGCGGCACGCTGCTCGCCTCGCTGACCGCCGCCTTCTGACGTCCAAGGGAGAGCAACCATGCAGGACCTGATCTGGGTCGCGATCATGGCGGGGCTGGCGGCGCTGACCTTCGCCTATGTCCGCCTGTGCGACCACGCCTGAGGAGCCATGCGACCATGACCCTCGATCTCTGGCTGGCGGCGCTGACCGCGCTTGGCCTCCTCCTCTACCTCGTGGCGGTCCTCATCCGCCCCGAACGCTTCTGAAGGGAGCGGTTCCATGACCATGCAGGGCTGGTTCCTGATCCTGGCCTTCGTCGCGATCCTGGTCGCGACCGCCAAGCCGATGGGCCTGTGGCTCTTCGCGTTGTACGAGGGGCGGCGCACGCCGCTCCACCTGATCCTCTCGCCCGTCGAGCGCGGCCTCTACGCCGCCGCCGGCATCGATCCCGCCAAGGAGCAGGGCTGGCGTCGCTATGCGGTGCACATGCTGCTGTTCAACGCGGTGCTGATGCTCCTCACCTATGCACTGCTGCGCCTGCAGGCGGTGCTGCCGCTCAATCCGGCCGGCCTGCCGGCGGTGGGCGAGCATCTGGCGTTCAACACCGCGATCAGCTTCACCGCCAACACCAACTGGCAAAGCTATGCCGGCGAGTCGACCATGTCGAACCTCAGCCAGATGCTGGCGCTGACCATCCACAACTTCATGTCGGCGGCGACCGGCATCGCCCTCGCCTTCGCGCTGTTCCGCGGCTTCGGCCGGGCGCAGGCGAAGACGGTCGGCAATTTCTGGGCCGACATCACCCGCATCACCCTCTACCTGCTGCTGCCGATCTGCCTCGTCTATACGCTGGTGCTGATCGCGCAGGGCGTGCCGCAGACGCTGGCGGGCAGCGTCTCGGTGCAGACGCTGGAGGGCGCGCGCCAGACGCTGGCGCTGGGCCCCGTCGCCAGCCAGGAGGCGATCAAGATGCTCGGCACCAATGGTGGCGGCTTCTTCAATGCCAATAGCGCGCATCCGTTCGAGAACCCGACCGCGCTGACCAACCTGCTCCAGATGCTGTCGATCTTCCTGATCGGCACCGGCCTGACCTGGACCTTCGGCAAGGCGGTGGGCAATCCCCGCCAGGGCTGGGCGATCCTGGCCGCGATGCTGATCCTGTTCCTCGCCGGCACGACCGTCGCCTATTGGGCGGAAGCGGCGGGCAATCCGATCCTGCACCAGCTGGGCGTCGCGGGTGGCAATATGGAGGGCAAGGAAGTCCGCTTCGGCATCGCCGGGTCGGCGCTGTTCGCCACCATCACCACCGCCGCCTCGTGCGGCGCGGTCAATGCGATGCACGACAGCTTCACCGCGCTCGGCGGTCTCGTCCCGCTGTTCAACATGCAGTTGGGCGAGGTCGTGATCGGCGGCGTGGGCGCCGGCATCTACGGCTTCCTGCTCTTCGCGATCCTGGCGGTCTTCGTCGCCGGGCTGATGGTCGGTCGCACGCCCGAATATGTCGGCAAGAAGATCGAATCGCGCGAGGTAAAGCTGGCGGTGCTGGCGATCGCGGTACTGCCGCTCGTCATCCTGGGGATGACCGCGCTCGCCTCCGTCCTGCCCGCGGGGCTCGCCGGGCCGCTCAACAAGGGACCGCACGGCTTCTCGGAGATCCTCTACGCCTTCACCTCGGCGGTGGCGAACAACGGCTCCGCCTTTGCCGGGCTGACCGCGAGCACGCCCTTCTATGACGGGCTGCTGGGCGTGGCGATGTGGATCGGCCGCTTCTTCGTGATCGTGCCGATGCTGGCGATCGCCGGATCGCTCGCCGCCAAGCGCCAGGTGCCCGAAAGCGCCGGCTCCTTCCCGACCACGGGCGGGCTGTGGGTCGGGCTGCTGGTTGGGATCATCCTGATCCTGGGCGGCCTCACCTTCCTGCCGAGCCTCGCGCTCGGTC
This sequence comes from Sphingomonas sp. SORGH_AS_0438, assembly GCF_031453475.1. Classification (NCBI taxonomy): domain Bacteria; kingdom Pseudomonadati; phylum Pseudomonadota; class Alphaproteobacteria; order Sphingomonadales; family Sphingomonadaceae; genus Sphingomonas; species Sphingomonas sp. SORGH_AS_0438. The sequence goes on from NZ_JAVIZS010000001.1 coordinate 1,854,413, forward strand.
CCATCGCCGACCATCTCGCGATGCTCGGCGGGCATACATTCTGACCAGGGGGCCCAAGGTGGCGAAATCCCAAGCAAAGAGCCTGTTCACGGCCGACCTCGTCGTGCCGGCGATCCAGGCGTCGTTCCTGAAACTCTCCCCGCGCGACCTGATCCGCAACCCGGTGATGTTCGTGACCGCGGTGGTCGCCGCGCTGATGACCGTGCTGCTGGTCATCGGCCATGACGGACTGACCCTCGGCTTCAAGCTGCAACTGGTCGTCTGGCTGTGGCTGACGGTGCTGTTCGGTACCTTCGCCGAGGCGCTGGCCGAGGGACGCGGCAAGGCGCAGGCCGCATCGCTCCGCGCCGCCAAGGCGGAACTGACCGCCAAGCGGCTGAAGGGCGATGGCCGCGACTGGGACGACGTACCCGCCAGCCAGCTGCGCATCGGCGACGTGGTACTGGTCGAGACCAACGACCTGATCCCGTCGGACGGCGAGGTCGTGGCCGGCGTCGCCTCGGTCAACGAGGCCGCGATCACCGGCGAGAGCGCGCCGGTGATCCGCGAGGCGGGTGGCGACCGGTCGGCGGTGACGGCGGGCACGCGCGTCATCTCCGACGAGATCCGCGTCAAGGTGACGGTGGAGCCGGGCAAGGGTTTCCTCGACCGGATGATCGCGCTGGTCGAGGGGGCCGAGCGGCAGAAGACGCCCAACGAGATCGCGCTGACGCTGCTGCTGGTCGGGCTGACCATCATCTTCCTGATCGCGGTCGCCACCATCCCGGGCTTCGCCACCTATGCCGGCGGATCGATCCCGGTCGCGATCCTGGCCGCGCTGCTGATCACGCTGATCCCGACGACGATCGCGGCGCTGCTGTCGGCGATCGGCATCGCCGGCATGGACCGGCTGGTCCGCTTCAACGTCCTCGCCAAATCGGGCCGGGCGGTGGAGGCGGCGGGCGATGTCGACGTGCTGCTGCTCGACAAGACCGGCACGATCACCATCGGCGACCGGCAGGCGAGCGAGTTCCGCCCCGTCGGCGGCACCCCGGCGCAGGACCTGGCGGAGGCGGCCTTGCTCGCCAGCCTGGCCGACGAGACGCCCGAGGGCCGCTCGATCGTCGTGCTCGCCCGGCAGGATTTCGGCGTCACCATCGCCGCGCTGCCGGCGGGGGCGGAGGTCATCCCCTTCACCGCCCAGACCCGCACCTCGGGCGTGGCGATCGGCGACACGCTGATCCAGAAGGGCGCGGTGGACTCGATCCTGCGCGCGCATCCGGGCCTCAGCGAGACGGCGACGGCGACCGAACTCCGCCGCATCACCGACGAGATCGCGCGGGCCGGCGGCACGCCGCTGGCGGTGGCGCAGGACGGCCGGCTGCTCGGCGCGATCTTCTTGAAGGACGTGGTGAAGGCCGGCATCCGCGAACGCTTCGGCGAGCTGCGCCAGATGGGCATCCGCACGGTGATGATCACCGGCGACAACCCGCTGACCGCCGCCGCCATCGCCGCCGAGGCTGGGGTCGACGACTTCCTGGCGCAGGCGACGCCGGAGGACAAGCTGGCGCTGATCCGGCAGGAGCAGACCGGCGGCCGGCTGGTCGCGATGTGCGGCGACGGCACCAACGACGCGCCTGCCCTCGCCCAGGCCGATGTCGGCGTGGCGATGAACACCGGCACCCAGGCCGCGCGCGAGGCGGGCAACATGGTCGACCTGGACAGCGACCCGACCAAGCTGATCGAGGTCGTCGGCCTGGGCAAGCAGTTGCTGATGACGCGCGGCGCGCTGACGACCTTCTCGGTCGCCAATGACGTGGCGAAATATTTCGCGATCATCCCGGCGATGTTCGTCGCGCTCTATCCGGGGCTGGGCGTGCTCAACGTCATGGGACTGGCGACGCCGCAATCGGCGATCCTGTCGGCGATCATCTTCAACGCGCTGATCATCCCGCTGCTGGTGCCGCTGGCGTTGAAGGGCGTGACCTATCGACCGATGGCGGCCGGGCCGCTGCTCGCGCGCAACCTGGCGGTCTATGGCCTGGGCGGGCTGATCGCGCCGTTCGTCGGCATCAAAATCATCGACCTCGTGGTCGGCGGCCTCGGCCTCGCGTAAGGACATATCTCATGGGCAAGGATTTCACCACCGCACTGCGTCCGGCGATCGTGCTGGCGCTCCTGTTCGCCGCGCTGCTCGGCCTCGCCTATCCATTGGCGATGACGGGGATCGGCCAGCTGCTGTTCCCCGCCCAGGCGAACGGCAGCCTGGTGCGCGACGCGACCGGACAGGCGATCGGGTCGACCGTGGTCGGGCAGGCCTTCACCAGCGACCGCTATTTCCGCACCCGCCCCTCGGCGGCGGGCAAGGGCTATGACGGCATGGCCTCGTCCGGCTCCAACCTCGGACCGACGTCGCAGGCGCTGGTCGACCGGGTGAAGGCGGATGTCGCCGCCGCCCGGGCCGCCGGGGTCACCGGCCCCCTGCCCGCCGATCTGGTCACGGCGAGCGGCTCCGGCCTCGACCCGGACCTGTCGCCGGCCGCCGCGATGGCGCAGGCGCCGCGCATCGCCGCCGCGCGCCGCCTGCCGCTCGACCGGGTCCGCGCGCTGGTCGCGTCGATCACGGTGCGGCCGCTGCTCGGCGATCCGCGCGTGAACGTCCTGGCGCTCAACCGCGCGCTCGACGCCGCCGCCCGCCGCTGACCCCCATCGCCGATGCCGGACAGCGACCCCGCCCGCCCCGATCCCGACGCGCTCCTCCGCCAGGCCCAGGCGGAGGGGCGCGGCCGGCTGAAGATCTTCCTGGGTGCCGCTCCCGGCGTCGGCAAGACGTTCGAGATGCTGTCCGAGGGGGCGGCGCGACGCCGCGACGGCGTCGACGTGGTGATCGGCGTGGTCGAGACGCATGGCCGCGCCGAGACCGAGGCGCTGACCCGCGGGCAGGAGATCGTTCCCCGCCGCGCCGTCACGCATGACGCGCACCTGCTGCACGAGATGGACCTGGACGCGGTCCTGGCCCGCCATCCCCGGCTGGTGCTGGTCGACGAACTCGCCCACACCAATGCGCCGGGCAGCCGGCATCCCAAACGCTATCAGGATGTCGAGGAGCTGCTGGCGGCGGGGATCGACGTCTATTCCACCGTCAACATCCAGCATGTCGAGAGCCTCAACGACGTCGTCGCCAGCTTCACCCGCGTCCGCGTGCGCGAGACGGTGCCCGACCGGGTACTGGAGGCCGCCGAGATCGAGGTGGTCGACATCCCGCCCGACGAGCTGATCGAACGGTTGAAGGCGGGCAAGGTCTATCTGCCCGAGGAGGCGACGCGGGCGCTCGGCCATTTCTTCTCCAAGTCCAACCTGTCGGCGCTCCGCGAACTGGCGCTGCGCCGCGCCGCGCAGGCGGTCGACGCGCAGATGCTGGACCATGTCCGCAGCCTGGGCGTCGGCGGCACCTGGGCCGGCGGCGAGCGGATCGTGGTCGCGATCAACGAACTGCCCGGCGCGGAAGGGCTGGTCCGTTTCGCCAAGCGGCTGGCCGATGCGCTCCACGCCCCCTGGACCGCGCTGTTCATCGAGACGCCCCGCCAGCAGAATTTCGGCGCCGACGATCACCGCCGGCTGGCCACGACGCTCAACCTGGCGACCAGGCTCGGCGGCCGCATTGCCACCGTTCCCGCCGTCCAGGTGGTGGAGGGGCTGAAGGCGCATCTGGTCGAGGCGCGCGCCACCCAGCTGATCGTCGGCAAGACGGTGCGCAGCCGTTGGTTCGAGCTGCTACACGGATCGGTCGTCGACCGGCTGGTGCGCGAGCTGCCCGGCGTCACCGTCCATGTCATGCCGCTCGCCGATACGCCGCGCGCCGCCCGCGTCGCCCGCCCGGTCACGGCGGCGTCCTGGGGATCGCGCGCCGGCTATGTCTGGACGACGCTGATGGTCGCGGGCGTCACCGCGCTCGGCACCCTGTTGTTCCAGGTACTGGCGCTCGGCAATATCGCCTTGCTCTATCTGTTGCCGGTCATGGCGGCGGCCAGCCTGTTCGGACTCCGCACCGGCCTCTATGGCGGCCTCGCCTCGTGCCTGGCGTACAACTTCTTCTTCCTGCCGCCGACCGGGACGCTGTCGATCAGCAATCCGGAGAATGTCGTCTCGGTGCTGGTCCTGATGGGCGTCGCCATCGTCACCAGCCAGTTGACCGCCCGCGTCCGCGCGCAGGCCGATCTCGCCGCCGCCAGCGCCAATGCCAATGCGACGCTGGCCGGCTTCCTGCGCGAACTGACCGCGCTTGGCGCGGTCGAGCCGGTGCGGCGGACGATCTGCGCGGAGATCGCGCGGCTGTTCGACGGGCGTGCCGTGCTGCTCGCCCCCGCCGAGGGGCGCGGCATGGTCGTGCAGGCGGCCAGCGACAGCGAGTATAACCTCGACACGATGGACCTCGCCGCCGCGACCTGGGCGCACGACACGCGCGCCGCCGCCGGCAAGGGATCGGGCACGCTCGCCGCGTCCGAATGGCTGTTCCTGCCGTTGGTCGCGGGCGAGCGGGTGCTGGCGGTGCTGGGCCTGTCCGATCCGCAGGCGGGCGATCCGATCCGGCCCGACCGGATGCCGCTGCTGGTCAGCCTGCTTGACCAGGCCGCGCTGGTCCTCGAACGCTATCGACTGGAGGGGGAGATGCGCGACCTGGAGGCGATCCGCACCCGCGACCGGCTGCGCGGCGCGCTGCTCTCCTCGGTCAGCCACGACCTGCGGACGCCGCTGACCGCCGTGCTGGCCGCTACCGCCGAGTTGCGCCATCGCCATGACGATCCGCTTCTGGTGACCGTGGAGACCGAGGCGCTGCGCCTCAACCGCTTCGTCGCCAATCTGCTCGACATGGCGCGCGTGGAGGCGGGCGCGCTCAAGCTCCAGATCGATGCGATCGACTTGAGCGACGCAGTCGCGAGCGCGGCGCATGACGCGCGCCGCGCGCTGGAGGGCCATCCCTTGCGGCTCGACGTGCCGCCCGACCTGCCCCTGGTCCGCGCCGACCCGCATCTGCTCCACCATTGCCTGCTCAACCTGCTCGACAATGCCGGGCGCTATGGCGATCCGGGCACCCCGATCGTGATCGAGGGGACGCATCGGTTCGGCCGGCTCTGCCTGTCGATCCTCGACCAGGGCCCCGGCCTGCCGCCCGGCCGCGAGGCGGAGGTGTTCGAGACGTTCCGCCGGTTCGAGGGCGGCGACCGCGCGGTCGGCGGCACGGGTCTCGGCCTCGCCATCGTCAAGGCCTTTGCCGAGGCGATGGAAATCGGCATAGAAGCCGCCAATCGACCGGACGGCGGCGGCGCGCGGTTCAGCCTGTCCTTCCCGCCCGCTTTGGTGGTGCGGACACCGCCCAACGCGATATGAAAGTGTGATGCCCGCCACCATTCTCGTCGTCGATGACGACCAGCCGATCCGCCGCCTGCTCCGCAACACGCTGGAGCGCGCCGGCTATCGCGTGGTCGAGGCGCGCAACGGGCGCGAAGCGCTGGATCAATTCCGCACCGAGACCCCGGATGCGGTGCTGCTCGACCTCGGCCTGCCCGATCGCGACGGGCTGGAACTGGTGCCGCTGCTGCGCCGGTCGGGCGATGTCGCGATCCTGGTCGTGTCCGCGCGCGAATCGACCGATCAGAAGGTCGCGGCGCTGGACCTGGGCGCGGCGGATTACGTCACCAAGCCGTTCGACAGCGAGGAACTGCTCGCCCGGCTGCGCGTCGCGCTGCGCCACCGCGATCCGGTCGCGCCCCGGCTGGTGCGGCGCGGCGCAGTGGCGATCGACCTCGACCGCCGCATCGTCACGCGGGACGGGGCGGAGGTGCATCTAACCCGCAAGGAATATGACGTGCTGGCGCAGCTCGCCCATCATGCCGGGCGGGTGGTGCTGCACGACCGCATCCTCGCCGCCGCGTGGCGGGGCGAGGAGGATGCACGGATCGAATATCTCCGCATCGTCGTGCGCAACCTGCGCCAGAAGCTGGAGGCGCCGGGTCCGGTCGGGTCGCTGATCGCCAACGAACTGGGGGTCGGCTACCGACTGCTCGCCGAGGGGTGAGCGGTCGGGGCCCGGCGGCCGGTCAGGCCTCCGGCGTGGACAGCGCGCGTTGCAGCGTCTGCACCTGACGGTTGAGCGCCTGCATGTCCGCCAGCGACAGGCCGGTGCGCGCGAAGATCGTCTCCGCCAGACATTCGGCATCCGCCTTCAACGCCTCGCCCGGCGGTGCCAGCAGAACATGGACATGGCGCTCGTCCTTGGGGTCGCGCGAACGGGTGACGATGCCGGCGGCCTCCAGCCGCTTGACCAGCGGCGTGATCGTGCTGGATTCGAGCGACAGACGTTCGGCGAGCTGGCCGATCGTCCGCCCATCCTCCTCCCACAAGGCGTGGAGCACCAGATATTGGGGATAGGTGATGCCCAGCTTGTCGAGCAGCGGTTTATACGCGCGCGTCATCGCCATCGAGGCGCCGTAGAGGGCGAAGCAGAGCTGGTCGTCCAGCGGTACGGGATGGGACAATCGAGCGGTCATTCGAGTATGTTACACCTTTTTGCCACTGGTACTCAAATGCGTCTGGACGATTGCCGTTCCCGTACATATATCACGATAAGGATTTCAGCATGAAGGAATGACGATGTCGTCGATAGATGTGAAATACACCACCACCGCCACCGCCACGGGCGGCCGCGAAGGCTCCGCGAAGAGCGAGGATGGCCGCTTCACGGCGAAGCTGTCGACGCCCAAGGAGCTGGGCGGCGCGGGCGGCGACGGCACCAATCCGGAGCAGCTCTTCGCTGCCGGCTATTCGGCCTGTTTCATCGGCGCGCTGAAGGTCGCCGGCCAGCAGCTGAAGGTGAAGGTGCCCGACGACACCTCGGTGACCGCGACGGTCGGCATCGGCCCCCGCGCGGCCGGCGGCTTCGGCATCACCGCCGATCTGGTCGTCGACCTGCCGGGGATCGAGCGCGATCAGGCGGAGAAGCTGGTCGAGACCGCGCACCAGATCTGCCCCTACTCGAACGCGACCCGCGATAATGTGGATGTGGGCCTGAGCCTCGCCTGAGCTTCGCGCGTTCATGCCGGGGCGGCACCCGTTTCGCGGGTGCCGCCCCTTTTCGTTTATTGACCGAGGTTTCGATGACCAGCACTGCCCATGGCTATGCCGCCCAGTCCGGCGACATGCCCCTTGCCCCCTTCTCGTTCGAGCGACGCGATCCGCAGCCGAACGACGTGGCGATCGACATCCGCTTTTGCGGCGTCTGCCATTCCGATCTGCACACCGCGCGTGGCGAATGGGCCGGCACGCTTTATCCCTGCGTGCCCGGGCATGAGATCGTCGGCACGGTGACCGCGATCGGCTCCGCCGTCACGCGCTTCCAGGTCGGGGACACGGTCGGCGTCGGCTGCATGGTCGACAGCTGCGGCGAATGCCCCTCCTGCCGCGAGGGCGAGGAGCAATATTGCGAGACGACGGGCTTCGTCGGCACCTATAACGGGCCGGAGCCGGTGATGGGCGGCCATACGTTCGGCGGCTATTCCGACCATATCATCGTCGATCAGGACTTCGTGCTGCGCGTCGGCCATGCGGAACAGGATCTGGCGGCGGTCGCGCCGCTGCTCTGCGCCGGCATCACCACCTATTCGCCGCTCAAGCATTGGAAGGTCGGGCCGGGCCAGAAGGTCGGCATCGTCGGGCTGGGTGGGCTCGGCCATATGGGCGTGAAGATCGCCGCCGCGATGGGCGCGGAGGTCTATGTCTTCTCGACCTCGCCCAACAAGCGCGACGATGCGAAGCGCCTGGGCGCCAAGGACCTGATCGTGTCCCGCGATGCGGACGCGATGGCGGAGCACGCCAACAGCTTCGACTTCATCCTGAACACGGTCGCCGCCGCGCACGATCTCGACCCGTTCCTGCGGCTGTTGAAGCGCGACGGCACCATGACGCTGGTCGGCGTGCCGGAAACGCCGCACCCCTCCCCCTCGGTCGGCGACTTGGTGTTCAAGCGTCGCGCGATCGCCGGCTCGCTGATCGGCGGCATCGCCGAGACGCAGGAGATGCTCGATTTCTGCGTCGAGCATGGCCTGACCGCCGATGTCGAGATGATCGACATGGCCGAGATCAACACCGCCTATGACCGGATGGTGAAGAGCGACGTGAAATATCGCTTCGTCATCGACATGGCGACGTTGGACACGTCTGCCTGATCGCCCTCCCCCGGCGCCATGGGTCGGATGACCATGGCGTCCGGGGGGCCTTCCGCCACCCGGTGCTCAGGGGCGGACCGGCCGGATCGGGCCGCCGGTCCGGGGTCGGGGCGGAGCGAAGCGCAAGGCCTGATGATCGGTGCTCGGGTGGCGGACCTTGGACGGACGCCCCTCGTCCCGCATCCGCCGGTCCGCCTCCTGCCAGGACGGCGTGGCGATATCATCCGTCGTCCAATGGACGATGCTCGCCTCGTCGCACCAGTGGAGCAGATACGGCATCGCCTTCAGATGCGCGCCGTTCGTCATGTAACGACGCATCGCTGCCTGATCCGTCCAGATCGTCATCGTCCAGAACACCAGCCGCGCATCCGCCAGCAGCGATCCGCCGAGCAGCCCCTCGGCCCGACGCACCTGGTGCAGCGAGCGGAGCGTATGCACGGCGAAACCCGGCATGAAGCGAACGCTGCGGATGCGCAGGCGGGTGATGCTGACAAAGGCCATGGCATCAGCCTGATCCCTCCCGCCGATGGCGACAAGGAAAAATCCGCCGGCTATTCCGAGAGATGGAGCGCGAGGCGGCGAGCCGACCGGATGCCGCTCGACACGTCCCCCGCCGCCATGTCACGCTATCGACCATGGCCCTCTATGCCCTTGGCGACCGCCGCCCAACCCTTTCGCCGACCGCCTGGGTCGCGCCCTCCGCCGAGCTGATCGGCGACGTGGTGTTGGAGGCGGAGGCCAGCATCTGGTTCGGCGCGGTGATCCGCGCGGACAATACGGCGATCACGATCGGCGCACGCAGCAATGTGCAGGATGGCGCGATGCTCCATTCCGATCCCGGCGCGCCGCTGAGCGTCGCGGAGGACTGCACCATCGGCCATCATGCCATCCTGCATGGCTGCACGATCGGCGCGCGGGTGTTGGTCGGCATGGGCGCGATCATCCTCAACCATGCGGTGATCGGCGAGGATTGCCTGGTCGGCGCGGGCGCGCTGGTGACGGAGGGCAAGGCCTTCCCGCCGCGCAGCCTGATCATCGGCAGCCCGGCGCGGGCGGTGCGGACGCTGGACGATGCCGCCCTGGAGGGTCTGCGCCGGTCCGCCGCCCATTATGCGACGCGCGGCCGCACCTATGCCGAGACGCTGGTCCGGATCGACTGACCCGGACCAGCCTTTGTCAGGCGTGGCTCAGCGCGCCAGCCAGCGCTCGGTCGCCGGGCGCAGGCGATCGGCCACCGCCTTGCGCACCGCGATCAGCGACACCGTCTGTTCCGCCACGTTGCGCGCGGATTCGGGCAGGAACTGCGAGGCATAGGCCTTGATCTTGCCCGGCATCGCCGGATCGTTCGACCCGCCGCCCAGCGACGGGATGTAGCGCGCCTGCGAGCTCTGCTCGACAAAGCCGTTGACCAGGTCGCGGTTCGCCACCGCCCAGTCGAACGCCAGATCGGGATGCGATCCGGCGATCGCGCGCAACAGGCTGGCCTTTTGCGGGTCGGTCAGCGCCTTGCCCTTCAGCAATTCCAGCGCGCGCTTCGCCAGCGCCTCGTCGCGCGCCGCACCGAGCAGCGACACGAAGCGGTTCTTGGCGACCGGCGAACGCTCTGCCTGGGTCAGCGCGAACAGCTGGTCCCATTCGGCCGGCGTCGCATTGGTAGCGAAGGTCGACAGGATGGGGTTGCGGATCGCCGGCGGGATCGCGGTCGGATTGGCGGCGAGTTGGCCGACATATTGACGCGCCCGCGCCGCGACCTGCGCATCGCCCAGATAGCCGAGCCGGCCGATCAGCGTCTCGCGCAGGTTCGACACCAGCGCCGACTCGCCCGGCTTCGCCTCGAACCCGATCCGCGCCAGCACGGGAGCGAACAGCGCGGCCTGTTTGGCCTGGAGCTTCGCCTCCAGCGGCGTGTTCTGGTAGAGGCCGGTCAGCGCGCCGAGCTTGGCGGCGACCAGCGACCATTCGAGCGGATCGGCGGTGACGCCCACCCGGTCCTGCACCGCGAAATAGCGCGACAGGTCCTGATAGCCGCCCGCCGCCAGCGCATAATCGTCACCCAGCGTACCCAGCCGGTCGCCCAGCGCCAGGCGGGTATAGTCGCGCACGATCGCGGCATGGGTCGCATCGTCATATTGGACGCGCGTGTACGACCCCTTGCCCTGGTTCAGCACCAGCGTGCCGCAACCCTTGACCGTCACCGAACTGGGCGACGCGCCCGTCACGATCGCATCGGTCGTGGCGCCGCCCAGCGTCGCCAGCTTGATCGGCACGTGCCAGGTCTGCGGGGTGCGCGACGCCTCATCCAGGCCGAAGCGGCTCTGGGTCAGCGTGACCACCGTGTTGCCGCCCGTGCAGCGCGCGCCGGTCATGGTGACCAGCGGCACGCCGCCCTGCAACGTATAGTCGCGCGCCACCTCGGCGACGTTCTTGCCGGTCGCGGCCGACAGCTCGCCCCAGAGCTGGTCGGTGACGGTGTTGCCGTACTTGTACTTGGCCATGTAGCGGCGGATGCCGTCGCGGAAGGGCTTCTCGCCCAGCCAGCTTTCCAGCATCCCGATCACGGCCTGCCCCTTGGCATAGGTGATGCCGTCGAACGCGTCGCTGATCTGGTCGACCGTCTCGACATGGCGGATGATCGGATGCGTCGCCTGGGTCGCGTCGATCGCCATCGCGCTTTCCCGTTCGAAGGCGATCGCGGCATCCGCCGCCTTCCAGCTGGGGTTCAGGTCGTTGGTCGCCTTGCCCTCCATCCAGGAGGCGAAGCCCTCGTTCAGCCACAGATCGTCCCACCAGGCCATGGTGACGAGATCGCCGAACCATTGATGCGCCATTTCATGCGCGACGACGGTGTGGATGCGCTGGCGGCCGCTCTCGGTGGTGCGCGCCGGGTCGAACAGCAATTCGGGCTCGAAATAGAAGATCGCGCCCCAATTCTCCATCGCGCCGAAGAACTGGCTGGAACCCGGCCCCGCGATCATGTCCATCTTGGGCAGCGGGTAGAGCTGGCCGAAATAGTCGTTGTAATAGGTCAGCAGCCGGGTGGCCGAGGCTAGCGCATAGTCGCCCTGGTCGACGACGCCGCGACGGGTGATGACGCCGATCTGGGTGTTGCCCGAGGTGACCGTCTTGCGCTCGACATCGCCCATACCCAGGAACAGCAGATAGCTGGACATGACCGGCGTCTCGCCGAAGCGATAGAGCTGGCTGCCGTCCGCCTGCTTGGTCACCGAGGCGGCGGGCATGTTGGAGAAGGCAGTCTGCCCGGCCGGCGCGCTGGTGGTCAGGCGGAACTTGGCCTTGAACGCCGGCTCGTCCCACATCGGTGCGAAGCGGCGCGCGTCGGGCGCCTCGAACTGGGTCGCCAGCATGCGCGACTGGCTGCCGTCCGGATTGCTGTAGTCGATCGCGAACAGGCCGGCGGCCGAGGTGTTGATCTTGCCCGTCCAGGCGAAGGTCAGCCGATGCTGGCCGACGCTGGCGGCCTGGGGCAGCGTCACGGTCAGCGTCTGCGCCTGCGCGTCGGCGGCGACCTTCACCGGCTTGCCGTCGAACGTCGCCTGCGTCACCTCGATCTCGGCGGCGTTGAGGGTCAGCGTGGTCGTCGGCGCCTTCACATCGACCGTCACCGATTCGCGGCCGGCGAAGGTCATCGCCTTCGCATCGGGCCGAACGTCGATGTCATAGAGCAGGGGCACGACATTCTTCGACAATTGTCCCGCCGCGATGGCGGGCGCGGAAACGGTCAGGGACAGCAGCAACGCTACGGCAAGCTTCATCGGGAACTCCGGACGTCAGGACGGCTGACCTATGCGGCGGCCAACCGGGCTTCGCAAGCGCTGGACAGCGGCCTTCGCGTCGTTAGGCTCCCGCCCCATGACGCTCCCTGCCATCTTCGACCGGCTGCGACTGCCGGTGATCGCTTCGCCCATGTTCATCATTTCCGGCCCGGAGCTGGTGATCGCCCAGTGCAAGGCGGGGATTGTCGGCTCCTTCCCGGCGCTGAACGCCCGGCCGCAGGCGATGCTCGACGAATGGCTGCACCGCATCACCGAGGAACTCGCCGCGCATGATCGCGAGCATCCGGACGCGCCCTCCGCCCCCTTCGCGGTCAACCAGATCGTGCACCGCTCCAACGACCGGCTGGAGGCGGACCTGGAAACCTGCGCCAAATGGAAGGTGCCGATCGTCATCACCTCGCTCGGCGCGCGCGAGGATCTGAACACCGCCGTCCATGGCTGGGGCGGGATCACGCTCCATGACGTGATCGACGACACCTTCGCGCACAAGGCGGTCGACAAGGGCGCGGACGGGCTGATCGCGGTGGCGACGGGCGCGGGCGGCCATGCCGGTCGTCTCTCCCCCTTCGCGCTGATCGCGGAGATCCGCCAATGGTTCGACGGCCCGCTCGCGCTGTCCGGATCGATCGCGACCGGCGGCGCGGTGCTGGCGGCGCAGGCGATGGGCGCGGATTTCGGCTATATCGGCTCGCCCTTCATCGCCACGACCGAGGCGAATGCCGATCCTGCCTATAAGCAGGGGATCGTCGACGGCCGGGCGCGCGACATCGTCTATTCGAACCTGTTCACCGGCGTCCACGGCAATTACCTTCGCCAGTCGATCGTCGCCGCCGGCCTGGACCCCGACGCGCTGCCCGAGGGCGATTTCAAGACGATGAACTTCGGCGGCGACAGCGGCTCCAAGGCCAAGGCGTGGAAGGATATCTGGGGATCGGGCCAGGGCATCGGCGCGGTCGACCGGGTCGAGCCGGTCGGTGACCGCATCGCCCGGCTTATGCGCGAATATGCCGCGGCGCGGGCGCGGTTGCAGCTGGGCTGACCCCAGCCGCTCCCGGCCCGGGGCGCGACGTCACACGTCGATGACGTCGCCCTGCCCCGTATTCCGCGCGTCGCCCGGCCCGGCGGTGCCGGCGGAGCCGATCGACCGATCGATCAGCCCGCTGCGGCTCATCCACCAGAACAGCACCACGCCGGGCAGCGCGATGACGGTGGTCAGCAGATAGAAGTCGACATAGCCGATCCGCTCGACCAGCCCGCCCGCCGTGGTGGCGGTGAGCGCCTTGCCGACGATGCTCGCCGCCGCCGAGATCAGGGCATATTGCGAGGCGGTATATCGCAGGTCGCAAAGCGCCGAGAAATAGGCGATGACCGTCACGCCGCCGATGCCGCTGGCGATATTCTCGAAGCCGATCGCGCCGGCCAGTCCCCAGTTGCTGTGGCCGCTCGCCGCCAGCCAGGCGAAGCTGGCATTGGACACCGCCATGAGCAGGAGGCTGATCAGCACCGACCGCTTGAGCCCCAGCCGCGCATAGATCGCGCCGCCGATGAAGATGCCGACCAGATAGGCCCAGAAGCCGATCCCGATGTCGTAGATCGCGATCTCGTCGTTCGAGAATCCCAGGTCGTTGAGCAGGAGCCGCAGCACCAGCTGCCCCAGCGTATCGCCGATCTTGTGGATCAGGATGAAGGCCAGGATCACCATCGCACCCTGCCGGCGGAAGAATTCCGCGAACGGCCCGATGATGGAGGCGACGACCTCGCCCACCCCGCGCCGGGCGGTCGGCTCGCGGTGCCGCTCCGGCTCACCGAGCAGCAGCCCGGTCAGCATCGCCGGCAGGGCGAAGACGGCGCAGGCCAGATAGGCTCCACCCCAGCCGATCCGTGCCGCCAGCACCAGCGCCAGCGACCCCGCCAGCACCGAGCCGATGCGCCAGCCATATTGCGTCATGCCCGAGCCGACGCCGAGCTGATAGGGTTTCAGCGTCTCGATCCGGTAAGCGTCGATGACGATGTCGAAGGTCGCGCCGGCAAAGCCGACCAGCACCGCCGCGACCACCGTCGCGCCGAGCGACAGCCGGGGATCGACAAAGGCCAGGTTCGCGACCGCCGCCATCACCAGCATGCCGGCGAAGACCAGCCACGACACGCGCTGGCCCAGCCGGCCGATCAGCGGCAGCCGAACGCCGTCCACCACCCACGCCCAGAACGGCTTGAGGTTATAGACCAGGAAGCCGAGCGTGAAGGCGGTGATCGTCGCCTTGTCGATGCCGTCCTGCGCCAGCCGCGTGGTCAGCGTCGCGCCGATCATCGCATAGGGAAAGCCCGAGGAGATGCCGAGCGCGAAGGCGGCGACCGGTTCGCGTTCGAAATAGGGGCGTATCCCCTGCCACCAGCCACCCTGTACCCGATCCGTCATCAACGCTCCCCGGCCCCGCGATGTCGAGGCACCCGAAACGAGCGATCATAGAGGGTAATCAGGCGGAAGGAAGATCAGGCGGCCTGGACGAACAGGCGAAAGCCGGGCGGCAGACGGCGGGGCGGCTTGCCCTGCATCCCGTCCTCGATCGCGGTGATCGCGCCGAGCAGGTCGCGCTGCGCATAGGGCTTGGACAAGCATCCCGCCGCCAGTTCGATCGCCTCGGGCGGGCAGGCTCCGGTGACGAACAGCACCGGCACCTCGCGCGCCTGTGCCGCACGGGCGACATCGACCCCCGACCCGTCCGCCAGGTTGACGTCGACCAGCACCAGGTCGATCTCCACCCCGTCCGCCAGCAACGCCACCGCGTCCGCCACCTTGTCGACGGTAGCGACGATCTCGTAATCGGCGTCCGACAGGACATGCTCGGCATCGAACGCCACCAGTGGTTCGTCCTCGACGACCAACAGCTTGACGATCTGTCTTTTCTTCCTCCCGAACAGCATCAGGTCGCCCATTCGTTTCGCCTGGGGATCATAACGCGTCCGGCCCGTGCAAGTCGCAAAGTTTTTTTCGCTCCGGCGGTCATTCGGATGTATTCGGCCCTGCATGACCGAAGAGACCAAGTCCGGGGGCGATCGCCCCAAGGGCGACCGCATCGCCAAGCTGCTCGCCCGCGCCGGCATCGCCTCGCGCCGCGACATCGAGAAGATGATCGCCGAGGGGCGGATCGCGCTCCATGGCACGCTGCTCGATACGCCCGCCACCATCCTGACCAGCCTGAAGGGCGTGACCGTCGACGGCGAGCCCGTCGCCCCGCCCGAGGCGGCCCGGCTGTTCCTCTATCACAAGCCGGTCGGGCTGCTGGTGACCGAATGGGACCCGGTCGGCCGCCCGACCATCTACGACCGGCTGCCCGGCGACCTGCCGCGGACCATGCCGGTCGGCCGGCTCGACCTGAATACCGAGGGGCTGTTGCTGCTCACCACCGATGGCGGGCTGAAGCGCCAGCTGGAACTGCCCGCGACCGGGGTCGAGCGCACCTATCGCGCGCGCGCCTATGGCGACGTGACCCAGGCGATGCTGGAGGAGCTGATCCACGGCATCGAGATCGACGGCGTCCGCTATGGCTCGATCGACGCCAATCTGGAGCGGCGGACCGGCGCCAATGTCTGGATCGAGATGACGCTGACCGAGGGCAAGAATCGTGAGGTCCGGCGCGTGCTGGAGCATCTCGGTCTCCAGGTCGGCCGGCTGATCCGCACCCGCTACGGCCCCTTCATCCTCGGCGACCTGCCGCCCGGCGCGGTGGGCGAGGTGAAGCAGCACGATCTGGTCGCCTTCGCCAAGACGCTGACCGGCCCCCGGCGCGGCAAGGGCGCGGACCTGGCGACGCTGGTGACGGTCGAGGCGCGCCCCGCCCCCAAGATCGCGGCGCCGGTGGCGGCCGAGCCCGAAGTCCCCCCGCCCCCCCGGCGCGAGCCGGAGGGTCGCCGTCGCGTCGCCCCCGCCCCGCGCGCACAGGCCACGAGCGGCGGCTGGGGTTCGCGCACCCGGCCCAGTCGCCCGAACCAGCCGGACCGCGACGACCGCCGCCCCGTCGAGGGTGGCGACCGTCCCGCCCGCCCGTCCGCCCAGAATGCCGACCGGCCTCGCGCCGCCCGCCCCGATGACGGCCGGCGTCCGGCCCGTGACGATCGCACCGTCGGGGGCCAGCGCCCCGGCCGGGACGCGAGCGAACGCCCCGCGCGAAGCGATCGCAGCCCGCAGGGCAACCGGACCGGCGCTGATCGCGCCGCCACCGATCGGCAGCCGCGCCGGGGCACGGGCGATCCCTCCGCCGGCAACCGGTCGAGTGCCGCGCCGCGCGCCCAGCGCGTTGAGGGCGAGCGCGGCCGGGACCGTTTCGGAGAGGGCCGTCCTTCGACCGACCGTCGTGCCCCCCGGGGTGACGAGCGTGACGCGCGGCCGGCACAGGGTCGGCCGGCGTCGCGCGGCGGCGGCTTCACGCCGAACGGCTTCGGCGCCCGCACGCCGGGCGGCGGCGCTTCGCGACCGGGCAAGGGACCGTCCGGCGGGCGCGGCCATCCGCCCCGCGCGCCCAAGGGAAAGCGCTGAGCCATGCGGGTCATTGCCGGACAATGGCGCGGCCGCCCGCTCGCCGCACCGCTGGGCGAGGCGACTCGCCCCACCGCCGACCGCACGCGCGAGGCGCTGTTCTCAATGCTGACCAGCCGTCTCGGGACGTTCGAGGGGCTGGCCGTCGCCGATATGTTCGCCGGCTCGGGCGCGCTGGGCATCGAGGCGCTGTCGCGCGGGGCCGCGACCTGCCTGTTCGTCGAGCAGGACCGGCCCGCCCTCGACACGCTCAAGGCCAATCTCCAGAAACTGGGGGCCAAGGGTGACGTGCGCGCGGGATCAGTGATGGCGCTGGGGCCGGCGCGTGCGCCGCTCGACCTGATGATGATGGACCCGCCCTATGGCACCGGTGCGGGCAGCGTGGCGCTCGACAAGCTGGCGCGGCTCGGCTGGATCGGTCCTGCCACCTGGGTCAGCATCGAAACCGCCCGCGCTGAGACGGTCGAGGTCGCCGGCTTCACCGTTGATGTCAGCCGGGTGCATGGCAAGGCCCGGCTGACCCTTCTCCGTCAGGCGTGAGGCATGGTCGGGGCGGGCCGGATCGCGACCAGCGCGATCAGGCTCAGCCCCGCCGCCGCGCTGAGATACAGGCCGACCGCCCATAGCCCGCGCTCCATCGCCAGGCCCTGTGCGACCAGCGGGGTCAGTCCGCCGCCGATCACGCCCGCGACGTTGAACGCCATCGACGCGCCCGTATAGCGTACCCGGGCCGGGAACAGCCCCGGCAGCCACGCGCCGAGCGGACCATAGACAAAGCCCATCGCGAACAAGGTCAGCGCCAGGAAGGCGAAGGCCCCCGCCGCCGATCCGTTCATCAGCGGCTGGATGGTGAAGCCGATCAGCACCGTTGCGACGCAGCCGCCCGCCAGCACCCGCCGCTCGTCCCAGCGGTTATCGGCCAGCCAGGCAGCCAGATAGATGCCGACCGCCATGAACAGGATCGCGCCCAGCTGCATCAGCAGGAATTGCTGCATCGGGAAGCCCAGCGTCTTGGTGCCATAGCCGAGCAGGAAGGCGGTACCGACATAATAGGCGGCGAAACAGGCGATCGCGCCGACCGTCCCCGCCAGCGTCGCCCCGCCATGCCGTCGCAACAGTTCCGCGATCGGCACGGCGGGCGGCGGCGCGACCTCCAGCGAGGCGGCGAATTCCGGCGTCTCGGTCAGCTTCAACCGGATCCACAGGCCGACCGCGACCAGGGCCGCGCTGATGACAAAGGGGATGCGCCAGCCCCAGTCGCGAAACTCCGCCGGGGTCAGCCACAGGCCGATCAGAAGGAACAGGCCGTTGGCGGCGATGAAGCCCGCCGGCGCACCGAGTTGCGGTGCGCTGCCATAGCGGGCGCGCCAGCCCGGCGGCGCATGTTCCACGGCCAGCAACGCTGCCCCGCCCCACTCGCCACCCAGGCCGAACCCCTGCCCGAAGCGCAGCAGGCAGAGCGCGAACGGGGCAATCCAGCCGGCGGTAGCATAGGTCGGCAGCACCGCGACCAGCGTGGTCGATACGCCCATCGTCAGCAGCGAGGCGACCAGGGTCGACTTGCGCCCGACCCGGTCGCCGAAATGGCCGAACACCAGGCTGCCGATCGGCCGCGCGAAGAAGGCGACGGCGAGCGTGGCAAAGGCCGCGAGCTGCTGTGTGCCGGGCGCGCCCTTGGGAAAGAACAGCTCGCCGAATACCAGCGCGGCGGCGGTGGCATAGACATAGAAATCGTAGAATTCGATTGTGGTGCCGACGAAACTGGCGGCCAGCACCCGGCGGTGCGACGGTGAAGTCGAAACGGTCATGACACCCCTCCCCCACCCCCGTTGCGCCGCCACGCAGCCGAGGTCAACGACGCGATGGCATGGAGATTCGCCAGGGGAGCCAATGGCGCCGTTGGTCGGACGAAGCCGGGCGGTTGGATCATCGGATGATTTTGGACTTCCACCAGATGCCCGACCGGCATGGCCTACAGGTCGTTAGCTCTGCACTTCATCGTCCAAATCCACAGGGGGGTGAACGATCGGCTTCTCCCCGAAATGCCGCGGCAGCGAGCGCTCGCGGCGTTCGACCCTATATTCTTTGGGTTCGACTTCATCCGGAGAAAAATAAACGACGTCGAATTGCCCATCGCGGAGGGCATATTCCAGATTCGACCACCGGTCCGTTCGGACTTACCCCTAATACGAACAACCCATATTACACCCGCTATTTATCAGCCACCGACAATATGTAGTTACGGCATTTCTCAGAAATCGGCTTACCTATCATTTTGTGGACCGTGCCCCGGGAATCAACCTAAAGATAGTGCCGAAATAGCGCGAGCGGGCGACGGTCGAGGAGCTGAAGACCGAGTTGAAGGCTCCGCATTCCTCCACCTTGTCTGAGGCCGAGGAGGCGATGGTGCAGTATTACGCCGTCACACCCCGTTGCCGCTGGACAACTGTCTCTATGCGTTGCAGTCGTCGATCCCGTACCTGACCAGGTCAGCGTGCCTCGCGCAACAGCCAGGTGCCCCGCGAAGCGCGGCCAGACGCCCGAATGGCGGAAATCCGTAGGCTCAATGCGGATATGGAGCGGGTAGAGAAAACCGACAGCAAACCGCCATGTCTGTAAGCAGGGGTAATTCTACGAGTCGCCATGTTGCCCAAGCACCTGCCGATCGCCCGGAAAGACCGCGATGAGCGCCGAGATCAACGCGGCTTCACCATAGGGCTTTTGGAGAACCGGGACATGGGCGTGCCGCTCGGGGAGGCGAAGCTGCTCGCCATAACCGGTCGCGAACATGAAGGGGATGCCGTTCCTCAGCAGATGATCGGCGATCGGAAGGCTGTCAGCCTCCCCGAGAGCGAAGTCCAAGATCGCCAAGGCGGGGGCGCAGGTTCGTATCCGATCAAAGGCGTCCGCCACCGTCGCCGCGATCACGACATTCTTGACGCCGACCCTCGACAACAGGGCATCGGCATGGATGGCGATCAGGAGGCTGTCCTCCACAAGCAGCACGGTCCCGTCGATCCTGGGTGCGACGAGCGCTTCACCCGGGCGAACAGGAGCGGCGGCGCTTGTGCCGGATTGTCCGTCCTGGGGGGTGCTGACGAAGCGGGGCGGTATGACGAAGCGCGCTCGGACACCGGACGCGTCGAACGAAAGGGTAGCGGTGCCGCCGAGATCGTGCGGCACCAATCGTTCGAGAATGGTGGTGCCGAGACCATGCCGCCGATCGCCCCCTGAAACGGGGCCGCAGCATTCGCGCCAATCGACCGCAAGGCCGCCGTCGCCGTCGCGTTGCCAATGGATATCGACGCGACCACTGGCCAAGACGGCCCCATATTTGCAGCAATTGGTCAGGAGCTCGTGGAGGACGAGCGAAAAGGTCACATAGGCCGCGGGCTCCAGCAGGATCGGCGGCCCCTCGATCTGAAAGCGGCAGGCACCCGCATATTGATCGGCCTGATCCTCGATCATCTGGCGCAGGTCGGCCGGTGCCCAGTCGTAGCGTGCGATCTGGTCATGCGCACGGGCGAGCGTGCGGATTCGCGCCTCCAGCACGGTGCTGCCTCCATCATCCCATGAACCCTCTCGGGATTGGGAGATCAGGGCGCTGACGAGCGTCAGGATATTGCGCAACCGATGGTTGAGTTCCGCGATCAACACCTCTTGCTGTCGAAGCGCCCGCTGTCGCTTCGTCCCGGCCGTCCCCGCAAGCTTGAGCACGACCTCGATCATCGCGACGCGCAAGGTTTCGGCGGCCGCCTGTTCGTCGGCCGTGAATGGACTCGACCGCTGTCGCACCTCCTCCTTCCATGCGGCGAAACTGGTCCGGGGCGACAGGCTGGCGGCGGAGGCATCCGATTTGAACGCGTCACCGGGGTCGCCAGCCCAGGTCACCGATCGGATGCGCTCGCGCCGGAACAGCATCAGATAGTCACCGGGTTCCGTGCTGATCGGGATGGCGATCAGACCGGCCGCCCCCCGGTCCGGCGCGCAGGCCTCGGGCAGGTGGGATATGAGATGATCCGATATGAAAATCTCGTCCCCCGCAAGGGAATGCAGGTGCCGCGCGATGGCTGGCACATCCCCCACGGCGGGCGCGATCCCGCTTGCCGCCAGGCGGTCGCCGACCTGCACCGCCACCCCGTCGCAGGGAAGGATGTCCCTCAGCATGACCATCAGGCGGTCGGGATCGGTCAGCAGGCCAGGATCGGCGGCGATCGACGCGAGCAGTTGGGCACCGGTGCGGCGTGCCAGCGCCTGTCTGGCGGCGATGGCCTTGCGCATGCGGTTTTCGAGACGCAGCGAGAACATCTCACCGAACAGTTCGACGACCGTCCGGAGATCGAAAGCCAGGCATCGTGGGCGGAAGTGATGACAGGCGAACAGACCCCAGAGCCGACCTTCCACGATGATCGATACCGACAGCGAGGCGGTCACGCCCATGTTCCGAAGGTAGCGGATGTGGACGGGCGAGACGGCGCGCAGGACCGACGATGACAGATCGAGCGCGCCGCTGTCTTTTCGGTCGACCGACAGGATGGGCACTGGCGCCTGTCCCACATCGACGATGAAGCGGAACGGGTTGCGAAGATAGAGCGCGCGGGCTTGTTGCGGGATGTCGCTTGCCGGGAAGTGCAGCCCGTGAAGCGGCGCGACACCGTGCCGGACCGATTCCGCCACGACTTCGCCGGACCCGTCCTGGTCGAAGCGGTACGCCATCACCCGGTCAAACCCGGTGAGAAGATGCATCTGGCGTGCGCCTTGCCGGACAAACGCATCCAGATCACGCTCGGCATCGAGCCTGCTCGTCATCGAGCGGACCAGGCCTGCCACCTCGGCGATGCTGCTCCGTTGGTTGGGCTCGGCCTCGAGGATCGCGAGGTCGTCGGAATAGTGGACGGCACAGTCGAACAGCCGGCCCGTCCCGAAGAGATCGAGGCCGAAGATGCGCTCCAGACAACCGGTGCCCTGGACCTGTGCCAGTCGGTTGCGCAGGCTATGGACCGCCTCTCGGTCGAACACATCGTTCAGCATCGCGCCCAGCAGCGTCGATGCAGGCTGGCCGAAATGCTCCTGCACGTTGTCGGACGCGCTGACGATGAGCCAGTCGGATGTGATCGCAAGGAGGAAGCCGAACGCCTGGATCGCACCAGGACGGTGGATCGGTTCCCGGTCACAGGCAGTCAGGTCGGGCAGGACATTGATGTTCAACGCAATTCCCCAGCAGCCATGACCGGATCGCCGCTCCATGATCCGGCCCATGTCCTTCGATGAAGGATCGACGTCTAGAAAATGTTACCCGGCCAGATTTGTCATAGACGGCGCCTAAAATTTGGTGATTTGCCGGCGGCGCGATGAAGTGCAACTCGTTGCAAAGGTAATTTGGACCATGAATGACGTTTCCAAGCATGCTATTGTCCATGTCATTGATGATGAAGCAGGTTTTAGAATAGCCGCTGCCGATTTGATCGAGGATATCGGATATTGCGCAAACCCTTACGGCAATGGCGATGATTTTCTTGATGCAATCGGAGATTGTGCGCCTGGCTTGATCCTTCTCGACATGAAGATGCCGGACCGTTCGGGTTTCGATGTCCTGACCGAGCTGTCCCGGCGCGGTTGCGATTGGCCGGTCATCGCGATGACGGCTTATGGCGATATCCCGATGGCGGTGCAGGCCATGCGGCTGGGCGCGTATGACTTTGTGAGAAAGCCCTTTACCCGCCACAGACTGGAAAAGCTGCTCGCAAGGGCCCTTCAAGATTGGGCGGATCGGGAAACAATTCGCAGCACCGAAGATATGGCCCGACAGAAAATCAGGGCTTTGACACCGCGCGAACATGATGTTCTCATCGGCATAAGCGAGGGAAAGCAGAACAAGGCGGTCGCGTTCGATCTCGACTTGAGCATCCGAACCGTCGAAATGCACCGCGCCAACATGCTGGCCCGCCTGAACGTGAAGACCGTTCAGGAGGCGACGGCTCTTCTAATGCTATCATCCAGGCGAGCTCATCCGAAGGGCATCGACAAATAGACGTAGTCTTCTAGGCCGGCATGACATTGTGATCATGCGAGGCGAACGGGGTATACCGTAGTATCCACAGCTTCATTTGTCATCTCCCTTTAATAAATTCGTAATGCGAGAAGGGAAATGGCGATGACACGGGTTCTTATCATCAATGATTCCAATGTCATGGGCACAATGCTGCGCGATGCGATCGAAGCGCATGACGGACTCACGGTGGTCGGATCGACCAGAGGTGCGGATGAGGGCCTGACGGTGATTGAGGAATGCGGGCCCGATATCGTCCTCATCAATCTTCTCCTGCCCTATATCGACGGGGCGCGCCTGCTCTCGATGCTCGCGTCCCGTCCCGCGCTGACCAAGGTCGTCGTTTCATCCCAGATGCGCTCCAGAGTGGAGCAGAAGCTGGTCGCACTTGGTGCGAGCGCGTTGCTTGAGGATGGATCGGTGACGAGCGACCCGGCCGGATTCTGCAACACGCTCTTGTCCGTACGCCAGACCGATCTCGCGCAACGCAGCCCGTCGTCGCGCGGCCAAGCGGCAGCGCAGCACTATCTGCGCGTGAGGTCCGAGGGACGTTTTCCCATACCCGGGGATGAAGCGCTCCGCCTGCAGAGGCTGGCCAAGCTCCAGGTCGCCAATGACGATGTCGACCCATGCCTCGATATCATCGTTCGGCGACTGGCCGATCAGGTCGGATTTCCCTTTGCCGCCGTGTGCGTGATGGATGCGGAAAAGTCATGGTCGAAGGCGGCTCTCGGTTTTTCGCGCGGCGCCTATGCCCGGGATCAAAGCCTATGCGCCCACACGCTTTGTGCAGCCGAACCGACGATCGTGACGGACGCATCCACCCATCCGGTGTTCCGTCAGATGGATCTGGTCACCGGCGATCCCCATATCAGATCCTATGCCGGCGTACCGATCGTCGCGCCGGACGGCCTTCGCCTCGGCACCTTGTGCGTGGCCGACAGCCGCCCCCGGCTCATCCCGGACCACGTCGTTTCCGCTCTCCTCAGCGCAGCGGGAATGGCCGCGGAGTTCCTTGAACTGGAAAACACAGGCTGGAGACGGACAGCGGCCTAAGTGTCTGATCCTACGGTGTGATGGTGCGGTCCTTCCGTGTGAAAGGAAGGCCGCCGTACCCGCGAAGTTCGCGGCCACCTTACTCGCCGACATGGCAGTCAGGCGGGCAGCGTGGGAATTCCTCTAACAGCTGAAGGCCGTGTCTTACCGCATCCACACGATCCTGACTTATAACGGCAACCCGTTCGGCGAGCCGGCTCGCAACCGAAACACCGCCTGGTCGGGCCAAGTGCGCTTCGACATGATCTACATACCGCACCAATGCCGTAGAATTGCCCTGTCACTTAAGTGCTGTAATGACTTCAACCTCCTGCCCTCCGACATGCCCTTCGAGGACCTTGAGGAGGGAAGCAGAAGCTTGCATAGACGGTCGTGGCGTCTCGACATGCTCTGGTTTCCAGGCACCGGAGATGCCTCTACCGCCCTTTCTAAGGGTTTGCCTCGCCTCTCCGGAGCCCTCGCATCCATCATCGCGCGATCAAAGGCTTGAACGTAGGCGGGGATCAGTCGCTTGGCTTCCACGCGGTCCTTCGTTCGAAGCGACTCTATCCACTCACGCTTACCGGCGAAACGATTTCGCTCACTCGTCGGAATGGCTCGACGGAATAATAGGTGCCACCTTCACGCCGATACAGGAGCGTGCCCATGCCTTCACCCTTGCTACATGTGTAGCAGACAACCGCATCAGATGGCTGTTTTCGGTGCTTTCCGCAGCCGAAACAGCGACTTGCGTAGGGTAGTGCCCCACGGGGGACAAAACTGGGCACTCAGATCATTGGAAAATTTCGATCAGTCGCCGGCAATAGAAATGGAGGAGGCCATGATCACGCTGTTTTAAAACTCCAGCCGGCGCTCAGTCCCTCGCGTCGCGCGGCGCTTCCAACTCGGCCAGTTTGACAGGATCGTCAGCTGATAGCGCCTCTTCAAGATACAAGCTGCGGGCGATGTTGCGCACCACCTCCTGCGCTTCGCCACTGTATCCCTCTGCTATAATCGGAAACGCATCCATCAGCTCGCGAAGAAATCCTTTGTCCATCTTTTCCAGATGATCGGCGAGAGATTCGGTCATCTTCACGGCAGTGTCGAGATTGAGCTCCTCCTCACCAGTCAACGTCAAGAAAACATAATATTCTGCGATCAAGCTCGCAACTTGCATAGCAATCATGGCTTGACTACCTTCACCTGGATGTTGGTGACTTTCACCTTCTTGAACAACTTCGGTGCTTTAGCTTTCTGAGCAGGAGTAGGAACCTCCCACGTACCGATCAGGCGATGTTCTGCCAGCACCTCCGATTGTCGCAAGAGCTGGGCTCGGGCGCGGGGAGCATCGACCACCTTCCATTTCCGGTCGATCACGTAATCGCCCTGAATGCCGTCGAACTTGACTGGCCGCTTCGAACCGTCCGCCATTGTTCGCATCAGCGTCGGCGCCCGACCGGGCTGGGCACCCGTCGCAGCGTCGTTGTAAGCCTTCCAGGGCTTTTGCGACTTGGTCGTCTCCGTTACCCAACCGATCTGCGGCGGATCAAAGGTCGTGCGCGGCCTCGCCATGCGTAGTCGGCGCAATGCGGCCGCCTTCGAAAGCGCCGCCCCCGGCGCTGCCGCCAGCGCAACGTTCCCGGCAACTGTCCCCGCTACACGACCGATATCCCGCGCCGACGCATTGGCGACGGCGCTTGCCGCACGGGAAGCCTGGATATGGGCGGGCGTGTCCTCGGCAGCGATCGCAGCATCAATCATACCCGCGATACCGCGACCGGCGTTGCAAACGGTGGTCACCGGATTCGTCGTCAGCGTAGCGCGGACTCCTGCCACCGTTTCTGTCCCAACGTCGTAAAGTCCTTCGCCTACGCCACGACGAATTCGGTGACAGGGTTCGGCTGGTTGCCGGGCCGCGATCCCTCAACGGGCTTGGGCTTTACTTTGGGCGAGGCACGATTCACCGGCTGCTGCCATCTCTCGCCGCCGTTTCAGCACGTGACGTTCCGGCCTTTGGCAATGCTGAATTCCTCGACTTGCTACGATCCCATAGAACAGGGACGGGATCAGGACTGGTCGGAGCCCGGCGTTTCTGACTGCTAACCGCGTCGGTCCCGCTCGCACCATAATGGCGTCCTGCGCCAGCAAATGTGAACCGGCCGTCCTCCGGATCGTGCCACGGATTGAATTTGAGTTCGAGACCGTCAGGCCTGAGCGCAGGCGGCAGCTTGCCGGTTCGCAGCCACCATGGAAAAAGCGCTCGATTGCTTGCTGCCAGAGGTTTTGATCATGCTGCCCCGCCTTGACATCGCAGAGAGAACATATGTAGAACAGTCTACAGAAAGTCGAGCCGGAAATACGACAACCCCGCGTGCTGGTGCCGGCATTTGTCTTCTATGAGGTGCGATTTCATGAGAGTGGTGCCCCTGGCCGGATGAAACTGGGCACTCCGATCGCTGGGAAATTTGGGTCCCACGGCGCTGAACCGCCATGCGGTGTTCGCCCGTGATGGTAAATGCCCCCTCCTACGCCGTCTTGTAGGGATATCAGAACGGGAAAACCTTCTACGTCCCAATATCTCTCCCAAATGAGTTTTGGAAAAATACGAGGGCGTCCATCACGGGCGTGCGTCAGATCACCGCCTCGCGATCACGCAAGGACTCCGGCCAGTCGCCGTCCCAGCGATAATGATCCTTGAGGATGCGGGCGCTATATTCGAGGCAGATCCGCACCGGCAGGTCTGGGTAAAGCCTGTCCATCCATGCAACGAGGTCGGCGGCATCCGCGCAACGTTCCAGTTCGCGGATGAAATCCGTCAGATACCGGCGGGTGAAGCCGATGCCGTCGGGATCATAGGGGCGGGTGTTGGGCGCATGTCCGGGAATGATCGTGGTGGCGCCCAATACCTCTAGCCGGTCGAGCGTTTCGAACCACGCCTGTCTCTCCTCGGGCGTGCGGGCATCGGCGACCCAGACATGCGCGTCCGAGAAGACGGTATCCGCGGCAATCAGCGTCTTGATCGTCGGAATCCACAGCGCGGCCGCATGGGCACAGTCGCCGCGCATCAACCCCAGAATCTCGATCGTCTCGCCATCCACCGTCAGGTTCGTCTGGTCGATGCGCTCGACCGGCACCGCCGTCGTCGCACCGTTGCGGCCGAGGACGGTATCGCGCCAATGCTCGATCTTGAATCCGAACGCGTCGTTCACCTCATCGGCGGCGTCTTTGTACGCCATCACGCGCGCGCCAGGAAACGCGGCCTTCACCACTTCCAGCCCGAGATAATGATCGGGGTGCATATGGGTGATGAAGATTTGTGTCAGGTCGCGGTCCACCTCGAGTATCTCGGCGACGAGGCGATGCGCGTTCGACAGGCTGAACTGGGAATCGACCAGCAGTGCCTCAGTCGGCCCATACACGATGGTCGATGACACGCCGAAACCGTTATGCTGATCGCTGCTGACGAAGACTTTGGTTTGCAGGGAAGACGCCATGGTCTTGTCTCCTATGGAAATCAGTGGGAGGTCTGGCCACCACCGACCACATAGGTCTGGCCGGTGACGAAGGACGCGGCATCGGAGCTCAGATATAGAACAGTCGTCGCTATCTCCTCGGGCCGGGCAGCGCGACCGATCGGGGAATTCTGAAGAAGCTTCTCCTTAAAGGCGGGATCGGTCAGCCAGCGTTCGGTCATCGGGGTCGCGACGAGGCCCGGTGCGACGGCATTGACGCGGATGTTGCGGGTCGCATAGTCGAGGGCGGCCGCCTTCGTGATCCCCACCACACCATGTTTGGCGGCGACATAGGGGGCCATGCCGGGATCGGCGACCAGCCCCGCCACCGATGCCGTGTTGACGATCGCTCCGCCGCCATTGCGCAACATCTGGGCGATATGATATTTCATGCACAGGAAGACGCCGCGCAGATCGACGGCGATCGTGCGGTCGAAATCCTCGACGCTCATATCGGCAAGATCGGCGGTGCGGGGCAGAAGCCCCGCATTGTTGAAGCCGATGTCAAGGCGGCCATGGGTGTCGATGGCCGCCTGCACCAGCCCCTGGACCGATGTGTCCTGGCTGACGTCGGTCTTGACGAACATCGCCGATCCACCGGCGTCGATAATGGCCGAGGCCGTGTCGGCAGCGGCATCGTCGAAGTCGCCGATGACGACCCTGGCACCCTCACGGGCAAAGGCGATCGCGGTGGCGCGGCCGATGCCGGTGCTCGCCCCGGTGACGATCACGACCTTATCCGTGAAACGGGACTGGTGGGACATGGCGACCTCCCTCAGTTCGTGCGATCGAGGAAGCCGTCGGGAAGCTGTCCCGGCGCGGCATTGATCACGTCGTCATTGTCGGGGCCGCGCTGCTCCATGAAGGTGATCTTCGCGAATTCGCCGATGATGACGTACGGGTAGGCAGGGCCCTCGTCGCGGAAGCGGTTCATGTCGGGGATGAAGTCGTTCTGGTAGCAGATCGTCTTTTCGGGATGCTGGCCTTCGCCCGCGATCCATTGCGGGAAGAAGATCGTGCCGTGGATCAGGCGGCGTTCGATATCGAAATACAGGCTGACGCAGGTGCCGGTCGGCTCATGCCAGTCGGCCTTGTACATGCCCGGCGCAAGCTGGACGAGGTCCATCGTCTGGTTCGTCACCCAGCGACCGCCGACCAGACCCTGGTGGATGCGATAGTCGCAGGTGGTCGCGTTGCGGGCATACCATTCGTACCGCCAGCCATTGGCATAGGTGTAGATGAAATGGTTGCCGATGAAGGCGGCGAGATCGTTGGGCAGGTCGAGGCCGAGGTCGGTATTCATGTCGGTTCTCCTTGTGGCTTGATGTTTCGAGAGGATCAGGCGCGGCTCTGCGCCGCAGCGGGCGCGGATTTCAGCCGTTTCATGAAGGTGCCGATATGCGGTTGAAGCTCAGCGAACGGCGCGTCCTTGCGGTGGCGGAGCAGCACTTCGGTGAAGAGCTTCAACCCGATCGCGAATTCGGTCGCTTCATCGGCGGGGACGACACCGCGCGCGGATATTTTTTCGATAATGTCGAACAAGTCGTCGTGATTGACGATGTCGGTGTGGACCCGGCGCCCGGTGGGCGCGCCTGACGCTTCGTCAAGCGCCTCCAGCGTAACGCGAAAGGCATGCGGCATGGCTCTGGCTTTCGGATAGTCGTTGCGGAATCGAAACGATCGGGTGATACCCGACCCGCTTGGCGATCAGGCCAGCGAAGCCCGCACGGCGTCGGCCAGCGGGGTGGTCGGCCTGCCGATCAACCTGGAAAGCTGGCGACCATCGTCGAACAGCGCGCCCTTCGAGGCGGCCACGTCATATCCCGCGATCGCCTGTGCCACTCCGGCGGGAAGGCCCGCATCCTGCAACCGATGCGCATAGTCGTTCGGCGGCAGATCGTCATAGGCGATATCCCGCCCCGTCTGACGGGTAACCTCGGCGGCGAGATCCGCCAGCGTCCACCCATGGTCGCCAGCCAGTTCATAGGTCTTGCCGACATGATCCGGGACGCTGGCGGCGATGGCCGCCGCCTCGGCATAATCGGCGCGGGAGGCCGATGAAATCCGGCCTTGTCCGGCACTGCCGATCAAGGCGCCCACCGCGAGCGCACCCGGGATCGCACCCGTGTAATTCTCGGTGTACCATCCGTTGCGCAGCAGGGTGACGGGGATGCCGGACGCGGCAAGTGCGGCTTCGGTGTCCCGATGCTCGACCGCCAGGTCGAGCGACGATGTGTCCGCATGGAGCAGGCTGGTATAGACGATCCGTCCGACGCCGGCCCGTTTCGCCGCGGCAATCACGTTGCGATGCTGCGCGCTGCGCTGTCCCACTTCACTCGACGAAATCAGCAACAGCGTCCTGATGCACGACAACGCATCGGCAAGCCTATCGGGCGTGGCATAGTCGAATGGCCGCACGGAAACGCCGAGCTTGCCGGCCTTGTGCGGCGATCGTGCCAGCGCGACGATGTCGTCGATCGCGACCCGCTGCTTGAGTGCGGCAATGACGAGGCGACCCAATTGTCCGGTCGCGCCGGTGACGGCAATGGTCATGATTTGCTCCTCCAGTCATAACAGGCAATGGGCGGGAGATGTGACGATCGGGCCCCGGGCGAACCGGCATCGCGCCCTTTGGCGATCGTCGGGATCATCTCACGTCTCCTCGTTGCGATCAGCCGAAGCGGAAACCGGAAATGGCGGTTTCCAGCACGCGCTCGCCATAGATCCGCTCGCCGGGTGCATCGTCCCCCGCACCCGCCGCTACCATCAGCGGCAGCAGATGCTCCTCCTTCGGATGGGCGAAGCGGGCGGCGGGGGCGTTTTCCCACGCCGCAAGCGCCTGCGCTCGGGCAGGTCCGGGCTGGCGGATCGCGTCGCCCAGCCAAGCGTCGAACGCCTCCGACGGGACGGTGGAGCGCGGGTCACCATAACCGCGCATGTTGTGAAAGCTCATGCCCGAACCGATGATGAGCACGCCTTCATCGCGCAGCGGCGCGAGAGCGCGGCCGGCTTCGACCGCCCGAGCGGGATCGAGCCGATGGTCGATCGACATCTCCACCACCGGAATCGTGGCGTCGGGCAGCATCACCTTCAGCGGTACGAACACGCCGTGATCGAGGCCACGGTCGGGATCGACCGACGCAACGAACCCGGCATCGCGAAGCAGTCCCGCCGCCCGCTCCGCCAAAACCGGGTCGCCCGGCGCATCGTAGCCGAGCCGATATGTATGGGGCGGGAAGTTGTAATAGTCGTAAATCAGCGATGGCCGCGCCGCGCCGGTGAAGGCGAAGCCGTTCGTTTCCCAATGTCCGGAGACCACCAGAATGGCTCGTGGCGCCTCGGACAGCCGGTTGGGCAGGTCCCGCAGGAACTTTGCCATATTGGTCCAGACACCGGCGGGGTCGTCCATGAAGAAGCACGGACCACCACCGTGGGGAATGAAGAGGCTGGGCTGTCGCATGGTGTGTCCTTTCGAACCACCAGATGGCGCTCGCCATCATCGATGATAATGATCAGATTCGTCGAATCACTATCTACTCATGGTATAAGATCATGGATCGCCTGACCGGTATCGAAGTCTTCGTCCGCGCCATTCGCAGTGGCGGCCTGTCGGCGGCCGGGCGGCAGATGCGCCTGTCGCCCACGATGGCGGGACGGCATCTCGACGCGCTGGAGGCGCGTCTCGGCACGACGCTCGTCACGCGTACCACGCGACGGCTCGTGCTGACCGAGGCGGGAGCCGCGTATCTCGAGCGCGCCGAGCGCATCCTGTCCGAGCTCGAGGAAGCAGACGCCGATGCGTCCGCCGTTTCGCACAAGGTCGAGGGGCTGCTCAGGGTCAGTTCGCCGATGACGTTTGGCACGCTGCACGTCGCCCGGCTCGCCGCCGCGTTTCGCGAGCAGAACCCCGGCGTCACGATCGAATTGGGACTTAGCGACCGCTATGTCGACCTGCTCGAAGAACGGTGGGATATGGCGATCCGTATCGGTCGCCTTTCGGACAGCAGCCTGATGGCACGCCGGCTCGCCACCATGCGGCTCGCGATTTGCGCCGCTCCCACCTATCTGGCGCGATACGGCACGCCCGAGCGGGCCGATGATCTCGCTTATCATGTCTGCCTGGGGTTTACCCTGAACGAAGCGACCGGCTCGGCCTCCTGGGGCTTCGGTCCCGACGGCGGCAAGCGCGTGGCAGTCCACGGATCGCTGTGCGCCAATAATGGCGAGGCTCTCGTCGCCGCTGCCGTGGCGGGACAGGGGCTGGTCTATGGACCCCGCTTCATCGCGCAAGCGGCGCTCGAACGCGGCGATCTCGTCGAGGTGACGCTGACCGAGCCGCTGGTCGACTTGGGCGGTGTTTTCGCGGTGACCCATCCGACCCGCCATCCGCTCGCGAAGACACGCGCGTGGATCGACTTTCTTGCCCGCGAAATCCCCGTGCTCGCCACCAGATGGTGAGGTTGATGCCCATTTTGTTGGAAAGCCGCTGGCGCACGCCGGATTTCACGTCGCCGCACTTATGCAATCTCGCCTTCGATGCGCTGGCCGACAAATAGATCGGCTATCCACAGTCGCGCCACCGAACCCTGGATGGTGCGGCTTGGCGCCACGGTGTCACTCTGAAACAGTGAGTAGGCGCGACATCGCTAGAGTTGAAAATGGCAGGAAGCGTTGATAATAGCTCGCATTAGTTATTCGATATAAAGCGAGTTGCCGTATCCTTCCCGGGCATATCGATCTCAATCTGCTCGCCACCCTGGCCGTACTTCTTCAGACGAAGAGCGTAACCGGAACGGCACGCAGGCTTGGAATGAGCCAGCCCACGATCAGCCGCTCGCTTGCCGAGCTCCGATACATCCTTGGAGATCCGCTTCTGGTCAGAACAGACGGCGGAATGCAGCGGACGCGCCGGGCGGACGAACTGGTCGCCCCCATCGAACAATGGCTCGCATCAACCTCTGCGCTGCTTCATCCGCCGACATTCGATCCTGCTACACTCGATCGTTGTTTTCGCATCGCATCGACGGATTACGGGGTGCTCACGGTGGTTGCGCCAGCACTCGAGGCCATCACCACCGCCGCTCCATCGCTGACGGTCGATATCGTACCATTCAGCGCGGATATGATGAAGAAGATGGCGTCGGGAGAGATCGACCTCATCATCTCCGGACTTGAGTCCGACCATCCGGCGGTGCACACGCGATCGCTGTTTACCGATACCTATACCTGCATCATGCGGGCAGAGCATGATCTTGCCACGTCGGACGGTGCGCTGACGCTGGATGCGTTCTTCGCATGGCCGCATGTCGGCATCGTAGTCAGCGACCTTGCGGTAGACGGGGTCGAGGTGCGGCTGGGCGTGCGCAGCGGCGAGCGCCGCGTCACCGTACGGCTTCCGTATTTTCATGCGGCACCTTCCCTTATCGCGAGCAGCGACGTGCTGATGACCCTTCCGACCCGCGCCGCCACGCGGTTTGCCGCCAGCTATGGCTTGGCAACCCGGCCCGCTCCTGTCGCAATCGACAATCTCGACTATCGGTTGCTGTGGCACGACCGCAGTACGCGCGACCGCGCGGTGATCTGGCTGGCGGATATGCTGACCCGACATTGTGCATCCGCGAGCTGAATAAGGCTTATTCAGATTTGGGGGCTGGCCCGTTGCCGCATCCCCCCGCATAGGGTTGCAACCGACTTGCAATAGCAAGCGATGACGGGAACCTTCATGTCGACCATCCTAAACCGCTCCTCGGCGGCGCTCATCGCGCTCGCTTCCTCCACATCCGCGCTCGCGTCGGACCGCATGCCGGATACGCAAGGCCAGACGACCCGTGCCGATGAGATCGTCGTCACCGCTTCGGGCGGTCGCGAACAGCAGGTCAAGGACGCACCGGCATCGATCAGCGTGCTGACACGCAAGGATCTGGATCGCCTGCCCTATCGCGAAGTGACCGATGCCTTGCTCGAGATTCCAGGCGTCACCGTGACGCCGGGCGAGGGTAACAGTCGCGACATCTCGATCCGCGGCATGGCGCCGCAATATACGCTGATCCTAGTGGACGGTAAGCGCTTGTCGAGCCGCGAGACACGAACCAACGGTGGCAACATATCGGAGGGCGGGCAATTGCCGCCGCTGGAGGCGATCGAGCGGATTGAGGTGGTACGCGGCCCGATGTCGTCCTTATATGGGTCCGATGCGATGGGCGGTGTCGTCAACATAATCACGCGGCGCATCTCCAAGACATGGCGCGGCAGCACTCGGGCCAATGGCACGATGCAGTTAGGCTCCGATTACGGCAACGTCGCCGACGGCAACTTTTACTTGTCCGGTCCGATCGCCGGCTCGGTCGGTGTTCAGGTTCAGGGGGCTGCGACCCGACGCGGCGAGGATCGTGTCATCGGCGGCACACCGGAACGCCGGGACGAGAGCTTGGCTGGCAAGCTCGGGTGGAACGCAGGGCCCGACCACAGCTTTCTCGCCGAACTGGGATATTACCGCCAAACCGTGACCGCGACAGCGGGCAAAACGGTCGCGACCAGCGCGACGGTGCCGACGGGTATGGAAAACGTTCAGGCGCAGCGACGTTATGTCGGCTCGATCAGTCATTCCGGCCGCTGGGGCTTTGTAACGTCGGAGAGCTATCTGCAGCTCGAGGACGCGAAAAGCCTGCAGGACGGCAAACGGATCAAGAACACGATCGCGCAGTCGATCTGGATGGTACCGCTGCCCGCCAATTCCTTGAGCGTAGGTGCCTATTACCGCAACGAGGACCTGACGGACACGGTCGGCAATCTCTTGGCGGGATCGACGCGAGACGGCGCAAGCCGACGGCAAGTAGCGGTGTTTGCGGAAAACGAACTGACAGTGCTGACCGGACTGCGTCTGACCGGCGGCCTGCGGATGGACGACGACCAGCAATATGGGACGCACTGGACGCCGCGGGTCTATGCCGTGTGGAATATCGACCGGGCTTTCACGCTGAAGGGTGGCTATTCGCAAGGCTTTCGCGCGCCGAACCTGCGCCAGACGCTCCCGGACTGGGGCCAGTCGAGCCGCGGGGGTACGATCTATGGCAATCCTGATCTGAATGCAGAGACATCGCGAACGATCGAAGCAGGACTGCTGTTTGATGGCGGCACGTTCCAGGCCAGCCTGACGGCCTATGACACGCGGTTTGACGACAAGATCACGCGCGTGACCTGTGTCGTAGCCGCGGCCTGGTGCAGCGGTGAGCCGCTAAGCTCCATCGGGCGGCCACCGACCACCTATGTCAACGTCGACAAGGCGAAGGTCCGCGGGATCGAGGCAACGATCGACATGCCGCTGACCGCGACGCTGAGGGTCAATGCGACCGGTACGCTCACGGACTCGGAGCAACTAAGTGGTGCCAATATCGGTGCAGCGTTGAACGATACGCCCAAGCAACAGGCAAGCGCCTCGCTCAACTGGAAGCCGACGACTCGGCTGAACGGCTATATTCGCGGTATATTCCGTGGCCAAGAGGCGATCACCGAAGCGCAGATCAGCGGCAATGCCACCGTCGCACCATCCTACACAACAGTCGATATCGGCGCATCGTACAAGGTCTCGCCTCGGTTCACGCTGCATGGCGGCGTACAGAACGTGCTGGACAAGCGCTTGAGCTATGATCGATTCGGGTACGTCATCGACCCGGCACGCATCTGGCTAGGGATCGGCACGCGGTTCTAGGGTTCAAACCCGATCAGCATCTTGAGGGATGATGGTTTTCCTGATCCACTGGAGGGTGGATCAGGAGGCGTGAGGCATGGCGCTTGACCGTCACCGCTCGCGCTTGAACGCCTATGACAATCGCATAGTGAGGGAATGAAAGGTTGTATGGAATGGAGCAAAAAGCGCAACACTAGCGCAATTTCAACACCTTACATCCCATAGGATGGTGCCCCACAGAAGCCGGAGATGGGCACTCAGAACATTGGAAAATTTCTGTTCGGCACTTCTGATTTTGGGTCAGGACTCATCGATGGGAGCGTCATGATCTGATTCAGGCTCTGCAAGGAGACCGGATTGAGCGACCTGTTTTTAGGTGACTGATGGCCAGAAGGAGCGGCTTCGACCGTTCTTCCCCAAGAGCTGCGACAAGCCACGCATAGATAATCGGCGGGTGCTGAGCGGCACCTTCGCGAGAATGGGTCGGGCGCGCGTGTCCGAATATATGCCTCAGCTAAAGCGCCTCGCCGGCGCGGACCGCGTCGCGGGATGGCTATTGTTGCTGTCTAATGGATGAGCTTACCCGCTTATCGCGAGGTGTGGATGCGAAACATCCATTCCGGACCGGAAAATATCGATGCTGGCTTCACTCTTTACTAGTTGGCATGGCCCTGTAGCATAAAGAATGAGCTTCCGTTTGGAACGGAGTGTGCCGGGAGAGTTCTATGAAAGTGATGAGGCGGAAGCGTCTGCAGGAATCCGTTCTTTGATTCGGTTTCGCCGCGTTACTCTCCAGCCGTTGCAGCAATGGATTCCTGCTCAACAGCTGCCCCCACATCCGAAGCGTTACAGACTTCGCGTATGGCGTGAGGTCAGTGCCAACCTGGCTTCGTTACGCGACGAACTGATCGCTTATGCCCAAGAAGCGCTGGACGATGCGCGATTCAAGATACGGCGAGGCCTTGTCGACCCACTCTCGCCATTCGCCGGAGACGAAGACCCCGCCGCAAACTATCCGGCCATCCTTCATAGGGTCACACTGCAAGGCTATCTAGGCGAAACGCTAGCTGGCCTCGCGGTCGAACATTTCGGAGCGTTCGGGAAACATGACTGGCATATCCCCGCCTTTCTTTTCCGCATGCACAATACCGAATTCCAGCATCTCGATCTTATCAACGAGCATTTGCTTGCCGGCGGGGAGCATGAGTCCGATGCCGAATCTGAAAAACGGCCGGGACGGACAGGAGATGACGCGATCGCATTCCGGATCGACGATACCGGCCGTATCACCCATGTCCTGACGCTCGAAGCCAAATGTCTTGCCAGGAACAACACCGGGACGATCCGCAAGGCACATGAGAAGCTGTCCGTCGATCAGCAGCGCCCGAGCGGCGTGCGCGAACTCATCAATTTGCTGTCGGACTACGACACGCCTGATGCCGAAGCATGGCAGGCTCGGCTGCTCACCTTCTGGAAGGAGGGCTTTCGCACGGCTGAACGCAACGATGGCCTCGCCTATGCGGTGGGGCATTGGCCGATCAAAGACGAGACGCAGGTGAGTTGGTTGCCGGCCGACAAACCCCATGAGGCCTATACCGGCAAGCGGCTGCTGGAAGCCATGGAGTTCCAGTTGGAGGATCTCGAAGGGCTGGTCGATGCCTTGTACCGGAGTCAGAGCTGATGGTCGACGCCACCACGATCGCTATCGCGCAAGGCATCCGAGAAGATTTCGCGCGTGACAAGCTGACCCCGGCCCAAGCGAAGCTGTACAGCCAACGCATCCGGCGCGACATGGGGCGTGATGGCCTCACGAGCTTCTCGGTCGCAGAGCGCCAGACCCGTCTGGACGAAGCCTTGCTCCTGATCGAAGCAGCTTGGCTGGAAGGGGTCGGTGAGAGCAATATCCTGTGGCGCCAGTCGCTCAAGCGCGCTGGCGAGATCCTCGAATGGCTTTCGCAGCCCTCGCTACGCCCCGAGCATGTGCCGGTTCATCTCCTCTCCGCCGCCGCCTATCAACTTTCGGGCTACCCTGCGTTGGCGCTCGGCCAGTTGCGTCGAATGCCCAGCGACGAACCCTTCTCCGAATTATTGCGCAATTTCATTCGCGCCGACTTTCCCGCCGCGCTGGCTGCCACCCACCTATTCTGGTCGCAACGGTGGCAGTCGGATCGCGAGCGTAAAGTGTCGGAACGCGGTGAAGTTATCGACATCGCCGAAGTCACGATCCGCCATGTCATCATGTGCCTTGGCACGATCTGCGCCTATATGCGCAACGGTGACGACGCATTGGTGATGCGCGCGATCACCAAGCTGGAGCATCTCGCGGCCAGCTATCTGCATAGCCGTGATCCCTATTCCTATCTGCTGGCGCGACTTACTGCAGGGATTGCGCGGCGCTTCGTCGGGACCAGCCTCTGGCCGCACGTCCTGCGCCTGTCAGCGGACAGCGGCGACGGCGTCGGTGCGGCGCTCGTCCAATTTGCCCGCGCAGCCTTTATGAACCGGCGTGCGCTGGTTTGGCCGGCACAAGCCGAAGGAATCGCCCGCCTTGCCGAACCTTCATCGTTCGTCCTCTGCACCCCCACCGGGTCGGGCAAGACCACGATCGCGACCCTTGGAGCCGTCCAGGGCCTGTTCGCTCCCAAAACCAACCCGTTCCGGCCCGCCAATCTCGTCCTCTATCTGGTGCCGTCCCGTGCCCTCGCCGCCGAAGTGGAAGCGCGGCTGGCAGAGGATCTTCGCGGCGTTGCGGCAGAGCCGGTTGTCGTCACCGGCCTGTACGGCGGGATCGACTGGGGGCCGACCGACGCATGGATCGAAGTCGACCAGCCGGCGGTCGTCATCTGTACCTTTGAAAAGGCGGATGCACTGCTGCGCTATCTCGGCGTCCTCTTCCTCGATCGTGTGCGCACCGTCGTGATCGACGAGGCGCATATGGTCGACCACGATCCGCGCCGGACCGCAGATCTCGCCGCTGGCAAATCCCGGGCGCTGCGCCTCGAACAATTGAGCGCACGCCTTCTGCGCGCCCGCGATGAGAAAGGATTTCGGCTCATCGCTTTGTCCGCCGTCGCCGCCCAGGCGGCACCGGCGATGGCGGCCTGGTTCGGCGACGATGACGAGGCCGAGCCAATAGTGTCCTCGCATCGCAGCACGCGCCAGATGATGGGGCGGCTGGAAGTATCGCCATCCGGTCGCTTCGACATCCGTTATGACCTGATGGATGGACATTCGCTGGTGTTCGAAGATGAGCGCACCGACGATCGTCCCTATGTGCCGCAGCCCTTCCCCGCGCTCCCCAATGGGCTGGACGACGACGCCGGTGTCGAGGTGCGCATGCGCGCACCCACCCTCTGGGCGGCACTCCACCTCGCCGCCGAGCGAACCGACGGCACCCGACCGACTGTGCTGATCTCCATCACGCAGAACGTTATCACCTTCGCCCAATCCTGCGCCGACCTGATGGACGCATGGGAGGACGAGAATCTTCCTAATTACTGGAACGCCGCCGGTGATGATCCCTCATGGCAGCGCTGCCTTGCAGCCGCCGAGGATTACTTTACGAAGAAGTCTTTCGAGTATCGGCTGCTGGTGCGAGGCATAGCGGTACATCACGGCCAGATGCCGGCTCTGCTTGCTCGGCGGCTCAAGATCGCGATCGATCGCGGGCAGGTGCGTGTCATCATTGCCACCTCCACGCTTTCCGAAGGCGTCAACCTGCCGGTCAACACCATCCTCCTACCAAGCATCTTCCGCGCCAACGAGGTGCTGCCCGCCGCCGAGTTCGCCAACCTGATCGGCCGCGCAGGGCGGCCTGGCGTCGCAACCGAAGGCAGCGCGTTAGTGGTGCTTCCCGAACGGGAATATAAACGGAAGCGCGGCAAGGCCGAGCCTGAGCCGGTATGGAACCGGCAGTGGGACGGCTATGACAAATTAATAGACAAGCTCGAAAAGGCGGCTGGACTGGCGGCAGCGGGAGGGGCGACGCCGGATCAGCAGAAGGCGCACAGCGCGCTCGCAATGCTATTATCCGCGCTTCGCGACGGATGGGAATCGATCGCCGACAGCGACTCGGATGAGGATTTCGTTGCCTGGCTCGAATCCGTGTCGATCAGTGAGGCCGAAAAGGATGACGAAGATATCGCCGTATATCTCGACTCGCTCGACGCCATGCTGTTGGCCTTCGTCCAAGAAGTCGAAACGCTGACCGCGCGGGCATTGCCACCAGCGGAGATGGAAGCCGAACTCATCCGCATCTGGCGGCACACCTATGCCCATGCCGCCGCCGAGGAGGAGGATCGCCTTTCGCGCTTCTGGCTCGCGCGCGGCACCGCGATCAAGACCATATACCCGGACGCGGACCACCGCCGCCGCCTGTATCGCACCAGCCTCGGCCCGCGTTCGGGCCAGGTCCTACTCGATCAGGTCGATAGCATTCGCGCAGCACTAGTCGCCGGGATCGACTATGCTGATCGCACGCCCGAACGGCAGCTTCGGTTCATCACCGACATCCTCAAACGCTTGTCAGCCGTTCCCGCCTTTGCGATCAGTCGCACGCTGGGGCGCAAGACCAATTTCGACGATTGGCCAAAGCTGCTGCGCTGGTGGCTGGCGCGATCGTCGCTTGCGAAACAGCCAAGCGCGAAGGATCTCAGCAAGTGGTACAAATTCGTGGCGGAGAATTTTATCTATCGCGGGAGCTGGGGATTGGGCAGCGTCGTTGGCCTGCTGCTCGATCGGGGCGCGGATGGTCAGCCGATCGACGCGCTCAAGACCGACGACTGGCCGGAAAGCGGCCTGCCGTGGATCGCCTTTTGGCTGAAGGAACTCATCAACTGGGGGACGCTCGATCCGGTGGCCGCCTTCCTGCTCGCCCGCGGTGACGCGATCGATCGCCGCCAAGCGGAGGACGATGCCAAGGCTTATTACGAGGCGCAGGATGACGATGCCGATCCCAATGCCGTCCTCGATCCGCGCGTAATCCGGACCTGGGTGGAGGCCCGGATGCCGCGACGGGTGCAGGGCGGACGCCGGTCCCTGCCGGTGTTCGACGCCGACCTAGCCCGACCGGCCGCTGACTATCTTGCCGAACAGCTCAGCGTGTTCCCGATTGAGGAAGGCGAACGTCTGATCTGGGTCGATCCGGCTGGCTATGTCGTCGCAACCAGCGTTCGTCCGGCGGAATGGACTGATCGGATGCCCGTCGACTATAGCTTCGACCTTGCCGTAGCAGGCCGTACAGTCAGGGCAGAACCCTATCTGCCCCATCGTTGACGGTGACGGTCCGTTGATGCCTTGCGACGGAATCATGTCGTTTCCGCAACCGGCACGACGCTGAATGGAAACGCTTCTTCCCATGGCGGAGCAACTTGACCGTGCCGCGGTCGAACTGCGGCTCGATCATCCGATCCACAACCGGCTGGCGATCATACTCATCGACAATGTCGTCGAGCTGATGCTGCGACAGGCGCTCTATGTGCATACCGCGCTTGGCGGCGACTTAAAGGGCATCACGGCAAGGCATCGCAAACAGGCGCGGAGCCAAAGTCTAAAGGAACGGCTCTCGGTCACGGTGTTCGTCGGGGAGTTGAGCCAAGTCGAGGCCGATGTCATACTCGCCGCCCACGACCATCGCAACGCGGCCTATCATGAGGGAACTGCGCATCAGCCCTACCTGCGACAGCTCGCATTCCATTATTATCGGTTCGCCTGCGACTATCTCACGCGCTTTTCGCGGGCGTTCGACAGTTGGTCGAGCAGCTTCGTGTTCACCGCTATCGGACGGCGCTATTACGACGCGAGCCGCAACGCCGACGCCATCGCCGGAACGATCGACCGGCGCAAACTCGCGCATCAATTGCTAGAAGCGTTGCCCATGCCGCCTGTTACGCCCCTACAGGCAGCGCTGGCGGATTATCTCGACGACAAGCGCCGTGGGATTGCACGCGGATTGCGTTTCCTCATCGAGAATACTCGCCCTGCCCGCAAGGCGCCCTTCCTGATCGCGAGAGCGCAGTTCGACTGGGCGCGCGACGTAGCGCTTGAACGGCAGGGGCTCGACAACAGTCTTTACGACACGCCGCGACGGGTGGAGGCGGTTCGATACGTCAAAGCCAATCTCGATCGTTTCAGGCCGAAGTACCGCGCTATCCCGCATGGAAGCTGGAGCCGGTCGATCAGGCGCGTTCGCGAGACCGAACACCCCTATCTCGCGCTCGTCCTGTTCCAGCGCACTCGCAAAAGCATGGCCTCCCTGTCGGAAGCGATCGCCTATGCGACGATGCGCCTCGAGATGGAACTGGACCGGGACTGACGCCAATCCGTTGTTGATAAGGTTTGAGGAACTGAGAGCTATGCGGCAGTCGATGTGACGACGCCGGCTTATGCAGACCGATTGCCATTGACATTTTCGTCAGAATTGGCATCTAGACAGCATATCTAATGCCCCTATGGGCATCGTGTGGATTCTAACGGCAGTTAGGAAAAAGCACTGGAGCTACGGCTTCAAGATCCGCTGGTTCTCCCATGGACCTTTCGCTTCGGTTGCGACCTGAGCGAAACGACGGGCATCCCGCCTGTCGACCGGCTGATGAGCGATAGGGTGTTGATTGGATAATCGCCGTACACTCGCCTGAGAGTGTCGGCGGATTATTCCAACGAGGTGAAGTCGCCAACTCTCACAAAATCGTTGGGATAAACGTTGGCGTAATCGGCCTTGGCACTGATCCGGCCTTTCTCGCTGCATGCGAAGACGGCACCGTCCAGAGCCGTTCCATCACCCCGCTGCGCATCGTGATGAAGTCCCGGCTCGAGGGCGCCGCCGAACCGATAGAGCGCCCGCAAGGTGTCGAGCAGGGCGTCACTATCCTGGTCGTCCTCAACCTCGCGGGGGCGGCCGTCATATGCCCCCGGGTGTGCGATGAAAAAGGCGATGCCTCGACTGTCGACAAAGACACGCCGCGTCTGTTGGCGTTGGATGCGGCGGGGAACATCCTCATGCGTCAGCGGTGTTGGCCCTAGCTCTTCTAGGCGATCAGTCCAGTCTCGCTCCCCCAAGCGGATTGCCCTGAAGATCGGCACCAGATCACCATCCTGCGCCATGAAATTGCAGGGGGGTAGAAGGAGCGCCTCATTATCGGATCGATAGCCCAAACGTCGGATCACATGGTTGAGATTCGTCCGGGCATCGCCGGATGCCGCCACGGCAGCGATCAGAGCCGCAGCCACCGCCTCCGGGTCATGACGAAGCTGCCTGTATTGCTCGTCGCGTGCGACAAGCGCCGAGAGTGGCGCTGACATGAGAGCGAAATCGAAACGTCGTAACAGCGCTTCCTGGTCAGATGCTGGAACGAAAAAAAGCGTGATAGAGGCCGGGGCGGGTTGCGCATTGCCGTTCGTCCGTCGGCGTACGGCGAATTCTCCGATCGACCGAACCAACTGACTGAGGAAGGCGGTCGAATAGAGCGAACCGTCCGCTGTTGGCGAAGGAAGGCCTTTCACGATGGCATGCGGCAACCTGTCCTGCAAGTTATCGACGGCATCCTTGTGGATCGCCTTGGGCAATCCCGCGATAACGTACATAGGCTGAGGGCTGCGAGGATTCACAACGCGCCGCCGTCGATTACCCTTCGCCATTAAGGCATGCGGCTCAGAGCCAAAGCGATGTCGATCGGAACTGAAAGACGTTTCGCAACATCGGGATCTTGCGCGGCATAGAGTCGCTCCAGCGCACTTGCCTGGACCGTGTCAGCGGGCAGAGAGGTTGTAGCCTTGATTGCCTTTCGGCTCGTCCGCTGGAGCGATGCCGGATCGATATGGTGACGCTCACACCACGCACGAATATTTGTGTCGAGCTTCTCTATGTCGTCACCCGATAATTCACGCAGGTTGATCACATCCAACCCTGATATTCTCAAATCATCATCAACGACGATTGCGCCGTCTTCGGCAACAGGTCCGGCCAAATAGCTGATTTTCTGATCAAGACGGACTGTCATGATCTGTCCATCTGCTATGTCGAGCGTGAAGGCGAGCAGGAGGGCGCGTGGAAGGCCACGCAGGAAAGCGTGTTTGTGGCGGTCGGCAATCGCCTGAACGGCGCGCTGCTCCTCTCCCGTTTTGACGACGGCGATAAAGGATTTTGCAGTCTCGTCCCGGACTAGGGTCACGCCGTCCATCGATTGGACGATATCGAAGAGCGTACGCTTGTCATTAGCCGGCGGCCACAAACCTGCATCCGTCAAATGCATGCCGATGTTCGACAGCAGCAATATATCGGCCGCGTCATCCTCATAATGGGCGTCGACCAGCTTCCTGATGTCATCTTCAATCATGTACGTGCCTTAGACCCTCCGCATGCCGCCTTACCACAACCATCTTGCCGAAGCAGCCGAGGTAGCCTTCACGATCGGCTCGCGGGGCGCCTTGCATTCGCACTTCTCGGAGCTCGCGAAGCGCCGCCTCTCTACTCTTGGACTATGACTGTCGACGATTTGGATCGCGAAAAGGAGGTGAAAAGACTTTTGCCGGAAGAAGCTCCGGCTAATGGAGACGCGGATCAGGCCTATGGATTCCAGAAAGCTTTGAGTTCGCGCCGCTGGCATTGATGCGTGCCCGAGTCGGAGTTGACCGAAGGGCACTCTATGCAGGAATCCCAATTCGCTGTATCTGCGTATCAGTAGGCGCGATAAGCGGCATAAACGAACGTCCGCTATGAAGGAATCGAAAGCGAGGCTTGAACGTCCGCTAATGGGTGATGTCCACTCCGCCGTATGCTCCCTCGGTTCCTTATCCCGTACGATTAAATCAACTATATGCTAAATATCATTAACTATGACGGATCACCACTTTCGATCCATTGACTCGCGAATTTTGATCGCAAATTTTACTCTATGAAGTGTTACGGCGCGATCGTCTCGACGTCGGCATTCTACTGCACTGTAATCTGGTATGCACGAGTGTAGCACAATCAACTCATGAATGAACGTCGTGGTTGAGAAACAACAGTTGGCCAAGAGCATCTGCTGGGCCGCCTAAACAGGTGAGATCGCCAAACGGCGTCAGCCGATTGCAAACCGATGCTCGGGGATGACGTCAAGGAGATAGAAGGCCCGGCGCGAGTCGCCTGCCGGACCGTGATGATCGCCCGAACTGCGCAGTCCTCGCTTGCGCAGAAATTCTCGGGACGCCTCGATGGCCTTCCACGGATTTGAAGAGTTGCGATTGCCATCGGCCAACACGGTGTGGCGATAGAAGGCGAGCAGTCCAACCTGTCGCGCGACAGACAAGCGGCGCAGCTTGGCGCGGCAATAGGTGGGCAGCGGCCGCAGGATCGTTATCGCAGGTGACGCCTTTCCGGCGATCACCGCATCGATCATGGCGGGCAACTGCTGCTCGGCCTGGATCAGGCGGCGGATGGCGACGCTTATGGCGGCTAATCGCGGCAAGCCATACCACTCGATGGCATAGGCCTTGGCCTCGACATTGCCGGTCCGCGGCGTTGCCGTACGGGCCAGGAACGGATCGGCGCGAAGCTGCGCCCCGATCCGCTGCATCATGGCCGCGACATGGGTCGGCGACAGTCTGGTTTCAACATTCTGATCAGCCCGTCCGACATGCTTGGCGGTGCGTCGGATAATGGGATCGGTGTGCTGGGTCAGCGACATGTTGACGCCGGACCAGGCTGGCTCAATCTCGCGATTGCGCCATTCGCCCGAGCTGAAGAACAGGTCGAGCACCGTGCCGAGCGCGACACGACGATCGCGCAGGTCGTTGAGCGAACCCTCGAGCGAGCGGTTCCCCGGAAGCAGAAAGCCATAGTCCGGCGTCTTGGTCAGCCGTGCGCCGACCAGTTGGACGTCATGGGCGCACCAGATCAGCGCTTGCCCAACCAGCAGGTCGCGCAGGCGCTTCGTCGCGTCGGTCACCGCCCGGCTGTGCTGGAGATGGCGGACGACAGAACCGAAACGCCCGCCGACCAGCGCAGTGTAAAGATCG
This sequence comes from Sphingomonas sp. SORGH_AS_0438, assembly GCF_031453475.1. NCBI lineage: Bacteria > Pseudomonadati > Pseudomonadota > Alphaproteobacteria > Sphingomonadales > Sphingomonadaceae > Sphingomonas > Sphingomonas sp. SORGH_AS_0438. The sequence goes on from NZ_JAVIZS010000001.1 coordinate 1,899,221, forward strand.
GGCTTCTCGGCACTCAGCTGCCAAAGCCGATCGACGTGGTCGTCGAAGGCGCGCCCGGGCGACCCATCTCCGAACCAGTCCCCGACCAATTCATGGGGTTCAAAATCTCGCCCCGTCGCCACCATCATGCGCTTCAGAAAGTGCCCGAGATCGTTCTGGGTCGCCGGGATGAGGTCCAGCGGGACCAAGGCTTCCTTGGTATCGAGGATTGCAGGTGGCAGCGTGCGGATGTCGGTGGTCGACGGGCTGAAAAGGACGCGGTCGAACCGATCCTCGGCAATGCCACCGGAATAGATTCGCGCCTGCATGTCGCGTACCAAGCCGACGAGATCGCCGTCGCTCGCCATCATGCCGCTGAGCAGGCTTTGTACATCTGTCTTGCGGCCGTTGGCCTTGAGGTGATTGCGATAGGTCGGGTTCACAGGGCACGCTGCGCCGCGTCGATGCGGCCCTTCAATGCTTCGGCCGCTTGGGCGAGCTTTTCGCCGAGTGCGGCCATGTTGGCAAAGGCCTCATAGCCGGTGCCGCCCGCGTTGAATTCGGCGTCGAAGCGCGCGACCGCTTCGTCATACTCCCCGGTGAGCCGCTTGTACGCGGCGATACCCGCGTCGATCGTGGTCATGTCATCCATTGTCGTCCTCCAGGTTGGGCGGGAGCGAAGGCTCGCACCAGTAAGTCGGGTTGCCATTGTGCAGGCGGAGCCATTCGAAGGCCTCGCCGCGGTTCTTGAGATCGGGGCTCGGCACGGCGAGAAGCTCGCAAAGGGTGGCGACGAGCCCAGCTTGGCCGATGCTGATCGGCTGGGTCCGCCACGATGCCTTGGGATCGATTGGCCCGGTCTTGAGGAAGCGCTCGACCTCCTGGTCGTAGAGCGCCTTGCGGCGGCGCCACTGCAGGATACGCCCCCACTGATCGCACCAGGCCAGCCGGGTGGGATCGGCAAAGATCGAGCTGATGATGTCGCCGATCATCGGTCCCGCGCCTGCCGCAATGGCGACGGTCATCCAGCGCGCCATACGCTCTGGATGTGCGAACAGCCCGAGGAGCGCGGTGTCGCTGATGCCGTCCAGGCCCACCATGACGAGGGTGGAGCCGAGCGCATATTTGCGAGCGTCAGCCGAGCCGGGGCCGCCACGCCGCTTGTCCGCCGCGCGGTACTGACGCCGAAGCTCGGCGGCGCTTTCGGCGACGATAGCAAGCGTGTCGGCGATCCTTTGCTCGGTCGCCGCGAGGCCGTTGGCGATCGCCTGAAGCCGATCGCAAGGCTTGGGGGTGGCTGTATCCATGCCCAAAGCCGATGCCGAGCCGACGCGCTGCGCGCCTCAACTCACCCCCGGTAAAGCGACCAAGCCGCCATCCGACTTTTGCCCAGGGTCGGTGGAGGCACCCAAAGGCAGAACGGTGTCAGAAGGTGGGAGGTAGAGGGGGTGGTGCGCGATAAAGGTTTGTTCTGCCAGAGGCAGACAAACGACGCGCCCACCCCCTCATCCGCCACGAAGGGCAAGGCAGGTGACGATCGACTATGCGGTGTTGAAGGCGCGATCGGCGGATGTTTCCGCCGCGCTTGCCGATGCGCGTAGCGCGCGGAACCTGTCGAGTCGCCGCAAGCGTGCGGACGAGCGTGATGAGCAGATCGCGGAAGGCGTGCGACGTCGACGAAAGGCGATCACGGATCAGGAGGCGGACGCGTTCCTGAAGCGACGCCTGCGGATCAGAGTCGCTGACGCCGACCGCCCACGGACGGGATCACGCACGCCGCGCCGGTTGTTTACGCGTGGCGTCGAGCAGATGCTGAAGGGGACGACGGGACTCACCGACGCCCGTGACCCCGATGGTCGCCACTCGATCCACTATTCCTTCACCGCGCGCGGGTTCGGGTCAAAAAAAGGACGGCGCTGGCGTGCCGGCGAGGCGGAGCGCGCCGCACTCTATTCGGTGCGCGAAGATGCGCTGGAGGATGGGGAACTGGGCTGGTGGTCGAACATCGCCGCCGACCGCAACGAACTCGTTGCCCATTATCGCGCGTCGGAGGCGCTGGAAAAGCACGACCGTGCCAACGCTACCGTCTATATCGTCGAGGTCATTGCGCTACCGGCCGAACTGACTGCCGTGCAACGGCGGCAGGCGGCCGAGCGCATCTGTCGCCAACTGGAGACGCTGGGGCTGGCCTATACCATCGGGCTCCACTTGCCCGACGCGGCAGGCGACCAGCGCAATTTCCACCTGCACTTGGTCTACTCGATGCGGCCGTGCCAGCGGATCGCGCCCTATGAATGGGATTTCGCCACCGCCAAGCGGACCGAGATCAATACGCCGGCCGGGATCATGCAGCGCCGTTGCGCCGTGGTGGTCGCAATCAACCAGACGTTGCGGGAAGCCGGTATTGCCAAGCGCTACTCGCCTTTGTCCAACCGCGAGCGCGGTATGGCGCCGCCGGAACGCGGCAAGGTCGGGCAGCAGGAAACCGCGTTGGCGCGCCGGTTGGCCGCGCTTGAGGATCGTCACGCACGCTTGGCGGCATTGCAGGCCCATACGCGATGGGTGAGGCAGACGCTGCTTGATGCCGCGGACCGGCTGGACGTGGCACGGCGGAAGGTGACACGCTGCCTTGCCGCGGCGTCCATCGCGCTTGGCCACGACGTCGCCGATAGCATCATGCCCGCAGAACATCGCGGCAAGGTCAGGGAGGCGCTCGATCGCGCTTATGACATGGTGGGTCGTTCAACAGCGGCTGCTGATCTCCGCCTGGAGTCGGCGCGGCGCGCAGTGCAAGCTCGTCGCGCCTTGGGGGCGACACATATCCCGGTGTCGATGAACGGGATTGCTCGTGTCGATGACCGTGCGGGCGACATCAAGCGCCTCGACAACATCGCTATCCACGCGGACGAGACTATCCGGCAGATCCACACCGACGTCACACAACCCCGCCAGCGAATGCCGTCGACGGAGGAACTGATGTCCGACACGGCAACCGAGAATAACAAGATAGTGACGGCCGCCGGCGACTCTGACCCCGCGGCTGCTATTCGTAGTGCTGCAACGGCATATGCCGAGTTGGCGAAGGCCGAACAGGCTGCGGAGACGATCGCGCGGGCTATGGTCGACAAGGCTCTGGCTTCACTGAAGCGCAAGGCCAAGGCGATACGGCGCGACCCCAACGGACTGTTCGTCGCCGACATCGCGGGCCTGCCCGTGAATGAAAGGAAAGTGCTGACCCAGCACGTGACCGATCCACGCGTGCAGGAAGCACTAGCTGACCTGTTCGCCTCCGAGACTGCGAATGCACCTATTAGTTTGGGTGAGTTGACGACTGCGGCAGTCGGTCGCGGCCAAAACGATCGCCTCAGCAACGAGCCCGGACGTAAACGGCATGACAGAACCCATGATCAAGCGCTTCCTCACCGACGCGCCGGTATCCGATCCCCAGCGGGGCTGGCCGGCTTGCGCGTCCTGCGCGCAGTCGGTGTGGATGATCGATCGCGAGACGCCGCGGGCGTTCTGCCAGACCTTCGGCGGGATGACGTTCGGCGAGGAAGCACGGTTCATCTCGAAGTGCGAGGCGCACCAGCCGATCGCCTGATCGATACCGCAGGCATCGCGGCGACCTCAACGTCCGGACAAGCCCCGGGTCACCGTGACCCAGGGACCAGGCAAGGATTGTGGGAGCAAGCGGAGGATGCTGCCCGGGATGGGGCGCACCAGCCAGCTTGGCCAAAGGGGCGCGATGATCCCAGTGATGGAATAGTGTCCGGCCAACGTCGCGACGATCACGGGCGATAGGACGCCCGAAAAGACGGGGCAGCAATTCGAACCTGCTTCGCGAGAGAAAGCACGGGCAGCATGATCCCACCCGACCGGGCGGTGATCCTGCTGCCTAAAATCTTGCGATGCCCTTCTTTTTTGATCGGCCCGCGCCACAACCGCGTCCGACTGCTCGCCAGCATGCTCCGGCCAATCGAATGGTGGCTGCGCTACACAGTAACGCCATCCGCTGCGCGGACGATCGGCCCTTTGATGCGCTGCGAGCTGGATACACCGCGCCTATACCCGCTCGACTGATGGGGAGCGATGAGGACAGGACACGGGTGGCCTTGAAGAAGTCCGAACACGAACGGTGATCTTGACCGACCATTTTGTTCGCGATCACGTCTGGCACTACGATCGCCGCTTGAGATTGTTAACCTGCCCAGAGTAGAGTCGATGCGTTCGCCAGCAGGCGGACCGAGGCGTGAGAACCTCGCTATAAGTAGCCGAACGCCCGGCCCGAACCAGTTTCGGCCGGGAGGCGGACGCGTATGTCCAAGGCCTTCGGGCCTAAAGGCGTTCGCGCTCGTCTTATAGCGAGTTCTCAACTTCCGGCTTTTGGGCCGGCACCGCCTCGTTTCTACAGGGCGGTGCCGCCGGCTAGGAAAGCCTGTCGGCACCGGCGCGAACGGGGGTTCGGTCGTGGGTGCAATGAAACAGGGCCGTGGCAAGCGGCTGACCATCATCAGAAATACGGCGGTGGTGACCGCGACGATGCTGCTGGCAGCATGCGGCGGCGGCGGCGTCAATTCGTCTGGCAGCAACGCGCCCTCGACCGGGGCCCCGGCACCCACACCTATGCCGACACCAACTCCACCGCCGACGGCAGCGGACAGTGCGGAATATAAGGCGTCTGCTGGTGTCGCAGCGATGAAGGCGGCTTATGCCTATGACAAAGGCATCACCGGCAAGGGCGTGACGATCGCCATCGTCGATACTGGCATCGATACCGCCGGATCCGAGTTCGCCGGCCGGATTTCGCCGGACAGCACCAGCTTCGATCAAAAGATTGCCCGCTGCCGGACCTGCCAGGCCGAGACGGTGCGATTCGATCTGAAGGACGTCGATGGCCATGGTACGGGTACCGCAGCCATCGCGCTCGCCGCGCGTGACGGTCGCGGCATGCAGGGTGTGGCGCCTGACGCGACGCTGCTGGCGCTGAAGATCGCCGGGCCGGACATGACGAACGTCACGGAGACGTCGGGGCCCGTGCCACAGGGCGGCGGACCGAATTCCGCGCTGATCGGTCCGGCAGTTACCTATGCGGTGAACAAGGGAGCGTTCGTCATCTCGATGAGCCTCAACGGCTCTTCCGCAGGCCAGGCCGCGATCGACCAGCGTGCGGCGATGGATCTGGTGCGGACGCAGAACAAGCTGGTGGTCCAGTCCGTTTCCAACTTCGTCGACGAAAACAGTTTCAGCGGGCAGGTCACCGAGACCATGGTCGGCAGCGATCTGGCCAACAAGGACTGGTTCCTGTTCGGCATTCGCGTCGACAAAAACCTACAGCCGCCCTCCGGTAACGGCATGCCGGGGCCGCTCGCGGACCGTATGCTCGCCGTGGTCGCTGCGGATGTGGCGGCCGTTGGCAAGGACGGCGAAGCTACCACGGTCACCGGGAACAGCTTCGCCGCACCTGCGATCGCCGGTGCGGCGGCACTGCTCAAGCAATATTGGCCGCAGCTCGGCGGCAAGGAAATCAGCCGCATCCTGCTCGACACTGCTACCGACCTTGGTGCGGCAGGTGTCGACGAGAAATTCGGCGCTGGCCTGCTCAATGTCGAAAAGGCGATGCAGGCACAGGCACCTGCCACCGCTTTCGCCGCCGCACAGACCGTACTGGCGCGTTATTCGTCGCTCAGCATGTCGGCTCCATTCGGCGGTGCCGCCGGGGCGGCGGCATTGGGCGACAAGGTTGCCGACATGACAGTCCTCGACCGCTACGGTCGCCATTTCCATATGCAAGGCGCCTCCGGCATTCGAGCACAGAGTTCGGGTTTGCTGGCGGGTGTGATGCTGACGCCGGTCGATCCGCCATGGCTGATGCCCAGTACCACCGACGCGCGGTTCGGCTTCTTATCACCAGCCACGACCACTGGTTATTGGCAGGGCGCGCGATCCAACCGTCCGGCTTTTGCCTCTTTTTCTCCGGTACCGGGGCAGACGGTCATGCTGGGCGCGAACGTGGCGATCGGCCAAAGTGCCGCCATGGCCGGATCGCCGTTGCGCGGGATCGGCGCAACACCGGTCGGCATGTCATCGAGCTGGGCCAGCGGGGGCTGGTCGGCGTCGTTCGCGTCAGGCATCTCGCGTGATCGTCGTACCGGGCAGCGCACTATCGCGGTGACGACGCCGCTTGGGATCGGCATGGAGCTGACTAACCTTGCCGAGCATGGTCGGGCGCTGGGGATGAGCGGCGGCCTGGGCCTCGGACTGGCGGGTGCCACGACGACGATGGCGACGCTGACGATGCGACGTACCATCGCCGGGGTGGCGCTTTCGGCGCGGTCGACGGCTGCCACCACCCGCGTCTCGGGCGGATCTGCCCTGATGCGCTTCGACGAGCCAGTGTTTAGCACTGCCTTCGCGGTCGAAGGCTCGCGCGGCCTGCTCAGTGGTATGGCGACGCTCGGTCTGTCCTCACCCCTTCGTGTTGAACGTGCGCGCGCCACTATGCTGGTACCGGTGACCTACGACCTGATGTCGGGGGCACTGGCAACCCGAATGGCAGTGGTCGATCTGGCCCCATCGGCGCGTGAACTCGACATCGAACTGGGTTGGTCGGCGGCGCTGTCGCCGATGTCGTCGCTGCGCTTCGGCATCGCCCGCGCTTTCGACGCCGGCCATGTCGCAGGTGCGACCGACACGGCGGGATACGTGACGCTGGTGCTGCGATGACCTGCCACCTCGCCGCACGCGCACCGCCTGCGGGCTGACGCCGCCAGTCGGCGACAGAGCCGAACACCACCAAAACTTGCGACGTCGGGACGGCTTTCCGGCGAACGATGTCGCGCGTCCGACTAATGAGGAAGATGACGATGATCAGAACGATGGCGATCCCGACCATGATGCTGCTGGCGATAGGCGGTACGGTCAGCGTACCGAGCGCAGCACAGCCGGTGACGACGGCGCCCAGGCCGGCCAAGACCCTCGACATCGCCGGCATCCGTCCCGGCATGAAGACGGCCGACGCAGTGGCGCTGCTGCAGCGGAAGGGTTGGACGGTGCACGCCAATCCTGGCGACAGCTGGGCAGAGGTCGTAGCGGACGCGGTTGCCCGACGGCGCGATCAGATGCCGCCGAACTCCGCACGATCCGGCGTGTACAGCTATAGCGCCGCCAAGGGCGAAGAGAGCGTCTCGCTCAATGTCACCCCGACGCCGGACGGTGGCCGGGTCGGCTTGGTCCAGTATCGGGCACCGCAAGCTGGCCGCAGCCACGAGCAGATCCGCGCCGAGGTGATCGCGCGCTACGGACCGTCGATCTATGGCCCGCGCCAACGGGTACTGATCGCACCGCAGGGCAAGCTCGGCGAGACGATGTCGCTCGAGGTGGACTCGACCGGCATGCACCTGACGCTGTCGCCAAGCAGTGCGGCGGACCGTGAAGCCCGCGCGCTGGTCGACCGGGCGGTGACTGCCCGGCTCGGCACAGTCGGCACCTCTTTTTAAGCGGAGCGGCACATGCCCTACCTCATCGGCATGATCCTGGGCGATGTGCTCGGCAGGATCGGTTTTTTCCGCGCCGCCGGTGCTACGCTGCTGCTGGGCGGGGTCGCGTTCCTCGCCTATCGTCTGGCGGCGGCGAACCTCGACCCGGCGATGGCCTACGGCGCCGCGGCGGCTGCGCCGCTGGCGCTGTTCGGTTGGGCGATCTGGAATCCGGCGGCGTCGCGCTTCCGGCTATGGATCGTCGACGGCGTCTATCTCGCCGCGCGGCTGGCGATGTGGTGGGCTGCCGCGGCATTCGCCATCGGCCTTGTTGCAGCCCAGTTCCGTATCGACCGCTGGCTGGCGGGGGAATGGCCGCAGGCGGCAACCGCCGGGTTCTTCTGGCTGGTGCAGCGGGCGCTGGGCGCGCAGGTCGCCCGCTCGCACCGGATCATGGGCGAGCGCAGCGTCATTGAGGTGGACGCATGAGGTATCGGCTGACGCTGCGCATAGTCGCGGCATTGATACCCACCGTCACAGTGGCTGCTGCACCTCGACCGGTCGTGCTGGAGGCAACGACGATGGCCGACTGGCGGGCGGCCAAACTCGACGGGACCGGTTGCTACTGGTCGCCGCGTCGAGGCGGACCGATCCACTTCGTCGCTGCCGGTAACACGGCGATGACCAAAGTCCGCGGTCGCATCGTCATCCTGAAACCGCGACGCGATGCAAAGCCCCTTTTCCCGTTCACCCATGACGCCTGGCGGGCCGATGTCCTGACCATCCGGGTCGTGGACACCGCCCGGATCCGGGCGATGGGTTACGAAACGGTCACTACCGACGCGGTGCTGATCGTCACCCGTCGCAACGTGACGATCCGGCTGCGCGGATCGATGATCTGCGGCTCGTAATCCTGATGATCACGAAGGTTTGACCAACCTTTTCCTGCATTCGGTCGAATGACGATGCGCCTTCATCGCAAAGGCGAAGGTAGACCGGCCGGCCCGGCCGGGATGATGGTTTGGAAGGTGCCTGCGGCTGTGCCGTAGAGGCGAAATGATGGTGCGGGGCCGGCGAGCAGCCCGCCGCTCCCGCACAATGTCAAGGACTTCCATGTACATCGTAAATCGAGAGCGCGAGCTCGCAAAGGCGCGCGCCCTGTCCGGAGCGCTGGCCATCGCCGAGCGCGCCGGTTGGCGGATCGACCGGTCGGTGCCGATCATCCCGCCGCCCTTTCGGAATTACCTGCACATCGCCGCCGCCGAACTTCTGCTGGTGCCGTCGATCGAGCCGTCACGCGGGGATCTCGACACCGTCGAGCGAGGAACCCGCGTCGCCAGGTGCGATGCACTGGTGGTGAAAGCGTCGAGTATCGGCCATCGGACCATCTACTGTGCCGTTGGCGAATGGCAGCGCCACGGCACCGTCTGGCACCACGCGCGTAGGTTGTGGCTGTCGCGCAGCAACGACGGTTGGCTGGTGCCCGATCCGGCGGAGCCGGACGAGAGCGGCGCGGTTTTCCGCCTTTCCCCCGGACGTCTTCGCCCGATGATGCCGGCCCGGCTGTCCGCCGCCGATGGCGGCTGCGATCTCGCGCCGGGACTGGCGAGGGCAGACGCTTTCCTCGCTGCCGTATGGGGGGATTGCTGATGAGCAAGCCGCTGCCCTGGATCAGCCCGTCCGACGCCGATGACATGCTCTACGATGACCCGATGGGATCGCTGCCCGATTTTGGCTACGCCCTGCTGCGCAAGACTGCAAAGGGAAAGCAGAACCGCGTCGCCGATCTGGCCCGCGCCAAGCTGCAACCTAGCAAGCCTGCCGATAAGGATTGGCTGGCGGACGGTCTGTGGCCGATCACCTGTACAATGCACCGCATCGTCACCGCGCCCGGTGTCGCGGTCGAGCCTGGCGCGCTCGAAACTATCTTCCAGGGGTATGACGCCAAAACGAAAGCGCACCAAAAGCTGCTGGCTGTCGTACTCACCATGCGGTTCCCACATAGCTGGCAACCTGCCGATATTTTGTCGCTGGTCGGCACGTACACACTGGAAAAGCTTGCGCTGCAACGCCGACTGACCAGCATGACCGTCGTGCATATGCCAGGTGACGAACTGTCCGCTCGCCGGCCTCACGCCCATGTCGTCTGCATGGCGCGCGTCCATCGCTCCTCGGGCTGGGGCGAGGTGCACCCTGATCTTGTCGTCAGAACCGCGCAGGCGCGATTCCAGCAGGAATGGGAGTGTTTCTACGACGTCTGGGTGCCGCGCTACCGCGACGGTTGAGCATGACGGGCGGGAACCGCAGCGATCCCGCCCGCCTGCGGGGGGCAAGAGACGAAGGGAGGAGGATGGTCCCCGATCCGGGGATGAAAATGGAGAAGACGATAATGACGACCGACAAGACCGCGATCATCCGCCGTCACACCGAGGCAGTCGCCCAGATGCTGGTCGGCAGCCGCGCGATGAAGTCCGGCGCGGCGATCCTCGCCGGCGAAATGGGCGGAGCCGAGGGGCGACTGCGTATCGGTGCCATCGCGCACAGCAGCGGCAACGATGTGGTATATCTGGATTTTGCCGATGGCGAGCCCGGCTATCACCTGTCCAGCATCACGCTGTGCGCCGTACGCGACGGCATCTGCCACCTGCAGACCGATTGCCGCCTGTATCTGAGCCGCAATGGATCACGGGCGATCATTCTGCCGCAGTCCGGCATCCATAAGGCGTACCGGCTGGCGCCTGGCGAACTGATCCAGCTGGCCCACCAGCCGGCCGACCGTGACGAAGGCATCGCCCGCGCCGAGGCACGGCTTGCCAAGCTGGTCGCTCGCGGTGCCACCTTCGCCGATCGCGCCGCCGTCCGGACCCGACCGCTGGCAGCCTGACCCAAATCGGCTGACACGGTCGGTCGATCATCGCGTCGGCCGATCATGACGGCTCAACATCCCGGTGACAGAACCTCTCTACCTATAAAGCGGACGACCTCACAAATTCGGACAGCGGCCAATAAATATTTCACGCTTCTGTCCGAGAATGCCGAGCCGTCCGCTTTATAGAGTAAGGGAGGCCGTCATCTCAGCCGTCACGCCGACAGCAACACCGGTTCAGCCGCCCGCCGATGTCTATTCGACTGCCGAGGTCAAAGCGATGCTGGGGGCACTGACGACAACCGACCATCAGCGTCTGCTGCGGCGGTCGCGCTATCTGGTGCAGGACCACTACATGCTCGCCGGTGACCTGCGGCAGGAAGCGTTCGTCCGGGCGCTCGATGGTCGTCGCCAATGTCGGCGCGGCTACGACATCGTGAACTTCCTGATCGGGATCATGCGCAGCCTGGCCTCGCAGGAACGCGAAGCCGAACGCGACGGGCTGCACCCGGTTTCGCTCGACCTCGACGACGATACGCTGGCGATGGCGTCGTTGGCGCCCAGCCCGGAGCAGGTCGGGCATGATGCGCTGCATTACCGGCGGACCCTCGCTGCGATCCAGCAGTCGATCGGGAGCGACCCGCAACTGGTCACCTTGCTGGATGCGGTGCTCGACGGCGAGAAGGGTATCGCCTTGCAGAACCGGCTGGGGCTCGATGCCAAAGGCCTCGCATCGGTGCGCAAGCAATTGCAGCGCAAGCTGGCGGCCGCCGCCAAGGACAGGAGCATACCATGACAACCGACGCGGACGAACTGATGCAACTGCGACTGTTGGACGACTTCCTCGACGGTGAGGATGTCGAACCTGATCTGGCCGACCTGCAGGCGGAGATCGCGCAGGCACAGCTGGCGGTAAAGAAGACGAACCTGCGCGCGATCCGCGCCAAACTCGATGCCGGCACCGGCGCCCGGGTCGTCTCGATCGATCGGGCGCGTCTCCGGGCACAGCTGCAGCAAGCCATGTCGGGCGATGCCGACCTGCGCATGACGCTCGCTGCCCGCGGCAACGATGACCACGATATCGACGACCTGATCGATGATCTCGCCGAACTCGACCACGAAGCAGGCGACCGCCCTGCGTGACGGCCGCGGTTGATCCGCCTGCCGAGCGTCTGCTGCATGACCTCGGCATCACCGAACCGGGCGAGATCGATGTCGAGGTCATCGCCCATGCCGTGGGCGCGGTGGTACGCTATCGTCGCCTTGGCAGTGGCGATGCGCGGATCGTCGGTTTGGGTGACAGGGCGATTATCACGGTAGATGAGCGGGCCAGCCGCGTTCGGCAGCGTTTCTCCGTCGCGCATGAACTCGGTCATTGGCACCATCATCGCGGCCGGCGGCTGATCTGCCATGGCGCCGCCGACCAACAAGACGGAGTGGCAGGCTGCGAGCGCGAGGCGGACGGGTATGCTGCCGACCTGCTCATGCCCCGCTTCATGCTGGAACCGCTCGTCGCTGGCGTCCCGATGTCATTCGGTCTCGTTTATCAAGTTGCCGCTGCGTTCGGCGTCAGCGCGATGGCTGCCGCCTTGCGGCTTGCCGATGTTCATCCTGCGGCATTCGCCCTTGTCGTCGAGGAAGCGGACGGGCGTAGATGGTTCAGACGATCAGCAAGCCTGAACCCTCGTTGGTTCGTGCGGTCTGCAGCATCAGACATGAGGGCAACGGCGGATCGATGTCGATTGCCTCGTGCGAATGTCGCGTTCGCTGCGCCAGCGCAGCAATGGTTCTTGGGCCAAGGTGTTAAAGACGCGGAAGCGATGTACGCCATCGACAGGATGGCATGCGGCCGGGCTGTGCACCTTGTTGTAGTGACATAGTCTGACGGTGAGCTACGGAAGATACCTGATGGATTGCGGCCCGGCGACTTTCGGGTGGAGAGTGTAGCAAGCGGCCCTTCGTTCATGCACCGGACCAGTCAGATGGTTGGCTTAATTTTTAGTGAGGAGCGGCTACCCATCGGCATCGCGGAAACCTGTGACTCATCACCTTGGGCCGGACCCAAACCATGACTCACCCTCCACCAGTGTGCAACCTTGATCCAAGGAGCGGGCTGGACAAGCAGTTTTTGCATTAAATGCATCATTTACTTTGAATATGCATCGTCGTTCGGTATCTTCGCCGGAATGGGACGCCCACCTCGCCTTCAAGACCATGATTTGGCCGGTCAGCTCGACAATCTCCTGCTTCTCGCAGGCTCGTCTCGCAAGCTCGCGCTTGCGCTTGGATTGGAGCCAAGCACACTTTCGCGCTCTATGGTGGACCGGGCGTTTGCATCTGGCACAAGGGCAAAGATCATCGCTCGAATCGAAGATGTGACTAACGGCTTGATCGGCGCGCAGAGTACGGCCAGCCCTGCGACCCGCCTTAAAGAGACGGATGAAGAAATGTTGCAAATACTACAAAAACTTTATACGCTTCTCCCCGGAGCGATTGCTGCGCTAGAGGCCGCCGCGAGAGTCCCCACTTCATCGAGGTGATCGGCAAGGAACCGAGAAATGACCACAGCGCGGCAGATTATCGGAATGATCCGCAGCCACGCGGTGGGCGACAATGATCGTTTTCTTTCGATTGCTGAGGAAATCGCTGAGGAGGCGCTGCGCGCGGGCAAGAACCGGGTGGCCGAGGATATCCACAACCTTGTCGCGAACGTTCGGTCCAATCCCCGCGAGGCGGCACCCAGCCTCCGGCCCACCCCTCTCGCCAAGCCACGCGGCGAGCTCGCCGGCCTCATCAGGGTCACTTACCCAGAGACGCGTCTCGCCGACCTAGTGCTCAGTGCGGACCTCAGGCGCAAGATCGGCCGCATCGTGCGCGAGCAGCGCGAGGCCGGCGCTCTGGAGGCGCATGGACTGGCGCCGCGCAAGCGATTCCTGTTTTCAGGACCGCCCGGCACGGGCAAGACGATGACCGCTTCGGCCATAGCCGGCGAGCTTTCAATGCCGCTGTTCACCATCCTGCTGGATGGCGTGATCAACAAATACATGGGCGAGAGCGCCGCCAAACTCCGTCTGATCTTCGAGGCGATGCACCATAGCCGCGGCGTGTATTTTTTCGACGAGGTTGACGCGCTCGCGACCGCACGCGGCAACGAGAACGACGTCGGCGAGGCGCGCCGTGTACTGACTTCGTTTCTTCAGTTCCTCGAGGAGGACACCTCGCGCAGTATCATCATTGCGGCGACCAATCTCCGCACCCTTCTGGATCCCGCAATCTTTAGGCGGTTCCAAGGCGCCTTTGCCTATGCGAAGCCGAGTGCCGACGAAGCTCGCGTCGTTCTGCGCCACCATCTCCTGCAGTTCGACCACGATCGGCTGGACTGGAAAGAAATCGACGGAGAGGCCGCTGGTCTGAGCCAGGCCGATCTCGCTGCGGCAGCCGACGATTCGGCTCGAGACGCAGTTCTCGATCAGGACGGGGACTTGACGACTGATCTTCTAATCCGGAGCCTTCGCGATCGGCGCGCAATTCATACTATTGAAGATCAGTAGGACTATGGCTTATTTACTGTCCAAACTAGAGGACAGCCATGCCCGTCTATCCGCATATCCATCTTCGTGGCCTTGGTAAGCGCTCCATAGAATTCCGCGCGGTCGGTCGCGGTTCGAACACGCAGCCTGCCCCCGTGCCCCACCGTGGGCGTCACGCGAAGGCTTTGCGGTCTCAGCTGAAGATCGTTGGCGACGCTCTCGCCGATGCCATCAAAGATCAGAAAAGCGCTGGCGTGGCGCTGAAAGAACGCGGACTGGCCATCACGGCGACCGGACGGCAGAACATCGACGTTCGGGTCGGCTCCCTGAAGCTCAATAGCCGCGGCCTGCAACTCCTAAGCCTAAAGCAGCCGGGGCGCGGGCCGAATGCGGCTCAGGTGGCGAATTTTTTCGTTACTAAAAGTCAATTGGAAAGCCTTAACAAGGCGCTGGACAAGTATGAGGGCTACAAGCCCAGTGATGGCGACCGACCACGTCGCTTCAACTTCTTTGAGACTGTCTCGACGTTCAAGCCTGCCACCATCGAGGATCTCTGGACCGACGAGGAGGAGAGAATTCCGGACGATGACGAGTTCGTCGAGTGGGAAGTCTGGATCCGTCGGGACGCGCAGGAGCTTTTCAAACGCTATATCAAGCGCCTCGAGATCGAGACGACCGGCAACCCGGTGGAGTTCGTCGATACCGCCGTCTTCAACATTCTCGCGACCAGCTCGGACATTACGACCCTCATCAGGAGCAGCGCAGCCATCGTCGAACTGCGTGGCGCCTCGTCCTTCGTGGCGGACTATTTGGACTTCGATCCTGAAGACCGTGTCGCCGCCGCGTCCGCCTTTGTGACTACCGTCACCGCACCGACGGCGAATGGCCCTATCACCACCATCCTCGACACCGGGGTGAATTACGCCAACCCTTTGGTGGGCGTCGCGCTGCGGCGGCAGGACTGCAAGTCGATCGATCCAAGTTGGATCACGAACGATCACAGCGGACACGGCACCAACATGGCTGGCGTCGCTCTCTATGGCGATTTGGAGGAGAAGGTTGAGGCGGGTCTTCCAGTAACGCTTCTTACGTCGCTGGAGAGTATCGTTATCGCCGCACCGCAGGGCGAGGCGACCGTTCCAGGATATGACGCGATACAGCGCGCCGTCGCACTCCTGCCGGATGATCAAAAATCGCGCGTATTCTGCCTCGCGCAGACGGCGCCGGGGGACTTGAGCGACGGACGGCAAAGCACCCTGTCGGGGGTCGTCGACCGGCTTGCCTGGAACGGAGGCGAGCGCACCAGGCTGATCTGCGTGGCGGCGGGCAATGCGCAGGGCACATTGGACAAGAGGTATCCGACTGGCCCCTACGACATGAGGAACGCCGACTATCGCATCGAGTCCCCCGGCCAAGCCGTGAATGCGCTGACCGTTGGGGCCTGCACGCATCGATGCTCCGACGACTGGGTAGCTTCCGCGCCGACGGGCGATCTTTGTCCATCATCGCGAACCAGTCAGCTGTGGGACATCCATTACGCCTACAAGCCGGACATCGTGATGGAGGGTGGAAATCACGAGGTGGACGGGGACGATCCGCTGTTCACCCGCCCGACGAAGCAGTCGATGTTGCTGACCGTCGGCCACAACTATCCCAACCGCCCGTTCGATTGGACGGGCGAAACGAGCGCCGCGACCGCCAGGGCGGCTGGCCTTGCGACTAGGCTGCAGGCCCAGTATCCCGAGTTCAGGGCTGAAACCCTCCGCGGTCTGATGGTTCACAGCGCCGATTGGTCGTCTGCAATGCTCGCCCGTAAGCAGGAAGTCCTCAATCTCACGGGCTCCAAAGCTGGATCCATCGACGCGTTGCTTCAATGCTATGGCTGGGGAGTGCCAGACGAGGCGCATCTGTTCCGAAGCGCGGGAGACGCACTGACGCTGATCGCGGAGGACAACCTGCAGCCCTACAAGCTGAACGACGGTCGGCTCAGCTTGCGGGAGATGAAGTATTTCAAGCTCCCTTGGCCAATCGACGTGCTGAAAGGCCTAAATCAGGAGGAGGTTGAGTTGCGCTGCACCCTGTCCTATTTCGCCGATCCGGATCCGCACGGCTCGAGCCGCAGCCGTTGGGACCGCTATCCGTCCCACAGGATGCGCTTTGACATGAAGCGCCCGGGCGAAACGGACCTTGAAGCTCAGCAGAGGGTCAATCTGCTCGCAAGCGAAGAGGACGTCGAGGATCTTGACGACGATCAGTCGGGCCTCGGGGTCGTGCAGTCCGACATAGGCTGGTTTCTCGGCGACCGTAAACGCCGCCGAGGGACGATCCATCACGATATCTGGACGGGCAAGGCATACGATCTCGCGGAACGGGATGGCGTCTCGGTCTACCCGGTGCGCGGCTGGTGGGGCGATCGCAAGGGCATGGACTTCGAGGATCGGACCGTCGGCTTCAGCCTTATCATGTCAATCCGCACCAAGCGAACCGACGTTGATCTCTATGCGGAAACGACCACGAAGATCTCGACGCGAAATCGGGTCGCGGCGCCGACCCTCATCGTAACGTAAGCAAGAATGATCAGCCTTGGACGGCAACCGCCTTGCCGTTGGTGATGATCACGACCCGGCGCTCACCTTCCTTGTTCTGCCCGGGCGGCACCATCTCAACGAACTCGGTATCGCCAGCTGTCATGCTCGAGGCAGAGGCAAAGCCCAGGTCTGCCGCAGCAGCCTCGCCAAGATACCGCCGGCGCAGCTCGGCTAGATCTGGCGATCCGAACTGCGCGTTCGGACGGCCCTGCTTCGGGCTCCGCTCGGCACCCTTGACCACTTGCCAGCCGGGCAAGGCCTCCTGTGCGATCTCGTCAATGCTCCGCGTCATGGTCTTTCCCTCATGCGCCTACCAGCCGAGTCCAAGACAGGTGAACTGTCGCCACGTCTTATGATCCGCAAATCCCATTCTACCTACAACGTCGGACATGGCAAAAACATAATCGATTTTCGCTTGCATCAGCGCGACGGCCGGAGCCTTGCCCGCCATGACGTGCTGCCAGAAGAAACGATGGAACGGCGCTCCGGCTGAATCATACGGTTCTTCGGGGGGCGAATAGTGGACCCCGGTCACGCCAACGAAAGCGCGTGCTCCGGCCCGGATAAAGGATAGGGCGAGAGATTCTGACGCCAACCGATCGGTTATTGCGCCCTTCGGCTTGGGCCAGGCTGGCTCGTGGCACGTAAGCGCACCATAGCAGCATCCGGCGAACACAAGCGCTCCCGTCGAAGCCGGAATGTCGCTGAGAGAGAGGGCATCGCACTCTCCACCGTCGAGCGGATCCTCGAGAAATTCTCCCCTGAACGTCGTACCATCGTCCGATCGACCATGCAGCATGAGATAGACGTGATCGGCATCGATCAAATCGGCCGCGACGCTACCGGTGAGGGTAGGCTCGGACAGGTGCATTTTTTCGTTCCCTGCGAAACCCTGGAAGATGGCGTCCGCGAATGGCCGTCGCACGTTTCTCAATCCAAATGCCGGCGAAGTGCCGGTAGGTCGCGCTGCCAATGCGCGCATGAGTAGGTCGGGATCCCGGCCGTCAGGAATCCTGGATACGGGTAGCTCGGCCAGTCCCGATCCGTTCACATCGCCATAGAAGTCGTCAGTCCAGACAACGCAGTTGTCGGGATCGCGACCTCGCGCGTCCACCCATTCGTCCCTCGCTCGCTTTGGCAAGGTGTCGACCGAGTTAGGGGGGATCACCTCATAGCCGCCGAGAATGACGAGCCCGTTGGACCCTTTGGCTAGCTGCGCAATGTCGTGAGGCGGAAGGTCTTCGCGCAGGTCGATGATCTCATGTCGTGCTGACCGTATCAGATCGACCGCCAAATCTGCTCCATCACCGATCCGATCCCTTAATCGCCCGCTGTTCGTCACGAAGGTCAGGCTCGGCAGTCCCTCGAGGCGCGATGCGGCGTCGGCACTCGTCGGGTTGCGGCGGTTGCGAGGCTCCCTCTTCCCCACCCTTCCTAGCTGGGGAGCGGCTTTGGACACATGCTTCCTGGCTTGATCGACGTCGTTCAACAGGCCCTTGGCGATCTGAAACTGGGGATACTCCTCGTCGAGGCGAAGTGAGGTCAGACCGTTGCGATCGGTCCGTGCCCATCGCAACTCATCTGCGCGTGATCCGAGAAGATCGAGCACGACCTTTGATGGATGCGACGGATCGCCCGCGCCGGTGCTGATGCCGAAGAACTGGGTGCCTTGGCAATCATTCAGAAAGGCTTCGTCGGTTCCGTTTGAGGCGCCATGATGCGCGAGGCGAACAAATCGGTATGGTCCTGCATTCCTGACAGTCTGGCGCAGCAGTCCCATACGCTGAGCGAGCCCACCGATACCGGGAGAGGCGAACTGCATGTCTCCGGTAAGAAGAGTGGACCGATTCCCCGTTCCGATCTTCAACAGGATGCTTTGATTGTTCAGGGCCGCGCCGACACCACCATCCTCCATGGACTCGTCGTCAGCAGCACGCTGGGCGACCAGGGCCCGATAGAGCGCCACCTCGCTGGACATGTCCGGAAGAGCATTGCTCTCCGCCAAACGCCGTGACCGATCTCGCTCGATCCGGTAGGCACAGATAAGGAGTTGGTCGACAGTCGGTCCTAGTATCTTGAAGCCGATGCCATCGAAGGCCTTCTCCAACGAGTAGTGCGGATCGCGACCGAATTGAACGACCTTGGTCCCTTGTCGACGGAGGGTCTCGATCAGCCCGGCGTAGCGCTCTTGCAAGGTGGCAGCGGTGTCGATCAGATATGCGATCTCATCATCGCCGGCCGAGTCCGGAAGCGGTTCTTCTCGAAGTGCGGCAGCCACGCGACTGACCTGAGTTGATGGTGTGCTAGGGAAATCCTGACCAAGGGGCACGCCAAAGCCCATCCGCGCATCAGCGAACAGCGCCCATCGGGCTGTGATCGTCCCATTGGCGACCAGTTCTGGAATGCAGCCAATATGGTCTGAATGGCAGTGCGTGATGACTATGAGATCGAACGCATATGGACCGTCATGCCCCGTCAGGAGCTTGAGTTGATCGGGCACGGAGGCGGGCATCCTAGCGGACGAAACCTCGTCGCCCCTATGACCGCCGTCGACAAGGACGCTGACGCCATCGATATTGCAATAGGTGGCATCGCCATATTTTCGGTTGCCCATGTCGAGCATAGCCACGTGCATCGATTTTGCCGCTCCCGTCGTAATCTCTTTCGGGTGAACTTCCGCAGCCGGTGGATTCCGAACTGCTATTTGTCTACATGTTTCTGCGGCGCTGATGAGGAAGCAGCTGAATGCCTGCTTTTGATCAAACCTGCCGTTCCGGATATCGCTCCGCAACCGCTGAACAATCCCACTTCAAGCCGCTTCGAGCGGTCGGCTTACAGCCTCGTTGGCGGGCGACCTGCGGCATTAACGGATGACCGGTTTCGAGAAGCGGCTCGGGCTGACCACGTGACCGAAAGTGGGTCTTCTAATCTAGATAAAGTCGTGCCGTTGAGACGTCGTACACGGGCGCGAGCGGAACCAATTTTTTGGCTGGCTGAGTTGACGCTTGGAATTGTGCGATCCGCCATCGGTTGTGGATGGCAGGCGAAAGTGATCACGAACAACGAGAGGTAGCGAACGTCGAGGCGCAGCTTCGATGCTGCCTCGACGTGCCGCCTTCGCTTGGCCAACCCGCCGTCACCCGGCAGGAGTGCATGCTCGTGCTCGACGCACTTGCCCGTGAGTTCGATTCACTGTTCGAACACAGATAGGGACAGGAAAATTGGCAAAAGCCAACCGCAGCGGGACCAGGGCTTTCGCATACATGCGCTTGTCGGTCGATAAGGAGGGCGGTGCGCCCCAGAGCATCGATGCCCAGCGTAGTGCCATTCTCGCCTACGCGGCCAAGCATGACATTATAATCGTCGAAGAGTTTGCCGACGCCGGCTTCAGCGGTCAGACCGACAAGCGTCCCGAATTTCAGCGGCTGGTGCAAAAGGCTACCGCAGCCGATCATCCGGTCGATCTGGTCTTGATGTTCATGTTCAGCCGCATGGCCAGAAACATGCGTCTGTTCTTCGACGTAGTGGGCAAGCTGGACGACGCAGGTGTCGAGGTCCGTTCGATTACCGAGGATTTCGGGCAAGGCCGTGGCCAGCGGATTGGCCGGACGATCACGGCGATGATGAACGAGGAGCAGGCGCGCGATGCGGCGATTCTCACCCGGAAGAGCCGCAGGGAGAATGCACGGCAAGGCTTCTACAATGGCGGCCCGGTGCCGTTCGGCTACGAGACCTACGTCGCCCGGCAGGACGGCGAGAAGGAACGGCGAAAGCTGGCGATCGTCGAAGCCGAAGCGGCGATCGTACGCCAGATCTTCGATTGGGCCCGACATCGGACGCGGCGGGCGCTGGATCGTCAAACAGTTGAACGAAGCGGGGCGAACCCTGCGCGGTGCGAGGTTCGCCAACAGCAATGTTGCCGGCATTTTGGCGCGCGAGGTGTACACCGGCGTCTATCACGATCGTACCGCCGACGACGATGGGATCACCCCGGACGTGGAAGATGCTATCGCAGTCACCTGTCCCCCGATCATTACCCGGGACCAGTTCGATCGCGTGGCCGCCATGCGGGCAACGCGCAATCCCAGGCGGATGGCACCGCATGTCGCCGCCGGCACCACGCTACTCACCGGGGTCGCCCGCTGCGGCATGCCCGGCTGTTCGAGCGGCATGACGATCCGCACGGGGAAAGGTGGTCGCTATACCTACTACGTCTGCAACGACCGGGTGAACCGTAGCGGCACCTGCGCCTGTCCGAGCATCCGGCGCGAAAAGCTGGACAGCTTGGTTCTGGATGCGATCGAGGCAAGGTTGCTGGCGCGAGATCGGTTGCGCACATTGCTCGCGGGCGTTCTCGATGTCTCACAAAGTCGACAGGCGGAACGTGAGGCGGACCTTACCCGAAGCCGTTCGGAGCGGACGCGGCTCAACACTGCGATCAGTAATCTGCTGATCCTGATCGAAGAAGGGACGATGAGCGCGAGAGACCCGGCGTTTGTCGACCGCATGGCGACCAACCGGGCGGCACTGGCGGCGGTATCAAGCCGGATCGATGTGCTGGAAGCGCAACTGGTGAAGGGCAAGCGCCGGATCGACGAGCAAACGATCGACCGTTTCGGCGACATGCTCCGTAAGAAGATGCGAAGCGACGACAGTTCGCTCCGTTCGTCCTACCTCAAGATGTTCGTCTCGAACGTCAGCGTGTCGGACCATGAGATAGTCATCTCGGGCCCCGTGTCGAGCTTGGAAAATGGCGTCTCTGTCGGACTTCCCGTCAAAGAGGGCGCGGTGCCCATCTTTGACCGGGAGTGGTGCCGGTTGCAGGACTCGAACCCGCGACCTCCGCTTTACAAAAGCATTGCTCTACCAACTGAGCTAAACCGGCCCTGGACGTGCGCTATCAAAGCAGCGGCCGGAAGCCAACACCTGCTTGCGCTTTTCAGGCGGAATCCAGCGGCCGCGTCGGGTCAGTCCGCAGCGTCGTCCTGTTCCGCAGCCGACGGAGCGATGCGGAAACAGGGTGTGGGCAAGTGCATCTCGCACAATATGCCGCCTGGCCGATAGGTGAAGGCGGTCGTCGCGCCGAGCTGATAGGCCAGGCCTTCCTCGACATAGTGGCGACCGAAGCCGCGCACCTGTTGCGCGCCCGCGACCATCGACACGCCGCCCTCGCTCCAGGCGAAGTGGAGCGCGCCGTCCTCGCCCCGTGTCCAGCGCACCTGGAGCGTGCCGCGCGACTGGCTGAGCGCGCCATATTTGACTGCGTTGGTGGCAAGCTCGTGCACGGCCAGCGCCACCACCTCGATGCTGTCGTCGCATATGTAGCAGGGCGGCCCGACGATCGTACAGCGGCCGGTGTCGAGGCATTGGCTGGTCACCAGTTCGTCGCGGACGATCTCCTCCAGATCGACCGATCGTCCCTGGCCCTGCGACATCACCCCCTGATAGCGGGCGATCGCGGTGAAGCGCCCCTCGAAATGCGCGAGGAATTCATCGAGCGAATGGCTGTTGTCCTGCGTACGCCGCAGGATCGAACGCACGATCGCGATCAGATTCATCAATCGATGGCGGGTATAGGTATCATTCTTCAATGTCGTTGCGCGGCCGGTTCGAATCGCACCGGCCTGATCTTCCGGCCTCTGTTCCGGCGTCGATACCGACATCATCGTCACCACGCCTTTCATCCAAGCCGGTGATGCTTCTATATCGATCAAACTAAACAACTGTAAATGAATTGCATTTTAATGCAGCTTCATATCTTGACACATCGCTGGTCGTCGGCGGCCGACAAGGCGATGGAATTGAGCGATGATTGATCCATCTTTATCGGGTCTGCACATCCTGGTGGTGGAGGACGAATATCTGCTCGCCGACGATTTGCGCATCCAGCTGGGCCAGGCCGGAGCCGAAGTCGCCGGGCCGTTCGCGACGGTCGCGCAGGCGGCGGCATGGCTGGCCCGGGGCGCTACGATCGACTTCGCCCTGCTGGACATCAATCTGGGCGGAATCCTGATCTTCGAACTGGTCGATGCGTTGCGAGCCCGCGCGATACCGATCGCCTTCCTGACCGGCTACAGCGAGAGCGCCATCCCAGCGGCTTATGCCGGCATTCCGGTGCTCGACAAGGCGGTGATGTTCGGCATGTCGAACCGACTGATAGCGCGGATCGCCGGGGAGATCGGCAAGGTGCCGGCCTGACACCACGCGCATAAGGCACAAATGATCCGACCGATCGCGCCGGCCGCCCGGCACCGACGCCCATGTACCGCTCGCCGCAAGGCGGACGGTCAGCCCGGACAGCCTCCCTGCCCCGTGCTGGCCGAAACCGGGAAGGAAATCGTGCAGTGGACGCCGTCCGGACCCAGGTTGAACGAAGTCCTGGCGTGGAGCTGGTAGGGCAAGGCTCGCTCGATCAACTCGCGCCCCTGCCCGGAACCGGCCGACACCCGGACGCCGTCCGGCCCCATGTCGCCCCCCGGCATCGTCACCGCCGATTCCCGCCAGTCGACATGCAGCCAAGGCGCGCGATCCCCCTCTGCCGGCTCGAACCGCCAACGGACCACCAGCCGGCCATCGGCTTGCGCCAGCGCGCCATGTTTGACCGCGTTCGTCGCCAGTTCGTGGATCGCCATGGCCAGGATCTGCACGGTCGAGGAACGGAGCCGGATGCCGCCCGGTCCGTCCAGCGTCACCTGCCCGGCCGCGCTGTTCGTCGCCGCCAGTTCCGTCGCGATCAGCGAGTCGAAGGTGACCCGGTCCTGGTCCTCCAGCCGTGACAGCAGCGACTGGATCCGCGCCAGCGCATCGAGCCGATCGAGATAGCGGAGGTGGAAGTCCGCCAGGTCGCGACTGGTGCGGGCGGTCTTGTCCGCTACGGAGCGGACCACGCCGATCAGGTTGCGGGTGCGATGCTGCAACTCGTTGACCAGCGCCTTCTGCCGCTCCTCCCATTCGCGCCGCTCGGTGACGTCGACCAGGGCGCCGATCATCCGGATCGCCGCGCCATGATCGTCGTAGAAGAAGCGGCCGCGGCCATGCAACCAGTGGATGCTGCCGTCCGGGTGCACGACGCGGTACTCCCGGACATAGTCGCGCGCCTCCACCATGGCGGCACGCACTTCTGCCTCGGCGCCCGCCAGTTCGTCGGGGTGCAGGCAATCCACCCAGGCCTGGTAGCTCGGCAGCACCTCGCCGACCTGATATCCCCCCTGCCGGAAATGTTCGTCCGACCAACGCACCCGGTCGGTGCGGATGTCCCAGTCCCACAATCCCAGCCGGCCCACCTCGACCGCGCTGGTCAGGAACGCCTCGTGCTTCTCCAGCGCCTCCTGCGCGGCCTTGGCGTCGGTGATGTCCTTGCCGATGCCCCCGATCATCGCCACACGGCCCTCGCCGTCGCGGATCGGGAAGCCGGTGTCGCGCAGCCAGCGAATCGCGCCGTCGCTCGGTCGACATACCCGATAGTCGATAGTCACCGGCTCGCCGGCCCGGATGCGGCGGATCGCGGCGACCACCATACGGCGGTCCTCCGGCACCACCAGCGCCAGCCAGGTGCGAAGCGGATGGCCCGCCATCGCCGCATCGCGCGACACACCGTGGATCGCCTCGAACGCCGGCGTCAGATACCGCCATCGCAGCGAAGCCGCGTCGCGGATCGACAATAGGTCCTGCGAGGCGTCGCCGAACTGGCGCAGGCGTTCCTCGCTGGCGCGCAACGCCTCGGCATTGCGCTTCAGCGTGTCGATATCGGTGATGACGCTGGCATGGCCGATCACCGCGCCATCGCCGTCTCGGATCGGCATGGCGGACACGCGCGTCCAGATCTCGCGCCCGTCCTCGTCCGTATAGAGCATCTCGATGCCCGGCATCACGCGTTCGCCGCGCAATGCCCGGGCGCCCGGATAGTCGGTCACCGGCACCGCCGCGCCATCCGCAGCCCAGGCCCGCCAGCGCGGCGCGGCGCCATCGTCACGCGACGGCATTAGACCGTTCGGCAGGAAGCGGGCCATCTCGTCATTGGTCCGCATGGTCCGCCCCTCGGCATCGGTGACCAGGACCCCGACCGGCAACGCCTCGAACACCGCCGCCAGCCGGGCATCGCTTTCGTCGATCCGCGCCTGCGCCATCACGTCGCGCAGGTGCTGCACCTCGGCCTGCGACGCCTTCCAGGCGGAAATATCCTTGGTGGTGGTGGCGACGCCGTCGCCCAGCTTCACCACCGACTGGTAATACCAACCCTCGAACTGCTCGCGATCATAATAGCGTTCGGTCTGCTCGGGCACGCCCGTCTCGGTGACGCGACGGAAGGCATCGAAGATGCCGATCTCCACCACGCCGGGGTTGCGCTCAAGCAGGCTCTCGCCCCGCACCTCGCCATAATGATGTTCGGACGTGTGGTTGTTGAGTAGCCAGCGGAAGTCGACGATCGCGCCCCGATCGTCGCGGATCGCGGCGAAGACCTGGATCATGTCCTGCGAACTGTCCATCGTCGCCTGAAGCAGGTCGCGGCTCTGTTGCAATTCCGCGGCGCCCTCGCGGATCTGCCGCTCCAGATGCAGCCAGTCGCTGCCCTGGTTCGCGCCGCCGCCATCCTCCCCCGCGCCGGCCATCGCCGTCGCCAACACCGCCTCGACCCGCCCATGCAGGTCCCGGATCGGCGTGCCGCTCCACGCCGTCCCGTCCGCGACGATCCGGACCGGCTCCCCCGCCCAGGCGTCGGACAGGTGCGCGTCCAATCCGGCCGGCGGATGCGTATTCCACCGCCCCGCCGCACCCACGCGTCGGTCATGCCACGCATCGTTGCACAAGGTCGTCCGGTCCGCGCAAACCAGCAGCAAGGCGGGGCGCAACTGGTCGAGCAGCATCGCCACCGCCCCCCGCATGGTCGATGACCAGCGATCCGGCGACCCCAGCGCCGTATCCGACCAGTCCCGCGCCGCGATGCGCCGCGCCATGGCACTGTCCTGCGGCAGCCAGGTGGGTACGGCGGCGGGCTCAGGCACAGCCGCATATTCGCTGATGGAGGATGCGGGCCAAGCCACCGACCGAGGTCGCCGCGCTATAGCCGCTGGTCCCTTCGTCGAGCGCCGGATGGTCCTCGATGGCGGGCACGCAGAGATCGTTGCCGGACGGCGCGGGCCCGGTCGCGCCGAGCAGATCCTGGTCCACCACCGTCATCGTTGCACTGCTTCCTCCATCGGGGAGGCGGTCGCCTAAAGCATTATCATCGCTCACCTTTCTAGAAAGTCACTCGCAAAGCGACCAATCGAATGAAACTTTTGTTAGGTTGATGTGGAGAACGCAGATCAGGCGGTATGCGTGCGGGCGAAGATGCGCTCCCGCAAGTTCGCGTTCCGCTGGCGCACCGCCTCGATCTCCTCGCTTTCGGTACGGGCGAGCAGATGCTCCAGCACCGCGTCCAGATGCTGGCGCATCGCCAGCCGCGCCGCCTCCGCATCCCGCGCCCTGAGCGCCGTAACGATCGCGCGATGTTCCGCGACGCGCAGCATCTCGCCGCCGCCGCGTGCGCGCTGGTGGATCGTCCGCGCCAGGTCGCACCGGTCGCGCATCGCCCACAAATCGGTCACCACCGCCAGGAAGGCGCCATTGCCGGTCGCCCCGGCGATGGCGAGGTGGAAGTCGCGATCCGCCCGCTCGCTCGCGGCGATATCGGCATCCGCATCGGCCATGGTGGCGACCAGAGCATCGAGTTCGTCCAGCCGCTCGTCATCGATGCGTAGCGCCGCCAGTGCGGCGACCTCCGCCTCGACGCTGCGCCGCGCCTCCAGCAGTTCGAACGCACCGACGTCCAGCGTCTCCGCCCCCTCGCCCGGCATCCGCAGCGAGGCGACATAGATGCCGGAGCCTTTGCGCATCTCGACGACGCCCATCATCTCCAGCGCGACCATCGCTTCGCGCACCGTGGTACGGCTGATCGTATAGGTCTCCGCCAGCTCGCGCTCGGTCGGCAGGCGGCTGCCGACCGGGAACTCGCCCTGGGCCAGCCGCTGGAGGATGCCGTCGGTCACGCGTCGATAGAGCTTGTCGGACTTTTCCATGATCAATCTGTATCCCAGGCGCGGGCCCACGCAATGCTCCAGCATCGCGAACGGCGCGAAATCTGTCGAGTCCATGTTGACAGGCCAATATGCTTGGCGCTGTATGACAGCATTCGAGGGAGAGGATGCGGTCGCCATGCCGGCGGCCGGCGCATGGTCGTGACCTGTTCCCCCGGACGCTATTTTCCCGCGCCGTCCGTTCGTGGCGACGCACCGTCTTCCCTGTCGTCAGGACCCACGCTCCATGCCGAAGATCGTCGATGCCCGTGTCATCATCACCTGTCCGGGGCGAAATTTCGTCACGCTCAAGATCATCTGCGACGACGGCACCACCGGGGTCGGCGACGCGACGCTGAACGGTCGCGAGCTGAGCGTCGCCAGCTATCTGTCCGACCATGTCGTCCCCTGCCTGATCGGCCGCGACGCGCACCGGATCGAGGATATCTGGCAATATCTCTACAAGGGGGCCTATTGGCGGCGCGGCCCGGTGACGATGACCGCGATCGCGGCGGTCGACATGGCGCTGTGGGACATCAAGGGCAAGATCGCCGGGCTGCCCGTCTACCAGTTGCTGGGCGGCGCGGCACGCGACAGCGTGATGGTCTATGGCCATGCCAATGGCGTGTCGATCGAGGACACGATCGCCGCTGCGATCCGCTACCGCGACGAAGGCTATCAGGCGATCCGCCTGCAATGCGGGGTGCCCGGCATGGCCGCCACTTACGGCGTCAGCAAGGACCCGGAATTTTACGAGCCCGCCGACTCCGATCTGCCGACCGAGGCGATCTGGTCGACCAGCCGATATCTCCGCATCGTGCCCGAGCTGTTCGCCGCCGCGCGCGAGGCGCTGGGCTGGGACGTGCATCTGCTCCACGACATCCACCATCGCCTGACCCCGATCGAGGCGGGGCGACTGGGCCGCGACCTGGAGCCCTATCGCCCCTTCTGGCTGGAGGATGCGACCCCGGCCGAGAACCAGGATGCGTTCCGCCTGATCCGCCAGCACACCACCGCGCCGCTGGCGGTGGGCGAGATCTTCAATTCGATCTGGGACGCCAAGGGGCTGATCGAGAACCAGCTGATCGACTATGTCCGCGCCACCGTGACCCATGCCGGCGGCCTCACGCATCTACGCCGGATCGCCGCGCTGGCCGATCTCTATCAGGTCCGCACCGGCTGCCACGGCGCGACCGACCTGTCGCCGGTGGCGATGGCCGCGGCGCTGCATTTCGACCTGTCGGTGCCCAATTTCGGCATCCAGGAATTTATGCGCCACACCGCCGAGACGGACGCCGTCTTCCCCCACGCCTATTCCTTCACGCAGGGCACGATGCATCCCGGCGAGGCACCCGGCCTGGGCGTCGACATCGACGAGGCGCTGGCGGCCGGCTATGACTATCGGCGCGCCTATCTGCCGGTGAACCGCCTGGAAGACGGCACGCTGTGGAGCTGGTGAGAGGATGACCGAGACCCTGGCCCCCACCCCCGCTCCGCTGGAGAAACCCCGTGGCCGGGTGCGCTGGATCGTCTGCGCCCTGCTGTTCGCGGCGGTGGCGCTCAGCTATATCGACCGGCTGGTGCTGCCGACGCTGAAGCCTGAGCTTCAGGCGCGCTACGACTGGAGCGAGCAGGGCTATGCCGATCTCGCCATCGCCTTCCAGGCCGCCTACGGCATCGCCTATGTGCTGTTCGGGCGGTTCGTCGACCGGGTCGGCGCGCGGATCGGCTATGCGGTGGCGGTCACGCTGTGGACGATCGGCCATGTCGCCCATGCGCTGTTCACCAGCGCCGGCGGAATGATCTGGGCGCGGCTGCCGCTGGCCGCCGGGGAAGCGGGGGCGTTTCCCGCCGCGCTCGCCGCGACCTCCGAATGGTTTCCGCAGCGCGAGCGCGCGCTGGCGATCGGCATCTTCAACGCCGGCTCCAATGTCGGCGCGATCCTGACGCCGCTGGTGGTGCCGGCGATCGCGGTCGCGTTCGGCTGGCGGATGGCGTTCGTCGCGACCGGCGCGCTGACCCTGGTGTGGCTGGTCGCCTGGCTCGGCTTCTATCGCAGTCCGCGCCAGCACCCCCGCATCACGGCGGGCGAACTCGCCTGGATCGAGGCGGACCCGACGCCCCCCGCCCGGCCGATCCGCTGGCGCACATTGCTCCGCCTGCGCCAGACCTGGGCCTATATGGCCGGCCGCTTCCTGATCGACCCGATCTGGTGGACCTTCCTGTTCTGGCTGCCCGACTTCTTCAATCGGCAGTACGGCGTAAAGATGCTGGACTTCGGCCCGCCCTTGGTCGCGGTCTATGTGCTGGCGGACGTGGGGTCGATCGCGGGCGGCTGGTATTCGTCGCGCCTGCTGGGGCGCGGGTGGAGCGCCAACCGCGCACGCAAGACCGCGATGGCGACCTGCGCGCTGTTTGCGCTGCCGATCATCGTCGCGGCGCAGGCCCCGGGCATGTGGTGGGCGGTGCTGGCGATCGGGCTGGCCTGCGCCTGTCACCAGGGCTTTTCCGCCAATGTCTTCGCCATCCCCGGCGACCTGTTTCCACGCGGCATGGGCGGGTCGGTGATCGGCCTGGGCGGACTGGCCGGCGCGGTCGGCGGCATGATGATGGCGAAGTTCGCCGGCACGATCCTGGCCGGTGTCGGCGGCTATGGGCCGATCTTCGCGGTCGCCGGCTGCGCCTATTTCGTCGCGCTGCTCGTCATCCATCTGCTGGTGCCGACCTATGCGCCGGTCGACCCGGCGCGCCTGGCGGCGGATCGGTCGTAACGGCAGGGCTTCACGCGCCCGATCTGCCATTCGCCGGGGGCCAGGCGGACGTGGCGGCCCTGAGGGGTCTCCTGCCGGTGCGACGCCCTCATCATCGAAGGTCGCGGCCATCCTGCCCGCACCCTATCGAATATTGGCCCGGCAACAACGATTGACCTGTCGGGCCAGTTATCGGTAACATGCATGCCATCGAAAAATGGCAGACCGGATGAAACGGCCGCCTTCAGGAGGGGAATGACATGAAGCTCGCGTCACCAATGCGTCGCCTGAACACGCCGCTGGCCCTGTTGCTGTGCACGTCGGCCTGGCCGGCCCTGGCGCAGGTCGCGCCGACGCCGGGTGCCCCGACCGCCTCCTCGAACAGCAGCGCGACCACCCTGCCCGACGCGAACACGCAGGACGGCGCGAGCAATACCCAGCCGACCCAGATCGACTCGAGCGACCAGGCCCCCGCCGATCCGTCCGCGACCGGCAACCAGGACATCATCGTCACCGGATATCGCGCGTCGCTGCAAAGCCAGACCAACGCGAAGAAGAATTCGATCGGCTTCACCGACACGATCTTCGCCGAGGATATCGGCAAGTTCCCCGACACCAACATCGCCGAATCGGTCAACCGCATCCCCGGCGTGACGATCAGCCGCGAGGTCACCGGCGAAGGCGCGAACGTCGCGATCCGCGGTCTCGGCACCAACTTCACCCGCGTGCTGCTGAACGGCGCGCCGGTCGCGATCGCCTCGGTCCGCTTCGACGCGCAGAGCACCAATCGCGAGGTCGATCTCGACCTGATCCCGACCGAATTGTTCACCCAGCTGACCGTCAGCAAGTCGCCCACCGCCAGCCAGATCGAGGGCGGCGCGGCCGGCACGGTCAACCTGCGCTCGGCGCGTCCGTTCGACAATCCCAAGCCCTATATCAGCTACGGCCTTCAGGGGTCGAAGGTCAGCAGCGCCGACAAATGGGGCTATCGCGGCTATGCGCTGGCCAGCATGACCTCGGGCAATTTCGGCCTGCTGGTCGGCGGCGCGGCGGTGAAGAACCGCTTCCGCGTCGACGGGTTCGAGACGATCGGCTGGACCAATCCGAACCTCACCGCGTCGCAGAACACGGGTTCGACGCGCAATGCGACCGGCGGCGGCAACTTCACCATTCCCGGCACCGTGCCCGCCAATGCCGGCAACGGCCTGACGCCCGGCACGGTCATCGACCAGGCGTTCCTGCTGCGCAACAATCCGGGTGCGACGATCGAGCAGATCGACAACGGCCTGCTGCCCCGCCTGGGCCGTCCGCGTACCGAGATCGGCGAGCGCACCCGCTATAACGGCCTCGTCTCGGCCGAATGGCGGCCGAGCGACGCCTTCCACTTCTATATCGACGGCATGTACGCCAAGCGCGACACCGAATTCTCGCGTAATGCGATGAACTGGGCGGTGCGCAACGGCGCCGCGATCCCGCTCAATACGACCTATGACAAGACGGATTGCGCGTCGGGCTGCACGGTCACCGGCGGTACCTATGCCAATTCGCAGTTCTTCCTCGAATATCGGCCGTACAAGGACAAGCAGGACTATTGGGGCGTCAACCCCGGCGCCGAGTTCATCATCAACGACGTCATCAAGGGCGACCTGCAGGCCAATTACACGCGCAGCAACTTCCGCCGCGAAAGCCCGACCTTCCTGGTCATCACCCCGACCAGCAGCGGCACCACCGTCACCTATCAGAACACCGGCGGCATCCCGACGATCACCAGCAATGTCGACCTGAACAACCCGGCCAATTTCGGCTGGGCGGGCGGCGGTCGCGTCCAGCTGTCGGGCGAGGAGCGCCGGACGGAGACGAAGGGCGTGCGCGGCAGCCTGTTGTTCGGCGACGAGAAGAAATTCAGCGTCCGCGTCGGCGCGGCCTATGACGACACGTCGCGGCGGATCAGCCCCTTCGACAACAGCAATGCCTGGTCGGCGGCGATCTGCGGCAACAACCCGAACGTGCTGCTGCCCGCGCCCGAACCGCCAGCCACTATGCGACGGCGCGAACCAGCCCGGCACGGTGCCGCCTGCCGGCTATCCGACCTATCCCGCCTATGGCACCGGCTTCACGGTCGGCGGCCAGCCGATCGTCTATGGCGGCTCGATCATCCCGACCGCGCTCGTCCCCTCCTTCCTCCTGCCGGGCGACAACGGCTTCATCACCGTCGACTGGAACAAGGTGAAGGCCGCGACCGGCTATGACAGGCTGCTTGCCGGCGCGACGGAGACGGGTTCGGGCACCAGCGGCGCCAATGGCGGCCTGATCCGCGAGAAGGTGACCGGCACCTTCATCGAGGGCAACGGCATCATCGACGTCAACGACACCGACACGCTGCGCGTCAATGCCGGCGTCCGCTATGTCCGCACGCAGCAGATCGTCGGCGGCCGCACCAGCATCCCCGATCCGCGCAATACGCGGGGCGGCGTGACCTGCCCCGGCTCCACCGCCAACAACTTCGCGCTGGACGGCTCCTGCTATCCGGTCACGGTCGCCTTCGCCGAGACGAACCGCCTCTATTCCAACTTCCTGCCCTCGGCGAGCGTCGCCTACAGCTTCGGCAACAAGGCGGTGGCGCGTGGCTCGATCTCGCGCACGATGACCCGGCCGGACCCGAACCAGCTGCTGCCGGGCGCGTCCTTCACCTCGCCCTCGGCGGATGTCGGCAATCTCGGCAACAACGCGCTCAATCCCTATATCTCGAACAATATCGACCTGGGCTTCGAATATTATACCGGCGGCGAGGGCGTGATCGCATTCGCGGCGTTCCGCAAGTCGATCACCGGCTTCACCGTCAACGGCCTGACCACCGTGCCCTTCTCGACGCTGGAGCAATATGGCATCACCTTCGCCACGCTGACCCAGGCGCAGCAGCTCGCCCTCGCCTCGCGCGCACCGGCCGGCACCCCGCCCGAACAGGTGCTGGTCCAGGTCCAGCAGCAGGTGAACGCCAATGGCAAGCTGAAGGTCAACGGCCTGGAGTTCCAGGTCACCCAGCCGCTCGACTTCCTGACCCAATTTATCGGCGTCACCGGCTTCGGCGTGCAGGGCAATCTGACGCTGATCGACCAGAAGGGCGAAGGCACCGGTGCGCCGGCCATCGCGCTCGGCGTCGCGCCGACCACCTATACGGCGACCGGCTATTATGAAGGGCACGGCCTGTCGGCACGTCTGACCTACACGTTCAACGAGGGGTCGCAGGCGTCGGGCCTCAACCAGAACGGCCTGCCCAATGCGGCGATCTTCGGCCGCGATTACGGCCAGCTCGATTTCTCGGGCAATCTCGACCTCGGCAAGGTGTTCGGCAACAGCTACATGCCGACCCTGGTCGTCAACGTGATCAACATCACCAAGGAAGCCCAGTCGAGCTACTTCCAGTTCCCCAACGCGACCTTCAACCAGTATCAGCCGGGCCGCACCCTGCTGGTCGGCATCCGCGGTCGCTTCTGATCCGCGACCGCCTCTTTCGGGAATGACGGACAGGGTCGGCCGCGAGGCCGGCCCTGTCTACGTTCGGTCATGGATCGTTCAGCCGCGCCGGCCTAGTCGCCCGACCCCATCGTCAGCGGACCGACGTTCATGCATTGGATCATGGATCGCGACCAGCGCGTCGACCATTGCCTCTCCGCCCTGCTCGTCCTGCAATGCCTCACCCTGTTCGTCATGATCCCGCTGGCACAGCGGGGCGCGCTGGGGCGGACCCTGCTCGACATCTGCCACCTGGCCTTCGCCATATTGTGCGTGACGGTGCTGACCCGGCACCGGCTGTTGCAGCTGGTGACGCTCGGCTGCCTGGCGCTGCTCACCGCCTGGCCGCTGTTCGGGCATCTGGTCTCCGCCTCGCTGCAACTCGACTCGGTCCAGCAGCATGAGGCGATCGCGCTGGTCTCCTTCGTGTTCAACGGCGCGGTGACGGGCGTGGTGGCGCATCACGTCTTCGCCGCCGGACGGCGCGTCACCATGCACCGCATCCGGGGGAGCGGTGCTGCTCTATCTCAACATCGCGGCGCTGTTCGCCATCGCCTATGGCGCGATCGCCATGTATGCGCCGGGGGCCTTCACCGGCACCAACCTGCACGGCCATGGCCGCGACGGCCTGTCCGCCGTCTTCACCTATTTCAGTCTGACGACGCTGACCACGACCGGCTTCGGCGATATCGTGCCGACCGAGCCCCTGACCCGCAGCCTCGCCAATCTGGAGGCGGTGATCGGCCAGCTCTTCCCGGCGACGCTGCTCGCCCGGCTGGTCGCGCTCCACATGGTGCATGAGGAACGCTAGGCACGTCCCGACCGGCGTGGATCATCGGCACGGCGGCGACGGACGATCTGGTTCTCACCTACCCCATGAACGCGATGGGGACCGCACCCGCGCGCGCGGATGCGGTCCCCTTTCGTCCCCGGCCGCGTCGCGACCGGCTTGGCGTCAGAAGCGCAGCGCGATGCTGGTCTTCACGCCGTAAGTCGACGAGTTGCCGACATCGCCCTCCAGGCGCCAGGCCATGCGCGGGTTCAGATCGACCTGCGTACCCAGGCCGACGCGCAGGCGTGTATTCGGCAGGCCCTTGGCGCGGACGGTGAAGGCCGCATCCTCGGAGATCACATTCGCGGTCACGCCCGGCAGGGCTTCCGACAGTTCATGGTCGACGCCGATCCGGGCGAAGCCCTGCCAGTTCGGCCGCACCATATAGCCCGCGGTCAGGCGCGCCCGCAGCACCGTGACATTGTCCCGCTGCGCACGGACCGACAATGCCGTCAGCGCATCCACGCCGGTCTCGCCGAAGGAGCGGACCTTGCTGAGCACCTGGAGCAGCTCGACCGAGGCATCCAGGCTGGTCCGCTTGCCGAGCGTGAAATACTCCACGCCGCCGCCATAGACGGTTGCCTTGCCCTTCACCGTGCCGAACGACGCCAGGCCGGCATTGGTGACGCGGGTGCCGGTCAGGTCGTAATCGCCATGGCTGAACCGACCCATGATGCGAAGCGCGCCGTCCGCCGCGACCGGGGCCGATACGCCGACCCCGAACTGGTCGCCCCGGGCCTTGCCGTTCATATAGGCGCTGGTCACCCGCCCGTTGACCGACCCATAGGAGACCTGGACCTTCGCCTGCGGGATCTCCGCCGCGACGCCCAGGTTGAAGCGGCGATCCTGGCTCTTGAAGCGGATATAATCCGCATCGGCAGCGCTCTTGACCTGATCGTGACCGATCGAGCCGGTGACATAGACCGCCCGGTCGCGCAGCGCGCCGTATCCGCCCAGCTCGACCGTGTTGTTCAGCATCGACAGTTTCTGATGCTCGACCAGGCCGGCATAGACCTCGGGCGAAGCACGATCGAAGCTGTCCCGCACCGCCCGGTCGTTGCCCGTCGCCAGCGCGCCGGCGACCTGTTCGATCAGGCGGCCGCCGCGATACTGGTCGACGCCACCGGTGCGGTTGACGCGCAACTGGTCGATCATCGCCTGCGCGTTCGGCGTCCGCGCCACTCGGGTGACGAACTGGTCGGCATTCGCCCCCAGCCCGACGACGTTGCCGGTCGACAGGTTGAACGCCACGGCGTTGCGGAACGCGCTGGTCGCCGTGCCGAACATGCCGGACACCGCCCCCGGCTTCACGCCGAAGATGTTGATCGCCTGGCCCAGCGCCGGCTGGAAACCGGTCGAATTGGCCAGCACCAGCGTCGATCCGGGCTTCAGCGTCAGCGTGCCGGTGACCGTGATATGGTCATAGCCGCCCTGCGCCGCCGACAGGCCCGCGCCGGCCGCCCCCTCGATCTCCATCACCGCGCCCGATTGGGCATCCAGCGTCAGGTTGGCGAAGGTCATGGTGCCGGGCGAGTTGCCGGGACGTACCATGCCCGACGACGTGCCGCCGATCGTCGTCGTACCGGTCACGCTGCCATTGCCGGTCAGCTGGCCGCCGCTCGCGACGGTCAGCGTGGTGGTGGCAAGCGAACCCGCCTTGCCGGTCGATGCCTCACCCAGATGCAGGATGCCGCCATTGGACACGGTGGTCGTGGTGGCGGTGGCGCTGCCCTCGACGTTCATCCGGCCGATCACGGCGATCGTCGGCGCGGTCAGCGTACCGGTCGCCTTCACGTTCATGGTGCTGTCGGCCAGCACCTCGAACGTGCCCCTCTGCGCGTCGATGCTGTTGGTCAGTTCGAACGCGCCGGTGGTCAGGCGGACATTGCCGGTGCCGGTGACGGTGCCGAAGAAGGTGCCGCCATTGGCCAGGGTCAGGTTGTTGCCGTTCAGCGCCAGCGTGCCGGATCCGGTCAGGTTGCTGATCGTCTGGTCGCCGCGGACCAGGGTCAGGCCCGCCTCCTTGGCGATGTCGACCTTCAGCGCCTGGCCCAATATGCCCGCGCCATCGACCGCGACCGTACCGACCCGGATCAGCAGCGTGCCGGTGGCGAAGCTGCCCGCCTGGCCGTTCAGGGTCAGCGTGCCTGCGCCGGTCTTCACCAGCGTCGAGCCGGTGCCGGTGATCGAACCGGCATAGCGGCCGTCCACGGTCTGGTTCAGGGCGTAGCCGGCCCCGTTGGTCAGTGCGATGGTGCCGCCCTGGCCCGACAGCGACCCCGTGGCCAGATCGGCCCCGGCCGACAGCGTACCGGCATTCTGGACATAGGCACCGTCGACCGTCAGCGCGCCATTGGCCTGGATTGAGCCGGCATTGGTCAGCGACCCGAACCGGCTCGACGCACCCCCTGCCAGCAGCATCGTGCCGACGAAGCTGTTGTCGACCAGCCCGTCGACCCGCAGGCTGCCGGCATTGCTGAGCGTACCGGCATTGGCGATCTGCGCGAAGCGGCCGCTGGCCCCTTGCGCGATCGTCACCGTCCCCGTCGCGGCATTGCTGGTCTGGCCGGTAACGGTCAGGCCGCCCTCGACCGCAACCTGACCGGTATTGCCCAGGCTCGCCATGGTCGAGGCCGCCGTGATCCGGGTCGCACCGGCATTGGCCAGCGTCCCGATCATGTCGTCGGTGCCGATCACCAGTGCGGCCGGCGCGTCGACCGTCACCACCAGGCTGTCGGCGAAGGTGCCGCCACCGGTCGTGTCGATCGTGCCGCCCGACACCTTCAACGTGCCGGTAAAGCCGTTCTTCCCGGTCAGGGTCAGCGCGCCCGCACCGGTCTTGATCAGATTGCCGGCCCCTTGGAACGTGCCGGCATACAGCCCCGCATCGGACTGATCGAGGGTCAGGCTGTGGACGGTCGTACCGCTCGCCCCGCCCAGCGACACGACACCGGTGGCGGCGCCACCGAAGCGGGCGACCTTGATGGTCCGCGCCGAGGCCACTTCGACGCCATTGGCCAGCGGACCGGTGAGGGTCAGCATACCGTTCTGGACGAGCTGCGCAGCAGTCATGTCGCCACCCAGCGACCAGCGGCCGTCATTCGCCACCGATCCGGCGGCGATATTGCCCAGCGTCGCCACCGTGCCGCTGGCCTGGTTGGCGACGGTCGCCGCCTTCACGTCACCCTGGAACAGCGCCTGCCCGGCATTGGTCACGTCGCCGGTGCGGATGCGGCGTTGCGCGGTGAAGCCGGCGGGCTGCGCCACCGTCAGCTGCGTATAGGTGTCCGCCCCGTCGACCGCGCCGAAGCTGTCGGTGCCGGTGACGACCACGCCGCCCTTCTCGACCGTCAGGCTGGCGACCGAGAAGCTGCCCGGCTGGCCGGTCAGCGACAGCACCGCGTCGCCCTGCTTGACCATCGACGCCTGCGCACCGCCGATCGTGCCGGCATAGGCGCCGTCATGCGACTGGATCACGGTGAAGCGGTTGGTCGAACCCAGCGTGATGGCGCCGCCCGTGCCCGACAGCGAGCCGGTGTCGAGCGAGGCCGTCGTCGACAGGCTGCCGGCATTCTGGACATAATCGCCCAGCACCGTCAGCGCCGAGACCGCCTGGATCACGCCCTCGTTCACCAGCGTTCCCGCCTGGTTGCTCGCACCCGCCGCCAGGCGGATGGTGCCGGTCGAGGCATTGGCCAGGCCGCCGATGACGGTCAGCGCACCGGCATTGTCGATGCTGCCGGCATTGCCGACTTGCGCCAGCAGCGCCTTGGCTCCCGATGCGATGCCGATCCCGCCAGTCGTCAGGTTGGCAACGCCGGTGGTCACGGTCAGCCCGCCCGACACATCGACACGGCCGGTGTTATTCAGGGCCGCCATGGTCGAGGCCGCCGTGATCCGGGTCGTGCCGGCATTGGCCAGCGACAGGATCGTGTCGTCGGTGCCGATCACCAGCGTCGCCGGCGCGTCGACGGTCGCCGCCACCACATCGGCGAAGGTGCCGCCGCCCGTCGTGTCCAGCGTGCCGTTCGCCACGGTCAGCGTGCCGGTCGCGCTGTTCGCGCCGGTCAGGTTGAGATTGCCCGCGCCGGTCTTCACCAGATTGCCCGCGCCGGTGAAGATGCCGGCATAGCGGCTGTCGCCCGACTGGTCGATCACCAGTGTATGGCCCAGCGTGCCGCCGATCCCGCCCAGCCCGACCACGCCGGCGGCATTGCCGCTGAACATGGCGGTGTGGATGGTCCGCGTCGCCACGGTCTCCGTGTTGTCGGCAATCGCCCCGGTCACGGTCATCGTGCCGTTCTGCACCACGGTCGGCGCGGTCAGGTCGCCGCCCAGATACCAACGGCCTTCATTGTCGACGCCGGTCGCGCTGGTCGCGCCTTGCGTCCACACCGTGCCGCTCGCCTGGTTGAGGAAGCCCTGCGTCCGGGCATCACCCTGGAACAGCGCCTGTCCGGCATTGGTCACGTCGCCGGTGCGGATGCGGCCTTGCGCGGTGAAGCCGGCGGGCTGCGCTACCGTCAGCTGCGTATAGGCATCCGCCCCGTCAACCGCGCCGAAGCTGTCGGTGCCGGTGACGACCACGCCGCCCTTCTCGACCGTCAGGCTGGCGACCGAGAAGCTGCCCGGCTGGCCGGTCAGCGACAGCACCGCGTCGCCCTGCTTGACCATCGACGCCTGCGCACCGCCGATCGTGCCGGCATAGGCGCCGTCATGCGACTGGATCACGGTGAAGCGGTTGGTCGCGCCCAACTTGATGGCGCCGCCCGTGCCCGACAGCGAGCCGGTGTCGAGCGAGGCCGTGGTCGACAGACTGCCGGCATTCTGGACATAATCGCCCAGCACCGTCAGCGCCGAGGCCGCCTGGATCATGCCCTCGTTCACCAGCGTCCCCGCCTGGTTGCTCGCACCCGGCATCAGCAGCGCGACGCCGCCGGCCTGATTGTGCAACTGACCGGAGACCAGCAGCGTACCGGCATTGTCCAGCGCGCCGGCATTGGCCAGCTGGCGGAAGGTCGCGCTGGCCGCCGCGGCGATGTCGATCATACCACTTGCATCGTTGGTCGCGCCGCCGGCCACCGCCAGCGTCCCGGCCACCTTGGTCTTGCCGGCATTGGCGAACTGCCCAAAGCTTGCCTTCGCGCCCTGGGCGACACCGATCGCGCCCGTGGCCGCATTGGCGGCCTTGTCGGCCACCTTCAGCGTCCCGATCAGGTCGAGCGTGCCGCTATTCTCCAGGCCGGTCATGCCCCACATCGCCTGGATATGGGTGATGCCGGCATTCTTCAGCATCGCGATGTCATCGTCGGTGCCGATCTTGAGCGTCGCCAGGGCATCGACCGTGATCGCGACCGAATTGGCGAAGGTGCCGCCGCCGGTCGTGTCGAGCGTACCGGCCGAAACCTTCAGCGTGCCGGTGAAATCGTTATGGCCGGTCAGCGTCAGCGTCCCCGTACCGTCCTTCGCCAGATTGCCCGCGCCGGTGAAGATGCCGGCATATTGGCTGTCGCCCGACTGGTCGATCACCAGAGTATTGGCGGTCGTGCCGTTCAGGCCGCCGAGACCGACATTGCTTCCCGCGTTGCCGCTGAACTGCTGGGTGTGGATGGTCCGCGTCGCCGCCGTCTCGACCTGGTCAGCGATCGTCCCCATGACCAGCATCAGGCCGTTCTGCACCACGACCGGGGCGGTCAGCGTGCCGCCCAGTGCCCAGATCCCCGCATTGTCGATATGCGACGTGGCGGACAGAGCACCATCTTGCACCAGCCACGCACCCGGGACGTTCGTCACCTTGTCGATGTTCGACGCGCCGGACAATGTCAGTTCGCCGGCATTGACGATATCGTTACCCGTGTAGCCGCCAGCGAACATCGCCTGCCCGCCGGCCGTAAGCTTCAAGGTGTCGATCGTCGCCGCACCCTCGACACGAACCTTCCCGCTGGTTTCCACCGTCCGGGCGGTGAGCGCGTCACGGGCGATCAGCGTGCCCTTTTCCTTGACCGCCACGTCGGTCATCTTCTCGGCGCCATAGAGGTCCACGGTGCCGCCATTGACGGTCAGCGCACCGCCAGCCACCGCATCCATCATCCGGCCGACGGTGCCGTTCCACTTGGTCGACACCAGGCCGTTGTTGACGGTCAGCGCGTTCAGGCTGTTCTGCGCGGTGAAATAGGCGGTGCCCGTATAACCCGTATCGTTGACGATCAGGCTGCCATTGCTGAACCTGCCCGCCAGCACCGCATGGTCGGTCGAGACCGCCGCATTGTCATAGACCGCGATCCGCCCGGTCAGCCCGTTCAGGTCGACCGCGTTGATCAGCTTCACTTCGCCCGTGCCATAGGTCGAGCCGAAGAGCAGCGTCGATCCGGCGGTGACGAAGCCGTTGGCGTTCCAGTTCAGCGTCTGCCCGGTCGCGCCGTCGAGCGCGCCGAAATTGAGCACCAGCCCGTCGTCGCCGGCCGCGAAGCCGCCGCTGCCCGCCCAGCTGATCTGGTGCGGCAGCGAACCGACGCGGCGGTTGATGATGCCGCTGGTCAGCCAGGTGCCGCCATTCTCCTCTGTCAGCGTGCCGATCGTGCCGCCGCCGTTGAAGGTGATGTGGCTGTCGCGATGGATGCCGACGCCGTCCGTCGCCTGCACCGTCGCACCACCGATATAGGTCGTGCCGCTATAGGTGTTGGTGCCTGCCAACTGGACCAGGCCGCCGCCGGTCACCTGCAGGCTGGCGCCCGCCCCCGCCGCATAGGCCGCGTTGCGATAGGTCGCGGCGCTGTCGTCGCCGATCGACCCTTCGAAGCGGATCGTCCGACCCTGTCCCGGCGACAGGGTGACATTGCTGTCCCGCATCATGAACAGGTCGCTGCCCGCCGCATTGCCGGCGACCCCATTATTGTTCGAGGAACCCGATAGCGCGGCGTTGTTGCGGAACAGCGCATCGCCCGCGATCAGCAGCGTGCCGCCCTTGCGCACGAAGATCGCGCCGCCGAAGCCCGAGCCGCCGCCGCCGCCCGTGCCATCGCCGCTGGTGCCCACGCCGCCGCCAAAGCCGGCCCTACCGCCCGATCCATCCGCGCCATCGGGCGCGTTGCCGGTCCGGCCGCCATGGCCGGCTGAACCGCCCGCACCGCCGCCCGCACCGAAGCCGCCGTCGCCGCCCGCACCGCCATCGCCGCCGGTGCCACCCTCGGTATAGGAACGCGCACCGCTGCCGCCATTGCCGCCCTTGCCGCCGGCACCACCGCCGTAGAAGGTGTCACCCGCGCCACCGGCCCCGCCGACACCGCCATTGCCGCCGAGCGCCACCGTACCGTTGTTCAGGTCGGTGACCCATTTGCCCAGCTGCGCCGCGGTGATGCCGACTTCGACCCAATCCTTGACGACCTGCCCCACCTTCACGAAGGCCATGGCAAAGGACCAGCTGGAGAAAGAAGCCGCAGCCTCGGCAGTGTCGTTGATCGCATCGATGGTCAGGGCCGTAATGGCCCGATTCAGATCGGTGTTGAACGGCATGCCCGACGAACCGGAGCCGCCATTGCCGCCAGCCCCGCCCGCACTGCCTCGACCGGCGCCAGCCTTGCCGCCGCTCAGGCCCGGCTGGCCCTCGCCATTGCTGAGCGCCGCGTTGAACGAGCTGCCGTTCTTGCCGTTGGAGCCACCCGAACCGATCGTCCCGATCGCCGCCAGCCCGTTCATCGCACCGCCGGTCGAGAGCTGTGCCGCGCTCGGATTGATGCGATAGGAAACGGTCTTGCTGGCGCTGTCGATCCCGGTCACGACGGCATTGGCGGGCACCCCCGTACCGCTCAGCAAAGCACCGATCTTCACCCCGTCGACGGAGGCCAGCTGCAAGGTGTTGCCGCTGTTGCTGAGAACGCGACCGAAGGATGCGACGAACGTGTTGTCTTCGATCTTCGCCGCCGCGGCGGACGTCACCGCATTGCTGAGGGTGATCGCATTGCCGTCGATCGCGGTGATCTTCGTGCCGTTGGGTATACCGTCGCCGCTCACCGCCATGCCGACGGCGAGGTCGCTGCGTTCCGACGACAGGTTTAGAATGGCGGAACCGACCGCTGCCCCAGTGGTGCCTGCCTTGAAGCCCGCCGTTGGCGCAACGGTGTTGGAGAAGACGATGGTGCCGTCACTCTCGACCGACTTGATGGTGGTGCCGTCCGGGATGCCCTCTCCGGTCACGGTCATGCCCGCCATCAGCCCCGGCAGCACGCCCATCGGCTTGATCGTATCCGATCCGACCTGCTGAAACCGCGCGGCATCGAAGGAGCGGACCGTCACCACCTTGAAATCGGTGACGTTGGCGGTCACCGCCGTGCTCAGCTTGACCGAGGTCACCTTCTTGTCGGCGTCATAGACCACATCGGTGATGGTCGTGCCGGCGGCGATGCCGGCGCCGACGACCACCATGCCCTGCTGGATGTCGGACATCGATAGCGACCCGTTGAGGGCCAGCGTGTCCTTACCCTTGGTGCCGGTCGGGATCGCGCTGTACTGGGCGGTGTCGATCACCGCCTGCTTGATTGCCGAGCTGGCGACCGTCACCGGAGTCGCGAAGGTGACGTCGGATCCGTCGATGGTCGCGATCTTGCCACCGGCCGCCAGGGTCCCGAAGCTGACGCCCGCACCGACGCCGATCACGCTGTTCGCACCGCCCATCTTCGCGCCAGTGATGACGAGGTCGCCATTGTCGGCAACGGAGATCGTCGGCGTGACCCCCAGGACCTGAATCGGATCGGCATTGATCGACAGCGTCGGCAGGTTGATATTCAGATCGCTCAACGACACGAAGCCGACGCTGCCGCCCTCGCCGCCCTTGACGCTGTTGCTCAGCATCTCGACGTTGCGCAGCGTCAGCTTCGCATTCTGGTCGACGAAGAACACGCCGCCCAGCCCCGCGCCGCCGCCGCTGCCCGCGCCGCCCTCGGTGTAGTAATTGGTGTAGACGGTCTTCTGATCGTCGCTGCCGACGCTGCGCGACCCCTGCACCATCTCGCCCTTGGCGCTGCCGCCGTCGTTGATGATCGGGTCGCCGGGCGCGGCATAGGCGATACCGCTCAGGAAGAGGCTGGTGGCGAGCGTCGAGGTGGTGGCAAGCAGGCGCGGCGAAATTTTCACGTAGTCCCCCCGGAGGTCGATGCAATGACCCATTGTAGGACGCGCGTTTGGTCGCTGGTGACGGCGGCCAGAATTTCATTTCCTTCGAAGATGTTTAAGCGGAATTGAAGTGAAATTCGGTTAAATTGGCTGACCTATCGCTCTATATTTGCACGGCGGGTCAAGCCTGTATCGAGCAGTGTACCACGCTCGTCCCGCAATCCCCTTATGTATGACGGACAGCGAAATGGAGTCATGTCACACGGTTCCGGGGTGACCAGGATCAACGCGACCGGGCAGCGGCTCGGTCGATCGACGCGATGGATATGGCTGGCGGCAGGCGTCTCGGGCCACCGCCCAACGCGCCCGCCATCGGGCCGAGAAGGCGGGCAGGACCGTCAGAAGCCTTTCAGCAGTGGCAATATGGTCGAATAATCGTCGGTCCACGCCGACAGGCCCGGCCGGCGGCGCATCGGCCGCCATTCGGAATGGCGCGTCCGCAACGCCGCCAGCGTCGCCGGATCGCGGGACAGCGCGACCCAGAGCGAGGCGGTGGCATCGGGATCGAGCGGCGACGGGTGATAGTTCATCACTGCGCCCTGCCAGCCACCGGCATCGGCCACCGCCGCGACCACCGGTTCCAGGTCGAGATAGCGGTTGGAGATATGGACCATC
Source organism: Sphingomonas sp. SORGH_AS_0438 (assembly GCF_031453475.1). Classification (NCBI taxonomy): domain Bacteria; kingdom Pseudomonadati; phylum Pseudomonadota; class Alphaproteobacteria; order Sphingomonadales; family Sphingomonadaceae; genus Sphingomonas; species Sphingomonas sp. SORGH_AS_0438. The sequence continues at coordinate 1,942,592 of NZ_JAVIZS010000001.1, forward strand.
AGCAGGCCGCGCGGGGCCAGCACGCGCGCATAGCTGGCGAATGCCTCGCGCGTCATCAGATGCGCCGGCACCGAGTCCGAAGAAAAGGCGTCGAGCGCCAGCAGGTCGAGCGAGCCGGTCCGCTCCCGCGCGATGTTGATCCGGGCATCGCCCAGCCGAATCGTCGGATCGGGCAGGCAGCGGCTGAGATAGGTGAACTGCCCGGTATCGCGCGCGATCCGGACCACCGCCGGATCGATTTCGTAGAAGCGCCAGTCCTGTCCCCCACCCGCATAGCAGGCCAGCGTGCCGGTGCCGAGCCCCACCACCCCGACCCGCGCATACGGGCCGTACAGGTCCGGCAGCGCGGTCATCGCCAGTCCCACGCCGGAGCCGGGGGCGTAATAGGTGGTCGGCGTCCGCTCGCGGGTCGGGCTGCCGATCAGCTGGATGCCATGGACGGTGGTGCCATGGTCCAGCTCGCGGATGCGCGACGTACCGCGCACGGTATAGACGCCGAAATAGCTGCGTGTCCGCGCCCCCGGCTGCGCCGAGAGTTCGAGCGAGCGGAAGCCGCCGAACAGCATCAGCGCGGTCGCCAGCACCAGGCCATATGCCAGCCGCCGGCCCATCGCCATCAGCCCGACCACGGCGATGACGACGAAGATCGGTCCGCGATGGGCCTCGCCGGCTAGCCCGTCCGGGCCATAGGCCTGGAGCAGGACCAGCAGCAGCATCGCCGCGATCACCATGGCATAGGCGGCGAGGCGCGCCGGCCCGGTCCAGATCGCGCGCAGCGAGCCGGTCAGGTACAGCGACGGGGCCAGCGCCCCCGCCGCCAGGATCAGCAGCGGATATTCATAGGTCCAGTCGAACAGCACCGGCGCGACCAGCCCGGCGAACACCCCGCCCAGGGCGCCGCCGAACGCCATCGCCAGATAGAAGCCGGTCAGCCGGTCGGGCGCGGGTCGCACGCGGTAGAGCGCGGTGTGCAGCGCCACCGACGCCATGAAGAGCAGCGCGAGGGCGACCAGCAGGTTGATCCCGGCGCGCGCCTGATAGCCGCCCATCATCACGCCGCCGAACAGCAGGATCGTCATCGGGGCGATGCGGGTCAGCAGGTCCGCGACCGAGCGATCGGTGGCGAAGGCGACGCTGAAGCTGAGCAGATAGAGGCCGAGCGGCAGCACCCAGAGCAGCGGCATCGCGACGATGTCGGTGGTGATATAGGTGGAGGTCGCCAGCATCAGCCCCGACGGCACGAAGCTGAGCGCGATCCAATAGGCGATCCTGCGGGCCCCGGCCGGGCGACTGACCGGCCCCGCCGCCGCCACGTCCACCGCCACCGCCTTGCGCGGCAGCAGCGTCGCACAAGCGGCGACCAGCAGGATCAGCAGCGCATAGCCGCCGCTCCACAACACGCTCTGCCGATGCACTGCCATCAGCGGCTCGACCAGCAGCGGATAGGCGATCAGTCCGGCGAAGCTCCCGAGATTGGAGGCGGCGTAGAGCGCATAGGGATCGCGGCCGCCGCTCGCCAGGCTGAACCAGCGTTGCACCAGGGGGGCCTGCGCCGCGACCGCGAAGAAGAGCGGCCCGATCGAGACGAGCAGCAGCCATGGCGCCCAGAGCGCGGGCTGACCCGCCGCCGGGATCTGGATCGCGGCCAGGCCGATCGGCAGCCACAAGGCCGCCAGCAGCAACAGGCCGAGATGGATCGCCGCCTGCACGCGCGGTCGCGCCCGGGCCAGCGCATGGGCATAGGCATAGCCGCCGAGCAGCAGCGCCTGATAGACCAGCATCGCCGAGTTCCACACCGCCGGCGCGCCGCCCAGCCGGGGCAAGGCCATGCGCGCCACCATCGGCTGGACCAGGAACAGCAGGAAGGAGCCGGTCAGGATCGTCAGGACGAACAGCCATCCGTCGATCCGCCTCCGGTCCGTCCCGCCCCCCTCCGTCATCATGCGGCGCGTCGCCACAGGCCGGGCCGCGCGATGCGATAGAGGATATGGGCGCGCGGCGGCTCGCCGGGCGTCAGGTCGGGATAGCGGAAATCCTCCTCGGGAAAGCGCACCATGCCCAGCCGCTCCATCAGCCCCCAGCTGCGCCGGTTGGCGGGCACGGTGACGGCGGCGATGCTCGGCACCGCCAGATTGCGCCAGCCCCAGGCGATGCTCGCCGCCGCCGCCTCGCGCGCATAGCCGCGCCCCCAGACGCGCCGGTCGATCTGCCAGCCGATCTCGATCTCGCCGCGCATCGGCGCGTCGCCGGGCTTCAATCCGCAATAGCCCAGGAACGCGCCATCGGACTTGCGCTCGATCGCCCATTGGCAATGGCCATGTTCGGCTTGGCAGGCCTGGGCGCGGTTGAGCGTCCAGCGCGTCTCGTCGCGGCTGGTCGGCGGGCCCAGATAGCGCATCGCCTCCGCATCCTGGCCCATGGCGTGGAAGGGGGCGAGATCCGCCTCGCGCCAGCCGCGCAGCAGCAGCCGTTCGGTCTCGATCACGCGCCCATCAGCCGCGCGGCCTGGGCGGCGTGATAGGTCAGCACGCCCGAACAGCCGGCGCGCTTGAACGCCATCAGCGTCTCCATCACCAGCGCGTCGCGCTCCCCCGCCCCGGCCGCGACCGCCGCCTCGATCATCGCATATTCGCCGGACACCTGATAGGCGAACACCGGCACCTCGAACCGCGTCTTCACCCGCTGGATGATGTCCAGATATGGCAGGCCCGGCTTCACCATCACCGTGTCCGCCCCCTCCGCCAGGTCGAGCGCGACCTCGCGCAGTGCCTCCTCGGCATTGGCGCTGTCCATCTGGTAGCTCTTCTTGTCGCCCTTCAGCAGGCCCCGGCTGCCGACCGCGTCGCGAAACGGGCCGTAGAAGGCGGAGGCATATTTGGCGGCATAGCTCATGATCTGGACGTTGACATGCCCCTCGCCCTCCAGCGCACTCCGGATCAGACCGATGCGGCCGTCCATCATGTCGGAGGGGGCGACGATGTCCGACCCGGCGTGCGCCTGGTTCAGCGCCTGTTGCACCAGCGCGTCGGCGGTGCGGTCGTTGACGACATAGCCGGCCGCATCGACCAGCCCGTCATGACCATGGGTGGTATAGGGATCGAGCGCGACGTCGGTCAGCACGCCGATCTCGGGCACCGCGTCCTTCAACGCGCGGATCGCCCGGCACATGAGGTTGTCCGGGTTGAGCGCTTCCGCGCCGTCATCGCTGCGCAGATGGTGCGGCGTATTGGGGAACAGCGCGACGCAGGGAATGCCCAGGTCGCGCGCCTCGCGCCCGCGCGCGACGATGCCGTCGACCGACCAGCGCGAGACGCCGGGCAGCGCCGCGATCGGCTCCTCCACCCCGTCCCCTTCCGCGATGAACAGCGGCCAGATCAGGTCGGCGGGGGTCAGCACCGTCTCGGCATGGAGCCGGCGGCTCCAGGCGGAGGCACGGGTGCGGCGAAGACGAAGGGCGGGATAAGCGGACATGTTTTCGCTTTGCGGGATCGCGGCGGCCCCGGCAAGCGTTAGGCGCGTTCATTGCGAGGGTGTATCGATATGCGGGACATCCGCTCGGCGGCCATGGTCGTGAATGCCAAGTCCCGGAAAGGGCAGAAACTTTTCAAGCGGGCATGCAAAGCCATGTCCGGCCTGCCCTATCCGGTCGACGCCCGCGCGGTGGAGGATCCCGATCAATTGGAGGCGGTCGTGCGCGACGTGCTGCGCGCCGATCCCGACCTGGTCATCCTGGGCGGCGGCGACGGTACGATCAGCGGGCTGGTCGACCTGCTGGTCGGGCGCGACGTGGTGCTGGGGGTGCTGCCGCTCGGCACCGCCAACAGCTTCGCGCGCACGCTCGGCATCCCGCTGACGGTCGAGGGCGCGGTGGAGGTGATCCGGACGGGACATCGCCGCCGCATCGACCTGGGCATGATCGACGGCGATTATTTCGCCAATTGCGCGGCGATGGGGATCAGCCCGCAGATCGCGGAAACGGTGCCGCATGGCCTGAAGAAGCTGCTGGGGCGGATCGGATATCTAGGCTGGGCGAGCTATCAGTTCACCCGGTTCAAGCCCTTCACCCTCCACATCGATGACGGCGAGACCAAGCGCAAGATGCGGGTGGTCGAGGTGCGCATCTCCAACGGCCCCTATCATGGCGGCACCTGGCTTGTGGACGAGGCATCGGTCAATTCGGGTGAGATCGTCGTCCAGGCAGTACGCGGCCATTACAAACGCACCTTGGTGCGCAACTGGGCGACCAGCTTCCTGGGCATGAAGGAGCGGCATCACGACACGATCAGCTTCTCCGGCAAGGCGATCCGCATCGACACCGAGCCGCGGCTGCCGATCTCGATCGACGGCGAGCTGCTGGCGGAAACGCCGGTGACCGCGAAGATCGCGGCCGGCGTGATCGAGGTGATGGCGCCGCCAGCGCCGCTGCCGCCTGGGTCGTGAAGACTATGGGTCCGGGCTGAGACCCACACCTCACCCCACCGGCATCGCCTTGCCCGTCGGCTGCCCCTCCGCCAGCGCCGACTCCTCGCATTCGTGCGGCGCGGCCGGCATCCGGGTGCGGCGCCAGCCGCCATGGAGGTAGAAGCCGATCATCATCAGCATCGACCCGACCGAGCCCGCCGGGAAGCTCCACCAGATCGCGTCCGAACCGAGCCGCCCCTCCAGCCCCGTCGCCAGGCCGAGGCGGAGCGGGAACATCGCCACCGCCAGGATCACCAGCGGGCCGATCACCGACCCGTTCGCCCGGACGGTCGCCGACAGCACCATCGACACGCCGAACAGCACGAAGCTCCACCCGGCGATCCAGTTGATCCGGACCGCGATGTCGATCGCGCTCGGATCGCGGCCCAGGAACAGCCACAGCACGTGCCGGTCGAGCAGGGTCAGCAGCACGACCAGCCCACCGGTCAAGGCCAGGTTGGTGAGGATGCCGACACGGGTGATCCGCCCCACCCGGTCCCAGGCGCCGGCCCCGATATTCTGCGCCGCCATCGCGCTCACCGCCGCGCCGACCGCCATCGCCGGCATCTGGACGTAGGTCCAGAGCTGGTTCGCCGCGCCATAGGCCGCCGTGGTCGAGGTGCCGTAGCGGTTGACCAGCCCGATCATCGCCAATGCCGAGGTGGAGACGACCAGCATCTGCAACCCCATCGGCACACCCTTGACCAGGATCGTGCGCAGCAATGCCGGGTCCGGCCGGATATAGCCCAGCTCCGCACCCCGCAGCCGGATCGGCAGGTCGCGGCCGTAGATATAGAGGAGCAGCGCGACCAGAGAGACGCCATTGGCGATCAGCGTCGCGGTCGCCGATCCGCCGATGCCCATGGCGGGGATCGGTCCCACGCCCCGGATCAGCAGCGGGTTGAGCCCGACATCGACCACCGATCCCAGCGCCATGAACTTGAGCGGCGTGATCGAGTCGCCAGTGCCGCGCAACGCCATGGTCAGCAGCACCGTCAGGAAGCCCGGCACCATCGCGATGAAGATGATCCGCAGGTAATCGAGCGCCAGCGGATAGACCTCCGCCGGGGTCGCCAGCAGCCGCAGGATGGCGGGCGCGGCGAGCAGGCCGATGATGACCGTGACGATCGACAGGCCACTGAACAGGCCGAGCGCCGTGCCCAAGGTCCGCCGCACCGTCTCCACGTCGCGCCGGCCCATCGCCTGCCCGATCAGAATCGTCGCCGCCATGCCGAAGCCGAACACGGCGGCGATCAGCAGGAACATGATGATGTTGGCGTTGGTCGTCGCCGCCAATGCCCGCTCGCCCAGAAACTGGCCGATCCAGATAGCGTTGATCGATCCGTTCAGCGACTGGAGGATGCTGGAGCCCAGGGTCGGCAGCGCGAACAGCAGCAACGTCCGCCCGATCGGCCCGGTGGTGAGATCCCGTTGCGGCGGTCGCGCCATCGTTCCTGTTCCCCCTCGGTCGGGCGTTGCGTCAGCGCACAACCCGCCGACGCTCTACCGCGATCCCTCGGGCTCCGACAATCCTCGCCCATCACGGGTGGAATCGCGGGGATCCTGTTCGGCCGACTCCGTCCGCGCCTCCAGCGCGTGCAGCGCCCGGCGCATCCGCCGCCACATCACCACGTTCAGCCAGATCACGCCGGCGAAGACGATGGCGATGATCAGCATCGCCTTGGTCAGGCCGGTCATGCCCGGGCTTCGGCGATCCCCGTGCTGTTGTGGCGCAGCGCGGTCAGCACGGTGGTGACGATCCCCTCCGCATCCAGCCCGGCGGCGGCATATTGCACCTCGGGCTTGTCCTGGTCCTGGAAGGTGTCGGGCAGGCGCATCGTGCGCAGCTTCAGGCCATGGTCGATCAGGCCGGCATCCGAGGCCAGCGTCAGCACATGCGCGCCGAAGCCGCCAACAGCGCCCTCCTCGATCGTCACCGCCACCTCATGGGTCGACAGCAGGCGGCGGATCAGCGCCTCGTCCAGCGGCTTGGCGAAGCGGAGATCGGCGACCGTGGTCGACAGGCCCTTGGCCTCCAGCACCTCCGCGGCCTTCAGCGCCTCGGTCAGGCGGGTGCCGAGCGACAGGATCGCGACGGTCTTGCCCTCGCGCACCACCCGGCCCTTGCCGATCTCCAGCCGCTGCGCCACCTCGGGCAGCGGCACGCCGGTGCCGTTGCCGCGCGGATAGCGGACCGCGATCGGGCTGCTGTCGTGCATCGCGCAGGTGTGCGTCATATGGACCAGCTCCGCCTCGTCGGCGGCGGCCATCACCACCATATTGGGCAGCGTGGCCAGATAGGCGACGTCGAACGACCCGGCATGGGTCGCGCCGTCCGCGCCGACCAGCCCGGCGCGGTCGATCGCGAAGCGGACCGGCAGGTTCTGGATCGCCACGTCGTGCACCACCTGGTCATAGGCGCGCTGGAGGAAGGTGGAATAGATCGCACAGAACGGCCGCATCCCCTGCGCCGCCAGGCCGGCCGCGAAGGTGACGGCATGCTGCTCGGCGATACCGACGTCGAAGCTGCGATCCGGAAACGCCTTGGCGAAGCGGTCGACGCCGGTGCCCGACGGCATGGCGGCGGTGATCGCGACGATGGTCGGGTCGCGCTCGCCCTCCTTGACCAGCTGGTCGCCGAAGACATTCTGATATTGCGGCGGTCCGGGCGGAGCCTTGGCCTGCGCGCCGGTGATCACGTCGAATTTCTGGACGCCGTGATATTTGTCCGCCGCCGCCTCGGCCGGGGCATAGCCCTTGCCCTTCTTGGTGACGACATGGACCAGGATCGGCCCCTCCTCGGCGTCGCGGACATTCTCCAGCACCGGGATCAGATGGTCGAGATTATGGCCGTCGATGGGACCGACATAATAGAAGCCGAGTTCCTCGAACAACGTGCCGCCCATCGTCATGCCGCGCGCGAACTCGTCGGTCTTGCGCGCCGCGGCGTGGATCGGGCGCGGCAGGCGGCGCGCGACTCGCTTCAATATGTCGCGGGCGCCCAGGAACTTCTGGCTCGACACCATACGCGACAGATAGGCCGACAGCCCACCGACCGGCGGCGCGATCGACATGTCGTTGTCGTTCAGGATCACGACCAGCCGGTTGCCCGCCTGTTCGGCGTTGTTCATCGCCTCATAGGCCATGCCCGCCGACATCGAGCCGTCGCCGATCACCGCGATGCCGCGCCCGGGCGTCCCCGCCAGCTTGTTGGCGATCGCGAAGCCCAGGGCCGCCGAGATGGAGGTGGAGGAATGCGCCGCGCCGAACGGGTCGTATTCGCTCTCCGACCGCTTCGTGAAGCCGCTGAGGCCGCCGCCCTGGCGCAAGGTCCGGATGCGGTCGCGCCGCCCGGTCAGGATCTTGTGCGGATAGCATTGGTGGCCGACGTCCCAGACCAGCCGGTCGCGCGGCGTGTCGAAGACATAGTGCAGGGCGGTGGTCAGCTCGACCACGCCCAGGCCGGAGCCGAGATGGCCGCCGGTGGTTCCGACCGCCGAGATCGTCTCGGCGCGCAGTTCGTCGGCAAGCTGGCGAAGCTGTTCGGGCTTGAGCCGGCGCAGCTCTTCGGGCGTGCGGACGGTGTCGAGCAAGGGGGTGGCGGGAAGATCAACCATGTCCGGGGCTTACCCTGTCGGACCGGTGGTGTCGATTGCTACGGCGCGATGACGATCAGGCCGCCGCCTCGCAGGCCGAACACCGGCCACGCAGCTCGATCACCGATCTTTCCGGCTTAAAACCAGAGACTTGCGCCGCATCCCGCAGGCCGCGTGTGATCCGGTCGTCATCCAAGTGAGTCGTTTGCCCACAGGAATCGCACACCAGGAAGATGCAATCATGAAGGCAGCCCGGGTGCGTGTTGGCGACATAGGCATTCGCGCTCTCGACCCGGCGGGCCAGATTGGCGCCGACGAACAGGTCGAGGATGCGATAGACGCTGTTGGCCGCCACCCGCCGCCCCTCGCGCTGCGACACCGCCTCGGCGATGTCATAGGCGGAGGCGGGCTTGTCGAAGCCGGCCAGCACGTCGAACACCGTCGCGCGCATCACCGTCCATTGCTCGCCCGCGTCTTCCAGCGCCGTGCGCGCCGCATCGTTCAGGGCGTCGCCCTCTGGTTCGTGGTGGTGATGCCCGTGCGCCATGGCCGCGAGATAGGGAATGCGGGCCGTTCCAGCAAGCTAGCGCGCGCCGGCCTCCGCCTACCGATGCCGTTCCGGCGTCCCGCAATGCGCGCGTCGGTTGAACTCATGTCCCAGGGCGAGCAACGACACGCCGACGATCGTCCACAGCGCCTCGTGGCTGCCGCTATCGTGCGGCAGCGTCATCGCTCCGGCCATCACGCCCAACCCGAACGCACCGACCGCCGCGGGCATGGCCTGGCCATGGTGCAGGACCCCCTTGCCCAGCGCCACCGCGCCGAGCAGGATCGCCATCGTCAACCCGACCTCATGGATCAACGGATCGAGCAGCATCCCGCCCGCCGTCGACGCCAGAGCCAGCAGCGCGGTGGTGGCGACGCAATGCACGGCGCACAGCCCCGACAGCCCGATCGCGAACCGATCCAGCTTGGGCCACCAGGATGTTTGGGTCGCAGCCGTCATGGTCGCCGCCATATAGCCGCATCCATGGCAGGTTACAACGTCACATGATTGGCTTAACCATCAATATGGCGGCCCTGCCTCGCCACGATCGCGGCGCTGCTTGCCCGACTCGGCCCCGGGCGCTAACCGCCGCAACCGATGTCACGCTCGAACCACCGCCCATCCGCCATGATCGCCGGGGGGGCCGTGTTCCCCCATCGCCACCTGACCGGCATCGAGGGACTGGAGCCGCACGAGATCAGCTTCCTGCTCGACGAGGCCGAGCAATGGGTGGAGGCGACCCGTGGGCACGAACGCGGCGCTGATCGCGGATGGGCGCGGCTCGCCGGCCTCACCCAGATCAACGCCTTTTTCGAGAACAGCACGCGCACGCTGCTGAGCTTCGAGATCGCGGGCAAGCGGCTGGGCGCGGACGTGGTCAACATGCATGCCGCGCAGAGTTCGGTGAAGAAGGGCGAGACGCTGATCGACACCGCGCAGACGCTGAACGCGATGCGCGCCGACGTGCTGGTGATCCGCCATATGAGTTCGGGCGCGGTCAAGCTGATCGCCGACAAGGTCGATTGCGCGGTGCTCAACGCCGGTGACGGCCGGCACGAGCATCCGACCCAGGCGCTGCTCGACGCGCTGACCATCCGCCGCCGGCGCGGGCGGATCGAGGGGCAGCGGGTGGTGATCTGCGGCGACCTGCTGCACAGCCGGGTCGCGCGGTCCAACATCCTGGCGCTGACCGCCCTGGCGGCGGAGGTGCGGGTCTGCGCGCCCTCCACGCTGATGCCCCCGGCGGTCGAGCGGATGGGCGTCACCCGCTTCACCGATTTCGACGCGGCGCTGGACGGGGCGGACGTGGTGATGATGCTGCGCTTGCAGAATGAGCGGATGGACGGCGGCTATGTCCCCTCCCCGCGCGAATTCCGATTGCGCTACGGCCTGACGCCCGAACGGCTGAAGCGGGCCAAGCCGGACGCGCTGGTCATGCATCCCGGCCCGATGAACCGGGGGATCGAGATCGATTCGGTGGTGGCGGACGGTCCGCAATCGGCGATCACGGAGCAGGTGGCGATGGGCGTGGCGGTGCGGATGGCGTGTCTGGATGTCCTCACGCGACGGGCGCGCGGCGTGGAGGGCTGGGCATGAGCCAGGCACAGGCGATCGCCTTCACCAATGCCCGGCTGGTGCTGGCCGACCGGGTCGAACCCGGCGCGCTGCTGGTCCGGGACGGCGTCATCGCCGGCATCGGCACGATCGACCTTCCAGACGGTATCGAGACGGTCGATTGCGGCGGCAGGCTGCTCGCCCCCGGCATCGTCGATTTCGGCGTCTTCGCGGTCGATCGCGAGGCGTGCCGGCGCGGCGGCATCGTCCGCGTCGCGCTGATGCCCGACCAGCGGCCGGTGCTGGACGATCCGGGCGTGGTGCAGCGGGCGGCGCTGGTCGGCCGGCCCGACCTGTGGATTCACCCCATCGCCGCCGCGACGCGCGGCCTGATGGGCCAGGATCTCGCCGAAATGGCCTTCTGCATCGAGGCCGGTGCGCGCGCGGTCGGCACCGGCCGCCGCTGGATCGCCGATTCGGGCGTGATGGCCAAGCTGTTCGCCTATGCCGGCGACCTGGGACTGACCGTCGTCACCCATGCCGAGGATGGCGGGCTGACGCACGGCGCGGTCGCGACCGATGGCGAGACGGCGACGCGGCTCGGCCTGCCCTCCGCCCCCGCCATGGCCGAAGCGCTGGCGGTGGCGCGCGACCTGCTGCTGGCGGAGGAGAGCGGCGCACGGCTCCACCTGCGCCAGGTCACCACCGCCGCCGCGCTCGACCTGGTCCGCGCGGCGAAGCGGCGCGGCGTCGCCGTCACCTGCGGGATCACGCCCGCGCATCTCCACCTGTCGGACATCGCGGTCAGCGACTTCCGCACCTTCGCGCATCTCTCGCCGCCGCTCCGCGACGAGGCCGACCGGCGCGCCTGCCTTGCCGCCATCGCGGATGGCACGATCGACATCCTGTCGTCCGGCCATGATCCGCACGGGCCGGAGGAGAAGCGCCTGCCCTTCGCCGATTCCTCCGCCGGCATGGCGGGGGCGGAGACGCTGCTGCCCTTGGCGCTGATGCTGGTGCGCGACGGCCTATGCACGCTCGACCGGCTGTTCCAGCTGCTCGCGACCAACCCGGCCAAGGCGCTGGGGCTGGACACCGGGCGACTGGCGGTCGACCTGCCTGCCGACCTGCTGCTGTTCGACGACCGTGCGCCGGTGCGGATCACCGGTGACGCCTTCGCCTCGGCCGGCAACACGCCCTTCGATGGCCTGCCGGTCGAGGGCAAGGCGCTACGCCTGTGGAAGGGCGGCAGGGCGCTGTCGTAGAGCCCGGCCTTTCGTCACTGCCGGCGCGGCGAGGCTAGAGCGGTTTCCCGGCAGGTTGGATCATCGGCACGGCGGTGATTTCGGTTCGGGGCAAGGCGCGCGAAGGGAGCGATGCCAAAGCATCGTGACCGACAAGCAACGCCGCCCCGGATCGAAAGCGCCCCGCCGCGAAGCGGTCGCCCGCAGGGCGATGACGGTGGTTCAACCTGCTGGGAAACCGCTCTACCGTCGCGTCCGGACCGGCGCGTGGAAGTCGGCAGGCTTGTCGGCGATCCAGCGCAGGAAGCGCGCGATCGCCGGCTGCGCGCGCAGCACCTCCGGATCGGCATAGAGCCGGGCCAGGTCGGTATTGCCGAAGCTGGCATGGATGGTCCGGTGGCAGATCGGGTGGATCGGCGCGGTGACCCGGCCGCCCTCGCTCTTCGGCACCAGATGATGCCATTCGACGCGGTGGCCCAGCGGCCGGCCGCACAACACGCAATCCGGCGGCGCCGCGTCCTGCCGCTCGGCCAGCGCCGCCGCCTCCGCCAAGCCTGTCCGTCGTTTCACCCGGCCCGTCATCGACCGGATATGGGCCTGGCATCGCGCCGAAAAAAGAAGGGCGGAGGCGACCCGTGTCGCCCCCGCCCCGCTTCTCCAACCGATCGGACCGATCAGAAGTGCGCGATCACACCCGCCATCGGACGGAAGCTCTTGGCGCTGCCGAAGGTCGAGGCCTCGACGCGGAAGCGGATGCCGGCATTGCCGGTGATGCCCGACAGGCCGATGTCCTTGGGGCCGACCTCGGCGCCGACGCCGTAGCTGACGGCGTGGAAGTCCGGGCTGTTGTCACCGAACTTGTCGAAGTTCACCCACTGGTAGCCGACCTTGCCGTAGAACAGGCCGCTGTCACCCGCGCGGAAGCCGAAGCGGCCGGCGACGCCATATTCCCAGTCGATGTCGCCCTTGAAGCCCTTGGTCGCGTTACCCTCGGCGCCGACGAAGACCGGGCCCAGCGGCACGTTCACGCCGACCACGCCCTGCACCAGGCCGCCGTTCAGCTTGCCGGTGCCGATCGGCGTGTTGGGGATGCCGTGGCCGGCCTGGCGGTCGAATTCTTCCCAGCCGCCCATGATGCCGACATAGGGCTCGATGCCGAACGCCTTGGTGCCGTCGGGCGCACGCGGACCGTCGTTCGCGCTGGTGGCGACCGTGTCCTGCGTGACCGTGTCCTGCGCGAAGGCCGGAGCTGCAGCGGTGACGGCCGCAGCGGCGGCGACGGTGGCGAGGAGAAGCTTACGCATAGCTTTGTACCTTGATGTTGAACCTTGGGTGTCGGGCGAGCCCGATCCAGGTCCAGCAGAAGCCACGAACGCCGCCTTTGTTGCAGCGCATCGTTCCCTTCACCGTCGGAAATATCGGCCTGTGACCGATTTGCCACGGTTCCTGTCACCCGGATGAACCAACTGCGGCGACACTGGGGCAAACCGCCGATCCGGCCATAAACTGGCCGCATCCTGACGCATTTCCGCCATTTCAGCCATGGTCGCGGATCGCGGCGACCAGATCGGCCTTCGTCATCCGCGATCGACCGGCGATGCCGATCCGGCGGGCCTGGTCCATCAAGGCGTGCTTGGTGCGATCCTCCAGAGGGACGCTATTGTGCGACAGCGAACCGTTCGCCTTCGCATTGGCGATCCGTGCCGCCTTCTCCGTGGAATTACCTTGCGCGAGCAGTGCCTCGAACAGGGCATCGTCCTTGATCTGCGGACCGTGATCCTTCGCCATGACCGTCCTCCATATCCGGCGGCCACAACAACCGTTTCGAACTTATGCTCCGTCCCGCATGACAAACAGGCGACAAAGCGTTCCGCCCCCCCTATATGCGCAACCGCACGACATGAGCGGGCCGATGCTGACCACCAATCCATTTGACGATGACAAGCTGCGCGAAGAGTGCGGCATCTTTGGCGTTTCGGGCAGCGACAGCGCTGCCGCTCTCACGGCGCTGGGGCTTCATGCCCTCCAGCATCGCGGGCAGGAAGCGGCGGGGATCACCTCCTTCGACGGACTTCACTTCCACACCCATCGCGCGATGGGTCATGTCGCCGGCAATTTCGACCGGGACGATGTGATCCGCGCGCTGCCCGGCGGCACGGCGGCGGGCCATGTCCGCTACTCAACGACCGGCGAGACGGCGCTGCGCAACGTGCAGCCCCTCTATGCCGAGCTTCAGTCGGGTGGCTTCGCCATCGCGCATAACGGCAACATCTCCAATGCGATGAAGCTGCGGCGCGAGCTGGTGCGGCGCGGATCGATCTTCCAGTCGACGTCCGACACGGAGACGATCATCCATCTGGTCGCGACCTCCAACTATCGCACGCTGCTCGACCGCTTCATCGACGCGCTGAAGCAGATCGAGGGCGCCTATTCGCTGGTGGTGATGACGCCGGAGGGCATGATCGCCTGCCGCGATCCGCTTGGCATCCGGCCGCTGGTCATGGGTCGCCTGGACGAGGCGGTGATCTTCGCTTCGGAAACCGTGGCGCTCGACGTCTGCGGCGCGACCTTCGAACGCTCGCTGGAGCCGGGCGAGCTGGTGATCGTCCAGAATGGCGAGATTCGCTCGATCCGCCCGTTCGAGCCGGTGGCGGCGCGCCCCTGCATCTTCGAATGGGTCTATTTCTCGCGGCCCGACTCGATCGCGGGCGACCACAGCATCTATTCGGTGCGCAAGGAGATCGGCGCGCAGCTCGCCGCCGAATCGCCGGTCGATGCCGATCTGATCATCCCCGTCCCCGATTCGGGCGTGCCGGCGGCGATCGGCTATGCCCAGGCCTCGGGCATTCCGTTCGAGCTGGGCATCATTCGCTCGCACTATGTCGGCCGCACCTTCATCCAGCCGGGCGACAAGGTTCGCCATCTGGGCGTCAAGCTGAAGCACAATGCCAATCGCGCGCTGATCGCGGGCAAGCGCGTGGTGCTGGTCGACGACTCGATCGTCCGGGGCACCACTTCGCTCAAGATCGTGCAGATGATGCGCGATGCCGGCGCGGCGGAGGTGCACATGCGTATCGCCAGCCCGCCGACGCGGCATAGCTGCTTCTACGGCGTCGACACGCCGGAGCGCGCCAAGCTGCTGGCGGCGAAGCTCGACCTGGGCGGCATGACCGACTTCATCCATGCCGACAGCCTGGCCTTCGTGTCGATCGACGGCCTGTACAAGGCGTTGGGCGAGGCGAAGCGCGACTCGAAGCCGCGCTATTGCGACGCCTGCTTCACCGGCGATTATCCGACGACGCTGACCGACCAGGACGACACCGCCGATGTCGACCAGTTCGCCATGCTCGCCGAGCGGCTGAATTGAGCGAGAGCGTATCGGCCGACCGTCCGCTCGACGGGCAGCTGGCGCTGGTCACCGGCGCCAGTCGCGGCATCGGCGCGGCGACCGCGCACGAGCTGGCGCGGCTGGGGGCGCATGTCGTCCTCACCGCGCGCTCGGCGGGACCGCTGGAGCAGGTGGAACAGGCGATCTTCGACGCCGGCGGCTCGGCGACGATCGCACCGCTCGACCTGACGCAGACCGATGCGATCGCGCGGCTGGCGATGGCGATCGGCGAGCGCTGGACCTCGCTCGACCTGATGGTGCTGAACGCGGCAACGCTCGGCAGCCTGGCGGCGGTGCCAGCGATCGACCCCAAGGAACTGGCGGCGGTGCTGACCCTGAACGTCAGCGCGCAGGCCGCCCTTCTCACCGCCTTCGACCCGCTGCTGCGTCGTGCCCGGGCGGGCAAGGTGATCGGCCTGACCTCCAGCGTCGGCCGCGCCCCCCGCGCCTATTGGGGTGCCTATGGCGCGTCCAAGGCGGCGTTCGAGACGCTGCTCGGCGCTTATGGCGACGAACTGGCGGAAATCAGCCGGGTCCGCGTCGCCATCGTCGATCCCGGCGCGACCCGCACCAAGATGCGCGAGCGCGCTTATCCGGGCGAGGACCCCGCCTCGGTCAAGCCGCCCGAGACGGTGGCGACGCGGATCGCGGCGCTGGCGGTCGAAGGCTTCGCGGCGGGGCATTTCGAGCGGGTCGGCTGACGCGACCCGCTTGGGAGGGGGATCGCCCCCCTCCTATCGCAAGGTGGCAGACGCCGCGAGCGCCCGTTCCCGCGCTTCGCGATGGCCGATGATCTTGGGCGGATAGGCCTTCGGACGGCACCCGGCCGCTTCGGGATCGTGGATCGCGGAGTCCGACACATCCGCCAGTTCCGGCACCCAGCGGCGGATGTAATCGCCTGCGTCGAACTTTTGCGACTGGGTCAGCGGGGCCATGATCCGGCCGAACATGTTGGCGTCGACCCCGGTGCCCGCCACCCATTGCCAGTTGACGGCATTGTTGCCGTAATCGGCATCGATCAGACAGTCCCAGAACCAGCGCTCGCCCTCGCGCCAGTCGATCAGCAGGTGCTTCACCAGGAAGCTGGCGGTGATCATCCGCACGCGGTTGTGCATCCAGCCGCTGTGCCAGAGCTGGCGCATCCCGGCATCGACGATCGGATAGCCGGTACGGCCACGCTGCCAGGCGCGCAGGTCGGATGTCGCCGCCGACCCCGTCCGCCATGGCAGCGCGTCATATCTCGACCGGCCGTTCTCGGTCGCATAATCGGGCAGCGCCATCACCACGCCGTCGGTGAAATCCCGCCAGGCCAGCTCCTTGCGGAAGCCGGTGACGTCGCCGTCCCGATCGATGGCGTGCCAGACGGTACGCGCCGACACCTCGCCGAAATGCAGATGCGGCGACAGGCGCGTCGTCCCCTCCTCGGCCGGCAGGTTGCGCCGCACGTCATAGCCGGGCAGCAGGTCGGCCAGCTCCCCGACCTTGCGCAGCGCCTCCGCCTCGCCGGGCGTCCAGTCCGCATCGAAGTCGGTCGACCAGTCGGGCGCGGTCGGCCGCAACGCCCATTGCTGCAACGAATCGCCCTTCGGCCACCGGGCGGGTGCGGGGATCGCGTCCGGCGCGGGCCGCGGCTTGGACGGTGGCAGATGCGCCTGCAACGCCTTCCAGAAGGAGGAATAGATCCGGAACGGCGCGCCGCTGCCGGTGCGGACCTCCTCAACCCGGGCCAGGTGATTGCCATCGTGCAGGCATAGCGCATGGCCCAGCTCCGCATCGATCCGCCGCCACCAGGGTTCGTACTGGATGGTGGCATGGATGGTCGTCGCGCCGGTCTCCTTCATCAGCGACCGCAATTCGGATAGCGCATCGCCCCGGCGCAACACCAGCCGGCTGCCCTTCTCCGCCAGGGACTCGCCCAGCCGCTCCAGACTATGGTGCAGCCACCAGCGCTGCGCGCCGCCGATCCGCCATTCGCCCGGCGCATCGTCGTCCAGGATATAGACCGGGACGACCACCCCCTCGTCCACTGCCGCCAGCAACGCCGGATGATCGTGCAGCCGCAAATCCTGTCGGAACCACAGCAGGATGGGCTTGGATGGATCGGTGTCGCTCATCGCCGGACTACGCGCCTGGCCCGTTGCCGTTCCGCGACCGGAAGGACCATCGCGCCCGGAATGTCCCGACAAGGCTGACAAGCGCGATCGGATCGGGCAGGTAACGATCATGGCGATCGCAATCGACAATGCCGCGTTCAGCGATGCGCTGGTCATCCTGGGTGCGGCCGGACTGGTTATCCCGGCGTTCGCGCGCTTCCGGGTCAGCCCGGTCATCGGCTTCATCCTGGTCGGGATGCTGGTCGGGCCGGCGGGCCTGGGGTCGCTGGTGCCGCGCCTCCCCTGGCTCTACTACATCACCATCTCCGACCCGGAATCGATCGCGCCCTTCGCCGAATTCGGCATCGTGCTGCTGCTCTTCTCGATCGGTCTGGAACTGTCGTTTCGACGATTATGGGCGTTGCGGCGACAGGTATTCGTGATCGGCGCGGCCGAGCTGCTCGGATCGGCGGCGCTGATCGGCATCGCCCTCCACACCATCGGCCAGCCCTGGGCCGGCGCGATCGGCCTCGGGCTGGCGGTGGCGCTGTCCTCCACCGCACTCGTCCTGCCGCTGGTCGGCACCACCAGCCCGGTCGGGCGCGGCGCCTTCGCGATGCTGTTGTTCGAGGATCTGGCGCTGGTGCCGATCATCTTCGCGCTGGGCGCCATGGCCCCGACCGCGTCGGACGAGGGCTGGGTCGGCATCGCCGGCGTGGCGCTGCGCGGCGGCATCACCGTCGCGGTCATGTATGGGGGCGGCCGTTTCGTCCTGCCCCGCCTGTTCGCACAGGCCGCGCGCACCAAGAGCCCGGAGCTGTTCCTGGCCGCCTCGCTGCTGGTCGTCATCGTCGCCAGCGTCGCGACCACCGCCGCCGGCCTGTCGCCGATCGTCGGCGCCCTACTCGCCGGGCTGCTGATCGCCGAGACCGAATATCATAGCGAGGTCGAGGTGATCACCGCCCCCTTCAAGGGGCTGGCGCTTGGCGTGTTCCTGATCACCGTCGGTATGAGCCTGGACCTGCGGCTGATCGCCGCCAACTGGCCGTCGCTGCTCGCGGCGGTGGTCGGCGTGGTCGCGGTCAAGACGATCGTCACCTATCTGCTGCTCCGCGTGTCGCAGGCGCGGCGCGGGGTCGCGGCGGAAACCGGCCTGCTGATGGGCAGCCCGAGCGAGACGACGCTGATCGTGCTCGCCACCGCCGCGCAGGCGCAGATCATCCAGCCCTCGACCGCCGCCTTCTGGCAGACGGTGACCGCGATCGGCCTGACGCTGACACCGCTGCTCGCCATGGCCGGCCGCACCATCTCGCGCCGGATCGAGACGCGCGACCTGCCCGGCGACCTGCCGACGGAGGAGGATGGCCCGCGCACCGTCATCATCGGCTTCGGCCGGGTCGGGCAGATGGTCGCCGACCTGCTCACGGTGCACGGCCATGCCTATATCGCCGTGGAGGCCGATATCGACGCGGTGACCGAGGGTCGGCGCAACGGCTATGCCGTGCTGTTCGGCGACGTGGCGCGGGCCGAGTTGGTCGACCGGCTGGCCCTGCCCCAGGCGCGGGCGCTGGTGCTGACGATGGACGATCCGGTGCTGACCGTGCGCCTGACCCGCCGCATCCGCGCCACCGCGCCCAACCTGCCGATCGTCGCGCGCGCGCGCGACGCCGCCCATGCCGCCGAACTCTATCGCGCCGGGGTGACCGATGCGGTGCCCGAGACGCTGGAAAGCTCGCTGCAATTGTCGGAGGCGGTGCTGGTCGACCTAGGGGTGGCGATGGGGCCGGTGATCGCCTCGATCCATGAGAAGCGCGACGAAATGCGCCAGACGATCCGGCGCGAAGCATCGCTGGAACGGGACCCGCGTATCCGGCGGGTGCGACGGAAGAGCGAGATGGCCTGAATCAGTGGTCGCACGACCTCACAGGGGCGAGCGCACGACCGTCAGCCCTTGAACCACCCAAACGGCAATTGCCGATCCGCCAGCACCTGCGCCGTCTTGCGATCCCCGCGCCGCAACGCCACCAGCACCTGTTGCACCGCGCGCTGCGCGATACGGTCGAGCGGCGCGGGCGCGCCCGCCTTCACCGCCGCCTCCAGCCAGTTGCGGCCCGTCACGTCGGCCGGATCGATCTCGATCCGCAGCATCGCCGCCAGCCCCACAATGCTCGCGCGGCTGCCGCCCAGCGCGACCGCCCGGTCCAGCGCCGCCAGTCCGACATCCTGCCGCGCGCCCGCGCCCGCCCGCGCCATGATCTTGCCGACCCGGTTGATGATGCCGAGATGCCACGCGCCGAGCGCCAGCTGCGCCTCGGCATTGCGGGGATAGCGGGCGACCAGCGCCTCGATCTCGCGCCGGGCGGCCAGCGCCTCGCCCCGCGTGCCGGACAGCTTGGCGCGATAGGCCATGGCGATGGCGGCGATGATCGCCGCTTCCTGGTCATTGCCGTCGGTCTTCAGTTCGGCGAGCGCGACACTGCGCGCCCGGTCGATCTTGCCCAGCGCCGCCGCCTTGTCGCTGTCCTGATAGGCGGCGGCGGTGAGCAGGTCGCGCGGCGTCTGCGCCAGGACCGGCATCGCCGCCATCATCACCACGGGCAACGCCCAGACCGCCCTCACCAGGCCGTCCGAAGCGCGGCCATCGCCATCCTGCCAATATCCGTCACGCCCTGCCCTCTCCTGTTTCGCACCAGCCTATCGACAACGCGCGAGGGCGGAAAGAGGCCCGTTTCGAGATAGATGGCGGGATCAGGCCGCCACCGTCTCGCCTGCCAGCACCGAACGGATCGCCGCCAGCGCCTCCTCGCCCTTGCTGCCGTCGGGGCCGCCGCCCTGCGCCATGTCGGGTCGGCCGCCGCCGCCCTGCCCGCCCAGCGCGGCGACGCCCCGCCGCAGCAGGTCGACCGCGCTGAATGTGCCGACCAGATCGGCGGTGACGCCCACCGCGATCGAAGCGCGACCGTCATTGACCGCGACGATCGCCGCGACGCCCGAACCCAGCCGCTGCTTGGCCTCGTCCACCGCGCCGCGCAGCCCCTTGGCATCGAAGCCGTCGAGCACCTGACCGATAAAGGCGGTGGTGCCGACCTGTTCCGGTCCCACCGGGCCGCCCTGTCCACCGCCCAGCGCCAGCGCCTTCTTCGCCTCGGCCAGTTCGCGCTCCAGCCGGCGGCGATCCTCGATCAGCGCGGCGACGCGGGCCGGCACCTCGTCCGGCGTCGCCTTCAGCGCGGCGGCGGTGGCACGCAACGTCTCGTCGCGGCCAACCAGATACTGACGCGCCGCCTCGCCGGTCAGCGCCTCGACGCGGCGGACGCCGGACGACACCGCGCCTTCGCCCACCACCTTGAACAGGCCGATATCGCCGAGCGCGGTGACATGGGTGCCGCCGCACAGTTCGATCGAATAGGTCTTGCCGTCATCCTCGCTGCCCATCGCGACGACGCGGACCTCGTCGCCATATTTCTCGCCGAACAGCGCCATCGCGCCCTCGGCGATCGCCTCGTCAGGCGTCATCAGGCGCGTGGTGACGCTGCCATTGCCGCGGATCTGCGCGTTCACCGCCGCTTCCGCATCGGCCAGCTCCTCGGCCGTCATCGCCACCGGATGCGACACGTCGAAGCGCAGCCGCTCCGGCGCGACCAGCGAACCCTTCTGCGCGACATGCGTGCCGAGCCGCTGGCGCAGCGCCTCGTGCAGCAGGTGCGTGGCGGAATGGTTGGCGCGGATCTGTGCGCGACGCGCGACGTCGATCGCCATCCTGACCGGATCGCCGACCTTGATGCCACCCGCCTCGACGATCGCGTGATGGACGAAGATGCGGCCGAGCTGCTTCGACGTCTCGGTGACGTTGGCGCGCAGGCCGGCATCGTTGGAGATGGTGCCGGCATCGCCGACCTGTCCGCCGCTCTCGCCATAGAAGGGCGTCTGATTGACGACGATCGCCACCGTATCGCCCGCCATGGCATGGTCGACGCGCGCGCCGTCCTTGACCAGGGCGACCACCTCGGCCTCGCCAATGTCGGTTGAATAGCCGGTGAATTCGGTCGAGCCGCTTTCCTCCGCGATGTCGAACCACAGATCGTCCGAGGCCTTCGCGCCCGAGCCCTTCCAGGCAGCGCGCGCCGCTCGCTTCTGCTCGGCCATCGCCGCGTCGAAGCCGGCACGGTCGACGTTCAGGCCCTGGGTCCGCAGCGCATCCTCGGTCAGGTCGAACGGGAAACCATAGGTGTCGTAGAGCTTGAACGCGGTCTCGCCGGCCAGCGTGCCGCCCTCGGCCAGGTCGGTCGTCGCCTCGTCGAGCAGCTTCAGCCCGCGATCCAGCGTCTTGCGGAACTGCGTCTCCTCCTGGCGCAAGGTCGCCTCGATCAGCGGCTGCGCGCGGACCAGTTCGGGATAGGCGGCGCCCATCTCGGCGACCAGCGCCGGGACCAGCCGGTGCATCAGCGGGTCCTTCGCGCCCAGCAGATGCGCGTGGCGCATGGCGCGGCGCATGATCCGCCGCAGCACATAGCCGCGCCCCTCATTGGCCGGCAGCACGCCGTCCGCGACCAGGAAGCCGGCCGAGCGCAGATGATCGGCGATCACCCGGTGCGACGCCTTGCGATCGCCCTCCGCATCGGTGTGGGTCAGCGCGGTGGAGGCGGCGATCAGCGCCTTGAACGTGTCGGTGTCGTAATTGTCGTGGTGGCCCTGCATCACCGCCGCGACGCGTTCCAGCCCCATGCCGGTGTCGATCGACTTCTTGGGCAGTTCGCCGACGATCTCGTTGGCGTCCTGCTCATATTGCATGAACACCAGGTTCCAGATTTCGACGAATCGGTCGCCATCCTCGTCCGGGCTGCCCGGCGGGCCACCGAAGATATGGTCGCCATGGTCGTAGAAGATCTCGGAACAGGGGCCGCACGGGCCGCTGTCGCCCATCGCCCAGAAATTATCCTTGGTCGGGATGCGGATGATCCGCTCCTCCGGCAGGCCGGCGATCTTGCGCCACAGGTCGAACGCCTCGTCGTCGGTATGATAGACGGTGGCGGTCAGCCGGTCGGCGGGCAGGCCCCATTCGCGCGTCAGCAGCGTCCAGGCGTTGAGGATCGCCTGTTCCTTGAAATAGTCGCCGAACGAGAAATTCCCGAGCATTTCGAAGAAGGTATGGTGGCGCGCCGTATAGCCGACATTGTCCAGATCGTTATGCTTGCCGCCGGCGCGGACGCATTTCTGGCTGGACGTGGCGGTCGAATAGGGGCGGCTCTCCAGCCCGGTGAAGACGTTCTTGAACGGCACCATGCCCGCATTCACGAACATCAGCGTCGGGTCGTTCTGCGGCACCAGCGGCGCGGAGGGCACGATCTGGTGCCCCTGGCTGCCGAAATAGTCGAGAAAGCCGCGGCGGATGTCGTTGGTCGAGGTCATGCCTGCCGACTTAGGCGAGTGTCGTTCCGCCCTCAAGCGTCATGCGCAGCCGGCCGTCCCGCGCTTGCGCCACGGCGTCCACGATGTCATGAGCGCTTCATCATCCGCCGGGCGTACCCCGCCTGGGCACGATGCCATAGATCAAGCGACACCATTAGGGCGAGGATTGCAGTCACGATCATGGTCGTCCGCGCCGCCGAGTCCCGGCGCGACGATGTCCATGGTCGAACCGATCACTTGGCGGCGTCGCTCGTCCCTGTCCGCACCATGGGCGATTCGGGATCGGCGGCGCGGCCGTCCAGGAGTTGCCCGATGTCCGAATCCACCCCCCCGCTCGCTCCCCGGCCCGTCTCGAGCCCCGGCGAGGGCGTGACCCGACGCAGCCTGCTCGGCTCCGCGCTGGCGGTCGGCGCGGCCGCGCCGCTGGCCGGTTGCTCGGGCGGGCGCATCGTCGCCGAGCGCAAGGTCGACGTGCTGCTGATCGGCGGCGGCATCATGAGCGCGACACTGGGCGTGCTGTTGCGCGAGCTGGAGCCGAACTGGACGCAGGAAATGGTCGAGCGACTGGACCAGGTCGCTGAGGAGAGCTCCAACGGCTGGAACAATGCCGGCACCGGCCATTCGGCACTGTGCGAGCTCAACTACACGCCGGTCAATGCCAAGGACGGCAAGGTCGAGATCCAGAAGGCGATCGACATCAACGAGCAGTTCCAGACGACGCGCCAGTTCCTCAGCCACCAGGTGCGTACCGGGACCCTGGCGCGGCCGCGCTCCTTCATCAACTCGACCCCGCACATGAACCTGGTCTGGGGCCAGGAGAATGTCGAATTCCTGCGCAAGCGTCATGCCGCGCTGGGCGCCAGCCCGCTCTTCTCCGGTATGGAATTCACCACCGATCCCAAGCAGATCGCCAACTGGGTCCCGGTGATGATGGAGGGTCGCGACCCGGCGCAGCCGCTTGCCGCCACCCGCTCCCCGCTCGGCACCGATTGCGACTGGGGCGAGGTCACCCGGCAATATATCGCATCGCTGCGCCGGAGCGACCGCTTCCTCCTGACCACCGGCCATGAGGTGCGCTCGCTGGAGCAGAATGGCGACGGCACCTGGCGGGTCACCGCGCATGATCGCAAGACCGGCGAGCGACAGGTCATCACCGCGCGCTTCGTCTTCGCGGGCGCGGGCGGCGGCGCGCTGCCGATCCTGCAGAAGTCCGGCATCCCGGAGGGCGACGTCTATGCCGGCTTCCCGGTCGGCGGCTCGTTCCTGGTCACCGAGAATCCGGCGATCGCCCGCCGCCACCTCGCCAAGGTCTATGGCAAGGCGGCGGTCGGCTCGCCGCCCATGTCGGTGCCGCATCTCGACACACGCTACTTTGGCGGCAAGCAGACGCTGCTGTTCGGCCCCTTCGCCACCTTCTCCACCAAATTCCTGAAGGAAGGGTCGTATTTCGACCTGCCGAAATCGGTCACGCTGGACAATTTCCGCCCGATGCTGGCGGTCGGCTGGGACGATTTCGCACTGGTCGAATATCTCGCCGGTCAGCTCATGCTGTCGGACAAGGACCGGATGGACGCGCTGCGCGAATATATGCCCAAGGCGCAGGACGGCGACTGGCGGCTGTGGCAGGCGGGGCAGCGCGTACAGATCATCAAGCGCGATCCCGAAAAGGGCGGCGTGCTGAAGCTGGGCACCGAGATCGTCGCCGCGAAGGACGGGTCGATCGCCGCGCTGCTCGGCGCGTCGCCGGGGGCGTCCACCGCGCCATCAATCATGCTCAACCTGATCAAGCAGGTCTTCGCCGACCGGCTGGCCAGCCCGGCCTGGCAGGCCAAGCTGCGCGAGATCGTGCCGAGCTATGGCGTGAAGCTGAACGACGATCCACAACTGCTGGCGCATGAGTGGAACGCGACGGCGGAGACGCTGCAACTCGCCATTCCCTCGCCCGCCGTGCATGTCACCACGACGCCGCGCCCGGCGGCGACGCGCGTCAAGGTCGATCGCCACCCCGATCTGGCGCTCTGACCGCCTAGTCCGTCAGGCGCGCGCCGATCAGCCAAGCGGCGCGTCGATCGAGGTCGGCGGCGTCGAGAACCAGCGCGGGCCGGCATCGGTCATGTGGAAGCAATCCTCCAGCCGCACGCCGAACCTGCCCGGCAGGTACAGGCCCGGCTCGTCGGAGAAGCACATGCCGGCCGCCAGCCTGGTCGTCTCGCCATGGACCAGATTGACCGGCTCGTGCCCGTCCAGGCCGATCCCATGGCCGGTCCGGTGCGACAGGCCCGGCAGGCGATAGCCGGGGCCATAGCCCTGCGACTCGTAATAGCGCCGCACCGCATCGTCGACCGAACCCGCCGCCGCGCCGATCCGCGCCGCCGCGAAGGCGACCTGCTGCCCCCGCGCCACCTGGTCCCAGACGGTGCGCTGCGCCGTGCTGGCGGTGCCATGGACCCAGGTGCGCGACACGTCGGACTGATAGCCCTGCACCGCGCAGCCACAGTCCATCAGCACCACCTGCCCGTCGGCGACCCGCACCACCTCGCGACTGCCATGCGGCAGCGCGGCGGCGGGACCGATCAGCGCCAGCGCGAATTCCGGCGCACCGCCCAGTTTCCGCGTGGCCGCATTCATCAGCGCGCCGATCTCCGCGCCGGTCATGCCGCGCTCGACCCGGTCATAGGTCCAGCGATAGGCGGCGAGCGTCACCTGGGTCGCAAGCTGCATCAGCGCGATCTCGGCCGCCGACTTGCGCATCCGGCAGCCGCGCACCACCGGGTTGGCGGACACCAGCTTCGCTCCCGGCAGCACATGCGCCAGCCCGTCAAAGGCGAAGAAGCGCGCCGTCTCCTCGATCCCGACCGGTCGCCCGGCCAGTTTCCGGTCGCGCAGGAAGCCGGCGACGACGCCGAGCGGGTTCTGGTCCTCCTGCCACACCCGCACCTCGGCCGGCACCGCCAGCGTCTGGCGGACCGAGGGTTCCTCGAAAAACGGCGTGACGATGCACGGCTCGCCCTCGACCGGCAGGATCGCGGCGGTCAGCCGCTCGCTGCGCCACCATTCGACGCCGGTGAAATAGACCATCGACGATCCCGGCTCGATCAGCACCGCGCCGATCCCGTTCGCCTTCATCAGGCCCTGCGCCCGGGCGAGCCGCGCGGCGCGCTCAAGTGGCTGGATCGGCACCGCGCCCCCGGTCAGGTCGGACAGGCCCGACAGGTCCGGCTCGGCGGCGCGCAGCAGGCTGGTGGTGGACAACAGGGGCGCGGCAGCGGCGGCGGCGATCAGCGCGCGGCGGGAGAACATCGTCATGGCCGGCAGGATGGCCGCGCGGAGCCGCGAACGCCAGCCCCTCCTGACCCGCGCCCTCTTGACCCGGAGCGCGCAATCCCCTTCCTGTCCGGCACAATCGGGAGTGTTGGATGGCCAAGCGCCTTACGTACTGGATCATGGCGGCGCTGGTCGCGGGGCTCGTGCTCGGCTGGGGGCTGCATGTCGCGATCGACGACGGCAGCCCGGCCTCGGCCGCGCGGCTGACCGAGATCGCCGGCTATTTCTCGATCCTGACCACCTTGTTCCTGCGCCTGATCAAGATGATCATCGCGCCGCTCGTCTTCGCGACATTGGTCGTCGGCATCGCGCATATGGGCGACACCTCGGCGCTGGGCCGGGTCGGGGCGAAGAGCCTGGGCTGGTTCATCACCGCCAGCCTGTTGTCGCTGACGCTGGGCCTGATCCTGGTCAACGTGCTGCAACCCGGTGTCGGCCTGGCCCTGCCGCTGCCGCCCGCGAACGAGGCGAGCGGGGTCACACGCACCGCCTTCGACGCGACCAAGTTCGTCAGCCATATCGTGCCGCAGTCGATGGTCGAGGCGATGGCGACCAACGAGATCCTCCAGATCGTCGTCTTCTCGATCTTCGTCGGCGTCGCGATCACGGCGGTGGGCGAGAAGGCCGCGCCGCTGACCCGCGCGGTCGAGGCGCTGGTCGCGGTGATGCTCCAGATCACCAACTACGTCATGCGCTTCGCCCCCATCGCGGTGTTCGCGGCGGTGACCTCGACGCTGGCGGAACGGGGTCCGGGCGTGCTGCGCGACCTGGGCTATTTCATGGGCAGCTTCTATCTGGGGCTGGCGCTGCTCTGGCTGCTGCTGATCGGCATCGCCTTCGTGCTGGTCGGCCCGCGCACGCGCCTGCTGATCCGCTATATCCGCGATCCGCTGATCCTCGCCTTCTCCACCGCCTCGTCGGAGGCCGCCTATCCGCGCACGCTGGAGGCGCTGGACAAGTTCGGCGTGCCGCCGCGCATCGCCAGCTTCGTGCTGCCGCTCGGCTATTCGTTCAACCTCGACGGCTCGATGATGTACATGACCTTCGCGTCGATGTTCATCGCGCAGGCCTATGGTATCCCGCTGTCGCTGGGCGAGCAGATCACGATGCTGCTCGTTCTGATGGTCACGTCCAAGGGGATCGCCGGCGTGCCGCGCGCCTCTCTGGTGGTAATCGCCGGCACCTTGTCGATGTTCAAGATTCCGGAGGCGGGCCTGCTGCTGATCCTGGCGGTCGACCATTTCCTCGACATGGGCCGGTCCGCGACCAACGTGATCGGCAACGCCATCGCCGCCTCGCTGGTCGCGAAATGGGAGGGCGGGCTCGACCCGCGCGAAGACCCCGACATCGCCGTTCCCGCCGCACCGAGCGGCACCGGCCCCGCCGTGGCGGTGGAGCGGTTCGACGATATCCGGCCGGGCCAGTCCTGACCGGTGATGGCACGGGCAGTCGGCGACCCCGCCTGGCGTGCAACGCTCGACCGGGACGGCGCGATACGCTGTCCCGCCGCAGTGGACGAAGCGACGTGCGGGCAGATCGAAGCGGCACTCGCCCACCTGCCGGAGGATTGCGCGGGGGTGCGGCTGCGTGACATGGTCGGTTTAACGCCGTTGATCATGGCCGGCAGCCGCATCGGCGGTCTGGCCTCGGCGGCGCTCGGCGCGGCGGCCCGCCCGGTCCGCGCGCTGCTGTTCGACAAGTCGCCCGCCGCGAACTGGGCGCTGGGCTGGCATCAGGACCGCACCATCGTGGTGGAACGCCGGGCGGACGCGCCCGGCTTCGGCCCCTGGACGGTCAAGGCCGGACTGGTCCAGGTCGAACCGCCCTTCGCGATCATTGAAGCGATGCTCACCATTCGCGTGCACCTGGACCCGGTCGACGCGACCAATGCGCCGCTCGCCATCATTCCAGGCTCGCACCGCCTGGGCCGGCTTGCCAGCGACGGACTGGAGCGACTGGCGGCGACGCACGGCCAGCAACTCTGCCTGGCGGCGCGCGGCGATGCCTGGGTCTATCGCACCGCCATCGTCCATGGCTCCGCCGCCGCCGATCCGCCGCGTCGTCGCCGGGTGCTGCAGATCGACTATGCCGCGGCGGACTTGCCACCGCCCCTGTGCTGGCGCGGCGTGTAGCGGCGGGTTGACCGGCCCGCCGCGACTGCGCAGACGATGGGAATGACCGCGTTCCTCCTACGGCTGTCCGCCAGCCTCCTGCTCCTGTTCACACCCGGTCTCGCTTTTGCCGCGCCGAGCTGTTCGCCCGCGACGCTCGGCCGGATCGCGCCGGGGGCGGTGCGGGCGCCGGCGGGCTGGTCGGGGGAGCATCCCCTGCCGCTCCTGTTGCTGCTCCATGGCAGCACCGCGACCGGGGCCGCGATGCTGCGGGACTCGGGGTTGGGCGCGACCGCCGACCGGCATGGTTTCCTGCTCGCCTATCCCGATGGTGGCATCCCGGCGAAGAGCGGCTTCGTCTGGAACATCCCCGGCGTACCGACCGTGGAAGGGACAATTCCCGGTCCCGAGGCGCGGGACGATGTCGCGTTCCTGACCGGCCTCGCCGGGCGGCTGGTCGCGGCGGGCTGCGTCGATCCGGCGCAGGTCTATGTGACGGGCCTGTCGGGCGGCGGGCGGATGGCGTCGTGGCTGGGCTGCGTCGCCGCCGACCGCTTCGCCGCCATCGCGCCGGTGGTGGGCCTGCGCGCCGGCCAGCCGCTGGCGAGCGATCCCGACCGGCCCGATCCCGCGAGCTGCACGCCGTCGCGGCCGATCTCGGTCATCGCCTTTGCCGGCGACCGTGATCCCGTCAACCCGATCGCGGGCGGCGGGGCCAGCTATTGGCGCTATTCTATGCACGCGGCCGAGCAGCGCTGGGCCGCGATCAACGGCTGCACCGCCGCGCCGACCGTGCACTGGGTCGCGCCCGGCGTTTATGAGGAAGGCTACGCCGCCTGCCGCGACGGGACGGAGGTGACGGCGCGCGTCTCCGTCGGCGCGGATCATCGCTGGGTCGCCGATAACGACGCGCTGTGGCAGGCGCTGTCCCGGCATCGGCGCTGACCGGCCATGGCAGAGCTGATCGCCATCGACGATCCGGCCGATCCCCGGATCGCCGCCTATCGCGACATACGCGAGCGCGATCTGGTCGGCCGCGACGGCCTGTTCGTCGCCGAGGGCAAGGTGGTGCTGGAGAAGCTGGTCGACAGCCGCCAGGCCGGACCGCAGTCGCTGCTGATCGCCGACAAGCGGGTGGCGGCGTTGACGCCCCTGCTCGACCGATTGCCGAATGACCTGCCCGTCTATACCGCCGAGCAAGCCGTATTGGATGCGGTAGCGGGCTTTCCGCTCCATCGCGGCATCCTAGCGATCGGCCGGCGGATCGATCCCCCTTCCCCAGACCGGGCACTGGCCGACGCCGCCGCCCGGGGGCGCGACGTGCTGCTGCTCTCCGCCATCGCCAACCACGACAATATGGGCGGCATCTTCCGCAATGCCGCCGGCTTCGGCATCGGCGCGGTATTGCTCGATGGGGACTGTTGCGATCCGCTCTACCGCAAGGCGATCCGGGTGTCGGTTGGCGCAACGCTGCTGGTGCCGTTCGCCAGGCTGGCGGCCGGGGACGATCCGCTGGCGCTGCTCGACGCCCATGGCTTTTCGCCGCTCGCGCTCAGTCCGCAAGGGGCCGAGCGGCTGGCCGATCTCCGTCCCGAAGGACGGCAGGCGGTGCTGCTGGGCGCGGAGGGGCCCGGCCTGTCCCCCGCCCTGCTGGCGCGCACCCGCAGCGTGCGGATCGACATGGCCGACGGCTTCGACTCGCTCAACGTCGCGACCACCAGCGGGATCGTCCTCCACCATCTGGCGACGCGATTCGCGTCGGTTGCGACGGGGGACCGGGCTCGGTAGCGCGTCTTGTTCGTTGTCACGGATCATCGGCAGAAGGACAGGACAGGCACATGACGGACAGCTCACCCCCCGGCCGCGATTTCGACGTGCTGATCGTGGGGGCCGGCCTGTCGGGGATCGACGCGGCCTATCGCCTCCAGACCGATTGCCCGGGCAAGAGCTATGCGATCCTGGAGGCGCGCGACGCGATCGGCGGCACTTGGGACCTGTTCCGCTATCCCGGCATCCGTTCGGACAGCGACATGTACACGCTCGGTTTCCCCTTCCGCCCGTGGCGAGGCGACCGGTCGATCGCGGACGGCGCGGTGATCCGCGACTATATCGCCGACACCGCGCGCGATTATGGCATCGACCGGCATATCCGCTTCGGCCGGCGGGTGGAGCGCGCCGACTGGTCGTCGGCCCAGGGCCGCTGGACGATCGAGGTGGCGGGCGATGCGGGTCCCGAGACGCTGACCTGCCGCTTCCTCTATATGGGCAGCGGCTATTACGATTATGATCAAGGCCACCGGCCCGACTGGCCCGGCCTTTCCGATTTTGCCGGCACGCTCGTCCATCCGCAGCATTGGCCCGAGGGGCTGGACCATGCCGGCCGGCGCATCGTCGTGATCGGCAGCGGCGCGACGGCGGTGACGCTGGTCCCCACGCTGGCGCAGACGGCGGCGCAGGTGACGATGCTGCAACGCTCGCCCAGCTACATCGTCTCACGTCCGTCGCGCGACGGCTTCGCGCGGGTCGCCGCCACGCTCCTGCCGGACGGCGCGGCCGGCGCGGCGGCGCGGTGGAAGAACATCCTGCTCGGCATCGGCACCTTCGCCCTGGCGCGCCGCCAGCCCGACCGGGTCAAGTCGCTGATCCTGAAGAACGCGCGCGCGCGGCTGCCCGAGGGTTACGAGGTGACGCGCGACTTCTCGCCCGACTATGCGCCCTGGGACCAGCGTGTCTGCCTGGTGCCCGATGCCGACCTGTTCACCGCGATCCGCGCGGGCAAGGCGGCGATCGTCACCGACCGGATCGACCGGTTCGTGGCCGAGGGCGTGCGGCTGGAATCGGGCGCGCTGCTGCCGGCGGACATCGTGGTCACCGCCACCGGCCTGACGCTCAAGCTGTTCGGCGGCGTCGCGCTGACCGTCGACGGGCTGGCGGTCCGGCCGCAGGACCGGATGGTCTATAAGGGCATGATGCTGGAGGACGTGCCGAACTTCGCGCTCGCCTTCGGCTATACCAATGCATCCTGGACGCTGAAATGCGATCTGACCGCGCGCTATGCCTGCCGGCTGATCCGGCACATGGACGAACAGGGCCATGGCTGGTGCGTGCCGCGCCAGCTCGACCCGGATATCACCGCCGAGCCCCTGCTCCACTTCACCTCCGGCTATGTCCAGCGCGCCGCCGCGACGCTGCCGCATCAGGGATCGAAGGCGCCGTGGCGCGTCCACCAAAATTATCTGCTCGACCTGGCGGCGCTGCGGCTGGGATCGGTGGAGGACGGCGTGATGCAGTTCGGCGGGACGCCGACCGGCGCGCCGCCTGCCCCCGCGCCGAGCCGCAGCCTGCCCCGCCCGATCGTCGCGGCCGGGGTAGGCGTCGCGGCGGTGGGCGCGCTGGCGCTGTTCGCGGCGTGGAACCGGCGGCGGGTCGAGCGACTGGTGCCGGCGGACGGTGGCTTCGTCGAGGTGGACGGCGTGCGGCTGCATTGCCTGGACCGGGGCAGCGGTCCGGCGATCGTGATGATCCATGGACTGGGCGGCCAGATGCGCAATTTCAGCCATGGCCTGCTCGGCCGGCTCGCCACCGATCATCGCGTCATCCTGATCGACCGGCCCGGCTCCGGCTATTCGCAGGCGATCGGCGCGAACAATGTCCGGGCGCAGGCGGCGGTGATCGCGAAGCTGCTGGAACGGCTGGATGTCGATCGGCCACTGGTCGTCGGCCATTCGCTGGGCGGCGCGGTCGCATTGGCCCTGGCGCTCGACCATCCCGCGCTGGTCGGCAGCCTGGCGCTGATCGCGCCGCTGACCCAGATGATCGAGGAGGTGCCGCCCGCCTTTCGCGGCCTCGCCATCCGCTCCGCCGCGTTGCGCCGGGCGGCGGCCTGGACGATCGCGACGCCCGCCACCCTGCTGGCGGCGGCGAAGGGCCGCGATCTGGTCTTCGCGCCCGATCCGGTGCCGGCGGATTTCGACACGCGCGGCGGCGGTGCGCTGGTGACGCGGCCCGGTACGTTCGAGTCGGCCTCGGCCGACATGGTGGCCGCGAATGTCGACCTGCCGGAGATGATGCAGCGCTACCCGACGCTGACGATGCCGCTCGGCATCCTCTACGGCCGGGGCGACCAGATCCTCGACCCGGCGCTGCATGGCGAGCGGCTCGCCACCGCCGTGCCGGGCGCGGACCTGACGCTGATGGAGGGGGGGCATATGATCCCCGTCACCAAGCCGGATGACGTCGCGGCGTGGATCAGGGAGCGGTCACGCCGCGCTCCGGCGTAGACAGGAGCCTGGAGCGGGTCGCGTTGGGCTCCTGCATCCGCAGGAGCACGGCTTCGACCGGAAACCCGGTCCCGCGCCACCATCGACGCGGGACCGGTACGCTCAGGTCAGCGGGTCAGCTTCTTATAGGCCAGACGCGTCGGGCGATCGGCGGCGTCGCCCATGCGGCGGCGCTTGTCCTCCTCGTACGACTCGTAATTGCCCTCGAACCATTCGACATGGCTGTCGCCTTCGAACGCCAGGATGTGCGTGCAGAGGCGATCGAGGAAGAAGCGATCGTGGCTGATGACCACGGCGCAGCCCGCGAACGTCTCCAGCGCCTCTTCCAGCGCGCGCAGCGTCTCGACGTCGAGGTCGTTGGTCGGCTCGTCGAGCAGCAGGACGTTGCCGCCCTCCTTCAGCATCTTGGCCATGTGGACGCGATTGCGCTCACCGCCCGACAGCTGGCCGACCTTCTTCTGCTGGTCGGGACCGCGGAAGTTGAACGCGCCGACATAGGCGCGCGTGCCCAGCTCCTGCTTGCCGAAGCGGAAGACCTCCAGCTCGTCGGAGATTTCCTGCCAGACATTCTTGTTCGGATCGAGGTGATCGCGGCTCTGGTCGACATAGCCGAGCTTGACGGTCGAGCCGATGTCGATCGTGCCCTCGTCCGGCTGTTCCTGCCCGGTGATCAGCTTGAACAGCGTCGACTTGCCCGCGCCGTTCGGCCCGATCACGCCGACGATACCGCCCGGCGGCAGCATGAAGTCCAGGCCTTCGAACAGCAGCTTGTCGCCATAGGACTTGGTCAGCCCCTTGGCCTCGATCACCTTGCCGCCCAGCCGCTCGGGGATCTGGATCAGGATCTGCGCCTTGCCCGCGACGCGGCTCTCCTGCTTCTCCATCAGCTCCTCGAACGCGCGGATACGCGCCTTCGACTTGGTCTGGCGGGCCTTGGGGGTCTGGCGCATCCAGGCGAGCTCGTCGGCGATCGCCTTCTGCTTGCCGGCCTCGTCGCGCTCCTCCTGCTCCAGCCGCTTGGCCTTCTTTTCCAGATAGCCGGAATAGTTGGATTCGTAGGTGTAGTAGCGGCCGCGATCGAGCTCGAGCACCCAGTTCACGACATTGTCGAGGAAGTAGCGATCGTGGGTGACGAGGATGACGTTCCCCGCATATTCCTTCAGGTAATTTTCCAGCCACGACACGCTTTCGGCGTCGAGATGGTTGGTCGGCTCGTCGAGCAGCAGGATGTCCGGCTTCTCTAGCAGCAGCTTGCAGAGCGCGACGCGGCGCTTCTCGCCGCCCGACAGGCGGGTGACGTCGGCATCGCCGGGGGGGCAGCGCAGCGCTTCCATCGCCTGTTCCAGCTGGCTGTCGAGCGACCAGCCGTCGACCGCGTCGATCTTGGCCTGGAGATCGCCCATCTCCTCCATCAGCGCGTCGAAATCGGTGTCGTCCTGCGGATCGCCCATCTCGGCGGAGATGGCGTTGAACCGGTCGACCAGGTCCGCGACCGGACGCACGCCGTCCTTGACGTTGCCCATCACGTCCTTGGTCGGATCGAGCTGCGGCTCCTGCGCCAGATAGCCGACGCGGATCCCCTCGGCGGGCCAGGCCTCGCCGACGAAGTCGGTGTCCATGCCGGCCATGACCTTCATCAGGGTCGACTTGCCCGCGCCGTTCGGGCCGATGATCGCGATCTTCGCGCCAGGAATGAACTGGAGGTGGATGTTGTTGAGAACGGGCTTGTTGGCGCCGGGAAAGGTCTTGGTCAGACCCTTCATGACGTAGGTATACTGAACGGCCATGATGGGCGCGCGGCTCCGTGTTGGATTGTGCGGAATGTGACGGCAGAGATAGCGACCCGCCCGCCCCTTGGCAACGCGGGGGCTTGTCGGACCGGGCGCGGGGGCCTTACGCCCTGCACCGGAACACGAAAAGGGAATGCCATGAAAACCGCCGCCCTGGTCCTGCTGCTCGCTTCAAGCCCACTCGCCGCGCAACGGCCCGCCGCGCCGCCGCCGGGCGGCCCGACCACCGCCACCCGCCCCCGCCCGACGCCGCTGCCCGTCCCGCCCGATCCCAAGGCGGCGGCCCTGCGCGACAAGGCGCTGACCGACGACACCGCCTATGCGCTGGTCGAGGGGCTGACGACCGAGGTCGGGCCGCGCATGACCGGCGGCTCGGCGCGCCAGGCCTATGCCCGCGACTGGGCGGTGGCGCGGCTCAAGGCACTGGGCTTCAAGAACGTCCGCATCGAACCCTATACGCTGAACAATGTCTGGGAGCGCGGTGCCGAGACGGCCGAGATCGTCGGCCTCTATGCCCAGCCCCTCCACATCACCGCGCTCGGCAATACGGGCGCGACCCCGGCCGAGGGGCTGACCGCGCCGGTCGTCTATTTTGCGACCTTCAACGACCTGCTGCTCGCTCCCGCCGGCAGCCTGGCTGGCAAGATCGCCTTTGTCTCCAACGCGATGGAGCCGACGCAGGATGGCTCCAGCTATGGCAGTTCGGGCTCCGCGCGCTTCGTCGGCCCGAACGTCGCGGCACAGAAGGGCGCGGCGGCCCTGGTCATCCGCTCGATCGGCACCGACCATGGCCGCGGGCCCCATGCCGGCACGACCAATTTCGATGCGGGGGTCACGCCGATCCCGGCCGGCGCGCTGTCTGTCGCGGATGCCGAAAATCTGGAGCGTATGATCAAGCTGGGCAAGCCGGTGACGATGAAGCTCACCCTCACCCCCCGCTTCGTCGGCGACCGCCAGTCCGGCAACGTCGTCGCCGAGGTGCCGGGCACCGATCCCAAGGCGGGCATCGTGCTGGTCGGCGGGCATCTGGACAGCTGGGACCTCGGCACCGGCGCGATCGACGACGCGTCGGGCGTGGCGATCACCGCCGCCGCCGCCAAGTTGGTGATGGATGCCGGCCGGCCGCGCCGCACGATCCGCGTCGTCTGGTTCGGCGACGAGGAGATCGGCGGCTTCGGCGGTGAAGCCTATGCCAAGGCCCATTCCAATGAATATCACGCCACCGCCAGCGAAAGCGATTTCGGCGCGGACCGGGTGTGGCGATTCGAGACGAACTTCGATCCCGCCGCCAAGCCGATCGCGGACCGGCTGGCGGTCACGCTCGCCCCGCTCGGCATCGTGCGCGGATCGGGCACGGCGGGCGACGGCACCGACATCGCGCCGGTGGTCAAGACGGGCGTGGCCGGGGTCGACCTCAACCAGTCGGGCCTGCGCTATTTCGACTATCACCACACGCCGGAGGACACGCTGGACCGGGTCGATCCGGCGCAGCTTCGCCAGAACGTCGCGGCCTGGACGGCGATGCTCCAGATCGTCGCCAACGCGCCCGAGACGATCGCGCCGGTCACCCCACGTCGTTAACCTCAGTTGCGACAGGACGTTACCGAGAGATGAATTTTGGCGATTGACCGGACGAACCGGTCCGCTATTGCGGCCGTTCGCGACGGCTATCGGGTCGGCCGCGAGATTTGCTATGCTTGGGAGCATTTGAATGAAGAAGATCGCTTTCGTTCTCGCTGCCGCCGGCCTGATGTCCGTGGCCGCCTGCTCGAAGTCCCCTGAGGCCGCTGCCGTTGAGAACAACGCAGACATGATGGCCGACAACATGGAAATGCAGGCGGACAACATGGACGCGCTGGCGGACAACACCTCGAACACCGCTGCTTCGGCCGTGCTCGAGAACGCTGCGGACAACATGAATGCCGCTGCCGACAACGTCCGCGACGCGGGCGAGGCGAAGGCCGACAACATGCAGTAATGCCGGTGGCGGGCCGGTTGTTCGGCCTGCTGCACGCCATTACGGCAAAAGGGGCGCCTCCCATCATGGGACGCGCCCCTTTTTTATTGCTGGCTCTCTTTTTATCCTATCGCGGCTGCGCTAGCGAGCGTCCGAAGGTGGGGCCTGTAGCTCAATGGTTAGAGCTGGCCGCTCATAACGGCTAGGTTGCGGGTTCGAGTCCTGCCGGGCCCACCATTGCGACCTATCATGCCGGACATACGGCATCTTAAGGCTGCCGGCCTCTGCACATACCCCGCACGTTTTTCATTCGCTCTCATGCGAGCTCTCCAGCGCGTAACGCTTGGGGGTACCAGTGCGGGTATCGAATCGTAGATTGGGGGTATCGTGCCGCTGACCGATGCCGAGGTGAAGAACGCCAAGCTTGGATCGGCCCCCCGCGATTTGGCGGATGGCGGCGGGCTCTACGTCTCCCCGAGCAGGGCCAACTCATTCCGTCGCAAATACCGCTTCGACCCCAAGGAGGAGCGGCTGACTGTCGGCCGATACCCGGAAATTTCGCTGTCCGAAGCGCGCGAGCGCTGCGACGCTGCCTAGACCCACCCGTTCGCGTACTCTTCCCCCAGCGTCCAAGCTGAGCGTGAACGACAGGCTGCGATCGAAGTCGGTATGCGGTAGAGAGTTGGCCGTAGCCGGGCATCCCCTCCACCCTTATCGGATCGACGCTTGCCAGTATCAGAGGAAGAGGTACCACCCGTGCTGGCGCTCAGCGCGCAAGATAACCTTCTTCTACCGCCAAGGAAGGGCCGTTCCGCCGCACCGATCTCGCCACGCGTCGCCGAGAGCAAGAGGCCGCGCCGATGGAGATCGCTTGGGGATACCATATCGCCGATCCAGCATTGGAGATGCTGGATCGGCGATAGGATTTCATGCCCGCCTCAAGATGAGGGATCAGCTCGGATGTGCCTCGCTTTCGGCCATGGCGTCGCCGCTCAGCGTGGGGACTGCGGCCGATGCGGCGTCCGGCTCCTCCTCGGACAGTCGCAGTTGCTCATAGGCGATCTCCAGATCCTGGACGCCCGATCCGGTCGGCTGGATCGGCAGGTCGGCAAAGCTTTCGGGTTCATGGGGCGTGTGGGTCTGGTCGTGCATCTTGGCGCTCCTTCGTAATGGGGTCGGAACGCGCGGCGACCGGGAATTGTGTCACGCGGCGATCAGATCAGGTGCAGATCCTGCGGCCGCACCTGCGGGAAGAGCGAGGCGATCCGGGCCTCGGACAGGCCGAACTGGCGCTGGACCAGACCGCCGATCAGCGCGCGATAGTCGGTCAGCACGGGCAGGTCGCGCTGCTGGTTGAGCGTCGCCTCGCTCAGCGCCACCTGCTCGCCGGCCATCCGCCCGCCCGACAGGCCGCCGCCCATCACCCAATAGACGCTGCCATGGCCGTGATCGGTGCCGCGATCGCCATTCTCTCGAAAGGTGCGGCCGAACTCCGACACCACCACCACGGTCGTCGTCCGCCACGCCGCCGGGCCGATCGCGTCGACGAAGCCGGCCAGGCCGCGCCCCAGTTCCGCGATGCGATCCGCCAGGTAACCGGTCGCCCCGCCCTGGTCGACATGGGTGTCCCAGCCGCCGACATCGACAAAGGCGAGGTCGAACCGATCGCGCATCACCGTGCCGATCCGCCGGGCGGACAGTTCGAACCCCTTGGCGCTGACCGCGCCGCGACTGGCGGCCGCCATCTCGCCCTGTAAGGCCTGGTAGACGGTGTCGCGCACCTGAAATCCCTCGGCGACCGCGCCGCGCAGCAGGGGATCGTCCTGATACATCGCCGCGATCAGCCCGGCCATGCACGCGTCGATCGGCTTGCCGACATTGGCCAGCGCCAGGTTGGGGACCGGATTGACGCCACCATGGAAGCAGAGCGGCAGCTGGTCGGTAAAGGCGATCGGCCGGTCGTTCCGTCCCAGGATGGTGGCCAGCCGCGCCATGAAACCCGACCCATAGTCGCGATGGCCGCCGACCGGCTGGCCCAGTTCGATCGTGTCCTGCGTCTCGAAATGGCTGCGCGACATATCGTCGGTGCCGGCAAAGGGGATGAAGGCCAGTTGGCGCAGGCCCCACAAGGGCAGGATGCTGTCGCGCAGGGCAGGATGCAAGCTCCAATCCGCATCGAGCGGCGATGGGGCGGCGGCGTCCAGCGGTTCGGGCCGGCTAAGGCCGATCGTCGGCCGCGCCTGATGATAGAAATCGGCCCCGGTCGGCGCGACGATGTTGGCGGCGTCATAGGCCCCGCGCAGGAACACGACCAGTAGCCGGCTTCCCGCCCGGGGCGCGGCATAGGCGCGACCCGCGACCACCATCGGCAGCGCGGTCGCCGCACCGCGCAGGAGATCGCGGCGATGGACGGGACAGCCGCGAGCGGCTTGGGAGATCGACATGGTCCGGCTCCTTCAGCGGCGCATGAATTCGGGCGAGGACAGGAACAGCATGTTCCGCGCCTTGGGTGATCCGGCCTGGGCCAGCGACGTCTGGGTCGGGCCACCCAGGGTCGCCGCGATCCCCTTGTCTTGAAGCATGGCCTGCAACGGCGGAACGGCCGGGGGCCCCCTCCCCATGCCGGTCGCTTGGAACACGGCCGGCCACGCCGCCCCCGATCTGCCGCGCGATGTCGAAACGCGTCGCCATCTGTCCCGGCGCCGACCAGGCGGAGGCGACTAGCCCATAGCCGTCGGGCGTCGGATGATCGTACAGCCCCTCCCCCATCCGGTCGATCCAGCGAGCGATCGGCATCGCATCGTCGATCACGCGGTCGCCATAGGCGAGCCGCACCGCCGACAGGGCGTAATGGACCGGATCCTTGAAGCTGCGCCCCAGCGTCGCCGCGAATTCGGGCGCGCGGATCATGGTGCGCATCACCTGCGCCATGTCGCCATGCGTGCGACGGAAGGTCGCGGCCATGCGATCGACCAGCGCGGGCGGCGGGGTGTCGCCGACAAAGGCGGTGGCGAGTCGGAGCGCGACGTGATGCGCGGTGGCGGGCGCGGCGGCGATCAGGTCCAGCGCCTGCTCCACCTCGGCGAAGCCCGATCCCTTGATGACATGCCCTAGGAAATGCTAGTCGCCGAAATCATGCCGCGCCGGGTTGAAGACGAACAGGCCGGCACGGACATAGAGCGGCCGCCATTCCGGCTTCAGCCGCGGCGGATCGGGCTTGAGGTCGATGCCGACACCGGTCAGGATGCGCGCGAGTTCCTGCACGTCCTGCTGCGTATAGCCCGCGCCGACGCCCATGCTGTGCAGTTCCATGATCTCGCGCGCGTAATTCTCGTTGATATGGCCGACCGCATTCCGGTCGTTATCCAGATAGCGCAGCATCGCGGGGTGCTGGAGCGTCGCCTGGAGCAAGTCGCGGAACCGACCAAAGGCGCGGTCGTGGAGCATCTGCTCATAGTCGCCGATCATCGCGCGGATATCGCGCTTGCCCGCCTGCACGTTGAAATAATTGACCCAGAACCAGGTCATCTGCTCGCGAAGCTGGTCCGGGGCATAGAGGTCGCGCAGGATGGAGCGGTGCCGCGCCTCGTCCGCCAGACCGGCCATCGTCTTCTGATACGCGCTCCGCGCAGCCTTGCGCTGGTCGGAATCGGTCAGCGCGTTCGCGGCGCGGCTCTGCGCCTCCTGCTCGACGACGATTTGCGCCATGGTCTCGCGACTGATCCGCATCGCCGCCACCCGATCCGCGGCGGCGGGCGGCAGCGACACATCATCGCTGGCCAATTGGCGATCGAGCCAGCGCCCCGGTCCCGGACGATCCCCCGCCACGCCGGCCGGGACTGGCCCCCAGGTCAGGCGCGACGCCCAGTTCCAATCGCGCGCCGATATCGGTTCCGCAGCCACGGGCCGGGTCAGGCAGGTCGCCATGATCGCGATGCCGGACAATGATCGGGCGAAAGCAAGCATCGCTCAGCCTGTTCCATGATGGATATAGCGCAGACCGCCATAAAGGATCGTGATGAACACAGGCTGATTTCGCCCTATGAAATACTTGTCACCCCGGCATTATGCCTGTTGCTGTTCCAAAACTGTCCGCCAACATCGCAACATAGTGCCGATCCGTGCGGACTTGGCGTCGATTTGCCAGCCTGCTTGATCGAACGACGCCAGCGGATCATCCGATGCGACGCCATCACCCTGAAATATCGCTTTTTCCCAGCCACTTCCCGGCACCGACGCAGGGACGTGGCGTTCTAGGGCGATGGTCGCTTCCCGCATCAGCCCCGCTTCCCGCCGTGACACGGCCGGGGCGGCGCGCCGCTTCTCCTGGTGGCTGCTGGGCGTGATGACGTTGATCTGCCTGTTCACCTGTATCGGCCTGGGATTCCGGATCGATCCGGTACGCGCCGTGCCGCCGCTGGCCACCCTGGCGCTGCTCGCCGCCGCCGGCTTCTGGGGACAGGGCAGCGGCCGCGACCGGCTGGCGATGGGCGCAGTCGCGTTTCTCCAGATGACGCTGTTCACGATCGTCGGCGTGGTCTTCGCCTATGCGTTGGCGGCGCGGGCGGGGCCGTTATGGGACATGCGCTTCGCCGAGGCAGACCGCTGGCTCGGATTCGACTGGCCGGCCGTCTTCCAGGCGGCGGACCAGGCCCCGTTCGCCTTGTGGATCGGTGGCTTCGCCTATCACAGCCTGACGCTCCAGATGGTCGTCGCGATCGTCGCGCTCAGCGCCTGCGGACAGGCGGAACGCCTGGCGCTGACCGTGGCGGCGGCGATCCTGGCGGGCTTCGTCACCATCGCCCTGTCCGGCGCGGTGCCGGCGATGGGCAATGTCTTCGACCCTGCCGGCTATCGCCATCTCTGGCCATCGATCGCCTGGATGGAACGGGATTTGATCACCGGCCTGCGCGACGGCAGCCATCGCACGCTGGACCTGACCCAGCTGATGGGGATCGTCAGCTTTCCCAGCTATCACGCGACCTTGCCGGTCCTGCTCGCCTGGGCGCAGCGCGACATCCGGGGCCTGCGCTGGATCGCGCCGATCTGGGCGGGCGTCACGATCCTTGCTACACCGCTGTTCGGCGGGCATTATGGCGTGGATGTGATCGCCGGACTGGCGCTCGCGCCGCCGGCTCTGATCGTCGTCCGCAGCCTGTTCGCGGTCGACCGACCGCAGCCGGTGCGAAACCCTCGATCGCCCCTGGGAGTGCGCGATGCCGTTGCCTGACCGCCGCGCCCCGGCCGCCGATACGCTGCCCGGCCTGATCCTGGCCGGGGGGATCGCCCTGGCCTGGGTCACGATCCATGTCGGCGGCATCTTCTTCTGGGAATGGCGCTGGTCGACCGCGCCGATCGCCATGGTCCTGATCCTGGTGCAGGCCTGGCTCAGCACCGGGCTGTTCATCGTCGCGCATGACTGTATGCACGGATCGCTCGCGCCCCGCCGCCCGAACGTGAACCGGATCGTCGGGACGCTGTGCCTCGCCGCCTATGCCGGCCTGTCCTATGGCGCGTTGCTGCCCAAGCATCATGCGCATCATGCGGCGCCGGGCACCCCGGCAGACCCCGACTTCCACCCCGATGCGCCGACGCGGGCGCTGCCCTGGTTCGTGCGCTTCTTCCGGGGATATTACACGCATGGGCAGATCGTGCGGATCACGATCGCCGCGATCCTCTACATGCTGCTCGGCGCGTCGCTCTGGTCGATCGTCGCCTTCTGGGCGGTGCCCGCGCTGCTGGCGTTGGGGCAGCTGTTCCTGTTCGGCACC
The DNA here is from genome assembly GCF_031453475.1 of Sphingomonas sp. SORGH_AS_0438. Taxonomy (NCBI): domain Bacteria; kingdom Pseudomonadati; phylum Pseudomonadota; class Alphaproteobacteria; order Sphingomonadales; family Sphingomonadaceae; genus Sphingomonas; species Sphingomonas sp. SORGH_AS_0438. The sequence continues at coordinate 1,984,117 of NZ_JAVIZS010000001.1, forward strand.
TATCTGCCCCACCGGCACGAGGCCTTGCCCTTTGCCGACACGCACCATGCCCGCAACAGCCGCCTGTCGCCGACCCTGTCGCTGCTTACCTGCTTCCACTTCGGCGCATGTCATCACGAACATCATTTGAGTCCGCAGACGCCCTGGTGGCGGCTGCCCCGCCTGCGTCGCGCAACGCCGCGCTGATCGTCGCCGCCGCAAAGGCCGCGCCGCCGGCCGCGCGCATCCCGGCCGCCAGCCGCCGGGCCGAGGCGCGATAGCCGGGTTCCCGGATCACCGCCGCCAGCGACCGCGCCAGCCGCTCCTGGGTCAGGCCGCGCATCGGCACCACCCGCCCCGCCCCGACCCAGGCGAGCCGCGCGGCGGTGCCCGGCTGCTCGAAGGCGATCGGCACCGCGACGATCGGCACGCCCGCCGCCAACGCGTCGAGCACGGTGTTGAAGCCACCATGCAGCACCGCCGCGACACATTGGCGCAGCACCGCCTCCTGCGGCCAGAAGGCGCGGACCAGCGGGTTGCCGGGCAGCGCCGCCGCCTCGGTCGCGCTCAGCCCGCCGCCATGGCCGATCACCGCGCGCGCCCCGATCGCGGCACAGGCGGCGGCCATGATCGCCAGCAGGTGGCGTCGCGCCCCCTGGAGCGTGCCGAGTGAACAGAAGATCAGCGGCCGACCATCGTCCGGCAGGTCGAGCGGCGCCGGCGCCCCCGCCCGCCACGGCGCGCCGTAGCGGAAGCTCGCCGGCAGATAGTCGCGCGGATAGTCCAGCCCGGCGGGACATTGCGCCACCTGGACCAGCGGCTGCGCGTCCGCAATTCCCCAGGCGCGCCGCCGCTCGCCCAGCACCCGGTCGATCGGCCGCATCAGCACACCCGACACCTGATAGCCGCCCCGGTTTCGGAACCGCCCCAGTCCATCCGCCCGGTAGCGCCAGCCGAGAAAGGGGGGCGGCACCTCCGGCTCGCGCAACAGCGGTAGGCCGGTGATGCTGCCGACCAGCGGCAGTTGGAGCCGCGCGGCGATCAGCGGCCCGGCCGGCTCGGCGGCATCGGCGATGATCGTGTCCGCGCCGATCCGGGCCAGCACCATGGGCGCCCGGTCGAGCAGCAGCGCGGTCATGGCGGCGGTCGCGCGGATCATCCGGGGCAGGCCGATCGGCCCGGTCGGCGCGGCCAGCGTCGCGTGATAGGCCGCAAGACTGACCCCGCCCCGCCCCTCAATCGCCGCGAAGCCGATCCGCGGATCGTCGACCAGCCCGGCCGCCTCGCCCAGATGGACCATCGTCACCCGGTGCCCCAGACGCACCAGTTCGCCGCCCAGCACCTGGAGCGGGTTGAAATGCCCCGGCGTGGGCGGTGCGATGATCGCGACATGGCGTGGTTCGATCGGCACGCACCCTCGCGTTATCAGGCACTTATCAACCCGATCCGCTAGAGGCCCGGCCCCGGCCTGTCCAGCCGATGCTCGTTAATCGACGATGCGGAACGTATAGCTGTACGACCGCGCGACGCCGCGCACCCGGACATTGTCGATCGTGACGCTGTACGTCACCTTCCGCCCCAGCCCCACCACCTTCCACTGGATGTTGTTGGGCAGGCCGTAACCGATATTGTCGAAGCTGATGCTCGACACCGGCAGCGCCGCGCCATCCTCGCCCACGACCCGGATCGTCGCGGCGGCATAATCCACCGCGCTGTTGTTGCCGGCGCGGCTGGTATCGATGATCGCGGAGAAGGACAGCAGAGCGCCGGTGTCGAAATAGCGCGCGGGATAGTCGCCCTGCGGATAGGCGACGAAGCCAGGCAGCGCGGCGGCGTTAACCGCCGGGGCACTCGCCTGGCCGAAGACCTTGAGCGAGGTGGCGTCGGTGCGGTTGGCGCCGTCCGTCCCCGCGACCCGGCCATAGGCGATGCTGGTCAGGAAGGGGGACAGGATCCAGCGGCGATGACCGACATTGTCGGCGACGATGTTGCGCACCTCGGTCATCCAGCCGGCGAAGATAGTGTCGGTCGGGGTGAGCGACAGATAGGGCGACGGCACCGCGCCATAGAGGTTGCTCGACCCAGCACCGGCCGCGCCGCTGGCGGTATAGCATTTCCAGCTGGTCGGCGGCGTGTGGCTGAGCTGGCCGTTCGCCGCCATCATCAGCGCCGACTCCATCGCCTCCGCCTGATCGGCATCGGAATAGGTGACGGCGGGCAGCTTGTGCAGCGCGCGGATGCCGTTGATCACCGCCAGCGCCTCCGCCCGGACATTGTCGCCCAGCGTCCCCGCCTTGCAGTTGGCCACGTCCGGCTGGACCGTATAGCTGGCCGCGATCCCCGCCGCCCAGGCGGTCGGGATGCTGGCGGTCGGCGTGGGACTCGGGGTGGGTGACGGCGTCGGTGTCGGTGCGGCGGTGGGGGTCGGGCTAGGCGTGGAGACCGGCTGCGGCGTCGGGGTGGCCGCGGGCACCACCGTCACCCCCGTGCCGGCGCCCGACGCATCGCCGCTCCCGCCACCACAGGATGCGAGAAGAGGCACCAGGATCAGGGCCTGCCAGGCCATGGTCGAACGCAGCCGCATCATTTCCGTCCCTGTTCCGGGCAGAAACGGATCCGCCGCGCTTGATGCGCTATGGCCCTGGAATCTTAAGGAAGAATGTATAACATCGCCGGATCAGGCGACCATTGCCACGGGGACGTCCACGGGCTTCGCCAGCGGTTCGGCACGGCGTCGCGCGGGATCGCGCCCCGCCCCCGCCGGAACGCTCGCCACCGCGTTGCTCAGGGCGAAGAGCAGCAACATGGTCAGAACCACGCGACCATCGGTCGGAATATAGGGGAACATCGCCCCCGCGCACAGTGCCACCCCCAGGCCCAGGTCCGACAGCCCTCCCCAGCCCCGCGCCCGCGACACGCGACGCGCGCGATAGGAGGCGATAGCCTGTGCCGCGATCCCTCCCGCGAACAGCGCCAAGCCGGTCAGGCCAGAGAAGAGCGCGATCCCCAGATAGCCGTTCACGAAATCGATGATCCCCTCGCCCTGGCGAAGATCCTCCATTTGCGCGGTCACGACTGACGGCGGCTGGCCGATTACCGGATGTTGATGGACAAGTTCAACGCCCCGATCGTAGAGCTTGTCGCGATATTCGTTGCTGTTCTTCGCATCTGTCGAGAAGCCGAGCAAATCGGCGGCGCGCTCATTGACCAGCGTCAGGCCGTACACGCCCCCTAACGTCAGAGACAGCGCAGCAAGCGGTGCAATCATCCCGGTCGCGCCACGCCGGGACAAAAGCACCCCGACACAACCAGCGACCGCGCCAAGCCAGCCGGTTCTGGATTGCACCGAAAACAAACCGATCGCCACGATCGCCAATATGATCCTATGCTTCGACGCCGACTTGAACAGATCGCGCGCGGCAAATGTCGTCACGAAGCAAAGGGCCAGCAAGGCGGCTGACAGAGGGGGATTCATCAACGGTCCGCCGGCCCGCAACATGCCGCCGCGCATCTTCACGTTAGCGAGACCGTAGATTCCAAATTGATTGCGGAACGCCTGATACATGGGCCACGCCTTGAAGCTCTCAAAGATCGCGACAGCGGAGATGGCCAAGGCCGATGCGACGACGAAAAGAACCGCGCTTCGCACGGCCTCCGCATCATTTATCGACTTCTTCACGATGTAATATGGCAGAAACAGACTGAGACTGATCTGCACGGTCACTCTCATGACATTCGTCAACGACGAATCCCGCGCCGAGATGAAGGCCAAGACGAACATGATCATAAATGCGGGCAGATCCGCGAACGAATAGCCCGCCCCCCTACCTTTCACCCACATCGTGGCAGCGATCAAAGCGCCCATCGTTACGCACGATTCTGTCGAGATCGCTACGAGTTGAAGCGATCCCGCCATCGCAGTAAAGGTGATAGCCGGTAAGGTAATAACCAAGAAAATCGCTAGACCGGCGGCATGAACCCTTTTCTTGATGAAAATGACGGCGACCACCGTCAACGCGGCGAACGCCACATAGATCTGCCCCAATGAAAGCGCGATGAACGCCGCCGCCGTTGCTTTCACCGAAGTCTGACCGATCGACTTCCAGGCTGGCTTCACAGCGGATGCAAATATGGACATCACTGCCGCAGCGAGAACGATTATGACAATGGACGATTTTATAATGGTGAGCATTGCCATTTAATCCAGATGGGTAACGCAGCCGAACCGGGCGCGCACTGTCAACATGTCGGCAGAAAATCCCGCATTTGCATCCCCGTTACCCGTTTGGCGGGGCGCGATCCAGCCACGGCATTGCCCGTGCCGGATCGGCCGGCACCGCGCGTGCCCCGTCCGTCAGATACCGCCATCCACCATGTCGTGCCCCGCCGCCGCCAGCGCCGCGACCAGGTCCGTGACACAGGCCGCGACCAGGTCCGCATCGGGGCCGCGCACCACCAGATTGGCCCCGACCCGCCCCTCGCGGAAGAAGGGATAGCTGCCGATCGCGATCTCACCCCGGTCGCGGAAGCGCTTCTCCGCGTCGCGCAGGATGTCCGCCACCTCGCTTTCGGCGATCCAGCCGCCGATCGTGCGCGACACGACCGGGCGGCCGCCCTCCAGCGTGCCGGTCAGCGAGTCGAGCATCCCCGCGGTGATGTGCGGCACGCCCGCCATGATGAAGATGTTGCCGATGCGGATGCCCGGTGCGCCCGACACGCGATTGACGATCAGTCCCGCGCCCTCCGGCACCCGCGCCATCCGCGCCCGCGCCTCGGTCAGGCCGCCGCGCGTGGCGTAATAGTCGGTCAGCACCGCCATCGCCTCCGGATGGTGGATGACGCCCACGCCCAGCGCCGCCGCGATCGCGTCGACGGTGATGTCGTCATGCGTCGGCCCGATGCCGCCGGTGGTGAACAGATAGTCGTTGCGCGCGCGTAGGCTGTTGACCGCCTCGACGATCGCTTCCTCGCGATCGGCGACCACGCGCACCTCGGCGAGCCGGATACCCTGCACGTTGAGCCAGGCCGCGACTTGCGCGACGTTGCGATCCTGCGTCCGTCCGGACAGGATTTCATCACCGATCACGACGAGCGCGGCGGTCCAGATACGATCGGCCATGACGCGACCTTAGCCTCGCAAAAGCGCCGCCGCCACGCTATATCGCGGCGATGACCGAATATGTGACCGTGACGTCCGACGCGCCCGAGGGCCGCACCGGGGCGATCAAGCTTCATGGCCCCGCCGCCTTTGTCGGGATGCACGCCGCCGGCCGCCTCGCCGCTGAGACGCTGGACATGATCACGCCGCACATGGTGCCCGGCGCGTCCACCGCCGAGATCGACCGGATGATCTACGACTTCGTCCTGGCGCGCGGCGGCGTGCCGGCGAGCGCTTGGCTATCGCGGCTATACGCATAGCAGCTGCATCTCGATCAACCATGTCGTCTGCCACGGCATCCCGTCGGAGAAGACGCTGAAGTCGGGCGACATCGTCAATGTCGACGTCACCCCGATCCTGGACGGCTGGCATGGCGACACCAGCCGCATGTACCTGATCGGCGACGTGCCGCTGAAGGCGAAGCGGCTGGTGGAGGTGACCTATGAATGCCTGATGCTGGGGCTGGAGCAGGCCAAGCCCGGCAATTACCTGGGCGACATCTCGCATGTCATCCAGCGCCATGCCGAGAAGAATCGCTATGGTGTCGTCCGCGATTTCTGCGGGCACGGCCTCGGCCGGCTGTTCCACGACGCGCCCGAGGTCGTCCATGTCGGCCGCCCCGGCACCGGTCCCGAGCTGCGCCCCGGCATGATCTTCACGGTCGAGCCGATGATCAATATCGGCCGCCCCGACGTAAAGCTGCTTGACGACGGCTGGACCGCCGTGACCCGCGACCGCTCGCTGTCGGCGCAGTTCGAACATTCGATCGGCATCACCGAGACCGGCTGCGAGATTTTTACCATTAGCCCGGCGGGGCTGCACCAGCCGCCTTACCTGTAAGACCGTACGACATCACTGGAATGCCTGACGGCGGCGCTTGAGCTTGAGGCTCGCGCCGCCAATTTTTTCTCGGCTGCTCCCGCTCGCACACCAGCAACACGCCGATCGAAGGCCAAAGCTTTGGCGGAGCACAGCTCTTGGGCCGCATGATTGCGCAAATTCCTGTCGAATTGGCAATATTTGTTTTGCAACCAAAACAAAGCGTTAAAACTCCACTGGGGCTACACGCCTATCTCTATCGTATTTTTACGTACTATTAACTATTTTGCTACGCCGATATGGAGATTCAACGCTCAATACACACGCACATCAAAGCATAGGACAGCATCATGCCACACAAAATTGCAGCAAAATCGTTTAATATGGCTGCATTTTCAACCTTAGCATTTGCATGCGCTTTTTTAGCGTCCACTCCCGCACAATCAGCGGTGATTACCAAGGATTATGTTGTGGACGCGTCAAATTCCAATGTCAGTAAATTTGGCTCAAACTTATTCGTCTTACGCGTTTATGATATTGGCAGCGAATGGGTAAAGGTCGAAACGGGCGACACTCTCATCGGGTCAATTAAATTCTCCGATGGTATAAATTTTGATCCTGAATATTATTCTCAAATGAGCGCTCAGTTTTATTTTTCAAAAAATTCAAACGCAAAAATTGGGTATCGCGCTTGGATTGAAACGTCCTTGATTAACGATGTTGGTCAATCAATTAACTACTACCGTACATATAGCAATGATGTACATTTCTATATGGGTATGAATACGGACTATTCCGGCCTGAACAAAGGCAACGTCGCAGGAATGAAATTCAAAATCAAATTTGATTATGTTGATGACTGGAACAGTAATAATCCGGTTTTCATGCAGCTTGGCAATATATCATACGGCCCTTTCAAAAGTGTAGTATCCCCCGTCCCTGAACCTTCAACCTGGGCGATGATGCTGCTTGGCATGGCCAGTATTGGCCTGACAATCCGCCGTCGTCAGACGACGGCATCCGCCGCACTGACCTAATCCCTCGCCCCCCCCCTATTCTCATTGCGGAGTTTTCCATGGTACGCGCCGCCCTGTGCTCCTCCCTAGCTCTACGCCCGACCGTGCCGGACGAACCGCATCGCGTCGAAGCGGAACATCGGCTTTCACTTCACGCCGCAAATCTCCGTCCTCTCGGCCCCGACCGTCACAGCCTCGAAGAGCACGACATCGGCCGCATCTGGCGGCCGCTGCGCGCCGGGGACGGTTTCGAGGAGTCGATCCGTTTCGCCGACGGGGCAGCGCTCCGGCCGAGCGGCGGTACCGAAGTCACGCTGAACCTGGAGTTCGCCGGCGGCCGCGATCGGCGCGTCCTCTACCATGCGCATTACACGCTGTTCCTGGTCGACACGGCCGGCAATCCGATCGGCTGCTACCGGGGCAGCGGCTTCGATGTCGGCCGCGACCTGACCATCATCAGCCGGCGCATTTGCGGCTTGCGCGACAGCCCGGACATTGGCGGGATCGATCTTCACATCCACTTCGAGGAACTGTCCGATGGCGAGAACGACCAGCCGGTCGCGATCCGGCTCGGCATGGTCGCGTTCGGGCCGGTGGCGGGCATCGTCGCCGCCGCCCTGCCGCCCGCCCTGCCCGCGGCCAGCCGGCTCCGAACCCGCCGCGCGACGCTGCGCCCCCGCCGCCGTCGGACCATCGCGCCGTCCGACATCATCCTGTCCGCGCGATAGTGACGAACCGGCCCGCTCCCGCTAAAGGCGCGGGCCATGACCGCCATCACGCCACAGATCGTCGCCGACCACGGCCTGTCCCCCGAGGAATATGAGCGCGTGCTCCATGCATTGGGCCGCGAGCCCAATCTGGTCGAGCTCGGCATCTTCTCGGTCATGTGGTCGGAGCATTGCAGCTACAAGTCGAGCCGCCTCCACCTGAAAAAGCTGCCGACCACCGGCCCGCAGGTGATCTGCGGCCCCGGCGAGAATGCCGGCGTGGTCGATATCGGCGACGGCCAGGCCGCCATCTTCAAGATGGAGAGCCACAACCACCCCTCATATATCGAGCCCTATCAGGGCGCGGCGACCGGCGTCGGCGGCATCCTGCGCGACGTGTTCACCATGGGCGCGCGGCCGGTGGCGAACATGAACGCGCTGCGCTTCGGCCGGCCCGACCATCCCAAGATGCGCCACCTGATCTCGGGCGTCGTCCATGGCATTGGCGGCTATGGCAATTGCGTTGGCGTGCCGACGGTCGGCGGCGAGGTGAACTTCCACCCTGCCTATGACGGCAACATCCTGGTCAATGCGATGACCGTTGGCGTCGCCGATACCGACAAGATCTTCTATTCGGCCGCCAGCGGCATCGGCAATCCGATCGTCTATGTCGGCTCGAAGACCGGCCGCGACGGCATCCACGGCGCGACCATGGCCTCGGCCGATTTCGGCGAGGATGCGGACGCCAAGCGTCCCACCGTGCAGGTCGGCGACCCCTTCACCGAAAAGCTGCTGATCGAGGCGTGCCTGGAGCTGATGGGCACCGACGTGATCGTCGCGATCCAGGACATGGGCGCGGCCGGCCTCACCTCCTCCTCGGTCGAGATGGCGTCAAAGGGTGGCGTCGGCATCGAGCTGGTCATGGACGACGTGCCGCAGCGCGAAGCGAACATGACGCCCTATGAGATGATGCTGTCCGAGTCGCAGGAGCGGATGCTGATGGTGCTGAAGCCCGGCCGCGAGGCCGAGGCGGAGGCGATCTTCCGCAAATGGGAGCTGGACTTCGCGGTCATCGGCCATGTCACCGACACCGGCCGCATGGTCCTGAAGTTCAAGGGCGAGACGGTCTGCGACATCCCGCTGGGGCCGCTGGCCGACGAAGCGCCGCTCTACGACCGCCCCTGGGTGCCGACGCCCGCGCCCGCACCGCTCGCCGACGTGCCCCAGTGCCGGGACATCGCCGCCGATCTCAAAACGCTGATCGGCTCGCCCGACATCGCCAGCCGCCGCTGGATTTGGGAACAATATGACCATATGGTCGGCGCCGACACGGTGCAGCGCCCCGGTGGCGACGCAGCGGTCGTCCGCGTCCATGGCACCGACAAGGCGCTGGCGATCACCACCGACTGCACGCCGCGCTATTGCTTCGCCGACCCCGTCGAGGGCGGCAAGCAGGCGGTGGCCGAGGCGTGGCGCAACCTGACCTCGGTCGGCGCCAACCCGCTGGCGGTGACCAACTGCCTGAACTTCGCCAACCCCCAGCGGCCCGAGATCATGGGCCAGATCGTCGGCTGCCTCGACGGGATGAGCCAGGCGTGCATCGCGCTCGATTTCCCGATCGTGTCGGGCAATGTCTCGCTCTACAACGAGTCCAAGGCGACCGGCGGCGGCTCGGCGATCCTGCCGACCCCGGCGATCGGCGCGATCGGCCTGCTCGGCGACTGGCAGAAGAACATGACGATCGCGTTCAAGGGCGCGGGCGACATCATCCTGGCGGTGGGCACGCGGACCGGCCATCTGGGCCAGACCTTGTGGCTGCGCGAGGTGCACGGCCGCGAGGAGGGTCCGCCGCCGCCGGTCGATCTCGACGCCGAGCGGCGCGCGGGCGACCTGGTGCGCAAGGGCATCGCCGCCGGCTGGCTGACCGCCGTGCACGACGTGTCCGATGGCGGCATCGCGGTGACGGTGGCGGAGATGGCGCTTGCCGCCGACATCGGCGCGATCCTCGACCGCAAGCAGCCCTATGACTGCGCGCGATCCTTCTTCGGCGAGGACCAGGGCGTCTATATCGTCACCGCCGACGATGCCGCGCTGCTCGACTTCCTGACCGAAGCCCATGCGGCGGGCGTCGAGGTCGAGCCGCTGGGGCGGACCGGCGGCAAGCGCCTGATCTTCGAGCGGCCGGACCGCGACGACGTGGTGTCGCTGGAGGATCTGCGCACCGCGCACGAGGCCTTCTTCCCGACGCTGATGGGCGCGGTCGCGTAAGACTGGCGCGACCCCCGTCAGGGGATCGGATGCGCGTTCCGAGGGAGCCGGACGGATCGCCGTCCGGCTCCCTTCTGCGTTCCAGCATCGCTCCGGTCGCCACCCATTTTCCTTGATCCCGATCAACGAATCGGATTGACGCAGATCATATTATGCACATATTAGGACGTGTTCATATGTTGAAGGGTTCATGACGGCGGACGAAGGAACGCAACTGGCTGAATTGTTCCGGCTGCTCGGCGAACCCAACCGGCTTCGGCTGGTGGTGGCGTGTCTCGACGGGCCGCGGACGGTTGGCGATCTGACGGCGGAGGTCGGCGTCAGCCAGAGCCTCGTGTCGCAGCATCTACGGTTGCTGCGCGCGGGACGGTTGCTGAAGCAGACGCGGAGCGGACGACATGTCTTCTACGAACTGCCGGACTGCCACGTTCGCACCATGCTCACCAACATGATGGACCATGTATTGGAACCCGAAGACCTAGCCCAAGAGGATTGAGATCATGAGCATCACTGTCGACATGGTGAAGTGCGCCTGCGCCGATTGCGTCTGCATCGTCAGCCCGGACAAGGCCGTGCAGGCCGAGGGTCGCGCCTTCTGCAGCGACAATTGCGCCACGCATCACGAGCAGGCCGCCGGGTGCGACCATGCCGGTTGCCCCTGCCACGGCTGAGGCCTGACCGGACAGCGGGAGCCTGTCGCTCCTGCTGTCCGACCAATGAAAAGGGCCGCCCCGATCGCCGGGACGGCCCTTTTTCATGTCCGGGACTAGGTGACGATCAGATATCGTCGCCCAATGCGCCCTTGACCTTGCCCTTCACCTGCTGGCCCTTGCCTTCGGCCTGCTGGGCCTCGCCCTCGGCGGCCAGGTTGGGATCGCGATTATGCTCGCCGATCGCTTCCTTCGCCTTGCCAATCGCCTCGTTGACATTGCCTTTGATCTTGTCGGTCAGCTCGCCCATCACAGCCTCCATGTCGGTCGGCCGCGCAGGGCAGAGGAGCCGCCCCCGGCACCGAACCGGTCATGGAGGGAAACCAAGGACTTAGGCCCAAGGTTCCCGATCCGGCTTGCCTAGATCAAGCCGGCCAGCGGGCTGGACGGATCGGCATAGCGGCGCTGGCCCATGCGGCCGGCGCGATAGGACAGCCGCCCCGCCTCCACCGCCGCGCGCATCGCCGCCGCCATCATCACCGGGTCCTTCGCCTCGGCGATCGCGGTGTTCATCAGCACGCCGTCGCATCCCAGCTCCATCGCCACCGCCGCGTCGGACGCGGTGCCGACGCCCGCATCGACCAGCACCGGCACCTTGGCCCCTTCGACGATCAGGCGGATCGTCACCCGGTTCTGGATGCCCAGTCCCGACCCGATCGGCGCGCCGAGCGGCATGATCGCGACCGCGCCCACATCCTCCAGCCGCTTCGCCGCGATCGGATCGTCGACGCAATAGACCATCGGCAGGAACCCCTCCTTGGCCAGGATCTCGGTCGCGCGCAGCGTCTCCACCATGTCCGGATAGAGCGTCTTCGCCTCGCCCAGCACCTCCAGCTTCACCAGGTCCCAGCCGCCCGCCTCGCGCGCCAGCCGCAGCGTGCGGATCGCATCCTCGGCGGTGAAGCAGCCGGCGGTGTTGGGCAGATAGGTGACCTTCCTGGGGTCGATATAGTCGGTCAGCATCGGCGCATTGCGGTCGCTGACGTTCACGCGCCGCACCGCCACCGTCACGATCTCCGCGCCCGATGCCTCCAGCGCGGCGGCATTCTGCGCGAAATCCTTGTACTTGCCGGTGCCGACGATCAATCGCGAGCGGAAGGTGCGCCCCGCCACCGTCCAGCTATCGTCTACCAGCGGCGCGACATGGTCGCCGCCGCCGACGAAATGGACGATCTCGATGTCGTCGCCGTCCTCGACGATCACCTCCTTCAGCGTCGAGCGGGGCACGACCTCCAGGTTGCGCTCCACCGCGACCTTTTCGGGCACCAGCCCCAACTCGCCCGCCAGATCGGCGAGGCTCAGGCCGGCCGCGATTCGCTTGTGCTCGCCGTTGACGGTGATCGAGACGGTTCCATCGCTATGGGGCATCGGGTCCAGTTCCAGCCGGGGCGTCGCCGGAGGGGGCCGGACGGCGCGTGAAAAGGGGCGCACCGCACTCGCATCTCGACTTCGCGCGGTGCGAGCGGGTAGAGGGGCGATCTAGGGGTCGCGGACGGCGGCCGCAACCGGAAGCCGCCCATGTCGACCTCTCTTGCTACCGAAGCCCATACCGTGTTCGTGCTGAACGGTCCCAATCTCAACCTGCTCGGCCTGCGCGAGCCGGCCATTTACGGCCATGACACGCTCGACGACATCGCCGGCATGATGGAGGACCGCGCCCGCGAACTGGGGCTGGAGATCGACCTGCGCCAGTCCAACCACGAGGGTCATCTGATCGACTGGATGCACGAGGCGCAGGCGGTGGGGGCGAAGGCGGTGCTGCTCAATGCGGGCGGCTTCACCCACACCTCGGTCGCGCTGCACGATGCGATCAAGTCGATCGCGACGCCCGTGATCGAGGTCCATCTCTCCAACCCCCATGCCCGGGAAGACTTTCGTCATGTCAGCATGATCGGCCGTGCCGCGAAAGGCACAGTCGCGGGCTTCGGGGCATTGTCCTACATCCTCGCGCTTGAAGCCGCGGCCCGGTTCTGACACTGGCCCGCGCTTGTACAGGGAAGGTTCCATGACCGACACGAATTCCAGCGGCACCATGATGGTCGATGTCGACTTGGTGCGCCAGCTCGCCGAGCTGCTCGACACCACCCAGCTGACCGAGATCGAGGTCGAGCATGGCGAGCGCAAGATCCGCGTCGCCCGCAAGGTATCGCAGGGCGGCGGCCAGGCGGTGCATTACGCGCCCGCGCCCGTGGCGATGAGCGCCGCCCAGCCGGCCGCGCCCGTCGCCGCCGAAGTGGGTGCGTCCGCGCCCGCCAGCAGCGCCAATGCGGTCCGCTCGCCGATGGTCGGCACCGCCTATCTGGCGGCCGAGCCGGGCGCGAAGCCCTTTGCGGGCATCGGCCAGAAGGTCGCGGCCGGCGACACGCTGCTGATCGTCGAGGCGATGAAGGTGATGAACCCGATCGTCGCCACCGCCGCCGGCACCGTCACCCAGGTGATGGTCGAGAACGGCCAGCCGGTCGAGTTCGACCAGCCGCTGATCGTCGTCGAGTAAGCCCGTGCGGCCGATCAAGAAACTGCTGATCGCCAATCGCGGCGAAATCGCGCTTCGCATCCACCGTGCCTGTCACGAGATGGGCATCAAGACGGTGGCGGTGCACTCGACGGCGGATGCCGATGCCATGCACGTCCGCCTGGCGGACGAGGCGGTGTGCATCGGGCCGCCGGCAGCGACCGACAGCTATCTGAACATCCCCAACATCATCTCGGCGGCGGAAATCTCCGGCGCGGATGCGATCCATCCGGGCTATGGCTTCCTGTCGGAGAATGCCCGCTTCGCCGAGATCGTCGAGCTGCACAACCTGCTGTTCGTGGGGCCGAAGCCCGAGCATATCCGCACCATGGGCGACAAGGTGGAGGCCAAGCGCACCGCCGGCGCGCTCGGCCTGCCGCTGGTGCCCGGCTCCGACGGCGCGGTCAGCGACGTGGGCGAGGCGCGCGAGCTGGCGGCCCGGATCGGCTATCCGGTGATCATCAAGGCCGCCTCGGGCGGCGGCGGTCGCGGCATGAAGGTCTGCAACAGCGAGGATCAGCTGGAAACGCTGATGCAGCAGGCCGGCAGCGAGGCGAAGGCCGCGTTCGGTGACGCCACGGTCTATATCGAGAAATATCTCGGCAATCCGCGCCATATCGAGTTCCAGGTGTTCGGCGACGGCAATGGCAATGCCATCCATCTGGGCGAGCGCGACTGCTCGCTCCAGCGCCGTCACCAGAAGGTGCTGGAGGAGGCCCCCTCCCCGGTCATCACCGCCGCCGAGCGCGAGCGGATGGGCGGCGTCGTCGCCAAGGCGATGGCCGATATGGGCTATCGCGGTGCGGGCACGATCGAATTCCTGTGGGAAGACGGCGAGTTCTACTTCATCGAGATGAACACCCGGCTCCAGGTCGAGCATCCGGTGACCGAGATGATCACCGGCCTGGACCTGGTGCGCGAGCAGATCCGCATCGCCGAGGGGCATCCGCTGACGCTGCGCCAGCAGGACGTGCAGTTCCGCGGCCATGCGATCGAGTGCCGGATCAATGCCGAGGACTGGCGCACCTTCGTCCCCTCGCCGGGGCTGGTGAAGCAGTTCCACGCGCCGGGCGGCATGCATGTCCGCGTCGATAGCGGCCTCTATGCCGGCTATAAGGTGCCGCCCTATTACGACAGCATGATCGCCAAGCTGATCGTCTACGGCGCCACCCGCGAAGGGGCGATCCGCCGCCTGCGCCGCGCGCTGGAGGAGTTCGTGATCGAGGGGATGAAGACCACCATCCCGCTCCACCAGGCGCTGATCGAAGACCCTGAGTTCCAGCAGGGCCAGTACACAATCAAGTGGCTGGAGGAATGGCTGGCGCGTCAGACCGACTGACGCCCATCGGTGTCGCGGTCGCCCATGCGCCGCGACACCGATCGACGGGGACGGGTGTATCCGCTCGATCGAACATAGCGGCGGGACACGCCGCCACCCGCCGAACATGTCGAATATTTAATATGGATCAATGAGGAACATCATTGATCCTGTCGCTTTCTTCCCTCGTCATCAATGAGGGAGTGTTCCAGATGAATTTGGTTCGCACGTTCGGCGCGGCTGCCCTGTTGTCGCTGGCTTCGGTTGCCGCGATCGCCCCCGCCAGCGCCCAGTGGGTCAAGGAACAGGCCAATGTTCCCGCCGGTCCGGATGGTCAGCGCGTCATCGATCTTCTCGCCAAGGGCAAGCGCCTGGAGACCGTAAGCTGTCACGACTTCGGCCAGCTCGACGAAAGCTTCCGGCCCCAGGCGATTGTCTATGCCGCCAATTACGGCCCCAAGGGCAAGGCGCATCCGACCGTGACGATCGACGGCGTCGAGAAGATCGTGCCGGTGGTCGTCGACCAGTGCAAGGCACGCCCCGGCAACCACTTCCTCGCCGCAGTGCAGACCGCGCTGAAGCTGGAGCCGCCGGTCGCCAAGCGGTGATCGAACGGCATGGGCGGGCGGGCCATCGGCACCGTCCGCCCATGCGCTTTCCCGCGGCCCGATGGAGTCGCGACCTTGGCATCGCCGTCGCAGCGGCGCATAAGCCCGGCATGGCCGATCTCCACCCTCCGGCGGCGACGCTCTACCATTATCCGCGCTGCTCCAAGTCGCGCGCGGCCCTGGCCCTGTTGCAAGCGGCCGGCGCCCAAGTGACGATCATCGACTATCTCAACGATCCGCCGTCCGCCGCCGAACTGGCCCGTCTCTATGCGAGTGCCGGCATCACGCCGTCCCAAGGCCTGCGCCGCACCGAAGCGGGCGCGGCCGCACTCACCGAGGCGGACGATGCGACGATCCTGGCGGCGATGGCCGCCGACCCGATCCTGATCGAACGTCCGCTGGTCGAGACCGAGCGGGGCGTCGTGCTGGCCCGCCCGCCCGAACGCGTGTCGGAGGTGCTGTGACTGCCGCCAAACAAGGCAGCGCCACGCCGCCTGCCGCTTTATCGGGCAGCAATCGGCCCGGCCATGCTCCATCCGCCCTGTGGGCGCAGTTGGCACGACCCGTGCAATGCGCCCGCACGGGCGAGGGTTCGAACGCTCGAACGAACGAAGCTTCCATGACGATCGAGGACGCGTTTCTGTGAAAAAAATCGAAGCCATCATCAAGCCGTTCAAGCTGGATGAGGTCAAGGAAGCGCTCCATGAGATCGGCGTGTCGGGTATCACCGTCACCGAGGCCAAGGGCTTCGGCCGGCAGAAGGGGCATACGGAGCTCTATCGCGGGGCCGAATATGTCGTGGATTTCCTGCCTAAGGTGAAGCTGGAGATCGTGGTCGAGGACGCCCTGGCCGAACGCGTGGTGGAGGCGATCGCCACCGCCGCGCAGACCGGCCGGATCGGCGACGGCAAGATCTTCGTCATTCCCGTGGAGGCGGCGCTACGCATCCGCACCGGCGAGCGCGACGAAGCGGCGATCTGAACCTCATCCTCCGTCCCGGTCGCGGCCGGGGCAGTATCGTTTTCAAACACGGCCCAAGCACTTCGCTGGGGCCTAGAAGGGAAGAACCATGGCGACGACGGCCAATGACATCCTGAAGAAGATCAAGACGGAGGAGATCGAGTGGGTCGACCTGCGCTTCACCGATCCCAAGGGCAAGTGGCAGCACCTGACCATGGTCGCCAGCATCATGGGCGAGGATGAGTGGACCGACGGCCTGATGTTCGACGGTTCGTCGATCGAGGGCTGGAAGGCGATCAACGAGTCCGACATGGTGCTCAAGCCCGATCTGGACGCGGTCTATACCGATCCCTTCTCGGCGACGCCGATGCTGATCGTGTTCTGCGACGTGGTCGAGCCCTCGACCGGCGAGCTCTATGCCCGCGATCCGCGCTCGACCGCCAAGCGCGCCGAGGCCTATCTGAAGACCACGGGCATCGGCGACACCGTCTATGTCGGCCCCGAGGCCGAGTTCTTCATGTTCGACAACGTGCAGTTCGACACGAACTATGCCGCGTCCTACTTCAAGATCGACGATGTCGAGCTGCCGACCAACACCGGCCGCGAATATGAGGGCGGCAACCTCGCCCACCGTCCGCGCGCCAAGGGCGGTTACTTCCCCGTCGCGCCGGTCGACTCGGCGGTCGACATCCGCGGCGAGATGGTCACCACCATGCTCGAAATGGGCCTGCCCTGCGACAAGCACCATCATGAGGTCGCCGCCGCGCAGCACGAGCTGGGCCTGACCTTCGGCACGCTGACCCAGACCGCCGACCGGATGCAGATCTACAAGTATGTCGTGCATCAGGTCGCCCATGCCTATGGCAAGACCGCGACCTTCATGCCCAAGCCGATCAAGGAAGATAACGGCTCGGGCATGCACACCCACTTCTCGATCTGGAACGGCAAGGAGCCGCTGTTCGCGGGCAATGGCTATGCCGGCCTATCGGACATGTGCCTCTATTTCATCGGCGGCATCATCAAGCATGCCAAGGCGGTCAACGCCTTCACCAACCCGTCGACCAACTCCTACAAGCGTCTGGTCCCGGGCTATGAGGCGCCGGTGCTGCTCGCTTATTCGGCGCGCAACCGTTCGGCCTCGTGCCGCATCCCGTACGGCACGGGTCCGAAGTCCAAGCGCGTCGAGGTCCGTTTCCCCGATGCGCTCGCCAACCCCTATCTCGCCTATGCGGCGCTGATGATGGCGGGCATGGACGGCATCCAGAACAAGATCCATCCCGGCGAGGCGATGGACAAGAACCTGTACGACCTGCCGCCGGCCGAACTGGCGCAGGTGCCGACCGTCGCCGGCTCGCTGCGCGAGGCGCTCGACTGCCTGGAAGCCGATCACGACTTCCTCCTGAAGGGCGACGTGTTCTCCAAGGACCAGATCGAGGCGTTCGTCGAGATCAAGCGCGCCGAAGTCGCGCGTTGGGAAATGACGCCCAGCCCGGTCGAATACGACATGTACTATAGCGGCTGATCCCCGCGCCGGCGGCCGGGCGATCCGGCCGCCGCATCAGGATCGCACGAACCCGGTCGACGCCCCCGCGCGTCGGCCGGGTTCGTCATGTCCGGGCCAGCGCCCGCATGATGCCGCTTGACCCCGCCCCCCGGCCCGGCCGATAGCCCGGTGCGTCGATGTGGGAGAGACCGGGCAACCGGCGCCGAAGGAGCAACCGCCCCGGAAACTCTCAGGCAAAAGGACCACATGGGCGACGGACATCTGGAGAGAGGCATGGGGCGTTCCCCGTGTCCGCCGACGGGATAGCGATCTCAGGCGCAAGGGACAGAAGGGGCATGGAAGGCCGGAACCACCGGCGAGAGGATGCCATGCACGCCGACGTCACCACTGCCGCCCCGCTCGACCGCGACATCCATCGGCCGATCAGCGTCGCCGAACTGTTCACCATCGGCATCGGCCCGTCCAGCTCGCATACGGTCGGCCCGATGCGTGCCGGCTTCGACTTCGCGCAGCGTGCGCTGGGGCAGGATTCGCCGCCGGTACGCGTCACCTGCGACCTGTACGGTTCGCTGGCGCTGACCGGACGCGGCCATGCGACCGACACCGCCACGATCCTGGGGTTGGCGGGCTGGGAACCGGAGCGAATCGATCCCGACGATGCCCCAACGATCCTCGACCGGATCGAGCAGGAGACGCGGATGATGCTCGGCGGCCGGATGCCGATCGCCTTCGCGGCGGGCGACATCGTCTTCCATCCGCGCGAGTTCCTGCCGGAACATCCGAACGGCCTGACCTTCACCGCCACGCTGGCCGACGATACGGCCTATACCGAGACCTATTTCTCGATCGGCGGCGGCGCGATCCTGCGGAAGGGCGCGGGCGTGGCGGCGGTCAACATCGCGGTGCGCCACCCCTTCTCCTCCGGCGCGGACCTGCTCGCGATCGGCGACGCGACCGGCCTCACCGTCGCCGACATCGTCCGCGCCAATGAAGAGGCCTGGCGTTCCCCCGCCGAGACCGACGCCTTTCTCGACGCGGTGCGCCAAGCGATGAGCGCCTGCATCGATCGCGGCATCGCGCAGGACGGCGTGCTGCCCGGCGGCCTGAAGGTGCGCCGCCGCGCCCGGTCGCTCTCCGCCAGCCTGACCGGCGAGCGGCCGGGCGGCAATCCAGCCGAGGTGTTCGAATGGGTCAGCCTCTGGGCGCTGGCGGTCAATGAGGAGAATGCGGCGGGCGGCCGCGTCGTCACCGCCCCGACCAATGGCGCGGCCGGTGTGCTGCCCGCCGTGCTGCGCTTCTACGAGACGTTGATCGCGGGCGCGGATGCGGTGGGTGCGCGCACCTTCCTGCTCACCGCCGCCGCGATCGGGATGCTGTACAAGAAGCGCGCCTCCATCTCGGCGGCGGAGATGGGCTGCCAGGGCGAGGTGGGCGTCGCCTGTTCGATGGCGGCGGGCGCGCTGGCGGCGGTGCTCGGCGGCAGCAACCGCCAGATCGAGAATGCCGCCGAGATCGGCATGGAGCATAATCTGGGCCTCACCTGCGACCCGATCGGCGGGCTGGTGCAGATCCCCTGCATCGAGCGCAACACGATGGGCGCGGTGAAGGCGATCAACGCCGCCTATCTGGCGCTGCGCGGCGACGGCAGCCACATCGTCAGCCTGGACGCGGTGATCGAGACGATGCGTCAGACCGGCGAGGACATGCGCTCGAAATATAAGGAAACCAGCCTGGGCGGGCTGGCGGTCAATGTGGTGGAATGCTGAGCGCGTGACGCCGGGCCGACCGACCGGCCCTCAATAATCCCGCGACACCCGCACGTTGACGCTCTGCCGCCCCAGCGTCGAGATGGACGACAGGATTGACAGCCAGCGAGTCACCTGGAACTCCACCTGGGTCGCGGAATAGCCCTGCCCGTCGGTGATGATCTCGGCATAGAGCCGCCGCGTCACGAATTTGCCCGCCGCCACCGACGTGCCCTGCCCGGTCTGCGGATCGGCGGGCAGGATGCGGAGGCGGTCCAGCCCTGCCGCGCGACGTATCGCGTTGATCGGGTTCAGGCCATTGCCGCCGTCCTGCAACGCCGCCACCGCCGCCGCCAGTTGCAGGGCTTCCGGCGCGGACAGGTTGGTGATCGATGTGCCGAACAGCAGCCGCGACAGCAATTCATCCTCCGGCAGGGCGGGCACGCTGGTGAAGCCGATCTCCGGCTTCAGCGCGGTGCCGGTGACGCGGATCGTCGCGTTCAGCCCGGTGCTGTCGGCATTGGCGGCGATGTCGAGCGCGGGATTGGCGGGGGTCTGCCCGTCGAAGCGGATCACGCCGCGCGCCAGTTCGAAATCGCGCCCGGCAAACTCCACATCGCCGCGGATCAGGTTGGCGCGGCCGGTGATCGAGGGATTGGTCGGCTGCCCCCCGATCTTCAGGTCAGCGGACCATTCGCTGGTCAGGCCCAAGCCGCTGACCATGACGCCGTTCCGGGCGCGGGCGTTCAGCGCCAGCGTCCAGGGCGCGGGCGGCGCGTCGTCGGCCACGTCGCCGCCCGGCAGGTTGATCTCGCGGACGTTGAGCTGCGGCGCGGCGGTGGCGGCGCTCGCCTGGCCCAGACGATAGCGGCTGCGGTTGAGCACCACATCGCCCGAGATGGTGCCGCCCGCCCCGTCCGACTGGAAGCGCAGGGGTCCGGTGACGGTCGCGCCGATATCGTCGCGGGCGATCATCACCGCATTGTCGGCATTGAGCCGCAGGTCGAGCCCCAGCCCCTTGGGCGCGGCGAAGTCGAACAGGCCGCTGCCCGTCACGCGCCCGTCCTTTCCGGCGGCGGCGGCGAAGCGATCGATGACCAGCCGCGATCCGCCGAACCGGCCGGTCGCCTGGACATTGGTCAGCAGCGTGCCGGTGGTCGCGCTCTCGATCCGCGCGCCATTCGCCCGCACCACGCCCCGGATCACCGGCGCGGCCAGCCGCCCGGTCACGTCCGCGCCGATCGCGACGGGGCCGGACAGGTCGAACAACTCCACGCCGGTCAGCCGCCACAGCGTATCGGCCGGGCCGGCATAACGGAGCTGCGCGAACAGCGCCGCATTGCCGATCCGGCTGGCGAGATCGCCCGAGCCGAGCGGCGCGAGCTGCGCCTGCGCCCGCCCGATCGTGCGGCCGCCGGATGCCACCACCGCGCGCAGGCCGGCGCGATCGGCGCGCAGCACGCCCGCCACCCCGATATCGATCGGTGCGGAGGTCAGGACCAGCCCCGACCGCGACACGCCGCGCAGGGTCAGGTCGACCGCGCCGGTCGGCGGTCCGCCCGCCGCCGCCGCATAGCGGAGCGTGCCCGAGGCGCTGCCCGACAAACCCAGCCCCGGAAAGCCGATATCCAGGATCGACATCGGCATACGGGTCAGCGCCGCCTGCGCCTCGATCCCGTCCTCGCCCAACCGGCCCGACACGGTCGCCTCGCCGCCGGCAAAGGCGAGGCCGGTCGGCTGCAACCGCAGCGCCGTGCCCTCGCGCACCAAGGTGGCGGGGGTGGTGAGCTGGATCGGCCGCTTGTCGAGCGTGCCCTGCGCGCGCACCACATAGCGGTCGCGCTCGATCCGGGTCACCGTCTGGAGGTCGAACGCTCGGCCGCGCGAACCGGCGACCCCCGCGCGCACCTCGCCCAGTCCATCGGTCAGCGCGGCGGAACCGGTGAAGCGCGCCAGCGACACCGCGCCATAGCGCAGGCCGATGCCGCTGGCGCTGCCCTGCACATCGGTACCGGCGGGATCGAGCAGCGCCACCGCGTCCAGGCGGCCTTGGCGCACGCTGCCGCCCGCCAGTCGCGCGTCGCGCGCGGTCAGATGTACCTCGACCCGCTGGATGCTGCCGGCCGGCGCGAAACCGATCGTGCCGGCCAGACCGCCACCCGCGACCGTCAGGCGGCCGTCGAAGCCGCCGGTCACGATGCCGAGCGTCCCGCTGGCGCGCGTCCCCGATACGTCGAGCGCGCCGATCACGATGCTCGCCGCACCTCCGCTCGGCAGCAGGATCGCGCCGCTCGCGCGGAACGGCCCCAGCCGCGAGCCGCCATTCGCCGTGAAGCCATAGCCCTGCGGCGTCGGATCGAGATGCGCGACGACGCTCGACAGGCCCAGCGCCGCGTTCGGCCGCTGGAACCGCAGATCGAGCGTCGGGCGCGCGATGTCGCCGTCCAGCACCAACGTCACCGGGCCATAGCTGGCCTGGCGGCCGCCGCCCTCAAAATGGAAGCTGCCGTCGCGGCGGCGATAGCCCTGGCCGGCCAGCGTCAGGCCGGGCGACACCAATCGCAGGTCGTGGAAGTGGAGGATGCCGTCCGGCCCCCGCTCCAGCCCGGCGGTCAGGCGCGGCAGGCCGCCGGTCAGCGAGCGGAAAAAGGCGTTGTCCAGCCGCCGTACCACCGCCTGCCCGCGCCCGACCAGCCGCACGCCATGACCGTTCGCGCCGGGCACCAGCGTCAGTTGCGACTGGACGTCGACCACGCCCAGGCCGGGGATCAGATAGCGCCCCAGCCCGCCGGTCACCGCCACCTCATAGCGGCCGGTGCGCAGGTCGAGCACCAGGCCGATCCGGCCGCTGAGCTTGTCGGAGCGGACGTGCAGCGGATCGCCGATGATCTGGGTCGGGGTGACCCGCAACGCACCGTCGACGCGCAGATTGCGCAGGATGCCGCCCGCCACCGTGCCGACCCCGGTCACCCGCGCCGCCGCCAGCCGGATCGGCACCGTCACCGGCGCGGGCGACAGCCGGCCGCTGCCCGCCGCGCGCACCTGTTCGAAGCCGGTCTGGTCGAAGGCCAGCCGGTCGGCGGCCAGGCGATAGTCGAAGCGGGCGGTGTCGAACGGTCCGTCAAGCACCGCGCGCAGCGTGATCCCGCGTCCGGTCATGTTGGGGAACAGCGCCGCCGGGCGCAGCAGCCGGCCGGCGATCTTCAGATTGCCCCAGCGATTGCCGGCGAGGTCCGCCACGCCCTCCAGATCGAGCGCCAGCGCGGCCGAGCGCAGCGCCAGCCGCCCGTCGAGCCGCCTGTTCTCCAGCGTCGCCGTGCCGTTGACCAGCAGGCGCGGCGCGGTCAGGCGTTGCGCCTTGCCCGTCAGCAGCGAGGCCGGCGCGACCGTTCCGGACATGGTGTAGCGCCCCGCCTCCGCCGCCAGCCCCAGGTCGAGCAGCCTCGTATTCCCGGTCCAGGCCCGCGCCTGTCCGCGCCAGCGTTGCCAGCGGCCGTCACCGCCGACGGTCAGCCGCACCGGGGCCCGCGCGCCGATCGCGCGCGCCAGCACGCCGCCGGTCGCCCCCGCCGCATCGACATCGATATCGAACCGGTCGCGATCGGGCTCGGCATCGATCCGCAGGCGCAGCCGGTCGCTCCCCTGCACCACGCCGTCCAGCCGCACCAGCGCACGGCCGGACCGGATATCGGCCAGCCCGCGCAGCGACCCGACCCGCTCGCGGCCCAGCACCGGCCGCGCCAGCACCAGCCGGTCGACACCCAGCGCGCCGATATGGATGTCGAAATCGGGCAGGATCGGCCCGCGCCGCCCGGTCGGGCGCGTATGCGGCACATGGTGCAGCATCGCCTGCGGGATGGCGAGCCGCCGGATCGCGAGTTCGCCCCCGAACCAGCGCACCGGCGACCAGTCGAGCGCGACATCGGGCGCGTCGAACACCAGCCCGTCCAGGTCGTAGACGCGCAAATTCCTGATCCGCGTGCCCGAATAGAGCGACCCGTCGATCCGCCCGACCGTGAAGCGCAGGCCGTTGGCGGTCCGGATCGCGCCGATCCGCTCGGCGACCTGCGCATGGCCCCAAGGGGTGTCGACCAGCACCAGCGCCGCCAGCATGATCGCCAGCAGCGCGCAGGCCAGCCAGCCGATCCAGCGCGCGGCGCGTCTCAAAACGCCTGTCCCAGCGAGACATAGACGGCGATCCGCGAGTCGCCCGGCTGCGGATTGAGCGGCGTCCCGACATCGAGGCGGATCGGCCCGAAATTCGAGTAATAGCGCACGCCCAGCCCCGCGCCATATTGCAGCCCGGTGAAGCGCGGCAGCGGGCTGGTATAGATATTGCCGGCGTCCAGAAAGGGCACGACCCCGAAATTGCCGAACGCCTTCACCCGCGCCTCGATGGAGAATTCGGTCAGGCTGCGCCCGCCGATCGGTGCGTTATTGGGGTCGCGCGGGCCGATATCCTGATAGCCATAGCCGCGCACCGAGGCGCCGCCGCCGGCATAGAAGCGCCGCGACGGGGCGACCGCATCGCGCGGCGCGCCGGCGATCGTGCCCAGCCGGGTCCGCGCCGCCAGCACCACGCCGGGCCGCACCGTCCGATAGACGCTGGCGTCCAGCTGGGTCCGGGCATAGCCGAACACCGACCCCTGCAACGACGCCTCCGGGCTGAACCGCCCGCCCAGGCGGAAACCCTGGCTGGGATTGAGCAGGTCGTCGGTGCCGTCATAGACCAGGCTGGTCGGCAGCGCACCGATCAGGAAGGTGCGGCGACGCGGCTGGCCCGTCGCCACGATCACGTCGCGCTCGTCCGAGGCGAGCAGTTCCGCGCCCAGCGACCAGGTCCAGGTCTTCTGGAAGAAGATGTTGGTCTGCCGCTCCAGCGCGCCCGACAGCGAAGTGGTGCGCGCCTCATAGGCGGTGCGGTTCTGGTGGGCGAGCGCGACCTGGAGCGTCAGCACCCGGTCGCGGCCCTTATAGTTGTTGCGGCGATAGACCAGCGACGACAATTGCTCCTGCGTGCCCAGCACGCTGCGGATGGTCAGCGCACCCTCGGGCGGGAACAGGTTGCGGTGCGTCCAGCTGCTCTCCAGCCGGGCGCCCTCGCCCGTGCCATAGCCCAGTTCGGCGGCGACGGTCCGGGGCGGCGCGGGATCGAGCTTGACGGCGAGGTCGACGGTGCCGGGCACCCGCCCCTCGACCGGCTTCAGCTCGACGGCCGAGACCAGGCTGGTCTGGATCAATGCGCGGCGCAGATCGTCGACCCGCGTCTGGTCGAACGGCTCGCCCCGATGGAAGCGGGCGATCTCCGCGACATGGTCGGGCCCGAACACCCGATTGCCGGGCAGCGCGACGATATCGCCGAACCGTCGCTCGCCGCCCGGCCGCACCGACAGGTCGAGCGTGGCGGTGCGGGTGGCGTGATCGACCACGATCTCCGGCGCGCCGACGCTCGCGAAGGGGAAGCCGTCCCGCCCGACCGCACCGGTCAGCCGCGTATCGGCGGCGACCACCGCATCGGCGTCGACCGGATCGCCCGGCTTGATGCCGAAGGCCCGGGTCAGCGCATCGGACTTGTCACCGGCATGGTCGACGCCCGCCAGCGTCACCCGGTCGAAGCGATAGAGCCCCCCCGGTTCGGCCGCCAGCACCACCTGCGGCCGGGGCCCTGGCTCGACGGCCACGTTGACGCGCGCATCATAATAGCCCTCGGCCCGCAACAGCGTGACCAGCAGCGCCGAATCCTCCGCCGCGCGTCGGTCGAGCTGGGCGGCGTTGGCAGGCTGGCCGGCATGGGCCTTGAGCGTGGAATTCTGGTCGAAGCGCTGGCGAAGCAGCGGCGAGCCGATGCCATCGATCCCATCCACGCGCCAGCCATAGCGCCGCTCGGCGACGCCGTCGGTGGCGGCGACCGCGCTGGTCGGTGCGCCCGGCGCGGTGGCGAGGTCGGGCCAGGCGACGCCGAGATCGGGCAGCGGGGCGAGCGGCGAATTGGGGTCGAGATCCTCCTCCGGCGTCTGCACCGGCGACGGCGCGGCAGCCGGCGCCGGCGCGCTCTGGCCCCAGGCGAGGGACGGGATCAGGCATAGACACGCGGCGGCCGCCCCGCGACCCGCCCGCCCGGCGCGGAACGACATGCGCCGTTCCTAGCCGCGACCGAACCGGAGCGACAGTCCCGAAAACGGTCGGAACGGCGTGCGATCAATGCTTAATGTACGGTGCCCACCGGGACCGGGTCGCTCAGCAGGCGGGCCAGTCGCTCGACCTGCCGCCAGCGACAGAAATGCAGGTGATTGCCCAGGTCGCGGCTGCGATTGGCCCGGACCCGCGCCTCGCGCGCGGCCTCCAGGCCGAGCTGCTCGATCAGGTCGGTCGCCAGCGCCAGCTCGGCACGATCGGCGATATAGGGAAGAAGGTCGGCGGCAGGTGCTGGCAGGTCGGTCATCGCCACCCGTCACTCATGTTCCGCGCCAGATCGCGCCATCGCGCGGATGCGGCGACGATCGATGGTAAACCGCCCTGTTCCGGCGCCGTCCCTCCCGTCCCACCTGTGCCACAAAGGGACGGATTTCGCCCACTGGCGTCCCGTGCAGGGACATGGCAGGAGGTGGCATGGCCAGCCCGACCCCTTCCCGCGCCGGTGGCGGCATCCTGATCGTCGCCGGAATCTTCTTGGGCGCAATCATCGGCTTTCTCTATGGCCAGGCGACGCCCGGCGTGCTGATCGGCCTCACCATCGGCATCGCCGCCGCCCTGCTGCTGTGGCTGCGCGACCGGCGCTAAAGGCGCGGCCGTTCTAGCGCCAGGCGCGCATCTGCCAGACGACGCGGCCGATCACGGCGACCGCACCGTCCGGCACCGGCAGCGCGTCGGGATGATCGCTCCGCACCACCAGCGATCCGCCCTGCCGTGCCACGCGCTTCACCATCAGCGTGTCGTCGATGCGGATCACGAAGATGGCGGGCTTGCGGTCCGGCTGGCGCTCCTCGGTGTCGATGACGATATGGTCGCCGTCGAGCAGCGCCGGCTCCATCGATGTGCCCCGCACGCGCAGGATAGCGCCCGCCCCCGGCGCCAGCCGCAAGCGGCGCGCCAGTTGCGGGTCCAATGTCTCGGTGCCCTGCGCCACCTCGCTATCGACATAGGCACCGGGCCCGGCCGATGCCGCGAGATCGAGGCGGGGCAGTCGATAGCGCGGCTCCGCCTGGACCGCCGCGCCGCCCAGCATCGTCTCGGCGACGCCGAAGAACTCCGCCAGCCGCCGCCGATCCTCCTCCGCCAGACTGCGGGGCGAGCCGCGCTTAATATATTGCTGGAGATAGGCCGGGTTGCGCCCGAGCATCCGCGACAGCGCGGACAGGCTGACCCCATCCCGCAGGGCAAGCGCGTCGAGCGCGACACGGGCGTCCTGCGGGATCACCCTTGCAAGATAGTCTAGGAAAAATCCTAGACAAGCCGCAACAGCCAGAACAAATAAGGAACATAGGCCAGAATCAGGAGGCTCGCGTCCGTGTCGCTGCTCACCATCATCGATCGCTATCTGCACGCCACGCGGATGCCGGTCACCACCTTCGGCCGGCGCGCGGTCGGCGATCCCCGATTGGTGCTCGACCTGCGACGCGGTCGCCAGCCGGGGCCGGACATGTGCACGCGGATCGAACGCTTCATCGGGGAGCATCAGGCATGACCCGGCCTAGCGATGGGACCGCCCGGCTCCGGCAGGCGATCGTCGCCGATGCCTCGATTGCCGGCTGCGCGATCAAAGGCTTGGAGGCGGACAGCCATGCCTTAGCCTGGTGCAGCGCCGGGTTCGACGGGACCCGTCATCACCTCCACTTCCAGGCACCGCCCAGCCCCAGCCTCGACGACTGGCTCGCCACGCTCGATTCCCGCGAATGGCAGGTGCCGGGCCTGCTGGTCGTCGACCTGGCAGCGACGCGCGACGGCGACCGGCTGATCCTGACCGCGGTCACCCTCGATCCCGATCGCGCCTGACGGCCGGCCTTAGCTGTGGCGAAATGGACACGGTCCGCAGCCCTGTCCCATTTCCGTCATCCAAATTCATTGATATGTTGTAACATGCTCGATAGGCAGCGCCCGAAATCTTCCAGCGGAGCCTATGTTCATGTCCCACCACCGCTTGCTGCTCGGCGTCGCCACGCTCGCCCTCACGCTGCCGGTCGCCCCGGTCCAGGCGCATGGCCCGGCCGACGCGCCGGCCCCGGTCGAGGCGCAGCCGCTCGATACCGCCGATGCAAACCGGGCGACGCCGGGCCGCGATATCGTCGTCACCGCCCCCTTCCGCCAGAGCGAGGCCGATGTCCTCGCCGGCACCACCATCGTCTCGGGCGAGGAATTGGAACGCTCGCTGCGCCCGACGATCGGCGAGACGCTGACCCGTCAGCCCGGCGTGTCGGCGACCTCCTTCGGCCCCAACGCCTCGCGGCCCGTGCTGCGCGGTTTCCAGGGGGAGCGCATCCGCATCCTGACCGACGGCATCGGCTCGATCGACGTGTCCAACACCTCGGTCGACCATGCGGTGGCGATCAACCCGCTGATCGCCGAGCGGGTCGAGGTGCTGCGCGGCCCCTCCGCGCTGCTGTTCGGCTCCTCGGCAGTCGGCGGCGTCGTCAACGTCATCGACACGCGCATCCCGCGTTCCATTCCGGAGAAGGGCTATCGCCTCGCCGGCAACGCCACCTATGGCTCGGCGGCGACCGAACGCTCCGGCTCGGCCGCGACCGATGTGGCGATCGGCGACCTGTTCGTCGTCCATGCCGATGGCTCCTATCTCAAGACCGACAACCTGAAGATCGGCGGCTATGCCCTGTCGCGCGAGCAGCGCGCCCGCGCCTTGGCCAGCGCCGCGCTGCCGCCCCAGCCGGCGGAGGCCGGCGAGGAGTCGATCGACTTCGCCGCCAATGCCGCGATCCGAGGGCGCCTGCCCAACACTGCGTCGGAGACCTGGAATGTCGGCGTCGGCGGCGCGCTGATCACCGAGGGCGGCTCGCTCGGCGTATCCTACAGCCATTATGACAGCCTTTACGGCGTCCCCGTTCGCTACGCGACCGCGCCGGGCCAGGAGCAGGAGGCCCCGCGCATCAAGCTGAAGCAGGACCGGGTCGATCTGCGCGCCGAGGTGAACACCGGCGGCGAGATCTTCGACAAGATCCGCCTCCGCGCCGCCATGGCCGATTACCAGCATGGCGAGCTGGAGGAGAATGGCGAGGTCGGCACGCAATTCTTCAACCAGGGGCTGGAGGGCCGGCTGGAGCTGGTCCAGGCCGATCGCGGCGGCTGGCTGGGCGCGTCGGGCGTGCAGTTCTTCAACCGCCGCTTCGACGTGGAGGGCGAGGAGGCGTTCCTGCCCAAGAACGAGACCAGCCAGGTCGGCCTGTTCACGCTGCAACAGTTCAACCTGGGTGATTTCCGCGCCGAAGCCGGCGCGCGCTACGAGACGACCAATGTCGACGCCCGCACGCTGCAGGGCGATGCCCGCTTCTTCCAGGGCGGGCGGCATTTCGAGGCGGTGTCCGCATCGCTCGGCGCGTCCTATGCGCTGGCGGACGGCATCCGCCTCGGCCTGAACGGCTCGCGCACCGAGCGTGCGCCCGCCGCCGAGGAACTGTTCGCCAACGGCGCCCATGCCGGGACGCAAGCCTATGAACTGGGCAATCCGAACTTCCGGCTGGAGAAGAGCTGGGGGCTGGAGGCGACGCTGCACGCGCATCGTCCGAACTGGAGCTTCGACGCCTCGGCCTATTACAACTGGTTCAGCAACTATATCTATGACAGCCAGGTCGCATCCTCGGTCTGCGAGGCGGCGGCGGCCCCATCGGGTCGCACGGTCGACCTGCCCTGCTTCCAGTACAACCAGGCCGATGCCCGCTATTATGGGCTCGAGGCACAGGGGTCCGCCACGCTAGCGCGGATCGGCGGCACCCGGATCAATGCCGACCTGCTCGGCGATTGGGTCCATGCCACGGTGGTCGACACCAGCCCGGTGCCGCGCATCCCGCCGCTCCGCCTGCTCGGCGGCCTGGAGGCGCAGAGCGACCGCGTCACCGCCCGTGCCGAGGTGGAGCACAGCTTCAAGCAGGATCGCGTCGCGCCCTTCGAGACGGCGACGCGCGGCTTCACCCTGGTCAACGCCAGCGTCGCCTTCAAGCCGTTCGGCGTCGACAATGCCACGTCGCTGATCCTGTCGGCGAACAACATCTTCGACGTGAACGCCCGCCGCCACGCCAGC
Source organism: Sphingomonas sp. SORGH_AS_0438 (assembly GCF_031453475.1). Taxonomy (NCBI): domain Bacteria; kingdom Pseudomonadati; phylum Pseudomonadota; class Alphaproteobacteria; order Sphingomonadales; family Sphingomonadaceae; genus Sphingomonas; species Sphingomonas sp. SORGH_AS_0438. The sequence continues at coordinate 2,013,667 of NZ_JAVIZS010000001.1, forward strand.
GTCCTCAAGGACTTCGCCCCGCTCAGCGGCCGCGACCTGCGCGCGACGCTCAGCTTCAAGCTGTGACCCGTGCTCCTGCGGACGCAGGAGCCCAGGATCACAAGCGATAGCGTTCGTGGCTCCGTGCTCCTGCCTTCGCAGGAGCACGGACGCCCCCCTTGCTTACGCCCCGCCAAGCCCGTACCGCGACTTCAAAGACGACGGCAGAGCAGGAGCGGATCATGGCAGGCATGGGCAAGTTCGACTGGGCGGACCCGTTCCTGCTCGACGATCAGCTGACCGAGGACGAGCGGATGATCCGCGACACGGCCCAAGCCTATGCGCAGGACCGGCTCGCCCCCCGCATCGTCGAAGCGTTCCAGAACGAACATACCGATCCCGCGATCTTCCGCGAGATGGGCGAGCTGGGACTGCTCGGCCCGACCGTGTCGGAGGAATATGGCGGCGTCGGCGCGAGCTATGTCGCCTATGGCCTGGTCGCGCGCGAGGTGGAGCGCATCGACAGCGGCTACCGCTCGATGATGAGCGTCCAGTCCAGCCTGGTGATGTACCCCATCTATGCCTATGGGTCGGAGGCGCAGAAGCGCCAATTCCTGCCCAAGCTGGCATCGGGCGAATATATCGGCTGTTTCGGCCTGACCGAGCCGGATGCCGGCTCCGACCCCGGCGGCATGACGACGCGCGCGAAGAAGGTCGATGGCGGTTACGTCCTGTCGGGCGCCAAGACCTGGATCAGCAATGCGCCGATCGCCGACGTCTTCGTCATCTGGGCCAAGTCCGACGCGCATGACGGCAAGATCCGCGGCTTCATCCTGACCAAGGGGATGAAGGGGCTGGAGACGCCGAAGATCGAGGGCAAGCTGTCGCTGCGCGCCTCGATCACCGGCATGGTGATGATGGACGAGGTGGAGGTCGGCGAGGACGCGCTGCTGCCCGATGTCGAGGGGTTGAAGGGTCCGTTCGGCTGCCTCAACCGGGCGCGCTACGGCATCAGCTGGGGCGCGCTGGGCGCGGCGGAGTTCTGCTTCCACGCGGCGCGGCAATATGGCCTCGACCGCAAGCAGTTCGGCACCCCACTCGCCGGGCGGCAGCTCTACCAGAAGAAGCTGGCGGACATGGAGACGGAGATCGCGCTCGGCCTCCAGGCCAGCCTGCGCGTCGGCCGGCTGATGGACGAAGGGCGGTTCGCACCGGAAATGGTCTCCATCGTCAAGCGCAACAATGTCGGCAAGGCGCTGGATATCGCCCGCACCGCGCGCGACATGCATGGCGGCAACGGCATCTCCGGCGAGTATCAGGTCATGCGCCACCTGATGAACCTGGAGACGGTCAACACCTATGAGGGGGCGCATGACGTCCATGCGCTGATCCTGGGCCGCGCGATCACCGGCATCGCCGCTTTTTGATGACCGCCCCCGCTGACGCGGTCCGCCCCGCCCCGCTCGCCGGCCTGAAGGTCGTCGAGCTGGCGCGTATCCTCGCCGGCCCCTGGGCGGGGCAGACGCTCGCCGATCTGGGTGCGGAGGTGGTGAAGGTCGAGGCGCCGGCCGGCGACGACACGCGCGGCTGGGGCCCGCCCTTCATCACCAATCCGGACGGGACGCGCGACGCGGCCTATTTCCATGCCTGCAACCGGGGCAAGCGGTCGATCGTCGCCGATTTCGCCGATCCGGCCGACCTTGCGCGCGTCAAGGCGCTGATCGCCGAGGCGGATGTGGTCATCGAGAATTTCAAGGTCGGCGGCCTCGCCCGCTTCGGCCTCGACCATGCCAGCCTCGCCGCCGATCATCCCCGGCTGATCTATTGCTCGATCACCGGCTTCGGGCAGGACGGCCCCTATGCCCCCCGCGCCGGATACGACTTCATCGTCCAGGGCATGAGCGGGATCATGGACCTGACCGGCGAGCCGGCGGGCGCGCCGCAGAAGATCGGCGTGGCCTTTGCCGATATCATGACCGGCCTCTATGCGGTCATCGCCATCCAGTCGGCGCTGCTGATGCGCGAGCGGACGGGGCGCGGCCAGTGGATCGACCTCGCGCTGCTCGACACGATGACGGGCGTGCTCGCCAACCAGGCGATGAACTGGTTCGCCAGCGGACAGGTGCCGACCCGGGTCGGCAATGCGCATCTGAACGTCTGCCCCTATGCCGTCTTCCCGTGCGCGGACGGCTGGTTCATCCTGGCGGTCGGCAATGACGGGCAATATCGCCGCTTCTGTGCGGCGGTCGGCCTGCCGGCGGACGATCCGCGCTATGCCACCAACGCGCTCCGGCTGGAACATCGCGAACCGCTGTTCGCGGCGATCGAGGCGGCGACGCGCGCCTTCTCCCAGGCCGATCTGCTCGCCCGGCTGGAGGCGGCGGGCGTGCCGGCGGGGCCGATCAACACGGTGGCCCAGGCCTTTGCCGATCCGCAGGTGGTCGCGCGCGCGATGCGGATCGATGCGGCGCGGCCGGACGGGTCGACCGTCCCCGGCGTCCGCACCCCGATCCGCTTTTCGGAGGCGGCGCTGGTCACCAACCGCGCCGCCCCGATGCTGGGATCAGGCGAGGGCGACTGACCGCCGCGCATAGAGGCCATAGGCCGCGATCAACAGATAGCAGACCGCCGGCAGCGTCAGCGCGAAGTGGAGCGAGTTGCTGGCATCGGCCAGGCTGCCGGTCAGGTACGGGATCACCGCGCCGCCGACGATCGCGGTGGCGATCACGCCCGAACCCTCGGCCGCGCGCTTGCCCAGCCCCTCGCTCGCCAGGCTGAAGATGGTCGGGAACATGATCGAGTTCATCAGCCCGATCGCCAGCAGCGACCAGCCGCTGACCGCGCCCTGCGTATTGGCGGAGATCAACAGCAGCGCGATCGCACCCGTCGCCGCACCGGCCAGCACCTTGCCCGGCGACATGCGGGTCAGGATATAGGCACCGATGAACCGGCCGATCAGCGCGCCGCCCCAATAGAAGGGCACATGATCGCCAGCCGCCTTGTCGGTGATCCCGAACACGCTCGGCTGCATCAGGTAATTGACGATCAGCGAACCGATCGCGACTTCCGCGCCGACATAGAGGAAGATGCACGCCGTCCCCATCGCGAAGCGCGGGCGCTTCAGCAGGGTGAAGGCGTGGAACATGCCGCCGCTATGCTCCTGCTCCTCGTTCAGCCGGTTGCGCCGGGTCCAGACGACGCCGGCGATCACCAGCAACGCGATGGCGAGGCCGATATAGGTGTGGACCACCGTCCGCGAGCTTTCGGCCCGATAGGCGTCGAGCGCCGCGCCGGACAGCGTCGCCGGGTCGACCGTCGCCAGCCCGCCCAGGATGATCGCCGAGCCGATCAGCGGGAAGAGCGTGGTGCCGAGCGAGTTGAAGCCCTGCGCGAAGGTCAACCGCCCCGCCGCCGATTCCGGCTTGCCGAGCAGCGAGATCAGTGGATTGGCGACCACCTGCACGATGGTGATGCCCGCCCCCAGGATGAACAGCGCGCCGAGGAACAGCGGGAAGCTGGCATTGGCGGAGGCCGGGATGAAGGCCAGGCAGCCCAGCGTCATCGTCACCAGGCCGATCGAGGCGGTGCGCATATAGCCCGCCTTGCGCACGATCGCCGCCGCGGGGATCGAGAACAGCGCATAGGCGAAGAAGAAGGCCGACTGGACCAGCATCGCCGTCGCGTGATCGAGCGTGAACAGCTCCTTCAGCTTCGGGATGATGATGTCGTTCAGGCTGGTGATGCCACCGAAGATGAAGAACAGCGCGAAGACGAAGACGCGCAGGTCGGGCGCGTCATACCCCGCCTGCGCATCGCCGTGCGCGGCGGTGGATTGGGTGTCGATATGCATGGCCATTTGGGCCGGTCCCCTCGTTATTTGGGCCGCCTATGACGGGCGGCGGTGGTGCTGGCAATGGTATCCGGATCGTGCGAAGCTGCTGGCAAAACAGGAGAGAGTGCCATGGCTACCGCCGTTTCGCATGACGTGCGTCGCACCGCCGCCGAGTGGGAGGCGCGCCAGCAGCTCGCCGCCTGCTACCGCGTCTTCGACCTGCTCGGCTGGTCCGAGATGATCTACAACCACATCACCGTGAAGGTGCCGGACGAAGAGGGTGCGTTCCTGATCAACCCGTTCGGCCTGCACTTTTCGGAAGTGACCGCGTCGAGCCTGGTCAAGATCGATATCGACGGCAACACGCTGGATGACAGCCCCTATCCGGTCAACCGCGCCGGCTTCGTGCAGCACGCGCTGTTCCACCGGCACCTGCCCGATGCGCATTGCATCATGCACACGCACACCACGGCGGGCATGGCGGTCAGCTCGCTGGAGGGCGGGCTGCAGCCGGTCAACTTCTACGCCTGCAACTTCGCCGGGCAGATCGCCTATCACGACTTCGAGGGCGTGACGGTGCGCGACGAAGAGGGCGCGCGGCTGCTGGAGAATCTCGGGTCGAGGCGCGCGATGCTGCTGCGCAACCATGGCATCCTGGTGATGGGCCGCACCCTGCCCGAGGCGTTCATCCGCCATTGGTCGCTGCAGCGCGCCTGCGAGATCCAGCTCGCCACCCTGTCGATGGGCCGGCCCCTGGTCGTGTCGCCCGAAGTGATCGCCACGCACCAGCGCGACATCCACCAGGCCCAGGCCCCCGGCGGCCCCGGCGCGGCCGACTTCGCCGCGATGGTGCGGCTGGTCGACCGGCGCGATCGGAGCTGGCGGGATTGAGACGACCGCACGGTTCGCTCGAACGGGCATAGCTCCGCGCCGGCGGAGGCAAGGCCGTCGCGAAACCCACCGGGCCACTTCTGCAAAGGCCGGGACCTTTGCAGAAGTCGAGCGAACCGGCCGAACAGGCTTGTGCTCCTGCGAAAGCAGGAGCCCAGAGCCGCGCAAAACAACGCCTTATGGGTATCCACAAGCCTGGGCTCCTGCCTCCGCAGGAGCACGGCAGCGACTTTCGCAAAGGTCCCGCCTTCGCCGGGGTGACGCCAGAAGTAGATGAAGGCCCGTCCCTCACATCCGCACGACCTTCGACAGCTTCGACACGCCGGACTGGTCGAACGCCTCGACCGCGACATAATAGCCCTGCCCCTTGGTCAGCGCGCGCAGGTCGAGCGCGCCGCCCCGGGCCAGGCGCGGGTCGTCGGCGAAAAGCTGGTAGGTCAGCGCCAGCCGGTCGGGCCGGATGCCCCAGCGGACATTATAGCCGACCGCCCCGGGCACCAGCGTCCAGCTGATGCGGGCATCGCGCGGATCAGCGGCGCGCACCGCCGCGATCCGGCCGGGCGCGGCCGGCGCGGTGCCGCCGGCGCTGCCGAACACACGCAGGTCGCTGATCGCCAGATACGCGCCGCCGATATGGTCGTGGACATAGCGGATGTAGCGCGCACGGACCGGCGCCGGCAGCTCGAAATAGGCATTGGGCCGGTCGCGCCGCCCCTCGCCCGTTTCCGTCTCGGCGATCGGCGACCAATGCGCGCCGTCGGTGGAGGCTTCCAGCTTGAACGCCGTGTAGATGTCCGGCGCGTCGGCATAGCGGCCGGCCTTATAGTCGGCGAAGTTCACCTGCACCGCGCGCACCGTCTTCTCCGCGCCCAGGTCCAGCGTCAGGGTCTGGCCCGGCCGGGCATCCGCGGCGACCCAGAAGCTGCGGGGGTTCTCGTCCGTCACCCGGTCGGCGGCGAAGTCGCCCAGCGTCGAGGAGGCGGTGGCGCGTGCCCGGTAGGAGAGCAGCATCCAGCCGGTGAACAACGCCTCCGGATCGGCGACCCGGTGGTCGGGCACATAATGCGGAAAGTCGCCGAACCGCGTCGACACCATCATCTGCCCATCGGGCGCGAAGGCGGCCGGCCACAGGCCGACCCGCCGCTCGAAGGTCCAGTTCGCCCCGATCCAGGGCGTCCCGGTGTTCCACCAATTGCCGTGCGCATCCTGGAAGGTAGAGCCGTGCCCCGCCCCCTGCACGAAGCCGCCGGGCTTGTAGCCGACGGGGTTGTAGGGCGCATAGGTGAACGGCCCCAACGGCCTGTCTGACACGTACACGCCGGTGGCATAGGCGTTATGTTCGGTGCCCGGCGCGCCATATTGCAGATAGTAACGGCCGCCGACCTTGTTCATCCACGCCCCCTCCATGAAGGGCGCGATCGGCGTGCCGTTGGGCAGCGTGCCGCTATGGTCCTGCCCGAACCGCTCCCAGCCATGGATGTCGGGATGGAGCGTGAGGAGCGCGTGCGTGTCGCCCTTATAGGCGAAGCGGTTCTTCGCATCGAGCGTCATGCCGTAGAGCGGGAAGACGTTGGACGAGTTCCAGTAAAGATAATGGCCGCCGTCATCGTCGACGAACACGTCCGGGTCCCAGGGGCCGGCGGGCACCTGTCCCGGCTTGATCCGGTCCTCCGATCCGGAAGGCACCGCGCCGGGCAGCGGCGGCGTGCGGCGGAGCAGGTAGCGGATCCTGCCGCTCGCCGGATCGTCGGTGACCAGGATCGGCTGCTGGTGCGTCATCGATGGCCAGACATAGAGGTCCTTGCCCTCCGACCAGACCGCCGGCGCGACCACGCCCTCGGCCGGCCACAGGCTGGCGGGGATGAAGCGCCAGTGGATCAGGTCGGTCGAGCGCCAATAGCCATCGGCCAGCGTCTGGAAGAGGTAATAGGCGCCCTGATGCAGCACGATGACCGGATCGGCCCCCGTGCGGTAGGAGACGCCCTCATATTCCTGTTCGAAGTTGAACTTGTAATCGACGTCGATCGGATTGGCGTAGGTGCGCTGGACGGTCGCCGCCGGCGCCAGCGAGGACGTGGCCGCGAGCCCGAGCAGGATCAGCGAACGAAGCATGGCGACGGCCCTTGGGCAGCAGGAACGGAACGGGCGGGCGCTTCGGCAGCACCCGCCCGGTAGAGGTCAGAAGGAGAAGCCCGTCGACAGCTTGATCGTGCGCGGCGCATTGCCGCCGACCGCGTTGGTCGACCGCTGGCCGAAATTGGGGTCGGCGGGATTGCCGTTGAAATCGACATAGTTGCGGTCGTTCATCACGTTCAGGATATCGACGCGGAAGCGGACGCGCGCCTGTTCGTTGATGAAGCCGATCGGCACATATTTGGTGAAGGCGAAGTCCAGCTGACGCCGGCCCCAGCGATCCCCCAGCCCATAGGCCTCACGCCCGATCAGCTCGCGCGCGAAGGGATTGGAGGTGTCCAGGAACGCCTTGATATAGGAGGGCGACTCGATCTGGAACTTGGCCGACATGGTCACGCCGATCGGCGTGTCGACGCTGCCCGCCGCGACGAAGCGATGGCGCGGCACGCCCGAGGACCGCATGATCGGATAATCGCCGATCTGCGGGAAATCGAGCGAATAGACCTCGCCGAAGGTCCGGTTCTCATTGGCCTGAGTATAGGTGTAGGTGGCGTCTAGGCTCCAGGGCGACGACCGCGACCAGCTCTTGGTCAGCTTGAAATAGGCCGAGTCCGCATCGGTCCGCAGGCCGTTGTCGCCCAGGATGATCGCACCATAGCCGTTCGGCGAGAAGTTGAACGGCGACTGCGGCACGTCGGTGCTGCTGGTCGGATCGTTGAAGAAGAAGCTGCCGTCCGGCCGGCGATTGCCGAGCAGGAAGACGAAGCCGTCGCGGCTCTTGATGTGCGAATAGCCGACCTCCAGCTCGACCGGCGCGAAGCGGCCGCGCAGACCCAGGCTGAACTGGTCCGAATAGGGCATCTTCAGGTCGTTCTTGAGGAAGCGGAACTCGCGCCCGCCGCCGACCGCCGCGGTCTGGAGCAGCTGGCGCCCCTCCGGCGTCAGGTAGATCGGGTTCCAGGCGATGCAGGTCTGCGGATTGGCGACCGGGTCGCAGGGGTTGAGCGAGTCGTTGCCGATGAAGTTGAACGTGCGCGTCTGGAAGACGCCCTGGGTCAGCTCCTGTTGCAGGAAGTCGAACTGGTTGCGGTCATAGGACCGGCCATAGCCGCCGAACACCGAGAAGCGCCCCGCCTCGTCCAGGCGATAGGTGAAGCCCAGCCGCGGCTGCCACGCGCCCTTGAACGTCTTCCGGTTGTTGCCGGTCGAGATATAGTCGTTGATGTTATAGTCGGCGTTGTTGAGGTTCGGATAGTTGGCCAGCGACACGGCGGTGATGTTCTCGGTCGGCGTCACGAAGTCGAGATAGGCGGGCGTCCGCTCGTAATCCCAGCGCAGGCCGATGTTCAGCGTCAGCCGGCTGGTGACGTCCCAATCGTCCTGCGCATAGAGGCCGAGCTGGAAATTGTTCGAGCGGATCTGCGGATTGGCCCCCGCCACCGCCGCGCCGAACTGCACGCGATAGGGCAAGGTGTCGTTGAAGCCGGTCTGGCTGAACGCGTTGACGTCATAGCTATATTGCGGGTTGATCAGGTTCTGCTCGGTGGAGCGGAGCTGCACCCATTTGGTCTTGCCGCCGACCTTGATCGTATGGCCCTCGAACCCGGTCCAGGTGAAGTCGTCCTGGAAGGTCCAACCCTTCTGTCCCTTGTTCTGGAAGTTGCTGCCCGCCCCGTAGCGGAGCAGGTCGGTCCGCACCGCCGAGGTGCCGTTACGCTGCGTCGCCTGCAGGAAATAGGTGGTGCCGTCGTTCGCCGGGGTCGGCGACCAGCGCACATCCTCGTACGACAGGCGCGCGTCGTTGACCCAATTGTCGGCCGTATGCTGCCAGCGCAGCATCCCGCGCTTGTCGATCACCTTGTTCAGCGTCGACGTATCGGACGCGTTGATGCCGGTCGCGATCTGGTTGCCGGACTCGTTGCGGTACTTGCCGGTCAGCTCGATCAGGTCGCGGTCGGTCGGCACGATGTCGATCTTGCCGAAATAGAGATCCTCGTTGAACCGCTGCGAGAAGCTGCCGAAATATTGCTGATAGCGCTGCGGCAGGCTGCTGATCGGCAGGCCGTTGTCCGGCCGCACGTCATAGGGGCTGTCGATCCGCTTGCCTTCATAGGTGAAGAAGAAGTGGGCTTTGTCCTTGATGATCGGGCCACCCAGCGCGCCGCCGAACTGCTTGTTGCTGGTCTTCACCTTGTCGATGGTGGTCGGGAAGATCTCGGTCGGGCGACGGTCGCGCAGATTCTGGTTGGTGAAGTCGAAAAAGCCCTCGCCATGGAACTGGTTGGTGCCCGACTTGGTGACGGCGGTGATCGCGACCGAGCTGACCTGGTCGAACTCCGCCTTGTAGTTGGAAGACAGGACCTGATATTCGCCGATGCCGAGCTGCGGGAACGGATTGCCCGGCGAGCTGTCCTGGCCGGTGATGCCGTTCTTCAGGACATAATCCTTCTGGCTGACGCCATCGATGAAGACGTTGACGGTGCGGCTGTCCTGCGCGCCGCCCTGGATGCGCGACTCGCCGTTCGCGCCCTCGATGAAGCGGACGCCCGGCGCCAGATCGGCAAAGGCCAGGAAGTTGCGGTTGTTCTGCGGCAACTGCTCGATCAGGCGCTGGCTGATATTGCTGCCGACCTGCCCGCCCGACAGCGAGCGGATGCGCGAGCCGGTGACGATGATCTCGCCCACCGGCGCGGCCTGCCCCGCCTCGGTCGCGGTCGGCGCGCCCTCCGCCGTCTCGCCCGTGCCGGCCTGGCCGGATGCGCCCGGCCCGCCCGCCGGGGCGGGCGCGGTCGGCGCGGTCAGGTCGATGTCGAGCCCGGCATTCTGCCCGACCCGCAGCGTGAAATCATCGGAGTTGCGCGTGCCGTTCTGCGCCCGCACCTCCAGCCGATAGGTGCCCGCGCGCAGCGAGGGAAAGTTGTAGCTGCCATCGGCGGCGAGCGGCACGGTGCGGCGATAGCCGGTGCCGACCTCGACGATCGTCACGTCCTGCACCGGATTATCGGCGGCGGCCGTGATGCGACCGCGCAGCGCCGCCTGGCCGACCTGCGCCTGCGCCGCGACCGGCAGCAGCATCGCGCCGGTCGCCAGCGTCGTGGCGGCGATCAGCGCGGCGCGAAACATGGTCTTGCTCATGTCGAAGATTCCCCTGTCCGGCCGATGGCCGTTCTGTTCTGTCGTTCGGGTGACGGAAGCGGCCGACGCGCTAGGGCGCGGGATGCGCGTCGCCATGCGACGCGACGCGAAGACAACGGTGCTGACGCTGCTGCCCTTCATCATCCTCTCCCTCGCGGCCGGGGCGATGCGCTCCCTGACCCTTGCCGCATGTAACCGCTTACATGCCGTAGGAAACCGGTTACATCCGGCCGAGGCGTGGTTCAATCACTCAGATGACAGGATCGTTAAACATGCCGCGATGTGGCTATGCTGCAACAGTTTTGGAATTCGGACCTCGGATCAGCCCAGCCAGCCGCCGCTGAACCCCGCCCGCTTCAGGCCCCGGCGCAGATGCGGCGAGCGCCGCATGACCTTCCAGATGAACTCGCTGCGGTAATTGGCCAGCGCCCCCAGGATCGGACCCTGATCGATACCTAGCCAGTCCGACGCGAACCAGCCCTGCGCCGGATCGACACGCCCGCTGTTCACCGTCGCATCGGTATAGCGGAAGCTGGGATTGAAGCTGTCGCGGAAGCCGTAGCGACCATAGAGGTTGGCGCCATAGCGGCGGTGCATGGCGAGTGCGGCCGGAATGCAGATCTCCGGCGCGAAGGCGAGCGAGCCGAGCGCGGCGGTCGGCGCGATCGTGCCGTCGTCCAGCCCGTCCGGCTGCCCGACCGGCCCCCGCGCCGAATAGCCATGGAACTGGCGCATCTCACCCTTGAACTTGAGGCGGACGTCGCCCGGTCCGTCGCACGCGGTCAGCCCCCAGATATCGCGGCCATAGCCGTCCCAATGCATCGGGTTGGCGATGCAATAGGCGCGGTCGGCATAGGTGGCGCGGCGGCTGTTCTCGAAATAGTCGAGCCCCTCGCGCCGCATCGTCGCGTCCCGGATGCCACGGAAGTCGATCCACATATGGCTGTACTGGTGGCCGAACATCGGCGCGAAGGCGAGGTGCCGGGTCTCGCCCGTGCCGCGCCAGACATTCGGATAGGGTTTGGTCCACGCTTCCCACGCGCCGTCGCGCGCCGGGTGCCCGCCTGATCCGAGCGCGAGGAGATGCACCATCATCCCCTCATTATACCCGTCCCAGGCGCGCTCGATGAAGCCCTTGCCGGGATGCCAGCCCATCGAGAAGGAATGGCTGGCGGTCTGGAACCAGGGCCAGTCGGCGCGGTCGACGATCCGGGTCGCCAGTTGCCGGATCTCCGCCTCGACCGGGTCGGCGCGGTCGTACCACAGGCCGGCGAACAGGATGCCGAGGAACAACAGGCTGGAATCGACGCTCGACAGCTCGACGTCGCGATAGCGGAGCCCGGTGTCCATGTGCAGGAAATGATAGAAGAAGCCCTTATACCCGGCGGTGCCGCTCTCCGCATCGCCCTGCGGCGCGCGGTCGAAGAAGCGCAGGGTCGTCAGCGTCAGGTCGCGCGCCGCCGCCCGGGTGCACCAGCCGCGCGCGATGCCGATCGGATAGGCGGTCAGCGCGAAGCCGACCGAGGCGATGCTGGCGAAGGGCGGATTGGGCCAGCGATCGGGCACTAGGCCGTTGTCGCGGTTCGCCGTCTCCCAGAAGAAATCGAAGGTCCGCTTCTCCAGATCGGTGAACCAGGGGTCCAGCACCGGCCGGGTGGCGGCGGGCAGGCGCGAGGCCGCGGCCGCCAGCGGCAGGCCGGCGAGCAGTTGGCGACGGTCGAGCGCGATCACGCCTGCGGCTCGGTGGCGGTGCCCGTCGTCGCGCGGACGATCAACCGGGGGGTAATCATGTCGATCATCATGTCCGAAGCCTTGCCTTCTATGTCGTCGAACAGCCGCGTCATCGCGCGTCCCCCGATCTCGTCGATGCCGACCTGCACCGTGGTCAGCGACAGGAACCGGGCGAGCGGCACGTCGTCGAAGCCCGCCACCGCGACGCGGCCGGGCACATCGACCCCCGCCTCGCGCAGCACGTGCAGCGCGCCCAGCGCCACCATGTCGTTGGCGGCGACGATCGCGTCGAACACCTCGCCCGAGGCGAGCAGTTCGTGCGCCGCGCCCTCCCCCGCCTCCTGGAAGAAGCTGCCTTGGATAATCCGGGGCGGAGTGCCGGGCAGGTGCCGGGCGAGCGCATCGACGAACGCCTCGCGCCGCTCGGTCGCGTCGATATTGCCCTCCGGCCCCGCGACATGGACCAGGGCGCGGCGGCCGGTCGCGACCAGATGCGCGACCACCGCCTCCACCCCGGCGCGATTGTCGATCGCCACCGCCGACCGCGTGCCGGCATTGGGGCTGGCGATCAGCACCGCCGGGATGCCGACCGGCAGCACCGCCTCCACCGTCTGCGGATCGAGGCCAGGGGCCATCACGATCATGCCGTCGACCCGCCCCCGCATGCTGCGCATCGCCTGCGCCGCCTGTTCCGCATCGGCATGCATGTTGGACAACAGCAGGTGATAGCCGCGCCGCCCCGCCTCCCGGTCCATGCCGCGCACGATCTCCGAGAAAAATTCGCCATGCAGGTCGGGGATGACGACGCCGACCGCATGGGTACGCGCCATGCTGAGGCTGCGCGCGCCGGCATGGGGCACATAGCCCAGCGCCTCGGCGGCGGCGAGCACGCGCTGGCGCGCATCGGGGTGGACATTGGCATGGCCGTTGAACACCCGCGACACCGACGCCACCGACAATTCGGCCCGCGCCGCCACATCGCGGATCGTCGCCCCAGCCTTGCGCATCATCCCTCCATCATGTCCGCACCATCAATGCCGGATCATGGCGCAAAAACGCTGGTGCGGCGATTGCCAGATTGGTCTCTTGGCGTCTAGGTAACCGGTTACACGGGACGGTCAAATGCAAAATGCGACCCGTTCACGACCAGCATGGGAGAGAATGTGGCATGGGCGACAAGCGGAACAGGGCGGGCCACGGGGCGGACATGACGATCACGCGGCGCGGCGCGCTGCTCGGCGCGGGCGCGATCGCCGCCTGGGCGTCCAGCCCGGCACGCGCGCTGCTCGCCGCCGCCGACACGATGGCGACGCCGGCCGCGGTCGCGGCGCTGGTCGGCCGCATGACGCTGGAGGAGAAGGCGGGCCAGCTGACGCTGAACGCGGCGGCGTGGAGCGGCGGCGTCGCCACCGGGCTCAACCCGCCCGCGGCCGGCGGCGTCAGCTTCGACCAGCAGCTCGCCGATGCGGTGGCGGGCAAGTTGACCGGCGTGTTCAACGGCAATGGCGCGGAAATGGCGCGGCGGATGCAGGGCGCGGTGATGAAGGGATCGCGCCTCAAGATCCCGCTGATCTTCGCCGCCGACGTGATCCACGGCCACCGCACCATCTTCCCCGTCCCCGTCGCCGAAGCCGCCAGCTTCGAGCCCTCGCTCGCCGAGCGCACCGCGCGCGTCGCCGCCTATGAGGCCGCCGCCGCCGGCATCGACTGGACCTTCTTCCCGATGGTCGACATCGCACGCGACCAGCGCTGGGGCCGGACGATGGAGGGCGCGGGCGAGGACGTGCTGGTCGGCAACCTGTTCGCCGCCGCCCGCGTGCGCGGCTTCCAGGGCCAGGACCTGATGGCGAACGATGCGATGATGGCCTGCGTCAAGCATTTCGCCGCCTATGGCGCGGTGGAATCGGGGCTGGATTACAATGAGGTCGACCTGTCCGAACGGACTCTGCGCGACGTCTATCTGCCCCCCTACAAGGCCGGCTTCGATGCGGGTGCGCTGTCGGGTATGGCCTCGTTCAACGAGATTTCGGGCATCCCCTCGCACGGCAATCCCTGGCTGCTCCAGACGGTGCTGCGCGACGAGTGGAAGTTCCCGGGCATCATCGTGTCCGACTATACCGGCGACGAGGAGATGATCGCCGCCGGCTTCGCCAAGGACGGGCGCGACGCGGCGCGGATCGCCTTCCTGGCGGGCGTCGACATGTGCATGCAGAGCAACCTCTATATGCAGCATCTGCCCGGCCTGGTCCGCGACGGACTGGTGCCGCAGGAGGTGCTCGACCGGTCGGTGCGGCGCGTGCTGGTGGTCAAGCACCGGCTCGGCCTGTTCGACGACCCCTTCCGCCGCATCGACGTGAAGCGGGAGAAGGCCCGGTCGCGGACCAAGACCAGCCTGGCGCTGGCGCGCGAAGCCGGCCGCAAGTCGATCGTGCTGTTGAAGAATGACGGCGACCTGCTGCCCCTGCCCAAGGCCGGACGCCGGCTGGCGCTGATCGGTCCCTTCGCCAGCGGCCAGCACGACCTGAACGGCCCCTGGGTCGTCTATGGCGACAACAAGCAGGCGGTCGACCTGGCGACGGGCCTCCGCGCCGCGATGGCCGATCCGTCGCTGCTGAGCGTCACCGCCGGCTCGGGCGTCGAGGAGGCACTGCCGGGCGGTATCGACGCCGCCGTCGCGGCGGCGAAGGCGGCCGATATCGTGCTGCTCGCGATCGGCGAGAGCGAGAGTATGTCCGGCGAGGCGCAGTCGCGCACCGAGATCGTCGTGCCCGCGCCCCAGCAGGCGCTGGCCGAGGCGGTGGCGGCGACCGGCAAGCCGATGGTCGTGATCCTGAAGAACGGGCGTGGCCTAGCGCTGCACGGTGCGGTGCGCGACGCGCCAGCGATCCTGATGACCTGGTTCCTGGGCTCGGAAAGCGGCCATGCCACCGCCGACGTGCTGTTCGGCGACTATTCGCCCTCGGCGCGCCTGCCGATCAGCCTGCCCTATGAAAGCGGGCAGGAACCCTATCACTACGACCATAAGGCGACCGGCCGCCCCGCGCCGGCGGGGCCGCGCCAGCCCTACAAGACGCAATATCGCGAAGCGCCCAATGCCGCGCTCTATCCCTTCGGCCATGGCCTGACCTATGGGCGGGTCGACTATTCGGGCCTGACGCTCGGCGGCCCGACCCTGCCCTGGGACGGCATGATCGAGGTCGCCGCCACCGTCCGCAACAGCGGCACGCGCGCGATCGAGGAGGTGGTGCAGCTCTATATCCGCGACCGCGTCGCCAGCATCACCCGCCCGATCCGCCAGCTCAAGGGCTTCCGCAAGGTGGCCCTCGCACCGGGCGCGAGCGAGACGGTGCGCTTCACGCTGCGGCGTTCCGACCTGCTCTTCTACGGTGTCGACAACCAGCCGACGGTGGAGCCCGGCACGTTCGACCTGTGGATCGCCCCCTCGGCCCAGGCGGACGGCGTGCACGGGACGTTCGACCTGACCCAGGCGTAACGCCTGCCCGGCCTGGTGGAGGGGCGGACCAGCTCGGCTCCTCTGCCAAGTACCGGTAGAGGCGCGACTTAGGCAAAGGCCGGACAGGCTCGGACTTCTGCGAATGTAGACGGCAGACGGCAGACGGCAGGCGGCAGGCGGCAGGCGGCAGGCGGCAGGCGGCAGGCGGCAGGCGGCAGGCGGCAGGCGGCTGGCGGCTGGCGGCAGGCGGCAGGCGGCTGGCGGCTGGCGGCTGGCGGCTGGCGGCTGGCGGCTGGCGGCTGGAACCGGATGACACCGGGTCCACCCAAGCCGTCATTGCGAGCGCAGCGAAGCAATCCAGGGGCGTCACGCGCGCGGCTGTAGATTGCTTCGCTGCGCTCGCAATGACGATCCCGAGAACACGGTAACCAACTTCGCGAACGCGCCGCCGTCGCTGGAGCGGCGCGGCGCGGCGCGGCGCGGCGCGGTCCATATTACTGAGGGCTCGTCTTACGCCACCATATCCGTGTGCACAGCAAGACACGCGTCGTGCCTGCGCATCGAGAACCGCCGAAACAGAAAGGGCGCCGGATCGTGACCGACCCGACGCCCTCGTCCAAATTACATCACCCGAAGATTAGGCGGCGTCGCCGGTCTTCTTCTTCTCGGCATAGACGCGGATCGGCTCCTTGCGGCCGTCGACCACGTCCTTGTCGATCATCACCTCGTCGACGCCCGTCATCGACGGCAGGTCGAACATGGTATCGAGCAGGATCGACTCCAGGATCGAACGCAGGCCGCGCGCGCCCGTCTTGCGCTCGATGCCCTTCTTGGCGACCGTCACCAGTGCCTCGTCGGTGAAGTTCAGTTCGACCTGCTCCATGTCGAACAGCTTCTGATACTGTTTCACCAGCGCGTTCTTCGGCTCGGCCAGGATCTTGACCAGGGCGGGAACGTCCAGGTCCTCCAGCGTCGCGATCACCGGCAGACGGCCGACGAACTCTGGGATCAGGCCAAACTTCAGCAGATCCTCGGGCTCGGTCTGGCGCAGCACCTCGCCGGTGCGCTTCTCCTCGGGCGCGGCGACATAGGCACCGAAGCCGATCGACTTGCCCTGCAGGCGATCGCCGATGATCTTCTCCAGGCCGCTGAACGCACCGCCGCAGATGAACAGGATGTTCGTCGTGTCGACCTGCAGGAACTCCTGCTGCGGATGCTTACGACCGCCCTGGGGCGGCACGCTGGCGGTGGTGCCCTCCATCAGCTTGAGCAGCGCCTGCTGCACGCCCTCGCCCGACACGTCGCGCGTGATCGACGGATTCTCCGCCTTGCGGCTGATCTTGTCGATCTCATCGATATAGACGATGCCGCGCTGCGCCCGCTCGACATTATAGTCGGAGGCCTGGAGCAGCTTGAGGATGATGTTCTCGACATCCTCGCCGACATAGCCGGCCTCGGTCAGCGTCGTCGCATCGGCCATGGTGAACGGCACGTCGAGGATGCGCGCCAGCGTCTGCGCCAGCAGCGTCTTGCCGCAGCCGGTCGGACCGACGAGCAGGATGTTCGACTTGGCCAGCTCGACATCGGCGCCCTTGGCGCCGTGGTTGAGCCGCTTATAGTGGTTGTGCACCGCCACCGACAGCACGCGCTTGGCCTGCTTCTGCCCGATGACATAGTCGTCGAGCACGTTGCAGATTTCCTGCGGGGTCGGCACGCCGCCGTCCTTCTTGGAGACCAGCGCCGACTTCGTCTCCTCGCGGATGATGTCGTTGCACAGCTCCACGCACTCATCGCAGATGAAGACCGTGGGACCGGCGATCAGCTTGCGCACCTCGTGCTGCGATTTCCCGCAGAACGAGCAGTAGAGGGTGCTCTTGGAGTCGCCACCGCTCAGTTTCGTCATTCAAACCATCCTTCGCGAGGAAACGCAGTCCTCGAATGTCGGGCCGGGCATGGTAACCCGGCCGTCATGGGCGCGGCAATGTCCAATCGTCCTAAACGCCACCGATTTGTCACGATGGCGGCAGGACGACCGGATGCCACGTCAGGCCGCCGGCGTGGTCGACGTGGCCGTGTCGTCCGACGGGGTCGGCCGCTTGTCGAATACCTGATCGATCAGGCCGAATTCCTTAGCCTCCTCGGCGCTCATGAACTTGTCGCGGTCCATGGCGCGCTCGATCTCCTCCAGCGGCTTGCCCGTATATTTGGCATAGAGCGTGTTGAGGAAATGGCGCATCCGCAGGATCTCGCGCGCCTGGATCTCGATGTCCGAGGCCATGCCCTGCGCACCGCCCGACGGCTGGTGGATCATGATCCGGCTGTTGGTCAGCGCGACGCGCATCGACGGCTCGCCGGAGGCCAGCAGGAAGCTGCCCATCGATGCCGCCTGACCGATGCAGACCGTGCCGACGCGCGGCCGGATATACTGCATCGTGTCGTGGATCGCCATGCCCGCCGTGACGACACCGCCCGGCGAGTTGATGTACATGAAGATGTCCTTCTTCGGGTTCTCGGACTCGAGGAAGAGCAGCTGTGCGGTGATGAGGCTGGCCATGCCGTCCTCGACGCCGCCGGTCACGAACACGATCCGCTCGCGTAGCAGGCGCGAGAAGATGTCGAACGACCGCTCGCCGCGGTTCGACTGTTCGATCACGATCGGCACGAGACCCGCCTGGGTCTGCCGCAGGCCGAGCCCGGCGCTTACCAGCGGGGTCGCGAAGTCACCGGTCTCGAACGGATTGTGCATGAATCACTCTCTTATGCCCTGTAAGGCTCTCTATGTCGCGTGGGCGACGGTGGAGTTCAAGTCCCGGCAAAAGGTGCCGGGTGCGCGAGATAGGCGAGCCGACGCACTTCACGCCGGCCGCGCACCACCGTATCGAGGATCAGGCCTGCGAACAGGCTGAGCGCGGCCAGGATGACCAAGCCGGTCGCCAGCACGGCGGTGGGCATGCGCGGCACCAGCCCGGTATGGAGATAGGTGACGACCAGCGGCGCGGCGAGCACCAGTGCCAGCAGCAGCAGCAGCCCGCCCGCCAGTCCGAAGAACAGCAGCGGCCGTTCGATCCGGTAGAGGGTCAGGATGGTCGACAGGATCCGCCAGCCATCGCCATAGGTGGACAGCTTCGAAGTCGAACCCTCGGGACGGGCGAAATAGGGCGTCTCGATCTCCGCGCAGGGCATCTTCAGCTCCAGCGCATGGACGGAAATCTCCGTCTCGATCTCGAACCCCGCCGACAGCGACGGGAAGCTCTTCACGAAGCGCCGCGAGAAGACGCGGTAGCCGGACAGGATATCGGTGAAGCTGCGCCCGAACAGCCGCGCCAGCATCCCCGTGAGCAGCACATTGCCGAAGCGATGGCCGCGCCGGTAGCTTTCCTGCACCTGGCTGACCCGGCTGCCGACGATCATGTCGAGCTGTTCGCCCAGCAACGCCGCGATCAGCCGGGGTGCGGAGGCGGCGTCATAGGTCGCGTCGCCGTCGGCCATGACATAGACGTCGGCATCGACATCGGCGAACATTCGCCGGACGACCGCGCCCTTGCCCTGGATACGCTCGCGCCGCACGATCGCGCCCGCCGCCCGGGCGACGGCGACCGTGTCGTCGCTGCTGTTGTTGTCATAGACATAGATCGCGGCATTCGGCAGCGCCGCGCGGAACACCGGCGACCGTCTGCGCGATCGCGGCTTCCTCGTTATAGCAGGGCAACAGGACGGCAATCGTCGGTTCGGTCATCGCCAGCCTTGTCGGTTACCCTGATGTCATCGGCGCCCCGACCCGGCATGGGCCGGAGCGCCGGTGCGCCGATCACTCGGCGGTTTCGGCCTTGGCCTTCTTCGCGCGCGGCTTCTTCGCCGGGGCGGCGTCGGCCGCCTCGGTGCCCTCGGCCGCTTCCGCCGCTTCGGGCGAGGACTCGAGCACCTGGGTCTCCTCGCTCACCGGCGCGGCCTTCTTGGCGCGCGGCTTCTTGGCGGCGGGCTTCTTCGGCGCGGCCTCGGCGGCATCGCCGGCCGGCTCGGCCTGCTCTGCGTGGTCGTGCGCGTGGTCGTGGCCGTGATCGCCATGGTCATGGCCATGATGGTCGTGATCATGGTCATGATTGTGGACGTGCGTGCCGGTCGCGAAACCGTCCTCGCTCTCGATGGCGGCTTCCAGCTCCTCGCGGCTGGTCTCGCGGTCGGTCACGGTCGCCTTCTCGAACAGGAAGTCGACGACCTTGTCCTCATAGAGCGGGGCGCGCAGCTGGGCGGCGGCCATCGGCTCCTGCTGGACATATTGGATGAAGCGCTGGCGATCCTCGGGGCCGTACTGCTGCGCGGCCTGCGCGATCAGGCGGTTCATCTCCTGGTTGCTGACCTCGACGCCATTGGCCTGGCCGATCTCCGACAGCAGCAGGCCCAGGCGGACGCGACGCTCGGCGATCTTGCGATAATCGTCGCGCTCCGACTCCATCTCGGCCTTGGCGGCTTCCGGATCGGCCTCGTGCGTCGCCTCATGCTCCAGCTGCGCCCAGATCTGGCCGAACTCGGCCTCGACCATCGACGGCGGCACTTCGAAGTCATGACCCTCGGCGAGCTGGTCGAGCAGCTTGCGCTTCATATGGGTGCGGGTCAGGCCGTTATGCTCCTGCTCGATCTGACCCTTGATCAGGCCGCGCAGCTGCTCCAGGCTTTCCAGGCCCAGGCTCTTGGCCATCTCGTCGTCGATCACGCTCTCGCCCGCGGTCTGCACCGACTTGACGACGATGTCGAAGGTCGCGGGCTGGCCGGCCAGGTTCGCCGCGCCGTAATCCTCAGGGAAGGTGACCTGGAGCTGCTTCTCCTCGCCGACCTTCACGCCGACCAGCTGGTCCTCGAAACCGGGGATCAGGCGGCCCGCGCCCAGCTCGACCGGCATGTCGCTGCCGGTGCCGCCGTCGAAGGCGACGCCGTCGGCGGTCTTGCCGACGAAATCGACGGTGACCTGGTCGCCCATCTCGGCGGCCTTGTCGCCCGCGTCGTTCCAGCGCTTCTGCGAATCGGCGAACTTCTGGAGCTGTTCGTCCACCGCCGAATCGGCGACCGGCACGGTCAGCCGCTCGAGCGTCAGGCTGTCGATCGCCGGGCTCGGCACCTGGGGCAGCACTTCCATCTCGATGGTGACGACGGCGTCCTTGCCGGCCTCATAGCCGTCGTTCAGTGCGACCGAGGGCTGCATCGCGGGGCGCAGGCCCTGCTCGCCGATCAGCTGCTGGATGCCCTGCTGGATCGCGGCGTTCAGCGCGTCCTGCGCCAGCGATTCGCCGTGCATCTTGCGGACGAGATTGACCGGCACCTTGCCGGGACGGAAACCGGGCATCCGCACCTGCGGCGCGACGCGCTTCACCTCGGCGTCGACCTTCTGGTCGATATCCTGGGCGGTGATGGTCAGCGTGTAGGCGCGCTTCAGCCCCTCGTTGAGCGTCTCGACAGTCTGCATTGGGTGCCTTCGATCTGGAGAAAATTCTGTGCGACCCGCCATGCTCCGGGCGGGACTGGTGCGGGCGAAGGGACTCGAACCCCCACATCTTGCGATACTGGAACCTAAATCCAGCGCGTCTACCAGTTCCGCCACGCCCGCATGTCCGGACTCGCCGTAGGGCGCGCGTCTATACCAGTCCAGCGTTACCTAGCAAGCGGGGACGCAACCTGTATGCAAGACAGCGCGTTCGAAGCGGTGAAGGAGACGATCATGGCGACCCAGCCCCCCCTCGAACAGCCGACCCCCTCCAACCAGCCGGTGCAGCCCGACGCCCCGCCGCCGGAGATCACGCCTCCCGGCCCCGATATCGACCAGCCCTCACCCGGTATGCCCGCAGGCGACCCCGGCACGCAGCAGCCGGCGGAGATCTGAGATGGACGCGACGCAGAATTCCGACGTGACGGGTGAGGGTCGGCCGGAGGATCATGTCGGCACCGATCCCGAGACCCCGATCGAGCGGCGCGACGACGACGCCCGCAGCGACCTGGAACAGGCGGTCGCCTCCCGCTCCGACGCGATCGAGCGTGGCGAGGGCGGACCGGAGCCGGAGACCTTCACCGATCCCGGCCGATTCGACGGGCCATCGGGTACGGGCGGCACGGTCCGCAACCAGGACCTGACGCAGCAGTAATCCTCATTGTGGCGGCGCGATCCGGAAGGATCGCGCCGCCACAACTTCACGGAGCCACGGAAAAGTCGAAGACCCGCGTGGTCATGTTGCTCCGGAACATCCCCGGCCCCTCACCCGCATGGATCGAGTAGAGGAAGCCATATTCTCCGGGCGTCAGCGGCGCCTCGGTTGTCGCGCGGAACACACCCGGCGCGACCCGTTCATAGGTGAACGGGATGCGGTCCTTGTCCATGACGCCGGTCTTCGCGCCGGCGATGCTGAAGCTGCCGACCCGCGCCTCGCGATGATCCTTCTTCACCTGAAAGCGGATCAGGCTGAACTCGTTCGGCGACGTGATGGTCGTGGTGTTGCCGGTCAGCCATGACCCGGTGTTGGCGCCGCCCGACAAGCTGCTGTTCGCCTCGTCGAAATAGAAATAGAATTCCGGCTTGAGCCTGGCGGCACGGACCCGGGCCTTGTCGTTGGGAATCACCGATTTCATGGTGATCGGCGCGAGGCCGCCCGACAGCGCATAGCCGAGCATGCCGCCCGTCTTGGTCTGGTTCGCCGTGGTCGGGTCGAGCCGGATCATCCTGGGCTCCGCCGCCCAGTCCGCCAGCAGGTACACGCCGGTCGGATGCGGCACCTTCCAGTCGGGCGAATCCGCCGACAGCATCGCCTTGGAAGAGGCCGCGCCCTCGGCCGATGCGGTCAGCATCGCCGCGATCACCGCCGACGACACGCCGCGATGGCGCAGGTCGATCAACTGGTCCGCGCCGAGCTCGAAGTGATTCGGCGATGCCTTGATCTTCGCGATCACCGCCTCGTCGCCCAGCCCCGCCTGGACCAAGGTGACAATGATCTGATTGTCCAAGACTTCAGCCGAAGCCGGCGCGGCCATGACCAACAGCGCCGCAGCAATCATCGCGTATTGCATCCATCCCCCCGATGCGCGGAAAGCAACCGCGCGCCGATCCTTGTAGATCGGCGGAGAAGGACGCCACAAGCCGGAGCGACCGCCACCCGGTATCTATCCGGATGGCGGTCGCTGGTATTTCACATAGGGGCTATGTCAGGCCAGCGCCTTCTTGAGCAGGTCATTGACCACCGCCGGATTGGCCTTGCCGCCCATGGCCTTCATCGTCTGTCCGACGAAGAAGCCGAACAGCGCATCCTTGCCGCCCTTATACTGCTCGTACTGCTTGGGATTCTTGGCGATCACCTCGGCGATCACCGCCTCGATCGCGCCGGTGTCGCTGGTCTGCTTGAGGCCGCGATCCTCGACCACCTTGGCCGCACCGTCGCCCGTCTCGAGCATGATCTCGAACACCTGCTTGGCCAGGCTGCCCGACAGCGTGCCGTCCGCGACCAGCGCCAGCAGTTCCGCCGCCTGTTCCGGCGACACCGGGCTGTCCTCGATGCTCCGTCCCAGCCGGTTGAGTGCGCCGAACAGCTCCGACGTCACCCAATTGGCGGCGGCGACCGGCTTGGTCCCCGTCTCCAGCAGCGCGTCGAACCAGCGTGCCGCCTCGACCTCCGCGGTCAGCACATTGGCGGCATAGGCGCTGATCCCCAGCCCTTCGTACCGCTTGCGCTTGGCATCGGGCAGTTCGGGGAGCGAGGCGCGGCACGCATCCAGGAACGCCTCGTCCAGTTCCAGCGGCAGCAGGTCGGGATCGGGGAAGTAGCGATAATCATGCGCATCCTCCTTCGACCGCATCGACCGGGTCACGCCCTTGTCCGGATCGAACAGCCGGGTCTCCTGGACGATCGTGCCGCCCTCCTCCAGCACGTCGATCTGGCGCTTCACCTCATAGTCGATCGCCGCCATCACGAAGCGGACGGAGTTGACGTTCTTCGTCTCGGTGCGGGTGCCCAGCGGCTCGCCGGCGCGACGCACGCTGACATTGACGTCCGCGCGCATCGAGCCCTCTTCCATATTGCCGTCGCACGAGCCGACATAGCGCAGGATCGCACGCAGCTTGCGCAGATACGCCCCCGCCTCGGCCGGCGAGGCCATGTCGGGGCGGCTGACGATCTCCATCAGCGCGACGCCCGACCGGTTCAGGTCGACATAGGAGCGGGTCGGATGCTGGTCGTGCATCAGCTTGCCGGCATCCTGCTCGACATGGATGCGCTCGACGCCGATCCGCTTGACCTCGGCATCGGGGTCCTTCTCGTCCAGGCTGATCTCGATCGCGCCCTCGCCGACCAGCGGGTGGTAGAGCTGGCTGATCTGATAGCCCTGCGGCAGATCGGCGTAGAAGTAATTCTTGCGATCGAACCGCGACCAGCGGTTGATCTGTGCGTCGATCGCCATGCCGGTGCGCACCGCCTGGCGGATGCACTCCATGTTCGGCACCGGCAACATGCCGGGCATCGCCGCATCGACCAGGCTGACCTGGGTATTGGGCTCCGCACCGAAGGCGGTGGCGGCGCCCGAGAAGAGCTTGGCGTTGGACGTGACCTGCGCGTGCACCTCCAGGCCGATCACGACCTCCCACTCGCCCGTCGCGCCCTGGACCCGATAGTTGCTCATCACATCGTCCGCTTGTCTGGAATAAAGGGATTGCCGGCGGGCATGACCCGTTGCCCGGCACAATTCAAGCCGTCAGGGCCTCGGCACCGGCCGCTTGTCGGGGATGATGCGCGCCGGGATGCCGACCGCGGTCGCCCCCGCCGGCACGTCCTGCATCACCACCGCATTGGCGCCGACCCGCGCATGGTCGCCGATATGGATGCCGCCGAGCAGCTTGGCGCCCGCGCCGATATCGACATGCGCGCCCAGCGTCGGCGAGCCATTGATCATCCGCGCCAGCGTCACCTGTTGCAGGATCAGGCAGTTCGGCCCAATCGTCGAGGCCGGATGGATGACGATCCCGTTGGGATGCGGGATCATCAGCCCACCACCGATCGGCGCGTTGATCGGGATGTCCGCGCCCGTCACCGCCGACCAGAAACGATGCCGCAGCACCGCCCAGCGTCGGGCGACCGCCGAAACCGGCCCGCCACGCGCCCGATGCCGCTGATAGTCGCGGATCGTCTTCAGCAGCGACCGGTCGGGCGACCAGACCCCGCGCGGGCGATGCTCGCGCGACCAGTCCGGCACCGTCTCCGCGTCGGTTACCACCAGCGCTCCGGCCGCGCCGTGAAGCCCGCACGCTCCTCGATCGCCAGCCCGGCGTTCAGCACGGACTGTTCGTCCAGCGCCTTGCCGATGATCTGGAGCCCGAGCGGCAGCCCGGCCGCGTCCAGCCCGCCCGGCACGCTCATCGCCGGCAGGCCGGCGAGCGACGAGGGCACGGTGAACACGTCGTTGAGGTACATGGCGATCGGATCGGCCGACTTCTCGCCCAGCGCGAACGCCGCCGAGGGCGCGGTCGGCGCGAGCAGTAGGTCGCATTGCTCCCAGGCGCGCTCGAAATCGCGCGCGATCAGCGCCCGCACCTTCTGCGCCTGGGTGTAATAGGCGTCGTAGAAGCCCGCCGACAGCACATAGGTGCCGATCATGATGCGGCGCTTCACCTCCGGCCCGAAGCCGTCGGCGCGAGTCGCGGCATACATCTGCTGGAGGTTCGCACCGTCCGGCAGGTCGCGCAGGCCGTACCGCACGCCGTCATAGCGGGCGAGGTTGGACGAGGCCTCGGCCGGCGCGATGATGTAATAGGCTGGCAGCGCGTATTTGGTGTGCGGCAGCGAGACCTCGACGATCTCCGCGCCGGCGTCGCGCAGCCAGGCGACGCCCTGCTGCCACAGCGCCTCAATCTCGGCCGGCATCCCGTCGACGCGATATTCCTTGGGGATGCCCACGCGCTTGCCGCGCAGGTCGCCCGACAGGCCCGCTTCCCAGGCCGGCACGTCGAGCTGGAGCGAGGTGGAATCCTTGGCGTCGAAGCCCGCCATCGCCTCCAGCATGATCGCGCAGTCGCGCACCGTCCGCGCCATCGGCCCCGCCTGGTCGAGCGACGAGGCGAAGGCGATCGTGCCCCAGCGCGAGCAGCGGCCATAGGTCGGCTTGATGCCCGAGATGCCGGTGAAGGCGGCCGGCTGGCGGATCGAGCCGCCCGTATCGGTGCCGGTCGCGCCCGGGCACAGCCGCGCCGCGACCGCCGAGGAGGAACCGCCCGACGACCCGCCCGGGGCCAGCGCCGCATTGCCGCCGTCGTTCCGCCGCCAGGGCGAGATGACGTTGCCGAAATAGCTGGTCTCGTTCGACGAGCCCATGGCGAACTGGTCGAGGTTGAGCTTGCCCAGCATCCCCGCGCCCGCATTCCACAGATTCTGCGACACGGTCGACTCATAGGTCGGCGTGAAGCCCTCCAGGATATGGCTGGCGGCGGTGGTCTGGACCCCGGCCGTGCAGAACAGGTCCTTCATGCCGATCGGCACGCCGGCCATCGGCTTCGGCGTCTCGCCCGCCGCGCGCGCGGCGTCGGCGGCGTCGGCGGCGGCGAGCGCGTGATCGGGCGTCGCCACCAGGAAGGCGTTGAGCGCGCTCGCCTCGGCGACGCGGGCGTTGAACGCCTCCGCCACCTCGCGCGCCTTGAAGGCGCCGTCGCGCACGCCGTCGCGGATGTCGGCGATCGTCAGGTCGGCAAGTTCGGTCATTATTCAATCACCTTGGGAACCGCGAAGAAGCCGTGTTCGGCCTGCGGCGCGTTCGTCATCAACTGGTCGCGGATGCCGCCATCGGTCACCACATCGTCGCGCAGGCGCAGGTGATTGGGGATGACCGCGGTCATCGGCTCGACGCCGGCGGTATCGACCTCGCCCAGCTGCTCGATCCAGTGCAGGATATTGTCGAGCTCGGGCGCGATGCGCGCCGCCTCGTCCTCGGTAATCGCGAGCCGGGCGAGGCTGGCGATCTTCTTCACGGTGTTGGTGTCCACGGCCATGGCCAGCCCGCTACCACTCGCGCTCCGCCCGGTGCAAGCGCTTGCGTACAGCAAGTCTTGCGCGCGCCGTGCCGTCCTGTAGCAGACGGGAGCAAGGAGACCCCTTTGGCGCGCAAGTTCCTGTACATTTTCGCCGCACTGATCGTGCTGGTGATCGCGGCGGCCCTCGCCTATCGCCTGTTCGGCACCGACCTGATGCGGATGGCGCTGACGCCCGGCGAATCCTTCCGCCGCCAGGCCTCGGTCCAGGCCAGCGCCTATGACGATCCCAAGCTCTGGCTCGCCCGCCCCGAGATTCCCGGCAATCCGGCGCTCTGGACGCCGGACGGTTACGCCCCGCGCACGGCGGACGCCAAGGGGCCGAAGGCGGCGATCTTCTTCATCCACCCGACCTCCTATGTCAGCCGCGACCATTGGAACGCGCCGCTGGACGACCGGGAGACCAACGATCGCAGCGCGCTGTTCCTGCGCGGCCAGGCGAGCGCGTTCAACGCGGTCGGCGATGTCTGGGCGCCGCGCTATCGCCAAGCGACGTTCGGCGCCTTCCTGACCAGCGTCGCCGATTCGGAACAGGCGTTGCAGCTCGCCTATGGGGACGTCGCCGCCGCCTTCGACAGCTTCCTGCGCCAGATCGGGCCGAAGACGCCGATCATCCTGGCGGGGCACAGCCAGGGCGCGCTCCACCTGACCCGGTTGCTGCGCGACCGGGTCGCCACCGATCCCGCCCTGCGCCGCCGGATCGTCGCCGCCTATGTCGTCGGCTGGCCGGTGTCGCGGACCACCGACCTGCCGCGCCTGGGCCTGCCGGAATGCGCGCGCGCCGATCAGGCCAGGTGCCTCTTGTCGTGGCAGAGCTTCGCCGAGCCGGCCGATCCCTCGCTGGTCGTCGACACCTATGACCGGACGATCGGCTTCGACGGCCGGTCGCGCAAGGACACGCCGATGGTCTGCACCAACCCGCTGACCGGCACGCCCGACGCGACCGCCCCGGCCGGCGCCAATCTGGGCACGCTCTATCCGGCCGCCGATCTCGCCACCGCGGCGATCACGCCCGGCCGGGTGCCCGCCGCCTGCGGCCCGCGCGGCCTGCTGATGATCGGGACGCCGCCGGAGGTCGGGCCCTATGTGCTGCCCGGCAACAACTACCATGTCTACGACTACAGCCTGTTCTGGGCCAATGTCCGCGCCGATGCCGCGCGTCGCCTGCAAGGATTCCGCCGATGACCCTCGTCACCACCGGCGCCGCCGCCTTTCGCGCCGCGCTGCCGGACGGGGGCCGGCTGATCGGGCTGGATGTCGGCACCAAGACGATCGGCACCGCCTTGTGCGATGCCGGCTGGTCCTTCGCCAGCCCGGCGACGCTGATCCGCCGTACCAAGTTCACCGCCGACAAGGCGGCGATCGTCGCGATGATCGGCCCGCAATCGGTGCGCGGGCTGGTCATCGGCCTGCCGATCAACCTGGACGGCACGGAAAGCCCCCGCAGCCAGTCGACCCGCGCCTTCGCCCGCAACGTCGCCGATCTCGGCCCCGTCCTGCTCTGGGACGAGCGCTGGTCCACCGTCGCGGTGGAGCGGGCGATGATCGAGCAGGACATCAGCCGCGCCAAGCGCGCCGAGCGGATCGACAATCATGCCGCCGCCCATATCCTGCAAGGCGCCATCGACGCGCTGACCATGGCGTGACGCGGCCGGTACCGCCGCTTCCATGACAGGGGCGTGACTGCGGCATAACGGTAACGTTGCAAGTTGTTCACGAATAATAAACCAGCATATCGCCTATCCCTGGTTAGAAAAATCCGCTAAATGACGCCTGGGACATGTTCCGTCGCCGCTCTCGGCCGCGTGGAAGATGTGGGGAGTAGGTAGGACATGCTGACTCAGCTTGAGCGGATCGACGATCGGGGGACCGTCGAGGAGATTTTGTCGCCGCGCAGCTTCGTGGCGAACGGCGCAGGATCGGTTTCCCTATCGGAGCGATCATCGGCGGCCGTGTCCGCCTGGCGATCGCCCAGCTTCTATATCGGCCTGGTGCTGATGGTGCTGATCCTGGCGGTGACCCAGCTGGTCCGCCTGGCGATGGCGGTGCGGGGCCGGCTCAGCGCGTGATCGTCCGTGCCGGGTCCAACCCGGCATAGGCGTCGAACAGCGCACCGAAATGATCCGCCATCGACCGGGTACGGCCCGGATCGCGCGGGCGCGGCTGCGTCTCGGCGAACTGGCGCAGGGCGCCGCTCAGACTGCGCGCGCTGGCGGACCTGTAGGTCCAGCCCTCATTGGCCCGCGCGCAATCGGCCGCGCCGCCCAGATCGGGGGCGATCACCGTCAGGCCAGACGCCACCGCCTCCGCCGCCACGAAGCAGAAGGTCTCCGCCTCGCAGCCATGGACCAGCGCATCGGCGCTCGCCATCAGCGTCGCCAGTTGCGGCCGGTCGCGGATCGGCGCGACCAGCCGGATATGCGGATTGCCGCCGACCGCGCGGATCACCGAGCGCCGATCATGCCCGTCCCCGACGATCACCAGCCCCATCGGCCGGCTGGCCGCGGCGGCGGTGACGGCGCGCGCGACCATGCCCCAGCGCTTCTCGGGCGAGTGCCGGCCGACCCCGAGCAGCAGCAGCGCATCCTCCCCCAGCCCGCATTCGGCGAGCAGCCGGGCGCGCAGCGCCGGGTCGCGGCGCGCGGGCGAGAAGTGACCCGGCTCGATCCCCATCGGGTTGGTCATCACCTTGGTCAGCCCGCCCTCGATCAGTCGGCGCGACAGGCTGTCGCTAGCGCTGACCACCAGGTCGTATTTGGCGTCCAGCCGGCGCAAGTGCCGCCAATACCAGTCGAACCCGCGATCGATGGCGGCGCGGTCCGCGATCCCGCCGAACCAGCGATAGGCATAGGCGGACAGCGGATCGGCATGGGCGACCAGCACGCGCCGCGCCGTGCCTCTCCAGTCCGCCACCATCGAGGCGCTGCGCCAGGGCGAGGACACCTCGACCACGTCGGGCGCTTCCTCGTCCAGCGCCCGGTACAGCGCCTCGCGATCGGAGAAATAGCGATAGGCGCGGTCGAGCGGGAAGAGCGGCGCGCGCACCCAGCGGATGCGGCCACCGCCCTCGCGCGGCTCGACGCGATCCTCGTCACCCGGCGCGATCACCACCAGGTCGTGCCCCATCGCCGCCGCGACGATCAGCTTCTGGTCGACATAGGTGCGCACGCCGCCGCCCTTGGGCGCGTAGAAGGCGCAGACGTCGACGATCTTCATGCCGCCTTCCGGTCCGGCTCCCCGCGCATCTCGCGGTCCAGATCGGCATAGCGCACCACCTGCCGCACCTCGGCCAGCGCGCGGACGGTGCGGGCGATGCTGGCGACGATCGAGGTCTTGGTCATATCGCCCGGATGCACCGCCAGCCGCACCACCGGCACCATGCGCCGCGCGGTCCGCGCCACGCCCGCGACCGCGAGCGAGCTGGCGGTGCGCGCGGGGCTGCGGCTGGCCCAGGTGATGACCGGCCCGCGCGCCACCGTCTCGCCCGTATGCGGCCGCCACACGCGCCAGTGATCCTCGGCCAGCGTGAAGCCGGTCGCCGCCAGCGCTTGGTGCGCGCCGTCGCCATAGAGCCAGGCCGGCGCGATGAAGCCCGCCACCGGCCGGCCGATCGCCTGTTCGACGATGTCGCGGCCGTCGCGCAGCCGGCGCTCGGCCTCCGCCGCGCTGAGCCCCAGGAACTCGCCCTCGCCCGCCGTCATGTGGCGCGCCTTGAACGCGGCCGCCGCGCCGTCGTGCCGGCTGTCGTCACGGTGCAGCCAGCCGTGCAGGAACATCTCGACCCCCTCATCGGCCCAGCCGCGCAAGCGTCGGGCGAAGGCGGCATCGCCGGCGATCGGTGCGCGGCCCCAATGGTTGGGCACCACCAGCATCGCGAAGCGCGGGCCGCCGAGCAGCGTCCGCAATCGCGCCGCCAGTGCCTCCACCGGCGCGGTGAAGGCGGGCGAGACATCGTGGATCGACACCAGCAGGCGGCGATCCTGCGCTGGCGGAATCAGCGCGGCGGGGCGGAACGGGAGCGAAGGCAAGGACATGTCATTCGCGATGACGGCGCCGGCGGCTTGGTTCCGCATCGCCGCAAAAAAATTTTCGTCGCCGATGCGGGTCCGTCGCCACGGCGTCGTCCTCTGATCGTGACCCAGCCCGAAACCCCGCCCGCGCCCATGCGCCGCCTGGTCCGCTAGAGCCCTTCATGCCCGATACCGCCTTGTTCGCACCCGCCACGGTCGAGCTGCGCCCCTTGATCGAGCGGGGTAGCGGCCTGCGCCGATGGATCACGCCCGTCCTGTCGCTCGCCATTCTGGCGGCGGCGTTGTGGCAGCTGCGCCATCTGGATCTGGGCACGGTGTTCCGCGACCTGCCGGCCTCGCCCGCCTTCTGGCTGGTCTTCGTCGCCGGCTATATGGCGCTGCCGGTCGGCGAGTGGCTGATCTACCGCCGCCTCTGGCAATTGCCGGCCACCGGCCTGGGCGCGCTGCTGCGCAAGCGGATCGCGAACGAGATCGTGCTCGGCTATTCGGGCGAAGTCTATTTCTACGGCTGGGCGCGCCGCCATGCCCGGCTGGCCGCCGCGCCGTTCGGCGTCATCAAGGACGTGACGATCCTGTCGGCCACCGTCGCCAACGCCATCACCGTCGCGCTGATGCTCGTCACATGGCCGCTGCTGTCGGCGCTGAACCTGGGGCTGACCGAATGGGTGATGGCGCTGGCGACCGCGATCATCGCCCTGCCCTCGCTGATCGCATTGCTGATGGGCCGCCGGCTCTTCTCCTGCGAGCGGCGCGAATTGTGGATGATCGCCGGCGTCCATCTCGGCCGCATCGCCGTCGTCATCCTGCTCACCGCCTTGATGTGGCGACTGGCGATGCCGGGCGTGCCGATCCTGTGGTGGCTGGTGCTGGCGACGCTGCGGATGCTGGTGTCGCGCCTGCCGCTGCTGCCCAATCGAGACATCGTCTTCGCCGGGCTGGTCGCCTTCGTGATCGGTGACGCCCCCTCCATGGCGGCGATGCTGGTGATGGTCGCCGGCCTGACGCTGGCCACCCACATCTTCCTGGGCGCGGCGCTGGGCGTCGCCGACCTGGTCCGTTCGGAGAATCGCGCATGATCGCCGCGCTGTTGCTGCTCGCCGCCGCCGACCCCGGCATCCGCTCCTCACCCGAACTGGGTGTCGCCGCCGCACGCTGCCGCGCGGAGGAAAGCGGCCCGGCGCTGATCGTCAACGTGACGGGGCTGAAGGTGCGCAAGGGCCGTGTCCGCGCCGAACTCTATCCGGCGCGCGACGGCGATTTCCTGGGCGACGACAATGTCCTGATTGCGGCCGGCAAGACCTTCCGCCGCGCCAGCGTCGAGGTGCCGGCCAGCGGCCCGGTCCACATCTGCCTGCGGGTGCCCGGTCCCGGCACCTATTCGCTCGCCGTGATCCACAATGTCGATGGCGGCCACAAGTTCAGCCTGTCGCGCGACGGCGCGGGCTTTGGCGGCAATCCGAAGATCGGCCTGTCCAAGCCCTCGGCCCAGGCGGCCAGCGTCTCGGTCGGCAATGGCCCGACCGAGACGAATGTGGTGATGAACTATCGCCGCGGCCTGTTCAGCTTCGGCCCCATCACCACCAACTGATCAGGCGATGGCCGGCCGCCCCTCGATCAACGTGCGGGCGGTGCGATAGCAATCCTCGATATGCGCGTTGCCGGCCAGCTTCATCGCGCCGAAGCTGATCGTCGCCGCCACCGCCTGTCCCAGGAACGGCACGAAGCGCGCCGCCGAACCCGCCGCGATGCGGACGCCCATCCGCCGCAGGATTGCGATCACCAGCTTGCGCGTGACCACCCGGCCGATCGCGTTGTTACCCAGGCTGGTCGCCATCACCAGCACCTGCTGCGCCATGTTCGGGTCCATCTTCTGGACCTGCTCGTGGTCGAGCTGGAACTTGGCGCTGATCGCCGGCAGCAAATTGGTCAGCAGGCCGACATCGGCGACCAGATCGGCCCCCGGGATCGGCACCACCGCCGCCCCGGCGGACAGCAGCGAGCGTTGGGTCACCATCTTGCGACATTCGTCGCGCACCCGGTCCAGTTCGGCCAGCGTAGCAATCATCTCGGTTCCTTGAAATGGGGTCGTCCGGTCATCCGGCGGCATCAGTCCAGCGTCAACACCAGCTTGCCGCGCGGATGCGCGTGGCGGGCGGCATCATAGGCGGCGGCGAAGTCATCGATCGCAAAGCGCTTGGCGACCTCGACCCGGATCGTCCCCGCCGCCAGCAGGTCCGCGACCTGGCCGAGTTGCGCGGCATTGGGCATGGCGTGATAGCGCGGCGCGATCCGCAGCCCGCGCGCGGCCGCCTCGTCCTCCAGCGGCTCCAGCGTCGACACCATCATCCCGCTCGGCTTCAGACAGTCGAACGAACGACGCTGCACCGCGCCACCCTGCGTATCGAAGACCAGGTCGCAATCCGTCGCGATCTCCTCGAAACGCTCGGCGTGATAGTCGATCACCGTATCGGCCCCGATCGACCGGACGAAGTCGCGATCATCGGCGGAGGCGGTGGCGAACACCGTCGCGCCCTTCCACTTGGCCAGTTGCACCGCCAGATGACCGACGCCGCCGGCCCCGCCATGGATCAGCACGCGCTGCCCGGCCTCCAGCCCGCCATGGTCGAACAGCCCCTGCCATGCCGTCATCGACGCCAGGCCCGCGCCCGCTGCTTCGGCGAAATCCAGCCCGGCCGGCATCGCGACCAGTTCGACCGCCCTGACCACGACATAGTCGCTCTGGGCGCCACGATCCTGGCCAATAAAGGCGAAGACGGGGTCGCCATGGCGCAACATGTAATGGGCGCGGGTGCCGACCGCCTCGATCGTACCTGCCAGGTCACGGCCCAGCACCAGCGGCAGCTTGTCCTCACCGACCGGCGGATAGTCGCCCTGCGCGATCTTCCAGTCGACCGGGTTGATGCTGGCGGCGCGGACGCGGACCAGCACCTCGTCATCCACCGGCTGCGGGATCGGCACTTGGCGGTTCTCGATCACCTCGGCCGGGTCGCCGAAGCGGGTGATCTGGATCGCGCGTACAGTTTCGGTCATCACCCGTCCTCGAACAAAGGTCGAGGTCCAAACCCGCGGAAGCCCATCCGGCTCCCGCGCGCCGGATTATCAGTGGGATGCGACCTGATCCGCCGGCCGATCCTCGCCCGCCGGCAGCCGCACGGTCAATCGGCCCGGCAGGATGTCCAGCGCGCCGCCCAGCTCGACCGCCAGGTTGCGGACCAGGCGCAGCGTGAAGCCGGCCCCCAGCAACGGCACGCCCGGCTCATCCTCGCCGACCCGACCGTCCAGCGTAAACAGCGCGTCGCCGTTCAGGTCCGCCAGGGCATCGGGGCGGTCCGCGACGATCTGCACGCGGGCCCCATCGCTCTCGACGCTGACGCCGATCCGCTCGCCCGGCCGCGCCGCCGACAGCAGCGCCGCCAGCATCCGCGCCAGCAGGCGCTCGACCGCCCGGTCGTCGGCCGACACCGCGCCCTCGCCGACGATCACCAGCGTCGCGCCGCGTTCGGCGGCCAGCGGGGTCAGATCGCGCACCACCCGCTCCAGCAGCGGACGGACCGGGACGATCGTCGCGCGGAGATCGAGCGCGCGGCCTTCGATACGGGCGGCGGTGTCGAGATCGTCGATCGCCGACAACAGCCCCGCTGCCTGCGACCGGATCGCCGCCGCACGGGCGCGATAGATGTCGGACACCGGCCCGAGCAGCTGCGACTCGATCAGCTCGGCGAAACCCGCCACCGCATTGGCGGGGGTGCGCAATTCGTGCACCAGCTGGCGCAACTGGTCCGACGCGCTCGACCGTGCCGCCGTCTCATGGCGATAGGGCAGCCGCGCCACGCCGCGATAGCCGACGAAACGGCCGCTGGCGGGGTCGAACATCGGCACGCCGGTGACCCGCCACGAACCGGCGGCGTCGGACAGGCCATCGACCTCCAGCCGCCCCTCGGTGAAGCGCGAGCGCCCCCGCACCGCCGCCGCGACCGAGGCATCGACCTGCGCGCAGCCCTGGCGACTGGCATGGGCGAGCGTCACGCCGACCAGCGCCGCGCGTGACACGCCGTCCACCCAACGGATCTGGCCGTTCGCATCGGTCTCGAAGCGGAAGCCGGGTTCCGGCCGCTCCCGCGATTCGACCTGAAGCTCGGGCACCGACGGCATCGCTTCGGCGGGTTCGTCATCCCGCTGGCGCTGGAACGCGTCGATCCGTGCGACCAGATCCGCGATCTCGAACCGGGGGACCATGCCCTCCGACGCCATCGGCGTCGCGACGGGTGCGGGCTCGATCGATGGGATGTCCATCGACGGAATATCCGTCGGGGCATCCGGGACGGACCAGACATCGATGTCGGCGATCGGCGCGGCAGGCGCCGCCACGGCCATCGGCGGTTCCGGATCGGCAGTCGCGACAGCCGCGGCCGGCCGGGCATCGGTGATGACGAAATCGACCGCGCCGAAGCTTTCCAGGCCCCGCTCGACCTCCGCCGGCAGATCGCGACGCTGGCGCAGCACCGCGCGGCACGCCGGGGTCAGGCGACCGAGCAGGTCGAGCCAGGCGTCGACCGGCAGGGTGACCATGCGCAGCACCGGCGCGGCGACCGCCAGATCGTCCTGCGCGAAGAATTCGACCAGCGCCGGCTCGGGACGGGCGAAGGCCAGCGCGCGGGCGCTCGCCGATCGGACCGCGACCGGCACGATCGCGCGCAGGCGGGCCAGTCGTTCCAGCGTCGTGTCGTTGGTCGGCGCGCGGCCGCGCCCCATCAGGTCGACAAGCTGCCGCCACGCCGTCTGGGCCCCCATGCCGGGACCCATGTCAGCCGAAAGAACGGTGGTCAGGCTGTCGTCGAACCGCACTGGGAATCAGTCTCCGCGCGCACCGCCGGATGGCGCGCCCACCCCCCATACCCGGTCCCGCGCGCCGGAGAAACCATCATTTCCACACCGTTACATTGTGGGACAATTGCGTTTACCCGCAATTATATTATGTGACGGCCCAAGCCATTAGCCAAAGTGAAAAGTGAAAAGGGTCAGCGTAATGACTTTCGACCGGATCGATCGGCAGATTCTGGGTCTGCTGCAGGCCGACGGACGGATGACGAATGTCGATCTCGCGGAGCGCGTCGGCCTGACCGCCCCGCCCTGCCTGCGCCGTGTCCGCGCGCTGGAGGAAGCGGGAGCGATCCGCGGCTATCATGCCGATCTGGACGCGGGCCGACTGGGCTATCCGATCACCGTCTTCGCGATGGTCAGCCTGCGCAGCCAGGCCGAGCATGACCTCAACGCGTTCGAGGAGCATGTCGCCCGCATTCCGGAGGTGCGCGAGGTCCATATGCTGAACGGCGAGATCGACTTCATCCTGAAGATCGTCGCCACCGACCTGAAGAGCTTCCAGGAAATCTTGACCACGCACCTGACGCCCGCGCCCAATGTCGCAAGCGTCAAGACCTCGCTGACGATCCGCACCGCTAAGTCGCAGACCGGCGTGCCGGTGGGGGATTGAGGCGGGACGGAGGAGCCTTTCCGCTCCTCACCCCGTGACCGGCAGCCTCACCCGACCATCCTCGTTCCGCTCCAGCGGGCCATAGGCGACCACCGTCTCCAGCAGTAACGGGCCATAGAGGTGCGGGAAGAGCTGGCCACCCCGGCTCTCCTCCCATTTGAGCGATTCGCCGAAGCTGCCGAGATCGACCGCCGCGACGTGCAGGTCGGACTGCCCGGCGAAATGCTTGTCCACCGTCTCGGTCAATTGGTCGGCGGTCGAGAGGTGGACATAGCCGTCCGCCAGATCGACCGGTGCCCCCTGGAAACGGCCGTCGCGCTCCAGCGTCGCCATCTGCTCGGCCGTCAGCACCTTATAGGCGGTCAGGGGGCGCTCGCTCATCATTCGTCTCCGCTCTCGTCGACCTGCTCGTCCATCGTCTGCGGGCCGGTGCCGTCGTCGACGGTGAGCGTGTCGGCGGCGTCAACGGGCGGGGCCGCGCCAAGCTCCGTCGCGACCAGCGCCTCCGCCTCGTTCTCCGGCGCATCCTCCTCGTCGATCCGCGCGGCGGAGACGACATGCTCGCCCTTCGCCACGTCGAACAGGCGCACGCCCGCCGACCCGCGACCGATCACGCGCAGGCTTTCCAGCGGCATCCGGATCAGCTTGGCCTGGTCGGTGACCAGCATCAGCTGGTCCGCCTTGCTGGCCGGGAAGCTGGCGACGACCGGCCCGTTGCGGCCGATATTGTCGATATTGGTGATGCCCTGGCCGCCGCGCCCGGTGCGGCGATATTCATAGGCGCTCGACAGCTTGCCATAGCCATTGGCGCAGATCGTCAGGATGAACTGCTCGCGCTCGCGCAGATACGCATAGCGGATATCGTCCATCCGGCGCGGCTGGCGATCGGCATCCTCGCCCTTCCAGGGGGCGTGGCGGAGATAGTCGTCGCGCTCGTCCTGGTCGTTGACGCCGACCTTGTGCAGGATCGACAGCGAAATGACCTCGTCGCCCTCGCCCAGGCGCATCCCGCGCACGCCGGTGGAGTTGCGGCTCTGGAACTCGCGCACCTCCTCGCCCGCGAAGCGGATCGCCTTGCCCTGGCGGGTGGCGAGCAGCACGTCGTCGCCCTCCTCCAGCAGCTTGACGCCGATCAGCCGGTCGTCGGCATCCTCGCCCTCGAACTTCATCGCGATCTTGCCGTTGGTCGGCACGTTGGTGAAGGCGTCCATCGCATTGCGGCGGACATTGCCCTTCGCCGTCGCGAACATGACGTGCAGGTCGCCCCAGCGCAGTTCGTCCTCGGGCAGCGGCAGCACGGTCGAGATCGTCTCGCCGGGCGCCAGCGGCAGCAGGTTGACCATCGGCCGCCCGCGCGTCGCCGGCCCGCCCTCGGGCAGGCGCCAGACCTTCATGCGATAGACCTTGCCGGCCGTGGAGAAGAACAGCACCGGCGTGTGCGTGCTCGTCACGAACAGGCTGGTGATCGCATCCTCGTCCTTGGTCGCCATGCCGGCGCGGCCCTTGCCGCCCCGCTTCTGCGCGCGGAAGGCATCGAGCGGCGTGCGCTTGATATAGCCCTCGACCGTGACGGTCACGACCATGTCCTCGCGCTCGATCAGATCCTCGTCGTCGATCCCGTCGGCGGCGGCGGCGATCTCGGTGCGGCGCGGCGTCGCGAACTGGTCGCGGATCGCGCGCAGCTCGCCGCGCATCACCTCATAGAGCTTCACGCGATTGGCCAGGATCTCCAGCAGATCGGCGATCGAATCGGCCAGCGTCTTGAGCTCGTCGCCGATCTCGTCCCGGCCGAGCGCGGTCAGGCGATGCAGGCGCAGGTCGAGGATCGCGCGCACCTGCGCGTCGGACAGGCGATAGGTATCGCCGGTCACCTCGGTCTCCACCGCCTCGACCAGTTGCAGATAGGCGGCGATCTCCGACACCGGCCATTCGCGCGCGAGCAGCGCGGCGCGCGCCGCGGCAGGGCTAGCCGAGCCGCGGATGATCCGCACCACCTCGTCCAGATTGGTGACCGCGATCACCAGGCCGAGCAACAGATGCGCCCGCTCGCGCGCCTTGTTCAGCTCGAACTTGGAGCGGCGGGTGATGACCTGCTCGCGGAACTGGATGAAGGCCTGGATGATCTCGCGCAGGTTGAGCAGCTCGGGCCGCCCGCCCCGGATCGCCAGCATGTTCGCCGGGAACGACCCCTGTGCGGGCGTGTGCCGCCAGAGCTGGTTCAGCACCACCTCGGCCGTGGCGTCGCGCTTCAGGTCGATGACGATGCGAACGCCCTCGCGGTTCGACTCGTCGCGGATGTCGCTGATCCCCTCGATCCGCTTTTCCTTGGCGGCGTCGGCGATCTTCTCGACCAGCGCGTTCTTGCCCTGCTGGTACGGGATTTCGGTCAGCACGATCGACTGGCGGTCGCCGCGATGATTCTCGATCGTGTGGCGCGAGCGGACGATGATCGATCCGCGCCCGGTGCTATAGGCCGACCGGGCCCCCGCCCGGCCCAGGATGATCGCGCCGGTCGGGAAATCCGGACCGGGCACGATCTCGGTCAGTTCCTCGGACGTGATCGCGCCATTGTCCAGATAGGCGAAACAGGCGTCGATCACCTCGCCCAGATTGTGCGGCGGGATGTTGGTCGCCATGCCGACCGCGATGCCGCCCGCACCGTTGACCAGCAGGTTCGGGAACTGCGCCGGCAGGACCGAGGGCTCGCGCTCCGACCCGTCATAATTGGGCGTGAAGTCGACCGTGTCCTTGTCCAGGCCGTCGAGCAGCGAATTGGCGACCTTGGCCAGCCGCGCCTCGGTATAGCGCATCGCGGCCGGCGGATCGGGGTCCATCGAGCCGAAATTGCCCTGACCGTCGATCAGCGGCACGCGCATCGACCAGTCCTGCGCCATGCGGGCCAGGGCGTCGTAGATCGCGCTGTCGCCGTGCGGGTGATATTTACCCATCACGTCACCGACGATGCGGGCAGACTTGCGATAGGGCCGGCCGGCGACGAAGCCGCTTTCATAGGCCGAATAGAGGATGCGCCGATGCACCGGCTTCAACCCGTCGCGCACGTCGGGCAGCGCGCGGGCGACGATCACGCTCATCGCATAGTCGAGATAGCTCGACTTCATTTCATCGACGATGGAGATCGTCGAAATGTCGGAGGGTTCGGCGAGGCTGGTCTCGTCGGCCAAGGTGTCTGTCTTCCAGGTGGTTTCAGGAGTGCCCCACCCCTGTAAGACGTCCGGCCGCTGTTGTCACGCGCACGCGCGTACGCGAGGGAACGGGCCGGCCCGCCGCCTTATGGGCGCGGCGGGGCCGGCTGACGCGCCTACTTCTTGCAGGCCGTCTTGCTGGCGTTGCCCGCCTTGGAGCAGTCATAGGTCACGGTCTTGCCGGTGCTGGTCTTGGTGGTCACCATCCGGGGCCCGGTGCCGCGACGCGTGGTGGTGACGTGCGTCGTCTTGACCATATGGGTGGCGGTGGTCGCCTTGGCGGTGGAGGCCTGGCCGGCGGCCTGGGGCGCGGCGAAGGCGGCGGTGGCCGACAGCAGCGATCCGGCGGCGAGCAGCGCGAAGGGAAGCGACTTGGTCATGGGCAGCATCCTCGATACGGGGCGACGTCGGAAGCGTCGCCATCCGCGATCGACCTGCACCCGCCGGCCTGTACGGCGCGTCGCGAATGGATGAATTTTCCTTCATCCACAGCGACTTCGGCCGGTCAGGGCTGGATCTCCACCCCGTCCCAGGCGAACAGCCTGCCGCTGTCGGTCACCTTCAACCCGTCGATCACGTCGAGCAGCTGCACCGCCGCCCGGTCCGGGGCGAACAGCTGGTCCGCCGCCACGCCGGTCTGGAAGGGAGCGGAGAGCGCGGTGCGGACGGTGCCAGGATGCAGGCCGACGACGATCGTGCGATCGTTGCGCCGCCGCTCCTCGATCGCCAGCGTGCGGACCAGCTGGTTCGCCGCCGCCTTCGCCATCCGGTATCCGTACCAGCCGCCCAGCCGGTTGTCGGAGATGCTGCCGATCCGCGCCGACAGGATCGCAAAGACCGCCCGACCGGTCTTGGGCATCCGGGACAGGAAATGCTTGGCGACCAGGGCGGGCAGGATCGCATTCACTGCATATTGCCGCGCCAGCCAGGCGGCATCGAGCGCCGCCATGCTCTTTTCCGGCCGATGCTCGCCCTCGTGCAGCAGGCCGGTGGCGACCACCACCAGCGTCGGCGGCGCGGACAGGCTGGCGGCGGCGGCGGCGATGCTCGCCTCGTCGTCCAGATCGAGATGATCGGCCCCGCTAAAGCTGCGGGCGAAACCGCGCACCGGCACCGCTTCCTCGCGCAGCGCCTCGACCAGCGCCGCGCCGATCCCGCCGGACGCGCCGATGACGACCGCGCTCATCGCGCGAACCGCCATAGCGTCTCGGTGCTTTCCCCTGCGTCGAAGCGATAGCCGTCCGTGTCGAAGCCCTTCATGCCGTCGGTGTCGGTGACCCGATGCTCGACCAGCCAGCGCGCCATCATCCCCCGCGCCTTCTTCGCATGGAAGCTGACGAAACGGCCGCCATCGCGGAAATCGATGCCGATGACGCGGACCGAGGCGGGCAATCGCCCCTCGACCGCCGCCCAATATTCCTGGCTGGCGAGGTTCAGGATCGTGCCCGATCCCTCCTGCCCGATATCGGCGAGCAGCCGGTCGGCGATGCGCCCCTGCCACCATTCGGTCAGCTTCTCGCCGCGCGGGGCCCAGCGCGTGCCCATCTCCAGCCGATAGGGCCGCATCGCGTCGAGCGGGCGGAGCAGGCCGTACAGGCCGGACAGGATGCGGAGGTGATCCTGGGCGAAGGCGATCGCCGGCTCCTCCAGCGTCTTCGCGTCCAGCCCGGTATAGACGTCGCCGGCAAAGGCGAACAGCGCCGGCCGCTCCGGCGCGTCGGCGAAGTCGCGGAACCGCTCGGCATTCAGCTTGGCGAGCGCGGGGGAAATCCGCATCAGCTCCGACAGGCGCTTCTGCGACAGGCGCGCGGCGGCGCGGGCCAGCGTGCCGGCCTCGTCCTCGAAACGCGGGCGCGTCGGGGTCACGGCAGGCAGCGCACTGTCATAGTCGAGCGTCTTGGCGGGTGAAATCAGGGCGATCATCCGCTCGCCCTAGGCCGGCGCCGATCGTCATTCAATCGCGGTTCAGCCCCGCTTCGTCATGGAACCAAGCCGCTGCGCCTCGCTTGATGGCGCGCGTCCGCCTCTATAGACGGCCGTCATGGGCGTCGATGCCCAACAGGAGAGATCCATTGAAGACTTTCTCGAAGCTTGCGCTGGCTCTGGCGCTGACGACCGGTGTGTCCGGGCTGGCGCTGACCCCGCCTGCGATCGCCAAGAAGAAGGAAGAACCCGCCGGTCCCAAGCTGAGCCCGGACTTCCTGAAGGCCGCGAAGCCCGCCCAGGATGCGATCAAGGCCAAGGATTATGCGACGGCGGAGACCAACCTCGCCGCCGCCACCGCCGCCGCGAAGAACGACGACGAGAAATATATCGTCGCGGCGCTGAACTACGACCTCGCCAACCAGAAGCTGGCCGACCAGCAGGCGGCCAACCCCAATGCGCCGCTGAACGAGACGTCGCTGGCGCCGGCGCTCGACGCGCTGATCGCCAATCCGGCGACCCCGCCCGCCGATCGCGGTAAATATGCCTATCGACGCGGCGCGCTGGCCTATAACGGCAAGCAGTGGCCGGTCGCGATCCAGTATTTCAACCAGGCCAAGCAGCTCGGCTATGCGCCGCCGGAGGTCAACCTCCAGATCGCGCAGGCCAAGGTGGCGAGCGGCGACGTGGCCGGCGGCCTTTCCGACCTGGAGGCGCAGGTCGCGGCCGATGCGGCGGCGGGCAAGCCGGCGTCGGAGGATTATTATCGCTACGGCATCGCGCGCGCCAATGCCGCGAAGCTGGGGCCGCAGACGGTCAGCTGGATCGCCAAGTACGTCACCGCCTATCCGACGCCCAAGAACTGGCGTGACGCGATCGTCACCTACGGCATGGCGGGCAATTCGGTCGCCAAGCTGGACGAGGCGCAGAAGATCGACCTGTTCCGCCTGATGCGCGCCACCCGCGCGCTGGCCGACCAGACCGATTATCTGGAATATGCCGACGACGTGTCGCGCAAGGGTCTGCCGGCGGAAGCGGCGGCGGTGCTGAAGGAAGGCATGGCCGCGGGCAAGATCCCGGCAGGCAATGCGATGGCCAAGGCCCTGCTCGCCGATTCGACCACCAAGGCGAAGCAGGAAGGCTCGCTGGCCCCGATCGAGGCGAAGGCGAGCGCCGCCGCCAATGGTCGCCTCGCCGCCAGCACCGCCGAGGCCTATCTGGGCATGGACAACTTCCCCAAGGCGATCGCCCTCTATCGGCTCGCCTTGCAGAAGGGCGGCGTCGACGCGGACGAGGTGAACACCCGCCTCGGCATCGCGCTGGCCCGTTCGGGCGACAAGGCCGGCGCCAAGGCCGCCTTCGCCGAGGTGAAGGGCGCGCCGCGCTCGGGCATCGCGGCCCTGTGGACCGCCTATGTGGACGCGCCCGCCACCGCGGCGTGATCCAATAGAAATCGGGGACGACCGGCCGGTCGTCCCCGATGTTTCCCGGCTGTCCGGGGAGCCTAGCCCCACACCCGAAAGCCGGATGGTCCTAGGAGCGTGGCGAAACCCACGCCCATCAGCGCCAGTCCGGTGATCTACGGCCGCAGGGCCGCATCGTCCGCGTCGCTCAGATCCTCGTCCTCGTCGATCGAGCCGTCATCCAGTTCTTCCTGGACATCGTCCTCGGCGATATCGGCCTCGTCCGGCTCCGCATTGGGATCGGCCTCGCCC
This sequence comes from Sphingomonas sp. SORGH_AS_0438, assembly GCF_031453475.1. Classification (NCBI taxonomy): domain Bacteria; kingdom Pseudomonadati; phylum Pseudomonadota; class Alphaproteobacteria; order Sphingomonadales; family Sphingomonadaceae; genus Sphingomonas; species Sphingomonas sp. SORGH_AS_0438. The sequence goes on from NZ_JAVIZS010000001.1 coordinate 2,056,250, forward strand.
ACTTCCTCGGAATCCATGTCGAGATCGTCGATCGCCTCGTCCTCGGCATCGTCGTCGCCCAGGTCCGGGTTCAGGTCGGTCAGCACCAGGCCATCGGTCGGTCCGTCGCGCGTCGCCTCCAGGATCTCCGCACGCTGGCTCTCGTCATAGCCTTCCTCGTCCCAGCCATCGTCGCCGGTGCCCTGTCCGGGAATCTGGTGTCCGCCCATGTCGCTCTCCATCATCAATAACGATGGATCGAACGGCGCGGGCGGCGGCCGGGTTCCGTCAGGCGCCGAACAGCCGGCCGCGTTCGGTCAGGGCGACGCAGGCCAGCGCGATCAACCCGGTCACCACGAACCCCGCCACCATCGGCGCGGTGGAGCCGTCGAACGCCTGCCCGATCACCGCGCCGATCAACACGCCGCCGGTGATCATGATGAAGCCCTGCACGCTCGACGCGGTGCCGGCGATCGCGCCCATATTCTCCATCGCCATGGCCGAGAAATTCGAGTTGGCGAGACCGAAGCTCGCCATGGTCAGCGCCTGGAGCACCGAGAAGGTCACGATCGACTCATGGCCCAGCTCGACCAGCGCGAGGTGCAGGCCGGACAACAGGATCAGCGTCACCGTCGCCGAATGGGCGATGCGCCGCGTGCCCAGCCGCATCACGATCCGCGCGTTGAGCAGGTTCGCCGCCGCCATCGTCGCCGCCGTGCCCGCGAACACCGCCGCCAGCAGCGCGGGATGGCGGAACACGTCGAACATGATCTGCTGCACCGAGTTGAGATAGCCGTAGAGGCTACCGGTCAGCATCGTCGCCGCCAGCGTATAGCCGATCGAGGCCCGGTCGGTCAGCGCGATCCGCCAGCCCGACAGGATGCGGCGCGGATGGATCGGCAGCGTCGCCTCCGCCGTCAGTGTCTCGGGCAGGCGCAGCGCGATCCAGGCGAGCAGCGCCGCCGCCGTCCCCGCGATCACCCAGAAGATCGTCCGCCAGTTGCCGAACAGCAGCACCGCCTGCCCGACCGTCGGGGCCAGGATCGGCACCACCATGAAGACCATGAAGGCGATCGACATGACCCGCGCCATCGCCCGCCCCTGATAGCAGTCGCGCACCAGCGCCACGGTCGCGATCCGCGTCGCCGCCACCGTCGCGCCGCCCGCCAGCCGCGCCGCGATCAGCAGCGGATAGCTGGCCGACACCGCCGCCAGCGCATTGGCGACGATATAGGCGCTGATCGCCCAGAGCAGCACGCGCCGCCGGCCATAGCGATCGACCAGCGGCCCGTGGATCAGATGCGCCACGCCGAACCCGCCCAGGAACGCCGACACCACGAACTGCCGGTCGTTCTCGCTCGCCACGTGCAACGCCTCGCCGATCGCGGGCAGCGCGGGCAGCATCGCGTCGGTGCCGAGCGCGCCGAGCGCCATCAGCGCGGCGACCAGCGCCACGAACTCGACGAAGCCGATCGGTGCGCCGGGCAGGTCCGGGGCGGTTTGGGTCGGCGCGGGTTGGTCCGGGGCGGTCATGATCCGTGGCCCTAGCGGCTTCGTCCCATGCGCGCCATCGCGGGCCACGCTCTTTCGCCGGTCCCGTCAAGGCGATATGTTATCGTAATAGAAGAGGACATTGTAATGCTGGATACCCCCTCCACCGCCGGATCGGCGGCGGTGCCGACCTTGAGCCTTGCCGACCAGGCGCGCGACCCGCAGGGCTTCGCCACCGCGTTCGGCGAGTCGTTCAAGCGCTTCGGCTTCGCGATCGTCGCGAATCATGGCGTGCCACAGCCGCTGATCGACCGCGCCTGGGCCGAGACCGGGGCGCTGTTCGCGCTGCCCGACGCGGAGAAGCGCGGCTATCACCAGCCGGGCGGCGGCGGCGCGCGCGGCTATACGCCCTTCAAGACCGAGATCGCCAAGGACGCGAAGCATGTCGATCTGAAGGAATTCTGGCATGTCGGCCGCGAACTGCCCGCCGGGCATCGCTATGCCGATGTCATGGCCCCGAACATCTGGCCGACCCGGCCCGAGGGGTTCAAGGACACGTTCGTCGAGCTTTTCGCCGCTTTCGATCAGGCGGGCGACCGGCTGCTCTCGGCCATCGCGCTCTATCTCGGCCTTGCCCCCGACTGGTTCGACCCGGCGGTGAAGGACGGCAACAGTGTGCTGCGCCTGCTCCACTATCCCCCCATCCCCGTCGATGCCGAGGGGGTGCGTGCCGGGGCGCATGAGGACATCAACCTCATCACCCTGCTGCTCGGCGCGGAAGAGGCCGGGCTGGAACTGCTCGACCGCGACACGGGGCGCTGGTTGGCGATCAAGCCGCCGGAGGGTGCGATGGTCGTCAATGTCGGCGACATGCTGCAACGGCTGACCAACCATGTCCTGCCCTCGACCACGCACCGCGTCGTCAACCCGCCGCCGGAGCGGCGCGGCCATTCGCGCTATTCCATGCCCTTCTTCCTGCACCCCGCGCCCGACTTCCTGATCGAGACGCTGCCGCAGACGATCACGGCGGAGAATCCGAACCGCTATCCGAACCCGATCACCGCGCACGACTATCTGTACGAGCGACTGGTCGAGATCGGGCTGATCAAGAAGTGACGGGGCCGGCCGGCCGGACGTGGCTCACCCTGTTGCCACTCCTGGCCGGCGGCTGCGCATCGATCGACCTGTCGAAGGTCGCGCGCAGCGACCATTTCAACGGGCAGCGCTTCGTCAATCCCGACGGTGTCCATGGCAAGGTCGGCGAACGCAACCAGGGGCCCTTGGCGCTGCTCGAACATCTGCTGGAGCCGCCCTATCGCAGCTGGCCGGCCAGCGTGCCGGTCACGCCGGCCGTGCCCGCACCCCGCGTCGAGGGGCAGGCGATGCAGGTCACCTGGATCGGCCATGCCAGCGTGCTGGTCCAGACCCAGGGCCTCAACATCCTGACCGACCCGGTCTGGGCGGAGCGCGCCTCGCCGGTGCGGTTCGCCGGGGTGAAGCGGGTGCGCGCGCCGGGCATCCGGCTGGCCGATCTGCCGAAGATCGACCTGATCCTGCTCAGCCACGATCATTTCGACCATCTCGACATCGGCACGCTCGGCCATCTCTGGCGACGCGACCGCCCGCTGATCGTGACCGGCCTGGGCAACGACCAGATCCTGCGCCGCTACGGCATCCGCTCGGCGGCGCGCGACTGGGGCGGCCGGGTGGCGGTGCGGCCGGGGATCGAGGTCCGGCTCGACCGCGCGCACCACTGGAGCCAGTATCGCCCCGGCGACCGCAACAGGACGCTATGGACCGGCTTCACCGTGACGCTGCCCGGCGGCAACCTCTATTATGCCGGCGATACCGGCGAGGGCGACATGCGCTGGGCGGTCGAGGCGCGACGGCACGGGCCGGTCCGGCTCGCGCTGCTGCCGATCGGGGCCTATCATTTCAGCGGTGGCGCGACCGACAATCATATCGGCCCGGTCCAGGCGGTCACCGCCTTCCAGCAACTGGGCGCGGCCTGGGCGCTGGGCGTGCATTGGGGCACGTTCGAGCTGACCTCGGAGGGGATCGACCAGCCGCGCGAGGTGCTGCGCGCGACGCTGGCGGAACGGCGGATCGCCGCCGACCGCTTCCGCGCGACGGAGGCGGGCGCGACCTGGGCGATCGGTGACATGTCCGTCACCGATACGACCGCCATGGCACCAAATCGCATCCGATACGTTCCCGCACCGCAACAGCCTTCCGTTCCGAAGGCGCAATCAGGAGCGTAAGCGATGAACACCACCACCTTGTCCGGTCAGGCGCAGGATCTCGGCGGCAACGTCAAGGAAGCCATCGGCAGCGCCACCGGCGACCAGTCGCTGAAGCACGAAGGTCTGGCTGATCAGCTCACCGGCAATGCCAAGCAGCTCGCCGGCACCGCCAAGGACGCGATCGCCAATCCCGGACCGCTGGTCGACAAGGCGAAGGGCTTCGCCCAGGCCCGCCCCTGGGCGACGGCGGCGCTGGCCGGCGTGGTCGGCCTCGCGGTGCTGAACACGCTGCGCGGCAAGTAAGCGGCTCCCGGCCGGGCCTTGGTTCGGCCGATCGCTGACGACGCCGGCCGGTTCCCGAGGGAGCCGGCCGGCGTTGTCCGTTTACGGGCCGGATGTTCGGTCCTTGGACCGAGCCGGCTTTCCGGGGGTGACGGCGTAACCCGTCTCTGTCCCTCCGCCGGGATGGTACGCAGACGGACAGAGAAACGCACCGCACGGCGTAGACCGACGGACGCCCCTCTGCATTCCGGCCCTCCACGGCTTCCCGTGAGATCGAGGCTCAGTCGAACCCCCGCTCCAGGAATCGCGTCGCCGTCGCGCAGTGCATCGCGACCCCCCGCGCCATCACCCGCTCGTCGAGCGTCATGCGCGTATTGTGCAGTGGCGGGTTGGTCGCCGGATCGCTTCCCTCCGGTGCCGCGCCGATAAAGGCGAACGCCCCCGGCACCGCGCGCAGCACATAGGAGAAGTCCTCCGCGCCCATCATCGGCTTGGGCATGGTCTGCCAGCCACCCTCGCCGAACAGCTCGGTCGCCACCGCCTGTTGCAACGTGCTGCCACGCGGATCGTTGGCGGTCACCGGATAGCCGGCATCGATCCACGCCTCGGCCGTGCAGCCATGGGCGGCGGCGATATTCTCGACGATCCGCTTGAACGCCGCCTGGCACTGCATCCGCGTCGCCTCCGACAGCGTGCGCAACGTGCCGAGCAACGTCGCCTCGCCGGGCACGACATTATGCGCGGTGCCCGCCTGGATCTTCGTGATCGACAGCACCGCCGGGTCGGTCACCGCCACCTGGCGGGCGATATAGACCTGGAGCGCGGTCACGATCTCGCAGGCGACGGGGATCGGGTCCAGCCCCTCATGCGGCATGGCGGCATGGCCGCCGCGTCCGATAATCCGCGCGTGGAGCGTGTCCGCCGAGGCCATGATCGTCCCGGGACGCCCGACGACCAAGCCGGACGGCGCATTGGGCGAGATGTGCAGCGCGAAGGCCGCGTCGGGTGCGGGATCGGCGAGCAGCCCGTCCTCGATCATGAAGCGCGCGCCGTGATAGCCCTCCTCGCCCGGCTGGAACATGAAGACGACCGTGCCGGCGAGTTCGTCCCGCCGCGCCGACAGGGCCTTGGCCGCACCGACCAGCATGGCGGTGTGCGTGTCGTGGCCACAGGCGTGCATTCGCCCGTCGATCGTGCTGGCGAAGGGCAGCCCGGTCTCCTCGGTCATCGGCAGTGCGTCCATGTCGCCGCGCAGCAGCACGGTGCGCGCATTGCTGCCCGCACCGGCCGCAGCCGCACCGCCGCGCAGGATCGCGACGAAGCCCGTGGTCGACGTCCCCTCGCGCAACTCCAGCGGCAGGCCGGCGAGCGCCGCCTTGATCTTGGCGCTGGTCAGCGGACATTGGAGGCCGATTTCCGGTTCGGCATGGATGGCGCGACGCAGCGCGACGACCTCCTCGAACACCGCCTCCGCCGCCTCGTCCCATCCGCCCCGGATCTCACCGTCCAACATCATCGCCTCCATGCTTACCCGCGGAACAATCCGCCCAATACACCGCGCGCGATCTGCCCGATCAAGCCGCCCGCGTCACCTTTCCGGCCGCGCCGGCTGCCGAACACCTGCCGGCCGATCTCATTGGCCACCTGTCGCCCGATCGAGGAGGAGGCGGAGCGCATCGCCGAATTGGCCGCCTTGGCCCAGGGCGAATCCGCCGACTCCCGGTCCGCCGCGCGCTGTGCCTGCGCCGCCTCGCGCGCCGCACGCGCGGCATCGCGCTGGCGGACGGCTTCGGCCTTGGCCTCTTCGCCCTGCGCCTTGGCGGCAGCGGCGGAAGCGGCGGCTTCCTCGGTCTTCGCCGCGAGCATCTCCTCCGCCGACTCTCGGTCGACCAGGACGTCATAGCGGTCGCCGATCGCGTCGGTCTCGATCAGTAGCTTACGCTCCGACGGCGTCACCGGCCCCACCCGGCTGGATGGCGGGCGGACCAGCGTCCGTTCCACCGGCGACGGGGAGCCATCCGCCTGGAGCAGCGACACCAACGCCTCGCCGACCTTCAACTCGGTGATCGCGCTCGCCACGTCGACACCGGGATTGGCGCGGAAGGTGGTCGCCGCCGCACGCACCGCCGCCTGGTCGCGCGGGGTGAAGGCACGCAGCGCATGTTGCACGCGATTGCCGAGCTGCCCCGCCACGCTGTCGGGAACGTCGATCGGGTTCTGGGTGATGAAATAGATACCGACGCCCTTGGAGCGGATCAGGCGGACGACCTGCTCGATCTTGTCGAGCAACGCCTTGGGCGCATCGTCGAACAGCAGATGCGCCTCGTCGAAGAAGAAGGCGAGCACCGGCTTGTCGGGGTCGCCCACTTCCGGCAGCTGCTCGAACAACTCGCTCATCAGCCAGAGCAGGAAGGTGGAATAGAGTTTCGGGCTGGCCATCAGCTTGTCGGCGGCCAGGATGTTGACCACCCCCTGCCCCCGGTCGTCCAGCGCGATCAGGTCGGTCAGCGCCAGCGCCGGCTCGCCGAAGAAATGCTCCGCACCCTGCGACCGCAATTGCAGCAGCGCGCGCTGGATGGCCCCGATCGACTGTTTGCTGACATTGCCATAGCGGGTCGACAGTTCCGCCGCCCGCTCGGCGCAATGCGCCAGCATCGCCTGGAGATCGTCCAGGTCGAGCAGTAATAGCCCCTCTTCGTCGGCGACGTGGAAGGCGATGGTCATCACCCCCTCCTGCACGTCGTTCAGGTCCATCAGCCGCGACAGGAGCAACGGTCCCATCTCGCTGACCGTGGTGCGGACGGGATGGCCCTGCTGCCCGAACAGGTCCCAGAACTGCACCGGCATGGCGCGGTAAGCCCAGTCGGTGAAGCCGATCTCCGCCGCGCGGGCCGCGAACGCCTCATGCGTCTTCGCGGTCGCCGAACCGGCCATGGCGAGGCCGGACAGGTCCCCCTTCACATCCGCGACGAAGCACGGCACGCCCGCCGCCGAGAAGCCCTCGACGATGCCTTGCAGGGTCACGGTCTTGCCGGTGCCGGTCGCACCCGCGATCAGCCCGTGACGATTGGCACGCTTCAGGTCGAGCCGCTGCGGCTGGCCGCCGCCCAGACCGATGAAGATGCCGTCCGTCATGCGTGATCCCTTCTCATGGGGTGCTCAAGGGGATGACCCTAGACCGTCTGGCGAGCAAGTTGAAGCATCACGGGAATCGAACGGGGCCGCCGCCCCGGTCGGACGACGGCCCCGTCAGGATCACCCGCAGGCGGGCGCGATCAGCTCTTCAGCTTGACCGGGATGAAGTTGCTCAGCCGCTGGCGCGCGATCTGCAACAGCACGGTGTTGCGCCCCGCCGCCTTCGCAGCCGTGACCGCCGCCGCGACCTCGGCGACTGTACGGACCGGCGTGCCGTTGATCGACTGGATCACGTCACCACGCTTCAGCTTCTGCCCGGCGTCGCTCGACGGATCGACCGCCGCCACAACCACGCCCTGCACCGTCGACTCGACACCCACGGCACGGGCGATCCCCGGCGTCAGCGGCTGCACCGCCAGACCCAGCGGATTGCCGCTGGCCGGCGCGGTCGTCGCCGAATCGTCGTCGTCATCGTCGCTGCCGAAACCGTCCGCGCCACCGTTGATCTCGGCGGCGAGTTGCTCCTGCGTCGGCCGCGCGGCGACCGCGACATTGACGCTGACCGGCTTGCCACTGCGGATCACGCTCAGACGCGCGGTCTGGCCGGGATCGATATTGGCGACCAGATAGGACAAGGTCTGGTCGGGCGTCACCGCCTGGCCGTTGACCTCGGTCACCACGTCGCCCGCGCGCAAGCCGCCCTTCGCCGCCGGCCCGCCGGCCGTCACGCCCGCGATCACCTGGCCCCGGTTCTTCGGCAGGCCGAGCGCCGCCGCGACGTCACCATTCACCTCCGGCCCGAGCTGCACGCCCAAATAGCCGCGCTTGATCGGCTCGCCCTTCATCAGCGTGGCGATGATCGGCTTGGCCTCTTCCGCCGGAATGGCGAAGCCGATGCCGATATTGCCGCCGCCCTGCGAGCCCAAGATCTGCGAGTTGATGCCGATGACGTTGCCGTTCAGGTCGAACATCGGGCCGCCGCTATTGCCCTGATTGATCGCGGCGTCGGTCTGGATGAACCGATCGTTGGCTCCGCCCTGGCCGGTCACGCGGTGCACGGCGGAAACGATGCCGGCGGTCACGGTGCCGCCCAGGCCGAACGGATTGCCGATCGCCACCACCCAGTCGCCGACGCGGGTCCGCGAGCTGTCGCCCCATTTCACGAAGGGCAGGTTGGTGGCGTTGATCTTGAGCAGCGCCAGGTCCGAATCCGGATCTCGGCCGATCAGCTTGGCGGTATATTCCTTGCGGTCCGGCAGGATGACCGTGATCGAATCCACCTGCGCACCGCGCGCGCCGGGTGCGACGACGTGATTGTTGGTCACGACATAGCCATCGGGCGAAATGATGAAGCCGGAACCGAGCGACTGGCCCTCGCGCTTCACCGGCGCGCCGCTGCCGCCACCGCCGCCGAACAGATCGGCGAAGGGCGTGCCGGCGAACGGATTGGCCTGGGTCTGCTGGACGATCGTCTGCTTGGTCGAGATGTTGACCACCGCCGGTTGCAGCTTCGCGACCAGGTCGGCGAAACTCATCGGCGCGCCCGCACGGGGCGCGGACGCCTGGATCGTGCCCGGCTCGTTCTGCGCGGTCTGCGCGACGGTCGGCTGCAAGGCCAGGGTGGCGGTCGCACCGCCGAGCAGAAGCGCACTGGTAATGGCGTAGGCGTAGCGCACTGAAGCTAGTTCCTCTCGTTCGTCGTTCGAACCGGGCGATTTATCGCCCAAATCGGCTGAACGACGGTTGAATATGAACGGACCGCAAGATCATGGCCGTGACAGGATCAGCGGCCTCGTCCCTCGAACTCCCGAAGATAGGAATTGTTCGGCGACAGGATGAAGTTGGTCGAACCCTTCTGATCCGGCGTACCATCCGCCCCGAAAGTGCGGCGGTAGGACTGCATCGCCCGATAGAAGTCATAGAATCCAGCATCCTGGCCGAAGCTCTGCGCGTAGATGCGCGATGCTTCCGCATCGGCATCGGCGCGGACCACCTGCGCCTGGCGCTGGCCCTCGGCGGCGATGGTGATCGCCTCCTGCTGGCGGGCGGTGCGCATCCGGTCGAGCGCGCTTTGCAGCGGCGTACCATCGGGCAGCTCCGCCTGCTTGATGCGGACGTCCACGATCTCGACGCCATATTGGCGCGCACGGCGATCGAGTCCGGTCTGGATCGCTTCCATCAATTCGGTCCGCTCCGGGGTGAGCAGCGAGGCGAAGGACACCTTGCCCAGTTCGTTGCGCAGCGTCGAGGCGAAGAGCGGGCGAAGCTGGTTCTCGACACCCTCCTCGTCGCCGGCGGTCGCCAGCATCAGCCGGGGATCGACCACCCGGTAACGGGCATAGGCATCGACGTTGAGACGGCGCTGGTCGGTGGACAGGACCTGCGAATTCTCCAGGTCCAGGTTGCGGACGCGCTTGTCGACCCGGACGATCCGGTCGAGGAAGGGCACGCGGACGACCAGACCGGCCTCATCCGTCGCCGGCCGGCCGGGCAGCGCCGCGCGGTTCACGACGCGGATCGGCTGGGCAAGTCGATAGACGACCGCCTGCTCCGTCTCCGGCACGATCGCGAAGGTCGCGGCCGCCAGGATCACCAGCACCAGCGCGGCGATGCCGAGCGCGATCGGGTTCTTCCACATCGCGTTCATTGGCCGCCTCCCGACTGGGTCTGGCCCTGCGCCGCAGCCGCCGCCGAACCCTGGGTGGATGAAGCGGGCGCGGCCTCGGTCAGGCGACGCGCATTGGGAATGGGCAGATAGGGCATGACGCCGGGGGCCTCGATGATCGTCTTGTCGGACTTGGCCAGCACGGCCTCCATGGTCTCGTAATACATGCGGCGACGCGTCACCTCGGGAGCGAGGCGATACTGGCTGTAGACGCGATCGAACTGCGCGGCCTCGCCCTGTGCGCGGGCGATGACCTGCTGCGCATAGGATTTGGCGCGGTTCACCTCGGCCACCGCCTCCTGCTGCGCCACCGTCACCTTGTTGAAGTCGTCGACGATCTGCGCCGGCGGGGTGACGCGGTTGAGCGACACGCTCTGAATGCGCACGCCGGAATGATAGCTGTTCAGGATCGCCTGAGTCAGCTCGGCCACCCGCTGCTCGATCCCGGTACGGCCGCCGCCCAGCGCCTGGTCGAGCGTGGTCGTGGCGATGACAGCGCGCATTGCGCTTTCCGCCGCGGCGCGCACCGTCTCCTCGGGCTGGGCGAGCTGGAAGACATAGTCACGGGGATTGGCGACGTTCCAGCGCACCGAATAGGTCAGGTCAACGATATTCTGGTCGCCGGTCAGCGCCAGGTTGACACCGTCGCCGCGCGGGAAGTTCTCGGTGCGGAAACGCTGGACATCGACTTCCTGCACCCGGGCGAAGGGGGCGGGCGGCGTGACCTGGACGCCGGGCGACAGAGTGCCGGCATAGCGGCCCAGATAGGTGACGATGCCACGCTGCTGCGGGCCGATCTGATGGATGCAGGTGAAGAGCAGCCACAGCACGACCAGGATGCCGACGCCGATCGCCCACAGCACCCGCGCATTGGCGCCGGGCGGCAGGCTGGGAAAGCCGCTTCCACCGCCGCCGCCGCCACCGCCGCCGCGCGCGCGCTTCAGGAAATCGTCCAGCGCGGTCGGACGGGCCGAACCGCCGGCCGGCTTGCGACCGCCCGGCGGCACCGACCAGGGATTGCGCGGGCCGCCGCCGCCGGGGGTTCCGCCATCGCCTCCCCACGGTCCCTTGGAGTTGTCGGCAGCAAGGATAATCGGACGCTTGGACCAGCGTGGGAGGATGCTCATATCCTCTCTATAGGAAGGCCGTTCGACGAAAAACAGTGCCAAGGCGGGGATGCCGGCTTAAGGCCGGCCGCATGACCAGTGAAGCAAGCAGGGCGGCGGTGCTTTCCGTCGCGGGTTCGCGGGCGACGATCCGCATGGATGGCGAGCGGATGGGCGTGGTGCTCGACGCCACCGGCCTCGCCCCCGCCGAACGCGAGCGGCTGGAGGCGGAGGTCCGCGCCGCCGCTCCCGCCGCGCGCGTGATCGTCACCGCCGAGCGCGTCAACCGCGCCCTGATCGCCGTCGCCAGCGGCAAGGGCGGCGTCGGCAAGTCGACCGTCTCCGCCAACCTCGCCATCGCGCTCGCCCGTGCCGGCCGCCGCGTCGGCCTGATCGACGCCGATATCTATGGCCCGTCCCAGCCGCGCCTGATGGCGGCCGAGGGTGTTCGGCCCGAGGCGATCGAGAAACAGCTGATCCCCGTCCCCACCCGCTATGGCGTGCCGTTGCTGTCGATGGGCCAGCTGGTCGAGCCCGGTCGCGCGATTGCCTGGCGTGGACCGATGGCGGCGGGGGCGCTGGGGCAGCTGGTCGAGGGGGCCTGGGGCACGGCCGACACGCTGGTCATGGACCTGCCGCCCGGCACCGGCGACGTGCAGCTGACCATGGTGCAGAAATACCGGCCGGCGGGCGCGGTGATCGTGTCCACGCCGCAGGACCTGGCGCTGATCGACGCGACCCGCGCGATCGACTTCTTCAACAAGGCGGGCGTGCCGATCATCGGCCTGATCGAGAACATGGCCGGCTATGCCTGTCCGAGCTGCGGCGTGATCTCCGATCCGTTCGGGCGCGGCGGCGCCGAAGCGACGGCGGCGGAACTCGGCCTGCCCTTTCTCGGCCGGGTGCCACTGGCGATCGATATCCGCGAGGCGTCGGACGCGGGACAGCCACCGGCGGCGCGGGACGACGACCGTATCTTCGCCCCCCTCGCCGCGCAGGTGGCCGACTGGCTCGCCCGGCGCTGAGACCGCGCAACCGGGCGTGACGGACGGGCGTTATCCGGGTCCCATCGGAGATACGCCATGCCCCTGACCAGCGACGACGACATTGCCGACCTGTTGCGATCGGCCCGCACCATCGCGCTGGTCGGCGCATCGGATCGCCCCGACCGGCCGTCCAATCGCGTGATGGCCGCGCTGCAACGGCATGGCTACCGCGTCATCCCGGTCAATCCGCAGATCACCGGCGAACATATCCATGGCGAGTTCGTGTTCCGTGAGCTGGCGCAGCTCGGCGACCCGATCGACATCGTCGACATCTTCCGCAACTCGGCCGCCGCCGGGGCGGTGGTCGATGAAGCGATCGCAATCGGGGCCAAGGCCGTATGGATGCAGCTCGGCGTCATCGACCAGGCCGCCGCCGCCCGCGCCGAGGCAGCCGGTCTAAAGGTGGTGATGGACCGCTGTCCGGCGATCGACATTCCCCGTCTCGGCCTGACGCCGATCGAGGCAACATCTTAACCGGAGTCGCGTTATCCATGCCCTCGACAGGAGGGACCGATGCTCGCCTTGTTTCTAATGACCGCCGCGCCCCAGGACGCGGCACACCTGCTCCAGGCGGCCCGGGGTCGCCTCAATCCCGGTTGCGCGACGACCACCTGCGGCGAGCCGCCCCGCCGATCGCGGTATCGCATCGACTCCGAACCCATGGCCCAGGTCGACATGAAGGCGCGCGCCTTTGGCGACACCGGCATCGATTGCCGCACCGTCGGCGGCAAGCTCTGTACCAGCCGGCCACGCACGATCTTGCGGACGGACTTCACGGACTGGCCCTGATCGACTAGCGTCGTCGCGACAATCCTCCGGCGGGAGATGTGGATGCTGTCCGTGTTGCTGTTGCTCGCCCAGACCGACGACACGCTGTTGCGCACCGCACTGGAGAAAACCGCGGCCGAGCAGCGCTGTAGCGACTCCGCGACCGCCCGGACGATCACTGTCTGCGGTCGCCGCACCGCCGACCGTTATCGAGTCCCCCTGACCGTCGTCGAACTCGGCGACCCCGCGCACCGATCGGTCAGCGAAGAGCGCCAGGCATTGCTCCACCGGACGACACCGATCCAGGACCAGAGCCTGTTCCTGGTCGGCGGAGGCATGGCCGGTGCGACGATGACGACCGGCGGCCGCAATGGCAGCACCAGCCTGCGGCCCCTCGCCGAATGATCGCCGCGCTGCTCCTTGGTCTTCAGGCCGCGCCTGCCGTGCCGCAAAGCTTTTCGATCCTGGCGGACGATTGCGCGGCGGCCCGCTCGGCGGACGATCAGATCGTCGTCTGTGGCCGAAACGGCGCCCCGCCCCCTCGCCTGCCGCTCCCCGACGAGCGTCCGCCGCCCGATATCCCGCGTCAGCCGACCGGCGATCCGCGTGCGGGTCTGGAGAATGCCGGCGTTGGCGCCTGTGCCTTTCAGGGCTGTCAGGTCGGCGTAATGCTGCCGATCATCCCCGTCGCCAAGGCGGGGGTGGATGCGATCCGCCGCGCCCTGGCGCCGAAGGTGGATAAGTCGAAGCGCGTCGCGATCGACCTGGACGCCGCGCCGTCATCGCTGGAAGGCCGGCTGCAACCCTAAGCCGGACAGGATCAGCCCTGCGCCGCGACCCGCATCAGGTCGCGAAGCTGCCGCGTCAGGCTACCGCCCGAAATCTGCGCATGGACGCTGTCATAGCCTTCGCGGATCAGGGTCCGGCGCAGATCGCCCAACGTCCGGCATTGTCCGGCCCGCGCGACCTGAAAAGCGCGCTCCATCGTCGTCGCGGCCATCAAGCGAAATCCCCCATGTCTTCGGCAGAAGGCCGATCGGACGACTTGTCTGCGTCACCGTCCTCCATCGCCTGATCATAGGCGGCGCTCTCATCGGCAATCCCGGCCTCGACGCTACGATCGGCCGTATCTTTGAACGCCTCCGGAACCTGATCCTTCTTCTGTTCGTCCGACATCACTCGCTCCTCGCTGAATGTCTTTAACGCATGAGCAGAAATTTCGGGCCAATGGTGGTCGAGTGACCGGCGCACGAGAGAGCGGCCGATCGCGGCACGGGACATGTTGGAAAGACCCGTCCTGCGTTGCCGGCACGTCGATCACAGGTTCGATGACGCGGTGGGCGGCCATGGTCGATCCAATCTCGGCCACCGCAAGCAGCGATCAACGTGCCCGAGCCCGACGACACGACCGTAACCGGGAATCGTCCTTGCGAGCCCAGCGAAGCAATTCAGGGCGTCACGCGCGCAATCGTGGATTGCTTCGCTGCGCTCGCAAGGACGACTTGGGTCGACCCGATGTCATCTTGCTCTAACCGTCTTGGTCCGGGGCAAAGCCAGCGAGGGTCGACTGCCGATAATCGAACTCCGCCGAGGTCTTACCCCACCCAGCCAGCGCCTTCGCCAGCAGTACCTAATTCATGCCTTTGGCATTAAGCCGTTGCCACCTAACACATAAAGCATTGATGCAATCACCATCTACGCAAATATACCATCCGCGTTCCTACGGATTGCGCATTATCCACTTTCTGACCAACAGAGCCCCTGAAATTATTCAACGGGGTGTTTACCATGAAGAAGATCGCAGTACTTGCTATCTTTTCTCTAATTGCAAGTGGGCAAGCCCATGCCGAAGGCCTACTGGGAAAACGTATTGGAACACGCTATATATTTCCTAGCGAAGACGGGAGCATATACTATCCCGACGCCATCGTTACCGTCGATGGCCAGACCCCGATTAACATAGAAGGAAATTTTACAAAAAGTTTCTTGATGACATTTACCAATACAGGTCTCGACATCACCTTTATTCGAGACTCGTTTTGGAAACCGGCGTCTTTCAACGGTTTCAAAATCTGGGACGTGGACGGAACGCTTGGTGATTTTACCGCCAGCATCGCTTCGAGCAACATGGCGGGACTGACGGCGTCGAACATCCGCTATGACCAGAACAATATCTGGGTGAACTGGCAGGGCCTGTCGTTCAACACCGCGACACGCGTGTCCTTCAACATCACGGCAGCGGCCGTGCCGGAACCGGCGACCTGGGCGCTGATGCTGACCGGCCTGGGCCTCGCCGGCCTTTCACTGCGGCGGCGCGCACGCGGGGCCAGCGCTCTCGCTTGAGTGGATGGCGGGACGGCGTATCGTCCGTCCCGCCACTGATTTCAGCGCTGGAGAAAGCGCTCATAATCCGCCGGGTCGAGGCGGACCTCGACATGGCTTTCCAACTCCTCCGTCTCCTGCCGCACCACCTCGCCATGCGCGTGGAGCCAGGCCAGCCCCGCCCCGTCGCCCGCATCGAGCGTCAGGTGATAGCGGCGGTGTCCGGCGGTCAGCCGGGCGGCGATCTTGACGGACAGATCGTCGATCCCCTCGCCGGTCAGTGCGGAGATGGCAAGCACATCGGTGCGCCGCTCCGCCGCCGCCAGCAGCTCGGCACGGCGTTCGTCGTCCAGCAGGTCGAGCTTGTTCCACGCCTCGAACCGGGGCGTGGCGGGGTCGACGCCGATCTCCTCCAGCACCGACTCGACATCGGCGCGCTGCGCCTCCGTATCGGGATGGGCGACGTCGCGGACATGGACGAGCAGGTCGGCGGATACCACCTCCTCCAGCGTCGCCTTGAACGCCGCGACCAGCTGGGTCGGCAGGTCGGAGACGAAGCCCACCGTGTCCGACAGGATGGCCTTGTCCAACCCCGGCAGCGAGATCTGCCGCAATGTCGGGTCCAGCGTCGCGAACAGCAGATTCTCGGCCATGACATGCGCGCCGGTCAACCGGTTGAACAGCGTCGACTTGCCGGCATTGGTATAGCCGACCAGCGCGATCACCGGCCAGGGCGCGCGCTGTCGACGGTCGCGGTGCAGGCCGCGCGTGCGGGACACCTGGTCCAGCTCGCGCCGCAGCCGCGCCATACGGTCGCGGATCATCCGCCGGTCCGCCTCGATCTGCGTCTCGCCGGGCCCGCCCAGGAAGCCGAAGCCACCACGCTGCCGCTCCAAATGGGTCCAGCTCCGCACGAGGCGGCCGGCCTGATAGTCGAGATGGGCGAGCTCGACCTGCAACCGTCCCTCGGCGGTCGCCGCCCGCTCGCCGAAAATCTCCAGGATCAGGCCGGTGCGGTCGATCACCTTCGCGCCCAGCCCCGTCTCCAGGTTGCGTTGCTGCACCGGGGTCAGGGCGGCGTCGACGATCACCAGCGACGCCTCCTCCATGCGGACGCGCGTCGCCAGTTCCTCGACCTGCCCGCTGCCGATCAGCGTCGCCGGGCGCGGCTGGCGCACCTTGAGCGCGACGCGGTCGACCACCTCCAGCCCGATCGCGGCGGCCAGGCCGGCGCTTTCCTCCAGCCGCGCCTCGGCGTCGCGCGACGAATCGCCCCGGTCAGGCAGCAGCACGACGGCGCGCGCGCCGCGCGCGAATTCATCGCGGTCGCGATCGAAACCGTTGCTCAATCTTCCTGCGCCTCGGCCTGTTCCTCGGCCAGGTTCAGCGGCTTGGCCGGCTGGATGGTGGAGACGGCGTGCTTGTAGACCAACTGCACCATGCCCTCGCGCTGGAGCAGCATGCAGAACAGGTCGAAGCCAGCGATCTGGCCCTGCAGCATCACGCCGTTGATCAGGAACATGGTCACGCTGTCTTCGGACTTGCGCACCGCACTCAGGAACAGTTCCTGGAGCAGCGGCGACTTGCGCTGGTTCTCGCCGACCGCCTCGATGATCGGATCGACGTCGAACGCGCCGCCGGGCATGATCGTGGAGATGGCGTGCTTGTAGATCAGCTGCGACTGGCCGTCGCGCCGCAGCAGAACGGAGAAATTGTCGAACCAGGTGACGATGCCCTGCAGCTTCACGCCCTTGACCAGGAACATCGTCACCGGAGTCTTGGAGCGGCGCAGCGCGTTGAGGAACAGGTCCTGCAGCGAGGATTGCTTTTCGGCCATGAACAAGCCCTTCTTGTTGGCGGGCCGTGGCCCGCAGGAGTGCGCCGTTGTCCGGCGTCGGACGCCCGGCCTTGGCGGCCGGACCCTTCTTCTTAGCGTTGTAGCGGCCGAATCGTCCAGCCGGTCACTCTTCGCGCGTATCGGTGATGCCGAGCAGCTTGAGCTTCCGATGGAGCGCCGACCGTTCCATGCCGATGAAGCTTGCGGTGCGCGAAATGTTCCCGGAGAAGCGGCGAATCTGGACGCGCAGATATTCCCGCTCGAAGCTTTCGCGCGCCTCGCGCAGCGGCGCGCCCATGATCGCGGAGGGGCCATGGTCGCCACCCCGGTCGCTGCCCAGCACTTCGGCCGGCAGCAGGTCCAGGTCGATGCGGCCGATCCGGTCACCCGGCGCCATGATGATCGTGCGCTCGACGACATTACGCAACTGGCGGACATTGCCCGGCCATTCGTAGGATTGCAGCGCGACCATCGCGTCGGGTGCGACCTCCGGCGTCGGCACGCGGCGCTCGCCGGCATAATGGGTGAGGAAGTGATGGACGAGCGGCGGAATGTCCTCGCGCCGGTCGGCCAGCGGCGGGATCACCACCGGCACCACGTTTAACCGGTAATAGAGATCCTCGCGGAACCGGCCGCCGGCGATCTCCTCGGTCAGGTCGCGCGCGGTGGCGGAGACGACGCGGACGTCGACCTTGACCACCCGGCTGCCGCCGACGCGGGTGAAGCTCTGGTCGGTCAGTACCCGCAGGATGCGCGCCTGGGTGGTGATCGGCATGTCGGCGATCTCGTCCAGGAACAGCGTGCCGCCATGCGCCTGTTCGAGCAGGCCGGGGCGGACCAGGTCGCCGCCCTCCTCCACGCCGAACAATTCCTCCTCGACCCGCTCCGGCGTCATGTTCGCGGCGCTGACGATCACGAAGGGACCGGTCGCCCGCTGGCTCCAGCCGTGCAGCAGCCGCGCCGCCACCTCCTTGCCGACGCCGGCCGGGCCCATGATCAGCACGCGGCTGCCGGTGCCCGCCACGCGCTTCAGCGTCGCGCGGACGCCGTTGATCGCGCCCGAGCTGCCGGTCAGGTCGGTGTCGCGCGCGGCCAGGCTGCGCAGCGACGCGACCTCGCGCCGCAACCGCTCCGTCTCGGTCGCGCGCGCAACCATCAGCAACAGTCGCTCCGCCTCGAACGGCTTCTCGATGAAGTCGGCCGCGCCCTTGCGGATCGCCGCCACCGCCGTATCCAGGCTGCCATGGCCGGAAATAACCAGCACCGGGATCGACGGGTCGCGCCGCTTGATCTCGTCGAGCAGCTCCAGCCCGTCGAGCCGCGAGCCCTGCAACCATACGTCGAGCAGCACCAGCGACGGCCGGCGCTGAGCGATCGCCTCCAGCGCGGAGTCGCTGTCGCCGGCACCGCGCGTGCCATATCCCTCGTCCTCCAGCACGCCGGCGACCAGTTCGCGAATGTCCAGTTCGTCGTCGACGACGAGAATATCGATTGGCATCAGATCATGTCCGGTTGGTGGTCAAGGCGGCGAGTGGTCCCTCGCCGGTCGGTTCGGGCGCGGCATCGCCCTGGTCGAGCATCGCCAGATGCCCGGCGTCGAACATCAGCGTCACGACGGTGCCGCCGCCGTCGCGGTCGGCGAATCCGATCGTGCCCATATGCTCCTCGACGATCTTCTTGACGATCGCGAGGCCCAGGCCGGTGCCGCGCGCCCGCGTCGTCATATAGGGTTCGACGATTCGCTCGCGCGCGGGCGGAAGGCCGATGCCGTTGTCGGCCACCGTCACGCTTACCTCGCCGCGCGGTTCGCGCGCCAGCGTCATGGTGACCGCGCCATCGGTCGCGCCCTCGCGCCCCTCGATCGCCTCGACCGCGTTCTTGACGATGTTGGTGAGCGCCTGGCCGATCTGGCGGCGGTCGCAGACCAGAATCATCGGATCGTCCGCGTCGTGCAGCAGCGTGAAGCGGATGGCGGGATGCGCGACCTCGTGCAGGAACATCACCTCCTGCGCGGCGGCGACCAGCGTTTCCTCGCGGAACACCGGCTTGGGCATCCGCGCGAAGGAGGAGAATTCGTCGACCATCCGCCGCAGGTCGCCGACCTGACGGACGATCGTCTGGGTCAGCCGCTCGAACGTGCCGTCATCCGCCTCGATCCGGCTGCCATACCGGCGCTGGAGCCGCTCGGCGGCGAGCTGGATGGGGGTGAGCGGATTCTTGATCTCGTGCGCGATCCGTCGCGCCACGTCGGACCAGGCGGCGCGGCGCTGGTCGACCAGCTGCTGCGTCACGTCGTCGAAGGTCAGGATCGGCCCGGTTGCGGTGCGCGCGATGCGGACGGCCAGGGTGCGGGGCGGCCCGTCCTGTCCGACCTGCACCACCGCCTCGCGCACGGCGCCATCGACCAGCGCGTCGAGCTCGGGCGCGACATCGCGCAAGGGACGGCCGAGCACCCCGTCCGCATCGCGCCCCAACAGCGCGATGGCGGAGGCGTTGGCGATGCGGATCACCCGGTCCGCGCCGGTCGACACGACGCCGGCCGACACGCCCGCCATCACCGCCTCGATCAGCGAGCGGCGCGATTCGAGCTGGTCGTTGGCGGTGCGAAGCTCGGTATTCTGCTCCTCCAACCGCCCGGTCATCTGGTTGAACGCGCTGGCCAGCGTGCCGACCTCGTCGCGGTCGTGCGGGCCGGGCACGCGGGCGCTGAGATCGCCCCCCTCTACCCGCCGCGCCGCATCGACCAGCGCGCCGACCGGGCGGACCAGCCGGTCGGCGATGCTGAGCGCAATCCACACCGCCAGCCCGACGATCAGCAGCGATAGGATCAGTAGCGCCGCGTTGAAGCGCAGTTGCAGCGCGCGCGACCGAGATTGCAACGCCTGGTAATCCGCCACGATCGCGTCGCCGCGGCGCAACTGGGTGGCCAGTTGCTGGTCGAACACGCGCGCCGCGTAGAGATAGGTATGCTTGCCATAGTCGATCGGCACCAGGGCGGCGGCACGATCGGCGAACTGCTCGGTGGCGACGGGCGCGCCCCGGTCGATCTGCTGCATCATCGCCGGCGTAACGATATTCTCCATCGGCCGGCCATAGGGGTTGAGGACGATCAGCGGGTCCTTCTCGTCGCGGCGGACGATCATCGCCTCCGACAATTCGCGCTGGAAGGTCTGCACCGCCAGGCCTTCGGAGAAGCGCTTGCTGTCGATCGGCATCTGGCGAAGGTAGAGCGCGAGATCGAGGCTCATCGCCCGCGTCTCGTCGGCGACGCGCTGGATTTCCTTCTCGTAATTCTCGCGGACCAGGCTGGCGGCGTTGTTCAGCATCGACTGGGCGCGCTGCGACGACCAGAATTCGACGCCATATTGGAACAGCAGGGAGGCGACGATCGTCACCAGCAGCATCGGGATGGCGGCCGCGGCGGAGAACAGCGCGACCAGGCGGACGTGCAACTGCCCCGACCCGCCGATCAGCGAACGTGCCGCCCGCCGCCGGGCGATCCGCCGGCCGATCAGCATCAGGATGCCGATGCCGGGCACCAGATTGGCGACGAGCAGCAGCGCGAGGAGCGGCGGCGCGATGAATTGCTGCGAGGCGCCGGCGCGCGAGACGATGAAATAGCTGGCGATACCGATCGCGACCGCCACCGCCAGCACCGCGAGTTCGATCGCGGGCGTCACCGTAAACCGCCGCGCGGGCGCTTCGTCGGTCAGGTCTGGCGTCGCGGCAGCGATCATCCTGGCCGCCCTACAGCGTCAGATGTTGCATGAAAACCACATAATTGCCGACAATCACGATTTGGGTAAATCCATGCCCCAATCGTCCAGCCGCTTGCGCAGCGTATTGCGGTTGATGCCGAGCGCCCGGGCCGCCCGCAGCTGGTTGCCGCCATGGCGCGCCAGCATCGCTGCGATCAGCGGCCGTTCCACCTCGGCGATCACCAAGTCATAGAGCGTGCCGTCATCCAGCCGCGCCGGAGCCTCGCGCGCCAGCCGGTCGAGCAAGGCGCGCACCGCCGGCTCGAACCCGGCCTCGACCGGTTCGCTGGGGGTGCGGGGCGCGCCCATCAGGCCCCGGATCGCCTCGGCATCGATCACCGCATCGCGCGCCAGCACCGCCAGCCGACGCATCAGATTCTCCAGCTCGCGGACATTGCCGGGCCAGTCATGCGCGATCAGCAGCGCCACCGCATCGTCCGACAGGCGCCGGCGCGGCAGACCCTGGGCCGCCGCCTGGTCGAGGAAATGCCGGGCGAGCAGCGCGACATCCTCGCCCCGCTCCCGCAGCGAAGGGAGGGCGAGCGGCACGACGTTCAGGCGGTAGAACAGGTCCTCGCGGAACAGCCCGGCCGACACCTGGCCCTCCAGGTCGCGGTTGGTGGCGGCGACGATGCGGACGTCGGCGCGGATCGTGCGCGCGCCGCCGACCGTGGTGAACTCGCCGGTCTGGAGCACGCGCAACAGCCGCGTCTGCGCGTCGATCGGCATGTCGCCGATCTCGTCCAGGAACAGCGTGCCGCCCGCCGCCTGCTCGAACCGGCCGGCATTGCGCTGCCCCGCGCCGGTGAACGCGCCGCGCTCATGCCCGAACAGCTCCGCTTCGATCAGGTCGCGCGGGATGGCGGCCATGTTGATCGCAACGAAGGGCGCGGCGCGCCGCCCGCCCAGATCGTGGATCGCGCGGGCGACCAGTTCCTTGCCGGTCCCCGACTCGCCCGACACCAGCACGGTCAGGTCGTTGGAGACGACGCGGGCGATCACGCGATAGACATGCTGCATCGCCGGCGACCGGCCGATGAGGGGAAGCGCCGGGTCCTCGGGCGGCTGGCTGTTCTCCGCCGCCGTCCCGCCCCGCGCCAGCGCGCCAGCCACCGCGCGCGCCAGCACGTCGAGGTCGAACGGCTTGGGCAGATATTCATAAGCGCCCAGCTCCGCCGCGCGCACCGCCGTGGTCAGCGTGTTGCGCGCCGACAGCACGATGATCGGCAGGTTCGGCAGGCGCGCCGCCACCTCCTTCATCCGGTCGATGCCGTCGCCGTCGGGCAGGACGACATCGGTCAGCAGCACGTCCGGCGTGCCCCGCGCCAGCGCCCGGTCGAGTTGGGTCAGGCTGTCGACGGTGGAGACGACATGCCCCTCGCGGCGCAGCGCCTGCGCGATCACGGTGCGGATCGCGGCATCGTCGTCGCAGACCAGGACATGGCTCATCGCACGGCTCTCGGCAGCAGGAGGCGGAAGACGGTGGCGGCGGGCGCCCCCTCCCGCGCATATTGGACGATGCCGCCCATGTCGCGCACCAGCTTGTCGACCAGCGCCAGGCCCAGCCCCTGCCCCTCCGGCCGGCTGGAGACGAAGGGGTCGAACAGATGCTCAGCGATGTCGGCGGGCGCGCCGGGGCCGTTGTCGATCACGCAGATCTCGATCGGCAGCGGCACGCGCGGCTGGCCCGGCGCGCCGGCGCGGGTCACGCCGTGGCGATAGGCGGTGGTCATGGTGATGCACGGCGTCCGCTCGCCGCGCACCGCCTCCCGCGCATTCTTCAGCAGGTTGATCAGGATCTGGGTCAGCGCGTCGCGGTTGATCGCGGCGGGCGGCAGCGACGGGTCGTAGCGTTCCTCGATCCGCACGCCGCGCGCGAAGCCGGCCTGCGCCACCCCGCGCGCATGGGCGAGCAGCGGGTAGATATTCTCCCCCGCGATCGGCAGCGGGCGGGTGTCACTGAAATCCTGCATCCGGTCGATCAGCCCGGCGATCCGGTCGACCTCGGTGGTGATGAGCTGGGTCAGCTCGCCCGCGCCCAGCAGTTGCGCCGCGCCGCGGATGCCCGACAGCGGGTTCTTGATCTCATGCGCCAGCATCGCCGCCGCCCCCACCGCCGCGCGCGCGCCCGGCCCCCGCTCGCCCGCCGTGGCGAAGCGGCGCGCGCCGGCGGCATTGTGCAGCGTCACGGTGCGCCAGCCGGGATGGTCGGGGACCATCGCCTCGACGAAATCGACGCGCATCCGCACGCCCCGCGCGGTCGCGATCTCGGTATCGTAGATGGCGAAGCCATGGCCGTCATGCGCCTGCGCCGCCTCGGGCGGGGGCAGGATCGCGGCGAGCGGCTGGCCCAGCATCACCCGTTCGGACAGGTTGAGCAACTGCTCGGCCAGCGCATTGGCATGGGCGATCCGATCATCCGGATCGACCACCAGCACCGCGACCGGCAATGCGGCGAACAGTTCGGCGAATCCCGGACGGCCCCGGACGCCGGGTTCAGGCAGCCGCACGCCGCCGCCACGGCGCATAGAATTCGGCCAGCATCCGCTTCACCACCTCGGCGTCCGGCTGCTGGTTGACGGTGTTGCGGAACTCTGCCGAGCCGGTCAGCCCCTTGGTGTACCAGCCGATATGCTTGCGCGCCATGTTGACGCCCGTCACCGTGCCATAATGCGAGAGCATGGCGTCATAATGCTCCGCCACCACGTCATATTGCTCGTCCAGATCGGGGTCCGGCCGCCGCTCGCCGGTCGACAGGAAATGCATCACCTGCCCGAGCAGCCAGGGCCGGCCATAGGCGCCGCGCCCGATCATCACCCCGTCCGCGCCCGACTGTTCCAGCGCCGCGATCGAATCGTCGATCGTCAGGATGTCGCCATTGACCAGCACCGGCAGGTCGACCGCCTGCTTCACCTTGGACACGAAGCGCCAGTCGGCCTGGCCCTTGTACATCTGGTTGCGGGTGCGGCCATGGACGGTGATCATCCGCGCGCCCAGGTCCTGCGCGATGCGCGCCAGTTCGGGGGCGTTCAGGCTGTCATGGCACCAGCCCATCCGCATCTTGAGCGTGACGGGGGCGGACACCGCCTTCACCACCGCGTCGATCAGCTGCGCCGCCAGCTTCAGGTCGCGCATCAGGGCGGAGCCGGCATCGCCATTGGTCACCTTGCGCACCGGGCAGCCCATGTTGATGTCGATGATCGCCGCGCCGCGATCCTCGGCCAGCTTCGCCGCCTCGCCCATCTCATAGGGGGTGCAGCCGACGAGCTGCATCGACACCGGCTCCTCGGACAGGTGCCAGGCCGCCTTCTGGATCGACTGGCGCGTCTCGCGGATCGCCGCCTGCGACGCGATCATCTCGGTGACGTTGAGGCCCGAGCCGTAGCGGCGGACCAGGGTGCGGAACGGCATGTCGGTGACGCCCGTCATCGGCGCGAGCACGACGGGGCAATCGATCCGGACGGGGCCGATCTGGATGGGTTTGAAATTGTGCATAAGGCTGAGAACCGTCGGCTCCCTAGCGCAATTCCGGCCCTGCAACAAGCTATGGCCCCGGCCGCCCCGGTCCGCTAACCGGCGCGCCATGGCATCGCCCCGCACCCTGGCCCTGATCCTCGCCGCCGGCAGCGGCAGCCGCGCCGGCGGCCGCCGGCCCAAGCAGTTCGCCACCGTCGCCGGCAAGCCGATGCTGGTCCATGCCGTCGAGCTGCTCGGCCGCCATCCGGCGATCCACGGCGTCGTCGTGGTCGCCGCGCCCGAGCGGCTGGCGCAGGTCCGCGCGCTGATCGGCGACGTGACGCTGGTCGAGGGCGGCGCGACCCGGCGCGAGTCGGTCGCCGCCGGCCTCGCCGCGCTGCCCCCAGATACCGAGCGGGTGCTGGTGCATGACGCCGCCCGCCCCTTCGTCCCCTATGCGGTGATCGACCGGGTGGTCGCCGCGCTGGACGATCATGACGGCGCGACGCCGGTGCTGGCGGTGGCCGACACGCTGGTGCGGGGCGACGACTCGATGCTGGGCGACGTGGTGCCCCGCGCCGGCCTGCACCGCGTGCAGACGCCGCAGGGTTTCCGCCTTGCCGCGCTCCGCGCCGCCCATGCCGCCTGGCCCAAGGGGGACGAGGCGACCGACGACACGCAGATGGTGCGCCGGCTTGGCGGCGGCGTCGCATTGGTGCAGGGCGATCCGATGCTGGAGAAAGTCACCTATCCCGAAGACTTCGCCGCCGCGGAGTCGCGTGTTTCCTGGGAAAGCCGCTCGGCCAGCGGCTTCGACGTGCATCGGCTGGAGGCCGGCGAGGAATTGTGGCTGGGCGGCGTACTGATCCCGCACGACAAGGGGCTGTCCGGCCATTCCGACGCCGATGTCGCGCTCCATGCGCTGACCGATGCGCTGCTCGGCACGATCGCGGCGGGCGATATCGGCACGCATTTCCCGCCCAGCGACCCGCAATGGCGCGGCGCCGCGTCCGACCAGTTCCTGGCCCATGCCGCCAAGCTGATCGCCGACACGGGCGGGCGGATCGACTTCGTCGACCTGACGATCATCTGCGAAGCGCCCAAGATCGGCCCGCATCGCGCCGCGATGGTCGCGCGGATCGGCGAGATCCTGAACCTGCCCGCCGATCGAATCAGCCTGAAGGCGACGACCACCGAACGGCTGGGCTTCACCGGCCGGGGCGAGGGCATCGCGACCCAGGCGATGGCCACCATCAGCCTGCCCCGGACGCCACGCTGATGCGGATCGCCTTCCGCCTCGCCGTGCTGCTGGTGGTGCCGGCGCTGCTCGCCAGCCCCGCCGCCGCGCAGCGCCCCTGCCTGACCGACGCGGAGGCCGAGTCGCTCGCCACCGTCGCCCTGCCCGACGTGATCCGCGAAACCGGCCGCGTCTGCGCGCAGCGCCTGCCCGCGACCAGCCTGATCCGCAGCGGGGGCGGCCCGCTGATCGCCAAATACCAGGCCGCCGCCGACCGCGCCTGGCCCGCCGCGCAAGGCGCGATCGCCAAGCTCAGCGACCCGGCTGTCACCCTGCTGCTGCAATCCGAATATGCCCGGCCGGTGCTGACCAGCCTGATCGCGCCCCTGGTCGTCGGTCGCGTCGCGATCGAGGATTGCGGCACCGTCGACCGGCTGGTCACGTTGCTCGAACCCCTGCCGCCCGCCAACACGGCAGGCGTGATCGTCACCACCTTGCGCTATCTGAAGGCGGACCATGCCCGGTCCGGGGCCAAGTCCGGCAAGACCGGCCTGCCCGAAATCCCGCTCTGCCCGCAGCCGTGAAGAGGCTATGATGACCGACACCCTTCTCCCCCCTCCGCTGGTCGAGGCCGCGCGCCGCGTGATCGACGCCAACCGCGCCGCCGGCCGCACCATCGCGGTCGCCGAAAGCTGCACCGGCGGCCTGGTCGCGGCGGCGCTGACCGAGATCCCCGGATCGTCGGACGTGTTCATCGCCTCGTTCGTGACCTATTCCGACCAGGCCAAGCGCAATTTGCTGAAGGTCGGCGGCGACATATTGGAGACGTTCGGCGCGGTGTCGGTGGCGGTCGCCTGGAGCATGGCGCGCGGCGCATTGGAAAAGAGCGGCGCGGACATCGCCGTGTCGATTACCGGCGTCGCCGGGCCGGGTGGCGGGTCGGAGCGCAAGCCCGTCGGCACGGTGGTCTTCGCGCGCGCGGACAAGGGCGGCGACGCGGCCGAGATCCATGCCGATCGCAAGCTGTTCCCCGACACCGGCCGGGGCGGCATCCGGCTTCAGGCGGCGCTGTGCGCGCTGGAACTGCTGCTGCCGTCCGAAGTGCCGCCGGTCGTCGAGGCGGAGGCCGATCCCGCGCCGTAAAGCGCGGCGGCGCGCGTCTCGAACGCGCCGATCATGCGGCGGAGCGCGGTGCCGAACACCTGCCCCGCCAGCATCTCGAACACCCGGTTCTTGAACGCGAAGTCGACCGAGAAGTCGACCGCGCAACCGCCCTGTTCCGGCCGGAAGCGCCAGTCGTTGCGCAGATATTTCAGCGGACCGTCGACATATTCCACGCTGATCCGCTCCGGCCGGCTCTTCTCGACCCGGCTGGTGAAGGTCTCGCGCAGCCCCTTGAAGCCGACGATCATGTCGGCCACCGTCTCCGTCTCCCCGTCCTGGCGCACGCGCATCGCGCTGACCCAGGGCAGGAACTCCGGATAACGACGCACATCGGCGACCAGGTCGAACATCTGTTCGGCCGTATAGGGCAGATGGCGGGTTTCGCTATGCTTGGGCATCGGAGCTTGGGCCTCAGGCGCCGATCACGGCCCGTCCGGCTTTTGCCGCGAGCTGCGCATCGCGCGCCGCCTTCATCTTCGCGAAATCGTCACCGGCATGATAGCTGGAGCGGGTCAGCGGCGAGGACGCGACCAGCAGGAAGCCCTTGGCCCGCGCGATCGCGGCATAGGCGTCGAACGCCTTGGGCGTCACGAACTCCGCCACCTTGGCATGGCGCGGCGTCGGCTGGAGATACTGGCCCATGGTCAGGAAATCGATGCCGGCGGAGCGCATGTCGTCCATCACCTGATGCACCTCCAGCCGCTCCTCGCCCAGTCCCAGCATGATGCCGGACTTGGTGAAGATCGACGGATCGAGCTTCTTGACGCTCTCCAGCAGGCGGATCGACGCGTAATAGCGCGCGCCCGGCCGGATCGTCGGATAGAGCCTCGGCACCGTCTCCAGATTATGGTTGTACACGTCCGGCCGCGCGGCGACGATCGCCTCCACCGCCGCTTCGTGCTTGTTGCGGAAATCGGGGGTCAGGATCTCGATCGTGGTGACCGGGTTCGACTTGCGGATCGCCTCGATCACCTTGACGAACTGCTTGGCGCCGCCGTCCGGCAGGTCGTCGCGGTCAACCGAGGTAATGACGATATGCTGCAGGCCCATCTGCGCGGCGGCATCGGCGACGTTCTGCGGCTCCATCGGATCGACCGCGCGCGGCATCCCCGTCTTCACGTTGCAGAAGGCGCAGGCGCGCGTGCAGGTGTCGCCCAGGATCATGACGGTCGCATGCTTCTTCGACCAGCATTCGCCGATGTTCGGGCAGGCCGCCTCTTCGCAGACGGTGGTCAGGCTCTTCGAGCGCATCAACTCGCGCGTCGCGGCGAAGCCGGCCGAGGTCGGCGCCTTCACCCGGATCCAGTCGGGCTTGCGGACCCGTTCCGGACGGGCGAGCGGAGTCATCTCGTTCATCCCCGCCAGATAGGGCCGCCACGCGCGATTGTCATCCACCCGCATCGCCTCGGAACCGCGATTCGTGCTTGGTGCGTGACGAGCGGCGACACACGACCTACATCGCGCAGATGGCCGACCTGTTCGCCGGTATCGATCCGCCCCCCGCCCCGCCCGCCGATCCCGCCCCCGATGCGCCGCTGGCCGATCGGCTGCGCCCGCAGACGCTCGCCGACGTGGTCGGGCAGACGCATCTGACCGGGCCGGACGGCGCGATCGGCCGGATGGTCGCGGCGGGGCGGCTGTCGTCGATGATCCTGTGGGGGCCGCCCGGCACCGGCAAGACCACGACCGCGCGGCTGCTGGCGGATGCGGTGGGCCTGCGCTTCGTCGCCATCTCCGCCGTCTTCTCCGGGGTCGCCGACCTGAAGAAGGCGTTCGCCGAGGCGCGCGACCACACCCGGCTCGGCAAGCGCACCCTGTTGTTCGTGGACGAGATCCACCGCTTCAACCGCGCGCAGCAGGACGGTTTCCTGCCCTATGTCGAGGACGGCACCGTCACCCTGGTCGGCGCCACGACCGAGAACCCGTCCTTCGAACTCAACGCCGCTCTGCTCAGCCGCGCGCAGGTGCTGATCCTCCATCGGCTCGACCGCGACGCGCTGGAGCTGCTGTTGACCCGCGCCGAGGCGGTGATGGACCGCCCGCTGCCGGTGACGGACGCCGCGCGCGACGCGCTGGTCGCCAGCGCCGATGGCGATGGCCGCTTCCTCCTCAACCAGGCGGAGACGTTGTTCTCCGTCGACCTGCCCGAGCCGCTCGACCCGGCGGGCCTGTCCGCCTTCCTGCAACGCCGCGTCGCCGTCTATGACAAGGATCGCGAGGGGCATTACAACCTCATCTCGGCGCTCCACAAATCGATCCGCGGCTCGGACCCGCAGGCGGCGCTCTATTACCTGGCACGGATGCTGACGGCGGGCGAGGACCCGCTGTTCCTGCTCCGCCGGCTGGTCCGCGCGGCGGTGGAGGATATCGGCCTCGCCGACCCGCAGGCGCTGACCCAGTGCATCGCCGCCAAGGACAGCTACGACTTTCTCGGCTCGCCGGAGGGGGAACTCGCGATCGCCCAGGCCTGCGTCTATCTGGCGACCGCGCCCAAATCGAACGCGGTCTACAAGGCGCAGAAGGCCGCGTGGAAGACCGCGCGCGAGACCGGCTCGCTGATGCCGCCCGACAATATCCTGAACGCGCCGACCAAGCTGATGAAGCAGATCGGCTATGGCCAGGGGTATGAATATGACCATGACGCGGAGGGCGGCTTTTCCGGCGCCAATTACTGGCCGGACGCGCTGGGGCCGCAGCGCTTCTACGAGCCGACCGAGCGCGGCTTCGAAAAGCGCATCGCGGAGCGGTTGGCCTGGTGGGACGAACGCCGCCGACGCTGACCGCGCTTGCGGTCGGACGCGGGGGGC
Organism: Sphingomonas sp. SORGH_AS_0438; assembly: GCF_031453475.1. Taxonomy (NCBI): domain Bacteria; kingdom Pseudomonadati; phylum Pseudomonadota; class Alphaproteobacteria; order Sphingomonadales; family Sphingomonadaceae; genus Sphingomonas; species Sphingomonas sp. SORGH_AS_0438. The sequence goes on from NZ_JAVIZS010000001.1 coordinate 2,085,546, forward strand.
GGCAGGACGATCCCATGCCCCGTCAGATCACCGCCTATTCCAATCCATTGGTCAAAAGCGTCCGCGACCTGCGCGACAAGCGCCATCGCCGCGAACAAGGCCGCTTCCTGGCCGAGGGCCTGCGCATCCTGACCGAGGCGCGGGAGGGCGGCCGCCTGCCCTCGCTGCTGTTCTTCGCCGCCGCCAGCGCGCAGCATCCGCTGGTCATGCGCCTGATCGACGCGGTCGAGGCGGCGGGCGGCGAGGCGATCGAGACGGTGCCCGACATCCTCTCCAAGCTGTCCGGCAAGGACAATCCGCAGGCGGTGGTCGGCGTGTTCGAGGAGTTCGAGACCTCGCTCGACGACCTCGACCGGTCGAGCGCCGGCATCTGGCTGGTCGCCGAGCGGCTGCGCGATCCAGGCAATCTCGGCACGATCCTGCGCACCGGCGATGCGGTCGGGGCCGGCGGGCTGATCCTGGTCGGCGAGTGCGTCGATCCCTTCTCGGTCGAGGCCGTGCGCGCCAGCATGGGTGCGCTGTTCACGGTGCCGGTGGTGCGGACCGAGTGGCAGCCCTTTCTCGACTGGCTGCGCCGGGGGCCGGGGCAGTTGGTCGGGCTCAGCCTCGATACCGAACATGATTATCGGGCCGCCCGCTATGCCGCCCCCACCTTCCTCCTGACCGGCAACGAGGCGCAGGGGATGCCGACCGATTATGCCGCGGCCTGCGACCTGCTGGTCAAGATCCCGATGCTGGGCAAGGCGGACAGCCTGAACGCGGCGGTGGCGACGGCGGTGATGGCCTATGAAGTGCTGGCGCAACAGCGCGGCTGATCCAGGGAGAGCGACGATGCGGACGATGGTGACGATTGCGGCGATGGCGATGCTGGCGGCCTGTTCCGGCGCGCCCGACACACCGGCGCCCGCCGATCCGGTGGCCCTGGCCAAGACATCCGCCGCGCAAATCCTGGCTACCGTGCCCAAGTCGCTGGGCGGCGGCGTCCGCATCACCGGCGCGGCGGCCGAGGGGCGAACACTGACCATCGCGCTCGACGGCATGGACGACTGGCGCGGGCAATATAGCGATGCCAGCATGGCGACGACGATGAAGCGCGGCATCTGCTTCGAACCGGGCATCGATGCGCTGACCAAGGCCAAGGGGCTGGTCCGCCTGCAGAGCCGCGACACCAGGGGGGTGGCGCTGCCGCCCCTGCTGATCGATGCGTGTTGATGGGGTCGCGCGGAGATCTGTCGGGTGATCCAGCCGTATCGACGCTGTACCGTCAGCCGGATGTGACCCTATCTTCCTACCTTCTGGTTCCCCGGCGAAGGCCGGGGCCCAGTTGGAAAGGTTGCAGTAACGGACCGCTGCCCCTCGTTATCGACGCCCCCCAACTGGGCCCCGGCCTTCGCCGGGGAACACGGCGTCAGGAAACGACAAGCCTCTCCCGATAACACCACCGCTCGGCGTCTCCGCGGCTTCGCGTCAACATCATCGCCCCATTTCCGCCCTTACTCCGCCGCCGTCACCAGCTTGGTCAAAGGCCGCGCCGACTGTTCGCCGACGGGCAGCGGCTCGATCGTCTTGCCGGCGGTGTCGATCTTGAGCTGTTCGAAGCGGCGCGCCTGGGTCAGCACCTGGCTTTCCAGCGACCCGACGAACTGGTTGTAGGCGGACATCGCCGTGTCGAGATTGCGGCCGAGCTTGGATACATGCCCGCCCATCGTCGCGAGCCGGGCGTACAGCTCCTTGCCCAGCATCCCGATCTCGCGCGCCTGTTCCGCCAGCATCTCCTGCCGCCATACCGCCGCCACCGTCCGCGCGATCGCGATCAGGTTGGTCGGCGTCGCCAGCAGCACCCGCTTGTCGAAGGCATAGTCCCACAGCGTCGAGTCCTGCTCCAGTGCGGCGGAGAGGAAATGCTCGCCCGGCACGAACATGACGACATAATCCGGCGTATCGTCGAACTGCGTCCAATAGCTCTTGGCGCCCAGGCCATTCACATGCGCCCGCATCGAGGCAGCGTGGCGGGCCAGGCCGACCTGCCGCGCATCGTCGTCGATCGCGCCGAACGCGTCCTGATAGTCGTTGAGCGACACCTTGGCATCGATGACCAGCGACTTGCCGCCCGGCACGCGCACGATCGCGTCGGGGCGCAACCGCCCGCCCTCGCCGTCCGACACGCTGACCTCGGTCGCGAAATCGGTATGTTCGGACAGGCCGCAATTCTCCAGCACGTTGCGGAGCTGCTGCTCGCCCCAGCGGCCGCGCGCCTTGGGGGCGTTGCGCAGCGCATTGACCAGCTTGGCGGCTTCGCTGCGCACCGTCTCCTGCCCGACGCGCATCGATTCCATCAGGCCTTGCAGATTGCCGAACGCGTCGCGCCGCTCCTTCTCGACCTGCGCGACGCCCTCCTCATAACGCTGGAGCCGGTCGTTCACCGGCTGGAGCAGCGCGCTGAGCTTGGCGCCCTGCGCGGCCTCGGAAGCGGCGAAGCGGGCATTGGCCTGTTCGAGGAACTGGGTCTGCGCCGATTCGAGCGCCTTGGCGGCCGCCGCGCCGAACTGCGCGGTCATCGTCTCGCGCGCCTCATGCAACTGGCGCAAAGTCTGCTGATGCGCGGCCTCGCGCTCGGCGGATTGCGCGCGCAGACCGGCAAGCTCCTGCGCGGCCGACCGCAGCGCCTGCAACTCGGCGGTCAGCGCCTGATGGGCGGCATGGCGTTCATCGACCTGCGCACGAAGCGTCGCCACATCCTGCATCGCTTGGTTGCGCTCGCGCTCGACCGAGTCGCGCGCCTGTCGCACCAGATCGGCATCCGCCACCCGCTGCTTCGCGAGCGCCAGATCGGCGGCCAGTCCGGCCGACTTGCGTCCCGCCAGCAGCCAGCCAAGCGCCAGGCCCGCCACCAGCGCGAACAGCGAGGCGACGATCATCGCGACCGTCATCGGCCGCCCCCGATCACGGGAGAGACGGAAACGGCGACGGGCGGGGAAGCATCAGACATGGCTGGGAACGTACAGCGAACGCACCCGGCCGAAAAGGGGCTTTCTCCCGCCGCCCCGGCCGGGTCAGTTGCGCCGCTGCTTGGCCAGCTTCTTCAGCAGCATGTCGCGCTTCAGCCGCGACACATGGTCGATGAACAGCACGCCGTTCAGATGGTCGATCTCATGCTGCATGCAGGTGGCGAGCAGGCCGTCCAGTTCCTCCTCATGCGACGCCCCCGTCTCGTCCAGCCAGCGGACGCGGCAGCGCGCCGGGCGGCGGACCTCGGCATATTGATCCGGGATCGACAGGCAGCCCTCATTGTACGTGGACAGTTCGTCGGACGCCGACAGGATCTCGGGATTGATATAGGCCTTGGGCGCGCGGATCGGCTTGCCCTCCTCATCCTCCTCCGCCTGGAGGTCGATGACCAGGATGCGCTGGTCGACGCCGACCTGGATCGCGGCGAGACCGATGCCATTCGCGGCATACATGGTGTCGAACATGTCGGCGACGAACTGGCGGACCCCGTCGTCCACCTCGTCGACGGGCTTGGAGACGAGGCGCAGGCGCGGATCGGGGATTTCGACGATGGGAAGTACGGACATGGCGGCGGGGCTAAGTCCCCCCGCCCGCAGCGTCAAGCGGCGACGCCGCCCCGCCCCAGCCGCGCCAGCAGATCATGCTGCATCGCGCGTACCGGGCTGCCCGCCGCTTCAGCCGCCTCGCGCGCCCCGTCCCCGGCCAGCGCCCGGTCGAGCACGGCGGCACGGCGGAACAGCGCCTGGCTCGCCTCGACCAAATGCCGCGCCTCATCCGGCAGGCGCGACAGCACGTCATCCTCGCTGGTGATTTCGTCGCTCAAGCGGCGATTGGCGGTCAGCGCCTCGGCCGGCGTCAGCTCGCCCGCCGCCACGGCGCGGCGGACCAGCAGCCAGGCGATGACGTGCATCAGCCGCGTCGTCACCTTCAGCGACTCGCAACTGAACGCCACCCGCGCCACGGGCGGCAAAGTGTCGCGATCGCGACGGCTGCGATCGTCGAAATAGCTGCGCGCCTCGTCGGCGAGGAGCATGGCATCGGTATAAAGCGCGCTCACGAGACGCGTCTGGAAGCCCGCAGGTGACATCGAGCCGATCATGCGCGGCTGCATGGCACAGGCCGCGGCACCTGCCCAGAGCCTATCCGACGCCGCCCCGTCCCGAATCGGGGCGCAGAGGCGTGGTCAAGCAATGATATCGGGCAGCAACTGATCCTCCAGCATCGAGATTTCGTCGCGGAGACGCAGCTTGCGCTTCTTCAGGCGGGCAAGCTGCAACTGATCCGGCGCGCCATGCGACTGGAGCGCCGCCAGTGCCACGTCCAGATCGCGATGCTCGGTGCGCAGCCCCTGCAACCGGGCGTTGATCTCGCTGTCGTCCATCCTGTCCCCGCGCCCCTTATGATCCCCGCGCCGTACCGGTTTTCCGGCCGGCGCGCAGGAACGCCGTACAGGACGCCGCCGCAAAAGTGCAACGGACGGTCGCAGTCGCGGTTTTTACCGGGCGACAAAGGGCGCGTCCTATGTTCTATTCACCCTCGCTAGCTGAAGGAGAATCTGCCCATGCAGTCCACCGCTCACCAGTCCGCACTGGAGGCCAAGCACGCGTCGATCGACCGACGCCTCGCCGAGGAGAGCCACCGGCCGCTCCCCGACACCGCGCTGATCGCGGCACTGAAGAAGCAGAAGCTACGACTGAAGGACGAGATCGTCAGCCACTGAACGTCGTACTAGACGTCCATGGTCGACGCCGGCCCCGCCACCCTGGCAGGGCCGGCGTTTTGTTTATGGGCCGTGACGCGGACCGATCAGCGACGCGGCGCGCCGAGCAGCGACTTGGCATAGGTCGGCGTCGTGGTGCCGCCCCCCACGGGCAGCCGCGCCTTTTTCGGGTCGATCGGCGAGTCGAGCGCGATGCCGATCCGGCCCTCCGCGCACCAGGCGACGCGGCCCGGACATTCGCCGATATTGCGCAGGTCGACCGTCACCCGCGCGCCGATCCCGACGATGCGCGGATATTCCGCCATCATACCGCCCTCGGACAGGTTGCGGATCCGCACGTCATAGGTCTTGTCGACCCCGTCGAAACGAAGCTGCGCGGTCAGGAACAGGCTGTCGCGGCGATTGCTCCGCTTGCCGGCGCCCTCGGCTTCGTTCCTGCTGTCATCGCCGGTTGCGCCGTTCATATCCGATCCCGCTTCGTCCACTATTCGCCCGCACGCGATTGGGGCTGAATTCCTGAACAAAGCCCTAAAGGAAAGCCGGCCTTCCGTCCATGCGTCCCGCGACGGGACAGGCCATGCGGAACGAACGAACAAACCTTTGAGCGATCACGACAGGGGCGGCGAAACCCATAGGTCGCCGCCCCGATATGGGAGGTAGAAGGCCGGCGGCTCGCAAACAGCCGCACTCGGCCGATCTCAATCTTCGCGCGACACCTTCTCGTGACGCTCGTGACGCTCCTGCGCCTCGACGGTCATGGTCGCGATCGGCCGGGCCTCCAGCCGTGCCAGGCTGATCGGCTCACCGGTCACCTCGCAATAGCCATATTCGCCCTCGTCGATCCGCCGCAGCGCCGCCTCGATCTTGCTGATCAGCTTGCGCTGGCGATCGCGGGTGCGCAGTTCGATCGACCAGTCGGTTTCGCTCGACGCCCGGTCGGTCAGGTCGGATTCGCGCAGCGAGTCGAGTTGAAGCTGCGACAGCGTTCCCTGCGACTCCATCAGGATCGCCTCTTTCCACTGGTTCAGCTTCTTGCGGAAATAGGCTTGCTGTCGGGGATTCATGAACGGCTCGTCCGCCGTCGGGCGATAGCCGTCGTCATTGGCCACCATGTGGCCAGTGGAATGGTCGTCAACGCGATTCAACACCGTCGCCATACCGATCTCCCTACGGCCCTGAAGCGGAGCGGATTGTCACCGTCTCTTACCCGCCGGGCCACCCCCAGATGATGCGGCCTATAGCTTCGTGAAGGTCGTGTCACAAGCAACCGTTCCACTGTCCCCGATATGGTTTTGACAGGATTGTTGCGTAGAAACCACGCTTTACCGGAATGAAGCGTCCATTCCGCCCGAATTTGGCACATCCGTATCCGAAATGGATCGACGGGGAGCGTCCAGGTTATTGATCCTGATCGATGATCGCCCGCGCCGGGACCATTGCGAGCCTTGCCGGCCCGGCGTCACATCATGCCGACAACAAGAGACCGCCGGGGCATGGGCAGCCCCGGCGGTCCCTCACGATCGGTCCAATGAGGATGATGTCAGGCGTTCATCAGCGCTTGCTCGATCTGGTCGACCGGATGGCCGGTCAGATCCTTGGCCAGTTCGCCGACCAGCCGGCCGCTAACCTCCTTGTGGTAATGTTTGCGCAATTCGCCCAGCGTCTTGGGCGGTGCGACCACGATCAGCGACTCGAACTTGTTGGCGAGCGCCCGGCGCCGCAGCATGTCGGCGGTTTCGGCGGCGAACCGGTCCTCCTCCTGCTGGTGATAGTCGGTCTCCTCCAACGACCCGCGCGAAGGCGCGAATTGTGCGCCCTGCCCGCCGCCGCCGGCCTGATTCGATCCGCCCTGCGCGATCGGCGGCGCACCCGCACCACTTTGGGTCGAACGCGCGCTGCCGGCCGCATCGGTCTTCTGCTCGCCGTCGCGCGGATTGACGTGTTCCTCCGCATGCTCGACCTTCAGGTTCGGGTGCTCCGCATCCCCCTCGTTACGGAAGAACAGGCTCTTGCGGCCATCCACCACCAGCACGAACGCGTTATGGGGAACCTGCATCGCTATCTCCTCTATCGGCTTGTTGTCGGTCGGGTAACGCGCGCGCGGCGGCACGGGTTGCGCGGTCCGGCCCCGCCCGCCATAGCCCGGCCATGCACGACATCCGCCTGATCCGCGACGACCCCGCTGCCTTCGACGCCGCGCTGGCGCGCCGCTCCCTCGCCCCCGCCGCCGCCGAACTGCTCGCGCTCGACGAGCGCCGCCGCGCCACCATCGCCGCCGCGCAGGAGGCGCAGACCCGCCGCAACGACCTGTCCAAGCAGATCGGCCAGGCCAAGGCGCAGAAGGACGAGGCGCGGGCGCAAGGCCTGATGGCCGAGGTCGCCGCGCTCAAGGACCGCCTGCCGCAACTGGAGGAGGAGGAACGCGCCACCGCCGCCGAACTGGACGCGCGACTCGCCGCCATCCCCAACCTGCCCGCCGCCGACGTGCCCGAGGGCGCGGACGAGGACGGCAATGTCGAGGAGAAGAACTGGGGCAGCCCGCGCGCGTTCGACTTTCCGGTGCGCGAACATGACGCGATCGGCCCGGCGCTGGGCATGGACTTCGATACCGGCGTTGCACTGGCCGGCGCGCGCTTCACGCTGCTGCGCGGCCCGATGGCGCGGCTCAGCCGGGCGCTCGGCCAGTTCATGCTCGACCGACTGGTCAACGACTTCGGCTTCGAGGAGGTCGCGCCGCCGCTTCTGGTGCGCGACGAGGTGGCGTTCGGCACCGGACAATTGCCCAAGTTCGCCGAGGACCTGTTCCGCACCACTGATGGCCGCTGGCTGATCTCCACCGCCGAGATGTCGCTGACCAACATCGTCCGCGAGCAGATCCTGAGCGAGGCGGAACTGCCCCTACGCTTCGCCGCGCTCACCGCCTGTTTCCGTTCGGAGGCCGGTGCGGCGGGCCGCGACACGCGCGGCCTGATCCGCCAGCACCAGTTCGAGAAGGTCGAGATGGTGGCGATCACCCCGCCCGACGCCTCGGATGCCGAGCATGAGCGGATGACCCGCGCGGCCGAGGGCGTGCTGGAGGCGCTCGATCTGCCCTATCGCCGGATGAAGCTGTGCACCGGCGACATGGGCTTCACCTCGCTGCGGACCTACGACCTGGAGGTGTGGCTGCCGGGCCAGCAGCGCTATCGCGAGATTTCGAGCTGTTCGACCTGCGGCGATTTCCAGGCGCGGCGGATGAACGCGCGCTTCCGGGCGGAGGGTGAGAAGGCCCCCCGCTTCGTCCATACGCTCAATGGCTCCGGCCTGGCGGTCGGCCGCACCCTGGTCGCGGTGGTCGAGAACTACCAGCAGGCGGACGGCTCGGTCGTCGTGCCCGTGGCCCTGCGCCCCTATATGGGCGGCCTCGAACTGCTGGAGCCGGCCCACTGATGCGCATCCTGCTGACCAATGACGACGGCATCCACGCGCCCGGCATGGCGGTGCTGGAGGCGATCGCCGCCACCCTTTCCGACGATGTCACCGTGGTCGCTCCGATCGAGGAACAGTCGGGCACCGGCCGCTCGCTGACGCTGACCCGGCCGATGCGCCTGAAGCGCTTCGGCGAGAAGCGGTTCGCGGTGACCGGCACGCCGACCGACGCGGTGATGATGGCGCTGACCGAGGTGATGAAGGACGGCCGGCCCGACCTGATCCTGTCGGGCGTCAATCGTGGCGCGAACCTGGGCGAAGACGTGCATTATTCGGGCACCGTCTCCGCCGCGATGGAGGGGGCGCTGGCCGGCATCCGCTCGGTCGCGCTCAGCCAGCGCTATCCCGACCATGCCCCCGGCGAGCGCGTGTCCTTCGCCACCGCCGAGGCCTGGGGCGAGCGGGTGCTGCGGCCGCTGCTCGACGCCGAATGGTCCCCCCGGACGATGGTCAACATCAACTTCCCGCCGGTCGCCCCCGATCAGGTCCGGGGCGTGCGCATCGTGCCGCAGGGCCTGCGCGACTATGGCCGGGCGCGGATGGAGAAGCGCAGCGATCCGCGCGGCTTTCCCTATTACTGGCTGGCGATGGACCGCGTGCCGCTGACCGTCACCGGCGAGACGGACCTGGACGCCTCGGCCGAGGGCTATGTGTCGGTGACGCCGCTGCAGGTGGACATGACGCATCGCGCCTCGCTCGATATGCTGCGCGCGGTGTACGCGTAGGAGGATGGCGATGCGGCGAGCGGTGGTGGCGGCGACGGCGCTGATGCTGGGCGGCTGCATCCCCCGGATGGAACCGCCCAACGATTATGGTCGGCCCGCCCCGCCGCCGCCGGTCGACCGGACCCCGCCGACCACCGACTTCACCCCGCATGACGAGGCCGTCGCGGCGCAAGGCCGATCGCCGACCCGGCCCGTCACCCGCGTCGCGGTGCCGGGCGCGGCCGTCCGCCCGCTTTGGGAAGCGCGGCCGGTCGAGGCGGATGCGCGGATCGTCGAGGCCTCCACCTATGTCGTCCGGCCGGGCGACACGTTGCGTGGCATCGCCGAACGGACGGGTGCCGGCGTGGATGCGATCGCACGCGCCAACGGCATCGCCGCGCCCGCCTATGTCGTTCGGGTCGGGCAGAGGCTGACCATTCCCGCCGGCCGTTACCATCTGGTCCGCACCGGCCAGACCGGCATCGCCATCGCCCGCGCCTATGGCGTCGAATGGTCGCGCATCGTCGCCGCCAAACGCGCTGGAGGAACCTTATGTGCTGCGCGCGGGCCAGCGCATCCTGATCCCGGAGGCCGCCGCCGCGCCGGGCAGCCGCGCCGCCGAGCGCGCCGCCGCCTTCCAGCTCGATGTCGACGACATCCTGACCGGCGGTGAGCCGGCGCTGGCGAAGAATGCCGCGCCTGCCAAGCCCGTCGCCCGGCCCAAAAAGCCCCTGCCCGCCACCGTGCCCGTCGCGCCGCCCAAGCAACTCGCCGGCGGCGGCTTCCTCTGGCCGGTCGACGGGCGGGTCGTCCGCCGCTTCGGGCCGGGACGCAGCGGCGAACGCAACGACGGCATCAAGATCGCGGTGCCGCTGAGCACGCCGATCCGTGCCACCGCGGCCGGGGTCGTCGCCTATGCCGGCGACGGCATCGCGGCGCTGGGCGGCCTGATCATCATCAAGCATGGCGATGGCTGGACCAGCGTCTATGGCCATGCCGCCAAGCTGCTGGTCACGCGCGGGCAGAGCGTGACTCGGGGACAGGTGATCGGCCTGTCGGGCGATACCGGCTTCGCCGACCAGCCCGAGCTGCATTTCGAACTGCGCAAGGGCCGCACCCCGGTCGACCCGCAAAGCCAGCTTCGCCGCTGACCGGCGCCTATTTCCGCTTCGTCTCCGGCATCGCCACCAGATAGAGGAGCAGGCCAGCCCCGGCGATGGCGGCGAGCGTCAGGAAGCTGGCGGTATAGCCCGCCGCGACGATGATCGACCCGGCCAGCGTCGCCGATAAGGCCGCACCCAGCCCCTGGGTCGTCGCCACCGCCCCCTGCGCGACGTTGAACCGGCCCGATCCCTTGGTCAGGTCGGCGATCACCACCGGGAACAGCGCGCCGAAAATGCCCGCGCCCACCCCGTCCAGCGCCTGCACGCCGACCAGCCACCAGGCGTCGTTCGAAACCGTATAGAGCGCGCCGCGCGCCGCAAGGAAGGCGAAGCCGGTGAGGAAGATCGGCTTGGTCCCCCAGCGTTCGGCATAGCGGCCGACCAGGACCGCGACCGGCACCATCACCGCCTGCGCCGCGACGATGCAGGCGGCGGTCAGGGACGTGGCCTGATCCTTGCCGACGGTGCGCGACAATAGCTGGCTGACCGAGGTCAGCATCGCCGCATTGGCGAGGTGGAAAAGGAAGGCGATGACCGCGAAGATCAGCAGCGGCCGGTTCTCCAGCACGACCCGCCAGCCGCTGGGCTCCTCGCACCCCTCCTCCGGCTCGCAGTCCAGGCCGCGCGCGACCGCATTGTCGATATCTGCGTTGCGCAACCGCATCGCCGTGAACACGCTCGCCACGGTCAGCCCCGCCATCAGCCAGAAGACGACCACGGGCCCGAACTTCCACGCCAGCAGCCCGGCGAGCGCCGCCGACACCGCATTGCCGGCATGGTTGAACGCCTCGTTGCGGCCGACCCGCTTAGCGAACATCTTGGGGCCGACCAGGCCCAGCGTGATGGCGGAAATGGCCGGCGCGAACACCGCGCCCGCCACCGCCGCGACCGACTGGCCGATGGTGACGGCGGTGAAGCCGGAGACGATGGGCAGGGACAGGCTGCTCAATGTCACCAGCAGGGCGGCGGCGATGACGATGCGCGGCTTGTTGCGGCTGCGGTCGATCAGCCCGCCGGCGGGGGTCTGCGCGATCAGCCCGACCAGCCCGGCGATGGTCAGCACCATGCCGACCGTCGCCTCGTTCCAGCCATGCGCCGGCCCCCGCACCGCGAGCAGGTAGATGGCCAGATACGGCCCCAGGCCATCGCGCACATCGGCCAGGAAGAAGTTGAGCGCGTCGAGCGTACGGCCCGGCGGCCTGGGATGGGGGGCCGCGCCGCCGGGGCGGAGCGTTGCGGAAGCGGTCGCCATCACAAATCCTTTGAACAGGGGGAGAAATCGGAACCGGTCAGCCGATCAGCAGTCGCGCGGCAAAGGCGGCGGCCAGCGCCGGGATCATCGTCACCGCGCCCACCTTCAGGAAGCGGAGAAAGTCGACATCCTCCCCTTCGCGCCGGATCGCCTGCAGCCACAGGATCGTGGCGAGCGAGCCGGTAATCGACAGGTTCGGCCCCAGATCGACCGCGATCAGCAGCATGTCGACGACCAGCCGGGGCGGATGTGCCTGTGCCACAGCGGTACTGGCGATCAGCCCGGCGGGCAGGTTGTTGACCAGGTTCGACCCGAAGGCGAGGATCGTGCCCGAGGTGACCGCCGCGCGGGCCGGGTCCGCCGTCGCCGCATCGCGCAGGGCGGCGGCGATCATGCCGATCACCCCGGTCCGGTCCAGCGCCTCGACCAGCACGAATAGGCCCGCGACCAGCGGCAGCACGCTCCACGACACGTCGCGGACCACGCCGAGCGGCGAACGCCGCGCCAGCATCGCCACCGCCAGCGTCGTCGCGACGCCGGCCAGGGCGGTCGGCAGGCCGAGCGGTCGGTCGAGCGCCGACACCAGCAGCAGCAGCCCCGCCGTGCCGACGATCCCCGCCAGCGCTGCGCGCCCGCCGCCGGTCAGCGGCGTCCGCTCGACATCCGACGTACAGTCGCCCGCGATCCGCGACCGCTCCGCCCAGCGCAACGCCAGGAAGGTCACGACGATCGCCGCCAGCGACGGTAGCGCGAACGACCCGAACCACGCGCCCAGCGCCGGCATATGCCCGCCATAGAGCACCAGATTGGCCGGGTTGGAGATGGGCAGCACGAAGCTGGCGGCATTGGCGATCAGCGCGCAGGCGAACAGCAGCGGCAGCGGATCGGCCTTGGCCTTGCGCGCGGCCGCATAGACGGCGGGGGTCAGCACCACGGCGGTCGCGTCGTTGGACAGGAAGCTGGTGGTGACGATGCCGGTCGCATAGACCAGCAGGAACAGGCGCGGTGTCGACCCGCGCGCATGGATCGCCGCCGTCGCCGCCACCCAGTCGAACAGCCCCTGTTGCCGCGCCGTCTCGCTCAGCAGCATCATGCCGATCAGGAAGAGATAGACGTCCATCCCCTCGCCCACCGCATGGAGCGCGGCACCGGGCGGCATCAGCCCCAGCAGCAGCAGGAGCGCGGCTCCCGCCACCGCCCAGATCGCCTCCGGCCAGCGGAACGGTCGCGCGATCACGCCGGCTGTCGACAGGGCGCAGATGCCCCAGGTCGCCCCCGTTGCCAGGATCATGCGACGGTCGCCGCGTGGGCGCGGGATCGAGCGGTACGAATGGCACAGTCCTCCGTTCAGTTCGGCCGATCACCGGCCTGAGCCGCCGGTTCCTTGCCGAGCGACGCGCGCAAGGCAAATGCAAGCAGGCGACCGAAGATGGCGCGACGCACGGGTCTTGGCAGGCAAGGGAACGCATCGGCACCGTCATCCCATCGGGTGGGTGCAGAACCCGGTGCCGACGACATCGCTCCCATCATTTGCATGAAGAATATGTCATGTCGCGAGAACATGGACGATTCTTGCCGGCAAGGCCCGGTTATTACGTCATCATTGCTGACTATACTGACGCGTTACTGCCGGCCGCTCATTTCCGCACCCGCATCGGGGGCGAAACGGCGATTGACGAAGAGCGCCGTGAGCGAGATCGCCGTGACCACCAGGAAGGCAGTGGTGAAATCCGGAAAGGCCGGCCGCACATGGCCCCGCGCCAGCATCGACAGGTGGAGCACCAGCGCCGCGACGCAGATGCCCAGCGACAGCATCAGTTGCTGGAAGGTGGCGTAGAAGCTGGTCGCCACGCTCATCCGCCGCTTGTCGATCTGGTCATAGGCGATCGTGTTATAGGCGGTGAACTGAAAGGACATGAGGAAGCCGGATACCACCAGCACCGCGAACATCCCCGCCACCGGCCAATCCGGCCGGAACAGGCCGCACAGCGCATAGCTGCACGCCGACAGCACGCCGATCACGATCAGGCTGGAGCGGAAGCCGAAGCGGCGCAGGATGCGCCGGGCGACGCCCTTCATCCCGAACGATCCGATCGCCGTCGCCACGGTGATCAGGCCACTCTGCGCCGCGCTCATGCCGAAGCCGATCTGCATCATCAGCGGCAACAGGAACGGTTGCGCGCCTTGGGTGATCCGGGTCAGCGATCCGCCCATCACCGACAGGCGGAAGGTCGGCACGCGCAGCAGCGACAGGTCGAGGATCGGATGCGCGACGCGGCGGGCATGGCGCAGATAGAACCATCCGGCGACCAGCCCGACCACGACCAGTGGCGCCGCCACCACGCCGCCGCCCGTCCGGCTCGCCATCTCGAAGCCGAACAACAGGCAACCGAGCGCGATGCCCGACAGCAGGAAGCCGGCCGGGTCGAAGGGATGCGCCTCCGTCTCCCGGATGTCGGCGATAAAGCGCCCGACCAGGATCACGCCCAGTACGCCGATCGGCAGGTTGAGCCAGAAGATCCAGCGCCAGTCGAGATAGGTGACGATGAAACCGCCCACTGGCGGTCCGACGATCGGTCCGATCAGCGCGGGCATGATCAGCCAGGACATGGCCGACACCATGTCGCGCTTGGCAACCGACCGAAGCAGCACCAGCCGCCCGACCGGCATCATCATCGCGCCGCCGATCCCCTGGACGAAGCGCGCCGCCGCCATCATCGGCAGCGTCGGCGACAGGCCGCAGGCCAGCGAGCCGCACATGAACAGGACGATCGCCAGCCGGAACACCAGCTTCGCGCCATAGCGGTCCGCCATCGTGCCCGAAGCCGGGATGAACACGGCCAGCGCCAGCAGATAGGAGGTGAGCGCGATGCTCATCTCCGGCGCGCGCACGCCGAAATCGCGCGCCATGGTCGGCAGCGCGGTCGCCAGCACGGTGGCGTCGAGATTCTCCATGAACATCGCACAGGCGATGATCAGCGCGACGGTGCGATAGTTGCGGCTGGGCGGCTCGACCGGATCATGTTCGGGGGTCTGGGCGACGCCATTGGCGGCGGGCACGATGCCGTCGCGCATCTCGGCATGGACAGAGGCGATCCCGCGCCGGCGCGGGCGTAGACGATCGATCAGGTTCAGCGCTCGGACTCCTTTGCCACTTGGCGGCCGCTCATGCCTGGTCCGCCATATCCAGCACCTGTTGCAGCCGCTCGATCACCTGGATGGCGGCGTCGAGCGCCGCATCGTCGATGCCGGCGAAGACCCGCGCGCGAACTGCGACCGACCGTTCCTCCGCCCGCAAGGCCAGGTCGCGCCCGGCCGGGGTCAGATGCAGCGTCTTGGCGCGCCGATCGGCGGGATCGGGCCGTCGCTCGACCAGCCCGGCCCGCTCGATCCGTTCGATCAGCGGCACCATGGTCGGCCCCTCGACGCCGAGCCGCTCGGCCAGCGCGCCCTGACGCACGCCGTCCGCCATCCGGCCGAGCAGCATCACCGCCAGCGCGGTCGAATGGGACAGCGACAGGCCCGCCAGTTCGCGGTCGAGATGCTGGCGGTAGGCGCGCGCCACCGGCACCAGGCCAGTCGCGAGCCGCCGCTCTTTGGCGGATCGCCTCATCGTCATCGCGGATAGATAGGACGCTAAGCAATGCCGGGCAAGCCGCACGCCATGCGACTTCTGCATGTTCCTGCCGCAGCTTGAGCAGGGTGACATCGGGTCGGCCCAAGCCGTCATTGCGAGCGCAGCGAAGCAATCTAGAGCGTCACGCGCGCGGTCGTGGATTGCTTCGCTGCGCTCGCGATGACGATCTCAAGCCCGGATCATCTTATCGGGTTCTCGTTTCGCGGACGCCCGGGTCCACGGCCACATCGATTACCCGCTGGGCCGCATCCTGCTCGACGGAAGCAGCGCAGGGCCGCTCGGTCACCTCTCTTGCCGCCGCCTGTCGATCGATACCGGCCATGGCCCGCGCGACGTCGCGCAACCGCATCGCCATCCTGACCCGCGCATTATCCGCTGGCGCCTGATGCTCGACATCCGCCGGCATGAGCGCGAAACGGCGATCCAGCAGGTAGAGGCTGAGTATGATTTCGATGCGACGCAGCGGCTGCGCAACGAGGAACGGCTGCGGCGGCTATCGATCGAAGGACGGGGCGCAGTGACGGGCACCGTCACCCATAAACTGGTCGAACGCGATCGCTGCCCGGCGCGTCAGCTGCCCCGACGCGATCAGGCGGCGGCGAATTGCTGGCGCAGGTCGGTCAGCGTCGCGGCGATATGCTGGGCCAGCATCGCCTCCAGCCCCGCCGCGTCGCGCGCCAGCCACAGATCGAGCAGCGCGCGATGCTCCTGATGCGCGCGCGACTCCCGTCCGGCGGGCTGGAGATGCGCGATGACATAGCGTTCGGCGAGGATCGACAGCCGCTCGATCATCTGCGTGGTCAGCGGCCGATTGGCGGGCCTCACCATCGCGATATGGAAGTCGCGGTTGCGCACCGCCATCTCGCCAAGGTCCGATCCGAAGGCGCGGTCCAGCCGGTCGAACGCCGCCTCCGCCTCCGCCTGCGCCGGGGCATCAGCGACCAGCGCGGCATGGGCGGCGGCGGCGGGTTCGATCGCCAGGCGCATGGCATAGATTTCGTCGGCCTGCTCGGCGGACATGGGCTGGATGAAATAGCCGCGATTGGCCTGGCTGACGAGCAGCCCCTCCTGTTCCAGCCGACCCAGCGCCTCCCGCAGCGGAATCTTGCTGACGCCGAGCTGGGCCGCCAGCGCATCCTGCCGGATCGGCAGGCCCGTCGCCAGCCGTCCGGTCACGATCTGCTCCCGGACGATCTCGAACACCCGCTCGGACAGGGTGCGGACGACGATACTGGACATGAAAAGGCTACTCCGATGACGATAAGGGCGTCGGACTGGCCAGGGCCGTCCCGCGATACGTCGCAGCGGAACCTTTTCAGAATGATGCCTCGCAATCAATCGCATTATCCGATTTTTGGTAACGATAGCATCGACTTACCGTATACGATGCAGGAGGCGGAGCGGTCGTTCGACCGCCCCGCCCCCCTCATCCGAGCCTCAGATCAGAAGCGGAAGCCGTAGCTCGCGACGACCTGATGACGGTCGGTGTCCACGTCGAACGCGCCGCTGGTGCCGCCGTCCGAATAATTGACCCGGCCGCTGCCATAGTTCGAATAGCGATACTCGACCTTGGCATAGCTGTTGCTGCTCAGCGCGTGCTCGGCACCCGCGCCCACGCGCCAGCCGTCCAGCTTGAAGCTGGTGTCGGTCGAGGTGTTGGTGTTGCCCGCCAGCACGTTCAGCTTGGCATTGGTATAGCCGCCCTTGACATAGAGCAACGTCGTCGGGCTGGCGAGGATACCGGCGCGGACACCGGCATAGAGGTCACGACCCGCCTTCACCCGGCCATAGCCGAAATCCTGGGTATAGTCGTAGCGGTCGCTCTTCGCGGTCGAGCCGGTGATCTCGCCCTCGGCACCCAGCACCACGCCGCCCGCGGTCGCGATGTCGTAGCCGATGCCACCGCCATAGACGAGGCCGTCGATGTTGCGGTGCGACTCGCCGGTGCCCTGCGCGTTGCTGCCGGCGGCGACGTGATCCCAAGCCCAGCGTCGCCTCGACGCGCGGACCGGTGAAGGTCGGATTGACCTCCTGAGCAAACGCCGGGGCAGCCACGAGAACACAGGCGACACTCGCCACGGCAAGACGCTTACGCATAATAAAACTCCATATACCTCGAGACCCGCTGTCGGGCTCGCCAGGCTCAATGGCCGAAAAGCCAAGTCGCTGCATGAACCTCAGATAAACGTCTAAAGGTGTTGCATCGACGCAACAGAAGTTTTGATCACACCGTGAGCTTTACGAGAACTGAATATTTTCAGGCAGAATTATGGCAAGCATCCGACATCGCGGACGATCAAGCGACACTGGCCTCGCTGCGCATCCCGTAACTAGATATCGAAATTTTCATGCCGACGTCATCTTGCGGCACTGATCGAAGACGAACGAAAACGGCCGGCGTCACGGGGACGCCGGCCGTTCTCTGTTCGACAAGGTCCGATCCGCCGAAACGGATCGGTCGCGCGCTTACTTGCGCAGCGTGAGACCGCCGCCGAAACGCTTGTTGAAGCGTGCGACCTGGCCGCCCGCGTCCAGCATCTGGCCACGACCACCGGTCCAGGCCGGGTGCGCCAGCGGATCGATTTCCAGCGTCATCGTGTCGCCTTCCTTGCCCCAGGTGGAGCGGGTCTCGTACACGGTGCCGTCGGTCATCTGGACCTTGATCATGTGATAGTCGGGGTGGGTATCGGCCTTCATCGTCTATGCTCCTGGCATGGCTGGTTCCGACCAGCCTGAAAGAGAAGGGCGCGCCCTACACGGACGCGCCCGAATTGGCAATGGATGGATCGTCCGGCCTCAGGCGGCGGGCGGATCGGCGATCATCGCGGTGAAGTTCGCCTCCGCCACGACCGCGCCGTCGATCTTGGCGACGCCGGCGAACTTGCAGGCGCGCGTCCGCTTCTGGACGAATTCCACCTCCAGATGGAGGAGGACGCCGGGCTCCACGGGCTTGCGGAACTTCACGCCGTCGATCGTCATGAAATAGACGAGCTTGCCCGAATTGGCCAAGCCCAGGCTCTCCACCGCCAGGACGCCGGCGGCCTGCGCCAGCGCCTCGACGATCAGCACGCCCGGCATGATCGGACGGCCGGGATAATGACCCTGGAAGAAGCCCTCGTTGATCGTCACCGCCTTCACCGCGCGGATCGACGTGTCGAGGACCAGTGCCTCGACACGATCGACCAGCAGCATCGGGTAGCGATGCGGGATCGCCGCCATGACCCGCGTGACGTCCAGCGGGCCGAGCACGGCGGCCGTCTCCGTCTCGCTCATCGGCCGGCGGGTTGCGCCGGACGCGCGGCCGGAGCGGCGGCGGGGGCGGCAGCGGCGGACGCGCCCTGCTGCTGGCCCGGCTGCCAGTTGGCGGGCGGCGTGACGCTGACGGTCGGGACCAGGCGATCCAGCTCGGTGGTGATCGCGCTGGTCACGTCGGCGGTCGGACCGGCGAACAGCACCGCGTCCGGACGGACCAGCATCGACACGTTGCGCGCGCGCACCACGGCCTGCACCGCGTCGGGCAGCTTGGCGGAGATCTGCTCGATCGCATAGGCCTGGGCGCGCTGCGCCGGCAGGGTGATGCGCTGGATCTCGGCTTGGGCCGCCTGCTCGCGGGTCTGGATCGTAGTGGCCTGCTGCTGCAGCGAGGCCTGGTTGGCGTTGGGCGCGGCGCGCGCGGTGTTGAACGCGGTCACCAGCGGCTGCAGTTCCTTGCCCACCGCCTGGCGGCGCGCCTCGGCCTGGTCGAGCTGCGCCTTGTAGGTCGTCTCGATCTGGGTGCGGGCGGTGGCCCAGGCGCGCGATGCGCCGATCGCCTGCTCGGGATTGGCGACCGCCACGGTCTGCGCCTGCGCCGCCACCGGGGCCGCAACGGGAGCGACCAGCGCGGCCGCGAGAAGAAGCGTCTTGAAACGGGTCATCAGAACTGCGTCCCTACGTTGAAGGTGATAAGCTTGTTGTCGTCGCCCTTCTGCTTGATCAGCGCCTTGGCGATATCGATGCGCAAGGGGCCGAAAGGCGAAGTCCAGTTGACGCCGAAGCCGACCGTCAGGCGCGGCTTGGCAGAATTGCCGAGGAACTCCTCCACATAGGGAGTGCCGCGAATTGGCTGGTTCGGCGTGGTCCCGATGCAGGTTCCCGGGGTATTGGTATCGGGCAGGCCAGCGGCACAGGTCGTGGTGATCGTCGTCGGCGCACCGTTCGTACCCGTGGTGGTGGCGATGTAACTTCCCGTCAGCGGCCCGAGGAACGTCGGCGAGCCATCGGCATTGACGCCCGGCTGCCCCGTCTTGGGATCGATATAGCGATCGAACGTCTGGTTGATGATCGGCCGCGTGATGCCGAACAGACTGCCGACCTGCGCGTAGATGGACGGCCGCAGGCCGAGCTCGCGCGCACCCGAACCCAACGGAATCTCGAGTTCCGCGCGCGCCAGATAATAGGCGCGCCCGCCCAGCGCATCGTCGAACCCGTCATTCCGCTGGGTCGACAGAAGCTGCGCGCCCGACGCCGGGTCGCCCGTGGTCAGGTTGGTCCGGCGGATGCGCGGACCCACGCCGCGAATGTCGAAGCCGCGGAAGTTCGGCTCGCCCAGATAGAAGCGGTCGATGATCCGCACCGGGTCGATGCCCGGGCCCCGGCTCTTCTCCAGCGAGTGGATGTAACCGCCCTCGCCCAGCGTCGAGAAGACGAAGCCCTTGCCCAGGCCCCAATATTTCGCGCCCTTGAACTGGCCACGGATATATTTGACGTCGCCGCCCAGGCCCGCGAAGTCGACGCTGAACGACAGGCTATGCCCGGCGGTCGGGCGGAGGCCCGAGTTGAGGCTGTTGTAGAGCAGCGAGGTGCCGATCGACGAGGTCCAGCGGTTGCCGAGCTGCTCGCACAGATAGCGCCCGACCTGCGCCGGATTGCACTGCCCGTTGGTGAGCAGGCTCGAGTCCAGGCCCACCTCGTCATAGGACAGGCCATAGCGCCCCGACAGTGACCAATATTCCGTCAGCGGCACGCCCGACCGGACCTGGAAGCCGGTCGACACCTGATTGTAGGTGGTGTTCCGGTCGCCATTGTTCGTGAAGTTGAACGCGTTGTAGTCGCGCCGGAACACATCGACGCCGACCGCGATGTTCTTGTCGAACAGATAGGGTTCGGTGAAGCCCGCCTCGATCGACTTGGAATAGGCGGAGTAATTGACGCCCAGCCGCAGCTCCTGGCCCTTGCCACGGAAATTCTGCTGCGAGATGTTCGCCTGGATGATGAACCGCTCAAGGCTGGAATAGCCGGCCGACAGCTGGAGCTGCCCGGTCGGCTTCTCCTCCACCGGCGCTTCGAGCAGGATGCGGTCGGGCGCGGAGCCGGGGCTGCGCTTGATCTCGAACTTGTCCTGGAAGAAGCCGAGCGAGTTGATGCGGTCCTGCGAGCGCTTGATCTGGAAGTCGTTGAACGCGTCGCCCTCGGCCAGACGCATCTCGCGACGGATCACCTTGTCCTGCGTCTGCGTGTTGCCGTTGATGTCGATCCGCTCGACATAGGTGCGCTGCGCCTGGCCGATGTGGAAGTTGATCCCCATCGTCAGCGTCTCGGGATCGCGCTGGAACTCCGGCTCCACGTCGGTGAAGGCATAGCCGAACAGGCCGGCGGTCTGGCTCAGCTTGTCGACCGAATCCTCGACCATCTTGGCATTGTACCAGTCGCCCTTCTTCATCGGCAGGCCGGCGGCCAGCGCCTTGTTGTCGAAGTCGCGGATCTCGCTGTCGACGGTCACGTCGCCGAATTTGTAGCGCTTCCCCTCTTCGACCACATAGGTGATGATGAAGTCGCGCTTATCCGGGGTCAGCTCCGCCACCGCCGAGGTGACGCGGAAGTCTGCATAGCCCTGGGTCAGGTAAAATTGCCGCAGCTTCTGCTGGTCGTAGTTCAGCCGGTCCTGGTCGTAGCTGGTGTTCGACGAGAGAAGGCGGAACCAGCGCGATTGCTTGGTCGCCATCTGCCCGCGCAGCTCGTCGTCGCTGAACTTCTCATTGCCCAGAATGTTGATCTGGCGAACCTTGGACTTCGCGCCCTCGGTAATCTCGAACACGATATCGACGCGGTTCTGGTCGAGGCTGACCATCTTCGGCTCGACCACGGCGGCGAAGCGGCCCTGGCGACGATACAGCTCGATGATCCGCGACACATCGGCGCGCACCGCCGTCCGCGTGAAGATCTGGCGGGGGGCGAGCTTGATCTCCTTCTGGATCTTGTCGCTCTTGATCGCCTTGTTGCCCTCCAGGATCACCCGGTTGATGATCGGGTTCTCGCGGATGCGCAGGACGATATTGCCCGTCTCGACGCCCGAGATGGAGAAGTCGGCGAACAGCTCGGACGCCTGCAGATCCTTCAGCGCCTGGTCGAGCGTCTCCGCCGTATAGGGGATGCCGACGCGCAGCTTGGTGTAGGACAGCACCGTTTCCGGCTCGATCCGCTGCGAACCCTCGACACGCAGCGACTTGATGGTGCCGGCGGCGTTGGGAGCCACCGCCTGCGGCGCGGCGGGCGTGCCCTGCGGGATCGAGACCCGCGGCCCCTGCGCCTCGCGGGCGGCAGCGCCACGCGGCTGGGCCGGGGCCCGTTGCGCCAGCACCGGCGTGCCGGCCAGCATGGTCGTCGCCAGCAGCGTCGCGCCGATCGCTGCGACCTTGGAACCGTTATTCGTCACGCACCCACCCCGAGAAAACAGAAAAGCGACCCCCGGCCGTTGCGGCCCCTGCCCGAGTCCGGTCACCCGATCAAGCCGGCGATACCGCGCCACAGGCCGAACTTGCCCAGATCGTTGAAGGTCACGAGGACCATCAGGGCCAATAGCGCCGCCAGACCGCCGCGAAACGCCCATTCCTGCGCCGCCGGACCGACCGGGCGTCGCCGCACCGCCTCGATCGCATAGAAGAACAGATGGCCGCCATCCAGCATCGGCACTGGCAGAAGATTGATGAACCCCAGATTGATCGACACCATCGCGATCAGCCAGACGAAGGCGGGCCAGCCGAGCGACATCTGCTCGCCCGATACCTTGGCGATCTGGAGCGGGCCGCCCAGTTCGTCGACCGAGCGGCGGCCGGTGATGATCTGGCCCAGCGTATCGATGGTCGAGCGGACGATCGCCACCACCTGCGACGCGCCCTCGACGGGCGCCCGCAGCAGCGACACCGGTTCGTAGTGCGCGGGCGGGCTGGCGATGCCGAGTCGGCCGATGCGGAATTGGTTGCCGAACCGGTCGCTCTGCCGGGTCTCGCCGATCCTGAGCGTTAACGGCCGTGCCGCCGCCTCGCCGCCGCCCCGCACCACCATGGCGGTGACGGTCGCGCCGGGCCGCAGGATCGCATATTGGGCCAGGTCGCTGAAATCGTCCATCTGCCGGCCATTGATCGACAGAATGCGATCACCGGGAGCGAGGCCGGCGGCGGCGGCCGGGCTGCCCTGCACCACCGCGCCCACCACCGGCGGCGCGGTGCGCACGCCGTAGAGATAGGCGAAGCCCGCCAGGATCAGGATCGCCGCCAGGAAATTGACCACCGGCCCCGCCGCGACCACGATCGCGCGCTGCCACACCGGCTTGGCCTGGAAGGTGCGGCTCCGCTCCTCGGGTGGCAGCGACAGCCATTCGACGCTCGGCTGGCTGGCCGGATTCATGTCACCCGCGAACTTCACATAGCCGCCGAGCGGCAGCCAGCCGAGCTTCCAGCGGGTCCCGCGCCGATCGGTCCAGCCCGCCACCTCGCGGCCGAACCCAATCGAGAAGGCCTCCGCCTTGATCCCGAACCAACGGCCGGCGAGATAATGACCCATTTCGTGGATGAACACGAGCGGGCCGATCACCGCCACGAAGGCGATCAAGGTCAGGGGGATACCAGGGGCATCGATCAAGCTGCAGCATCCTTCAGGCCTGCCGTCGCCTGCCTTCTCGCCTCGGCATCGATCGCGAGCACCGCGTCGAGCGTCGCCGGCGCGGGCGGGTCGTAGCGATCCAGCGTATCCGATACGATTGCGGCAATTTCGAGGAAGCCGATCTGCCCGGCCAGGAAGGCCGCCACCGCCACCTCGTTCGCGGCGTTCAGGATCGCCGGTCGCGCCCCGCCCGCATCGAGCGCCGCGCGCGCCAGCGCCAGCGCCGGGAAGCGGACCGGATCGGGCGCCTCGAACTCCAGCCGGCCGATCGCCACCAGGTCGAGCGGCGCCATCGGCGTCGCCATCCGCTTGGGCCAGGCCAGGCAATGCGCGATCGGTACCCGCATGTCCGAGGGGCCGAGCTGCGCCAGCGTCGAGCCGTCGCGATACTCGACCAGGCTGTGGATCACCGATTGGGGATGGACGACGATCTCGATCCGGTCGGGATCGATCGGGAACAGGCGCGCCGCCTCGATCAGCTCCAGCCCCTTGTTCATCATCGTCGCGCTGTCGACGGAGATCTTCGCGCCCATCGACCAATTGGGATGCGCCACCGCCTGGGCCGGCGTCACCGCGCGCATCGCGTCGAGCGTGGCGGTGCGGAACGGCCCGCCACTGGCGGTCAGGATGATGCGGCGGACATCGGCCATGTCCTGTCCCGCCAGGCATTGGAAGATCGCATTATGCTCGCTGTCGCAGGGCAGCAGCGTCGCCCCGTGCGCGGCGGCATGGGCCAGGATCACCTCGCCCGCCGACACCAGGGGTTCCTTGTTGGCGAGCACCACCGTCGTACCCTGCGCCACCGAGGCCATGACCGGCTCCAGCCCCGCACAGCCGACGATCGCCGCCATGGTCCAGTCGACCGGCCGCGCCGCCGCCTCGATCACCGCCGCGCGACCGCCCGCGACTTCGATATCGGTATCGGCCAGCGCCTCGCGCAGGGCGGGCAGGCAGCGTTCGTCCGCGACCACCGCCAGCTCGGCGCGGGTGCGCCGGGCGGCGGCGGCCAGCTTGACGACGTCGCAATTGGCGGTGAGCGCACGGACGCGGAACCGGTCCGGCTCACGCTCGACCAGATCGAGCGTCGAGGTGCCGATCGAGCCGGTCGCACCCAGGATGGAGACGGTCTTCATGACAGCAACTGCGGCAGGATCACGAGCAGCGCCGCAACCGGCGCGGTCGGCACCACGCCGTCCAGCCGGTCCATCACGCCGCCATGGCCGGGCAGGATATGCCCCGAATCCTTGACGCCCGCACGACGCTTGAGCGCGCTTTCATACAGGTCCCCCATCTGCGCCAGCACCGCCAGCACCGGGGTCGCCGCGACCAGCCGCCAGGGCAGGTCATAGGCCCCGTGCATCGCCGCCGCGAACAGGGTCGCCAGCGTGACGCCGCCGATCAGGCCCGACCAGGTCTTGGCCGGGCTGATCCGTGGCGCAAGCTTGGGGCCGCCGATCGTGCGCCCCGCGAAGAACGCGCCGATATCGGTCGCCCAGACCAGCGCCATCGCCCAGAGCGCATAGACCAGCCCGTCCTCCTGCCGCCGGAGCGCGACCAGCGCCAGCACCGGCAATCCGCAATAGAGGATGCCTAGCGCCAGTTGGCGCTTGCCGGTGATGATCACCAGGAAGAAGGCCGCGCCGAACAGCAGCCCGAGCGAGAAGAAATCATGGACCTCCAGCACCAGGGAGGCCGGCGCCATCACGGCCAGCGGCACGCTGAGCGCGAACTGGCCCATGCGCTTGGCCCGGGCATCGACGCCGGTCAGATCGGCCCATTCGGCCATCATGAACAGCGCGACCACCACGGTCAGCAGCCAGAAGGCGACCCCACCCAGCACCAACGCGAGCATCGCCACCGCGATCATCGCGACGCTGGCGATCATGCGCAGCCGCAGATTGGAGGGGGTCCGCAGCTTCGAATCGGGGGTGTCGGGCAGCAGGCCTGGGGGCAGATCGGGGATCGGGGTCACAAGCCTCCAAAACGGCGTTGGCGTCGGCCGAACACCGCTACCGCCTCCGCCAACGCCTCGCCATCGAAATCCGGCCAGAGCGTTTCGACGAACAGGAGTTCGGCATAAGCCGCTTGCCACAAAAGGAAATTGGACAAGCGCTGCTCGCCAGAAGTGCGGATGATCAGGTCGAGCGGCGGCAGTTCCGCCGTCTCCAGCTCGGCCGCAATCGCGGCCTCGTCGATCTGATCGGCCGGCAGCTTCGCCGCCGCGCGCCGGGCCGCCGCCGCCAGTTCGGCCTGCGCGCCGTAATTGAGCGCGATCACTAGCAGCGGGCCGCTATTGTCCGCCGTCCGCGCGATGGCGTCATCGACCAGCTTCACCAGGTCGGGTGTGAAGGCGCGGTAATCGCCGATCACGCGCAACCGGACATTCTCGCGCGCCAGCTCGGCCAGGTCGGAGCGGATGAAGAGGCGCAACAGCCCCATCAGGTCGCCCACTTCCTGTGCCGGCCGCCGCCAATTCTCCGAGGAGAAGGCATAGAGCGTCAGCGCCTCGATCCCCATGGCGCGGGCGGCGCGGGTGACGCGGCGCACCGCCTCCACCCCCGCCTTGTGTCCGGCCAGGCGCGGCAGGTGGCGCTGCTTGGCCCAGCGGCCATTGCCGTCCATGATGATGGCGACATGGCGCGGCACCGCCCCGCCCTGCGGCACGACGGCGAGCGCGGGCGCGGTGCTCATGCCCCCGCCCCCGCCGCCATCGGGCCGCGACCGGAAAGACGCCCGGAGAGACGCGTCGCCGCGATCACTTGCCCAGGATTTCCTTCTCCTTCGACGACGACACCGAATCGATGTCGGCGATCGTCGCGTCGGTGATCTTCTGCAGCTCGGTCTCGTGGCGCTTGCGCTCGTCCTCGCCGAACACGTTCTTCTTCTCGTCGGCCTTCAGGCTGTCCATGCCGTCGCGGCGCACGTTGCGCGCGGCGATCCGGGCCTTTTCCGCATATTGGCTGGCCAGCTTGGCCAGTTCCTTGCGGCGCTCCTCGGTCAGGTCGGGGATGGGCAGGCGCAGCGTCTGGCCGTCGTTGATCGGATTGAGGCCCAGGCCGGCCGAGCGGATCGCCTTTTCGACGGGGCTGACGTTCGACTTGTCCCAGACCTGCACCGACAGCATCCGCGGCTCGGGCGCGGACACCGTCGCGACCTGGCTCAGCGGCATGTGGCTGCCATAAACCTCAACCGTCACCGGATCGAGCAGGGTGGTCGAGGCGCGGCCGGTGCGCAGGCCGCCCAGATCGTGGCGCAGCGATTCTACGGCGCCGGTCATGCGGCGCTGGATATCGGCCTTGTCATAGGCAGCCATCACTTGTTCTCCTGGGTCTGTACGGTCGTCGAAATGCCATTCCCCGACAGCACGGCAGCGAAATTGCCATGTTCGCGGATGTTGAAGACGACGATGGGGATGTTGTTGTCGCGGCACAATGCCACGGCGGACGCGTCCATGACCTTCAGGTCGTCGGACAGCACCCGGTTGAAGCTGACGGTGTCGTAGCGGGTCGCGGTCGGCACCTTCTTCGGATCGGCGTCATAGACGCCGTCGACGCTGGTGCCCTTGAACAGCGCGTCGCACTTCATCTCGGCGGCGCGCAGCGCGGCGCCCGAGTCGGTGGTGAAGAAGGGCGAGCCGACGCCGGCGGCGAAGATCACCACGCGGCCCTTTTCCAGATGGCGCTCGGCGCGGCGGCGGATGAACGGCTCGCAGACGCTGGCCATCGGGATCGCCGACTGGACGCGGGTGTCGACGCCGATCTGCTCCAGCGCGTTCTGCACGGCCAGTGCGTTCATCACAGTCGCCAGCATGCCCATATAGTCGGCGGTCGCCCGCTCGATGCCCTTGGCGGCGGCGGACAGGCCACGGAAGATGTTGCCGCCGCCGACGACGATGCAGAGTTCATAGCCCTGGGCGCGGACGTCGGCGATCTCCTGCGCGACGCGGGCGGTGACGACGGGATCGATGGCCAGGCCACCTTCGCCCATCAGGACCTCGCCCGAGAGTTTCAGCAGGATACGGTTGTAGCGCGGTGCGGTCATGCGTCTCGATTTGTCGGGGGTGGAAGCGGCGCGGACCTTAGGCGCGCACCGCTGGCGGGGCAACCGCTTCGCGATGCTCGCGTGCGGGAGGTAATGGGGAGAATCGGTGCAGGAGGAAGCGCGCCTCTTCTTCCCACCTGTTCCCCGGCGAAGGCCGGGGCCCAGTTGGGAAGGTTCTGCAATTTAGCGCTGCCCGTCTTCACCATCGTCCCCCAACTGGGCCCCGGCCTTCGCCGGGGAACAGGAGGTAGGAGGGGGAACACCAAGAATCTCCCTTAGCAGCCCCCCGCGACCATCTTTCGTCGCGCCACCGCCCGAACCGCGATCGCCGCGCCCCACAAGCAAAGGGCGGAGGTGGCTCGAAAGCCACCCCCGCCCCTGGGTTCAGCCGTTCCGCCCGGACAGGCGGACGCGAGCCGTTACGCCGCCGGCTTGGCCTGCGGCACACCCGAAGCTGCCGCAACTTCGGCGGCGAAGTCGGACGCTTCCTTCTCGATGCCCTCGCCCAGCTGGAAGCGGACATAGTCCTTCAGCACGATGGTCGCGCCGGCATCCTTGCCCGCCTTGGCCACCACGTCGCTGATCTTGGTCTTGCCGTCCATCACGAACAGCTGGCTGACCAGCGCATGCTCCTTGCGGTACTTGGCGATGCCACCCTCGACCATCTTCGCGATGATGTCGGCGGGCTTGCCCGACTCGGCGGCCTTCTCGGTCGCGATCGCGCGCTCGCGCTCGATCTCAGCCTCGTCCAGGTCCGCTTCGTTCAGCGCCTTGGGGAAAGCGGCCGCGATGTGCATCGCCAGCTGCTTGCCGAGCGACTGCAGCACCTCGTCCGACGCCTCGGACTCGAGCGCGACGAGCACGCCGATCTTGCCCATGCCCGGCGCCTGCGCATTGTGCACATAGGACACGACCGCGCCCTTGCTCACTTCCAGGCGCTTCGAGCGACGCAGCGACTGGTTCTCGCCGATCGTCGCGACGTTGTTGGTCAGCGTCTCCTCGACGGTCTTGCCCGACGGCATCGCCTGGCCCTTCAGCGCCTCGATGTCGTCGCCGCTGTTGAGCGCGATCTCGGTCACTTCACGGACGAACTGCTGGAACTGGTCGTTCTTGGCGACGAAATCCGTCTCCGAGTTGACCTCGACCGCCGCGCCGCGCGTGCCCGACGTCGCGACGCCGACCAGGCCCTCGGCTGCAGTGCGGCTCGACTTCTTGGCGGCGGCCGCCAGGCCCTTGGTGCGCAGCCAGTCCATCGCCGCGTCCATGTCGCCGCCGGTCTCGTTCAGCGCCTTCTTGCAGTCCATCATGCCCGCGCCGCTCTTCTCGCGCAGATCCTTGACCATCGCTGCCGTGATATCGGCCATGTTATCGATCCTCTTGTCCGAATGTGAGTGCGGGCGGGGCGGAGCGTTCCGCCCTGCCCCGCCCGCTAGAAGCCGTACGTGACGATTATGCGTCGATCTGGCGCTCGGCCTCGACCGCCTGATCGGCATTCGCGTCGCCGACGATCGGGTCGGTGCTCAGCGCCGCTTCCGACGGCGGCTCGGCCATCGCGCCCATGTCGACGCCGCGGCGCTGCTGCTGCTCCTGGCCGCCACGGGTCGCGGCGATCGCGATCGCCTCGCAATACAGGCGGATGGCGCGGCTGGCGTCGTCGTTCGCCGGCACCGGGAAAGCGATGCCGTCCGGCGACACGTTCGAGTCGAGGATGGCCACGACCGGGATGCCGAGCGTGTTGGCTTCCTTGATCGCCAGCTCTTCCTTGTTGGCGTCGATCACGAACATCACGTCCGGGATGCCGCCCATGTCGCGGATGCCGCCGAGCGACAGCTCCAGCTTGTCGCGCTCACGGGTGAGCTGCAGCACTTCCTTCTTGGTGAGGCCGGCGGTGTTGCCCGACAGCTGCTCTTCCAGCGCCTTCATGCGCTTGATCGAGTTGGAGATCGTCTTCCAGTTGGTGAGCATGCCGCCCAGCCAGCGGTGGTTGACGAAATGCTGGCCGGCGCGACGCGCGGCGTCGGCGACGGGCTCCTGCGCCTGGCGCTTGGTGCCGACGAACAGCACCTTGCCGCCCTGCGCCACGGTCTGCGACACGAATTCGAGCGCGCGCGCGAAGAGCGGCACGGTCTGCGACAGGTCGAGGATGTGGACGCCGTTGCGGTCGCCGAAGATGTAGGGCTTCATCTTCGGGTTCCAGCGGTGGGTCTGGTGGCCGAAGTGCGCGCCGGTCTCGATGAGCTGCTGCATGGTGACGACAGGAGCCGCCATAATGAATATCCTTCCGGTTGTTCCTCTGGGAAGCGGATGACGCGAGGGCTCGAAGCCATGCGCACCGGTGTATGATGCTTCCCATGCGGGGTTGAGGCGCGCCGCTTAGTCGAACATCGTCCGAAACGCAACCATCCGTGCCGCCGCCATGCCACGGGCCGCGATGATCTGCCTTTGTTCCGGAGACTTGACATGCGGAACGAAGGTGGAACATAACCGCTTCATCAGGGGAACGGGATTCGCCACACCGCATCAGCGGGGCGCATTATCCGATCGCGGCAACCTAGGTGTATGCACATCCAGGAACCGCCCTCTGGCTGATAGGTTAGCATCGATCGATGGTCGACTGATGCGATACGGGAGGCGGACATGGTGGCAGTGATGAGCATGGTGGTGTTCGCGGGCGCATTCGCCCTGTCCGCGTCGGTGATCGCGCTGGCGATCGGGCCGCAATGGCGGCGGATCGTGCGTCTTGCTGTGGGCCGGGCCGACCAGGGCTATGCGCCCCTGCACCAGCTTGCGCTGGCGGAGCGGCGCATCGCCGTCAGGCGCTGGGCGTCGAACCCGGTCCCCGCGCCCCTGCGCCGGCTGCACGAAGCCGCTTGACCCGCTCGTAGCTGATCATGCTGAACGGGATCAGGATCAGGTAGAGCGACGCGATCAGGCTGAGCGTCGGCCAAGGCAGGGTGATCAACGCGGCACCCAGCAGCACCACCAGTGCCAGCGCCTCGAACCGGATGTTCCGGCGGAGGCGCAGCGACTTCCAGGAGAAGGTCGCGATGCTCGACACCATCAGCAGCGCCACGAAGATCGCCCAGGGCGCGACGAAATAGGGCGAGGACAGGAACGGTACGTCCACCCAGAGTGACAGCATCAGCGGCAGCAGGGCCAGTCCCGCCCCCGCCGGTGCGGGTACGCCGGTCAGGAAGCCGGCCGACTTGTGCGGCTGCTCCTTCTCGTCGATCAGCGCATTGAAGCGGGCGAGGCGCAACGCGCAGAACACCGCCAGCACCAAAGCGGCCATCCAGCCGAAGCGCGGATAGGCGGACAATGACCAAAGATAGAGGATCAGCGCAGGCGCCACGCCGAAGCTGATCGCATCGGACAGGGAATCGAGCTCCGCGCCGAACCGGCTTTCGCCATGCAACAGGCGGGCGATCCGGCCATCGATACCGTCGAGCACGCCCGCGACCATGATCATCGCGACGGCGCGTTCGAAGTCGTGGCCGATCGCGAACCGCACTCCCGACAGGCCCGAACAGAGCGCGAGCGCGGTGACGGCATTGGGCGCGACCGCGCGCAACGGGATGCCGCCATGCGGGCGGCGAAAACGTCCCGTCCGGCGTGGCACGATCGGATCGCCCGGCTCGAGGGATGCGGGATCGCTCACCGGCGGCCGCTCACTGCGCGATGCCCTGCACCGGCACGCCGCCGACCCGGCCGATGATCGTCTCGCCCGCGACCGACCGCTGGCCCAGTGCGACCTGGGGCGCGCAATCGTCGGGCAGGAACACGTCGACGCGGCTGCCGAAGCGGATCAGGCCGATCCGCTGGCCCGCCGCGACCATGTCGCCGGGCTTGGTGAAGGCGACGATGCGGCGCGCGACCAGGCCGGCGATCTGGGTGAAGCCGATCTTGCGACCGTCGCGTCCCTCGACCACGAAATGCTGGCGCTCATTCTCGTCCGACGCCTTGTCGAGATCGGCGTTGAAGAACTTGCCGGAGATATAGACGACCTGGCGGATGGTGCCGGCGATCGGCGTGCGATTGATGTGCACGTCGAACACCGACATGAAGATCGACACGCGCACCATCGGCGCCTCGCCCAGCTCGCCGACCAGCTCGCGCGGCACGGGCACGCGCTGGATCATCGTCACCAGTCCGTCGGCGGGGGCGACGATCAGGCCCTCGCCCTGCGGCGTGGTGCGGATCGGATCGCGGAAGAAGGTGGCGACCCAGGCGGTGACGCCCAGCATCGGCCAGAACAGCACCTTGCTGATGATCGTCAGCAACAGGGTGATCCCGAGCGCGATGGCGGTGTATTTCCGGCCTTCGGGATGGACGGACGGGAAGCGCCACTTGACGGTGGTCGTCACGACCGGCGGTTTTTCGAGGGATGGCATCGGCTTCTCCTACCCCTGTGGCATCGAAGTGACAATGCGGAACGCCCCTGCCTCCCTGCCCGGCGGGTCGGGGCGACGCGGCGGACGGGCATTGCGGTCGCCCGGCACACATCCTAGACGCCTGCCCATCCACTTTCCCAAGGAAGCGATAATGGCCAAAATCAAGGTGAACACGCCGGTCGTGGAGATCGACGGCGACGAGATGACCCGGATCATCTGGGAATGGATCCGCGAGCGGCTGATCAAGCCCTATCTCGACATCGAGCTGGCCTATTTCGACCTGAGCATCGAGAATCGCGACGCCACCGACGACAAGGTGACGGTCGACGCCGCCGAGGCGACCAAGAAGTACGGCGTCGCCGTCAAGTGCGCGACGATCACGCCGGACGAGGCGCGCGTCGAGGAGTTCGGCCTGAAGAAGATGTGGCGGTCGCCCAACGGCACGATCCGTAACATCCTGGGCGGCGTGGTCTTCCGCGAGCCGATCGTGATCAAGAACGTCCCCCGCCTTATCCCGGGCTGGACGCACCCGATCGTCGTCGGCCGCCACGCCTTCGGCGACCAGTATAAGGCGACCGACTTCAAGGTGCCCGGCAAGGGCAAGCTGACCATGAAGTGGATCGGCGAGGACGGCCAGGAGATCGAGCATGAGGTGTTCGACTTCCCGGCGTCGGGCGTCGCGATGGGCATGTACAATCTCGACGAGTCGATCCGCGACTTCGCCCGCGCCTCGATGCACTATGGCCTGAACCTGAAGTGGCCGGTGTACCTGTCGACCAAGAACACGATCCTCAAGGCCTATGACGGCCGTTTCAAGGACCTGTTCGCCGAGGTGTTCGAGGCCGAGTTCAAGGACAAGTTCCAGGAAGCCGGCATCGTCTACGAGCATCGCCTGATCGACGACATGGTCGCCTCCGCGCTCAAGTGGAACGGCGAGTTCGTCTGGGCGTGCAAGAACTATGACGGCGACGTGCAGTCGGACCAGGTGGCGCAGGGCTTCGGCTCGCTGGGCCTGATGACCTCGGTGCTGCTGACCCCGGACGGCAAGACCGTGGAAGCGGAAGCGGCGCACGGCACCGTCACCCGCCACTATCGCCAGCACCAGCAGGGCAAGGCGACCTCGACCAACCCGATCGCGTCGATCTTCGCCTGGACCGGCGGCCTCAAGTATCGCGGCAAGTTCGACAACACCCCCGAGGTGACGAAGTTCGCCGAGACGCTGGAGCGCGTCTGCATCGAGACGGTCGAGAACGGCCACATGACCAAGGATCTCGCGATCCTGATCGGTCCCGACCAGCCCTGGATGACGACCGAGCAGTTCTTCGAGCAGGTCCGCGCCAATCTCGAAGCCAAGATGGCGAACGCCTGATCGTTCCTGTCGGCACCCTCCTTCAGGAGGGTGCCGAAATGGGACCGCGTTCCGGATTGGGACACCATCCGCAAGCCAGAATACTATCTTGGATCAAGCACCGAAATTATGAATGGCTCAGTGCCGGGCCATGAAGAGCCGGCATCATGGGGACATTCATCATGCGACATATTCTGCCCGCTTTTGCGGCGGCAGCGATCTTTGCCGCTGCGCCTGCCACGGCCGCCACTCCGATCACCACCGGCACGGTCAGCTCCGCCCTGCTGTTCTCGCCGACGGTCACCCTCGGCGATACGTCGACTTTCGCCTCGGCAAACGGACAGTCGTTCCAGATCACCGCCACCGGGGGTTTCGCCGGCGCGCAGATGCAGCCCGGCTGGCTCAAGGGCATGATCGCCTTCAGCCGCACGGTCGGCACATCGATCGATCAGACGCTGACCGACCTGTTCGTCTTCGCCGACGCGGTCGAGAGCCGGAACACCTTCAACTTCTCCGCCTATCGCGTTCGAACGACCGCCTTCTCGGACATTCCGGGCGTTTCGACCGCCGGATCGCTGGTCCTGTCCGGCTTCACCCGGAATGTGGGACGCCAGTTGGCCGATACGGCGTCGGAATTGACGATCAGCTTCAACTCGACCGGCGGCTCGTCCTATTCGAGCAGCGCATCGCTGGCGACGGTCTCCGCCGTGCCCGAGCCGGCGACGTGGGCGATGATGCTGATCGGCATGAGCTTGGTGGCCGGCGCGGTACGCTACCGCCGCCGCTCGATCGTCATCCGCCTCGCCTGAGCCAGTCCGCTCGGCGAGACATACCATGAAGGAGGACCGGGGCTGGTGGAGCGATCCGCCGGCCCTTTTCCTTGCCCCGAGCCCATGATTCCGCGTCGATGGAAGAGGAATAGTGCGGCGAACGCGACTCCAAACCCGGAAGCCCCGGAGCATCTTCGGGTCCCGGCGTCACCAACGTAATGACAGTGCAGCTGCAAACTCCACAGGCCGCCGCGCGCGCCCATGACTGACCTCAATCATGTCTTGGGAAGCACGGGCATCCCCTGCCCTAGCCAGTGCCACGCCCATGCGGACCTGAGGCGATTCACTATAACGCAGCGATGTAGGGGATCACCGAAACCGGCGGTCAGGACGGATATGGTGGAGCCGAGGGGGATCGAACCCCTGACCTTCGCAATGCCATTGCGACGCTCTCCCAGCTGAGCTACGGCCCCATTCCGTCCGGGAGGCAGCCCATTAGCCGGCGACCCGAAGCTTGGCAAGTAGAAGAACGCACGCTTGCCGGGGGAATTTCACGTCCTACGGTCGATCGGCTTATGGGGGTGGAAGACACCGTTTTCCCGCCCTGAGCCGGGTCGATTGTCGCCCGAAACCGAACGACGACAGGGCGCAAAAGCTGATCGCTTCGGCACCCGACATGATATTAATTGTGTGGAGGCATGGCCGCTTGGGCCATCAGGACGGACATGGTGGAGCCGAGGGGGATCGAACCCCTGACCTTCGCAATGCCATTGCGACGCTCTCCCAGCTGAGCTACGGCCCCATTCCGTCCGGGAGGCAGCCCACTAGCCGCCCCACCGAAGCTTGGCAAGCGGTGTTTCCACCGCCTGCCAAATTTCTTCGATCAGTGTTCGTCCTCGTCGCTCGACGTCTCGACCCCCAGGTCGTCGTCGCCGCCGAGATCGACTTCATCGTCCGCCGAGGGCTCTTCGTCCTCGCCGGTGATGTCCTCCAGATCCTCGTCATCGCCTTCCAGGTCGGCGTCTGGCTTCTGCGTGTCGGACTTCTGCGCCTCGAAGGGCAGCGGCTGCTTCGACTTGAGGATCGGTTCCGGCTCCCAGGCATAGCCGCAGCTGATGCAGGTGACGGGATCGTCCTTTTCGAGGTCGTAGAAACGCGTCGCGCATTTCGGGCACGTACGCTTCGTGCCCCATTCCGGCTTGATCATGCCGTGTCCTTAGCCTTTCGGAATTGGGAATACCCCAGGGATGCTATCCCAGCGAGATGGCCCGCGCCTTGCCATAGCGCAAGACGGCTGTCAAAGCGCCTGCCCCATGAGCCACCTTCCGCCCCAATCCAAGACGCTGGGGTCGCGCGGCCCCCTGCGCGGCACGATCACCGTTCCTGGCGACAAGTCGATCAGCCACCGCTCGCTCATGCTCTCCGCGCTCGCGGTGGGCGAAAGCCGGGTCGAGGGGCTGCTGGAGGGTGAGGACGTGCTCGCCACCGCCGCCGCGATGCGGGCGATGGGCGCGGAGATCGAGCGCGGCGCCGAC
This sequence comes from Sphingomonas sp. SORGH_AS_0438, assembly GCF_031453475.1. Lineage (NCBI taxonomy): Bacteria > Pseudomonadati > Pseudomonadota > Alphaproteobacteria > Sphingomonadales > Sphingomonadaceae > Sphingomonas > Sphingomonas sp. SORGH_AS_0438. Next base: position 2,120,504 of record NZ_JAVIZS010000001.1, read on the forward strand.
GGCATCTGGCGCATCCACGGCGTCGGCGTCGGTGGCTTGCGCCAGCCGGATGCGGCGCTGGACATGGGCAATTCGGGCACTTCGACCCGGCTGCTGATGGGCCTGGTCGCGTCCCATGCGATCACCGCGACCTTCACCGGCGACGCCAGCCTGTCGGGCCGGCCGATGGGCCGGGTGATCGAGCCGCTATCAGCGATGGGCGCGGAGATCACCGCCTCGCCCGGCGGGCGGCTGCCGCTGATGCTGCGCGGTATCTGCCCGGCGGTGCCGATCACCTATACGCTGCCGGTCGCTTCGGCGCAGGTGAAGTCGGCGATCCTGCTCGCCGGCCTCAACACGCCCGGCATCACCACCGTGGTCGAGCCGATCGCGACGCGCGACCATTCGGAGCGGATGCTCGCCGGCTTCGGCGCGGACCTGACCGTCGAGCCGAGCCTTGAGGGCCGGGTGATCCGGATCCGGGGGGAGGCCGAGCTGCGCCCGCAACAGATCGTCGTGCCCGGCGACCCCTCCTCCGCCGCCTTCTGGCTGGTCGCCGCGTCGGTGGTGCCGGGGTCGGACATCGTGGTGGCGAATGTCGGCCTGAACCCGACGCGTACCGGAGTAATCGCGGCGCTGCGCCTGATGGGCGCGGACATCAGCGAAGAGAATTCCCGCATCGTCGGTGGCGAGCCGGTCGCCGACCTGCGCGTCCGCCACGCGACCTTGCGCGCGATCGAGGTGCCGACCGAACTGACGCCAAGCATGATCGACGAATATCCCGTGCTGTTCGTCGCCGCCGCCTTTGCCGAGGGACGCACCGTCGCCCGCGGCGCGCACGAGCTGCGCGTCAAGGAAAGCGACCGGATCGCGGCGATGCGCGCCGCGCTGGAGCTGTGCGGCGTGACTTGCCAGGAATATGAGGACGGCCTGGCGATCACCGGCACCGGCGGCGAGCCGATCCCCGGCGGCGCGACCATCGCCTCGCTGCTCGACCACCGGATCGCGATGAGCCTGTCGGTGGCCGCGCTCCACGCCCGCCGTCCGATCACGATCGACGACGCCGCGCCGGTCGCGACCAGCTATCCCAGCTTCTATGCGTCGCTCGACCATCTGGCGACGGATGCCGCGGAGCAGGCGGCATGATCATCGCGGTCGACGGCCCCGCCGCCAGCGGCAAGGGCACGATCGCCCGCGCGCTCGCGCGGCATTATGGCCTGCCCCATCTCGATACCGGCCTGCTCTACCGCGCCGTCGCGATGACGGTGCAGCGGCTGGAACTGGACGGTTCGAAGGAAGCGGACGCGGTCGCCGCCTGTGATTTCGACGATTCGCTGCTCGCCGATCCGGGCCTGCGCAGCGACGCAATCGGGCAGCTCGCCTCGGTCGTGTCGGCGCATCCGCTGGTCCGCGCCTCGCTATTCCAGCGGCAGCGGCGCTTCGCCAATCAGCCCGGCGGCGCGGTGCTGGACGGGCGCGACATCGGCACGGTGATCGCGCCGGAGGCGGACGCCAAGCTGTTCATCAAGGCGACGCCGCAGATCCGGGCGCGGCGGCGCCATGCCGAACTCCATGCGCATGGCGCGACGATCAGCTTCGACAAGGTGCTGGCGGACATCCGCGCCCGCGACGCGCGCGACAGCGGGCGCTCCACCGCCCCGCTGGTCCAGGCACCCGACTCGGCGCTGCTCGATACCAGCTTCCTGACGATCGAGGAATCGGTGCGCCGCGCCATCGGACTTGTCGAGGCGCGTCGCGCCGGCTGAACGATGAACGGGCATTAACCATCGCCCGTGTCAAAGTAGGATTTCGTTAACCATAAGCATCGATTGAAGGAAATCAGCGACTTAGCGAAAGTGCTCTCACAGAAAATCGAGTGGGAGCAACAACATGCGCAATTTCCTCTACACGGTCGCAACTGCCGCCATCTTCGCCGCCGCTCCGGCCTATGCGACGAACTTCTCGGTCGGCATGACCAATGGCGGCAAGTCCGGCAGCAGCACCGACGCCCGTATCTATAGCGCGACGAGCAACGGCCAGACGCTGAACGTCAAGGTCACCGGCTGGACCGATTTCGGCTTCTTCGGCGTCGGCCGCAGCGCGGTCGGCAGCTATGGCACCGACGGCCTGGGCATCACCAATGCGATCGAAAGCGGCGCGAACGGCTCGCACCAGGCGGACAGCTATCTCGGCACCGACTTCTTCATCCTGCAGTTCGACCAGGCGGTGAAGCTGACCTCGGCGGTGTTCAACACCTTCGACCTCTACGGCTCGGCCCCGGACAACAACGCCCTGATCCGCTGGGGCAACACCTCCACGGCGTGGAACGGCAGCCTGTCGGCCGACAGCCTGTCCAAGGCGTTCACCGGCAGCGCGATCTCCTATGGCAACGGCTCCGACGGCAGCCGCAGCCTGGCGCTGGGCAGCACCGCGATCGGCAATATCTGGATGATCAGCGCCACGGCGGCCGATGCGCCCAAGATCTACGACGCCTTCAAGCTCGCCGGCGTCAATGCCAGCACCGTCGCCGCGGTGCCGGAGCCCGCGACCTGGGCGATGATGCTGGTCGGCTTCGCGATGGTCGGCGCCGCTGCCCGCTATCGCCGCCGCAGCACCACCACCGTCTACGCCTGATCCCGCCCCGTCCGGCGCGTGCGTCCCTTTGGCGCGCCGGACCGGGTGGGCCGAGGGGCGGCGATTGCTTTTTCGCCGCCCCTCTCCTATAGAGAACAGGTTCGACGGGCAGGTGCCCGCGAAGATCGGCGCGACGGGCTCTGTCCTCTCGCGCCCTTTTCGCATCATCGGTCCGACGGATGCCGTGCCGGCATGGGGCCGTCGCGGCGTTTTGGCCAAGACCAGCGGATCCAACCGCTTGGCCGGAAACGAACCCCGAGGAAGACATTTTCTAATGGCAACCCAGATTCAGCCCAGCCGCGATGATTTCGCGGCGATGCTCGATGACATGTTCGGCGGCGCCGACAGCTTCGAGGGTCGCGTGGTGCACGGCACCGTCACCGCGATCGAAAACGACATGGCCGTCATCGACGTCGGCCTGAAGTCGGAGGGCCGCGTGCCGCTCCGCGAATTCGCCCCCGCCCCCGGCCAGAAGGCCGAGCTGAAGGTCGGCGACGAAGTCGAGGTCTATGTCGACCGCGTCGAGAACATGCACGGCGAAGCGATGCTGTCGCGCGACCGCGCCCGTCGCGAAGCCGCATGGGACAAGCTCGAGCTCGAATTCTCCAAGTCGGCCCGCGTCGAGGGCACGATCTTCGGTCGCGTCAAGGGCGGCTTCACGGTCGACCTGTCGGGCGCCGTGGCGTTCCTGCCGGGTTCGCAGGTCGATATCCGTCCGGTGCGTGACGTCACGCCGCTGATGGACATCCCGCAGCCGTTCCAGATCCTGAAGATGGACCGCAAGCGCGGCAACATCGTCGTGTCGCGTCGCGCCGTGCTGGAAGAGACCCGCGCCGAGCAGCGTTCGGGCCTGATCCAGAGCCTGGCCGAGGGCCAGGTGATCGACGGCGTCGTCAAGAACATCACCGATTACGGTGCGTTCGTCGACCTGGGCGGCATCGACGGCCTGCTGCACGTCACCGACCTGTCGTACAAGCGCGTCAATCATCCCTCGGAGATGATCGCGATCGGCGACACCGTGAAGGTGCAGATCATCCGCATCAACAAGGACACGCAGCGCATCAGCCTCGGCATGAAGCAGCTCGAGTCGGATCCGTGGGACGGCGCATCGGCCAAGTATCCGGTCGGCGCGAAGCTCTCGGGCCGCGTCACGAACATCACCGAATATGGTGCGTTCGTCGAGCTGGAGCCGGGCATCGAGGGCCTGGTCCACGTCTCCGAAATGTCCTGGACCAAGAAGAACGTCCACCCGGGCAAGATCGTCTCGACCTCGCAGGAAGTCGATGTGGTGGTGCTCGAAGTCGACAGCGACAAGCGTCGTATCTCGCTGGGCCTGAAGCAGGCGCAGGCCAATCCGTGGGAGGCGTTCGCCGCAGCCCATCCGATCGGCTCGACCGTCGAGGGCGAAGTCAAGAACGCGACCGAGTTCGGCCTGTTCATCGGCCTGGACAATGATGTCGACGGCATGGTCCACATGTCGGACATCGCCTGGGGCGTGTCGGGCGAGGATGCGCTGGCGCTGCATCGCAAGGGCGAGACCGTCCAGGCGATCGTGCTCGACATCGACGCCGAGAAGGAGCGCATCAGCCTCGGCATGAAGCAGCTCGAGCGTGGCGGCCCGTCGGTCGGCGCGGCCACCGGCGGCAGCAACCTGGGCAAGAACCAGGTCGTCACCGTCACCATCCTCGAAGTGCGCGATGCGGGCCTCGAAGTGCAGCAGGGCGACGACGGCGTGACCGGCTTCATCAAGCGCACCGATCTCGGCCGCGACCGTGACGAGCAGCGTCCGGAGCGGTTCCAGGTCGGCCAGAAGCTCGACGCGATGGTCACCGGCTTCGATCGTTCGAAGAAGCCGACCTTCTCGGTGAAGGCGATGCAGATCGCCGAGGAGAAGCAGGCCGTGGCGCAGTACGGCTCGTCGGACTCGGGTGCGTCGCTCGGCGACATCCTGGGCGCCGCGCTGAAGGCCCAGAGCGAAAAGAAGTAAGTCGACTGGAAAGGGCCGGAGCATCGCTCCGGCCCTTTTTGGTACAGCCCATTCACTTTTTCCCAACTTTCCTCGCGCCTTGGCGTCAAAATAGGCTTTCCTCCGCAAATTTAACCTGTATTAGAAACTAATCATCACCGTCGGGGGATAGAATGATTAGGTCCGAACTCGTACAGAAGATCGCTGAGGAAAATCCGACGCTTAGCCCCAAGGAAGTTGAAGCCATCGTCGCCACCTTCTTTGGCGAGATCACCGAGCGTCTCGCGGCCGGCGGCCGTGTCGAGATCCGCGGCTTCGGCGCCTTCTCCACCCGCGCTCGCGACGCCCGCACCGGCCGCAATCCGCGCACTGGCGAGACGGTCGATGTCGAAGCCAAGCGCGTTCCCTATTTCAAGCCCGGCAAGGAAATGCGCGCCAAGCTCAACGTCTGATCGACGCGCGGTCCCGCATCATCCTCGGCCTGCCATCATCGGGCCTGCCCGTGCCCGGCGCGGGTACATGGGGTTGACGGCGGGGCCCGCTTCGGGCTTCACGCGGAGTGGTGGGCGGACGTGGCGAAATCGGTAGACGCAGCCGACTTAAAATCGGCTTCCTTCGGAGTGCGGGTTCGAGTCCCGCCGTCCGCACCACCGCCCTTCTCGCCCTGACCGTGGCCCTGTTGCTGCCCGCCGGCTGCCAGCGCCGACCCGATCGCGGGGCGGTCGTGGTCAGCGCCATCGGCGGACCGCCGCGCTATGCCACCGGCTTTTCGGCGCGCGCCGACCTGCCCTCGCGGCTGTTGCTCGACTCGACCGCGCAAGGGCTGGTGCGCTTCGATGCCGTCGGGCAGATCGAACCGGGGCTGGCCGAGCGCTGGACGGTCATCGACAATGGCGGCAGCTATATCTTCCGCCTGCGCGAAGCGCGCTGGGCGGACGGCGCGCCCGTCACCGCCGAACAGGTCGTGCGCCTGCTCGAACGTCGGCTCGCCCCACGCGCGCGCAACCCGCTCGCCCCCTTCCTGACCGCGATCGACGAGATCGTGGTGATGACGCCGCAGGTCATCGAGGTCCGGCTGAAACGCCCGCGCCCCGACCTGCTCAAGCTGTTCGCCCAGCCGGAAATGGCGTTGCTGCGGCTCGACCCGCCCGCCGGCAGCGGTCCGTTCCGGATCGCCGAGCGCAGCGTCTCGCCGCTGCTGCGCCCCGCCTTCGATCCCGGCATCGCCGATCCCGACGACCAGCAGGAACATAAGCCGGAAGAGGATGTGCGGCTGATCGGGGAGCGGGCCTCATCCGCGATCCTCCGCTTCGCCCGCGGCAAATCCGATCTGGTCAGCGGTGGCCGTATCGCCGACTGGCCGTTGCTCGCGCTGGCGGAACTGCCACGGGGGGCATTGCGACTCGACCCGGCGGCAGGGCTGTTCGGCCTCGCCATCGCCAATCGCAACGGCTTCCTGGCCGATCCCGCCAATCGCGCCGCGCTGTCGGCCGCGATCGATCGCGGCGCCCTGGTGGCGGCGATCGCGCCGGGCTGGGACGCCACCGACCGATTGCTGCCCGACACGCTCGACTCGGCCGCGCCGCCGCAAATCCCCGACTGGTCGCTGCTGACCATCGACCAGCGCCGCGATCTCGCGCGCGCTCGGGTCGCGACCTGGACCGGCGGCCCGATCGCGCTGACCATCGCCCTGCCCGCCGGCCCCGGCGGCACCTTGCTGTTCGGGCAGATCGCCGCCGACCTGCGTCGGATCGGCATCGAAGCCAGCCGGGCCGCGCCGGACGCCGCCGCTGACCTGCGGCTGATCGACCGGGTCGCCCCCTATGACAGCGCGCGCTGGTATCTTGCCAATGCCTGCGCGCCGTGCAGCGACGAAGCGACCGCCCTGCTGGAGGCGGGCCGCGACGCGCCGACCCTCCGCCTGCGCTCGCAACGCATCGCCGAGGCGGATGCGGCGCTCAATCGCGACACCGCCTTCATCCCGCTCGCCCGCCCGTTACGCTGGTCGCTGGTCGCGACCCGGCTGGCGGCGTGGCAGGCCAATGCCCGCGCCTGGCATCCGTTGAATCGCCTGCGCGCCGACCCCAACTAAGATTCATGAACACGACCCGGATCGACCCGACGATCTTCGACACCCTGCCGCTCGGTCGCGACCCCGTCTCGGTGCGTCGGCGGATCGAGGCGATGGAGAAGCTGCTGGAGCGGAGCTTCACCCTACCCGGCACCAACCGCCCCGTGGGTCTCGACTTCATCGTCGGCCTGGTGCCGGTGGTCGGCGATGCGATCACCGCCTTGATGGGCAGCTGGATCGTCTGGGAAGCGCGCAATCTCGGCCTGTCGCGGTGGCAGCTGGCGCGGATGATGGGCAATGTCGGCTTCGATGCCGCGCTCGGCCTGATCCCCTTCGTCGGCGATGCGGCGGACTTCTTCTTCCGCTCCAACACGCGCAACCTGCGCATCATCCGCCGCCATCTCGATCGCCATCATCCCGGCGCGAGCGTGGTCGAAGGTTGAGGGCGCGGGGCGGCGATAGCTGCCCTACCCCAGCGCAAAGCATCGCTCGATTGTCGCGGCGGCGGGGAACCGCCATCTGAAGAACATGGCAACTCTGCTCGATCCCCATAATCGCGGCCGCGTGATCCTGGTCGGTGCCGGTCCCGGCGATCCCGGCCTGCTCACCGTCCGCGCCGTCGAGGCGCTGAAAGCGGCGGATGTCGTCGTCCATGACGGGTTGATCGACCCGCGCGTGCTCGACATCGCGCCCGCCGCCGCACAGCGCATCTCGGTCGCCAAGCGGCGCGCGCACCACACGCTGCCGCAGGAGGCGATTAACGCGCTGATCGTCGCGCATGTCCGCACCGGCAGCTTGGTCGTGCGGCTGAAGGGCGGCGACCCGTTCATCTTCGGACGCGGCGGCGAGGAAGTGGAGGCGGTGCGCGCCGCCGGCCTGCCGGTCGAGGTCATCCCCGGCGTCTCGGCCGCGCTCGGCTGCGCGGCGGAGGCAATGCTGCCACTGACCCACCGCGACCATAGTTCGGCGGTCAGCTTCGTCGCGGGCCAGTGCAAGGGCCTGTCCGATCAGGATTGGTCGGGCCTCGCCGGGCAAGGCCGGACGCTCGTCATCTATATGGGCGTGGCGACGGCCTCCGCGATCGCCGACAAGCTGATGACCGACGGCGTCGCGCCCGACATGCCGGTCGCGGTGCTGGAGCGCGGCACCCAGCCGGGCCACCGCGCGATCCGCACCCTGCTGGCCGATCTCGGTGCGATGGTGGAGCGCGAGCGGGTCGGCAGCCCGGCGATCATCGTCGTCGGCGAGGTCGTCCTGCTGTCCGATGCCGAGGACAAGCTGGCCCGTTGGGCGCGTATCGCCGAGGAGAGCACGACATGAAATTGCTGACCGGCAACGACCTCGCCAGCGGGGACGTGACGTGGTGGACCGGCAGCGGCTGGTCGCGCCATATCGAGGAGGCGGTGGATGTCGGCGCGGAGGGCGAGGCGATCGCCCGTGCCGAGGAAGGCGCGCGCCGCGTCAACGTCCCCTATGTGATCGACGCGACCGCGACCGCGACCGGGGACGGCCCCCGCCCCGCCCATATCAAGGATCGGATCCGCGCGCTCGGTCCCACCGTCCGCCCCGACCTGACCCTCAAGCCCGCCGACCCCCAGGCCGGCCATTGGGTGATCTGACATGTATCGTTACGACCAATATGACCAGGCGATCGTCGATGCGCGCGTCGACGAGTTCCGCGACCAGGTCCGCCGCCGGCTGGCGGGGCAGTTGACCGAGGACCAGTTCAAGCCGCTCCGGCTGATGAACGGCCTCTATCTCCAGCTCCACGCCTATATGCTGCGGGTCGCCATCCCCTATGGCACGCTCGATTCGCGCCAGTTGCGGACGCTCGCCGGCATCGGGCGCGAGTTCGACCGGGGCTATGGCCATTTCACGACGCGCCAGAACCTCCAGTTCAACTGGATCAAGCTGGAGGACACGCCGACCATCCTCGAACGGCTGGCCAAGGTCGAGATGCATGCCATCCAGACCAGCGGCAACTGCATCCGCAACATCTCGTCCGACCAGTTCGCGGGCGCGGCGGCGGACGAAGTGACCGATCCCCGCCCCTGGGCGGAGCTGCTGCGGCAATGGTCGACCTTCCACCCCGAGTTCAGCTATCTGCCGCGCAAGTTCAAGATCGCGGTGATCGCGGCGGACGAGGATCGCGCGGCGATGCGGCTGCACGATATCGGCATCCAGCTCATTGAGCGGGACGGCGAAGTCGGCGCGCGCATCTATGCCGGCGGCGGCATGGGCCGCACGCCGATGATCGCGCCGCTGATCCGCGACTTCGTCCCCGTCGACGATCTGATGAGCTATCTGGAAGCGGCGCTGCGCGTCTATAACCGCTATGGCCGGCGCGATAACATCTACAAGGCGCGGATCAAAATCCTGGTCCATGAGATCGGCGCTGACGAGTATCGCCGCCAGGTCGAGGAGGAGTTCGTCGCGGTCAAGCAGCTCGGCATCGACCCGCCGCGCGCCGAGCTGGAGCGGATCCAGGCGATGTTCGCCGCCCCCGCCTTTTCCGCCGATGCGCCCGACGCGATCGACCGCAGCGATCCGGACTTCGCGGTCTGGCTGGACCAGAATGTCGCCGCCCACAAGCAGCCGGGCCATGCCATCGTCACGATCAGCCTGAAGCCGATCGGCGGCATTCCCGGCGATGCTTCGGCCGACCAGATGGACCTAGTCGCCGATCTAGCCGAGCGCTACAGCTTCGACGAATTGCGCGTCACCCATGCGCAGAACCTCGTCCTGCCGCATGTCCGCAAGGCCGACCTGCCCACGATCTGGGCGGCGCTGCGCGACGCCGGGCTGGCGGAGGCCAATCTCGATCTGGTCACCGACATCATCGCCTGCCCGGGGCTGGACTATTGCAGCCTCGCCAATGCCCGCTCGATCCCGCTGGCGCAGAAGCTGGCGGTGCGGCTCGCCCCGCGCCAGCATGATCTGGGCGAGCTGAAGGTGAAGATCTCGGGCTGCATCAACGCCTGCGGCCATCACCATGCCGGCCATATCGGCATCTTGGGCGTCGATAAGAAAGGCGTGGAGAATTACCAGCTCTCCTTCGGCGGATCGGGTGCGGAGGACGTCTCGCTCGGCAAGATCACCGGCCCCGGCTTCGACGAGGACGGGGTGGTCGATGCGGTCGACCGCGCCACCCGCACCTATGTCGAGCTGCGACAGGAGGGCGAGCGGTTCCTCGACACCTATCGACGCGTCGGGATGCAGCCGTTCAAGGAGGCGATCTATGGGTGATCTGGACCGCGCGTCGATCGGCGGCGAGCCGCTGCTCCGCTTCCGCGACGACGAGCCGCATGACGAGCCGGCGGTGACGCTCGACTCGTTCCTGGCCGAACAGACCAATGCGACGGCGGTGCGGCTGGAGGCGGGCGAGGATGCGCGCGCGTTGCTGCCGCATCTCGACCGGCTGGCGCTGATCGAGGTGAGCTTCCCGACCTTTCGCGACGGGCGCGGCTATTCGGCCGGGCGTATCCTGCGCGAGGCGGGCTATGTGGGCGAGCTACGTGCGGCCGGCGACGTGCTGGTCGACCAGTTGCCGCTGATGCGGCGCTGCGGCTTCGACAGTTTCGCGCCCGAAAAGGAGATCGACGGCGCGACGCTGCGCGCCAGCCTGGACCGCTATGCCGATCGCTATCAGGCGGCCGCCGACCCGGTGGTGCCGGTCTGGAGGAAGCGCCATGGGTGAGGCCGCGCGCGATCTCGACCTGATCGATGTCCGTCCCGCCTTCACGGTCGAGGATGCGGCGGCGATGGAGGCGCGCTTCGCCGGCGTCGCCGCCCCCGTCATGCTACGTGAGCTGATCACGGGCGAGCTGGCGGGCCGGATCGCGTCCGTCTCGTCCTTCGGCGCCGAGTCGGCGGTGCTGCTGCACATGGTCGCCGATATCGACCCGGACGTGCCGGTGATCTTCACCAACACGCAGAAGATGTTCGGCGAGACGCTGGCGTATCGCGACGAACTGTCCGAGCGGCTGGGCCTGACCGACCTGCGCGTGTTCCGGCCCGATCCGCGCCTGTTGCGGTTGAAGGACGACAAGGGCCTGCGCTGGTCCTACGACCCGGACGGCTGCTGCGAGATCCGCAAGGTGGAGCCGCTGCGCCGCGCGCTCGCGCCCTTCTCGGCCTGGATTTCCGGGCGCAAGGGCTTCCAGGCAGGCACGCGCAAGGCCCTGCCCCGCTTCGAGGTCGAGGACGGGCGGCTCAAGATCAACCCGCTGGCCGACTGGCCCAAGGCCGATCTGGAGGCCTATTTCGCCGAGTATGAGCTGCCGCGCCATCCATTGGAGTCGCAAGGCTATCTGTCGATCGGCTGTGCGCCCTGCACCTCGCGCGTACAGCCCGGCGAGGACCCGCGCGCCGGACGCTGGCGGGGCTGGGACAAGGTGGAATGCGGCATCCACCAGGCGGCGACACCCGGCGACGACCCGATTTTCTGATCGCTTCCGCGGAGCCCCACTGAACCGTCACTCCTTCCGCCCGTTGCCGACTCGACAACAGGAGACGGTATGATGACGGATCGGGATTTCTCACGCAGGGACATGATGGCGGGCACTGCGGTCGGGCTGGCGGCGGCGGGTATCGCCGCGCCCGCGGCGGCGCAGCGCACCAAATCGGCGGCGGGGGCGGCATTGCCCGATCCGCGCACCCGCTATCCGCGCCCGCCCTTCGACACGGCGATGCAGCCCTTTCCGGGTCTGGCCGGCAAGATGACGCCGCGTCCCGATCATGGCGAAACCAGCTATGTCGGATCGGGCCGGCTGACCGGACGACGCGCGCTGGTGACGGGCGGCGATTCGGGCATCGGCCGCGCCGCCGCCATCGCCTTCGCGCGGGAAGGCGCGGACGTGGCGATCAGCTATCTGCCCGCCGAGGAAGCCGACGCGCGCGAGGTGGTCGCGCTGATCCGGCAGGCGGGACGCAAGGCGCTGGCCCTGCCCGGCGACATTCAGGACGAGCGCTGGTGCAATCGCATGGTTGCGCAGACGGTGCGTGAATTGGGCGGGCTCGACCTGCTGGTCAACAATGCCGGCCGCCAGCAACAGCGCCAGGCGCTGGCCGACCTGTCGTCGGAGGATTTCGACGCGACGATGAAGACCAATATCTACGCGATGTTCTGGATCACCAAGGCGGCGCTGCCGCATATGCCGGCCGGCGCGTCGATCATTCAGACGACTTCCGAACAGGCTTATGACCCGTCCGCCAATCTGGTCGACTATGCGATGACCAAGGCGGCGATGATGAATTTCACCAAGTCGCTCGCCAAGCAGCTCGGCCCCAAGGGCATCCGCGTCAACGGCGTGGCCCCGGGACCGATCTGGACGCCGCTCCAGGCCGCGGGCGGCGCGACGGCGGAGAAGCTGCGCGAATTCGGCGGCGACACCTCGCTAGGCCGGCCGGGCCAGCCGGTCGAGCTGGGGTCGATCTTCGTCCAGCTCGCCGCCAACGACGCCACTTTCTCGACCGGTCAGGTCTATGGCGCCGCCGGCGGGACCGGTCAGCCCTAAGCCCTTACCACTCCACGCCGATCTTGCCGAAATGGCCGGCGCTTTGCTCATAGGCGAAGGCGTCGGCCAATCGGTCCAGCGGGAAGCGGCGGTCGATCACCGGGCGGATGTCGTTCGCCTCGATCGCGCGGACGAAATCCTGCTGCATCCGCCCGCTGCCGACGATCAGGCCTTGCAACCGCGCCTGCTTGGCCATCAATGCGGCGGTCGGTACCTCGCCGCTCGCCCCGGTCAGCACGCCGATCAGCGAGATATGCCCGCCGACGCGCACCGCCCCGATCGACTGGGCCAGCGTGCCCGGCCCACCGACCTCGACGACATGGTCGACGCCCAGCCCGCCGGTCCAGTCGGCGATCGCCCGGCCCCATTCCGGCGTCTCGCGATAGTTGAGTGTGAAGTCCGCGCCCAGGTCACGGGCCCGATCCAGCTTCTCGCCCGAGGAAGAGGTGATCGCCACCGTCGCGCCCATCGCCTTGGCGATCTGGAGCGCCCAGATCGACACGCCGCCGGTGCCGAGCAGCAGCACCGTGTCGCCCGCCTTCAGCCCGCCATCGCCGACCAGCGCGCGCCATGCCGTCAGCCCGGCGGTGGTGATCGTCGCCGATTCCACGGCGTCCAGATGCTTGGGCGCATGGGTGAAGGCGGTGGCGGCGCGGACCGCGACTTCCTGTGCGAAGCCGTCGATCCCGTCGCCCGGCGTGCCGGCGAAGTCGCCGACCTGCGCGGTGCCATCCTGCCACTGCGGGAAGAAGCACGAGACGACTTGGTCGCCGGGCGCGAATTCGCTCACCCCCTCGCCCACGGCGTCGACGACGCCGGCACCGTCCGCCAGCGGCACCCGGCCCTGCTCCGGGTCCGGCGCACCCATCCGCCCGGTCACGACGCCCAGGTCATGATAGTTGAGCGAGCTGCCATGCAGCGCCACGCGGATCTCGCCCGGTCCCGGCGCCCCCGGATCGGGCCGGTCCTCCATCCGCAGTCGATCCAGCCCGGCGGGCGCGCGTACGATCATCGTCTTCATCGTCAACTCCTTGCTTCGGTCCGACAACGAGCGCGCTCCGCAAACTCTCCCTCATCCTGCGCAGGTCGGTATCGATGGGCCGATACGCATGACTTTACAGTGCGGCGGCGCAGCATCATGACGGATCGTTCATCGGGCGCGCCGCCCGCGCGATGGACGAACCAGTTGGCGCGGACGGAGAATGACGACATGCCGAGTGGATTGGCCGCCTTGCTGGACGATGTGGCGGGGATCACCCGCCTCGCCGCCGCCTCGCTCGACGATGTCGGGGCCGCCGCCAGCCGCGCCGGCACCAAGGCGGTCGGCGTGGTGATCGACGATACCGCCGTCACCCCGCGTTACGTCACCGGCCTGTCGCCCGCCCGCGAACTGCCGATCATCGGCAAGATCGCGCTGGGCTCGCTCCGCAACAAGCTGTTGATCCTCCTGCCGCTGGCGCTGGTGCTGAGCGCCTTCGCCCCCTGGGCGCTGACGCCGCTGCTGATGATCGGCGGCGCCTATCTCTGCTTCGAGGGGGTGGAGAAGCTGGTCGAGGCCTTTGGCGGCCATCACGCGACCGAAGAGGCGGCGGAGGGCGCGACCACGCCGGAGGCCCTGGAGAAGCAGAAGGTCAGCGGCGCGGTGCGCACCGACTTCATCCTGTCGGCGGAGATCATGGCGATCGCGCTCGCGGAAGTGTCGGGCAGCGGCATCGTCGCCCAGGCGGTGGCGCTGGCGATCGTCGCGGTCGCGATCACGGTCGGCGTCTATGGCGTGGTCGGGCTGATCGTGAAGCTGGACGATATCGGCCTGCATCTCGCCGGCAAGGATTCGGCCACCGTCCAGGCGATCGGGCGCGGCATGGTGAAGGCGATGCCGGTCATCATGTCGGCGCTGGCCGCGATCGGCACGGCGGCGATGATCTGGGTCGGTGGCGGCATCCTGGTGCATGGCATGGCCGGGTTGGGCTTCGCCGCGCCGGAGCATGTCGTGCATCATGCCGCCGAGACGGTGGCGGGCGCGGTACCGGCGTTGCACGGCGTGCTGGCCTGGATCGTCACCGCCATCGGCTCGGCGATCGTCGGGCTGGTCGCGGGCGGGCTGATCGTCGCGCCGCTCCACCTGGTGAAGCGCAAGCCGCATTGAGCGGCAGGCTCCTTCCTGTTCCCCGGCGAAGGCCGGGGCCCAGTTGGGAAGGTCGAAGTAACGGAGCGCCGTCCGTCGTCACCATCGTCCCCCAGCTGGGCCCCGGCCTTTGCCGGGGAACAGGAGGAAAATGGCAGAGGCCCCAAACGCAAAATGCCCGCCGCCGAGCCGCTGTCGCGGGCCGGAAGGCGGGCATTTGGAAGACCGGGACGATGGTGGGCGCGACAGGGATTGAACCTGTGACCCCACCCGTGTGAAGGGTGTGCTCTACCGCTGAGCTACGCGCCCATCGTCCGGGAGGCAGCCCTTTAGGCGGTGGTTTTCCGCCTGTCCAGCCACCTTCCGCAAAAAAATCAGTTCACCGAGTCCTTCAGGATCTTGCCGGCCTTGAACTTGGGCTGGCTGGAGGCCTTGATCGTCATCGGCTCGCCGGTGCGCGGGTTGCGGCCGGTCGACGCCTTGCGCTTCGACACGGAAAACGTCCCGAAACCGACCAGACGAACCTCGTCACCCTTGCGCAGGCTGGCGGAAATGGCGTCGAACACCGCCTCCACCGCCTTGGTCGCATCCACCTTGCCGAGCCCCGACGTGTCCGCGACCGTCGCGATCAGCTCCTGCTTGTTCATTGATAAACCCCCAAAATATCGTCACACCGCGCGCCGGAATCGATCCGCGCGGCAAGAAGTCCCAATAAGAGCGAGCATTTAGCCCGAGTCAACCGCCACGCGACGAGGCGACGCGCGGCGGTCTAGCCGTCAGTGATGCAATTCGCCACCCGCCGGCGTGATCGGCGCGGGCGGAAGCGCCGCCAGATCATCGGTCTCGGTCCAGTCGATCGCCTCCAGCGGCTCGGTCAGCGCCAGGCGCAGCACCTCGTCGACATGCTGGACCGGCACGATCGTCAGGCCGTCCTTGATGTTCTGCGGAATGTCGGCGAGATCCTTCTCATTCTCGTGCGGGATCAGCACCGTGGTGATGCCGCCGCGCATCGCGGCCAGCAGCTTCTCCTTCAACCCGCCGATCGGCAGCACCCGACCGCGCAGCGTCACCTCGCCGGTCATCGCCACTTCGCGCCGCACCGGCACGCCGGTCAGCGTCGACACGATCGAGGTGACGATGCCGATGCCCGCCGACGGCCCGTCCTTGGGCACCGCGCCCTCGGGCAGATGGATATGGATATCCTTGCGGTGGAACAGGCTGGGCTTGATGCCATAGGAGGGCGAGCGCGCCTGGACGAAGCTGAAGGCGGCCTGCACCGATTCCTTCATCACATCACCCAGCTTGCCGGTCGTCTTCACCTGCCCCTTGCCCGGCACCGTCACCGATTCGATGGTCAGCAGCTCGCCGCCCACCTCGGTCCAGGCCAGACCGGTCACCGCACCGATCTGGTGCTCGGTCTCGCTCAGGCCGTGGCGGAACTTCTGCACGCCAGCGAAGTCGGACAGATTATCGGGCGTGATCGTCACGCTTTCCGCCTTGCCCTCCAGGATCTGGCGCAGCGCCTTGCGGCACAGCTTGGCGATCTCGCGCTCCAGCGTGCGCACCCCCGCCTCGCGCGTGTAGCGCTGGATCAGCGCGCGCAGGCCGGTCTGGGTCAGCGTGAACTCGCCATCCTTCAGGCCATGCGCCTCGATCTGCTTGGCGACGAGATGCCGCTCGGCGATCTCGACCTTCTCATCCTCGGTATAGCCCTCCAGCCGGATGATCTCCATCCGGTCCAGCAGAGGCTGCGGCAGGTTGAGCGTGTTGGCGGTGCAGACGAACATCACGTCCGACAGATCGACATCGATCTCCAGATAATGGTCGTTGAACTTGCCGTTCTGCTCCGGGTCCAGCACCTCGAGCAGCGCCGAGGCCGGGTCGCCCCGGAAATCCTGGCCCAGCTTGTCGATCTCGTCGAGCAGGAACAGTGGGTTGGACGTGCCGGCCTTTTTCAGGTTGGTCACGATCTTGCCCGGCATCGAGCCGATATAGGTGCGGCGATGGCCGCGGATCTCGGCCTCGTCGCGCACGCCGCCCAGCGACTGGCGGATGAACTCGCGCCCCGTCGCCTTGGCGATCGACTTGCCCAGCGAGGTCTTGCCGACGCCCGGCGGGCCGACCAGGCACAGGATCGGCCCCTTCAGCTTGTTGGTGCGCGCCTGCACGCCGAGATATTCGACGATCCGGTCCTTCACCTTCTCCAGCGCGTAGTGATCCTCGTTCAGGATCGCCTCGGCGGCCGGGATGTCCTTCTTGACCTTGGACTTCTTGCCCCAGGGCAGGCCGAGCAGCACGTCCAGATAGTTGCGCACGACGGTCGCCTCGGCGCTCATCGGCGCCATGGTCTTGAGCTTCTTCAGCTCGGCGGTCGCCTTGGTGCGTGCCTCCTTGGACAGTTTCAGCGTCGCGATCTTCTGGGTCAGCTCGGCGAGCTCGTCGCCATCGCCTTCCTCATCGCCATTGCCTAGTTCGCGCTGGATCGCCTTCAGCTGCTCGTTGAGATAATATTCGCGCTGCGACTTCTCCATCTGGCGCTTGACGCGGGTCTTGATCTTCTTCTCGACCTGCAGGACGCCGAGCTCGCCCTCCATCAGCGCGAAGGCCATTTCCAGCCGCTTGGCAGGATCGGTCTCGACCAGCAACGCCTGCTTGTCGGCGACCTTGACCTGGATATTGGCGGCGACCGCATCGGCCAGCCGCGCGGCATCCTCCAGCTCGCCCAGTTGCACCGCGGTCTCCGCCGGCAGCTTCTTGTTGAGCTTCGAATAATTCTCGAACTGCGACACGACCGAGCGCATCAGCGCCTCGATCTCGACGCCCTCGCCCGCCTCGTCCTCGACCAGGTCGACGGTGGCGGCGAGATGATCGGCGGCCGGGGCCAGCTCGCCCAGCCGGGCGCGCTGCTTGCCCTCGACCAGCACGCGGACGGTGCCGTCGGGCAGCTTGAGCAGCTGCAAGACGGTGGCGGTGACGCCGATCTCGTACAGATCCTCGCGCGAGGGATCGTCCTCGGCAGGGTCGAGCTGGGCGACGAGGAAGATCTCCTTGTCGCCGGCCATCGCCGTCTCCAGCGCCGCGACCGATTTCTCGCGACCCACGAACAGCGGCACGATCATGGCCGGAAATACGACGATGTCGCGCAGGGGAAGTACCGGCAGGGTATGATTCACAAGCTACTCCGCGCGCCGTTCGATCGGCGCTTTTGTCCTATATGGGCGGTGATGCCCCATCCATCAATCACCTGCACGGCCAGCCGGTCGCCCCGGGGATCGCCACCATGCTTCGGCATAGGCAAAGCCATCACCATCCTATAGCCGTGGAACGGTCCGGGTGGTCGCCCGTCCCTCTTGTTCGGTCTCGTCATGTTCGTATCGCTGCTCGCCCCCATCGCCCTTCTGGCCGCTTCCGCACCGCTCGACACCGCTCCCCCGGCCAAGGGCACCCCGCCCGTCACCGCACAGACAAAGCGCTCGGGCGGCGTGCGCCCGCCCGAGCAACTGGCGATGCGCTTCGACAGTGCCGATCTAGCATTCGAGCTGTTGCCCGACCGTTACCGGCTGGAGGGGGTGGCCACGCTGGGCTTCACCGCTACCGCGCCGCTCGACCGGCTGGTGATCGATCTCGACCGCAACCTGCCGGTCCGTGCGATCGCGATCGACGACGTCGACCTGCCCGCCACCGCCTGGTCCAACCCGGAGGGGCAGCTGGTCGTCCGACTGCCCCGGCCGCTCGCCGCCGGACAGTCGGTCCGGGCGCGAATCACCTATGGCGGCACGCCGCATGTCGCGGTCCGCGCGCCCTGGGACGACGGCGTCGTCTGGTCGAAGACCAAGGACGGCCGGACCTGGTTCGGCACCACGGCGGAGGGCTATGGCTGCGACCTGTTCTGGCCCTGCCTCGACTTCCCCAAGGGCGAGCCGGCGGTGGTGACGCTGCACATCACCGTGCCCAAGGGGTTGAAGGCCCCGTCCAACGGCGTGCTGCTCGGCGTCGATACGCTGCCCGATGGCCGCAGCCGCTGGAACTGGCGGATCGCGCATCCCAACACCTATGGCATCGCCCTCAATGTCGGGCCCTATGAAGAGATCAGCGGCACCTATAAGAGCCGGTTCGGCAACCGCATCCCGATGTTCTACTGGTATCTGCCGGGGGAGAAGGCGCAGGCCGAGAAGCTGTTCGCGGAGTTCGCGCCGACGCTCGACTTTTTCGAGAGCGTGATCGGCCCCTATCCCTTTGGCGACGAAAAGGTCGGCGTGGTCGAGACGCCCTATAAGGGCATGGAGCACCAGACGATCAACGCCTATGGCAACGATTATGCCAAGGCGATCGAGGGGTTCGACTGGCTGTTCCAGCATGAGTTCAGCCATGAATGGTTCGGCAACCAGCTGACCGCCGCCAATTGGGACGATTACTGGCTGCACGAGGGCTATGGCAGCTATATGCAGCCCGCCTATGGCCGCTGGCGCGAGGGCGAGGCGCGCTATGCCGCAATGATGCAGGGCCAGCGCGGCGGCATCGCCAACCAGGTGCCGATCGTGCGCGGCCGCGTCATCACCGAGGAGGAGGTATATGAGGCCGAGGATGGCGGCCCCGGCCTCGACATCTACAACAAGGGCTCGTGGATGCTCCACACGCTGCGTGGCCTGATCGGGGACGCGGCCTTCTGGGACGTGACCCGACTCGCCGTCTATGGCCGCACCGATCCGAAGCCGGGCAACTTCCAGCCGCGCTTCGGCTCCACGGCGGAATATGAGCGCTTCGTCCGTCAGGTGACCGGCCAGGATTATGGCTGGTTCTTCGACGTCTATCTGCGCCGCGCCGCCCTGCCGGAGCTGGTGACCGAACGCTCGGGCGACCGCATGACGCTGCGGTGGAAGGTGCCGGGCAACGGCCCCTTCCCCTTGCCGGTCGAGGTGCAGGTCGGCGACCGCATCACCAGAGTCGCGATGGCCGGCGGCCGGGGCGAACTCGCGGTGCCCGCCGATGCGCATGTGGTGATCGATCCCTTCGCCCGCGTGTTGATGCGTTCGACAGCGGTCGAGGAGTTGCAGGCATGGCGAAGCGGCAGGACGAAATGACCGGGACGGCGCGCCCCGTCGCTCGCGTGGCGGAGATGGCGGCGATCTTCATGATCGGCGACGGGATGCTCGGCCTGCTCCAGCCGCGTCGCCACGTCGCGTTATGGCGATCGGACGTGCCCGCGCTCGATGCCCTGGTCCGCCCCTTTGCCGGGCGGGCCGGGCGGCGGCGTCTCTATGGCATGGCGCAACTGGTGGCGGGGGTCGTACTCGCCAGTCGGCTGACGGAAGGTCTGGGTGCCGATTCGCCAGAATAAATCTGGTTACCTTTGCGACTAGATTGCCATTGCTTGGATAAGCGCCGCAAATAACGAAGCGTAATCGCATTCGATATGGATGAATTTCGCGGCAAGAATTTTAGCGAAAAATAACGGGAGAGAGCTGCCATTGCAGGCGCTCATCTCCCGACCATCACCGGCCGCTGCCGGTTCGACCGGCGGCTCCACTCCATAACCCGTTTTATAATTGACGACGCAGTGATTGGTGACGTGCTTGTACACAAGCCGGAGACAAAAAAAAGGCCGGGACAAGCCCGGCCGAAAAGTTTTTAGGAGAGGATGCCTGAAAGGCACGGCTCTTGTGCATCGCAGCACGGTGTTAAGCAATTGCTCGTTCGACCATTAAGGATGCAGAAAAGACAATCGCAAACCGGTTCCGTTGCAGCATCATCTATTTTCCACCCGATCCCAGGATCATGGCACCACGGTGACGAACAGATAGGCGGCGAAGATCACCAGGTGGACGACGCCCTGCAACACCGTGGTCTTGCCATTGCCCAGCGATAGAGTGGCGACGAACAGCGATACGGCGAGCAGGGTCATGCTCTTCCCGCTGATCCCCAGCGCCAGTGGCAGGCCGAGCACCAGCGACACGATGGCCACCGCGGGAATCGTCAGTCCGATCGTCGCCAGCGCCGATCCCAGCGCCAGGTTGAGGCTGGTCTGCAGGCGGTTGCGCTTGGCCGCGCGATAGGCCGCCAGGCTTTCGGGCGCGAGCACCAGCGCGGCGATGATGACGCCGACCAGCGCCAGCGGCAGACCCGCCCCCAGGATCGCCGCCTCGACGGTCGGCGACAGTGCCTTGGCGAGCAGCACCACGACGACCAGCGCGACCAGCAGCACGCCGAACGCGCTCCACGCGGCGGCATCGGTCGGCGGCTCGGCATGGGCATCATGCGGCAGGCTCTCGCCCGAGGGCAGGAAATAGTCGCGATGCCGCACCGTCTGCACCATCACGAACGTGCCGTAGAGGATCAGCGACACCACCGCCACGAACAGGAGTTGCGACGGCGCATAGGTCGGGCCCGAGGTGGTATCGGTATAATTGGGCAGGACCAGCGACAGCACCGCCATCGCCGCCAGCACGCACAGGGCCGCGCTCACCCCGCGCAAGGTGAAACGCTGCTCGCCATGCCGGATGCCGCCCGCCAGCAGGCAGAGGCCGACGATAAAGTTGAGGATGATCATGATCGCCGCGAACACCGTATCGCGCGCCAGCGAGGAGGCGTCGCCCGCATCGGACAGCATCAGGCTGACGATCAGCGAGACCTCGATCACCGTCACCGCGATCGCCAGGACCAGCGTCCCGAAGGGCTCGCCGACCCGGTGCGCCACCACTTCGGCATGGTGGACGGCGGCGAGCACGCTGCCGATCAGGATGACGATCGCCGCCACCGTGCCGATCGTGCCGAGCTTCGCGAGCGACGTAACGATCGCCGCCACTCCGAGCAGCGGGAACACCAATGTCCACCAGGGCAGGGTCAGTCTGTGCAACAGGGCCCGCTTGGCCCCCTGTGGTACGATCACCTCTTCCGCCATGCCGCCTCCCTTTTGCGTTCACCGAACCAATGCCCCGGCGACGCGAAAAGGTTCCGGTCAGGCGATCACGCCGCCGCCATCGCGCTGTGCCAGCACACGGCCCATCGACTCGAACAGCGCATCCATCGCCACCGGCTTGAAGATCACGTCGTCCGCCCCCGCCGCCAGGCAGCGTTCGCGCAGGTCGACCGCCGCGTCGGCGGTCACCACGATGATCGGGACCGCAGCCTTGGCATCGCCGCGCGCGCGGATGTGGCGGATCGCGGTGATGCCATCCATGCCCGGCATCCGCAGGTCGATCAGCACGATGGTGAAGTCATGCCGGTCGATCTCGACCAGCCCCTGCTCGGCATCCTCCGCCTCGCTCATGCTGGCGCCGGCCACGTCCAGCATGTCGCGAACGACACGGCGGTTCATGCGATCGTCCTCGATGAAGAGCACGTCCATCGCTATGCCGATCCCATCCTGTGCCCCTGCCAGCGCCTGATCATGGGCCAGCGTCTACGCGTCATACCGCCTGCGTTACAAGCAGATCGTCCTGCGATGCGGTGAACAGAGCCTGGACCAGCGCGGCGCCCGTCACCGGCTTGCTCACGACCTGGCGCACGCCGCTGGCGGACAGGCGCATCACGCCCGGGGCATCCGCCGCCGGCCACAACAATGTCACCGCCGCGCCACATCCTTCGGCCGCCGCGACCAGACGCGCGAGCGCGGCATCCGGCTCGGCTTCGCCCCGCAGCGGTGCTTCGTCCACCAGCACGCGTCGACATGGCCCCTCTCTCAGCGACTCGATCGCTTCCTGAAAACTCCCGACAAAGACTAGGCGTTCCTCATGCGGCGCGAACAGCGTCCGCCACATGCTGCGGGCGATCGGATTGTAATCGATGACCAGCAGGCCCGCCCCCTGGGCACCGGTGCCGCACGTCACCCGCTGCTGCGCGTCCACCGGCACGACCAGCGGCAACGTCACGGTGAAGGTCGACCCCTCCCCCTCGACGCTGTCGACCGCGACATCGCCGCCCATCGCCCGCGCCAGGTTGCGACAGATGGACAGGCCCAGGCCCGTGCCGCCGAACCGCCGCGTCGTACTCGCATCCGCCTGGCGGAAGGCCTCGAAGATCGCGTTCTGCTGATCCGGGGCGATGCCGATGCCCGTATCCCGCACCGCGATCGCATAGTTGCTGTCATCGTCGACGCGGGTGACGGACAGCGACACCTGCCCCGCGCTGGTGAACTTCAGTGCATTGGCGACCAGGTTGAATACAATCTGGCGGACCCGTGCGGCATCGCCGACGACGCAATCGGGGCAGTCGGCCAGCGCCGTCTCGAACCGCAGCCCCCGCGCCTCCGCCTGCGCCCGCCACATGGTCGCGGCGTCGCGGATCGTCGCGGCCAGATCGAACGGCGCTTCCTCGATGGTCAGGTGGCCGGTCTCGATCTTCGCCACGTCCAGGATATCGTCGACCAGCGCCTTCATCGTCACGCCCGCGCCGTGCAC
Source organism: Sphingomonas sp. SORGH_AS_0438 (assembly GCF_031453475.1). Lineage (NCBI taxonomy): Bacteria > Pseudomonadati > Pseudomonadota > Alphaproteobacteria > Sphingomonadales > Sphingomonadaceae > Sphingomonas > Sphingomonas sp. SORGH_AS_0438. The sequence continues at coordinate 2,143,191 of NZ_JAVIZS010000001.1, forward strand.
CACGGTCAGCCGGTCGCGAATGGCCGCGTCCAGCCGCGCATCGGCCAGCATCACCTGGGTCATGCCCAATATGCCGTTCAGCGGCGTGCGAATTTCATGGCTGGTGGTCGCCAGGAACTCGGTCTTCGCGGCCAGCGCCTTGCCCAGCGCTTCATTGGTGACCGCCAGGTCTTCGTTCGCGGCGCGGACCTGATTGCGACTGCGGCGGACGGTGAACAGGCTGATCGCCAGCATGAGGATGACGATCGCGGTCGCCGCCGCCGCGCCCAGGAACACCAGCCGCTCGGTCCGCGCACGCGCCTGTTCGAAGGCGATGCCGCGCCGCAACTCCTCGGCCTTCAGCTTGGCGATTCGCAGTTCCTGATTGGCGAAGTCGAACCGCGCCGCCATCAACGCGGTGTTGGTCTGGGTGGCGAGCTTGGTCGCCTCGTCGTCCAGCCGCTTCAGCGCGATTAGGTGCGGCAGTGCCTTGTCCGGCTCGCCCAGCATCGCGAAGGTGCGATAGGCGGTCTGATGCGCCTCGCGATAAGGCAGGGTCGTGGTGTCCGGATCGACCCCCGCGAAGCTTGCCTCGATCAGCCGGCCAGCCTCGTCCGTCCGTCGTTCCTGCAACGCCGCTTGCGCAGCGATGGCCTGGATTTGCGGCCGCCAATGTTGCGCTTCACCCTTGCGTGTCAGGAGAAGGGCCCGTCGCAGCGCCCAATCCGCCTCGCCGACCCGTCCGGCCTTCAGGCGGTTGCGCGCCAGATTGCCCAGCACCTGGGCCTGAAGCAGCGGACTGTTGCGGCTGCGCGCGAGACCATAGGCGCGTTGAAAGTCCGCCTCCGCATCGGCGAAGCGGCCGAGATCCTGATAGACGGTGCCGCGATTGTTGAACACCGCGAGCAACAGTCGTGGGTCGCCGCGATACACGTCCTCCGCTTGGCTGAAATAGCGTAGTGCCGTCTCATTGTCGCGCGCGTCATTGTAAAGGCCCGCCATGCCGACCAGCGCCATCGCCTGGCTGCGCGCATCACCCGTTCCCTGGAAGATGCGAAACGCCTGTTGAAACGCGCGCAGCGCCGCTGCCGCCCGGCCCTGAACGCCCTGATAGGCCGCATTGGTCAGCAGGACTTCGCCCATCACCTGCGATCGGGGATCGTAGCGCCGGGCCGCCGCCTCGGCACGGGATAGCAGCGCCGCCGCCTCGCCCAAGCGGTTCAGCCGTAGACAGGCATCCCCCTGCAATCGCCACGCCTGCGCCAGTTCCAGGTCGCGCTGGCGCGCATCGTCGCGGGCCTCGGCATGGTCCTCGGCCTGGCGAGCCGACGTCAATGCAATGGTCGGATCGGTGACCATCGCGGTACGGGCCATCGCTACCGACCGATCGAATGCCTCATCTACCGGCGACGCGCCCCGGCTCGCGGTCGACCATCCGGTAGCGGACAGGATCAGCGCGACGACGATCGCCGCCTGCGGGATCATCGGCGCGACCAGGCGTTCCGCAGGCTCTGCACGCTGGGCGGCACCGGCACCTCGAACCCGCCACGCTGCTCCTCCAGATAGGCGAGCAGCGCGTCGAGCGGAACCGGCCGGCTGATCAGGAAGCCCTGCACCATGTCGCACCCCATCACCGACAGCAGCGCGAGTGCGGCATGGGTTTCCACGCCCTCGGCAACCACTTCCATCTCCAGCGCATGGGCAAGGTCGATGGTCGAGCGGACGATCAGCGGGTCGCGGTTCGAACTGGTGAGCTGGGTGACGAACAGCTTGTCGATCTTCAGCTCGCGCGCCGGCAGCTGCTTGAGATAGGCCAGCGACGACAGGCCGGCGCCATAATCGTCGATCGCGATGGTGATGCCGATGCCTGCAAAGATCTGGAGATGTGCGATCGCGCATTGCGGGTCGCGAATCACCGAAGTTTCGGTGACCTCGAACCCCAGCCGTGCGCCGCTGCCCTGGATCAGGGCGCAGGCCTCGCGGACGAAGGCGGTGTCGGTCAGCAGCACGCCGGCGATGTTGATGAAGATCGGGCAGTCGACGCCGCGCGACGCCATCAGCCGCTGATCCTCGATCACCTGGCGGATGGTCCACAAGGTCAGGTCGACGATATCGCGCGACTGTTCCGCCAATGGAATGAAGTCGCCGGGCGACACCTGCCCGCGAGTCGGATGATTCCAGCGGACCAGCGCCTCGACGCTGGAGATGCGCTGCTGGCGGACATGCAGCTTCGGCTGATAGTGCAGCGCCATCTCGCCCCGCCGGATCGCGACGGGCAGGTCATGCGCCAGCGCCATGCGATCGTGCGCGACGTCGCCGCATGCCACGTCGCAGATCACCGGCTGCCGCTCCGACCGTGCCTCGATCAGCGCGGTTTCGGCCTCCTCGATCAGCCGCACATCGTCTGCCTCACCGACAGGGGCGGCCGATGCGCCGATATGCACGTCGACCGCGACCACACCGATGTCGATGGGCAAGGGACGGGCGAACAGCCGTTCGATCGCCCCGATTCGCTCGTCTAGGGCGGCGCGGTGGTCACCCACGAAGATCAGCTCGATCAGGTCGCGCCCGGTGGCCGTGATCGCCGCTGCGGGCCCCAGCGCGGCTATCCGCCGAACCAGCAGATCGGCCAGCGAATCGGCGACTGCGAGGCCGAGGTGCCGGCGCAACAGGCCATAATTCGCCACCGACACCAGAACCACGAACCGCCATCCTCCCCGCATTGTGCGGGAAGGCGATGCCGCTTCGTCGGGGCGCGGCGGCCGGGCCCGTTGGCTGTTCGTCATCGGATGCTGATCCATCGTTCCGCCGAATAAACGAAAATCGATAAATATACTGTTAAGCTACAGGTCCAATGGGGTTTCTCCGTTGCGAACTGGTAAACGTGGTGTTAATAATTCCCTGCCTCCAACGAGGGGCCTAGAGGGAGAAAAACCATGCTGAAGTTCATCCTGGCGCTGATCTATGGCGATCACATCCGCCCGATCTGAAGCCATACCCGTTGCTCGATAGGCGCAGCCGCCAGCGGCGCGCGCCCGGACGACGGACCGGGAAAACGGACCCCACGCCCAGCGGCGTCGGGTCCGTTTTTTCGTTGGAGCCCATGACCATCACCTCGCCCGCCCGGCCATCGACCAACCGGGCGGGACGCATCGATCAATAATCCCTGGAGTAGCGGACGCTCGCCGACGAACCGCCGAACGAACCGGCCGAGGTCAGCACGCTGAGCGAGCGAGTCAGCGCGATGTCCAGCTGCGTGGCGGTGAAGCCGCGCGCGTCGGTGATGATCTCCACATAGATATTGTTGGTCAGGTATTTGCCCGCAGCCAGGCTGGTGCCCCGCCCGCTCGCCTCGTCGCCGCCGAGGACGCGGAGGCGATCGAACCCGGTCGCCGAGCGCAGCTTGCCGAGCGGATTGAGCCCGCCCCCACCCGATCCGCGCAGGCTGTTGAGCGCGGAGGCGAGCTGGATCGCCTCCACCGCCGACAGATTCTCCGGATTGGTGCCGAACAGCAGCCGGCTCAGCACCTCGTCCTGCGGCAGGGCCGGCGTCGAGGTGAAGCTGATCTGCGGCCGCTGGCCGGTACCCGTCACGTTCAGCACGGCGGTGACGCCGTTGGTGGTGGTGGTCGCCTGGATGTTGATGTCCGGATCGATCAGCGCGCCGCCCTGGAACCGGATCTGGCCCCGGTTCACCTCGAACCGCTTGCCCGCGAAGCTGTAGGTGCCGCGGATCAGGTCGAGCCCACCGGTGATGACCGGCGCGGCCGAGGTGCCGCCGATCCGCAGGTCCATCTCCCATTCCGACTCGAGCCCCATGCCCGACACGAACAGCTGATTGTCCGCGCGGACCCGCAGGTCGAGCTTGAACAGCCCGACCGGGGCCGGGGTCGGCCGATCGGTCGGCCGTGCGGCGCGGATTTCGCTCTTGCGGCGGACCCCGGTCAGCTCCGGCACTTCGGCCGCGCCCTGGCGGATGATCTGGTAGCGGGCATTGGGGATGGTCAGCTCGCCCTGGATCAGCCCGCCCTGCGGCCCGTTGGTCAGCCGGATCGTGCCGCTGCTGGTCGCGGCCAGCGCATCGCTGTTCGCCAGCCGTGCATTGTTCAGCGTCGCGCGCAGGTCGATCGGGAAGCCGGCGGCGGCGGCCAGGCCGATCGAGCCCTGCGCCTGCACCGTGCCGTCGCCGGCGCGCGCGTTCAGGCGGCTGATCTCCAGCCGATCGTTGTTGAAGCGGCCGGCGATCTGCATGTTGGTCAGCCGCGTGCCATATTGCTCATTGTCATAGGTCAGGTTGTCGGCGCGGATCAGGCCGTTGAGGCTTGGCGCGGAAACCCGTCCGCCGAAATCCGCCGCGACCGCGATCGGCCCGGTGAGCTGCTGGTCGGGCAGCGCCGCGAAGGAGAAGAGCAGCGACGACGGTCCGTTATAGCGGATGCCGCCGCCCAGCGGGGCGCTCAGCAGCCGGGTCGTCCAGCTTCCCGCCCCCGGCGGCAATGGCCGCAGCGAGGCGAGCACGCGACCGACCACGGTCTGGCCATTGCGGATCAGCGCCCGCATATCGCCGCCCTGCGCGTCCAGCGTGCCGGCCAGCACGATGTCGACCGGGTCGGAGACGGTGGCGACGCCGGTGCGGCGGAACTGGCTGATCGTCATCCGCGCGGTCGCATCCGGGAAGGCGGAGCTGGACGCCTGGCGGAAATCCAGGCTGCCGGTCGCCTGGCCGCTCAATCCCAGATTGGCGACAAAGGCATTGAGGATCGACAGGTTGAGCCGGTCGAGCCGGGCTTGGACCTGCGTCGCACCGCCGAACGATCCGGCCAGCCGCAGCGAGCCGCCCGGCTGCCCGTTGGCCGGCGCGAAGTCGATCCGGGTCGGGTCGAGCCGGTACGCACCGCCGCTGGTGCGGATGCGCGCGGGATTGACCGTGCGGAAGTCGATGCCGCTCGCCGCCCCCTTGAGCGCGACCAGATAATCGTCCGGTGCCAGTCGGGCGTTCAGCGCGACGCGGAACGGCACGCCGTTCGATCCGGTCAGCAGCGCCTGCGCGGTGCCGCGTCCCCCGACATAATTCACCTTGGCACGCGCCGCCTGGATGACGGTCGGGCCATAGCGCGTGTCGGCGAGCTGCACATCGGCCACCACCTGCGGCGCCTTGGGGAGCAGCACGATGCTGGCATTGGCGATCGCGCGGCCGATGGTGAAGTCCACCTGCCCCGGGATGCGTGCATTATAGGCCCGCGCCGCGATGTCCGCCCGCTGGTTGCCGCCCTGATCGGCGAGCCGGACATTGCCGGTCACGCCCTGTCCGTTGAAGGCGAGCGCCCCCGCAAAGGGTCCGCGCGGCGTCTGCACGACGCGGCCATTGGCGGCGATGCCGGCAAAGACCACGCGGCGGATGTCGACCGCCAGCTGGTTGCCCGGCCGCACCAGCACATCGGCGGTGAAGGGACCGTAATTGGTGCCGCCGCTCGCGGTCACCGCATAGGCGCCGCCCCGGCCGACCACGCGCGCGTTCAGGTTGACCAGCCCGACGCCGACGCCCGGTCGCGGCGCGCGCAGCACCACCACCGGCGAGTCCGCCGATCCGGTCATCCGCGCCGACAGCGGACCATATTGCGTCGAATAGGCGTCGGCCGAGACCGCAACCGCGCCGGAGGCCGGGTCGAACCGCCCCTGCCCCGACGTGATCCGGAACTGCGGCGCGTTGAGGCGCAGATTGGCGAAGGTCACGATGCCTTCGGGGCTGTAGCCGATGTCCGAGCGGACCACGGCGTTGCCGCCCAGGAAATTGCGGACCCCGTCGTTGAACAGCTGCTTGGTCTGCGCGACCACCCGGCCGGTGATGCCGAAACCGCCATTGGGCCCCGGCACCAGCTTCGCGTCGGTCGACAGGTTGAGGATGCCGATCGATTCGAGCCGATAGTTGTTCACCCGCCCCTTGAGCGCGCCGGTGTAGCGGCCGGTCGCGGTATTGGCGACGATCACGGCGGTCGCGTCGATCGAGTCGGACCGGATGCGCAGATTGTCGGACAGGATGTTGGGCATGGAGATGGCGAGGTCGCCATCGATACGCACATTGTTGGTCAGTCCGCCGACCGCCGCGTTCAGCCCGGTCACCCGGCGGGCGCGGGCATGGACCGGCACCAGGATGCGGTCGCTGTTCACCCGCGCCAGCCCCTCGGCATAGACATTCTCGACCGTCGTCGTGCCGAAGCCCATCGCGGCGGCGCGCAGCTTATAGTCGACCGTCGGCGTCGCGAACGCGCCGTTCAGCACCACGCGCGCGGTCACGTCACGCCCGCGTAGATTGGGAGCGATCGCGCCGGGGGTCAGCAGCTTGGCATCGACGGCGAAATTGCCAAACTGGCTATTGGCGAGATCGATCAGGCCGCCGGCGTCCACCGCTAGCGCGTCGGACTTGAGCGTCAGCCGCGTGTCGGCGCGCCGCTCGTTCAGCGTCGTGTCGATCGCCACATCCAGCTGCGGCGCGGTCAGCCGCTCGACCGGGCCCTCCAGATAGAGGCCGGGCCGGGTGGTGCCGCGCACCTCGATATGGCCGTTCCGCGTGGTCAGGTTCAGATCGGCGAGCTGCCCGCCGCCCAGCGTGGCGAGCGCGCGACCGCGCCAGTTCGCCCAGCTGCCGCGCCCGTCGACATTCACGGTCAGCGGCGCCTTGAGGCTCGCCATGGTCGCGACGACGCCGCCGGTCGGCGCCTGGAGCTTCACGTCCAGGTTTAGCGTGTTCCGGTCGGGGACCGCGTCCAGCGTCAGCGCCAGCCGGTCGCCGCCGGCAACGCCCGGACCGCGTAGCGCGGCGGCGTTCGCCTTCACCTGCGCGCGGCGGTCGGCGATATGGACGGTGCCGTCGAGCGACAGGATATGTGTCTGCCCGGTCACCGCCTTCTGCATAGTGAACCGGCCGATATGCAACCGGTTCACGTCGATATCGAGATCGGGCAGCAGCGGCTGGTTGTCCGGGGTGGGCGGCGTCGGCTTGAGCACGGGGCGGCGCGCCAGCGTGATCTGGTCGGCGCTCAGCAGCTTCACGTCGACATGGTTCTTCGCATAGGCGAAGGGCCGCCAGTCGATGTCGAGGCGCGGGCTGGTCAGGAACACGCCCTTCTGGTCGCTGACGCGCAGGTCGGACAGGGCCATGCGGCCATAGAGCGAACCGTCGATCCGCCCGACCTTGATGTTGAGGCCCGAGGCCGTGCTGTATCCGCCGATCTGGTCGGCGACGAAGCGGCGGCCCGGATCGGTATTGATCCCGAACAGCACGACCAGCACCAGCGCGACCAGACCGAGCAGGGTCAGGCCGATCCCCTTGAGGATACGGAACCCCAGGGAGCGCTTGTGCGGCGCGGACGGAGGGGGCGCGGAGTCCTGCGCCAGCGTGTCGGCCATCAGAATGCCTGCCCGATCGAGATATAGAGCGCGACCTTGCCGTCGCCCGGCCGCGGGTTGAGCGGCGTCGCGACGTCGATGCGCATCGGCCCGAAATTGGTGTAGAAGCGCCCGCCGATGCCCGCGCCGAAGCGCAGGTCGGTAAAGGTCGGCAGCGCATTGGCATAGCTGTTACCGGCATCGACGAACGGCACGATGCCGAAATCGCCGAACCGGTAGCGCGCCTCCAGCGAGAATTCGTTGAGCGACCGGCCACCGACGGGGTTGCCGTCGGGGTCGAGCGGCCCGAGCCGCTGATAGCCATAGCCGCGCACCGATCCGCCGCCGCCGCCATAGTAACGCCGCGACGGGGCCAGGTCGTCACGGTCGATGCCCTGGATCGATCCGGCGCGCGCGCGGCCGGCGATCACCAGGCGGTCGTTTACCGGATAATAGCCGGTCGCCTCCGCCAGCGTCCGCACATAGGGCCGCACCGCGCCACGCACCGAGGTTTCGGGCGAGACGTTCAGCTTCAGGCGGAACCCCTTGGTCGGGTTGAGCAGGCTGTCGGACCGGTCGAACACCACCTGCCCGGGCAGCGCCGCGATGCCGAAGGTGCCGCGCCGCCGCCGGCCGAGGTCGAAATCGTAGACATCCTCGTTGGTGCCGGTCAGCTCGACGCCATACGCATAGGTCAGCGGCTTCTGCCACAAGGGCGTCGAATCATAGCTCCAGCGGATCGCCAGCGTGCCGATATAGGCTTCATAGGCGTCGTAATTCTGGTGGCTGATATTGGCCAGGATCTGGAAGGTCCGGTCGCGCCGCCCGGCATTGGAGCGGCGGAAGGTGGCGTTCAGCCCCTGTTCCTGCGTGCCGAGCACCGCCGAGGTGATCAGCGCCCCCTCGTCCGGCCACATGTTGCGGTTGATCCACCCGCCCTCCAGCCGCGTGCCCTGCCCGGTCGAATAGCCGGCGGTCGCGGTCAGCGAGCGGTTCTTGCCCTTCTCCTGGCGGACCAGCAGGTCGACCTGTTCGGTCCCGTCCGGACCGGGCCGGCCGGTCTGTTTCGGCTCGACCGACACCGAGGAGAAGAGGCCGGTCGCGACCAGGGCATCGCGCAGGTCATCGGTCTTCTGCGCATCATAGAGCTGTCCCGACTTGAAGTGCGGGAACAGGTTGAGGTGATCCAGGCCGAACACCGGATCGCCCGTCGTCACCAACTGGCCGAAGCTCGACCGGGGGCCGGTATCGACCGGCAGCGTATAGGCGCCGGTCGCCTTCGGCCCCTGATCGTCGAGCAGGATGTCGCGCTCGCCGACCTTGACGAAGGGATAGCCCTGGCGCGGCAGTTGCAGGCTGACATTCGCCTCCGCCCCCTGGATCCGCGCCGCCTCGATCGGGTCGCCGATCTTGAGCGGCAGGTTGCGGCGGATCAGGTCGGTCGGCACCACCGGTGCGGCATCGATCGTGACCGACGACAAGGTATAGAGCCGGCCGGGCGACGCGGTGAGGAGCGCGGTGAGCGGCGCGCCGGGCGTGGCCGGCTGCTCGACCGTGGCGATGGCGGTGGCGTCATAATAGCCGAGCGACTTCATCAGCCGCACCGCCAGGCCTTCATCCTCGCGCGCACGCGCCGAGACCTGCGCACCGTTCGCCGCCTTGCCCTTGCCTTCGCGCAAGGCCGAGAGCGACTTGAACTCGTCCTCCAGGTTCAGCGCGTCGAGCCCGCGCACCACCGTCTCGTAGCGGATGTCCGGTGTCTTCTCCCCGGTCGCGGCTACTTCCGTCTGGAGCGGCGTCGAGTCGAAGCTGGCCAGCGGGGTAAGCGGCTGGGCCAGCGCCGGGTCTTCCGGCCCCACCGGCGCCAGCGTGTCGCCGGTCGCAAGCGGGGTGGTGGTCGCGGGCGAGACCGGTGTCTGGGTCGACGGGGTGGCCGGCGCCGCCATGCGGTCCATCGGCTCCAGCGGCGCGTTGATGTCGCCGGACAAAGGCGGCAGTGCCGCGTCGAATTCGGCCTCGGGCACGATCGGGGCATTGCCCTGCGGATCACCCTGATCCGGCGCGACGCTCTGGCCGGGCACCGATTGCGCGTCCGCCGGCTTGGGCGCGTCGGGGCCGCGCGCGGGGGCGGTACCCGGCTGTGACCATTGACCAAAAGCGGGAGACGTGGCGGTCAGCGCGACGGCGAGCCAATAGTGCCGGCGGGTCGAAGCAGTCACGCGATCATCATTCCCCTTTGCGGGACGATCGATTTTGATCTGCCCCCAACATGTCACTCAACGCACTGGATCGGTCAGGGTTTCGTCACGGCCGCGAAATCATCCCGATATGCGGCAATATCATTGTCCCTGTTCAGGAGTGCGCCGCGCAGCCGATCATTCCGGCGACCGGCAGCACCATTACATCGGCCCCGTCCCGCGCGATGGTCAACGTCGCTTCCGGCACGCCGCCGCCATCGGTCAGGTCGGCGCGAGTCGCGAAGGTCAGGTCCAGCGTCGCCATCACCCCGCCCTGCCGATAGACGCCATGCGTCGGCAGTCCGAAGCCGCCCGGGCCGGTGCGGCTTTCCTGGGGCAGGTCGACGACCTTGCCGTCGATCACCAGCCGCAGCGTCGCCGGGTCGGCGGTCGCCATCGTCACCAGCGATCGGTCCTGCAGGCTCCAGAGATAGGCGGCACAGCCCCGCGCGGGCAGCGCCTGTTGCGGCAGCTTGCCGGGCGTGAGGGTGGTGACGGCGGGGGTGGCGGCCTGCATCAGCACGGCCAGCATCGGGACGGCGATCATGCCAGCGCCTCTATCATCATCAGCCACGCGGGATAAGCCGCGATCGCAAGCAAGGTGCCCAGGGGCAATGCATCGTCCGCCGCCATCGGCCGTCCCGCCAGTCGCCGCACCAGCACCACGCCCAGCCCGATCAGCGCCGCGACCAGCAGCACCGCCGGCAGCATCCGCCAGCCGAGCCACAGGCCGATCGCCCCGAACAGCTTGGGGTCGCCGCCGCCCATCCCCTCCCGCTTCCGCCACAGGCGATACCCCGCCGCGATCGCCCAGAGCAGGCCGAAGCCGAGCAACCCGCCGACCAGCCGGTCGGTCGGGGAAGGCGGCAGGTCCGTGACCACGCCCATCAGTCCGGTCGCGGCCAGCAGCACGGTCAGCCGGTTGGGCAACCAGAAGGCACGCCAGTCAAGCGCCGCCAAGGCCAGCAGCAGCCAGCCGAACACCGCCCCTGCGATCGCGGTCGCACCTGGCGCGATCCAGCCGGCCGACAGGCCGATCGCCAGTGCCGCCGCCTCGACCTGCCAGTGGATCGGATCGATCGCCGCGCCACAGCCCCGGCAACGACCGCGCTGCCACGCCGCGCTCAGCAGCGGCACCAGCTCGACCGCGCGTAGCGTTCGCCCGCAGGCATCGCAGGCCGACCGCCCGCTGGCGACCGACCGCTCCTCCGGCCAGCGGACGACCAGCGCGGCGATGAAACTGCCCAGGATCAGCCCCAGCCCGCCCAGCAGCACCGCGCCCAGGCCGGGCGACCAGAGGAGGGGATCAGGGAGCGGCTTTGCGGACCAGATAGCGATAGACCCCGAACAGATGGACGCCGAACGGCACGACGTTCCGCGTAGCCAGCGCCCGATCCTTCGACAAGGCGGCGACGATCACGCCCCCCACCCGTGATCCACCGGCCATGGTCGAGCGACACCGACGCCGCCCATTTCGGCACGGCGCAAGGCTGGCAGCCGGACCGGCGAAGGACTATGTCGGCGATGCAGTATCGCGGGCGAGGCTGGTCGCCATCGGCGGCCGGCATCACCGGATCTGCCAATGATACCCATCAATACATCGTCTTATGGAGAGTAGAATGGCCAGTGCGCCCGCCCCCCTGTCGGCCGCCGACCCGATCGTCATCCTGTCCTATGCCCGCACGCCGATGGGCTCGTTCCAGGGCTGCCTGTCCGGCGCCAGCGCGACCCAGCTCGGCGCGGCGGCGGTGCGCGGGGCGGTCGATCGGGCCGGCGTCGCGGCGGCGGCGGTGGAGCGCATCTATATGGGCTGCGTGCTGTCCGCCGGCCTGGGCCAGGCCCCGGCGCGCCAGGCGGCGATCGGCGCGGGGCTCGGCGCGCATGTCGAGGCGACCACGGTCAACAAGATGTGCGGATCGGGGATGCAGGCGGCGATCATGGGTGCGGAGGCCCTGGCGGCCGGGTCGGTCGACCTGCTGGTCGCCGGCGGCATGGAGAGCATGACCAACGCCCCCTATCTGATGACCAAGCATCGCGGCGGAGCGCGCATCGGCCATGATCGCATCCTCGACCATATGATGCTCGACGGGCTGGAGGATGCCTATGATCCCGGCCGCGCCATGGGAACCTTCGCCGAGGATATCGCCCGGGAATATCAGTTTACGCGCGAGGCGATGGACGACTACGCCATCGCCTCGCTCACCCGCGCGCAACAGGCGCAGGCGAGTGGCGCGTTCGATCGCGAGATCGTGCCCGTCGAGGTCGCCGGCCGCAAGGGCAGCACGACCGTGACGCTGGACGAGCAGCCCGCGCGCGGCGACGTTGCCAAGATCCCGACGCTCAAGGCCGCCTTCGCCAAGGACGGCGCGATCACCGCCGCCAATTCCTCCTCCATCTCGGACGGCGCGGCGGCGCTGGTGATGACGCGCCAGTCGGTCGCCGACCGGCTGGGCCTGACGCCGATCGCACGCATCGTCGCGCTCGGCGCCCATGCGCACGAGCCGGCGCGCTTCAGCACCGCTCCCGTCGACGCGATCCGCAAGACGCTGAACAAGGCCGGCTGGTCGGCCGACTCGGTCGACCTGTTCGAGGTGAACGAAGCCTTTGCGGTAGTCGCGATGATCGCGATGCGCGACCTGGGCCTGTCGCATGACCGGGTGAACGTCCATGGCGGGGCGTGCGCGCTGGGCCATCCGATCGGTGCCTCCGGAGCTCGTGTCCTGGCGACCCTGTTGTCGGCGCTGGAGACGACCGGCGGGCGGCGCGGCGTGGCGAGTCTGTGCATCGGCGGCGGCGAGGCCACGGCGATGGCCGTGGAACGACTATGATCCGGAAAATATCCCGGCTTTTTGCCCCATATTAACCATTCGCCGCATAGAAGGAGCAGATGGGCCGAGCACCGCTTGACGATCCCCCCGACGCGGGTGAACGGCGGTGCGGCAAACGAGGATGTATATGGTGTTCAACGTGTTGGTGATGGCCTATGCCGTCATTGTCAGCTTCGTCCTGTCGACCGCCAGCCGCCGCCGTCGCGAGGCGCGTCCGCTGGGTCGCGCGGTGCAGACCGCCGGGCAACTCGCCTATGGTACGTCGGTCACCTTCGCGTTGCTGTGCACGGGCTGGGCCTGCATGATCTATCTGGGCGCGACGCCCGCCCCCGCTTTGTCCTGATCGTCGCGGGAGGCGGGCCGGTCCCGCCTCAGGGCAGGATTTCCGTCGCCTCCACGCCCCACAGGCTTCCGACCTCGACATAGCCGGCGCGCCCCTTCACGTCGAAGCGGCACCAGCCATGGCCGCAATCGCTGATCCGCCCGACCACGCCGGGCGCGGCGCGCCACGCGATCGCCGCCCGCTCGGCCGGCTGCAGCCGCATCGGCGCAGCCTCCGTTCCCGTGACCACGGCGGTCCGCGTCAGCCGCAGTAGATTGCCCTGCATCCAGCCCTCGGTGCCGTCCTGGTCACGGATGCGCCGCCATTCCTTGAACACGCCCACCACCTGCACCGGCAGGCCGGCACGCTGATACAGCCAGCTCGCCGGATAGGTGCGGGCCGGGCCGGTCCGCATCCGCGCCTGACCCGGCCCGATCGACGCCCAATAGGGCACGCTCCGCTTCTCGGTGGCGGCCGCCGCCGGATCGCTGGCGGACAAGGCGGTGGGCACAATGGCGATGGCGAGCAGCGCGGCGATCGCGATACGCATGACAGAAGTTCCTCTAGGCGAGGCCCCTCCTTTCACGGCGCGCGCTCCGGATCAACCGTCTCGACCGTGCGACGCGATGGATGCGGCCGTTGACGCCGCCGCCCGCCTCCGCCAATCCCATGCCATGGCCGATCCGCATCCCGACACGCGACGTTGCCTCCGCCCCCGGGTGATCGTCACCCGCGAATTGCCGGACCGGATCCAGGCGCGGATGGAGGCGCTGTTCGACACGGTGCCGAGCGTGGACGATGCCAAATGGTCCGCCGAACGACTGCACGCCGCCGTCGCCGAGTGCGACGTGCTGGTGCCGACCGTGACCGACCCGATCGACGCCGCCGTGATCGCCGCCGCCGGACCGCGCCTGCGCCTGATCGCCAATTTCGGTGCGGGGGTGAACCATATCGACCTGGCCGCCGCCCGGGCGCGCGGCATCATGGTCACCAACACCCCCGGCGTGCTGACCGAGGATACCGCCGACTTGACCATGGCGCTGATCGTCTCGGTCCCGCGCCGGCTGGCGGAGGGGGAGAAGCTGGTCCGATCGGGCGAATGGGCCGGATGGAGCCCCAGCGGGATGCTCGGCCATCGGATCGGCGGCAAGACGCTGGGCATCGTCGGCATGGGCCGGATCGGCCAGGCGGTGGCGGCGCGCGCCCGCGCCTTCGGCCTGGCCATCCATTACCACAACCGCCATCGCCTGCCCGCCGTGCTGGAGGCGCAACTGGGCGCGACCTGGCACGCGAATCTGGATGATCTGCTCGCGGTCGCCGACATCGTCACCGTCCACACGCCGCTCAACGCCGACAGCCGCATGCTGATCGATCGCCGGCGGATCGGGCTGATGCGCCCCCATGTGTTCCTGATCAACGCCAGTCGCGGCGGCATCGTCGACGAGGAGGCGCTGGTCAACGCACTGGAACAGGGCCGGCTTGCCGGCGCCGGGCTCGACGTGTGGGAGCATGAGCCGCGCATCGACCCGCGCCTGCTCGCCCTGCCCAATGTGGTGATGACGCCGCATATGGGCTCGGCCACCTATGAAAGCCGCGTGGCGAGCGGCGAGAAGGTGATCCAGAACATCCGCGCCTGGGCAGATGGCCACCGTCCGCCCGACCAGGTGCTGGACGGCTGGCGTTAGTTTCGCAGGCGGAACGCCGGGAACGATGCGGTTTGATCGGGATTAACGCGGCACCCCCGGAAAAAGGAGTGACTTATGAAGACCTTGTTTGCTGGTAGCGCGCTGATCGTCGCGGCCCTGTCGATGTCGGCCTGTTCGACACTGCGTGGTGCCGCGATCGGTGGCGCGGGTGGCGCGGGCGTGGCGGCAGCGACCGGCGGCAGCGTCGAGAAGGGCGCGGCGGTCGGCGGTACGGCCGGCGCGGTGGTCGGCACCGTCGCGGACTAAGGATTGCTGTAGACAGTATGTTCTTCCCCGGCGAAGGCCGGGGCCCAGATGGGAAGGCTTTGGAAACGGGGCGCCAAGCGTCTTCGTGATCGCCCCTCATCCGGGCCCCGGCCTTCGCCAAGAGGGTCTCGGCGCCTAGACTGGACTTAAAGCCGGTCCAGCCAGTTCGCGATCATCCGCCGTCCAGCGGCGACGGCCAGCGGTCCCAGTCGCCCGTGATCCTCCACCAGCCGCTCCGGCGTCAGGCCGGCGCTGGCGACATAGTCCCGCCCCTCCTCCAGCCAGATGTCGAAGCGCGGGTCCTCGCCCATCTCGGCATGGAATTGCAGTGCCAGCACTCGCGGACCGACCGCGAAGGCCTGGTTGCAATAGCCCTCGGTCGAGGCGAGCCGGACCGCGCCCTCCGGCAGCGTGAAGGTGTCGCCATGCCAGTGCAGCACCTCCGTCCCCGCCAGCGCGGCAAGCGGCGAGGCTTCACCGGCGGCGGTCAGGTGCAGGGGCGCGAAGCCGACCTCGCGCGCCGGGCCGGGATAGACCCGCGCACCCAGGGCTGCGGCGATCATCTGGCTGCCCAGGCAGATCCCCAGGGTCGGCAGGCCGGCCGCGATTCGCCGCCCGATCGCCGCCACTTCGGGCTCGATCCAGGGATAGGTATCTGTCTCGTAGACGCCCATCGGGCCGCCCATCACGATCAGCAGGTCGGCCGCGTCCAGCACGCCCCCGGCGAAATCGGCACTGTCCGCCGCCTGCCATTCCAGTCCGTAGCCCGCCGCCTCGATCGGCGCGCGATACCCCGCCGCGCCTTCATAATCGACATGGCGGAGGATCAGTGCGCGCTTGGCCACGATGGGGTCAGTCTCCCGTCAGGATGCGATCCACCAACTGCTTCACGCTCGGTACGAACCCGTTCGAGTAGAAGGGGTCCTTCTTGAAATTATAGGCGGCGTGACCGGCGAACATCAGGTTCTGCTCGGTATCTCCGCCATGGGCGATATCCTGTAGCGTCTTCTGGATGCAGAAGCTGCGCGGATCGGCGAGCCGGCCGGTCGAGTTGGTCTCGGTGTCTGCCCAGCTGGAGAACAGGCATTGCGACAGGCAGCCCATGCAGTCGGCCTGGTCCTTGCGGATTTCCTTGGCCTCCTCGGGGGTCACGAACACCAGCGTGTTGTCCGGCGTCTTCAGCGCCAGGGTGAAGCCATGGCCGAACCATTCGCGCGCGCGCAGCAGGTCGCCCTGCGTCACCCAGAAATTCTTGCCCTTCACGCCCACGTCGAGCTGGAAGACATGGTCGCCCGCTTCCTGCATCGAGAAGGCGATCTGCCGTTCCGACCGCGCCTCCAATGCACGTAGGAAGGGATTGCGGACGGCCGAGGAATAGAACCCGGTCGGCGAGAAGCGATGGAGCAGCACATCGCCCTCCTCGATCGTCATCAGCCGGTGCTTCCAATCGTCGGGGATCGGGCTCTCCCGCGTCAGCAGCGGGCGCGTACCATATTGGAAGGCGATCGCGCCCAGCTCGGGATTGTCGATCCAGTCGTTCCAGTCGCGAAGATACCAGACGCCGCCGGCCATCACGATCGGCGTGCTGTCGGGAATGCCGCCCTCGCGCATCGTGTCGCGCAGCGCCTTGACGCGGGGGTACGGGTCCTCCGGCTTCAACGGGTCCTCGGCATTGGACAGGCCGTTATGGCCGCCGGCCAGCCAGGGGTCCTCATAGACCACCGCCGCCAGCCAGTTCGCCGCCTTGGAATAGGCACGCTTCCACAGCGCGCGGAACGCCCGGCCCGAGGAGACGATCGGCAGATACGACACTTCGTAGGAGGCCGCGATCTCCGACAGCTTGTACGGCATGCCCGCGCCGCAGGTGACGCCCGCCACCATGCCGCGCGTCCGCTCCAGCACGCCGTGCAGCACCCGCTGCGCGCCGCCCATCTCCCACAACACGTTGATGTTGATCGCGCCCTTGCCGCCGGCGATGTCGAAGGCGCGGCGCACCTGCTCGACCGCGCCGTCGATGGCATATTGGATCAATTCCTCGTGCCGGTCGCGCCGGGTCAGCGCGCGATAGATCTGCGGCACGATTTTGCCATCGGGATCATAGCTGTCGGCATTGACGGCCGAGACGGTGCCGATGCCGCCCGCCGCCGCCCAGGCCCCGGCCGAGGCATGGTTGGTCGCGGCGACGCCCTTGCCCCCCTCCACCAGCGGCCAGACTTCACGGCCGTTATAGTTGATGGGAGAGAGGCCTTTGAACACGGGACACATACCTTCCGGGAAATCGTGCCCATCCCTATACCGATTTGTTCCGGCGGTGCGAGGGCAAAGCTGCGCGAAACCTTAATCTGAGAATAGCGTCCGGCGTCAGCCCAGCGCGCCGGGCCGGCCGAGCGCCCCTTCGTACAGCGCCTTGTAGCGGTGGATCATCACCGCCTCGTCATAGTCGGCCAGCGCCTTTCGCCGGTTCGCGGCGCCCACGGACCGCCGCAGGTCGGCATCCTTCATCAGCGCCTGGATCACGTCGCGCAGGCGCACCTCGGTCGGGAATTCGGCGATGAACGGCAGGTTTTCCGGCGCGACCATGCGTCGTACATCGCCCAGCGGCAGGCTGGCGACCGGCAGGCCCGCCGCCATCGCCTCGACCACCGCGATCGGGAACTGCTCCGCCTCGGACGATACCGCCAGCAGGTCGAAGGCGCCGAGCATGTCGTAGCTCCGCTCCAATGAGCCGGGCAGGACCAGCCGGTCGTCGATCCCCATCGCCATCGCGGCACGCTCGATCGCCGCGCGCTCCGGCCCTTCGCCCACGATCACCAGCCGGAACTTGCCCGACAGGCCGCCACAGGCGCGGACCAGCGCCGGGAAGTTCTTGATCGGGGTCAGGCTGCCGATCGCGCCGATCACCACCTCGCCCGCCTTGCGATCCAGGCCGGGGATCGCCCCCTTCTTCGCCGGCTGGCCATAGGCGTGGGTGGCGATGCCGGTGACGATGCGGTGGACGCGCGCGGCCGGCTGCTTCCAGGCACGCAACGCGATCTCCTCCAGCGTCTCCGATGGCACGGCCAGCGCATGGGCGGCGGACAGCGCCGCGCGGCGATAGAGGTTGCGCTCGATCTTCAGCCCCTTGGCCTCGTCGCCGGTAAAGCCGTCCTCGTGATGGACCAGCGGCGGCATGTCCTTGCCGAAGACGCGCCGCGCCATCACCCCGTCGATCGCGCCCCAGTCATAGGTTAGCACCAGGTCGAACCGCCGCATGAACTTGGCGATCGCCTCGTACCGACCGACCGAGGGTCGTCCAGCGAGCGGCGGCGGGTTCTGCGCGATCTCGTATCGGACACCGCTCGCGATCCGCGCCCGCGCGCCGAGCGCCTCCGGATCGGCGGAGACGATGACATGCCGCGCCCGCTCGCCCCAGGCCTGCATCAGCCGCGCCGCGCGCGCCTCCTTGCCGCCGAGGTCGAAGGAGGAATGGAGGTGGAGGATCGACAGAGGTGCGCTCATTCCCCTCGCCTAGCCGATGCGGCGGCCGGTTTGAACCGGTACGATCTTACGCCTTTGCTCGAAAGGAAGCCGCCAACCACCACAATATACACAGTATCTTAACGGCTTCGATAAATCCAAAATGGATAAATCGACGATTCGGAAAGGTCGCTTGCAAATGGCGGCGGAATGTTGCTTTTGCTGCTGTGCACCATATTCAGGATCGTGCCTGTAGCGGTGAAACAAAGGGAATTACCATGAAGATCAAGTCGATCGTCGCAACTGCCTGCATCGCCGCCCTGAGCGCCACCCCGGTTCTCGCCGCACCCGCAAACAGTGCAGCCGGCCTGTCGGTCGCCAAGTCGGTGCGTGCCTCGGCTCCTTCGAAGAAGGGCAACAAGCTTGCGGCACCTGGCGCGATCATCGGCCTGATCGGTGCGGCGGCGATCATCGCGGGCGGCGTCATCATCGCCGTCGACGACAATTCGGACAGCAACTAAGTCCGTTGCTTCCCCCGGTCAGGCGAAGGTCGACCGGGGGATATGGGTGATGCGGCAGGCCAGATCGGCCTCGCCGCTCGCCACGACATACTCCTCCCCCTGCTCCGCGATGCCGGTCGTGAAGACGACATTGTCGAGATAGAGCAGGTCCTTCAGCGGCTCGGTCAGGGCCGGTGCCGGCTCCAGCAGCGGCGCATGTTCGGTCGCGACGGTGACCGACGGATCATAGCGATCCAGGATCGACCAATAGGTGCGATAGACGCCGACCACGCCCGATGGCTCGACTCCGTGCCACAGCGTCAGCCAGCCGCGCTCCGTCAGGATCGGCGGGGTGCCGCCGCCCATGCGCGCGGTCGCCACCGTGGCGGCATGGGGCCGGATGCCCGGCTTGTCATAGGGCTTCCAGTGGAGCGCGTCGGGCGAACTCGCCAGGTTGATCGACGGACCGGCCCGCCATTCGCTGTCCGGCGGATAGGCGAAATACAGGTCGCCGAGCGGCCGGGTCTGCGCCCAGAACTTGCCGCCGACCTTGCCTTCGAAGATCAGCATGTCCTTGTTCTGATGGTCGAGGACGATGCCCTCCAGCACCCAGTCCAGCGCATCGTCGCTGGTATAGAGCGTTGTCGCATGGCGTTCCGGGCTGACCGAGCAGGTGGTCATGTAATAGCGGCCGTCGACGCGGCTGATCCGCGCATCCTCCAGGCCATAGCATTGATAATCGGCGGTGGGCGCGATCGCGCGGTCGTAATGGACGGCGACCACCGAGGTCCCGTCCGGCGACAGCTCGACGGGCAGCAGCCAGGACAGGCTGGTCAGCGCCATCACCTTCCACCCGCCGCCACGCATCATGAACTTGCGGGGATCGGCGGTGTCGACCAGCGCCAGCGGCCAGGCATCGAGCCGATAGCCCTCCGCCGTCCAGCGGATCGCATGGACATGCCCGTCCCGGATCGGCTGGCGCAGCGCCTCCGCCACCCGCACCATCATCAGCAGATTTCCATTCGCCAGCCGGGTCAGCCCCGGGTTGAACGCACCCAGCACATAGGTCTCGGCATCGATCCGCCCCGCCAGCGGCGAGCGGGTGAGATCGACGTCATGCGGCGTGAAGATGATCTGATCGAAGGCCATGGCGTGGAGACGCGTTGCGGCGGGGGCGGTTCCGCCTAGGCCCCGTCGACCCGGGCCAGCAGCCGCTCGATCCCCGCCAGCGCCTCCGGCTCGGTCAGCATCGGCGCATGGCCGACGCTCGGCACCGTCACCAGTTCGGCATCGGGCAGCGCCTCCGCCATCCGCCGCGCCGTGGCGGCGCCCAGCACGTCGGATCGCTCGCCGCGCACCAGCAGCACGGGCACGCCGCCCAGGCCGCCCAGCGCCTGCCACATGTCCGGCCCCGTCTCCGCGCCCGGCACCCGGAACGGCTCGGCGATCTTCAGGTCGTAATCGAGCACGATCCGCCCGGCGGAGGTCACGCGGTACAGCCGCTTGGCCATCGCCAGCCAATCGGACAGGCCCCAATGCGGATAGATGTCGCGCTGCGCCTCCGCCAGCGTCCGCGCGGCGTGCAACCAGGTCGGGCAGCTCGATCCGCGCCCGACATAACCCCGGATGCGCGCGATGCCCGCCGCCTCCAGCTCGGGGCCGATATCGTTCAGCACCGCGCCCGCGATCCGCTCGCGCGCGGGTCCGGTCAAAAGCATCGTCACGATCCCGCCCAGCGACGTGCCGACCGCGACGAACCGCGCGATCCCCCGGTCCGCCAGCAACGCCAGCACGTCCTGCACATAGGTCAGCGGGACATAGCTCATCGCGTCGCGCGCATAGCCGCTCTCGCCGCGGCCGCGAAAATCGACCGCGATCACCCGCCGGCGCCCCGCCATCGCCTCGGCCAGCGCCGCGAAGTCGCGCGCGTTGCGGGTCAGGCCGGGCAGGCAGATCAGCGGCAGCCGGTCCGCATCCCCGGGATAGTCCCGCGCGTGCAGGCGGATGCCGTCATTCGACCACCAGAAGATGTTCTCATACGCCGCCATGTTGCACCCCCGCCGTGGAGCCCCCCATATCGCGTCATGCCCCACAGCCCGCAAGCATATCGCCCCCGCACCGCATTGCTCGACCTCGGCCCCGATTTCTGGGACCCGGTGGCGGCGGCAAACTTCCCGCAGACGATGCTCCGCTACCGCAACGACCGCGCCGCCGCGTCGATCGGCCTTGCCGGGCTGGACGAGGCCGAGTGGCTCGGCCATTTCGGCCGGTTCCAGCCGCTGCCCGACACGCTGCCCCAGCCGCTGGCGCTGCGCTATCACGGCCATCAGTTCCGCAGCTATAATCCCGATATCGGCGACGGGCGCGGCTTCACCTTCGCGCAGATGCTCGACGATCGCGACCGGATGATGGACCTCGGCACCAAGGGGTCGGGCCAGACGCCCTATAGCCGGTTTGGCGACGGCCGGCTGACGCTGAAGGGCGGCGTGCGCGAGCTCCTGGCGACCGAGATGCTGGAGGCGCTGAACGTCCCCACCTCGCGCACCCTGTCGCTGATCGAGACGGGCGAGGCGCTGGACCGGGGCGACGAGCCCTCCCCCACCCGCTCCGCCGTGCTGGTCCGGCTGAGCCACGGCCATATCCGCATCGGCAGCTTCCAACGGCTCGCCTGGTTCCAGGACGAGGCGGCGATGCGGCGGCTGGTCGACTACGTGCTGGTCGAACTGCATGGACAGGCGCCGGGCGATCCGGTGCGGATGCTGGCTAATATCGTCGAGCGTACCGCCGTGCTGGCGGCGCGCTACATGGCGGCGGGGTTCGTCCATGGCGTCCTCAACACCGATAATATCAACGTCACCGGCGAAAGCTTCGACTATGGCCCCTGGCGGTTCGCCCCGACCTGGGACCCCGGCTTCACCGCCGCTTATTTCGACCATCAGGGCCTTTATGCCTTTGGCCGCCAGCCCGAGGCGATCGGCTGGAACGTCGCGCAGCTCGCCGCGACCTTGCGGCTGGTGGCGGAGAGCGATCCGCTGATCGCCGCGCTGGAGGGATTCGCCGGCCATTTCCACCCCGCCCTGGTCGAGGCGATGCTGTGGCGGCTCGGCGTCCGGCCGCGCGGGGCCGAGGAGGATCGCGCGCTGGTCCGCGCGCTGGAGCGGACCCTGCGCACCACCCAGGCTCCCATCGATCGGCTGTTCTTCGACGCCTTTGGTGACCGCCTGCCCGACAGCTACGACAGCGCATGGGACGAGGTGCGCAGCCGCCTGGCCCCTTATGCCCCCCGCAAGGACCGCAACCATGCTTATTGGTCGGGCGAGCCCTGCGCGATGCTGATCGACGAAGTGGAGGCGATCTGGGCGCCGATCGCCGCTGAGGACGACTGGTCGCGGCTGGACGGGAAGGTGGCGGCGATCCGCGCCATGGGCGAGGCGCTGGCCTGATCCGTCCCGAAACGGCACAACGTCCTCCCCCCATCGACCCGCTGGACCTGAACGCGGCACGACTCCATAGAGTGCGGATGGGCGAGCTAGTCAGCCATGAACCTGCCACGGGCGCGGAACTGGCCCGCCTGCCGATCGGCGATGTCGACACGGAGGTCGGAGCTGCCCGCGCGTCCTGGGCCGGCTGGGCGGCGCAGGCACTGTCCTACCGCGTCGAGACGCTGCGCCGTTTCGCCAATGTGGTGCGCCAGCGGCACGAGCCCTTCGCCGACCTGATCGCGCGCGAGACCGGCAAGCCCCTGTGGGAGGCACGGACCGAAGTCGATTCGGTGATCGCAAAGGTCGACATCTCGGTCGCCGCCTACGCCGAGCGCACCGCGCAGCGTCGCATGGAAGGCCAGATGGGCTCGCGCATGGCGATCCGGCACAAGCCGCATGGCGTGCTCGCGGTGCTCGGCCCCTATAATTTCCCGGCGCATCTGCCCAATGGCCATATCGTGCCCGCGCTGCTCGCCGGCAATGCGGTGGTGTTCAAGCCGTCCGAGAAGACACCGGCGACCGGCCGCTTCCTGGTCGAATGCCTCCATGCCGCCGGCGTGCCGGAGGGGTGCGTCCGCCTGCTGGTCGGCGGCCCGGCCGAGGGGCGCGCCCTGTCGGCGCATCCCGGCATCGACGGACTGTTGTTCACCGGATCGGCGCGGACCGGCCTCGCGCTCAACCGCCAGTTCGCCGAGCATCCGGAGAAGATCCTGGCGCTGGAGATGGGTGGCAACAACCCGATCGTCGTCTGGGACACGCCCGACCTGCACAGCGCGGCCGTGCTGGTGATTCAGTCCGCCTTCACCAGCGCCGGGCAGCGCTGCACCGCCGCACGGCGGCTGATCGTCGAGGCGCGGCTGGCCGATGCCCTCCTCGCCATCCTCGACGACATGGTCGGGCGGCTGATCGTCGGTGCGCCGCATGACGATCCCGCCCCTTTCACGGGGCCGGTGATCGACAATGACGCGGCGGACCATCTGTCGGAAAGCTTTCTGGGGCTGGTGATGCGCGGCGGCCGCGCGATCCGCCATCTGGCCCGCCCCGATCCGGACCGCCCCTTCCTGATCCCGGGCCTGATCGACGTGACCGCCATGGCCGACCGGCCCGATGGCGAGCTGTTCGGCCCGATCCTCCAGATCGTGCGCACCGACGATTTCGACGCCGCGCTCGCCGAGGCGAACGCCACCCGCTACGGCCTGTCCGCCAGCCTGATCAGCCAGACACCGGCGCTCTATGACCGGTTCTGGGCGACGATCCGCGCGGGCATCGTCAACTGGAACAAGCCGACCAATGGCGCGGCGTCCAATGCGCCGTTCGGCGGCATCGGCTGGTCGGGCAACCATCGGCCGTCCGCCTATTACGCCGCCGATTACTGCGCCTATCCGGTGGTCAGCAGCGAAGCCGACTCCGCCCGCGCCGCGATCGGCGTGGGGTTGCGGGACGGGTAGAGCCCGATGACATGACCGCGACCTGAAAACGTCATTGCGAGCGTAGCGAAGCAATCCACAGCCGCGCGCGTGACGCCCTGGATTGCGTCGCTACGCTCGCAATGACGGCTTGGGTCAACCCGATGTCATCCTGCGCCAGGCTGCCCCTCGCCCCGCTCTCCTGTTCCCCGGCGAAGGCCGGGGCCCAGTCGGGGGACGATCATGACGACGCGCAACGCCAGATACCCAAAGCCTTCCCGACTGGGCCCCGGCCTTCGCCGGGGAACAGGAAGGGGAATGGCTTGGCGTTACCGCCGCCCGCGCCAGATCCTGACCGAGGCGTTGGGCGACAGCCCACCCTGATGCGCAGGGCAACGCTGGTAGCGGAAGCCCTTGTCGAGACACAGCCACACTTCGTCCAGCCAGCCCTGCCGGTCCGCCGTCACGCGCATCATGTCCGGGGTCAGCCCCGGATTGGCGCGCGCCATCGCCTGGGCGAACTGCCCGGCGGTCAGGGGGGCGCGCGACAGCGCCTCCATGTCGGGATAGCGCAGCTTGCGATAGAGCGCGGCGGAGCGGTTGAAATAGCTCTTCGGCGTCTCGCCCGCCATGCAGGTGCCGTGCTTCGACCATTCATGCTGCATCAGCTGCGCCGATGGCGTGGTGCAGAGATGGGCGCGGATCACCGGGCGCGGCAGCAAGGGGGTCGCCCGGCAATATTGCGGCCAGTCCTTGCCGATGCCGTCCGGCCACAATCCGTGCAGCGTGAAGCCGAAGCGATTGCCGCTGCCGCATTGCAGCCGGGCGCTCGCCTCGTCGCCATTCTCGCGGCAATAGCGGGGTGCCCAGGTGATCGCGAGGGTATAGCCGCCAATCGGCAGCACGCGGCGCGGCTGGCTGTCGCTTGGCAGGTCGGGATGCGGGCGCGGCACGGCATTGGGGATCGCGCAGCTATAGGCCTGGGCCTGCACCGCCGCCGGCACGACCATCAGGGCCGCCGCCGCCATCCATCCGAACCGCACGATCACAACTCCTTCTCCGTCACCACCGCATCCTCTTCCCAATCATCATGCGGCCACGCGAAGAACGCGCGCGCGGTCGGCCGGAACAACAATACCGCGCCGATCACCGTCAGAACCACCTGCACGACATTGACCACGCCGAGCGGCCCCAGTGCCACCTGCCCCGTCCCGATCTGGTAGAGGAGCGAGATCGCGCCCAGCCCGGTCAGCGCGATCAGCAGGCCGCGTGCGATCCGGCTGCCGCGCCGGGTGGTGAACAGGATCAGCAGCAGGAACGCGCCGACCGTGAAGGCCGTCACGCCGCCCGCCAGCCCGGCGCCATAGGCATCGACCAGCGGCCGCCACACCATCAGCGAACTGACGAGCAGCAGCGCGGTGCCGCCCAGATAGAATTGCTCGGCCGTGACGATGGATTTCGGGCGCACGCTTTTCCCCTTGCACAAGCATCCGGCTTCTACCGCCGATCATGCCGGCTGAGAACCGTTCGTTTCGCGAGCATAACGCTGTCGATCGGGGGACGATCCGGGAAGACCGGGTCGCCCCCTCCCCACATTCCTTCCTATTCCCCGGCGAAGGCCGGGAAAAAGCAGTAGCGGACGACGTCAGACCGCCGCGAAATCCAGTCCGATATCGGCCGCCGGCGCCGACTGGGTCAGGCGGCCGACACTGACATAGGTCACGCCGCTCGTGGCGATCGCGCGGATCGTGTCGAGCCGGACCCCGCCTGACGCCTCGGTCGGCACCCGCCCGTCGACCAGGGCGACCGCCTCGGCCAGCATCCGCGGCCCCATATTGTCGAGCAGCAGATGCGTCGCCCCTGCCGCCAGCGCCGGCTCGATCTGGTCCAGCCGGTCGACCTCGACGATGATGCGCTCGATCCCCGCCGCTACCGCGCGCGCCACCGCCGGGCCGACGCCGCCCGCGACCGCGACGTGATTGTCCTTGATCATCGCCGCGTCCCACAGGCCCATGCGATGGTTGTGCGCGCCGCCCATCCGCGTCGCATATTTCTCCAGCAGGCGGAGGCCCGGGATCGTCTTGCGCGTGTCGAGCAACGTGGCCCCCGTCCCCGCGACCGCATCGACATAGGCCGCGGTCAGCGTCGCGATGCCGGACAGATGCTGCACCGTGTTGAGCGCCGACCGTTCGGCGGTCAGCATCGCGCGCGCCGCGCCGGACAAGCGCATCAGCTCGGCCCCCGCCGCCACCCGCGCCCCGTCCTCGACCAGCCGCTCGATCACCACATCCGGGTCGAGCGTGCGGAAGAACGCCTCGGCAATCTCCAGCCCGGCGACGGTGATCGCCTCGCGGCTGTCCATCACGCCGGTGAAGCGCGCCTCGGCCGGGATCACCGCCTGGCTGGTGATGTCACCGCCCGGCCCCAGATCCTCCGCCAGCGTGGCGGCGACGAAGGCGGCGCAGTCGAAACCGTCCGGCAGCATCAGTCGCCCGTCACCGCTGCGGCGGGCTTGGCGGGGCCGAGATCGCCCTGCCCCACGGTGGCGCTGGCCATTTCCAGCATCGCGTCCAGGCTCTTCTTGGCGCGCAGCCGCAGGTCCTCGTCGATCTCGATGCGCGGGGTCAGGTCGCGCAGCGCCAGATAGAGCTTCTCCATCGTGTTCAGCGCCATATAGGGGCAGATATTGCAGTTGCAGTTGCCGTCCGCGCCGGGCGCGCCGATGAAGCGCTTCTCCGGCATCGCCTTTTCCATCTGGTGGATGATGTGCGGCTCGGTCGCGACGATCAGCGTGTCGCCGGGCATGGCTTGCGCATATTCCAGGATGCCGCGGGTCGAGCCGACATAATCGGCATGGTCCAGGATCACCGCCGGACATTCCGGATGCGCGGCGACCGGCGCGCCGGGATGCTGCGCCTTGAGCTTGAGCAGCTCGGTTTCCGAGAACGCCTCGTGCACGATGCACACGCCCGGCCACAACAGCAGTTCGCGGCCCGTCTTGCGCGCCAGATAGCCGCCCAGATTGCGGTCGGGACCGAAGATGATCTTCTGCTCCGGCGGGATCTTCGCCAGGATCGCCTCTGCGGAGGAGGAGGTGACGATCACGTCGGACAGCCCCTTCACCTCGGCCGAGCAGTTGATATAGGTCAGCGCGATATGATCGGGATGCGCGGCGCGGAACGCGGCGAACTGTTCCGGCGGGCAGCTATCCTCCAGCGAGCAGCCGGCCGCCATGTCGGGCAGCACCACGATCTTGTCGGGCGACAGGATCTTCGCCGTCTCCGCCATGAAGCGCACGCCGCAAAAGGCGATCACATCGGCATCGGTCGCCTGCGCCTTGCGGCTGAGGTCCAGGCTGTCGCCGACGAAATCGGCAATGTCCTGCAAGGCCGGTTCCTGATAATAATGGGCCAGGATCACGGCGTTGCGCTCCTTGCGCAGCCGATCGATCTCGGCGCACAGGTCCATGCCCGTCAGGCTGCCGCCCATCCCAATCCTAGCATCCATGCCATTCGGTCCCGTTATGATCCGCCCGCCATGGCGGCCCCGCGCGCCGGGATCAAGCAGGATCGGCTTATCGCCGGTTGGCCAGCACCTCGTCGATCGAGCGCGACACGTCCCAGCGCTCGTCATTGGCGACAGGCTCGTCGGCGAAGCGCACGACCACCTTGGCGTCGACCCCCACCGCGCGCAGCGGCATGGTGAAGCTGCGCTCGACCGCGCGGCGCGACGCGTCGCGGGCCAGCGCCATCGCGGTCGGCTCGCGCGCCTGGCGCAGCAGTTCGGCCTGGCCGGCGCGGCGGTTGGCGGCATCGAGCTGCGCCTCGGCATTGGTGAAGGTCGACAGCACCCCGCCCGAGCCATATTCGCGGGTGGCGTTCAGATCGACCTGCGGCCCGTCCACCTCGACCGGTGGCAGGCGCACCGACAGCGTGTGCGTCTCCGGGTTCCAGGCGACGTCGCGCTGGGTCAGCTTGGCGAGATCGACCTCGTAGCGGACGGTGCCCGGCATGATCAGCGTCTTCTGCGTCTGGAAGCCGAGCTGCGACTGGGTGGAGGTGACGACCGCGACATAGCGCGCGGCGAAGGCGGACAGGCGGTTCTGCTCGCGCAGCCCTTGCAGGCTGGCGGAGGCGACGGTGACCGGATCGGGGGTCAGCCGCTCGGTGACATAGCGCTGCACGCCCCACAGCGCGATCAGCACCGCCAGCACCAGCAGCACCAGCACGCCCGCCGTCTTGGCCAGGAAGGCGCCGATGCCGCCGCCCCGCGCGGGTGCGACGGCAGCGCCCGTGGTCCGTTCCGCCTCTACGCCGCGATCCGCCATCCTGCTCCTTCCTCGGCCACCAGGCCCCGCTTCCTCAGATCATGGAGATGCGCCAGCACCGACCGTTCCGCCGCCGGCACCAGGCGCGGGTCGAGCCCCGCATAGAGGCGCGCGACCAGGTCGGGCACCGCCGAGACGCCCTCGCCCAGCCGGCGCAGGATCTGCCCCTCGCGCTGGCGGCGATGGCCCAGCATCCCGCGCACCAGCCGCGCCGGATTGTCCACCGCCTCGCCATGCCCCGGATAGAAGACGCGGTCGTCGCGCCCCATCAGCTTTTCCAGGCTGGCCATGTAATCGCCCATGTCGCCATCGGGCGGCGACACGACGCTGGTCGCCCATCCCATCACATGGTCGCCGGAAAAGAGCGCCTTCGTCTCCGGCAGGGCGAAGCAGAGATGGTTGGAGGTATGGCCGGGCGTCGCCAGCGCGGTCAGCGTCCAGCCCTGCCCCGCCACCGACTCCGCCTCCGCCAGCACGCGGTCGGGTGCATAGTCGCGGTCGAAGGCGGCGTCGGACCGGCCGCCCTCGTAATCGGGCGCAAAGGGTGCGGCGCCGACGATCGGCGCGCCCGTCGCGCGGGCGAGCGGTCGGGTGGCGGGGCTATGGTCGCGGTGATGATGCGTGACCAGGATCGCGCGTACCGGTCGGCCGTCGATCGCGCGGATCAGCGCGGCGATGTGCGCGGGATCGTCCGGCCCCGGATCGATCACCGCCAGATCGGTCTCGCCGACCAGATAGGATTGGGTGCCCGTATAGGTATAGGCCGAGGCATTGGGCGCGAGCAGTCGCGTGACCAGCGGCTCCAGCGCCATCGGAATCCCGGTCGGTAGCTCGGCCATCGCTCGCGAAATGGCCCGACACGGCGCGGCGCGCAAGGGCGAAAACCCTTGCGCGCGCCTGCGGACCCCGCCCGCGATGGCGGGAGCCGATGGATCAATCCTTCCCGATTTCCGCCATTTGCTGGCGAAGATCGGCCATCGATTCATCGATTCCGGCCAGCGCCTCGCGCTGTCCCTCGGCAGGGATCGATGCGTTACTGGCGAGCGCGGCACGGGCCGTCTCCAGGCCGGACAGCGCCGCCGTCATCGACTCGCGCTGAATTCGGACCTGGTCCGCCTCGGTCAATTGTCCGGCCCGCGCCGCCGCCTGGATGCGGTCGGTACAGATCACGGTCGAGCGATGGCCGTTGCTGGTGCGGCTGACGACATAGGCTTTGGCGCCCGTGTCCGGGCCGCAGCTGCCCGAGCGGATATCGACCATCGCCCGCATCTCGGCCGCCGTCGGCATTCCGGCGAGCGGGCGCGGCGGAACCGGCGGGGTGGGCAGCGTGACGCCCATCGCCGAGGCGGCACCCGGCGCGGCCGGAGCGGCTGGCGCGACCGGGGCCTGGAGTGCGCGCGGCGCAACCGGCGGCACGGGCGGCACGGGCGCGGGATGATCGGCCAGATAGGCTTCCGCCGCCGAGCCTTCATAGGTGGTGGTCTTGCCGTTCTTCACCACGACGACTCGGGTCGTCCTGCCACTGCGCGCATCGGGGATGGCGGACGTCTTCGCCATGGGCGGCATGGCGGGCATGGCCGGCATGGAGGACATCGCCCCGCCCGTCGCCTCGCCCATCCGGGCGGCAATGGCGGCGGTGGCGCTGGTGCCCGAGGCGGTGCCGATCAGCCCCGCCGTCACCACGCCCAGCACTGCGGCGGCCCCGGTCATCAGCCGCGTGCGCGACGGCTTGGCAATCGTCAGCATCTTCAGTCTCCCTTTCAGATCGGTGATGGTGTGGAGGTGGCAGGCGGCCGACACCGCGCCACCATGCGCCGCCTTGACGATGGCGCAGGCATAAATGTGGCGATCGGCACGGCTGCGGCCGGCCAGCACGCGGGCGTCGTTGGCCAGTTCCTGGTCGGCGCGGAAGGCGCGAAAGGCGCGCCATGCCAGCGGGTTGAACCAATGGAGCGCGAGCACCGCCAGCGCCGCCCAGTTGGCGACCAGATCACCGCGCTGGTGATGGCCCAGCTCGTGCGCCAGGGCGAGCGACCGCTCGTCCGCGTCATAGCGTTCGTCGAAGTCGCGCGGGAAGGCGACGAAGCGGCGCTTGATCCCGAAGGCGAGCGGCCCGGTGGCATGATGGCTCTCGACCACCGCCACGCCGTCGATCCGGTCGAGCAGCCGCGCGTCGCGCAGCAATCGCCGGCAGAAGCGCCGGTGCGACAGGCAATGATGGACGAAGAAGGCGAGCGCCCCCGCCAGCCACAGCCCTGCGCCGATCGCCAGCCAGTCGATGCCGCTCCAATCGACCCCCGTCGCCGCGACCGGCGCGGCGACGGTGGCCATCGCCGGTGCCTCGGCGACGGGAGCGGTGCCCGGCAGGATCAGCACCGTCACTGCATCGCTGGCGCGCGAGATCGGCATGGCCGCCTGCTCGCGCCACGATGCCGGCATCGGCGGCAGCACCAGCCGGAGCGCCGGCAGCGCCCACAGGCCATAGGCGATCTGCGGCCCGAAGATGCGCCGCACCGGTCCCCGCACCAGCAGCACCAGCGCCATCAGCAGCGCCGACGCCAGCACGGCCTCCGCCCCCCAGGCGGTGAGGGCCGCGGTCATGCCTTTAGATCCTTCAGCAGGGCCTCGATCTCGGCGATGTCGCGCTGGGTCAGCTCGTCCCGTTCGGCCAGATGCGCGACCAGCGGGGTCAGCCGGCCGCCGAACAGCCGGTCGATCAGCCGCCGCGATTCGCCGCTGACATAGTCGTCACGCTGGACCAGCGGGCGATAGAGATAGCGGCGGCCATCCTCCTCATGCGCGATCGCCGCCTTGGCGAGCAGCCGGCCGAGCAATGTCTTGACGGTATTGGCGCTCCAGCCGCGCGCCGGGTCGACCCGTTCGGCGACATCCTGCGCCGTCAGCGGCGCCTCCTCCCACAGAACCTCCATCACGGCATGTTCCGCATCGCTGATCCGCTCGGCCACGACTCGCCTCCTTTGTGATTACAGCTGTAGTCACATCGATTACGAGTGTAGTCAATACCCGTCCGGGGGGATCGTTTTCACCAGGATGCAACCTTGCCGGCGCACGATCCTTGACGCCGTGCAGTAGAGAGGACGCCCATGACCGACACCCGCACCGAAACCGACTCGATCGGCGCGATCGAAGTTCCCGCCACCGCCTATTGGGGCGCGCAGACCGAACGCAGCCTGGAGAATTTCCCCTTCGGCGCGCGCGAGCAGATGCCGATCGGCATCGTCCATGCGCTCGCCATCGTGAAGCGGGCGGCGGCGCGGGTGAACCGCGACCATGGGCTGGACGATGACAAGGCCGATGCGATCGACGCGGCCGCCGCCGAGGTGATCGACGGCCGGCTGGACAACCAGTTCCCGCTGGTCATCTGGCAGACCGGCAGCGGCACCCAGTCGAACATGAACGTCAACGAGGTGATCGCCGGCCGCGCCAACGAGATGCTGACCGGCGCGCGCGGCGGCAAGGTGCCGGTCCATCCCAATGACGACGTCAATCGTGGCCAGTCCTCGAACGACAGCTTCCCGACCGCGCTGCATGTCGCGGCCGCCCTGGCGGTGACACGCACGCTGCTCCCCGCGCTCGACCATCTCCATGCGGCGCTCGATGCCAAGGCGAAGGCGTGGGAAGACATCGTCAAGATCGGCCGCACGCATTTGCAGGATGCGACGCCGCTGACGCTGGGCCAGGAATTCTCCGGCTATGCCGCACAGCTCGCCAGCGCGCGGGCGCGGATCGAGGGGACGCTGGCCCGCAACATCCTGCCGCTGGCGCAAGGCGGCACGGCGGTCGGCACCGGGCTCAACGCACCGGCCGGCTTCGCCGAGGCGGTGGCGGCGGAGATCGCCGCGCTGACCGGTCTGGAATTCGTCACCGCCGCCAACAAGTTCGAGGCGCTGGCCGCCAATGACGGGCTGGTCGACCTGCACGGCACGCTCAACGTGCTGGCGGTGGCGCTGACCAAGATCGCCAACGACATCCGCCTGCTCGGCTCCGGCCCGCGCTCCGGCCTGGGCGAACTCGACCTGCCGGCGAACGAGCCGGGCAGCTCGATCATGCCCGGCAAGGTCAATCCGACCCAGAACGAGATGCTGACGATGGTCGCGGCCCAGGTGATGGGCAACAATGTCGCGGTCACGGTGGGCGGCCTCCAGGGTCATCTGGAGCTCAATGTCTTCAAGCCGCTGATCGGCGCGAACGTGCTGCGCTCGATCGACCTGCTCGCCACCGGCATGACCAGCTTCGCCGACCGGACGGTGGCCGGCATGACCGCCAATCGCGCTCGCATCGCCGAACTGGTCGACCGGTCACTGATGCTGGTCACCGCACTGGCGCCCGAGATCGGCTACGACAATGCCGCCAAGATCGCCAAGCACGCCCATGCGGAAGGGTTGACGCTGAAGGAGGCGGGACTGGCACTGGGCCTGGTCGATGCCGAGACGTTCGACCGCGTGGTGCGGCCCGAGGCGATGATCGGCCGCTAAGGGAACTCCCGGGGCGGTCCGACGCTTATCCTGGTATACGAGGAGATGCTTTCGTGAGTGCAACCACCATCGGCGCCCTGGTCGGCGGCGTGATCGATTCGATGAACGGCGACGACGATGCCAGCTGGGACGGCGCGCTGAAGGGCGCGATCATCGCCAATGTGCTGAAGGTCGCGGTGCCCATGGCGATCACCTACGCGGTCGGCTGGGCAGTGTTGCGGGGAGCCGGCGAACTCGTGGACGTCGTGAAGGGAGAGAAGCAATGATCGGCAAGATTATCGGTGCGCTGGTGGGACGCGAAATGGATCGTCGCGATGGCCGCGGCGGGTTGAAGGGTGCCGCCATGGGCGCGCTGGTTGGTGGCGGCCTGCGTCGCATGGGTCCGCTCGGGATGCTGCTGGGCGGCGGCTATGTCGCGAAAAAGGCCTATGACCGCCGTCGCGCCTCGCGGATGGAGCCGCGCGGCTTCTAAGGCGATTTCCACCCGGATTTCGGGCGGTCGACCGGACGACGGTCGGCCGCCTTTCGGCGTATCGGCTTGACGGCCCCGCCCCGGCTTGGCCAAAGGCGGGCATGGCGCACTATCCCCCGACCGACGCCCATGGCCTGAAGCGCCGTGGGATGCTCTTCGTCCTGTCCTCCCCCTCCGGCGCCGGCAAGTCGACGATCGCGCGCAAGCTGCTGGCGGACGAGCCCGAACTCGCCCTGTCCGTGTCGGCGACGACCCGGCCGGTGCGCCCCGGCGAGATCGACGGCAAGGATTACCACTTCGTCGACCTGGAGGAATTCCGCCGCATGGTCGCGGACGACGAATTCCTGGAATGGGCGCATGTCTTCGGCAATCGCTACGGCACGCCGCGCGCGCAGGTCGAGGCGATGCTCGCCGCCGGCAAGGACGTGCTGTTCGACATCGACTGGCAGGGCGCGCAGCAGCTCTTCCAGATCGCGGGCGGCGACGTGGTGCGCGTGTTCATCTTCCCGCCCTCGATGGAGGAGTTGCGCGACCGTCTGGAACGCCGCGCCACCGACTCGGTCGAGGTGATCGACGCCCGCATGGCGCGCGCCGCCAACGAGGTCAGCCACTGGGACGGCTATGACTATGTGCTGGTCAATGACGATGTCGAGGAGTGTTTCCGCGGCGTGAAGACGATCCTGGCGGCGGAACGCCTCAAGCGTTCGCGCCAGACCGGGCTGATCGGCTTCATCCGCCGACTGACGCGCTAGGCCCTTCCGTTCCCCTGCCGAGGCGGGGGAACGCAGTGCGGTTCGGCAACCCACGGACGGAAAACGACAAACCGTTCATCCCGCGACAAGCCCGACTTTGCTGCGGCGCACCAAAGCTTGCTGTCTTTTCCGGGCCGTGCCAGCAACAGCGGCGCCATGAAACTTCCATCCTTCAGCGTCCAGGTCTTCCTGGGCATGGCCGTCGGGCTGGTGCTGGGCGTCTGGGCGCGCGCGCTCGGTGCCGAGAGCGGGCTGGCCGAGGGGCTGCGGATCATCGGCGAGATCTTCGTGCAGTTGCTCCGCGCGCTGGTCGTGCCGCTGGTCTTCACCGCCATCGTCGCGTCGATCGCCGCGCTGCGCGACCTGGGCAATGCCGCGCGCCTCGTCGCCAGTACCCTGATCTGGTTCGCCATCACCGCATTGATCGCGGTCAGCATCGGGCTGGTGCTCGCCACCGTCATCGCGCCCGGTGCCCATGCCGGGGTCGATGCGGCGGCGGCGGTGCGGCCTGCCACGACCGGCTCCTGGCTCGACTTCCTGCGCGGGCTGGTGCCGGCGAACATCCTGGGCCTCGCCGCCTCGACCAGGCTGGCGGACGGGGTGGCGACCACCAGCCTGTCGTTCAACATCCTCCAGATCATCGTCGTCGCCATCG
Source organism: Sphingomonas sp. SORGH_AS_0438 (assembly GCF_031453475.1). Taxonomy (NCBI): domain Bacteria; kingdom Pseudomonadati; phylum Pseudomonadota; class Alphaproteobacteria; order Sphingomonadales; family Sphingomonadaceae; genus Sphingomonas; species Sphingomonas sp. SORGH_AS_0438. The sequence continues at coordinate 2,177,441 of NZ_JAVIZS010000001.1, forward strand.
CGATCGGCATCGCCGCCGTCCGCGTCGGCGCGCAGGGCGAGGCGTTCCTGGCGTTCAACGCCGCCGCGCTCGCCATCTTCCGCCGCGTGCTGCGCTGGATCGTGCGGCTGACCCCGATCGGCACCGCCGGGCTGCTCGGCCATGCGGTAGTGCAGTATGGCTGGCAGTCGCTGTCCGCGCTCGGCGCCTTCGCGGGCGCGGTCTATATCGGTCTCGCGCTGGTGCTGCTGGTCGTCTATCCGCTGCTGTTGCGCGCCAACGGCCTGTCGGTCGGGCGCTTCTTCGCCGCCGCCTGGCCCGCGATCCAGCTCGGCTTCGTCTCGCGCTCCTCGATCGCCACCCTGCCCGTCACCGAGGCGGCGGTGGAGCGGATCGGTGTGCCGCGCGAATATGCCGCCTTCGCCGTCCCCTTCGCCGCGACCACCAAGATGGACGGCTGCGCCGCCGTCTATCCGGCGGTGGCGGCGCTGTTCGTCGCGCAATATTACGGCATCCCGCTCCACGCCGCCGATTATCTGCTGGTCGTGCTGGTGTCGGTGATCGGATCGGCGGCCACCGCCGGGTTGACCGGCGCGCTGGTGATGCTGACGCTGACGCTGACCACGCTCGGCCTGCCGCTGGAGGGCGCGGGGCTGTTGCTGGCGATCGACCCGATCCTCGACATGGGCCGCACCGCCGTCAACGTCGCCGGTCAGGCGCTGGTCCCGACGATCGTCGCGCGGCGGCAGGGACTGATCCGCGACATCGCTGCCGGTCGGGACGATGCGGCGGGCGATCCGACGCTGTCGGCGGCCGCATGACCGCCGATCCCGGCTTCGTCCAGCGATTGCGCGCGGCGAGCGGCCCGGCCCATGACCGGGTCGACGCCGCTTACGGCGCGTTCCGCCTGGACGATCGCGACGATTATGCCGCCTTCCTCACCGCCCATGCCCGCGCGCTGCCGGCGGTGGAGGCGGCCCTCGTCGCGCATCCCGACCTGCCCTCCTGGCGCGAGCGGACCAGCCTACTCGGTGGCGATCTCGCCGATCTGGGCCGGACGATGCCGACGCCCCTGCCCTTCACGCCGGACGGCGATGCGGCGGCCTGGGGCGCGCTCTATGTGACGGAGGGCTCGCGGCTGGGCGGCACCCTGCTGGCGCGCTCCGTGGCGGCGGGATGGCCGAGCCGCTATCTGGGGGCCCGCCACCTGCCCGGTGAATGGCGCGCGCTGCTTGCCGCGATCGAGAACAGGGCGGCGGACGCCTCGCCGGAATGGCAGGCGGCGGCAGTGGCCGGCGCGATGGCCTGTTTCGTGCTCTACGAACGCGCGGCCTGATCGATCAGGCCGCGATCGGCGCGGTCATCACCACGCGCAGGCCGGGCGCATTGTCCTCCATTTCCAGCTCGCCGCCCAGCTGCTGGACCATCGCCAGCATCATCCGGCTGCCGAACCCAGTGCCGCCCACCGTCTGCTTGCCATTCCCCTCGTCCGCGACGATTAGCCGCAGGCGGCTATGGTGCCGGTCCAGGGCGATGGCGATCGGCCCCATCGCGCCGGGATAGGCATATTTGGTCGCGTTGATGACCAGCTCGGTCAGGATCAGGCCGATCTTCACCGCCCGGTCGGTCGGGATCAGCACCGGCGCGAGGTCAAGCGTCATCTGCCGCGCCCAGGCCTCACCCAGCGTCGCCTTCATGTCGGCGGTCAATTCGCTGAGATAGCGGGACAGGTCGATCGTCTCGATCTGGTCGTCGCGGTAGAGCCGGCGATGCACCTGCGCCACCGCCGACAGCCGCGCCTGCGCTTCGCCCAGCTGGTCGGCCACCGCGCCGGGGCCGGCGGCGCGCGCCTGCATCGACAGGAAGGCGGCGACCAGTTGCAGGCTGTTCTGGATGCGGTGGTCGACCTCCTTCATCAACAGGTCCTTCTGCTGGAGCAGCACGTCCTTCGCCGCGACCGTCCGGTTCAGCTCGCCGTTCAGGTCGCGCAGGCGACGACCACGATCGGCATCCAGGAGCGTGCGGCCCAGGCGACGCGCCGACTCGATCTCTTCCAGCGTCCAATGCCGCGACCGACCGCGCACCTCTTCGCGCCACGTCTCGAACGAAGCGCGCGGCGTCAGCGTCTCGCCATGCGTCAGCGCGACCGACTTGTGCGGATTGCCCGCCCATTCGATCTCCTCGGGCTGCTCGGCGCGGAACCAGAGCAGCATCCCCGGCCCCTCCGGCTGCGGCAGGGCGAGCAGCCCGCTCGCCTCGGCAAAGTGCGTCGCGGCCGGCGGATAGGCGGCGCTGAGCATGTGCGAGGAGAAGGGCTCGCCCCCCTGCTGCCGCAGCCAGTCGACCAGATCGCGGAGGAATGCGTCGGGCGGGCATCGCCCCTCCCGCACCACCACGGTCCGGCCATCGACGAAAGCCAGGCCATCGCCGCCCAGCAGTTCGCGCAATTCGCGGCACGTCTGCGACACCGCCTCGGCCAGGCTGGGCGCGGTCGACAAACGGGGGGCGATGGCGTCTTCCACCCCGCGCAGGCCCAGCCGCTCGCGATAGGTTTCGGCCTCTTCCTTCGCGCGGATCTGGCGCGACAGGCTGCCCGCCAGCACGGTCGCCCCGGCGCGGATGTCGGCGGGCAGGCTGTGCGGCGTGCGATGGTGGCAGGCGATCAGCCCCCAGAGCAGCCCGCCCTTGACGATCGAGATGGAGGCGGAGGCCTGCACCCCCATGTTGCGCAGGTAGCGGAGGTGGATGGGCGACACGCTGCGCACCGCCACGTCGCTCAGGTCGCTGTCCTGCCACAGGGCCGGGCGGATCGGCGCGGCCTCGTAATCCACGTCCGGGATCACCCGGGCGCGATTGCGCACATAGAGTGCACGCGCCTGACGCGGAATGTCGGAGGCGGGGAAATGATGATGCAGGAAGGGCGACAGCGCCGGATCGCGATCCTCCGCCACCACGCGACCCGCATCATCGTCCAGGAAGCGATAGACCATCACCCGATCGAAGCCGGTCAGCGCGCGAAAGGCGGTGGCGGCGCGAGCGCAGAGCGCGTTGAGATCGCCGGCCCGCTCGAAGCCGATCGCGAAATTCTCCAGCAGCGCCAGCATCTCGCCCGAGCTGAGCGGCGCGTCGGCGGCGCGTTCCAGCTCGACCAGCAGCCGGTCGCCGGCGCGGTGCAGCGCCACGTCGTAGCGGTGACCGTCCAGCCCCGTCACCGGCGTGCCGGGCAGGCTGCTCGAACCGACCGGCATGGGATCGAACCGGCCCTGCACATCCTGCCCGAGCAGGTCGACCACCGACCGCCCCAGCCAGTCGGCGGCCAGCACAGACTCGATCGGTCCCGCCCCGGCGACGACGAGGTCGCTCGCGATCTCCGCTACCAGCAACAGACCATGCGGCTGGATCGAGCCGGGAATGTGAATCGGTTCCCGGTCACAGGCGGACAAATCCGCACCGGGGTCCGTCGAAAGGAGATGGGAAGCCATGCCAATCCTGATACTAGACCCCAAGGCTTGTACGCATTGCCCTGAAAACGCAAATGCTTTGGGCGTTTACCTAATTTCGCTCAAGACGGTCGCGGGGAACATGCGCCGGACCTGAACCGTATGCTCGGGACAGTCGAACGAGCACGGACCCCTTATGGCCCTTTCCCCCCGGCTATATGGCCGCGTCGCCGCCCGAGCGCACCACTCCCCCGCCGCCGCCGTGCTGCGCAAGATCGAACCCTTTTTCGCGATCGGCCAGGTTTCCGGCGGCCCCTTGCTGATCGCGTCGATCGTCGCGATGGTGATCGTCAATTCATCGCTCGGGGCCGATTATATCCGGCTCTGGGATCGACCGGTGCGGGTCAGCTATGGCGCCTGGGCGGTGGCACGACCGGCGGCGGAGTGGATCAACGACGCGCTGATGCCGCTCTTCTTCCTGATCATCGGTACCGAGGTGAAGCGCGAGTTCGTCAAGGGATCGCTGTCGTCGCTGCGCACCGCCATCTTCCCGGTGGCCGGCGCGATCGGCGGGCTGGTCGTGCCGGTCGCCTTCTATCTCGTGTTCAATCTCGGCACCGACACGCAGCATGGCTGGGGCATCGTCGCGGCGATGGACACCGCGTTCAGCCTGGCGATCGTGGCGATGTTCACCACCCGCCTGCCCACCGCCGTGCGGGGGGTGCTGCTCGCCTTCGCCGCGATCGACGACGTGTTCGGGCTGCTGGTCATCGCGCTCGCCTATACCGCCGAAATCCACTGGCCGTTCCTGCTGCTCGCCGGCTTCGGCTATTTGGGCATCGTCGGACTGTTGCGACTGCGCTGGGTGGCGCCCATCCCCTATGTGCTGCTGGGGCTGGTGGTGTGGATCGGGGTGTTCGGATCGGGCATCCACCCGACCATAGCCGGGGTCGCGGTGGGGCTGTTGCTGCCGACCAGCTCGCGCCTGTCGCCGCGCCGCTTCGCCGAGCGGGTGCAGAGGCCGGTCGACCAGCTGCGGCGTGCCCAGGCGGCGGCCGAGCAGGCTCCCGATGCCGAGGCGGCGGAGGGGCATAACGAACGGGCCGAGCAGCGGCTGGGCTATATCCACGAAATGGCGGCGGCGACCGACGAGGCGGCGGAGCGGCTGGTCCGCATCCTGACTCCCTGGGTGTCCTATATCGTGCTGCCGCTGTTCGCCCTGTCCAATGTCCGCATCCATTTCTCCGCCCAACTGATCGGAGGCGCCCTGCATTCGCCGCTGGTGCTGGGGGTCTTGGTCGGGCTGGCGCTGGGCAAGCCGATCGGCTTCGTGGCGGCGACCTGGGCGGCGACGCGCACCGGACAGGCCGCATTGCCGGAGGGCGTGACCTGGCGGATGGTGCTGGGGATCGGCGCGCTGGCGGGGATCGGCTTCACCATCTCGCTGTTCATCGCCGACCTGGCCTTTGCCGATGCCGAGCATACCGAGCTGGCCTCGCTCGGCATCCTCGCCGCCTCGCTGCTGTCGGGCGTGTTCGGCTATCTCACCCTGTGGCGGGCCGCTTCGCCGCATCCGGCGTCCAGCGCAGGCGATAGGTGACGCGGAAGCCGTCATGGTCGGAGAGCTGCGGCAGGCCGTCCGCCCCGTCGAACATCGCCTCCACCCGCACCGGGCGGACCGCGACCAGGGTCCCGTCATGGAACAGCTGGAGATCCTCGGTATCCAGCCAGGGGGCGTCGCCGTCCCACGACATGCGCACGTCGCACAGCGTCCGGTTCGCCTCGCAATATTGATGCACCAGCGTGAAGTGGCGCGACGTGCTGCGGAAGCGGTCGAACCGCTCGGTCGAGCCGCGCATGTTGAAGTCGCCGCCCAGGATTGCCGGCACCCCGGCTTGCGCCGAGGCGTCGATGAAGCGGGCCAGCTGCCCGACCTGCAACCGGTGCGCCTCGCCGTTGCGCTTGGCCGGCACGCGCGACGCGCCCTGGGAGTTCAGGTGTGTGTCGAACAGGTCGATCGGCTGGGGCACGCCGGGTATCGCGATCCGGGCATGGACCATGCCCTTGTTGCTGAGGCAGTCCAGCCCCGCGCAGCGATGCTTGCCGAACGGCTCCGCATCATGCGCGACGATCGGATAGCGGCTGAGGATCGCCAGTCCCGATCCGACCAGGTGCATGCCCGTCTCGCCCTTCTTCCAGCGGAAGGGGCCGGTCATGGCGGGTGTGCCGGCCATGCGCTTGCCCTGGGTGCGCGACGGGCCGACGACCATGTTGGGATAGCCCATCGCCTGGACCGCGCGCACGGCGGCGGCGCTGAACATCTCCTGGATCAGCACCACATCGGGGGCCCGTCCCTCGCGCCGCAGCCGTGCCAGCGTCTCGCCGATCTGCGCCAGCGAGGCGCCGCGGCCCCGCCGCGCCGGCCAGCCCAGCCCCTCGATATTGAAGGTCAGCACGTCCAGCTGCACCTCCGCCGTCGTTGCGACGGCGGAACGGATCGGCTGGGGCACCGGCGCGTTCTGCGCGTCGGCGATCCTGGGCGGGGGCAGATGGGTGCATCCGGCGGCGGTGGACAGTACGGCGAACAGGGCCAGGCGGGATGGAAACGAACGATAGGACACGGAGGTCATCGCTACCCGACCCATGGCCGCAAACAAAGGGTTGAGCCTTGCGAAAATCGCTAACCGGACATATTGTCCGGTTAAGACGGACATCATCGCGCCCCGCTGGACCGGGCGCACGACAATCGAGGCGAATAGATGGCGGACTCGCAGCATGAGAGCGACGATCGGCAGCCGGACGACAACACCACGACGACCGACCAGGACGGCAAGCCCAAGCGCAAGCTGAGCGGTCGCGCCAAGCTGATCCTGTTGCTGGTCGCGCTGGCCGTGGTGATCCTGGGGGCACTGTGGTTCGTGCGCTACCAGACGCATGGCAAGTATCAGGAGGAGACGAACGACGCGCGCATCCAGGCGGATGCGGTGACGATCGCCCCGCGCGTGACCGGCTATGTCGAGGAGTTGCTGGTCGGCGACAACCAGGACGTGAAGCAGGGCCAGCCGCTGGTCCGCATCAACCCGCGCGATTACCGCGCGCAGGTGGCGCAGGCCGATGCGCAGATCGCGGTCGCCGCCGCACAGGCGGACAGCGCGCGCGCGCAGATCCGCGAACAATATGCGACGATCGAGCAGACCGCCGCGCAACTGGCGGCGGCGCGGACCAAGGCCGCCTATGACGCCAGCGAGATCGCACGCTATGCCCCGCTGGCGGCAAGCGGTGCCGAGACCCGCGAGCGGCTGGCGCAACTCCGCACCACCGCCGCGCAATCCGCCGCCGACGTGCGCGCCCGCGAAGCCGCGCTCGCCCTCCAGCAGCGCCGGGTCGCCTCGATCGAATCCCAGGTCCGCCAGGCGCGCGCGCAGGGCCAGGCCGCCGAGGCGCAGCGCAGCGCCGCCGATGTCGACCTGACCGCGACGATGCTCCGCGCGCCGATCGCCGGCCGAGTGGGCGACAAGACCGTCACAGTCGGCCAGTTCGTCAGCGCCGGCACGCGGCTCATGTCGCTGGTGCCGCTCGACAAGCTCTATGTCGTGGCGAACTTCAAGGAGACGCAGCTCGCCCTGATGCGGGTCGGCCAGCCGGCGACGATCAAGGTCGATGCGCTGGACGGCACCGAACTGGTCGGCCGGGTCGAGAGCCTGTCGCCGGGGACGGGCGCGCAATTCTCGCTGCTCCCGCCGCAGAATGCGACCGGCAACTTCACCAAGATCACCCAGCGCGTGCCGGTGCGGATCGCGCTGGACGCGACGCCGGCGGTGCGGGCGCTGCTCGTCCCCGGCCTGTCGGTGACGGTGACGGTCGACACGATCGGCGCCAAGGGCGACCTGAAGCGGATCCGCGACCAGCAGGACCAGCTCGACCAGCGGGCGCACTGACATGGCGACCGCTGCCCCTGCCCGCCCGGCGCGCGCCCCGGCCGCCGCACGCGTGCCGGAACGCGCGGACGCCAGCGCCTGGCTGGCGGTCGCGGCGGGGACGATCGGCGCGCTGATGGCGACGCTGGACATTTCGATCGTCAACTCGTCGCTGCCGACCATCCAGGGCGAGATCGGCGCCAGCGGGACCGAGGGCACCTGGATCGCCACCGCCTATCTGGTGGCGGAGATCGTCATCATCCCGATGTCGGCCTGGCTGACCCGGCTGCTCGGCCTGCGCACCTTCCTGCTCGTCGCGGCGGGGCTGTTCACCGGCTTCTCGGTGCTGTGCGGCCTGTCGACGACGCTGACGATGATGATCATCGGCCGGGTCGGCCAGGGCTTCACCGGCGGCGCGATGATCCCGACCGCGCAGACGATCATCGCGCAGCGCCTGCCCCGGTCGCAACAGCCGGTCGGCATCGCGCTGTTCGGCATGACCGCGATCCTGGGGCCGGTGATCGGCCCGCTGATCGGCGGCTGGCTGACCGAGAATGTCAGCTGGCACTACGCCTTCTTCCTCAACGTGCCGGTCTGTGCGCTGCTCGTGATCCTGCTGCTCGTCGGCCTGCCGCACGAACGCTCGCGGCTCAACCTGATCGGCGAGGCGGACTGGCTGGGCATCCTCGGCCTGGCGCTCGGCCTGGGCGGCCTGACCGTCTTCCTGGAGGAGGGGCAGCGCGAGCAATGGTTCTCGTCCGAGCTGATCCGCTACATGGCGCTGGTGACGCTGTTCGGCTTCGCGCTGCTGTTCGTCGGGCAGGTGCGGGCGCGGCGGCCGATCATCAAGCTGTCGCTGCTGCTCGACCGCCAGTTCGGCGCGGTGGCGATGATGGGCGTGGTGCTGGGCATCGTGCTCTACGGCACCTCCTATGCCATCCCCCAGTTCCTGGCGACGGTGGCCGATTACAACGCGCTGCAATCGGGCAAGATCGTGCTGCTGTCGGGTATCCCCAGCCTGATCATGATCGCGATGACGCCGTACCTGCTGCGCCATATCGATATCCGCATCGCGGTCGGCTTCGGCCTGACGATCATGGGCGTCTCGGCGCTGCTCGACACGACGCTGACCCTGGTGTCGGACGGATCGAGCTTCGTCGACTCGCAATTGCTGCGCGGCGTCGGCCAGATCCTGGGCATGTTGTTCCTCAGCCAGGCGGCGATCCGCTCGGTTCCGCCGGCGGATGCGGGCGACGCGTCCGGCCTGTTCAACGCGATGCGCAACCTGGGCGGCAGCTTCGCGCTCGCCGGCATCGCGATCATCCAGGACACGCGCATGTACTTCCATTCGCGCCGGATCGAGGAGACGCTGAACGCCAATGCCGTGTCGGTGCAGGACTATGTCGGCGGGATCTCGCGCCAGTTCGGCGGCCCCTCGACCGCGCTGCGCGTGATCGGCCAGCAGGTCCAGGCGCAGGCGCTGGTCATGACCTATAACGACATCTTCTGGATCATGGGCATGGGCACCTTCGCCGTGCTGCCCCTGGTCCTGTTCCTCCGCCCCCTGCCCAAGGACGCCGCACCCGCGGCGACGCACTGATGAAGATTTTGCCGCTCCTGCCGCTTGTCGGCCTGCTCGCCGCCTGCACCGTCGGGCCCGATTATGCCGGGCCGCCCGCCACCGCGTCCGACGCCGCCGCGCGCGGCCGCTTCGTCCGCGCGAGCGACCCCGTCTTCACGCCGACGCCGGGCCTGGCGCGCTGGTGGGAGACGCTGAACGACCCGACGCTGACCGCGCTGGTCGACGATGCGCTGGTGCATAACCCCAGCATCGACCAGGCGCAGGCCCGCATCCGCGAAGCGATGGCGCGGATCACGCAGCAGCGCAGCGGGCAATTGCCCGGCGTCAGCGCCAACGGCACGTACATCCATGCCGAGGTGCCCGGCATCGACCTGGGCGGCAGTGGCAATAGCGGCGGCGGCAGTCAGGGCGATGGCGGCGGCTCGACCTCGCTGCAATTCTACAATCTCGGCCTCAATGTCGGCTGGGAAGCGGACATCTTCGGCGGCGGGCGGCGCGGGATCGAGCAGACCCGCCGCACCGCCGAGGCGCGCTTCGCCGACCTCGCCGACGCGCAGGTCAGCCTGTCGGCGCAGGTCGCGCAGGCCTATGTCTCGCTGCGCGACGTGCAGCAGCGAATCCGCCTGAACCAGCAATCGACCGCGCTCCAGCAGCGCCAGCTCGCCCTCACCCGCCAGCGTTTCGACGCCGGCACCGCCTCGACGCTGGATGTCGAGCGGCTCCAGACCGCGCTGGAAACCAGTGAGGCGCAGGCCGTGCCACTGGGCGCGCAACGCGACGAATATCTTGGCCAGATCGCGATCCTGACCGGTCGCACCCCCGGTGCGCTCGACGCCACGCTGTCGACCGTCGTGCCTGTGCCGCTGCCGCCCGCGCAGGTGCCGGTCGGCGATCCGGCCCTGCTGATCGCCAGCCGTCCCGACATCCGCTCCGCCGAGCGCCAGCTCGCCGCCGCCACCGCCGGCATCGGCGTCAGCAAGGCGCGCGAGCTGCCCGCCGTCCGGTTCCTGGGCTTGCTCGGACTGGGCGGCACCTCGCCGGGCGACATCTTCGACCTGGGCAAGCTGACCGCGCTTGGCGCGCCGACGCTCAGCTGGTCGTTCCTCGACTTCGGCAAGGCGCGCGCCGCCACCCGCGTCTCGGAGGCGCAGCGCGACCAGGCGGAGGCCGGCTATCGCCAGACCGTGCTGCAAGCATTGCAGGAGGCGGAGACGTCGCTGTCGCGCTTCGGCAATCTGCGCGCGCAGCTCGGCAACCTCGCCCGGGCCGAAGCATCGGCGGCCCGCGCCGCCACGCTCAACGACCAGCGCGTCCGCGCCGGCACCAGCGCGACGATCGACCAGCTCGACATCGAGCGCCAGCGCCTGTCAGCCGCGATCGCGGTGGCGCAGGCCAAGGCGCAACTGACCAACAGCTATATCGCCGTGCAGAAGAGCCTCGGCTTGGGCTGGACCCCGCCGCGTCCGGATGGGGACGGGGCGGCGCGCTAAGGTCGAGGCTCTTGTCCTCGTCTACGCCACCGAACGCGGCAACAGGCCATGGCGGAACAGCGCCAGCACCTCCACCAGCACCGCCTGCTTCTCCTCGCGCGACTGGTGCTTGAGCAGCAGGTTGCTGATCATGCGGATGACCAGCACCACCTGCCGCGTACCGATCGAGCGGTCGAGCCGCCCCTCGTCATGCGCCCGCTCGACGATCGGGCGCAGCATGGTTGCCATGCGTTCGGCCAGCATCTCGAACTGGCGACGGCTGTCGGGGTCGAGCGGCAGGTCGAGCGCCAGCCGGTTGAACAACGCCGTCGTCGGCGCGCCGTCCAGCGCCATGGTGGCGATGGTGTCGTCCAGCGACCCGGCCGGATCGAGCCGCTCGCCGATCCGCCGCAATTCGCGCTCGAACACCGCCAGCACCAGCGCCATGCGATCCTTGAAGTTGCGGTAGAGCGTGCCCCGTCCCACCCCGGCCGCCGCCGCGACATCCTCCAGCGCGACGCCATAGCCGGACTGGTGGAAACAGATCACCGCGGCATCCAGCAGCGCGTCGCGACGCGCCTGGGCGTCGCGCCTCATGACCGGTATTCGGAACGGACCATGTTCCGCTTCTACATTGGCACTCATCGCGTTCAAACCACTCAACTTTTCATGCCGCGACCGGAACGGCGATCACTCCCCGTCGACCAGTTTCATCAATCGCCGCTCGACCGGCGCCAGCACCGGTCCCAGTTCATGCCCGCGCTTCAGCACCGCGCCCGCCTCGCCGATCAGCGCCCACATGCCCTGGCGGTTCCGCAAGGCGGGTCGCTTCTCGATCCGGATTTCCGGCCGCTCGGCGGTACGGCGGAAGGCGGAGAAGACCGCCGCGTCCCGGCCCAGTTCCAGCGCATAGTCGCGCCAATGCCCCGCCGCGACCATCCGGCCATACAGGTCCAGGATGCGCGTCAATTCGGCCCGTTCGAAGCCGACCTGCCCCGCGCCGTTCAGCGGAAAGGGAACGACCCCCATCAGGCCCGGTCGCGCTCGCCCTCGCCCTGCTGGTCGGCGAGCAGGGCATCGAGCCGGCGGCGGAGCTGTTCCACCTCGCAGCGGAGCAGTTCGGTGCGCTGCGTTACCGGATCGAAATTTTCCGAACAGGGCGTGCCATAGGGGACGAAGCGCGGCGTCTGCTGTCCGCCCTCGACCATCGTCGGGCGTGCCGGGATGCCCACCATCACCGCGCCCTCGGGCACGTCGCGCGTCACCACCGCATTGGCGCCGACGCGCGAGCGCGGACCCAGCGTGATCGGGCCCAGCACCTGCGCGCCCGATCCGATGATCGCGCCGTTCATCACCGTCGGGTGGCGCTTGCCGGCGACGCCATTGTCGGGGCTGGTGCCGCCCAGCGTCACGCATTGATAGATGGTCACGTCGTCGCCGATCTCCGCGGTCTCGCCGATGACGACAAATCCGTGGTCGATGAAGAAGTTGCGGCCGATCTTCGCGCCGGGATGGATGTCGATCGCGGTCCAGGCGCGGGTCCAGTGGTTGACGATCCGCGCCAGCAGGAAGAAGCGCGCCTTGTACAGACGATGCGCGATGCGATGTCCGGCCAGCGCCCAGACGCCCGGATAGGTCAGGATTTCCAGCCGGCTATGGGGCGCAGGATCGCGCGCCCGAATCGAATCGATATAGGATGCCAGTCGATTTGGCATAACAATCCCCTTGTCGCCGTGGCCGGCGCGTCAACCCCGGTCGAACGCATGATCTAGGCTTTGGGCCGCATGATTACCAGCAGGCCCACCGCGCCGGGATCGGTGGCCTAAAGTCTATCTACCTTGTGGATATTCGCGCGGCGCGGCAGGTTGAGCCCGCGAAAGGATCTTCATGCCCGACCTAGCGACGTTCGATTTTGCCCAGATCTGGCCCTTCATCCTGATCGGATTCGCCGCGCAGGTCGTCGACGGGGCGCTCGGCATGGCGTTCGGCGTAATCTCCAATACGGCGCTCCTATGGATCGGCGTGCCGCCCGCCGCCGCCTCGGCCGGCGTGCATACGGTGGAAACCTTCACCACCGCCGTCTCCGGGATCAGCCATGTCCTGCATCGCAACGTCAACTGGCGGCTGTTCCTGCGGCTGATGATCCCCGGCGTGATCGGCGGCGTGCTGGGGGCCTATGTCCTCTCCAACATCTCGGCGGCCACCGCCAAGCCGTTCATCCTCGCCTATCTGTCGGGGATCGGCGTCTATCTCCTCTACCGCGCTCTGCGCCACCCGCCCCAGCCCAAGGAGCCGAAGATCGTCGAGCCGCTGGGCCTGGCCGGCGGCTTCCTGGACGCGGCCGGCGGTGGCGGCTGGGGGCCGGTGGTGACCTCCAACCTGCTGGTCCAGGGCGCGATGCCGCGCACCACGATCGGCACGGTCAACACCGCCGAATTCTTCCTGACCGCGACTATCTCCGCCACCTTCATCGCGCAGCTCGGCTGGGCGGCGGTGACGGTGGCGACGCTGGGGCTGCTGATCGGCGGCGTCGCGGCCGCGCCGTTCGGCGCGATGCTGGCCAAGAAAGTGCCCGCGCGCACGCTGCTGATCCTGGTCGGCGTGATATTGATCGTCACCAGCCTGTTCGGACTGTGGCGCGCGCTCGCCGGGTGAGATAGGCGGACATCATGGCCGCGACTTATCTGCCGACGCTCAAGCAGCTCCAATATCTGGTGGCATTGCACGACCATGGTCATTTCGGACGGGCGGCCGACGCCTGTTTCGTCACGCAATCGACCTTGTCCGCGGGCTTGCGCGATCTCGAATCGCTGATCGGCGTCACCCTGGTCGAACGGACCCGCCGCGTCGTCCGCTTCACCCCGATGGGCGAGCGATTCGTCGAGAAGGCGCGCCGCGTGCTGCGCGAGGCGGAGGAGCTGGGCGACCTGGCCCGCGCCGCCGGCCGGCCGCTGACCGGCGAGATGCGGATGAGCGTGATCCCGACCATCGCGCCCTTCATCCTGCCGCGCATGTTGCCGCGCCTGCGCCAGGATTATCCCGACCTGAAGCTGTTCCTGCGCGAGGAGCCGAGCGCGGCGGCGTGCGACGGCCTGCACAATGGCCGCACCGACTGCGTGCTACTCGCCCTGCCCTATGCGTGCGGCGAGGTGGCGAGCGCGCCGCTGTTCGACGACCGGCTGTTCGTCGCCTTCCAGCAATCGGGCAGCGAGCCGCCGCCCGCCGTCTATCCGGCGGCCGATATCGACGAGACGCGCCTGTTGATGCTGGAGGACGGGCATTGCCTGAAGGATCATGCGCTCGCCGCATGCAACCGCCCGGAACTGCGAGCCGAGGCGACGATGATGGGCACTTCGCTCCACACGGTCGTGCAGATGGTCGATCACGGCCTGGGGCTGACGATCCTGCCGGAAATGGCGATCCAGGCGGGCATATTGGAGCATACCAGCATCGTCGCGCGGCCGCTCGCCGCCGAACATGCGGTCCGGCGGATCGCGCTGGTCTGGCGACGCGCCTCGCCGCGCGAACCCGATTTCCGCCTGATGGCCGACGTGCTGGCGGCGACCTTCTGATGCGGCTCGCTCCACTGGCCCTTACGCTGGCGCTGGCCGGCTGCGTCGCCCCGACCGCGTCGCCGGTCGCCCCGCCGGTCACGACGGCCGCCCCCGAGCGGCGATCCCTGGCGCAGGAGATCGCGGCCACGCCGACCCTGCTCCACTTCGCGGCCGGCGTCCGCGCCAGCGGCACCCCCCGCCTCGCCGCCGCGCAACCCGTGACGGTGATCGCGATGACCGACGATGCCTATGGCCGGCTCGCGCCCGAGGTGCCGGAATCGCTGCTCGCCCCCGACAATCACGCCATGCTAGTGCGGCTGGTCGATTATCACCTGGTCGAGGGCGCGATCGACCGGGCCGAACTGCGTCGTCGCGTGACGGCCGGTGGCGGCACCGCCGAACTCGCGACCCTCGCGGGCGAGCCGATGGTCGTGACGCTGACCGGCGACGTGCCGACCCTCACCAATGCCGATGGCGACCATGCCTTCGTCACCGACGAGATCGTGCGCCCGAACGGCGTGCTGCTACTCACCAACGGCTTTCTCGCGCCCCGAATGCCCTGATCCGCACGCTCCATCCCGGCCAGGGCGCGGGTCGTCGCAAGGGGAACCCATTGGCGGCTCGGGCGATGATAGGATATATTTTCCACAGCGCCGGAGAGAAGAATGCGATATCCGACCTTGCTTGCACTGACCGTCGCCACGGCGTTCGCGCTGCCGGCCCAAGCGCAGCAGGCGGCCCCCGCCCAGCCGAACACCGCCCCTGCCACGACCGCCCCAGCCGCCACCGCGCCGGGCCAGACGGCCCCCGCAACGCCCGCGGCCCAGGCCGCGCCCGCCGCGACCACCACGATCGCCGCCGCGCTGCCGACGCTCCCCAACCATAGCGCGCTGCTCCGCCTGGTCCGGGCCGCGAAGCTGGAGGCGTTGCTGTCCGGTCCCGGCCCGTACACGCTGCTCGCGCCGACCGACGAGGCGTTCGGCCGCCTGCCGCCGGGCACGATGGACGCCTTTCTGGCGCCCGCCAATGTCGCCAGCCTGACGACGATCCTGAAGAACCACATCATCAACGGTGCGATGACGTCGGACCAGATCAAGGCGGCGATCACCGCCGGCGGCGGTCGCGCGACGCTGACCACCCTGTCGGGCCAGCCGATCGTCGCGACGCTGGAGAATGGCAACATCCTGCTGACCGATGCGGTCAACAACAAGAGCTATATCGACACGCCCGACCTGCGCGAGACGAATGGCGTCATCCATGTGACCAACGGCATCAGCCTGCCCAAACTGGGCTGATCGATCGCGCCGCGCCGGTTTCGACCGGCGCGGCGGCCTTCTACGCGGTCGACCAGCGCGCGGCGGCCGCTTCGTCGCCGTGTCGCGCCTCGACCCAGGTGGCGACGCCGCCGCGCACCTCCCGCTTCCAGAAGGGCGCATCGGTCTTCAGCCGGTCGATCAGATAGGCGCAGGCCTCCAGCGCCGCCGCGCGGTGCGCCGCCGCCGCCGCCACGAACACGATCCGCTCGCCCGCCCGCATCGGGCCGACCCGGTGGACGATGGTCGCCGCGTGCAGCGCCCAGCGTGTCGTCGCCTGCTCGGCGAGCGAGCGCAGCGCCGCTTCGGTCGCGCCGGGATAATGTTCCAGTTCGAGCGTATCGACGCCGTCATCGGTGCGGACCAGCCCGGTGAAGGTCGCGACCGCCCCCGCCCCGCCATCGTCCGGGCCGGCTTCCGCCAGCGCCATCTCTGCGGCGATGTCGATCGGCGCGGGATCGACCAGGATACGGATCATCCGCCCGTCACCGGCGGGAAGATCGCCACCTCGCGCGCGCCGGCCAGGCTGGCGTCGAGCGGCACGAACTGCTGGTCCACCGCCGCGCGCAGCCGCGCCCGGTCGGCGAAGGCGGCACGATGCGCCTCGCTGTCCGCCGCCAGCCAGTCGAGCAGGTCGGCGACCGTGGCGACATGATCCGGGGGCGTCACCCGCTCCTGGCTCCGGCCGACCGTCTCGCGCACCCAGGCGAAATAGAGCAGGTCCATCAATCCATATGCCTCAAGCCGACGCGCAGATAATCCCAGCCGGTGATCGCGGTCAGCACCGCCGCGCCCCACAGGCTGACGAGGCCGACGCCATGGATCCACGCCGCCGACGGGATCGCCCCGCCCAGGATCAGCGCACCGAGCGCGACCAGTTGCAGCGTCGTCTTCCACTTGGCGAGCTTGGACACCGGCATCGAGACGTGCAGCGGCGCCAGGAATTCGCGCAGGCCCGACACCGCGATCTCGCGCAGCAGGATGACCAGCGCCGCGATGATGTGCAGCCCGGCGATGTCGTGCGTGCCGACCAGCATCAGGATCACCGCCGCGACCATGATCTTGTCGGCGATCGGATCGAGGAAGATGCCCAGCCGCGACACCGCCCCGTTGGCGCGGGCCAGATAGCCGTCGAAATAATCGGTGATGCCCATCAGGCAGTAGAGCGCGAACGCGATGGCATAGCCCAGCGTCCATTGCGGCCACCACAGCAGCCCGACGAGCAGCGGCACCGCGACGATTCGCGACAGGGTCAACAGATTGGGCAAACTCAACACCGGCCCTCCCTATCGCGCGGCGACGCGATCGGAAACCGGAAAGCGGCGGCCGACGCGCCACCGGGTTCGGGGTTAAAGGATTGGCGCAACGCGATCCGCTCGGCTAGACCCGCGCGACCAGCAACGGCCGGGACGCTTCGTCGACATGATCAATGCCATGGGGTTGCTGAAGCAGCGCCGCTTCCTCCCCCTGTTCACGACTCAGTTCCTCGGTGCCTTCAACGATAATCTGTTCAAGACGTCGATGGTGCTGTTCGCCACCTATGCGGTGTTCAACGATCCCGGCAAGGAAGCGAATTTCAACGCGCTGGCGACCGGTATCGCCATCCTGCCCTTCTTTCTGCTTTCCGCCCTGGCGGGCCAGCTCGCCGACAGCCATGACAAGGCGCGGATCATCCGTATCGTGAAGACCGCCGAGATCGGCATCATGGCGATCGGCGCCGGCGGCCTGATGCTCGCCAAGGCGGGCTATACGCAGACCGGCATCGGGCTGATGCTGTTCGCGGTGCTGTTGCTCGGCACGCATTCCACCTTTTTCGGGCCGATCAAATACGCGATCCTGCCCCAGCATCTGCCGGCGGGCGACGTGCTGGGCGGCACCGGGCTGGTCGAGGCGGGCACCTATATCGCCGTGCTGCTCGGCACCGTGGTCGCCGGCTGGATTTCGATCGACGGGGCGGCGGCGATGGTGCTGTGCCTGTCCGCACTGGGCTGGCTGGTCGGGCGACAGGTGCCGCCGGCACCGCGCGTCGGGCCGCCGCTGGTGATCAACTACAATCCCTTCACCTCCTCGTGGCGGCTGATCACCGCGACGCTGCACATCCCGCGCCTGTTCCTGGCAATCTGCGCGATCAGCTTTTTCTGGACGATCGGCGCGGTGCTGATCATCATCTTCCCGCCGCTGGTGAAGAATGTGCTGACCGCCGACGAGCGGGTGGCGAGCGCGGCGATCGCGATCTTCTCGGTCGGCGTGGCGATCGGCTCGGTCGTCATCAACACCATGCTGAAGGGGCGGATCTCCGCCCGCTATTCGCCCGCCTCGGTGGTGGCGATGGGCGTGTTCGTGGTGCTGTTCTCGCTGGCGGTGCGCCACTGGTCGGCGGCACCGGCGGGCCATTATTACAGCCTGTCCGAATTCGTCGCCCAGCCGGGGGCGATCCCGGTCATGCTGGTGCTGCTCGCCATCGCGGTGACCGGCGGCATGTTCGTGGTGCCGCTCTACGCCTTCCTCACCACCACGGTGGAAAAGGACCAGACCGCGCGTACGGTGGCGGCCAACAACGTCGTCAATGCCGGCGCGATGACGCTGGGCTCGATCGCGGTGCTCGGCATCACGGCGATGGGCGTGACGCCGCAGAACATGCTGTTCCTGGTCGCCGGCATGTGCCTGGTCTCCGCCTGGCTGGCGCAGAAGCTGCACCGCGCCTGCGACTGATCGAGCGGGCGCTGGTCGCCCGCCGCCGCGTCAGAAGATGAAGCTGTAGAAACAGGTGAAGAAGGCGACGAAGCTGAGCACGAACAGCTTCCAGTCGCGATCCTGATCGTCGACCTCGGGCATCGCCGCCGGCGGCGGCGGCAGCGTCCGGCGGAAGGGATGACGAGCCGATTCGGCTGTGAGGACGAGGCGTCGTTTCATGGCCAAGTGTTAACGCCTTGTTTACGTTTTCGCCCAGTCCCAAACATGCTTAACAAATGGCCGCCCCATATCGGGACGTTCGGACGAACCCGTGAAAATCCGGGCACCGGCCGTCCGGCCGCCCGACATCCCTCTATAAAACCCGTAGATAAGGTTTCAGGCGACCGGCCATAGCGTCCGGGGCAACCCCGTACGATGCCCGCCGTGCGCAGGAGTCGGCGGCGAATGATGTCCCATGCGCGACGCCAGCGACCCGCGGCCAATCCGGGAGGATCGTGACGAGCGTCCTTGCGCCTTCATTCAAAGGATCACCGATGACCCGATTTGCCCGGCTGTCCCTGGCCGCCGTACCGTTCCTCGCCCTCGCCGCCCCGTCCCAGGCGGCGGTGACGCTCACCACCACGCTTGGCAGCACCGCCAGCTTCGCGGCCCCCGCCGGCCTCGCCGTCACCTTCGACACGGAACTGCCCGATGGCGTCAGCCTGATGCTGACCGGCGCCGGCATCCTGTCCGGCAACAGCGCCAATGGCGCCACCCCCGGCTTCAGCGACGGCAGCGCCTATCTGTCGGTCCGCAAGGACGGCGTCGCCACCCTGATGTCAAATGTCGGCGTCTCCTCGGTGAGCTTCTTCATCGGTTCGATCGACAGCTACAACATGGTCGATCTGCTCAGCACCACCGGCACCCTGCTCGCCAGCTATAGCGGCAGCAACTTCACGACCAGCGCCAATGGCAACACGCAGCAGGCGAACACCAATCGCCGCGTCACGGTCAAGGTCGATCCCAGCGATCCGCTGATCGGCGGCATCCGCTTCAAGAGCGCCGGCAACTCGCTGGAAGTCGACAATATCGTGTTCAGCGTGCCGGAGCCGTCGGTCTGGATGCTGATGCTGCTCGGCTTCGCGATGGTCGCGGGCGCGACCCGCTATCGCCGCCGCTCGACCCAGGTCGTCTTCGGCTGAACCAGACCCTTGGGGCCGCCTGTCCGGGCGGCCCCATGTTCTTGCTACGTTCCGAAAAGCCGGGCATGATCCGGCCATGGCCAAGACCCGTCCGGTACGCGGTGCGACTCACAACCGCGAGAGCGACCGCTTCAACCTGCCGGTCCGCGCGATCGACGGGGACTGGCGCGATGCGCAGGCGCTGGTCGACGATCCGCCGCCGCCATTGCGCACCAGCGTGACGGTCGAGCGCCCCCGCACGATCATCAGCCGCAACGCCTCCCCCGACCTGCCCTTCGACCGGTCGATCAATCCCTATCGCGGCTGCGAACATGGCTGCATCTATTGCTTCGCCCGCCCCAGCCATGCCTTTCACGACCTGTCGCCCGGCCTGGATTTCGAAAGCCGGCTGTTCGCCAAGCCCGATGCCGCCGCGCTGCTGCGCGCCGAGCTGGCGAAACCGGGTTACGTCCCCAGGCCGATGGCGCTCGGCACCAACACCGATCCCTATCAGCCGATCGAGCGCGACTGGCGGATCACGCGCGCCGTGCTGGAGGTGCTGGCGGAGACCGATCATCCGGTGACGATCACCACCAAGTCGGACCGGGTGGTCCGCGACATCGACCTGCTCGCGCCGATGGCGGCGAAGGGACTGGCGGCGGTATGCCTGTCGATCACCTCGCTCGATCCCCGCCTGGCGGCGACGCTGGAGCCGCGCGCGCCGCATCCCGAACGGCGACTGGCGGCGGTGCGACGATTGGCGGAGGCGGGCATTCCCGTCTATGTCTCGATCGCGCCCGTGATCCCGGCCATCACCGATCATGAGGTCGAGGCGCTGATCGCCCGCGCGGCCGAGGCGGGGGCGGCGCACGCCTTCTTCCTGGCCGTCCGCCTGCCGCACGAGGTCGCGCCGCTGTTCCGCGCCTGGCTGGACGAACATTTTCCCGACCGAGCGGGCAAGGTGATGGCGATCATCCGCTCATTGCGCGATGGCCGCGACAATGATCCGAATTTCCACAGCCGGATGAAGGGCAGCGGCCCCTGGGCGGAGCTGCTCCGCACCCGCTTCCACATCGCCTGCCGCAAGCATGGCCTGAACCGCGAGCGGGTCGGGCTGCGCAGCGACCTGTTCCGTCCGCCGGCCGGCCCGCAGGGCGAGTTGTTCGGCTGATCGGGAGCGCGCGCGGTCACCGCGCGTTGACCGCTCAGTGCAGCCCAAGGAGTGGATCATGACCGACGAACAGCCGAACGCCGGCAGCGACAAGGAACAGAAGACGCCGGTCGAAGCACCGGAAGAGGAATCGGGTGCGGGCTACGGCAACAATGCCGGCGCGCAGGGCGAACAGAAGGACTGACGCCTGGCGGCAGGCGGTGCCTTGGTCTTTTCGGCCGGCACCGCCTGATGCCGGACCCAGTCGAGCGGCGCGAGCGGGATCATGCGCGCAGCCGCTCCTGCTGCGGCTCGCGGCGGGTGACGCCGATGCTGTCGACGATCAGCTCATATTGCGCCGGGGAAAAGCCGGCGGCGAGGAACTCGCGCACCGCGTGCGACGGCACGGTATAGCCATGGTGCCAGCTCAACACGGCGATCCGGCGCAAAGCCTCCAGCCGCGGATCGGCTAGGCGCGGGTTCGGCCTGTCGCCGAACACGGCGCCCATCGCCATGGCGATCCGGCCCGGCGTGCGGAGCGACGACATGCGATCCTTGCGGGCGATCGCGACCACCGACCATTCGAGCGCGCTGAGGCTGGCCGAAGCGGAACGCGGCGCGACCGGGATCGCGGCAACGGGTTCGGCGAGGCCGGCGGCACCGACTTCGGAAAAAGCGAGATAGGCCATGTTCGTCTCCCTGGTTTGGGCCTGGGCATGACGGGGCCTTCCCCCCTGGCGCCCGGCCATGGCTGTCATTTGGTTCGAGGCGACAGGACACATGGACGCGACGCCGATGGCGTCCATCCACGGACCTGCCGTGAAAATTCTGGAGGAACCGGGCCCTGACGGGCGGCCGGTACGCTTACTCCCGGTCGGTGGATCACCCTGCTTACTGGGAGCCGCCTTCCGTACCGCATGGTATATAAGCGTGATTCGGAAGCGTCAACGACTTTGTGTACCGAACGGTATTTTAGCGTTCCGGACCATCAAATCATTCAAGGGCAGTCACTTGCTCGGCCAGCATTGCAGGCTGATCGTGATCACCCGGTCCAGCTCGTCGCGCGTCGCGCCCGACCCGGCCTGCACCGCCATCCCCTGCAGCACGGCGTAGAGATATTGGGTGAGGCCGGCGATATCGGCATCCGCGGGCAGGTCGCCCTCGCGCTTGGCGCGCTCTAGCCGATCGACCAGCGCGGCCTGGGAGGAGGCCCGCCTAGCGATAACATCGGTCTTGATCGACTCGGCCTCGCTGCCGCACGCGGTCATGTGGATGACGCCCATGCAGCCCTTGGGATCGCATTGGCTGGTCTGCATCTCGACCGCGCCGCGCAGCAGATGCTCGACTACGCCCCGCGCGCTGGGTTGGTCCAGCGCGGTGCGCATATAGTCCAGCTTCTCGGCCTCGTAGAGGTCCAAGGCTTTGTGGAACAAGGCTTCCTTGTTGCCGAACGCGGCATAGAGGCTGGGCTTGGTGATGCCCATCGCCTCGGTCAGCTCGGTGAGCGAGGCGCCTTCATAGCCCTTGCTCCAGAAGACGCGCAATGCGGCGGCGAGCGCCCGTTCCGTGCAGAACTCGCGCGGCCGGCCCTTGGGCACGGTGCAGACGGCTTTTTCCATAACGAACGGTATATAAAATTTTTTGCCGCCGAAGCAAGGTGCAGGGGTCAGCCGGCGGGATCGACCAGCAAGGCGCGGCGGCCGAACAACCGCTGCCAACGGCCATGGCGACTGGCCTCGGCGGCCACCTCCGCGACGGCGGCGGACAGGTTCGGGCGGTGCCGCAGGACGATGCGCTGCCAGGCGGTGGAGGGCAGCATCACCAGCACCGGTCCCGCCGCATGACCGGGAAGACAGACATAGCCGTCTTCCGTCCAACCCTGCCGAAGATGAAGGGTCAGGCCGTCCAGACCGGGCCGCTTCGGCGGCGGCTCGGACGGTGTATCGAACAGCAGGGACGCAATGCTGGCCATCAGCGCCAATAATGAGCGGCTTAGAATGACGTTCCTGTCATCTTCGCAGCAAATGGCTGATACGGATCAGAATCTGAAGGAGCGTCCCGTAAAGGGACAGATCGGGTAATCAACCTTCCCCCTCATCGACATCGGCCTCCTGTTCGGCATCGGCATGGTCTTCGACCAGCGCCTCGTCTTCCGCCAGTGCCGCCGCATCGTCCACCGACAGGCCGAAGCGGATGGCGACGTCCGGCGCATAACGGACCAGATCGCCACGCAGCCGCAACAGACTCAAATCCTTGGCCTTCCCCTCCAGCATCACGTCGAAGTCCAGCCCCTCGGCCATGCGCATGAAGGTGGCGAACTCGAACGGGTTGGTGAAGTCGGCATGCCCGGTCCATACCGGCGGGCGAAGCACGGTGCGGACACGGGCATTAGGCTTGACCGGGGCCTTGAGCAGCGCCTTGCCGCCGACCTTCTTCCCCGCCTTGACGGCTTCGCGCTCCTTTGGGGAGATGGCCTGCTTCACCTCGCGCATTTCGGTGCGGGGCGAGGAGAAGTGGATCTTCGGCCGCACCCCTGCCGGCCAGCTCGCCAGAAAGCGCGCCAGCGTGTCGCGCAGGTCGAGCCGCTCGGGGTTGAGGCACCAGAAATGCTGATAGTCGAAGATGCAGCGCACCCCCGTCCGCTCCTGGATCCACAACACATCGGCGGCGGAGAAGCGCAGATCGTCATTCTCCAGCACCAGCCGGGCGCGGACATGATCCGGGCATTGCTCCCATCCCTTGATCCATCGGGCGCGGCTTGCCTCGCGATCGTCATAGACGCCGCCGACATGGGTGACGACCACCGCCTCCGCGTCCAGCCCCATCCGGTCGAGCATCTCGGACTGGCTGGCGAGATCGCGGATGCTCCGCGTCGTCAGCCCGGCATCGGGCGCGTTGAGCAGGATATATTGCGAGGGGTGGAAGGACAGCCGGATATCGAGCGCGCGGGCCTTGGCGCCGAACGCCCGCAATTCCGCATCGCTTTCCGCGACCATGTCATGGAATTGCGGCATGTCGGGATGGGTGGCGTAGGGCGCGATGTCCGAGGACAGGCGGTACATGTCGAGCCGCTCCGCCGCGAGATAGTCGAGCACCGGGTCGAGCAGTTCGAGCGAGCATTTCAGATGCGGGCTCTTCTGCCAGCGCCGCGTATCCTGCGTCTTCAGCTCGGGGCGGCCCATCACCTTGACCGGAAAGCCGAGGCGCAAGGGGCGGTTGGGATCGGTCATCGCGGCTCCGGCGCAGGGGACAGGATTGGGCGGAACGCGGCAATGCGGATGCGGGTCCGGTACGGGTCGCGCCTTCGCGCGAGCCCGCTTCGCACGTCCCCGCACAGGCCTTGGCGACAGGGATGCCGAAGCGATCGTGTCGCCATCGCCTTGGTTGAAGATCATGGTTGAGATCTGGTAATAATTCTTACCGCCCAAACCCTTCATCACAGCCGCACCGATTAACCAACCACCGTTCCACCCCGGCACTTCGTTAACTCTAGGCGATCGTTGAAGCATGGTCGCGATACGCGCAATTACGGTTCCAACAGCGCGGCACTGCGCAAACGGGGACCAACATCATGACGACGATCCGCAACTTCTTCGCCGCCGCCGCCCTGACCGCCGCCGTTGCTGCCGCACCCGCCACGGCGACGACCACCGTCACCGGTGCGATCCGCTTCGGCGCGAACAGCGCTAATTACTTCGACAAAAGCCAGGGCTATGTGCCCGCCGGCTATGCCAATGCGACGTCCAGCGCGGTGGAGGCCAGCTATGGCAACGGCTTCGGCTTCCAGGATGCGGCCAACACCAACACGGCCACCTTCTTCAACAACGCGCTGACCATCAAGGACGTGTCGTCGCAGATGGGCGCGTCCAGCTTCGTGATGAGCTTCACCGCCGATACCGCCGGCTTCTTCGACCATGCGGTCATCTCCTACGACACGTTCGGCGGCTCGCTGTCGCTGGTCGGCAACACGCTGACCTATTCCGCGCCGGCGACCGGCCTGGCCGGCACGCGGATGGTGACGATCATGTTCCAGGGCATCTCGGCGGTGCCGGAGGCGGGCACCTGGGCGCTGATGCTGACCGGCTTCGGTGCGATCGCGGTGGCGATGCGCCGGCAACGCCGCTCGGCGGCCCCTTCGGTCCGCGTCGCCTTCGCCTGATCCCCTTCCCCCCACCTCCGGGATGATGCGCGCCGCCGGTCCGACCAGGGCCGGCGGCTTTGTTCGTCCGCTCCGCTATTTGTCCAACCAATAGCTTGGCCCGTGCCGCGCCACCGGATATGGATGGCGGGAGACCGGCGCTCCGCAGGCGAGCGTGTCCGCAGGAGAGAGATATGAAGAGACTGGCCCTTGCCGCATGTGCCGCCGCGATGATGACCGCCCCCGCCGCCTATGCCGCCGAAGCCAAGCGGTCGAGCTTCGGCGCGATGCCGGATGGTCGCGACGTGCCGGCGGTGACGCTGACCAACGGCAAGGGCGTGTCCGCGCGCGTCATCGCCTATGGCGCGGCGCTCCAGTCGCTGCTGATGCCCGACCGCAAGGGCCAGGTGGCCGATGTCCAGCTCGGCCATGCCACGGTCGCCGAATATATCGCCAATCCCAACTTCTTCGGCGCCAGCGTCGGCCGCTTCGCCAACCGGATCGCCGCCGGCCGCTACACGCTGGACGGCAAGAGCTATAGCGCGCCGCTGAACGACGGTCCCAACACGCTGCATGGCGGACCGCAGGGTTTCGACAAGGCGGTCTGGGCCGTCACCTCGGTCAAGAGCGGGCCGACCGCCTCGGTGACGATGCGCCATGTCAGCCGCGACGGGGAAATGGGCTATCCCGGTATGCTGACCGTCGACGCCACCTATTCGCTCGACGAGCAGAACAACCTGACGATCGAATATCGCGCCACGACCGACAAGCCGACGATCGTCAACATCACCAACCACGCCTATTGGAACCTGGCCGGCGAGGGATCGGCGGGCGGTGCGATGGGCCATGTGCTGACCATCCCGGCCGACACCTTCCTGCCGACCGACAAGACCGCGATCCCGACCGGCATGTTCCAGCCGGTAGCGGGCACCCCCTTCGACTTCCGCACGCCGCATGCCGTGGCGGATCGGGTGCGCGACGCCAGCAGCCCGCAGATCGTGTTCGGCAAGGGATATGACCATAATTGGGTGGTCGGCCGCGCCGTCACCCCCGACCAGCATCTGATGGCGCGGGTCAGCGACCCGGTGTCGGGCCGCGGGTTCGAGCTGTGGTCGAACCAGCCGGGTCTGCAATTCTATTCCGGCAACTTCCTGACCGGCACCATCCCCGGGAAGTCGGGGCGTCTCTATCGCCAGGGCGACGCCGTGGTGTTCGAGCCGCAGATCTTCCCGGACACGCCGAACCGCCCGGACTTCGGCTCGGCGCGGCTGGCCCCGGGCCAGACCTATCGCAACGTCATGACCTATCGCCTGACCACCGGCGGCTGATCCACCGCCGGGCAAGGGGACGCGGCGGTCAGGTACCGCCGCGTTCCCCCTGCCCTCCGGCAGACGCTGCCGGGCCGCCGTCGATCAGCGTCAGCACATCCTGGATCAGCCGGCGCATCGCCGCTCGCGCCGCCGCCGCATCGCCCGTCGCGATCGCCTCCGCCACCGCCTCGTGATCGGCGATATTGGCGGTGCGCCCCTTGATCCGGTTGGTGAAGCGGATCGAGGTGCGCAGGGCGGTCGCGACCACGTCGCGGAACTGCGCGTAGAACGGGTTTTTCGACGCGCGCAGGATCGCGACATGGAAGGCGATATCGGCGTCGAGCGGATCGTCCTCCCCCGCCTCCGCCGCGCGCATCCGCTCCAGCCCGGCGGCGATGTCGCGAAGGTCGCCGGGCCCGGCGAAACCCGCCGCCAGCGCCGCCGCCTCCGGCTCGATCGCGACGCGCAGCTGGTTGAAATGGACCAGCAGCTCGATCGAGAATTTGCGTTCGAGCAGCCAGCGCAGCACGTCGGTGTCGAACAGATTCCAGTTGCCCGATGGCTGGATCACCGTCCCCTGGCGCGGCCGGGCGCTCAGCAGCCCCTTGGCGGTCAGCATCTTCACCGCCTCGCGCGTCACCGAACGGCTGACGCCGTGCTGGCGCGCCAGTTCCGCCTCGGTCGGGAAGCTGCGCTGTTCATAATGACCCGTGACGATCGCCCGGCCCAGATTGTCGAGCATTCCATAGGTCAGGTTGCGGCCGAGCGGCGCCCGGTCCAGCAAAGGAAGATCGGTCGTCAGCGTTGCCATGGCCCCTGTCGCTCCCCTGCGATGCCTGTTCTGGTCTCTGCGTACACATATTGACGGGGCGTCAGAAGCGTTCGTCGTATAAAAGAACCAGCCGGTTTGGAGCTATCCCCTTGCCCGGCCGGGCGAACGTCATAGTCCGCCGGCGTCAGCCCTGCTGTCGCTGCGCGTGACGCGCGGCCACCAGCGTGTCGAGGAAGTTGCGCAATTCGCGGCGGCGACAGGCCATGTCGGCGAACTCCCCGTCCACTCCCAGATGCCAGCGGAGCGCCGGCGAGTCGGGATCGTCCTGCAACGCCGCCAGCAAATCCGCGTGCCGCTCCACCGCCGCCTCGTCCAGGGCCAGCCCCTGCTCGACCAGGTCGTCCGCCTGGCCCCGCAATGCGCTGGCGATCTCCTCGGGGGACAGTTCGGGATGATATTGCACGCCCCAGAAGAGGCCGCCGTCATGCCGGATCTCCGCCGCCTGCACCGCGCTGACGCCGTTGCTGGCGAGCAGCAACGCGCCCTCGGGCAGCGACTCGACCTCGTCGCCATGGATGGCGGGCGCGTCCCAACAGGCGGGGCGGCCGGCGAGCAGCGGATGGTCGCGCCCGGCCATGGTCGACGCGATGCGGCGGGCGATGCCCGCCTCCAGCCGTTCGGGAATGGGCCGCACCGTTCCGCCCGCCGCCGCAACCGCGACCTGCAAGCCCGCGCACGATCCGAAGGACGGCACGCCCGAGGCGAAGACCGCGCGCATGAACGCGATCTGCCGCCGCACCGGCGGACTGTCCTCATAGACATGGAGCGGCGAGCCGGTGAGGAAGACGCCGTCATAGGCGGCGATCTGCTCGGGCGTATAGACGGGCGAATCCTCGTCGGCGGGGGCGATCCGTTCGGCGACGATGCCCGGCACCATCTGTTCGAGCGTCGCGATATAGCTCTCGCCGGAACTGCGTCCCGCGCGTTCGCGGCGGTCCGCGCGATGTTCGGGGGTTTCGCTTTCGGCGACCAGGACGGTGTACAAGGCGCGGCGCTTTCATCAGGGCGGAGACGGGGCATAACGACGCGGGGGCCCTGCCCTATCCACCGGGTTTGACCTCGATCATGGCGAATGCGTGGGCGGTGATGGGCGGCGGCGGCCCGATGTGGCACATGGCGTCGGACCGTGCCGCAATGTCAGGAGCTTCGATGACCCAGCCCTCGATCGCCACCGGCCTGATCGGCTTCGGTCTGGCGGGCAGCGCGTTCCACGCACCGCTGATCGCGGCGACGCCGGGGCTGCGGCTCGCCGGCATCGCCAGTTCCCAGGGAGCGGCGGTCGCCGCCGCCTGGCCGGACGTGCCGGTCTTCGCCGATCCCGCCGCGCTGATCGCCGATCCGTCGATCGAACTGGTCGTGATCGCGACGCCCAATGCCAGCCATGCCCCGCTCGCCCGTGCGGCGCTGGCGGCGGGCAGGCATGTGGTGATCGACAAGCCCTTCGTCGCCGATCCCGAGGATGGCCCCGCCCTGATCGCGGCGGCGGGGGCCGCCGGGGCGCGTGCTCAGCGTCTTCCATAATCGCCGCTGGGACAGCGACTTCCGCACGGTGCGGTCGCTGGTCGAGAGCGGCGCGCTGGGCACGGTGATGCGCTGCGAGATGTACTGGGACCGCTTCCGCCCCGCGATCAAGCCGGGCTGGCGGGAGGATCCCGGCATGGCCAGCGGCCTGCTCGCCGACCTGGGGCCGCATCTGGTCGACCAGGCGCTGGTGCTGTTCGGCCTGCCGGAGCGAGTCGGCGCGGACGTGATCGCCCAGCGACCCGAGGCGCGGGTCGACGATGCCTTCACGGTGACGCTCCATTATGGCGTGCGGCGGGTGACGCTCGCCGCCTCGACGCTGACGCTGGCCCCTCGCCCCCGTTTCGCGCTCCACGGCACCGCCGGGCATTTCGCCATCCACGGCATCGACCCGCAGGAGGCGGTGCTGCGCGCGGGCGGGCGGATCGACGATCCCGCCTTCGGCATGCAGGAGGCCGGGCTGGACGGCGTGCTGACGCTGGCGGACGGCCGGCGCCGGACGGTGCCGAGCGAGCGCGGCGACTGGCGGCTCTATTATGCGGGCATGGTCGCCGCGATCCGCGACGGTGCGCCGCCCCCGGTGACGCCCGAGGACGCGCTCGCCGGCCTGCGCCTCATCGACGCCGCCCGGACCAGCGCGCGCGAGGGGCGGACGATCGCGCTCTGACGCCGCTCAGCCGTTCGGCGGCGCGCTCGGCAGGAGCTGGAGCTGCTGCGGCACCGTGCCGACATCGATCTCCTCCTGAGCGAAGCGTTGCAGCACCGCGAGCAGCACGGCGCTGCGCGCGCCATAGGCGGCACGCGGGCCGGCGGTATGGGCGAAGCAGTTGAACAGGATGCGGCCGTCCGCGATGCTGTCGACGAACGCCTTGGGCGCGGGATCGTCGAGCACGGTCGGGTCGGCGGCGAAGGCGTCGAGCACGATCGCCTGCACCCGCGACGGGTCGATATTGAGCGGCACCGAGAACTGGATCTGCACGCGGCCGAGCGGATTGTTCAGCGTCTTGTTCAGCACCGGCTTGGTGATGAGCTCGGAATTGGGCACGATCAGCGTCGAGTGATCGGCCAGCTCGATCTCGGTCGACCGCACGCTGATCCGCTTCACATCACCTTCGTCGGTGCCGATCCGCACCAGGTCGCCGATCTTCACCGGCCGCTCCGCCAGCAGGATGAGGCCGGACACGAAATTCTGCGTGATCGCCTGCAGGCCGAAGCCGATGCCGACCGACAGGGCGGACAGCAGCAGCGCGATCCGCTCCATGCCGATGCCCAGCGACGCCAGCCCCCACAGCACCGCCAGGATGATCGCGAGATAGCGCGCGACCATCGCGAAGGAGTTGCGCGCACTCAGGTCCAGCTCGGTGGTCGGCAGATAGCGCTCGTTCAGCCAGCGCATGAACAGCCGCGCCAGCGTCAGCCCGACGCACAGCACGATCACGGCGCGAATGATCGCCCAGGGCGAGATGCTGACATCGCCGATGGTGATGCCGTTGGCGACGGTCGCGAACCGGTCGAAGGTCGATCCCACGTCGGACCCGAACGGGGTCAGCAGCATCACCACCGCGACGATCGCCAGCCCCAGCCGCAGCGCGCCCGACAGCAATACGCCGAACTGGTCGATCGCGCTCGCCCGGATGCCGATGCCGCGCGCCAGCATCTGGCCGGTGCGGCTGGTCGATGCGAAGACGGTGGTCACGACATCATCGATGAAGACCAGCAACAGGTAGAAGGTGGCGGCGACGATCGCGAGCCATTCGATCGCGATCCGGGTCAGGAACAGGCTGAAATTGGTATAGCCGATCAGCAGCGCGGCAGTGCCGACCAGCGTCACCAGCCAGGCGATTAACGTCACGCCGCCGACCCAGGCGCGCCCCGCCCCCGCCCCGGCCGACGCCTCGACCGCCGGGTTCTGCGCGGCGGCGGCATCGGCGGCTTCGTCGGCATGGGCGCGCAGCCGGCCCAGCGTCAGCAGGACGCCGCCGATCACGACCAGCCGGATCGTCGCCAGTCCCGCATTCGCCGCCGCATCGAGCGCGCCGCCGATATGCAGCACCTCGTTGACGGCGGGCAGCAATATGTCGAGCGCGGTCAGGATCGCCAGCACCCAGGCCCAGGGCAGCAGCGCCACCGCCACCCGGTCGCCGATCGGCAGCAACCGCCACGATCCCTGGCTGCGCATCAGCAGCGCCGCCGCCAGCGCGCCGACGAAATTGCCCATGCCGACTGCGAAGACGAAGGTCGACAACACCGGCTCGGCCGTCGCCCCCGCCAGCCCCGACCAGCGCAGGCCCTGCACCAGCATCACCGCCGCCAGCGTCGGCAGCAGTGTGCCCGTCGCCACGCGCCACATGGCATAGCTCGACCGTCGCACCCGGTGGCCGGGCGCGGAGCCGATCGCATAGCGGCGCCCCGCATCGCGCAGTGCGATCCGCGCCGGCCAGGCCAGCGCGATCGCCACGACCAGTCCCAGTACCGCCAGCCAGACATGGCCGCCCCGCGCGCCGGCGACGATGTCGCGCATCACCCGCCCGGCATAGCGGGTCGCCTGCTCCATATCGTGGGGCAGCGCGGTGGCGATGCCGGCCCAGAAGGCCGGGGTCAGGGGCGAGGCATTGCGCGTCGCCCAGCTCCGCCCCAGTTCGGCGGCCTGGGCGGCGTTGATGCTGTCGGTCAGCTGCTGCGCCTCGACCGACAGCAGATTGCCGCGCTTGATCGCCGAATCGATCGTCGCCCGCCGCTGCGCCAGCAGCTTGCGCTGCGCGACGATATCGGGCGCGTCGACGATGCCGGCCGTGGTCGGGCCGACCTCGGCGATCTTGGCGTCGACCAGCGCCATCTGCGCCTGCAACGTCGCGCCGGTATCCGCCGCCACGGTGCGTGCCGCCGCCAGCCGGTCGATCAGCTCGCTGCGTTCCTCGCGGCCATGCGCATCGTCCGCCGCCGCCTCCACCGCGCGGACATCGGCGGAGGCCTCGGCCAGCTTCGTCACCGCCGCGCCGACCGGATCGTCCGCCTGCGCCGTCGCGGTGCCGGTGGCGAGGAGGGACAGCAGCACCGCCACGAGCAGTAGAAACAGCGGCAACGGGCGACGGCGGGGAACGGAAGACAGGGACAGGCAGGACACGACAGACTCCGCATCGACGGGCGATGTCGGGCGGCCTTACGCCTTTGCCGCACCGGGAGCGAGCCTCCACCCCGCCACGCCGACCGCCCCTTCCGCCGGCACGACAGGCTTGACGATCAGTCCCGCCTTGTCTAGCGGCCTAACCAGCATCAAGAGTCGGATCACGTCCGGCACCAACCTGCGCCCGCGCAAGGTGGTACCCCTGGAAACAGAGGGATGTGGCCGATCCGGCAATTAGCGGGTTTTTAGCCACATCGTCGTTCCTCCGATGCCGGATGCCGTCAACAACTACGGAATCGGCCTGTGACGAGCTATCAACCGCAACAATTCGCCAGCGACAATTATGCCGGGGCCTGTCCGGAAGCATGGGACGCGATGCTTGCCGCCAATGGCGGCTCCGCCACCGCCTATGGCGACGATGGCTGGACGCAACAGGCCGCCGACTGTTTCCGCACGCTGTTCGACAAGGATTGCGAGGTCTTCTTCGTCTTCAACGGCACCGCCGCCAATTCGCTGGCGCTCGCCTCGCTCTGCCAATCCTATCACAGCGTCATCTGTTCATCGTCGGCGCATGTCGAAACCGACGAATGCGGCGCGCCCGAATTCTTCTCCAACGGCTCCAAGCTGCTGCTCGCCCCCTCGCCCGACGGCAAGCTGACGCCCCAGGCGATCCGCGAGCTGGCGACCACCCGTTCCGACATCCATTTCCCCAAGCCGCGCGTGGTGACGATCACCCAGCCGACCGAGACGGGGCAGGTCTACAGCGTCGAGGAAGTGACGGCGATCGCCGCGCTGTGCCGCGAACTGGGCCTCAGGTTGCACATGGACGGCGCGCGCTTCGCCCAGGCCTGCGCCACCCTGGGCTGCACCCCGGCGGAGATGACCTGGCAGGCCGGGGTCGACGTGCTGTGCTTTGGCGGGACCAAGAACGGCATGGCGGTCGGCGAGGCGGTGATCTTCTTCGACCGGGCGCTGGCCGAGGATTTCGGCTATCGCTGCAAACAGGCGGGCCAGCTCGCCTCCAAGATGCGCTTCCTCTCGGCGCCCTGGGTCGCCCTGCTCGAAAGCGGCGCATGGCTGCGCAACGCCCAGCATGGCAATGCCTGCGCGCAGCGGCTCGCGGCCAGAGTGGCGAACCTGCCCGAAGTACGGCTGCTGTTCCCGGTGCAGGCGAACGGTGTGTTCCTCACTGCCCCGCCCGCCGTGCTTGACGAACTGCGCCGGCGCGGCTGGCGTTTCTACACCTTCATCGGTGGCGGCGCGCGCTTCATGTTCGCCTGGGATGCGCAGGTCGAGCGGGTCGACGAACTCGCCGCCGACCTGCACGAGGCCTGTCGCCTCTGCCGGCGAGAATCGGTCGAGCCGGTCCCCACCTGGTCGTGACTTGATTCTTGGCGGGCGGATCGGCACCGGTCCACCCGCCATCCGCGCCTGAGTGGGCGGTGGCCGGGCGACGGCCTCCCCAGTCGAAGGTCGACATGGCGAGCGCTTTCGGCGGACGCATGACCACGCACATCGCTCTAACGGGCTATGTTTCGGGATGAACTGATAAGGGTGCCGCGACGCGACATGGCAACGGTCGGGATAATCCCGGCCGGGCCTTCAGTCTGTGCGAAGCCGGTGCCGAAGCCTGCCGTTCACGACAGGAAAAATGGCGGAGAGGGTGGGATTCGAACTTCCTCGCGAGAGC
Source organism: Sphingomonas sp. SORGH_AS_0438 (assembly GCF_031453475.1). Taxonomy (NCBI): domain Bacteria; kingdom Pseudomonadati; phylum Pseudomonadota; class Alphaproteobacteria; order Sphingomonadales; family Sphingomonadaceae; genus Sphingomonas; species Sphingomonas sp. SORGH_AS_0438. The sequence goes on from NZ_JAVIZS010000001.1 coordinate 2,210,314, forward strand.
GACTATTACCCACTTTTTTACCCACGATTTTTCGAGATGCATTTGTGAGACGGTCGTGCCGCCCGGCGCACTTTTGCCGGGCGGCCTTCATCCTGAAGTACCCCTATTGGTTAGCCTGATGCCGTGTTGGACCAGGTTTGCACCGCCAGTCTCGCGAGTTCCGCTTGGCGGTCCTTGATCTCAGCCGCACCCCAGCGTGAATAATCCGCAACCGTACGAGTCACATAGTAGCCAGAGTTCAAGTAGGCTTCGCGGCGCTTAGAGAATGGTTTGCCCGCCAGAACCTTGTTCTGGCTCGGTTTTATAAGCACCATGTTACCCAACATTTTATGTACCGCTTCTGCTTCCTCTTCATTTACGTCCCAGACGCCTGGCGCATAGAGTGGCAACACATAGTCCAATGCGATCTGATCAGCTTCATCGCTGCTTACATAACCAGGCTGAGGATCTTCTTTAGTAAATTTGTCAATTGAACGAAGATAGTACTTTGCCAGATGAGGTCGAGAAACACGTGCATTGGAAAATGCCGTTTCAAACTCTGCGTCGGTTGGAACGTACCTTTCCATTGCACTCTTCAGTTGTCGCGCTGTCGTTATATTACCCGTGCCAATTTCATGAGCTCGGCGCGAGTACTGTTCGTCTAGCATCCCTCCGCGACCAACCGAACACCAGAAATCTTACAGACCAACTTACGAACATCTTGAAGGCCTTTTCTGCCTCCCTAGGCTCAAAATGCAGTGCCACAGCGAATAGCAGGGGTCTTATCTGCTCAACTTTAAGCTGATTGGCTATCGTATCTACCGCGCCTCGCGTGGCAGTACGATGGTCAGACCAGAACGGGTGCTGCGAAGACCAGAGAGCAACGTACGCATCGACAGATCTACTTGCCTCTTCCAAGAATGAAAGCGCCTTGGTCTCTCCAACGATGTCACTCTTGATTTTACGCGCAAGCTCGCGCTCTTTTGTAGGCCCATTTTTAACAACCCAGAAATGGCGCAAAAACGTGACAAGTCGATCATCCTCTTCATCACCTAAGGCTTCGATAGAGGTGGTTATATAATTCCAAAAATCCTGAGCTTCTTTCAGCCGATTACCTGACCTACTAAAGAAATAATTCTTCAATATGTCAGCAGCACCCGCTTTAAGGCCTCGGTCATTGAGCGTTTCAAACATTCTAAATGCGCCAACCTCATCCGGGGCAGTAACAACGACGACAGACGCATTATTCTTTATGAAATTAACCCACCTATTTAGGTGATCGGATCGGCTATCGATCTTTATGTTTTTTAGTTCGTCGTTTATAAATTGCTCACAAATCACCGAAGCTTGTAGCAGACGGCGGTTTGATGCTCTCATTGCCTTTACTGGACGCATACCCCTGCGCTCTTCAGCATTCGCCAATATGTAATTAACAAAGAACGCATTATCTTCAACGTTAAGCTCTAACCGCGGCACGCGTTCTTCACTCTCCAAGTCGATATCACGTAGAAAGCTTTTTTCAATCGATTCAGCCCTCCCCAATCGTTTCAATTCAGCCTGCTTGTCTCGAATACGCGCCAGTAAAACACTGGTCGTGGCAAGCCGCTGCTGGCCGTCAACGATTGATGGCACTTCAGAGCCTCGTTGGATTAGGACAATGGTTCCGAGGAAGTAGTCCTCTTCGTCACTCAAAATTGCCTCATTCAGGTCTAGCAGCAGGTTCTCGACCTGAGGCTCACCCCATTTATACGAGCGCTGATTGGCAGGTACAGCAAGCGAACCGCGACGGAGCAGTTCTCCGATACCATAGCTATCGAAATTGAATTTTCCCGCTGCCATTCTTAGACCCTCTTCATCGAAAGAAAGGGAACCGGCTGCGACGCCTCCTCTAACTCTCGGACGGCAGACTGCCGCAAGCAGGTCCGCATCCATACTGAAAGCGTCATGCCTGCGATCTCCGCACACTGTTCAAAGGCATCCTTCTCAGCAGGCGACGCCCGCAATTCGATTCTCATGGTCTTCATGATAGTCCTCCACCATCCCTAGTACGGCATATATCCGTACAAACAAGGCTAATAAGCACAAAATTACGTACGGTGTACGTACAAATACTGTTGACGGCTTTGGTGAACGGCGAATATACGGTCAGCACGGCCGCAGATAAGGCAAGTGCCGGCGAAGGGATGTGGAGCATGTAACAGCGAGCGGCAACCGCGAGGAACGAAACCTCGCTAGAGACGGGAAAAGGCCGACCAGATGGCCGGCCTTCCGTAGTGCAACCGAGCGCTAAGCGCTGCGATCCTCACCGCTGTAGGAAGCCGAGGATAAGCACGCCTAGCGCCAAACCTCAAGGATAAACCGCATGGTTTATGTCTCTGGGTATTCGCGCATTCGATACGGTCGTGTCGAGCGTGTGCGAGCCCATTTCCGCCGACGCTAAAACGGCGTCTTAAGCCGTCCTTTTCAGGACACCTTTCAACACCTGGGGCCGCCTTCAAGCGGCCCCTTTTTTTTCGCGCTGTTAGCTGCGGCGAGAAGCTGACTAAAAACCGCTTGGTCGAACCGTCCGTTCGAATTCTACCCGAGAAGCCGAACGGCGCGTCACATGGCGAATCACCCTCGTCGCTAGGGGTAAAATTACCCACCGCAAAAAGCTTACCCACGGTTTTACCCACCGGACGCCTTTGGCTGCCGAGATGGACGCAGACGATTACCAGATAAGAACGCTAATATTCGCAACGACTAAACTTGCGATCTGCTTGGTTCGATTATCAAAACCAAGCCTCTAAGCCATTGAAATCATTGGCTTTATTTAAGTGGCGGAGAGGGTGGGATTCGAACCCACGGTACCCGTGAGGGCACGCCGCATTTCGAGTGCGGTACATTCGACCACTCTGCCACCTCTCCGCGGTGCCGGCGCCCTCCGAAGGAAGGAACCGTCTGGTCAGGCGGGGGCCTCTAGCGAAAGCGATCGGGGCTGGCAAGCGCCAGAATGCTTGTTGGCGACGCTTTCTCGCATTACCTTGACGACCATGCATCATACAGATCGTCTCCCCGCCTCCGCCGACCTGCCGGCCGCGCCCGCGATCGCCCATGCGCGCTTCGCGATCGGCGATGTCGTGCGCCATCGCATGTTCGATTTCCGGGGCGTGGTGTTCGATGTCGATCCGGTCTTCTCCAACACCGACGAATGGTATGATTCGATTCCCGAGGGAATCCGCCCCGACCGGGACCAGCCCTTCTACCATCTGCTCGCCGAGAATATGGAGCAGAGCTATGTCGCCTATGTCAGCCAGCAGAACCTGATGGCGGACGACAGCGACGAGCCGGTCGACCATCCCGCGATCGCCGGCCTGTTCAACGGCTATGCCGATGGCCGCTACCGCCTGCGCCGCGAGCATCGCCACTGAGGCGGGAAGCCCGCGTCAAAGAGTCACTTTCGGGTGAATCTTGGTTGACAATCCCGGGGCCTTTGCCTAGCTGGCCCCTCTTCCTCGTCGGACATTGGTCCGGGCGAGGCTACGCATTTGGAAAGTGATGAGGGCCATGTTCGCAGTCGTGCGCACGGGCGGCAAGCAGTATCGCGTCGCCGCCGGAGACAAGATCGTCGTCGAGAAGATCGATGGCGAGGCCGGTTCGTCCGTGACGCTGGGCGATGTGCTTCTCGCCGGTGAAGGATCGGATCTGAAGTCGGTGGACGGTCTGACCGTCGCCGCGGAAATCGTGGCGCAGGCGAAGGCCGAGAAGGTCATCGTCTTCAAGAAGCGCCGCCGCCACAATTATCGCCGTCGCAACGGTCACCGTCAGAACCACACGATCCTCAAGATCGTGTCGGTCGGCTAAGCGACGCGCACAGGAGTAGATCGCAATGGCACATAAGAAAGCAGGCGGTTCGTCGCGCAACGGTCGCGATTCGGCCGGCCGTCGTCTTGGCGTGAAGAAGTTCGGCGGCCAGGAGTGCATCGCCGGCAACATCCTCGTGCGTCAGCGCGGGACCAAGTTCTATCCGGGTGCGAATGTCGGTATCGGCAAGGACCATACCCTGTTCGCGCTCGTCGATGGTCGCGTGGCGTTTGCCAAGGGCAAACTCGGCCGCAGCTTCTGCTCGGTCGAGATTATGGCCGAGGCGGCTGAATAACATCGGGTGACCAGCCGGGTCGCCCACCAGGGTGACCCGAGTTCCGGCACTGGAACCGAACAACAAGGGAGGCGGGTCACCCCGGCCTCCCTTTTTTCGTGCTCCCTCCACCGCCTTGTCTCCGTCCCGTCATTCCGGCGTGGCAGGGGCGCGGGCGACGCGACAGGGAGAAACGGATATGTTCGCGCGAACGGAGAGATTGACGCTCAGGCCCGCCTGGCCGGAAGATGCCGGCGCATTGGCGGCGGCGATCGGGCAGCAAATGGTGTCCCGGATGCTGAGCCGGGTGCCGCATCCCTATGGCGAATCGGACGCCGCCGCCTGGATCGCGCAACCGCGCGGGGCGGAAGAGCCGCGCTTCGTCATCCTGGCGCATGACGGGCCGCAGCCGGTGCTGATCGGCGGAATCGCCATCTCGCCCGAAATGGACGGCCCGAATCTCGGCTACTGGCTGGCGCCGGACGCCTGGGGGCGCGGCTATGCGACCGAGGCGGGGCGGGCGGTGATCGCGATGGCCCGGCACGCGCTGCCGCTCCAGCGGCTGAACGCCTGGCACTTCGCCGACAATCCCGCATCGGGCAAGGTGCTGCGAAAGCTGGGCTTCCGCCCGACCGGCGAAACGATGTCGCGTCGCTCCGCCGCCCGCGCCGCCCCTGCCCCGTCGATCGGCTATGCGCTCGATCTCGCGGAGGAGGAGCGAGCGCCGCTGCCGATCGCGGCATGAGCCTGTCCGTGCCGCGCCCCCGCGCTGGTTTTTCCGGCGCGGGGCTGTAAGTCGGGCGCATGTCTGAACCGGACCGGCCCCAAAGCGGATCACGCACCTGGACTGTCGCTCGCTATCGCGCGTTGCTCCGCGCCCGTGGCCCGCGCTCCGTCCGATTCCGGACGCGACTCGCCATCCTGATGGGCGCGGTGGCGATCGGTCTCGCCGCCACGCTGTTCGCGCTCGCCGCCGATGCGGCCGCCGAGCAGTTCACCGACTATGCCAAACGCTATCCCTATGCGCCGCTGGTCACCACGCCGCTGATCTTCGCGGCGCTGGTCTGGGTGACCCGTCGCTATGTCCCGCTCGCGCGGGGGTCCGGCATCCCGCAGGTCATCGCCGCACAGGCGAATCCCGAACAGGCGACTCGGTCGCTGGTGTCGATCCGCACCGTCCTGGGCAAGGCGCTGCTGACGCTGGCCGCCGTGATGGGCGGTGCCTCGGTCGGGCGCGAGGGGCCGACCGTCCAGATCGCCGCCGCCGTGATGGGGCTCAGCCACCGGCTGCTGCGCGTGCCCCTGCGCGGCGCGGTGCTGATCGCGGGCGGCGCGGCGGGCGTGGCGGCCGCGTTCAACACGCCGCTCGCCGGGCTGCTCTTCGCGATCGAGGAACTCGCCTCCGCCTATGAGCAGCGGGTGACCCTGTTGGTGATCGCCGCCATCGTCATCGCCGGCATGGTCGCCCAGTCGCTCCAAGGCGACTATATCTATTTCGGGCTGATCGGCGCGCATATGCCGCTCGCCACCGCGTTGCTGATCGCGCCGATCGCCGGCATCTTCGGCGCGGACTGGCCGGCGGCCTGTTCGCGCGACTGACGCTGATGCTGGCGACCGGCCGCAACCGCCTGACCGACTGGTCGAAGGCGCAGCCGATCGCTTTCGCCGCCGCCTGCGGGCTGGTGGTCGGCGGGATCGGCTGCGCGACGGGGCTGACCTGGGGCACCGGCTATGGCGCGGCACGGGCGATGATCGTGGGGGTCAATGCGCCCTTGTGGTTCGGTCCGGCCAAGTTCCTGGCGACGCTGGCGACCGCGGTCGCCGGCCTGCCCGGCGGCATCTTCGCGCCGTCGCTGGCCGTGGGTGCGGGCATCGGCAATCTGTTGCGCTGGCTGTTCCCCGGCTCCCCCTCCTCGGCGATCGTGATCCTGGGGATGGTCGGCTATTTCGCCGGGGTGGTGCGCGCGCCGCTGACCGCCGTCATCATCCTGTCGGAGACGACGGTCAGCCGGGGCCTGATGCTGCCGATGTTCGCCACCGCCTTCATCGCCGACAGCGCCAGCGCATTCGTCTGCCGCGAAAAACTCTATCACGGCCTGAGCAAGAGCTTCGCGATCCGCTAAGCCCCGGCCCTCAGGCGGTGGCGGTGCGCAGCTTCGCCCGCGCCTCGGGCAGCAGCGCATCCGCATAGTCGCTCTCGGCCAGCGCGATCAGCCGGCGATCGTCATGCTGCCAGGGGTGGAAGCCGGGCAGGAAATAGCTGAACCACACGCCCGCCACCTTGCGCGCCATGCCGGGCCGGCCGAACGCATACCAGGCCAGCTTGGCCCAGATGCGCGGACCGCTCATCCCGTCCTGGCGGAGCAGTTCCAGCATCCCCTTGCGCCGGCCTTGGAAGAACTTCCAGGTGGTGATCAGCATAACCACCGCCTTGACCTTCCAGCGTTTTCCCCGCGACCAATCGCGCGTCGCATGAAGCCAGGTGTCATAGGCGACGCCCTTATGCTCGATCTCCTCGGCCGCATGCCAGCGCCACAGGCCCGCCGCCTGCGGCTCGCCGCCCGCCAAATGACTGGGATTGGCGATTAGTTCATGCGCCAGCATCGCGGTGAAATGCTCCAGTGCCATGGTCGCCGCCAGATTGGCGATCGGCGGCCGCCCCTTGGTCAGCGCCAGCGCCTCGTCGACATGCCGTTCCAGCAGCGTCACGTCATAGCCCTGGTTCACGACATGGCGGTTGAAGGCGACATGCTCGCGGCTGTGGATCACCTCCTGCTTGACGAAGGCGTTGATCTCCGCCGCCAATTTCGGCGGCGCGCCGTCGCGGAACGCCTTCACGCTCTCGCAGAAATAGGCCTCGCCCTTGGGAAAGGTGACCGACAGCGCATTGTAGAAGGCGGTGGCGATCGGATCGTCGTTCAACCAATAGCGCCCCAGTCGCTGTCCGCGCCCGAAGCGCACGTCGCGTGGGGTGATGGTGAGGTCGGCGGGGGTGCTTGCTTTGCCCACATTATCCTCCGATGGAACGCTCCGGCGAGCCCAAGGCCCGCCACTACTGACACGCATGTAAATAAGGCTTGCCGTCCCCCCATGTCAATCCGCCGCCGCCTGAGTCCCGACGAGTCGCGCCTGGCGGCGCTGGAGGCGGCGCGCGCCTTGCTGATCGAGGACGGGCCGCAGGGCGTGACGTTGAAGGCGGTGGCGTCGCGGATCGGCCGCACCCATGCCAATCTGCTCCACCATTTCGGCTCGGCGGCAGGATTGCAGCAGGCGCTGTCCGCCTGGATGACGGTGGAGATCGTCGCCACGATCAAGGCGGCGATTCGCGCCGCGCAGGCGGAGCGGGACGGGCCGGGCGAGATCGTGCGGCTGGTGTTCGACGCGTTCGACGCGGGCGGCGCCGGAGCGCTGGCGAGCTGGATGATCCTGTCGGGCGACCGGGCGGCGTTGGCCCCGCTCCTCACCGCCGTGCACGACCTGGTCGAGGAGCTGCGCGGCGACGATTCGCTGGCGGCGCGGCCGATCCCGGAAGAGACGCTGCACCTGGTGCTGCTCGCGCTCGGCGACGCGCTGCTCGGTGCGCCGATGGCGGCGGCGCTGGGCCTGCCGCGCGATGCCGCCCGGCGGCTGGCGGAGCGGGCGATCGTGGCCGGCGATCCGGCCCATGCCGGACCCGTATAGCGCGGGGTGACGGCCGCCGCGCTTCGCGGTAGAGCGCGGCCATGCATTTTCTAGATCAGGCCAAGATTTTCTGTCGCTCCGGTTCGGGTGGTCCCGGCGCCGTCAGCTTCCGGCGCGAGAAGTTCATCGAATATGGCGGCCCGGACGGCGGCAATGGCGGCAAGGGCGGCGACGTGATCTTCGAGGCGGTGGCCGGCCTCAACACGCTGATCGACTTCCGCTACACCCAGCATTTCCGTGCCCCCCGTGGCTCGGGTGGCTCGGGCAGCAACCGCACGGGCGGCGGCGGCGACGATCTGGTAATCAAGGTGCCGGTCGGCACCCAGGTTCTGTCCGAGGACAAGGAGGAGGTGCTGCTCGACTTCACCCGGGTCGGCCAGCGCGAGGTGTTCCTGCGCGGTGGCGACGGCGGGCGCGGCAACGCCACCTACAAGACCTCGACCAATCGCGCGCCGCGTCAGCACGGCACCGGCTGGCCCTCGGAAGAGGCCTGGGTGTGGCTGCGGTTGAAGCTGCTGGCGGATGCCGGGCTGGTCGGCCTGCCCAATGCCGGCAAGTCGACCTTCATCAACGCCGTCACCAACGCGCAGGCCAAGGTCGGCGCCTATGCCTTCACCACCACCCGGCCGCAGCTGGGCGTGGTGCGGCACCACCAGCGCGAGTTCGTGGTGGCGGACATCCCCGGCCTGATTGAGGGCGCGGCGGACGGGGCCGGCATCGGCGACCGCTTCCTGGGCCATATCGAGCGGTGCCGCGTGCTGCTCCACCTGATCGACGCGAATGATGCCGATGTGGCGGAAAGCTACCGGATCGTGCGCGGCGAGCTGGAAGCCTATGGCGCGGGGCTGGACGAGAAGCCGGTGGTGGTCGCGCTTAACAAGATCGACACGCTGGACGACGAGCTGATCGCCGCCCTGTCCGCCGAACTGGAAGAGGCCAGCGGCGCGCAGGTCATCCCGATCTCCGGCGCGGCGGGCACCGGCCTGGACTGGGTGCTCGACCAGTTGCTGGACGCGATCGGCCCCGGCGCGGGCGCGGCGGTCGAGGACGATGGCGAGGAAGACCCGGTCGAGTGGTCACCGCTTTGATCCGGTGAGTTCCTCCCCTAGCCGGGGAGGAACCGTGACGGGCGCACCGACCGTCGGACGGCACGGTCGCGATCGGGAGTCATTGGCGGGGCGGGATCGTCGCGCTAAGGCCGCGGCCATGTCGCTGTTCGATCCGTCCGTCTGTCCGCGCCTGATCGTCAAGGTCGGGTCCGCCCTGCTGATCGGCCCCGATGGCAGCGTGCGCCGGCCCTGGCTGGCGCAGCTGGTCGCCGACATCGCCGAGCGAATCCATGCCGGGCAGCAGGTCGCCGTCGTCTCCTCCGGCGCGATCGCGCTCGGCGCGCGGCGGCTGGCGCTGCCCAAGGGCGGCCGTGCCTGTCTGGAGGATGCGCAGGCCGCCGCCGCCGTCGGCCAGATCGCGCTGGCCAGCCTGTGGGCGGAAATGTTGGCGGGCGAAGGACTGACCGCCGCGCAGATGCTGGTGACGCTCGACGATCTGGAGGATCGCCGCCGCTATCTGAACGCCTCGGCGACGCTCGCCCGGCTGCTCGGGCTGGGCGTGGTGCCGGTGCTGAACGAGAATGACAGCGTGGCGACCGCCGAGATCCGCTTCGGTGACAATGACCGGCTCGCCGCGCGCGTGGCGCAGGCGGCGGGCGCGCAGGGCGTGCTGCTGCTGTCGGATATCGACGGTCTCTACGATCGCAACCCGGCACTGCCCGGCGCGGTGCACATCCCGCGCGTCGAGCGGATCGATGCCGGGATCGAGGCGATGGCCGATACCGGCTCCGCTTCCGGCATGGGATCGGGCGGCATGGTGTCGAAGATCGCGGCGGCGCGAATCGCGGCGGCGGCGGGATGCCATCTCGCCATCGCCAGCGGCCGTGCCGACCGCCCCCTGGCGACCGAAGCGCGGCACACGCTGTTCGTCGCGGAGAAGAGCGCCGGCGCGCGCAAGGCATGGCTGGCGGGCGGCCTGACCGCGCGCGGCACGCTCCATGTCGATGCCGGCGCGGCGCGCGCGCTAGGTGGCGGCGCCAGCCTGCTCGCCGCCGGGGTGACGGCGGTCGAGGGGCAATTCGGGCGCGGCGACCTGGTGGCGATCACCGGGCCGGACGGCCGGCCGCTGGCGCGCGGGCTGGCGGAATATGATTCGGTCGACGCGCTGCGCCTGATCGGCCGGCGCAGCGACGAACAGGCCGCGATCCTGGGCTATGCACCGCGATCGGCGCTGGTCCACCGCGACCATCTGGCGCTGCTGTGACCGCCCCCCTCACCCTGGCGATCACGGGCGGGACCGGCTTTGTCGGCGGCGCGCTGATCCGGCACGCGCTGGCGGCGGGGCATCGGGTCCGCGCGCTTGCCCGGCGGCCGCAGCCGGCGCAGGCCGGGCTGGCATGGATCGCGGGCGATCTCGCCGATCCGCGCGCGCTGGCGCCCCTCTGCGACGGCGCCGATGCGGTGATCCACGTCGCCGGGGTCGTCAACGCGCCCGACCGCGCCGGCTTCGTCGCCGGCAATATCGAGGGCACGCGCGCGATGCTGGCGGCGGCGGGCGACGGACAGCGTTTCGTCCAGGTCTCCTCCCTCGCCGCGCGCGAGCCGGCCCTGTCCGTCTATGGATGGTCCAAGGCGGAGGCCGAGCATCTGGTCGAGAAATCCGCCATGAACTGGGCGATCGTCCGCCCGCCCGCCATCTACGGCCCCGGCGACCTCGACCAGCTCGATCTGTTCAAGCTGGCGCGCAAGGGCCTGGCGCTGTTGCCGCCGCCCGGCCGGCTGTCGCTGATCGCGGTCGACGATCTCGCCCGGCTGCTGCTGGCGCTGGCGACGGATCGCACCGCCGGCATGGTCTATGAGGCCGATGACGGCACCGCCGGCCTGACCTCGGCCGATTATGCGCGGGCGATCGGCACGGCGGTCGGCCAGCGGGTGCTGCCGCTCCACCTGCCGCGCGGGCTGCTGTCGCTCGCCGCGACGCTCGATCGCCGGTTTCGGGGGGCTCGCGCGAAGCTCACCCATGACCGCGTCGCCTATCTCTGCCATCCCGACTGGACGATCGATCCCGCGCGCCGCCCACCGCCCGCCTTGTGGACCCCGGCCGTCCCCATGCCGCAGGGTCTGGCCGATACGGTGCGATGGTATCGCGCCAACGCCCTGCTATAGCCGCAACGACGCCGCATTTGCCGGCCAAGGACACGCACATGACCGATCGCCAGACCATTTTCGACACCGTCGCCGCCCAGATCGAGCCCTTCAACAAGAAGGGCGTCGCGCTGACCGACGCGACCAGCTTCCAGTCCGACCTGGAATGGGACAGCCTGACCGTGATGGATTTCGTCGCCGCCATCGAGGACGAGTTCGACATCATCATCACGATGAACATGCAGGCGGAAATCGAGACTGTCGGCCAGCTGGTCGACGCCGTCGCCAAGCTGAAGGACGCGCAGTGACCGAGACCGGCCTCCAGACCGAGACGCTGCCGCTCGACCCCGCGCCGGTCGCGCCCGAACGCGACCTGATGTCGAAGTTCGACGGACTGATCGCGGAGCGGCGCGCGCTGCTCGACAGCGGCGTCACCGACCCCTTCGCGATCGTGATGGAAGAGGTGCGCTCGCCGACCGAGGCCGTGATCAAGGGGCGCGAGACGATCCTGCTCGGCACCTACAATTATATGGGCATGACGTTCGACCCGGACGTGATCGCCGCCGGCAAGCAGGCGCTCGACCGGTTCGGGTCGGGCACCAATGGCAGCCGGATGCTCAACGGCACCTTCCACGACCATATCGAGGTCGAGCAGGCGCTGCGCGACTTCTACGGCATGACCGGCGCGATCGTCTTCTCGACCGGATACATGGCGAATTTGGGCATCATCTCGACCCTGGCGGCCAAGGGCGAATATGTCATCCTCGACGCCGACAGCCACGCGTCCATCTATGACGGCTGCGCGCAGGGCAATGCCGAGATCGTCCGCTTCCGCCACAACAGCGTCGAGGATCTCGACAAGCGACTCGGCCGCCTGCCCAAGGAGCCGGGCAAGCTGGTGGTGCTGGAGGGCGTCTATTCGATGCTCGGCGACATCGCACCGTTGAAGGAGATGGTCGCGGTCGCGCGCAAGCATGGCGCGATGGTGCTGGTCGACGAAGCGCATTCGATGGGCTTTTTCGGCCCCAACGGGCGCGGCGTGTACGAGGCGCAGGGGCTGGATGTCGACTTCGTCGTCGGCACCTTCTCCAAGTCGGTCGGCACGGTCGGCGGCTTCGTCGTCTCCAACCATCCGAAGTTCGAAGCGGTGCGCCTGGCCTGCCGGCCGTACATCTTCACCGCCAGCCTGCCGCCCTCGGTGGTCGCGACTGCCGCCGCGTCGATCCGCAAGCTGATGACCGCGCACGACAAGCGCGAATCGCTGTGGCGCAACGCGCGCGCGCTCCATGGCGGCCTGACCGAAATGGGCTTTCGCCTGGGCACCGCGACCTGCGACAGCGCGATCGTCGCGGTGATCCTGGACGATCAGGTACAGGCGGTGACGATGTGGCAGGCGCTGCTGGAGGGCGGCCTCTACGTCAACATGGCCCGCCCGCCCGCGACGCCGGCCGGCACCTTCCTGCTGCGCTGCTCGATCTGCGCCGAACACACGCCCGAGCAGATCGACCGGGTGTTGGCCATGTTCCGCCAGGCCGGACAGGCCGTGGGCGTGATCGGCTGACCTACCCTTCCCTGTGGGGAGGGAATGCGGTAGCACCATTGTCGTGGAGCGGAATAGCGACACCAGGGCGCCGGGGGGCGCCGCTTTATGGCGTGGGATCGCGCTGGCAGCGATGGGGCTGCTGGCCGTGGGGGTTCTGGTTGCCCTGATCGTCACGCTGCGCGGCGCCAATCGCGAACGCGACCATGCATTGCAGATGCAGTCGCACAGCTATGACGTGATGATCCTCGCCCGCTCGCTGGCGGGGACCATCGCCCGGTCGGAAGCGTCGCTCGGCCGCTTCGTCATCTCCGGCGACAAGCAGCTCGGCCTGCTCTATTTCGACGAATGGACGCTGGCCGGATCGCAGATCGACCGGCTCGACAGGATCACCGACGAACAGACCGATCCGATGATCGCACGGCTCCGCGCCGCCTATGACCTGCGCGGTCGCGAATTGTCGCTGATCGCCGCCTACACCAATTACGGTCGCAACACCCAGGCGTTCGCGCTCTACTATCAGGCGCGCAAGGCACCGGCGCTCATCCGGATCAATACCGAGCTGGACCGCATCATCACGCGCGAGCGGCAGTTGCTCGACCAGCGCGCGGGCGTCGCCACCGCCTCGGTCGAACGGTCCAGCCGGATCGCGGGGGTGCTGGCGGTGTTCGGCGTGCTGCTGCTCGGCGGCATCCTCGCGCTCGGCTGGTTCACGCTCCACACCCTGACCGAAGGGCTGCTGGCGCGCGCCGAAGCGGAGAGCGAACGCCAGCGCGCCGCCGAACTGACCGAGGCGGTGGAGGCGGCTACCGCCGAGCTGCGCATCCAGGAAGCGACCTTGCGCCAGGTCCAGAAGATGGAGGCGGTCGGTCAGTTGACCGGCGGGATCGCGCACGACTTCAACAATATGCTGGCGGTGGTGCTGGGCGGGATCGAACTGGCCAGGCGGGCGGACGATCCGGCGACGGTCCGTCGCCATCTCGATACCGCGGGCGAAGGCGCGGACCGCGCCGCGGCCCTGACCCGCCGCCTGCTCGCCTTCAGTCGCGAGGAGGCGCTGAAGCCCGAAGCGATCGGACCGGGCTCGCTGATCGCGGGCATGACCGACCTGCTCGACCGCACCTTGGGCGACGGCATCACGCTGACGACGCACCCGGGCGACCGCGACTGGCATGTCTTCGCCGACCGGGTGCAGTTGGAGAATGTCGTCCTCAACCTCGCGGTCAATGCGCGCGACGCAATGGCGGGTCGGGGCACGATCGCGATCCTGACCGGGGCGGTCACATTGGCGGGGGGCGCGATCGGGCAATGCCCGTCGGGCGATTACGTGACGCTGGCGGTGCGCGACGACGGCTGCGGCATGACGCCCGAAGTGGCGGAGCGGGTGTTCGAACCCTTCTTCACCACCAAGGAGGCCGGCAAGGGCACCGGCCTGGGGCTCAGCCAGATCTTCGCCTTCACGCGCCAGCATGGCGGCGAAATCCATATCGACACCGCGCCCGACCGGGGTACGACGGTGACGCTCTACCTGCCGCGCCACCACGCCGCCGCCCCCGCCCTCGCGCTCGCCGCCCCGTCCGATGTCCCGGCCGAGGGTCCGACCGGGCTGTCCGTGCTGGTCGTGGAGGACGATCCCCGCGTCCTCGCCTCGACGATCGCGACGCTGGAGGAGATCGGCCATCACCCGATCGGCTGCGGCGATCCCCTCGCCGCGCCGGCGCTGCTGGACGCGCGGGACGACATCGCGCTGCTGATCTCCGACGTGCTGATGCCGCGCTGCACCGGTCCGGAGATGGTGGCGGGCCTGCGCGACCGCTTCCCCGACCTGCCGGTGCTGTTCGTCACCGGCTATGCGGGCGAGGCACAGGCGGCCGAGTTCGGCGAGCATCGCCTGTTGCGCAAGCCCTTCACGCTGGCCGCGCTGGAACGCGCCATCGCCGACACGATGCGCGACCGCGCCGATCTCGGACCCGAGCGCATCGCGGCGGAGTAAATCCGAACCCGTGCGGGTTCGCGCGCCCCGGCGCTCCATGACCCCTGCACGACCCCCTTTCCGGCCCGAATCGGGCGCGCACGACCGCCCGCCGCCGAACCCAAGACGATTTTCCACCTGACGCCGGACGATTAGCCGCTTATATCGCGGACCATCTTGGCCCGGCTGTTCCCCTCCGCATGAAGTCGATCGACCGCTACATGGTGCGCCTCATCGCGTTGCCGCTGCTCGCCACATTGGTGATCTCGGCGATGCTGCTGGTGCTCGACCGGATGCTCCGCCTGTTCGACTTCGTCGCGACGCAGGGCGGACCGATCAGCGTGGTGTGGCGGATGCTCGCCAATCTGCTGCCCGAATATCTGGGCCTGGGCATTCCGATCGGGCTGATGCTCGGCATCCTGCTCGCCTTCCGCCGGCTGGCGACGTCGAGCGAGCTGGACGTGATGCGCGGCGTCGGCATGAGCTATCTGCGGCTGCTGCGCGTGCCCTTCTATTATGCGATCGTGCTGGCGGCGCTCAACATCGCGATCGTCGGCTTCGTCCAGCCCAAGGCGCGCTATTATTACGAGCAGTTGCGCTTCGAACTGCGCACCGGCGCGCTGGGCGCGTCGATCAAGGTCGGCGAGTTCACCAATCTCGGCTCGCGCATGACGCTGCGGATCGAGGAGAGCCGCGACAAGGGCCGCGACCTGCGCGGCATCTTCGTCCATACCCAGACGCAGAAGGGCGACTGGATCGCGGTGACCGCGCAGAGCGGCCGCTTCCTGGCGACGGACGATCCCAACGTCATCATCTTCCGCCTGACCAACGGCACGCTGGTCCACAACCGGCCGGATTTCACCGCGCCGCGCGTGCTGACATTCTCGGCCCACGACCTGCCGATCAACCTGCCGAAGTTCGAGAATTTCCGCCAGCGCGGCGGTCGCAACCTGGAATTCACCCTGCCCGAACTGGCCAAGCTGGGTCATAACGACCATGCCAGCGAGCAGCAGCGCGATTCCAGCCGGGCCGAATTTCACTTCCGCATGGCGGAGGTCGCGTCGATGTTCCTGCTGCCGTTCCTGGCGGTGGCGCTGGGCGTGCCGCCGAAGCGATCGTCCTCGGCGCTGGGCGTCTTCCTGTCGATCGTGATGATCGTCACCTACCACAAGGTCAACGAATACGCGATGAGCGTGGGCGAGCGCGGCGTGATCGATCCGATCCTCGCCTTGTGGGTCCCCTTCGCGATCTTCGCCGGCCTGGTGTTCTGGATGTTCTATGTGACCGCTTACGTCCCCGGCGGACAGCCGATCGCCGCCTTGGAGCGCGTCTTCGCCAAGACCGCCAAGGCGATCGCGCGCCGCCTGCCCGGCCGCCGCCGCGAGGCGAGCGGCGCATGATCCTGCGCGGCCTCTTCCCCTCGCGCACCGTCGCCATCTACATGGCGCGGCTGTTCCTGGTGCGGACCTTCGCGATCCTGTTCGCGCTGGTGCTGGTGCTCCAGGCGCTAGACCTGCTGAGCGAATCGGGCGACATCCTGGCGGTGCCCGGCAACGGGCAGGCGCAGGTCTGGACCTATGTCTCGCTGCGCACGCCGCAGATCATCGCGCGCTTCCTGCCCTTCTCGGTCCTGCTCGGCACGATCCTGACGTTCATCACGATGAACCAGAATAGCGAGATCATCGCGCTCAAGGCGTCGGGCCTGTCGGCGCACCAGGTGCTGGCGCCGCTGATGGTCGCCAGCCTGGGCGTGGCCGGCGTCTCCTTCGCCTTCAACGAGCGGGTGGTGGCGCGCGCCACCGCGACGCTGACCCAGTGGCAGCGGGTCAATTACGGCCCCATGCCAATCGATCGTGGCGACCGGTCCAATGTCTGGGTCCGTGACGGCGACGATCTGGTCCAGGTCGGGCAGATCCGCGGCAAGATGAACGCGGCGGTGCTGGGCGACATCACGCTCTACGATCGCGCCGGCGGCAGCCTGCGCGCGATCCTGCGCGCCCAGCATGGCCGGCACGATCCGGCGGGCGGCTGGCGCATCTGGCCCGTCACCCGCTTCGACGTGGCGAGCGGCAAGCTGACGCGGATCGCCTCGATGCGGGTCGGCCATGACGTGCGGTCGGACCAGCTGACGCTGTCGACCATCGACCCGGACGGCCTGACCTTCGGCGCGCTGCGCACCGCGATCGAGGATCTGTCCGACGCGGGCCGCCCGACCAAGGCGCTGGAGGGCGCATTGTGGCACAAGCTGTCGGGGCCGCTGTCGTCGGTGCTGATGCCGCTGCTGGGCGCGGTCGCCGCCTTCGGCATCGCGCGGTCGGGCAAGCTGTTCGTCCGCGCGGTGATCGGCATGGCGCTGGGCTTCGCCTATTTCGTGGCGGACAATTTCGCGCTGGCGATGGGCAATCTGGGTGCCTACCCGCCCTTCCTCGCGGCCTGGGCCCCGTTCCTCCTGTTCCTGCTGATCGGCGAGGCCGTTCTGGTCCGCACGGAAGAGTAAACGGGGCAGTCGCGGCGGATCAGCTTGCCGGCAGCGAGACCGGCGTGCCTTCCTTCTCGCAGATGAAGCGCAGCATCTCAGCGCGGAGCGGCTTGCCCGTCGTGGCGCGAAGCGGGCCGTCCTCGGCATTGTTCGCCTCAGCCCGGCCGCGCGTGTCGCCGACGCCCAGCACATGGAACAGGCCCCGCTGGCAATCGGCCGCGACCCGCGCATAGCTGATCTTGTCGCCCAGTTCGTGGCGGATGATCGCCACCACCTCGCCATTGGCGGCGGCGCGGTGGCGGAGCAGGTAGTAGGCGGTCCGGGTGTCCGACGGCGTGGGGATGCGGACGCCCTGCAAGGGATAGCCCGGCCGCGCGTCGCGGATGTCGTCCGGCGACGGCGTGCGCAGCGACACGCCGCTCGGCGAGGCCGCATTGTCGCCGACGCCGCCCTGCCCGTCCAGCGCATTGGCCATGCTGGCATTGTCGGTGCCCTGCACGCCGGCGGAACAGGCCGCCGTCATCATGGCCAGCGCCGCCAGCAGCGACGCGCCTCCCAAATTCCTCACGCAACAGTCTCCCGGTTGTTGACGCCGGTCAACGTAGGAGAAATGCCGCCGATCCGGAACCTTGGCCGGCGCGCAAATTTTCCGGCCTCAGCCGAAGGCGGCGGCGGCCTCGATAATCGGCACGAATTTGGCGGCGGTCAGGCTCGCGCCGCCGACCAGCGCGCCGTCGACATCGTCGCAGGCCAGAATCGTCGCCGCATTGCTGCCGACCACCGAGCCGCCATAGAGGATGCGGATGCCGGCGGCGGCATCGCCGACCATCATGCGCAGCTTGGCGCGGGCGATGGCGTGGATCGCGGCGATCTCGTCCAGCGTCGGGGTGCGGCCGGTGCCGATCGCCCAGCGGGGTTCATAAGCGAGCGTGAACCAGTCGCCATGCGCATTGTCGGGCACCGACTTCTCGATCTGCGCCTGCACGACCCGCTCGGCACGGCCGGCATCGCGTTCCGCCTCGGTCTCGCCGCAGCACAGGATGACGTTGAGGCCGTGGCGATGCGCCGCCGCCGCCTTGGCCCAGGCGTCGTGGCTGGTCTCGTGCTGATCGGCGCGGCGCTCGGAATGGCCCGACAGGGTGAAGCGCGCGCCCGCCTCGCGCGCCATCGCCGCCGAGACGCAGCCGGTATGCGCGCCCGAATCGGCTTCGTGCACGTCCTCCGCGCCGATCGCCAGGTCGGGCACGCGCTGCGCCGCGGGATGGATCAGCGTGAAGGGCACGGCGACCGCGACATCGACCTGCGGCGCGGCCCGCGCGGCGGCGGCGATGCCGTCCAGCTCCGCCAGATCGGCCAGTGAGCCGTTCATCTTCCAATTACCCGCCACCAGCTTGCGCCGCATCGTCTCTGTCTCCCGCCAAGGCTTGCCTCAGGTAAAGCGGCGATAGCGTGCCTGCCGATGCGCACAAGCTTGAAGCGTGCGGGTAAACCGGTAAAGCGACGCGCTAGTGTTTCTGGGGTGTCTATGCTCGGCTTCTTCCGCCGCCTGATCAATTCGAAGGTCGGCATCATCGTCACCTTCATCACGCTCGGCATCATCGCGCTCGCCTTTGCGGCGGGCGATGTGTCGAACATCCGCAATGTCGGGCTGGGCGCCTTGTCCGGCAACGATGTCGCGACGATCGGCAAGACGAAGATCACCGTCGACGAGCTGCGCCAGCGTGCGCAGCAGGAAATCGACCAGGCGCGCCAGCAGCAGCCGGGCATCGACGCCAAGCAATATCTGGCGGCCGGCGGCCTGGAGGCCGCGGTGCAGCAGCTGATCACCACCGTCGGCCTGGCGGAGTTCGGGCGCGAGAACGGCATGGTCGTCAGCAAGCGGCTGGTCGACGGCCAGATCGCCAGCATCCCGGCGCTCCAGGGCCCGAACGGCAAGTTCGACGAGACGCTCTATCGCCGCATCCTGGCCGAGCGCCGGCTGACCGATGCGCAGATACGCCAGGATATCGCCCGCGACGTGCTGGTCCGTCAGTTGACCGCCCCGACGATCGGCGCGACCACGGTCGGGCAGCAGCTCGCCCTTCCCTATGCCTCGCTGCTGCTGGAGAAGCGCGCGGGCGAGGTCGGCATCGTGCCGGTGTCCGCCCTGCCCCAGGGCCCCGCGCCGACCGCGCAGGAGATTCAGAGCTTCTATGGCCGCAATCTGGCCCGCTATCGCGTGCCCGAGCGCCGCACCATCCGCTATGCGGTGGTGACGCCCGCGCAGCTCGCCGCGCAGAGCATTCCGACCGAGGCGGAGATCGCCCAGGCCTATCAGAAGAACCGCGCGGACTATCAGGCGACCGAGAAGCGCGTCGTCACCCAGGTGACGCTGGCCGACCAGGCGAGCGCCGATGCGCTGGCCACCAAGGTGCGCGGCGGCACGTCGATCGCCGACGCGGCCCGCGCGGTCGGGCTGGAGGCATCGACGCTGCCCGCGCTCGACAAGGCCGGCCTCGCGGCACAGGCCTCGCCCGCGCTGGCGGACGCCGCCTTCGCCGCGGCCAAGGGTGCGGTGGTCGGCCCGGTCAGGGGCGCAATCGGCTTCGTCGTCGCGCGTGTCGACTCGATCGATCAGGTCGCCGGCCGTTCGCTGGATCAGGTCCGCGCGCAGCTCACCGCCGATCTCGCCAAGCAGAAGACACAAGCCGCGCTGGCGGCGCTGCACGACAAGCTGGACGATGCCCTGTCGGGCGGCGCGACCTTCGACGAGGTGATCGCCGACGCGAAGTTGTCGCCCAAGACCAGCCCGGCACTGGCGCAGGGCGCGGTCGACCCGCTCAACCCGGCGGCCAAGCCCGATCCGGCGCTGGTGCCGCTGATCGCGGCCGGCTTCGCGGCGGACGATGGCGATGCGCCGCAGCTGGTCCAGACCGGCACCGACGGCAGCTTCGCGGTCGTCGCGTTGGGCCAGACCCAGCCGGCCGCGCCGCGTCCGCTGGCCGATGTCCGCAACCAGGTCGTCGCCGACCTGATCGCCGATCGCCGCCGCCAGTCGGCGCGGACGATCGCCAATGCTGTGCTCGCCAAGGTCAAGGGCGGCATGTCGCTGGCCCAGGCGCTGCGGGCATCGGGCGCGTCGCTGCCCGCACCGCAGCCGGTCAATGCCTCGCGCGCGGACGTGCTCCAGGCGCAGGGCCGCAATCCGGCGCTGGCGCTACTCTTCTCGGTGCCGCAGGGTCAGGCGCGCCTGCTAGAGGCGCCGGGTGATGCGGGCTGGCTGATCGTCAAGACCGACCGGATCGAGCGTGGCAATGCGGCCGGAAACGCCGCCGCGATCGCCGCCGCGCGGGGCGGGCTCAGCCGCTCGATGGGCGGCGAATATGCCGAGCAGTTCGCCCGGGCTGCCCGCGCCGCGATCGGCACGAAGGTCGACCAGCGCGCCATCGCCCGTGTCCGTGCCGATCTGGCTGGCGATACGCCGGCCGGCGCGCAGTAAGGCGAAACCATGATCGACGCCGACCGGATCGCGGAAGCCCAGGACCTGCTCGCCCAGGGCCGTCCCGCCCTGCTGTGGAGCCGACAGGTGGCGGATACGGAGACGCCGGTCGCCGCCGCGCTCAAACTCATCGAGCCGGGTCGCGGCGACTTCCTGCTCGAATCGGTCGAAGGCGGCGCGACCCGGGGACGGCACAGCCTGATCGGCCTGGCGCCCGACCTCGTCTTCCGTGCGCATGGCGAGCGGGCCGAGATCAACCGGCAATGGGCGACCGACCGCGAGTCCTGGACGCCCTGCACCGCGCCCAGCCTCGACGCACTGCGCGACCTCGTCGGCCAGTGCCGGGCGGACGTGCCGGCCGAACTGCCGCGCGCGCTGGCCTGTCTGGTCGGCTATTTCGGCTATGAGACGGTCGGGCTGGTCGAACGCCTGCCGCAACCCTCCGCCGATCCGCTCGGCCTGCCCGACATGATCTTCGTGCGGCCGACCGTTTTGCTGGTGTTCGACCGGCTGGCCGACACGCTGTTCCTGGTCGCGCCCGCCTGGCCCGACCCGGCGCGCGATCCGGCGGCGATCGTGGCGGCGGCAGCGGAGCGGATCGACGCGGTGGCGGCGCGACTGGCGATGGCGGTCCTGCCCGCACCGACGCGCGTGGAGGCGGAACAGCCCGACTATACGCCCGCCCTCGCGCCCGAAGCCTATGCCGCGATGGTCGAGCGGGCGAAGGACTACATCACCGCCGGCGACATCTTCCAGGTGGTGCTGGCGCAGCGTTTCACCGCCCCCTTCCCCCTGCCGCCGTTCGAGCTGTACCGCTCGCTGCGCCGGATCAATCCGTCACCCTTCCTCTATCATCTCGACCTGCCGGGCTTCGCGCTGATCGGGTCGAGCCCCGAGATCCTGGTCCGGGTGCGCGACGGCGAGGTGACGATCCGCCCCATCGCCGGCACGCGGCCCCGCGGCCGCACCGCGCGCGAGGATGAGGAGAACCGCACCGCGCTGCTCGCCGATCCCAAGGAGCGGGCCGAGCATCTGATGCTGCTCGATCTCGGCCGCAACGATGCCGGCCGCGCCGCCGCCCCCGGCAGCGTGCGGGTGACCGACAGCTATACGGTCGAATTCTACAGCCATGTCATGCACATCGTATCGAACGTGACGGCGCGGCTGTCGCCCGACCGCGATGCGCTGGATGCGATGTTCGCCGGCTTCCCGGCGGGCACGGTCAGCGGCGCGCCCAAGGTGCGGGCCTGCCAGATCATCGCCGAACTGGAGCCGGAACGGCGCGGCGCCTATGCCGGCGGCGTCGGCTATTTCTCGCCGGACGGGTCGCTCGACTCGTGCATCGTGCTGCGCACCGCCGTGGTGAAGGACGGGCAGATCCATGCCCAGGCCGGGGCCGGCATCGTCGCCGACTCGACCGCCGCCTATGAGCAGCGCGAGTGCGAAGCCAAGGCCGGCGCCATCCTGAGCGCCGCCCGCGACGCGGTGACACGGGCGGGCACAGCCGGCTTCGGGCAATAGGGCGAACTCAGCTCAGGATCGACACTCGTCCTCTTCTCTCATCCCGGCAAAGGCCGGAATCCAGTTGGGGGACGTTGGTACGCTACAAAGATCGCTTCGGAACTGGACCCCGGCCTCCGCCGGGGTAGTCTCTGGTTAGAGTTAGCCCCCTCCCGACCCTCGCCTCTTCGCGCGAACCCGACCCCCCCTCAGTCCAAGTTCGGCCGCAGCCAGCGCGTCGCCTGCGCCACGTCGACGCCGCGGCGCTCAGCATAATCCGCGACCTGATCCTCGCCGATCCGCGCCACGCCGAAATATTCCGCCTGCGCATGGCCGAAATAAAAGCCCGACACCGCCGCCGTGGGCAGCATCGCGAAGCTGTCGGTCAGGGTGATCCCGACCCGATCTTCGGCCCCCAGCAGGTCGAACAATGTCCGCTTCAGGCTGTGCTCGGGACAAGCGGGATAGCCGGGCGCGGGGCGGATGCCGCGATATTGTTCGCGGATCAGCGCCTCGTTGGTCAGCTGTTCGTCGGGCGCATAGCCCCAGAGCGTGGTGCGGACATGCGCGTGCAGCCGCTCCGCGAACACCTCCGCCAGACGATCCGCCAGCGCCTTCAACAGGATGTCGTTATAATCGTCATGGTTCGCCTTGAACCCGGCGAGATGCGCGTCGATGCCATGGATGCCGACTGCGAAGCCGCCCAGCCAGTCGCCCGCCGGATCGATGAAGTCGGCCAGGCACATATTGGCCCGCCCCTCGCGCTTGGCGATCTGCTGGCGCAGGAAGGGCAGCCGCACCTCGCCCGCGTCCAGCGTCAGCACGACGTCGTCGCCCTCGCGCCGGCACGGCCACAGCGCCGCCATGCCGCGCGCGGTCAGCCATTTCTCGCCGACGATCCGGTCGAGCATCGCCAGCGCGTCCTGGTAGAGGCCGCGCGCGCTCTCCCCCACCACCGCATCGTCGAGGATGGCGGGGAAGTTGCCCGCCAGCTCCCAGGCGCGGAAGAAGGGCGTCCAGTCGATATAGTCGCGCAGGTCGCTCAGGTCCCAGGCATCGAACACATGCAGGCCCGGCTGCCGGGGCTCGGACGCCTTGAGCAGCATGTCGGCGGCGAAGCCGCGCGCCCGCGCGTCCGCCAGCGGCAGGAGCGCATTGCCGGACTTGCCCTCGCGCGCCTTGCGCACCGCCGCATAATCGGCGGCGACTCCCTCGACATAGGCGTCGCGCCCGGTGTCGCTGACCAGGGTCGTCGCCACGCCCACCGCGCGCGACGCGTCGAGCACGTGGACGACGGGTCCGGCATAGGCCGGCGCGATGCGCAGCGCGGTATGGACCTTGGACGTGGTCGCGCCGCCGATCAGCAGCGGCATGGTCATGCCGGCGCGCTGCATCTCCTCGCCCACCGTCACCATCTCGTCGAGCGAGGGGGTGATCAGGCCCGACAGGCCGATCATGTCGGCGTCATTCTCGTTCGCCGCCGCGAGGATCTTCGACCAGGGCACCATCACGCCCAGGTCGACCACCTCGAAGCCGTTGCACTGGAGGACGACGCCGACGATGTTCTTGCCGATATCATGGACGTCGCCCTTGACGGTCGCCAGCACGATCCGGCCCTTGCCCTTGGCGCCCGGCTCCTTGGCCGCCTCGATGAAGGGCAGCAGATGCGCCACCGCCTTCTTCATGACTCGGGCCGACTTCACCACTTGGGGCAGGAACATCTTGCCCGAGCCGAACAGGTCGCCGACCACGTTCATGCCGTCCATCAGCGGCCCCTCGATCACCTCGATGGGCCGGGCGAAGGCTTGGCGGCATTCCTCGGTATCGTCGACGACATGCGCATCGATACCCTTGACCAGCGCATATTCCAGCCGCTTGGTCACCGGCAGGCTGCGCCACTCGGCCGCCTGCTTCTCCGCCACCGCGTCGGTGCCGCGATAGCGCTCGGCCAGCGCGACCAGCCGGTCGCCCGCCTCCGGATCGCGGTTGAGGACGACATCCTCGCAGGCCGTGCGCAGCTCGGGATCGATCGTGTCGTACACGTCGAGCTGCCCGGCATTGACGATCGCCATGTCCATGCCGGCGGGGATGGCGTGGTAGAGGAAGACCGAGTGCATCGCGCGGCGCACCGGCTCGTTGCCGCGGAAGCTGAAAGACAGGTTCGACAGGCCGCCCGAGATATGGACGTGCGGGCAGCGCGCCTTGATCTCCCGGCACGCCTCGATGAAGTCGACGCCGTAATTGTTGTGATCCTCGATCCCCGTCGCCACCGCGAAGACGTTGGGATCGAAGATGATATCCTCGGGCGGGAAGCCGATGCCCATCAGCAGGTCATAGGCGCGCGCGCAAATCTCGACCTTGCGGTCCTTGGTGTCGGCCTGTCCGACCTCGTCGAACGCCATGACGACCACCGCCGCGCCGTACGCCATGCAGCGGCGGGCATAATGGAGGAACGCCTCCTCGCCTTCCTTCATGCTGATCGAATTGACGATCGGCTTGCCGGACACGCATTTCAGCCCCGCCTCGATCACGCTCCACTTGGAGCTGTCGATCATGATCGGCACGCGCGCGATGTCCGGCTCGGCGGCGATCAGCTTGAGGAAGGTGGTCATGGCGAATTCGGCGTCGAGCAGCCCTTCGTCCATGTTGACGTCGACCACCTGCGCGCCGTTCTCGACCTGGCTGCGCGCGACCTCGACCGCGCGAGTATAGTCGCCGGCCATGATCATCTTCTTGAACGCCGCCGATCCGGTGACGTTGGTGCGCTCGCCGATGTTGACGAACTGGGCGGAGGACGTGGTCTGGGTCATGGTTCTTCTTCATTCCTCCCCTGAACAGGGAAGGTGGCACGCGTCAGCGTGACGCAGGGGGGTCGCGCTATCGGGCAGGAGCGGCCGTCACGCCGCCATGGTGAACGGCTCCAGCCCCGCCAGCCGCGTCCGCACCGGCGGCGTCGGGATGGCACGCGGGGCCAGGCTCTTCACCTGATCGGCGATCGCCTTGATGTGCGCGGGCGTAGAACCGCAGCAGCCGCCCAGCACATTGACCTGTCCCGCGACCGCCCATTCGCCGACCAGACCGGCGGTGGTCGCCGGCGCCTCGTCATAGGCGCCCAGTTCGTTGGGCAGGCCGGCATTGGGATAGATCATGATCAGCGTGTCGCAGATCTCGCTCAGCGTCTTCACATGCGGGCGGAGCTGCTCCGCCCCGAACGAGCAGTTGAGCCCGATCGTCACCGGCTTCGCATGACGGACGGCATGCCAGAAGGCCTCGACCGTATGGCCCGACAGGTTGCGCCCCGACAGGTCGGTCAGCGTCATCGACAGCATCAGCGGCAGGTCGCGGCCCAGATCCTCGGCGGCGTCGAGCGTCGCCATGATCCCGGCCTTGGCGTTCAGCGTGTCGAACACCGTCTCGATCAGGATGAAGTCCGCACCGCCCTCGACCAGGGCGTCGATCTGCTCGCGATAGACGCCCTTCAGATAGTCGAAGTCGATCTCGCGATAGCCGGGATCGTTGACGTCCGGCGACAGCGACAATGTCTTGTTGGTCGGGCCGATCGCGCCCGCCACGAAACGGGGGCGGCCGTCGCGCGCCTCGAACTCGTCGGCGACGCGGCGGGCCATGCGCGCGCTCTCGACATTGATCGCGCGCACCAGATGCTCCGCGCCGTAATCGGCCTGGCTGATCCGATTGGCGGAGAAGGTGTTGGTCTCGGCGATGTCCGCCCCCGCCTCGAAATAGGCGCGGTGGATCGACTCCGGCACCTTGGGCAGGGTCAGCGCCAGAATGTCGTTATTGCCCTTCTGGTCGTGCGACAGGCCGAGATCGCCGGCATAGTCCGCCTCGGACAATTTCCAATTCTGGATCTCGGTGCCGAACGCGCCGTCGGTCACCAGGATGCGCTTGGCCGCCTCGGCCATCAGTCGTTCGCGGGGGCTGGTCATGGCTGGCGATCCTTCAGGCGGCGGCCTGGCCGACCTGCCCCTTGGCGCGGACGCCGAGCAGGTGGCAGATGGCGAAGGCGAGTTCGGCGCGGTTGAGCGTGTAGAAATGGAGGTGCTTGACGCCGCCCGCATAGAGCCGGCGTGACAGTTCCGCCGCCACCGTCGCGGCGACCAGCTGGCGCGCGGCGGGATGGTCGTCCAGCCCCTCGAACAGCCGCGCCATCCAGGGCGGCACGGCGGTGCCGCACATCGCGCTCATCCGCTGGACGCTGGCGAAGTTGGACACGGGCATGATGCCGGGCACGATCTCCGCCCGGATCCCCGCCGCCGCCACCTTGTCGCGGTAGCGGAAGAAGGTTTCCGGCTCGAAGAAGAACTGCGTGATCGCGCGGTTCGCCCCGGCGTCCAGCTTGGCGCGCAGATTGTCGAGATCGGCGGCATCGCTGGCCGAGTCCGGATGGTTCTCAGGGTAAGCGGCGACCGAAATCTCGAACGGGTGCAGCTTGCGAAGGCCGGCGACCAGCGCGGCGGCATTCTCGAACCCGCCGGGATGGCTGACGAAGCGGCTGCCCGCCTGGGGCGGATCGCCGCGCAGGGCGACGATATGGCGCACGCCCGCCGCCCAATATTCCTCGGCCACCTCGATGATCTGCTCGCGCGTCGCCTCGACACAGGTCAGGTGCGCGGCGGCGGCCAGGCTGGTCTCGCGCTGGATGCGCGCCACCGTGGCATGGGTCCGCTCGCGCGTCGTGCCGCCCGCGCCATAGGTGACGGAGACGAAGCGCGGCCCCAGCGGCTCCAGCGTGCGGATCGAATCCCACAGCTGCGTCTCCATCTTCTCCGACTTGGGCGGGAAGAATTCGAAGCTGACGTCCAGATCGCCGCCGACATCCGCGTAAAGGGGGGATTCGAGCGCGCAGCGCGCCTCCGCCAATTGGTCCACCGAGATCGTCATGCCGCCCTCACCTCGTGCAATGCGGGCGCGGACTTGCGCGCCAGCCATAATTTCACCGTCAGCGTGCCGCCGACCAGCATCTCGACCCGCGCCATCATCAGGTCCGCCGCCTCCGCCCAGCCGGCGACCTGGTCGTCGTCGAAGCCCAGGCGGACATGCGCGCCCTGGCTGCGCAGTTCCTCGCGGTCATGCGGCGCGAAATCGACGATCAGCAGCCGCCCGCCCGGCGCGAGGACGCGCCCCGCCTCGCGGATCGCCGCGCCGGGCTGCTGCGCATAATGGAGCACATGGTGCAATATAGCGACGTCGGCCGCGCCATCGGCCATGGGCAGCGCATAAAGATCGGCCTGGCGCAGTTCCGTGTTGGCGGCCCCCGCCAGCTTGGCGCGCGCCAGCCGCAGCATCTCCGAGGAGCGGTCGATGCCGAGCGCGGTGCGCGCACGCGCGCCGAACAGCTCCAGCATCCGCCCGGTGCCGGTGCCGATATCGATCAGCGTGTCGATCGGCTGGTCGCCCAGCACCTGGGCCATCGCCGCCTCGATCTCGCTCTCGGCGACATGGAGCGAGCGGATCGCATCCCATTCGTCGGCATGGCTCTCGAACCAGGCCGCCGCAGAGGCGGCGCGATCGGCGCGGACCGCCGCCAGCCGGGCGGCATCGGCGACCGTCCAGTGATCCGCCGCGCCCCCGCTCCACCGGTCGAGCGCGTCGATCACCGGCTGCACCACCGCCGCCGCGCCGAGTGCGACGAACACCCAGCTGCCCTCCTTGCGACGCTCCGCCAGACCCGCATCGACCATGATCTTCACATGACGCGACACGCGCGGCTGGCTCTGCCCCAGCACCTGCGCCAGTTCGCCGACGGACAGCTCCATCCGGCGCAGCAGCGCCAGGATGCGCAACCGCGTCAGGTCGCCAAGCGCGCCGAAGATGGGAAGCGGATCGATCATTGCCATCAACATATAAAGATATCTTTATATGCGGTCAATCGAAGGATCGGAACGGACCCAACTCCTTTCACCCGCGTTACAATCCGCCGATGTTTCCGACGAAAGGGAGAGTGTTCATGAAGAAGCTGATCGTACCCGCCATTGCCGCCATTGCCCTTGCCGCGTGCAGCCAGAATGCGCAGGACCAGACCGCACAGGCCGGCGACGCCATCGCCAACGATGTCGATACCTCGACCCGCAACGCCGCCGAGAATGTCGATGCGTCCACGGATCGCGCGCTGAATTCGGCCGAGCGGTCGATGGACAATGCGGGTGCCAAGGCCGATCGCAGCCTGGACCGCGCCGGCGACTCGATCGAGAATGGCGCCGACCGCGCCGGCCGGGCGATCGACCGTGCGGCGGACCGCGCCGCCGATGCCACCGGCAACACGCTGGTCAAGGCCGGCGAAGCACTGCGCGACAAGTGATCCGGCGGCGGCCGGCGGCGCACCGGGCGATGATCGCCGCGCCGCTGCTCGCCTGCCTCACGCCCGGTTGTTCGGCACGGACCGACCAGCCGGGCGCACTATCGGCTGACCGATCGGCGCAACTGAACGACGCCGCCGCGATGCTCGCCGATGACAGCGTCACGCTTAATGCCGTGACCCATAACCGACAGGACCAGCCATGACCGATCCGGCCCCCGCCCCCCTCCGCCGCCTGGGGTCGACCGACCTGAAGATCGCGCCCCTGGTGCTGGGCGGCAATGTTTTCGGCTGGACCGCCGATCGCGATGCCAGTTTCGCCGTGCTCGACGCCTTCGTCGCCGGCGGCGGCACAATGATCGACACCGCCGATGCCTATTCCGCCTGGGTCGACGGCCATCGCGGCGGCGAATCCGAGACGATCATCGGCGAGTGGCTGCAACGCTCCGGCAAGCGGGATTCGGTGCTGATCGCGACCAAGGTTGGGATGCTGCCGGTGGACGGCCAGGGCCTGTTCCCCGCCAATATCATTGCGGCCTGCGATGCCTCGCTCCGCCGGCTCGGCACCGATCGGATCGACCTCTATTACGCGCATCGCGACGACGAAGCGGTGCCGCAGGACGCGGCGCTGGAGGCGTTCGGACGGCTGGCGGAGGCGGGCAAGATCCGCGTGCTCGGCGCCTCCAATTTCTCCGCAGCCCGGCTGAAGTCCGCCAACGAACTGGCGCTGCCGGCGGGGCTGCCGCGCTATCATGTACTGCAACCCGAATATAATCTGGTCAGCCGCCACAAGTTCGAGGGCGAGTTGCAGGATTATGCGGTCACCGAGAATATCGGCGTCCTGCCCTATTACGGCCTCGCCTCCGGCTTCCTGACCGGCAAGTATCGGACTCCCGAGGATTTCGGCCAGAGCCAGCGCGGCGACCGGATGGGCGAGATGCTGGGCCAGCATGGTGCCATGCTCGACGCGATGGATGAGGTCGCGGCCGAGACCGGCGCGACCCTGGCGCAGATCGCGCTCGCCTGGCTGATCGCGCAACCCGGCGTCACCGCCCCCATCGCCAGCGCGACCAAGGTGGCGCAAGCGGAAGAACTGCTCGGCGCGATGACGCTGAACCTGTCCAAGGACCAGATGGACCGGCTGACTGTCGCCGGCGCATGAGCGATATCCTGTCGCGGGTTCGCGACAATATCGTCCTCTACGGCGCGCTCGCCGCCAATCTGGGGATCGGCATCGCCAAGTTCGTCGCGGCCGGGATCACCGGCTCCTCCTCGATGTTGACCGAGGGGGTGCATAGCTGTGTCGACAGTCTCAATCAGGTGCTGCTGCTCTATGGCCAGCAGCGCTCGCGGCGGGCACCCGACGCGGCGCACCCCTTCGGCTATGGGCGCGAACTCTATTTCTGGGCGTTCGTCGTCGCCATCCTGATCTTCGCGGTCGGCGCGGGCGTGTCCATCTATGAGGGCTGGCTCCATATCCAGGAGCCGGAGAAACTGACCGATCCGACGGTCAACTATGTCGTGATCGCCATCGCCTTCGCGCTGGAGGGCACGTCCTGGACGCTGGCGATGCGCGAATTCGCTGCCGCCAAGGGCGAGATCGGCTGGTGGCAGGCAGTGCGCGAGTCGAAGGACCCGACGACGTTCATCGTCCTGTTCGAGGATTCGGCCGCGCTCGCCGGACTGCTGGTCGCGGGGCTCGGCGTCTGGGCCAGCCATGCCTTTGATGATCCACGCATCGACGGCATCGCCTCGATCGTGATCGGCGGCATCTTGGCGGCGGTGGCGGTGCTGCTGGCGCGCGAGGCCAAGGGGCTGCTGATCGGCGAGCGGGCCGACCCGGCGACGATCGCCCGCATCCGCCAGATGGTCGCGGCACATCCCGGCATCAGCGCGGTCAACCATGTCCGCACCGTGCATACCGCGCCCGAAGTGGTCTTCGTGGCGATCAGCGCCGATTTCGACGACGCCCTGACCATGGGTGAGGCCGAGCCGCTGATCGAACGCATCGAGGCGGAATTGCGCGAGACTTTCCCGTCCCTTAAGTCCATCTACATCCGACCGGAGCGGCATGAGGACGCTCCGGCCGCCTTCAACCAGCCCCTATCGTCCGGAAGGTAGCCCGCGCCATGCCGACCCTGCGACGCCTGTTCCTGACCCTGTTGCTGGCGATCGGCTTGGGACAACCGGCCCAGGCGGCGATCACCATGACCTTCTGGAGTCATGAGCTCGGCAACGAATTCCCGCATGCCTTCTTCGCGCTGCGCGGCGTGCCCGATGCGGGCGGTGCGCCGGTCGACGTGAATTACGGCTTCACGGCCAAGTCGCTCACCCCCGCCATCCTGTTCGGCACGGTGCAGGGCCGGCTCGACCTCGCCACGCCCAGCTACATGCGGCGCAGCGACGTGCAGTTCAGCCTGGTGCTGACCGATGCGCAATATGCGGCCGTGCTGGCGCTGGTGCGGGAATGGGGCGAGACGGGCGACACTCGCTATAATCTCAACCGCCGCAACTGCGTGCACTTCGTGCAGGAGGCGGCACGACGGGCGGGACTGTCCGGGACCGACCAACCCGCGCTGATGAAGAAGCCCCGCTCCTATCTGCGTGCGGTCGCCGCCGCCAATCCGGGGCGGGTCGTGGTCCTCAACGTGGATGGCCGCGACTGGCTGGACACCCTGCCCGCGCTGCCCGGCGGCTCCGTCGCGGCGCGATAGCGCCTAGAGAAGCTGCACCAGCATCAGCAGCAGACCCAATGCCGAAACCAGCCACGCTAGGCTGCGGACATATTTCACGCCGCCCAGATAGAGCGGGATATAGGCGATGCGCGCCCCGAACCAGATCCAGGCGCCAAGCTGGCTCCAGCTTCCGCTCCGCCCGGTCAGCGTGATCGCCAGCGCCAGGGCGATGAAGGCGGGCCAGGTTTCCTGGAAATTCGACAAGGCCCGTTGCGCACGGCCGGCGAGCGGCCCCAGCGGCTTGGCGTCGCCGTCGCGCGGCCCCGCATTCCAGTCCAGCCCCCGATCGCGCGTCGCGGTCTGGCCCTGGAGCATGAGGTGGACGAACAACAGGATCACGGACCAGCCGAGCAGCTGGATTTCGACAGGCAGGGGGATCATGCGCGTACCTCGTTCAACCGCCACGGCAACGTGCGGACGGGATCGGGGTTGCGATGGTGAGAATGTCGGGATGACGCAGGATCGGGGCGGGTGGTGGAGCTGAGGGGAATCGAACCCCTGACCTCTGCAGTGCGATTGCAGCGCTCTCCCATCTGAGCTACAGCCCCGCACCCGTCCGGATCGGCCCGGCATCGTGCCGGGAGCGCCGCCTTTAGCGGGCGTTTCCAGGCGATGCAACAGCCGCCTTCGCCGAAAATCGATCCTTCCCCAAAATATTGGCGACGGCCCCGCCCGCGGGGGTCGGGCGACGAGCCGCCCGAACAATGCGGCGAGCTTTCATGAAAGCTTGGACATTGAGGAACATCAATTCGGACGGCCCGTTTCCTTGCCCGGACCCGTGATCGCGTAGCAAACGCGACCGGCCCGC
This sequence comes from Sphingomonas sp. SORGH_AS_0438, assembly GCF_031453475.1. Taxonomy (NCBI): domain Bacteria; kingdom Pseudomonadati; phylum Pseudomonadota; class Alphaproteobacteria; order Sphingomonadales; family Sphingomonadaceae; genus Sphingomonas; species Sphingomonas sp. SORGH_AS_0438. Next base: position 2,242,113 of record NZ_JAVIZS010000001.1, read on the forward strand.
AGGATGATGGAGACCCATGATGGTATATGAGCGTTACCCGCGAGGCTATCAGTCGGACTCGGATTACGGCCGCGATTATGGAAGCGGACGCGAGTACACCTATTCCAGCGCGCGCGACTATGCCGCCGCCGGCCGCCTTGGCCAGAACGACCAGCGCGATGACCGCTATGGCCGCAACGACGGCCGGAACGACGATGGCCGGACGGGCTATGGCGCACGCGGCTACGGCGAGCAGGGCAGCGGCCGCCGCGACGATTATGGCCAGCGCAGCGGCTATGGCTATTCGCAGACCGGCCGCGACTCGCATTATCGCGAAGGCGAGCGTGGGGCCTTCGGCCTGCGCAACGACGACGATCGCGGCAATTACGGCGCGCGTGACCGTGTCGGCGCCAATTATGGCGGCAATTACGGTGCGCGCGACCAAGGCAGCTATCGCGACATGAATCGCGGGGACAACCGGCAGGATCGCGGCGGCTCGTCCGAATATCACGGCTCCTATACGCATGACGGCCATCGCTTCCTCGATGTCGGCTCGCACGCCCATGACGATGACGATTATTATCGGGATCGCTCGGCGTCGCGCGGCGGTCGCGACCAGCGCTATGGCCGCGAGCAGGGCCGGGATCGGGATCGCAGCCAAGGTCAATATGGTCGCCAGCCCCAGGGCTATGACTATGAGGATCGCGGCTTCCTGGCTCGTGCCGGGGACGAGGTCCGCTCCTGGTTCGGCGATGACGAGGCGGAGCGCCGCCGCGAGGCCGATGCCCGCTATGACGAGCGCGCCTATGGCGGCGACGAGCGCTATGGCCAGCGCAACAATGACGACGATTACCACAGCTGGCGCTCGAACCAGATGCGGTCGTTCGATCGCGACTATGCGGAATATCGGCAGGAGAACCAGTCGAAGTTCCACAATGAGTTCGCCTCGTGGCGCACCAATCGCCAGACCCAGCGCGACTCGCTGGAGAAGGTGAAGGAGCATCAGGAGGTGGTCGGCAGCGACGGCAGCCATGTCGGCACCGTCGACAAGGTGCGCGGCGACCGCATCATCCTGACCAAGAACGACAGCGATGCCGGCGGCCGTCACCACTCGATCCCGTCGAGCTGGCTGAAGAGCGTAGACGACAAGGTCACGCTGTCCAAGACCGCCGACGAAGCCAAGAAGGCGTGGCGCGACGAGGAGAACAACCAGGCCATGTTCGGCCGGAACGACTCCGCACAGCGCGACGACCGCTATGGCTCGACCCAGAGCCGCGGCAACCAAGCGTCGGGCACTTATGGCGCGACCAGCCAGTCCGCCACCGGTGCTTCGGCATCGTCCGCGACCGGCACCAGCCCGTCGGGCACCTCGGCCACGACCGCCGGCTCGTCGCTGTCGTCGGGTACGACCGGCGGTGATTCGACGACCGCCGGCAGCCTGAACAAGGGCGGCACGACCAGCTACTAAGTCGCTCATCAGGACGGACGCTACGGCATCCGTCTCCATGCCCGGGCGCGGCCCTCCGCGCCCGGGTTTTTATTTGCGCGGGACCGAAGCCCGCGTCATCCTTTGAAAAAACATTAGGAGAATTGCCGATGCCTCGCGCCTGGACCCTCGTCACCCGTCCGCAAGGAACGCCCCGGCACAGCGACTTCGCACTGGTCGACCTGCCCTCCGCTCCCTTGGAGGAGGGACAGGTCCGCGTCGCCAATCGCTGGCTGTCGGTCGATCCCTATATGCGGGGGCGGATGAACGACGTGAAAAGCTACGTCCCGCCCTTCAAGCTCGACGCGCCCATGGAAGGCGGTGCCGTCGGCGAGGTCGTCGAGAGCCGCGCCGAGGGGATCGCGCCGGGCCAGCTGGTGCTCCACATGCTCGGCTGGCGCGACGAGGCGGTCGGTCCGGCCGCCGCCTTCACGCCGCTACCCGATCTGGGCGCGCCGCCCCAGGCGTTCCTGGGCCAGCTCGGCATGCCGGGGATGACCGCCTATTTCGGCCTGCTCGCCGTCGCGGAGGCCAAGGCGGGCGACACGGTGTTCGTCTCGGCGGCGGCCGGCGCCGTCGGCTCGACCGTGGTGCAGGTCGCCAAGGCCAAGGGGATGACCGTGATCGGCTCGGCCGGCGGCGCGGAGAAGGTCGAATGGGTCCGCTCGCTCGGCGCGGATGCGGTGATCGATTATAAGTCCGGATCGATCGTCAAGGCACTGGGCGAGGCCGCGCCGGAGGGGATCGACGTCTATTTCGACAATGTCGGCGGCGATCATCTCGACGCGGCGCTGGCCCATGCGCGGCCGCGCGCGCGCTTCGCGATCTGCGGCATGATCGACGTCTACAACGACGCCAAGCCGACCCAGCTCAAATATTTGGCCCGGCTGATCGGCAACCGGGTGACGATGCGCGGCTTCATCGTCAGCGACCATATGGGCCGCGCCGCCGAGTTCCACCGGGACATGGGCGCGATGCTGGCGGATGGAAAGCTGCGCAGCGAGGAGACCGTGCATGACGGGCTGGAGGCGATGCCCGGTGCCTTTCTCGGCCTGTTCAGCGGCGGCAACCGGGGCAAGATGCTGGTCCGGCTGTAATGCGTCACGGCCCCGCCCCTCACCGGGCGGGGCCGTCATCCATCAGATATTGCCCTTGAACGTATCGCACTGGGCCGGATCGCCCGTTTCCAGCCCGCGCTTCAGCCAGGTCATCCGCTGCGCCGAGGTGCCATGGGTGAAGCTGTCGGGCACCACCCGCCCGCTCGACTCCTTCTGCAGCGTATCGTCGCCGATCGCCTGCGCGGCGGTCATGCCCTCCTCGACATCCCCCGGCTCCAGCCGGTCGCGATTGGCGGCGGCCCAGACGCCAGCATAGCAATCCGCCTGCAGTTCCAGCCGAACCGAGGCTGCATTGCCCTCGCGCTCCGAGGACGAGCGCTGGACGCGCTGCACCTGTTCGGACGTGCCGAGCAGGTTCTGGATATGATGGCCGAATTCATGCGCGATCACATAATCCTGCGCGAAATCGCCCTTGGCGCCGAAGCGGTTGGCCAGTTCGTTGAAGAAGCTGGTATCCAGATAGATGCCCTGGTCGGTCGGGCAGTAGAACGGCCCCATCGCCGCCTGCGCCGCGCCGCAGCCCGAGCGACCGTTGCCGCCGTAGAAGACCAGGCGCGGCGCCTGGAAGCGCTGGCCCGACTGCGCGAAGATCGTCGCCCAGGTCTTCTGCGCGGAGCTGAAGGCGTTGCACGCGGCGCGGCTGTCGGCATTGGTGGTGCAGGCATTCTGCGCGGCGGTGCCGCCCTCCCCGCGCGACTCGCTCTGGCTGACCCGGGGCTGGGGCGAGCCGCCGCCGCCGCCGATCAGCGAGCCGAGATTGCCCAGGCCGCCGAACACCGCGAGCAGGATCAGCACGACGACGATCCCACCACAGCCGAACCGGCTGCCGATCAGCGGCAACAGGCCGAAGATCAGTCCGCCGCCGCCACCGCCGCCGCCAAAGCCGCCGCCCTGACCGCGCTGGTCTTCGACATTGATATTGGGATCGAAATCGTCGAGCCGCATGGCCATCCCCCATTTTTCGTTGCGCCCCTGAAATGCTCGAAGGTGGCTCCGGGGTCCATCCTCGGTTGATCCCGGGCACGTCCGGCCGCACAAGGCGCGGCGAAGGAGAATCGGCATGTTCCTGACCGGCAAGACGGCGATCGTGACGGGGTCCACCTCGGGCATCGGCCTGGCCTATGCGCGCGCGCTGGCGGCGGAGGGCGCATCGGTCGTCCTCAATGGCTTTGGCGAGGCCGGGGCGATCGAGGCGATCCGCGTCGAACTGGAGGCGACCAGCGGGGCGACGGCGCTCTACGATCCCGCCGACATGCGCGAGCCCGAGCAGATCGCGGCGCTGGTCGCGCGGGCGGTGGCGGAGACGGGCGGCTGCGACATCGTCGTCAGCAATGCCGGCATCCAGCATGTCGCCCCGGTCGACCAGTTCCCGATCGACAAATGGGACGCGATCTTGGCGATCAACCTGTCCAGCGTCTTCCACATGATGCGCGCGGCGATCCCGCACATGAAGGCCAAGGGCTGGGGCCGGATCATCTCCACCGCCTCGGCGCATTCGCTGGTCGCCAGCCCCAACAAGGCCGCCTATGTCGCCGCCAAGCACGGGCTGGCGGGCCTGACCAAGACGGTGGCGCTGGAGGTGGCGCAATGCGGCATCACCGTGAACTGCGTTTCGCCCGGCTATGTCTGGACGCCGCTGGTCGAGAACCAGATCCCCGACACCATGAAGGCGCGCGGCATGACCCGCGAGCAGGTGATGAACGACGTGCTGCTCGCCGCCCAGCCGACCAAGGAGTTCGTTACGCCCGAACAGGTGGCGGCATTCGGCCTGTTCCTGTGCCGGGACGAAGCGGCGGCGATCACCGGAGCCAATCTAACGATGGACGGCGGCTGGACCGCCGCCTGAGCCTTTAGCGCGGGGCGCGCGGACTGCGGCGAAGAGGATCGCTTCGCAAGAGGCACCACGCCACGCCCTGGAGTCCTATGACGTGGCCTCGACATGGGACCGTCATTGCGAGCGCAGCGAAGCAATCCATAGCCGCACGTGTTACGCCCTGGATTGCTTCGCTGCGCTCGCAATGACGGATTGGGTCAGTCCGATGTCATCCTGCTCCAGCGCGCTTCGTCCCGGCCATGGTTCGACTACGGAAGCATCAGCGCAATTTTCGAAGCCGTCCTGGTCGGCCAGAGGCTTTCGCTACGCCCACCGGACCATCCTCGCATAGGTCGGGATGGTCCGGTGGTTCTGCGAAACGGCCACGCCCCTGCCGAACGACCGGAAGACATCACCCCAGCAACGGCATCCAGAGCGGCTGGCCCGCCACGCTCGATGATCCCCGCAGCCGCTCCAGCGCCTGGGCGACGCTGCGCTCCGGCCCTTCATGCGTGACGATCGCGACCAGCGCCCGGCCATCGGCGGCGACGCCGCGCTGGATCAGGCTCTCGATCGAGACGCCCGCATCGCGCATCGCCGCCGCGATCTCCGCCAGCACGCCGACCCGGTCCTCGACCATGAAGCGCAGATAGGCCCGGCCGCGCCGCTCGCCGCTATCGGCCACCGACGCCGCGCTGAGCGATCCCGCCGGCATCGCGAAGGCCGGGCCGAACTCGCCGCGCGCAATGTCGATCAGGTCGGCGACCACCGCGCTGGCGGTCGGCCCCTCGCCCGCGCCGGCGCCCTGGAACAGCAGGCGCCCGACGAAATTGCCCTCCGCCACCACGGCGTTGGTCGATCCGGTGACATGCGCCAGCGGATGGTCGAGCGGCACCAGATGCGGATGGACGCGCTGGAACAGGCCGTGCGGCCCCGCCTCCGCCACGCCGACCAGCCGCACCCGGTGGCCGAGCGCCGCCGCCTCGGCGATGTCCGCGCCCAGCACCTGGCGGATGCCCTGCACCGCCACGTGGCCGAACGCCGGCTGCGTCCCGAAGGCCAGGCTGGCGAGGATCGACAACTTGTGCGCGGCATCGATGCCGTCGATGTCGAAGGTCGGGTCGCTTTCCGCATAGCCCAGCGCCTGCGCCTCGCTCAGCACCTCGGCGAAGTCGCGGCCCTCGGCCTCCATCTTGGACAGGATGAAATTGCAGGTGCCGTTGAGGATGCCGTAGACGCGGCCGATCTCGTTCGCCGCCGCCCCCTCGCGCAGCCCCTTGATGACGGGAATGCCGCCGGCCACCGCCGCCTCGAACTTCAGCGCGGCGGCCCCGCGTTCGGCGGTCTCCGCCAGTTCCAGCCCGTGATGGGCGAGCAGCGCCTTGTTCGCGGTGACCAGATGCCGCCCCGCCGCCAGCGTCGCGCGCGCCAGAGTCAGCGCCGGACCGTCCGACCCGCCGACCAGCTCGACCACCACGTCGACATCCGCCAGCGTGGCGAGCGAGGAACTGTCGTCGACCCAGGCGAAGCGCGACAGGTCGATGCCCCGGTCGCGGGTGCGATCGCGGGCGGAGACGGCGACGATCTCGATCGGCCGGCCGGCGCGGCGCGCGATCAGATCGCGATTGGCGTCGAGCAGCTTGACCACGCCGCCGCCCACCGTGCCCAGCCCCGCCAATGCTACCCGCAATGCTTCCGCCATCGTCCGCCCCTTCGTCTGTCCGGCTCAAATTCGAGCAGCCCGCCTAGCGAAATCCGCCCGCCGCGTCAGCCCCGCCCGCGGATACATTATCGCGGGCGGCGGCGAGGAATGCTTGCCGCGCGCCCCCCCGCTGCGGCATGTTGCCCGCCATGGCCACTTCCCTCCCGCCCGCAGCCGGGCGTCCGGTCGCGGAACTCACCGTCCGCGGCATCCTGCTCGGCGGCGTCATCACGCTGCTGTTCACCGCCGCCAACGTCTATCTCGGCCTGAAGGTCGGGCTGACCTTCGCCACCTCCATCCCCGCCGCCGTCATCTCGATGGCGGTGCTGCGCTATCTGCCGGGCGCGACGATCCTGGAGAACAACATCGTCCAGACCGTCGCTTCGGCGGCGGGGACGCTGGCGGCGATCATCTTCGTGCTGCCCGGCCTGGTGATGATCGGCTGGTGGCAGGGCTTTCCCTATCTGACGACGGCGCTGATCACCGGCACGGGCGGCATATTGGGGGTGATGTTCTCGGTCCCGCTGCGTCGCGCGCTGGTGCTCGACACCCCCCTTCCCTATCCCGAGGGCCGCGCCGCCGCCGAAGTGCTGAAGGTCGGCGCCGGCAGTCGCGAGGGCGCGGCGGAAAGCGCCAAGGGCCTGTGGGTCATCATCTGGACCGCCCTCACCTCGGCCGGCTTCGCCATCCTGACCCAGACCAAGCTGGCGGTGGCGGAAGCGGCCCTGTGGTTCCGCGCCGGCACCGGCGCGACCGGCATCGCCGGCGGCCTGTCCTTCGCGCTGATCGGCGCGGGCCATCTGGTCGGCCTGTCGGTCGGCATCGCGATGCTGGCGGGGATCGTGCTCGGCTGGTGGATCGTGCTGCCGATCCTGACCGCCGCCACGCCGATGCCCGCCGCCAGCGTCGCCGAATGGGCGGGCACGGTGTTCCGCAACGACGTGCGCTTCTTCGGCGCGGGCGTGATCGGCATCGCGGCGATCTGGACGCTGCTGCGCATCATCGGTCCGGTCATCGCCGGCATCCGGTCCGCCATCGCCGCCTCCCGGGCCAAGCGCGGCGGCGCGGTGCTGGACCTGACCGAGCGCGACCTGCCGATCGGCCTGGTCGCGCTGATCGCGCTGGCGACGTTGTTGCCGATCGCCGGCCTGCTCTGGTCGGTGATCGCGGGCGGGCCGCTGGCGGGGTCGGAGGTCGTGCTGATCGGCGGCGCGCTGCTGTTCGTGCTGGTCATCGGCCTGGTGATCGCGGCGGTGTGCGGTTACATGGCCGGCCTGATCGGCGCGTCCAATTCGCCGGTGTCGGGGATCGGCATCCTCTCTGTGCTCGCCGCCAGCCTGATGCTGGTCGGGCTGTTCGGCCGGGGCCAGCCGCCCGAGACGACGCAGGCGCTGGTCGCCTATGCGCTGATCGTCACCGGCATCGTATTCGGCGTGGCGACCATCTCCAACGACAATCTCCAGGACCTGAAGACCGGGCAGCTGGTCGGCGCGACGCCGTGGAAGCAGCAGGTGGCGCTGATGTTCGGCGTCGTCTTCGGCTCGATCGTGGTGCCGCCGGTGCTCAACCTGCTGGGGTCGACGCTGGGCTTTGTCGGCGCGCCGGGGGCCGGGCCCAATGCGCTGGCGGCCCCGCAGGCGGCGCTGATCTCGGCGCTGGCCAAGGGGGTGCTGGGCGGCAATCTCAACTGGGCGATGATCGGCTGGGGCGCGGTCGCGGGCGCGGTGGTGATCGCGCTCGACGAGGGGCTGGGCCGGGCGGGCAAGCTGCGCCTGCCGCCGCTGGGCGTCGGGCTCGGCGTCTATCTGCCCATGTCGGTGACGCTGCCCGTGGTGCTGGGGGCGGTGATCGGCGCGGTCTATGACCGCTGGGCCAAGCGCCAGGCCGATCCGGAAGCGGCGGAGCGGATGGGCGTGCTGGCGGCGACCGGCATGATCGTCGGCGAGAGCCTGTGGGGCGTCGCCTTTGCCGGGCTGGTCTATGCCACCAACAGCGATGCGCCGATCGCCCTGGTCGGCGATGCGTTCGAGCCGATCGCGCTCGGCGGCGGCACGATCCTGTTCCTGGCGCTGATCGCCCTGCTCTATCGCTACACGCGAGGCGTGGCGCGATAGGCGGGCAGCGCCAGCTTCCACCGGATCGCGGCGGCGCGCAGGCCGAAGCCCAGCAGCGCCGCCACCGCCGCCGCCGCGCCGGTCCCCAAACCCAGCATCTGCAGCGTGACGAAGCTGGTCGAGGACAGGGCGGCGGCGGTGACATAGAGTTCGGGCCGCATCAGGATCGACGGCTCGCCCGCCAGCACGTCGCGGATGATGCCGCCGACACAGGCGCTGACCACGCCCATCACCATCGCCGGCACCGGCGGCACGCCATGCCCCAGCGCCTTGGCCGCGCCATAGACGGCATAGGCCGCCAGCCCGACCGCATCCAGCCAGGCCAGCGCCGATCCCGACCACCAGCGCCCCGGCGTCACCCAGATCGCGATGGCGAGGCCGATGCAGAGCCCCGCGACATGCGGGTCGCGCACCCAGAAGACCGGCGCGCCGATCAGCAGGTCGCGGACCGTGCCACCGCCCACCCCGGTGATGAGCGCGAAGAAGGCAAGCGTGACCAGGGTCTGCCCCCGCCCCGCCGCCGCCAGCGCGCCCGAGGCGGCGAACACCGCCAGCCCCGCCATGTCGAGCCACCGCGCCGCCGCCGGCAAAACGAGGGCGGCATCGGGCAAGGGAACGGGCGGGATCATAGAAGCCTTGTAGGATGGTTCGCGCGGCGGCGCGCCTGATTCGGCGGCGGATACATGGCCTCTGCCATCCCTCCTCGTTCCCCGGCGAAGGCCGGGGCCCAGTTGGGAAGGCCGATGCAACGAAGCGCCGCGCGTCATCATTGCCGTCCCCCAACTGGACCCCGGCCTTCGCCGGGGAACAAGTGGGTGCGCGGGTTGCCCCGGCCTCCGGCCATCGCTACCTCGCGCAGCATGACCAGCCTGGCCGAGCTTCGCGACGAATATGAATTCCTCGATGCCGACGATCGCTATCGCCTGCTGATCGATCTCGGCCGCGCGCTGGAGCCGATGCCGGATGCGCTGAAGACCGATGCGACCCTGGTGCGGGGCTGTTCCGCCTCGGTCTGGGTCTATCCGACGCGGGCGGAGGACGGCGCGCTGCACTTCCTGGCGGACAGCAATGCCGCGATCACCAAGGGGATCATCGCGCTGGTCCTCCAGACCGTGCAGGACCGCGTGCCCGCCGCGATCGTCGAGACCGACATCGCCGATGAACTCGCCCCCTTCGATCTCAAGAACCAGCTCAGTTCCAACCGGACCCAGGGCATCCCCAACATGATCGCGCTGATCCGGGAGACGGCGGCGCGGCTGGCCTGACGCCCGCGCCGGTCAGCGTTCCGGGCGCGACAATCGTTGAAGGACGGCGTCGATCGGCTCGCCCGCCGGCACCACCAGCCATTCGCCCGGTCGCGCGGAATCGACCACCGCCACCGCCCGCTTGGGGCAGAGTTTCAGGCATTTGGTCTCGATCACGCCGCGCTCCGCCTTGCGGCCCTTGCCCCAGATCGACCGGAACAGCTTGGCGAGCGGCGTCCGCCCCTTCGGCCCGAAGCCGCCATCCACCTTGCGCGAGCATTTGCCGCAGACCAGCACCACGCCCTGCCAGTCCGCCTTGGCCCGCCGGATCATGCCGCGCGACGTTCCTCGGCGGCGCGCAGCACTTCATAGGCGGCCTGCACCGTCTGGAACCGGACCGCCGCATTGGGATCGTTCGGCCGCACGTCCGGGTGATTCTCCTTGGCCAGCCGCCGCCACGCGCCGCGCACCGCCTCGAAATCGGCGTCCTCGTCCAGCCCCAGCGCTTCCAGCGCGCGGCGTTCGTCACGCGAGCGGGTGCCGTCGCCCGGCCCCGACCAGGCATAATGACGCGAGCGTTCGTAACCTGCGGCGCCCCTCGCCTCGTTGCGCTCGCGCTCGGCGGCCTCCTCGGCGGACAGGCCCTGAAAATAGTCCCAGCCGCGATTATATTCGGCGGCATGGTCCTGGCAGAAATACCAGCGATCCGGGTTGTTCGGCGACTTGGGCGCGGGGCAGTCACCCGGCTTGTCACAGCCGTGACGGTCGCACAGCCGCACCGGCTTCGCCTCGCGGCTGGAGCCGTAGCTCCGCCAGCGGGGAAAGCCCCAGTCATTGGATCGGGTCGGGCGGTGCGCCATGGCCCGATGACATAGGCGGCCTACGTCGCCGCGCAACCGCCTTCGTCGCGAAAGTCCGCAACCCCGCGTTGCGTCCGACCTAAGGCCATGGCATCTATAGATGACATAAGCGTCATCATAACGTCATGTCCGACGCGGTCCGCGATCGGAGGACGTGGATCTAGGAGCCAAGGTGTCCCCGTCCAAATCCCTGCTGGCGACGGCGCGAAGCGACATCCCCGCCTCCATCGTGGTGGCGCTGGTCGCGCTGCCGCTGTGCCTGGGCGTGGCGCTCGCCTCGGGCGCGCCGCTCTTCTCCGGGCTGATCGCGGGCATCGTCGGCGGCATCGTCGTCGGCGGCCTGTCCAGGTCGTCGCTGTCGGTGGCGGGCCCCGCGGCGGGCCTGACCGTGATCGTGCTCGCCGCGATCGAGCGGCTGCCGAGCTTCCAGGTCTTCACGCTGGCGGTGGTGCTGGCCGGCGTGCTGCAGCTCGCCTTCTCCTTCACCCGCGCCGGCATATTGGCGGAGTTCGTCCCCTCCTCGGTCATCACCGGGATGCTGGCTGCGATCGGCCTGATCCTGATCCTGAAGCAGATACCGCACGCGGTCGGCTATGACGGCGATTTCGAGGGGTCGTTCGAATTCGCCACCGCCGGCGGCAACACCTTTGTCGATTTGTGGAACAGCCTGAGCCGCGGGCTGACGGCCGGTGCGGTGCTGATCGGCGGGATCAGCCTGGCGTTCCTGTTCTGGTGGGACCATGCCAAGCCCAAGCACGGCCCGCTGCGTTTCCTGCCTGGCCCGCTGGTCGTGGTGATGATCGGCGTGCTCGGCAATCTGCTGCTCGGCCTGATCCATCCCGAATGGCAGCTCGGCCCCAAGCATCTGGTGCAGGTGCCGATCGCCGACAGCGCCTCCGCCTTTGTCGGCCTGTTCACCCTGCCCGATTTCTCCGCCATCGCCAGCCCGGCGGTGTGGACCACGGCGGCGACGCTGGCGATCGTCGCCAGCCTGGAATCGCTGCTCAGCGTCAAGGCGGTGGACGAGATCGATCCCAAGCGCCGCACCACCGACAAGAATTGGGAATTGATGGCGCAGGGCGGCGGCAACATCGTCTCCGGCCTGATCGGCGGCCTGCCGGTCACCTCGGTGATCGTCCGCTCCTCCGCCAATGTGGATGCGGGCGCGGACAGCAAGCTGTCGACCATCCTGCACGGCACCTGGCTGCTGGTGTCGGTGGCGCTGATCCCGGCGGTGCTGAACCTGATCCCGCTGTCGGCGCTGGCCGCCGTGCTGATCGCCACCGGTTACAAGCTGGCCAAGCCCAAGCTGTTCCTAGAGCGGTACAAGCAGGGCTGGAGCCAGTTCGTGCCGCTGGTCGTCACCGTCGTCGCGATCCTGTTCACCGACCTGCTGATCGGCATCCTGATCGGGCTGGCGGTCGGCTTTGTCTTCGTGATCGCGCGCAATTTCCGCACCGCGATCACCTACGCCTGCGACGGCAGCGACTGCCTGGTCCGGGCGCGGCGCAACCTCTATTTCATCCACAAATACGAGTTGCAGAAGAAGCTGGAGCTGGTGCCGCCCGACAGCGACCTGCTGATCGACCTGTCGTCGACCAGCTATGTCGACCTGGACAATGTCGACATCATCAACGCCTTCATCAAGAACGCCGCCTATCGCGGCATCCGGGTGGTGGTGCGCGGCGACATCGCCGAGCGGACGCTGCCGCTGATCAACGCCCCCGCCGCCGAGGTTCGTTTCGCATGAAAGTCACCAAGCAGATCCTGCTCGCCAACCAGGCCTGGGCGAAGGAGCTGACCGACGAGAATCCGGACTTCTTCACGCGCCAGACGGCGGGGCAGAAGCCGCAATTCCTGTGGATCGGCTGTTCCGACAGCCGCGTCAGCCCGGAGCAGAAGACCCAGTCGTTGCCCGGTCGCATGTTCATCCACCGCAACATCGCCAATCTGGTCCATGACGACGATCTGAACCTGCTGTCGGTGATCCAATATGCGGTCGACGTGCTGGAGGTGCCCAATATCGTCATCTGCGGCCATCATGGCTGCGGCGGCATCCGCGCGACGCTGGAGGGCGGGGTCAGCGGCCCGGTCGACCGCTGGCTGGAGAATGCGCGCGACGTGTGCCGCGCCCATGCCGACGAACTGGACCATCTGCCCGCCGACCAGCGGCTCGACCGGCTGGTCGAGATGAACGTGCGCGACCAGCTGCTCCATCTGGCGCGCATCGACACGGTGGCCAACGCCTTCGCGCAGGGCCGCGACCTGACGCTGCACGGCTGGGTCTATGACATTCGCGACGGCCGGCTGAAGCCGCTGATGGAGATCGATCGCCACACCGATCTCGGCCGGGTCGGCCGGCCGGAGACGGTGCTGATCGATTCCTGAGCCGGCGGACGGGCGGTTATTTGTCCGGGATCTGGAAGATGATCCGCTGGACATTGCCGCCGCAGCCCAGGCCGCCATCGGGTCGATAGGTCTTGGCGAAACGCGCCTTGCCCATGAAGCTGCTCGCCGCCTGTGAGAAGATGAAGGGCGGATAGCTGAGCAGGGTGCGCGGTTCGGAGGTGCGGCCATCCGCGCCGATGTCATATTGCACCTGGGTCCAGCCTTCGAAGCCCCAAGCCTGCGCCTCTTGCGGAAAGGCTTCCGCCCCCGGCATGGACATCATGCGGGGCCGCGCATCGAGCACGGCGCATTGCTGCGCATCCAGGCCGGTCATGGCGAAGGCGGAGCGGGCAGCGTCGGGCTTGCCGGCTTCGATCTGCAACGAGGCCAGACGCACCAGCCCGCCCACTTTCAATGCGTCGTCCTTGGCCAGGGCGGCGTCGTCGACGATCTGACGCAGGATGACCTCGCGATCCCCGTTCGCGCTGGCCCGCTTCGAATCGATATGGTCGACCAGCGCCAGCCGCAGCGCCGCGCGCGCCTGCGGATCATCCGCATAGAATGGCTTGCTCAACAAGGGCGTGACGGCGCGCTGGAACTGGTCCTTGCGATCATCGGCGGACCGATAGGCCGCGGCCGGCAGTTCCAGGGCCAGTCGCGGCAGCGGCGGCACCGCATTTGCCTCCGCGATGGCGAGGCCGCGCTCGTACAGCGTCGATCGCTCCTCGCGCGGAACGACGCGGTTGTTGGCGAGCGTGACCAGCGCCGCCAGCACCGCGAGCGACTTCGGCGCGCGGGCATCGGCGGCCGCCAGCGCCGCCCGTTGCGCCGGCAATGCCAGGGCATCGCTGCCGTCCGTGACCAGCGTGACGGGCGCGCCCTTGTCGGTCAGCCATGCGGCCAGCGCCTGGTCGAAGCTGTCGCTGATCGCCGGGCGGGGAAAGGCGGTCGAGCAGCGCATCTCGACCCGCGCATTATATCGGAAGAAGGCCGGAAGGGCGGCGACATCCTCGACCGGCCATGACCAGTCGCGCACCGCCTGGGCGAAGGCCAGCGCGACCTTCCCGCCGCCGCTCGAATAGACGGGGGTCACGGACCGGGTCGAGCCATCCTCGGCAATGCTGAATTCCACCACGGCCATGTCGTCGGGCTTCAACCCCGCTTCACCCCCGCAATCCGGGGCGGCGAGTTGCTGCGCGATGTTGAACCGGCCCTTGGGCAGGCGACCGGCCCCGGTCATCGCCATGTAGCGGCGCGCCTCGTCGCGATTGCCGGTCAGCAACAGCGTGATCGCGGCGTCCGAGCGGGCGCCGACATCCCCGATCGACGTCCGCTCCGTCAGGCCGCCCATGGCGCTGACCGCCCGGATCGCGCTCGCCTTGGCGGCAGGCAGGTCGTTGCTGTTCATCTGCAATTCGGCGCGGCGCTGCTCGATCAGCCCGCGCGCGTCCGAGGCCAGCTTGGTCTGTGCCGCCAGGGCATCGATCCGCCCCATCGTCGCACGGGCGGCGGCCGGATCGAGGAAGGTCTGCACATGGACCAACGACAGTTGCGCGCCCAGCTTGTCGCCGGGCGCGGTCGCCGCCGCCTCGGCTGCGGCATAGGCCCCGGCCGCCCCGGCATAATCGAGCGTCTCCGCCGCGATCGCCCCCAGTTCGAGTTGCGCCATCACCCGGTCCTCGGCCAGGCTGGCATCGCTTGTCGGCAGGCCGGCCAGCCCCGCGCGCAGAGCCGCGATCGCTTCGTCGTAACGATGCAGCCGGAACAGGGTGCTGCCCTTGCGGACCTGGACGATCGCATGGCTGCGGCTGCCGGCCTTGGTACGCGTTTCCAGCGCCTGCCAGGCGGCGAGCGCGGCGGCGCGGCTTTCGGACTTTTCCGACAGCGCGGTCGCGGCTTCGAAATCCTGCTGCACGGTGCGGGCCGGCTGTTGCGCCACGACGAAAGCAGGGACGGCCGCCGCCCCGATCGCCAGCGCCGCCGTGCCGATCCCGATGCCGCTCTTCATCACCCGTCCCCCCCTTGTCGAAGCACCTTGGTGCCGCGACGGGGAGAAAATAGCCAGAGGATCTGTAAGCCGGGTTCTGTCCCCCTGCACAAGGCAGGATGGGCGACCATTCCTCTAGGACGATGCTTGCGCATCGCCTCCAGCAACCAACCCGGACGACGGGCGGAAACACGCCCATGCGCCGTCCCTATTCGGTCTTGCTCCCGGTGGGGTTTACCATGCCGCTTCCGTTACCGGTCGCGCGGTGCGCTCTTACCGCACCCTTTCACCCTGACGTCGCCGAAGCGGTCGCCGTCTGCTCTCTGTGGCACTGTCCCTGGGGTCGCCCCCGCCGGGCGTTACCCGGCACCGCTGTTTCATGGAGCCCGGACTTTCCTCGCCCCCAATCGCTTGGGGCCGCGGTCGCCCGATCCTCTGGCTGCGGCCTCCTTAGTCGTCGCCTTGCGGTTTGGGAAGCAGCAGCGCGAGCAGGATCATGCGGCATTCCGCATCAATCTCGCCATCGATCATCTCGGGGCGGAAGCGGCGCTGGAACGCCATGATCGCCGCCATCCGGTCCGACACGTCATAGCCGAACCGCTCCAGCGCCAGGCAGAAGCCGGCCTCGCTCCATTTCGGGTCGAGCAGGTTCTTGGTTGGACGCGGCAGGGCCAGCCGCAGCCGCGCCAGGCTGTGCCAGGGGAAGAGCTCGCCCGGATCGCGCTTGCGAGCGGGGGCGATATCCGAATGGCCGACGATGTTGCCGCGCGTGATGCCGTGCCGGTCCTTCACCGCCATCACCAGCCGGATCACCGCCGCGACCTGTTCGTCCGGGAACGGCCGATAGCCCCAGTCATGGCCGGGATTGACGATCTCGATGCCGATGCTGGCGGAATTCACGTCCTCGATGCTGCGCCAGTGCGACTTGCCCGCGTGCCACGCGCGCTTGTCCTCGTCGACCATGCGCATGATGGTGCCGTCCTCGGCGACCAGATAATGGCACGACACCTTCGCCGCCGGATCGCGCAACCGCGCGATCGCGCTGTCGGCGTCCTGCATCCCCGTATAGTGGAGCACGATCATCGACACGGGGAGCGTTCGCTCGTCCCAATTGGGCGAGGGCGTATCGATGATCGTCATGACCGACCGTTGGCCCGAAACTGTTTCGACGGCAAGACGGCATGATCATGCCGCGACCAGCTTCTCCTCGCCATCGACCCGGCGATAGAAGCCGCGGAACCGCCGGCACGGCTCGAACGCGTCGCTATGGCCGATCACCGTCTCGCCCGCGCCCAGCACCAGCGTGCCGCCGGGCCGAAGCGCCTGGGCCAATGTCTCGAAGACCCGCGCCTTGGTGACGGGCGACAGATAGATCAGCACGTTGCGGCACAGGATCAGGTCGAACCGGCCCGGCGGCGCACGGTCCGCGACCAGGTTCTGGCGGCGGAACTGAACCATCCGCACCAGCTCGGGCCGCGCGTGCCAGTCGCCGCCCTCGCCCTCGAACCAGCGCATCATCCGCCGGATCGGCAGGCCGCGCTGGATCTCGAACTGGGTGAAACGCGCGGCGCGGGCGCGCGCCAGCGCCTGTTCCGACACGTCGGTGGCGACGATCTCCGGCATGGAGGCGCCGCTGTCCGCCTGTCGCTCGGCGAAGAGCATCGCCAGCGACAAGGGCTCCTGCCCGGTCGCACAGCCCGCGCTCCATAGCCGGACGCGGTGGCCGGCCCCCTCATGCGCGGCGACCACCTCGCCCAGCTGGTCGAAGACCGCCGAATCGCGGAAGAAGGAACTCTCGCTATTGACCAGCGCATCGACGATGCGGTCGCCGATCCCCGGATCGCGACCGTTGAGCAGCAGCGCGACGAGCTGGTCGAGCGTATCGAGCGATCGTTCGCGGAGCAGCGGGATCAGCGCGGTATCCAGCCGCCAGCTGCGATAGCTGGCCAGTTGCTGTCCGGTCCGCGCCTCCAGCAGCGCGCCCAGCACCGCCGCCGCGTTGCTGGAAATGGGCGGGGTGGTCGCGCTCGCCATCACCGCGCCTCGCTGCCGACCAGCAGCGTGCGGATCGCCGCCGGGGTCAGCACCGCATCGGCGCAATCGGCCGCGACGACCGCGCCCGGCATCCCCCAAACGACCGAACTCGCCTGATCCTGTACGATCACCCGTCCTCCTGCCGCGCGGACATGGCCCGCCCCCTCCGCGCCATCGCGGCCCATGCCGCTGAGCACGATCGCCAGCAGCCGCTCCCCATAGATCGCCGCCAGCGAGGCCAGCATCGGATCGACCGAGGGCAGGCAGCCGCTGACCGCCGGCGCGGTCGACAGCTTCACGGCCGCACCCCGGTCTCCCCCCCGTTCCCCCAGGGCGACGCAGCGGAGATGCGCATCGCCGGGTGCGACGATCAGCCGGCCGGGGCGGATCCGCATCCGGTCCTCCGCCACGTCGCAGGGGCGGCCGGAAATCGTCGCGAGCTGCGCCGCGAAATAAGGCATGAAGGCGGCCGGCAGATGCTGGGTCACCAGCACCGGCGCGCGGAAGGTCGCGGGCAAGCGACCCAACAGCTGGCCCAGCGCATGGATGCCGCCGGTCGAGGCGCCGATCGCGACCAGATCGAACGAGCGGTCCGCCGCGACCGTCGCGGGCAGGCTGGGCGGCGGCGCGACCGACTTTCGCGACGGCGACGCGGCGGGCTCCATGACGATGCCGGTGCCGGCCGGCGACCGGTCGATCAGCCGGTCCAGCCGGTCGAGCAGGGTGCGACCGAAGGCGCTGGTCAGCGCCGCCGTATCCGGCTTCACCAGCGTATCCGCCGCCCCCATCGCCAGCGCCTGCACGGTCGCCGCCGCGCCGTCGCCGACCGAGGAGGAAACGACGACGATCCGCGCGCCCCGCCCGGCCGCGATCAACTGGGGCAAGGCGGTCAGCCCGTCCACGCCGGGCATGTTGACGTCGAGCAGCAGGATGTCGACCCGGGTCCGGCCCAGGAAATCCAGCGCCGCCGCCACCGATCCGACCGCGCCGGCCACCATGAACCGGTCGCTCGCATCGATCAGCCGCGACAGCACCGCCCGCGCGACGACCGAATCGTCGACGATCAGGACGCGCGGCGGCAAATCCGGTGGGTCGTCAAAGGCGGGGGACGGGGACAGGATGACCTCGATTCCAGAGGATACTTCCGGAGCGGACCAGGGTCGCGTCAGGCCAGCCCGACGATCTGCAGCTTGCTTTCCAGCGTCTCGCGATCGAACGGCTTCATGACATATTCGTCTGCCCCCGCCTCGATCGCCGCGCGGATATAGGCCATGCCGTTCTCCGTGGTGCAGAACACCACCTTGGGCCGGCGCGGCAGGTCGGAGTCGCGCAACGCGCGCAGGAAATCCATGCCGCTCATCACCGGCATGTTCCAGTCGAGCAGCACCACATCGGGCACGGCGGCGCGACACGCCTCCAGCGCCTCGCGGCCGTCACAGGCCTCGCGCACCTCGAAGGCCAGCGTCTCCAGGATATGGCGGGCGACCTTGCGGATCACCTTGGAGTCATCGACCACCAGACACGTCTTCATCCGTTCACCTTCCGTAACGCGGCACAATGTTTCTAGATGGCAAGGAGTAAGCATCGGCTTAATCCCCCTCGCCTTTCGATCAGGCGGCGGCGCGATCCGCCGCCGGAACCAGCACCTTGAGGTCGATCACCAGCAGCGGCTCGCCGTCGCGCTCGACGATGCCGGCGGCGGCGGCATCCCAGCCGTTCTCCAGCGCCAGCCCGGCCGACAGCGGATGCCGCTCGAACGGCGCGATGTCCTCCAGCGCATCGACCAGAAAGGCATAGTGATGGCCGTCGATCTGCGCGATCACCGCCCGCCGGGGCGTCGCGGTCGGCGACAGGCCCAAAGTCACCCGGGTGTCGATCACCGTCACGACGCGGCTGCGCAAGGCCGCCAGCCCGCGTACCGCCCCCGGCGCGCGTGGCACCGCGACGATCCCGCCGATATCGACCACCGAATCGACGTCGCCGGCATCGATCGCGACCCAGCGGTCGGCGACATAGGCCAGCAAAAACAGCTTCCGGTTCATGCCACCGCCCTCCCGGCGCGTTCGGCGACCGCCGCGATCAGGGCCGCACGGTCATAGCGATAGACAGTCGCGGCGGTGTCGCCGCTGCCGCTGCCGGCCGGGCCGAGCGGACGCCGGCTGAGCCGCACCAGCCGCTCGACATCGGCATCCGCATCGGCCGCAAGCTCCTCCATCGCCAGCGTCACCGCCACCGACTCGTCGCCCCCCGGTGCGGTCGTGCAGCGATAGCCCGCCGCCTCCAGCACCGGCCGCAGGAAGGTGTCCATCCATCCCGTCCCATCGCATCGCAAATGGCAGAGCGGGCGGCTGGCGGGGGCCCGCACCTCGCCCGCGAACAGCGCGTGCGGATCGAGCAGTTCGACCTGCTCGCCCTCGATCACCACCACCCCGGCGATACCAGTCCGTTCGCGCGCCGGGGCCATGGCCGCAGGCAGGCGGACGATCTCCTGCGCCTCCGCCACGGCATAGAACAGCTCGACATGGCCGTCGGTCAGGCGCAGCAGCGTGACCTCGCCCGCGACCGGCACGTCGCCCATCGCGACCAGCGGGATCACCCGCTCGTCCAGCGCCAGGTGCAGCCGGCCACCGCTCCAGCGGATCGCCTCCGCCGCGACCGATTCGACCCGGTCGACCACCGCCAGCGCGATCGCCCGGCGGCGGCCGTCGAGATCGTCGAACCACAGGGCCGGGATGCCGGGGGCTTCGGCCGCCCCTGCTTCCGCCACCGCGTCGGCGGCAAGGCCGAAGCGCAGGCCGGCGACCGTGGCGATGCCGCTGCAATCGAGCAGCAGCAGCGGCAATCCGCTGTCGGGCAGGGTCTGCCCGGCATAGATGCCGCTGGCCATCACCGCCGGCGCGGCCGGCTTCACCACCAGTTCCTCGCTGTCGAGCACCGCGTCGATCCCCAGGGCATAATCGCCGTCGCGGGTGGAGACGATCACCAGCGCGCGGGTCGCCTCGTCCGCGATCCCCATCACCGCGCCCAGGCCGACCATCGGCAGCCGCCGGCCACGCACCGTCGCCACCTGGCGGCCGCCCAGCGTATCGATCCGCACCGCGCCGCCGGTCAGCGACACGATCTCCTCGATCGCCTGGCGCGGCACCGCGAAGCGCTGGTCGCCGACACCGACGACGATGGTCGGGATGATCGACAGGGTCAGCGGCACCTGGAGCGTCAGGGTCAGCCCGCGCCCGCGCTGGTTGCGCAGTTCGACGCGACCGCCGAACTGCTCGATATTGGCGCGCACCACGTCCATGCCGACCCCGCGCCCGGACAGGTCGGTCACCGTATCGCGGCTCGACAGGCCGGCATGGAAGATCAGCCGGGCGCGCTGCGCCTCGTCCATCCGCGCGACCTCGGATTCGGTGTGGAGGCCGGCGGCGACCGCCTTGGCGGCGACCCGGTCGGTGTCGATGCCGCGCCCGTCATCGGCGATCTCGATCAGGATCCGGTTGCCCGACTGGCGGGCGCACAGGACCAGCCGCCCCGCCTCCGCCTTGCCGGCGGCGCGGCGCTCGGCGGGCGATTCAATGCCATGGTCGACCGCGTTGCGGATGATATGGACCAGCGGATCGCGCAGCAGTTCGATCATCTCGCGGTCCAGCTCGACATCCGCGCCCTCGATGGTCAACGCGACATTCTTGCCCAGCGTCGCCGCGCTGTCGCGCACCATGCGGGGGACGGCGGCGAACAGCGTCTCGACCCGCTGCATCCGGGTGCGGGTGACGGTGTCGCGCATGTCCGCGACGCTGGCGGACAGCCGTTCGAGCGCCCCCTCGATCCGGGGGTCGGGCGCGGTGTCGCGCAGGCGGCGGGCCAGTTCGTTGCGCGCCAGCACCATGTCCGACATGCCGATCATCATCCGGTCGAGCAGGTCGACGCCCAGCCGCACGCTGCGGATCACGGTGCGCGACGGCCCGGTGCCGGATATGGGCGCGGCGGGTGCGGCATCCTCCGCCAGCGCGGCGATCAGCAAGTCGTCGGTGCTGTCGTCGAGCGGCGCCCCCGCCACGATCGCCTCGTTCAGCTCACCGATCCGGTCGACGATCGCCAGAACGGCGCTGACCAGGGCGGTATCGGGCTGGCGCAGGCCATCGCGCGCCGCCGCCAGCACATCCTCCGCCGCATGGGCCAGCCGACCCAGACGCGGCAGGTCGAGAAAGCCGCAGCTGCCCTTCACCGTGTGCACGAAGCGGAAGATCGCATCCAGCCGGGCGCGATCGGTCGGATCGGCTTCCCACGCGACCAGCTCGCCCGAGATCGCTTCCAGCGTCTCGCGCGTCTCGGCGGTGAAATCCTGCAACAGCTCGTCCATGGGCCTCCGGGCGTTCCACCACCCTCATGGCCCGAAAGACGTTAAGACCGCCTTTACCCGGCGACCATCACCGCCCCGAAAATCATCACATTCGGCGCGGGCTCGGAGATCATCACCGATCCGTCCGAGCCGCCCGACCCCGCGACCAGCTCGTGGATCATATAGGCCGCCGCCGTGCGCGACACGAGCGCGCTCGCCGCCAGCCCGCCGGTCAGCATGGCGCGCAGTTCGGGATCGAGGATGATCCGCTGCCCCTCGATCCGCACGACGATCTCGATCCGGCCGCCGGCCGCCTCCGCGCCGATGTCCAGCTGTCCGCCGCGCACCAGCGCCTCATTGGCGATCATCGCCAGGTTGAGCAGCACCTTGACCGCCGCCTTGGGCAGTGCCTCCGCCTCGACCATCCAGCCGAGCTGGGTACGGCGCGCGTCGCTCAACAGCCCCTCGATCGCGATGCGCGCCTCGCGCGGGTCGAGCATGTCGCCGAAACCGCCCGCCGCGCCGAACGCCAGGCGGAAGAATTTCAGCTTGTTGGCGGAGGTGCGGGCGCTTTCGGCCAGCAGCTCCATGCAACGCTCGCGCATCGCCGGGTCGGTCTCGTCCGCCATCAGCTCCAGCCCGTTGTTGAGCGCGCCGACGGGCGACAACAGGTCATGGCACAGGCGCGAGCAGAGCAGGCTGGCGAAATCGACGGGGCTGATGGTCACGCGCGGGTTCCTGTGGACGACATGTCCCCTACCCTGTGGCCCGCCCGGCCGCGCCGTGCAAGCGAAGCGGCACGAACCGGCCGTGCAGCGCGCCATTCTCCACCGCGCTCCAGCCGGTCACTCGCCCGCCCGCCGCGATCAGCCAGATGCTGCCGTCCGCCACGGCATCGGCGGCGTCGCGGGGCGAGGGTTCGGCCAGGCCGCTGGGATGCGAGTGATAATGGCCGATCACCGCCGGGCCGCCGCGCCGCGCCGCCCGATGCGCGGCGAGCAGGGCGGCCGGATCGATCTCGAACCGCATGGCCGGGTCGGCGGCGACGTTGCGACAGGACCGCGCCTCCAGAACCCGGTCGCCCGTGCCGAGCAGCAGGCCGCAGACCTCCCGATCCGGAGAGGCCATCGCCTCCGCCGTGATCCGCTCCAGGATCATGCTTGAAATCCGCAACGCCATCGCCATCTAGGCTAGCTCATGGACCGGGGGGTTTCCATCATCCACGCGACCATCACGCCCACGGCGGATGGCTGGCGTCTCGACCGTGCACTGGCCGATGCCGTGCCGACGCTGTCGCGCGAGCGGCTGAAGGTGCTGATCGCCTCCGGCGCGGTCAGCCAGGGCGAGGTGCTGGCGCGCGACCCCGCCAAGCGCGCGGCGGCGGGCGCGACCTTCGCGGTCGCGGTGCCCGTGCCGGCCGCGGCGCATAACGAGGCGCAGGATATTCCGCTCGTCATCGCCTATGAGGACGAGCATCTAATCGTCGTCGACAAGCCGGCCGGGCTGGTCGTGCACCCGGCGGCGGGCAATCTCGACGGCACGCTCGTGAACGCGCTGCTCCATCATTGCCGGGGCTCGCTGTCGGGCATTGGCGGGGTGGCGCGGCCGGGCATCGTCCACCGGATCGACAAGGATACCAGCGGGCTGATGGTGGCCGCCAAGACCGACCGTGCGCATGAGGGGCTGGCCAAGCAGTTCGCCGCGCATTCGATCGACCGGCGCTACAAGGCGATCACCGGCGGCGTGCCGCGCCCGGCGGCGGGAACGGTCGACGCGCCGCTGGCGCGCAGTCCGCAGAACCGCAAGAAGATCGCGATCGTCGCCGGCGGCAAGCGTGCCGTCACCCATTTCACGACCATCCAGCCGCTGCGCGATTCGGCTTTGGTCGAATGCCGGCTGGAGACGGGGCGGACGCACCAAGTGCGCGTCCATATGGCGTCGATCGGCCATGCGCTGCTCGGCGATCCCGTCTATGGCCGTCCCAAGGGGTGGACGCGGACGGTGACGGAGTCGCTGGATTTCAAGCGGCAGGCGCTGCATGCGGCGCTGATCGGCTTCATCCATCCGATCAGCGGGGTCAAAATGGCGTTCGAAAGTGCGATGCCGCCCGATATGCAGGAACTGT
Source organism: Sphingomonas sp. SORGH_AS_0438 (assembly GCF_031453475.1). Lineage (NCBI taxonomy): Bacteria > Pseudomonadati > Pseudomonadota > Alphaproteobacteria > Sphingomonadales > Sphingomonadaceae > Sphingomonas > Sphingomonas sp. SORGH_AS_0438. The sequence goes on from NZ_JAVIZS010000001.1 coordinate 2,265,299, forward strand.
TCAGTCATCTTCACGTATAAATAGCAGGTGTATGCCGCGCTGCGGCGAGCACCTCTTCAGGAAAGGGAATTGATCATGGCGAAAGGCTCGAACGTCCCGGCGACGATTCCTGCTCTGGGCGGCGAGCAGAGCCTGAACCGGTATCTGTCCGAAATCCGCAAGTTTCCGCTCCTCCAGCCGGAGGAGGAATATATGCTGGCCAAGCGGTTCCAGGAGCATGGTGATACCGATGCGGCCGCGCGGCTGGTCACCAGCCACCTGCGCCTCGTCGCCAAGATCGCGATGGGCTATCGCGGCTATGGCCTGCCGACCTCGGAGCTGATCTCCGAGGGCAATATCGGCCTGATGCAGGGCGTGAAGAAGTTCGAGCCCGATCGCGGCTTCCGCCTGGCCACCTATGCGATGTGGTGGATCCGCGCCTCAATACAGGAATATATCCTGCGTTCGTGGAGCCTGGTGAAGATGGGCACCACCGCCGCGCAAAAGAAGCTGTTCTTCAACCTGCGCCGCATGAAGTCCAAGCTCGACGCGTTCGAGGACGGCGACCTGCGCCCCGAGGACGTGACCAAGATCGCCACCGACCTGGGCGTGACCGAGACTGAGGTCGTGTCGATGAACCGTCGCATGGCGATGGGCGGCGACACCTCGCTCAACGTGCCGATGCGCGAGGATGGCGAGGGCCAGTGGCAGGATTGGCTGGCGGACGATGCGCCGCTGCAGGACAGCATCGTCGCCGAGCAGCAGGAAAAGGATGTCCGCCACGACATGCTGGTGTCGGCGATGGACGACCTGAACGACCGCGAGAAGCATATCCTGACCGAACGTCGCCTGACCGATGATCCCAAGACGCTGGAGGAGCTGAGCCAGGTCTATGGCGTCAGCCGCGAACGCGTCCGCCAGATCGAGGTCCGCGCCTTCGAGAAGCTGCAAAAGGCGATGATGCGGATCGCCGGCGAGAAGCGGCTGCTCGCGGCGGCCTGACATGGTCGGCACCGTCGTCATCGGCGGCGGTGCGGCCGGGATCGCCGCGACCCGGCATCTGCACGATGCGGGCCATGACGTGCTGCTGGTCGAGGCGAGCGATCGCCTCGGCGGCCGGGCGCACAGCCATGCCATCCCCCTTGCGGGTGGCGGCGTGGCCATGGTCGATCTTGGCTGCGGCTGGCTGCACAGCGCGGGGCGCAATCCCTGGACGCGGATCGCCGAGCGTGCCGGCTTCGCCATCGACCGGTCCTCACCCAATTGGGACACGCAATGGCGCGACCTGGGCTTTCCGCCCGAGGCGCAACAGGCGTTCGGCACAGCCTGGCAGCGTTGGGAAGACGCCGCCCATGCCGCGCTGGATGGACCCGACCGGCCCCTGTCCGACTTCGTCGCGGCCGACGATCCGTGGCGACCGCATCTCGACGCGATCTCCGGCTATGTGAACGGCGCGCCGCTCGCCCGCGTATCGCTGCACGATTGGGCGGCTTATGAGGATGCGGCGACCGACGACAATTGGACGCTGCCCGATGGCTATGGCACGCTGGTCGCCGGTCACGCCGAGAGCCTGCCGGTGCGATGGTCGACGCCAGTCCACCGTATCGATCATCGGGGCCGGTGCCTGCGGCTCGACACGCCGGACGGCACGATCGAGGCGGACCGGGTGATCGTCGCGGTACCAACCACCGTGTTGGCCAGCGGCGCCCTCAGCTTCAACCCGGCGCTTCCCGCCAAGCAGGCAGCGGCCGATGCCCTGCCGCTCGGGCTGGCGGACAAGGTCTTCCTCACCGTCGACCGGCCGATCTGGCCGGCCGGCGCGCATCTGACCGGCGATCCGCACCGCGCCTGCACCGCCAGCCACCGGCTCTCCCCGTTCGGCCATCCGATCGTCGAAAGCTTCTTCGGTGGCGATTGCGCGGAAGCCTTGGCGACGGAGGCGGACGCCACCGCCTTCGCGATCGACGAACTGGTCGCCCTGCTCGGCAGCGACTGGCGACGACGCCTGCACCCCGCCATCGCCACGCACTGGCGGCACGAACCGCATATCGGCGGCAGCTACAGCCATGCCCGGATCGGCCATCGGAACGCGCGGGCAATCCTGGCCGAACCGGTGGACGACCGGCTGTTCTTCGCGGGCGAGGCCTGCTCCCCACAGGATTTCTCCACCGCGCACGGCGCCTATCAGACTGGCATCGCGGCCGCCGAAACGGTGATCGCCCACGCCGGTCGCTGACCCGCCCCCTTGATGCCGGGCAGCGGCGCGATAAGGATCGCGGCCATGCTCTGGTTCTTCCGCTGGCTGCTCAAGGCGGCCCTGGTCTTCATGCTCGGTTCGGTGCTGTGGGTGCTGGCTTATCGCCTCGTGCCGCCGCCCTTCACCTTCACGATGCTGGGCGACGTGATCGGCGGGCGCAGCGTCACCAAGGACTGGATGCCGCTGTCGGAGATGGACCCGAACATGGCGCGCGCCGCCATCGCCGGCGAGGATTCGCGCTTCTGCTCGCATTCCGGCTTCGACTTCCGCGCGATCGGCGCGGCGGCGATGCGCAATGCGGAGGGCGGCCGCATCCGGGGCGGATCGACGATCAGCCAGCAGACCGCGAAGAACGCCTTCCTGTTCCAGGGCGGCGGCTATCTGCGCAAGGCGGTGGAGGCCTGGTTCACCTTCCTGATCGAGCATCTCTGGGGCAAGCGCCGGATCATGGAGGTCTATCTCAACATCGCCGAGACGGGGATCGGCACCTATGGCGCCAATGCCGGGGCGATGCGCTATTTCGGTCATGACGCATCGCACCTGACCCCGCTGGAGGCCGCGCGCATCGCCGCCGTCCTGCCCCTGCCCAAGAAGCGCGCCGCCATCGATCCACGTGGCTTCGTCCGCCGGCATGGCAATGTGCTGGCGCGATATGTGGGCGTGGTACGGCGGGGCGGCTTGGATCGCTGCCTGTCGTAGAAGTGATGCGAAGGATGTGCAGGGGTTCGGGTCTGCCGTCCCTGTCATCGGGGTTCGGACAGAACCTCATGCAGCGCATCACCACAGGCTTGCGGCACGACACCGGACACGCTCCGCGCGTTCATCCGATGCCGGGAAGCGGGGCGGACCGAAGCCCGCCCCATATGCTTACTTGCCCTCGACCGCGTCGCCGACCTTGTCGGCCGCGCCGCCGACGCTCTTGGCGGCGGAGCTGATCGCGGCGTCCTTGCGGTTCTCGGACCCCTGGCGGCCGAACAGGTAGATGCCACCGATCACCACCGCGATCAGCAACACGATCGCGATCAGCGCGGTGCCGCCGCCGCCACTGCGGCGCTCGATGATCGTGGTCGTCGGACGGGTGTCGGTCGTGGTGTAGCGTTCCTCGGCCATGGCGGCTCTCCTCTCCTGTCAGGATCGGAAAAACGCCATGGATCAACATCTTGTTCCAGTCCCGAAACGGGTCAGAACGGCAGCTTGAACCCCGGCGGCAGCGGCAGGCCGTTGGTCATCTTCGACATCTCCGCACCCGATACCGCGTCCGCCTTGCCACGCGCATCGTTGAAGGCTGCCGTCAGCAGATCCTCCAGCATCCCCTTTTCGGAGACCTGCATCAGCGAATCGTCGATCGCGATGCCGATGATCCGGCCCTTGGCGGACGCCTTCACCTTGACCAGACCCCCGCCCGACACACCCTCGACCTCGATCGTGTCGAGGCTGGCCTGCGCCTTTTGCAGCTCGTTCTGGACGTTCTGCGCCATCGCCAGAATGTCGTCGAGATTGTTCACATGCTACTCCTTTGGCTATTCCACACCAGTTCGGCGTCGGGGAAGGCCGCCATCGCCGCCTGGACCAGTTCGGTCTTCAGCATGGCCTGACGTCGCGCCTCGTCCGCCGCCGCATCGGCTTCGTTCAGCGTCGGCTCGCCCGGCGCATCCTCCAGCGTGATCTTCCAGACCTGGCGCGTCATCGCCTTCAGCGCGGCGGCCAAATCCGACAGCGTGTCGGCCGAGATGGGGCGCGAGCCGCTGAACACAAGTTCCGGCGGTGCATAGCGCACCAGCCGCGCGCCCTGTCGCAGCCGTGCGACCAGCGCGAGCTGGTTGGCGGCGTCCAGCGCCTCGACCATCGCCGGGAAATCGGCCGGGATGAGCGAGACGGGTGCGGCCGGCGCAGCGGCCGGTGCCGGGGCCGGCGCGGCCGCCGCCGGTGCGGCCAGCACCCCGCCCTCGGCGATCTTGCGCGCCAATTCGCCGGGATCGGGCAATTGCGAGGCATGGATGACGCGCAGCAGCGCCATCTCCGCCGCCTCGATCGGCAGCGCCGCCTGCGCCACCTCGTCATGCCCCTTCAACGTCAACTGCCAGAGCCGGTGCAGCACGGGGAAGGAGAGCCTGGTCGCCCAGTCGCGCCGCGCCTCGCGCTCCTCCAGCGCCTGGGCCGGATCGTCCGCGCCGCCGACCTTGGTCAGGGTGACGCCGTGCACCATCTCCATCAGCGCGCGCAGCACCGACACCGGATCGACGCCGTGATCATATTGCCGGCGCAGGCTGGCGAGCGCCTCGACCGCATTGCCGGCGAGCAGCAGGCCGAACAGGTCGCGCACCGCGCCGCGATCCGACAGGCCGAGCATCTGGCGTACCGCCTCGGCCGAGACGCCGCCGCCCTCCAGCCCGGCATGGGCGATCGCCTGATCCAGGATCGACAGGCCGTCGCGCGCCGACCCCTCCGCCGCGCGCGCGACCAGCGCCAGCGCTTCTGCCTCCGCCGTCACGCCCTCGGCCTCGCAGACCTTGGCGAAATGCTCCGCCAGCTTCTCCGCCGGGATGCGCCGCAGGTCGAAGCGCTGGCAGCGCGACAGCACCGTGATCGGCACCTTGTTGACCTCGGTCGTCGCGAACAGGAACTTCACATGGGCGGGCGGTTCCTCCAGCGTCTTCAGAAGCGCGTTGAACGCGTTCTTCGACAGCATATGGACTTCGTCGATGATGTAGATCTTGAAGCGCGCCGCCACCGCCGCATAGCGCGACGCCTCGATGATCTCGCGCACATCGTCGACGCCGGTATGCGAGGCGGCGTCCATCTCGATCACGTCGATATGCCGCCCCTCCGCGATCGCGCGGCATGGCTCGCACACCCCGCACGGATCGATCGTCGGGCCGCCCTGCCCGTCCGGGCCAACGCAGTTCAGCGCCTTGGCGATCAGCCGCGCGGTGGAGGTCTTGCCCACCCCGCGCACACCGGTCATCAGAAAGGCATGGGCCAGCCGGTCGCGCTTGATCGCATTGCCCAGGGTCTGAACCATCGCGTCCTGCCCGATCAGCTGCGAGAAGGTCTGCGGCCGATATTTGCGGGCCAGCACCCGATACGCCTCGGGCGCCGGGGCCGCCGCGGCGGCGGGCGCAGGCATCGGCAGGTCGAAGGGCGGCGGCGCGTCCATGTCGAGAGTGTCAGCCACGGTGGGCACCCATGGCGAAGGCGGATCGAAGCGGAAGCATTGCCCCCAACATAGGCCGCCCGCGCGCCCGCGTCAGGGGGTAATCGGCACGCGTGGTGTTTGATCTTGAGAGGCGATGGCCGGAAGAATGCGCTGCGGCCAAGGGGACCGTTGCACAACCCTCAGGACCATGATGACGAAGGCAAGCGGGATGACCGGCCCCGGCCGTCCCTACACTTCCATGCTCCCTGCGCTGCTGCGCGACCCCTATGCCTCGATCACCGGCGCGCCCGCGACCGGGCTCGCGCCTCCGGCATCCAGCGCCGTGGCGAGGCGGACATGGGCTTCCTCCGGCGAGCGGCCGAGCAGGGGATCGAAGCCGATCCAGCCGATCCCCTCGACATAGGCCTCCGCCCAGCCATGCGGGCTGGCGACCGGCGCGTCACCATGCTGGCAATAGCCGGAGACATAGCGCGCCGGCCGCCCCAGACTGCGCGCGGCGACCAGGAAGATATGGACCATCTCGACCGGATCGACTGTCCCGCTGGCGAAGGCCTCGCCCAGCGTGCGCGACGGGTCGCCGGCCGATACGATGGCGAATCGGTCGTGCAGCGCCGTGTTGATGGCGTGGAGCGCGCCGAGCGGCTTCAGCTCCGCCCCGGTTTCCTGCGCGAAGGCGGCGATGGCGGGATCGACGGGCGTCGCCTCGGTCGCGCGCAGGAACAGCGCGGGCGGCAGTTGCTCGGCCACGCCGCGCAGCACGCCATGCGCATTGCTGGTCAGCACCTCGCCCGTCACCTCGATCGCCAGCGTGTCGAGCGGCGTATCGACATAGAGCATCGTCACCGCATTGCCGAAGCCGTCGCGCCCCGGCCGCATCCGGGCGTCGCGATCGACATCGATCCGCCAGCGCACCACCGTCTGGTCGTCGCTGGTCGGCGGCGTAAGGCGCAGGGCCTGGACCAGGCCGGCCTGCGCACCCGCGAGGCGATAGACCGCCCGATGCTCGATCGTCATCCGCATGTCTTTACGATGCCCCTGTTCGAACCATCGGCCCTACCCCTGGGCCGATGGCCATGTCCCTGATCACATGAACTTGAACTGCCGGCCGATCGCGCCGTGCAGCAGCGCATTCTCTTCAATGAAATTCTGTAGATATTGGTGCAGCCCGGCCGCGATCACCTCACCCGACCGGGTCTTGACCATGCGCGAGGCGCGCAGCCGCGCCATCCGGTCCGCCTCGCCGTGCAGGCCGGTGCGCCGCGCCAGCATCCCCAGCACGTCCACCGTCTCCTCGACCGACGCGGCGAGACTGCGCGGCAGTTCGGCGCGCGCGATCAGCAGGTCGATGACGTTCGCCGGGGCAAGCCCGTCCGAATAGAGCCAGCGATAGGCGGTCACCGCCGACACGGTCTGGAGGATCGTGGTCCACTGGTCGCGATCGACCACGCCGCCGATCCGCTCGCCCGCCGGCAGCAGGATGTGGTACTTCACGTCGAGCAGCCGCGCGGTGTTGTCGGCGCGCTCCACCGCCTGGCCCAGGCGGATGAACCAGGTGGTCTGGTTGCGAAGCATCCGGTGCACCGCACCCTCGAACCCGCGCGTCTCGTGCTTCACCGCATCGGTCAGCGCCAGCACGGCGGTGGGGTCGTCGGCCGAGGGCTTGGCCGCGAAGGTCAGCCAGGCCTGGTTGATCGCGGTCCAGGCCTCGCGCGTCAGCGCGGTGCGCACCGCACGGGCGTTGAGCCGCGCCATCTCGACGCAGCGGACGATCGAGCCGGGATGGCTGGTCTCCACGGTCAGGAACCTGGCGACCTCGCGCCGGCGCAACTCGCGGCCGCCGGTCGCGAAGGCCTGGGTCGTGTCGGTCACCGCCAGCGCCGAGGCCCAGGCCGCCTGCCCCGCCGGGCGCGCCGACAGCACGTCGAGCCGCACCGTCGCCTCGACCAGCCGGGCGATGAAGTCGGCCCGCTCGAAATAACGCCCCAGCCAGTAGAGCGAGGATGCGGTCCGGCTCAGCATGCCGCGCCGCCCAGCGTCTGGACCTGGGTCATGGTGCCCAGGCTCTGGCTTTGGCTCTGGCTGCGTTCGTCCGGTGCCTCCATCAGCACGAAACTGTCCTTGGTGCCGCCGCCCTGGCTGGAATTGACGACCAGCGATCCCTCGCGCAGCGCCACGCGGGTCAGGCCACCCGGCACCACCTGCACGCCGCGCGATCCGGTGAGGAGGAAGGGACGGAAATCGACATGGCGCGGGGCCAGGCCGCGATCCGCCATGGTCGGCACGGTCGACAGGGCCAGGGTCGGCTGCGCGATATAGCGATGCGGCTCGGCGATCAGCGCGGCGCGGAACTGCTCGATCTCGGCCGTGCTGGCGGTCGGGCCGACCAGCATCCCATAGCCGCCCGACCCGTCGACCAGCTTGACCACCAGTTCCGGCAGATGGTCGAGCACATAGCGAAGCGCCTGCGGCTCGCGGCAGCGCCAGGTCTCGACATTGGGCAGCTTCGCCTCGCCGCCCGAATAATAGCGGACGATCTCCGGCATGTAGCTGTAGATCGCCTTGTCGTCGGCGATGCCGTTGCCCGGTGCGTTGATGATCGCAACATTGCCGGCGGCATAGGCGGCGATCAGGCCGGGCACGCCCAGTCGCGAATCGGGGCGGAACACCAGCGGATCGAGGAAATCGTCGTCGACCCGGCGATAGATCACATCGACCTTCACCCGGCCCGCGATCGTCCGCATCCAGACGATATCATCGTCCACCACCAGATCGGCCGCCTCGACCAGCTCGATCCCCATCGAATCGGCCAGGAAGCTGTGCTCGTAATAGGCCGAGTTGTAATGGCCCGGCGTCAGCACGACGCAGGTCGGCGCGGACACCCCCTCGGGCGCCACCGACTTCATCGTCTCCAGCAGCCGGTCGGGATAGCTGTCGACCGCCGCGACGCGGAAGTTGCGGAACAGCTCGGGGCAGAGGCGCAGCATCGCCTCCCGATTCTCCAGCATGTAGCTGACGCCCGACGGCGTGCGGGCATTATCCTCCAGCACGTAGAATTCGTCCGGGCCGGTGCGCACCAGATCGATGCCGCAGATATGCGCCCAGACGCCGTGCGGCGGCCGCATCCCCGCGATCTCCGGCCGGAATTGCGGATTGCCGAAGATCAGATCCTCCGGCAGCACCCCGTCCTTCAGGATGCGCCGCTCGCCATAAATGTCCTCGAGAAAGGCGTTGATCGCCTCCACCCGCTGCACCAGCCCCTCGGACAGGCGCGCCCATTCGCCGGGCAGGAAGACGCGCGGCACGATGTCGAACGGGATGATCCGCTCGCTCGCCTCGCTCTCGCCATAGACGGCGAAGGTGATCCCCAATTGGCGAAAGGCCGCCTCCGCCGCAGCCTGGCGGCGACGCAATTCGCTTTCGGGCGTGGTCTGGAGCCAGCGTCCCAGCGCCGCCAGTTCGGCGCGCGCCGCGCCGTCGCTCCCCATGATCTCGTCGAATGCCACTGTCCCCATCGCGACGATCATCATTCTCCCTGACGGCCCGGTCGAGGCGACCGGCCGGCAAACGATGCTGCGGCAGTTCGCCGCGTCGCACAAGAGGGGGAAGGGACGGTTTCGGTCTTAACGTGCGTCCATGGCGATTTAGATTGTCACGTCCCCTCGGACAGCGCGGTCAGCGTGCCGGTGGTCAGCACCTGTGGCAACACGCGCGGTTCCTTGGCGCCGGGGGCGTACCAGAGGTAGAGCGGCACGCCGGCGCGGTTGTGCGCCTCGATGAAGCGGCCGAGCGCCGGGTCGCCATCCGTCCAGTCGCCGACCATCACCGCGACCTTGCCCCGGCGGAAGGAGTCGGCGACGGCGGCGGTCTCGATCGCGGTCTTCTCATTGACCTTGCAGGTCAGGCACCAGTCGGCGGTGAAATAGGCGAAGACCGGCTTGCCTTCCGCGCGCAGGGTGGCAAGCCGCGCCTCGCTGAACGGCTCCGCGCCGGCAAGGCTCGCCTCCGCGCTGGCGGCGGCGGGGCGGACGGTCATCACGCCCGCGACCGCCAGCAGCAGCGCGACCAGCCCCGGCGCCCAGACGCGTTCGCGGCCGATGCTCTGGAGCCGGCCGGTCCACCACAGGCCGAGCGCCGCCAGCAGCAGCGCGGCGAGGCCCAGGGTCATGCCGTCGACGCCCGCCTGCCGCCCCAGAATCCAGGCGAGGCCGAGCGCGGTCAGCAGCATCGGCACCGACAGGATGCGCCGCAGCCGCGCCATCCACGGCCCCGGCTTGGGCAGTCGCCGCCGCAAGGCCGGCACGAAGCCGATGAGCAGGAACGGCAGCGCGATCCCCAGCCCCAGCCCGGCGAAGATCAGCAGCGCTGCGAAGGTCGGCAGCACCAGCGCCGCGCCCAGCGCCGCGCCCATGAACGGCCCGGTACACGGCGTCGCAACGAAGGCCGCGAGCGCGCCGGTGGCGAAGGCGCCGGTCGCGCCGCTCTCCCCCGCGAAGCGCGGCGTCGGCAGTTCGAACAGCCCGGCCAGGTTGAGCGCGATGCCCCCCACCAGCAGCAGCAGCACGCCGATGACGCGCGGGTCCTGCAACTGGAACGCCCAGCCCGCCGTCGAACCCGCAGCGCGGATCGCCAGCAAGCCGCCGCCCAGCGCCAGGCAGACCAGCACCACGCCCGCCGTATAGGCCAGAGCCTCGCCCCGCGCCTCCCGCTCGGTCCCGCCGCCCCGCGCCAGGCTCAGCGCCTTGAGGCTCAGGATCGGGAAGACGCAGGGCATGATGTTGAGGATCAGCCCGCCCAGCACCGCACCCAGGAACGCCAGGATCGCGGTGGCCGCCTGCCCCGCCGTGGCCGCGCCTTGCGAGGTCGTGGAGGCGGCGACGGTGCCGGGCTTGGCGGTCAGCGCCAGCCCCTCGCCCGGCGCGGTCGCCAGCACGCCCGCGATCGGCGCGGTCGGTGCGGTGGCGGCGGCGTCCGTCTCGACGATCAGCCGGTCGCCATCGCGCGTGACCTTTTGGGGGGCGGCCATCGCGATGCTGCCCGCATCGGCGGGGTAGAAATAGGGCTTGTCGATCGGCGCATCGGCCGGGAACGGCACCGACAGGCGCAACTGCTTGCCGACCACCTGATAGGTGGCGGTCGATCCCAGCGGACGCGGCAGCCGCCGCCGCCAGCTGTCGAACCGGGCGCGGTCGGCGGGCGCGATGCTGCCGTCGCCGACCGTCAGGGTGGTGGACAGCGTCTGCCGTTCGGGCACGCAGACCGTGTCGGTGCAGACCAGATAGTCGAGCTTCACCCGGATCGGCAGCGGCGTACCGACCGCCAGCCCCGCCGGCACCTTCAGGTCGACCAGCAGCGCGAAGGGCTGTTCATAGACATAGTTCATCAGCCCGGCGACGGTCAGCCGCTGCGGCACCGGATAGCGGAGCGGCCCCGCCGACGCGCCCTTGGGCAGGGTCCATTCGGCCAGCGTCTCGATCCCGGCATCGCCCGGATTCTTCCAATAGCCGTGCCAGCCGGCCTGCGGCTTGGCGGCGAGCGCCAGCGTCACCGTACCGCCGGCGCGCGGGGTCGCGCTTTCGGCGGCGATCGTCATCGCCAGATGCGTCTCCCCCGGGGCCTGCGCCAGCGCAGGAAGAGCGACGAAGAACGCCAGAACCGTCATCATCCGGCAAAACCAGGCTGTCATGGGGCCGTCTTGTCTCCTGTGGGTCAGCGTTCCATAGCGAAGCCTGCCCCCCGCACCAAGGATCGTCGATGAAGTCGCCTGTCATGCTCGCCGCCGCCCTGCTCCTCGCCTCCGCCGCGCCCGTGCTGGCGCAGACCCAGGCGACCGCGACCGCACCGGCGTCCCCCCGGCCCGCGCCGAAGCTGATCGTCGCCATCTCGGTCGACCAGTTTTCCGCCGACCTGTTCGCGCAATATCGCAACCACTTCACCGGCGGCATGGCGCGGCTGCTGAACGGCGCGGTGTTTCCGTCCGGCTATCAGAGCCATGCGGCGACCGAGACCTGCCCCGGCCATTCGACGATCCTGACCGGCTATCGCCCCGCGCATACCGGCATCATCGCCAATAACTGGATCGACCAGTCGGTCGGGCTGGAGGACAAGGTGGTCTATTGCGCGGAGGACACGTCGGTCCCCGGCTCGACCCACACCAAATACACCGTCACCGACCGCACGCTGAAGGTGCCGACGCTCGGCGAGCGGATGAAGGCGGCCAACCCCGCCTCGCGAGTCGTGTCGGTCGCGGGCAAGGACCGGGCGGCGGTGATGATGGGCGGCCACAAGGTCGACGAGCTGTGGTGGTGGGACGGCAAGACCTACAGCTCCTTCGCCGGCCGCGCGGTGCCGCCGGTCGTGCAGCGGACCCGCGACACGGTAGCGGCGCTGATCGCCCGGCCGCAGACCGCGCTGCCCCTGCCCAATTGGTGCAAGCCGCTGGACCGGGCGATCACGGTCAACAACGTCACGCTCGGCCAGGGCCGGTTCGAACGCGAGGCGGGCGACGCCACCGCCTTCCGCGCCTCGCCCGCCGCCGATGCGGCCGTCCTGGCGATGGCCGCCGGGCTGGTGCAGGACATGAAGCTGGGCAAGGGCCCCGCCCCCGACCTGATCGCGATCGGCCTGTCCGCGACCGACTATATCGGCCATTCGCGCGGCACCCAGGGCACCGAGATGTGCATCCAGATGGACCAGCTCGACCAGGCGCTGGCCGGCTTCTTCGAGGTGCTGGACCAGAGCGGCGTGGATTATGAGGTGATGCTGACCGCCGACCACGGCGCGCACGACATGACCGAGCGGCAGGTCGAACGCGCCATGCCGATGGAAACGCATGTCTCGCCCGAACTCCAGGCCAAGACGGTCGGCGCGGCGATCGCGCAGCAGATGAAGCTGGAGGGGCCGGTGCTGCTCGGTGCGGAAAGCGACATCTATGTCGACCGCAACCTGCCCCAGCCGGTCCGCGCCCGTGTGCTGGCGGAGGCGAAGCGCCGCTACAGCGCGATGCCGCAGGTCGCCGCCGCGCTGACCCGCGACGAGATCGCCGCCACTCCCTGGCCGACCACCCCGCCCGAGACCTGGACGCTGGCGGAGCGGGCGCGATCCTCCTTCGACCCGGAACGGTCGGGCGACCTGCTGATCCTGCTCAAGCCGCGCGTCACCACGATCGAGAAGCCGGGCCCCGGCTATGTCGAGACGCATGGCAGCCCCTGGGATTATGACCGCCGCGTGCCGATCCTGTTCTGGCGCAAGGGGATGACGCCGTTCGAACAGCCCTTGTCGGTGGAGACGGTCGACATCGTGCCGACGCTGGGCGCGACGATCGGCTTGAAGACGCCGGGGGTGGATGGCCGCTGCCTGGACCTCGATCCGGGTCCGGCAGACACCTGCGCCAAGTAAGGCGTGCCTCTGTTCCCCGGCGAAGGCCGGGGTCCAGTTGGGGGACGCTTCCTTACGAAGGCCTTCCCACCTGGGCCCCGGCCTTCGCCGGGGAACAGAAGGGAAAGCAGATGGGCAGCCGTTACTCCGCCGCCTGCTTCAGCTCGGCGAATTCCTCCGCCTGGAGGAAGCGCTCGGCGTCCAGCGCGGCCATGCAGCCGGTGCCCGCCGCCGTCACCGCCTGGCGATAGACCTTGTCCGCCACGTCGCCACAGGCGAACACACCGGCCACGCTGGTGCGGGTCGAACCCGTCTCGACCGCGATATAGCCGTCATCGTCCAGCGCCAGATGGCCGCGGAACAGCTCGGTGGCGGGATGGTGGCCGATCGCGACGAAGCCGCCCTCGACATCCAGCCGGCTATGCTCGCCCGTCACCGTGTCCTCCAGGTCGAGCGCGACCAGCCCGGCGGTGCCGCCGCCGTCGACGAAGGTGCGGACCTCCTTGTTCCACAGCACCGTGATGTTGGGATGCGCGAACAGACGCTCCTGCAGGATACGCTCGGCCCGCAGCGAATCGCGGCGGTGGATCAGCGTCACGTCGTCGCTGTGGTTGGTCAGATACAGCGCCTCCTCGACCGCGGTGTTGCCGCCGCCGATCACCGCCACCTTCTTGCCGCGATAGAAGAAGCCGTCGCAGGTCGCGCAGGCCGACACGCCCTTGCCCTTCATCGCCTCTTCCGAATCGAGGCCGAGCCACTTGGCCTGCGCACCGGTGGCGATCACCAGCACCTCGCCCTCATAGACGTCGCCGCCATCGCCGATCAGCCGGAACGGGCGGCGCGACAGGTCGACCGAGACGATCGTGTCCCACATCAGCGTGGTGCCGACATGCTCGGCCTGTTTCTGCATCTGCTCCATCAGCCAGGGGCCCTGGATGACGTCGGCGAAGCCCGGATAATTCTCGACTTCCGTGGTGGTGGTCAGCTGGCCGCCCGGCTGGATGCCCTGGACCACGATCGGCTTCATCCCCGCCCGCGCGCCATAGATGGCGGCGGACAGGCCCGCCGGGCCGGAGCCGAGGATGAGCATACGGGTGGAATGAGTCGCCATGATACCGATCGTCCTAGAGGTGTTTGCGTCCATGTAGGCGCTTGGACACCAAAAATGAACCGGATGACGGAAACGTCACGGCACTCCCATGCCCTCCGATCGTTGGCAGGTCAGGCGGAGGATTATCATGCACGACGAACACCCGATGGACGACCAGCACGCCCACGATCAGCACGGGCGCGAAGAGGGCGAGCGCGACTCGATGAGCGGCCAGGATATCGTCATCAAGCCGTACACCGCTCCCGCCGGTGGCTGGGGATCGATGCGCGGCATGGTCGAGGTCCTGCCGGGCGAGCGGCCGGGTATCGACGTGCTCGACACATTGCGCCGCCAGAACAAGCCCGAGGGCTTCATGTGCGTGTCCTGCGCCTGGGGCAAACCCGCCAAGCCGCATATCGCCGAATTCTGCGAGAACGGCGCCAAGGCCACCGCCTGGGAGCTGACCAAGCACCGCGCCACCCCCGCCCTGTTCCAGCAGCATACCGTGTCGGAAATGGCCGAATGGCCGGATTACGACCTGGAGAAGACCGGGCGGCTGACCCACCCGATGCGCTACGACCGCGCGACCGACAAATATGTCGCCGCCAGCTGGGACGAGGCGTTCGCCGCGATCGGCGCCAAGCTGAAGGCCTGCGACCCCAAGAAGGTCGTGCTTTACTCCTCGGGCCGGGCCTCGCTCGAAACCTCGTTCATGTATTCGCTGTTCGCGCGGATGTGGGGGCAGCAGAACCTGCCCGATTCGTCGAACATGTGCCACGAGACCACTTCGGTCGGGCTGAAGGCGGCGATCGGATCGCCGGTCGCGACGATCCAGATGGAGGATTACGACAAGTGCGACGCGATCTTCTGCTTCGGGCAGAATGTCGGCACCAACGCTCCCCGGATGCTTCACACGCTCAAATCCTGCCGCGACCGGGGCGTCGAGATCGTTACCTTCAATCCGCTGCGGGAGCGCGGCTGGGAGCGGTTCGCCGATCCGCAGAGCCCGCTCGACATGATCGCGGGGCAGGAAACCAAGATCTCGACCCAATATCATCAACTCCATGCCGGCGGCGACATCGCGGCCATCGTCGGCATGTGCAAATTGGTGATCGAGGCGGACGACCATGCCATCGCCCATGGCGGCACGCGCGTGGTCGACCATCATTTCGTCGAACAGCATACCGTGCGGTTCGAGGCGTTCGCCGACTATTGCCGTCGGGCCGACTGGGACGAACTGACCCATGCCAGCGGCCTGACGCGCGGTGCGATCGAGGCGGCGGCGCGCGTCTATATGCGCGCCGAGCGGGTCATCGCCGTCTATGGCATGGGCATCACCCAGCATCGCTATGGCATGGACAGCCTGTTCGTGCTCACCAACTTCCTGATGCTGCGCGGCAATATTGGTCGCGAGGGCGCAGGACCGGGACCGGTGCGCGGGCATAGCAACGTGCAGGGCCAGCGTACCGTCGGCATCACCGAGAAGACCGAGCTCGCCCCCGTCGAGCGGCTGAAGACATTGTTCCAGTTCGATCCCCCGACCGAAAAGGGCTGGGACACGGTGGAAAGCTGCCGCGCGATCATTTCGGGCGAGTGTCAGGGCTTCGTCCAGCTCGGCGGCAATTTCCTGCGCGCCACGCCCGAACATGCCAAGATGAAAGAGGCCTGGGCCAAGCTGCCGATCACCGTCCATATCGCCACCAAGCTCAACAAGAGCCAGCTCGTGCCGGGCCAGGAAAGCTGGATCCTCCCCTGCCTGGGCCGCTCGGAACAGGATATGCAGGCGACTGGCCGGCAGGCGGTGTCGATGGAGGATTCGTTCAGCCACATCTATGGCTCGGTCGGCAAAGTGAAGCCGGCGTCCGAAACGCTGTTGTCCGAACCGGCGATCGTCGCCGGCATCGCCAAGGCGGTGCTGCCGCCCAACCCCAATGTCCCCTGGGACGCCTGGGTCGGCGATTATGGCCTGGTCCGGACCGCGATCGAGAATTGCTATCCGGACAAGTTCGCCAATTTCAACGAGCGTTTGTTCGAACCCGGCGGCTTCTGGAAGGGCAACCCCGCATCGCATCGGAAATGGGAGACGGAAAGCGGCAAGGCGGAATTCAATGTGCCGCGCGCGCTCAACGCCTCCGGCTTCGCGGACAAGGACGGGCGGTTCCGGCTGATCACGCTGCGCTCCAACGACCAGTTCAACACCACCATCTATGGCTATGACGACCGTTTCCGCGGCATCCGGGGCACGCGCATGGTGGTGATGATGAACCGCGACGACATGGCCCGGCTGGGATTGAAGGAAGGCGACAAGGTGGCGCTGGAGAGCGATGCCGAGGACGGCGTCGACCGCACGGTCGAGGGTCTGCGCGTCGTCGAATACAACATCCCAGCGGGCAATCTGGGCGGCTATTATCCCGAGCTCAACTATCTGATCCCGCTGGAGCATCATGCGCTGGAAAGCCATGTGCCGGCGGGCAAGTCGGTACCGGTACGCGTGCGGGCATGAGCCGGGTGCTGGGCGCGGTCCTGGCGGGGGGGCAATCCTCCCGCTTCGGGTCGGACAAGGCGGCAGCGACGCTGGACGGCCGCGACCTGCTGCATCACGCCGCCGACCGGCTGCGCCCGCATGTCGATTCGATCGTGGTGGTGGGCGAGCGGATGGGCGGCCTGCCCGACCTGCCGCGCGCAGGCCTTGGACCGCTGGGCGGGATTGCGGCGGCGCTCGATTATGGCTGCACGCATGGCTATCGCTGCGTGCTGACGATCGGTTGCGACATGCCGGTGGTGCCCGACGGGCTGATCGAGGCGCTGCTGCGCCGTGCCCCGGCCTATTGCAGCGAGGCGCCGATCCTGGGCCACTGGCCGGCGGCGCTTGGCGCGCAGTTGCTGGGGCATATCGAAACCGCGCCGGATCGCTCGGTCCGACGCTGGGCGCGGAGCATCGGCGCGCTGCCGATCGTGCCCGATGCGCCGATCCCCAACGTCAACACGCCGGATGACCTGGAGGCGCTGGCGGGACGGCGCTACGCCTCGGCGTAAGTCCCTTCATTCCTCCCCCGCCGGGGAAGGAATCGCGTTGGAAATGCCCATGACCACCAAGACCCGCCCCATCCGCATCGTCCGGCCCGACCACATCGCCCCCGGCGAACGCCAGGTCGCGATCGAGGCGCCCGTCGCGATCGAGGTCGACGGACTGGGCTATGCGGTGATGATGATGACGCCGGCGGACCTGACGGCCTTCGCCACCGGCTTCCTGCTGACCGAGCGGCTGGCCGATGAGGCGGCCGATGTGATAGCGGTCGAGCCGTTCGAGGCTGAGGCGGGCTGGATCGTCCGCGTCGCCCTGTCGGAGCGATGCAGCGGCCGTATCCATGACCGTGTACGCCATCGCACCAGCGATACGAGTTGCGGCCTGTGCGGCATCGCCGGACTGGAGCAGCTCCGCCGCCCCGCCCTGCCCGCGCCCCGCCCACAAGTGGCGCCGGAGGCTTTGTTCACGGCGCTGGCGGCCTTGCGCGCGCATCAGCCGCTCAACGCTGCGACCGGCGCGGTCCATGCCGCCGTCGCCTGCGACCGGGAGGGACATATCCTCGCCGCCTTCGAGGATGTCGGCCGTCACAATGCGCTCGACAAGCTGGTCGGCGATTTGGCGATCCGCGGTCGGGCGGTCGACGGCTTCCTGCTCGTCACGTCGCGAATCAGCTTCGAGATGGTCGACAAGGCACTGGTCGCCCGCGCGCCGCTGCTGGTCGGCATCTCCGCACCGACGACGCTGGCGATCGACCATGCCGCCGCGCACGACCTGACGCTGGCCGCGCTGGCGCGCAGCGACAGCCTGCTGATCGCGAACGATCCCTATGAATGTTTTGAGATTTCAGGCGACGCGTGATGCGCGATCCGGCCTGAAGAAAAGGCCACGGTGGTAGCGAAGGAGGGACTTGAACCCCCGACCCCAGGATTATGATTCCCGTGCTCTAACCAGCTGAGCTACTTCGCCATAAGGCGTTGGCTCCACCGTGGAGGCGCGCGTTTAGCAGGCTTGTCGGTGGCGTCAAGCGAACAAATGACGCGACAGCAATTCCCAGGGGCCCCCGCGATACCACCAGGCCGCCAGCCCCGCGACCCCGACCGCACGCGGCTGGAACTCCGCCTGCAAGCGGCCGAGCAACAGCTTCGCGACCTTGGGGTCGACCTTGTTCTGGATGGTGACATGCGGTCGCCAGCCGCCGGCATCCTGCGGCGTCAGCATCCCGGCAAAGGCATCGACCAGATCGGCGCGGATGCCGGTCAGCATCGGGCAGTCGATCCGATAGGCGACGCCCCGGCCCAGCGACATCAGGCCGCCGACCTTGGCATCGGGTGCGCGGACGCCCCGCGTCGCCTGGGTCAGGCGATGCTTCAACTCGGCGGCGCTGGACGGTGGCAAGTGGTGGAAGAGCGTGCAATGTGCCGCCAGCACATTGCGTTCGGGCGGAAAATAGGCGGCGCGCTGCGCGTCGAACCAGCCCTGGTCGGCTCGGCCGAACAGCGCGGTGACGATGATGGGGGCGGGGACGAACGCCCCCTCCCCGCTCAAATCTCCACCTGACTGCCGAGCTCGACCACCCGGTTGGTCGGCAGGCGGAAGAATTCCATCGCCCCTTCGGCGTTGCGCAGCATCCAGGCGAACAGCTTTTCGCGCCACAGCGCCATGCCCGGCCGGTCGGAGGGCAGCAGCGTCTGCCGCGACAGGAAGAAGCTGGTGTCCATCATCCGGAACGCCTTTTCCGGCCCCGCCGCCTGTTTCAGCGCCGCGGGCACGTCCGGCTCCTCCATGAAGCCGAAGCGCAGCACGATCCGGTGGAAGCCCTCGCCCAGCGTCTCCTTCTTCACCCGGTCGGCATCGGGCCAATAGGGCTGGTCGGCGATCTTCACGGTCAGCAGCACGATCCGCTCGTGCAGCACCTTGTTGTGCTTCAGATTGTGGAGCAGCGCGTGCGGCACGCCGTCGGGCGTCGAGGTCATGAACACGGCGGTGCCCGGCACGCGGGTGGCGGAGGCGGCGGCCGAATCGATGAAGACCTTCATCGGCATCGCATCCTCGCGCAGCCGCTCCATCATCAGCTTGCGCCCCTTGGACCAGGTGGTCAGCACGGTGAAGACGATCACGCCGATCAGCAGCGGGAACCAGCCGCCGTCCGGCACCTTGGTCAGGTTGGACGCGAAATACAGGCCGTCGATCGCCAGGAAGATCGTGGTGCCGACGATCACCAGCCAGGTCGGCCATTGCCACACGCGCTTGATCAGCACGGCGACCATGCAGGTGCTGATGAACATCGTGCCGGTGACGGCGATGCCATAGGCCGCCGCGAGGTTGGACGATTCGCGGAAGCCGAAGATCAGCAGCACGACCATGATCATCAGCGTCCAGTTGGCGACCGGGATGTAGATCTGCCCCGCCTCCGACGCGCTGGTATGTTCGATGCGCAGGCGCGGCATCAGGCCGAGCTGCACCGCCTGCTGCACCACCGAGAAGGCGCCGGTGATGACCGCCTGGCTGGCGATGACGGTCGCCATGGTCGCCAGGATCACCAGCGGCAGCCGCCAGCTTTCCGGCGCCATCAGGAAGAACGGATTCTCCGCCGCGCTGGGCGAGGCGAGCAGCAGCGCGCCCTGCCCCAGATAGTTGATCATCAGCGCCGGGAAGACGAGATAGAGCCACGCCACCTCGATCGGGCGGCGGCCGAAATGGCCCATATCGGCATAGAGCGCCTCCGCCCCCGTCACCGCCAGCACCACCGAGCCGAGCGCGAGGAAGGCGAGGCCGCCATCCTCCGCGGCGAAGCGGAACGCCCAGCGCGGGTCGAGCGCCAGCAGCACCTCGGGCCGGGCGAAGATCTGCATCAGGCCGAGCAGCGTCAGCACGACGAAATAGACCAGCATCACCGGGCCGAACAGCTTGCCGACCCGTGCCGTGCCGCTCGACTGGATATAGAACAGGCCGACCAGAATCGCGACCGACACCGGGATGACGAAGGCGTCGAAGCCCTGCTCGACCGTCGCCAGCCCCTCGACCGCCGACATGACCGAGATGGCGGGCGTGATCATGCAGTCGCCGAAGAACAGGGCCGTCGCCAGTACGCCCAGGATCACCAGGCTGGTGCCCCATTTTCGCCCCGCGCCGCTGCGCCGCTGGATGAGAGCGAGCAGCGCCAGGCTGCCGCCCTCGCCATTATTGTCGGCGCGCAGGATGGTCAGGACATATTTGACCGTGACGATCAGGAACAGCGACCAGAAGATCAGGCTGACCACGCCGAAGATATGGAGCTGGTCGACCGTCAGCGGATGATGGCCGACGAACACCTCCTTCATCGCGTAGAGCGGGCTGGTGCCGATATCGCCATAGACGACACCGATCGCGCCCAGCGCCAGCTTGGCGAGGCCCTGTTTGGGATGATGATGGTGGCCGTGGGTCGGCGACACGACGGCGGCGGGGTCGGACGCGATCGCGCTCGGGGTGGCGGTGCTCACCGGCGGTACGATCGATCCGGGAAACGTATCAGGAATTTCATGGCGAAAAACGCACTTTCCAGCGCTGACATCAGACGGCGCGATTAGCATGGCTCCCCCGCACCCGCAACGGGACATGCCCGGCCCGGGCCCGTCCCGCCATTCGACGGCAATCCATGTCACCATTGGGCATGGAAGATTTTATGACGCCGTCACCATGACTTGCGACCGGAACATCGCACGAACGCAGAGGTTGATGCCGGCGAAAGGACCCAGCATGACCGACACCGCCAATCCCAAGAGCGAACCCTTCTCCAACGCCGAGAAGGACCCCAATGACTGGACCACCGGCGACGAGCCGATGACCGGCGCGCAGGCCAGTTATCTGAAGACGCTGAGCGAGGAAGCCGGCGAGGAATTCGACGATTCGCTGACCAAGGCGGATGCCTCCAAGCGGATCGATGCGCTGCAGGAGAAGACCGGACGCGGCAAGTAAGCCGCGGACGCTCCTATCGCCTGCCGGTCGCCGCGATGAGCTGGCGCACCATCGCCAGCCGCTCCGCGACCGCCGGGCGATAATTCGCCTGGGGGTGCGTCCGCTCCAGCGCCCGCGTCCAGCAGCGCTCCGCGCCCGCCAGGTCGCCGCTCCGCACCAGCGCGACGCCCAGGAAGAAATAAGGCCCCGGATGGCGCGGATCGAGCCGGTTCGCCTGGTCGAAGGCCAGTCGCGCGGCGGGTGACACCCGACCCCCATCATGGCGGACCAGCGCATCGCCCAGGGCCGTCCAGAGCTGCACGCTTTTCGGCGCGCCGCGCAGCGCTCCCAGGATCGTCTCCACCTCGTATCGTGACGATCCCACGCGCGCCATGGCATCGGCGGCGGTCAGATACGCCCCCTCCGCCCCGTAGCGCCCGAACATGTCGGTGCGCAGGTCGATGATCGCGGCATCGCTGACCAGCGCCTCGCGATCGGCTTTTACCGGATGGCCGGGCAGCGTCGGCGCGCCCTGCCACGCATAGCCCGCCGCGCCCAGCATCAGCGCGGCGCCGACCAGCGACCAGAGCCGCCGTGGCACATGCAGCAGCGCCAGCGCCACCGCGCTCGCCAGCATCAGCATCAGGAGCATGACCCAGCCCATCATTGCCCCCGGCTGCGGCGGAAGCTGCCGCGCGCGATCCAGCCGCCCAGCGCCAGCAACAGGATCGGCGCGAGCCACAGGGGCCAGGTCGCGGCCTCCAGCGGCGGGTCATAGCTGATATAGCTGCCGTAGCGGTCGATCAGCCATTGCCGGATCGCCGACGGCCGTTCCCCGGCGCGGATGCGGGTGCGGACCAGCGCGCGCATGTCGCCCGCCATGGTCGCGTCGCTATCGGCGATCGACTGGCCCTGGCAGACGACGCAGCGCAACGTCTCCATCAGCGCCTTGGCCTGGGCCTCCTGCGCCGGATCGGGCAGTTGCGTGTCGGCAAGCGGCGCGCGCGTCGCGGTCTGCGCCTGGACGGGGGCGGCCAGCAGCAGCGACAGCGTGACGGTCGAAAGCCGGGTCATCGCGCGGCCTCCACCGCCGCGACGATCTCGGCGACCTGGTCGGCGCGGATGTCGCCGATATATTGGCGACGAATCACGCCTTTGGCATCGACCAGGAACGTCTCCGGCACGCCCGAGGACCCCAAAGCGAGCTGGGTGGCGCTGGCCGGATCGTCGCCGATCCGCTCATAGGGATCGCCGTTGCGGCGCAGAAAGGCCTGCACGTCCGCGCCCGCGTCGCGGATCGCGATCGCCTCGATCGACACGCCCGCGCGCTTCAGCGCCAGCAATTGCGGTGCCTCGGCGATGCAGGGAATGCACCAGCTGGCGAAGACGTTGAGCAGGCGCGGTCGCCCCGTGAAATCGGCTTTGGCCAGGCCCGGCTTGCCCGGCACGATCGGCCGGAGCGCGAATTCGGGCAGGGGCCGGTCGATCAGCGTCGAATGGACGGCCCGGTCGGCCGGCCGGAACAGCCCGATCGCGACGATCAGCAGCAGCAGCAGGAAGCCGGCGAACGGCACCCAAAGCAGCGGCCGCCTCACCAGCCCGGCTCCGCCACGGCGCGGCGGCGCGGCAGCACGCGGCCGACCAGCGACACCAGCCCGCCCAGCGCCACCAGCACGCCGCCGAACCAGATCAGCGTCACGAACGGCTTCCACCACAGCCGGACCTGCCAGCGGCCGGTGCCATCGGGCTGGCCGAGCACCGTATAGAGCTGGCCATCGGCCACGGTCGCGATGGCGCTTTCGCTGGTCGTGGTCGGCGGCGTGGTGAAGGTCCGCGACTGGGGGAAGAGTTCGCGCCGCGCATCGTCGCGGGTGGCGGTCAGCCGCGCCTGCACCGCCGACCAATTGTCCGCCACCACCGGCGACAGGCCATCGAGCGTCACCCGCCACGGGCCGACCCGCGTCGAGTCGCCCGGCCGCAGCGCGATCAGCCGCTCGGCGGTGAAGGCCGCGTCGCAGGCCATGCCGGCCATGCTCACCGCGATGCCGAGATGCGCGATCACCATGCCCCAGGTGAACAGCGGCGTGCGGCGCAGGTTACGGCCCCAGAGCGGCGCGACGCTCGCCACCGCCAGCCCCGCCGCGAGGCTGAGGCCCAGCAGCGGGAATATACCGATCGGCATGGCGAAGACGATCAGGCCGGCAAAGGCGAAGACGGTGGCGGCGATCGGCCAGGTGGCGCGCACCAACAACGCCTGCACCGAGTCGCGCCGCCAGCGGAGCAGCGGCCCCAGCCCCATCAGCGCGACCAGCAGCAGCGCCACCGGCCCCGCGGCCTTGTTGAAGAAGGGCGGCCCGACCGACAGCTGCACGCCGAACCCGGCCGCGACCAAGGGATAGAGCGTGCCGATCAGCACGATTCCCAGGATCACCGACAGCAGCAGGTTGTTGGCGACCAGCCCGCCCTCGCGACTGACCGGCTCGAACAGCCGCCCCTGCCGCACCGTCCCGACCCGCAGGCCGAACAGCAGCAGTGCGCCGCCGATATAGAGCGCCAGCAGCACCAGGATGAAGGCGCCGCGCGTCGGATCGACCGCAAAGGCATGGACGCTGGTGAGGATGCCGGAGCGGACCAGGAAGGTGCCGATCATCGACATGGAGAAGGCAACCACCGCCAGCATCACCGTCCAGGCGCGCAGGCCGTCGCGCGTCGCCAGCACCGTCACCGAATGGAGCAGCGCGGTCGCCGCCAGCCACGGCATCAGCGAGGCATTCTCCACCGGGTCCCAGAACCACCAGCCGCCCCAGCCCAGCTCGTAATAGGCCCAGTAGCTGCCGGCGGTGATGCCGAGCGTCAGGAATATCCACGCGCCCAGCACCCAGGGCCGCATCGCGCGGGCGAAGTCGCGACCGACCTGCCCGGTCAGCAGCGCGCCCACCGCGAAGGAGAAGGCGACCGACAGGCCGACATAACCGGCATAGAGGGTCGGCGGATGGAAGGCGAGGCCGGGGTCCTGGAGCAGCGGGTTGAGTCCCGCCCCATCCGCCGGCGCCGGCTCGGCCCGTGCGAAGGGATTGGAGGCGAAGAGCAAGAAGGCATAGAAGCCGAGCGCGATCACCGCCTGCGCGCCCAGCGTCGCGGTCAGCGTGCGCATGTCGAGCCGGCGCTCGACCAGCGCCACCGCGCCGCCCGCCATTCCCAGGATCGTGACCCAGAGCAGCATCGATCCTTCGTGATTGCCCCAGGCCCCGGCGAATTTATACAGCCACGGCTTGGCCGAATGGCTGTTCTCCACGACCAGCTTCACCGACATGTCGGATTGCAGGAAGAGCAGGATCAGCAGCAGCATCGCGACCAGGGCCAAGGCGCCCTGCACGATCGCGACCGGCCGCACCGCCGCCATCAGTTCTTCCGCATCGTCCCGCGAACGCAGGCCGAGCGCCGCCAGCACCAGTTGCAGGGCGGCGAGCGCGGTGGCGAGCCACAGGGCGGCGAGACCGGCTTCCGCGATCACTGCGCCAGCGTCCTCGTCTCGTGCATCGCCCCGGCGACCTGGGGCGGCATATAGCGTTCGTCATGCTTGGCGAGCAGGTTGGTCGCGACGAAGCCGCCCCCCGGCTGGAACCGCCCCTCCGCCACCACGCCCGATTTCTCGCGGAACAGGTCGGGGACGATGCCGGCATAGGTGACCGGCGTGGTCGCGCGGCCATCGGTAACGGTGAAATGCACGGTCACGCCATCGGCGGCGCGGCGTACCGATCCGGCCGCGACCATGCCGCCCAGCCGCACCGCCCGGTCGAGCGGCGGGGCCTGCCGCGCCACGTCGGACGGCGCGTAGAAGAAGGCCGCCTGATCCTTCAGCGCCGACAGGGCGAGCAGGGCCGCGAGCGCCACCGCCCCCAGCGCCAGCGCGACCAGCAGCATCCGTTGGTTCTTCGCGGTCATCGTTTCTCCGCGTCGCGCATCGCGCGCCAGGCGGCGAAGGCGATGGCGGCCGTGCCGCCCAGGGTGACCCCATAGGCGGCAATGACGAAGGGCCAGGGGTTCATGCGCGCGCCATCCGGCGCATCCGCGATTCCGCCTTGGCGCGGGCGAGCAGCGTCCGCATCCGCATCAGGACGATGGCGGCGAAGATCGCGGTGAAGCCGATCAGCATGAAGGGCAGCGGCCACAGGATCGCGCCGTCGATGCTGGAGCCGGTCAGGCCGATGCTCGGCCCCTGGTGCAGCGTGTTCCACCACACCACCGAATAGCGGATGATCGGCAGCAGCACGGTGCCGGCGATCCCGAACAGCGCCGGGATGCGTCCGTCGCCGCCCCGCTCCGCATCGGCGCGGGCGAGCGCGACATAGCCGCAATAGACGAAGAACAGCAGCAGCATCGAGGTCAGCCGCCCGTCCCATTGCCACCAGGTGCCCCAGGTCGGCCGGCCCCAGATCGATCCGGTGACCAGGCACAAGGCGGCGAAGGCCGCGCCCACCGGCGCGATGGCGCGCGCGGCGATGCCGGCCAGCGGATGCCGCCACACCAGCAGCGCGATCGACGACAGCGCGATACCGCTCCACCCGCCCATGCCCAGCCAGGCGGCGGGGACATGGATGTAGAGGATTCGCACCGTCTCGCCCTGGAGATAGTCGGGCGGCGTCCGCGTCAGCCCCGCCCAGCAGCCGATCGCGACCAGCAGCACGCCGGCCCAGAACAGGATCGGCGTCAGCGGTCTCGCCACCTTCAGGAAGCGCGCGGGGTTGGCGAAGGCGTGGAGCGTGGTCACGACAAAGCCTTCCCTACGCGAGCTTTACCGGTCCGTCACGTCCCGGCATCACCGCTTCCGATAGCGGTCGAACCACGCCAGGATCGCGGCGTTCTTCGCGACCAGTTGCGACGGCCGGTCGGCCAGGCCGCCATGGCTGGCGCTCGGCACGCGGATCAGCACGGTCGGCACCGAGCGGATCTGGAGCGCGGCATAATATTGCTCCGATTCGCCCGGCGGGGTGCGATGGTCCTCCTCGCCCACCACCACGGCGGTCGGCGTCTTGACATTGCCGACCAGGCTGAGCGGCGAGCGCCGCCAATATTGCTCCGGATCCTCCCAGGGCATCTTGCCGAACCAGTAGCGCGCCATGCTGGTATAGCCGTCGGTGGTCAGCACCTCGCTGGTCCAGTTGATCACCGGCTTCTGCGTGACGGCGGCGTTGAACCGGTCGGTCTTGCCGACGATCCAGGCGGTCAACAGGCCGCCGCCCGACCCGCCGGTGACGAACAGGTTGTTGGGATCGACCGGCCCCTTGGCGATGGCGGCATCGACGACGCTCATCAGGTCGTCATAGTCGCTGCTCGGATAATTATGGTGGATCAGATTGGCGAAGCTCTCGCCATAGGAGGTCGAGCCGCGCGGATTGGCATAGACGACGACATAGCCCGCCGCCGCATAGAGCTGATCGTCGGTCGACCAGACCGGCGCATAGCTGGCGAAGGGGCCGCCATGGATCTCCAGGATCAGCGGGTATCGACGCGCCGGGTCGTAATCTGGCGGCGTCATCATCCAGGCGTCGATCGGCAGTCCGCCCGCCGACGAGCTGACCGCCAGCGGTCGCACCTGCGCCAGCGTCTTGCCGGCGAACAGCTCGCGGTTGAGGTCGGTCAGGCGTTTCGGGGCGCCGCCGCCGCGCGTCACCGCGACATCCGCCGGATGCGTCGTGTCGCCCTGGGTGAAGGCGATGGTGCCGTCCCGCGCGACGCTGAAGTCGCCGCCCGAATAGGGCCGGTCCAGCTCGCCCCCGGCCAGGCCGTCCGCCACCGTCGTCACCCGGCCGTCCAGCCCGGCCCGCGCCACTTTGGTGACGCCATGATCGGTATATTGGACATAGATGGAGCGGCCGTCCGCCGCCCATTGCGGGTTGTCGACGCTGCGGTCGAGCCCGGCGGTCAGCACCCGCGCACCCGATCCGTCCGCGTTCATCACCGACAGCTGGCGGTTCTGATAGCCGAGCAGCTTGTCCGCGAAGCCGACATAGGCGATCAGCCGGCCATCGGGCGACGCGACCGGCGCCTCGTCCGGCCCCTGCCGGTCGGTCAGCCGACGCAGGGCGCCAGTCGCGGCATCGACCGCGAAGACGTCGCTGTTCATCGGATCGCGATCCGGGTCCTTGCCGTGATTCCCCGCGATCAGCAGGCTGCGTCCGTCCGCCGTCCAGGCGACGCTGCCGCCATCATCCTCCGGTCCGAAGGTCAGCTGGCGTGCCGCGCCGCCGTCCGCCGAGACGACGAAGACATGGTTGTAGCCGGGGCGCAGATAGCCGCCGCCATCCTCGCGATAATGGACCTGGTCGATGATCTTGATCGGCTCGGCCCAATGCGCGCCCTCCGGCTTGGCGAGCGGCGTGCCGAGCTGGGTCCCGTCCCCCGGCACGAACATGGTGAAGCCGATCATCCGCCCGTCCGGCGACCAGGCGATGTCGGACGGCGATTCGGGCAGCGCGGTGATTGCCGCGCCGGTGCCGCTCGCCAGCCAGCGGACGAAGATCTGTGGCCGGTCGCCCTCCCCCTTGGCGGCATAGGCCAGCCGCTGCCCGTCCGGCGACCAGCGTGGCCGCGAACTGCCCGGCACGCCGAGCGGCGTCTGCCGCCCGGTGGCGACATCGACCAGCCAGACCTGACGGCGGTCGCCATCGGTCATGATGTCGCCGGTTGCGCGGGTATAGGCGATGCGCTTGCCGTCCGGGCTGATCCGCACATCGCTCGCCTGCGACAGGGCGAAGGCGTCGCGCGGTCCGAAATGCCGGTCGGGCCGGGTCGCCTCGGGCGTGGCGGTCTGGGTCTGTTGCGGGGCCGCCAATGCCCCGCTCGACAAGAGGGTGGCGGACAGGAGCAGCAGGAGCGATCGCGGCATCGGGGGCTTTCGGCAGGAATGTACCGCCGCAGCTTACAAACAATCGCCGGCCGCTCAATGGGGGTGGTGACGTCCCCTTCCCGTTCGACGGCGGAGGCCGGGGCCCAGTTGGGAGGGTGGATGTAACAAGGCGCTGCGCGTCGTCACCAGCGTCCCCCGACTGGGCCCCGGCCTTCGCCGGGGAGCGGGGGTGGAAAGCGAACGGCGACCCGCTCAGTCCGCCTTGGGCGCATCCTTCTGCGCGACCTGCGCGGTGGTGATCGGCGGGCCCTTGGCGATCTCGGCGGCGAGCGCCTGTACCTCGGGACAGCCGCCCTTGCACAGCGTCTTCAGCTTGGCGAGGTTGACCCGCGCCTGCGCGATCGCGCCCTTGGCGACCAGCGCGTCGCCCTGCCCCTTCAGCGCCTGGCGGTCGCCCGGCTCCAGCAACAGCGCCTCGCGGTACAGGCGGATCGCCTTGCCGGGCAGGCCGCGCGCCTGCGCCACCTGCGCCAGCACAACGAACGCCTGGCGGTTGCGCGGATCGACCGCCACCGCCGTCTCCAGCGTGTCGGTCGCGGCGTCATATTTACCGGCGGCGCGTTCCGCCTTGCCCTGTTCGAGCAGTTGCAGCGAGCGCGCGTCGATCTGGTCGTCGGGCCGCTGCGCGCCGAGCGACGCGGAGAGGCTGACGGTCGCCAGCGCAGCGGCCAGAGCGACGGACGAGAAGCGCATGATCGTCTCCAGGCGGAACATCAGCCTCGCCCTAGCATGGGGCCACCAGCCGCGCGACGAAAAAGCCGTCGGTGCCGTCGCGCGCGGGATCGAGCCGCACGCCCTGCCCCTGCGGGCGGCCGGCCGCCAGGTCGAGCGGCTCGGCACGCCAGCCGGGATGGTCGGCCAGGAAGGATTCCACCTGCCCCGCCCCCTCGGCATCGAGCAGCGAACAGACGATATAGACCAGCGACCCGCCCGGCCGGACCAGGGCCGCGCCGGTCGCCAGCACCTGCGCCTGGGTGGCGACGAAGCGGGCCAGCCGGGTCGGATCGAGCCGCCAGCGCGCCTCCGGATTGCGCCGCCAAGTGCCGGTGCCCGAACAGGGCGCATCGACCAGCACCCCGTCGGCCGCGCCGATCGCATCGGCTAGCATCTCGCGCTCGCGCCCCGGATTGAGCAGCCGCGCCTCGACGATCGTCACGCCGGCCCGCTCGGCCCGCGGCGGCAATTGCTGGAGCCGGGCGCGATCGGTGTCGCAGGCGAGCAGCAATCCCTGGTTCGCCATGCGTGCGCCTAATGCCAGCGTCTTGCCGCCCGCGCCCGCGCACAGGTCGATGATCCGATCGCCCGGCGCGACCGGCAGCGCAAGGCCGACGATCTGGCTGCCGGCATCCTGCACTTCGATCGTGCCATCGCGATAGGCGTCCAGCGTCTCGACGCGGGTGCCGCTCGGCAGGCGCAGGCCGTGGAGACCGTGCGGCAGCGGCTCGCCCTCGGGCAGTGCCTCGGTCGTGCGGAGTGGATTGATCCGCACGTCGAGCGGCGCGCGGTCGACCAGCGCCGGCAGGGCGTCCTGCGGCAGGCCGGACTCGATCAGCGCCGCCTCCAGCCAGGTCGGGGCCAGGCCCGGCACGGCGCGCGGTTCGTCCGCGCCGATCGGAGCGGGACCATGGGTCGAGCCGTCAAAGGCGGCGGCGACCCCGGCATCCCGGTCGGCGAGCAGCAGCATCGCGGCGCGCCCGCTCGGCGGCACCGGCCCACAGAGCCGGATCGCCGCATAGACATGCTCGCGCACCGCCCGCCGGTCCTTGGACCCGGCATAGCGACGGGTCGCGAAGTAACGCTGGACCAGGGTATCGGCGGCCGCGCCGCCGGTGGTGGCGGCGTCGATCACCTGGTCGACGATCTCGATCGCGGCTTGAACGCGGGCGGCGGGCGTCACCTCAGCGGGTCGGGTAGTTGGGCGCTTCGCGGGTGATCGTCACGTCATGGACGTGGCTTTCCTGCAACCCGGCGCCGGTGATCTGGATGAAGCGCGCCCGCTCGCGCAGGGCGGCGAGCGTCGCCGAGCCAGTATAGCCCATCGACGCCTTGATGCCGCCGACCAGCTGGTGGATCACGTCGCGCGCCGGCCCCTTATAGGCGACCTGCCCCTCGATCCCCTCGGGCACCAGCTTCATCTGGTCCTTGATATCGCCTTGGAAATAGCGGTCCGCCGAGCCTCTACCCATCGCGCCGACCGACCCCATGCCGCGATACGACTTATAGGCGCGCCCCTGGTAGAGGAACGTCTCGCCCGGCGCCTCTTCGGTGCCCGCCAGCAGCGAGCCGACCATGCAGGTCGACGCGCCCGCCGCCAGTGCCTTGGCCAGATCGCCGGAGGTGCGCAGGCCGCCATCGGCGATCACCGGCACGCCCGCCTTGTGGCCCGCCTCGGCGCAGTCCATCACGGCGGTGAGCTGCGGCACGCCGACGCCGGCGACGACGCGGGTGGTGCAGATCGAGCCCGGGCCGATGCCGACCTTGATCCCGTCCGCGCCCGCATCGATCAGCGCGCGCGTCGCCTCGGCGGTGGCGACGTTGCCGGCGACGACCTGGACCGAGTTGGACAGCTTCTTCACCCGCTCGACCGCCGCCGCGACGTCGCGATTATGGCCGTGCGCGGTGTCGATGATGATGCAGTCGCATTCGGCATCGACCAGCGCCTCGGTCCGCGCGAAACCCTTGTCGCCCACCGTGGTCGCGGCGGCGACGCGTAGGCGGCCGGCGGCATCCTTGGTCGCGTCCGGATAGGTCACCGCCTTCTCGATGTCCTTCACGGTGATCAGGCCCACGCAGCGATAGGCATCGTCGACCACCAGCAACTTCTCGATCCGGCGGTGGTGGAGCAGGCGGCGCGCCTCCTCCTGCCCGACATCGGTCGAGACGGTGGCGAGATTCTCGTGCGTCATCAGCTCGGAGACCGGCTGGTGCGGGTTGCCGGCGAAGCGCACGTCGCGATTGGTCAGGATGCCGACCAGCCGGCCGTTCGCCTCGACGACCGGGATGCCGCTGATCCGGTGGCGCGCCATCAGCGCCTGCGCATCGGCCAGCGTCGCGGTCGGCGCGATGGTGATCGGGTTGACGACCATGCCGCTTTCGAACCGCTTGACCTGGCGAACGGCGGCGACTTGCTCCTCGACGGTCAGGTTGCGGTGGAGCACGCCCATGCCGCCCAGCTGCGCCATGACGATCGCCATGTCCGCCTCCGTCACCGTATCCATCGCGGCGGACAGGACCGGGATGTTGAGCGCGATGCCGCGCGTCACCTGGGTGCGGGTGTCGGCCATGCTGGGCAGGACGCTCGATTCCCCCGGCACCAGCAGCACGTCGTCGAAGGTGAGGCCGAGGCGGATGTCCATGGTAGCTGCCGATCCTAGCGGTGGGTGTCAGGTGGCGCGCCATGTAACCTCATGACGCGCGAACCGCTAGGCCCCCTGACGCGCCCCATGCTATGCGGAGCCGAACGAGGGGAAGAACCATGGGTTTGACGATCGCCGCTCTCGCACTGCTGCTGGTGCTGTTCTACCTGTTTTCCAGTATCAAGATCGTCCGCCAGGGCTATCAATACACGATCGAGCATTTCGGCCGCTACACCACCACGGCCGCACCGGGCTTCAATTTCTACCCCGCCTTCTTCTACCGGGTCGGCCGGCGGGTGAACATGATGGAGCAGGTGATCGACATTCCCGGGCAGGAGATCATCACCAAGGACAATGCGATCGTCTCCACCGACGGCGTCGTCTTCTTCCAGGTGCTGGACGCCGCCAAGGCCGCCTATGAAGTGTCGGACCTCTATGTCGCGCTGCTCCAGCTCGCCACCACCAACCTGCGCACGGTGATGGGCGCGATGGACCTGGACGAGACCTTGTCCAAGCGCGACGAGATCAACGCGCGGCTGCTGTCGGTCGTCGACCACGCCACCGTGCCCTGGGGCGTCAAGATCACCCGCGTCGAGATCAAGGACATCCGCCCGCCCGCCGACATCGTCACCGCCATGGGCCGGCAGATGAAGGCGGAACGCGAGAAGCGCGCCAACATCCTGGAGGCCGAGGGCACCCGCGCCTCCGAGATCCTGCGCGCCGAGGGGCAGAAGCAGGCGCGCATCCTGGAGGCGGAGGGCCGGCGCGAATCGGCGTTCCGCGACTCCGAGGCCCGCGAGCGCGCGGCGGAGGCCGAGGCGAAGGCGACGCGCGTCGTGTCCGAAGCGATCGAGGCAGGCGGCGTCCAGGCGATCAACTATTTCGTCGCGCAGAAATATGTCGAGGCGGTCGGCAAGTTCGCGACCAGCCCCAATGCCAAGACCATCCTGTTCCCGGTCGAGGCCACTCAGCTGATCGGCACGCTGGGCGGCATCGGCGCGCTCGCCAAGGAGGCGCTGGCCGATACGCCGAAGGGCAATGTCACCACCCCCGCCCCCACCGCCCCACGGGCCGAGCCGCGCCGGGGACCGTTCGAGCTGCCGCAGGGCTGAGCGCGATGCGGCGCCCTGATGACCCGGGCCAGGGCCCGGCATGACCGGGGGCGACTGGCTCGGCGGGCCGGCCTGGCTGGCGGCGGCGCTGGTGCTGGGGATCGCGGAACTGCTGGTCCCCGGCGTGTTCCTGATCTTCCTGGCGATCGCGGCGGCGATCACCGGACTGGCCAGCTATGTGCTGCCCGATCTGCCGCCGGTCGCGCAGATCGTGGCCTTCGCGCTGTGGAGCGTGGTGACCGTGTTAATCGGCCGGCGCTGGTATCGCGACTATCCGGTCGAGGGCGATGCGCGCCTCAACGACCCGGCGGGCCGGATGATCGGCGCGATCGTGGTCGTGGATACCGAATTGCGCCAGGGTCGTGGCCGGGTGCGGATCGGCGACGGCAGCTGGCCGGCGACCGGTCCGGACCTGCCACAGGGCGCGACGGCGCGTATCGTCGCGGTCGAGGGCGGCCTGGTGACGGTGGAATCGATCGCGGACCCGGCCGCCACCCGTCCCTGACAGCGCGACCCTACCCGCGAAGGGTCGCGAAAGGGTGGTGCCGCCGAGCAGGCGGTCCCCCGCCCTCGTCAGCCATATGGGTCGCTCGAACAGCCAGGCCAGCTTCGCCTGTCTTGCGGCTCGATGCAGCAGCAGCGATCCCGCGATCAGCACGACCGTGCAGGCGATGGGCGTGAGCGGCCCGGCGATGCGCGCGACGGGATCGCGCACGATCATCATCAGCGGCAGGTGAAGGACATAGACAGGCAGCGTGTTCCGCCCCAGCCAGGCCAGCCTCGCCAGACCGGGCAGGCGATCGACCATGACCCGAATGGCGTAGAGCGCCGCAAGGCAGATGGCGAGGCGTTGCGCCCCGCCCAGCCCGTCATGGCCGGACGCAAGTCGCAGCATCTGCGCCGCCACAGTGGCGACCACCGCCGCCGCCGCCAGCTTGGCGAGCAAGGGCCGGGATATGTCCGCCCGCAGCGCCCGCTCGATCTCCGGCCGCCAAGACAGTCCCGCATAGAACATCAGCGCATAGATGGCGGCGTTGTGGAAGCTGTAGGTATTGAGCGGCAACAGGCCGACAAAGCTGACGACGCCCAGGCTTGCGGCCGCAGCCAGCACGATCCAGCGGGGGACCAGGGCGGTGAATGGCACCGACAGGGTGAACAGGCCCAGCACCCATAGGAACCACAGGCTGGTCATCGGCCGCGACAGATTATCCACGTAATTGGGCAGCGACAGGTCGTTGCCGAAGGGCGACACCAGCAGGAGCGGCACCAGCCAGATCATGTAGATCCAGGCGAAATGGACGCAGCGGTCCAGCGTCCTCGCCATGGGTCGGGACAGCAACCCATGCGCCAGATAACCGCTGACCAGCATCAGCACCGGCATCCGGAAGCTATTGAACAGCCGCGACACCGCATCGAACGCGCCATGATGGCCGTTCGCATGGCCCCAAAGCAGCACATGGCCGAAGACCATCGCGACCACCGCCAATCCCCGCGTTCCGTCCAGGGCGGTCAGTCGCTGCTTCATCTCGTCGTTCCCGGAACTGTCGCCTCTATCATATTGATTATAGGCGACGGCCGGGATGCTGGTCGGCGCGAGACCAGATACTTGCGTGCCCCATCTGCCAGGCGCGATCCCTGCCGCGACTGGCCTTGGCGTGATTTACCGCGTGAAAACGGCCGGACGATCGGTATAGACAGTCGCAGGAGAGGATGTCCGTACCCCGACGGAGTTCCAGCCTTGCCCCCTGCCCCCGACCTGCCTCTCGGCCGCCCGCACAGCGTCGCGGAGGACGGCTATGCGCTGGCGATCGGCTGCATCCTGATCGGACTGGGCCTGGTGCTGCTCAAGGGCGCCGGGCTGGTGACCGGCGGCATCGCGGGGGTCGCGCTGCTCCTGTCCTATGTCCTGCCGCTGCCGGCGGGGCTGTTGTTCACCTTGGTCAACCTGCCCTTTTTCGCGCTGGCGCAGCGGGTGTTGGGGACGCGGTTCGCGGTCAAGACGGTGCTCGCCAATCTGGGGATCAGCGCGGTGACGATGCTGGCGCGCGGTTCGGTGACGATCAGCCATGTCCATCCCGCCTTCGCCGCGCTGGTCGGCGGCACGGTGATCGGCATGGGCATCCTTTGCCTGGCGCGCCATCAGGCTGGGGTCGGCGGCACCGGCGTGGTGACGCTGTGGCTGCAACGCAGCCGGGGCTGGAATGCGGGGCGGACGCAGATGGCGCTGGACGTGGTGATCCTGGCCGCCGCCATTCCCGTGGTGCGCGCGCCCCAACTGGCCTGGTCGGCGCTGAGCGCGGTGGCGATCAGCCTGATGCTGATCGCCTGGCACCGGCCGGGCCGCTATATCGGCCACTGACCCGAGGCGAGCGCCCCGGAAGCGATCAGGTGGCGGGGGTGTCCGCCACCACCTGCCAATGCCCCTCTTCCTTGGCGAGCCACAGCTTGCGGTCGCCGCCGTCGCGGCTGACGCGCAGCATCGCCCGGTCGCCCAGGATCAACGGTCCGCGCACCGGCCGGCATTCGCTGCGCGCGGCGATGCGGATACCGGCGGGCGCGGTCTTGATGCCGCCGCCGCCGCGGAACACGCCCGGCCGGAACAGCCGCTCGAACCCCGGCGGCGCATCCGATTCATGCCGGCGCAGCGAGCGGCTGGGCGTCCAGGGCGCGATCACCCGCTCGATACAGGTAGGGCCGGACCGCGCGACATAGGTCAGCGCCGCGCCGACCACCGCCGGCATCTCGCGCCGGGGATTGGGCTCGCATCCGGCGAGCGCCATCGCCGCCAGGGCGAGCGCGGCGACGGAAGCTCCGCGCCGCGCGCGCATCGTCACGCCCCCTTCTGCAAATGCCGGCGACCGAGCAGCTCGGCGATCTGGACCGCGTTGAGCGCGGCCCCCTTGCGGAGATTGTCGCTGACGCACCACAGGTTCAGGCCGTTCTCGATCGTCGGGTCCTCGCGCACCCGGCTGACATAGGTGGCGTCGTCGCCCGCCGCCTCGATCGGCGTAACGTAGCCGCCGTCTTCCTGCTTATCGATCAGCATGATGCCCGGCGACTCGCGCAGGATGGTGCGCGCCTCCTCCGCCGAGATTTCGCGCTCGAACTCGATGTTCAGCGCCTCGGAATGGCCGACGAACACCGGCACGCGGACGCAGGTGGCGGTCACCTTGATCTTGGGATCCAGGATCTTCTTGGTCTCGACCACCATCTTCCACTCTTCCTTGGTCGATCCGTCGTCCAGGAAGCTGTCGATATGCGGGATGACGTTGAAGGCGATCTGCTTGGTGAACTTCTTCGGCTCGGCGGGGTCGCCGACGAAGATGTTGCGGCTCTGCTCGAACAGCTCGTCCATGCCGACCTTGCCCGCGCCCGACACCGATTGATAGGTCGAGACGACGACGCGCGTGATCGTCGCGGCGTCGTGCAGCGGCTTCAGCGCCACGACCATCTGCGCGGTCGAGCAATTGGGGTTGGCGATGATGTTCTTGGCGCGATAGCCGTCGATCGCCTCCGGATTCACCTCGGGCACGATCAGCGGCACGTCCGGGTCCATGCGGTAGAGCGACGAATTGTCGATCACGGTGCAGCCGGCCGCGGCGAATTTCGGCGCATAGACGGCGGTCGCCTCGCTGCCGATCGCGAACAGCGCGATGTCCCAGCCCTCCGGATCGAAATGCTCGATATTCTGAATCTTGAGCATCTTGCCGGTGTCGCCATATTCGATCTGGTCGCCCTGGCTGCGGCTGGAGGCGAGCACCGCGATCTCGTCGAGCGGAAATTCCCGCTCGGCGAGGATGTTGACCATCTCGCGCCCGACATTGCCCGTCGCCCCCGCGACCACGACCCGATAACCCATATGACCCTCCGTATGCAGGGGCGGCCCATAACGGTATTGCGCCGCACCGTACAACGGGTTTCGGGATATTGCGCGATAAAGCGTGGCTTCAGTCGTGCGTCCGTCCCTGCCAGGTGACGTGGCGGACGCCGGGCAGCGCCTGCATCGCATCGGCGACCTGATCCAGTTCGACGGCATCGACGATCGTGCTGGTCAGCGTCGCCACCACATCCGCCGCGCCGCCCGCGCGCGGTTCGATCCGCACCTCGCCGACCGGAAGCTGCGCCGCCTCCAGCCGGGCGACCAGCTCGTCGCCCAGCCCCTGCGCCTGCTGCTCGGTGGTGGTCAGCGTCACCAGATAGGTCGCCTCGACGCTGCGCCCCTCGACGGGGATGCGGTTGATCGCGTCGACCAGCGGGCGGAGCGCGGTATTGGCGAGCAGGACGATGACGGTCAGCAGCACCGCCTCCGCCAGCATGTCGCTGCCGGCGATCGCACCGACCGCCGCCGAGCACCAGAGCGTCGCGGCCGTGTTAAGGCCGCGGACGTTCAGCCCCTCCTTCATGATGACGCCCGCGCCCAGGAAGCCGATGCCGGAGACGACATAGGCGATGATCCGGATCGACTCGACATCGCCGCCCAGCCGCTGGCCCAGGTCGACGAACGCGGCCGCGCCGATCGCGACCAGCGCGTTGGTGCGCAGCCCCGCATTGCGCTGGCGATATTGCCGCTCCGCCCCGATCAGCGTGCCGAGCACGAAGGCGGCGAGATAGCTGACCAGCGTGTCGAGAAAGGGCCAGAGGTGGAAGGTGGTGACGAATCGCATCGCCGCGCCTCTTAGCGCAGCCGTGCGACGAGTGTCTTACGAGACGGTGGTCGAGCCTCCGTCATGCTTCTGCCAAGGCAGGACCCCAGGGCCATGCAGGGCAACGGTCCACGGACGGTTACTGCGCCGTCGCCGGTGCCGGTGCCGGTGCCGGTGCCGGTGCCGGTGCCGCTGGGGTCTCGCCCTCGTCCGATGCCGGCACCGCCGCCGGCTTGTTCTTCACCTCGCGGTCGAGGAAGTTGAGGATCGTCTTCCACAGATGCTCGCTGATCCCCGGCCCGGCGACGCGGTGGGTATAGCCGGGGTAGAACATCATCTCGAACGGCGTCGCGGTACGCTGCATCTCGGCGGCGAAGGCGGTCGAATTGTCCAGGAAGACATTGTCGTCGGCCATGCCGTGGATCAGCAGCAGCGGATCGCGGATCTTGGACGCATCGGCGATCGCCGCCGAGCCGCTATAGCTCGCCGGGTCCTTGGCCGGATCGCCCAGATAGCGCTCGGTATAATGGGTGTCGTAGAGCTGCCAGTCGGTGACCGGCGCGCCCGACACCGCCGCCGCATAGACGCCCGGCGTCTTCTCCAGCATCTTGATCGACATATAGCCGCCATAGGACCAGCCATAGGTGGCGATCTTGGCCGGATCGACGAAGGGCAAGGTCTTCAGATAGTTCGCACCGGCCAACTGGTCCTCGACCTCCACCGTGCCCATGGCGTGGTAGATGTGGTCCTCGAACGCCTTGCCCCGGTTGTACGAGCCGCGATTGTCGATCTGGAAGAAGATCCAGCCCTGGTCGACCAGATATTGCGGCAACGCGCCCTGCCAGCCGCGCGTCACCTGCTGGCCGGTGCCGGGGCCGCCATAATGCTGGAAGAAGACGGGATAGGTCTTGCCCGGCTCCAGCTTGGGCGTGATCATCTCGTAATAGAGCGTGGTGCCGTCCGCCGCCTTGATCGTGCCGAACTTGGTCTCGCGGTGATGCGCCAGATAGGGATAATAGGGGTGGCCCGGCCGGATCGCATTCTCGTTGATCCAGGACAGGCGCTTGCCGGTCGCATCGGCCAGATAGACCTGGGTCGGCTGGCTGGGGCTGGAGCGCGAGACGATGAAGCGGCTGGCCGAGCCGTCCATCGTCGCGCTGTTCCAATAGCCGCGCTCGGTCAGGCGGGTGATCTGGTTGGGCTTGGCGATGTCGACCGCATAGAGTTGCTGCTCCAGCACATCGTCCTTGTTGCCCAGGAAATAGACGCGGCCCTTGTCCTGGTCCACGCCGACCAGGCTGGTCACGACCCAGTCGCCCTTGGTCAGCGGCGTCCACTTGCCGGCGGCGAAGCGGTAGAGCTGGCCATAGCCGGTCTTTTCCGAGCGCCAGATCAGGCTGCCGTCCTTCAGCACCCGGTACGCGTCGGACAGGTTGAGCCAGCTCTTCTCGCCCGACTTCTCGGAGAAGAGGATGGTCGAGCGGCCGGTCGCGGGGTCGACGCGCAGCACGTCCATCCGCTTCTGGTCGCGCGTCTGCCGCTGGACCAGCAGCGCCGATCCGTCGGGCAGCCAGTCGACCCGGGCCAGATAGATGTCCGGGTTGGGGCCCAGGTCGACCTTCACCTGGCCGCTGCCATCGGGCTTCATCACGAACAGTTCGACCACGGCATTGGGCGTGCCCGCCGCCGGATAGCGCTGCTCATAGACCTTGGTGCCCGTCGCGCCGATCGCCGCGCGGGTGAAGACATGGACGGGCGCCTCGTCGAACCGCTCGACCGCGATGCGGCTCTCGTCCGGGCTCCACCAATAGCCGGTGTCGCGGTGCATCTCCTCCTGCGCGACGAACTCCGCCTCGCCGAAATGCACGGTGCCGCCGCCGCCCTTGGTCACCGGCTGAGCGGGACCGCCCGAAAGCGGCTGCGCCCAGAGATTCTGGTCGCGGACATAGGTGACATACTGCCCGCGCGGCGACACCACGGGGTTGAGCGCGCCGCCCGCCCCCTGGGTCAGCTTGCGCGTCTGCCCGTCGAGCGTGGCGAGATAGAGGTCGCCGTCCAGCGGCACCAGGATCGTCTTGCCGTCCGGCGACCAGTCATAATCGACGATCCCCTTGGAGCCGGCGATGCGCGCCCGCTCGCGCTGCATCTTCTCCGCCTCGGTCAGCTCCGCGCCGGTGCCGACGCGCTTCGAATCGACCAGCATCCGCTCTGCGCCGGTGCGCGTGTCGACCGCCCACAGGTCGAAGCGCTCCTTCTCGTCGGGGCGGTTGCGCAGGCTGGTGAGCAGCGTGCCGTCCGGCGACAGGCGGAGCGCGCGCGGCTGGGTGCCCGACAGGTCGGGATTGCCGAACACGCGCGCCAGCGTCAGCCGGCCGTCCGCCGGATCGACGGGAGCTGGCGGGGTGGCCGGTGCCGTGGACGCCTGCGACGTGGCGGGCGGCGTCGCCCCGGTCTGGTCAGCGGCCATGGCCGCCGTCGCGATCGAACATCCTGCCGTACCCAGCGCCAAACCCAACACCCATGCGCGCATCCCGCCCAATCTCCGTACCCGCGCCCGACCCGGGCGACCGGCGCGTTATCGACAGGACGCAGGCCCACGTCCAGCCGGAATCCCGCCATCCGCCGCCGCCCGGATCGGGGTTAATGACAGTTTCACCACGTATTTGAGCGGTTCGGTATCGCCTCCTGTCCGATAGCCTCCGGACCCGGCGGGCCAAATCCGCCGCAAGCAGACGGGAAGAACAGCATTGGAAAGCGTAAAGCTGGCACCACATCACAGTGCCTGGGACCGGATCGGAGGGCTGGTATCGGAGGAGGGCAGCGCACCGCACCCGCATCTCTCCTGCATCTGCTGACGGCAGCGGCGCATCCGCGCGACCTGTCCGACGCGGTCCATGCCCTGTGCGCCGTCCATGGCAGCCATCCGGGCATGATCGACGAGGCGCACCAGCGCTGCGTCCAGCCCGATGCCTGTGACTGGCTGGCGGCGGCGGCGGCCGGCTTCTCCGACGAGCGCGGGCTGATCGCGCAGCTGACCGCCGCGGCCGGTCCCCTGCCCTCCACCCCCGGCCAGGCGGAGAGCGAGGCGGCGCTGGCCGGCGTCCGTCATGCGATCGAGATGCTCGCCCGGTCCGACCGGGGCGGCACCGCGACCGGCGCGGCGGCGGCGCTGGTCGCCGACTGGATGGAAATCCGTCATCTGCTCGCCCACTGCGCCACCGCCTTCGGCATCGCGCTTCCGCCGACGACACTGCCCAGCCTGATCGAGACGCAGGGCGCGGTGACGCATCTGGCCGACTCGCCCTCGGTGGAACGGGCGATGACCTTCGGCGCGCGCCAGCTGCTCGCCCAGCATCGCGGCCTGTGGGACCTGCTGGAGGCGCGGCGCGCGGCGCGCGGCTGACCGCTTGCACGTGGAGGACTGATCCGCCAAGTCTCGGGCCATGCATCGTTTCGAAGGCACCGCCCGCTATGTAGCGACCGACGACCTCCGGGTCGCGGTCAACGCCGCCGTCACCCTGCGCCGGCCGCTGCTGGTCAAGGGAGAGCCCGGCACCGGCAAGACGGTGCTGGCGCAGGAGATCGCGGCGGCGATCGGCGCGCCGCTGATCGAATGGGCGGTGAAGTCCACCACCAAGGCGCAGCAGGGCCTGTACGAATATGACGCGGTGGCGCGGCTGCGCGACGGCCAGCTCGGCGATCCGCGCGTCAACGACATCGGCAACTATATCCGACGCGGCAAATTGTGGGAGGCCTTCACCCATCCCACGCCGCCGGTGCTGCTGATCGACGAGATCGACAAGGCGGATATCGAATTCCCCAACGACCTGCTCCAGGAACTCGATCGCATGGAGTTCCACGTCTACGAGACGAAGGAGACGGTGCGCGCGGTGGAGCGGCCGATCGTCGTCATCACCTCCAACAACGAGAAGGAGCTGCCCGACGCCTTTCTGCGGCGCTGCTTCTTCCATTACATCGCCTTCCCCGACCGCGAGACGATGGAGCGGATCGTCGAGGTGCATTTCCCCGGCATCCAGCGGATGCTGGTGGCCCGCGCGATGGAGATCTTCTACGCGGTGCGCGAGGTGCCGGGCCTGAAGAAGAAGCCGTCGACCAGCGAGCTGCTCGACTGGCTGAAGCTGCTGCTGCACGAGGACATGCCGCTGGAGGTGCTCCAGAACCGCGACCCGACCAAGGCGATCCCGCCGCTGCACGGCGCGCTGTTGAAGAACGAGCAGGACGTGATGCTGTTCGAACGCCTCGCCTTCCTGTCGCGGCGCAAGCCGGGTTGAACCCCGTCTTGTTCATCGGCGAAGGCTGGGGGCAGACGGGAAGGTTCCGGTAAGGGAGCGCTGCGCATTGCCGCCAGCATCACCGGGCCGGCCCCCGATCTTCGCCGGAGAACAATAAGCGAATATCAAGAAGGCGACCGCACCGACCCTGCGCCAATGCGATGAAATGCGCGGGAAAATGCGATTCAAACCTTTCATTAACCGCGAATCGGCATAATTTGCCGCATGCTTCGCGCCGCCACCTCCGCTCTTGCGCTGATGGTCACCGCCCTGTCGGTCGCCGCGCCCGTCCATGCCCGGTCGCTGCTGGATTATGTCGGGCAATGCGTGCCCTTCGCGCGGGCCGCCTCGGGCATCCAGATCTTCGGCGACGCCTGGACCTGGTGGGGCCAGGCCGAGGGGCGCTATGCCCGCGGCCATGTGCCCCGCCCCGGCGCGGTGATCGTCTTCGCGCGCACCAGCCGCCTGCCGCTCGGCCA
Source organism: Sphingomonas sp. SORGH_AS_0438 (assembly GCF_031453475.1). Classification (NCBI taxonomy): domain Bacteria; kingdom Pseudomonadati; phylum Pseudomonadota; class Alphaproteobacteria; order Sphingomonadales; family Sphingomonadaceae; genus Sphingomonas; species Sphingomonas sp. SORGH_AS_0438. Next base: position 2,306,909 of record NZ_JAVIZS010000001.1, read on the forward strand.
TGTCGCCGTGGTCAGCCGCGTGGTCGAGACGCGCGTGGTGATGCTGACCCACGCCAACTGGTCGCGCCAGAATGGCGAGCGGGGCCATGCCGAGCAGGACGTGACGCTCTACGATGTCAGCCCGGGCAATGACTGGAGCGACGTGAAGGTCTGGTTCCGCGACAATGAGGGGCTGGGCGGCAGCACCTATCCCGTCAACGGCTTCATCTATGGCGGCACCCCGGCGCGCGAGCTGACCGGCGTCGCCCCCGACTATGTCGGCGCGCTGATCGACGCCTATGTTCCCGACACGAAGAGACGCTGAACGATCGAGTGCTTCCTCGCCGGCCGGATGACGGATCGGTCATGTAGGGGACACGGCATGAGAAGACATCCGCGTCTAGGGCCCCGACGATGAGCAAACCGATCTTCTACGACCCCAGCGGCAATCGACGCGCGTGGAGCCTGCGTGGCGTGCTGCTGCTGGTGGCGGTGATCCTGCTGGCGGGCGTGGCCTTTGCGGTGACGATCCTGAACGTGCCGGCGGGCGCCTCGCTGCCCCTGCCGTTCGAGCGGCCCCGCGCCGCGCCGCTGGCGCAGCGGATCGCCGCCTTCCGCCACGGCGTCAGCCACGAGCTGCGCCAGATCGGCTGGCTGCCCAAGCGGGCCAAGGCCGGCACCGGCGGGCGGCCGTTGACGGTCGGGTTCTACGTGCCCTGGGCCGATGCCAGCCGCGTGTCGCTGGAACGCCATATCGGCCAGCTCGACTGGGTGGTGCCGGCGCAGTTCAGCGTCACCGGCCCGAACCACACCATCGTCCGCACCCCCGATCCGCGGTTCGACGCCATCCTGGCCGCCAGCCCGAAGCGGCCGGCGGTGCTACCGATGGTGCAGAACACCGCCGATGGCGATTGGGACGGCGCGGGCGCGGCGGCGCTGCTCCACGATCCCAAGGCGCGGCGCACGCTGATCGACACGATCGGCCAGTCGATCGTGCAGAGCAAGGCGGCGGGCGTCGTGTTCGACTTCGAGAGCCTGCCGGCCGGGTCGTTGAACGACTATCGCACCCTGTTGCGCGAGGCGCGCACCGCCTGGACCCCGCTGGGCAAGCTGGTGACCGCGACCGTGCCGGTCGGCGACCCCGACTGGAACCTGAAGGCGTTCGCGGGCGCGACCGACCGGCTGTTCCTGATGGATTACGACCAGCATTGGCAGGGCGGCCAGCCCGGCCCGATCGCGGCGCAGGGCTGGTTCCTCCGCCAGTTGCGCGACGCGCTGACCCAGGTCGGCCATGACAAGCTGGTGCTGGCGGTCGGCAGCTATGCCTATGACTGGCATGGCGGCCATGCCGATGCGCTCAGCCTGGAAGAGGCCTGGCTGGCGGCGCATGACAATGGCGCGGCCATCGCCTTCGACCCCGCCAGCGGCAACAGCCACTTCGCCTATCAGGACGAGGCCGGCCAGCGTCACGATGTGTGGATGCTCGACGCCGCCAGCGTGTGGAACGAACTGCTCGCCGCCAAGGCCTCGGGCGTCGGCGCGGTCGCCCTGTGGCGGCTGGGCAGCGAGGACCCCGGCGTGTGGAAGGACTTCGCCACCTGGCGCAAAGGCATGCGGCCGGACCTGTCGACCTTCCGCTCGGTCGGCAATGTCGATGTCGAGGGCGATGGCGAGATCCTGCGCATCACCAACACGCCGACCGTCGGCACCCGCCAGGTCGCATTCAAGCCCAACGGCCTGATCGTCGGCGAACAATATCAGACCCTGCCCACCCCCTATGTCGTCCGCCGCACCGGCGCGATCCCCAAGCTGGTCGCGCTGACCTTCGACGACGGCCCCGACCCGACCTGGACGCCGCAGATCCTGGACGTGCTGAAGCGCGAACATGCCCCCGGTACCTTCTTCGTGATCGGCGAGAATGCGCTGGCACATCCGCTGCTGCTCAACCGCCTGGTCGCCGAGGGGCATGAGATCGGCAACCACAGCTATACCCACCCCAACCTCGCCGAGGTCAGCACGCGCGGCACCGCGCTGGAGCTGAACGCGACGCAGCGGCTGATCGAGGCCTATACCGGCCATGCCACCCGCCTGTTCCGCGCGCCCTATTTCGGCGACGCCGAGCCGACCACGCCCGACGAGCTGGACCCCGCGCTGATCGCGCAGGAGCGCGGCTATACGGTGGTCGGCCTGCACGACGATCCCGACGACTGGAAGCGGCCGGGCGTCGACGCGATCGTCCAGCGCGCGATCGACCAGGCGGTGAACCCCAGTGCCGATCGCGGCACCGCCAATGTCATCCTGCTCCATGACGGCGGCGGCGACCGCGCGCAGACGGTCGAGGCGCTGCCCCGGATCATCGACGGGCTGCGCGCGCGCGGCTTCACCTTCGTGCCGGTGTCGCGGCTGATGGGCCTCAGCCATGCGCAGGTGATGCCGCCGGTCAGCGGCAGCGACCTGGCCGCCGTGCGCGTCGATGTCGCCATCTTCGCGCTGCTCGGCGGGGTCGTCTGGCTGCTCAAATGGCTGTTCTTCGTCGCCATCTCGCTCGGCATCGCGCGCGCGATGCTGATGGCGGGGCTGGCCGTGCACAATGCCCGCAAGACCGCCGGGATCGAGCCGCCGCCCTTCACCCCCGACCGGCTGGTGTCGGTGATCATCCCCGCCTGGAACGAGGAGGCGGTGATCGTCCCCTCCGTCACCCGCGTGCTGGCCAGCGAGGGCGCGACCATCGAGGTGATCGTCGCCGATGACGGGTCGAAGGACCGCACCAGCGCGCTGGTCGCCGAGGCGTTCGGCAACGACCCGCGCGTCCGCCTGCTGACCCTAACCAATGGCGGCAAGGCCTCGGCGCTCAACCGCGCGCTGCTCCAGGCGCGGGGCGAGATCATCGTCGCCCTCGACGCGGATACGCAGTTCGAGCCGGACACGATCGCGCGCCTGGTCCGCTGGTTCGCCGATCCCGCGATCGGCGCGGTGGCCGGCAATGCCAAGGTCGGCAACCGCGTGAACCTGGCGACCCGCTGGCAGGCGGTGGAATATGTCACCGCGCAGAATGTCGAGCGCCGGGCGCTGGCGCAGTTCGATGCGATGACGGTGGTGCCGGGCGCGGTCGGCGCATGGCGGCGGCAGGCGATCGATCAGGTCGGCGGCTATCCCGAGGATACGCTGGCCGAGGACCAGGACCTGACCATCGCCATCCAGCGCGCCGGCTGGCGCATCGCCTATGATGTCGATGCGGTCGCCTGGACCGAGGCGCCGGAAAGCTTCAAGGCGCTGGCCAAGCAGCGGTTCCGCTGGGCGTTCGGCACGCTGCAATGCCTGTGGAAGCACGCCGCCATCCTGAAGCAGCGCCAGCCCGCCGGCCTCGCCATGATCGGCCTGCCCCAGGCCTGGCTGTTCCAGATCGTCTTCGCCGCCATCTCGCCGGTGATCGATCTCGCGCTGCTGATCTCGGTCGTCTCGACGATCGTGCGGGTGCAGCAGCATGGCTGGGCGCAGACGCAGAGCGACGTGTTGCAGATGGGCGTCTACTGGCTGGCCTTCACCACGATCGACATCCTTTGCGGCTGGATCGCCTATCGGCTGGAGCCGCGCGAGAAACACTATCCCGCGCATCTGCTGGTCGCGCAGCGCTTCGTCTATCGCCAGCTCATGTATTGGGTGGTGCTGAAGGCGATCGGATCGGCGGTCGGCGGCTTCGGCATCGGCTGGGGCAAGCTGGAGCGCACCGGCCGCGTCGAGGGTGCGGCGGGTTGAGGGCGGCCGGTTGACGAAGGCGGGCGGATTGGCGCAACCGGTGTCGCGATGACCGATGCCAGCCCCCTGCCCGCCGCGACGCTCGCCGCCAGTTGGACCGATGAAGCGGTCCGCCGGATCGAGGCGGACTTCAATCGCTCCGCCGACACGCATCTGATCCGGGTGGAGCTGCCGCGCTTCCCCGGCATCACCCTCTACCTGAAGGACGAGTCGGTCCATCCGACCGGCAGCCTGAAGCATCGCCTGGCACGCTCGCTGATCCTCTATGCGATCTGCAACGGCTGGGTCGGGCCGGACACGGTGCTGATCGAGGCCTCGTCGGGGTCGACCGCCGTGTCGGAGGCCTATTTCGCGCATCTGCTCGGCCTGCGCTTCATCGCGGTGGTGCCGGCCTCCACCTCCTCGGCCAAGCTCGATGCGATCCGCTTCCATGGCGGCGAGATCCATATGGTCGACGGCCCGCGCGAGGCGTACGGTGCGGCGGCGCGGCTCGCCGAGGAAACCGGCGGCCATTACCTCGACCAGTTCACCTATGCCGAGCGCGCGACCGACTGGCGCGGCAACAACAACATCGCCGAGAGCATCTTCGCGCAGATGGCGCGCGAGGATCATCCGGTGCCGGCCTGGATCGTCTGCGGCGCGGGCACCGGCGGCACCTCCGCCACCATCGGCCGCTATATCCGCTATGGCCGCTATCCGACCCGGCTGTGCGTCGCCGATCCGGAGGCGTCGGTCTTCCACCGCCATTATGCCGACCGCACAATCCAGACGCTCGACCAGGGCTGTTGCTCGTGCATCGAGGGGATCGGCCGCCCGCGCGTCGAGGCGTCGTTCATCCTCGGCGTGATCGATCGCATGGTCGCGGTGCCCGACGCCGCCAGCATCGGCGCGATGCGCGCGATCAGCCAGCGGCTCGGCCGGCCCGTTGGCGGGTCGACCGGCACCAACATCCATGCCTGTCTGATGCTGATCGAGGAGATGGCGGCACGCGGCGAACGGGGCGCGGTCGTCACCATCCTGTGCGACAGCGGGCAGCGTTATGCCGACAGTTGCTATGACGACGACTGGCTGGGTGCCCGCGCCGTCCAGTGGCAGGCGGAGGAACGCCGCATCGCGGCGCTGCTGGGACGATGATGCGCCGGCTGCTCGCCCTCGCCGCGCTGGTAGGACTGGCCGCCGCGCCGGTCCGGGCGGAAACCATCCTGTTCGTCGGCAACAGCTTCACCTTCGGCGCGCATTCGCCGGTCCATCATATGGGCGCGCACCGCGTCACCGACCTGAACGGCACCGGTGTCGGCGGCGTGCCCGCGCTGTTCAAGCGATTCACCGAACAGGCCGGCCTCGACTATGACGTGTCGCTGGAGACGGAGGGGGGGCGCAGTCTTGCCTGGCATCTCGCCAATCGCCGCGCGCAGATCGACCGGCGCTGGGACCGGGTGGTGCTCCAGGATTATTCGACGCTCAACCCCCAGCGCCCCGGCGACCCGGCGGAGACGATCGCCTCGGTCGATACGCTCGCCCGGCTGTTCACGGCCCGCAACCCGCGCGTCCGCCTGCTGCTCGACAGCACCTGGTCGCGGCCCGACCTGACCTATCGCTCCGGCAGCCCCTGGTCGGGCCAGGGCATCGCGGCGATGGCGAACAGCGTCCGCGCCGGATACGACCGCGCCGCCCGCTCGGCCGGGTCGGCGGTGCGCGGCGTCGCCCCGGTGGGGCAGGCCTTCACCTGCGCGATCCGCGCCGGCGTCGCCGATGCCGACCCCTATGACGGCATCGCCTATGGCCAGTTGCCGCTCTGGGCGTGGGACCAATATCATGCCAGCGCCTATGGCTATTATCTGGAAGCGCTGGTGCTGTTCGGCGAGATCACCGGCCGCGATCCGCGCGCGCTCGGCCGGGAGGAAGCGGCGGCGATGGAGCTCGGCTTCTCCCCCGAACAGACCGCCGCGTTGCAGGGCATCGCGCACGAGGCGCTGGAGACCAGGGGCGGCTGCGGCCGCTGACGGTGCCGCGGCGCTTGCGCGACCATCGCTTTGCCGCGAAGGGGTGGGCCCATGTCCATCCTCTCCGACCGCTGGATTCGCGAGCACGCGACCAACCATCGCATGATCGAACCCTTCGTGGAGGCGCAGCGCCGCGACGGTTGCATCAGCTATGGCCTGTCCTCCTACGGCTATGACGCGCGCGTCGCCGACGAGTTCAAGATCTTCACCAATGTCGACAGTGCGGTGGTCGACCCCAAGGACTTCGCCGCCAACAGCTTCGTCGATCGCAAGACCGATGTCTGCGTCATCCCGCCGAACAGCTTCGCGCTCGCCCGCACGGTCGAATATTTCCGCGTGCCGCGCGACGTGCTGGTGATCTGCCTGGGCAAGTCGACCTATGCGCGCTGCGGCATCATCGTCAACGTCACGCCGCTGGAGCCGGAATGGGAGGGGCATGTGACGCTGGAATTCTCCAACACCACGCCGCTGCCGGCCAAGATCTACGCCAATGAGGGCGCGTGCCAGTTCCTGTTCCTGAAGGGGAACGAGCCCTGCGAGACCAGCTATGCCGACCGTGCCGGCAAATATATGGGCCAGCGCGGCGTCACCCTGCCCCGGCTGTGACGGGGATCAGCGGACCGCCATGTTGGCCAGCCCGAGATAATCGGCGCTGATCGGCGTGATCCAGCCATAATAGTAATTGAGCTGGAACAGCGCGAACAGGATCGTCGCGACGATCGTCACACGCAGCGCGATGCGACCGACGCGGAATTCATGGGGGGCGCTGTCGGCCTGGCCCGGCACGCGCTCGCCCCCCGCCTCTTCCGTGGTGCGTACCCCGAAGGGCAGCACCAGGAAGACGCTGAAGGCCCAGAACAGGACGTAGATCGCAAGCGCCGACGTCCATTTCACGGGATCAGGCCTCGATCATCAGCACGTCGACGATCGGCTTCTTGCCGGTCCAGCGCGTCGCCACCCGGCGCACCGCCAGCCGCACATCCTCGCGCAGCCGGTCCTTCGCCCGGCGCCCGCCCTTCATCGCCTGCGCGGCGGCATCGACCGCGTCGTCGATGAAGGCGGTACGCTCGTCCTCGACCGGCACGCCCTGCAGGCGCACCTGCGGCGTGCCGACCAGGCGACCGTCACGCGCCACGGCGACCGCGACCGAGATCTGGCCGTTCAGCGCGAGCTTGCGCCGCTCGTTGATCGTCGAGCCGTCCGACGGCAGGATCACGTCGCCGTCCAGCACCAGTCGGCCGATCGGCGCCGTGCCGATCTTCTTCGCCGGGCCGGGCAGCAGCCGCATCACGTCGCCATTGGTCTGGACGACGCTGTTCCGCACCCCCTCCGACAGGCCGAAACGGGCATGTTCCATCAGGTGGCGCATCTCGCCATGGACCGGCACCAGCAGGTCGGGCTTCAGCCAGCCATAGACCTTGGCGAGTTCGGGCCGCCCCGGATGGCCGGAGACATGGACATGCGCCTGGCGCTCCGTCACCATTTCCACGCCCTTGGCGGCGAGCAGGTTCTGGATACGGCCGATCGCGACCTCGTTGCCGGGGATCTGCTTGGACGAGAAGACCACCGTATCGCCCATGTCGAGCTTGATCGTGTGGCTGCCCTCCGCGACGCGCGACAGCGCCGCGCGCGCCTCGCCCTGACCGCCGGTGGCGACGATCAGCACCTTGTTCTTGGGCAGGCGCATCGCCGTCTCGGGATCGACCGTGTCCGGGAAATCCTTGAAGTAGCCGCAGGCACGGCCGACCTTCAGGATCCGGTCGAGCGAGCGGCCGGTAACGCACAGCTTGCGCCCCGTCTCGCGCGCCACCTGGCCCAGCGTCACCAGACGCGCGGCATTGGACGCGAAGGTGGTGACCAGCACCCGCCCCTTGGCGCGCGCGATCGTCTCCGCCAGTCCGCGCCGCACGGTCGATTCCGAACCCGACGCGTCCTTGTTGAACACATTGGTCGAATCGCACACCAGCACGTCGACGCCCTCCTCGCCGATCGCAGCGAGCTGCTCGGCGGTGGCGGGGTTGCCGATGATCGGCGCGGCGTCCAGCTTCCAGTCGCCCGAATGGAAGACGCGGCCGTCCGGCGTGTCGATCAACAGCGCCGATGCTTCGGGGATCGAGTGCGACATGGGCACGAAGGTGAAGCCGAACGGCCCCACATCGACGCGCTTGCCATAGTCGATGATGCGCAGCTTGACGCGGTTCTCGATGCCCTCTTCCTCCAGCTTCCCGCGGATCAGCCCGGCGGTGAAGGCGGTGGCGTAGAGCGGCACGCCGAGATCCTCGGCGAGATAGGGCAAGGCACCGATATGGTCCTCATGCCCGTGAGTCAGCACGATGCCGACCAGATCCTCCTGGCGCTCCTCGATGAACTGGAGGTCGGGCAGGATCACGTCGATGCCGGGATAGGCCGGATCGGCGAAGGTGATGCCGCAGTCCACCATCACCCATTTGCCACGGGTGCCGTACAGATTGACGTTCATGCCGATCTCGCCCGAGCCGCCGAGCGCGCAGAAGAGAAGTTCGTTCTTGGGGGTCAAATGACAACTTTCAGTTGGAAGGATGCGCCGGCAGTTCGCCCGGCGCGGGCGTGGTCCGTTGGATATGGGCCTTATCCCACATCATCGCCAGCCCCTGGATCGTCAGGTCCGGCTCGATGGCGTCGAAGACATTGGTGTGGCGCTCGAACAGCGTGGCGAGGCCACCGGTGGCGATCACCTTGACCGGGCGGCCGACCTCGGCCTTCAGCCGGGCGACCAGTCCCTCGATCATCGCGATATAGCCCCAATAGATGCCGATATGCATCTGGTCGACCGTGTTGCGGCCGATCACAGTGGCGCTGGCCGGCGCCTCGATGGCGATGCGCGGCAATTTGGCGGCGGCGGTGACCAGCGCGTCGAGCGACAGGTTGATGCCGGGCGCGATGATCCCGCCCTTATACGCTCCGCGATAGTCGCTGACGTCGAAGGTGGTGGCGGTGCCGAAGTCGATGACGATCAGGTCGCCGGGATGGAGCGCATGGGCGGCGATCGTGTTGACCGCGCGGTCCGCGCCCAGCGAGCGCGGCTCGTCGACATCGATCTCGATGCCCCAGTCGACCGGCGCCTGTCCGGCGATCAGCGGTTCGCCACCGAAATATTTGCGGGCCAGCACCTGGAGATTGTGGAGCGCGCGCGGAACGACCGTCGAGATGATGACATCGGTCACGTCGGTCCGCGAAAAACCCTCCAGCGCCAGCAACTGGCTGAGCCACACGGCATATTCGTCCGCCGTCCGCCGGGGATCGGTGGCGAGCCGCCAGCGGCCCCGGATGTGCCGCTCCTGACCGTCGCTCTCGACCAGCGCGAAGACGATATTGGTGTTTCCGGCATCGATGGCGAGCAGCATGACGGCCCCTCAGATCAGGAAGATATCGGCGGCGTGGATGACACGGCGCTCGCCGCCCGCCAAGCGCAACAGGAGCGCGCCCTGCGCGTCCAGCCCGTCGAACAGACCGTCGACCATGGTCGCATCGGGGAGCCGCGCGGTGAGCGCCGTACCGATCGGGTGCGCCCGCTCCAGCCAGCGGCGGCGGACCGGCTCGATCCCGTCCGCCCGCCATCGATCCCGCCACCGCGCCATCGTCTCGCCCAGCACTTCTAGAAAGGTGGCCGGATCAACCGGCGCGCCGAGCGCCGCCAGGCTGGTGGTGGGACGATCCGGCAGGTCGGGATGATGCGCCAGATTGACGCCGAACCCGATCACCACCGCATCGCCAATGCGTTCGAGCAGGATGCCGGAGAGCTTCGCGGCCCCCGCCAGCAGGTCGTTGGGCCATTTGAGGGCCAGCGAGGTCGTGGCGGCGGCCTCGACGAACACCCGCACCGCCTCGTCCAGTGCCACGGCCGCGACCAGCGCCAGGCTGGCGGCGGGCGAGTCGGCCGGACGCAGGTAGAGGATGGTGCTGGCGTAGAGATTGCCGGGCGGCGACTGCCAGGGCCGCCCCTGCCGCCCACGTCCCCCCGTCTGGCGTTCGGCGCGGAGCCAGAGCCCCTCGACCGGCGACGCATCCGATCCGCCCGCCGCCAGGGCGAGCAGATCGGCGTTGGTCGATCCCGTCTCCGCGACCGTGCGGATGCCGATCAGAACAGCGCCTGTGCGGCTGCCATCGACCAGGCACCCAGCGCCGGGATCGCCAGATAACCGAGCGGCGACACGACGACCGCCGCCAGTGCGATCAGCCCGCCTTGCAGCGCGCCTTCCTCACCCTTGACGAAGGCCGGGGCCGGATCGTCGAAGTACATCGTCTTGACGATGCGAAGGTAATAATAGGCACCGATCGTCGACGCCGCGATACCGATTGCCGCCAGCGGGAACAGCCCGGCCTGCACCGCGGCCGAGAAGACCGCGAACTTGGCGTAGAAGCCGAACAGCGGCGGGATACCGGCGAGCGAGAACATGAAGATCGCCATCGCCGCCGCCAGCGCCGGCCGCGTGCGCGACATGCCCGACAGGCTGGCGATGCTCTCGACCGGCTGACCATCGGCCCCCCGCATCTGGAGCACGACCAGGAACGAGCCCAAGGTCATCGCGACATAGATGGCCATATAGGTCATCACGCCCGCCACGCCCTCGGCCGTGCCGGCGGCGAGGCCGACCAGCGCGAAGCCGACATTGTTGATCGACGAATAGGCGAGCAGGCGCTTGATGTTGGTCTGGCCGATCGCAGCCACCGCGCCCAGGATGATCGAGGCGAGCGCGGCGAAGATCACGATCTGGCGCCATTCGCCGAGCGCCGGACCCATCGCCTCAATGGCGACGCGCACCACCAGGCCGATCGCCGCGACCTTGGGGGCGGAGGCGAAGAAGGCGGTCACCGGCGTCGGTGCGCCCTCATAGACGTCGGGCGTCCACATGTGGAACGGCACGGCCGAGATCTTGAAGGCCAGGCCGGCGAAGACGAAGACTAGGCCGAACACCATGCCCAGCGACTTGACCGGATTGGCCGCGTCGATCGCATAGGCATCGGCGATGCCCCGGAACAGCGTGGTGCCGGTGAAGCCATAGACCAGGCTGACGCCGTAGAGCAGGATGCCGCTGGCCAGCGCGCCGAGCACGAAATATTTCAGGCCGGCTTCGGCGGACCGCTGGTCGCGCCGCATGAAGCTGGCGAGGACATAGGCCGCGAGGCTCTGCAACTCGAGGCCGACATAGAGGGTCAGCAGGTCGCCCGCCGACACCATCAGGCCCATGCCCGTTGCCGAGAGCAACATCAGCACCGGATATTCCGGCCGCAGATTGTCGCCCGCCGTCCGCTCGAAGAAGCCCGGCGCCATGATGATCGCGACCGCCGTGGCGATATAGATCAGCACCTTGGCGAAGGCCGCAAAGGCATCGGCGTGATAGAGGCCCAGATAGGCGTCGCCGCCATGCCCGGCGGGACCGGTCAGCGCGATGCCCGCGCCGAACAATATCGCGACCGAGGCCCAGGACACCGCGCGCGTCGCACCCGGACCGCCCCAGGCGGAGAACATCATGAGGATGACCGCGCCGACCCCGAGGATCACCTCGGGCAGCGACAGCATCAGATTGGCGGCATAATCCATTAGTGCGCCTCCCCCGGGGCGGCTTCTTCATGCGCTTCGTGCGCCTTCAGGGCGGCGACGGCGGCCGGATTGCCCGGCGTGGGACGGCTGTCGCTCGGCGGTGCGGCGCGGTCGACACGCTGCATCAGGATCGCCACGTCGCTCCGCATCGGCGCGAGGAAGCTTTCCGGATAGACGCCCATCCACAGCACCACGGCGGCGATCGGGGCCATCAGCCACATCTCGCGACCCGACAGGTCCGACATGCCGCGCACCTCGTCCGACTTGATCTCGCCATAGGCGATCCGGCGGTAGAGATAGAGCATGTATGCCGCGCCCAGGATGATGCTGGTCGTGCACAGCAGCGCGAACCAGGTCGAACGCTGATAGGTGCCCATCAGCGCCAGGAACTCGGCGACGAAGCCGCTGGTCCCCGGCAGGCCGATCGATGCCATGGTGAAGAACAGGAACAGCACCGCATATTTCGGCATGTTGATGCTGAGCCCGCCATAGCGCGCGATCTCGCGGGTGTGCAGCCTGTCGTAGATGACGCCGACGCACAGGAACAGCGCGCCCGACACCAGCCCGTGGCTGAGCATCATGATCATCGCGCCCTCGATGCCCTGCTGGTTGAAGGCGAACAGGCCGATGGTCACGATCGCCATGTGCGCGACCGACGAATAGGCGATCAGCTTCTTCATGTCGGACTGCACCAGCGCGACCAGCGAGGTATAGACGACCGCCACCGCCGACAGGGCGAAGATCAGCCAGGTCAGCTGACCCGACGCCTCCGGAAACATCGGCAGCGAGAAGCGCAGGAAGCCGTAGCCGCCCAGCTTCAGCAACACGCCCGCCAGAATGACAGAGCCCGCGGTCGGCGCCTGCACGTGCGCGTCGGGCAGCCAGGTATGGACCGGCCACATCGGCATCTTCACCGCGAAGGAGGCGAAGAAGGCCAGCCATAGCCATGTCTGGACATGCGCCGGGAAATCATAGGCCTGCAGATCGGGGATCGACGAGCTGTGGGCGGTCTGCGCCATGTAGATCATCGCGATCAGCATGAGAAGCGAGCCGAGCAGCGTGTACAGGAAGAACTTATACGACGCGTAGATGCGGTTCGCCCCGCCCCAGATGCCGATGATCAGATACATCGGGATCAAGCCGGCTTCGAAGAACAGATAGAAGAGGAACAGGTCCTGCGCGGCGAAGGTACCGATCATCAGCACCTCGGTCAGCAGGAACGCCGCCATATATTCCGGCACGCGGTTGGTGACCGAGCGCCAGCTCGCACCGATGCAGATCGGCATCAGGAACACGCTGAGCATGATCAGCATCAACGCGAAGCCATCAATGCCCAGGGTCCAGCTGAAGAAGCCGAGGCGCGGCCCCGGCTCGATGAACTGCCATTGCGCACCGCCGATGTCGAAGTTCAGCCAAAGCAGGATGCCCAGCACGAAATCGACCAGCGTGGCGGCGAGCGCCAGCCGGCGCGCGCCCTCCGCGGACAGGAACAGACAGATGACGGCGGCTACCAGCGGCACCGCGAGCATCAGCGAAAGAATGGGAAAGCCCTCCATCACCCGATCAACCCGCAATGACCCAGGTGACCGCGGCGGTGAGCCCGATCAGCATGACGAATGCATAGGAATAGACATATCCTGATTGCAGCTTGCCGGCAGCGCGGCTGCCCATCTGCACGACCCAGGCCGAGCCGTTCGGCCCGAACCGGTCGATCGTCTTCTCGTCGCCGCGATGCCACAAGAAGCGGCCGATCGCGAAGGCGGGGCGGACGAAGAGCAGATGGTACAGCTCGTCGAAATACCATTTGTTGAGCAGGAAGCGGTACAGTACGCCGAACTGGTCGCTGACCGCCGCCGGGAAGCGCGGATTGGCGATATAGGCGTACCAGGCGGTGCCCAGCCCGAGCAGCATCGCGATGGCTGTGGCCAGCTTCACCGGCTCCGGCACGGTGTGGATGGCGTGCATCAGATGCTCGTTGAAGAACAATGCGCCACGCCAGAAGGCCCCACCCGTTTCCGCACCGATGAAGAAGGGCGCGAAGACGAAGCCCGCCGCGATCGCGCCAATCGACAATACGATCAACGGGACAAGCATCGGGAACGGACTTTCATGGGGATGATAGCCCGCCGTGCCGACCTGCAGATCCTGCTGGCGCGGGCCATGCTGCGACGGGGCGTCGCCCGCATCCTCGGCCTGGGCCGGGTTGTGGTGCGCCTCGTCGGCATGGTGCGCGTCATGGCCATGCGCATGATCGTCATGACCATGGCCGTGCGCATCATGCACCGCGTGCTGGATATGCTCCGAATTGACCCAGCGCGGCTTGCCCCAGAAGGTCAGGAACATCAGGCGCCAGGAATAGAAGCTGGTCAGCAGCGCGACGAGCACGCCGACGAACCAGGTCCCCGGCTGCCCGGCTGCCCAGGCCGCCTCGATAATCGCGTCCTTCGAATAGAAGCCCGCGAAACCGATGTCCACGAACGGCAGGCCGACGCCGGTGATGGCGAGCGTGCCCATCATCATGCCCCAGAAGGTCAGCGGGATCTCTTTCCGCAGGCCGCCATAATAGCGCATGTCCTGCTCGTGGTGCATCGCATGGATCACCGAGCCGGCCCCCAGGAACAGCAGCGCCTTGAAGAAGGCGTGTGTGAACAGGTGGAACATCGCCGCGCCATAGGCGCCGATGCCGGCAGCGAAGAACATGTAGCCGAGCTGCGAACAGGTCGAATAGGCGATGACGCGCTTGATGTCGGTCTGAACCAGGCCGCAGGTCGCGGCGAACAGGCAGGTCGCTGCACCGACCCAGCGCACGACCTCGAGCGCGGCGGGCGCGACCTCGAACATCGGCGACAGGCGGCAGACCATGAAGACGCCGGCCGTGACCATGGTCGCGGCGTGGATCAGCGCCGACACCGGGGTCGGGCCTTCCATCGCGTCCGGCAACCAGGTGTGCAGGCCGAGCTGCGCCGACTTGCCCATCGCGCCGACGAACAGCAGCAGGCAGAGCACCGTCATCGTGTCGGCGCGGAAGCCGAGGAAGCCGATGGTGGAACCCGCCATGCTCGGCGCGGCCGCCAGGATCGCCGGGATCGACACGGTGTTGAACACCAGGAAGGTCCCGAAGATGCCGAGCATGAAACCGAGATCGCCGACGCGGTTGACCACAAAGGCCTTGATTGCGGCGGCGTTGGCGGTCGGCTTGCGGAACCAGAAGCCGATCAGCAGATAGGAGGCGAGACCCACCCCTTCCCAGCCGAAGAACATCTGGATCAGGCTGTCCGCCGTCACCAGCATCAGCATGGCGAAGGTGAAGAGGCACAGATAGGCGAAGAAGCGCGGCTGGTCCGGGTCCTCGCTCATATAGCCCCAGCTATAGAGATGGACCAAGGCCGACACGGTGGTGATGACCACCAGCATGACCGCGGTCATGGTGTCGACGCGCAGCGCCCAGTCGACGTTCATGCTGCCGGAATGGATCCAGTCGAGCACCGGCGTCACCGTGGCGGGCGTGTTGCCGCCCAGGAAGCCGATGAAGATCGGCCATGACAGCAGGCACGAGACGAACAGCGCGCCGGTCGTGACCAGCTTCGCCGGCGTCGCGCCGATAGCCTTGTTTCCCAGCCCCGCGATCGCGGCGGCGAGGAGCGGCAGAAAGACGATTGCGAGGATCAACCGTTTACCCCTTCATCCGGTTGACGTCGTCGGTCGCGATGGTGCCGCGGCCACGATAGTAGATCACGAGAATGGCGAGACCGATCGCCGCCTCGCCGGCGGCGACGGTCAGCACGAACATCGAGAAGACCTGCCCGACCAGATCGCCCAGGAAGGACGAGAAGGCGACGAGGTTGATGTTCACCGACAGCAGGATCAGCTCGATCGCCATCAGGATGACAATCAGGTTCTTCCGGTTGAGGAAGATGCCCGCGCAACCCATGGTGAACAGGATCGCCGAGACGACCAGATAATGGATCAGTCCGATCACAGCTCCACCCCCTGGCCCACGGCCGGCTTGACGTTGCGGGTCGCGTCCTGCGGACGGCGCGCGACCTGGCGGCTGATATTCTGCGCCCGCGTGCCGCCCCGCTCGCGATGGGTCAGCACGATCGCGCCGATCATCGCCACCAGCAGGACAAAGCCCGCCGCCTCGAACAGGAACAGGTAGCGCGTGTAGAGCAGCTGCCCCAGCGCCTCGATGTTCGGCAGCGCGCGGTCGACCGGCGCGACGCGGCGCGTCAGGTCGATCTTGCCGGCGTTCCAGGCGAAGGCCGCGATCATGATCTCGGCCGCCAGCGCCGCGCCGAGCGCGAGGCCGATCGCCGCATAGCGCGCGACATCGGTCTTCAGCTGCGCGAAGTCGATGTCCATCATCATGACGACGAACAGGAACAGCACCGCGACCGCGCCGACATAGACGATGACGAGCAGCATCGCGATGAACTCGGCACCGACCAGGACCATCAGCCCCGCCGCGTTGAAGAATGCCAGGATGAGCCACATGACCGAGTGCACCGGATTGCGCGACGAGATCGTCAAGCCGGCGGACACGACCAGAATGGCGGCGAACAGGTAAAAGGCAATGGCCTGGATCACGCGACGGCCCCCTTACCCGCGCTGAGTCGATTGTGCGGGCGCATTAACGATACGGCGCATCGGCGGCAAGGTTCGCCGCGATCGTGCGCTCCCAACGGTCACCATTATCGAGCAGCTTCGCCTTGTCGTAGATCAGCTCCTCGCGCGTCTCGGTCGAGAATTCATAGTTCGGACCCTCGACGATCGCGTCCACGGGGCAGGCCTCCTGGCACAGACCGCAATAGATGCACTTGGTCATGTCGATGTCGTAGCGCGTCGTGCGGCGGCTGCCGTCGTCGCGCGGTTCGGCCTCGATCGTGATCGCCTGCGCCGGGCACACCGCCTCGCAAAGCTTGCACGCGATGCACCGCTCTTCCCCATTGGGATAGCGACGCAGCGCATGTTCGCCCCGGAAGCGCGGGCTTACCGGATTGCGTTCATACGGATAGTTGATCGTCGCCTTGGCCTTGAAGAAATATTTCAGCGTGAGGGCGTGGGCCTTCACGAACTCCCAAAGCGTAAACGCCTTGACGTATTGCGCGACACTCATCGTCAAATCCCAACCCGGTGGTACATGAGCACACCGGACACGAGGAACACCCAGAACAGCGACACCGGCAGGAAGACCTTCCAGCCCAGCCGCATCAGCTGGTCGTAGCGGTAACGGGGTACCGTCGCCTTGATCCAGCTGAACACGAAGAAGAAGAACAGGATCTTGGCGAAGAGCCAGATGATCCCCGGCACCATATAGAGCGGTGCCCAGTCGATCGGCGGCAGCCAGCCCCCCCAGAACAGCGTCGCGTTGAGCGCGCACATCAGGATGACATTGGCATATTCGCCGAGCCAGAAGAGCGCGAAGCTCATCGAGCTATATTCGGTCTGATATCCGGCGACGAGCTCGGACTCCGCTTCCGTCAGGTCGAACGGTGCGCGCTGGGTCTCGGCCAGCGCCGAGATCAGGAACATCACCGCCATCGGAAAGAGCAGCGGATTGAAGCCGTTGCCGTTGACGAAGCCGTACAACCCCTTCTGCGCGGCGACGATGCCGGAGAGGTTGAAGGTGCCCGACCACAGGACGATGGAAATCAGGATGAAGCCGATCGCGACTTCGTAGCTGACCATCTGCGCGGCCGCGCGCAGCGCCGAGTAGAAGGGATATTTCGAGTTGGACGCCCAGCCCGACAGGATGATGCCATAGACGCCGAGCGACGAGGCGGCGAGCACGTAGAGCAGGCCGACATTGATGTCGGCGAGCACCACGCCCGGCGCGAACGGCACCACCGCCCAGACGATCAGCGCGACCGTGAAGGTGATGATCGGTGCCAGCAGGAACAGGCCGCGATTGGCCGCCGTCGGGATGATCGTTTCCTGCAGGAAGACCTTGAGGCCGTCCGCGAAGGACTGGAGCAGGCCGAGCGGGCCGACGACGTTGGGGCCACGACGCAGGGCCATCGCCGCCCAGATCTTGCGATCGGCATAGATGATCATCGCCACGGCCAGCATCAGCGGCAGCGCGATGACCAGGATGCCGATGATCGTCGACACGAACCAGGCCCAGCCATAGGGCAGGCCCACGGTGGTTTCGAAGAACGAGGTCATTCCGCAGCCTCCGCGAAGGTCTCGCCATGGACGAGTTCGGCCGAGCAGCGCTGCATGGTCGGGCTCGCCCGGCAGATCGCGTTAGTCAGGTAGAAATCCTTGATCGGATAGCCGTCGAGCACGCCGCTGGCGCTGCCGTCGAGCGCCGGCACCTGCCAGTCGAACGACACCAGGCCCTCGTCACGCAGCGCCGGCACTTCGCCGAACATCTCTTCGCGCAGGCCCGCCAAGCTGTCGAACGGCAGACGCCGGCCGATCACGTCGGACAGGGCGCGGAAGATCGACCAATCCTCGCGCGCGTCGCCCGGTGCGAACACCGCACGCTCGCCGCGCTGGACCCGGCCTTCCAGATTGACCCAGGTGCCCGACTTCTCGGCATAGGTCGTACCCGGCAGAACCACATCGGCCGCGGCCGCACCGCGATCGCCGTGATGGCCGACATAGACCTTGAACCCGCCGAACTTGGTGAAGTCGACTTCGTCCGCGCCCAGGAAGAAGGTCAGCTCGGCGTCGTGCAGGTCGGCGATGCCGCCCTTCTGCGCATAGCCGAGCATCAGCCCGCCCATCCGGCTCGCCGCCATGTGGACCACGTTGAAGCCGTTCCAGCCGTCCTTCACCAGGCCCAGCGTGTCGACCAGCTTCAGCGCCGCGCCGTGCCCGCCCTTCAGCGCCGCACCGCCGACAATGACCATCGGCTTGCTGGCGTCGGTGAAGGTCTTGACCAGCGCCTCGGGCAAATTGCCGAGGATCGACAGGTCCGCGCCCAGCCACTCGACCTTGTAGGTCAGGTCGGTCTCGGGGCCGATCGCGAAGACCTTCGCGCCCTTCTTGATCGCCTTGCGGATGCGGGTGTTCACCAGCGGCGCTTCCCAGCGCAGGTTGGTGCCGACCAGCAGGATCGCGTCCGCCTCTTCGGCGCCGGCGATCGTGCTGTTGAAATTGACCGCCGCCATCGAGGAGGTGTCATAGGCCATGCCGGTCTGGCGGCCTTCCAGCCGGTCCGAGCCGAGCGTGCGGAGCAGCGCCTTGGCCGCGTACATCGTCTCGCAATCGACCAGGTCGCCGGCCACCGCCGCGACGCTGCCGCCATGCGCGACCGCCGCGATCGCGGCGAACGCCTCATCCCAGGTCGCCGCCACCAGCTTGCCGTCCCGCCGCACGAAGGGACGGTCGAGCCGGCGACGGACCAGGCCGTCAACCACATGGCGCGTCTTGTCCGACGCCCATTCCTCGTTCACGTCCTCGTTGATGCGCGGCACGCAGCGCAACACCTGCCGGCCCCGGCTGTCGAGGCGGATATTGGTGCCGACCGCGTCCATCACGTCGATGGTCAGCGTCCGCCGCAGCTCCCAGGGCCGCGCCTCATAGGCATAGGGCTTGGACGTCAGCGCGCCGACCGGGCAGAGATCGACGACATTGCCGCTCAGCTCGCTCGTCACCGCCTCTTCGAGATAGGAGGTGATCTGCATGTTCTCGCCGCGATAGATCGCGCCGATCTCCTCCACGCCCGCGACCTCTTCGGCGAAGCGGATGCAGCGGGTGCACTGGATGCAGCGGGTCATGATCGTCTTGACGATCGGACCCATATATTTCTCGGTGACCGCGCGCTTGTTCTCCTGGAAGCGCGACTGGCCACGGCCATAGGCGATCGACTGGTCCTGCAGGTCGCACTCGCCGCCCTGATCGCAGATCGGGCAGTCGAGCGGATGGTTGATCAGTAGGAATTCCATGATGCCCTCGCGGGCATTCTTCACCATCGGCGTGGTGGTGAAGACCTCCTGGTTCTCGGCGGCGGGCAGCGCGCACGAGGCCTGGGGCTTGGGCGGCCCCGGCTTCACCTCGACCAGGCACATGCGGCAATTGCCGGCGATCGACAGCCGCTCGTGATAGCAGAAGCGGGGAATTTCCTTCCCTGCCGCTTCGCACGCCTGGAGCACCGTGGCGCCCTGCGGCACCTCGACCTCGATCCCGTCTACTTTCAGCTTGGGCATTATTCGGCAGCTTCCTGCATCGGCGCGAGCGAGCCGCCGCGCTCATGGATGCGGCGTTCCAGCTCGGGCCGGAAATGGCGGATGAGACCCTGGATCGGCCAGGCGGCAGCGTCGCCCAGCGCACAGATCGAATGGCCCTCGACCTGCTTGGTCACCTGCTGGAGCATGTCGATGTCCGACACCTCGGCGTCGCCGGTGCGCAGCCGCTCCATTACGCGCCACATCCAGCCGGTGCCCTCACGGCACGGGGTGCACTGGCCGCAGCTCTCATGCTTGTAGAAATAGGACAGCCGGCTGATCGCGCGGACCACGTCGGTCGACTTGTCCATGACGATGATCGCGGCGGTGCCCAGACCCGATCCGACCGCCTTCAAGCCGTCGAAATCCATCGCACAGTTCATGATCTGGGCGGCCGGCACCAGCGGCACCGAGGAACCGCCCGGGATCACCGCGAGCAGATTGTCCCAGCCGCCGCGAATGCCGCCGCAATGCTTCTCGATCAGTTCGCGGAAGCTGATCGACATCGCTTCCTCGACCACGCAGGGCGTGTTCACATGGCCGCTGATCTGGAACAGCTTGGTGCCGCGGTTATTCTCTGCCCCGAAGCTGGAGAACCATTCCGCGCCGCGTCGCAGGATCGTCGGCGCGACCGCGATCGACTCGACATTGTTGACCGTCGTCGGGCAGCCATAGAGACCCGCCCCCGCCGGGAAGGGCGGCTTGAGGCGCGGCTGGCCCTTCTTGCCCTCCAGGCTTTCGAGCATCGCGGTCTCTTCGCCGCAGATATAGGCGCCGGCGCCACGATGGACGAAGACGTCGAAGTCGTAGCCCGAGCCGCAGGCGTTCTTGCCAACCAGCCCGGCCGCATAGGCCTCGGCCACCGCCGCGAACAGCGTCTCCGCCTCGCGGATATATTCGCCGCGAATGTAGATATAGGCCGCCCGCGCGCGCATCGCGAAGCCCGCGACCAGCGCGCCCTCGATCAGCTTGTGCGGATCGTGGCGAATGATCTCGCGGTCCTTGCACGAACCCGGCTCGGATTCGTCGGCGTTGATGACCAGGAAATTCGGCCGGTCGGGGCGCGGCTCCTTGGGCATAAAAGACCATTTGGTGCCGGTCGGGAAGCCCGCGCCGCCACGGCCGCGCAGGCCGCTGGCCTTGACCACGTCGATGATCTTGTCGTTGCCGAGGTCCAGCAGCGCCTTGGTATTGTCCCAGTCGCCGCGCGCCCGCGCCGCGTCCAACCGCCACGACTGATAGCCGTAGAGGTTGGTGAAGATGCGATCCTTGTCCTGAAGGCTCATGCCTCGACTCCCCGCGCTTCCCCCTGCCGGGCGACGTTCCATTCGCCGCGATAGTCGTGATTCTCGGTCACCATCGCGGTCAGCGAGGTCGGACCGCCCACCGGCTCGACGGTGTGGCGACCGGGCTGTTGCGTGCCCGGCTTCGGCGTCTCGCCGCGCGCCAGCGCCTCAAGGATCGCGGTGGTGCGATCGTAATCGAGATCCTCGTAATTGTCGTCGTTCACCTGGACCATCGGTGCGGACGAGCAATTGCCCATGCACTCGACCTCGGTCAGCGTGAACAGGCCGTCGGGCGTGGTCTTGCCCTTGATCAGCCCCTTGTTCTTGCACGCGGCGAACACATCGTCGCTGCCCGCCAGCATGCACGGCGTCGTGCCGCAGACCTGGACGTGATAGCGGCCGACGGGTGCCAGGTTGAACATGGTGTAGAAGGTCGCGACCTCGTACACGCGCATATACGGCACGCCGATATAGCGCGCGACATATTCGATCACCGGAACCGGCAGCCAACCCTGCGTCTGCGTCTCGGCGCCCACCTGGCGCTGTGCCAGGTCGAGCAGCGGGATCGAGCCGGATTGCTCGCGTCCGGCCGGATAGCGCGCCAGCACCTCCTGCGCCTTGCGGGCATTCTCCTCGGTCCAGGCGAACGCGCCCCAGCGCGCGCGGACCTCGGCTTCGTCGGGGATATGAACGGCGTCAGCCATTATCGGTCACACTCACCAAAAACGATGTCCATCGCGCCCAGGATCGCGGTCGTGTCCGCCAGCATGTGCCCCCGGCTCATGAAGTCGGCCGCCTGGAGGTGCGAGAAGGCGGTCGGCCGGATCTTGCAGCGATACGGCTTGTTGGTGCCGTCCGACACCAGGAACACGCCGAACTCGCCCTTCGGGCTCTCGGTCGCGACATAGACCTCGCCGGCCGGCACGTGATAGCCCTCGGTATAGAGCTTGAAGTGGTGGATCAGCGCCTCCATCGAGCGCTTCATCTCCGACCGCTTGGGCGGCACGACCTTGCGGTCGTCCGAGGCGATCGGCCCTTCCGGCATTTCGGCCAGGCACTGCTTCATGATCCGCGCCGACTGGCGGACCTCCTCCACGCGCACCATGAACCGGTCGTAGCAATCGCCGCGCGTGCCCACCGGCACCTCGAAGTCCATGCGCGCATAGACGTCATAGGGCTGCTGCTTGCGCAGGTCCCAGGGGATGCCCGCGGCCCGGATCATCGGACCCGAAAAGCCCCAGGCGATCGCATCGTCGCGGCTGACCGTGGCGATGTCGACGTTGCGCTGCTTGAAGATGCGGTTGTCGGCGACCAGGCTGATCGCGTCCTCGAACAGGCGCGGCAGGCGCGTGTCGAGCCAGTCGGCGATGTCGGTCAGCAGCTTCAGCGGCACGTCCTGATGGACGCCACCCGGACGCATGTAATTGTGATGCATCCGCGCGCCGCTCGCACGCTCGAAGAAGTTGAGGCAGTCCTCGCGGATCTCGAACAGCCACAGGTTCGGCGTCATCGCGCCCACGTCCATCACGTGCGAACCCAGGTTCAGCATGTGGTTGGAGATGCGGGTCAGCTCGGCGAAGAACACGCGCAGATATTGCGCGCGCAGCGGCACCTCGATGTCGAGCAGCTTCTCGACCGCCAGCACGAAGCTGTGCTCCATGCACATGGGCGAGCAATAGTCGAGCCGATCGAAATAGGGCAGCGCCTGGGCGTAGGTCTTGTACTCGATCAGCTTCTCGGTGCCGCGGTGGAGCAGGCCGATATGCGGGTCGACCCGCTCGATGATCTCGCCGTCCAGCTCCAGCACCAGCCGCAGCACGCCGTGCGCCGCCGGGTGCTGGGGACCGAAGTTGATCGTGTAGTTCTGGATGGTGACATCGCCCTCGGTCGGGTGCGCGGGCGTATGCACGTCCAGCACTTCGTCGACATAGGGATCGATCGTGGTCGTCGCCGGGGCGACCTCCACTCCGGGGATATGGCTCACTGATTCTGTCCTTTGCCCGCGGTCGGGATCACGTCCGGATCCGCCGGCTTGGGGGTCGCATCACTTTCCGCGCTGCCCTTGCCCGTATCGGCGGTGCTCTCCGCCGTGGTCTTGGCATAGGGTTCGCTCGACGCCTTCGGCTCCTGCTTGGCGGAACCGGTTGCATCCGCCTTCTGCACCTGGTCCGCAGTCGCGGGCGTCTGCGCGCCCTTGTCCTGCGGCAGGGCGGCCGGCGGAGTGCTGGCCGCGCCCGGGGCCGGCTTCGCCTTCTCGTCGCCGGGCAGGATGTACTCGGCACCCTCCCACGGGCTGAGGAAGTCGAAGGTGCGGAAGTCCTGCGCGAGCTGCACCGGCTGATACACGACGCGCTTCTCCTCCTCGGAGTAGCGCAGCTCGGTATAGCCGGTCATCGGGAAGTCCTTGCGGAGCGGATGGCCGCGAAAGCCATAGTCCGTCAGGATTCGACGCAGGTCCTTGTTACCCTCGAACAGCACGCCGTATAGGTCATAGACCTCGCGCTCCAGCCAGCCAGCAACCGGCCAGATGCCGGTGACGGACGGGATCGGATGCTCCTCGTCGGTCGCGACATGGACCTGGACACGGTGGTTCCGGGTCATCGACAGCAGGTTGTACACCACGTCGAACCGTTCCGCGCGCTGCGGATAGTCGACGCCGGCGATCTCCATCAGCTGCTGATATTCCAGGCCCGGCGTGTCGCGCAGCGCGATCATCGCCGGGACCAGCGCGTCGCGATGGACGTGCAGCTGCACCTCGCCGACCAGCTCGACCGCATGGACCAGCCCGGCGCCGATCGCACGGGTCGCCACCTCGATCGTGTTGCCGGCGGCGGCATAGGCAGGCGCCGGCGCCCTCATCGCTCGATACTCCCGCTGCGGCGGATCTTCCGCTGCAACTGCATCACGCCATAGAGCAGCGCCTCGGCGGTCGGCGGGCAGCCGGGGACGTAGATGTCCACCGGCACGATGCGATCGCACCCACGCACCACCGAATAGCTGTAATGGTAATAGCCGCCGCCATTGGCGCAGCTGCCCATCGAGATGACGTATTTCGGCTCCGACATCTGGTCATAGACCTTGCGGAGCGCGGGAGCCATCTTGTTGCACAGCGTGCCGGCGACGATCATCACGTCCGACTGGCGCGGCGATGCGCGCGGCGCGGCACCGAACCGTTCCAGATCGTAGCGCGGCATGTTGACGTGGATCATCTCCACGGCGCAGCACGCCAGGCCGAAGGTCATCCACCAGAGCGAGCCGGTGCGCGCCCATTGGAACAACTCCTCGGTCGAGGTGACGAGGAAGCCCTTGTCGGTCAGTTCACCGTTCAGGCTGTCGAAAAATCCGTGATCGGGCGGCACCACGGCCGCGCCGCCGTCCGGGCGAGCCTTGAGTTCGACCGGACCGGAGTGAAGCTCTACTCCCAATCCAACGCTCCCTTCTTCCAGGCATAGGCGAGGCCGAGGGCCAGTTCGCCGATAAAGATCATCATGCCGAACCACGCGGTCCAGCCGATGCTGAACACCGAGACCGCCCAGGGGTAGATGAACGCCGCCTCCAGATCGAAGACGATGAACAGGATCGCGACCAGGTAGAAGCGGACGTCATACTGGCTGCGCGGGTCCTCGAAGGCGGGGAAGCCGCATTCATATTCGGACAGCTTCTGCTCGTCGGGCTTGTGGGCGCCGGTGAGCCGGCCGACCGCCATCGGCAGGAAGACGAACGCGCTCGACAGCGCGAGGGCCACCCCGAGGAAGATGAGGATCGGCAGATATTGCGACAGATCGACCAAAACGGTTCTCGCAAGTGCGAACGGATGAACGAGGGCTTTAGGCGCGCCGGACAGGTCGGGCAAGGTTTCCAACCGCTTGCGAATCACTCTCAACGAGAGACGATCACGCCATCCTGGCGACGCGCCGAAGCGCGAAAGCTAAGTATAGGTACTTGTTACCGATTTCCCAGAGCCGGCGGGTTAACGCAGAGCACCGGCGACGAGCTTATGCAGCTTGCTGTGCAGCGCATCGTTGCAGGCGAGGAACTCGTTCCGCTCCTGCGCCCGGTCCGCGCCGCGATAGTCGGTGACATAGCCGCCGGCTTCCTTGACCAGCAGCAGGCCGGCCGCCGTGTCCCAGGGCTTCAGCCCCGATTCCCAATAGCCGTCGAACCGCCCCGCCGCGACCCAGGCCAGGTCGAGCGCGGCCGAGCCGAGTCGGCGGATGCCGGCGACCTGCGGCGCGACCGCCCCGAAGATGCGCGTCCATTCGACGAAGTCGCCATGGCCCAGGAACGGGATGCCGGTCGC
This sequence comes from Sphingomonas sp. SORGH_AS_0438, assembly GCF_031453475.1. Lineage (NCBI taxonomy): Bacteria > Pseudomonadati > Pseudomonadota > Alphaproteobacteria > Sphingomonadales > Sphingomonadaceae > Sphingomonas > Sphingomonas sp. SORGH_AS_0438. The sequence goes on from NZ_JAVIZS010000001.1 coordinate 2,331,988, forward strand.
GATCAGCGCCTCCGACAGGTCGCGGCGGGAGGACACGCGCAGCCGCTGATCGGTCAGCCAGGCGCCCCGGCCCTTCTCGGCCCAGAAGCTCTCATCGGTCAGCGGCTGGTAGACCAGGGCCGTGGTGATCTCGCGCTTGCCGTTCGGCATCGGCTCCTCGACCGCGATCGAGATGGCGAAGTGCGGGATGCCGTGGAGGAAGTTGGACGTGCCGTCGAGCGGATCGACGATGAAGCGCGGCTTGTCGGGATCGCCCGCCACCTCGCCACGCTCCTCCATCAGGAAACCCCAGTCGGGCCGGGCGCGCGACAGTTCCTCGAACAGGGTCTGCTCGGCGCGCTGGTCGGCCATCGACACGAAGTCGGCGGGGCCCTTGCGGCTCACCTGGAGCTGCTGGACCTCGTTGAAGTCGCGCCGAAGACGCGGCGCAGCCTTGCGCGCGGCACGCTCGATCACCGTCATCAGGCCGGAATGCGAAGGCATGATATTCTCCATCCTCCCACGGGCGGGAGGAACTGGTCAGGGGGCGGCCGAAGCGACCGGTATCGAGGCGGGGAGCGACGATGCGAACGACGCCGGCCCCTGCCCCATTATAGAGGACGATCAGTCCGCGCGGCGGACGTAGGTCTGCTCGTACACGTCGACGACGATGCGCGTGCCGGCGGCGATGTGCGGCGGCACCATCACGCGCACGCCATTGTCGAGCACGGCCGGCTTGTACGACGAGGAAGCGGTCTGCCCCTTCACCACCGCATCGGCCTCGACGATCGTCGCCTCGATCGTGTCGGGCAGTTGTACCGAGATCGGCTTTTCGTCGTACAGCTCCATCACCACGTCCATGCCGTCCTGCAGGAAGGCCGCGGCGTCGCCCAGAATACCGGCGTCGAGCGTGATCTGCTCGTAATTGTCCTTGTCCATGAAGGTCAGTTGATCGCCGTCCTTGAACAGGAACTGGAAATCCTTGGTGTCGAGGCGGACGCGCTCGACCGTCTCCGCCGAGCGGAAGCGAACGTTGTTCTTGCGCCCGTCGATCAGGTTCTTCATCTCGACCTGCATATAGGCGCCGCCCTTGCCGGGCTGCGTATGCTGGATCTTGACGGCGCGCCAGATGCCGCCGTCATACTCGATGATGTTGCCGGGACGGATGTCCACGCCGCTGATCTTCATGGATTGACCTGCTGAAAAGAGCCGGGGGCGTCGTCGCCCCGATGCCCGGCGATTTAGCGTCCTGCGGTCGATCCGGCAAGCAGGGGGTAGGGATTGACCGACTGTCCCTGCCACCAGCGCTCGCCCGGCGCCATGCGTTGCAGCCCGAAATGGAGATGCGTGTTGCCCACGCCCGCATCGCCGGTGTCGCCGACAAAGCCGATCCGCTGCCCGCGCGCGACCGCCTGCCCCTCGGCCAGGCCGGGCGCATAGCCGGCGAGATGCGCGTAATAATAGATCCAGCGCCTACTGGGCGAGCGGACATAGATGGTCAGGCCACCCAGGTCGCTGGTGAAAAGCTTCTCCACCCGGCCGGGGGCGGCGGCGAGGACGGCCGTACCGCCCGGGGCCATGATGTCGGTGCCCTGGTGCGTCCGGCCCCCCTCCCCGCGCGGATCACCCCAGCTATCCGCGATGCCGGTGCGCGCGACACCGGCCACCGGCACCGCCAGCACGGCGTCCTCGTCGACGATGCTGGCGGACGGCCGAGCGGACGGCAGCGTCGGCCTGCCCGATCCACCGAACCGGGTCATCGAGGCGAACAGCGCCCCCACGATCACCACCAGCGCCAGGATGACCCAGCCGACCCGGCTCATGCGCTATTCCTGGAAGATGGCCGGCGTACCCGGCTTCACCATCAGGGCCAGGCGCGCCACGTTCCAATTGGCCAGGCGCACGCAGCCATGGCTCTCGGTGCGGCCGATCAGCTGCGGCTCGGGCGTGCCATGGATGCCGTAATGCGGCTTGCTGAGGTCCAGCCACACCACGCCGACCGGGCCATTGGGTCCGGGCGGCAGCATCGCCTTCTTGTCGTCCTTGTCCGCGTCCCAGAACAAAGCCGGGTTGAAGTGGAATTTCGGGTTATAGTCCGCGCCCTTGACCGTCCATTTGCCGATCGGCAGCGGGTCGTGGGTCGAGCCGGTCGTCACCTGGAACTGCGCGACCAGCTTGTCGGCCTTGTCATAGACGCGCAGCACCTTGTCCGACTTGTCGACCACCAGCTTCGCCGCCTGCGGCTGTACGGCATCGACATTGAGGCCGTTCAGCGTCGCGATCCAGTCGGGGCGCAACTTGGCATCATAAGCGCGGCTCGACGGCAGCACATTGGGGAAGGTCACGCGGCTGCCCGGCCGCAGCCAGGTCTGCGGACTGTTGAGCGCCACCAGCACCTGCGGCGTGGTGTGGAACATCTCCGCCAGCTTTTCGAGCGGGCTGCGATAATAGAGGCCGGGCAGCTTGGCCTGCTGGTCCTCGCCGTGCGGGATCGGGTTGATGTACGGGCCGGCGAGCACCCGCGCATCGAGCGTCAGCACCTTGGTCGCTTCCGTACCCCAATAGGGGCGGAGCGCCGCCATGGTCGCCGCATCGGGCTCGCCGCTGGTCTTGAGGCCCCGGCTTTCCTGGAACCCCTTGATCGCGGCGGTCAGCGACATGCCCGGCCGCCCGTCGATCACCCCCGGCGAGAAGCCCAGCCGATCGAGCACCACCTGCATCTTCATCAGGCCGGGATCGATCGGCACGGGGGCCGTGGCGGGCGGGGTCTGGGCAATGGCGGCGGGCGCGGCCAGCGCCGCGACCAGACTCAGGGTGATGCGGCGCATGGCTCTCCAATCCGAACGGTTACGTATCCGGATCAAACGAGCGAGGCCCGGCTTGGCTCCGCCCTAGCCTTGTCCGCCAAGCACTTGCGCGAAGGCCCGGACCGCCGCCGCTTCGTCGCCCGACCAGACCGCGCCCGACACCGCCAGGAAATCCGCGCCCGCCGCGACCAGTGGCGCGGCGTTATCTGGCGTGATCCCGCCGATCGCGACGCAAGGTAGTTCGAACAGGGCCGACCACCAGGACAGGACCACCGGCTCGGCCTGATGCTTCACCACCTTGGTGGTGGTCGGGTAGAAGCTGCCGAACGCGACATAGTCCGCGCCGGCATCGCCCGCCTCCATCGCCAGATGGCGGCTGTCGTGACAGGTGACGCCGATCTGCACCGACGGTCCGAGCGCGTCGCGCGCCTCGCGCGGATCGCCATCCTCCTGGCCCAGATGCACCCCGTCCGCGCCCAGCCGCTTGGCGAGGCTGATCGAATCATTGACGATGAAGGCGACCTCGCGATCCGCGCAAATCCGCTGGAGCGGCTCGGCAAGGCGCGCCGCCTCATGCTGGTCGACATCCTTGACGCGGAACTGGAAGGCCGCGACCGGCCCGGCATCCAGTGCGCGCGCCAGCCGGTCGGCGAAGCCGCCGGCCACGTCGAGCGGCGAGATCAGATAGAGTTGGCAGGGTGGCCGCCGCACGTCGCGCTGGAAGGCGGCGGCGAAATTCGGGTCGAGAGGGCCCAGGGGATCGTCTTCGGTCATCCCCCCGCCCTAGCCGCTTGCAGCCGCGTGCTCCAGAGCGGTGATCGGCCGTCGCCCATGGGACGACGGCCGTGCGGGCCTTATTCCTCGTCCTTGTAGATGCGGACGATGCGCGCCAGCATCGCCAGCGCTTCCTCGCGCGGGCGCTGGAAGGTGTTGCGGCCGATGATCGAGCCCTGGCCGCCGCCGTCGCGAATGTCGCGCGCGTCCTGGAACACCGCATCCTCGCCCTTGGCCGCGCCGCCCGAGAAGACGTTGATCCGCCGGCCCGCGAAGCTCGCCTGCACCATATGGCGCACGCGCGCCGCCTGGGACGTGAAGTCGCCGTCCTTGTAGAGCGGCTTGGCTTCGTTCTGCTCGATATGGTCGGTGGGCAGCTTGGTCTTGATGATATGCGCGCCGAGCAGCGCCGCCATGTGCGCGGCATAGGCACCGACGTCGAGCGCCAGCTCGCCCTCCTTGGACAGGTCGCCGCCGCGCGGATAGCTCCAGATCACCGTCGCCAGCCCGACCGCCTCGGCCTCCTCGCGCAGCGCCCGGATCTCCTCCATCTGCTCAAAGATCTGGTCGGAGCCCGGATAGATGGTGAAGCCGATGGCGGCGCAGCCCAGCCGCAGCGCGTCGCCGACGCTGGCGGTCACCGCCTGGTCGATGCTGGTCGCCCAGCTGTTCGAGCTGTTGACCTTCAGGATCGTCGGGATCTGCCCGGCGAAGGTGTCGGCCCCCGCCTCCAGCATCCCAAGCGGCGCGGCATAGGCCGACAGGCCGGCATCGATCGCGAGCTGATAGTGGTAATGCGGGTCATAGGCCGCCGGATTGACCGCGAAGGAGCGCGCCGGGCCATGTTCGAAACCCTGGTCGACCGGCAGGATCACCAGCTTGCCGGTGCCGCCCAGATGGCCCTGCATCAGGATGCGGGCTAGATTCGCCTTCACGGCCGGGCTGGTGCCTTCGTACTTGTCGAGAATGGCCTTCACGGTCGGGGTCATGTGCGTCTCCTGAAAGTGTCGGATTGAAACAAGATCAAAGGGCGAGCCAGCGGCGCAGCGCCTGGTCCACCTGCTCCATGCGAGTCGCCGAAGCATGGCCGAGCAGCTTGACGCAGCGATGACGCGGCACCGAGATGATGCGATCGACCTGCACCTCGCACTCGACCGGCAGGCCGGTATGCTCCTGGGGCGATATGGCGACGCGGAACAGCGCCTCGCCGCCGACGCTGCGGGTCAGCGGGCAGAGCGTGATGGTGGCATGGGTCTCGTTGAACAGTTCGGCCTGGACGACCACCGCCGGCCGCGGCTCGCCGCCGTCGTGACCGTCGACCAGCAGGATCGCGCCCCGCGCCAGGTCGCTCGCCGCGACACTCATGCGCCGCGCGCCTCGGCCAGGACGGTCCAGAAGCCGTCATCCTCCGCCTTGTCGCGCTTGGAGGCGCGCAGCGACTGGCGCCGCGCCTCGCGCCGATACGCCTCGTCGTGCAGGTCGACATAGCGGCGCACTGCCTCGCGCGCGATGTCGCTCTTGCTGCGGCCCTGGGTCCGCGCGACCGCCGCCAGCCGCGCTTCCAGATCCGAGTCGAGCCTGACACCGAGCATGGGGTTCTCCGTTTAACGTGTTAAACGTAGCAACGCGCGACCGGTGTTTCAACCGGCGATCGACATGGCTTGATCGGCCGTGCCGGGACGGCCAATCTGGGGCTCGGCCCGGGGGCGGGCCATGAGGGGGATCAGGATGAAGAGGATATGGGCCGCAGCGGCGGCGATGACGATGCTGGCAGCGCCATCGTCCCTTTGGGCGGGGAGCCGGACGGTAAAGGTCGGCGAACCGGCACCGGATGCGGAATTGACGCTGGTCGACGGTAGCACGGTGCGGCTTGCCGATCTCAAGGGGCAAGTGGTGCTGCTCAACTTCTGGGCGACCTGGTGCGTGCCGTGCCGGCAGGAACTGCCCCTGCTCGATTCCTATTATCGCTCGGCGCAGAAATACGGGCTGCGCGCCTATGCGGTCACGACCGAGGGGTCGGTGCCGATCTACCGGCTGAAAACGCTGTTCGCCGCCATGGCCATCCCCTCGGTCAAGCGGATGAAGGGCCTGTCGGGCGAGATGCCGGCGGTGCCGACCAACTATATCATCGATCGCGCCGGGATCGTCCGCTACGCCAAGGCGGGCGCGATGGACCTGGACGATCTGAACCGCGAACTGGTGCCGCTGCTCAAGGCCCAATGAGGGCGCATCGTTCCTCCCTGCATGGCGCGTGGCGCTGCCACCGCCCCGTGCAGGGAGGAGGAGCCGTTACTTCATCAGCGCCGCGACGCCGGGCAGGTCCTTGCCCTCCATCCATTCCAGGAACGCGCCGCCGGCCGTCGAGACGAAGGTGAAGGCCCCCGCCACACCCGCCTGATTGAGCGCGGCGACCGTGTCGCCACCGCCCGCCACCGAGACCAGCGAGCCGTCCTGCGTCAGCGCCGCCGCCGTGCGCGCCAGCGACACCGTCGCCGCGTCGAAGGGCGGCGTCTCGAACGCGCCCATCGGCCCGTTCCACACCAGGGTCCGGCAGTTCTTCAGCACATCGCCCAGCGCCTCGACGGCGGCGGGGCCGACGTCCAGGATCATCTCGTCCGCCGCGACCTCATGGACGTTGATCGTGCGCGTCGCCGGGTTCGGCTTGAACTCGCGCGCCACCACCACGTCATAGGGCAGGTGGACCGTGCAGTTCGCCGCATCCGCCGCGTCCAGGATCGATTCGGCGGTGCCGGTCAGGTCATGCTCGCACAGCGACTTGCCGACATCGACGCCGCGCGCCGCCAGGAAGGTATTGGCCATGCCGCCGCCGATGATCAGGTGGTCGACCCGGCTGACCAGATGGCGCAGCACGTCGAGCTTGCTCGACACCTTGGCCCCGCCGACCACCGCCGCGACCGGATGCGCCGGATTGCCCAGCGCCTTTTCCAGCGCATCGAGCTCGGCCTCCATCGCCCGGCCGGCAAAGGCGGGCAGCACATGCGCCAGCCCCTCGGTCGAGGCATGGGCGCGGTGCGCGGCGGAGAAGGCGTCGTTGACGTAGAAATCCCCCAGCTTCGCCATGTCGGCGACCAGCGCGGGATCATTCTTCTCCTCGCCGGGGAAGAAGCGGGTATTTTCCAGCACCGCGACATCGCCGGGCTGGAGCATCGCCACCGCCTCGGCCGCGCCGTCCCAATCGACGAAGCGGACGGGCCGGCCCAGCACCTCACCATAGGGCTTGGTCACCATCGCCAGCGACATGTCGGGATTGCGCTGCCCCTTGGGGCGGCCGAAATGCGCCAGCACCAGCACGATCGCGCCGCGATCCGCCAGTTCGCCGACGGTGGCCAGCGTCGCGCGCAGCCGCGTGTCGTCGGTCACCCGACCGTCCGCCATCGGCACGTTGAGATCCTCGCGCACCAGCACGCGCTTGCCCTGGATATCGCCCATGTCGTCGAGCGTCTTGAACGGCTTGGTCATGCTTCCTCGATCCTGATGATGTCGCCCAGGGCGATCCGCCCGCCCGCCAGCACGCGCGTGCACACGCCGCCACGCCAGTCCGGGGTCAGGGCCCGTCGCAATCCCGGCCGCAGCGCATCCATGCGCTGGCAGGGCTCGCATTCCATGGTGATTTCCAGCACCACCGCCGCGCCGATCCGCAACCGCGCGCCCGCCACCTGGGGCAGGACGAGGCCGTCGACCAGCAGGTTGGCGCGCCGCTCCTGCCAAAGCAGGTCATGGGTCAGCGCCGGGTCGAGTTCGGCCAGCGCCTGGCCCCAACCCGTCCGCGCCATCGCGGTCACCTGACGCCGGCCGCGCCCGCCGGGCTTGACCAGCCCGCGGCTATCGCCCGCGAGGCCGGCATCGAGAGAGATGTCGACCGCGTCGATCACCTCCACCGGCCCCTTGGGGCGGGCATGGCGGGCGATACCGGCCAGCACGCCCGTCAGCCCCGTGACGGGCATGACGGACGCATCGGCGTGGACGGGCAGGTCGCGGTTCAGAGGAACCGCGCCATCGCGGTCGCGGTGTCGACCATGCGGTTGGAGAAGCCCCATTCATTGTCGTACCAGGACACGACGCGGACCAGCTTGCCGTCGATCACCGCCGTCTCCAGGCTGTCGACGGTCGACGACTGCGGCGAGTGCATCAGGTCGATCGAGACCAGCGGCTCGTCCGAATAGACCAGCACGCCCTTCAGCGGGCCGCTTTCCGACGCTGCCTTCAGGATCGCGTTCACTTCGTCGCGCGTGGTGTCGCGCTTGGGGGTGAAGGTCAGGTCGACCAGGCTGACGTCCGGCACCGGCACGCGGATCGCCGAGCCGTCCAGCTTGCCCTTCAGCTCCGGCAGCACCTCGCCCACCGCGCGCGCCGCGCCGGTGGTGGTCGGGATCATCGACATGGCGGCCGCACGGGCACGACGCAGGTCCGGATGGATCTGGTCGAGGATCTTCTGGTCGTTGGTATAGGCGTGGACCGTGGTCATCAGGCCGCGCTCGATGCCGATCGCGTCGTTCAGCACCTTGGCGACCGGCGCCAGGCAGTTGGTGGTGCAGCTGGCGTTGGACACGATGGTGTGGTCCGCGCCGAGCTGGTCGTGGTTGACGCCGAACACGACGGTCAGGTCGACATTCTTGCCGGGGGCCGAGATCAGCACCTTCTTCGCGCCCGCATCGATATGCTTCTGGCACGAGGCGCGGTCGGTGAAGAAGCCGGTGCACTCCAGCACCAGCTCGATGCCCAGTTCCCGGTGCGGCAGGTTGGCGGGATCGCGCTCGGCGGTGACGCGGATGCGCTTGCCGTCGATGACGATGTCATTGCCCTCGGCCGACACTTCGCCGGGATAGCGGCCATGGACGCTGTCGCGGCTGAACAGCCATGCGTTGGACTTGGCATCGGCCAGGTCGTTGATCGCCACCAGTTCGAGCTGGCCGTCGCCGCGCTCCAGAATCGCGCGGGCGACCAGGCGACCGATACGCCCGAACCCGTTGATCGCTACCTTCACCGTCATCGCGCCTGCTCCTTCGGATAGTGGCCCAGCGACGGCTAAGTCGCGGAGGGGCCGAACGTCCGCGCCTTTCGGATCGTCGGCCCTGCCTGTCAACCATCGCAACAACGGTTCGCGGCCCTTGCCGCGTCTCCGCTCCATCCCTACTCCGGCCGAATGGATGACCTGCCCGCCACCGAACACCCCAGCGACACCTCCGCCGCCGACCGGATCGAAGGCGCGATCGCCCGGATCGAGCGTGCCGTCGCGGTGCGCGCCGCCGACAGCGAAGCCCTTGCCAAGCGCCACGCCGCCCTGAAGGCCCGGATGGCCGAGGCGGTGTCCGCGCTCGACGAGGTCATCGCGCGCACCCCGGCCACCGCACCTGCGCAGGGCCGCCGCTGATGGCGACCGTCACGCTCAATATCGGCGGCCGCCCCTTCCCCGTCGCCTGCCGCGATGGCGAGGAGGCACGGCTCCAGTCGCTCGGCCGGATGGTCGCCGAACGCTGGCCCGCCGCCGACCGCGCCGCCAACGGCCAGCCGGAACGCGCGATGCTCTATGTCGCGCTGATGCTCGCCGATGCGCTCGACGAATCGGAGAGCCGGCCGCCGCCGGGCTCGGCGGTCAGCGAACCGGCGCTGCTGCGGATCGCGGATCGGCTGGAAGCGCTGGCGGATGCCCTTGAGCAATCGCCCCCGAGCGCCTAGATAGATGGGCGGCGGGTACTGCCCGGTGCGAGCCTCTTATATCCCTGAGGCTATTCTTCATCCAAGGGGGCTGTCCCTGCCCGGACCCTGGTCCGACGCACATGGTCCCCACCTGACGTACTGGGCGTCGGTGGATACAATGGCAAACGGCCATGGCGGTCCCGCCACCCGCTTCATTCCCTTCCTGCGCGTGCGTTCGTGAGCGACGCACGCCCCTCGACCGACAAGAGCGCGCTGCGCGCCCGTATGCGCGCACTGCGCGATGCGGTGCCGCCGCAGGCCTTGCCGGTGCCGGCGGCCTTCCTCGCGCTCCTGCGGCCGGCGCTGGTCGTCGCCAGCTATGCCCCGATGGGCGGCGAGGCCGACCCCGCCCCCTTCGCCCAGGCCGCGCTGGCGGCGGGCGCACGACTGGCCCTGCCCCATGTCGTCGACCGGGCGACGCCGCTCCGCTTCCTGGCCTGGGACGGACAGACCCATGAGCCCGGCCCCTTCGGCCTGCGCAATCCCCCCGCCGGCTCGCCAGAGTTGCAACCCGACCTGATCCTGACGCCGCTGGTCGGCTTCGATCGTTCGGGCAACCGGATCGGGCAAGGCGCCGGCCATTACGACCGCGCCTTCGCCACCTTTCCCCAGGCGATTCGAATCGGCATCGCATGGGGCGTGCAGCAATTGCAGCCGATAACGCCGGACCCATGGGACGTGCCGTTGCACGCCATCGCCACCGAACAGGAATGGATCAGCATCATGGACCCCACCGCATGACCCCCAGTTGGCGCAAACCCGCCGGCGCGCTGCTGATCCTGGCGCTGATCGTGATCTGGGTGGGGCTGGTCGCCAGCCTGTCCGGCCTGGTCGGCAGCTGGCACTGGACGGCGCAGCTCATATTCTACGCGGTCACGGGACTGGTCTGGATCGCGCCGCTCAAGCCGCTGCTCCGATGGATGGAGACGGGGCGCTGGCGCTGAATTTCAAGGTATGAATTTGCGCCGGGTGGCGCGAGTGACGGGGCTCGAACCCGCGACCTCCGGCGTGACAGGCCGGCGCTCTAACCAACTGAGCTACACCCGCAGACCCTGCGGACCTGGCGGCCCGCGAACATCGGCGACTTCCTGCTTATGCACCATCCCCGAAAGGGGGTGGCGCGAGTGACGGGGCTCGAACCCGCGACCTCCGGCGTGACAGGCCGGCGCTCTAACCAACTGAGCTACACCCGCTTGCGAAGCGAGGCCGGCCCACTATGCGACAGGCGGGGGGCTGTCAACGGCCCTTTTCATTTTCCTTCGTCGCCGGTCCCATTTCCCATGCCCCGCTGCCGCCGCTCGCGCCCCTGATGGACCAGCGTGCCGTGCTCGAACAGGAAGCCGGCGATATCCGGCTTGCCCGCCGCGCCCAGCACGGTCTGGAGGATGATCAGCAGCGGCACCGCGAGCAGCGCCCCCAGTGTCCCCCACACCCATCCCCAGAAGCTCAGCGAGATCAGGATGAGCAGCGGGCTGATCGTCAGCCGGTGGCCGACGATGAAGGGCGTAATCGCATTCGCCTCGACCAGGTGCAGGCCGTACATCACCACCGGCGGCAACAGGGCGGTCCAGATGTCGTTGAACGTCATCAACCCGCCCAGCGCGAGCAGGAACGCCCCGATCACCGGCCCGAAATAGGGGATGTAGTTGAGCAGCGCGACGATGCCGCCCCACATCGCCGGATAGGGCATCCCGATCGCCCACAGCGCCGTGCCCGTCACGATGCCCAGGATGACGTTGATCAGCGTGATCGTGCCCAGATAGGCCGACACGTCGTCGACCACGTCCTGAATGACGCGGGCGGTCGCCATCGCGCCATCGAAGCTGGTCCGGCCGGTGATCGTCTTCTGCCGCATCCGCGTCCAGCCGGACAGGAAGAAGAAGACGATCAGCACCCCGAACAGGAATTGCACGATCACCGCCGGCGCCGAGGTGGCGGCCAATTCGAGGATCGACGAAGGCGGTGCGACGGCGGCGGTCGGCGAGGAGCGGATTGGCGTCGAGGCGATCTGGTGCAGCGCCTTGTTGGCATAGCGTTCCAGGCTGGAATAGAGATCGAGCAGCGGCGCCAGATTGTCCTGGATACGCCCGATCCGGCTCGGCAGCAGGCGGAAGAAGTCGGTCGCCGGCACCACGATCGCGGCCAGCGCGATGTTCACCGCGATCAGGAACAGCAGGATGCACAGGATCGCCGCCAGCGCCGAGGGCACGCGGCGCCGCTCCATCCATTCGAGGATCGGCACCATCGCCACCGCGATCACCAGCGCGGTGGTCAGCGGCAGGAAGAATTCGGCCCCCTCCTTCAAGGCGAAGGGGGTGGCGAAGATCAGGCCGATGCCGGCAGTCAGCGTCAGCGCGGCGAGCAGCCGATCGCGACGCATCGCGATCCGCACCGCTTCATCCGGCGCGACGCCGCTCGGCACCCCCAGGATGCTGTCGCCCGGCATGGTCGATGCCGGGTCCGATACGTCGTCGTTGCTGATCGTCATGGCGGCATCCTAGCCGCTTTACGGACAGCCGCCATCCCGAAGCCACGCCAGCACCACGATAAATGGGCGGCGTGGCGGAGAAAAGTCAGTTGCGGTCGATTTCCATCAACATCGTATGCTCGTAGCGCTTCTCGCCCGGCTGGTAGAGCGCGCTCGGCTGGAAGCGGCGCGGCGTGATGCGCAGCGCGCCCAGGCCGGCGAGCTTGAACGTGCCGATCTTTTCCTCGCGCGGCGGCTTGCCGTCGCGATCCAGGGTCAGCGCATCGACATAGATCTCGTCGTGCCGGGTGTAGATGGCGTGGGGCGCCAGCGTCACGTCGCCGCGATTATAGGTCGCGGCGACCGCGAGTTGCTTGACGATCGCCTCGAAGATGACGGCGGGGGATGGCGGCGGCGTGGTAGGCTGACGCTCGATCGTGGCGCTCATATCGTTCATTCCCACCCCTTTGCCGAAACTGCTGCACCGCAGCAAGGACGATCCTGCGCCATGGATGTTTCGTCCCTGTCTCTATGCGGGCCATATCCGGTGCCGGGAACGTCGACCCGCGCGGGCGGTTCCACGACCATGAGCGACACGGCGACCCGCGACGATCCCCGGCTGTGGGAGGAGGTGAAGGCCCGGATCACCGCCGGCGACAAGGGCGGCAAGGCCGGCCAATGGTCGGCGCGCAAGGCGCAGATAGCGGTCGCGGACTATCAGAAGCGCGGCGGCGGCTATATCGGCGGCAAGGACGCCGACAACCATCTCCACCAATGGACCGAGGAGGATTGGGGCACCAGATCGGGCGAAAAGAGCGGCGAGACGCACGAACGCTATCTGCCGAAACAGGCCCGCGCGGCGCTGAGCGACGACGAGTACGCCCGCACCACCGCCGCCAAGCGCCGCGATTCGCGTGACGGAAAGCAATATTCCGCCCAGCCCGACGACATCGCGAAGAAGACCGCACCCTTTCGCGACCACCGGACCAAGGCGGAACTCTATGCCGAGGCGAAACGCCGCGACATCGCCGGCCGCTCGTCGATGACCAAGGCCCAGTTGCAGGCGGCGCTCGACCGATAGGACGCACCATCCGCCCCCCACCTGTTCCCCGGCGAAGGCCGGGGCCCGGTTGGGGGGGGGCGATGGTGACGAGGCGCAGCGTTGCTTCACGACCGCCCTCGCGACTGACCCCCGGCCCTAACCGGGGGTCACCCTAAGCCGATGGAGCGGACGAGGACCGCATCACTTCGCCGGAGCCGCTCCCATCAGCTTCTGCGCGAAATAGGTCATCTGCAGGGCCTGCAACCGCGCGCCCTGCTCGATATCGGCATCGCCCGAATGGCCGCCGGCCGTGTCCTCGTAGAATAGATAGGGCTTGCCATATTCCTTCAGCCGGGCCGCGAACTTGCGGGCGTGCTGCGGACCGACGCGATCGTCCTTGGTGGTCGTCCAGATATAGGGCTCGGGATAGGTCACGTCCTTGCGGATATTGGCATAGGGCGAGATGCGGCGCAGGAACGCGGCCTCGTCCGGCTTCTCGATCGAGCCATATTCGCCCTCCCAGGACGCGCCCGCCGCGATCGACTGGTAGCGGACCATGTCGAGCAGCGGCACCTGGATCGTCACCGCCTTCCACAGGTCGGGATGCTGGGTGAACTCGACGCCCATCAGCAGCCCGCCGTTCGACCCGCCATAGATGCCCAGCTTGGCCGGACTAGTCAGCTTGCGCCGGAACAGGTCCTTCGCCACGCTGGCGAAATCGTCATAGATCACCTGCCGCTTGGTCTTAAGGCCGGCATCATGCCATTTCGGCCCGAACTCGCCGCCGCCGCGGATATTGGCGAGCACATAGGCCCCGCCCCGCTCCAGCCACAGCTTGCCCGTCCCGCCCGAATAACTGGGCGTCATCGGCAATTCGAACCCGCCATAGGCGGTCATGATCGTCGGCGTCTGCCCGTCGAGCGGCGCATCGGCGCGGTGGACGACGAAATAGGGCACCTTGGTGCCGTCGGTCGAGGTCGCCTCGAATTGCTCGACCTTGAGGCCGGCGGCGTTGAAGCGGGCCGGCGTCGCGCGGATTTCCTTCGGCGCGGCGTTGCCCGCGGCGTCATAGGAATAGAGCGCGGTCGGCGTCAGGAAGCCGGTGACGGTCAGGAACAGCTGGTCGCTGCGATCGGTGGTGCTGGCGAGATCGATCGAGACATTGTCGGGCAGCGCTACCTGCTTCGTCGTCCAGCCGTTCGCGCCGGGCGTCAGCACCGCCAGGCGGCCACGGACATTGTCCATATAGGTGACGACCAACGTGTCGCGCGTGGTGGCGACCCCGTCCACCGCCTGGCGGGGCGTCGGCTGGAACACCAGCTTGGGCGTCGCCCGCCCGGCCTCCAGCTCCGCGACCGGAACCGCGGCGATCGCCCCCGCCGGCACCGTGCCCCAATCGTCGCTGGTGGTGAACACCACCTGCCCGTCCACCATGCCCGAGGGGAAGGCACGCGCCGGCATGTTCAGCTTGCGCGTGCCGGACGGGGTCCAGACCGCCTTGTCGCCGCCGAAGAAATCCTGCCGCCGCTCCATGAAGACGATGCGATGCCCGCTGCCGTCGGTGAGGACGGAGGCATAGGTGCCGAGCTGGTCCTCCGCGCCGCCGCGATAGACTTCGGTGGCGGCCGTCAGCGGCTGGCCCCGCTTCACCAGCTTGACGACGAAGGGATAGCCGGAGGTCGTCATCGTCCCCGCGCCCCAGTCGCGGCTGACCAGCAGCGTGTCCTTGTCGAGCCATTCCGCGCCCTGTTTGGACTTGGGCAGGAGGAAGCCGTTGTCGACGAAGCGGCCCGCCTCCAGGTCGAACTCGCGATAGGTGACCGCGTCCTCGCCGCCCTCCGACAGGGCGACTAGGCACAGTCGCTCTTCCGGCTCCAGGCAGGTCGCGCCCTTCCACACCCATTTCTTGCCCTCGGCCTTGGACAGGGCGTCGAGGTCGATCAGCGTCTTCCAGGCCGGTTGCGGATTGGCGTAGTCGGCCACCGTCGTCCAGCGCCACAGCCCCTGGGGATGATCGGCATCGCGCCAGAGATTCAGGATGCGGCCATAGCGCTGCGACGGCATCGGGATGCGATCCTTGGCGGAGGCGATCGCCAGCGCCTCGCGATAGAAGGTCGCATAGCGCGGGTCATTCTGGAGGCGCGGCAGCGTGCGGGCATTCTCCGCCTCCACCCAGGCGAGCGGCTTCGCGCCATCCTTGTCCTCGAGCCAGATATAAGGATCGTCCATCGTCTTCGCCTGTTGAGCAAGCGCCGGTGCGCCTGCGAGGAAGCTTGCCGCGAGCAGGAACGTGAGGCCGCGCATAATCACCCCTTATAGTGGATGCGGCGGATTGTGCCCCGCGGGGCGCGTCGCTGCAATCCATCCCGACACCGCCCCCCCAACGGCTCGCATCGCCCGGCAACGCCCCGCCACGCTAGATCCCGTATAATTAAAAGTACAAAAACTATATCTGCTTTAAATACCATCACACTATTAACCATGACGTTTCTCTAGCTGAAACAGCTATGGCCAAATACTTGCCGCGTTAAGCATTGCCGCATGGAGGAGCGAAATATA
The DNA here is from genome assembly GCF_031453475.1 of Sphingomonas sp. SORGH_AS_0438. Lineage (NCBI taxonomy): Bacteria > Pseudomonadati > Pseudomonadota > Alphaproteobacteria > Sphingomonadales > Sphingomonadaceae > Sphingomonas > Sphingomonas sp. SORGH_AS_0438. The sequence goes on from NZ_JAVIZS010000001.1 coordinate 2,347,334, forward strand.
GGACTCCCCTCAACACAGAGGGAACACAGATCATGAAGCTCTTCACCGCCGCCTCCGCCCTTGCCGCCGCCGCGATCCTGCCCGCCGCCGCCCAGGCCGCAGACTTCAAGGTGACCTATGAAGCCCCCGGCGTGCAGAACACGACCGCCACCTTCGCCACCAAGGGCGTCGAGACCTTCGACAGCCGCGCCACCGGCACGCAGAGCTTCAAGACCGACTTCGGCACCAAGGGCGTCATCTCCGGCACTTACAGCAATGTCGGCGTCAATTCGGCCGATGTCTTCGGCGGCGCGGGCGGCACCGGCAATTATGCCGTGACCTTTTCGGGCGGCGGCTATTCGCTGGACCTGACCACCACCGACAGCCGCGGCATCAACTATTTCGGTTTCTGGCTGTCGGCGCTGGACAGCGGCAACCAGCTCACCTTCTACAAGAACGGCGCCAGCGTGTTCAGTTTCTCGGCCGCCCAGATCGCCGGCCTGTTCACGAACAAGCCGGCCTATTACGGCAATCCGAACGGTAACCAGAGCGGCAACACCGCCGAGCCCTATGCCTTCCTGAACTTCCACGACACCAACGGCACCTTCGACAAGATCGTCTTCTCCGAATCGCCGCGGTCCGGCGGCTATGAGTCGGACAATCACACGGTCGGCTTCCTCAGCGACGCGACGGCCGTGCCGGAGCCGTCGACCTGGGCGCTGATGTTCTGCGGCCTCGGCATGGTCGCCGTGGCGATGCGCCGCCGCAAGGTTCGCACGGCGGTCGCCGCCGCCTGATCCTCCAGCCACGACGAAAAAAAGGGGCCGGCGGCATCATGCCTCCGGCCCCTTTTCCTTGGCTCCGGCGGATCAGAAGATCGCGCGGGCGCTCGGCTCGTTCATCATCATCTGGCGGACCAGCGGGATCGGCGGACCGCCATAGCTCAGGAACTGGTCGTGGAACGCCTTCCACCCCGCCCGGCCGCCATGACGCGCGGTCCAGTCGGCCCGGAGCCGGCGGATCATCAGCTTGCCCATCGTGTAGTTGAGATAGGCCGGGTCATAGGTGCCGCGCGCCGATTGCTGGCGCGCATTGCCCTCGTCCTGATAGCATTGCTCGACGAACATGCGACGCGACTGTTCCTGCGTCATGCCGCGCGCGTGCAGCCCGATCGCCGACAGGAAGCGGCAGTCGCGCAGCAGCGCGTTGGACAGCTGGCCGATATGGACCTGCGGATCGCCATCGCCCAGCCCCGCTTCCCACATCATCTCCTCGGTATAATGCGCCCAGCCTTCCGCAAAGGCATAGCCGACGAACACCCGGCCGAAGAGCGAGGGCGAGCGGTTGGCGTGGAGGAACTGGAGGAAATGCCCGGGCATCACCTCATGCACCGAGGTGAAGAGCAGGTCGTCGACGCCCGGCACGAACGCATCGCGCGTCGCCTTGTCCCAGCTCGGGTCCGGCGGCGAGATATAGTAGACGGACGGGATGTTGTGCTCGAACGGCCCCGGCGGATCGATATAGGCGCTGTTCTGCCGGTTATAGGGCGGGCTTTCTTCCACCAGCGCCTGTTCGGTGCCGGGGATGGTCACCAGGTCGTGCGCGGTGACGAAGGCGCGAAGCGTCGGCAATTGCCGCCGCGCCTCGGCGACGGGGCCGTCCTTGGGCTTGTTCGCCGCCATCTTGTCGACACAGGCCGGCACGGTCAGGCCGGGCGCGAACTGGGCGCAGGCGGCGACCAGCGCCGCGCGGTTGCGCGCCAGATCGGCACGGCCCGCCGCCTCCAGCGTGGCGATCGGCGTCGTCACCCCCTCGGTCGCCGCCAGCATCCGCTGGACGCGCGGCGCGCCGAGCGCGAACGCCTCGGTCGCCACGGGCCGCTGTGATTCGAGCCAGCCGCCCAGCGCCTTCACCGCCGCCGCCGCGCTGGTCGCCGCCATGCGCAGGTCGCGCTGGATCGCCGGGTCCTTGACCGAGGCGAAGGCCTCGACCGCATCCTTGGCATAATAATCCGCGAAGCCGTTGAACGCCGCCGCGCCGTAATTGGCGAAGCTGAGCGGCATCGGCGTCTTCAGATTGGCGCGGATATTTCCCGCCGCCGCCGGGACGTTGCGCAGGAAGGCGGTCAGCGCCCGCGCCCGCGTCGGCGCATCGGCATAGTTGCGCGCGATATAGACATTGGGATCGAGCGTGCCGACATACCAGGCGGGGTTGAGATGCGGCTGGTCGGCATCCTCCAGCCAGAACAGCCGGCCCTGCGCCACCTGCACCAGATAGTCGCGCTCGAACCGCTCGTCGCGGGTCAGGCCGCGCATCGGCATCGCGCGCGCCGCGGCGATCGACCGGCGATAGAAATCGCCCAGCCGCTTCAGCCCGGCGGGGCTCCAGTCCTGGATCTGCCCGTCGAAATCATGCCGCCCCTCATAGACGGCGAAATTCGGGTCGAGCCGGAACAGCTCTTCCATGAACGAATCGCGGAACGCCGACCAGCGCCGCGCGGTGGCCGGCATCGACTTGGCGGGCTTGGCCGCGGCCCGCGTCCCTTGTGCCATCGCGGGCAAGGCCCCGCCCCCCGTCAGGCCAGCGAGCGCGCTCGCGGCCATGATCAACCTCAATCCCTTCATCATGCCTCCCTGATTCGTATCGAACGATGCTGCCACTCCACCGCAGCCGGCGCCAGTGCGCGCACCGGAACGGCGGCACCTGATGGACGTTTCTGCCCCCGCAACAAGCCGGAGCCTCTCAATGCCCTATGTCAAGACGCGCGACGGGACCGACCTCTATGTCAAGGATTGGGGCAGCGGCCGGCCCGTCATCCTGCTCCATGGCTGGCCGCTCAATGCCGATAGCTGGGATGCGCAGGCTATGGCGCTGGCGGAGGCGGGATTCCGCTCCATCGCCTATGACCGGCGCGGTTTCGGCCGGTCGGGCCAGCCTTGGTCGGGCTATGACTATGACACGCTGTCGGACGATCTGGCCGATGTGATGAAGGCCGCCGGCGCCGACCAGGATGCGACGATCATCGGCTTCTCGATGAGCGGCGGCGAGGTCGCGCGCTACATGAGCCGGCACGACGGACAGGGCGTGGTCGCGGCCGGGCTGATCTCCTCGGTCGTGCCCTATATGCTCAAGACCGACGACAATCCCCATGGCACGCCGCAATCGACCTTCGACCAGATCGCCGAGGGCATCGTGAAGGACCGGCCGAAATTCTTCCGCCACACCTTCGTGCCGCAATTCTACGGCGTCGGTTACATCACCAGCCCGGTGAGCGACGATGTGGTGGAATATTCGACCAACATGGCGCTGATGGCCGGCCTGAAGCCGACCCTCGCCTGCGCCGAGGCGTTCGGCCACACCGATTTCCGCCCCGACCTGCCCGCCTTCCGCGTGCCGACGCTGATCGTCCACGGCACGGGCGACCAGACGGTGCCGATCGACGCCTCGGCCCGCGCTGCGGCGGCCGGTATCTCGCAAAGCCAGCTGGTGGAATATGACGGCGCGCCGCACGGCCTGAACGTCACCGAAAGCGACCGGCTGACCCGCGACCTGCTGACCTTCCTGGGTCACTGAGCCGCGATCGCCCGCCCCCGGTCCGCCGGGGGCGGCGCGTCACTTGTTCAGCGGTACGATCATCTCGTCTGGGTGCGCGACGTTCAGTTCCTTGCGCACCATCTCGTCGACCATGTCCGGATTGGCATGGTCGGGATCGAGCAGCGCCACGCGGTTGCGCAGCACCGCCCGCTGCTTGTCGAGCGCGGCATAGTCCCGCTCCCGCTTGGCGAGCTGGCGCTTATAATCGCCGTACGCCAGCACGCCGTTCGGCCCGGCCACCGCATAGGCGCCGAAAAAGGCCAGGACGACCAACACCGCCGCGGGCAAGGCCGCGCGGCGGAGGACGTCACGGACGCTGGTCTTCTTCCTGCGCATCGCCTGTCGATCAGCCCCGGATCAGAATGTCACGACCGGCATAACGCGCGGCATCGCCCAATTCTTCCTCGATCCGGATGAGCTGGTTGTACTTGGCGAGCCGGTCCGAGCGCGCCAAGCTGCCCGTCTTGATCTGACCGCAATTGGTCGCGACCGCCAGATCGGCGATCGTCGCATCCTCGGTCTCGCCCGAACGGTGGCTCATCACGGCGGTGTAGCGCGCGCGCTGCGCCATGTTGACCGCCTCCAGCGTCTCGGTCAGCGTGCCGATCTGGTTGACCTTCACCAGCAGCGAATTGGCGTAGCCGCCCTCGATGCCGCGCTTCAGGCGGGTCGGGTTGGTGACGAACAGGTCGTCGCCGACCAGCTGCACCTTGTCGCCGATCAGGTCGGTCAGCGCCTTCCAGCCCTCCCAATCATCCTCGGCCATGCCGTCCTCGATCGACAGGATCGGATAGCGACGGGTCAGGTCGGCGAGATATTCGGCCATCTCATGGCTCGACAGGATCTTGCCCTCGCCCGAGATATTGTACCGGCCGTCCTTGAAGAACTCGGTCGCGGCGCAATCGAGCGCCAGCATCACGTCCTCGCCGGGCGTGTAGCCGGCCTTCTCGACCGCCTGCATGATGAAGTCGAGCGCGTCGGTGGTCGAGGCGATGTTGGGGGCGAAGCCGCCCTCGTCGCCCACGCCCGTCGCCAGGCCCTTGTCATGCAGCGCCTTCTTCAGCGTGTGGAAGATCTCCGAGCCGCAGCGCACCGCCTCGACGATGTTCGGCGCCCCGACGGGCATGATCATGAATTCCTGGAAGTCGATCGGATTGTCGGCATGTTCGCCGCCATTGATGATATTCATCATCGGCACCGGCAGCAGATGCGCGGCGACGCCACCGACATATTTGTAGAGCGGCATGCCGCGCGCTTCCGCCGCCGCCTTGGCCGCCGCCAAGCTGACGCCCAGGATCGCGTTGGCGCCCAGCCGGCCCTTGTTCTCGGTGCCGTCCAGCTCGATCATCGCGCGGTCCAGATCGGCCTGGTCCTCGGCGTCGCGGCCCAGCACCGCGTCGGCGATCTCGTCGTTCACCGCCTCGACCGCCTGGTCGACGCCCTTGCCGCCCCAGCGGGTCTTGTCGCCGTCGCGCTTCTCGACCGCCTCATGCGCGCCGGTGGACGCACCCGAGGGCACGGCGGCGCGACCGAAGCTGCCATCCTCCAGCAGCACATCGACCTCGACGGTCGGATTGCCACGGCTGTCGAGAATCTGGCGGGCGTGGATGTCGATGATCGCGGTCAAGTGATGCTCCTGCGAAGAGGTCAGGCGGGTTGCGCGCCGCTCTAGCCGCTGGTTGCGTCACGGGCAATCGTTGCGCGGATGGAACCGTGGCTGGTACGACAGGTTGAAGCGCCAGACTGATCGAGGGACCGAACCATGGCCGACAATGACCTGAAACCCGCCACCGGCGCCGATCTGGATACGCCCCCGGCGAACACGGATTTCACGCCCGCCGAACCGCTGAAGACCAGCGGCGTCGGCTTCACGCCGGAGGACGCGACTATCTCGACCCGCCCCGAGCTGACCGACGGCACCGGCTCGTCGGGCGGCGGCAAGGCGACGGACGTCAAGCAGACGCTCCGCGATGGCGCGGGCAAGCTCCAGGCACAGGCCGGCGACAAGCTGCGCGCCTATGCCGATGACGGCAAGGCCAAAGCGGGCAATGCGCTCGACCAGCTGTCGCAGTTGCTGACCGATGCCGCCGGCCAGGTCGATGAGAAGCTGGGCCAGCAATATGGCCAGTATGCCCGCAGCGCCGCCGACCAGGTCCAGGGCTTTGCCGAGACGGTGAAGAGCAAGGATGTCGAGGACCTGCTGGAGGATGCGCGTCACTTCGTCCGCGCCAGCCCGGCGGCGGCGATCGGCGTCGCGGCCGCGCTCGGCTTTGCCGTCGCACGGCTGGTGCAGGCGGGTGTCGAGCCCGTCGCCAACGACCCGACCGGCCGGGCCTGACCCGGATGCGGGTGTTTGGGCAGGACGACGGCATCGCGTCGTTGGTCGGCCGACTGGTCGATGACGGCCGCTCGGTCGTCTCGGCGGAAATCGCGCTCTACAAGGCCAAGGCGGTCGAGCGGGTCGATGCTTATCGATCGGCGACGATCTTCTTCGCCATCGCCGCGGTGCTGGCGCTGGCGGGGCTGATCGCCCTGCTGGTCGGGCTGATCCTGTCGCTGGCGACCTTGATCGGGCCGCTCGGCGCGACCGCGATCGTGGTGGGCGTCGTTTTCGCCGCGGCGGCTGTGTTCGGCCTGATCGGCAAGGGCAAGCTGGCCAGCCCCGTGTCCACCCTGCCGGATACCCGCGCATGACCGCCGCCAAACGCTCCCTCGCCGCCGCCGAGGCGCAGGCCATCGAGGCCCGTACGCGCCTGTCGGCGACCTGGACCGACGTCCAGACGCGGCTCGACCCGAAGCTGCTGGCGGACGAGGCGCGCGACGCCGGCACCGCCGCCGCCTTTGCCGGGATCGAGCAGGTACGGCGCAACCCGTCGCTCGTCGCCGGGATCGCCAGCCTGTTCGGGCTGCTCCTGCTGGGCCGGCAGATCGCGACCGTCCGCCGTCGTCGGCAGCGTCGCAAACCCCTGCCCGCCCAGGTCCGGTCGACGCCGTCGTCCACTCCCCCTTCGCTTTCGAGGATCGAATCATGACCGACAGCCGCTACGATCACGCCCGCGACACCGTGTCGCATGTCTATCACGACGCCCGCGAAAAGGCAGCCGAGACGCTCTCCGCCTCCAAGGACAGCGTCCAGGACGCCGCGCATCGCGCCGCCCATGAGATCGAGGCGAACCCGCTGCTGGTGCTCGCCGGTGGCCTGGCGCTCGGCGTGGTGATCGGCGCGCTGCTGCCGCGCTCCACCAAGGAGAAGGAACTGCTCGGGCCGCTCGGCAGCAAGCTCGGCGAGACCGCACGCCAGGCCTTCGCCGCCGCTAAGGACGCCGGTTACCAGGAACTGGACTCCGCCGGCCTGACCAAGAGCGCGGCCAAGGATCGCGGCAAGGACCTGTTCGACGGCGTCGTCCGCGCGCTCAGCAGCGCCGGTACCGCCGCCGTCCAGTCGGCCCGCAAGGCGGACGCCGCCTAAGTACGATGCGCTATATTGCGGTGCGGGGTTCAAACCCGCACCGCTTGCCTCTAAAAGAGACGATATGAGCAAGCTTCATCTCGTCTTCGGCGGCCGTGTCCGCGACCCGCAAACGCTGGACTTCGCCGATCCCACGGCCTTGGAAGTGGTCGGCATCTTCCCGGATTATGCCAGCGCCGAAAAGGCTTGGCGCGCCGCGGCGCAGCGCACCGTCGACGATGCGGAGATGCGCTTCGTGGTCGTGCACCTGCACCGGCTGCTGGAGCCCGATCAGCTGACGCCGGCGGGCTAAGGCTTCATCTCGGCACACTCTGTGGTGCACCCCGGCGGGGGCGAGGCATGTGCGACCGTCACGCCCTCGCCCCACATACCGGACTACCCCGGCGGAGGCCGGGGTCCAGTGACGGACCGTTTCGACTGATTTGCAGACGCCACTCATATAGGTCCCGGCCTTCGCCGGGATGGTAAGTGCCTGATCCGCCCTCAGGCGTGACGGTGGTTCCACAAGAGCAGCGGTCGTGCCAGCGCCAGTCCGGCGAGGAAGCCGCCGATATGCGCGCCGATCGCGACGCTGACGCCGCCCATGCCGGCCACCGCGATCAGGAACTGGATGCCGATCCAGGCCACCGCCAGCCACAGCACATGCACCAGATGCGCGGGCACCGGCCCCAGCGCCTTGGCCCGCCGCTCGCCATAGAGCAGCGCATAGGCCCCCACCGTGGCGGAGATCGCGCCGCTGGCACCGATCATCGGCAGGGCCGAATGCGGATCGAACAGCCAGTGGACCGCCGCCCCGGCATAGGCGCCGACCAGATAGAGCAGCGCCGATGGCCCCGAGCCGATCGCCCGCTCCACCGCCTGCCCGCAAAAGACCAGCATCACCAGGTTGAAGCCGAGATGCGCCAGCCCGCCATGGACCAGCGTCGCGGTCAGTGGCGTCGCCCAGGCGGGGATCCAGAACAATGCCGGATTGAACAGTTGCGGCGCGGCGAAGCGCAGCGGGATCACCCCCGCCTTCACCGCCGCCGCATCGAGTTGCCCGCTATAGACGAGCCACAGCGACACGACCGTCGTGACCCCGGCAATAATCGCCGTGGCCGGCCAGTCCCGCCATCCGCGCCCGCCCATGAGGGTCAGATGAACTCGATCTTGGACACGAGATAATAGCGGTCGCCCGCCGGCACCGACACCTCGACCTCCTCGTCCACCTTGCGTCCGATCAGCGCGCGGCCCATCGGCGAGTTGTACGAGATGCGGCCGGTACGGGCGTTCGCCTCGGTCTGGCCGACGATCTGATATTTGATCGGCTTCTCGTCCTCGTCGAGCAGCGTCACCGTCGCCCCGAACACGACCTTGTCGCCCGACAGGTCGCGCGGGTCGATGATCTGGGCGCGGCTCAGCTTGTCCTCGATATCGGCGATCGACGCCTCGATCTGGCCCTGACGCTCCTTGGCGGCATGGTATTCGGCGTTCTCCGACAGATCGCCATGTGCCCGTGCTTCTTCGATCGCGTCGACGATCTGCGGGCGCTCCTCTTTCAGACGCCGGAGATCCGCGGTGAGCGTCTCATAGCCCTCCTGGAGCATCGGCATCTTTTCGACGGTGGCCATTCTATCGTCCCCAAATCAAAGTCGCCCCGAACGGGCCAGAAAGGCCCGTCCGCACATCATCCATGCTGCCGGGATCAGTTGTGCGACTGCGAATAATAGTCCTGCAAGGGCCGAACTTCAAGGACACCACCCGAACCACTCGCGCTTTGACCCGCCTGATGCGCGGCCAGGATCGCCTTTGCCGCCTCCACGCTGGCCGATGCGGTGGTGTAATAGGGGATGCGCTGGCCCAGCGCCGCCTGGCGGATCGGCTTCGAATCCTTCAGCGACTGCCAGCCTTCGGTGGTGTTGAAGATCAGGTCGATGCCGCCGTCCTTGATCCGGTCGACGATATGCGGCCGCCCTTGCGCCACCTTGTTGATCCGCTCGACCGTGACGCCGGCCTGTTCCAGGTAATCGGCGGTGCCGCTGGTCGCGACGATCGCGAAGCCGGCCTCCGCCAGCGCGCTGACGCCGGGCAGGATCGCGGCCTTGTCCGTCCCCTTGACGCTGACGAACACCGCGCCCTTGGCCGGCAGCACGGTCGAGGCGGCGAGCTGCGACTTGGCGAAGGCGGTGGTGAAGTCGGCGGCGATGCCCATCACCTCGCCCGTCGACTTCATCTCCGGCGACAGCACCGGATCGACGCCGGGGAAGCGGTTGAAGGGGAAGACCGCCTCCTTGACCGCATAGTAAGGGATGGCGCGATCGATCCGGGGCAGTTCGGCCAGCTTCTCGCCCGCCATCACCCGCGCCGCGATCTTGGCGATCGGGGTGCCGATCGCCTTGGCGACGAAGGGCACGGTGCGCGACGCCCGCGGGTTCACCTCGATCAGATAGACCTGGTTGTCCTTCACCGCGAACTGGATGTTCATCAGGCCGACGACGTTCAGCCCGCGCGCCAGCGCCTCGGTCTGCCGCTCGATCTCGGCGATGATCTCTGCCGACAGCGAATAGGGCGGGATCGAGCAGGCCGAATCGCCCGAATGGACGCCCGCCTCCTCGATATGCTGGAGCACGCCCGCGACCACCACATCGGTGCCGTCGCAGATTGCGTCCACGTCCACCTCGACCGCATCGCGCAGATACTGGTCGATCAGCACCGGCGCATCGCCCGACACCTGCACCGCCGTCTGGATATAATCCTCCAGCTGCATCGGTCCGTCGACGATCTCCATCGCCCGGCCGCCCAGCACGAAGCTGGGCCGCATCAGCACCGGATAGCCGACTCGCTCGGCGACGATCAGCGCTTCCTCGCGGCTGCGCGCGATCCCGTTCTTGGGCTGGAGCAGCTTCAACCGGTCGACCAGCGCCGCGAACTGCTCGCGATCCTCGGCCAGGTCGATCGCCGCCGGGCTGGTGCCCAGGATCGGGATGCCCGCCGCCTCCAGCGCGCGCGCCAGGTTGAGCGGAGTCTGCCCGCCGAACTGGACGATCACGCCGACCAGCTCGCCGCGCGACTTCTCCACGTCCAGGATCGACAGCACGTCCTCGGCGGTCAGCGGCTCGAAATAGAGCCGGTCCGACGTGTCGTAATCGGTCGACACCGTCTCCGGGTTGCAGTTGACCATGATCGTCTCATAGCCCGCATCCGCCAGCGCGAAGCAGGCATGGCAGCAGCAATAGTCGAACTCGATGCCCTGCCCGATCCGGTTCGGACCACCGCCCAGGATCACCACCTTGCGACGATCGGACGGCATCGCCTCGTCCTCGGGCTCGCCGAAGCTGGGGCCTTCATAGGTCGAGTACATATAGGGCGTGCGCGCGTCGAATTCGGCGGCGCAGGTGTCGATCCGCTTGAACACCGGGCGCACGCCCAGCTTCAGGCGATGCTCGCGCACCTCCTCCTCGGTGACGCCGCCGGTCATCGCCTTCACCACCTCGTGGATCAGGCCCGAACCGCGCGCGATGCCGCGGGTCATGCCGCGCAGGTTCGCCGATTGCAGCGCCAGCCAGGCCAACCGCTTGTCGCTGAAGCCCATCGCCTTCAACCGGCGCATGCCGGGCGCGTCGATCGGCAGGCCGTTCTCCATCACGTCCTTCTCGGCCGCGACGATCTCGGCGATCCGCTCCAGGAACCAGGGATCGTATTTGGCGATCGCATGGACCTCGGCGACGGTGAAGCCCTCGCGCAGCGCCTGGGCGGCCACCAGCAGCCGGTCGGGCGTGGGCGCGGCCAGCGCCGCCTCGATCTCCGCGCGCGGCGCGCCGACCAGATGGTCGACATGGTTGAAGCCGGACAGGCCCGTCTCCAGCCCGCGCAGCGCCTTCTGCATCGATTCCTGGATGTTGCGGCCGATCGCCATCACTTCGCCGACCGACTTCATCGCGGTGCCCAGCACCGGCTCGGCGCCCTTGAACTTCTCGAAGGCGAAGCGCGGGATCTTGGTGACGACATAGTCGATCGTCGGCTCGAACGAGGCGGGCGTCGCGCCGGTGATGTCGTTCTCGATCTCGTCCAGCGTATAGCCGACCGCCAGCTTGGCCGCGACCTTGGCGATCGGGAAGCCGGTCGCCTTCGACGCCAATGCCGAGGAGCGCGACACGCGCGGGTTCATCTCGATGACGATCAGACGGCCGTCCTTGGGATTGACCGCGAACTGGACGTTGGAGCCGCCCGTCTCCACCCCGATCTCGCGCAGCACCGCGATGGATGCGTTGCGCATGATCTGATATTCCTTGTCGGTCAGCGTCAGCGCCGGCGCGACGGTGATGGAATCGCCCGTATGGACGCCCATCGGATCGACATTTTCGATCGAGCAGATGATGATGGCATTGTCGTTGCGATCCCGCACGACCTCCATCTCATATTCCTTCCAGCCGAGCAGCGACTCCTCGATCAGCACCTCGGTGGTCGGCGACAGGTCCAGGCCCTTGCGGACGATCTCCAGGAATTCCTCGCGGTTGTACGCGATGCCGCCGCCGGAGCCGCCCATGGTGAAGCTGGGGCGGATGATCGCGGGCAGGCCGACCTTGTCCAGCCCGGCCAGCGCCTCCGCCTCGGTATGCGCGATCGCCGAACGGGCGGATTCCAGCCCGATCTTGTCCATCGCGTTGCGGAACTTCAGCCGGTCCTCGGCCTTGTCGATCGCTTCGGCATCGGCGCCGATCATCTGGACGCCGAACTTCTCCAGCGTGCCGTCATGGAACAGCGCCAGCGCGGTGTTGAGCGCGGTCTGCCCGCCCATGGTCGGCAGGACGGCGTCGGGCCGCTCCTTCTCGATGATCTTGGCGACCACGGCGGGCGTGATCGGCTCGACATAGGTGGCGTCGGCCAGCTCGGGATCGGTCATGATCGTCGCCGGGTTCGAATTGACCAGGACGATGCGATAGCCCTCTTCCTTCAGGGCCTTGATCGCCTGCGTGCCCGAATAGTCGAACTCGCACGCCTGACCGATGACGATCGGCCCCGCGCCGATGACGAGGATGGAGGAGATGTCGGTGCGTTTTGGCATTATTTTTCTTCCGAAGCTTGTTCGTTGCCGATGAAGGCGATGTCACTCATCGGCACGACTGCGCTGACTTTCCCGAGCACGCACTGCATCCTGGTCAGGTCGCCATCCGGGCCACCCTGGATGATGACCTGGCGGTCGCGCAAAACCAGCCAGTCACGGGGCGCGTGACAGGCGTCGGCCATGGCATTCAGGTCAGTCTGGCTCACCTGCTGCGAAGGCCGGGGGGATTGCGCCGCGACCTGCAGGGCAAGTGCGAGCGACATGCTCATTTCCGAAGCGAACCCACGAACCGCTCGAACAGGTACAGGCTGTCCTGCGGCCCCGGCGAAGCCTCGGGGTGATATTGCACGCTGAATGCCGGCCGGTCGGTCAGCTCCAGCCCGGCATTCGAGCCGTCGAACAGCGACACATGCGTCTCGCGTGCATTCGCGGGCAGCGAGTCCCGCTCGACCGCGAAGCCGTGGTTCATGCTGGTGATCTCGACCGCGCCGTCGGACAGGCGCTGGACCGGATGGTTGGCGCCGCGATGGCCCTGGAACATCTTGGTCGTGCGGGCGCCGACCGCCAGCGCCAGCAGCTGGTGGCCGAGGCAGATGCCGAACAGCGGCACGCCCGCGTCCAACACCTGGGCGATCACCGGCACCGCATATTCCCCCGTCGCCGCCGGATCGCCGGGGCCGTTGGACAGGAACACGCCGTCCGGCTTCAACGCCATGACCTGCTCGAAGGTCGCGGTGGCGGGCAGCACCGACACCTTCGCCCCGGCCTTGACCAGGTTGCGGAAGATGTTGCGCTTGCTGCCATAATCGATCGCGACGACGTGCGGACGCTCGCCCTCGCCGACGCTGTCGTCATAGCCGAAGCCCAGCCGCCACAGGCCGCCGGCCCAGCCATAATGAGTCTCGGTCGACACGGTCTTGGCGAGGTCCATCCCCTCCAGCCCCGGCCAGCTCCGCGCCATGTCGAGCAGCAGGTCGAGGTCGAACTCGCCGCTCGGGCTATGGGCGATGACGCCGTTGGGCGCGCCGCCGGCCCGGATGCGGCGGGTCAGCGCGCGCGTGTCCACGCCGGCCAGGCCGATGCGCGCATGGCGCTGCATCCAGCCGTCCAGCCGCTCCATCGCGCGGAAGTTGGACGGCTCGGTCGGCACCTCGCGCACGATCATGCCCAGGGCATGGGGATCGTCCGCCTCGATATCGTCGGGATTGGCACCGACATTCCCGATATGCGGGAAGGTGAAAGTGATCATCTGTCCCGCGAAGCTGGGGTCGGTCATGATCTCCTGATAGCCGGTCATGGCGGTGTGGAAGCAGACCTCTCCCACCGCCTCGCCTTCGGCACCGAAGCCGTGGCCCCAGATCACGTCACCCGTGGCAAGAACGAGGCACCCGGTGGCGCCCTCGGGCTTTTCGGGCATGGCAAAGGGCGTTGCGTCGGCCATGGTCAGGCGGGCACTCCATAAGAAAGTTCGGCGATGTCGCTAAGCCGCGCCCGCTAGACCCCCTGCCCCGTTCGGTCAACCGGTGTACGGCGGACCGCCCTTGCGCTAGGGCGGTTCCTTTCCCGTGCGAAAGAGACGTTCGACCATGATCCGCGACGACATCAAGGCTGCCCAGGTCACCGCCATGAAGGCCGGCGACAAGGAAGCACGCGCCGCCATCTCCTTGATTCAGGCCGCGATCAAGAACCGCGACATCGAGGTCCGCACCGGCACCGCCCCCGCCGACGACGATGTGCTGGTGGTCGAGGTGCTCCAGAAGATGGTCAAGCAGCGCCGCGAATCGATCGCCATGTACGAACAGGGCGGCCGCCCCGAACTCGCCGAGGCCGAGGCGCGCGAGGTCGCGGTGATCGAACGATTCCTGCCGCAGCAGATGAGCGAGGCGGAAACCAGCGCCGCGATCGAATCGATCAAGGCGGAGCTGGGCGCGACCGGCATGAAGGACATGGGCCGGGTGATGGCGGAACTGAAGACGCGCCACGCCGCCAATCTCGACATGAGCAAGGCGAGCGGCCTGGTGAAGGCGGCGCTGTCGTAAACCGCTCGGGTACAGCCCGGCATGTTCCCCGGCGAAGGCCGGGGCCCGGTCGGGAAGGCTGTCGTACCGAAGCGCATCCCGTGGTCACCATCGTCCCCCGGCCGGGCCCCGGCCTTCGCCGGGGAACAGGGGACGTGTTTATCGTGCCCCCGATTGCGCTCCCCCGCTTTTCCCTTCATAACGCGGTACAATAGGCAATGAGTCTTTCGCCCGCCTTTCTCGACGAGCTGCGCGCCCGCACCTCGTTGTCGGCGCTGATCGGCAAGACGACCAAGTTGCAGAAGGCCGGCCGCGAGATGCGTGGCTGCTGCCCCTTCCACAATGAGAAGACGCCCAGCTTCTACGTCAACGACGACAAGGGCTTCTATCATTGTTTCGGCTGTTCCGCGCATGGCGACGCGATCCGCTGGATGACCGACCAGCGCGGCCTGCCCTTTATCGACGCGGTCAAGGAACTGGCGCAGGCGGCGGGGCTGGAGATGCCGGCGATGGACCGCCAGTCCGCCGCCAAGGCCGAACGCGCCAAGGGCCTGCACGAGGCGATGGAGGAAGCGGCGAACTGGTTCGTCGAGCAGCTTCACGGCCTGAGCGGCGTCGATGCGCGCAAGCTGCTGGAGCGGCGCGGCATCACGGCGGAGACGGCGCGCCGGTTCGGCATGGGCTTCGCACCCGACAGCCGGGGCAAGCTGAAGGCCGCGCTCAAGGAGTTCGGCGAGCCGATGCTGGTCGAGACGGGCATGTTGATCCAGGTCGAGGGCAAGGAGCCCTATGACCGGTTCCGCGGCCGGCTGATGATCCCGATCCGCGACCAGCGCGGCCGGGTGATCGCGTTCGGCGGTCGCATCCTCGACCAGGGCGAGCCCAAATATCTCAACAGCCCGGACACGCCGCTGTTCGACAAGGGGCGCACGCTCTACAATCTCGACCGCGCCGCCCCCGCCGCGCGCAAGGCCAATCGGCTGCTGGTGGTCGAGGGCTATATGGACGTGATCGCGCTGGCCCAGGCGGGGATCGCGGAGGCGGTCGCGCCGCTCGGCACCGCGCTGACCGAGCATCAGCTTGAGCGGCTGTGGCGGATGGTCGAGGTGCCGGTGCTGTGCTTCGACGGCGACGCGGCGGGGCAGAAGGCGGCGATCCGCGCCGCGCACCGCGCGCTGCCGCTGCTCCAGCCGGGGCGCAGCCTGCGGTTCGTGACGCTGCCCGAGGGGCAGGACCCCGACGATCTGGTCAAGGCTAAGGGCGCGGGCGCGATGGAGGCGTTGCTCCGCGATGCGCAGCCGCTGGTCGACCGGCTGTGGCAGAGCGAGGTCGCGGCCGAGCCGCTCGACACGCCCGAGCAGCGCGCCGGCCTCAAGCGGCGGCTGAACGAACTGGCCGGCACCATCGCCGATCCGGGCGTGAAGCACGAATATCTCGCCGAGTTCCGCCGCCGCGCCGACGAGCAGATGCGCCCGCAGCGCGCGCCGTTCCAGCCGTTCAAGCGCGGCAAACAGCCCTGGCGGCCGCCCGTCCCCGTGACCGAGGACGCCAAGAAGGTGCGCGCGACCGGCATCGACCGGGTGCTGGCCAAGGCGGTGCTCGCCGGGCTGATCCGCCATCCGGCCGAGATCGCGCGCCATGTCGAGGTGCTGGGCAGCCTGAAGCTGGCGGACGGCGCGCTCGGCCGGTTGTTCGAGGCGGTGGTCGACGTCGCGCTGGAGGATACGCACCGCGCGCCGCCCCGGCCGGGTGCGCAAGAGGCGGCGGCGCTTGATAGCGCGCGCCTCGTCACCATATTGGCACGGTCCGGGTTCGAAGGGATCGCAAGCGATCTTCTCCGGGCCGACACGATGCCCTATACGTTCACGCAGAAATCGGGGGATGAGGAACGCGCTCGCGCCGACCTCGACGAAGCGATCGCGATCCTGATCGCGCGGCCGGAAGTGGATGCCCAGCTGGCGGAGGCGACCTCCGCGATGATGGCCCGCTTCACCGATGAAGCGTTCGAACGCCAGGTATCGCTGGTGAAAGAGAAACAGGCGTTGGATGCTCGGCTTGCAAATCTGGTGCAGGCGAACGAAGACGCCCGATCGTTGGGACCCGAGGGTAATTGATGGCGAAGGCGAATATGGCGGCGGATACCGAAGCACCCGAGACGGGCGACGCGCCGCTGATCGATCTCAACGAGGCGTCGGTCAAGAAGCTGATCGCGCGCGCCAAGAAGCGCGGCTACATCACCTATGACCAGCTCAACGAGGCGCTGCCGCAGGACCAGATGTCCTCCGACCAGCTTGAGGACATCATGTCCGCGCTCAACGAGATGGGCGTGAACATCGTCGAGAATGACGAGCAGGGCGAGGACGGCGAGACCGAGGAGCGCGCCGACGACAGCGACGAGGCCGAGCCCTCGGACGACGGCAGCCAGGATGCCCCCGCCGTCGAGAAGAAGAAGGAGACGGTCGATCGCACCGACGATCCCGTCCGCATGTATCTTCGCGAGATGGGCGCGGTCGAACTGCTAAGCCGCGAGGGCGAGATCGCCATCGCCAAGCGGATCGAGGCCGGCCGGGACACGATGATCCTGGGCCTGTGCGAATCGCCCATCACCTTCAACGCCATCATCGACTGGTCGACCGCCCTGAACGAGGGCACGATGCAGCTGCGCGAGATCCTGGACCTCGACGCGATGCTGTCCAAGGGACCGTCGGCCGAGCAGGTCGAGGGCGCCGAGGAGGAAGGCGACGAGATCAGCGAGAAGACCGCCGGCACCTCGTTCAAGGAAGAGGACGAGCCGGAGGAAGCGTCGTCGGACGATGACGACGACATGACCGAGCGCCGCACGCCGCGCCCGTCGGACGATGAGGAGGAGGACAATACCCTCAGCCTCGCGCAGATGGAGGAGCAGCTCAAGCCGCAGGCGCTGGAGCGGTTCGCCAACATTACCGCGCTCTACAAGAAGTTCGCCAAGCTCCAGCAAAGCCGTCTGGAGGCGATGGCGGCCGGCGGCGAGATCTCGACCGCCGACGAGCGCAAGTACCAGAAGCTGCGCGAGGAACTGACCGCCGAGGTCGAGAGCGTCCAGTTCCACAACGCCAAGATCGAATATCTGGTCGACCAACTCTACGCCTATAACCGCCGGCTGACGACGCTGGGCGGGCAGATGCTGCGCCTGGCCGAGCGGCACAAGGTCAACCGTAAGGACTTCCTGGATCGCTATGTCGGCCATGAGATGGACGACACCTGGCTCCAGGTGCAGGGCAAGGCCGACAAGAAATGGTCCGCCTTCGTCACCAACGAAGCCGAATCGATCGAACGCATCCGCACCGAGGTGAGCGAGATCTCGCAGCAGACCGGCATGGCGCTGGTCGAGTTCCGCCGCATCGTCAACATGGTGCAGAAGGGCGAACGCGAGGCGCGCATCGCCAAGAAGGAGATGGTCGAGGCGAACCTGCGCCTGGTGATCTCCATCGCCAAGAAATACACCAATCGCGGCCTGCAATTCCTGGATCTGATCCAGGAGGGCAATATCGGCCTGATGAAGGCGGTGGATAAGTTCGAATATCGCCGCGGCTACAAGTTCTCGACCTATGCGACCTGGTGGATCCGCCAGGCGATCACCCGCTCGATCGCCGACCAGGCCCGCACGATCCGCATTCCGGTCCATATGATCGAGACGATCAACAAGCTGGTCCGCACCAGCCGCCAGTTCCTGCACGAGCAGGGCCGCGAACCGACCCCGGAGGAGATGGCCGAGCGCCTCTCCATGCCGCTGGAGAAGGTGCGCAAGGTGATGAAGATCGCCAAGGAGCCGATCAGCCTCGAAACGCCGATCGGCGACGAGGAGGATTCGCATCTCGGCGACTTCATCGAGGACAAGAATGCGATCATCCCGGTCGATGCGGCGATCCAGGCGAATCTGAAGGAAACGGTCACCCGCGTCCTCGCCAGCCTAACCCCGCGCGAGGAGCGTGTGCTGCGGATGCGCTTCGGCATCGGCATGAACACCGACCATACGCTGGAAGAGGTCGGTCAGCAGTTCAGCGTGACCCGCGAGCGTATCCGCCAGATCGAGGCGAAGGCGCTGCGCAAGCTGAAGCACCCCAGCCGGTCGCGCAAGATGCGCAGCTTCCTCGACCAATAAGGATCGCGACCATGGGAAAGACGCCCTCGACCGCCGCCGGCGCGGCCTTTGCGGGCGCCTTTCCCCGGGTACGGGTCATCAACCTCGCGCAGCGTGCCGACCGGCGGCGCGAGATGGAAGCCGAGTTCGCCAAGCTCGGCCTGGCCTTTGGCGACGGCATCCGCCTGCACGTCGCGACCCGCTGCGACGACGCGGCGGGCTTTCCGACCATCGGCACGCGTGGCTGCTTCCTCAGCCATCTTGGCGTGCTGGAAGCGGCGCTGGCCGATGATGCCGAATCGGTGTTGATCGTCGAGGACGATCTGAGTTTCTCCCCGTCCGAGATCGCGCGGATGGCGGACTGCCTGGCGGCCTTGAAGACGAAAGCCTGGTCGATCTTCTATGGCGGCATCCTGCGCTATGGCGACCGGGAGCAGCCGACCGGTGTCGCCTCGCCCCTGTTCGTCGCCGATCCGGCCACGGGGATCATGGGCGGCCATTTCCTGGCGATGCGCCGTGACGCGATCGCGGCGGCGGTCCCCTATCTCCAGGCGATCCTGACCCGGCCGCCCGGCAGCCCGGAGGGCGGCCCGATGCATGTCGATGGCGCCTATGGCTGGCTGCGCGCCGCACGGCCCGATCTGGTGACGCTGGTGGCCAATCCGGGCTTGGGCCATCAACGGGCCTCGCGCACCGACATCCACCAGCTCCGCTGGAAGGACCGGGTGCCGGTCGTGCGGGACGTGGTGCAGTGGCTGCGCCAGGCGCGTAGAGCCTAGTTTCGGAAGCGCAGACGCCGCCCCTCGACCAATGATCGCCACGCCCATTCGACGGGCGCGATCCGGTAGTGCCGCACCCAGATGTTCGCCGCGACCAGCAGCACCGCATCCACCGCCAGCGCCGTCAGCATCATCGCCACCCAGTCCTGACGGCCATAGAGGCCCAGCGCGAAGGGCGGGTAGAGCAGCCACAGGCAGATCAACGTCTGCGCCACGTAGAGCGTCAGCGCGGTGCGCCCTGCCGCCGCGAACGGCCTCAGCAGCCGCTGCCCCAGGCTCGTGCCCAGCACCAGCAGCACCAGCCCGACATGGCCCATGGTGACCGCCAGCCGCCCGACCTCATAGGTCGCCCAGCCCATGGTCGGCGCGCCGTCGAAGCGCAACGTCGCCGCCGCATTCATCGCCCGGACGCTGATCCCCAGGCCATAGCCCGACACCGCCAGCGCGGCGTAGAGCCGCAATGAGCGCTCGCCCTGCAACACGCCCCAGCGATAGAGCGCCGCGCCGATCAGCATCGTCGACAGCGCCTCCCAGACCGAATCCAGTTCGCCATCGCGCAGCAGCACGACACCGGTCGACCAAGCGGATCGAACCCAACCGGCAAAGCCACTGCTCCGCATCCGATCCTCAAGCGCGATCCGACCCTCGTCCCGCGCCTTGCGCCGGGCCAGTTCCGCCCGCCGATCGCGCTCGGTCACCAGCCCGGCCCGCTCCACGCTGGTGAGCGGTTGCCCGGCGGCCCGGTGCATCGTCGCGCTCGCCATGACCGCCTGCTGCTGACGCGCCGCCTGATAGCTCGCCACCCCGCCAGCGAAATCGAACACCGTCATCACCAGCCCCAGCGCCAGCAGCGCCTGCGGCGACCGCGTGCGAAAGAACAGGCCGAGCAGCGCCGCCACGGCATAGGTGTGGAGGATATCCCCCGGCCAGAGCAGCACGAACATATGGACGAGGCCGAAGGCGAACAGCACCACCTGCCGCCAGGCATAGCGGCCGATCATCGCCGCCTCGCCCGCCTGGGTCGCGATCCGGTCGGTCAGGATCACCATCCCCGCGCCGAACAGGAGTTCGAGCAGGCAACGGGCCGTCCCCTCGGCGAACAGTTCACGCAGCCACCACACCCATTGGTCGGCCGGAGACCAGCCATAATGGCGCGGGTCGGTCCAGCCTGCCCAGATCGAGCCGGCCATTTCCGGCATGTTCATGAACAGGATGCCGAGGATCGCGAGCCCACGCAGGATATCGAGCGCGGCGATGCGCGGCGCGCCGTCCGGTTCGGAGGCCGCGCGGGCAGTGGGATCGGACGGGGCGATCGGATCGGTCACCCTGCCCGCCTATCAGGCCATCCGCCCCGCACAAGACAAAGCGGCGGCCATCCCTGGGGACGACCGCCGCTTCGATTACGCATACTGATAGAGAAGACTTATTCGGCGGCGGCGCTGCCCTTGGCCGGACGCGTGTCGCGACGCTCGGCGATACGCGCCGACTTGCCGGTGCGGCCGCGCAGGTAATAGAGCTTCGCGCGACGCACGGCGCCCTTGCGGACCACCTCGATCGAATCGATGTTCGGCGAATAGAGCGGGAAAACGCGCTCGACGCCCTCGCCGAACGAGATCTTGCGGACCGTGAAGGACGATCCCATGCCCTTGTTCGAGCGCGCGATGCACACGCCCTCATAGGCCTGGACGCGGGTACGCTCGCCTTCGACCACCTTCACGCCGACCTTCAGCGTATCGCCGGGACGGAATTCGGGGATCGCGCGCTGCGCGGTGAGCTTCTGAATCTGCTCGGCTTCGAGCTGCTGGATCAGGTTCATCGTACGTCTCTCATTCGTCGCCGCGCGCCAGAGGGCGGTGGACCCGAGCGTCCTTGTGACGCTCCCAAAGGTCCGGCCGCCTTAGCCGTGTATCGGTCTCGGCCATGGACATGCGCCAGGCCGCGATCCGCGCATGATCCCCCGATCGCAGCACTTCGGGGATCGTGCGCCCCTCCCATTCAGCCGGGCGGGTATAGTGGGGATATTCGAGGAGGCCGCTTTCGAAGCTTTCCTCATCCCCACTGGAAGCCGCGCCCATTACCCCCGGAAGCAACCGAACGCAAGCATCCAGCAGCACCAGCGCTCCCATCTCGCCGCCCGACAGGATGTAATCGCCGATCGAGACCTCCTCGATCGCGCGCGCTTCGAACAGCCTCTGGTCGAATCCCTCGAACCGGCCGCAGAGCAGGGTCGCACCCGGCCCCGCCGCCAGCGCCCGCACCCGCGCCTGGGTCAGCGGGCTCCCTCGTGGCGTCAGCGCCAGCACCGGCAGGTCGGGCGCGGCGGCGGCGGCCTGGTCGACCGCGCGCGAGACCACATCGGCGCGCAGCACCATGCCGGCGCCGCCGCCCGCCGGCGTGTCGTCGACGGAGCGATGCTTGTCGGTGGCGAAATCGCGCATCTGGATGGCATCGCAGCGCCATCGTCCCTCCCGCAGGGCACGCCCCGCGATCGAATGGCCAAGGGGTCCCGGGAACATCTCCGGGTAGAGGGTGATTACCTGCGCGATGAACATGATCCGCCCCCTTCCCCCGCTCGCGCAGGCCGCGCAAGAGGTGGACGACTGCATCATCGTCGGCGCAGGCCCCGCCGGCCTCACGGCGGCCATCTATCTGGCGCGTTTCTGGCTGAAGATCCGCCTGTTCGACTCGGGCGACAGCCGCGCGCGATGGATCCCGCGCACCAACAATCATGCCGGCTATCCCGACGGCATACCCGGCCCCGAGCTGCTCGCCTTGATGCAGGCCCAGGCGGAGCGCTTCGGCGCGGTGCGCGAGGAAGCGACCGTCACCGCGATCCGGCCGGACGGCGACGGCTTCATCGTCCAGGTCGGCGATCGCGGCGCGTGGGCGCGATCGGTGCTGCTGGCGACCGGGGTCGTCAACAACCATCCCGAAATGGACGCCGACCTGCATTCGCGCGCGCTCCAAGGTGGCCTGCTCCGCTACTGCCCGATCTGCGACGGCTATGAGGTCACCGACAAGCGGGTCGGCGTGATTGGGCGCGGACGCCACGGCACCAGCGAGGCGATCTTCCTGCGCGGCTATACGCGCGACGTGACGCTGATCAGCCCGGATGTGGAGAACGACCTCGATCCGGAGTGCATCGCCGCGCTGGACGATGCGGGCGTGGTGCGGGTCGATGGCCCCTGCGGCGGCTTCGCGATCGAGGGCGAGCAATTCGCGATGGACACGGCTGGTGGCCGCATGGCGTTCGACAGCGTCTATCCGGCGATGGGATCGGTGATCCGCTCCCGCCTGGCGGTCGAAGCCGGCGCCAGGGCCAGCGACGAAGGCTGCCTGGAGGTGGACGACCACCAGCGCACCTCGATCCCCGGCCTGTTCGCGGCCGGCGACGTGGTGAAGGGGCTGGACCAGATCAGCCACGCCATGGGCGAGGCCGGCGTCGCCGCCACCACCATCCGCAACATGCTGAGCGCGCAGCGTCCGCTGCGCCGCTGACGGCCTAGTCGGCCAGCGCGGACCGCCGGATCGAATAGCCGAAATAGATCAGGCAGGCCGCGCCGATCCACAGGCCGAACAGTAGGAAGGTGTCGGCCGGCAGCCCGACGATCAGATAGAGGCACGCCGCCACGCTCAGGATCGGCAGCACCGGATAGAGCGGCACCCGGTATCCGCGCGGCAGGTCCGGCCGCCGACGCCGCAACAGGATGACGCCGATCGACACGGCGGCGAAGGCGATCAGCGTGCCCATGCTGGTCAGGTTGACCAGCACGTCGAGCGGCACCACCGCGGCGAGCAGCGCGACGCCGGTCGCCACCACCCAGCTATTGCGGCGCGGAACCTGCGTGACCGGGTCGACCTGGTGGAAAAAGGCCGGGAGCAAGCCGTCGCGGCTCATCGCATAGAGGATGCGCGTCTGGCCGTAGAGCACGACCAGCGTCACGCTGAAGATCGAGGCGACCGCCCCCAGCGACAGCAGCACCGCCGGCCAGCCCTGCCCGGTCAGGTTGCGCAGGATCACCGCCAGCCCCGCCTCCTGCCCCGCGAAGGATGTCCAGGGTTGCGCGCCCAGCGCCGCGACCGCCACCAGAATATAGGCGGCGGTGACGATCAGCAGCGACAGGATGATGGCCAGCGGCAGGTTGCGGCGCGGATTGCGCACCTCCTCCCCCGCCGTCGATACCGCGTCGATGCCGATATAGGAGAAGAAGATCGACGAGGCCGCCGAGCCGACCCCCACCCATCCCCTGGGCGCGAAGGGATGAAAGTGGCTGGCGGAAAAATGCGCCAGCGCGATGCCGACGAACAGCGCCAGCACCGCCAGCTTGGCGACGACCAGCACGGCATTGGCGGCGGCCGACTCGCGCGCGCCGCGCAGCAGTACGATCAGGCACAACCCCACCAGCAGTACCGCCGGCAAATTGACGATCCCGCCCGCCCCCGGCGGCCGGGCGAGCGCATCGGGCATCCGCCAGCCGATCGTCAGGCCGAACAGCTCGTTGAGATACTGGCCCCAGCCGACCGCGATGGCCGAGGCCGAGACGCCATATTCGAGGAGCAGGCACGCCCCGATCAGGAAGGCCGCCAGTTCCCCCAGGGTCGCATAGGCATAGGAATAGGACGACCCCGCCGCCGGCACGGTCGAGGCCAGTTCGGCATAGCAGAGCGCGGTCAGCGCGGCGGTGATGCCGGCCAGCACGAAGGAGACGGTGACCGCCGGTCCCGCCTCCGGCACCGCCGTGGTCAGCGCCACGAAGATGCCGGTGCCAATCGTCGCGCCGACACCCAGCATGGTCAGCTGGAACAGGCCGAAACTGCGCGCCAGCGACCGTTCGTCCTCCCCATCCCCTTCGGGCCGGGTATAGTAGTCGGCGACCGGCTTGCAGCGGATCAGCCGCAGCCACAGCGAGGATGGCGGCATCGGCCCGCTCAGGCGGCGAAGTCGGGTTCGATCACCATCCGCTCAGGCGACCATTCGGGCACCGCCTCGGGGCGCATCGGCACCATGAACCGCTTGCCGGTCGGACGCTCGACCTCAATCACATCGCCCGCGCCGAAATTGTCCACGGCGACGACGGTGCCGAGCGGCTCGCCGGTCGGCGTGACGGCGGGCAGGCCGATCAGGTCGGCATGATAATATTCGCCCTCCGCCAGCGGCGGCAGTTCGGAGCGGGGCACGGTCAGCGTGGTACCGCGCATCGCCTCGGCGGCATTGCGGTCGCGGATTTCGGCGAAGCGCGCGATCGCGCCATTGTTGCCGGGGCGCAGACTGGTCAGCGTTAGCGCACCGTCGTTGAAGCGGGTGAAGGGCGACAGATCGTCGGCGAACACCTTCAATCGCACCTCGCCCGCCACGCCGTGCGCGCCGATGATGGCGGCCAGCGTGACGGGGCCGGATGCGATCGGCGGGGTGGAATCAGCCTTGGGGGGAACCATCGGTCTCCGGCGCGGCGCTATCGTCGCCCTCGGCCGGAGCCTGGGCCGACTGGCCGTCATTGCTGGCGTCGCTGAGCGGCGCGGGCTTGGGGGTCGCATCCTCGCCGTCGTCGGGCGCGGTGCGGGGATCGGGGTCCTGTTCGGTCATGCATCGTCTCCACGGGTTGCAGAGGGGAAACGCATGACGACCCGTTATGCTGCCACAGGACGAACAGCAGGCGGGGCAAGAGTTGCGAGCGCCGCCCGTTACGCTCCGCCCCGGCAAAGACCGGAGCCGGTGACGGAACGGGCGCGAAGGCCGAGCCGCCTCCGACCGCATCCCAGCCTGGGCCGGGAGGGTCGGAAAAGACGACAGGCCAGCGCCAGACCACAAGGCGACGGGATGACCCGAAGGCCGCCCCCGTCGCCCGACCGATTACTCGGCGGCTGCGGTCTCGCCGGTCGACTCGGCGGCGGCTTCCTGCGCGGCCTTCAGCTTCTCGGCACGCTCCTCGGCGCGCTCGGTCGCCTTCTCGCCCGGCTTCGCCTTGTTCGGGTTGTTGCGCGCGGCGCGCTCGCGGACGCCGGCCTGGTCCAGGAAGCGGGCGACGCGGTCGGTCGGCTGCGCGCCATTGGCCAGCCAGTGCTTGGCGCGCTCGGCGTCGAGCACGATGCGCTGCTCATTGTCCTTGGCGAGCAGCGGGTTGTAGTTGCCGATCTTCTCGATGAACTTGCCGTCGCGCGGGCTGCGCGCATCGGCCACGACGATGCGGTAATAGGGACGCTTCTTGGAGCCGCCACGCGACAGACGAATGCTGAGTGCCATCTTAATCTAGTCCTTGCTTCACGTTTTTGGGGATATCGGCCGGAGCCGGATCACTTCTTCTTCAACAAACCTTCGAAACCGGGCGGCAGCTTGGGCATTTCGCCGCTGCCGAGCGCGTCGAGGCCGGGCAGCGTCTTGCCGCCCGCCGCCTTCTGCATCAGGTCGCCCATGCCGGGCCCGCCAATGGCATTGCCCAGGCCGCCCAGGCCACCGCCCAGACCGCCCTTGCCGAGCATCGCCATCATCCCCTTGATGCCGCCCATCTTCTTGAGCTTCTTCATCGCGGTGGACATTTCCTGATGCATCTTCAGGAGCTTGTTCACGTCCTGCACGGTGGTGCCGGAACCCTTGGCGATGCGGATCTTGCGCTTGGCGTTGATCAGCTCCGGCTTGGACCGCTCCTTGGGGGTCATCGAGCCGATCATCGCATCCATATGGATCAGGATCTTGTCGCCGCCGGCCTGCTGGAGCGCGCCCTGCGCCTTCTTCATACCGGGCATCATGCCCGCCAGCGCGCCCAGGCCACCCATGCGGCGCATCTGCGCCAGCTGGCCGCGCAGGTCGTTCATGTCGAACTGACCCTTGGCCATCTTCATGGCCATGCGCTCGGCATCTTCCTGCTGGATCGATTCCGCCGCGCGCTCGACCAGCGAGACGACGTCGCCCATGCCCAGGATGCGCCCCGCCACCCGCTCGGGGTGGAAGGCCTCCAGTGCGTCCATCTTCTCGCCGGTGCCGGCGAACTTGATCGGCTTGCCGGTGACCGCGCGCATCGACAGCGCCGCGCCGCCGCGCGCATCGCCGTCCATGCGGGTCAGCACCACGCCGGTCAGCGGCACCTGCTCGGAGAAGCTGGAGGCGACGTTGACCGCGTCCTGGCCGGTCAGCGCATCGACCACCAGCAGGATTTCCTGCGGCTTAGCGATGTCGGCGACCGCCTTCATCTCGTCCATCAGCGCCTGGTCGACGTGCAGTCGACCGGCGGTGTCGAGCATCAGCACATCGAAGCCCTGGAGCTTCGCCGCCTGCATCGCGCGCCGCGCGATCTCGACCGGCTGCTGGCCGGCGATGATCGGCAGCGTCGTCACCTCGACCTGGGTGCCGAGCGTCGCGAGCTGTTCCTGCGCCGCGGGCCGTGCGACGTCGAGCGACGCCATCAGCACCTTCTTGCGGTCGCGATTCGCCAGCGTGCCCTGCGACAGGCGCTTGGCGATCTTCGCGGTGGTCGTCGTCTTGCCCGAGCCCTGCAGGCCGACCATCATCACCACCGCCGGCGGCGTGACGTCGAGCAGCAGCGTCGATTCGTCCGCGCCCAGCATCTCGACCAGTGCGTCGTTGACGATCTTGATGACCTGCTGGCCCGGCGTGACCGAGCGCAGCACGTTCTGGCCGATCGCCTGCTCGGTCGCCTTGTCGACGAACTGGCGGGCGACGGGCAGCGCCACGTCCGCCTCCAGCAACGCCACGCGCACTTCGCGCATCGCGGTGCGGACATCCGCCTCGGTCAGCGCGCCACGCCCACGCAGACGGTCGAAGACACCGCCAAGCCGGTCGCTCAGACTCTCGAACATGGGGACAACAACCTCTACTCGGGCCAAACGCAAAAGCGCCGGCGGGCGAAACCTCGCCGGCCAGCGTGCATGCCGCGACAATGGCGGTCATGCGTGTCATCAGCGTTCAACAACGGAACGATCGCGCGGCCTTAGGCGAAAGCCCCGCGCTTGGCAAGCGCGGGGCGGATCGAAGGGCGTTCAGAAGGACGCCCAATCCTCTCCATCATCGCCGCCCTGCGCGGACACCGGCTGGCGCGCGCGGACCATGGACGGCAGCGCCTCGGCCGGCAGCGGTCGAACCGGGCCCTCGAAGCGACTCGCCATCGAAGCGCCCCCCGTGTTGAACCCGGGCGGCCTGGTCGGCGAGGTGCGCGGTTTCGCTCGCCAGATTGCGGGCGGCGGCGGAGGTTTCCTCCACCATCGCGGCATTCTGCTGGGTGCTGCGATCCATGCTGCTGATCGTGCTGGCGACCTGGGTGATCGCCGCCGCCTGCGCCTGGTTGTCGGTGGCGATGGTCGCCAGCAGGCCGTGCACCTCGGTCACGTCGCCGGAGATCGCCGACAAGGCACCGTCGACCTTCTGCACCGCCTCGACCGCGGTGACGATATCGGCCTGGGTCGCGGTCAGCTGCTCGCGGGCGCGCTTCGCCTCCTCCTCGGAGCGCATCGCCAGTGCCGACACCAGATCGGCGACAACTGCGAAGCCGCGCCCGGCATCGCCCGCGCGTCCCGATTCCACTGCCGCGTTCATCGCCAGCACGCGCGTCTGGAAGGCGATCTTGTCGAGCCCCTCGATCACCGAATCGATGCCCTTGGCGCTTTCGGAGACCCGGCCCATCGCCTGGACGGCCTCGTCCGCCACCACCCGGCCGCCGCCAACGGTGTTGATCGCCTGGTCCGCGCGAGTCACGGTCCGGCCGGCGGCATCGGCGGTCGCCTTCAGCCGTTCGTCCATCTGCGTGATCGCGGAAGCGGTCTGCTCCAGCGAGGAGGCGTTGCCCTCCGTGCGGCGCGCCAAATCCTCCGCCGCCTGCGCAATCTCGCCCGAGCCGCTGCGGATCGCCACCGCACCGTCCGACACCGCGCCGATCAGGCCGCGCAGCTTGTCCAGCGCCTCGTTGAAGTTGCGCTTCAGCGTATCATATTCGCTGGGGAAGGTCGTCCGGATCGGCGTCGTCAGATCGCCGTCCGACAGGCGCGACAGGTGCGAGGAGACGGTGTCCACCACCATCTGCTGCTCGGCATCGCGGGTCGCCTTCTCGGCATCGATCGCCGCCTTGGCGATGCCATTGTCGCGGAACACGCGCACCGCGCGCGCCATCGCGCCGACTTCGTCCTTACGGTCGGCATCGCTGACCTCCTCGGCATAATGACCGCCGGCATAACGGCCCATCTGATCGCGGAGCCGGATCAGCGGCCCGGTGATGCTCGACCGCGTCAGCGCCATCGCCGCGCCGATCCCGGCCAGGGTGCCGATCAACGTGGTCAGGATCAGCGTCCAGGCGGTGCCATGCATCTTGTCGGTCAGCCGATCCGACTCGGCGAGCGAGTAATCGATCTGCCGGTTCGAAAAGGGGATCATCTCACCGCGTATCGACTGGCTGCGGCGGTCGACCGACACCAGTATCTCACGCGCGGCCACGACGTCCCCGCGCTGCGCCGCCGCGATCGCCGCCTGACAGCTGTCGTGCAGACCGCGCAGCCGGACGATGAAGCGATCGACGATGGCATCCGTGGAGGGGTCGATCTCGCGGACCTCGTTCAGCCGCTTCGACGCCTGTTTGAACGATGCGGCTTCCTCCGCCGCCGCGTCCTTGCCCATCGGCGTGGTGGGGCCATAGGCGATCACCTGATAGGATCGCAGCCCCATTTCCAGCACCCGGCGGTTCGCCTGCGCCAGACGGATCGCAGGCACCATCTTGTTCGCGATCAATTCCGAATAGACGGTATCGGCGGTCCAGAGCTGGACGACACCGTTGACGGCGACGGTGAGGGTGATCGCGCCCATCGCCAGCAGCAACAGGGTGATCTTCAGGGAAATCCTGAGATTGTGGATGAAGGTCATGACGGCTCCCGAAGACGCTTGAAGGGCGGACACCCCCCACACGCAAAGCTCGGCGAGCCGGGATGTCCGTCTGCTTACCTTACGTTTATGGCCGGTTTGACCGGCCTCCGGTCACGATGTGCGGATTTTATGCACCGTCGGCCTTCCCTTGGCCTCTCGCCGGCACCGCGTCGAGGCGCCCGGCGATCGGGCCGGCATGCTGGCCGGACGGCGCCCCCCGCCGCAGCCCAAACCAATAGTCGCGCACCGTCCCGGCCATGTCATGGACTTGCACGCCTTCGGTCACTAGATCGCGTGCCATGTCTCTCCCCGAGCCGGAGGTCGTCAGCCTCGGCTGTCGACTCAATATAGCCGAGAGCGAAACGATCCGCACCCTGCTTGCCGGGCGCGACGACGCGCGCGCCATGGTCGTCGTCAACAGCTGCGCGGTGACCAACGAGGCGGTGAAGCAGACCCGCGCCGCGATCCGCCGTGCGGCGCGCGACCGGCCGGGCGCGGCGATCGTCGTCACCGGCTGTGCCGCGACGATCGATCCGGCCGGTTTCGCCGCGATGCCGGAGGTGGCGCGCGTCGTCGCCAACGACGCCAAGCTGGCCCCCGCCACCTGGGGTGCGCCCCCCTCGCTGGTGCCGGTGGCCTTTGCCGGCCATGCCCGCGCCTTTGTCGAGGTGCAGAATGGCTGCGACCATAGCTGCACCTTCTGCATCATCCCGCAGGGACGCGGAGCCAGCCGCTCGGTGCCGGCCGGGCTGGTGATCGAGCGCGTGCGCGCGCTGGTCGAGGCCGGCCACCGGGAAGTCGTGCTGACCGGCGTCGACCTGACCAGCTATGGCCCCGATCTGCCGGGCCGCCCGACCCTGGGGGCGCTGGTCGAGCGTATCCTGACGCATGTGCCCGAACTGCCGCGCCTGCGCCTGTCCTCGCTCGATTCGGTCGAGATCGACGAGCGGCTGTTCGCGCTGGTGACCCAGGAACCACGGGTGATGCCGCATCTCCATCTGTCGCTCCAGGCCGGCCACGACCTGATCCTGAAACGGATGAAGCGCCGCCACTCCCGTGCCCAATCGGTCGCGCTGGTCGAGCGGCTGAAGGCGGCGCGCCCCGAACTGGCGATCGGCGCGGACCTGATCGCCGGCTTCCCGACCGAGGATGACGCGATGTTCGCCGACACGCTGGCGCTGATCGACGATGTGGACATCGTCCATGCGCATATCTTCCCCTATTCGCCGCGCACCGGCACGCCGGCCGCGCGGATGCCGCAGGTCGCGCCGGAACTGCGCCGCGAGCGCGCCGCCCGGCTGCGCGCGGCGGCGGCGGCGCGGCGCGGCCGCTGGCTCGCCTCCCTGGTCGGCAGCGAACAGGCGATCCTGGTCGAGCGGCCCGGCACCCGCGGCCATGCGGGCAATTTCGCCGATATCCATTGCACCTCCCCCGCCGAACCCGGCACGCTCCGGCGCGTCGCGGTGACCGGCGCGACCGACACCAACCTCATCGGAACCCTGCTATGAGCACCACCCCATCCTGGCACGAGAAGCTGCTCGGCGGCTTCAAGCGCACCTCGGACCGGCTGGTCGGCAATCTCGCCGGCCTGGGCGGCGCGCGGCTCGACGACGCGACGCTCGACGAGATCGAGGAGGCGCTGATCGCCTCCGACCTGGGGCCGCAGACCGCCGGCCATATCCGCACCCGCCTGGCGGAGGGCACGTTCGAGCGGAACATGGAGGAACTGGGCATCCGTCTGGTCGTGGCGGAGGAGGTGGAGAAGGCGCTGGCTCGAGTCGCCACGCCGCTGGAGGTCACCGCCTTCCCCCGGCCGCAGGTGATCCTGGTGATCGGCGTCAACGGTTCGGGCAAGACGACGACGATCGCCAAGCTGGCGCATCTGCTGATGGAGCAGGATTACGGTGTGATGCTGGCGGCGGGCGACACGTTCCGCGCCGCCGCGATCGGGCAGCTGCGCACCTGGGCGGAGCGGGTCGGCGTGCCGATCGTCACCGGCAAGGAGGGCGGCGACGCCGCCGGCATCGTGTTCGAGGCGGTGAAGCAGGCGACCGAGACCGGCATCGACGTGCTGATCGTCGACACCGCCGGCCGCCTCCAGAACAAGCGCGAGCTGATGGACGAGCTGGCCAAGATCCGTCGCGTGCTCGGCCGCCTCAACCCCGCCTCGCCCCATGACGTGGTGCTGGTGCTGGACGCCACCACCGGGCAGAACGCGCTCAACCAGATCGAGGTGTTCAAGGACGTGGCCGGCGTCACCGGCCTGGTCATGACCAAGCTGGACGGCACCGCGCGCGGCGGCGTGCTGGTCGCGGCGGCGGAGAAATACGGCCTGCCCATCCATGCCATCGGCGTCGGCGAGGGGATGACCGACCTGCGCCCCTTCGACGCCAACGAAGTCAGCCGCATCATCGCCGGCGTGGAGGACAAGCGCAAGTGACCCGCACCGCCCCGAAGGACGTCAATCCCGGCCTGCGCATGGCGGTGGACTATGCGCCGCTGGTCATCTTCTTCCTGGTCAACTTCCTGGCGCCGGCCGAGCCGATGATGCGGCTGGTCGCGCAGTTCAGCGGCTTCCTGTCGGGCATGGAGCGGCTGGGCGCGATCGTCATCGCACGGGTGATCTGCGCCACCGGCGCCTTCATCCTCGCCACCATTGTCGCGATGATCGTGTCGCGGGTGAAGCTGGGCCATGTCTCGCCGATGCTGTGGATCTCGGGCGTGCTGGTCGTGGTGTTCGGCGGCCTGACCATCTATTTCCACGATCCCCGATTCATCCAGATGAAGCCGACCATCGTCTATGCCGCCTTCGCCGCCGTGCTGCTGTTCGGGCTGGTGACCGGCCGGCCGCTGCTCCAGGGGCTGCTCGGCACCGCCTATCCGGGGTTGAGCGCGGATGGATGGCGCAAGCTGACTCGCAACTGGATGCTCTTCTTCCTCGCCATGGCGGTGCTGAACGAGATGGTCTGGCGCTCGACCAACTGGAATTTCTGGGTCGGGTTCAAGCTGTGGGGCGCGATCCCGCTGACGCTCGGCTTCGCGCTCGCCAACATGCCGATGCTGCTGCGCCACGGCTTCCAGGCGGGCGGCGACTTGCCCCAGGACGTGCCGCCGGCGGATTGACGGCGATCCGTGCGCCCGCCTCCGCAGGCGCACGGATCAGAAAAAAGGGCTCCCGAAGGAGCCCTTTCCCGTCTTACTTCTTCGCCGCGTCGTAGCGCTGGCCGACCACGTCCCAGTCGACTACGTCCCACCACGCCTTGAGATAGGCGGCGCGATCGTTCTTGTAGGTCAGGTAATAGGCGTGTTCCCACACGTCGTTGCCGAGCAGCGGCGTGCCGCGATCCTTCACGTCGTCCATCAGGGGATTGTCCTGATTGGGCGTGGAGGTCACCTTCAGCGTGCCGGCGTCGTCGACGATCAGCCATGCCCAGCCCGAACCGAACTGGCCCGCACCCTTGGTGTTGAACTCTTCCTTGAGCTTGTCGAGGCCGCCGAAGGTCGACTCGATCGCCTCGGCCAACGCGCCGGACGGCTGACCGCCGCCCTGCTTCATCGACTTCCAGAAGAAGTCGTGGTTCCAATAGCCACCGCCATTGTTGCGGACCAGCGGCGGCTGCGACGAGATCGAGGCCAGGATGTCCTCGATCGTCTTGCCCTGCAGCGCCGGGTCCTTCTCGACGCCTTCGTTCAGCTTGTCGGTATAGGCCTTGTGGTGCTTGTCGTGGTGGAACGTCATCGTCTCC
Source organism: Sphingomonas sp. SORGH_AS_0438 (assembly GCF_031453475.1). Lineage (NCBI taxonomy): Bacteria > Pseudomonadati > Pseudomonadota > Alphaproteobacteria > Sphingomonadales > Sphingomonadaceae > Sphingomonas > Sphingomonas sp. SORGH_AS_0438. Next base: position 2,379,942 of record NZ_JAVIZS010000001.1, read on the forward strand.
TTGGAGATGGTCGGTTCCAGCGCGTCATAGTCATAGGGCAGCGGCGGCAGTTCGAAGGCCATCGGGCTCACTCCTGATTGGTTTCGTGCGGTGAACGCACGCCCGCCCCCGTTGCTCCCGTCGTCCGCGTTACGCAACCGTTCCGATCAGGTCATGCCGCCGCAGCGCATGGCGAAGCTGGTCATAGGACAGGCCCAGCGAGTCGGCCGTCTGGCGCTGGTTGAACCGGTTCTCCGCCAGGGCGCGGGCCAGCAACTCGCGCTCGAACCGCGCGACGCGGCTCTTGAAGTCGGACGGCCCGACCTCGCATGCCGCCACCTCGTCGTCGCTGCCGGGCGCGGAGGACGCGCCCTCCTCCGCCTCCGGCTCGGCCCGTTCCGCCTGCTGCGCCCGCGTCGCGGCCGGCGCCTGGCCGCGCGGGCGATAGGGCGAGGCGAAGGGATCGATCTCGATCGAATCGACCGGCCCGTCCCGCTCCCAGCGATAGACCGCCCGCTCCACCACGTTGCGCAATTCGCGGACGTTGCCAGGCCAGCGATGGCCGCTCAACTGGTCGAGCGCGGCCGGGCCGAAGCCGGGCCAGCGCTGCCAGCCCAGTTCCGCCGCCATGCGCCGCCCGAAATGATCGGCCAGCACCACCACATCCCCGGCCCGCGCGCGCAGCGGCGGCAGCGTCACCACCTCGAAGCATAGCCGGTCGAGCAGGTCGGCGCGGAATTCGTGCCGGTCGACCTTGTCGGGCAGATGCTCGTTGGTCGCCGCGACGATCCGGACATCGACCCGCACCGGCCGCGACGATCCGATCCGCGTGATCTCGCCATATTCCACCGCACGCAGCAGCCGGTCCTGCGCCGCCATCGACAGGGTGCCGAGTTCGTCGAGGAACAAGGTGCCGCCATCCGCCTCCTCGAACCGGCCGGCGCGCGCCTTGGTCGCGCCGGTGAAGGCGCCCGCCTCATGCCCGAACAACTCCGCCTCGATCAGCGTCTCCGGCAGCGCGGCGCAGTTCATGATGACGAGCGGCTGGTCCCAGCGCGGCGACAGGCGATGGAGGCGTTCGGCCACCAGTTCCTTGCCGGTGCCGCGTTCGCCGATGACGAGCACGGGCCGGTCCAGCGCCGCCGCCCGGCTCGCACGTTCCAGGGCATCGATGAACGCCCCCGACTGACCGATGACCTGGCTCGTCCGTTCCATCCCCAAGGATTGGCGCATTTCCCCAAAGCTTGGCAAGCCATGAGCTGCCCCGTCCCACCACTTTCTCCAGGAAACGGCGGAAATCCGCCATTTTCGAAATTGGCACGGGCCGTGCAAAGCATGGAATATCCCGCCGCAACGGCGGCCAAGTTCAAGGTTTCAGGAGGTTTCCATGCTCAAGACCATTGCCACCAAGTTCGCCGCCCTCGCCCTCACCGTCGTGCTGAGCGGCACCTGCATCATGGCCGCCGTCGGCCCCGCCCAGGGCGATGGCAAGATGGTCGCCAGCACCACGCGCTTCATGGCATAAGGCGATGAACGCACTCACGGTCCCTCAGGAGTTTATGATGGGCATCTTCTCCCGCACTCGCGACATCGTCGCCGCCAACTTCGCCGATCTGCTCGACAAGGCGGAAGACCCGTCGAAGATGATCCGCATGATCATCCTCGAAATGGAGGAGACGCTGGTCGAGGTCCGCGCTTCCGCGGCGCGCACCATCGCCGACCAGAAGGAAATGCGCCGCCACATCGCCAAGCTGGAACAGCTCCAGGCCAATTGGACCGAGAAGGCGGAACTGGCGCTGAGCAAGGACCGCGAGGATCTGGCCAAGGCGGCGCTGCTCGAACGGCAGAAGGCCACCGACATGGCCGAGCAGCTGAAGGCCGAGGTGCAGGTGCTCGACGATGCGCTGCGCGCGTCGGAAGAGGACATCGCCAAGCTGCAGGGCCGGCTGCGCGAGGCGCGGACCAAGCAGTCGAACATCCAGACCCGGATCGAGACCGCCAACAACCGCTTCCGCCTGCGCGACATGTATGCCGGGCCGAAGACGCAGGAGGCGTTCAGCCGCTTCACCGACCTGGAACGCCGCGCCGACGAGGCCGAGGGCCGCGCCGAGGCGATGGGCCTGGGCGTCGGCAAGAGCCTGGAGGAGGAGATCGCCGAGCTGCGCCAGAGCGACCGGGTGGACGAGGAACTGGCCGCGATGAAGCGCCGCCTGCAAAGCCGGGAGGGTTGATCCGATGCTGGACGAAATCCTGATGCCGGTCATCGTTGTCGGCATGCTCTTCATCGGCCTGCCCTGGGTCATCCTCCACTATATGACCAAGTGGCGGCAGGCGCCCAAGATCACGGAGGAAGACGAGCGGATGCTGGACGAGATGTACAATCTCGCCCGCCGCCTAGAAGACCGGCTGAACACGGTGGAGCGCATCGTCGCCGCCGACAATCCGGACTTCCGCCCCGGCCTGAACGCGCCGCACCATGGCTATTCGAACGAGTTGCCGTCGATCGACCGGTTCGACCGCAACGACCGCACCTTCAATCGGAGCAACTGAGATGGCTGCCCGTACCCAATTCTACCTGAACAAACAGGATGCCAAGTATAAGGGCGTCTGCGCCGGGATCGCCGACTATACGGGGATCGAGGTTCTCTGGGTCCGCATCGCGCTGATCCTGCTGACCCTGGCCGGCGGCTTTCCCTGGACGCTGATCGCCTATGGGCTGATCGCCTGGATGGCGCAGACCAAGCCGATCGGCCTCTACCAGGACGCGCAGGACCAGAAATTCTGGCAGGGCGTGCGGGCCAATCCGACCCGCTCCACCGCCGAGGTCCGCTCCAAGCTGCGCGACATCGATCGCCGCCTGGCGGACATGGAAACCCACTTCACCAGCCGCAACAGCGCGCTGGCCAAGGAAATCGACAGCCTGCGCTAAGACGGGCTGAGTAAAGGGGAAGAAGACGATGTCGAACCTGGCCTTGCTCATTCCGATCGCAGCGATCACGATCGGGCCGATCTCCTGGGTGGCGAACAACTGGCTGCGCACCAAACATGGCTATGCACCCCAGGATTACGGGAACCGACGCCGGGGCGGCGGCGGGAATCTGGAGGCGGAGCGCAAGATCATGCTGCTCTCCAACGAGAATGAGAAGCTGACCGGCCAGGTCGGCCGGCTGGAGGAGCGGATCGCGGTGCTCGAACGCATCGCCACCGATCCCGCCGAGCGCACCGCGCGTGAGATCGAAGCGCTGCGCGACCGCCCGACCCTGCCCGGCATCAACTGACCCATCCACCGGAGCGCCTGCCATGACGTTCTTTTCCATGGTCTTCGGCATCGTCACCGTGGTGATGATCGCGCAGATCCTGTCCGCCCGTTACCGCGCGCTCGGCCAGCAGGCCGACCCGCACCGATCCACCCCCGTCCAGAGCATCGACCAGATGCGCGCGCAGGACGAGATCCGCCAGCTCAAGGAGCGGGTCGCCGTGCTGGAGCGTGTGATCACCGACCATAATCGCAGCATCGACCTCGACCGCGAGATCGACCGCCTGCGCGACCGCTGAAAGGAGGCGACATCATGACCGACCCGTTTACGACCCTGACCCTGTCCCTCTCCGGCCTGGCCGGGGTCGGCATCATCGCCGCCGCCGGCCTGTCCGGCTGGCGCGGCTGGCTCCAGCTCCAGCACAGCCAGATGGTCCGATCGTCCGATGACGACGCCTCCATCGCCATGCCCCATGCCGGCGCACGGATCGAAATGGCCGATCTGAAGGAGCGTATCCGCAAGCTGGAGGCGATCGCCGCGGGCGTCGATCTCTGATCCCGGACAACGCTCCGTCCATCGCCTTTCTGTCCCGCAATGGGAACCGATCCGAAGATGAACGCAACGTTGTTTAGGGTTCATGCAACCGCCACTAAAAGCCTACGTTTCGCTACCGTGATTATCGTAAGGGAGTAGATGATGCGTAAGCTGATGCTGGTTTTGGGTTGTGCCGCGATGGTGACGCCGACCCTGATCGCCACCACTGAGAATGCCGACGCCCAGCGTCGCTACAAGTATCGCGAATGGCGCGACGATCGCGGCCGCATCCGCTGCCGCAAGCCGAACGGCACGACCGGCCTGGTGGTCGGCGGCGTCGCGGGCGCGCTGCTCGGCCGCACGATCGACACGCGCGGCGACCGGACGCTCGGCACGCTGGGCGGTGCCGCCGTCGGCGCGCTGGCCGGTCGCGAAGTCGAGCGCGGCACGAGCAATCGTCGCTGCCGCTGATAAGCAGCATTTGCCGAATGAAGACGGGGCGTCGCGACTGGGTCGCGGCGCCCTTTCTCTTGGCGTCGCCTGTCCCATTGCTGAACATGACGTAGTATTGAGTTCACGCAACTTGCTGTAATCTCGTCAGTTCTTAGCGGTATCAGGAAGACGAGGATTTCAGGATGCGTAACATGATGCTGTCGGTCGCCTTGGCGGCCAGTGCGGTCACCGCGATGCCGGCGGCGGCGCAGGACAATCGCTGGCAGGCGAACCGCGAATATCGCGACAATGTCCGCGACGCCCAGCGCGACTATCGCCGCGACCTGCGCGACGCCGACGACCGCCGCGACGTCCGCGACGCACGGCGCGACTATCGCGAGGATGTCCGCGACGCCCGGCGCGAACGCCGCGAGGATATCCGCGACATCCGCCGCGACAATAATCGCGATTGGCGGCGGTGGAACAGCTACGACTACAACCGCTTCGAGCCGGGCCAGCGCAATTATTTCGCCGACCGCTATTATCGGGACGGCCGCTATTACCAGACGCGCCGCCTGAGCCGGAACGATCGCGTCTATCGCGGCGGCAATGGTCAATATTATTGCCGCCGCAACGACGGCACCACCGGCCTGATCGTCGGCGGTCTGGCGGGCGGCGCGCTTGGCAACATCATCGCCAATGGCCGGTCCAGCCTGCTCGGCACGCTGATAGGTGCGGGCGGTGGCGCGCTGCTCGGCCGCTCGGTCGATCGCGGCCAGGTCGTCTGCCGCTAAGCCTTCAACGGTTGGTCACGGGGAGGCCCGGCGCTCGCGCGTCGGGCCTTTCGTGCGTGGTCAGAAGATGCCGCCGCCGAGCATCAAGCGCAGCGCGAAGATGATGATCAGCACGATGTTGAGGTTGCGCCCGCCATTGCTCGACGACAGGGCACCGACCGCCGCGCCGACGATACCGAGCGGAATCACCAGCCAGTTCATCCAGCCCAGGAACGGGATGAAGGCGACGAGGCCGAAGGCGAGCGTGGCCAGGCCGATGAGGATCGAGACGAGATTGAGCATGACCGGCAAGATGCCCCCGGCCATCGTGCAGGACAAGCACGCATGATTTGCCGGGCGTCGCCGGCTGGTCTAGGGAGCAGGGAATGCCTCCCCTCGTCCTCGTCATGCTCGGCGGCGCGATCGGCTCTGGCGCGCGGCATTGGACCGGGCGCTGGATGCTGGCGCGTCTGGGCCCGGATTTTCCCTATGGCACGCTGACCGTCAATCTGGTCGGCGGCTTCGCCATGGGCGTGCTCACCGGACTGCTCGCGCGGGTCGGCGGCAACGAGCCGTGGCGGCTGCTGCTCGGCGTCGGGGTGCTGGGCGGCTACACCACTTTCTCTTCCTTCTCGCTCGACGTCGTGACGCTGGCGGAACGCGGGCAGATGTTGACGGCATTGGGCTATGTCCTGCTGTCGGTCATCGGCGCGATCCTCGCCCTCTTCGCCGGGCTGCTTGTCACCAGGAGCTTCGCATGAGCGAGGTACGTCAGTTCACCGTCGGCTATGATGACGACGGCATTCGCCTCGATCGCTGGTTCAAGCGACACCTGCCCGAAACCAGCTTCACCACCGTCGCCAAATGGGCGCGCACCGGCCAGCTCCGAGTCGATGGCGCGCGCGCGACGCCGGGCGACCGCATCGCCGCCGGCCAGCAACTGCGCGTGCCCCCGGAGGAGCCGGTCACGCCCGCCGACAAGGCCGCCCGGACGCCGCGCCCCCGCGCGCCGCTGTCCGACGACCAGCGCACCTTCATCCGCGAGATGGTGATCCACCGCGATCCCCAGGCCTTCGTCCTCAACAAGCCGCCGGGCCTGGCGACGCAGGGCGGCACCAAGACCACCGAGCATGTCGACCATCTGCTCGACGGGCTGGTCGATGACGAGGAGGGCCGGCCCAAGCTGGTCCATCGCCTGGACAAGGACACCAGCGGCGCCTTGCTGGTGGCGCGGACCAGCCGTGCCGCCGCCTTCTTCGCCAAGGCCTTTTCCTCGCGCACCGCGCGCAAGGTCTATTGGGCGCTGGTCGTCGACGTGCCCTCGATCGACGACGGCATCATCGACCTGCCGATCGGCAAGCAGCCGGGCACCGGCGGCGAGAAGATGCAGGTGGACGAGGAGAATGGCTCGCCCGCGCGCACCCGCTACCGCGTCATCGAGCGCGCCGGCAATCGCTGCGCCTGGGTGGAGCTGCAACCCTTTACCGGCCGCACCCACCAGCTCCGCGTCCATATGGCGGCGATCGGCCATCCGATCGTCGGCGACGGCAAATATGGCGGCCCCGCCGCCTTCCTGACCGGCGGCATCTCGCGCAAGATGCACCTCCACGCCCGCCGCCTGCGCGTCGACCATCCGGACGGCGTGCGGATCGACGAGACCGCCGCGCTGCCGACCCATTTCGCCGAGAGCTTGGCGAGCCTGGGTTTCGAGGAGGAGGTCGGCGATCGGCTGGAACTCCAGGAGGACAAGGGACCGCCGCCCAAGTCGGTGCTGAAGCAGCGCGCCAAGGCCCATGCCAAGTCGGTCCGCAAGGAACGGCGCGGCGAGCGGCGCGGTCGCGGCGCGCGCGACTGATCCGCCGATGCCGCGTCTCGCCGTGTTCGACTGCGACGGCACGTTGGTCGACAGCCAGGCCAATATCTGCCGCGCGATGACGCGGGCCTTCCAGGCCTGCGGCCAGACACCGCCGCCGGTCGCCGCGATCCGGCGGATCGTGGGGCTGAGCCTGGTCGAATCGATGCAGATGCTGCTGCCGGACGCACCGGACGACCTGCACCGCGAACTGGCCGCCACCTACAAGGCGATGTTCCACCAGTTGCGCAGCGAGAATGCGCTCGACCCCGAACCCTTGTTCGAGGGGATCGCGGAGACGCTGACGCATCTGCGCGACCATGGCTGGCGGCTGGGCGTCGCGACCGGCAAGTCGGACCGGGGCCTGGGCCTGTTGCTCGCCCATCATGGCCTCACCGACTGGTTCGTGACGCTCCAGACCGCCGATCGCCACCCGTCCAAGCCCGATCCGTCGATGCTCCACGCCGCGATGGCGGAGGCGGGCGCGGTGCCGGCGGAGACGGTGATGATCGGCGATACCAGCTTCGACATGGCGATGGCGCGCGCGGCGGGCGTGCGGGCGATCGGGGTCGCCTGGGGCTATCACAGTCCGGCCGATCTGGCGGCGGCACGTGCCGATGTGATCGCCGACCATGCCGCCGACCTGCCGGGGCTGCTGGCATGAGCGTGCCGCTGTCGGTGGCGCGACGGCGCTGGCTGATGCTCCAGGTCGCGCGGGTCGCCGGCGTGGCGGGCGCGATCCTGGGCCTGATGCTGGTCGCGCGCGCACCCGACTGGCCGAGCAAGGTGATCGGCATCGCCCTCACCCTGTCGGCGATCGCCGTGACCGTGATCGTGCCGGCCGGACTGGCGCATCGCTGGCGGAGTGAGGATACGTGAAGCGGTTCTGGAAAGACGTGTCGATCGCCGATGGCGAGGTGGCGCTCGACGGGCGGCCGGTGCGGACCCCCGGTCGGGTCGCGCTGCGCCTGCCGACAGCGGCGCTGGCGGAGGCGGTGGCCGAGGAATGGCGCGCGGTCGGCGAACGGGTCGATCCGCGCACGATGCCGCTGACCGGCCTCGCCAATGCCGCGATCGACCGGATCGCGCCGGCCCCCCAGGGCTATGCCGAAACGCTTGCCCGTTATGGCGAGAGCGACCTGCTCTGCTACCGCGCCGAGTCGCCGCCCGAACTGGTCGCGCGGCAGGCCGCCGCCTGGGACCCGCCGCTCGCCTGGGCGATGCGCCGCTATGACGCGCATTTCGAAATCGCGACCGGCATCATCCATGTCGCGCAACCGCCCGCGACTCTTGCACGACTGCATGAGGCGGTGGCGGCGCTCGACGCCTGGACGATCACCGGCCTGACGCCGCTGGTGACGGTGACCGGATCGCTGATCCTGGGCCTGGCGCTGGTCGAGGGGGCGATGGACGCCGACTCGGTCTGGCACGCCGCGCGGATCGACGACGACTGGCAGGTGGAGCGCTGGGGCGAGGACGAGCTCGCCACCCGCACGACGGAGGCGCATCGCGCCGAATTCGATGCGGCGGTGCGGTTCCTGGCGGCGCTTCGGGGATGATGCGGCGCTGATCCCCCTCCCCCACCTCGTTCCCCGGCGAAGGCCGGGGCCCGGTTGGGGGACGCTGGTGACGAAGGGAAGCGCCCTGTTACATCAGCCTTCCCAACTGAGCCCCGGCCTTCGCCGGGGAACAGATTGTCAGTCAATCCAGCCGCTTGGACAGGAAATACCGCGCCTCGCCCGGCGGATAGTCGGCGATCTCGCCGAACACCGCATAGCCCAGCTTTTCATAGAACCCACGCGCCTGGAAGCTGAACGTATCCAGCCACACGCCCGTGCAGCCCAGCCGCCGCGCCTCCGCTTCGGCGGCCAGCATCAGCGCGCGCCCCTGCCCGCGCCCACGCGCCGCCTCCGGCACGACCAGATATTGCACGAACAGCCAGCCATAGCTGGCCATGCCCCATAGGCCGCCGGCCACCACGCCCGATTCGTCGCGCAGCACGATGGCGACCGGATGGCGCTTGCCCGGCGCGACGCGCGTGTCGTTATAGGCGACCAGCGCAGCCAGGATCGCCTCCCGCTCGGCATCGCCGGGCGCAGCGACGATCTCGGGCGTCATTTCTTGCGCTTGAAGTCCACCGCGACGACGTTGGAGCCGTCCTCGACCGGGGTGGCGATGGGGCCGTCATTCTCCGCGGCGTCGTGCGCGTCGGACAATTCCTCCATCGACTCGGTCGCCTGGAAGCGCAGCTCGAAATTGACCGCCGGATCGTGGAAGCCGGTGATCGCCGAATAGGGGATGACCAGCTTGGACGGCACCTGGTTGAAGCTGAGCCCGACCGAGAAGCGCTGGTCGTCGACGGTCAGGTCCCAAAAGCGGTTCTGCATCACGATCGTCATCTCGTCCGGGAACCGGTCGATCAGCCGCTTGGGGATGTCGACACCCGGCGCCTGGGTCTTGAAGGTGATGTAGAAATGATGCTCGCCCGGCAATCCGCCGGACTGGGCCACCGATCCCAGGACGCGGCCCACCACGGCCCGCAGGGCTTCCTGCACGATCTCGTCATACGGGATCAGGCTGTCGGGCAAAGTATCGCTCATGTCCCCGGGGTTAGGCCTGTCCTGCCCCGAGCGTCAAGCTTGCATGGCGCGTCATGCGCGTTAGGGACCGCTTTCATGCGCAGCGCCACCATCACCCGCGACACCAGCGAGACCCGGATCGCCGTCACCGTCAACCTGGACGGCACCGGTGCCTATGACGTGAAGACCGGAGTCGGCTTCTTCGACCATATGCTCGAACAGCTCTCCCGCCATTCGCTGATCGACCTGCACGTCCGCACCGAGGGCGACCTGCATATCGACGAGCATCACACGGTCGAGGATACCGGCATCGCCATCGGCATGGCGGTGGCCAAGGCGCTGGGCGACAAGCGCGGCATCCGCCGCTATGGCGACACCCTGTCGCCGATGGACGAGACCCTGACCCGCGTCGCGCTCGACATTTCCGGCCGTCCCTGGCTGGTGTGGAAGGACCTCTTCACCCAGTCGCGCCTGGGCGGCATGGATACCGAGATGTTCCAGCACTGGTTCCACAGCTTCGCCCAGGCCGCCGGCATCACTTTGCATATCGAGACGCTGTACGGCAGCAACAACCACCATATCGCCGAGGCCGCCTTCAAGGGGCTGGCACGCGCGCTGCGCACCGCGATCGAGATCGATCCGCGCAAGGCCGACGCCATTCCCTCGACCAAGGGGACCCTGGGCGGCGAGGAGCACGCATCATGATCGTCATCACCCTCACCTATGTCGTACCGATCGAGCGGATCGACGAACTGCGCGCGCCGCATCTCGACTGGCTGCGCGAGGCGGCGGCCTCGGGCCGGCTGCTGGTCGCGGGGCGGCAGGTGCCGCCGGCCGGCGGGCCGGTGAACGGCGGCATGATCATCGCGCGCGGCAGCCGCGACGAGGTCAAGGCCTGGGCCGCCACCGATCCCTTCGCCATCCACGGCGCGGCCGAATACAGCTTCGTCGAGGTCGCCCCGTCGGTCATGGCGCCTGGGCTCGAAGCCCTTAGCGCATGACGCTGGCGCTGATCGATTACGGCGCGGGCAACCTCCATTCGGTCGCCAATGCGCTGAAGGCGGCGGGCTGCACCGATCTGGCGATCACCGCCGATCCCGCGCTGGTCGCGCGCGCCGACCGGATCGTGCTGCCCGGCGTCGGGGCGTTCGGCGCTTGCGCGGCGGCGCTACGCGGCGTCGACGGCATGGTCGAGGCGATGGAGCAGCGCGTGCTGCGCGAGGCTGCGCCCTTCCTGGGCGTGTGCGTCGGGATGCAGTTGCTCGCCGAGACGGGCGAGGAACTGGGCACCCATCGCGGCCTGGGCTGGATCGCCGGCACCGTGCGCCGGATGGAGCCGACCGACAGCACCGCCAAGGTGCCGCATATGGGCTGGAACGACGTGGTGCCGGTGGCCGACCATGCGCTGGTCCGGCCGGGCGAGGCCTATTTCCTGCACAGCTACGCCTTTGACGGCGCGGACGTGATCGCGACGACCGACCATGACGGCCCGGTCACCGCCGCGATCGGCCGCGACACCATGTTGGGCGTGCAGTTCCATCCCGAAAAGAGCCAGCATTACGGCCTCGCCCTTCTCCGCCGCTTCCTCGACTGGCGGCCCTGACCATCACGCCTTCACGGGCAGGAGTGTTTCTTTGAGCCTGATCGTCTTTCCCGCCATCGACCTGAAGAACGGCCAGGTCGTCCGCCTTGCCGAGGGCGATATGGACCGCGCCACCATCTATGGCGACGATCCCGCCGCGCAGGCGATGCTCTTCGCCGGGGCGGGCGCGCAGCATCTGCACGTCGTCGACCTGGACGGTGCCTTTGCCGGCCAGTCGGTGAACGGCGAAGCGGTACGCGCGATCGTCGAGCGCTTCCCCGGCCATGTCCAGCTCGGCGGCGGCATCCGCAGCCGCGACAGCGTCGAGCGCTGGTTCGACCTGGGCGTCGCCCGCGTCGTCATCGGCACCGCCGCGCTGGAGGACCCGGACTTCGTGCGGGGCGCGGCGCGCGACTTTCCAGGCGGCATCGTCGTCGCGGTCGACGCGCGCGACGGCATGGTCGCGACCAAGGGCTGGGCCGATGTCTCGACGGTCAGCGCCACCGATCTCGCCCGCCGGTTCGAGGATGCGGGCGTCGCCGCCCTGCTCTTCACCGATGTCGGTCGCGACGGGTTGCTGAAGGGCTGCAATGTCGAGGCGACGGTCGACCTCGCCCGCGCCGTCTCCATCCCCGTGATCGCCAGCGGCGGCGTCGCCGGCATTGCCGACATCCATGTGCTGGCGCTCCACGCGCGCGACGGGATCGAGGGGGTCATCACCGGCCGCGCCCTCTATGACGGCCGGCTCGACCTCGCCGCCGCGCTCAGCGTCGCAGGCGCGGCGTGACCGTCCGCGCGCGCGTCATCCCCTGTCTCGACGTCGCCGCCGGCCGCGTCGTCAAGGGCGTGAACTTCGTCGAGCTGCGCGATGCCGGCGATCCGGTGGAGCAGGCGCGCGCCTATGACGCGGCGGGGGCGGACGAACTCTGCTTCCTCGACATCACCGCCAGCCACGAGGATCGCGGCACCATCCTGGATGTGGTGCGGCGGACGGCGGCGGTGTGCTTCATGCCGCTGACCGTGGGCGGCGGCGTCCGCACCGCCGACGACGCGCGCGCGCTGCTGCTGGCGGGGGCGGACAAGGTGGCGGTCAACAGCGCCGCCGTCGCCCGGCCGCAGGTGGTGGCTGAGATCGCCGAGCGGTTCGGCAGCCAGTGCTGCGTCGCCAGCGTCGATGCACGCCGGACCGAGCGCGGCTGGGAGGTCTTCACCCATGGCGGCCGCCGCGCGACCGGCATCGACGCGATCGACCACGCGCTGCGCCTGGCCGATCTGGGCGCGGGCGAGTTGCTGGTCACCTCAATGGACCGCGACGGCACACGCTCGGGCTATGACCTCGACCTGATCCGCACCATCGCCGACCGGACGGGTGTGCCGGTCGTCGCCTCGGGCGGGGTCGGCGGCCTGTCGGACCTGGTCGACGGCATCGTCACCGGCCATGCCTCGGCGGTGCTCGCCGCCTCGATCTTCCATTTCGGCGAGGCGAGTGTCGCCGACGCCCATGCCGCGCTCGCCGCGGCGGGCGTGCCGGTCCGAAAACCCATCATGGATTAGGTATTTTGCAAGGTCGTGCCTATAGGATGCGCCCTCTATGTACAGCATCGCCTTCCGTCATGACCTGAACCTGCTCGACGTGGCCTGGACCGGCCTGATGACCGAGGCCGTCGCCCATGCCTATGTCGAGGAACTGACCGCTCGCTTCGTGCGCGAGGGCTTCCGCAGCGGCTATCGCCTGCGCATGGATTTCTCCCGCGTGGCCGTGCAGCCCCAGGAGGCGGTGATGACGATCAACAGCCGGTGCCGGGGCTTCCCCCGGGCCAGCCGGATCGCCATCGTCACGACCAGCGGCATCACCCGGCTGCAGGTGCGCCGACTGATGCCGCAACCCTATCTGTCGATCTTCGACACCGCCGATGCGGCGCTCGCCTGGCTGGTCCAGGGCAACGCGATCGCCGCCTAAATCCGGCGAACGGGATTGACCGGGCCGTTCCGCTCGGCCACCCGCAGGCGATGGATGCGCTCGACCGTCTCGAAGCCACGATCCGCGCGCGGCGCGGAGAGGATGCCGCCACCTCCTACACCGCCAGCCTGTTCGCGCGCGGTCGCGGCAAGATCGCGCAGAAGCTGGGTGAAGAGGCGGTGGAAACCGTGATCGCCGCGATGGGCGACGACCCGCAGGCCATCGTGCCCGAGGCGGCCGACCTGCTCTTCCATCTCTGCGTGCTGCTGGCGGATGCCGGCCTGTCGCTGGACGATGTCCGCGCCGAACTCGCCCGGCGCGAGGGCGTGTCCGGCCATGCCGAAAAGGCCGCCCGGCCGCGCTGATCCCTTCCCCCTTTCGATCCGGAGAGCCTGCGATGCCGATCGACGCCACCCTGCCCTATGACGACGGCAACATCTTCGCCCGCATCCTGCGCGGCGAGATCCCGTCGAACCGCGTGTACGAGGATGCGTGGGCGATCGCCTTCCACGACATCGCGCCCCAGGCGCCGGTGCATATCCTGGTGATCCCGCGCGGCCGCTATGTCTCCTGGGACGATTTCAGCGCCCACGCCTCGGCGGAGGAGATCGCCGGCTTCGTTCGCGCGGTCGGCACGGTCGCGCGCGAGCAGGGACTGGTCTCGCCGGGGTATCGCCTGCTCGGCAATGTCGGTCCCGACGCGGGACAGGAGGTGCCGCACCTCCATGTCCATCTCTTCGGCGGCACGCCGCTCGGCCGCATGATCGCCAACTAAGGCGTTAACAAATATCGGTAAATCGCGATCGACCGCGCCGAGGCCGCTCGGCTGGGCGCGGATCGGCGGGCGGAGGCGCACTAAGGGATTGCGCGTACCGTATTTACGATTAGGCTCGTTCCCTTAACTTATACGACATGGCGGCCCGGTCGGGGACCGTCTTCCCTTGGGGGGATCTGAATCGATGATTTTCGGACGTGTTAAGTCCCTGGACGCCATTTTGGCGACCGCCGAGAAGCGAGGATTGCACCGATCGCTCGGCGCGTTCCAGCTCACCATGCTGGGCGTCGGGGCGGTCATCGGCACGGGCATCTTCGTCCTGACGTCGGAGGCCGCGCAAAAGGCGGGCCCCGGCATGATGCTGTCCTTCTGCATCGCCGGCTTCGTCTGCGCGGTGGCGGCGCTCTGCTATTCCGAGCTTGCCTCGATGGTGCCGGTCGCCGGCTCCGCCTATACCTATACCTATGCGGTGATGGGCGAATTGCTGGCCTGGATGGTCGGCTGGGCGCTGATCCTCGAATATGCGGTCGGCGCCAGCGCGGTCGCGGTCGGCTGGTCCGGCTATGTCGTCGGGCAAATCCGCAGCCTGCTCCACATCGACATACCGATGGAATGGGTCAACGGCCCCTCCTCGGGCGGCTATATCAACCTGCCGGCGGTGATCATCTCGCTGCTCGTCACCTGGCTGCTGGTGATCGGCACCACGGAGAGCGCGCGCGTCAACGCCGTGCTGGTGGCGATCAAGGTGGCGGCGCTGACGCTGTTCATCGCGCTGTCGGTGCCGGTCATGAACGGCGCGAACTTCACCCCGTTCATGCCGACCGGGTTCAGCGGCGTCGCGGGCGCGGCGGCCTCGATCTTCTTCGCCTATGTCGGCTTCGATGCGGTGTCGACCGCCGCCGAGGAGACCAAAAACCCGCAGCGCAACGTACCGATCGGCCTGATCGCCTCGCTGGTCTTCTGCACCATCTTCTACCTGCTGGTGTCGGCGGGCGCGATCGGATCGCCGCTCGGCGCCCAGCCGGTGCGCGACGCGGCCGGCACGGTGCTGTCGCCCGGCACGCCCGAGCTGGCCGACCGCTGCCGCGCGATCGTCGCGAGCGGCGCGCTGGAGCCGCTGTCCTGCTCGCGCGAGGCGCTGGCTCATGTGCTGCGCGTGATCGGCTGGGAGAAGATCGGCAACCTGATCGGCCTGGCGGCGACGCTGGCACTGCCCTCGGTCGTGCTGATGATGATGTTCGGCCAGACCCGCGTCTTCTTCACCATGGCGCGCGATGGCCTGCTGCCGGACAAGCTCGCCTCCGTGCACCCCAAGTACCGCACGCCGCACGTCGTCACCATCGTCACTGGCTGCGCCGCGACGCTGGCCGCCGCCTTCCTGCCGGTCGGCAAGCTGGCGGACTATTCGAACTCGGGCACGCTGTTCGCCTTCTTCATGGTGGCGCTGTCGGTGATGGTGCTGCGCAAGGCCGATCCGGGCCGCCGCCGGCCATTCCGCACCCCGGCCGTGTGGATCGTGGCCCCGCTGGCGATGGCCGGTTGCGCCTATCTCTACTTCTCGCTGCCGCTGGTGGCGATCCTGGTCCTGCCGGGCTGGGGGGCGATCGGGCTGCTGATCTATTTCGGCTATAGCCGCCATCGCAGCCATGTCGGCCGCGGCATCGACGACAGCGTCGCCGATCCGTCGCTCCAGCCGGAAACGGCGAAGCCGCTGGAGCCGTAAGGCTCCGGTTACCGGTATGACGAAAAAGGGCCGCGGGAGGATGCTCCCGCGGCCCTTTTTCCGTGCCGTCATATGGAAGGCCTCTCCCCTACCGTTCCCCGGTGAAGGCCGAAGAACTCAGAAAAAGGCCGCGGCGTCCCCTCAGCTCAGCGTCCGCGCCGCCAGCGCCTTCAGGTCGACCTGCGGGCGCGCGCCGACATGGCTGATGATTTCCGCCGCGCACAAGGCGCCCAGCGTCAACGACGCCTCCAGTTCGCGGCCCTGCGCCTGCGCATGGAGGAAGCCCGCCGCGAACAGGTCGCCGGCCCCCGTCGTGTCGACCACCTGCGCCACCGGCGCCGCCGGCACCGTGGTGCGCGCACCGCCACGGACCGCGCACGCGCCCTTCTCGGCCAGCGTCACCACCACCGTCTCGACCTTGTCCTGCACGGCCGCGATCGCCGCATCCACATCGCTCGTCTCGGTCAGCGCCATGATCTCCGCCTCATTGGCGAACAGCACATCGATCATCCCGCCATCGATCAGCGCGTGGAAGTCCGCGCGATGCCGGTCGATCACGAACTCGGCCGAGGCGGTGAAGGCGATCTTGCGGCCGGCCTCGCGCGCGACCTCGATCGCGGCGCGCATCGCGGCGCGCGGCTCCTCCGGATCCCACAGATAGCCCTCGATATAGAGATAGGCCGCATCCGCGATCAGCGCGCGGTCGAGCGCGCCGGCGGGCAAATAGTGCGACGCGCCGAGAAAGGTGTTCATCGTGCGCTGCCCATCGGGGCTGACGAAGATCATGCAGCGGCCGGTGGTCGGCTGGCCGGCCCGCTCCGGCGTGTCGTAGCGGACGCCCGCCGCGCGGATGTCATGGGCGAAGACCGCGCCGAGCTGGTCGTCGGCGACCTGGCCGATGAACGCCGTCTTGCCGCCGAGCGCGGCGATGCCGGCCAGCGTGTTCGCGGCCGAGCCGCCCGACACTTCAAGGCCGGGGCCCATCTTGGCATAGAGGGCATCGGCCTCCTCGGGCGAAAAGACGAGCTGCATTGCGCCCTTGGTCATGCCCTGTTCGGCGAGGAAGGCGTCGTCGGCCTGGGCGAGGATGTCGACGATGGCATTGCCGATCGCGACCACGTCATAATGCGGCTGGGTCAAGCGTAAGCTCCGAGAATGGAAAGCCGTCGCCGTAGAGAGACGGGACGCCGCACGCAATGTTGACGCTCGGGCGACGCCACGGCATCGCATCGATCATGTTCGGCGCGCTCCTCCTGTCGATCGGCCAGCTCGGCGACCCGCCGGTGCTGCGGGTCTTCGTCCGGTCGATGACGGTGACGCTGGCGATCTTCGCGCTCACCGGCATCGGCGTCTGGTGGGGGACGCAGGCGCTGCTGGCGCATTGGATCGGATGGGGCGCGGGCGGCATCGCCGCCGCCGTCGCGATCGTCGTGACCGGGCTGGCGCTGTGGGTGCTGTTCCGCGCCGTCGCGGTGGCCGTGGTCGGGCTGTTCGCCGACGAGGTGGTGGCGGCGGTCGAGGCGCGCCACTATCCGCCCGCGCTGGCGACCGCCCGCCCCCTACCCTTTGCCGCCAGCCTGTCGCTGGGCCTGCGCTCGGCGGCGCGGGTGGTGATCGTCAACCTGGTGATGCTGCCCGTCTATATCGTCCTGCTCGCCACCGGCGTCGGCACCGCCGCCGCCTTCTTCCTGGTCAATGGCTGGCTGCTCGGCCGCGACCTGGGCGACATGGTCGCGACCCGGCATCTGCGGGGCGACGCGCTGGCGGCGTGGCGGCGGCGGACGCGGGGACAGCGTTTCCTGCTCGGCCTGGGCGGGACCGCGCTGTTCGTCGTGCCGATCATCGCGCTCGCCGCACCGATCCTGGGCGCGGCGATGGCCACGCATCTCTATCACCGGAAACCCGCATGAAGCCTCTGCCGCCGCTGCTCCTGTCGCTCGCCCTCGCCGCCTGCGCCGCCCCCGCGACCAGGGTGCCCGCCGTTTCGCAGCCGGTCGCCATCCCCTATACCAATGTCGGGCTGGAACGCGTGGTCGGCGCCGACGCCGCCGGCCTGGCCAAGCTGTTCGGCCAGCCCGACGCCGATGTCCGCGAGGGTAGTGCGCGCAAGCTGCAATATAGCAGCGGCATCTGCGTGCTCGACGCCTATCTCTACCCCAAGGACGGAGGCGAGCCCAAGGTCACCTATGTCGACGCACGCGAGCCCGACGGCAGCGCGATCGACCGCGCGAGCTGCGTCGCCGCGCTGGTCCGCCGCGACGGCGGGCGGTAGCCGGCACATCTGAACAGTCACGGACGGTAGCACGTTTGCCACCCGATTCCGTCAACGTCGTGCAACAGTCATGATCGATCACGGGATCACCGATCCTTGTGCATGCTCAACCGCCCTGGTCCCGAAGCAGGGGTAAGCTCGTGCGTCCGGCTGATCGGTAATTCCATCCGCCATGGATGAGTTGCCGCACGATCTTCGTTAAGCTCTTCTACAAAAGCAATATTCGCCTTGTCGCGCCTTTGCACTAAGTAGTTTATCCAAGTGCACAACCCCGCCACCCATGGTTAACAAGACATTAACCGAGGCAATCGACAATGTACTTCTGGTGCATATACCCATTGTCGAGAAAATGGGGGGAATATATGAAGAAAACTAGCATTAAATTCATGACGTTACTGGCTATGATGGCGGCGCCATTCGCCGCACCGACGGCCGCCAATGCCAGCCTCACCTTGTTTCAGCAGTTTAACGGCAGCTACGGCCTGTCGACCAATGGTCGCGGCTCGCTGTCGAGCAGCTATAGTCTCCAAGCCTTTGTTCCGAAGGGAGCGACTGTCGCCGGCGCCTATCTCTATCAGGCAAATTTCTCCGTCAGCAACAATTGGGCAAACCAGCCGGTCACGTTCAACAATCAGCAGGTCGTGTTCGGAACGCCGGCGATCAACGTCACCGGAAAGTCCACCCTCTCGATGACCTCGGCCCGCGCCGACGTCACCTCGCTCGTTGCCGCGATCGTGGACGGAGGAGCTGGCGGGACATATGACTTCGCGGTGACCGAGGGCAACTCGGGGATGACCGACGGCACCGCGTTGGTCGTGGTGTACAAGGATGCGGCATTGGCGCAGCAGACAGTCGCCTTGTTCGACGGTTACTCCGCCGTCGGGGGCGACGCCCTGTCCATGACGTTTGAAAAGCCGCTTGATCCGACCAGTTCGGGCTTCGTCGCCGATCTACGTCTCGGCATCAACTTCAGTGCGGCTGGACAAGCGTCGAACGTCTTTGTCAACGACCGCATCATCACGAGCGCGGCCGGCAACTTCGACGATGGCGCCGGTTCCAATGGCGCGCTGATCACGGTCGGCGGCAATGACGACCCCTACTCGCCGATCAATCCCAGCTATGCCGATGATCATGAACGCTACAATATCGCACCGTACATCGCGCCGGGCAGTTCCACGATCCGCGTGACGACGAACAACCCGTCGCGGGACGACAATATCTTCCTGGCCACGATGGTCGTCAGCGGCAATGGCAGGGCGACAGCCGTCTCCGCCGTCCCGGAGCCGAGCAGCTGGGCGCTGATGATGGTGGGACTGGGCGCGGTCGGCGCATCGCTGCGGCGTCGTGGACGGCGACCGGTCACCCGTCTAGCGGCCTGACCCGCGGCCTTATCCATCCGGGGAGCCGGCGGCATTGCCGGACGGCTCCCCGGCTCATGACATAGTCCGGTCACCCTCCAGCCGCGCCAGCGCCCAGCCCGCCGCGTCGCGGACCACCGGGTCGGGATCGTCCAGCAACGGGCGCACGGCGCGGGCCAGTTCCGGTCGGCCGCTATTGCCCGCCGCGATCGCGGCGTTGCGGACCATGCGGTCGCGGCCAATCCGCTTGATCGGCGATCCGGCGAAGACCTGCCGGAAGCCGGCATCGTCCAGCGCAAGCAGGTCGGCGAGTTCCGGTGCGGCCAGCTCCGCCCGCGCCGCGAAGGCGAGGTTGGCCCGCGCCGCCGCCGCGAACTTGTTCCAGGGGCAGACCGCCAGGCAATCGTCGCAGCCATAGATGCGGTTGCCGATCCCGACCCGGAACTCCTCCGGGATCGGCCCGGCATATTCGATCGTCAGATAGGAGATGCAGCGCCGCGCATCGATCTGATAGGGCGCGGGAAAGGCATCGGTCGGGCAGGCGCGCAGGCAGGCGTCGCACGATCCGCAGCCGCCCCGCCCAGCGCCATCGGGCGTCAGGTCCAGCGTGGTGTAGATCGCCCCCAGGAACAGCCAGCTTCCCGCCTGCCGGCTGACCAGATTGGTGTGCTTGCCCTGCCAGCCGAGCCCTGCCGCCTCCGCCAGCGGCTTCTCCATCACCGGCGCGGTATCGACGAAGACCTTGAGGTCGCACCCCGCCTCGCGCGCCAGCCAGCGACCGAGCGCCTTCAGCGCCTTCTTCACCACGTCGTGATAATCGGCCCCTTGCGCATAGACGGAGATGCGGCCGCGATCCCCCTCCCCGGCCAGCGCCAGCGGATCGCCGGCGGGGGCGTAGCTCATGCCGAGCGAGATGACGCTGCGCACCGCCGGCCACAGGGCGGCGGGGCCGACGCGGTGATGCGCGCGCTCCTCCATCCAGATCATGTCGCCATGCCGCCCCTCGTCCAGCCACTGGCGCAACCGCACGCCGGCCAGCGGCGCGGCGTCGGCCGGCGCGATGCCACAGGCCGCGAAGCCCAGTTCCGCCGCCATCGCCTTGATCCGGTCTTCGAGCTTGTCTCCGGCCATGACCGCCCGCTACCACGCGGAACGGCAGGGGATAAGTCATGACGACAGCATGGGCGGTGACCGCCGAGACTCTGGTGAAGCGGTTCGGCGAGCGCCCGGTGGTGGACGGTGTCGACCTGCGCGTGCCACGCGGCGCGATCTACGGCGTGCTGGGGCCGAACGGCGCGGGCAAGACGACGACGCTGCGGATGCTGCTCGGCATCATCGAACCCGATTCGGGCCGGCGCACGCTGCTCGGCGAGGATGCCCCGCGCGAGGCGAGCGACCGGGTCGGCTATCTGCCCGAGGAACGCGGCCTCTATCCGACCATGAAGGCGCGCGAGGCGGTCGCGTTCCTGGGTGCGTTACGGGGCCTGCCCCTGAGCGAAGGCCGCCGCCGCGCCACCGACCTGCTCGAACGTGTCGGCCTGGGCCATGCGGTGGACGAGAAGATCCGCAAATTGTCCAAGGGCATGGCGCAGCTCGTCCAGCTGCTCGGCGCGATCGTCCACCGGCCCGAGCTGATCGTGCTCGACGAACCCTTTTCCGGCCTGGACCCGGTCAATCAGGAGAAGCTGGAGGCGCTGATCGTCGGCGAGCGGGATCGCGGTGCGACCATCCTCTTCTCCACCCATGTCATGGCCCATGCCGAACGGCTGTGCGACCGGCTGGCGATCATCGCCGGCGGCAAGCGCCGGTTCGAGGGGACGGTGGACGAAGCACGCGCCACCCTGCCCAGCCGCGTCCATTATCTGCCGCGCCATCCAGGTCCCGACATCGCCGCATTGCTCCCCGCCGATGCGGCGCCGGAGGGGGATGGCGGCTGGCGCTTCACCCTGCCGGATGCGGGGGTGGAGCCGGTGCTGCTGCCGCTGATCGCAGCCGGACACGGCATCGCCGGGCTGACCATCGAACGACCCAGCCTGCACGAGGCGTTCGTGCGGATCGTCGGCGACCATGCCGGCCATGACCGCACCGCCGGGGAGACGCACGCATGAGCCGCCTGCCCCGCTCGCTGCGCCAGATGCTGACGATCGCGCGGCGGGATTTCATCGCCACGGTGTTCACGCCGATCTTCCTCCTCTTCCTGTTCGCGCCCGCGCTGATGGGATCGCTGAGCGCGCTCGGCGGCATGAGCGCGGCGGCGATGGACGACAGCACCGCCGACAAGAGCCGGATCGTCGCGATCGTCGCCCCCGCCACCGCCGAGGTGATGCGGCGCGAGGATGCGCGGCTGCGCGCCCTCTATCGCCGTGACGACACGCCGTCCGACCTGCTGATCCAGTCCCCCGGCCGCGATCCCGCCGTCCAGGCGCGCGCGCTGATGGCGGACCGCACGCGCGATGTCGATGCGGTGCTCTACGGTCCGCTCGACCGGCCGCAATTGCTGCTCGCCCCGCGCAACCGGCGCACCGGCGACTATATGGACGCGCTGGCCCAGGCGACGCTGGCGGCCGAGCGGCTGGGCGGCACCCTGCCCCGCGTCATCGCGACGCGGACCGTGGTCGAGCGGCGGACGACCTCGATCGGCGGCCAGCACCAGGCCGGCTTCTTCGCGGTGTTCGGCATCTTCTTCCTGACCCTGTTCCTCGCCAGCCAGGTGGTCGGCACCATGGCGGAGGAACGCAACAACAAGGTGATCGAGGTGCTGGCCGCCGCCGTGCCGCTGGAGGCGGTGTTCGGCGGCAAGCTGATCGGCATGTTCGGCGTCGCGCTGCTGTTCGTCGGCTTCTGGGGGACGATCGTCACCCAGGTCGCCAGCCTGTTGCCGCCCGCCGCCGCCGGTGCGCTCGGCGACATCGCCCCCGCGATCGGCGGCCCCGCCTTCGCGCTGCTGTTCGCCGCCTATTTCTCCATGGCCTATCTGCTGCTCGGCTCGGTTTTCCTGGGGCTGGGCGCACAGGCCTCGACCCCGCGCGAGATCCAGATGCTGTCGCTGCCGATCACACTGATTCAGGTCGGCATGTTCGTCCTCGCCTCCGCCGCCGCGCGCCGGCCGGACAGCTGGGTCGCGACCGTGGCGGAGATCTTCCCGCTCTCCTCGCCCTTCGCCATGGCGGGACGCGCGGCGAACGCGCCGGAGGTCTGGCCCCACCTGCTCGCCCTGCCGTGGCAGATGCTGTGGGTGGTGCTGTTCGTCACCATCGGCGCCCGGCTGTTCCGGCGCGGCGTGCTGCAATCGGGCAGCGCCACCCCCTTCTGGCGGCGCGGCCGGCGTGGCGGCGCCGCGCGCTGACCCCCCTCGCAAGCCGGAGAAGCCATCTTATATCAGCGGGATGGAACATTCATCCGATCGTCGGGGCTTTCTCGGCTTGGCCGGCGTCACCAGCGCCGCACTGGCGCTGATCGGCTGTCGCGGCAGCCGGGCGGAAGCGGCCACCGCCTATCCGGTCCAGCATAGCGACGCCGAATGGCGGCAGCGGCTCGATCCCGCCGCCTATGACGTGCTGCGGCATGAGGGGACCGAACGCCCCTATTCCAGCCCGCTCAACGCCGAGCATCGCGCCGGGCGGTTCCTGTGCAAGGGCTGCGCGCAACCGCTGTTTAGTTCGCGCACCAAGTTCGACAGCGGTACGGGCTGGCCCAGCTTCTGGGCGCCCTTGCCGGACAGCGTCGGCACCTCGACTGACCGGTCGATGCTGATGCGGCGGACGGAGGTGCATTGCGACCGCTGCGGCGGCCATCTGGGTCATGTCTTCGACGACGGGCCGAAACCGACCGGCAAACGCTATTGCATGAACGGCGCGGCGATGACCTTCCGCCCCGCCTGACCGGCGATCAGCGGATCAATGCGTCGGGGCGGCGAAGGTCAGGATGCCCGACGCGCGGTCGAAGCCATGGGCATATTGCACCGGGGCGACCGGCTCGGCGGCTTCGGGGGCCCGGCCGGCATAGATGAAGCCCTTGACCGGATAGGTGGAGGTGCCGAGATCGCGCTGCGGCCCGTACCAGACCTTCACTTCGCTCCAGTCGCCCGCCGGCGACACATCGACCGCGCGGACATCGGTCTCGATCCCGCCGCGGCGCGACCAGTTGGCGTGGGTCAGCAGCACCTCGCGGTCGCTGACCACCTTCGACACCATAGCGACATGGCCGACGCGCATCCGGCGGGTCGCCTCGAACGCCAGCACCGCGCCGACCTGCGGGGCATGACCACGGGCATAATGGCCCTCGGCCTGCGACCACCAGGTGTTGGCATTGCCATGGATATCGATGCCCGAAATCTCGCGGGCATAGGGCGCACACTGCCAGAACTGGGCCGCCGCAGGAGCGGCCATCATCAGGCCGCACGAAACCACCAGCGCAAAACGCGCTGCCAACGCCTTGATCATCTTCGGGAACCCCCCGGCTCTCAATCGGTGTGAGGTTCGGCTACGGGCCTTGGGGACAAAAGAAAAGTGGCCCGGGAACCTTATCCGACGAACCGTGTTAACGCGCCGTTCAACGCCCTGTCGGGTCAGGACCCATGTCCTTCTTCACCGTCTTCCCAGCCGCCCGGCACGCTTCTACCCTGTCCGAAACGATAGGAGAGCGCCGATGGATTGCAGCAGCCTGTTCCGCCTCGATGGCCGCATCGCCCTGGTCACGGGGGGCAGCCGGGGCATTGGCCGGATGATCGCCGAGGGATTCCTGGCGCAGGGCGCGACAGTCTATATCGCCGCGCGCAAGGCGGCGGCCTGCGCGGCGACCGCCGAGGAACTGGGGCCGAACTGCATCCCCCTGCCCGTCGACGTCGCCACCGTGGAGGGGTGCCGCGCGCTGGCGGCGGCGCTGGCGGAGCGCGAAGCGCGGCTCGACATCCTGGTCAACAATGCCGGCGCCGCCTGGGGCGTGGCGTTCGAGGAGTTTCCCGAACAGGGGTGGGACAAGGTGATGGACCTGAACGTCAAATCGCCCTTCTTCCTCACCCAGGCGCTGCATCCGCTGTTGAAGGCGGCGGGCGGCGACCGGCCGGCCAAGGTCATCAACATCAGCTCGATCGACGGACAGCGGCTCAATCCCTGGGAGACGTACAGCTATCACGCGTCCAAGGCGGCGCTGATCTACCTGACCAAGCGGATGGCGGCGCGGCTGGTGCGCGACCGGATCAACGTCACCTCGATCGCGCCCGGCGCCTTCGCCAGCGAGATGAACCGCGCCGCGCGCGACCATGGCGATGCGGTGGCGCAGGCGATCCCGGCCGGGCGGATCGGCGAGCCGGAGGATATGGCGGCAGCGGCCATCTACCTGGCGTCGCGCGCCGGCGACTATGTGGTGGGGGAGACGATCACCGTCGATGGCGGACTGGTCCATGCGGCGCTGGGGGCCAGCATCGACGGTTGAGGGGTTCCTTGTTGCCCCGCTGTTACCCCTCCTGTTCCCCGGCGAAGGCCGGGGCCCAGTTGGGAAGGTTTTGGTAACGGAGCGCAGACCTCTCCAATCAGCGTCCCCCAACTGGGCCCCGGCCTTCGCCGGGGAACAAGGAAGTCATCAGGAAAGCCAGCCTAACCCTCGGCCCGTCTCTATCTCCGCCCCTGCATCAGCAGCCACACCTTGGGCTGCCCGGTCGGCTTGGGCTTGCCGTCGAGCCGGACGGCGCGGATCAGCGTCACCGGCTTCAGGATCATCTGCCCCTTGAACGCATCGAAGCCGCCGCCGGAGGGGAGCGCCAGGATGCGGCGCGCCACGTCCATCCCCGCCACCGCATGACCGAAGGCGGCATAGCCCGAAAAGTCCGGCCGCCAGTCCATCTGCGGCGCGGGGCCGATGGTGATGACGAAATTGCCGCCGGCTGAATCGGGATTCGCCGCTCGCGCCATCGAGACGGTCGCGTCGAGATGCCGGATGCCGGTCATCTTCGTCGTCTCCAGCGGAAAGGGCGGCAGGATGCGGCGCGCGTCCTGGCGGATGCCCGCCTGGATGAAGCCGGTCCGGGGATCGGCCTTGCTGCGCGCGGCGCGGTAGAAGCTGGTCCCGTCGAACCGCCCGTCATCGACATAGGCGAGGAAATTCTCGACCGTCTTGGGCGCACGGCGCGCATCGAGCGCGAGCAGGATCGGCCCCGCGCTCGTCTCCAGCCGCACCCGGACGATCCCCGGCCGGGGACCGGTCTGGTCCGCCGGCCGTGCCCCGCCGGCAGGGGTGGCGATCAGGCACGCGATCGCCACCAGGTACAGGGATTTCAACATCTCAGCGCGCAATGCCTCCCGCCGCCAGCACCGCCAGCGTCACCAGCTCCCCGGCGGTGGAGGCCATGGGCGCGATCTGCACCGGCTTTTCTAGGCCGATCAGCATCGGGCCGATCATCGTGTCGCCACCCAGCTCGCGCAGCAGCTTGGCGGAGATGTTCGCCGATTGCAGGCCCGGCATGATGAGGACGTTGGCCGGCGCGGACAGGCGCGCGAAGGGGTAATTGGCCAGCTGGCGCGGGTTGAGCGCCGCGTCCGGGGCCATTTCGCCCTCATATTCGAACCCGACCTGCCGCCCGTCGAGCACGCCCACCGCCGCGCGGATATTGTCGAGATAATGCCCCTCCGGATTGCCGAAGGTCGAGTAGCTGAGGAAGGCGACGCGCGGCTCATGGCCCATGCGGCGCGCGACCTGCGCGGTCTGCTCGGCGATGTCGGCCAGTTCCTCGGCGGTCGGCCGCTCGTTCACCGTGGTGTCGGCGATGAAGACGGTGTGGCTCTGCCCGACCAGGATGTGGATGCCGAACGGGGTACGGCCCGGCTCCGGATCGATCACCCGCTTCACCTCGCGCATCGTATGCGCCCAGGTGCGGGTGATGCCGGTGATCATCGCATCCGCCTCGCCCAGCTGGAGCATGACGGAGGCGAAGATGTTGCGGTCCTGGTTGATCATCCGCTCCACGTCGCGGTGCAGGAAACCGCGGCGTTGCAGGCGCTTGTACAGGAAGTCGACCATCTTAGGCACCAGCGGCGAATGCCGGCTGTTGTGCACCTCATATTCCTCGGGCCGGGTCACGCCCAGCGCGCGGAGGCGGTCGTGCACGTCGTCGCGACCGACCAGCACCGGCGTACCGTAACCGCCCTCCTTGAACGAGATGGCGGCGCGCAGCACCACCTCCTCCTCGCCCTCGGCGAACAGCACGCGCTTCGGATGCGCGCGCGCGCCCTCATAGGCGAGCGTCAGCAGCGAGGTGGTCGGGTTCAGCCGCTCGCGCAGCGCCTGGCGATAGCGGTCCATGTCGAGGATCGGGCGGTTGGCGACGCCCGAATCCATCGCCGCCTTGGCGACGGCGGAGGGCACCAGCTCCATCAGGCGCGGATCGAACGGCGCGGGGATGATATATTCCGGGCCGAAGCTGTGACGGACGCCATAGGCGATCGCGACCTCCTCGGGCACCCGCTCGCGCGCCAGTTCGGCGATGGCGTTGGCGGCGGCGATCTTCATCTCGTCGTTGATCGCGCTCGCCCGCACGTCGAGCGCGCCGCGGAAGATGAAGGGGAAGCACAGCACGTTGTTGACCTGGTTCGGATAATCCGACCGGCCGGTGGCGATGATCGCGTCGGGCCGCGCCGCCTTGGCCAGTTCGGGGCGGATCTCCGGCTCGGGATTGGCCATGGCGAAGATGATCGGCGACGGCGCCATGTCCTTCACCATCTCCGGCTTCAGCGCGCCCGCCGCCGACAGGCCGATGAACACGTCCGCGCCGACCAGCGCCTCGGTCAGCGTGCGCGCCTCGGTCCGGGCGGCGTGCGCCGACTGCCATTGGTTCACATCGTCGCGGCCCTGGTAGATCACGCCGGTCCGGTCGCACATCACGACATTGTCCGGGCGCACGCCCATCGCCTTCATCAGCTCGGTGCAGGCGATCGCCGCCGCGCCCGCGCCGTTCACCACCACCTTGATGTCCTCGATGCGGCGATTGGTCAGCAGGCAGGCGTTGATCAGGCCGGCGGTGCAGATGATCGCGGTGCCGTGCTGGTCGTCATGGAAGACGGGGATGTTCATCCGCTCGCGCAGCGTCTGCTCGATGATGAAGCATTCCGGGGCCTTGATGTCCTCCAGGTTGATGCCGCCGAAGGTCGGCTCCATCAGCTCGACCGCGTCGATGATCCGGTCGACATCCTCGGTCTTCAGCTCGATATCGATCGAGTCCACATCGGCGAAGCGCTTGAAGAGGACCGCCTTGCCCTCCATCACCGGCTTGGAGGCGAGCGCGCCCAGATTGCCCATGCCCAGGATCGCGGTGCCGTTGGAGATGACGGCGACCAGATTGCCCTTGGCGGTATAGTCATAGGCGGTGGCGGGATCGTCGGCGATCGCCTGCACCGGCACCGCCACGCCGGGCGAATAGGCCAGCGCCAGGTCGCGTTGCGTCGCCATCGGCTTGGTGGCGACGATCTCCAGCTTGCCGGGGCGTCCCTCGGAGTGGAACAGTAGCGCCTCGCGTTCCGAAAATTGTACGTTGACGACGTCGGACATGGCATCAGGCTCCCGGGTATTTTGCGATGGCTTTGGCGGTTTCGGGAGCAGCTTTCAACCCGTCGCGGGGGATCGGCCAAGGATAGTGGACGACACGGGGTCGCCACCATATCTCCCTCTCCATCATGATCGTCGTCGGTTGCCTCGCTCTTGCCGTCTTCCCCTTGATCGGCCTGACGATCGGCGGCCTGGCCGATGGTCGCGGCGGTGCGGAAATCGGGGCCGGCATCGGCTTCGCGCTCGCCCTCGCGCTATGCGGCATGGGTTCGGCCGCACTGTGGAAGGCGCGGCGCACGCGCTGAGCGGAACCCGGAGCCGTTGCCTCCGACCGGGCATGCGAACTGGTGATGGTGCTGTCCGCTTTCCTCCGCTACGCGGTCGGCGATGCCTGTCTCTTCACCCCCGGTGCCCGCCAGCCCTGACGGGTCCGCCACGTCGCGATTGATACGAGAATGACCGCCGCCCCCACGCCGATGATGGCGCAATATCTGACGCTCAAGGCGGAGGCGGGCGATTGCCTGCTCTTCTACCGCATGGGCGATTTCTTCGAGCTCTTCTTCGACGATGCGCGGATCGCCGCCGCCTGCCTCGATATCGCGCTGACCGCGCGCGGCGAGCATGACGGCGACAAGGTGCCGATGTGCGGCGTGCCCGTCCATGCCGCCACCGCCTATCTGCAACGCCTGATCAAGGCCGGCCACCGCGTCGCCATCGCCGAGCAGACCGAAAGCCCGGAGGCCGCCCGTAAGGCGCGCGGGTCCAAGGCGCTGGTCAACCGCGCCATCGTCCGCTTCGTCACCGCCGGCACGCTGACCGAGGAAGCGCTGCTCGACGCGCGCGCGGACAATTGGTGCGTCGCGATCGGCGAGGCGGCGGGCGGCGTCGCGCTGGCCGCCGCCGATGTCTCGACCGGCCGCTTCCTGGTCGTCGCCCTGGACGGCGGCAACGTCACCGCCGAACTGGCCCGCCTCGCCGCCGCCGAGGTGGTCGCGGCCGAGGACAGCGCCCATGCCGCACTCGCCGGCACCCTCCGCCCCAAGGCGGAGTTCGACAGCGGCGCGGCCGAAACGCGGCTGAAGCGCCTGTTCGGCGTGGCGACGCTCGATGGCTTCGGCCAGTTCGGCCGCGCCGAGCTGGCGGCGGCGGGCGGGCTGGTCGCCTATCTCGACCATACCGCCAAGGGGGCCCTGCCCTTCCTGCGCCCGCCGGTCGTCCACCGCGCCTCGGCGACCATGGCGATCGACGCCGCCACGCGCGAGAGCCTGGAGCTGACCTGCACCGCCGCCGGGCAGCGCAAGGGTTCGCTGCTCGACGCGGTCGACCGCACCGTGACGGGGGCCGGCGCGCGCGCGCTCGCGGCCGATCTCGGCGCGCCGCTGATGGACCGGGTGGCGATCGACGCGCGGCTCGACCTGGTCGGCTGGCTGCACGACGATGCCGGCCAGCGCGAGCGGCTGCGCGCCGCGCTACGCGCCATGCCCGATATCGGCCGCGCGCTCGGCCGGCTGGTGGCGGGGCGTGGTTCCCCGCGCGACCTGGGCCAGTTGCGCGACGGGCTGGACGGCGCATGGCTGCTCGGCGAGCGGATCCCGGCCGATGGCCCGGCGCTGCTGGCGGAAATCGCGCCGCGCCTGCGCGGACATGGTGCGCTGATCGACCTGCTCAAGCGCGCGCTGGTCCCCTCGCCCCCGATCGACGCGTCGGACGGCGGCTATATCGCGGCCGGCTATGACGTGGCGCTCGACGAGCTGCGCGACGCCGGAGCCGGCGGCCGCCGCGCCATCGCCGCGCTGGAGGCGGAGATGCGGACCCAGACCGGCGTCTCGGCGCTCAAGGTCCGCCACAACAATGTCCTCGGCTATCATGTCGAGGTGCCGGCCCGGGCGGCCGATGCGCTGATGAAGCCCGACAGCGGCTTCACCCATCGCCAGACGCTGGCGGGCGTCGTCCGCTTCAACACGCCCGCGCTGCACGAGGTCGCGGCCCGCGTCGCGCAGTCCGGCGCGCACGCCCTCGCCGCCGAGGCCGCGCATCTGGAGGAACTGACCGCCACCGCGCTGGCCCAGCGCGAGGCGATCGCCGCCACCGCCGACGCGCTCGCCCGGCTCGACGTCGCCGCCGCGCTGGCCGAACGCGCGGTGGAGGGCGGCTGGGCGCGGCCGCAACTGGTCGAGCATAGCTGTTTCGAAATCACCGGCGGCCGCCATCCGGTGGTCGAGGCGGCGGTGGCCAGGGCCGGCGAGCGGTTCGTCGCCAATGACTGCCACTTGTCCGAACAGTCGCGGCTATGGCTGGTGACGGGCCCCAACATGGGCGGCAAGTCGACCTTCCTGCGCCAGAACGCGCTGATCGCGGTGCTGGCCCAGGCGGGCAGCTATGTCCCCGCGACCGCCGCGACGCTGGGGCTGGTCGACCGGTTGTTCAGCCGCGTCGGCGCATCGGACAATCTGGCGCGCGGTCGCTCCACCTTCATGGTCGAGATGGTCGAGACCGCCGCGATCCTGGCCCAGGCGACCCCGCGCAGCTTCGTGATCCTGGACGAGGTGGGGCGCGGCACCTCCACCTATGACGGGCTCGCCATCGCCTGGGCGGTGGTGGAGGCGATCCATGAGGACAATCGCTGCCGCTGCCTGTTCGCCACCCATTATCACGAGCTGACCCGGCTGGCGGAACGGTGCGCGGCGCTGTCACTCCACCATGTCCGCGCGCGCGAGTGGAAGGGCGAGCTGGTGCTGCTCCACGAACTCGCCGACGGGCCGGCGGACCGCAGCTACGGCCTGGCGGTCGCACGGCTGGCGGGGATGCCGCCCGCGACCGTCGCCCGCGCCAAGGCGGTGCTCGCCAAGCTGGAGGCGGGCCGCGCCAAGACCGGCGGCCTGGCGGCGGGCCTCGACGACCTGCCCTTGTTCGCCGCCGCGCAAGTCGCGGAGGAAGCGCAATGCGATGCGATCCGCGCCGAAGTGGAGGCGCTCGACATCGACGCGCTCACCCCGCGCGAGGCGCTGGATACGCTCTATCGGCTGAAGGCGCTGGCGCGGGAGGGGTGACGACTGTCGCGTCACACCGAGGTTCTGCTTGCCGCAGACGGGAATGGGCGCTGAGTGTGGTCCAGCGCGCATTCCCGCCTTCGATGACGTCAGGCAAGCGCCGTGGCGAGGCTGTTACGCCGCCGACGGACCATGGCGGCCACAGCGCCCAGACCCAACGTCATCATCGCCCAGGTTGAAGGTTCGGGCACCGTTGGCGGCAGGCCGCCGATGTCGATCGCGGAATAACGGATCGTACCGCCAGCGTAGAGTGCCTCACCAAAGCCGTCACCCCAGAACTCGGCCGTGGTGAATGTGCTGGAATCATCCAGCGCGCCGACGAACATCGAATATGCGCCGTTCGTCCGCGGTACATCCTCGTCGGAAAGGGCGGTACCGACCAGGATCGCGGGACCGCCGTCGAACGCGATATAGAGCGACGACGGATAACAGCATGTTCCCCAATCGCCGACATTAAGCCCAAAGGCGTTGATCGGCGCGGCAAAGGTGAATTTGATGCCGCTGGGGCGGGAATCACCATTGGGTCCACGAACCGTCCCGTCCGGCGCGATATCCGTCAACTGTCCGGTTATTTCGGGGTAGGTATTCAATGCCGGCTTACTGATGGTGAAATCGGTGTAGCTGGTCGTCACACCAAGGATTTGCGTCTCCAGCACACCACCGGCAGCGGCAACGGTCGCGTCAAATGCGCTCTGCCCGTTCGGCACATTGTTATAGACGACGGAGGTGGTAGCCTGAACGGTAGCAGGCGCCAGCATCAACATGCCGGCTGCGATTGATTTCATACATCCACTAATCATGGCCAATCCCTTTCCCGCAAGGATAGTAGCGCACCTTCTCATGAAGGAAGATGAGCCGATTGCCGCACCACGATGCCAATACTACGCCATCTCACACGACGCGCGCCAATCTCGACCTACCAACGCATTCCTGGATTTACCATATTCAAACATTGGTACATTAACGCCATTATTTGAATTATAGTATACAACCCATGCCGCTCAAAAGGCATTTACAGCCATGTATATCTATAGACCCCCTCCGAATGGAGGGCCTTTACTAAGGATCACATATCCGATTCCTGTCGACGAAGAGGGTCGTGCTTGGTCGAGATTCCACGGTACACGATGCGTAGTGACAGCATACCCCGTCGGCCCGCCCGGTTCACCGCCACATGCCAAACCCGCTGGCGCCTCGCCCTCAAGCCCGCCATGAAGCGGGCATGAGCCAGTTCGACCATCTTGCCAACCGCCGCGCGATCATCGACCGTCGGGCGATCGCCGAGCGGATCGCGGCGATGCCCGATGCCATTCCCGCCACCATCGTGCCGCTGCTCAAGGATGCGCTGGCGGCGGGGCGGGCGGAAATCGCGCGGCGGCTGGCCGAACGCCCCAGTCGCGGGCTGGAGGCGGCGGCCGGACAGGCCTATCTGACCGACCAGATCCTGCGCCTGCTGTTCGAAAGCGCCGTGCGCCTCTATCCGGCGGCCGAGCCGATCGCGCTGGTCGCGGTCGGCGGCTATGGCCGGGGCGAGATGGCGGCGCATTCGGACGTCGATATCGGCTTCCTGACCCTCGCCACCGCCAGCCGCGAGGCGGAACATGTGTTCGAGGCGATCCTCTATGCGCTGTGGGACCTGGGGCTGAAGGTCGGCCACAGCTCGCGTTCGATCGACGAGATGCTTCGCCAGGCCAAGGGCGACATCACCGTCCGCACCGCCTTACTCGAACGTCGCCTGGTCGCGGGCGACGAGGGCGTCCATGCGGAGGCGACGCGCCGCTTCAAGGCGGAAGTGCAGCATGGCACCGAGCGTCAGTTCATCGCCGACAAGCTCGCCGAGCGCGACACGCGCCACCGCCGGATGGGCGATACCCGCTATGTCGTCGAGCCCAACGTCAAGGAGGGCAAGGGGGGCCTGCGCGACCTGCACGCGCTCTTCTGGATCGGGAAATATGTCTATGACGTGCAGCGCGCGCGCCAGCTGGTCGGGGTCGGGCTGTTCACCCCGGCCGAATATCGCATGTTCCACCGCGCCGACGAGTTCCTATGGGCGGTGCGCTGTCACCTGCACATCATCACCCGCCGCGCCGAGGACCGGCTGACCTTCGACGTGCAGCGCGAGGTGGCGCAGCGGATGCGCTTCCGCGACGGCGCGGGCAAGTCGGCGGTCGAGCGGTTCATGCAATATTACTTCCTCCAGGCGCGCGCCGTCGGCACGCTGACCGGCGTGTTCCTGGCGCATCTGGACGAGCGGTTCGCGGCGCGCGGCAGCCGCTTCGGCCTGCCGACGCTGCGACGAAAACCCCGGAGGCTCAACGGCTTCGCGCTCGATCGCGGTCGGCTGGCGCTGCCCGATGACGGCTTCTTCCGCGCCGATCCGGTGCGGCTGATCGAGATCTTCCAGCTGGCCGACCTGCACGGGCTGGAGGTCCATCCGCTGGCGATGCGCGCCGCCGCGCGCGATGCCAAGCTGATCGACGACTATCGCCGCGATCCCCGCGCCAATGCGCTGTTCCTCGACGTGCTGACCAGCCCGCGCGATCCCGAACTGGTGCTGCGCTGGATGAACGAGGCGGGCGTGATGGGCCGCTTCATTCCCGATTTCGCGCGCGTGGTCGCGCAGATGCAGTTCGACATGTACCATCACTATACGGTCGACGAGCACACGATCCGCGCGATCGGCCTGCTTGCCCGGATCGAAGCGGGGCTGGAGCGCGAGGCGCATCCGATCGCCACCGGCATCGTCCAGCAGATCGTGTCGCGCCGGGCGTTGCGCGTCGCGGTGCTGTGCCACGACATCGCCAAGGGGCGCGGCGGCGACCATTCGATCCTGGGCGCGGCGGTGGCGCAGCATCTGGGGCCCCGGCTGGGCCTGACCCCGGCGGAGACGGAGACGGTCGCCTGGCTGGTCCGCTATCACCTGCTGATGTCGGCCACCGCGTTCAAGCGCGACCTGGCCGATTTCAAGACCATCCTGGATTTCGCCACCACCGTCGCCAGCCCGGAACGGCTGCGGATGCTGCTGGTGCTGACCGTGGTCGATATCCGCGCGGTGGGGCCGGGCACCTGGAACGGATGGAAGCGCCAGTTGCTCGGCGACCTGTTCGAGGCGGCGGAGGAGGTGCTGCGCCTGGGCCACAAGCAGCGCGGCCGTGACGAGCGGATCACCGATCGCCAGCAACGGCTGCGCGAGACGATGGGCTGGGACGCGGACCGGCTGGCGGCGGCCGTCCACCGCTTCCCCGCCGCCTATTGGATCGCCGAGCCGGACGATGTGCTGGCCCATAACGCCCGGCTGATCGAGACAGCCGGCGACGCGCCGCTGACGATCGACGCGCAGGTCTATGCGGAACGCGGCGCGACCCTGGTCAGCATCTATGCCGCCGACCATCCCGGCCTCTTCTATCGCATCGCCGGCGCGATCAGCCTGGCGGGCGGCAACATCATCGATGCGCGCATCCACACCACGCGCGACGGCATGGCGATCGACAATTTCCTGGTCCAGGACCCGTTCGGCCGCCCCTTCGACGATCCGGCGCGCCTCACCCGGTTGAAAGCGGGGATCGACGATGCCCTGGCCAATCGCGGCAAGCTGATCGACCGGCTGGTCGCCAAGCCCGCCGTGCGCCCCCGCGCCGATGCCTTTCCGATCGAGCCCAATGTCCTGATCAACAACGACGCGTCGAACCGCTTTACCGTCATCGAGGTCAATGCCCGCGACCGGCCGGCGCTGCTCAACCAGCTCGCCCATGCGCTGTTCCAGTCGAAGGTAACGATCCACTCCGCGCATGTCGCCACCTATGGCGAGCGGGCGGTCGACACCTTCTACGTCACCGACCTGACCGGCGACCGGCTGACCGCCAGCAGCCGGCTGCGGACGCTGGAGAAGCGCCTGCTGGAATCGGCGGACGGCACGACCGCCTGAGAATGGCCGCGTCGATCGCGTTCAGGGACTGGTGAGGATGCAATAGAGAAGCAGGGGGATGCCGAGCAGCAGCACCATCAGCAACAGGGGAATGTCCACCAGTCGCTCCAGCATCCTGGTGAAGCGTGCATCGCCGGTCGGATGGTCAGTGCGATAGAGGGTCGGGCGATCGCCCGTGTCGATCTTGGTCCGGTCCATGGCGGTTGGTCCGCTTATTCGAGGTGGCGGGCGCGGATGACGCCGCCCGCAAGAGGATCGAATAAGGCCCGGGTCCGCCCCGACACCTGTGCGCCGGAACGGCCCGGGCTAGACTCGTGCGGCCAGTTGACCGCTATGGTTGCGAAACCGCTGGTATGGCACCGGCGTGATCATGATGAATGGATGAGCTTAGTTGGCTTGCGAGTCAAGCAACGCCATGGCCGAGGCGCGTCGCAAAATGCAAACTTCCTTATTCCAGAGGTAAGTTATTTGCATTCTTGAAATGGACTGTTGCACCGCACTGCAACACTCCCGCCGAATAGATCAGACAATAGATGTCAGAGCGGGATGACATCCGCTCGCCCCACGCTGTCATCTCCGCAAAGGCCGGGATGGCGTTGGGCGATCTTTGCCAATCATTCGAATCGCTTCGTGACCGAACCTTGGCTTCCACCACGGTCCGGTCACGGGAGCGAAACATCGAGGGCCCCGCCCCCGCCCGGATGCCTGCATCCAGACGAAGGGCGATATCGCCTCAGGCCAGGGTGCGCACCTTGGGCTCGCGGTCCCAATAGCGCCGCTTCGCCGCCTCGACGAAGCCGTCCAAGGCGACCACGCCCTCGTCCGGCTCGACGCCCGCCTTGTCGAGCAGCGGCTGCGCGGCCGCATTGTGGCCGATCGCCTTCAAGTGACCAAAGGCATCCATCACCCATTGCACCGCCGCGCCTTCCTTGGTCAGCTTGGCGGTCGCCTCGGCGGAGAGGATCACCGCACAGGCATCGACCGTGACCGAAGGCTGGCCGAACAATTGCGCGTCCGCCTTGACGGTCGTGCCGTCCGACAGCGGCACCTGCCCGACCTTGGGCGCGATCAGCAGCGGGTGGCCGCCCGCCGCCTTCACGCCCTTGCGCACCATCGCCAGTTCGCCGGCATCGCTGCCATCCGCGAACAGGATGCCGACCGTCCGGCCTTCCAGCGTGTGCTTCTCCAGCGGCCCGCGAATGATGCGGAGCGCGGGCGACGGGTCCATGTCGATCACCGGGGCTGCGGCCGGGGCCGCCTCCGGCAGGTCCATCGCCAGCCCCTCGGCGACGCGGGTCGCCAGTTGCTCGTCCACGTTGCGCAGGTTCGCCATCACCTGCCGACGGATATGCTCCAGCGACACCTTGCTCAGCTCGAACACGAAGGCGGAGGCGATATGCGCCTGTTCCGCCGGGTCCATCGACCGCCAGAACAGCCGCGCCTGGCTATAGTGATCGGCGAAGCTTTCGGGGCGGATGCGCAGCTTCGGTCCCTGTTCCTCCGCCGGATAGGTGACGAAGCCGGCCTTGGGGTCCTCGCGCGGACCGCCCTCTTCGCCCGCCAGATGCAGCGAGTTGGGTTCGTAATTGGCGCGGCCCTTGGGCACCTGCATCTGCATATGGCCGTCGCGCTGGAAATTGTGGAACGGGCAGCCGCCTTCGCGGCCCTTGGCCTGGTTGATCGGCAGCTGATGCCAGTTGGTCGAGCCGAGCCGCTTGATCTGCGTGTCCTGATAGGAGAACAGCCGGCCCTGGAGCAGCGGGTCGTTCGAGTGATCGATGCCCGGCACCATATGGCTGGGGCAGAAGGCGACCTGCTCCGTCTCGGCGAAGTAATTGTCCGGGTAACGGTCCAGCACCATCTTGCCGACGATGCGGACGGGCAGCACCTCTTCCGGGATGATCTTGGTCGCGTCGAGCACGTCATAGGGCTGGCTGGCGGCGAATTCCTCGTCGAACAGCTGCACGCCCAGTTCCCACTCGGGATAGTCGCCGCGCGCGATGCGCTCGAACAGGTCGCGCCGCTGGTAATCGGGGTCCGCGCCGGCGGTCTTCACCGTCTCGTCCCAGATCGACGAGGCCAGCCCCGCCTTGGGCTTCCAGTGGAACTTGACGAAGGTGCTCTTCCCCTCGGCATTGACGAAGCGGAAGGTGTGGATGCCGAACCCCTCCATCGTCGCGAAGCTCTTGGGCAGCGTACGGTCCGACATCGCCCACATGATCATGTGGGTCGATTCCGGCATCAGCGAGATGAAGTCCCAGAAGGTGTCGTGCGCCGTCGCGGCCTGGGGATAGCCACGATCCGCCTCCATCTTGGCGGCATGGATCAGGTCGGGGAACTTGATCGCATCCTGGATGAAGAAGACCGGGATGTTGTTGCCGACCAGGTCCCAATTGCCCTCGCGCGTGTAGAACTTCACCGCGAAGCCGCGCACGTCGCGCGGCGTGTCGACCGATCCCGCGCCGCCCGCGACGGTCGAGAAGCGGGTGAACACCTCGGTGCGCTGGCCCTTCTTCTGGAACAGGTCGGCGCGCGTGATGTCGGACAGGCTGTCGGTGCACTCGAAATAGCCGTGCGCGGCCGTGCCGCGCGCATGGACGATCCGCTCCGGGATACGCTCATGGTCGAAGTGGTTCATCTTCTCGCGATAGACTTCGTCCTCCAGCAGAACGGGGCCGCGTGCGCCCGCCTTGAGCTGGTTCTGATTGTCCGCGATCGGCATCCCGTGATTGGTGGTGAGAACCGGGTGGTCGGCATCGGCCACCTGATGGGTCTCGCCGCCATTGCCGGGGTTACGGTTGGCCATGTCGTGCATCACGTTCGTCCTGTCTGAATTCAGGACGCAAACGCGTGCCGACAGGCCCAAGTTGCGGATATTGGATCGGTTCGGCGGATAAATCGGCCTGACCAGGCGAAAGGGCCGGCCCGCCTTGGCGAACCGGCCCCTGCCCCTCCCCCGATGGCGCGTCAGAAGCGCGAGCGGAGCGTCACGCCATAGGTGCGCGGCTCGGCCAGGAACGCCGAGTAGAGCGCGTTGGAGGTCGAGCCGAAACGGATCGTGTTCGCGACCGATCCGGCCCCCTGGTACGGCGTGTTGAACGCGACCTGGATGTAGTTCTTGTTGAAGATGTTCTGGCCCCAGAACTCCAGCGCCCACAGGTCCTTGTCGCCCCGGATGCCGATACGGGCATTGACCAGGGTGAAGCCGTCCTGCCGCTTCTCCGGCGCGAGGTCCGATCCAGTGTTATAGTCGGAGGTGGTGCGCTGATCGATGTAGAACAGCGCCGACATGCCGTTCGAGCCGATGTCCGGCGTCCAGGCCAGCGAGCTGGTGACGACATGGCGCGGCGCGTTCGACATCTGGCTGCCGGGCAGCAGGAACAGCGCCGGGTCGAGGCCCTCGCCCTCCGAACTGCCGACCAGGTTGCGGCGGAAATGCGTGTCGGCATAGGTATAGCCGGCCGAGACGTTGAAGTTGCGCGCCGGGGTGATGGTCGACTCGATCTCGACGCCCTGCGAGATCACGCCCGGCCGGTCGGCATTGCCGACACAGGTGCCGTTGGCCGCGACATTGTCGGTATCCGCGCCGTTCAGGTTGGTCTTGCAGGCCTGGATGTTCTGCACCACGAACACCGAGCCGTTGAAGGTATTGAGCTGGAAGTCCTTGAATTCCTGGCGGAAGGCGGCGACGTTCAGGCTGAACTGGCCCCGGATGTTGTACTTGGCGCCGATTTCATAGGCGTTCACCTTCTCCGCGTCGAAGCGCAACCCAGCGGCATCGGCGTTGGAGCGCGGGCCGAACACGCCGTTCAGGCCGCCCAGGTCCGACCGGTCGAGATTATAGCCGCCCGCTTTATAACCCTTGGCATAGGAGGCATAGGTCATCAGCCGCGGCGTCGGCTTCCACGAGATGACGCCCGTGCCGGTGAACTCGCTGTCCTTGAACCCGTCGTTGAGGTTCAGCGTGTTGAGCTGCGCGCTGTTGTTGCCGGTGCAGCTCAGCGTGACGATGCCGGCGATGTACTGGCGCGCGGCGGCGGGCACGGCGGCATTGGCGATCAGCGGCGACAGCGAGGCCTGCTGGACCGGGCAGAGCGTGTTGTTGTTGTTGAAATTGGCGCGGAAATCCTTCTGCTCATGCGTGTAGCGCAGGCCCAGCGTCACCGACAGCGTATCGGTGATGTTGAAGATATTGTGGGTGAAGAAGGCGTAGTTCTCGCTGTCCTGGCGATAGGTCGAGCCATTGTCGCCGACATTGCGGATCTGCGACAGGCGATCGAGCCCGCCCAGCACCGCCCCGCCCAGCGTCGCGCCGAACGCGCCGGTGATCGTCGCCCGGCCCACCGCCGACAGACAGCCCGGATTGGCCTGGTTCTGGAGCGCGGTCGCCGGGTTGAGCGTCGCGACCAGGCGACAGGCGGCGAAGGTGCCATATTGCGAGCCGAACTGGATGTTATCGACCAGCTTCAGCTTCTCCTTCGAATAGAAGCCGCCGACCAGCCAGTCGAGCTTGCCGCCGAACAGCGAACCGTTCAGCCGCACTTCCTGGGTGAAAGTGTGGAACTGGCGATAGGCATTGCCGTCACCCGCGCGGCTGGTCAGGTCGACATTGGTATAGTCGACATCGCCGGCATTGCCGGCCTTATATTCGCGATACGCGGTGATCGAGGTCAGCGTCGCGCCACCCAAATCCCAGTCGAGCTGGCCCGACCCGCCATAATCCTTGGTCACGTTGCGGAACGTCTTGCCGGGGCTGATCGCCACCACCCGGTCGAACGGGTTGGCGCGCACGCTGGTGGTCGGCCGCACCGCGCCGAGGCGGTTGAGGATCTCCAGGATGCGGTTCTGCGCATTATAGGCGAAGGCGCCGTCGGCGTTGACGGTCGCGCCGTTGGCACCGGTGGTATTGGTGCCGGGCGTCGGGTCGACCGCCTCGTTCTTGCCGTAATAGGTCGCGCCGCAGCAGCTTTCGCGCCGCCACGTATAGTCGCCGATCAGGCGCAGGCTGATCGAGTCGGTCGGCTTGAACAGCAACTGCCCGCGCACGAAATAGCGGTTGCGGTCGTTGACGCGCGCTTCGTTGCCGTTCTGCGTCAGGTTGCGGTAGAAGCCGTCGCGCTTGTTGTAGATGCCGTCGACGCGGAAGGCGAGCACGTCGCGGATCAGCGGCCCCGTGATGCCGCCCTGGAAGCGGACATTGTCGTAATTGCCATAGGTCGCCTCGGCGATGCCGCCGAATTCGAACTCGGGCGCCTTGGTGACGATGTTGATCAGACCGGCCGAGGCGTTGCGGCCGAACAGCGTGCCCTGCGGCCCGCGCAGCACCTCGACCCGCTCGATCTCGCCCAGTTCGTTGAGGCCGACGCCGGTGCGGCTGCGATAGACGCCGTCGATGAAGGTCGCGACCGAGCTTTCCAGGCCGGGATTGTCGCCGACCGTGCCGATGCCGCGGATCCGCGCCGAGGCGTTGGCTTCCGAGCCCGTCGAGGAGACCAACAGCGAGGGGGCGAGCTGGTTGAGCTGGCGGATGTCGTTGCCGCCGGTGTTCTGCAGGCTTTCCTGCGTCACCGCGCTGACCGCGATCGGCACGTCGCTCAGCGGACTGGCGCGGCGGGTGGCGGTGACGATGATGTCGCCGGCGCTGGCCCCGCTCAACTCGCTGTCGGCGGCGGGGCCGCTATTGGGTGATTGCGACTGGACCGCCGCATTGGCGGTCGCCTGGCTCGGCACCTGCTTTTCGCTGGCGGTCAGCGGAGTGGCCTCTTGCGCCAGGGCCGGAGCGGCGATGGCGACGGTGGCCACGGCAGACAGCAGATACGCAGCCAGACGCATTGGCATCTCTCCCTATGATGACATTCGATTTATTTTGAATGTCTGGTTTGACGCCATCCTATGGACTGCCTTGGGGAAAGCAAGAGTTTCGAAGAACGAATATGGTTTGTCGCCGAGTGTTGCGCGGACGCGACAGGCGGCCGATCCTGCCGTTTCGCGGGCGCTGTCGGGGTCGGACGGGGAGCAGAGACGCGACAGGCTGCCCGGATCGGGGATGGAGGCTGACCGATTCCGCCCCGCCGCCGATCAGCGCCAAGCCGAGACCCGCCTCGACCGAGGCTTCGCACCCCACAAAGGTCAGGCCTTCACGAAACGGCCGCAGATCGCCACCTCGGGCCCATGGTCCTGGGATGGCAGAAATCGCGAGAAAGATGATGGCGGGGCGCGGCTCAGCATCGCTTCGATGTACGCGCGATGGTCAGGCGGGGCGACGCCAGCACGCCCCTATGCTCCCGCATCCGCAGGAGAAGGGTCGAGCATATGGATGGAGAAGGGAGTTCGGCAACGCGATGGCGGCGGTGACGCTTCGACGCCTACCCGCCCGATAGCCTACCAACAGCCGAATAAGCGCGACTCACCTGCCGAGTCGCGGCGGGTGCGCCGATCCGCACCCGCCATCGTCCTTCACTTGGGCG
Organism: Sphingomonas sp. SORGH_AS_0438; assembly: GCF_031453475.1. Classification (NCBI taxonomy): domain Bacteria; kingdom Pseudomonadati; phylum Pseudomonadota; class Alphaproteobacteria; order Sphingomonadales; family Sphingomonadaceae; genus Sphingomonas; species Sphingomonas sp. SORGH_AS_0438. The sequence continues at coordinate 2,420,995 of NZ_JAVIZS010000001.1, forward strand.
CGAGCACCATCAGCATCTGACGGCCTTCCATGCGCGGATAGGCCTCGACCTTGGCGACCTCGGCCACCTGCTCAGCGACGCGCTGCAGCACGTTCATGCCCAGCTGGCCATGGCTCAGCTCGCGACCACGGAAGCGCATGGTCACCTTGACCTTGTCGCCCTCCTCGATGAACTCGACGACCTTCTTCATCTTGGTGTCATAGTCATGGTCGTCGATGTTCGGACGCATCTTGATCTCCTTGATCTCCTGCGTCTTCTGCGACTTGCGAGCGAGGTTCGCCTTCTTCTGCGCCTCGTACTTATACTTGCCGACATCGAGGAACTTGGCGACCGGCGGATCGGCGTTGGGCGAAACCTCGACCAGATCGAGCCCGATCTCCTGTGCCTGGGCCATGGCTTCGCGCGTGTACATCACGCCAAGATTCTCGCCCTCATGGTCGATCACACGGACCTTGGGGCTTTGGATCCACTCGTTGAAACGGGGACCATTCATTGGCGGCGCCTGGTTCGGCCGGCGCATCATGGGAGGACGTATGGGTAAAGCTCCTGTAACGGTTGCCCTGTTAATATAAGACACACCGGCTGCAATGGAAAGACGGGGGCCGGCAAATATCCGCACCCTCCCGATGGCCCTTCGCGAAGTGGCTCAAGCGGCGGATATTTCCGCCCGCGGCGTATGGATTCGCGCCGGATTGCCGATGACCGTCGCGCCGGCCGGCACGTCGCGCGTCACCACGCTGCCCGCCCCGACGATCGCGCCGTCGCCGATCGTCACGCCGGGCAGGATCAGCGCACCGCCGCCGATCCACACGTCCCGCCCGATCGTGATTGGCCGCCCCCATTCCGCGCCGCCAGCCCGCTCCGCCGCATCGCGCGGATGATCGGCGGTCAATATCTGCACGCCCGGGCCGATCTGGGTCCGGTCGCCGATCGTCACCGCCACCACGTCGAGGATGACGCAGTTGAAGTTGAGGAACACGCCGTCCCCCAGGCGGATGTTATAGCCATAGTCGCAGTGGAAGGGCGGCCGGATCACCGTCCCCGCCCCCACCGCGCCCAGCCCCTCGGCCAGCAGCGCCGCCCGCGCCCCCGCCGGGGCGCCCAGCGCCGCCGCGTAGCGGACGATCCACTCTGCCGCCCGCGCCTGGTCGGCGACCAGTTCGGGATCGTCGGCGCGATACGGATCGCCGGCCAGCATCTTCTGCTTTTCGGTCCGCATCGCGCCCACGCCCCCGGCCCGTCAGCGCAGGTCGGGCGGGGTCGCCTCGACCTTCAAGGCCGCGATCGCCTCGTCCAGCGTCATGATCTCCTGCTGCTGGCTGCCGAGCCGGCGGATGGCGACCTTGCCCTCCTCCGCTTCGCGCTTGCCGACGACCAGCAGGTTGGGGACCTTGGCCAGCGAATGCTCGCGCACCTTGTAGTTGATCTTCTCGTTGCGGCGATCCGTCTCGACCCGCAGGCCCGCCGCGCGCAGCTTCGCCGCGACCGCCTCGGCATAATCGTCCGCATCCGACACGATCGTCGCGACCACCGCCTGCACCGGCGCCAGCCAGAGCGGGAAGCGGCCGGCATGATGCTCGATCAGGATGCCGATGAAGCGCTCGAACGTGCCCAGGATCGCGCGGTGCAGCATCACCGGGCGATGCCGGTTGCCATCCTCGCCGACATAGGAGGCGTCGAGCCGGTCGGGCAGCACGCGGTCCGACTGGATGGTGCCGACCTGCCAGGTGCGGCCGATCGCGTCGGTCAGGTGGAATTCCAGCTTGGGCGCGTAGAAGGCGCCCTCGCCCGGCAATTCCTCGAACTTCGCCTTGATTCCCTCGGGCAGGTTCGACGCCTGCACCGCGTCGCGCAGCTCCTGCTCGGCGATGTCCCACATCGCGTCGGAGCCGAAGCGCTTCTCCGGGCGCAGCGCCAGCTTCACCGCATAGTCGGTGAAGCCCAGATGCTCATAGACCGAATGGAGCAGCTCACAGAACTTGCGGACCTCGTCGACCAGCTGGTCCTCGCGCACGAAGATATGCGCGTCGTCCTGGGTGAACTGGCGGACGCGCATGATGCCGTGCAGCGCGCCATGCGGCTCGTTGCGGTGGCAGCAGCCGAACTCGGCCATGCGGATCGGCAGGTCGCGATACGACTTGATCCCCTGCTTGAAGATCAGGACGTGCGCGGGGCAGTTCATCGGCTTGAGCGCCATCAGGTCGGCCTCGCCCGACAGCACCGCGCCCTCATCCTCGGTATTGGGGATTTCGTCGGGGACGACGAACATGTTCTCGCGATACTTGCCCCAGTGGCCGGACTGCTCCCACTGACGCGCGTCCATCAGCTGCGGCGTCTTCACCTCGGCATAGTCGGCCGCGTCGAGGCGGCGGCGCATATAGGCCTCCAGCGAACGCCACAGCAGATAGCCCTTGGGGTGCCAGAAGACCGAACCCTGCGCCTCCGACTGGAGGTGGAACAGGTCCATCTCCTGCCCGATCTTGCGATGGTCGCGCTTGGCGGCCTCCTCCAGGCGGAAGAGATGCTGGTCGAGCTGCTTCTTGTTGAGCCAGCCGGTGCCGTAGACGCGGCTGAGCATCGCGTTCTTCTGGTCGCCGCGCCAATAGGCACCCGACACGCGCGTCAGCTTGAAGGCGGACGGGTCGAGCCGGCCGGTCGAGGGCATGTGCGGCCCCCGGCACATGTCGAGCCACTCGCCCTGGCGATAGATGGTCAGCTCCTCGCCCTCGGGCAGTTCGGCGGCCCATTCGGCCTTGAACGTCTCGCCCTGCGCGGTCCAGCGGTCGATCAGCTCCTGGCGGCTCCACACTTCGCGGACGAACGGCTCGTTGCGGGCGATGATGGCGCGCATCTCCGCCTCGATCGCGGGAAGGTCGTCATCGGTGAACGGCCGGTCCTTGGGCGCGAAGTCGTAATAGAAGCCGTCCTCGGTCGCCGGGCCGAAGGTGATCTGCGTGCCGGGGAAGAGATGCTGCACCGCCTCCGCCATCACATGCGCGAAGTCGTGGCGCGCCAGTTCCAGCGCGGCGGCCTCGTCCTTCATGGTGATCAGCGCGAGCTGCGTGTCGCCGTCGAAGGGCCGCGACAGGTCGCGCACCTCGCCATCGATCCGTGCCGCGATCGCCGCCTTGGCGAGGCCTGGCCCGATCGCCGCCGCGACATCGGCGGGGGTAGTCCCGGGCGCGACCTCGCGGACGGAACCGTCGGGAAGCGTGATGCGGAACAACTCGGCCGGATGGGCGGACATGATGACACTCGGTGGTTGGAGAGGGGGCCGAGGCTTATGCGACGCGTGGTGCGGGGGCAAGGGTGGAGGGGAAAGCTCTGGCGCCGGGCTCAGGGATATTGCTGGCGCGCGTGAAGAACAGCCAGGATTTCCACCACGTCCGCCGCCACCCGATATACAAGGATGTAATTGGGGTGCACGATCGCCTCACGTGTTCCCGACACGCGGCCAGGACGGTGAATATAGGGATGATCGGGCAGATGCTCGGTCATATGCTCGATCATCGCAAGAAGGCGATCGGCCGCCGTGATGTTGCGCTCGGCGATATAGTCGAAGATGTCGAGCAGATCGGTGACAGCCTCGTTCCGCCAAACGAGGGCGAGCGTCACTTCGAGCGATATCGACCAATGACGTGCGCCACCTTCGCCATCACCGCATCATGCGGCACCGTCTTCCCGGCGGCCGCGAGGGTCTTCTCGACCTTCGCGCGGAACCAGGCGTCATAGGCCGCCGCATCCTCGCTGGTGGCGAATTCGGATTCGATGGGAGACAGGTCGGTCATGCCGCGACCCTATCATATCGACGACATGGTGGAAGGGCGCGGAACACCCTCCCTTTACTCCGCGGCCTCCGCCTCGACTCCCCGTCCCTTCAACAACGGCGCGAGATACTTGCCCGTATAGCTACGCGGTTCCTTCACCACCTGCTCCGGCGTGCCGACCGCGACGATCTCGCCGCCCTTGACGCCGCCTTCCGGCCCCAGGTCGATGATATGGTCCGCCGTCTTGATGACGTCGAGATTATGCTCGATCACCACCACCGTATTGCCCTGCTCCACCAGCGCGTGCAGCACTTCGAGCAATTTGCGCACATCCTCGAAATGCAGGCCGGTGGTCGGCTCGTCCAGGATGTAGAGCGTGTTGCCCGTCGCGCGGCGGGCCAGTTCCTTGGCCAGCTTGACGCGCTGCGCCTCGCCGCCGGACAGGGTGGTCGCCTGCTGCCCGACCTTGACATAGCCCAGGCCGACCTCGACCAGCATCGCCATCTTGTCGCGGATCGGCGGCACCGCCTTGAAGAACTCGGCGGCATCCTCGACCGTCATGTCGAGCACGTCGGCGATCGAATGCCCCTTGAACTTCACCTCCAGCGTCTCGCGATTGTAGCGCGCGCCGTGGCACACGTCGCAGGTGACATAGACGTCGGGCAGGAAGTGCATCTCGATCTTGAGCACGCCGTCGCCCTGGCACGCCTCGCACCGCCCGCCCTTGACGTTGAAGCTGAACCGGCCGGGCTTGTAGCCGCGCGCCTGCGCCTCGGGCAGCCCGGCGAACCAGTCGCGGATCTGGGTGAAGGCGCCCGTATAGGTGGCCGGGTTCGATCGCGGGGTGCGGCCGATCGGCGACTGGTCGATGTCGATCACCTTGTCGAGATGCTGGAGCCCGGACACCTTGTCGTGCTTACCCGCCAGGATGCGCGCGCCATTCAATTGGCGCGCGGCGCTGGCGAACAGCGTGTCGATGGTGAAGCTCGACTTACCCGATCCCGACACGCCGGTGATGCAGGTGAAGGTGCCGAGCGGGATCGAGGCGGTCACGCCGGTCAGGTTGTTGGCGCGCGCATTATGGACGGTCAGCTTCTTGCCGCTGCCCTTGCGGCGCTTGGGCGGCACCGGCACCTCGCGCACGCCGTTGAGGTAGTCGGCGGTGATGCTGGTCTTGGACTTGAGCAGTTGCTTGAGCGTGCCCTGCGCGACCACCTGCCCGCCATGGACGCCCGCGCCCGGCCCCATGTCGATGACATAGTCGGCGGTGCGGATCGCATCCTCGTCATGCTCGACGACCAGCACCGTATTGCCCAGGTCGCGCAACCGGCGCAGCGTCGCCAGCAGCATGTCGTTGTCGCGCTGGTGCAGGCCGATCGACGGCTCGTCCAGCACGTACAGCACGCCCGACAGCCCCGAGCCGATCTGGCTGGCCAGCCGGATGCGCTGGCTCTCGCCGCCCGACAGCGTGCCGCTGGTCCGGTTGAGGTTCAGGTAATCGAGCCCGACATTGTTGAGGAAACCCAGCCGCTCGACGATCTCCTTCAGGATACGCTCGGCGATCGCACGCTGTTGGTCGCCCAGATGGTTGGGCAGATCGGTGAAGAAGGCCAGCGCATCGACCACCGACAGATGCGTCGCATGGCTGATGTCCTGCATCGCCACCTTGACCGCCAGCGCCTCGGGCTTGAGCCGCGCGCCCTTGCACACCTCGCAGGGCTGCGACGACTGGTACTTGCCCAGCTCCTCCTTCATCCACGCGCTCTCGGTCTGGAGCAGGCGGCGGTTGAGGTTGCCGATCACGCCCTCGAACGGCTTCTTGACGTCATAGCTCTTCTTGCCGTCGACGAAGGTCAGCGTCACCGCCTTCCCGTCCGTGCCGAACAGGATGACGTCCTGCACCTCGGGGTGCAGATCCTGCCACGGCGTATCGAGGCTGAAGTCATAGGCCTTGGCCAGGCTGCCCAGCACCTGCATGTAATAGGGCGACGGCGGATTGGACTTGGCCCAGGGCACCACCGCGCCCTTCTTGATCGACAATTCATGATTGGGGACGACCAGATCCTCGTCGAAGATCAGCTTCTCGCCCAGGCCGTCACAGGCCGGGCACGCGCCCTGCGGCGCGTTGAACGAGAAGAGCCGGGGCTCGATCTCGGAGATGGTGAAGCCGCTGATCGGGCAGGCGAACTTCTCGGAGAAGACGATACGGCCCGGCGGCGCGTGATCGCCCAGCACTTCGGACTTGGGGGTATGCGGCTCGACCGGATCGGCGGGGTCGACATAGGCCAGGCCGTCGGCCAGCTTCAGCGCCGTCTCGAAGCTCTCCGCCAGCCGCGTCGCGATATCCTCGCGCACCACGAGGCGGTCGACCACCACCTCGATATCGTGCTTGTACTTCTTGTCGAGCGTCGGCGCCTCGTCGATCTCGTGGATCGTGCCGTCGATGCGGACGCGGGTGAAGCCCGCCTTCTGCCACTCGGCCAGTTCCTTGCGATACTCGCCCTTGCGGCCGCGCACGACGGGGGCGAGCAGATAGAGGCGCGTGCCCTCGGGCAGGGTCAGCACCCGGTCGACCATCTGGCTGACCGTCTGCGCGGCGATCGGCTCACCGGTCGCGGGGCTGTACGGCACGCCGACCCGCGCCCAGAGCAGGCGCATGTAATCGTAGATCTCGGTGACGGTCGCCACGGTCGAGCGCGGGTTGCGGCTGGTCGTCTTCTGCTCGATCGAGATGGCCGGCGACAGCCCCTCGATATGATCGACGTCCGGCTTCTGCATCAGCTCCAGGAACTGGCGCGCATAGGCGGACAGCGACTCGACATAGCGACGCTGCCCCTCGGCATAGATGGTGTCGAAGGCGAGGCTCGACTTGCCCGATCCCGACAGGCCGGTGATGACCGTCAGCGTGTCGCGGGGAATGTCGATATCGACATCCTTGAGGTTGTGCTCGCGCGCGCCGCGCACCGAAATCTGGGTCAGGGACATGGGCTTGGTTCTACTTCCGTTCCGCGCGGGAGGCTAGTGCCAGGAGATAGGAAGCAGGACGCGCCACCGCCAGCGGGGTTGCGTCGGATCGATATCGCCGCCGCCCGCCCCTTGTCAGCGGATGGCGAAAGGACCATCTGTGTTGCAACGCTAATACACATGCGGAGCCGGCCATGGGCAAGAAGAAGAAGCACAAGCAGAAGTACGACCACGCCGGAAAAGGCGCGTCGTCCCAATCCGGCCTGCCGCCGCAGGTGGCGGGTGTCGCCGCCGCCCTGTCGCGCCATCTGTCCAGTCCGGAGGGCCGCCACCTGCTCGCGACCGGCCTGACCATGGCCGCCGCCGCCGCCAGCGCCGCGCTGACCCGCCCGGCCGCGCAGAGCGCGCAACGCCCGCCGGAACCGCCCCGCCCGCCCGAGCCGCCCGTACCGCCGCAGCCAGCTGCTGAAGCGTCCGCACCACCGCCCCCGCCCCCGCCGGAGCCGCCACAGGGCACCACCAAGGCCCCCGACGCGCAGGTCATCGCCAATGTCATCGGCGACGTGGCCGACCAGATTTTCGGCAAGCTGTTCGCGCACCGGAAATAATCGTCTCTCGGCCCACCCCGTGCGGGAGGCCGGAACGCGCCTTTCCACACCGCGCCCCCTGCCGGGGATGAATCGAACCCGTCGATGCATCCGGGATGGAGTCGAAACCGACTTGCGTCCCGGAGGCTGCCCCGGAACGGAGCCATCCGCGCTCGCACCCGTGACGGCCGCGCGCCACCACCGCCGGCCCGAACCGGGAGGCGGGTGCGATGGCCGAGACCGCGATCGAGTGTTTCATCGAGCGCTGGCGGCGCAACGAAGGCGGGGCCGAGCGAGCCAATTTCCCGCTGTTCCTGACCGAATTATGCGCGCTGCTCGACCTGCCGCCGCCCGATCCGGCCGACGCCACTCGCACCCATAACGACTATGTCTTCGAGCGCGCGGTCGACGAGATCGCGCCCGACGGATCGGTCCGCCACCGCCGCATCGACCTCTACCGGCGCGGCTGCTTCGTACTGGAGGCCAAGCAGAGCCGCGAGCGGGGCGGCGCCAAGGAGGTTCCGCTGGACTCCGCCCCCGCGACGCTGGCGGGCCTGGAGCCGCCACGCGGCCGGCGCAGCGCGCATCGCGGCTGGGACGTGCTGATGCGCAACGCGCGCGAGCAGGCCGAACTCTATGCCCGCTGCCTGCCGACCGATCATGGCTGGCCGCCCTTCCTGCTGGTGGTCGATGTCGGCCATGCGATCGAGCTGTTCGCCGACTTTTCCGGCCAGGGGAAACATTACCGCCAGTTCCCCGATCGCGCCGGCTTCCGCATCTATCTCGACGACCTGAAGACGCCCGCGATCCGCGAACGGCTGCGCGCGCTGTGGCTCGATCCCTTCTCGCTCGATCCCGCCCGCCATGCCGCGCGCGTCACCCGCGACATCGCCGGACGCCTCGCCAATGTCAGCCGCTCGCTGGAGGACCGCGGCCATGCCGCCGAGCCGGTCGCGCATTTCCTGATGCGCTGCCTGTTCACCATGTTCGCCGAGGGGCACACATTGCTCGCCAGGGGCAGCTTCTCCGGCCTGCTCGCCGCGTCGATCGCCGCGCCGGAGGGCTTCCCCGCCCTGCTGGAGGAATTGTGGCGGGCGATGGATGTCGGCACCTATTCGGTCGCGGTGCGCGAGAAGATCCGGCGCTTCAACGGCGGCCTGTTCGCGGACGGCGTCGCCCTTCCGCTGACCCGTGCGGAGATCGGCGAACTCCATGCCGCCGCGCTGCACGACTGGCGCGACGTGGAGCCGGCGATCTTCGGCACGCTGCTGGAACAGGCGCTCGACACGGACGAACGGCGGCGGCTGGGCGCGCATTATACCCCGCGCGCCTATGTCGAGCAGCTGGTCACCGCCACCATCCTCCAACCCTTGCGCGACACATGGGAGATGCAGGTGCTGGGCGCGGTGGAGCGGCTGCGCCTGACCGACCTGCCCGCCGCGATCCGCGCCGTCCACGACCTCCACGAGACCCTGGCCGGCATCCGCGTGCTGGACCCCGCCTGCGGCACCGGCAATTTCCTCTATGTCGCGCTCGAACTGATGAAGCGGCTGGAGGGCGACGTGCTGGAGGTGCTGGCCGATCTCGGCGGGCAGGAGGCGTTGCAGCTGGAGACTGCCACCGTCCATCCCCGCCAGTTCCTGGGGCTGGAGCTCAACCCGCGCGCCGCCGCCATCGCCGAACTGGTGCTGTGGCTGGGCTATCTGCAATGGCAGTTGCGCAATCGCGGCGTGATCGCCGATCCGGTGCTGGAGCGGCTGGACAATATCGCCGCGATGGACGCCGTGCTGGCCTGGGACGGACCGCCCGCCGCCCGCCGGCCGCGCCGCCCCGACTGGCCGGCGGCGGACTATATCGTCGGCAACCCGCCCTTCATCGGCGGCAAGGATCTGCGCGACCGGTTGGGCGACGCCTATGCCACCGCGCTGTGGCGGGCGCATCCGCAGATGAACCCGTCCGCCGACTTCGTCATGTACTGGTGGGACCGGGCGGCGACCCTGCTGACCGAGCCGGACGCACGCCTCAAGCGCTTCGGCTTCGTCACCACCAATTCGATCACCCAGGCGTTCAGCCGCCGCGTGATCGAGCGGCACATGGCGGCCGATCCGCCGGTCGGCCTGGTCCTGGCGATCGCCGACCATGCCTGGACCAGGGCGACGCCCGACGCCGCCGCCGTCCGCATCGCGATGACCGTGGCGCAGGCGGGGCGGCCGGAGGGCGTGCTGCTCTCCGTTCTGGCGGAGGCGGATCTGGACAGCGATACGCCCCGCATCGACCTGGGCGGCACCCGTGGCCGGATCCATGCGGACCTGACGATCGGCACCGATCTCGCCGCCGCCCGGCCTTTGATCGCCAATGACGCGCTGTGTTCGCGCGGCATGTCGCTGCACGGCGCGGGCTTTCTCGTCTCCCATGCCGAAGCGGTCGCGCTGGGCCTCGGCCGGCGCGCGGGGCTGGAGCGGCATATCCGCCCCTATCGCAACGGCCGCGACCTGATGGGCGGGTCGCGCGACCTTTGGGCGATCGACCTGTTCGGGCTGGAGGACGACGCGGCGCGGCGGCGCTTTCCGGAGGTCTACCAGCATCTGCTCCGCACCGTCCGGCCCGAACGGGCGGGCAACCGCCGGCCCGCCTATCGCGACCGCTGGTGGATCTTCGGCGAGCCCGCGCCGCGCCCTCCGCCCCGCGCTAGAAGGGCTGGGCCGCTACATCGTCACGGTGGAGACGGCGAAGCACCGCCTCTTCCAGTTCCTGGACGGCGGCGTCCTGCCCGACAACAAGCTGATCTGCATTGCCAGCGACCAGGCCCGGCATCTGGGCGTGCTGCAATCGCGTGTCCATCGCGCCTGGTATCTGGCCCATGCCGGGATGATGGGCGTGTACGACCGTCCCGCCGTCTATGCCAAGACCAGCAGCTTCGACCCCTTCCCCTTCCCGCCCGACGACGACGCGACCGATGCCGCCATCGCCGCGCTGGCCGAGGAGATCGACGCGATGCGGCGCGAGGTGGTCGCCGCCCATCCCGACCTGACGCTGACCGGCCTCTACAATCTGCGCGAACAGGTGATGCTGAACAGGCCGCTGACCCGGTTGCAGGAGGATCGCCGCCAGCGGGGCCGCATCGACATCCTGATGGAATTGCACGACCGGCTCGATCGCGCGGTGGCGACGGCCTATGGCTGGCCCGGCGATCTGGACGATGCGGCGATGGTCGCGCGCCTCGTGGCACTGAACGTGGCGCGCCGTGCCGAGGAACGACGCGGGCATGTCCGCTGGCTCCGCCCCGACTGGCAGCGTGCGGCGGCGGGGGCCGCGATCCCACCCCTCCATCTGGTATCGCCGGACATGGAGCCTGCCCGCCCCGTCCCGACACGATCGCCCAAGCCCGTCTTTCCGCGCGACGCGATCGGCCAGACCGCGCTGGTGCTTGCCGCGCTCCGCATGGCCGGCGAGCTGGATGCGGCGACGATCGCGCGCGGCTTCGCGCAGGGGCGACGGATCGAACGGCGCATCCAGGCGACGCTGGAGGCGCTGGTCCGGCTCGGCCATGTCTCGGTCGAGCGCAGCGGCTATCGCTTGCGGCGGATCGCCTGATCCTTGCCGCGCCAGGCCAGCGACTGCCGGTTCATCGCCGCCAGGTCGGCGATACCGTCGCGCACCGCCTCCGCCAGCGTCACCGCGCGGGCCAGCACCGCGTCATCGGCATGGGCATAGGCCGGCCGCCCGGCAATATGATCGTACCAGCGCCCGCCACAGGCCTGGTCGAGCAGGATTCGCTGGAAACAATGATCGGCCCGCACCGGCCAGCCCCGCGGCCCCGCCAGTGCCGGCAGTTCGTCGCGGGTCAGCGCCAGCCAGCGCGCCTCCAGCGCGTCACGCTCGACTATCGCCTGGGCTCCTGCCAGACGCGGACATAATCCACCTCCATGGCCTGGGGCAGCGCCGCATCGTCGATCCCCTTAGCCCCGCCCCAGTCCCCGCCGATCGCCAGGTTGAGGATCAGGTGGAACGGGCGGTCGAACGGCCATGCCCCTCGCCCGCCCGGCTGGTCGTTGCGCACGCGCATATAAGCGCGGTCGTCGACACCGATCGTGATCGAGTCCGGCCGCCAGTCGAGCTGATAGCGATGGAAGGCCGAGCAGGCGGTCGGCAGCGGCAGCTGCGCGCCGCGCTGCGTGCCCTTGGTATGGACGAACAATTCCGTATGGAGCGTCGCGTGCACCACCTCCGGCTGCCAGCCGACCGCCTCCATGATGTCGATCTCGCCCGCCTTGGGCCAGGGGGCCTGCTCGTTCGGCATCATCCAGATCGCCGGCCAAGTGCCAAGCCCGCAGGGCAGCTTGGCGCGGATCTCGTAGAAGCCATAGGTCCAGCCCGCCTTGCCGGCCGTGTCGATCTTGGCGGAGCTATAGGCCTGCCCGCCATAATCGGCGGCCCCGGTCACCCGCTCCTTGCGCGCGGTGATGACCAGCCGGCCATCGGCGACGCGGGCGTTCTCCGGCCGGTCGGCGGCATAATATTGGCGCTCGTTGTTATACCAGCCCTGGCGATTGCGGCTGGTATCGTAGCGCCACTTGGACGGGTCGAGCCGCGTTCCGTTGAACTCGTCCGACCAGACCAGCCTCGCGTCCGCCGGCCGAGTCAGCGGCGCATCGACCCGGTAATTGCTCGCCCCCAGCCCCGCCGGCGGATCGGCCATCGCGCCGACCAATATGGGAAGCGCGAGCGCGGCGAGGCGGAAGACCGGATGCATGGCGGCAATAGGCCATGATTGTCCTTGCCAGGCAATGGGTTGGAGGGTGGTAGCGGGATGTGCCGCACGGTCGCGGGACGCGTGATCGCTCTATTGTGATGGCGTCCTCGCGACCCCACCCCAGCGAAGGCGAGACCTCTGCGACAATCGCTATCGTGCTCCTGCGGACGCAGGAGCCCAGGGACAAGAATGCCATTAGACGTTGTTGTGCTCGGCTCTGGAGCAGGACTGACAATGGGTCGCCCCACGCCGTCATTGCGAGCGCAGCGAAGCAATCCAGGGCGTCATGCGCGGACGTGGATTGCTTCGCTGCGCTCGCAATGACGATTTCAGGTCCAGACCCTGCATCGGGTTCCAGGTTCCTGCCTCGTCAGGGGCACAAGCCTGTCCGGCCGGTTTGCCCGACCTTCGCGGAGGTTCTGCGGAAGCCGGGATGACCTATCCGAAAGAGGCCATCATTCCGTTGAGAATCGAACAGCCTTCCAGTGAATAATGGCGAACGCGGCGGCCAGCCTCCCTACGATCCCCCATACGACAAAGGGGTGCCACCGGCCACGACCGGTGACACCCCTCATGAAAGCCGGAGCAGCGGATCAGATGTGGATCGGCTTGCCCTGCACCGCCATCGCGGCTTCCTTCATCGCTTCCGAATGGGTCGGGTGCGCGTGGCAGGTATAGGCGATGTCCTCGCTGGTCGCGCCGAACTCCATCGCCTGCGCCGCCTGCGCGATCATCGTGCCGGCGAGCGACGAGACGATCCACACGCCCAGCACCCGGTCGGTCTGGGCATCGGCGATGATCTTGACGAAGCCGTCCGTGTCGCGGTTCGTCTTGGCGCGGCTGTTCGCCATGAACGGGAACTTGCCGACCTTTACCTCGCCCTTGGCCTTGGCGGCCTCCTCGGACAGGCCGACGCCGGCGATTTCGGGCATGGTGTAGACGACCGAGGGGATGACGTCGTGATTCACGATGCCGGTCTGCCCCGCGATATTTTCCGCCACCGCGACGCCCTCGTCCTCGGCCTTGTGCGCCAGCATCAGGCCGGGGGCGACGTCGCCGATCGCCCAGATGCCGGGCACGTTGGTGCGGAAGTCATGGTCGATGCCGACCTGGCCGCGCTCGGTCAGCGCGACGCCGGCCGCCTCCAGTTGCAGCCCGTCGATGTTCGGCTTGCGGCCGATCGCGACCAGCACCGCATCGGCGGCCAGCACCTGGCCCTCGCCGCCCGCCGCCGGCTCGACCTGCACGCTGGCCCGGTCGCCCTCGACGGTCACGCCGGTCACCTTGGTGCCGGTCAGCAGCTCCATGCCCTGCTTCTTGAACAGCTTCGCCGATTCCTTGCGGACCTCGCCGTCGAAGCCGGGCAGGATCTGGTCGAGATACTCGACCACCGTCACCTTCGCGCCCAGACGCCGCCAGACCGAGCCCAGCTCCAGCCCGATCACGCCGCCGCCGATCACCACCAGATGCTCGGGCACCTTGGGCAGCGCCAGCGCGCCGGTCGAATCGACCACGACCTTCTGGTCGATCTCGACGCCGGGCAGCGGAGTCACCGACGATCCCGTCGCGATCACGATGTCCTTGGCGGTGACGACCTGCCCGCCGATCTCGACGCGGTGCGCGTCCTGGAAGGCGGCACGGCCCTTCAGCCAGGTCACCTTGTTCTTCTTGAACAGGAATTCGATGCCGCCGGTCAGCTCCTTGACCGCCTTGGCCTTCTCGGCATGCATCTGGTCCAGGTCGAGGCTGACGCCCTGGATGTTGACGCCGAACTTCGACAGGTGACCGCCGGTCGCCTCCTCATAGAGCTCGGACGCGTGCAGCAGCGCCTTGGACGGGATGCAGCCGACGTTCAGGCAGGTGCCACCCAGCGTCTCGCGGCTCTCGGCGCAAGCGGTGCGCAGACCCAGCTGCGCGGCGCGGATCGCCGCGACATAGCCGCCGGGGCCGGCGCCGATCACGAGGACGTCATAGTCGTAGGTCTGTTCGTCGGCCATTTTCTATCTCCTCCCCGGCGCAGGCCGGGGTCCAGTTGGGGGACATATGGGAAGAGCGTGGCGCGTCGTCACCGCCGCCTTCCCAACTGGGCCCCGGCTTTCGCCGGGGTGGTTTGAAGTTTACGCGGAAAGGATCAAAGGTCGATCAGGATGCGGGTCGGGTCCTCGATCGCGTTCTTCAGCGCGACCAGGAAGGTCACCGCCTCGCGACCGTCGATCAGGCGATGGTCGTAGCTGAGCGCGAGGTACATCATCGGACGCACCACGACCTGGCCACCGACCACGACCGGCCGCTCCTCGATGCGGTGGAGACCCAGCACCGCCGACTGGGGCGGGTTGATGATCGGGGTTGACATCAGCGAGCCGAACACGCCGCCGTTCGAGATGGTGAAGGTGCCGCCCTTCATCTCGTCCATCTTCAGCGTGCCGTCCTTGGCGCGCTTGCCGAAGTCGCCGATCGTCTTCTCGATGCCGGCGACCGACAGGTCCTGCGCGTCGCGGATCACCGGCACGACCAGGCCGTTCGGCGCGCTGACCGCGACCGAGATGTCGGCATAGTCGTGATAGACGATCTCGTCGCCCTCGATCGAGGCGTTGACCGACGGGATGTCCTTCAGCGCCATGGTCGCGGCCTTCACGAAGAAGCCCATGAAGCCCAGGCGGACGCCATGCTTCTTCTCGAACAGGTCCTTGTACTTGGCGCGCGCGGCGATCACCGCGCTCATGTCGACGTCGTTGAACGTCGTCAGCATCGCGGCGCTGTTCTGCGCTTCCTTCAGGCGCTTGGCGATGGTCTGGCGCAGGCGCGTCATCTTGACGCGCTCTTCCTTGCGACCGCCCGTCGCAGCAGCAGGCGCAGCGGCCGGAGCCGGAGCCGGCGCCGATGCGGCGGCGGCCGGCTTGGACGAGGCGGCGGCGGCGACGTCTTCCTTGGTCAGGCGGCCGTCCTTGCCAGTGCCGGTGATCGTCGAGGGATCAACGCCATGTTCCAGCACCGCACGACGCACCGAGGGCGACAGCGCGGCGGCGGCGGCGCTTGCCGGGGCGGCGGCGGGCGACTCGGTCACGGCGGGCTGCGGCGCCGGGGTCGGCGCGGCGGCGGCGCTGCCGCCGGCGTCGACGGTCGCCAGCAGCGCGCCGACCTGCACCGTGTCACCGACCTTCACGGCATGTTCGCCCATCACGCCCGCGACCGGCGAGGGCACTTCGACCGAGACCTTGTCGGTCTCCAGGCTGGCGATCGGCTCGTCGGCGGCGACCTTGTCGCCCGGCTGCTTCAGCCATTCGCCGACCGTGGCTTCGGTGATCGATTCGCCCAGCACGGGGACGAGAACTTCGGTGGCCATCTTCGCTGCTTCCTTCCACCCGGCGGAGGGTCCGGGTCCAGTGGCGCAAACGCCGGATCGTCCGGCCGTTACGCGGGATGAGATAATGGGCCGGCCGGGTCTATGCCACGGCCGGCCAGGGACTTCAGGACGCCGCCTTGCCGCCCTTGCGGTCGGTTTCGCGGCCGCGACGGATCTCGTCGCGGACATTGTGGCCGAGCGCGTCGGCGATCAGCGCGCCCTGCTCGGTCTGGTGCCGCTTCATCAGGCCGGTGGCGGGCGACGCCGCCGCCGCGCGACCGGCATAGCGCGCGCGCTGCACCGATGCGTTCGCCTTGGCCAGCGCCTCCTCGATCAGCGGCTCGACGAAGAACCAATAGCCCTGGTTGCGCGGCTCTTCCTGCGCCCAGACCACGTCCTCGAGCTGCGGCATCCGCGCCAGACGCTCGGCCAGCGGCTCGCCCGGGAAGGGATAGAGCTGCTCGACGCGGATGATCTGCGTGCCGGTATCGTTCGCCGCGTCGCGCGCCTCGATCAGGTCGTAAGCGACCTTGCCGGTGCACAGCACCACGCGCTTCGTCTCGGCATCCGGCGCGCCATTGGTGTCGGACAGGATGCGCTTGAAGTGCGAGTCGCCCTGGAAGTCCGCCGCGGTCGAGGTGGCCAGCTTGTGGCGCAGCAGCGACTTGGGCGTGAACACGATCAGCGGCTTGCGGAAGCTGCGATGCATCTGCCGGCGCAGCAGGTGGAAATAGTTGGCCGGCGTGGTGCAGTTGGCGACCTGCATATTGTCGCCCGCGCACAATTGCAGGAACCGCTCCGGCCGCGCCGAGCTATGCTCCGGACCCTGGCCCTCATAGCCATGGGGCAGCAGCATCACCAGGCCGTTGGCGCGCAGCCACTTGGCCTCGCCGCTCGCGATGAACTGGTCGATCATGATCTGCGCGCCGTTGACGAAATCGCCGAACTGCGCCTCCCACATCACCAGCGTCTTCGGATCGGCGAGCGCATAGCCATATTCGAAGCCGAGCACGCCATATTCGCTGAGCGGCGAGTCGAGCACCTCGAACCGGCCATGCTCGACCGTGGTCAGCGGCACGTACTTGTGCTCGTCGGTCTGGTCGACCCAGACGGCGTGACGCTGCGAGAAGGTGCCGCGCCCGGAGTCCTGACCCGACAGGCGGACGCCATAGCCCTCCGACATCAGCGAGCCGAAGGCCAGCGCCTCGCCGGTCGCCCAGTCGAAATTGGCGCCGGTCGCGAACATCTGCTTCTTGGCATCGATCACGCGCGACAGCGTCTTGTGGATCTGGATGCTCTCCGGAACCGTGGTCAGCGTGCGGCCCAAGCTGTCGAACAGCTTGGGCGTGATGCCCGTCTCGGCGGTGCGGCGCGCGGCCTCGCCCTCGGTCGGGGCCGACAGGCCCGTCCAGCGGCCGGCGAACCAGTCCGCGCGGTTCGGCTTGTAGCTCGCCCCCGCCTCGAACTCGCCCTCCAGCCGGGTGACGTACTGGCCGACATTGTCGTCCACCCAGGCCTGGTCCACCACGCCCTCGGCGGCGAGCCGCTTGGCATAGATGGCGCTGACCGGCGGGTGATCCTTGATCGCCTTGTACATCAGCGGCTGGGTGAAGCCCGGCTCGTCGCCCTCGTTATGGCCGAAGCGGCGATAGCACCACATGTCGATGACGATGTCGCGGTGGAACTTCTGGCGGAACTCCATCGCCATCTTGGTCGCGAAGGTCACCGCCTCCGGATCGTCGCCATTGACGTGGAAGACCGGCGCCTGGACGCCCTTGGCCACGTCCGACGGATAGGGCGAGGAGCGCGCGAATTGCGGGCTGGTGGTGAAGCCCACCTGGTTGTTGATGATGAAGTGGACGCAGCCGCCCGTGTTATAGCCACGGATGCCCGAGAAGCCGAGGCACTCCCAGACGATGCCCTGGCCCGCGAAGGCCGCGTCGCCATGGATCAGCACCGGCAGCGACGCGCTGTGGTCGGTCAGGTCGCCGGCGATCGTCTGGATCGCGCGGGTCTTGCCCAGCACCACCGGGTCCGCCGCTTCCAGATGCGACGGGTTGGCGACCAGCGACATATGGACGGTGTGGCCGTCGAACTCGCGGTCGGTCGAGGTGCCCAGGTGATACTTCACGTCGCCCGAGCCGCCGATGTCGTCGGGATTGGCCGAACCGCCGGCGAACTCGTGGAAGATCACGCGCAGCGGCTTGGCCATGACATTGGCGAGCACGTTCAGGCGGCCGCGATGCGCCATGCCGAACACGATCTCGCGCACGCCCATCTGGCCGCCATATTTGATCACCGACTCGAGCGCCGGGATCATCGACTCGCCGCCGTCCAGGCCGAAGCGCTTGGTGCCGACATATTTACGGCCCAGGAACTTCTCCCACTGCTCGGCCTCGATCACCTTGTTCAGGATCGCCTTCTTGCCGTCCTGGGTGAACTCGATCGCCTTGTCCTGGCCCTCCATCCGCTCCTGCAGGAAGCGGCGCTCCTCGACATCGACGATGTGCATATATTCGAGGCCGACATTGCCGCAGTAATTCTTGCGCAGCGTGTCGACGAGCTGGCGGATCGTCGCCCATTCGAAGCCCATCGTGCCGCCCAGATAGACCGGACGGTCGAGATCGGCATCGCTGAAGCCGTGATAGTCGGTGCGCAGATCCTCGGGCATCTCACGCTTGGCGAGGCCCAGCGGGTCGAGATTGGCGGCCAGGTGGCCGCGCACCCGGTAGGTGCGGATCAGCAGCTGCGCGCGGATCGCGTCGCCGGCCGCCTTGACGATATCGGCCTGGGTCGCCGCCGGGGCCGCCGCCGCGGGGGCGGGCTTGCCGCCGCGCGCGGGCTTGGGCGCGGGCTCCATCTGCGTCGGGTCGAGCCCGGCGGTCAGATCGTCGGTGGTGGTCAGCGGCCAGCGGCTGCTCTGCCAGCTGGGCTGCGAAGGTCCGGCTTCCAGTCCTTCGAAGAAGGCGCGCCAACCGGGCTCCACCTCCGACGGGGATGCCTGGTATTTGGCATAGAGCGCTTCGATGAACGCGGGGCTGACGCCCGACGCGACGTCGCTGAAATCCTGACCTTCGTAGCCCATTTTACCGTCTCCTCCGCCACCCCGGCCGTGCCGGGGTCCGGGTCCGGCCGGGCGACATGCCCGGCGGGACCCGAAGGCCGGCCCGCGCCGACCTGACGGCTATTTGCTTAACCGTTCAGCACCGACAGCAGCGTCGAGCCGAGTTCGCTGGGGCTCGCCGCGACCTTGATCCCGGCCGCTTCCATCGCCGCGATCTTGTCCTCGGCGCCGCCCTGGCCGCCCGACACGATCGCGCCGGCATGGCCCATGCGACGACCCGGAGGCGCGGTGCGGCCGGCGATGAAGCCCGCCATCGGCTTCTTCCGGCCGCGCTTGGCCTCGTCGCGCAGGAACTGCGCCGCTTCCTCTTCGGCCGAGCCACCGATCTCGCCGATCATGATGATCGACTTGGTCGCCTCGTCGGCCAGGAACAGCTCCAGCACGTCGATGAAGTTGGTGCCGTTGACCGGATCGCCGCCGATGCCGACCGCCGTGGTCTGGCCCAGACCGGCGTTGGAGGTCTGGAACACCGCCTCATAGGTCAGCGTGCCCGAGCGCGACACGACGCCGACCGAGCCTTCCTTGAAGATCGAACCGGGCATGATGCCGATCTTGCACTGACCGGGGGTCAGCACGCCGGGGCAGTTCGGGCCGATCAGCCGCGACTTGCTGCCCGACAGGGCGCGCTTCACCTTGACCATGTCCAGCACCGGAATGCCCTCGGTGATGCAGACGATCAGCGGGATCTCGGCGTCGATCGCCTCCAGGATCGAGTCGGCGGCGAAGGGCGGCGGCACGTAGATGACCGAGGCATCGGCGCCGGTCTTCGACTTGGCCTCCGCCACCGTGTTGAACACGGGCAGGCCGAGATGCTCGGTGCCGCCCTTGCCGGGCGTGACGCCACCGACCATCTGCGTGCCGTAATCCAGCGCCGCCTTGGTGTGGAAGCTGCCGGTCTCGCCGGTCATGCCCTGGGTGATGACCTTGGTATTCCGGTCGACGAGGATGCTCATCTGCTTTTCGTCCTTACCACCCCGGCGAAGGCCGGGGTCCAGTTGGGAAGGCGGTCATGGAAGAGCGATATGATCGTACAGATCATCCCATCCGGGATTGAAGCCTTCGATCTCACGCAGTTTCCAGGCTCGCTTCCATTGCTTCATCTGCAGCTCGCGCTGCCGTGCGGCGTCCCGGCTGCCCGTCACCTCGTACCAGACAAGGTGGTGACAACCATAATCCTTCGTGAACCCGTCGACGACACCGTTGCGATGTTCCCAGACCCGCTTCGGCAGATTGCTCGTCGACCCGATGTAGAGAGTGCCGTTGCGGCCGCTTGCCATGATGTAGACGGCAGCGGCCTCGTCCTTCACAACGGCTTTCCCAACTGGACCCCGGCCTTCGCCGGGGTGGATTCATCCTTCCAATCTTACGCCAGCGTCCCGTCGATGCCCTTGCACGCGACCAGCAGCTCCTTCACGGCGTCGACCGACACCTGCAGGTTCTGCTTGGCCTCGTCGGTCAGCTTGACCTCGACGACCTTCTCGACGCCGCCGGCGCCGATCACCACCGGCACGCCGACATAGAGGTTGTCGATGCCATATTCGCCCGACAGGTGCGCCGCCGCCGGCAGGATGCGCTTCTGGTCGTACAGATACGCCTCCGCCATCGCGATGCCGCTGGTCGCGGGCGCGTAATAGGCCGAGCCGGTCTTGAGCAGCGCGACGATCTCGCCGCCGCCGCCACGGGTGCGCTTGATGATCGCATCGACCTTCTCCTGGGTGGAGAAGCCCATCGCGATCAGGTCGCTGACCGGGATGCCGCTGACGGTCGAATATTCCAGCACCGGCACCATGGTGTCGCCATGGCCGCCCAGCACGAAGGTGTTAACGTCCTTCACCGACACGCCGAACTCCTCGGCGAGGAAGTGGCTGAACCGCGCCGAGTCGAGCACGCCGGCCATGCCGACGACCTTGTGGGCGGGCAGGCCGGAGAATTCGCGCAGCGCCCAGACCATCGCGTCGAGCGGGTTGGTGATGCAGATCACGAAGGCGTCGGGGGCGTTGGCCTTGATGCCCTCGCCCACCGCCTTCATCACCTTCAGGTTGATGCCGAGCAGGTCGTCACGGCTCATGCCGGGCTTGCGCGCGACACCGGCGGTGACGATGATCACGTCCGCGCCGGCGATGTCGGCATAGTCGTTGGTGCCGGTGATCGTGGCGTCGAAGCCCTCGACCGGGCCGCACTGCGACAGATCGAGCGCCTTGCCCTGGGGAACGCCCTCGACCACGTCGAACAGGACGATATCGCCCAAGCCCTTGAGCGCTGCGAGGTGCGCGAGCGTGCCACCGATATTACCGGCGCCGATCAGCGCGATCTTCTTACGGGCCATCCAATCCATCTCCGTCCTGAGGCGAGCGATTGGTCACGCCGCCTACGCCCATCATAGGCCGAGGGCAACCGCTAAAGCGCAAGGCTTAAGGATTAGTTTTGATAATAGTTCGCAGGATCAACAAGCGTTCATCCTCTGGTCAGGCGGACGCCGCCCCATGGCCCGCGTCGAGATAATCGTCCGACCGCATCTCTTCCAATCGGCTGACCGTCCGCTGGAATTCGAACGCCCCGTCGCCGCTTTCATATAGCCGGTCGGGCTCGGCATCCGCGGCGGCGAGCAGCTTGACCTTATGCTCGTACAGGGCGTCGATCAGCGCGACGAAGCGCGCCGCCTCGTTGCGGTTCTCCGGTCCCAGGCGCGGGATGCCGACCAGGATCACCGTGTGATAGCGCCGCGCCACCGCCAGGTAATCGGCCGCGCCGCGCGCCTCGCCGCACAATTTCTTGAACGAGAAAACCGCCACGCCCTTCAACGCCTTGGGCACGTGCAGCGTCCGCCCCTGCACGACCAGATCGTCGGACGGGATCGGCTCGCTCACCTCATGGTCGGTCAGCCGGAAGAAGGCGGCGGAGAGGTCGGCGGTCGCCTCCGGCCCGTTCGGCACCAGCCAGGTGTCCTGCGACCCCAACCGGTCGCGCCGGTAATCGACCGGGCCGTTCAGCGCCAGCACGTCGAGCCGTTGCTCGATCAGCGCGATGAAGGGCAGGAAATGCTCGCGGTTGAGGCCGTTCTTGTAGAGGTCGGCCGGCGCGCGGTTGGAGGTGGTGACCACCGTCACCCCCGCCTCGATCAGCGCAGTGAACAGCCGCGACAGGATCATCGCGTCGGGGCTGTTGGTCACCATCATCTCGTCAAAGGCGAGCAGCCGCGCCTCGTCGCGCAGCGCCGCCGCGACCGGCGGGATCGGATCGCCGACTTCCTTGCGCCGCTCCTCGTTGATGCGGGCATGGACCTCGAGCATGAACTCGGAGAAATGGACGCGCCGCTTCCGCTCGATCGCCACCTGGTCGAAGAACAGGTCCATCAGCATCGACTTGCCGCGCCCCACCCCGCCCCACAGATAGAGGCCGCGCGGCGCCTGCGGCTTGCGCCCGGCCAGCCGCCAGAGCAGCGAGCCACGGCGCGGCGCGGCCTGGAGTTCGCCGGCCAGCCGGTCGAGCCGGGCGGCGGCGGCGGCCTGTTCGGGATCGGGGCGAAGCTCGCCGGCGGCGAGCAGCGCGTGATAGGCGGTGAGGACGGTCATCGGGCCTTCCAGCCGGCGGGTCGTTCCCCGCACGGACCGGGCGGGCGCCCTGGGTCGAGCCCTGTCGAAAGGGCCATAATCATGGGAGGGAAGCGACCGGCGGGGGCATGAGAGCCGCCCCGCCGGTCCTGTCATCCCGCAAGCGCGATCAGACGATCCGCTCGGCTTCCATCTTCTTGATCTCGGCGATCGCCTTGGCGGGGTTCAAACCCTTGGGGCAGACATTCGCGCAGTTCATGATGGTGTGGCAGCGATAGAGGCGGAACGGGTCCTCCAGCGCGTCGAGCCGCTCGCCGGTCATCTCGTCGCGGCTGTCGGCCAGCCAGCGATAGGCCTGGAGCAGGATCGCCGGGCCCAGGAACTTGTCGCTGTTCCACCAATAGCTGGGGCAGCTGGTCGAGCAGCAGGCGCACAGGATGCACTCGTACAGACCGTCCAGCTTGGCGCGGTCCTCCGGCGCCTGGAGCCGCTCCTTGCCCGAGGGCGGCGGCGTCACCGTCTGCAGCCAGGGCTTGATCGAGCTGTATTGCGCGTAGAAGTGCGTGAAGTCCGGCACCAGGTCCTTGACCACGTCCATGTGCGGCAGCGGGGTGATGCGCACCTCGCCCTTCACATCCTCGATCGCGGTCGTGCAGGCCAGGCCGTTGCGCCCGTCGATGTTCATCGCGCACGATCCGCAAATGCCCTCGCGGCACGACCGGCGGAAGGTCAGCGAGCTGTCCTGCTCGCTCTTCATCTTGATCAACGCGTCGAGCACCATCGGCCCGCATTCGTCCAGATTGACCTCGAACGTGTCGTAGCGCGGGTTCTGGCCGCTGTCCGGATCGTAGCGATAGACCTTGAACGCTTTCATCCGCTTGCGGTCGGACGCTTTTACAGGCGCGGCGTGGTGCTGCCCCTTGGTGATCTTGCTGTTCTTGGGAAGGGCGAATTCGGCCATGATACGTCCCGATCTCTGATTACGTTCCCGCTATGCCCTTAGCGGCGGCGGCGCAACCCCGTGATGGTCCGATCGCCCTCTCCAGTGCTTTATATCACGTCCAGCACCAGTCCCAGGTCGAGCGCGTCCGCCGCATCGACATACCAGTTGGCGGTGGCGCGCGACTTGAGGTCGTCCAGCGTCAGCCGCGATCCCTTGACGATCGCGGCAAAGCCCTCGTCCTGGATGCGCATCGAATGCTCGATCTCGTGCAGCTTGGCCTTCAGGATGTCGGGCAGCGTCGACAGGGGGCCGCTGAGCTGCACGGTCGAGGTCAGCGACCGCTCATGGATCATCAGCCGCGTGCCGCGCGTCAGGAAGCGGCAATTCACCGGGAAGGCGGACATGAAGGTCGCTCCGGCCGAATAGACCGCCACCTTGCCCAGGAACAGCGCCTCTCGGCCGGTATAGTCGCGCAGCAGGCGGATCGAGTCGCCCATCGCCCGCGCCATCTCCGGGTCGCCGCCCAGCGTCGTGATCGACACGACCAGCGGCCCTTCGGTCGGGGCATCGGCATATTGTTGCTTGAAGCTGGTATACATCGCTTCGTCCACGGTGCCGTAAAGCTGGATATGCGGCACCGCGAGCAGCGGATATTGCAGGGCGGTGTTGGGCTGATCGGTCATGGCGCGGCAAACCGGGACGAGGGGGGCGGGGTTCCGGCCGTCCCGGTCTTTATTTGCGGGGGAACTCCGCCCCCTCCCCCCTGTTGGAGGGGCCGACCAGCAGGAGCATCAGCATGACAATCCGACTCAAGCCATTGAACGAACAAGTGATTGTCATCACCGGCGCGAGCTCCGGCATCGGCCTGGCCACCGCGCGGACGGCGGCGGAGGCGGGGGCCCGGGTGCTGATGGTCGCCCGGTCGGAGGATGTGCTGCGCGACCTGGTCGCCCGGTGGCAGGCGGAGGGCCTGCGGGTCGAGGCCAAGGCCGCCGATGTCGGCGATGCCGCCGGCGTGCAGGCGGCGGCCGACTATGCGGTGGAGGTGTTCGGCCGCATCGACACCTGGGTCAACGATGCCGGCGTCGCCCTCTATGCCAAGCTGATGGAGACGCCGGACGACGAGCATGAGCGTCTGTTCCGCACCAATTATTTCGGCGTGGTCCATGGCTGCAAGGCGGCGGTCCCGCATCTGACCAAGCAGGGCGGCGCGCTGATCACGGTCGGCTCGACCGTGTCGGACATGCCCAGCCCGGTCATGGGCGCCTATGCGGCGTCCAAGCACGCGATCAAGGCCTATGTCGCGGCGCTCCGGATGGAATTGCAGGCCGCCGGCGCCCCGATTTCGGTGACCCTGGTCAAGCCCTCGGGCATCGACACCCCGATCGGCCAGCACGCCGCCAATCACGAAGGTGGCGAGGGCCAGATCCCGCCGCCCATCTATGATCCGCAACTGGTCGCGGACGCGATCCTGGCCTGTGCGGTGACGCCGCGCCGGACGATCACAGTCGGCGGCGGCGGTCTGGCGCAGGTGCTGTTCGCCAATCACTTCCCCACCCTGTTCGAGTGGATCGCCCCGATCGGCGCGAAGGCCTTCACCGACCCGCGCAAGACGCAGCCGGAGCCGAGCAACCTGAAATGGGGCGTCGGGGCCGGGCGAATCCGGTCGGGCGAGCATCCCCATGCGCGCAAGACCAGCCTCTATACCAATGCAGCGCTCCACCCCGGCACGATGAGCGCGATCCTGGCGGGGCTGGCGGGTTCGGCTATGGCCTGGTGGTGGGCGGGTCGACGGCGGACCTGATCTCCGCCCGCGCTGCGAAGGAGATCGCCGAAGATCCCGGCTCACCACCCCGGCACCACACCGCCCCGGCGAAGGCCGGGGCCCAGTTGGGGGAGGTCTGCAAGTGGTTCGACACGATCCGTCACTGGACCCCGGCCTTCGCCGGGGTGGTGGCAGTAAAAGGAAGGCGGGCGAGGGCGACGATTCCCGACACGGGCGGGATAATCGCCCCGCCCCGTCTCAACACACTTCGGCGGTATATTCCGGGATCGGCCCCTTGGGCACGCGGTCGGGATGCTGCCAGAACAGGTCGCCCGCCGCCTGGTGCCCGGCATAGACCTCCGCCAGCACCGCATGGAGACGCGGGTCATAGGCCTTCAAATCCGCGTCCGACAGCACTCGCACCGCGCCGAAGCTGGCAAGCGGCGCGGAGTTGAACCAGAATTGCGTGCCGACCGCCCAATATTCCTCGATCGTGGTCGAGGCATATTCATCCTTCCACAATCCCGTCTCGCGGGCGTGGAAATAGGCCTTCTCCACCCGGCGGAAAAAGGCCGGGTCGATCCGCGCCGCCGCGCGGAAGATGGCGTGGCTGAACTCGTGCACGAAGGTGTTCTGGCCGTGATAGCGGTCGTTCGGCCCGGCGAGCAGATTCTCCGCCGCCGCGCTGGTCAGCAACCCGCCCATGCCGCGCGCGCGATAGTCCCAATATTGCCGGTCGGTCAGCCGGCCGATCCGCTCGGGATAATGTTTCCGCTCGCACCGGGTCAGGCGGGGATCGTCGATCGCCGGCTTCTTCCAGTCGCGCTGTTCGGGAATGTCCAGCGTCGACTCGTCCGCCGCCATGATCGCGACGCGCAGCCCCTCGCGGCGCAGTTCGGCGGCGATGTCGGGGCGCTTCGCCAGCATCGACAGCACGATCTCGCGCGCCAGCAGCAGCGCCCGGTCGGGCGTGCGGGTCGAGGACAGGATCGGGATACCGCCCGCATCGACATAGCGAGCATAGAAGGGATCGGTGGCATAGACGGCCGGCGGCGCGGTCACCACCGGTGCCGCCGGCTGCGCCATGGCCGGTGCCGCGATCAGCAGGGCGAGAAGGCCGGACAGGGTGCGCATTACCGTCAGGCCCGGCGGCGACGTCGCCATCGCCGCCGGGCCCCAGGCGCGATCAGTAGACGCGCTTCTTCGGCTTGATATAGTCGATATCGTCGGTCATCGTGTAGTCATGGACCGGGCGATAGTCGATCGCGACGCCGCCGCCTTGCCCGCCCCAGCCCTCGAAGCTAGTCAGCGTGTGCTTCATCCAGGTCGCATCGTCACGCTCGGGGAAATCCTCGTGCATGTGCGCGCCGCGCGATTCCTTGCGGTTCTCGGCGGCCTGGATCGTCACCGTCGCCTGCGCCATCAGATTGTCGAGCTCCAGCGTCTCGACCATGTCGGTGTTCCAGATCAGCGAGCGATCCTTGACCGACACGTCCTGCATCCCGGCGTAGATGTCCTTCATCTTCGCCACGCCCTCGGTCAGCAGCGCCGAGTCGCGGAACACCGCGCAATGCTTCTGCATGGTGCGCTGCATCTCGGTGCGCAGCTTGGCGGTCGGCGTGGCGCCGTTGGCGTTGCGGAACCGGTCGAGACGGCTGAGCGCCAGCTCCTCCGAACCCTTGGGCAGCGGATTGTGCGGCGTGCCGGGCTTCAGCTGGTCCTTGATGCGCAGGCCGGTGGCGCGGCCGAACACGACGAGGTCGATCAGCGAGTTGGAGCCCAGGCGGTTCGCGCCGTGCACCGACACGCAGGCCGCCTCGCCCACCGCGAACAGGCCGGGGACGACATGGTCGGGGTTGCCGTCCTTCAGGCAGACGACCTCGCCATGATAATTGGTCGGGATGCCGCCCATATTGTAATGGACGGTCGGCGTCACCGGCAGCGCCTGGCGGGTCAGGTCGACGCCCGCGAAGATCTTGCCCGTCTCGGTGATGCCGGGCAGCCGCTCCGCCAGCACCTTGGGATCGATATGATCCAGGTGCAGGTAGATATGGTCCTTGTGCTCGCCGACGCCGCGCCCTTCGCGCATCTCCATCGCCATCGAGCGCGACACGACGTCGCGCGACGCCAGGTCCTTCGCCGAGGGGGCATAGCGCTCCATGAAGCGCTCGCCCTCGGAATTGGTCAGATAGCCGCCCTCGCCGCGCGCGCCCTCGGTAATCAGCACGCCCGCGCCGTAGATGCCGGTCGGGTGGAACTGCACGAACTCCATGTCCTGAAGCGGCAGGCCGGCACGCAGCACCATCGCATTGCCGTCGCCGGTGCAGGTGTGCGCCGAGGTGGCCGAGAAGTAGCAGCGGCCATAGCCGCCGGTCGCCAGCACGACGTTATGCGCGCGGAACCGGTGGATCGAGCCGTCTTCCATGCACAGGGCGATCACGCCCCGGCACACGCCATTCTCCATGATCAGGTCGAGCGCGAAATATTCGACGTAGAAGTCCGCGTCATACTTCAGCGACTGCTGGTAGAGCGCGTGCAGCATGGCGTGGCCGGTACGGTCGGCGGCGGCGCAGGTGCGCTGCACCGGCGGGCCATCGCCCATATTCTGCATGTGGCCGCCGAACGGGCGCTGGTAGATGGTGCCGTCGGCGTTGCGGCTGAACGGCACGCCGGCATGTTCCAGTTCGTACACCGCCTGCGGCGCCTCGCGGCACAGATATTCGATCGCGTCCTGGTCGCCCAGCCAGTCCGACCCCTTGACGGTGTCGTACATGTGCCAGGACCAATGGTCCGGCGTGTTGTTGCCGAGCGAGGCGGCGATGCCGCCCTGCGCCGCGACCGTATGGCTGCGGGTCGGGAACACCTTGGTGATGCAGGCGGTCTTCAGCCCCGCCTCGGCGATCCCCATGGTCGCGCGCAGGCCGGACCCGCCCGCCCCGACGACCACCGCGTCATAGGTATGGTCGATGATCTTATAGGCAGCGGACATCAGGCGGCGGCTCCGAAGGCGATCTTCAGGATCGAGAAGATGGCGGTGGCGCCCAGCGCCACCACGAAGAAGTTGAGCAGGACCAGCAGCACGACGCGACTCTCGTCATGCTGGTAATCCTCGATCACCACCTGCAGACCCAGGCGGAAGTGATAGAAGACCGACAGGATCAGCAGCGCCATCGGCACCGCCACCCAGGCGCTCTGCATCCAGGCGTGCAGCGTGGCATAGTCATAGGCCGGCTGGCGCGCGATCGCGATCAGCAGCCACAGCATCAGCACCAGGTTCGACCCCGCCGTCAGGCGATGATACCACCAGTGATGCGTACCTTCCTTGGCGGAGCCGAGGCCCCGGACACGGCCGAGCGACGAACGCATCACTTCATCCCCAGATAGAGCCAGAAGACCGCGGTCAGCGTCACCGACGCGACCATGGTCAGCATGGCGAAGGTCTTGTTGGTCTTCAGTTCGAAGCCGGCACCGGTGTCGAGGAACAGGTGGCGGATGCCCGACATCATGTGCTGGAACAGCGACAGAGTCAGCCCGACGCCGATGATGATGCCGAACACGTTCAGCGCGCCGCTGTCGGTGGTGAACACGCCGCGGAACGTGGCATAGCTTTCCGCGCCGCCGGCCAGCGCCGCCAGCCACCAGACGAGCAGCAGCGACCCCACCGTCGCCATGCCGCTGCCGGTCGCGCGGTGAAGGATGGAGACCAGCATATGCGGTCCCCAGCGCCAGATCTGGAGATGCGGGCTCAGCGGCCGGGCGGGATTACGGGAAGCCAAGGCGACGGTCCTCGATCGATGCAATTCCGCCGCCCTATGAGGCGCACGCGGCCGCGATGCAAGCCAAGCATGGCCCGGATGTCACATGGGATGCCCGATTGCACTCGCTTCCGTTCCTTTTTCTAACTCGTCGTTAACTTAACGGGCCTAGCGTGACGGCTACGAGTTTCAGGGGACGTCTTCGGCATGACCACCAGCGGCGCCAGCAGCGCGAACGATCTTCCCGTGCCCGGCACGATCGCGGCCGGCATCGACATGACCGCCCGCATCCGCGCCTTTGACGGCGGCGACGGCGCGCTGGTCGGCGATGCGCGCGCGCTCTACGCGATGATCGAGGAGGATCTCGACGATATCGTCATGGCCTATTGGGCGCATTACCGCACCGCCAATCCCGGCGCGGCCGAATGGAGCCCGCTCGACCATAGCCGCCTGCTGGAGGCGGGACGCGCCTATCTGCGCAACCGGTTCTGCGACCTGGCCGGCATCGCCTGGGTCGAGTCGCTCGAACGCTCGGTCGCGGCGGCCTATAGCGCCGGGGTCGGCACGATGGACATGCTCGCCATGTCCTGCGCCAGCGACCGCGCCGCGCTCAAGGCGCTGATGAGCCGGCTCGACGGCAATCATCCGGACCGCGCGCGCCTGACCGACACGCTGATGCGGCTGTTCGCGCTGGAGACGGAGCTGACCGTCGCGCTCTATGCCGGCTTCATCGACCATACGGCGCAGGGCACGCGGGCGCGCCTGGCGGGCGAGTTCCGCGAAAATATCGGCGAGACAGTCGAGGAGGCGAGCCAGAGCAGCTCGCACCTGCGCCAGCAGAGCGACAAGGCGTCGTTGCTCGCGCGCGGGATGCTGGGCAAGGCG
The DNA here is from genome assembly GCF_031453475.1 of Sphingomonas sp. SORGH_AS_0438. Lineage (NCBI taxonomy): Bacteria > Pseudomonadati > Pseudomonadota > Alphaproteobacteria > Sphingomonadales > Sphingomonadaceae > Sphingomonas > Sphingomonas sp. SORGH_AS_0438. Next base: position 2,450,432 of record NZ_JAVIZS010000001.1, read on the forward strand.
TCGGAAGTCGCCGCCGCCGCCGAACAGTCCGCCGTCGCGATGCGCGAGGCGGCGCAGACCGCCGCCGGCCTGATCCGCGCGATCGAGGATGCGCGGATCGAGGTCGAGGCCGCCGCCGAGATCGCCACCCGCGCCTCCGCCCAGGCGGGCCAGGCGGTGGGCATGTCGGAGGCGCTGTCCGACCATGCCAAGTCGATCGAGTCGATCCTGGGCCTGATCCGCGACATCGCCGGCCAGACCAACCTGCTCGCGCTCAACGCCACGATCGAGGCGGCGCGCGCGGGCGATGCCGGGCGCGGCTTCGCGGTGGTGGCGCAGGAGGTGAAGAGCCTGGCCAGCCAGACCGCGCGCGCGACGGACGACATCGCCGCCAAGATCGCCGCCATCCAGTCGGCGACGCGCGGCACTGTCGAGACCAACGCCTCGATCAAGTCGACCGTCCATGAGGTGCAGGAAAGCGCCGACCGCATCCGCTATGCGATGGAGGCGCAGGCGCAGACCGTGACCGCGATCACCGCCGCCGTCGACGAGACCGCGCTCGCCGCCGACTCGATGTCGAGCACCATCGCCGCGATCCGCGAGGATACCGAGACCGTCGCTTCCGAGATCGACGGCGTCGGTCGCGGCTTCGACTCGCTCGACGGCCGGCTCGGCACGCTCAAGGCCAGCGCGGGGGATTTCGTGGCGAAGGTGGCGGCGTGAGGGTTGGAAGGGCGGCTGGGCGTCGCGATCGGTATTGATGGATAGTCTGCGACCTGCCATGCGTTGCCATCTTGTGGATGATGGCTTTCCAAAGACGCGAAGGAACGGGGCATGACCAGCGAGAAACGCCGGGCCGCGATCATCGGGCTGATCGAACAATATACCGAGACGCACTTGGCCACGCCGGATACCGCTCGCGCAGCGCTCATCAACGAGGGCATCTATACGAAGGCCGGGAAGCTTCGCGCCGAATATGGAGGATCTGGCAAGAAGACGCTGCCGGCGTGAGCCGGCTCGCCACCTCCTTCGTCCTAGGCTATCATGGCTGCGACCAAGACATAGCCAGGAAGGCCATCAGCGGCGATTTCAAGCTGGTGGAAAGTGATCGCGACTATGACTGGCTTGGACCAGGCGCCTATTTCTGGGAGGGCGATCCGACGCGGGCAATGGAATGGGCGAGGTGGAAAACCGAAATAGGGCATTATAAGAATCCAGCGGTCGTCGGGGCCGTCATCGATCTGCGCAACTGCCTGGATCTGCTCGTCCGCGATGAGATTGAACTGCTGGCGACGGCATATAGGTCGTTCGTGGCTCTTCGAGCAAAGGCTGACATGCCGATGCCCGAAAATAGGAGTGTGAAAGGCCAGCCCAACCAGGATCGCGTCCTGCGTTATCTGGACTGCGCCGTGTTCCGGCATCTTCATGAGATGATCGATGCTCAAGCATCGGAGGATCGTAGCATCGAACCCTATGACACTGTCCGCGGCATGTTTACGGAGGGCGGGCCACTTTATCCCGGATGCGGTTTCGAGAAGCGGAGCCATGTTCAGATCGCTGTTCGCAACGACGCCTGCATCAAAGGGTTCTTCCTTCCCCGATACATCACTGCCTCCACCCACCACGCGGCGGGATGACCCGGCCCGCCGCGCGCGCTAAGCCCCATGCCATGACCATTCTTCTCACCGGATCGAGCCGCGGCATCGGCGCGGCGATCGCCGAGCGGCTGCGCGCCGACGGACAGGCCGTGATCGGCCATGGCACCGCCAGCGGCATCCCCGCCGATTTCGACGAACCCGGCGCCGCCGCCGCGCTGTGGCGCGCCGCGCTGGACGAAGCGGGCGGCGCGATCGACATCCTCGTCAACAATGCCGGCGTGTTCGAGGCCAATCCGCTGGACGATCCCGACTGGCTCGCCGGCTGGGAACGCACCATGCGGATCAACCTGACCGCCTCGGCCGAACTCTGCCGCCTGGCGGTGCTGCACTGGCAGGAACGGGGCGTCGGCGGGCGGATCGTCAACGTCGCCAGCCGCGCCGCCTATCGCGGCGACTCGCCCGCGCACTGGCATTATGCCGCGTCCAAGGCGGGCATGGTCGCGATGACCAAGACGATCGCGCGCGGCTATGCGGCGCAGGGCATCCTCGCCTTCGCGGTCTGCCCCGGCTTCACCATGACCGGCATGGCCGAGGATTATCTCGCCAGCCGGGGCGGCGACACATTGCTCGCCGACATCCCGCTCGGCCGCGTCGCCGGCCCGGAGGAGATCGCGACCACGGTCCGCTTCCTGGCGCTGGAGGCGCCGCCATCGATGACCGGCGCGGTGCTCGACGTGAACGGGGCCAGCTATGTCCGATAGCTGGAAGATCAGCCTGCCCTGCACCCGCGCGGAGGCGGAGGCGATCGACATGGCCGACGAACTGATCGCCGGCGCGGTGCTGATGACTACCGAGGAGGTGGAGGACGATCGCGAGCATTGGCGGCTCGACGCCTATGTCGAGGCGGAGCCCGACGCGGCGCTGGTCGCGCAAGTGCGCGCGCTGGTGCCGAGCGCGGGCGACCGCCCGGCGACGGTGACTCATCTGCCGCCCGAGGATTGGGTGACGCTGAGCCAGGCGGGGCTGGAGCCTTTGTCGGTCGGCCGCTTCTTCGTGCATAGCGGGGCGGCGACGGTGCCGGCGGATGTCCGCGCCTTCCACATCCCGGCCGGCCGCGCCTTCGGCACCGGGCATCACGAGACGACCAGCGGCTGCCTCGCCATGCTCGACGGCCTGGCCGAGCGGCGCTTCGCCAGCGCGATCGATGTCGGGACGGGCACCGGCCTGCTCGCCTTCGCCGTCGCGCATCTCTGGCCCCAGGCGCGGATCGTCGCGACCGATATCGACCCGGTGGCGATCGAGGTGACGGCGGAGAATGCCGCGCTCAACCAAGTCGAGGGGATCGACCTGATCGTCGCCGATGGCGCGCTGGCCGATTCGATCACCGAGCGCGCGCCCTATGAATTGGTGATCGCCAACATCCTGGCCGGGCCGCTCGTCTCCATGGCTCCCGAACTGGCGGCGATCGCCGGCCCGTCCGCGACGATCGTGCTCGCCGGGCTGCTGGAGACGCAGCGGGCCGAGGTGGTCGCCGCCTATCAGGCGTGCGGCTGCACGCTGGAGGCGGTCGACCGGCGCGGCGACTGGAGCGTGCTGCGGCTGACGGCGGGGGCGGAACGCTTCGTGCCGGCGGGACCGTTCGATCCCAAGGGCCGCGACGGCTGGGCGCTGGATCTCTAGCCCCCGCGTCCCTCCATCCCGACGAAGGCCGGGGTGGAGGGACGGAACGCTCGCGGGAATCGGCGGCGTCCCCCGACTGGACCCCGGCCTCCCGTCGGGGAGTCGTAACGGAGAGTTACGAAAGCCCCCTCACCCCGCCACGCGGCTCCGCGCATAATCCTGCGTCCCGTGGGTCAGCACCGTGTCGCCCGGCACGATCTCGGCCACCGGGATATCCGCCTGCGCCTTCATCTCGGCATAGAGCGGCGCGAAGTCGGTCTCGACCGTCTGGCGCAGCAGCTCCTCGAAGCTGGGGATGACGAAGTAATTCTGCTGGAAATCGTCGATCCGATATTCGGTGCGCATCACCCGCGCCATGTCGAAGGCGATGCGGTTGGGCGACGGGTCCTCCAGCGCGAACCGGCTTTCGGAGAAACTGGAGACGATGCCCGCGCCATAGATGCGCAACCCTTCCGGCTCGGCGACCAGGCCGAACTCGACCGTGTACCAGTAGAGCCGGCCCAGATATTTGAGCGCATCCAGCCCCAGCGCCCGCTGCCCGCCCCGGCCATAGGCGGCCAGGTAATCGGCGAAGACCGGATCGGCGAGCATCGGCACATGGCCGAACACGTCGTGGAAGACGTCGGGCTCCTGGAGATAGTCGAGCTGGTCGGGCCGGCGGATGAAATTGCCCGCGACGAAGCGGCGATTGGCCATATGATCGAAGAACACGTCATCGGGCACCAGCCCCGGCACCGCCACCACCTGCCAGCCGGTCAGCTTCATCAGCCGCTCGGACAGCGCCTCGAAATCGGGGATGCCGGGCTTGTCGAGCTTGAGCACGTCCAGCCCCTTCAGCCACGCGTTCGAGGCGCGGCCCGGCAACAGCGTCGCCTGACGGGCGAACAGCGTGTCCCAGGTGGCGTGTTCCTCGGCCGTGTAGCGATCCCAATGCTGCGGGATCGTCCAATCCGCATTCGCGCCCTCCGGCGGGCGATCCAGAACGTGCGTTTCCTCTGCCATGCGATTCTTCTAGCATGGCCGTGTGGGAAGACGAAATCCGTGCGCGGCCCGGTGGATCGGGCGGATAGCTGCGGCACTGGCCGCGCTGCTGATCGCCTATGGCCTGGCCGGACTGATCGGCGGGGCGCTACCCGCGCATCCCGGCTGGCGACCGCCGGCGGACGGGGTGGAGATCTTCGTCGAGTCGAACGGCGTCCATACCGGCTTAATCCTCCCGAAACAGGCGGCGGGCGTCGACTGGCGCGACATCTTCCCGCCCGGCCATCTCGCCGATCCGCGGTTCGGCGGCTGGGATCATCTGGCGATCGGCTGGGGCGAGCGGACCTTCTATCTGGAGACGCCGCACTGGGCGGACGTGCGCCCCGCGACCGTCCTGGCGGCGGCCCTGGGCAGCCGCCGCACCCTGCTCCATGTCGAGCATGTCCCGCGACCGATCGCCGACGCCAATATTCGCCGCATCATGCTGCGGCCGGACGAATATCGCCGCCTCGCCGCCTTCATCCGCGCCGCGCTCGCGCCGGGGGCGGCGCGCTATCCCGGCTATGGCCGCGACGATGTCTTCTACGAGTCCAACGGCCATTACTCGGTGCTCCGCACCTGCAATGCCTGGACGGGCGATGCGCTGCGCCAGGCCGGGATGCGGGTCGGGCGCTGGACGCCCTTCCCCGCCACCCTGCTCTGGTTGCGTTAGCGCCGGCCCGCCACGAAGCCCTGATAGCCCCGCCGGCATTCATCGCTGTCGGGATCGCGGCGGCAGCGCTTGTCGAATTCGCGGCGCTCCTTACCCTCGCGCGCCTCCTCCTTGCGCATCTTGCGGCCGTAATTGCGGTCCGCCTCCTCCTGGCTGGTCGTCGTCCAGTCGACCGCCTTGCCCGCGACCTGGAACGGCGCCTTGACGATCGACGTCGCGGTGCTGACGCAGCCGGCGCTCGCCAGCGGCAGGAGGACGAGAAGCGGCAGGGTCTTACGCATTACGGGTTTCCTTGGCGACGGCATCGCGGGTCTGGACGCCGATTAGCGGATGATCGGTGAAGAATCCGTCGATTCCGAGGCGGAGCGCGGCGGCGATCTCTCCGGCCAGGTCGCCCTGCCCCCCGTCCCGCTGGAACGGCGCGGCCAGGAACGGATTCTCTGCCCGGAACGTCCAGGGATGGACGCGCAGGCCCGCCGCATGGGCATCGCGGACCAGCTCGCCCTGCTCCAGCTGCGCCTTGTTGGGCCCGATCCCATAGGCATAGGCGGCCACCGCGCGCAGCCCGCCGGGCGTCGCCATCATCGCATAGCTGGGCACCGCGCCGTCCGCCGGGCCGCCATGACCATCCATCAGCTGGATCAGGCGCAGCCGCGTCAGGCCGGCAATGCGCTTGAGATTGTCGACCTCGAACGACTGGATGAAGACGGGATCGTCCGGCCCGCTCCACCCGGCGGCATGAAGCTCCGCGACCAACGGCGCATCCGTCCCCAGTCCGATCCCGGCGAAATAGGTCGGATGCTTGGTCTCCGGATAGATGCCGACGCCCCGCGCCTTGGCGAGCGCGATGATCTCCGCCAGCGTCGGAATCTCGAACCGGCCATCGAACGCCGTATTGGCCGGCCGCAATTCGGGCAGGCGTTCGCGCGCGCGCAACGTCTTGAGTTCGGCGAGCGTAAAGTCCTCGACGAACCAGCCGGTCACCGCCTGCCCGTCGATCGTCTTCGTCGTCCGCCGCGCGGCGAAGTCGGCGCGGCCCGCGACATCGGTGGTGCCGCCGATCTCATTCTCGTGCCGGGCGACCAATATGCCGTCGCGGGTCGGCACCAGGTCGGGCTCGATCACATCCGCGCCCTGGTCGATCGCGCGGGCATAGGCGGCCAGCGTATGTTCGGGCCGTTCACCGCTGCATCCGCGATGCGCGATCACGATGGCTCGCGGGGCAGGACGGTTATCCATGTGACCGCCCCCGCAGATTCCTGTCGTGATAACGGCTCGCAACGGGAGCCGCACGCGCAAGTCCGCGTTCTGGCAGTAATTCGTGACGAGGCGGTGGCATGAAATTTAACATCAACGGCAAGACCCATGACGCGGACGTGGACATCCGTACCTCGCTGCTCGACCTGTGTCGCGAACATCTGGGACTGACCGGCTCCAAGAAGGGTTGCGACCATGGCCAGTGCGGCGCGTGCACCATGCTGGTCGACGGCCGACGCATCAACAGTTGCCTGACGCTCGCCGTCATGCACCAGGACAGCGAGATCGTGACGATCGAGGGTCTGGGCCAGGTCGGCGACCTCCACGCGATGCAGGACGCCTTCGTCCGGCACGATGGCTATCAGTGCGGCTATTGCACGCCGGGCCAAATCTGTTCGGCGGTCGGGATGCTCGGCGAGGTGGAGAAGGGTTGGGCCAGCCATGCCTCGGCCAACCTGACCGCGGTCGAGCTGACCGATGCCGAGATCAGCGAGCGGATGAGCGGCAATCTGTGCCGCTGCGCCGCCTATCCCAATATCGTCGACGCGATCCGCGAGGTGGCCGGCAAGGGCGATCGCCAGCCGGTGCTGGAAGCCGCACGGGAGATCGGCGCATGAAACCCTTCGCCTATGCTCGCGCCGACAGCACCGACCAGGCCGTGTCGGAAGCACTCGCTCCCCAGACGCGCTTCATCGCCGGCGGCACCAACCTGCTCGACCTGATGAAGCTTCAGATCGAGACGCCCGCCAAGCTGGTCGACATCACCCGCCTGCCGCTGAACGGCGTCACCCCACGGGACGAGGGCGGCGTGTCGATCGGCGCGCTGGTTCCGAACAGCGATCTGGCCGCCGACCGCCACATCATCGCCGATTACGAGGTGCTGAGCCGCGCGCTGCTGGCCGGCGCATCGGGCCAGTTGCGCAACAAGGCGACGACCGGCGGCAACCTGCTCCAGCGCACCCGCTGCTATTATTTCTACGACACCGCCACGCCCTGCAACAAGCGGGAGCCGGGCAGCGGCTGCTCCGCGATCGGCGGCGTCAACCGCATCCTGGCGGTGCTCGGCACTTCGGAGAAGTGCATTGCCACCCATCCGTCCGACATGGCGGTGGCGATGCGCGCGCTCGACGCCACGATCGTCACGCAAAAGGCCGATGGCGACCGCCGTCGCATCGCGATCGGCGATTTCTATCGCCTGCCGGGCGACACGCCGCATATCGAGACGGTGCTGGAGCCGGGCGAACTGATCACCGCCGTCGAACTGCCGCCCAAGGTGGAGGGCGCACGGCATCTGTATCGCAAGGTGCGCGACCGTGCTTCCTATGCCTTCGCGCTGGTCTCGGTGGCCGGCGTGGTGGTGATGGACGGCGACACGGTCGCCTCCGCCTCGCTCGCCTTTGGCGGGCTGGCGCCGATGCCGTGGCGCAACCCGGCCGTCGAGGCGGCGATCGTCGGCAAGCCGGCGACCGACGCCAATTTCGCCGCCGCCGCCGATGCGCTGCTCGCCGATGCCAAGGGTTTCGGCAGCAACGATTTCAAGATTCCGCTCGCCCGGCGCACGCTGATCGCGTCGCTCCGCGAACTGACGGGGAAGTAACATGCTCGAATCGATCTTCGGCCAGGGCGACCATAACAGCCTGACGGTGGACAAGCCGCATCCGGACAGCCTGCTCGACACGGGCGTCCAGGGGCTGATCTCGCGCCCACTCGACCGGGTGGACGGACCGTTCAAGGTGTCGGGCACCGCCACCTATGCCGCCGAATACAAGATCGACAATCTTGCGCATGGCGTGCTGGTCGGGGCCAAGATCGGCCACGGCTCGGTCAAGTCGATCGACGCCTCGGCGGTCAAGGCGATGCCGGGCGTGATCGACGTCATCACCGACTACGACACCTTCATCCGCAACCCGCAACAGGGCGGCGAGACGACCGCCCCGACCCAGGGCGTGAAGGAGGTCGGCTATTTCGGGCAGATCGTCGCGATCGTGCTGGCGGAAAGCTTCGAGATCGCGCGCGACGCGGCGCAGCGGCTGCACATCGAATATGACTATGCCGCCGGCGCCTATGATTTCCAGGCGAACCGGGACGCGTCGGATACGCCGCCGGATGCGCAGATCCCCGCGCATTACACCCAGGGCAATGTCGACAAGGCGATGACCCAGGCGCCGGTGACGATCGAGTCGACCTATGTCACGCCCAGCCAGAATTCGGCGGCGATGGAGCCCCATGCGTCGATCGCCGTGTGGAACGACGATGCGCTGACGCTCTACGGCTCTTACCAGATGCCGACCTCCGACGCGCAGCAGCTCGCCAAGTCGCTCGGCATCAGCGCGAAGAAGGTGCGGATCATCGCCCGCTATATCGGCGGCGGCTTCGGCTCGAAGCTCGGCATCGCGCCCGAAAGCGTCGCGGCGGCGATCGCGGCGAAGCGGCTCGGCCGCCCGGTCAAGGCGGTGATGGCCCGGACCCAGGTGTTCGACGCCACGGTGCGCCGCTCCAACACCGAGCAGCGCGTGCGTCTCGCCGCCGGCAAGGACGGCAAGCTGACCGCGATCGGTCACGACTCGCTGACCTCCAACCTGCCGGGCGAGGATTATTTCGAGCCCGTCGGCATCGGCACCCACTTCCTCTATCGTGGCGAGAACCGCTCGATCACGCACGACATGGTGCCGCTCAACCTGCTGCTGTCCGGCTCGATGCGCGCGCCCGGCGAAGCGGTCGGCATGATCGGGCTGGAATGCGCGATGGACGAACTGGCGGAGAAGCTGGGCTTCGATCCGATCGACCTGCGCAAGGCGAACGATATCGACACCGATCCGGAAAAGGACATCCCCTTCTCCTCGCGCCAGCTCAGCCGCGCGCTCGAGGTCGGTGCGGAGAAGTTCGGCTGGGACCAGCGCAATCCCCGCCCGGCGCAGCGGCGCGAGGGCGAATGGCTGATCGGCATGGGCGTCGCCTCCGCCGCCCGCGCGAACATGTTGCAGCAAAGCGCCGCCAAGGTGGAAATCCATGCGGACGGTAGCGCCACCGTATCCTCGGCGATGACCGATATCGGCACCGGCAGCTACACGATCCTGGCGCAGATCGCGGGCGAGATCCTGGGCATCCCGGTCGAGAAGATCCGCATGTCGCTGGGCGACACCAATGATCCGCCGGCCGCCGGTTCTGGCGGCTCCTGGGGCGCGACCTCGGCGGGATCGGCGGTCTATCTCGCCTGCGAGCTGCTGCGCGACAAGCTGGCCAAGGCGATGAAGGTCGATCCGGGCGAGCTGACGCTCAAGGACGGACAGGCGATCGGCGCCAATCGCTCGGTCCCGCTCGGCGAGCTGGTCGGACAGGGCATGGAGGCGACCGGCGAGATCAAGCCGGGCAAGATGGAAAAGTCGATGACCCAGGCCTCCTTCGGCGCGCATTTCGCCGAGGTCGCGGTCAATGCCGTGACCGGCGAGGTGCGGGTGCGCCGGATGCTGGGCGTCTTCGCCGCCGGTCGCGTCCTGAACGCCAAGACCGCACGCTCGCAATGCCTGGGCGGCATGACCTTCGGCATCGGCGCGGCGCTGACCGAGGATCTGATCCACGACCAGCGCAACGGCAAGCTGGTGAACCGCGATCTCGCCGAATATCATGTGCCGGTGAATGCCGACGTGCCGCAGCTCGAGGTGCATTTCCTCGACGAGCGCGACATCTACGCCAACCCCATCCATGCCAAGGGGATCGGCGAGCTGGGCATTTCCGGCGCGGCCCCGGCCGTGGCGAACGCGGTCTACAATGCCTGCGGCGTGCGGGTGCGTGAGTTCCCGATCACCTGCGACAAGTTGCTGGACGGCCTGCCCGCGCTATGACGATCCGAAGCGACAGGGGTCAGCATGGCGGAGAATGACAGCGTCCTCGCGGCGGCCAGGGCCTGGGCGGGCGAGCCGCTCGCCCTCGCCACCGTCGTCTCGACCTGGGGCTCGGCCCCACGTCCGCGCGGCAGCCACATGCTGGTGCATGGGGACGGCCGGTTCGAGGGATCGGTCTCCGGCGGCTGCGTCGAGAGCGACATCCTCCAGACCGCCGCCGAGGTGATCGCCGGCGCGCCCTTCCAGGTGCGCCGCTACGGCGTCGCGGACGCCGCCGCCTGGGAAGTCGGCCTGCCCTGCGGCGGCGAGATCGCGGTGATGGTCCAGCCCGTCTCCGCCGAGGGGTTCGATCCCGAACTGTTCGACCGCATCGCCGATGCGCGCGAACAAGGCGACTCGCTTGCCGTCCATACCGATCTCGGCACCGGCCATTCGAGCGAGCGGCCGCTGGAGACGGGCGAGGTCTTCATCAACCGCTACGATCCGCCGCGCCGGCTGCTGATCGTGGGCGCGGTCCAGATCGCGCAGAGCCTGGCCGCGCTCGCCCGCACGCTCGGCATCGAGGTGGTGGTGATCGACCCGCGCGCCCGCTTCCTGACCGAGGAGCGCTTCCCCGGCGTCACGCTGGACGATCGCTGGCCGGACGAGGCGGTCGCCGCCTATCGCCCCGGCCCCGCCACCGCCGTGGTGACGCTCAGCCACGACATCAAGATCGACGATCCGGCGCTGATCGCAGCGCTGGGGAGTGAGGCCGGCTATGTCGGTGCGCTCGGCAGCCGGCGCAGTCATGCCGCGCGGCGCGAGCGGCTGGCCGCGGCGGGCCTTTCGGCCGAGACGATCGACCGTGTCGACGGTCCGGTCGGCATCGACATCGGCGCGATCGGGCCGTCGGAGATCGCCTTGTCGATCGCCGCCGCGATGATCGGGGCCTTTCATGACAGGGCCAAGCCATGATCCGCGTGGAGACCACCGTCCTCATCCTGCTCGCCGCCGGCCGGTCGAGCCGCTTCGGCGATATCGGCTCGAAGCTGGACCAGGAATTTCTCGGTCGCCCGCTCGGCCTGCATGTCGCGGTTGCGCTGGAATCGATGCCGTTCCAGGAGCGGCTGGCGATCGTCAACGGCAGCGCGCTGGATTACAGCCGCCACGGCTTCACCGTCATCCACAATGACGATCCGGGCGATGGCATGTCGCGATCGATCCGGCTGGGGGTCACCCGCGCTCGCGAACAGGGGGCGGAGGCGGTACTGATCGCGCTCGCCGACATGCCGCGCGTCACCGCCGCGCATATCCATCGCATGTACGATGCGGTCGACGGTCCGGCCGCGGTGGTGTCGTCGAGCGACGGGATGGAGCCCAAGCCCCCGGCGCTGTTCGGCCGCGACTGTTTCGATTACCTCATGACGCTGACCGGCGAGCGCGGCGCGGCGGATATGGTGCGGCGCGGCCGCCATGTCGTCACCACACCGGCCGAACTGATCGACGTCGACACGGCCGAGGAACTGGAACAGCTACGCGCGCTGGTCCACGACCCCGCCGCGCACACCATCATTCATGCCGGAGCGCGTCGATCGGGTTGAGCGCCGCCGCGCGCCGCGCCGGAAAATAGCCGAACACCACGCCGATCACCGCCGAGATGGCGAAGGCGATCAGGTTGATCTGCGGATCGAACGTCCACGGCACTTGCATCAATGGCACCAGCGCCAGGATGACGAGCTGCGCCAGCGCCAGCCCGATCAGGCCGCCGAGACAGGACAAGGCCACCGCCTCGACCAGGAACTGCATCAGCACCTCGTTCGCCACCGCGCCGATCGCCAGGCGGATGCCGATCTCGCGCGTCCGCTCGGTCACCGACACCAGCATGATGTTCATGATGCCGATGCCGCCGACCACCAACGAGATGGCGGCCACCGCCGCGACGATCCGGGTCAGCATCGTCGTCGTGCTGGTCAGCGTGTCACTGATCTGCTTGGTGTCGAAGATGTTGAAATCATCGTCCTTGCCGCCGGTGATATGCCGCCGCTCGCGCAGCAGGTCGGTGATCGCCGCCTGGACCGTCCCGGTCGAATAGGCCTGGTTGACGCCGACCAGCATCAGGCGGATGTCCTGCGTGCCGGTGAAGCGGCGCTGCACCGCCTTGATCGGCATCACCACCACATCGTCCTGGTCGCCGAACCCGCCCTGCCCGCGCGTCGACAGCACGCCGATCACGTCGCAGGTGATGTTGCCCAGCCGCATCCGCTTGCCGACCGGATCGTCGGTGCGGAACAGGTTCTGGCGCACGGTATTGCCGATCAGGCACACCGCCTTGCCCGCCTCCTCCTCCGCCGGGGTCCAGTATCGGCCCGCCGCCAGCGGCCAGGGCTGCACGGTCAAGAAGGCGCTGGTCGTGCCGTTGATCGTGGTCGACCAGTTCGCGCCCTCATAGATGGCGGTGGCGGTGGCGCTCGCCTGGGGCGCGACGGCGGTGACGCCGGCGACCTGGTTGGCGATGGCGGTCACGTCCTCCGGCTTGAAATCCGGCGGACGCGGACCGCCGCCGCCGCGCCCGAAGCCCTGGCCGGGGCGGATCTGCAGCACATTGGTGCCCAATGCCGAGATCGACGCCTGCACGGCGGCGGTGGTCGCCTTGCCCAGGGTCACCATCGTCACCACCGCGCCGACGCCGATGACGATACCCAAGATCGTCAGGAAGGATCGCAGCAGGTGCCGGCGGATCGAGCGGAGCGCGAGGACGAGCGTGGTGCCGAACATCAGGAATGCGCCTCGGGTACGCGACCTTCCCCCCACAACCCGTTCCCCGGCGAAGGCCGGGGTCCAGTTGGGAAGGCCGTGGTAACGGCGCGCTGCCCACTATCATGATCGTCCCCCAACTGGGCCCCGGCCTTCGCCGGGGAGCAGTAAGGTTTGGAAACAGCACGAACCACCCTCACGCCTCCACCGCCGCGCCCTGGCGGTGCTGCGCCTCGATCCGCTCGACCAGCCCGTCCTTGAAATGGACGACGGTGCGCGCGAACGCCGCCATGTCGGGTTCGTGCGTCACCATCAGCACGGTGATCCCCGCGTCGCGGTTGAGGCCGGTGAGCAGTTCCATGATCTCCACCGACCGTTCGGAATCGAGATTGCCGGTCGGCTCGTCCGCCAGCAGCACGTCGGGCTCGGTCACGATCGCGCGGGCGATCGCGACGCGCTGTTGCTGGCCGCCCGACAATTCGGCCGGCGTATGGTCCCACCAGCGGTCCAGCCCGACCTTGGCCAGCGCCCCCATGCCCAGTTCGCGCCGCCGCGCCTTGCTTTCGCCGCGATAGAGGAGCGGCAGCTCGACATTCTCCAGCGCGGTGGTGCGCGACAGCAGGTTGAACCCCTGGAACACGAAGCCGAGATATTTGCGCCGGAGCAGCGCGCGCTGGTCGCGGTCCAGCGTCTCGATATGATGCCCCCGGAACAGGAACTCGCCCGCCGACGGCACGTCGAGACAGCCCAGGATGTTCATCGTCGTCGACTTGCCCGATCCGGAGGGACCCATCACCGCGACGAAATCACCTTGCTGGATGTCCAGGTCGACACCCTTCAGCGCCTGGAACTGGGTCGCCCCCGATCCATAGACCTTGCGCACGCCGCGCAGCCGGATGAGCGGGGCGTTATCGGCCACCCGCACCCCCGCCGCCGCGCCGACCGCCGCCGTTGCGCCCGCCGCCGGCCGAATCGTCGCCGGTCGCCAATTGCCCGGTGATCACCTGCGCGCCCGGCTTCAGGTCGCCGCCCAGCACCTCGGTCATCGTGCCGTCGGTGTCGCCCGTGGTGATCTGCACCGGCTGCGGCTGGCCGTCCGCGCCCTTCACATAGACGGTCTGGGTCGCGCCCCGGCTGACCCGCGCGGTGCGTTCCGGCCGGTCGCGGCGCGGGCGGAAGGTCAGCGAACCGGCAATGCCGCCCCCGCCGCCGCCGGAACCGGCCTGCGGCTTGAAGCGCAGCGCCGCGTTCGGCACCAGCAGCACGCCCCGCTTGTCCGACGTGATGATGTCGGCGGTCGCGGTCATGCCCGGCCGCAGGATCAGCTGCGGATTGGCCACGGTCAGGTCGGCGGCATAGCTGACCACCTGTCCCGTCGTCGCGGTGGTGCTGGCGGTCGTGCCGGACGCGGTCGCGCTGCTCACCGTCAGGTTCGACCCCAGGTCGACGCGGGTGATCTGCGCCGGGAAGGTCTGGCCCGGATAGGCGTCGACCGTGAAGCTCGCCTTCTGCCCCAGCTTGACCGCGCCGACATCCGCCTCGTCGATCGCGACCTCCAGCTTCATGCGGGTCAGGTCCTCGGCGATCACGAACAATGTCGGCGTGTTGAACGAGGCGGCGACCGTCTGGCCTGGATCGACCTGGCGCGCCAGCACCACGCCCGACACGGGGCTGCGGATGATCGCGCGGCTGCGCTGCGTCTGCGACTGGGCGAGCTGCGCCTGCGCCGCCTCGACATTGGCCTGGGCCGTGCGCAGCGCCGCCACCGCGCGCTGGGCATTGGCGCGGCCGGTCTGGAGCTCGGTGGCCGAGGGCACGCGGCCGTTCGACAGCTTGTACACTTCCTCCAGCCGGGCGAGCTGCGCATTCGCCTCCGACACGGTGGCGCGCGCCTGGGCGACCTGCGCCTGGTTGGCGGCGAGCTGCGCCTGGCCGGCACGGATCTGGTCGTCGATCTGCTCCGGATCGATCAGCGCCAGCGCCTCGCCCGCGCGGACGCGATCGTTGACGTCGACCACCACCTTGGTGACCAGGCCCGACAGCTGCGATCCGACCGTCACCTGGTTGGTCGGGGCCAGCTTGCCCGTGGCGGAGACGCTGACGGTCAGGTTGCCGCGCTTCGCCGCCTGGGTCGAATAATTGGGCGCTTCCTTCGCGCCGAAACAGCTTTTCAGCAGCAGGGCGAGCAGCACCACGCCGATCGCCACCACGATCCATTTCACATAGCGCCGCCACGGCGCGACCGGCTTCACGCCCAGGAATTCGTCGGTCGTCTGGTCGGCCATCAGCGCGCCTCGTTACCGGCGCGCGGCGGCGCCTCTGGAATGGTGGTCGCGTCCCAGCCGCCGCCGAGCGCGACATAGAGCGCGATCTGCGCGGCGGCGGCGTCGGACCGTGCCTGGGTCAGGCCGTTGCGCGCGGAGAGCAACGCCGCCTCCTGCTGGTTGAGCGTAGTGAAATCGGTCAGGCCGGAGCGATACTGGCTGCGGCTGAGGATCGCGGAGGTGTTGGCGGCATCCAGCGCGACGGTGAACTCGCGTGTCCGCGCCTGCGCGGATTGCAGCGCGGCGATGGCATTCTCGATATCCTCCAGCGCCAGCAGCACGGTGCCGCGATAATTGGCCAGCGCCACGTCGGTCGCCGCCTCCTGCGTGCGCACCTGGCTGCGCAGCCGGCCGCCGTTGAAGATCGCCTGGGTCAGGCCGGCGAACAGCCCGCCGGTGATCGCATCGCCGATATTGCCGATCGAGGTGGAATTGGTGTTGATGTTGCCCGTGATCGCCAGCGCCGGATAGAGCGCCGCCTTGGCCACCCCGATCCGCGCCGTCGCCGCCGCCAGCGCCCGCTCGGCCGAGCGGATGTCGGGCCGCTGGCGCAGCGCATCGGCGGGGATGCCGACGCCGATCACGGCCGGCGCGACCGGGATCGGCCGCACCGCCGCCAGCTGCGCCTTGAGCGCGCCGGGGGCTTGGCCGGTCAGCACGCCGACGCGCGACACGGCGGCGTTATATTGCTGTTCGAGCTGTGGAATGGTCGCGGCGGTCTGCGCCCGCTGGCTGCGCGCCTGTTCCTGGTCCAGGCTCGACACCAGCCCCGCCTGCACGCGGAAACCGGCGATCTCCAGATTGTCGTCCTGAATGGCCAGCGACGCGCGCGCGTTGGCAAGCTGCGCCTGATAGGCCCGGGCGAGCACGTAATTGCGCGCGATCTCGCTCTCGACCGAGAGCAACACCGTGGCATAGTCGAAGCCCGAGGCCTCGTACTGCGCGCGGCTCGCCTCGACGGTGCGGCGGACCTCGCCGAACAGCCCGACCTGATAGCTGGCGGACAGGCCGACCGAGAAATTGTTGGTGCCGCCGCCGCCGGTGTCGACCACCGTGCCGTCGGGCAGCGTAAAGGACCGGCCGCCGCCGCGCAGATTCTCGTTGCGCTGGTATCCGGTCGATCCCGACACGGTGGGCAGCAACGACGCCCGGCTCTGCACCAGCGCCTCGCGCGCTTGGCGCAACCGGCCGATCGCCTGCGCGACATCGGTGTTCGCCGCCGCGCCCTGCTCCACCAGGGACCCGAGCATGGGGTCGTTGAAGCGCGTCCACCAGCGCGTCAGATCCTCGCGCGTCGGCGGGGCGGTAACGGAATAAGCGTCCGGCACGCCCAGATCGGCGGCGCTGCGCGGCGTATAGTCGGGGCCGACCGAACAGCCGGCCAGCGCCGTGGCAGCGATCAGGACGGACGGGGCAAGAGCGCGGAAACGCGGCATATGTGTAGGAGATGGCCAACACACCTCCGCCTGTCCAGCGCAATTATGTCGCAGTCTGTCGCGGCTGTCACAATCCTCCCCCGCGATGCAGGGGAGGATGCGATCCCGCTATTCCAGCTCCAGGATCACCTGGTCGACAGCCAGGCTGTCGCCGGCCTTGGCCTCTATCACCTTGATCACGCCGGATTTCCCCGCGCGCAAGATATTCTCCATCTTCATCGCCTCGACCACGGCGAGCGGCTGGCCCGCCTCCACCCGGTCGCCGGCCGCGACGTCCAGTCGCACCAGCAGGCCCGGCATCGGCGCGATCAGGAAGCGCGACAGGTCGGGCGGCACCTTCTCGATCAGATGTGCCGCATAGGGGGCGATCCGCGCCGGCAGCACGCGCGCGACATGCAACGCGCCCCGCGCGCCCAGCTTGAAACCGCTGCGCACCGGCTCGATCCGCACGGCGAGCGCCGTCTCGCCCGCCTCCACCTGCACCAGCCGGTCGCCCGGCGTATATTCCATCGCGAAGTCGATATCCGCACCGTCGACCAGGATGCCGTCGGTCGACACCGTCACCGCATGATCGGCCCCGCCGATCCGCACCACCCAGTCGGCAGGCGGGCGCAGCCGGCTGCCCAACTGCCCGTCGATCCGCCGCGCCCGGTCGGCCTGCGCGGTGGCGGCGAAGGCGGCGGTGGCGGCGAGGATGCCGAGCAGGTCCGACGAGGCCGGGGCGCCGGTGAAGCCCTCCGGATATTCCTCGGCGATGAAGCCGGTGGTCAGCGCGCCCGCGCGAAAGCGCGGATGCTGCATCAGCGCCGACAGGAAATCGAGATTGGTGCCCGGCCCCTCGATCACGAATTCGTCCAGCGCGGCGACCTGCGCGTCGATCGCCTCCTCGCGCGTCGGGGCCCAAGTGACCAGCTTGGCGATCATCGGGTCGTAGAACATGCTGACCTCGCCGCCCTCGACCACGCCGTCATCGACGCGGACATAGGCGTCGCCCCCCACCCCCGCATCGGCGAAGGGCGTGGCCGCATAGGGCGCGGGCGCATCGGCCGGCGGCGCATAGCGGACCAGCCGGCCGATGCTCGGCAGGAAGCCGCGATACGGGTCCTCGGCATAGACGCGATTCTCGATCGCCCAGCCGTTCAGCCGCACGTCCTCCTGCGCGAAGGCCAGCGTCTCGCCCGCCGCGACGCGGATCATCTGCTCGACCAGGTCTAGGTCGGTGATCGCCTCGGTCACCGGATGCTCGACCTGAAGCCGCGTGTTCATCTCCAGAAAGTAGAAACCGTCGCCGCTGGTGTCCGCGCCCGACACGATCAGTTCGACCGTACCGGCCGAATAATAGCCGACCGCCCGCGCCAGCGCGACCGCCTGCTCGCCCATCTTGCGGCGCATCGCGGGGCTGACGAAGGGCGACGGCGCTTCCTCGACCACCTTCTGGTGGCGGCGCTGCACCGAACATTCGCGCTCGCCCAGATAGACGATCGTGCCATGCTGGTCGCCCAGCACCTGGATCTCGATATGGCGCGGGCTTTCGATGAACTTCTCGATGAAGACGCGGTCGTCGCCGAACGACGCCAGCCCCTCGCGCTTGGTCGCCTCGAAGCCTTCGCGGACATCCGCCTCGCTCCAGGCCAGCCGCATCCCCTTGCCGCCGCCGCCGGCCGACGCCTTCATCATCACCGGATAGCCGATCTCGGACGCGATCCGCACCGCTTCGTCGGTATCGGCGATCTCGCCCAGATAGCCGGGCACGACGTTGACGCCGGCGGCCTTGGCCAGCTTCTTCGACTCGATCTTGTCACCCATCGCGGCGATCGCGTTCGGCGGCGGCCCGACAAAGGCGATCCCCGCCTCCGCACAGGCCCGCGCGAAGCTCTCGCGCTCGGACAGGAAGCCATAGCCGGGATGGATGCAGTCGGCGCCCGTCTCCTTGGCCGCCAGCAGGATCAGCTCCGCCTTCAGATAGCTGTCCGCCGCCGGCGCCGGCCCCAGCCGCACCGACTCGTCGGCCATCAGCACATGCGGGCTGCGCGCATCGGCATCCGAATAGACCGCGACCGTCGCGATCCCCATCCGCTTCGCCGTGCGCATCACCCGACACGCGATCTCGCCGCGGTTCGCGACCAGGATCTTCTTGAACACTGCCCTCTCCCAGTTTCTTGTCATGTCATCGCGGCAGAGGCGACGACCCTGCGGAACGCCGCATCACCATCCTGGTGCAGGCGACACCCGTGCCGGAGTCGGCGCGACACTCCCGTTCAGCTCCACCCCGGCGAAGGCCGGGGTCCAGTTACGGATCGATCCTGATACGTCACCGGCGTCTCCCCAACTGGATCCCGGCCTTCGCCGGGATGGCGGCCGTTACCATGACGCCTTCGACAGCACGGGCCGGCGCCACGCCTGGCCAGCCAGCACCGATGTCGCCACAAGGAACAGGAGCGACACCGGCCCGTAAAATCGCACGAACGGCGCGGCACAGGCGCGCGCCGCTGCGCCCAGACCATGACAGCGCATCGCCTCCTGATCGGCCAGCACCAGCATGACCAGGCCGTAACCGGCCCAGGCCGCCAGCAGGGCAACCGGGATGACGATACGCCGCTTCGTCACTCCGCCGCCTCGCACACCCGCTGGCGCATCGGCTCCTCCGCCACCATTGGCCGCACGCCCAGCTTGGCGAACAGCGCGGCGTCGGCGCTGTCGCCGCGATTGCCGGCGGTCAGCAGCTTGTCGCCGGTGAAGATCGAATTGGCCCCCGCCATGAAGCACAGCGCCTGGGTCGATTCCGACATGCTCTCGCGCCCCGCCGACAGGCGCACCATGCTCATCGGCATGGTGATGCGCGCCACCGCGACGGTGCGGACGAACTCGATCTCGTCGATCCGCGCCAGCGGCGTGTCGGCGAGCATGTCGCCCAGCACCGTGCCCTTCACCGGCACCAGCGCGTTGACCGGCACGCTTTCCGGATGGCGCGGCAGGGTGGCGAGCGCATGGACGAAGCCGACCCGGTCCGGTCGCGTCTCGCCCATCCCGACGATGCCGCCGCAGCAGACGTTGATGCCGGCCTGACGGACATTCTCCAGCGTATCCAGCCGCTCGCCGAAGCTGCGGGTGGTGATGACCTCGCCGTACCGCTCGGGCGCGGTGTCGATATTGTGGTTGTAATAGTCCAGCCCCGCCTCGGCGAGCTGCGCCGCCTGGGCCGGGGTCAGCATCCCCAGCGTCATGCAGGTCTCCATCCCCATGCCGCGCACGCCCTGGATCATCTGGATGATCGCGGGCATGTCGCGGTCCTTGGGATTGCGCCACGCCGCACCCATGCAGAAGCGCTGCGACCCCGCGTCGCGCGCCTCGGCCGCGCGCTGGAGCACCGACTGCACCTCCATCAGCTTGGTCGCCTTGACCCCGCTGTCCGCCGCCACCGATTGCGAGCAATAGCCGCAATCCTCCGGGCAGCCGCCGGTCTTGATCGACAGCAGCGTGCACATCTGCACCTCGGACGGCGCATGGTGCGCGCGATGCACCGTCTGCGCCCGGTACATGAGTTCGTCGAACGGCAGGTCGAACAGCGCGGCGATCTCCTCGCGCGTCCAGTCGTTGCGGGTCGTCGCTTCGGTTACCGTCGTCACATCAAGCCTTTCCATCATCGGCTGCGGTCCTTGTCCGCGCCAGCCCGCGCCTGCAAGCGCGCCGTCACGCCGCCGCATCCTCGGGCGGCATATTGTGGCCGAGCAGCCGCAACACCTCCTCGGCGGCCTTCACCAGATTGGTGCCGGGGCCGAAGATCGCCTGCACGCCCGCGTCGCGCAGCGCCTGGTAATCCTGGGCCGGGATCACGCCGCCCGCGATCACCTTGATGTCGGCGCGCCCGGCGTCGCGCAGATGCCCGATCAGCTCGGGGATCAGCGTCTTGTGCCCCGCTGCCAGGCTGGACGCGCCGACCACGTCGACATCCTCCGCCAGCGCCAGCGCCGCCGCCTCGGCCGGGGTCTGGAACAGCGGACCGGGCACCACCTGGAACCCCAGGTCGCCGAACATCGAACTGACCAGATTGGCGCCGCGATCATGCCCGTCCTGCCCCATCTTGGCGACCAGCATCCGGGGCCGGCGGCCCAGCCGTCGCTCGGTCGCGGCGACGCCCTCCTCCAGCCGCGCCCAGCGCGCGTCGTCCTGATAGGCGCCGCCATAGATGCCGCGCACCGGCGTGGGCTGGGTGCCGTAGCGGTCGAACGCCACCTCCATCGCCGCCGAGATCTCGCCCAGCGTCGCGCGCGCCCGCGCCGCCTCGACCGCCAGCGCCAGCAGATTGGCCGTGCCCCCGGCCCCGTCGCGCAGCGCGGCGATCGCCGCCTGGCACGCCGCTTCGTCGCGGGACGCGCGCACCTGCTGGATGCGGCGGATCTGCGCCTCGCGCACCGCATGATTGTCGACGTCGAGGATGTCGATCGCATCCTCGTCCTTCAATCGGTACTTGTTGACGCCGACGATCACGTCCTCGCCCCGGTCGACCCGCGCCTGGCGCGCCGCCGCCGCTTCCTCGATCATCGCCTTGGGCCAGCCGGCGGCGACCGCGCGCGCCATGCCGCCCTCGCGCTCGACCCGCTCGATGATCTCCCACGCACCGTCGACCAGCTGCTGGGTCAGGCTCTCGACATAATAGCTGCCGCCGAGCGGATCGACGACCTTGGTCATCCCCGTCTCCTCCTGCAGCACGATCTGCGTGTTGCGCGCGATCCGGGCGGAGAAGTCGGTGGGCAGCGCGATCGCCTCGTCCAGCGCATTGGTGTGGAGCGACTGGGTGCCGCCCAGCATCGCCGCCATCGCCTCGATCGTGGTGCGCATGACGTTGTTGTACGGGTCCTGCTCGGTCAGCGACACGCCCGAGGTCTGGCAATGGGTGCGCAGCATCTTGGACCGCTCGTCCTTCGCGCCCAGTTGCGTCATCACCCGGTGCCACAGCACCCGCGCCGCGCGCAGCTTGGCGACCTCCATGAAGAAGTTCATGCCGATCGCGAAGAAGAAGGAAAGGCGGCCCGCGAACTTGTCGATGTCCAGGCCCGAGGCGACGCCGTATTTCACATATTCCATGCCGTCGGCGATGGTGAAGGCCAGCTCCTGGAGCTGCGTCGCCCCCGCCTCCTGCATGTGATAGCCGCTGATCGAGATGCTGTTGAACTTCGGCATCTCGGCGCTGGTATAGGCGAAGATGTCGGAGATGATCCGCATCGAGGGTTCGGGCGGGTAGATATAGGTGTTGCGGACCATGAACTCCTTGAGGATGTCGTTCTGGATGGTCCCGTCGAGCAGCTTGCGGTCGACGCCCTGTTCCTCGCCCGCGACGATGAAGAAGGCGAGGATCGGGATCACCGCGCCGTTCATCGTCATCGACACCGACATCTGGTCGAGCGGGATGCCGTCGAACAGGATCTTCATGTCCTCGACCGTGTCGATCGCCACGCCCGCCTTGCCGACATCGCCGACCACGCGGGGATGGTCGCTGTCATAGCCGCGATGGGTGGCGAGGTCGAAGGCGACCGACAGCCCCTTCTGCCCCGCCGCCAGGTTGCGGCGATAAAAGGCGTTCGATTCCTCGGCGGTGGAGAAGCCGGCATATTGGCGGATCGTCCAGGGCCGCCCGGCATACATGGACGCGCGCACGCCGCGCGTGAACGGCGCGAAGCCCGGCAGGCCGGGATCGGTCGTCACATCCTCGGCCGTGTAGAGCGGCTTGACCACGATCCCCTCGGGCGTCGTCCAGTCGAGATCGCGCCCCTTCACCTCGCGCGCGGCGGCGGCGGCCCAGGCGTCACGCGTCGGCGCAGGGCTAGGCTCGGGCAGGTCGCGCTTCGGCGGGGCGACGCCGGCATCCTCGCCGGTATTGATGTCGATCGGGGGGGTGGGGTCGGTCATGCGGGGTTCCGGTCGACGGGGATCAGAATGGGGAAATCAGGACAGGTCGCGGCGATCAGGCGCCACGGAACACCGGCGCGCGCTTTTCGAGGAAGGCGCGGCCGCCCTCGCTCGCATCGACGGTGTCGCGCATCGCGCGCTGGTTCTCCGCCTCCAGCGCCATGGCGGCCGCATAGTCGCCCTCATAGCCGGCGAGCAGCTGGCGCCGGATCGCGCCATAGGCTCGGGTCGGCCCGGCGGCGAGCCGCTGCGCCAGCGACATCGCCTCGCGCTCCAGCATATCGTCGGCGACGATGCGGTGGATCATCCCCCATTCAAAGGCCTTGGCCGCCAGTACCCGCTCGCCGAGCATCATCATCTCGGTCGCGCGCGCCTTGCCGATCAGGCGCGGCAGCATCCACGACGCGCCGCCATCGGGCACCAGGCCGATATTGACGAAGGCCTGGAGGAAATAGGCGGTGTCGCTGGCGACGCAGAAATCGGCGGCCAGCGCCAGGCTGCACCCGATCCCCGCCGCCGCGCCCCGCACCGCGCTGACCACCGGCACGTCGAGCGCCGCGATCCGGGCCAGCGCCGGATTATAGCTGCGGGTCAGCGCGGCGAAGGTCGCCTCGCCCGGATTGGCCGCGTTCAGCGCCCCGCCGCCGACATCGGCCCCGGCGCAAAAGGCACGGCCGGCACCCTGGATCAGCACGGCGCGCGCATCCTCCACCCGGTCGAGCGCGGCGGTGATTGCCTCGAACATGGCGGGCGGCGCGGCGTTCAGCCGGTCGGGCCGGTCGAGCGTCAGGCACAGCACGTCGCCCTGCCGGTCGGTGCGGATCAGCATCTCGGTCATCCATGCTCCTCGGGCGTTTCCATCAGTTCGATCAGCACCCCGCCCATGTCGCGCGGATGGACGAAGACGATCGGCGTGCCATGCGCGCCGATGCGCGGCGCCCCCAGCACGGTGGCGCCTTGGGCGGTCAGTTCGGCGATCGCGGCGTGGATGTCCGCCACCTCGAAGCAGAGATGATGCTGCCCACCGGCTGGGTTCTTGCGGAGGAAGCCCGCGATCGGCGACGCATCGTCATAGGGCTGGATCAGCTCGATCTGCGTGTTGGGCGCGTCGATGAAGCACACCCGCACGCCCTGCGCCGGCAGGTCGAACGGTTCCCCGATCGCGGTCGCGCCGAGCAGGGTACGATAGGTTTCGACCGACGCATCGATCGACGGCGTCGCGATGCCGACATGGTTGAGGCGGCCCAGGGTCATCGCGTTCTACCGATCGATGCGGGCTTGGCTCTGGACGGCGTCTCTGCGCTCGCCATGACGATGGGCGGGACGGTCATGCTGCTATCCATGGGCCACCTGGTCGAACAGATCGGCCCAATCGGGGTTCATCCCCTCGATCAACGCCAGCTTCTTCGCGCGTGAGCCGCCCTTGATCTGCTTCTCGCGCAGGATCGCAGCCTCCATCGTGTCTGCCGCCTCGAACCAAACGAGCAGCTTGCATCCATATCGTTTGGTGAAGCCATCGGCGACACCGGTCCGGTGCTGCCAGGCTCGCTGACCCAGATTCGAGGTGACGCCGACATAGAGCGTGCCGTTGCGTCGATTGGCCATGATGTAGATTGCTGGCCGCCGCATCATTCGCCACCCCTCCCTACGCCCGTCATTGCGAGCGTAGCGAAGCAATCCAGCGTCCCGCGCGACGCTCTGGATGGCGTCGCTGCGCTCGCCATGACGGCCGTGGATGATCACTGGTCGTGTACCGCCAGAACCCCGTCGACCTGCCGCCGCCAGGTCACAACGGGATATTGTCATGCTTCTTCCACGGATTCTCCAGCGTCTTGTTCTTCAGCTTCCTGAGCCCCAGCGCGATGCGCCGCCGCGTGGAATGCGGCTGGATCACCTCGTCGATGAAGCCCTTGCCCGCCGCGACGAAGGGGTTGGCGAAGCGCGCCTCATATTCCGCCGTCCGCTCGGCGATCTCCTCGGGCGTCCTGCCCCGGAAGATGATCTCCACCGCGCCCTTGGCCCCCATCACCGCGATCTCGGCGGTCGGCCAGGCATAGTTGAGGTCACCGCGCAGATGCTTGGACGCCATCACGTCATAGGCGCCGCCATAGGCCTTGCGGGTGATGACGGTGATCTTGGGCACCGTGGCCTCGGCATAGGCGAAGAGCAGCTTCGCGCCATGTTTGATGATGCCGTTATGCTCCTGCGCGGTGCCGGGCAGGAAGCCGGGCACGTCGACGAAGGTGACGATCGGGATCTCGAACGCGTCGCAGAACCGCACGAAGCGCGCGGCCTTCTTGGAACTGTTGATGTCGAGCACACCCGCCAGCACCATCGGCTGGTTGGCGACGATCCCGATCGTCCGCCCCTCGATCCGGCCGAAGCCGGTGATGATGTTGGCGGCGTGCGCCGGCTGCGTCTCGAAGAAGTCGCCCTCGTCGACCACCTTCCGGATCAGCTCGTGCATGTCATAGGGCTGGCTGGCGCTGGCGGGGATCAGCGTGTCGAGACTGTCCTCGATCCGGTCCCACGCATCCGCCGTCGGCCGCTCCGGCACCGGCTCGCGGTTCGACAGCGGCAGGAAGTCGATGAAGTCGCGCGCCGCCAGCAAAGCCTCGATGTCATTGTCGAAGGCATTGTCCGCGACCGAGGTGCGGGTAGTGTGCGTGACCGCACCGCCCAGCGCCTCCTGGGTCACCACCTCGTTGGTCACCGTCTTCACCACATCGGGGCCGGTGACGAACATGTAGCTCGAATCCTTCACCATGAAGATGAAGTCGGTCATCGCCGGGCTGTACACCGCGCCGCCCGCACAGGGGCCCATAATGAGGGAAAGCTGCGGCACCACGCCCGAGGCCAGCACGTTGCGCTGGAACACCTCGGCATAGCCGCCGAGCGAGGCCACACCCTCCTGAATGCGGGCGCCGCCCGAATCGTTCAGGCCGATCACCGGCGCGCCGACCTTCAGCGCCATATCCATGATCTTGCAAATCTTCTGGGCATGGCGTTCCGATAGCGAACCGCCGAACACGGTGAAATCCTGGCTGAACACGAACACCAGCCGGCCGTTGATCGTCCCCGATCCGGTGACCACGCCGTCGCCGGGGATCCGCTGGTCCTGCATCCCGAAATCGGTGCAGTTATGCTCGACGAACATGTCGAGCTCCTCGAAGCTGCCCTCGTCAAGCAGCACGTCGAGTCGCTCGCGGGCAGTGAGCTTGCCCTTGGCGTGCTGGGCGGCGATCCGCTTCTCGCCGCCGCCCAGCTTCGCCGCCGCGCGCTTCGTCTCCAGCATTGCGATGGTCGACGTCATGGCAGTTCCTCTCGTTGCGGACACGGCGATCGACCTTGTGCCCCGCCGCGCGGCCTCAGGCAAATGTGAAGTTGCGAAGTTGCGAAGGATGGCCTTGCGAACTACACCGCCGCCATGGCCAGACTCTATGCCGGCGACCAGTTGCGCGCCCTCCGCCGCGCCGCCGGGCTCAATCAGCGGGCGATGGCGACGCGGCTCGGCCTGTCGGTCAGCTATCTGTCGCAGCTCGAAAGCGGCGAGCGACCGCTGACCGCCGCCGTCAGCGCGGCGCTCGCCCGCCATTATCCGCAGGCGCTGGCCGCGATCGAGGGGGCGGAGCCGGCGCGGCGGCTGGCCGCACTGGGCGCGGCGCTGGCCGATCCCGCCCTGCCCCCGCTGGAGGCGGAGGCGGCGGCGCGGCTGGCAGTCGAGCGGCCGGAGATCGCCGACCGGCTGATCGGGCTCCACGCCGCCAAGCGCGCGGCGGAGGAACGGCTGGCGCTGGCCGAGGAGACGCTGACCGCCGGCGGCTCCACCCGCCTGCCCTGGGAGGCGGTGCGCGACTGGTTTCACGAAGCGGGCAATTATATCGATCCGCTCGACCGGGCGGGCGAGGCGCGGGCCGGCGATGTCGAGGCGGCGCTGGCCGCGCATGGCGTGACCGTCCGCACCGATCCCGATCCGGAATCGCCGATCGCGCGCATGACCGGGCGCGACTTGGTGCTGAACGCCGCGCTGCCGCCGGAAAGCCGCCGCTTCCAGATCGCGCACCGGCTGGCGGCCGTGGCGCTCGCCGATCCGGTGGCGGCAATCGTGGCGGCGTCCGGGCTGGAGAGCGCGGAGGCGCGGCGGCTGCTGGCCGTCGGTCTCGCCAATTATGCGGCGGGGGCGATCCTGATGCCCTATGACCGGTTCCGGGCGGAGGCGCGGCGGTTGCGCCACGATATCGACCAATTGTCGCGCGCGTTCGGCGTCAGCTTCGAACAGGCCTGCCACCGGCTGTCCACCCTGCAACGGCCGGGGGCGGAGGGTGTCCCCTTCTATTTCTGCCGGGTCGACATGGCCGGCAACATCACCAAGCGGCATTCGGCGACGCGACTGCAATTCGCCCGCTTCGGCGGGGCCTGCCCGCTCTGGCATGTGCATGAGGCGGTGGCGATTCCCGACCGCATCCTGGTCCAGCTCGCCGAGACGCCGGACGGCGTCCGCTATGTCTCGATGGCCAAGGGGCTGGTGAAGCCCTCCGGCCGCTTCGCCCGCGCACCGCGCCGCTATGCGGTGGTGCTGGGGTGCGAGGCGGGCCATGCCGCCGACTTCGTCTATGCCGATGCGGTCGACCGCGCGGGGGCCGCGACGCCGATCGGCATCTCCTGCCGGCTCTGTCCCCGCCCCGATTGCGATCAGCGCGCCTTCCCGCCGGCGGACCGGCGCATTTCGGTGGAGCCGGATACGCGCCGGGTCGTTCCCTATCGCATTGTCTGAACAGGGAAGTTCACCGATGCCCGACGCAATCGATCGCCGCGTGATGCTGAAGATGGGCGGGGCCGCCGCCGGGCTGGTGCTGGGTGCCCGCGCCGCCGATGCCCAGACATTTCCCCCGCCCTCCGATGTCGATCGCGGCCGGGTCGAGAATGGCAAGGTGGTCTTCCCCGAATGGCGGGGCGAGGCCGATCCCAAATCGGCGCCGCCCCCGGCCCCGATGCCGCCCGAACAGCGGGTCGGCTTCGCGATCGTCGCGCTCGGTCGCCTGTCGCTGGAGGAGATCCTGCCCGCCTTTGCGGAGTGCAGGAAGGCGAAAGTCACGGCGCTGGTGTCGGGCAGTCCGGAGAAGCTGCGCACCGTCGCCGCGCAATATGGCATCGCGCCGGAGCATTGCTACGACTATGCCGGGTTCGACCGGCTCCGCGACGATCCCAGCGTCAAGGCGGTCTATATCGTCCTGCCCAACGGGATGCACCGCGAATATACCGAACGCGCCGCCCGCGCGGGCAAGCATGTGCTGTGCGAGAAGCCGATGGCGACCTCGTCCAAGGATGCGCGCGCGATGGTCGCGGCCTGCGACAAGGCGGGCGTCAAGCTGATGATCGCCTATCGCATCCAATATGAGCCGTATAACCAGCGCGCCCGTCGCTTCGTGCAGGAGGGGAATTTCGGCCGGCTGGTCGCCGCGTCGATGACCAACACCCAGACGGTCGCCCCCGACGGCGCGAAGCAGTGGCGGCACAAGCGAGTGCAATCGGGCGGCGGCTCGCTGCCCGATATCGGCCTCTACTGCATCAACACCGCCCGTTTCCTGACCGCGCAGGAACCGGTCGAGGTCGTCGCGCACCAATATTCGCCGCCGGGCGACCCCCGCTATGCCGAGGTGGAGGAGACGGTTTCGTTCACCTTATGTTTCCCGGGGGAAACCTATGTGCAATGCCTGACCAGCTATGGCGCGCGCGACAACAAGGCGCAGACGTTGAACTTCGCCCGCGCGACGCTGGAGATGCCCAAGGCCTATCAATATCGCGGCCAGCAGATGTACATCGCCCAGAACCAGGGCGAGCTGGACGAGCGCCAGCAGGTCAACATCCCGCCCAAGAACCAGTTCGCCGAGGAGATCGACCATATGGCCGACTGCATCCTCGCCGATCGCAAGCCCCGCACCCCGGGCGAGGAAGGCGTGCAGGACCATGTCGTCATGGAAGCGATCTACGAGAGCGCCCGCACCGGCAAGCCGGTGAAGCTGGCGGCGGTCAGCGGCAAGGATGCCTTCCGGGGGCCGATGCCGCCGTCCGAGGCGTAGACGGCCGGCGCGCGACGGGTCGACATGCTTCCCGTCCGAGGCGACCATCGCCCATCCGCCCGGCACATGCGCATGGTGCTGGTGCTCCTGCGAAGGCAGGAGCCCAGGGCCAAGCAGGACGATGCCTGATGATATGCGGGACTCGGCGCTTCCGCCCTCAAAGGAGCACCGAAGAACGTCGCCGCACGCCCGCCTGAAAATCCTTTCTTCGTCGCGACTTCGCGGTTTTTGGCGGAATCCGGCGTCGCGGAACCCGTCAAAGGCCGGAACATGGCCCCATGGCAACGGGTTCCTGTGCCATGGTCAACGATCTTGCCCCACCGCCGCTGCCGGACCCCATGTCCGTCAGCCTCTTCCTCGATTTCGACGGCACCCTAGTCGACCTGGCCCCCACCCCCGATACGGTGGTGGTCGATGATGGGCTCGGCATGCTGCTCGGCCGGCTGGCGACCGCGATGCCGGGCCGCGTCGCGATCGTCAGCGGTCGATCGATCGCGCAGCTCGACGGGTTCCTGCACCGCCATCTCGAACAGGTCGCCGTCGCCGGCAGCCATGGCGCCGAACGACGCACCCCCGCCGGCGGCCATGTGACGCCGCCACGCTCCGAGGCGCTGGAGGCCGCCTGCGCCGAACTGCGCGCTTATGCCGATCTGGAGGGTTTGCTGTTCGAGGCCAAGTCGCTCGGCGCGTCGCTCCACTTCCGCCAGCATCCCGAGCGCGAGGCCGATGCGGTGGCGATGGCGGAACGGGTCGCGCAGCAATTCGGCCTCCACGCCAATCGCGGCAAGATGATGGTCGAGGTCCGCCTGCCCGGCGACAAGGGCGAGGCGGTGCGGTCGCTGCTGGACGACCCGGCGATGCAGGGCAGCAAACCCTGGTTCTTCGGCGACGACCGGACGGACGAGGACGGCTTCGCCGCCGCGCAGGGCCTGGGCGGCGCGGGCGTGCTGGTCGACGATCCGCGCGAGACGCAGGCCCGCTACCGGTTGAGCGGCGTCGCGGCGATGCGCGACTGGCTGACCGCCCTCGCCGACAAGGCGGGTGCCGCATGAGCCGGCTGATCGTCATCTCCAACCGCGTCGCCGTGCCGCAAAAGGGCGCCAGCGCCAATCAGGGCGGGCTGGCGGTGGCGCTGCAATCGGCGCTGCGCGAACATGGCGGCCTGTGGTTCGGCTGGTCGGGCGACACGTGCGAGACGTTCGACGGCACCATTCACCGCGCCGAGGGCGATGGCGTCAACACCGCGACGATCGATCTCGAAGAACAGGATATCGACGAATATTATAACGGCTTCGCCAACCGCACGCTCTGGCCCCTCTTTCACTACCGGATCGACCTGACCGAGTTCGAACGCGATTTCGAGGGCGGCTACCAGCGCGTCAACGGCCGCTTCGCCGACACGGTGATGCCGCTGATCGAGGAGCCGGACCTGGTCTGGGTCCATGACTATCACCTGATCCCGCTGGGCCAGATGATGCGGCGGCGGGGGATGCGCAATCGCATCGGCTTCTTCCTCCATACGCCCTGGCCGCCGACCCGGCTGCTGACCGCGCTGCCCAGCCACCGCAAGCTGGTCGACTCGCTCTTCGCCTATGACGTGGTCGGCTTCCACACCGCGGACTGGCTCGACAGCTTCCAGCATTATGTCACCAGCATCATGGGCGGCACGGTGGACGGCGACATCGTGTCGGCGGGCGGTCGCACGATCCGCGCGATCGTCGCGCCGATCGGCATCGACACCGCCGAGTTCGAGGCGGCGGCGCAATCGCCCGAGGCGAATTTCGCGCGCGACCGCATGTTCATGTCGGCCACCGGGCGCAGCCTGCTGGTCGGCGTCGACCGGCTGGATTATTCCAAGGGCCTGCGCCAGCGATTCCTGGGTTACGACCGGTTCCTGGCCAACCATCCCGACCGGCGCGGGCTGACCAGCTTCCTCCAGATCGCGCCGCCCAGCCGCGAGAAGGTCGACACCTATCAGGAGATCCGGTCCGATCTCGATGCGCTGTCCGGGCGGATCAACGGCGAATATGCCGATATCGACTGGACGCCGATCCGCTACGTCAATCACGGCTATCCGCGCGAGGAACTGGCGGGCATCTACCGCGCCGCCCATATTGCGCTGGTCACGCCGTTGCGCGACGGCATGAACCTGGTCGCCAAGGAATACGTCGCGGCGCAGGACCCGGACGATCCCGGCGTGCTGGTGCTGTCCGTCTTCGCCGGCGCGGCGGCGCAGATGCGCGAGGCGGTGCTGGTCAATCCGTACAGCGCCGAAGAGATGGCGGACGCGATCGTCACCGCCCTGTCCATGCCGCGCGAGGAGCGTATCCGCCGTTGGCAGGTGCTGATCGAAGGGGTGCGGCGCGAGGACGTGTTCTGGTGGTGCCGCCTGTTCCTCGACACGCTGCAAGCGGCGGGCGAATAGGCCCGCCTCAGCCGCCCGCCCGCTGGGGGAGTTCCACGCGGGCGCGCGGCATCGCCTCCGGCATCTCGCGCCGGATATAGTCGAGCACCGACTCGCGCACCTCGCAGCGCAGGTCGAAGGCGATCGAGGCGTTGCGGGCCGTCATCAGCCCGCGAATCTCGATCGCATCGGCCTTCACGTCCGTCACTTGGCAGTTCCAGAAGCGCTTGTCCCAGCGCTCGCTCGCCTCGACCGCGCGGCCGATGGCCTCCCGGATGCGCGCCACGTCCGCACCTGGATCGACATACCAGAAGACCGAGCCGAGCAGCTGGCTGGTCTCGCGCGTCCAGTTCTGAAAACTCTCCTCCAGGAACTTCGACACCGGCACCACCAGCCGGCGCTCGTCCCATAATTTGATGACGACGAAGGTGAGGCGGATTTCCTCGATCCGTCCCCATTCGCCGCCGACGATCACCACATCGTCGAGCCGGATCGGCTCGGTAAAGGCCATCTGGACGCCGGCGATCAGGTTCTTGAGCGCGGGTTGCGCGGCGGCACCGACCACCAGGCCGGCAATGCCCGCCGAGGCCATCAGCGTCACCCCGATCGACCGGATGCCCGGTACGCTCAGCAGCATCAGGCAGATGGTGACGAAGGCGATGGCGAAGCTGCCGATCCGCCCCAGGATGGTCGCGCGTGTCCGCTTGCGCCGCGCGGCGAGATTGTCCTCGACGCTGATGTCGGCGCGCAGTTCGACCAGGCGCTGCGTCGCTTGCAGCAGCCCCGCCGCCGTCCAGCCCAACAGCGCCGGGAAGCCGAAGCCGAGCAACCGCTCCCACAGGTCGCGCAGGTCGCGGTCCATCGGCAGGGCGCGCGCGACGAAGCTGACCGCGATGGCGACGAACAGCCATTGCAGCGGCCGGCGCACCTGCGCGACGACCAGCGTCCGCGCCTCTTTCCGCCGCCGGGTGCCGGCGCGCACCACCAGCCGCATCACCAGCGCATGGGCGAACAGCGCGAGCAGCACCGCGATCGACACGACCGCAACATTTTGCAGCCATGCCCAGTCGGCCGGCAGCCGAAACGAATGGATCAGGGTCATGCCGGGTCCAACCGCCATTCGCCATGGCGGTTCCGCTGCGGTGCAGCATGAGGATCGAGGTGGTTATCGGTCAGGGGGCGGATTTGATAGTTGGAACGGTTTGGTCATCCCGTTCCCCGGCGAAGGCCGGGGCCCAGTTGGGAAGGCTGTTGCAACGGAGCGCTGCACGTCGTCACCGGCATCCCCCAACTGGGCCCCGGCCTTCGCCGGGGAACAAGAGGGGGTGGAGGGGCGTCAGCGCGACCCGCAGTCCTCGCACCGTTGCGCCTCCGCATGATCCGGTTCGGGTCGAGCGTTTCGACGCCATCGCTGACCCAGAAACGGAAGACGCCCGAACCGCAGGCTCGCACCCGCCGCCAGACCCGCGATCATGAGGTCGATCAGGGTCGTGACTTCGAACGTCGCCGCCCAGCTCGCCAGTTCCGGCAGCGCCATGCCGGCCAGCGGCACGCTGTCCCGCCCCGCCAGCCAGGCCGTGGCCGGGATCAGGATCGCGACGATGACGAGCAGCGCGACATGGCCGCGTCCGATCCGGCCCAGCCACTCTGCGGGGCGAACGACCAGCCAGTGGCGGATCGCCACGGCGGCGGGGGTCGCGGGGGCGATCGCCATCATCGCCCATAAGCCGAGCAGCGCCAGCACGATCTCCGCCATGCGTCCCCCTGTCCGCCCGCCCCCGGGCATTGCGTCACTCGCCCGCGAACACACCCTTCAGCTTGGCGAAAAAGCCCTGGCTCGCCGGGCATTCGTCGCCCGTCTCCGTCTCGCGGAACAGTTCGAGCAATTCGCGCTGGCGCGTCGACAGCTTGGTCGGCGTCTCGACATCGATCTGCACGACCAGGTCACCTTGCCCGCGTCCCTGCAGGACCGGCATGCCCGCGCCGCGCTGGCGCAGTTGCTTGCCCGACTGGATGCCCGCCGGGATCTTGATCTCGTGCGTGCGGCCGTCCAGCCCGGGGATGGACAGCGATCCGCCCAGGGCCGCCGTGGTGAAGCTGATCGGCGCGCGCGCGAACAGCGACGTGCCCTCGCGCTCGAAGATCGCGTGGCGCTTCACATGCAGGAAGATGTAAAGGTCGCCGGCCGGTGCACCGCGCGGCCCCGCCTCTCCCTCGCCGGTCAGGCGGATGCGCGTGCCTTCGTCGACGCCGGGCGGGATGTTGACCTGCAATGTCTTGGTCTTGTCGACGCGGCCTTCACCCCGGCAGTCGCCGCACGGATCGGCGATCACCTGGCCCGATCCCTGGCAGACCGGGCAGGTCCGCTCGACCACGAAGAAGCCCTGCTGCGCGCGCACCTTGCCATGGCCGTTGCACTGGCGGCAGGTGGCGGCATGGGTGCCGGGCTTGGCGCCCGAGCCGTGGCAGGTGTCGCATTCGGCGGACACGTCGACCGTGATCTCGGTCTGCTTGCCGTGATAGGCCTCCTCCAGCGAGACATCCATGTCGTAGCGCAGGTCCGCGCCACGCCGGGCCTGCTGGCGACCGCCGCGCCCGCCCATGAATTCGCCGAAGACGCTTTCGAAGATGTCGGAAAAGCCGCTGAAATCCCCGGCCCCGGCATGGCCGCCACCGCCGCCGCCATTCTGGAAGGCGGCATGGCCGAACCGGTCATAGGCCGCGCGCTTCTGCGGGTCCTTCAGCACGTCATAGGCTTCGGACACGGCTTTGAACTTGGCCTCGGAATCCTTGCACCCGGCATTCTTGTCCGGATGATACTTCATCGCGAGCTTGCGATAGGACGACTTGATCGTCCCCGCATCCGCAGTGCGCTCGCATTCGAGCAGCTCGTAATAATCGATCTGGGTGCTCATGCGCGCCTCACAGGAAAGCGCCCCGCCAACCCGGACCGGCGAAGGCCGGCGGGTCGACGGGGCGCGATCGTCACTTCGTTACGCCTTGTGCGAGTCGTCGACTTCCGAGAACTCGGCGTCGACCACATCGTCGCCACCGGCCTGACCGCCGGTGGCCGCGCCGCCCGCGGGCGACGCCTCGGCCTGGGCCTGCTTCTCGTAGATCGCCTGGCCCAGCTTCATCGCGACCTGTGCGAGCGCCTGCGCCTTCTCGTTCATGCGCTCGACATCGCCGCTCTCGACCGCCGACTTGGCCTCGGCGACCGCCGCCTCGATCTCCGACTTCAGCGCCTCGTCGACCTTGTCGCCATTGTCGGCGAGCTGCCGCTCGGTGGTGTGGATTAGCGATTCGGCGTTGTTCTTCGCCTCCGCCGACGCACGACGCTTCTTGTCGTCCTCGGCGAACTGCTCCGCGTCGCGGACCATCTTGTCGATGTCGGCGTCCGACAGACCACCCGAGGCCTGGATGCGGATCTGCTGCTCCTTGCCCGTGCCCTTGTCCTTGGCGGACACGTTGACGATGCCGTTGGCGTCGATGTCGAACGTGACCTCGATCTGCGGCACGCCACGCGGCGCGGGCGGGATGCCGACCAGGTCGAACTGGCCGAGCATCTTGTTGTCCGCCGCCATCTCGCGCTCACCCTGGAACACGCGGATCGTCACCGCGCCCTGGTTGTCGTCGGCGGTCGAATAGGTCTGCGACTTCTTGGTCGGGATCGTCGTGTTGCGGTCGATCATGCGGGTGAACACGCCGCCCAGCGTCTCGATGCCCAGCGACAGCGGGGTCACGTCGAGCAGCAGCACGTCCTTCACGTCGCCCTGAAGCACGCCGGCCTGGATCGCCGCGCCCATCGCCACGACCTCGTCCGGGTTGACGCCGGTGTGCGGGTCCTTGCCGAAGAACGACTTCACCACTTCACGGACGCGCGGCATGCGGGTCATGCCGCCGACCAGCACCACTTCCGACACTTCGGATGCGGAGACGCCGGCATCGGCCAGCGCCTTCTTGCAGGGCTCCAGCGTACGCTTGATCAGGTCCTCGACCAGACGCTCCAGATCGGCGCGGGTGATGGTCTTCACCAGATGCTTCGGGCCGTTCTGGTCGGCGGTGATGAAGGGCAGGTTGACCTCGGTCGACTGGGCCGAGGACAGCTCGATCTTCGCCTTCTCGGCCGCTTCCTTCAGACGCTGGAGCGCCAGCTTGTCCTTGGTGAGGTCGATGCCCTCATCCTTCTTGAAGCCGTCGGCCAGATAATCGACGATCTTGTTGTCGAAATCCTCGCCGCCCAGGAAGGTATCGCCATTGGTGGCCTTCACCTCGAACACGCCGTCGCCGATCTCCAGGATCGACACGTCGAACGTGCCGCCGCCCAGATCGTAGACCGCGATGGTCTTGCCGTCCTGCTTCTCCAGGCCATAGGCGAGCGCCGCCGCCGTCGGCTCGTTGATGATGCGCAGCACTTCGAGACCCGCGATCTGGCCGGCGTCCTTGGTCGCCTGGCGCTGCGCGTCGTTGAAATAGGCCGGCACGGTGATGACCGCCTGCGTCACCGTCTCGCCCAGATAGGCCTCGGCGGTTTCCTTCATCTTCTGGAGCGTGAAGGCGCTGATCTGCGACGGGCTGTAATCCTTGCCGCCCGCCGTGACCCAGGCGTCGCCATTGCTGCCGCGCGCGATGGTGTAGGGGACCAGCTCGGTGTCCTTGCGGGTGACCGGATCGTCGAAACGACGGCCGATCAGGCGCTTCACCGCGAAGATGGTGTTGTCCGGGTTGGTGACCGCCTGACGCTTGGCGGGCTGGCCGATCAGTCGCTCGCCATCCCTGGCGAAGGCGACGATGGACGGGGTGGTACGTGCGCCCTCGGTGTTCTCGATCACCTTGGGCTTACCGCCCTCCATCACCGCAACGCAGCTGTTGGTGGTGCCGAGATCGATTCCGATTACTTTTGCCATGTGACGTTGATGCCCCTCATCAAACAAAAAGCATGGCGATCACGCCCCGTTACGGCAGCGCAATCGCTGGTTGATGGCGGCGATATAGGGGGGCATCGGCTTGCCGCAAGACGGGGTGGTCCGTAGAACACAACGACCGTTGCGGGAAAGCCGCACGACAATGGGACAGAAGCGATGAAACGGACGGACGCGAATCCGGTTGCACGCACGGCGACGCTGCTCTGTCTGGCCACGGCCCTGATGCTGCCCGCATGCGGCCGGCCGGACGAGGTGACGGTGGACAAGGCCTGGGTGCGCCTGCCCGCCGTGCCGGGGCGGCCGGCGGCGGGCTATGCGATCGTGCAGGGCAGCGACCGGCCGATGACGCTGCTGCGCGTCTCCGCCGACACCGCGATCCGCACCGAGATGCACGAGACGATGCGGAACGGCCGCATGACGTCGATGCGACCGCTGGAGAGCCTGTCCCTGCCCGCCAGGGGCGAGATCGATTTCGAGCCCGGCGGCCGTCACCTGATGCTGTTCGGCATCAACCCCAGCGTGAAGCCGGGCGGCACGATGGTCCTGACCTTCAACTTCGGCGACGGCACCCGCGTCTCGCGAAAGGCGATGGTGGTCGCGGCGGGGGATGATGCGGGGGACAGCGGGGCGAAGTGACGGGCGACCGCCCCCTCACCCCCGCCGAAACGGCGCTCGCCGCCGCGATGTTCGGTGATGCGATCGATTATGGACGGGTTCGGCTGGCCAAACGCAAATGGGCCTTCTTCCAGCCGAAGGACGTGGTCATGGCGCCGCGCGGTTGCATCCACTTCCACCCCAAAGGCCAGCTCTGGTGCGAGGATTTCGGGGCCGCGCATGTCACCGCGCAGGGGCTGTTCCTGCATGAGATGACGCATGTCTGGCAGCATCAGCGCGGGATCAACCTGATGCTGCGCCGCCATCCCTTCTGCCGCTATGATTATGGCTTCCGGCCCGGCGTCACCCTGCCCCGCTACGGCATCGAGCAGCAGGCGGAGATCGTCCGCCATGCCTTCCTGCTCCGTCGCGGGCTGGTCGTGCCGGGTGCGCCGCCGCTCGCGCAATATGAGAGCTTGCTGCCGTTCCGGGGCACGCCGACCGTCTGACCGCCGTCGTCAGGCAGGGTCGTCGTCCCGCACCCGCCCGGGCTGCACCGCGCCGACATGCGCCTGCCCCCGTTCGGCGGCGAGTTGGGCCTGGCGATGGCGCTCCGCATAGCCGGCACGCTGTTCCTCGCTGCGGGTGGCATGGCAGCGCGGGCAGCTCACCCCCTCCTCATAGAGCGGCGAGGCGCGATCGGCCGTGCTGACCGGCATCCGGCAGGCGCGGCACAGCCCATGGCTGCCCGGTGCCAGGCCATGGCCGACCGCGACGCGCTCGTCGAACACGAAACATTCGCCCTGCCAGCGGCTGTCCTCCGCCGGCATGTCCTCCAGATAGCGCAGGATGCCGCCGTCCAGATGGTGGACATCCTCGAACCCCTCGCGCTTGAGATAGGCGGTCGCCTTCTCGCAGCGGATGCCGCCGGTGCAGAACATCGCCACGCGCCGCCCGGCCAGCCGATCGCGATTGGCGGCGACCCAGGCGGGAAAGTCGCGGAAGCTGGCGGTCTCGGGATCGACCGCGCCGGCGAAGCTGCCGACCGCGACCTCGTAATCGTTGCGCGTGTCGATCACCACCGTCTCGGGATCGTCGATCAGCGCGTTCCAGTCGGCCGGCGCGACATAGGTGCCGACCTCGTCCAGCGGATCGATATCGGCGACGCCCATCGTCACGATCTCGCGCTTCAGCCGCACCTTCAGCCGGTGGAAGGGCATGGCATCGGCGACCGCGAATTTCGGCTGCAACCCGGCGCATCCGGGCAGCGCGCGGATCGTCGCCAGCATCCGGTCGATCGCCTCGGGCGGGCCGGCGATGGTGCCGTTGATCCCCTCGCCCGCGACCAGCAGCGTGCCCCGGATTCCCGCCGCCTCGGCCGCCGCGTGGAGATGCGCGCGGATCGCCGCCGGATCGTCGAACCGGGCGAAGCGGTAAAGCGCCGCGATGCGGATCGTCATAGCGCGTCGAAGTCGATCGCCGCATGCCGGTCGAGCGTGCGCGGCGCGGGCGGCATCGGATATTTCAGGCCGGTGGCGCAGTTGAACAGCACCACCCGCTCCTCCTCGTCGACCTCGCCGGTGCGCAGCGCCTCGCGATAGGCGGCCAGCGTCGCGCCGCCCTCGGGACAGAGCAGCAGGCCGTCGCGGCGCGCGCAATCGTCCACCGCCTGCAGGATCGCCGGATCGCCGACGCCCAGCGCCTTGCCGCCGCTCGCGCGCACCGCACGCAGGATCAGGAAGTCGCCGACCGCGCGCGGCACGCGGATGCCCGCCGCCACCGTTTCCGCATCCTCCCAGCGCTCGGCATGTTCCTCGCCCGCCTCGAAGGCGCGGACGATCGGCGCGCAGCCCGACGCCTGCACGGCGTACATGCGCGGCCGCTTGGGCCCGATCCAGCCCAGCGCCTCCAGTTCGTCGAACGCCTTCCACATGCCGATCAGGCCGGTGCCGCCGCCGGTCGGATAGAAGATCGCATCGGGCAATTCCCAGCCGAACTGCGCGGCCAGCTCCAGCCCCATCGTCTTCTTGCCCTCGATCCGATAGGGCTCTTTCAGCGTCGAGAAGTCGAACCAGCGCCCCTCCGCCGCCCCCTTGCCGACGATCGCGCCGCAATCGTCGATCAGGCCGTTGACCCGCCACACCCGCGCGCCCTGCATCGCGATCTCGCGGACATTCACCTCGGGCGTGTCCTCGGGGCAGAAGACGATCGTCTCGATCCCGACGCGCGACGCATAGGCGGCCAGCGCCGCGCCGGCATTGCCGTTGGTCGGCATGGCGATGCGGGTGACGCCCAGTTCCTTGGCCATCGCCACCGCCATCACCAGCCCGCGCGCCTTGAAGCTGCCGGTCGGCAACCGCCCCTCATCCTTCACCAGCACATTGCCGCCGCCGCCGCTGTTGGGGATCGACACCAGCGGCGTCTCGATCTCGCCCAGGCTGACCACGTCGCGCGTGTGGCGCACCGGCAGCAGCTCGCGCCAGCGCCACAGATCGGTCGGCCGCGCCGTCAGCGCGTCGCGCGACAGCGCCGCCCCCGCCGCCGCCAAGTCGTAGCGGACCAGCAGCGGCCGGCCGACGCGCGACAGGCCATGCAGCCGATCCGCGTCATAG
The DNA here is from genome assembly GCF_031453475.1 of Sphingomonas sp. SORGH_AS_0438. Lineage (NCBI taxonomy): Bacteria > Pseudomonadati > Pseudomonadota > Alphaproteobacteria > Sphingomonadales > Sphingomonadaceae > Sphingomonas > Sphingomonas sp. SORGH_AS_0438. The sequence goes on from NZ_JAVIZS010000001.1 coordinate 2,489,496, forward strand.
CGTTCGCCGGTCATGGAACATTCGAGATGGGTGACGAAGGTCGGGCGATCGGCGATCAGGTTGTGCGACATCCTGTATTCCTTAGCGCAATCGCGACCGGAGAGACAAATCCCGTCCCGCTCGGCAAGGGCACCGACCACCCTGCCGGTCCGATCGGTATCGGCCCGGGTGCGCAGGCGGCGGTAGACGAAGCCCCGACCTCTATGGCAGGTTAGGACATCGTCACCGGCGAGCTCATGATTCGGGAATATGACAGGATCGACCGTCTCCCGAACTGATCGCGACCTTCAAGGAATATCGTTTTGACGCGAACGCTGGTGGTGCTGCCGAGTGTATCGGCAGTTCCGGAGGGTGATGCCCTGTTCCTCGATCGCAAGGCGGTGGAGGGGCTCCAGGCCTATGCCCGGCTATGGCCCGGCCCGGTGCGCTGCGCGATGCGGGCCGGGCAGCGGCACGACATCGCCTTCGGATCGCTCTATCGGCCGCAGGACCTGCCGGTCGAGATCCGCGTCATCGGCCAGGACGCGCTGGCCGAGCCCGGCCTGTTCGACGACACGGCGGTGATCATGGCGGCGGGCGACATCCATGTGGACTTCGCGCTGGCCGGTGCGGTGTCCGCGCCCCTCGTCTATATCATCGAATATACGCTCGCCACGCGGTTGCGCATCAACCGGCTGTATAACGGCCTGTCGGTGCAGATGGCCAAGTCGGGCGTGTGGACGATCGGCATGGAGCGGCGGCGGCGGCGCGCCTTTGCGCGGTCGCAGGGCTTGCAGTGCAACGGCACCCCCGCCTTCAACGCCTATCGCCGGCTCACTCCGGCCCCCCTGCTCTATCTGGACACGCGCACCAGCGACGCCAAGCAGATCGGGGCGGAGGCGCTGGCCGAAAAGCATCGCCAGATGCGGGCGGGCGGGCCGTTGCGGATTGCCTTTTCCGGCCGGCTGGAGCGGATGAAGGGGGCCGACCATCTGTTGCCGGTGGCCGACGCACTGGTCCGCGCCGGGCTGGACTTCACGCTCGACGTCTATGGCGATGGTGATCTGCGCGCCGGCATGGCGGCGCGGATCGCGGCGACGGGTCTGGGGAACCGGGTGACGCTGCACGGCCCGGTGCCGTTCGAGGAGGCGTTGATCCCGGCGATGATCGCCCGGACCGACCTGTTCCTCTGCTGCCACCGCCAGTCGGACCCATCCTGCACCTATATGGAAACGCTGAGCTGCGGCGTGCCGATCGTCGGCTATAACAACGCCGCGTTTCGCGGCATCACCCGGTTGGGCGAGATCGGGCTGCGGGTCCCGATGGATTCGGTGGACGGCGCGGCGGCGGCGATCATCAGCCTGTCGAACGATCGGGCGCGGCTGGTGGCGCTTTCCACCAACGCCGCCGCCCTCGGCCGGGAGCATAGTTTCGAGCGCGAGTTCGAGCGGCGCATCGACCATCTGCGCCAGGTGGCGGGGCTTTAGTCCGCGGCACGGACCACCGCTCGACCGGCGAGCGGTGGTCCGGCGACATCAGCCGGCGGTCGGGGCCTTCGCCACCGCGACCAGCGCCGGGCGCAGCAGGCGGTCCTTGATCATATAGCCGGCCTGCATCTCCTGCACGATCGTGCCCGGCTCCGCGTCGCTCGGCATTTCCATCATCGCTTGATGCTGGTTGGGATCGAGCTTCGCGCCCATCGCCTGGATGCGGGTGATGCCGTGGCGGGTCAGCACGCTGTCCAGCTCGCGGCCGGTCGCGTCCAGGCCGGTGACCAGCCCCTTGAACCGCTCGTCCTCGCGCGCGTCGGCCGGGATCGCCGCCAGGCCGCGCGACAGGTTGTCGGCGACCGACAGCACGTCGCGGGCGAAGGCGGTGGCGGCATAGTTGCGCGCATCCACCACGTCCTTCTCGGCGCGGCGGCGCACATTCTGCATATCGGCCTGGGCATAGAGATATTGCTGCCGGGCCTCGGCCAGCTGGCTCTCCAGTTCGGCGATGCGCGCGGCGGCGGCGTCGTGCTCCGCCAGTTCGGGCGCGGCCTGGGCGGTCTCGGCGCGCAGAGTGTCGTCCTGCGTGTCAGTCGTATCGGTCATGTCGTTCCCTGTATCAGCCCATTAAACGGGCCAGCGTTGCGGCCGTGAAATCCACCATGGGCACGATGCGCGCATAGTTCAACCGCGTGGGGCCGATCACCCCCACCACGCCGACCACCTGCCCGCCCGGTCCGCGGAACGGCCGTGCGATCACCGACGAGCCCGACAGCGCGAACAGCTTGTTCTCCGCGCCGATGAAGATCCGCGTCGCATCGCCCGCCCGCGCGCTGTCGAGCAACGCCGCGATCTCCTGCTTGCCCTCCAGATCGTCGAGCAGGTCGCGCACCCGGTCAAGATCGGCGACGGCGGCGGCGTCGATCAGCCGCCCCTGCCCGCGCACGATCAGCACCGGCCGCCGATCGCCATCCTCCGACCAGACCGCCAGCCCGCGTTCGACCAGCGCGCGGCCGGCATCGTCCAGCGCGGCGCGGCCCGCCGCCAGTTCCTGTTCGACCCGCACCCGCGCCTCGCCCAGCGTCAGCCCGCCCAGCCGCTGCGACATGTAGTTGCCCGCCACGACCAGCGCGGACGGATCGATCCCGGCCGGCAGGTCGAGCACCCGGTTCTCGACCGATCCGTCCTCCGCCACCAGCACGGCGAGCGCCTGGTCCGGCGACAGCGGCACGAAGCCGATCGAACGCAGCCGCAACTCGCGCTTGGGCACCAGCACCAGCCCGGCACAGGCCGACAGGCCGGACAGCGCCGCCGTGGTCGCCGCCAGCGCCTCCTCGACCGGGCCGCCGCTGCGGCTGCGCTGCTCGATCTGCGCGCGTTCCTCGGCCGAGGGTTCGGCGGCCTGCATCATTCCGTCGACGAACAGGCGCAGGCCCCGGTCGGTCGGCACCCGCCCCGCCGAGGTATGCGGGCTGGCGAGCAGACCCAGCGCCTCCAGCTCGCCCATCACCCCCCGGATCGAGGCGGGCGACAGGTTGAGGCCCGAGGCGATGGCGATCGTCTTCGACCCCACCGGCATGCCGCTGGCCAGATAGCCATCGACGACAGCACGGAAGATCTCCCGCGCACGGTCGGTCAGTTCGGTGACGGGCGGGCTCATCATCCGCATGATCTAGGCTGGCCTGTTCCCGAACGGAAGGCTAGGCGTCGGCATAACCGACACTTGCAGGATAATGCCCATGCGCCCCAGCGGCCGCACCCCCGACCAGATGCGTGCGATCTCGATCCAGCCCCGCTTCACTCGTCACGCCGAGGGATCGGTGCTGATCGGCTTCGGCGACACCCGCGTGCTCGTCACCGCCAGCATCGAGGAGCGCGTGCCCCCCTTCCTGCGTGGCAAGGGCGAGGGCTGGGTGACCGCCGAATATGGCATGTTGCCCCGCGCCACCCATACGCGCGGCAATCGCGAGGCCGCCAAGGGCAAGCAGTCCGGCCGCACCCAGGAGATCCAGCGGCTGATCGGCCGCAGCCTGCGCTCGGTCGTCGACCTGAAGGCGCTGGGCGAGCGGCAGATCGTGCTCGACTGCGACGTGATCCAGGCCGATGGCGGCACCCGCACCGCCTCCATCTCCGGCGCCTGGGTGGCGCTGCGCCTGGCGGTCGACACGCTGCTCCAGAACGGCAAGCTGACCGCCGACCCGATCCGCCAGAAGGTCGCGGCCGTGTCCTGCGGCATCTACAAGGGCACGCCGGTGCTCGACCTCGACTATGACGAGGATTCGAACGCCGATGCCGACGCCAATTTCGTGCTGCTCGAAAACGGCCATATCGCCGAGGCGCAGGCGACCGCCGAACACGCCACCTATGACGAGGAGGCGCTGCTCCGCCTGCTCCGCCTGGCGCGGATGGGCTGCACCGAGATCTTCGCGGCGCAGGACCTGGCGGTGAAGGCATGAGCGGCGAGGGCGACGAGCCCCAGGCGATCCGCAAGCTGACGCCCGGCAAGCTGGTGATCGCCAGCCACAATGCCGGCAAGGTGCGCGAGATCGCGGCGCTGCTGGAGGGCCGCGGGCTGGACGTGGTGTCGGCCGCGTCGCTCGACCTGCCCGAGCCGGAGGAGACGGGCACCACCTTCGTCATGAACGCCGAGTTGAAGGCGCGGGCGGCGGCCGACCTGTCCGGCCTGCCCGCGCTCGCCGACGACAGCGGCCTGTGCGTCGACGCGCTGGGCGGCGATCCCGGCATCTTCTCGGCGCGCTGGGCCGGCGAGGACAAGGACTTCGCCCGCGCCATGGACCTGATCGAGACGCGCATCGGCGAGAGCGGCGACCACCCCGCCCGCACCGCGCATTTCGTCTGCGCGCTGGCGCTCGCCTGGCCCGACGGCCATGTCGAATGGTTCGAGGGGCGGGTCGACGGCACGCTGGTCCATCCGCCGCGCGGGGACAAGGGCCATGGCTATGACCCGATCTTCCAGCCCGATGGCCATGACGTGACCTTCGCCGAGATGGACGAGCCGCTGAAGAACCGGATCAGCCACCGGGGCGACGCGTTCCAGCAGATGGTCGCGGCCGTATTCTGACGACGGGCCGGGCGGATGACCCCGGTCATCCGCCCGTGCACGCTAGGCGCGGCTCACCAGCAGCTTGTCGATCCGGCGGCCGTCCAGATCGACCACCTCGAACCGCCAGCCCTGCTCGACGAAGCTCTCGCCCTCCGCCGGCAGGTAGCGGAACACCGCCAGCGCCAGCCCGGCGGCGGTGGCATAGTCGCGGTCCTCGGGCAGTTCGATGCCCAGTCGCTCCGCCAGCATGTCCGCCGCCGCCGTGCCCGCTACGAGCAGCGAGCCGTCGTCGCGCTGGACGATCGCCGGGCCGTCCTCCGACGACGCCTCGGCCGCATCGCCGCCGGCGATCGCCGCCAGCAGGTCGGCCGGCGTCACGATCCCTTCGAAATGGCCGTATTCGTCGTGGATCAGCGCCATCGGCACCTCCGCCGTCCGCAGCGTGACGAAGGCGTCGGGCGCGTCGACCTGGTCGATCACCACCGGCGCCTTGCGCATCAGCGCCGCCAGGTCGAGCGGCTCCTGTCGCAACAGCGCGGCGGCGATGTCGCGCGCCTGGACGACGCCCATGACCGAGTCGATCGAGCCGTCGCCGACCGGCAGCCGCGTATGCTGGGTCACGAGCAGCCGGGCGCGTACTTCCGCCTCGCCGGCCTGGAGGTCGAGCCAGTCGACCTCGGTGCGCGGCGTCATCACCTCGCGGACCGGCCGGTCGGCGAGGCGGACGACGCCGGAGATGATCGAGCGCTCATGCTCCTCGATCACGCCGGACTTGCTCGCCTCCGCGACGATCATCTGCAACTCCTCCGCCGTCACCTGCTCCTCGCCGCCCCGATCGAGCCGCAACAGGCGGAAGATCAGCGCGCTGCTCGAATCGAGCAGCCAGACCAGCGGCGCGGTGAAGCGCGCGATCCAGCGCATCGGGATGGCGACGCCGCACGCGACCGCCTCCGGCCGGCGCAGCGCGATCTGCTTGGGCACCAGCTCGCCGACGATCAGCGAGGCATAGGTGGTCAGCCCGATCACCAGCGCGAAGCCGACCGAGCGCGCGGTCGCGACGGGCAGACCCAGCAGTTCGAGGCGCGCGGCGGTGGGGGCGCCCAGGCTGGAGCCCGAATAGGCGCCGGCCAGGATGCCGATCAGCGTGATGCCGATCTGCACCGTCGACAGGAACTTGCCCGGATCGCCCGACAGCGTCAGCGCGGCGCGGGCCCCCGGCCGCCGGGCGCGCGCCATCGCCGCCAGCCGAGCCTTGCGCGAGGAGACCAGCGCCAGTTCGCTCATCGCGAAGACACCGTTCAACGCGACCAGCGCGAGGATGACGAAGACGTCGATCCAGGGAAAGGGAGGAAGCGGGGCCATCGGCGTGTCGGACGATCCTAGCGGGGGATCGGCCGGTTCGACAATCCGTAAACATCGGGTCAGGTGCGGTTCAGTGCGCAGGTGGAACAATCGCCGGCAAGACCGCATTGTTCAACGACAGCAAAGGGACACGACATGAAGACCCCCATCCTTCTCGCCAGCCTGGCCGCGCTGGTCGCGACCAGCGCCTGCACCACCGATCCCGAGACCGGGCAGCAGCGCATCTCCAAGACCGCGATCGGCGGCATCGGCGGCGCGCTCGGCGGCTATCTGCTCGGCGACATCGTCGGCGGCCGGCGCGACCGGACCGAGAAGATCGTCGGCGCGGGTCTCGGCGGCCTCGCCGGGGCCGGCATCGGCGCCTATATGGACCGGCAGGAACGCCAATTGCGCGAGCGCACCGCCGGCACCGACGTGCAGGTGATCCGCCGCGGCGACGACCTGGTGCTCAACATCCCGTCGGGCATCACCTTCGCCTATGACAGTTCGGCCGTGCAGCCGCAGTTCCAGCGCACGCTGGACCAGGTGGCGCAGACGCTGGCCGAATATAAGGAAACCTATATCGACGTGTACGGCCATACCGACGCGACGGGCAGCGACGCCTATAACCAGGCGTTGTCGGAGCGCCGCGCGATCGCGGTCGCGGACTATCTGGCCGGTCGCGGCGTGCAGGCCGCCCGCATCGCGACGCGCGGCTATGGCAAGACCCAGCCGATCGCCTCCAACGACACCGATGCCGGCCGCGCCGCCAACCGCCGCGTCGAGATCAAGATCGTGCCGATCCGGCAGAACGACCTGCGCTGATCACCGCGATCTCCTCTGAACCGCCGGGTCACTCGCCCATCATCGGGTGACCCCAGGCGGTGCGTATCGGGCAAGCTCGGGAGGACCCCATCGGATGCTTCTCACGGCACTATGGCTGGCATCCTCCCCGGCAGCCCAGCCCGATACGCAGCGGCCGCTGCCGCTCGACCTGATCCGGAAGGTGGAGAAGAGCCTGAAGCTGGAAAAATGCTTCGGACGTCGCGAGCCCCTCAGGCGGGAATATTCCTATATCGGCTGGACCGAGGGGATGGAGCAGAGGGTCGATCGGACCAAGATCGAATTTTGGGTCGCGGAGGCGGGCAAGGGGGCGAGAAAGCCCGGACTGTTCCTTTCCTTCCTTCGGCTGCCCACCCTCGACGACACTGATTTCCGATTCACCACGGGCGTGTACGACATCGCCAAGGGCCGCGTCGTCAGCGGGGGATGTTTCAGCAACAATCCGCCGCGTTGAAGTGAGGTGACATCGGACCCAATCACCATCGTCATTGCGAGCGGAGCGAAGCGATGCAGGGCATCCCGATCCGGCGCCGGGCCGCTTCGCGGCGCTTTCCATGACGGGCCGTCACCCCGTATCAGAGCAGGATGACATCGGTTTGACCCAAGCCGTCATTGCGAGCCGAGCGAAGCAGTCCATCACCGCGCGTGTGACGCCCTGGATTGCTTCGCTGCGCTCGCAATGACGATCCCAGGTCGGGCTTCCTGTAATCGGGCGCTAATACGCCGATTTGGGGAAGATCAGCGCGGCTATCGTGCGCGCCATGATGTACAGGTCGAAACCGACCGACCAGTGATCGATATAATAGAGGTCGTATTCGACCCGCTTCAGCAGCTTCTCGTCGGTATCGGTCTCGCCGCGCCAGCCATTGACCTGCGCCCAGCCGGTGATGCCCGGCTTCACCCGGTGGCGGGCCGCGTAATTCTGGGTCGCCTCGCTGAACAGCACGCCGGCCACGCGGGTCGAGGGCGCGTGCGGGCGCGGGCCGACCAGCGACATGTCGCCGAACAGGACGTTGAACAGCTGCGGGATCTCGTCGATGCTGGTGGCACGGATGATCCGGCCGACGCGGGTCACGCGCGGATCGCCCTGCCGCGCCTGGCTGATCTCGTCATATTGCAGCATGTCGGTGCGCATCGAACGGAACTTCCAGATGCGGAAGCGGCGATGGTTGAACCCCTCGCGCTCCTGCCGGAAGAAGACGGGACCGGGGCTGTCCAGCTTCACCGCCAGCGCCACCATCAACAGGAAGGGCGCGGCCAGGATCAGCAGGATCGAGCAGAGCAGCAGATCCTCGATCCGCTTGACGATCTGGTCGACGCCGCTGATCGGCCGCTCGAACACCGTCATCAGCGGCAGATGGCCGAGCATCACCATCGACTGGCCCGCCAGGGTGAAGGCGGACAGGTCGGGGGCCAGGCGGATCAGCACCGGGAACATCGCCAGCCGGCCGACCACGTCCTGCAACTCGTCGTCGCTGATATAGGGCATGGCGACGACGACCTGGTCGATCTCGCCCGCGCGGATATCGGCGAGCAACTGGGCCAGACCGCCGCGATGCGGGGTGCAGAGGCCGGGATGGATCGTGTCCGCCCCCCGGTCGTCATAGCAGCCGACCAGATCGACCGTCAGCATCGGGTTGGACTGGACATAGCCGGCCAGCCGCTGCCCCTGCGACGTCGCGCCCAGGATGGCGACGCGCTGGTTGAACACGCCCTGCCGCTTCATCCGCGACAGGATGCCGGTGGCGACGCCGCGCACCACGACCAGCGCGAAGCCGACCGACAGGAACCAGAAGATCGTCCAGCCGCGCGAAAACGCCTCCGACGCGCGCACGAAGAAGGCGAGCGTCAGCATAGCGATGCAGCAGCCCAGCCACGCCGCCGACACGCGCGGCCAGCTCGACCGCAGCGAGAAGCGGGCATCGACGTCGTAACAGCCCGCCAGCTCGGCGATCAGCGCGTAGAGGACCGAGCTGAGCCAGGCGACGCGGGCATATTGGTCGATCGGCGAGAGCAGGAAGACGGAATAGGTCGCCCAGATGCCCAGCAGGCTGACGACCAGCACCGTCAGCGCCTCCGCCACGCGGGTCGCCAGGCCGGCCATTTCCAGCAAGGCGGGCGCACGCTCGACCCGCCGGTCCTCTACCGGTGGACCGCCGCTTCCGGTCCCCTGCCGCAGGTCGGTTAATGGGCTCACGAGCGCTTCTTGCTCCCTGTTCGAATGCTTTGTCATATCGCGGGCGAGGTGACGGTCCGGTTAATCGATGGTGATGTCAATCACGGTCGGTCCGAATCCAGCTTCTCTCCCGCCGGAACAGGGCCGCTGCCGTAACGCCCAGCTTCCAGAGGATATAGCGTGGAATCGTCTGCCACCCCTTCAACAGGTCGCCGCGCCCGTGCAGCAGCAGCGACCCGAGCGTCGCGACCAGCGCCAGCACGGTCGGGATCGCGACCGTCGCCAGCGCCCCCCGGCCGATCCCGAACAGCGCGAGCAGCGACAGGAGCAGGATGGCCAGGATGTCGAGGGCGAGCAGCGGCAGGAAGGGCGGCGTCAGCAGATGCAGCCCCAACCAGGCGAGCGCCGGCCGGCCGCGCCGCAGCCCCTGCCCGATCACCGCCCCGGCATGATCGCCCGCGACCTGGAAGAAGCCCGATTCCCAGCGGCGGCGCTGCACCTCGGTGCCGCGATCCGAGCTGGTCGCGCTGGTGACGATGGCATGGGGATCGAACAGCGGCGGCGTGCCGTCCAGGCTGCTGCTGACGCCGAGCATCAGATCCTCGGCGACATGGCCGGTATCGAGCGGCAGGCGCAGGAAGACCGTCCAGGGGAAGGCCATGCCCGACCCGGTCAGCAGCGCGGGCGCCCCGATCCGCGAGCCCCCGAGCTGGCGCACCGCATTCTTGACGTAGAAGGCCGCGGCGGAAAAGCGCGCGGTGCTGGAGACGCTGTCGTCGACCGTCATCGTATAGGCGGCCTGCACCGGCCGGCCGCTGGCGATCGCCCGCGTCGCCAGCCGTGCGAGCGCGCCCGGGGCCGGCACGGTATCGGCATCGACCACGATCACGCAGGGCGGCGCATCGGCGGCGAGATGCGCGCGGCCGAAGTCGAGCGCGAAGCCCTTGCCGCGCCGGCTGGTGTCGTGCCGCTCGACCACCTCGGCCCCCGCCGCCCGCGCCACGGCGGCGGTCGTATCGGTGCAATTGTCGGCCACCACCAGCACGCGCATGGCCGGTGGCAGGGTGGCGAACAGGCCGGCGAGCATCGCGCCGATCCCCCGCGCCTCGTCATGGGCGGGGATCAGCACCACCCCCTCCGCCAGCGCGTCGAGCGTCGCGCCCTCGGGCCGGCGCGCGGGCATCATGCCCAATCCCGCCTCGACGACGAACACCATGGTCACGATCGCCAGCGGCAGGACCAGGATCAGGCACAGAAGGTCGATCATGCCGCCGCTCCCTCGCAGGCGCGCAGATAGGCGAGCAGCCGCGCCGCATTGCGTCGCACGTCATAGCCGGCGAGCGCCCGCCGACGCCCCTCCGCCCCCATGGCGGCGCGGCGTTCCGGGTCGACCGCCAGCGCCTCGACCATCGCATCGGCGAGGTGCTCGGCCGATCCGGCGGGCACGACCCAGCCGCAACTGGCATCGACCAGTTCGGGGACGCCGGCGATCGCGGTGGTGACGACGGGGGTGCCGACCGCCAGCGACTCCATGATCACCACCGGCAATCCTTCCGCGAAGCTGGGCAAGACCATCGCCTTGGCGGCGCGCAACTGTGCCGCCACGGTCGCGCCGTCGCGACTGCCCAGCAAGCTGATCTGCTCGCCCAGGCCCAGCCGTGCGATCTCCCGCTCCAGCATCGGCCGCAGGTCGCCGTCGCCGATCAGCGCGATGCGCGGCCGGATGCCCCGCTGCGCCAGCAGGTCGAAGGCATGGACCAGCACCGGCAGCCCCTTCTGCTCCGCCAGACGGGCGATGCAGCAGAAGTCATAGCCGGGCAGCGGCTCGACCCGGCTCGCCTCCAGCGCCGCGAAATCCGCGCCGCAGCCGACGATGCGGACCTTGTCCCAATGCTCCACCCCGGTCCAGCGCCACAACTGGCTGCGGCAGAAGGAGGTGATCGCCACCACCATCGCCGCATGCGCCGTCTTGGGCGCGATGGCGTTGCTGGGCGGATGGTCCAGCTCCTCCGGCCCATGGACGGTGAAGCTATAGGCCGGGCCGCCCATCCGCCGCGCCAGCATCGCCACCGTCGTCGCGTTGGTCGAGAAATGCGCATGGACATGGGTGATGCCCAGCGCGCGCGCGCGGCGGACGAAGTGGATCGCCTCCAGCAGCGCGGCGATGTGGCGCACGCCGCCATCGCCGGCAGCCTTGCGCACCTGCCACCACAGCGGCAGCACGCCGATCAGGCGCGGCAGGTTGGTCGCCAGCGCCAGCAGCAGCGACACGAGCAGCCCGGCGACATTGCCGCTGAGCAGATATTCCGTCTTCGCCTGTTCCTCGACATCGGTCGGCTCGACCAGCGTCTTGTCCCAGCGGCGGATGGCGAAGCGGGTGACCGGCTCCCCTTCCGCCTCGATCCCGCGAATCTCGCGCCGGATGAAGGTGGTGCTGGTCTGCGGATAGGTGTTGAGCAGATAGGCCAGCTTCATCGCGTCGTCTCCGAACCCCGATGGCGCCGGCCACCCCTCATGTGCGATCGGCCGCCGGCAACGTCACTTATGGGGCGGCTGACCATGATCATGCCGGCACCGTTACAGAAGCGGGTCACGATCGCCAACCGCCAGATTGGTGCGACGCACCATAAAAGCGACCGGGGCGATCATGGTGCCGCCGGACGCCCAAAGGCCAATGCCGCCCGGCGCTTAGGCGTCTGGTCGAGCGGCTGGCCGGCATATTCGCGGATGCCCCAGGCACCGCCGCCGCCCGCCGGACCGGTCGCGCTGTACAGCACCATCAGGTCGCCGACCTTCGCCTTCCACGCCGCGATATAGTCGCGGTACAGCCGCTCCATCTCCGGCGAACGATTGACCTGCTGGACCCGCTCGCCGCCGCCCGGCGTGAAGTCGGTGACATGCTGCCCGGCCTCATAGGTGATCAGCCGCTTGCCACGGCCCCGCACCAGGTCGAGCGTCTTCCAGGCCTGTGCCAGCACGTTCGCCTGTCCCCGGCGCAGCGACGCCAGGCGTTCGGGCAGCGGCGCCGTCAACGCCTCCCCCTTGTCGTATAGGAAATAGGGCGCGATCGCCACCGCATCGATCGCGTCGGGCAGCCCGGGATACGCCAGGATCTGCTCGGTGACCCAGGGATTGACCGCCTGCGATCCGGCGACCCGGACCAGCGCCGCCGGCCGGTCGGCGAAGACCGTCGACCATATCCGCATCGTCGCGATCGTCTTCTGGCTGTACCGCTTCAACAGCGCCTGGAAGCCGTTGCTGTCGAGTCCGGTGGCGAGCCCCTCCTTCTGAATCTGGTGCGCCAGCGGGAAGGCATAGTTCCATGGCTCGTTCGCCAGCTCGACATAGGCGCGGTGCCCCGCCGGCAGCCGGTCATGGACCAGCTTCGCCATCCGGGTGACGTAGTCCGCATCCGCGTTCCAGGGGATGGTGAACCACGGGTCGGCATCCGCCGCCTTGGCCAGCGCCAGCATATGTTCCAGCGCGACGCCCCGCGACCGGCTGGTCTGGTCGATGCTGTCGGGCAGCACCCGGTCGGCCCAGGTCACCGTCTCCGGATTGGGATTGGCGGCCGACCAGTCGAGGAAGCGTATCACGCCGAACGGCTTCATGCTCTCGATGAGCTGCGGCGCGAAGACCTGGTCGCGCGGTGCGCTCTTCTCCCGGCAATCCAGGTCGCGCACCGGATCGGTCGCGCTCATGTTCGACAGGTTCACCCAGTTCCGGCTGTTACCCTCCGGCGGCGGGGCGGCGGGCCAGTCGAAGGTCAGGCTGTGGTTGCCGCGGAAGAAGTTCTTGGGATGGCCGCCCACGCCCACATCGCCGGTGCCCGTCCAGGTGCAGCGGATCGTCACCGACCGGCCGGTGAAGACCGCCGATGGCGGGGTCATGATCCGGGCATAGCTCTTGCCGGCCGGCACCTGGAGGACCATGCCCTGGCGATCGAGCGCGCTGTCCGGCAACTCCTGCCATTTGTCGCCGGTATCGACCCAGCGGCTGCCGGTCAGCAGGTTCATGAACGTATATTCGTTGGAATAATAATGGGCGGACGCCGGGTTGATGCCCAGCTCGAACCGCGCGCCCTTGGCCCGGACCCGAATCGGCACCGGCATGCGGCTGGGCCTGACAAGCCGTCGGACCGGTGGCGAACAGCGCCAGGCTCAGCCATGCGTAACGATAGGACTTGGTCATCCAGCATCTCCTGCCGGCGGCCCTGTGCGGTCCGCCCTGGCGATTGGCCCCTTGCGAGTCCTGCCTTCCCCGGAGAACCGGGGATCAATGGATGTGGAACAGCATCCGGATCACCCATTGTCCCACCCATCCGGTCGCGATGCCACCCGCCCCGGAGAGCAGGATCAGCAATTCGCGCGGTATGTCCAGCAACCGGTGGCGCGCCAGCGCGGTCCACCCGAATATCTGCGCCATCAACTCGATCGTGCCGACCACCCAGATCACGCCGATCGGCCCGGCATAATGATAGGCCAGGGCTCCGCCCAGCACGAGATAGCCGAGCCGGGCGACATTGGCGGTGAAGGTGTAACGCTGATGGCCGGTGGCGATCATCACCTCGTTGATCGACGAGCTGCTCATCATGAAGAAGCTGGAGATCGCCAGGATGCCCAGATAATGGCCCGCCTGCAGATAGCGGGGATCGTACAGCAGCTCGACGAGCAGCTGCGACACGCCGATCAGCCCGCCGACCGCGAAGCCGTAGAGCAGGGCCGGCTTCATCCGGGTCGCGTAGAATTCGGTCCGCATCCGCTCCGGCGCGCGGCGCGCGACCTCGGCCAGGCGGGGATAGAGGACGCGGCCGACATAGCCGCTGACCAGTCCCACCGGCGCCGCCGCCAGTCCCGATGCCAGCATGTAGAGGCCGAACATCGCCAGCGGGAAGGTCTTGGACAGGACGATCTTGTCCGCCTGGCCGATCACCAGCGTCAGCATCGTCGATCCGGTGATGAAGCGCGAGAATTTCCACATCTCGCGCACCCGCTCGCGGCTGTAGCGCCAACGCCGTGCCGAATCGGGGAACATCGCATAGCTGAGCCACATGGACAGGATCAGCGTCATGTTGTTGGCGATGATGATCGCCCAATAGTTGCGGAAGATCAGAGCCATGCCGATCGTCGCGGTCATGGTGAAGATCTGGGTGCCGATGTCGATCGCGCTCAACCGCTTGAGCTGGCGATTGCGCACCGCCGTCACGGTGCTGAGCGCGCTGCACCCCTCGAAGAAGAAGAGCAGCCCGCCGACCGCGATCGGCCAGTGCAGCTCCGGCTTGCCGAGGAACTGGGAGATCGGCCCCGCCAGCAGGAACACGCCCGTCGTCAGGAGCAGCGACCGGATCATCCGGAGCGTCCACACCTCGTCCAGGAAGGTCCGCTCGTTGCTACGTTCGTGCCGCACGACGAAGGCGACGATGCCGATATCGGACAACAGGCCGAAGGTGACCGCCACCGACGAGATGACGCCGATCACGCCGAACGCCTCCGCGCTCAGCATCCGCGTCAGGATCATCGACCCGACGACGCGAATCATGTTCTGGATCAGCATCGTGCCGACGACGATGGCGGTATCGCCGGCAATCATCTTGCGCGCGGCGTCGATCGCCCCGGCCGGCGACAGGCGGGGGATGAAGGCGGGGATCAGGAAGGAACGCACGGCTACGCCGCTACGCGCTTCGGCCGGCAATGGCCAGCGCATAGCTGTCCTGCCAGCGGCTTAACAGGTCGCGCCAGCGGAAGCCCAATGCCTCCGCCTTGGCGCGTGCGCGTGCCGACATCCGGTCGGCCGCCTCGGGATCGGTGGCGAGATGCGTCATCCCGTCGGCCAGCGCGGCGACCACCGCCGGCTCGCCGCCATCGGGCGCGACCAGCACCGCCTCGCCCTTGCTCAACAGTTCGCGTGGCCCGGCCCAGTCGAGGCACAGGATCGGCAGGCCCAGCGTCATCGCCTCCTGATAGGCGATGCCGTTCGCCTCGGCGAGCGCCGGCTGGAGCAGTCCGCGATACGCGCCCAGCCGGTCGTACATCGCCGGCCCCGGCGTCATCCAGCCGTGGAAGGTCACCCGCGCCGCCACGCCCAGATCGGCCGCCAGCCGTTCCAGCGCGCCGCGCTCCTCGCCATCACCGATGATGTCGAGCGTGACGCGCGGATCGCTCGCCGCCACCGCGCGGATCGCCAGGTCGCAGCCCTTATAGCCGACCAGCCGGCCAACATGGACGAAGCGGAAATTCTCACCCTGCTGGCGGAAGCGCGCACGATCGACCAGCGCGTCGGGAATACCCGAATCGAGCGTCGGCACAAACCGCCGGGGCGAACAGCCGGCCAGCCGCAGCGACCGCGCGGTGCGATCGCCCCCCGCGACCAGCAGCGTCGCGCGATGCTTGCCCCGGAAGACCCGGCCCAGCGTCCATTGCAGCGCCGCGATCACCGCCTGCTTGGCCCCGCTGGCGCGGGGATCGCGCGCGGCGAAGGCGGGCGGATAGGAGACGTTGCCGTTGAGCGGCCCGATCACCACCGGGAAGCCGGGAAAGCGGAAATAGGGCAGGACCGGCGAGATGGGCGAGGTGAAATGCACCAGGTCGGGGCGGAAGCGCGCCGCCACCGCCTGCGCCAGCCGATGCAGCTGCCAGGCATTGAGCAGCGCGAGCAACGGCCCCGCCTTCATCCGGAACAGGCGAACCTGGAGCGGCGTGTCCTCGACATAGTCGATCGCGAGCTCGGGATAGTCGCGCGCCATTTCGTCGCGGACCCGGGCATGGGCGACCTGGCGCACCTCATGCCCGAGCGCGCGCAGCTCCAGATGGATCTGCAACGCCTTCAACCCCTCGCCGCCCATGCGGCGCGAGATATTGGGCGCGACGAGCAGGATGCGTCGCCGCGCGCCGGACGCCGCCGCCGCCGGACCGGTCATCAGTTATAATAGTCCGAGTAGCCGCTGCCCTTGCCATAGCCATAGCCGTAGTCGCCGCCGGCAAAGCCCTTGATATAGCGGTTCAGGACCGTGCCGAAGCAGCGCACCGATCCCAGCAGCCGGCGCGAGTCGCGCACCTGCTTGGCGGTGGTGACGCCATCCTCGACGACCATGATATAACCGTCGATCATCTCGCTGACGATCATGCTGTCGTCATTGGCGAAGACCGGCGGCAGGTCGCACAGCACCACCGCCTGGCCCGGGATCGCGCGCATCGACGCGATCAGCCCCTGCAACCGCGCGCTGGCGAGCAGTTCGGACGAATGCACCCGTGCCTCAGCGGTGGGATAGAGGGTCAGCCGCTCGCCCTCGATACCCCAGGCGATGGAGGCGAGGTCGTCGACCTCGCCCGCCAGATATTCGGTCATGCCCTGCCGGACCGGGATGTTGAACCGTTCCGCGACCGAACCGCGCCGCAGGTCGAGATCGACCAGCACCGTCTGCAATTCGGGCAGCCGCGCCAGCGAGGCCGCCAGGTTGCTGGCGACGAAGGTCTTGCCGACCTGCGGCGTCGCGGAGGTGATGCCGATCACGCGCACCCCCTCGCCCACCAGCCGCGCGATCTGGGTGCGCAGCAGGTTGAACGGACGCGAACGCTGGTCGCGGCTGCGGAACCCCACGATCGCCTCGCCCAACTGGTCGGCCGGGATCATGTGCCGGGGCGTGACCGGCAGCGGCGAGGTCGTGGCGTTCGGGCTGGCACTGGCCAGGGGAACCGCCCCGGCGGCCGGAGACTGATAGTTCATCTGCTGTCCTTTAGCCCGTTAGCCGGCCATGACGGCCGGGTCGGCCGCCCGCTTGCGCCGGTGGAACCAGCGACGCTTCGACTGGGTCGAGTCCGAATCATCCCCGTCCATGTCCGGTGCGGGACGCCGGCCGGCGATCTGCGGGATGATGACCATCGGCGGCTCGCCCGTCACCGACTGGAGCGAGGCGACGCCGCGGATCGGCCGCATGATGAACTCGAGCACCAGGGCGATGCCCAGGCCGAGCGCCGCGCCGGCGACGATGCCGCCCAGCGCCAGCAACGGGCGGTTGGGCCAGGTCGGCCGGTCGGGCGCGACCGGGGGATCGATCACGCTCAACCGTTCGCCGCGCTGCTGCTCGGTGATCCGGGCACTGCCGCGCGCATTGATCAGATTGGTCTGCACCGTCTGGTAGTTGGTGCGCAGCCCGTCGGCCTTGGCCTGGAGCTGGGCGATCTGCTCGTTGACCGCCGGCGCCTTGGCCTGCGCATTGGCGAGCGCGGAGGTGCGCGCCGAATCATTGCTCATCGCCGCCTGGAGGCTGCTGATCGCCGCCGCGTTCGAGGCGATCTGGCTGCGGATCGCCGAATCGGTGTTCGACCGGGCGACACTGGCCGCGGCGAACTTGCGCGCCTCGGCCAGCCGCTGCCGCGCCGCCAGCACGTCCGGATGGGTATCCGAATAGACCGCCTGCGCCGCGGCCAGCTGCGCTTCCGCCGCCTGCACCGAGGGATCGCGGTCGGTGGCGTTGGCCTGCAGCTTCAACTGCGCCTGGAGCTGGGCATTCTCCCGCTGCAACCCCGCGATCTGTGCCTGATAGCCGCCGCCCGCACCGCCGCCCAGCATCATCATGCCGCCGGTCGACAGGGCCATGCCGTTGGCGGCCTTGATCGCCTCGATCTGCCGCTCGATCGCGTTGATCTGGCCGACCAGCCCGTTCGCCTGGTCCTGCAGGAACTCGACCGTGCCGGTCGCCGCCTGCGAGGTCTGGGCCGCATCCAGCTTCACCAGCCGCTCGACGAAGTCCTGCGCGACGACCTGGGCCTTTTGCGGGTCCGGATAGTCGAAGGTCAGGCTGAAGGCGATCGTATTGGTGCCGCCGGGGCCGGTCTGGATATCGGCGCTGACCGGCGACAGATTGGTCGCCTTGCGCATCTTGTCGATGACCTCGGACAGCGGCTTGGACGCGCGCTCATCGGGATAGAGATTGTTGTTCTCGATCAGCTCGATCAGGTCCGGCCGGCTGAGCACCTGCTGACGGATCTTGGCGATGCGCTGGTCGATCAGGCTGGTATTCTGCTGCTGCCCGACAAGCTGCGCGGGCAGTTCGGGCGATTCGACCAGCAAGGTCGCGGAGGATCGGTAGCGCGCCGGCAGCAGCACCGCCGCCGCCAGACCGACGATCGTGCAGAGCACGGTCGGCACGATGATCCACCACCGCCGCTGCCACAGGATGGAGGGCAGATAGGCGATCAGGTCGCCGCCGCCCTCGCTGCCGTCGGTGTCGGCGGAGTAACCCGAATATGCGTCGTTCATCGTTGTCCGCCCAAGGATAGGGTGAGACCCAGCCGCCCGAAGACGCTGTCACCGCCGGTGCTGCCACCGGCGGTTCGGAAGCCACTGGAGATGTGGCGATAGCCGGCCGAGGCCAGTGCCGACAGGTGGCGCCCCAACTGACGCTGGTAGCTGCCGTCGACCGAGGTGAAGTCCTGATTGGCCGGCAACACGCCCTCCGACAGGGCCGGCGTGCCGTTGGCGACGTGATTGTACCGCGCCGACGCCGAGACGGTCGACACCTCGCTCAACCGATAGCCCAATGTGGCGCCGGCCGTGGTCTGGGTGCGAACGCCGCCAAAGCCGGTCACGCTCGGCTCGCGCGAGGCGAAGAGACAGACATTGCCGCGTTCCGAATAGGTCCGGCACAGGGTGCCTTCCGCGGATACGGTCACCGAGGTGCCGCTGATCCGGTCGTGCACGATCGCGCCGCCCACCGCCGCGTTGAGCGTCCAGCGCGGCGACAGCGTGCGGTTATAGGTCAGGCGCGGCGTGAAGAAGGAGGAGGAGAAGCCGCGATCATAGTCGACGAACGTGGCCGACACCTGCACGCCGACCGACGACAGCTCGTTGATCGAGCGGCTGAACCCGGCATTCGCGCCATATTGCGTGAAATTGCCGAGCAGGATCGACTGGCGCTGCTCGCCCGGATAGGTCGAGCGCGAGGCGTTGACGCCGCCGAAGAGGCTGGTCCGCTCGCTGAGGAGATAGGAGGCGCTGGCGGAGGTGGAGAGCGTCTTGCGCCGCTGGCGCAGACCGATCAGGCCGATATCGCCGTCCACCGGGATCGTCACCACCGGCGCGGTGCCGATCGGCGCCGACACCACCGGCAGGCTGCCCGAACCGCTCGCGCCCGAACCGATACCCGAACCGGCCGCGCCGCCTGTGACCGGCACGACCTGGCCGATCGGCGCGAAATTGCCCGCACCGCCCAGGACCGAACTGTCATAGCTGGCGGCCACGTCGATGCCGGTCCGCGCGTCGAACTGCTTGTGGCCGTTCGCCGAGGCCTGATAGCCGTTGTTGCTGCCGTAGCGGGTGAAGAAATCCTGGCGGTTGTACGACCCCGCGATCACCGCCCGGTCGACACCATCGACGAAGGTGATCGACGGCATGACGTTCAAGGTCGTCGAGGCGCTGCCCTTCGCGCCACCGGCCCCCAGGAAAGGATTGCTGTCATAACCCACGCCGCCCGCCACGGTCAGCGCGGGGACCGTCCGGACCTGTGCGGCGACGCCGAGCGGCGCGACCGCCGCGCCGGTGGCGGCGACCAGCCAGAAGGACCGACGAATCACGGAACGACGACCGTGTCGCCGGCCTGGAGCACGGGCAGGCCCGCCAGATCGCGCTGGCTGGGATTGCCGCGCAGCGCGTCGGTCAGCCGCAGGCGGATCGGGGTCAGACCGCCGCCCTGCTTGCGCATGATCACCACGTCGTTGGTCTGCGCGAACTCGCTGGGACCGCCGGCAAGGCCGATCGCCTCCAGCACGTTGACATATTTACCCGGCGCGAAGGTGCCGGGCGAGCGCACCTTGCCCATCACCGAGAAGCTGAAGCCGCTGGGCGCGGTGATCGACACGGTCACCTGGGGCACCTGCTCGCGGAACTGGCTGGCGAGCCCGCGGGTGATCACCTGCTCCAGCTCGCTCGGCAGCTTGCCCGCCGCCTCGACCCGGCCGACCAGCGGGTAGGAGAAGCTGCCGTCGGGCAGCACCTTGACCACGCGGCGCAGGCGATCCTCGCCCCAGACATAGACTTCCAGCTCGTCGCCCGGATTGATCCGATAGGGAGCCGCCGTGCCGCTCTGCGCCGCCGCCGCCTTGCCCGCTTGCGCCAGTGCCGCCGTGCCGCCCGTGGTCGACGCAAGCGCCAGCACGAGCGCGCCAGACGCCCGCAACATCACCATCCTCATCGCGATCCCCTTCGACGCTTGTACCGGTACGGGCTTGCCTTACCCGCTCGACCGGGGAAAAGCCATATGGGACGGTGGATTGGGCTGACATGGCCCGGATAGGGACATATGCGCGATCTGACAGCTTTCAGAAAGAATTCAGCGCTATGGCCGCGCTTGCGCCGCCCGGGACGGCGGCGGACCGCGACGCCGGTGCTGGCGCTCGCACTGGCGCTGGCGGGGTGCCAATCCGCCAACGAACGCGCCGCCGCCGCCCAGGCCCAGGCGCAGCAGCTGGCTGCGATGGGCGATTATCGCGGGGCGCAGATCCAGTTCGACAAGGCAGTGCAATTGCGCGACAATTCGCCCGATCTGTGGATCGCGCGCGCGCGCAACCAGATCCAGCTCGGCAATTACAACGGTGCCTTCGCCTCGTTCCGCGCCGCGCTTGACCAGGATCGATCGAACCGCGAGGCGATCGACGCGCTGGCGCAGCTGTCGCTCGCCAGCAACGCGCTGGACGATGCGGGTCGCTATGCCGACCAGTTGCTCGCCATCGACCCCGGCAGCCTGAACGGCCGGTTGGTGCGGGCCACGGTGGCCCTGCGGCGCGGTCGGCTCGACGCGGCGGAGCAGATGAGCAAGGCGCTGCTCTCCGAACAGCCCGACCAGGAGGTGGTGCGCGTGCTGGCCAGCCGCATCGCCGAGCAGCGCGGCGACCTGAAGCAGGCGGTGGCGCTGATCGCGCCGATCTTCGCGCAAGGCGGCGGCAGCCCCGACCTGCGCCGACAGCTCGCCTCGCTCTACCAGCGCGGCTACGACACCCGCGCGCTGCTGGGCGTCGCCCGGCGCGAAGCGGACGCGCGCGCGACCGATCGCGACGCGCAGATCGCGCTGGCGCGGGTGCGGGTGCTGCTGGGACAGGACGACGCCGCCGCCACGACGCTGGCCACGCTCTACAAGTCCGATGCCGACGACGCGTTGCGCGACGCCACCGTGACGATGCTCGCCGACACCGACGTCGCGCCGGCCCGGCTGGCGGCGGCGCTGACGCGGATTTCCGCCCCCTCGCCCGCGCTGATGCTCGCGGTCGCCGAATATGCGGTCCGGCGGGAGGATTGGGCGACCGCGCGCCGGCTGCTGGCCACCTATGCCGGACAGGCGCCGACCGCCGCCACCACCGATGCGCAGGGGGCGCTGGCGGCGGCGCTCGCCGGATCGGGCGATGCGGCGAACGCCACCCGCCTGGCCAATGCGGTGCTGGCGTTCGACGAGGACCAGCCCATGGCCCTGACCGCGCGCGCCACCGCCGCCCTGGCGGGGGGGGACACGAATGCCGCGCTTCGCGACGCGCGCGTGATCATGCGCGACGATCCCGAATCGCCCTATGCCTATGCGCTCCTCGCCCGCATCTACCGCGCGCAGGGCGACACGCTGCTGGCGGACCGGACGCTGGCCGATGGCGCGCGGGCGGCGGTGGACGATTCGACGATGCTGCGGCTCTATGCGACGATGCTGGCCCAGCGCGACCGACTGGACGAGGCCTTGTCGCTGGCCCGCGCCTTCACCCTACGCAATCCGATGTCCGCCTCCGCCTGGGCGACCCGGCAGCGCCTGTGTCGCGCCGGGGGCGACGGCCCCTGCACGGCGCGAAGCACCGCCATCCTCGCCCGGCTGCACGGGCAGAGCGTATCGGTCCCGCCACCCCCGCCGGAGGAGACGACCGGCTCGCCGGATTATTCCGCGCCCCTATCCGACGACGGAGATTCGACACCATGACCCGGACCCGATTCATCGGCGTGGATTATGATCCGCTGACGCTGGACGACCTGCTCGAGCAGTTCGGCCAGCGCCCGGCCGAGGCCCGCTTCGCCTATCTGGTCACGCCCAATGTCGACCATGTCGTGCGCCTGCACGACCCGATGCCCGATGGCGATGCGGTCTGGGCCGCCTATCGCGGGGCGGAATGGTGCGTGTGCGACAGTCGCATCCTCGCCGCCCTCGCCCGGCGGCAGGGGATCACCCTGCCGGTCGCGCCCGGCAGCGACCTGACCGCCATGATCCTGGAGCGGCTGTGCCGGCCGGGTGACCGGATCGCAATCATCGGTGGCCGGGCGGAGACGGCCGAGCGGTTGCGGACGCGCTATCCGACGCTCGACATCGTCCATCATGCGCCGCCCATGGGGCTGCGCCGCAATGCCGCCGCGCTGGAGGCCGCCGCGCAATTCGCCGCCGGGACGGGCGCACGCTTCCTGTTCCTGTCGGTCGGCTCGCCGCAGCAGGAGCTGCTCGCCGCCCGCATCGCCGCACAGCCGGGCGCGACCGGCATCGGCCTGTGCGTCGGCGCGGCGATCGAATTCGTGGTCGGCGAGCAGACCCGCGCGCCCGAACTCGTGCAGCGCCTGCATCTGGAATGGGCGCACCGGCTGCTCGGCAATCCGCGCCGGATGTGGCGGCGCTATCTGGTCGAGGGGCCGCGCATCTTCCTGCTCGCGCGTCGCCACCGGTCGCGCGGCTGAACGAAAAAGGGGCGCGCCACGCGGCACGCCCCTTTTCCCGTCGTCGCGGGCGAAGCTTACTTCTTCGCCGCGCCGCCCTTGGCATCGGCGGGGGCGAAGCCCGGCTGATATTCGATCTTCGCGGCGGCGCGGGCCTGCTCGACCTGCTTCTTGGCGATGTCCGACACGGCCTGGCGGCGGATCGCCTCGGCCGCGATGCGACGGGCCTGGTCGCCATTGATCGGCTGGACCTGCGGCGCGCCCAGGACGCTGACGATCACGCGGCCATTGGCGGCGAGAACGAACGGCTCGCCGGCGGGCAGGCGCTTGATCTGCGCCAGCAGCTCCGGCGGCGTCGCGGCGGTGTCGAGCTGGCCCTTCTGGCGGGCGAACTGGATGCCCATCTGGGTCAGGCGCGCGGCCACCGCGTCGAGCGTATGGTCGGCCTCCAGCGCCTTCAGGCGCGACGCGTCCTCAGGCTGGGCGAAGACGATCTGGTCGGCCGGGTAGATGGTGCGGCTGGCGAACATGTCGGGATGCGCGGCGATATAGGCGTCGATATCGGTCTGGCTGGGCACCGGCACGTTCTTCGTCACCTGGTTGCCGAGCATCGAGATCATCAGCTCGTCGTTCATCCGGCGCTGGCGCTGGAGGAATTCGGGATCCTTGTCGATGCCGCGATCATGCGCCTGCTGGACCATCAGCTTGCGGTTGATCAGGTTCTGGAGCGCGGCGGCGCGCAGCGCGGTCTTGTCGCCGCCCTGGGGGGCGTTCTGCAGCTCGCTGTTGAGTTCGGACAGCGAGACTTCCTCGCCATTCACCACCGCCACGACCTGACCGGTCGCGGCGCGCTTGCACCCGGAGATCGAGACGGCGGCCGTCGCCAGCAGCGCGACCGTGATCATTTTGGAACGCATAACCTTCTTCCACTCCCCACCATCGTCCACTAACCGGGACGAAGCCTAGAAAATCTTACTGCAATGCCTGTACAGGCCGATTCGACGATTTGGAAGGAACGCCTAGATGCAGACTATCTACGATTGGGTTACGGTGGCGTTCTTCGCGGGCCTGGTCGTGCTGCTGCTCCAGCGCTCGATCGGACCAGAGGAATCCCAGGATTCCATGTATCATTATATCGCCCCGGCGCTGGGCTGTGCGGTGACCAATTGGCTGGGCAATAACGGTTACGACATCTTCGCCGTTCTCGTCTTCGTCGCCGCCCTCGCCTATACCTGGTATTTCCTGAAGCCCTTCGCGCGCGCCTGATCGAGGCGCGACCGGCCGGCCCGTCGCCCCGGGCCGGCCGCCGATCAATGCGGGCCGATCAGCATCTTGCGACCGGCGGGGCCGACCGTCTTCACCATCGTCTGGACGAAATGCGTCAGCGCCGCGACCGCTTCCTCGCGATCCTCGGCGATGACCGAGACGCGCGCGAGCAGGCCGTCGGGGATGTAGCCCTGTAGATTGGCCTTGGCCATGAACAGCCGCTGGTCGAACCAGCGGATCGGCATGTTCGGCCCGACGCGCGTCCAGTAGAAGACATATTCCCGCCGCGCGCCGCGATCCGCGACCAGGAAACGGCCATGGATCGCGAAGGACGGGTTGATCGGGATCGCCATCGCCTCATTGTCGAGGATGGTGAATCCGGCCGCCGGATAGCAGACCTCCGGCCGGTGGACCTGGAGCCGCCCTTCCTGCACGCTGCTATAGGCCAGCACCATCATCACCTGCGGACCGTTATCCTCCGCATAGATGCGGGTCAGCAACTGCTCGTAGAGGAAGCGCGACAGCTGGTCCTGCGGCGGCAGCACCAGGCCCGACGCGGTGACATAGGTCCAGGGCCCCACCTTGTCCGGGAAGAGCGCCGCGAACGACTTGTCGGTCATGCGCGCCACGCTGCGCCGGGGAACGTAGAGCTCCGACACCGCGACCGTCGCGCCCAGCGCCAGGCCGATCATCATCTTGCGGCGCGAGATCGGGTCGCCCTCGCGCACCGGCACCGCATTGGGCGCGGACTCCGGTCGAGCGACGGCGGGATCGAAGGGCGGCGTGGCGGCGCTGCTCATGCGGTCATCCAGCCCATGCGGGTGCCGATCATCGTCAATACCTTGTCGATCAGGAAGATGGTGAGCACCGACACCACGAACATGAACAGGCCGGCCGCTTCGTGCAGGAAGCCCTGCGCCACCGCTTCACCCGCATAATAGGTGAGCAGCACCAGGATCATCACGCGCAGGAAATTGGCGAAGACCGCGATCGGGAAGATCATCATGATCAGCAGCAGCGTATAGCGCCAGCTCGCATTGTGGCGGAGATAGACGTAGAAGCTGCCGATCGCGGTCAGGCTGATCAGCGAGTTAAGCCCGGCGCAGGCGGCGGCGATCAGCAGTTCGAACTGGCCGATATAGATGCTGACGCCCGAGGTCGCGACCGGCAGGCCGAGATTCGAGAGCAGCCCGACCACCGCCTTGGAGATGCCGAGCTTCACCGGCTGGGTCGCGATGTCGACGAAGGTGTCGGGGATCGGGATCAGGAAGATCGAGTAGAGGATCGGGAACCACAGCACGCCCAGCGTGCGCGCGCCGCCGACCGCATAGAGCACCGCGACCACCGCCAGATAGGCGGCGAGCCCGCGCACCTCCATCAGCCCGGTCACGCGCGCGGCGATATAGAGGAGCAGCGGCGGCGCCAGCGCCAGCGCCGCCGCCCAGGCCTTGGGCGGCACCGCGACGATCGCGGCGCGGCGGGCGCTGCGGGCGAAGATCCAGATCGCGGTGGCGAAGACGATCGGCGCATGCGCGGCCTGATCGGTGCCCCAGCCGCGCGACGCGACGTCGTACAGCGTCGGCGCGACCAGCGCGATGATCCCGAGCCAGAAGATCGGATTGCGGCGGAAGCGGTTCCAGACCAGCGTCGCAAAGGCGAGCAGGTCCGGATTCTGCCGGACGGGCGTGGCGCGCTTGCCTGTGGTGGTCGGGGCGGGCGCGGCGTCCCCGTCGTCGACGGGGGTGACCGGCATGGCGTGTGGCGACGAACTCAGATTCATAATCCCGGCAATCATGACCCAGCAAAAGTTAAGGGCGTCATTATGATCCGGAAGCGCCGGCGCGATCGATCGGGCGGGATGCTGTCCTGCCCACTGCCCACCGGCGTCGCCATCCTTCCCCTTGGGGGTCAATCTCTAAGGTCGCGGCCGCACCTTGGCAATGGCCGGCCCGTGCCCGGCCTGTCCCGTTCCGGCAGGGATCAAATCAATCTTCATCAATGGGTAACCATGATACCGACCGCTTCCTTTACGGCCGGTCGCGCATGGTCGGGCCATGCCGCTGCTCGTATCCCTGCGCCTGATTCCCCTGGTCGCCGCCGCGCTGGCGGGTGGGATATCCCCGGCGGGCGGCGTGGCGTCGAGGGGGCAGGCGCCATCCCAGGCCCTGCCGGCCGTGCGGGTCGCGCAGGATCGCGATGGCCTGTTCCGCCTCACCATAGCGGCCAATGGCACGGCGGTGCGCTTCGTCGTCGACACCGGGGCGAACGTCGTCGTGCTGACGCCGGAGGATGCCAGGCGGATCGGCGCGCAACCCCTGGCCGATACCGGCCAGCGTCTGCGCACGGCCGTCGGCGACTCGGCAATGGTCGAGGCGCGGATCGAGGAGCTGGTGATCGCCGGCCGCCGCCTGGGCCCGGTCCGCGCGGTGATCGCACCGGGCGCGCCCAGCTCGCTGCTGGGGCAGAATGTGCTGGGACAGATCGAATCGGTGACGCTGCGCGGCGATCGGCTGGAGCTTCGCTGAGCCGCCGACCGGTGTTCGGCTGCAAACACGCCAGTGGTCAAGCGAAGGCGTGTCGCCATGACCGCCGGACCATCACATGCGGGAGGCCGAGCGGATTATTTCTACGAGTCTCCCGCGCCTCCGATCGGGGGCGCGGTCCGGGCGGATCGGTCGGGCGGTCGCCCTGCCCTCAGCCGAACAGCAACCGACCGGCCGCGACGACCGCGATCCACGGCAGGGCCAGGCCGGTCAGGATGATGACGCCCCGGAACTTGCGCACGCTCTGCTCGAAGGCGTCGAGCGGCGGCGTCTCGTCGGCGGCATAGCGGATCATCTCCGGCGGGCCGAACGCGGCCGCGACCACCGTGCTCGGCGAGGATTGCAGCGCCAGCGGGTGCGAGGCGAGCGGCACGTCGAACCGGCAGCCATAGCGATCGCCCGCACGGCGCACGACCTGCGCGCTCTGCCGGCCGATCCCGGCGATGCCGAGCGACACCGACGCGCCGATCGGCAGATAGTCCGCGCAGGACATGCGGAAGCCGGTGACCGACAGCTGGTCGACCACCACGTCCAGCGGTCGCTGGTCCTGCCCGCGCAACGTCGCGTCGAGCTGGACCTCATGCCGTTCGGCGGTCCGGTTATCGTCTTCGCGGTACAGTTTCGCGGTCAGTGCCATCGCACGCCCTTTCCTACTAGGCCTGCAGCATTAGCCGCAGGCTGGTTAGGGCGCCGTAAAGCGCAAAGGTGAATCCGGCGGTAACCAGGACCGCCGGACTCCTTACATCAGGGCAGGGTCGGCTGCGCGACCGGCACCACCGGCAGCCACACCGCGCTCGCCCCGCCCGCGCCGCGCTGGATCGTCACCGTCGCCGCCTTATAGTCGGCCGGCTTGGCTAGGAAGATATTGGGCACATAGGTCTGTGGATTGCGGTCGTAGAGCGGGAAGAGCGACGACTGCACCTGCACCATGATCCGGTGCCCCGGCTGGAACACATGGTTCACCGTCGGCAGGCGGAAGCGATAGCGCTGGACCTTGTTGGCGGGGATCGGCGACGGCTTGGCGAAGCTGTCGCGGTAGCGGCCGCGGAAGATGTCGAGGCTGATCGGCAGTTCATAGCCGCCCTTCTTCGGATCGTCCGGCATGGTGTCGGGATAGACGTCGATCAGCTTGACCACGAAGTCGCCGTCCGTGCCCGTCGTCTTGGCGAAGACATCGGCGAACGGCGCGCCCGAGACCCGCAGCGGCTGGGTCAGCACCGGGGTCTGATAGGTCATCACGTCGGTCCGCCCGTCGACGCCGCGCTGGTCGCTGACCAGCCACGCGCCCCAACGGCCATCACCGAAATTCACCGGGCGCGGCAGATGCGGCACCGGCTTGGCGGGATCGGAGACATAGGAATCGCCGCCCGATGCCGCCGGCTCGAACCCCAGCCCGCCATTGGCCTGGAGATAAAGCGGCTTGAGCGGCGCCTCGCAGCCCGACTCGCAGGCCAGCGGCCAGTTGGCCAGCTTGTCCCAATGATTCTCGCCGGTATTGTAGATCAGCGCCTGGGGCGGGGTGAAGCGCGGCTGGCCGTCGCGCAGATACTGGTCGAAGAAGGGGAAGAGATATTTCTCGCGCCACTCCGTCGCGGTATCGCCGTTCCACTTGAAGTCGCCCAGCGACGAGCCGTCATAATTGGCCTGGCTGTGCCGCCACGGCCCCATGACCAGGAAGTTGTTGCCCAGCTTGCCCTTGGCCTTCAGCGCCTCCCAGGCGGTGATGGTGCCGTACATGTCCTCCTGGTCCCACAGCCCCTGCTCCCACATGGTCGGGACGTTGGAGGGATTGGCGGCGAGCAGCTTGTCGAGCGCCTGGCCCTGCCAATAGGCGTCATAGGCGGGATGCGAGACGAACCGGTCCCAAAAGGGCAGTTGATCGTACCCCGACCGCTTCGCCCAGTCGCCGGCCGACCCGGCGCGCAGGAACTGGGTATAGTCGTCATAGATGCCCGAGGGGGGCTCCTCGCCCGCGCCCTTGTAGCCGGTCTGCGACCCGATCCAGCCGATATTCGCCTGGCGGAAGGCGCCATAGTGGAACCAGTCGTCGCCGATCCAGCCATCGATCATCGGGCTTTCGGGCGCGGCGGCCTTGAGCGCGGGATGCGGGTGGAGCAGCGCCATCGCCACGGTAAACCCCTCATAGGAGGAGCCGACCATGCCGACGCGACCGTTGGACTCAGGCAGGTTGGCCTTCTTCACCAGCCAGTCGATCGTGTCATAGGCGTCGGTGGTGTGATCCACCTTGGTCGGGTTGAGCGGGCCGACCACCGGCCGGGTGACGACATATTCGCCCTCCGACCCGTATTTGCCGCGAATGTCCTGGAACACGCGGATATAGCCGTGGCGGACGAAGACCTCGTCGCCCTGCGGCAGCGTGGCGAGCATCGACGGGCTGTCGGCGCGCGAGGCGCGGCCGCTGGCATTATAGGGGGTGCGGGTCAGCAGGATCGGCGCGTCGGTCGCGCCCTTGGGGATGACGATGACGGTGTGCAGCTTCACACCGTCGCGCATCGGGATCATCACCTCGCGCTTCACATAGTCGTAGCGATCGGTCGGCGGCGTGAACTTCGCGGGGATGTCGCCATGGGCGGGCCAGCCGATCGCGCCGCCCTGGCCGGTCGCGGGCGACTGCTGCGCCGGCGCGGCGGCGGCGATCAATATCGTGGAGAGGCAAAGCAGCGAACGAAAGCGCATCGAACCGTCCCTTTGGGAAGACATTATGCCCTATTTGTGCCGGGCACCGGGACCCGTGGCAATGGGGTGTCGCGGATGATGTGATAAAATATCATTGGTCGCTCGGAGTGGTGGCTGGAATCCGTCCCCGCATGCGACGATGCGCAGCGCATGACCGAGCGTCGCATTCTCCCGATATCCTGTTCCCCGGCGAAGTCCGGGGCCCAGGTGGAAAGGCGGATGTAACGGAGCGCTGCGCGTTGTCACCAGCGTCCCCCAACTGGGCCCCGGCCTTCGCCGGGGATCAGAAAGGGCCAAGGACCTCAAAACCGCCAGATCATGTCCCGGCCAACCCGCCCCGAGCCATCGTTGCCCGCCGCATAGGGGCGAGCCGCATCGGCCATCGCCGCCCTATTCCGCCAGGTTCGCGAACATCCAGTCGTGGAACAGCCGCACCGGCTTGGTCTGGAAGGCGCGGGGGCGGCAGACGAACCAGTGGCTGTACGGGCTGGTCACCTCGATCTCCGGGAACAGCCGCACCAGCCGGGGATCATTGGCATGGTTATAGTGGCTGGCATGCATGAAGGCGACGCCCAGTCCCTGCGCCGCCGCCTCCAGCATCAGGCCGCCCGAATCGAACAGGTCGATCGCCTGCGGCTTGATGACGCCCAGCCCCGCCGCCACGCTCCACGCCCCCATCGTGTCGGGCATTTCGCGGTGCAGCAGGGCCGTCATCGATTCGAGCTGGCGGGGATGGGTGAGCGGGCGCGGCCCCTCCAGCAAGGCGCGCTGGCCGATGACATAGACCGAATTGCGGTCGAGCAGCTTGGAATAGAGTGCCGGATCGATGTCGCGCGCCAGCGCCACCACCGCGTCCAGCCCCTCGCCCAGCCGCGACACGCCATGCCCCGCCGTGTCGATGTCGAGATGGAGTTCGGGATGCGCCCGGCGCAACTCGCCCAGCTTCGGGAACAGCCGTTGCGCCGCGAACAGCGGCAGCACGCCCAGCCGCAGCCGCACCAGCTCCTTGCCCGCGGTCATCGCCTCGACCGCGTCGGACAATTGGTCGAGCACCGGCGCGATCTGGATCAGCAGCCGCTCGCCATCCTCGTTCAGCACCATCGCCTGGTGGCGGCGCGCAAACAGCGGCTTGGAGAGGAAGCGTTCCAGCGATTGGACACGCCGGCTGAGCGCGGGCGCGGACAGCGCCAGTTCCTCGGCGGCGGCCTTGATCGAGCCCAGGCGTGCGACCTGGACGAAGGCCTCGATCGACCCGAGTGGTGGCAACCTGCGCATAACCCTCTCTTATTCCGTTACCGATACCAACGATTGCCGATTTTGCAATTCTACCGTCTCTTTTCGCACTTGCAACATGGACGGTCGCAGCGCAAAAAGACCGTGCCTTTCAGGCATCCTCTCCTAAAAACTTTCACGAGCCGTGTCGTCTGACGCGGCTCTTTTTTTGCGTCCACGCCCTCTCGCAGGGGCGGAACCGGCTTCCTACCTTGCGCGCTTGCCCCGCAAATGGCGCGTGAAAGGATGATGATGGCCGATAGTGAGACCCCCGCGCGCAGGATCCAGGTCGCCAACAGCCGCCCCGAAGATTCGGGCCGCGGCCTGGCGCATCTGCCGCGCTCGCTGATGGCGACGCTGGGGGTGGGCGAAGGCGACGTCATCGAGATCGTCGGCAAGCAGTCGACCCCCGCCCGCGCGGTCGGCCCCTATCCCGAGGATGAGGGGCTGGAGCTGCTGCGCATCGACGGCCTGCAACGCGCCAATGCGGGTGTCGGCTCGGGCGATTTCGTCGAGGTCCGCAAGATCGAGTCGAAGCCGGCGACCCGCGTCGTCTTCGCACCGGCGCAGCAGAATCTGCGGTTGCAGGGCTCGTCCCAGGCGCTGAAGCGGACCTTTATCGGCCGCCCCTTCTGCCAGGGCGATGTGGTCGCGACCGCCGGCCATCAGCGGGTCGGCAACATGCCGCCGGGCGTGCAGCAGTTCATGAACGCGCCGGCCTATGCGCTGCAGGAAATCCGCCTCGTCGTGGTGTCGGCCAGCCCCAAGGGCGTCGTCCATATCGACGAGCATACCGAGATCGAGCTGCGCCCCGAATATCAGGAGCCGCAACAGACCCGCCGCGCCGACGTCACCTATGACGATATCGGCGGCATGGCGTCGACGATCGATCAGTTGCGCGAGATGGTCGAGCTGCCGCTCCGCTATCCCGAGTTGTTCGAGCGGCTGGGCGTCGAGCCGCCCAAGGGCGTGCTGCTCCATGGGCCGCCGGGCACCGGCAAGACGCGGCTGGCCCGCGCCGTCGCCAATGAATCGGATGCGCAGTTCTTCCTGATCAACGGCCCCGAGATCATGGGGTCCGCCTATGGCGAGTCCGAATCGCGGCTGCGCGAGATCTTTGAGGAAGCGAGCAAGGCCGCGCCCTCGATCGTCTTCATCGACGAGATCGACTCGATCGCACCCAAGCGCGGTCAGGTGCAGGGCGAGGCGGAGAAGCGGCTGGTCGCGCAGCTCCTGACGCTGATGGACGGGCTGGAGGCGCGCGCCAATCTGGTGGTGATCGCCGCGACCAACCGGCCCGAGGCGATCGACGAAGCACTGCGCCGGCCCGGCCGTTTCGACCGCGAGATCATCGTCGGCGTGCCCGACGAGCGCGGGCGGCGCGAGATTCTAGGCATCCATGCGCGCGGCATGCCGCTGGGCGACAAGGTCGATCTGGACGAGCTGGCGCGCACCACCTTCGGGTTCGTCGGCGCGGACCTGGCGGCGCTGGCGCGCGAGGCGGCGATCGAGGCGGTGCGCCGGATCATGCCCCGGCTCAACCTGGAGGAGCGGACCATCCCCGCCGAGGTGCTCGACACCCTGTCGGTCACGCGCGAGGATTTCCTGGAGGCGCTGAAGCGCGTCCAGCCCTCGGCGATGCGCGAAGTGATGGTGCAGGCGCCGACCACCCGCTGGGAGGATGTCGGGGGCCTCGACGCGGCGCAGGAGCGGCTGAAGGAAGGCGTGGAGCTGCCGCTGAAGGACCCGGACGCGTTCCGCCGCATCGGCATCCGCGCGGCCAAGGGCTTCCTGCTCTACGGCCCGCCCGGCACCGGCAAGACCCTGCTCGCCAAGGCGGTGGCGCGCGAGGCGCAGGCGAATTTCATCGCCACCAAGTCCTCCGACCTGCTGTCCAAATGGTATGGCGAGAGCGAGCAGCAGATCACCCGCCTGTTCGCCCGCGCCCGGCAGGTCGCGCCGACCGTGATCTTCATCGACGAACTCGACTCGCTGGTGCCGGCGCGTGGCGGCGGGTTGGGCGAGCCGCAGGTGACCGAGCGCGTGGTCAACACCATCCTGGCAGAGATGGACGGGCTGGAGGAGCTCCAGTCGGTGGTGGTGATCGGCGCGACCAACCGGCCGAACCTGATCGATCCGGCGCTGCTGCGGCCGGGGCGGTTCGACGAGCTGATCTATGTCGGCGTGCCGAGCGAGGCGGGTCGACGCCGCATCCTCGACATCCAGACCCAGAAGATGCCGCTGGCGGCGGATGTGGACCTGGACGTGGTGGCGCGGCGGACCGACCGGTTCACCGGCGCCGACCTGGGCGATGTGGTACGCCGCGCCGGCCTGGTGGCGCTGCGTCGATCGATCGGCGCACATCAGGTCGACATGAGCGACTTCGAGCAGGCCCTGACCGAGAGTCGCGCCAGCGTGACGCCGGAGATGGAGCGCGATTACGAACAGATCGCCGCCCGGCTGAAGC
Source organism: Sphingomonas sp. SORGH_AS_0438 (assembly GCF_031453475.1). NCBI lineage: Bacteria > Pseudomonadati > Pseudomonadota > Alphaproteobacteria > Sphingomonadales > Sphingomonadaceae > Sphingomonas > Sphingomonas sp. SORGH_AS_0438. The sequence goes on from NZ_JAVIZS010000001.1 coordinate 2,522,299, forward strand.
AGGATGCCGCCGCGATCCAGCCGATCGGCTTCGCCTTTCCCGACCGGGCGGGGTGATCGGACCGTCGAGACCTCCCCGTGCCCTGGCCATGGCCGGGCACGGGGATGGGTCCGGCGCTGTTGCGGCCGCTTGGCCGCCGCCGCGACCTCTCGGCCGAAGCGGGCCAGATCGGTAGCAGCGGTGCGCGGCTCGGCCATTCCCTTGCGATCTCATTGCGGGTAAGACGCACGCAGCGCTTGCTCCATGTCCGCGCGTTTGCTTACTCGCCGATACGGATAGGCCCCGTCATCGGTTTGAACATGCGCCGTTCCGGCAGCGCCGGCAAAGCCGCATGGACCGGCGTGCCAAGCTCCAACACGGCATCGAACCGCGCATCCGGATCGGCCGTCGGCACCAGTCCCGGCTTCGCCGCCTTGGCACGGCCGCCTGAATGACTGCCGCAACCGTCCTGCTCACACGTCCAGCTCGAGCCGCCATTATAGCCGACATCGACCGTCATCGTCGCGCCGCGTGGCATCAGCGAACCCGCCGTGTGGATCGTCATCCCCGGCCGCTCCACCGGCTTGCGCATCATGTGAACATTGCCCGCCAAAGCGATCAGCAATCCGTCGGGGCCGAGTGGAACCGCCTGCCAATTGCGCGCCATGATCGCGTCGCGGGCGATTCCCTGGGGCTTATCCTTGCCGACATCGCTGCAGACGACGCCACGGATCAGTCCCGCCTGCTTCAGGACCCGCAACCGCTCGAACAGGGTGAGGAAGGCCGTACTGCTGCGCCCGTCCTGCCACGTATCATGCCAGATCGGCAGGGTCAGCAGCACCGCCCGTGCCTTGGCATCGCCATTGGAAGCGAGGAAGGCATCGACCACCGGCTGATCATCCGACGAATATTCCACCGCGACCGTGACCGGCCGTCCGCTTCGCGCCGCTGCGCAGACCAGATCGGCAAAGGCGGCCGGCGTCTCCGCCGTGCCGTGGATCTCCCCGATCAGCAGATAGCGTATCGAGGGTCGCCACAGGGCCTCCGCGCCGGGCGGGACCGGGCATGATCCCACCGCACTTGCTGCCGCCAGAGCCAGTGCCGCCGCCATCAGCATCCGAACCTCCCCCAAGACCCAGTGGATGGCGTGACGCTATCACATTGCCAGCGCCATCCACAGCGCCATCGCCACCATCATGACATTCTCGGTCAGCGACACGAATCCCAGCGGGACATTGCCGCTGCCGCCGACACAGGCGCATTTCAGTTCGCGCCCGTCGATATAGACCGCCTTCACCACCGACACCGCGCCGATGCCGCCGATCGCCAGCGCCACCGGGATCGACAGCCAGGGCCATAGCCGCGCCAGCATCAGCGCCCCCGCGCCCAGCTCCAGCAGCGGATAGACATAGCCATAGGAAAGCCAGCGTCGCGCCAGCAGGTCATAGCCGAGGAACATGGTCGCGAACCGCTCGACATCCTGCAACTTGAGCATCGCCAGCAGCATCATCGTCACCGCGACGAACCGTTCCGCGCCGAGCGGGCCGATCGGCGACGCGCCGGTCAGGCCGTTGATCGCCAGCGCGATCAGCGCCGCCACCGCGAACACCGCCAGCACCGGGCGATAGCTGGTGGCGTTCGGATCGCGCACCGTCAGGCCGAAATGCCGACGCAGATCGTCATAGCCGCCGATCCGCCGGCCATCGATGAAGATTTGCGGGGTCGTCTTCACATCGTGGTGCGCCTTGAACGCCTCCTGCTCGGCCCGGCTGGTCAGCCAATGATCGTCGACCGCATAGCCCCTGCGGCGCAGCAGCGCGCGCGCCTTCAGCCCGAACGGGCAGACATGGGTCGGCATCACCATGCGATAGAGGGTGGCGACGGGGCGATCATTCGGCGTGGCGGGCATCAATCCGGTCCTTGGCTGGCACTGGCTCCGCCATCATATGGGGTGCGTACCATGGTACGGAGTCAAGCATGACCATCGGCGAACTCGCCCGCGCCGCCGGGCTGGGGGTGGAGACCATCCGCTTCTATCAGCGTCGCGGCCTGATCGGCACGCCCGCGCGGATCGGCGCAGGGCTGACCCAGGGCGTGCGCCGTTATGACGCGGCGCATCTACGGGCCTTGCGCTTCATCCGCTCGGCGCAGGCGGCGGGCTTCACGCTGGAGGAGATCGGCGAACTCCTGCGTCTGGACGCGACGCACGACCGCCCCCGGGCCCGCGCGCTGGCTGCCGACCGTCTCGCCGCGCTCGATCGCCGGATCGCCGAACTGGAGGCCGCCCGCGCCGCGCTGCGCCGGTTGGCGAAGGCCTGTGCGGTGAGCGAGGACGGCCCCTGCCCGATCCTCACCGCCTTCGACTGACGCCAAGGGTCAGGCGGCGGTCAAATCCAGCGTCTCGACACCGCCGACCGGAACACGGCGCTCAATCAGGCTGCCCACCGGCACTTGATAGCGCTGCCGCAAGGTCACGCGTTCGACCCGGTACATGCCGAACGCCCCCTTTCCACCCGGTGCCGGCGCGAAGCTGCTATAGACCCGCCCTTCCACCTGGCGGACGATCGATCGCGCCCAGGATTCCGCCCGCATGCCACGCAGGATTTCGACTTCATCGGTCCGCCCATCCGGCCGGATCCAGAAGCCGACATCCACCCATTGCACGCTGCTGACATCACTCGACAGGACCGGGATCGGGGTCACCAGTTGAAACCGGCTGGCCGCATTGTTCACGGTGGCGAGGTCCGTGAAGTCATAGGTGGGATTGACCACCAGCAAGGGCGTCTTGCGATAGCCTGCGCCGATGCTCTTGGACCGTCGCAGCATCTCTTCGTCGCTCAGGCTGGATGCGTCGAGCCGGAAGCGCATGATCTGGATCACGTCCGGCAGATCGCCAGTCCTGGCGGCGGGACGCGCGGCGATCTCGTCCAGCATCGCCCGTGCGGCCGTGCGATGGCCCATGGTCGCGGTCAGCCACGCCACCCGGATGGCGGCGACGGCGGCCATCTCCGCCTGACCGGCGCGCTCCGCCTGTTGCTCGGCCGCCTGGTAGGACAGCTTCGCCTGTCGATAGTCGCGCAGCTTGAACCACATATCGCTGAGCGCCATTATCTTTGCGATCACCGCCGGATCATCGGCGGGCAGATGATCGCGCAATATCCGGACCTGCTGCCGGGTGCCGCGGCGGAAGCCACTCTCGTCGCCCTCATGCAGCGAGACGGTGGCATAGGCCTCGTAGAGCGAGGAGACGAGCTTGGGGCTGGTCGCCTCATGCCGCCGATTGCGATCGATGGCGCGCGTCAGCAACAGCTTGGCCTTCAGATACTCCCCGTCGCGAAACAGCGTCTCGGCCGAAGCGATGGAGACCTGCGCATCCCGGCGCACCGTACACTGGCCTGCCTCGCATTGCCGGAGCGCCTGGGACAGGCGTTCGCCCTGAACCACGATGGCAGGTGCCTGGACCTGAGCGAGCAGCAGCAACAGGATCATTGGCCTATCTCCATGCAGCGGTCCGTCAAGCGTAACGGTATAATCTCACCCTATGGTTTCCGGCGCGATGGCACCAGTTCGGATAGGTGGTAGGTTCACAATGGACACGATTTCCGGCCCTCACGCGCGTCCGACAATCAGAAGGCGGTCCGGCCGATCACATTGCCCGCCGGGCCATAGCGGCAGACGACATAGTCGAAGGACGCGCTGCTCGCCATCGCGCAGCCGAGCGCGGTGGTCGAGCGCCAGACGATCTGGCTGTAATGGCCGACATCTTGCCAATGGCCGGTGATGCTGAACATCGGCGTGGGCTGGTTCACGAACAGCCGCGCCTCGTCCGTCCAGGCCGTCGCCATAGCGGCATAGTCATAGGCTCCGCGTGATCCGACCCACAGATTCTCGCCCTGCCCCCGCCGCATCGATGGTGGCGAGTGGCGGAAGACATCGGTCCGGGCCATATCCTCGGCATAGCTTCGCGCCGCGTCGGCGAGCGTCGCGTCCCAGGCGAGCGGCGGCACGCCGACCCGCGCCCGGGTCGCATTGTGCATCGCCAGCATCGTGCCGCGCAGGGGATCGTCGGCCAATGGCGCGACCGGCTGGACCGGGGCGGGCGGCGCGAGCTCCGCCGCCCAAGCGGCCGGAGCGATGGCGAAATCCAGGCTCGCCCATGCGAGCCCCGACATGATCAAATGCGAACGCACGACTTCCCCCAGCCTCCTGGCGGCCCCATAGCGGTGCAAGATGAACATTTTCCGAACGTATACGATGTCCGACGATCTCGCCCTCTATGTCCATTGGCCTTTCTGCGTCTCGAAATGCCCCTATTGCGACTTCAACAGCCATGTCCGCGCGAGCGTGGACGAGGCGGCGTGGCAGGACGCGCTGCTCGCCGACCTGGCCTATGAGGCGCAGGCGCTGCCGGGGCGGCGGATCGGATCGATCTTCTTCGGCGGCGGCACGCCTTCGCTGATGCCGCCCGCCACGGTCGCCGCCGTGCTGGCGGCGGCGGAGCGGCATTGGGGCTTCGCGCCGGATGTCGAGATCACGCTGGAGGCCAATCCCTCCTCGGTCGAGGCCGCCCGCTTCGCCGACATCGCCGCCGCCGGGGTCAATCGCGTATCGCTGGGTCTCCAGGCGCTGGACGACGAGGCGCTCCGCTTCCTGGGCCGCGCGCATGGCGTGGCGGAGGGTCTGCGCGCGGTGGAAACGGCGCAATCCGTCTTCGCGCGGGTCAGCATCGACCTGATCTACGCCCGGCCCGGCCATCGCCTCGCGGATTGGGAAGCGGAGCTGACGCGCGGCATCGCGCTCGGCACCGAGCATCTGTCGCTCTACCAGTTGACCATCGAGCCGGGCACGCGCTTCGCGACCGAGGCGCAGGCGGGGCGGCTGGTGATCCCCGATGGCGACACCGCCGCCGACCTGTTCGAGGCGACCCGCGCCATGACCGCCGCAGCCGGCCTGCCCGCCTATGAGACATCCAATCACGCCCGCCCCGGCGCGGAGAGCCGCCACAACCTGACTTATTGGCGGTACGGCGATTATGCCGGCGTCGGGCCGGGCGCGCATGGCCGGCGCGGCGGGCTGGCCACGGTGCGGCACAAGAAGCCGGAGAATTTCCTGAGCGCGGTCGCCCGCAACGGCCATGGCGCGCAGAGCGAGACCCCGCTCACCCCGCATGAACGCGCGACCGAGGCGCTGGTCATGGGCCTCCGCCTGCGCGAGGGGATCGACACGGCGCGGGTCGCGGCGCTGGCCGGCGGCACCGCGCCGATCGACGCGCGCGCGGTGGCGCGTCTCTCCGCCCAGGGACTGGTGGCGACGGAACCCGGCCGGTTGCGCGTGACCGAAGCGGGCGCGCTGCTGCTCGACGCGATCCTGACCGAGCTGGTCAGCGACGGCTGAGGTCGCGCGACGCTCCATGTCCGCGCCCTATCCCCCGAAGCCGGCCGGCGCGGGGGAGACGACGATGCTGCCGCCCGGGCGCACCTCCTGCACCTCCAGCGCGCGTTCGGCGACGCCGTCGCGGCCGAAGCGGAACGCGCCGTCGATCCCGGCGAACCCGTCCGGATCGCGCAGCTTCGCCTCCGGGAAGGGCCGGCCGGTCGCCCAGTCGCGCGAGATGCGCACGGTTAGCAGCACCGCGTCATAGCCGAGGCTCGACAGGCGATAGGGGGAGGCGCCGTAGCGCGCCCGGTACTTGATCGCATATTGGCGATAGAGCGTGTTCGACACCGAGGCATACCAAGCCCCGGCCAGCGCGGTCTTCGCCGCCAGGCCGTTTTCCGAATTCCACAATTCGGTGCCGAGCAGGTGCGTGCCCGCCCCGCTCGCGCGCTTGACGACGGGCGCGGCGACCGCCGCTACCGGGGCGCTGTCGGCGATCATCACCGCGTCATAGGGGGCCTTGGCGACCAGCCGCTGCGCCGCCGCGCCGACCGCCCCGGCCGCGCGGCCATAGGTTTGGAGCGAGACGACCTGCCCGCCCGCCCCCTCGACCGCGCGCAGGAAGGCGGTAGAGGCGCGCTCGCCATAGAGGCCGTTGGGCACCAGCCCCGCGAAGCTGGTGACGCCGCGCTCATGCGCATAATCGACGACGCGCGCGATCGACTGGGCCGGGACATAGCCCATCACATAGGTGCCCGGCCCCGCCACGCTGGTGTCGTTGGAGAAGGACAGCACCGGCACGCCCGCCGCGCGCGCGATCGGCGCGACCGCGCGGGCATTGTCGGCCAGCAGCGGCCCCAGGATCAGTTGCGCGCCCTCGGCGATCGCGCGGCTCGCCGCCGCCGCCGCGCCGCCGGCCGTGTCGTAATTGGTGATGCGGACCGACTTGGCCTGGGTGTCCAGCAGCGCCAGCATCGTCGCATTGGCGATCGAGCGGCCGACACCGGCATTGGCCCCGCTCAGCGGCACCAGCAGCGCGACGCGATTGCGCGCCTCGTCGCGCGGCAAGCCCGGCTCCACCCCGGCCGGGGGACGGACGACGGGCGCGGTCGCCTGGGGCGGCGGCGCGGGCGGTTCGACCCCGCGCGGCACCACCGTCGAACAGGCGCCGAGCAACGCCGCGGCGGCCAGCGCGAACCAGCGCCCGACACGCCCCCGTTGCAGCGACCCCGTCGCCTCTGCCATGTGCATCCCCATGTCTCCTCTTGAACCCGGACTCTACATCGTCGCGACGCCGATCGGCAATCTCGGCGACCTAAGCCCCCGTGCGGCCGACATTCTTTCGCGTGCCGACGTCATCGCCGTGGAGGACAGCCGCGTCACCGCCGGCCTCCTCCGCCATATCGGTGCGAAGCGCCCGATGGTTCCCTACCACGACCATAATGCCGAAGGGGTCCGACCCGGATTGATCGCGCGGATGGCGACGGAGGCGGTGGCTTTGGTGTCGGATGCGGGCACGCCGCTGATCTCCGATCCCGGCTACAAGCTGGTCCGCGACGCGCGCGCGGCCGGCCATGCGGTGGTGACGATTCCCGGCCCGTGCGCGGCGGTGGCGGCCCTGACGCTCGCCGGCCTGCCGACCGACCGCTTCCTGTTCCTGGGCTTCCTGCCACCCAAGGAGAAGGCGCGCGCCGATGCCATTGCCGAGGTGGCGGCGGTGCGGGCGACATTGGTCCTCTACGAATCCGGCCCGCGCCTGGGCGCTTGCCTGGCGACGCTGGCGGCGGTGCTGGGCGATCGCGAGGCGGCCGTGACGCGCGAGATCAGCAAGCGGTTCGAGGAGGCGGTGACGGGCACGCTGACGACGCTCGCCGACCGCTATGCCGACGCCCCGCCCCGGGGCGAGATCGTCATCGTCGTCGCGCCCCCCGGCGAGGCCCCGCCCGCCAGCGCGGAGGAAGGCGACACGGCGCTGGCCGAAGCCCTCACCCGCCTCCCCGCCGCCAAGGCCGCCGGCGAGGTGGCGAAGCGCCTGGGGCTGGACCGCAAGGCGCTGTATGCGCGAGCGCTGGCGATGAAGGCGGAGGGGTGAGGATGAGGAGCGCCCCCCCACAGAGCAATGACGCGGCGGCGCTATCCGCGCTGAGTGACGAGAGGATAGGGTTCCAGAAATGATCGACTATGTAAAACCATACGGATCGAGCGTTTATTCAGCGCCCCCTTGCAGCAACCTCATCAGCCATATCCATCTGGTTGTCATTTCGTAAACCGGACTCGACCCCGATACGATTTGGCATCGGTTGATTCTGGCTCACCTTCCATTTCCCTTCGATCCTCTCGATTGGGACTTCCAGTCCAATTATACCTTTCATCTGACTTGCAATGAAGTCTGCGGGAGCATCATCCAAGCTCCACGGATCGGCCCTCCCGCGCTCATGCGTCGATGTCAGTTCATCAATCTGGTCCCGCAGCCAATCTCGGCACTCGACCATCACCGGTGTGCCACGCACCTGCACGGTGACGTAATTCCAAGTCGGCACAACTTTCCCATGCTCTCTCTTGGTCGCGTACCATGAGGGGCTGATATAAGCCTGTGGCCCTTGGAAGATCGCCAATATCGGTGATCCCTCTTCAAGGTGCGCCACCTGCTCGTTCGCTTTGGCTAAATGTGCCCGTAGCATAATAGACGTTGGCTCAACCCGGAGTGTGAATGGTATGAGGTTAGCCATCAAACCCGACTTTCCATAGGTGACAAGCGTTCCAAGCGGATACGCCCGGATCGCTTCGTAAAGCACATCAGGACGGTTTTCACGAAAGACAGGAGGGCGGTACATAGACACTCCACATACGGCACGTGCTGGACACATTCTATGCCGCGCTTGTGCCGATCCGGCATTCCCTGAAACGCATTTTCGATGGGACGAAGCTCCGGATTGCTTAGCCAACCTCTACCTGTCTCTTGCGTCTTCCCGATTGATCGTTTCCGAAACGCCATAAAGCGGATGGAGAAACCAGACGGGATGCTTAGCCAGATCGTTCGGCTCTCACCGCAACTGGGGTACGCGCCGTTAAGCTGACGCGCGCGACCGTGCCTCTTGCCACCCGCCCCGCACCCCGCCACCCTGCACGCCATGCTCCGCCCTTCCCGCCCCCGGACCGCCGCGCACCGCCAGAAGGCCGAGTCCGCCGGCCGGCGGGGCGAGCGGCTGGCGGGGTGGTGGTTGCGGCTGAAGGGCTGGCAGGTGCTGGACCGCCGGGTCCGGACACCGGCCGGCGAGGTCGATCTGGTCGCGCGCCGGGGTTCGCTCGTCGCCTTCATCGAAGTGAAGACGCGCGCGACCGCCGCCGATCTCGACTGGGCGATCGACGAGCGCCGGCTGGCGCGGGTTGCGGCGGCGGCGGAGCTGCTGATGCCGCGCTATGCGGGGCCGGGCGACGATATCCGCGTCGACGTGCTGCTGCTCGCCCCCGGTTGCCGGCCGCGTCATATCGAGAATGCCTGGATCGGCGGCTGAGACGCGCCTACATCCCGCCGCCACAGCCCCAAGCCCGATCGGAGTGCCCATGTCCCTTTCCGTCGCGGTCCAGATGGACCCGCTCGCCGGCATCAACATCGCCGGTGACTCCAGCTTCGCGCTGATGCTGTCGGCCCAGGCGCGCGGGCATCGCCTGTTCCATTACGGGCCGGAGGATCTCAACTGGTCCGACGGGCGGCTGACGGCGCGCGCGCATCCGGTGACGGTGCAGCGGGTGGCGGGCGATCATTTCCGCTTCGACGCGCCCGTCCGCCTCGACCTGGGGGCCGAGGTCGACGTCATCCTGATGCGCCAGGACCCGCCCTTCGACCTGGGCTATATCACCGCGACGCACCTGCTGGAGCGGATCGCGGAGCAGACCCTGGTCGTCAACGATCCGCACAGCGTCCGCAACGCGCCCGAAAAGGTGTTCGTGCTGGACTATGCGCATTTCATGCCGCCGACGCTCATCACCCGCTCGCTGGAGGAGGCGCGCGCCTTCCTGGCGACGCATGGCGAGATCGTGGTCAAGCCGCTGCACGGCAATGGTGGCAAGGCGATCTTCCGTGTCGGTGCGGACGGGGCGAACCTGTCGGCGCTGATCGAGGTGTTCAACCAGACCTGGCGCGAACCGCACATGATCCAGGCCTTCCTGCCCGCCGTGGCCAAGGGCGACAAGCGAATCGTCCTGGTTGATGGCGAGGTGGCGGGCGCGATCAACCGCCTGCCCGGCGAAGGCGAGATCCGCTCCAACCTGGCGGTCGGCGGATCGGCGGAGAAGACCGAGCTGACCGACCGCGAGCGGGCCATCTGCGCGGAACTGGGGCCGGAGCTGAAGCGGCGCGGGCTGCTGTTCGTCGGCATCGACGTGATCGGCGGCGAGTGGCTGACCGAGATCAACGTCACCTCGCCGACCGGCATTGTCGCGATCGAGACGTTCGACGGCACCGATGTCGCTGGCATGATCTGGGACAGCATCGAAGCCAAGGTCGCCGCCCGGCGTTGAGTCGGGCATGACCGACTTCATCCTCGAATGGATCGCGCGCGGCGGCTATCTGGGCATCGTCGCCCTGATGGCGCTGGAGAATATCTTTCCGCCCATCCCCTCCGAGGTGATCATGGGGCTGGGCGGGATGGCGGTGGCGCGGGGGCAGATGCAGCTCGGCTGGCTGCTGCTCGCCGGCACGGTCGGGTCCGTGATCGGCAATTACTTCTGGTACGCGCTCGGCCGGAAGTTCGGCTATCGGGGGTTGAAGCCGTTCGTCGACCGTTGGGGGCGCTGGCTGACCGTCGACTGGCAGGATGTGGAGGCGATCACCCGCTTCTTCCACGATCGCGGCGGCTGGGTGATCTTCGTGTTCCGCTTCATGCCCAGCTTCCGCACGATCATCTCGCTGCCCGCCGGCATGGCGAAGATGCCGCGCTGGCGCTTCCTGGTCGCGACCAGCGCCGGGACGACGATCTGGAACATCATCCTGGCGGGCGCGGGCATCCTGCTCGACCGCAATTTCGAGCAGCTCGACCGCTATGTCGGACCGCTGGCGATCGCGACGATGGTCGCGGTGCTCGGCTATTATCTCTACCGGGTCGTCACCTGGAAACCGCGCGAGGAATAGGGGTCAGGTCACGCTGAGCCGAAGCGTAAAGAGAAGAATGGGTCCGCGCCTCCGCGGGGGAGCACCGTCTTCCCTTCGCAGCTTGGCGCGAACCGAAACACCGTAGAGCAGGACGACATCGAGCGGACCCAAGCCGTCATTGCGAGCGCAGCGAAGCAATCCACAGCCGCGCGCGTGACGCCCTGGATTGCTTCGCTGCGCTCGCAATGACGTTTCCAGGTCCAGTCATGTCATCGGGCTCTAGGCCCGAGGATGCGCATGGCGGTACACGTCGAGCAGATGCGCCGCGTCCACCGCCGTGTAGATTTGCGTCGACGACAGGCTGGCATGGCCCAGCAGTTCCTGGAGCGACCGCAGGTCCGCCCCGCGTCCCAGCAGGTGCGTCGCGAAACTGTGACGCAGCGCGTGCGGCGTCGTCCGCTCCCCGAGCGACAGCCGCGCCCGCGCGCCCCGGATCGCGCGGCGGATCAGCGTCGGCGACAGCGGGCCACCGCGCAGGCCCCGGAACAGCGCCGCATCCTTCGCCATCGCCCAGGGACATTGCGCGACATAGGCGTCGATCGCGCCCTTCACTTGCGCGAGCAGCGGCACGATCCGCGTCCGGCCGCCCTTGCCCTGCACCGTCAGCGTCTCGCCGAGCGGCAGGACGCGGCCGGTCAGCGCCATCGCCTCGCCGATCCGCAGGCCCGCGCCATAGAGCAGCAGCAGCAACGCCCAGTCGCGCGCCGCCATCCACGGCTCCAGCGCCTCGTCCGCCACCTCCTCCGCCAGCGCCAGCACATCGGCGGGCGCGACCGGGCGCGGCACCGATCGGGGCGCGCGCGGCGCGCGCAGCCGCGGCGGCTCGATCTCCGCCCATTCCAGGAACCCGCGCACCGCCGACAATTCGCGCGCGGCGGAGGCGTTGGTCAGCCCCTCCCCCCGTCGCGCGGCCAGATAGGCGCGCAGGTCGGCGCTGGTCAGCGCGGCCAGCCGGGTCGAGGTCACCGGTTCGCCCCAATGGTCGCGCAGGAAGGCGAGCAGCCGGTCGGCGGTGGCATGATAGGCGCGCACCGTATGCGTGGAGCGGCGGCGCACATCGGCGAGATGCGCGGCCCAGCGGGCGGCGAGCGGATGCGGGAGCGCGGGGGTCACCCGCCGCTTGTGCCAGTCCGCCGGCCGCCGCGCCAGCGCGGCGGCTTTCCGATCCGCGCCAAAACCCCCATATGGCCGGCGACATGTCCCGTGCCCGCGTCCTCCTGCTCAATGCCGCCCTGGGTCCGCTCGATTACCGCGTGCCGCATGGCATGGCGGTCGAGCCCGGTTCGATCGTCGTCGCGCCGCTCGGGCCCCGCCAGTTGCTCGGCGTGGTGTGGGAGCCGGAGCGGATGCCGTCCGAGGGCGAGGTCGGCGACAATCGCCTGCGCCCGCTGCTCGCCGCCGCGCCGGTGCCGCCGCTGGGCGATTCGCTGCGCCGGCTGGTGGAGTGGACCGCCGACTATTACCTCGCGCCCCCCGCCGCCGTGCTGCGCATGTGCCTGTCCTCCACCTCCGCGCTGGAGGGCGCGCGCAGCGTCACCGAATATCGCGCCACGGGCGAGATGCCCCCGCGCCTGACCCCGCAGCGCGAACAGGCGCTGGAGCGGATCGCCGACCGCCAGGGCCTGATCCGCGAACTGGCGACGATCGCGGAAGTGTCCGACGCGGTGATTCGCGGCCTGGTCAAGACGGGGGCGATCGAGGCGGTCGAGGTAGATATCGACAGCCCCTATCCCCGACCGGACCCCGATCACGGCGCACCGACCCTGTCCGATGACCAGCGCGCCGTCGCGGACGTGCTGGTCGCCAATGTCGATGCCCGCGCCTTCCAGCCGACCCTGCTCGACGGCGTCACCGGATCGGGCAAGACCGAGGTGTATTTCGAGGCGGTGGCGGAGGCGATCCGGCAGGGCCGGCAGACCATCGTCCTGCTGCCCGAGATCGCGCTGACCGAGCCGTTCCTCAAGCGGTTCCACGACCGGTTCGGCTGCGAGCCGGTGGCGTGGCACAGCGGCCTGCGCTCGACCCAGCGCCGCCGCGCCTGGCGCGCCATCGCCAGCGGCGAGGCGCTGGTGACCGTCGGGGCCCGCTCGGCCCTCTACCTCCCCTATCGCAATCTCGGCCTGATCGTCGTCGACGAGGCGCATGAGACGAGCTTCAAGCAGGAGGAGGGCGTGCATTACCACGCGCGCGACGTGGCGGTGATGCGCGGCCTGTTCGAGCGATGCCCGGTGATCCTCGCCTCCGCCACCCCGGCGATCGAGACGCGCCAGCAGGTCGAGCTGGGCCGCTATGCCGAACTGAAGCTGCCCGGCCGCTACGGCGTCGCCGAGATGCCGACGATCGAGGCGATCGACCTGCTCAGCCAGCCGCCCGAGCGCGGCCGATGGCTCGCCCCCAAGCTGGTCGCGGCGATGAAGGACCGGATGGAGAAGCGCGAACAGTCGCTGCTCTATCTCAACCGGCGCGGCTATGCGCCGCTGACGCTGTGCCGCAATTGCGGCCACCGCTTCCAATGTCCCAACTGCACCGCCTGGATGGTCGAGCATCGGCTGGTGCGCCGCCTGGCCTGCCACCATTGCGGCCATGTCATGCCGACGCCGCGCGCCTGCCCCGAATGCCAGGCGGAGGAATCGCTGGTCGCCTGCGGTCCCGGCGTCGAGCGGATCGCCGACGAGGTCACCGCCCTGTTCCCGGAGGCGAAGGTGGCGGTGGTCACCTCCGACACCATCTGGTCGCCGGCAAAGGCGGCGGAGTTCGTCGGGCGGATGGAGGCGGGCGATATCGACATCGTCGTCGGCACCCAGCTCGTCACCAAGGGCTATCACTTCCCCAACCTGACCCTGGTCGGCGTGGTCGACGCCGATCTGGGGCTGGAGGGCGGGGACCTGCGCGCCGCCGAGCGGACCTTCCAGCAGATCCGCCAGGTGTCGGGCCGCGCCGGGCGCGGAGCCAAGCCGGGCCATGTCTATATCCAGACGCACAGCCCCTCGGCCCAGGTGATGCAGGCGCTGGTGACGGGCGATTCGGATGCCTTCTACGCGGCGGAGACGGAGGCCCGGCGCGATGCCGGCGCGCCCCCCTTCGGCCGCTATGCCGCGATCATCGTCAGCTCGGAGGATCAGGCCTGTGCGCAGGAAACCGCCCGGCTGGTCGGGCGCAGCGCGCCGCAGGTGGAGGGGATGATGGTCTATGGCCCCGCGCCCGCGCCACTGGCGATGTTGCGCGGCCGCCACCGTTTCCGCCTGCTGGTCCATGCCCGCCGCGCGCTCGACGTGCAGGACGTGATCCGCGACTGGCTGGGTAAGCTCGACTGGTCGCCCAAGGCGCGGGTGACCGTCGACGTGGACCCCTATAGTTTCCTGTAAGGCGTCGCTCTCCGGCCGGGGCCGGAGCGCAGGGACCTACCGCCCCGTCAGCGTCACCCCGCCGGTGATCCCCGACGCCGCCCCCGGCGCCGCCTCGACCAGCAGCACGACGCGCCGCTCGCCCGTGCCGGCCGGCAAGGGCCCCTCGAACGGCGCGGGGGCGGCGGCGTCCTTCACCGCCACCTTGCGGCCGTCGACCCAGAGTTCGGCGCGGCCCGTCACCTCGGCGAAGCGCAACATGCCGCCCTCCGCCGCCGTGCGCCGCCACGGCGTCACCGTGCCGCGATAGAGCCGCCAGCGCCCCGCCGGATCGGCCGGCACCGCCAGGCTGCCGCGCTGAAACGCCCAGCTGTTATTGTCGCCATCCGCCGGGGCGAGGTCGGTCGCCGGCCGTTCGGCAAAGGCCGCCGAGCGTCGCCATTCGCGCAAGGCCTGGGCCGCCGGGGTGACCGGCACCTGCGCGCGCGGCGGCACCGCCAGCCGGTCGATCACCAGCCGCGCCGGCTTCAGCCCGTCCGCCTCGGCGCGCATCACGATCCGGCCACGTCCGGCCTCCGCTTGCAGGATCGCCTGCGCCAGGCCGTTGAACAGCGACCGCGCGCCGCCCTTTTCCGATTCATGGCTATTGGGATCGCCATTGCCGACGCCGATGATGGTCGCGCCCTCGACCGTGAATCGGGTCGGCAGGTTGGCGGTCGGCACGTGCCGGCCCCGCGCGTCGACCGCGTCGATCGTGACCGGCTGCACATCCTCGTCATCACCGGCCATCACCGTCCGCGCCGGGGTCAGGCGCAGCGCGACCGGCGGCCCCGACGTCTCCTGCGCCGCGCGCGCGACCTCCCGGCCGCCGCTCAGCGCCACCGCCTCGATCCGGCCGGGGGCATAGGGGACGGTCCAGACATTGCCCATCAGCCGGTCGACCGCCTGTGTGCCCAGGTCGCGGCCATTCAGGCGCAACCGCACCTGCTCGGCATTGCTGGCGACGAAGACTCGGATCGGCTGTCCCTCCTTCCCCGCCCAGTTCCAGTGCGGCGCTAGCCCGACCACCGGCGCATCGTCGGTCCAGGCGGCGCGGTGGATGTCGAACGCGGTCTTGGGGAAGCCGCACAGGTCGAGGATACCGAAGAAGCTGGAGATGGTCGGCCAGGCATAGGGCGTCGGCTCGCCATGATAGTCGAAACCGGTCCAGACGAAGCCGCCCGCCACGAACGGCCGGTCCATGATCGCCTTCCAGGTCGCGCGGTGCGTGCCGCCCCAGGAGGCGGCCTCGTCGTCATAGGAGGTGATGACGTGCTTCGCCGGGTCGCTGGCATAGGCGCCGCGCGTCTCGAACGCGCTGGTATCCTCCGAACTGGTCAGCGGCCGCTTCGGGTAGACGCGGTGGAACTTGTCGTAATCGCCCTGGTAATAGTTGAACCCGGTGACATCGACCACGCTCGACACATTGACCGGATCGAAGAAGCTGCCGTTCATCGCCGCCGTCACCGGCCGGCTGTCGTCCAGCTGGTGGACGGCATGGGCCATGCGCCGCACCATCTCCGCGCCCGCCTCGGTCCCCTGCATCGGTTCCTCGTTGAACACCGACCACAGGATGATGCTGGGATGGTTGCGGTCGCGCCGCACCATCCATTCCAGCTGCGCCGTCGTCTCCGGCGCGGGATTGAACTGGCGGTTCTCGTCCATCACCAGGAAGCCCATGCGGTCGCACAGGTCGAGGAACTCGGCCGCGGGCGCATTGTGCGAGCAGCGGATCGCGTTGCAGCCCATCGCCTTCAGCCGTTCCAGCCGCCAGCGGATCAGCGCATCGGGCACCGCCACGCCGACCCCGGCATGGTCCTGGTGCAGGCAGACCCCCTTCAGCTTCACCGATCGGCCGTTGAGGAAGAAGCCCTTTTCCGCATCGAAGCGGAGCGTGCGGAAGCCGATCGGGATGCGCCGCTCGTCGACGCCCATACCGTCCGCGATCACGCGGGTGACGACGCGGTAGAGGGTCGGCCGCTCGACCGACCAGAGCGTCGGCGTGCCGGCCGCCAGCGTCATGGTGGCGACCGCCTCGTCCAGCGCCGCGACCGTCGCCACGGTCGCGGCGGTGGCGAGGCTGCGGCCGTCGGGGGCGAACAGCTCCGCCTCGACCCGCACCGTCCGGGCCTCGCGCGCGACGCTGGACAGGGTGACCGCGACCGGCACCCGCCACTGCCCGTCCGCGCCCTGGCGGGGATCGCAATGCACGCCATCGGTCGCGATCGCGACGGGCGCGCGGCGGATCAGCCAGACATGGCGATAGAGGCCGGCGCCCTCATACCACCAGCCCTCCATCGCCTCCGCATCGACGCGCACGGCGATGACGTTCATCTCGTCGCCGAAGCGCGCGAACGGCGTCAGGTCGATGTTGATGCTGTTATAGCCGGACCAGTTATGCGCGACCAGGCTGCCATTGACCCAGATGGTGGCATGGGTGGCGATGGCGTCGAACTGCAACTCGATCCGCTTACCGCGATCCGCCGGATCCAGCCACAGCGTGCGGCGATACCAGCCGATCCCGCGCGGGCGATATCCCTGCGAGACATTGGCGGTTTCCACGAAGGGCTGGAACGAGGCCCAGTCGTGCGGCACGCGCACCGCCTGCCAGTCCGAATCGTCATAGGCCATCGCCGCCGCACCCGGCGCATTGCCCGCCTTGGCGAGCAGATAGGTCGCCTCGTGCGTCGTCGCGGGCGGCGGGACGATGTCGCCCGGATGGAAGAGCCAGCCGCGCTCCAGCAGGGTCCGGTCCGGGTCCTGCACCGCCAGCGCCTCGGGCAGCTCGCGGGACGGGGCCGGCATCGGCAGCGCGCCACCCTCCCCCATCGCCGGACCGCCCGGGGCGGCATCGCCGCGCCCCGCCAGGGTGAGAGCCCCCAGACCAGCACTGGCCGACAGAAGCTGCCGTCGATTCATGGCGTTACATCCCCCGGACGTTATAAATCATATATCCGATAATTCGGCCACGAAGTCATAGGCGTCGCCACGATAATAGGAACGGGTAAATTCGGCGGCTCGGCCATCTTTCAGGAATCCGCGCCGTTCGATCAGCAGGCCGGGCTGGCCATTGTCGACGCCCAGCATCTTGGCATGATCGGGGCCGAAGGGCACGGCGCGCAAGCGCTGCAAGGCCCGCACCGGGCGGCATCCGGACTTCTCCAGCGCGCTGTAGAGCGACTCCCCGACCGCGCCGACCGAGGGCAGGCAATAGCCCGCGATGGTCGAGAATTCGAGCGCCATGGGCTGGTCGTCGGCATAGCGGATGCGCTGGAACCGGAACACCGGCGCGCCCGGCGACAGGCCCAGCGCCATCGATTCCTCGGGCGAGACGGTGCCCGCCGCGCGCGAGATCCAACTGCTCGACGCCGACTTGCCGCGCGCCGCCATGTCCTCGGAAAAGGAGGAGAGTTTGGAGAAGCTCTTCTCCACCCGTCCCGCGACGAAGGTGCCGGCCCCGCGTCGGCGGGTGAGCAGCCCGTCCTCGACCAGCCCCTCGATCGCCTTGCGCACGGTGATGCGCGAAATGCCATATTCAGTCGCCAGGTCGCGTTCGGCGGGGATCGCCTCGCCCTGGGTCAGGACGTTGTTGCCGATCGCGTCGCGGATCAGCTGTTGGAGCTGGAGATAGAGCGGCGAAGGGTGATCCTCGCGAATCTGCCCGACCTGATCGGAGAATGCCATGCGTGTTCCAGTCCTTGCCATGTCGCCCGGCGACATCGTCGGACCCGCGCCACCGCCCCTCGAACGGCCGGTATGCTACAAGCGCGTCGGAACGGCAGCTTTGTCAAGACCTTTCCGGACCGATCCCGTGCCACCCGAGAATCGGACGATGCACAAATGCCGGGCTGACCTGTGTTGCGATCGTGAACCGGTTACAGTCCTTCGATGATATCAATGCGATACCGCGCACTCTCGTCGCAATCGTTACCGCCGGGCCGGCCCCTTGCAGATAATATCCTTACAAAACATTACTTTAGACCATTGCCGCACCCCTGTAATACAACCGTAATTTCGGATGGCGGAGTGGATACATATTGGTTATGTTACCGGCCGCACCCAATGGACCGACGCGACGATCGGCCGGGGGCGCGACCATCCGCCAGTCGCGGATGATGCAGGGCTTTTGGGGGGAGCGGCGCGACTGGCGCATCTCCGGATTTGGGGAATGCTATGCGCTTTCGGCATCTGATCTTGGTCACCACCGCCATGGCGGGCTTCGCGGGCACGGCCCATGCGCAGCAGACGCCGCCGCCCGAGACGTCCGCGAACAGCGAGACGCCGAGCGAGGCGAGCGACGACATCGTCGTCACCGGCATTCGCGGCAGCCTGCGCGAGGCGATCAACGTCAAGCGCCAGGCGAACGCCGTGGTCGACGTCATCACTTCCGAGGATGTGGGCAAGTTCCCCGACCGCAACGTCGCCGAATCGCTGTCGCACATCCCCGGCGTCAGCATCGACCGTCGCTTCGGCGAGGGCGAGAAGGTCGCGATCCTGGGCACCGATCCGGCGCTCAACCGCATGTTGCTCGACGGCCATGCGCTGGCCTCCGCCGATTGGGGCGGCAACGACAACGACCCCAGCAGCCGCACGTTCAACTATTCGCTGCTCGCGCCCGAGCTGGTCGACCGCCTCGAAGTGTACAAGTCGC
Source organism: Sphingomonas sp. SORGH_AS_0438 (assembly GCF_031453475.1). NCBI lineage: Bacteria > Pseudomonadati > Pseudomonadota > Alphaproteobacteria > Sphingomonadales > Sphingomonadaceae > Sphingomonas > Sphingomonas sp. SORGH_AS_0438. The sequence continues at coordinate 2,540,840 of NZ_JAVIZS010000001.1, forward strand.
CCGAGCCGCGGATCGAAGAAGGCAGCCTGGGCGGCACGGTGATCGTGCGCACCCGCCGGCCGCTCGACCTGCCGGCCAACTCGATCTTCGCCTCGGGCGGCTATTCGTACAACGACCGTTCGGAAAAGGGCAATGTCCGCGCGTCGGGCCTCTACAGCTGGAAGAACCGGAGCGAGACGTTCGGCATCCTGGGCGCGGTCACCTATGACAAGCAGAACCTGACCCGCGCGGGCGTCGAGTTCTTCGGCTATCAGAGCGGCGCCGATTTCTTCCAGAAGAACAGCGACGGCAGCGTGGTGCGCGACGCGTCGGGCCAGGGCGTCCTGAAGAACCCGAATGCGACCGTCACCGGCGGCAGCAAGAACGACCTGATCAACGCCGTCGCGCCGTTCGGCATCAACTACGCCTATTTCCAGCAGCAGCGCCAGCGCATGAGCGTGTCCGGCACGGCGCAGTTCCGCCCGACCGAACAGCTCACCTTCACGCTGAACGGCCTGCACATCGACGGCAACTACAATAACTACAGCCAGTCGATGTACACCATCCCGGTCGCCTGGACCGGCAATGTGCTGCAGACGGCGAACGTCGCGAACGGCGTGGTCAATTCGGCGAGCTTCGCCGCCGCGACCAACCAGAGCGCGCAGCTCGACACGCTGGTGCGTCACACCAAGCTGAAGACCGACAACATCAACTTCTTCGGCGACTGGGAAGGCGACAACGGCGCGAAGGTCAGCTTCGTGGGCGGCTGGTCGAAGGCGACGGGCGGTCGCAACCCGGAATATCTGTTCAACGTGCAGACCAAGCTGCCGTTCAGCTACGCCTTCACCAATAATTCGGCAGCGGTGAACTTCGTCGGCGATCCGACCAATCCGGCGAATTATTTCACCAATCCGAACAACAATCCGGCGCAGATCGAAGGGCGTCCGGTGATCGTCAACGGCACGCGGCTCAACGCCGCCCAGATCGGTGGCCTGGACTATAGCGTCACCACCGATCGCGATATCTTCGGCGGCTATGACGCGGTGATCCCGGTGTCGTTCGGCCCCTTCACCCAGTTGCTGCTCGGTTCTCGCGTGACCGAACATGTCAACCGCGTCGACGCACGCGGCATCAACACCTATCTGCAGAGCTCGAAGCTCGCATCGCAGCTTGGCGTCACCACGCTGGTGACCCCGGACGGCGTCTTCTCGGGCAGCGGCGGCACCGGCAACGCGACCCGCTATCTCAACCTGCCCGAACAGGCGGTGATCGACATCCTGGCGAATGCGATCAACAGCCCGCTCGTCAACAAGATCGGTGCGTCGACCCGCGTCAAGGAAACTGTCGCGGCGTCCTATGCGCAGCTCAACTTCGACCAGGGCGGCTTCCGCGGCAATCTGGGCGGCCGGCTGGTCTATACGCAGGACGTGTCCGACTATGCGCTGACGCTGAGCGGCGTGGTCAATCCGGTGCCGGTACCGACCCGCACCACGACCGATTATCTGAAGTTCCTGCCCAGCTTCAACATCGCCTATGAAGCCGGCGCGCATCTGATCTTCCGCGGCTCGGTGGCCAAGGTGATCTCGCGTCCGCGCTATCAGGATCTGGCGGCGGCGACCTCGCTCAACGACGTGACGCTCGATGGCGGCGGCGGCAACCCGAACCTGAAGCCCTATGAGTCGGTCAATTACGAGCTGACCGCGGAATATTATCCGCGTGCCGGCACGCTGCTGGCGGCGGAGCTGTTCCGTCGCGACATCAGCAACTACATCATCAACACCCGCACCAATGCCGAGTTCTTCAACTCGCTGCAGAACCGCCTGACGACCTATAGCGTCAACCAGCCGATCAACGGCGGCAAGGCCAAGGTCAACGGCGTGCTGGTGTCGGCGCAGAGCGAGATCTGGGCCGGCTTCGGTCTCCAGGCGAATTACAGCTATCAGGACAGCAGCACCTCGTCGGTCGACTCGAGCGGCGCGGAGCTGAACCTGCCGTACCTGTCGAAGCATACCGTGAACGTGATCCCCTATTTCGAGAGCGGGCCGTTCCAGGCGCGTCTGAGCTACAATTACCGCAGCTCCTATTTCCGCACGATCGGTCGCCTGAACTCGCGCGAGATGGTCGCGCCTTATAGCCAGCTCGATTTCTCGGCGAGCCTGAACCTGACCAAGGACATCTCGATCGCGGTCAACGCGCAGAACCTGCTCGACGAGACCTATCGCCAGTATAACGCCACCCCGGATCGCCCGACCGCCTTTTACAAGAACGGCCGGACCTTCGCGGCGAGCGCCACCTTCCGCATGTAATTCGGACCTCCCCTGCGGGACCGCACCGACACGGTAGGGTTCCGCCATATTCGGGCTCCGGCGTTCGCGCCGGGGCCCTTTTTTTGCGCGAGGGGATCAACGGCATGGACGCGGCCGTCCGGCTTCGTCATGATACCTGACCATACCAAAACGAAACCAGGGGGCCGGTCATGATCCGCAACGCGTCGCTTCTTCTTGCCACGACGTTGCTCGTGTCGGCCGCAACCGCCGGGGCGCAGAGCGCGCCGCTGCCCCTGGTCCCCATGCCGCAATCGGTCACCCGTGGCGCGGGCAGCTTCACCGTCAGCGATGGCGCGCGTGTCGGCACCCCCGCCGGTGACGCCGGGGCCGCCGCCGCCGCCCGGCTGCTCGCCGCGCATGTGAAGACGGAGCGCGGCCTGACCCTCGCCCCCGTCCAGGGCGATGCCCCAATCCGCTTCGTCCGCGATGCCAGCGTCACCGGGGCGGAGGCCTATCGGCTGGACGTCGACCGCCAGGGCATCCGCATCACCGCCTCGGGCGATCGCGGGCTTCTCTATGGCGCGATGACGCTGGCGCAGCTGATCAGCCCCGACCGCGCCTTCGGCAAGCCGGCGGTGGTGCCCGCGCTCGCCATCGCCGATGCGCCGCGCTTCGCCTGGCGTGGATTGATGATCGATCCGGCCCGCCATTTCCAGCCGATCGAATTCCTCTACGGCATCGTCGACCAGATGGCGGCGGTGAAGCTCAACACGCTGCATCTCCATTTGACCGACGATCAGGGCTGGCGGTTCGAGGTGAAGCGCTATCCGAAGCTGACCGAGATCGGCGCGTGGCGCACCCCCCCGTCGAGCGGCGGCGCGCCGGGCCCGCGCGTCGGCGGCTTCTACACGCAGGAGCAGTTGCGCGGGCTGGTCGCCTATGCGGCGGCGCGCGGCGTCGACATCGTGCCGGAGATCGACCTGCCCGGCCATGCCCAGGCGCTGGTCGCCGCCTATCCCGAGCACGGCGTCCTGGGCGACCGGCCGGCGGTCAGCCATGACTGGGGCGTCAATCCCTATCTCCTCAACCCGCAGGCCAAGAGCGTCCGCTTCATCGAGGATATTCTCGACGAGCTGATGGCGGTGTTTCCCGGCACCTATATCCATCTGGGCGGCGACGAGGCGGTGAAGGACCAGTGGGAACGCTCGCCCCAGGTGCAGGCGCAGATGCGGGGGCTGGGCCTCAAGACCGAGATGCAGATGCAGAGCTGGCTGATCGACCAGTTCGGCGCCTATCTGGCCGCCAAGGGCCGGCGACTGATCGGCTGGGACGAAATCCTGGAGGGCGGCCTGCCCGCCTCCGCGTCCGTCATGTCGTGGCGCGGCGAGAAGGGCGCGGTGGACGCCGCCAATCAGGGGCATGACGTGGTGCTGTCGCCCGCGCCGACCCTCTATTTCGACAGCCTGCAAAGCGACCGGGGCGACGAGCCGCCCGGCCGCCTGTCGATCCAGACGCTGGCCGATGTCTACAAATACGAACCGATGCCCGCCGGCATCGCCCCCGACAAGGCGCGCCATGTGCTGGGCGCGCAGGCGAACAGCTGGAGCGAGTATCTGGTCACCCCCTATCAGGTGCAGCATGTGATCTTCCCGCGCGCCGCCGCGCTGGCGGAGATCAGCTGGTCGCCCAAGGCGGCCCGCGACTTCCCCGGCTTTCTCGACCGGCTCCAGCCGCAGATCGCCCGCTGGCGGCGGTCCGGCATGGAGGTGGCGGACAGCGCCTTCGCGGTCGGCTATACGGTCCAGGGCAGCGCCGCCGACGCGTTGCGCGCGAACCGCGTGACGGTCGCGCTGGCGACCCAGGCGGGCGCGGGCACGATCCGCTACACGCTGGACGGCAGCGTGCCGACCGCCCGCGCGCGCGCCTATGCCGCGCCGCTGTCGCTGACGCCGGGCACCACGATCCGCGCCGCCGCCTTCGGACCGGACGGCGCGGCGCTGGCGACGGCGCGCGACTTCGCCACCAGCCGCGCCGCGCTGATGACGCGCGACGCCAGCCAGTTCACCGCCTGCCCGCTCGGGGCGCTCGGCCTGCGCGTGCCGCTGTCGTCGGAGGCGACGGCGAATGCGCCCGCCTTCAATGCCAATATCTTCGACACCTGCACCGCCTATCCGGCTGCGCCGCTGTCGCTGTCGGAGGGCTTCACGGTCGAGGTCGCGCGGCTGCCGCGCCACTATGGCCTGGCGCACGACGCCACGAAGGTCCGCCGGCATTACAATGTCACGCCCTATGGCGAGCTGGTCCTGACCGCCGGCTGCCCGGTGACGGACGGGCCGAAGCGGCCGGTGCTCGCCACCTTCCCGCTGCCCGATCCGGCCAGCGCGCCCAACCGCTTCCGCTTCACCGGCACGCTGCCCGCCGGCCTGGCGGATGGAGATATCTGCATGCAGTTCACCTCGCCGACATCGGACCCCTTTTATGCGGTCGAACGGATGCAACTGACGGAGCGCCGCAAGTGAGGCTGGGTCGCCTGCTCGGACAGGCCGCGCTGATCGTCCTGCTCGCCGCGCCCGCGCTCGCCGCCCCGCGCGACACGGTGTCGCTGGACACGGGCTGGCAGGTCCGGCTCGACCCCGCCGATGCCGGCGCGATCAAGGCGCATCCGCGAGAGGCGCGCTGGCTGCCCGCCTCGGTCCCCGGCAGCGTGCAGCAGGATCTGATCGCCGCGCATCGCGTGCCCGATCCCTTTACCGGCACCAATGAAGGCGCGATCCAGTGGGTCGGCCTTTCCAACTGGCAGTTCCGCACCAGCCTGACCGTCACGCCCGCGATGCTGGCGCGGGACCATCTCGACCTGGTGTTCGACGGGCTGGACACGTTCGCGACGGTGCGGGTCAACGGCACGGTGCTGCTGACCGGCGACAATGCGCACCGCCGCTGGCGCGCGGATGCCAAGGCGCTGCTCAAGCCCGGCGCGAACGAGGTCCTGGTCACGATCGCCTCGCCGATCCGCAACCTGCAACCGATGGTGCTGGCGGAGAAGAACCCGCTGCCCGGCGAATATGATTCCGCATTCGGCGACGAGCCCAAGGGCAAGCAGACCTCGCCCTATATCCGCAAGCCCAAATATCAATATGGCTGGGACTGGGGCCCGCGCATCGTCACCATCGGCCTGTGGCGGCCGGCGCGGCTGGAGGCCTGGGACGATGCCCGGCTCGACCGCTTCCGCGTCGCGCAGGAGGCGCTGACCGATGCCGAGGCGCGACTGACCGCCCATGCCACCGTCGTCGCCGACCGGGCCGAGACGGTGACGATCCGCGCGACCGTCACCACCCCCGATGGCCGCACCCTGACCGCCGAGCGGCAGGCGAGCGTCGCGGCGGGCCGCAACGATGTCAGCGTGCCCCTGTCGATCACCCAGCCGCAGCGCTGGCAGCCGGTCGGCTATGGCGCGCAACCGCTCTACACTGTCGCCGCGACGCTGGCGTCGAAGGGCGAGGTGGTCGACCAGGCCCGCCGCCAGATCGGCCTGCGCACCGTGACGCTCGACCGCAAGGACGGCGCGTTCGGCTTTATCGTCAACGGCACGCCGATCTTCGCCAAGGGCGCGAACCTGATCCCGTTCGACAGCTTCCCCGCGCGCGTCACCACGCAGACGATGCAGTCGCTGCTCACCGCCGCGCGCGACGTGAACATGAACATGATCCGCGTCTGGGGCGGCGGCTATTATCTGGACGACAGCTTCTACGAGATGGCCGACCGGATGGGCCTGATGGTGTGGCAGGACTTCATGTTCGGCGGCGCGGTCACGCCCCCCGACGCCGCGTTCCGCGAGAATGTGCGGGTCGAGGCGGACGAGCAGGTCGCGCGACTGGGCGACCATCCCTCGATCGTGATCTGGACCGGCAATAACGAAGTGCTGTCGGGCTGGGAGAACTGGTCCGACCGCAAGGCATATAAGAAGGCGATCGGCCCCGATGGGCAGGAGCGGATCGGCACCGGCATGGCGGTGCTGTTCGACCGGGTGCTGCGCGGCGCGGTGACCGCGAACAGCCCCGGCACCCCCTATATGCCCGGATCGCCCTCCAGCGATTATGAGGGGCCGGTGGATACCGACGCCAATGGCGACCGACATTTCTGGGATGTCTGGTCGGGCTCCAAGCCGGTCGAGAATTATCTCGATTCCTGCCCGCGCTTCATGTCCGAATATGGCTTCCAGTCGATGCCGGCGATGGCGACGATCCGGGGCTTCGCCGGCAAGGGGCGGCTCGTCGCCGACAGCGCGGTGATGAAGGCGCACCAGAAGTTCCTGGCCGGCGAGGGCAATGCCCGTCTGCAATTCTATATCGACCAGCGGCTGCGTCCCGCGAAGGACTTCGCCGACTTCGTCTATCTGACCCAGGTCAACCAGGCGCAGGCGATCGACCTCGCCGCCCGCCACCACCGCGCCTGCCGGCCGGTGACGATGGGCTCGCTCTACTGGCAGCTCAACGATGTCTGGCCCTCGATCAGCTGGGCGAGCGTCGATTATGACGGGCGGTGGAAGCTGCTCCATTATGCCGCGCGCCGCTTCTTCGCGCCGCAAGTCATCGTCGCCGAGCATAAGGACGGGGCGACGCGCGTGACCCTGGTGTCCGACGCCACCACGCCGACGCCGGCCCGCTGGCGGCTGACGGTGCGCGACATGGCCGGCGCGGTGCTGTCGACGCGCGAGGAGGCGGCGACGCTCGCCCCGCTGTCCGCCGCCACCGTCGCGACGCTCCCCGACGCGACGCTGTTCGGCGATGCCGCCCCGGCGCAAAGCTATGCGGTGGCCGAGCTGTTCGTCGGCGACCGGCGCGTCAGCCGCGTGCTGGTCGACCGGCTGGCACCCAAGGACATGGCCCTGCCCGACCCCGGCATCACCACCAGCTGGTCGGGCGACAGCGTGACGCTGACCGCGCGCAACCTGGCGCGGGACGTGATGCTCGATGTCGGCGCCTTCACCGGCGGCCAGCCCTCCGACAATGGCTTCGACCTGCTACCGGGCGAGAGCGTCACCGTCCGCCTGCCCGCCGCCGCGCGCAAAACCCTGACGATCCGGACCCTTGCCCGATGATGATGCTCGCCCTGCTGCTCGGCTCCGCCGACCCCGTCGCCGCCGCCGTCGCGACGATGACGCCCGAACAAAAGGCCGCGCAGCTGCAAAGCACCGCGCCCGCCGATGCGGCGGCCGGCCTGCCCGCCTATGACTGGTGGAACGAGGGGCTGCATGGCCTCGCCCGCAACGGTCCGGCGACCGTCTTCCCCCAGGCGATCGGCTTGGCGGCGACCTGGGACGTCGCGCTGATGCAGCGCGTCGGCACCGTCGTCTCGACCGAGGCGCGCGCCAAGTTCAACGCGAAGCCGGTGGACGCCGACCGGCGCATTTATGAAGGGCTGACGATCTGGTCGCCCAACATCAACATCTTCCGCGATCCGCGCTGGGGCCGGGGCCAGGAAACCTATGGCGAGGACCCCTATCTCACCGGCTCGCTCGGCGTCGGCTTCGTGCAGGGGCTGCAGGGGCCGGACCCGGCGCATCCGCGCGTCGTCGCCACGCCCAAGCATCTGGCGGTGCATAGCGGGCCGGAGGCGGGGCGCGACGGGTTCGACGTCGACCCCTCGCCCCGCGACGTGGAGGCGACCTATCTGCCCGCGTTCCGCCGCACGCTGACCGAGGGCAAGGCGCTGTCGCTGATGTGTGCCTATAATTCCATCCACGGCACGCCGGCCTGCGCCGACGGGCCGCTGCTCAACGACCGGGTGCGCGGGGCCTGGGGCTTCAAGGGCTTCGTGGTGTCGGACTGCGACGCGGTCGCCAACATCCACCTGTTCCACCATTACCGGCTGGACAGCGCCGCCGCCGCCGCCGCCGCGATCCGGGGCGGCAACGACCTGAACTGCGGCACCACCTATGCCGCCCTGCCCGAGGCGCTCAAGCGCGGGCTGGTGACGCCGGCCGAGGTCGATACCGCGCTGGTCCGCGTGCTGCGCGCCCGCCAGCAACTGGGCATCGCGTTCGGCGCGACCAGTCCCTGGAGCCGCATCAGGCCGAGCGAGGTCGCCACCCCCGCCCATCGCGCGCTGGCGCTGGAGGCGGCGCGCAAGTCGATCGTGCTGCTCCAGAACCGGGGCGACCGCCTGCCGCTCAAACCCGCCACGCGTCTGGCGGTGATCGGCGCGGATGCCGACGACCTGGGCGTGCTGGAGGGCAATTACCACGGCACCGCCATCGCCCCCGTCACCCCGCTGGCCGGCCTGCGCGCCAAGTTCGGCGCGGTGCGCTATGCGCAAGGATCGGTGCTGGCGGACGGCGCGGCGGTCGTACTGCCCGAAACGGCGCTGCGCGCAAACGGCCAGCCGGGCCTGACCGCGACCTACAGCATCGGCGGCCGGACGGTGCTGACGCGGCAGGAACGCCGCATCGACGTCAACATCAACCGCACCGCGCCCGCCCCCGGCCTGCCCGCGACCGGCTATGTCGCGCGCTGGATCGGCGAATTTGCCCCGCCCGGCCCCGGCCAGTACCGGCTGGTGCTCGACCAGGCGCAATGCTGGAAGGACTGCAAGACCCACGACACCGCGCGCGTGACGCTGGGCAGCAGGACGCTGCATGACGGCCCGTTGCCCAAGGGGCGCGTCGAGCTGACCGTCGACAGCGACGGGACCGCACAACCCTTCACGATCGAGCTGAACCATCAGTCGGAGGATGAGAGCTTCCGCCTGCTCTGGCTGCCCCCGGCCGAGCCGCTGATCGCGGAGGCGGTGGCGGCGGTGAAGGACGCCGATGTGGCGGTCGTCGTCGCCGGCCTGTCGCCCGACCTGGAGGGCGAGGCGCTGTCCGTCTCCGTCCCCGGCTTCGTCGGTGGCGACCGCACCGATATCGCCCTGCCGCTGCCGCAGCAGAGGCTGCTCGCCGCGCTCAAGGCGACGGGCAAGCCGATCGTGCTGGTGCTGGCGAGCGGCAGCGCGGTGGCGGTCGATCCCGCCAGCGCCGATTCGATCCTGTCGCTCTGGTATCCGGGCGAGTCGGGCGGCACCGCGCTGGCCGATGTGCTGTCCGGCGCGGTCAGCCCGTCCGGCCGCTTGCCGGTGACCATCTATCGCCAGACCTCGGACCTGCCCGCCTTTGTCGATTACGGGATGAAGGAGCGGACCTATCGCTACTTCACCGGCACCCCGCTCTGGGGCTTCGGCCATGGCCTGAGCTATGCGACCTTCCGCTACGGCCAGCCGAGTGCGCCCGCCAGCATCGCCGCCGGGCAGGACCTGACCGTCGAGACAGAGGTGTCCGCCACGGGTCCGCGCGGTGGCGACGAAGTGGTGCAGGCCTATCTGGTGCCGCCCGCCGCGACGGCTACGCCCGGCCTGACCGACCCGGTGCTGCAACGCCAGCTCGTCGGCTTCCGCCGCGTGTCCCTGGGCCAGGGCGCGCGGACCAGGGTGCGCTTCACCATCGATCCCCGGGGCATGAGCATCGTCGAGCGCGACGGTCGCCGCCATGTCGCGCCGGGCGCCTACCGGCTGTGGGTCGGCGGCGGCCAGCCGGGCGACGGGCCGGGCCAGTGGCTCGACTTCGCCGTCACCGGCACCGACCAGGATCTGCCGAAATGATCGTCTCGCGCCGTTCCGTGATCGCCGGCACCGCCGCGCTCGCCGCCACGCCCGCCCTCGCCGCCGCGAAGCCGGACTTCGCCAGCAAGCGCCCCGCCCCCGCCGACCGCCGCTTCATCAGCCGCGCGGTGGAGCGGGAACTGGCGCAGGTCTCCGCCCGGATCGGCGACGCCAAGCTGCGCTGGATGTTCGGCAACTGCTATCCGAACACGCTCGACACCACGGTGAAGATGGGGATGGCGGACGGCCGGCCCGACGCCTTCGTCATCACCGGCGACATCCCCTGCCTGTGGCTGCGCGATTCCGCCGCACAGGTGAAGCCCTATCTGCATCTGGCGAAGGGCGACGCCGATCTGCAACGGCTGTTCCGTGGCCTGATCGGCCGCCAGTCGCGCTCGATCCTGATCGACCCTTACGCCAACGCCTTCATGGAAGACCCCAGCGCACCGACCAATCTCGAATGGTCGCTGAAGGACACGACCGAGATGAAGCCCGGCGTCGCCGAGCGGAAATGGGAGGTGGACTCGCTCTGCTATGCGATGCGGCTGGCGCATGGCTATTGGCGCGCGGTCGGTGATCCGGCCCCGTTCGACGCGACCTGGGCGGCGGCGGCGCGGGCGATCCTGCGCACCTTCCGCGAGCAGCAGCGCAAGCATGGGCCCGGCCCCTACAGCTTCCTGCGCAGCTCGAACCGCAACATCGAGACGATGCCGCTGGGCGGCTGGGGCAATCCGGCGCGGCCCAACGGGCTGATCCAGTCGGGCTTCCGTCCCTCCGACGATTCCTGCCAATATCCCTATCTGATCCCGTCCAACCTGTTCGCGGTCACGAGCCTGCGCGAACTGGCGGTGGTCGCGAACGAAGCGCGCCACGATGCCGAACTCGCCCGCGAGGCGACCGCGCTGGCGGCGGAGGTGGAGGCGGCGCTGCGCCAGCATGGCACGATGCGGCTGCCGAACGGTGAGACGGTCTGGGCCTATGAGGTCGATGGCTATGGCAATGCGATGTTCATGGACGACGCCAATGTCCCGTCGCTGTCGGGCCTGGGCTATCTGGGCTGCGTGTCGATGACCGACCCGCTGTGGCAGCGGACGCAACGCGCGGCGTGGAGCGAGGCCAATCCCTATTTCTTCCGCGGCCGCGCGGGCGAGGGGATCGGCGGCCCGCATGTCGGCCTGCGCTGGATCTGGCCGATGTCGCTGATCGTCCGCGCGCTGTCCGCCACCGACAATGCGACGATCCGCGCCTGCCTCCGGACCCTGCGCGACACCGATGCCGGCACCGGCTTCATCCACGAGGCCTTCGACCAGGACGATCCGGCCAAGTTCACGCGCCACTGGTTCGCTTGGGCCAATGGCCTGTTCGGCGAGCTGATCGTCACCCTCGCGCACACCCGCCCGCATCTGCTCCAGGATTTCGCATGACCCAGCTGTCGCGCCGCTCGCTCCTGTCCTCCTCGGCGCTGGCCGCCTGCGCGCTGCCGTTGCCCGCTTTGGCCCGGCCGGCACAGGGTCCGGCGGCGGCGAACCTGTTCATCGGCACCGGCGGCCATGGCCATACCTATCCCGGCCCGACCCTGCCCTTCGGCATGGTGCAGCTCGGCCCCGATACCGATGTCGAGCGGTGGGACGCCTGTTCGGGCTATCACCGCACCGACACGTCGATCATGGGGTTCAGCCACACGCATCTGTCGGGCACCGGCATCGGCGACATGCTCGACGTCCTGGTGGTGCCGACCCGGGGACCGGTGAAGCTGCTGCCCGGCACGCTCGCCGCGCCGGAGACGGGCTATCGCCAGCGCTTCACCGACGAAGTGGCGGAGCCGGGCTATTATGCCGTCACGCTGCAATCGGGCGTCCGGTCCGAGCTGACCGTGACCGAGCGGACCGGCTGGCACCGCCACCGCTTCCCCCAGGGGCCGGGCCATATCCTGGTCGACCTGTCGCATCTGGTCCATGACAGTTCGGACAATCCGCCGCTCATCACTGACGCGACGCTGGCGATCGACGCGGACGGCACGCTGAGCGGCGGCCGCACCGTCCATCGCTGGGCCAAGGGGCGGCGCATCTATTTCGCGATGCAGGCGTCGCGCGCGCCCGACCGCATCACCCTGTATGGCGACGACGATGCCGAGCAGCCGGCCGGCACCCGCGCGGTCGCGGGCAAGCGGCTGAAGGCCATGCTGCATTATGATGATGCCGGCGCCTCGCCGATCCTGCTCCGCTGCGGCATTTCCGGCGTCGACGTGGCCGGCGCGCGCCGCAACCTGGCCGCCGAGGCGTCGCACTGGGATTTCGACCGCACCCGCCAAGCCGCGCAGGCGCGCTGGGCCGGGCATCTCGCCGCGGTGCAGGTGACCGGCGGCACCGCCGACCAGCGCACCATCATGGCCTCCGCCCTCTATCACGCGCAGCTTGCCCCGACGCTCTTCTCCGATGTCGACGGCCGCACGGTCGGGCTAGATCGCAAGGTCCACCAATTGCCCGCCGGCGAGCGCGCCTATTCGACCTATTCGACCTGGGACACGTATCGCGCGCTGCATCCGCTGCTGACCCTGATCGCGCCCGACCGCGTGCAGAGCCTGGTCGGCGACCTGATCCGCCAGACGCAGCAAAGCGCCTATGGCCCGCCGATCTGGCCGCTCCAGGGGGTGGAGACGGGGACGATGATCGGCTGGCACTCGCTGCCGATCCTGGCGGAGGCGCAGGCCAAGGGCATCCCGGGCGACTATGCCGCCGCCTGGCCCGCCATCGCCAGGCGCAGCTTCGACTGGTCCGCGCCCGATCTCGACAACAGCAAGGGCCGCGATCTTTACGACCGGCTGGGCTATGTCCCCGCCGATAAATGGAACGAAAGCGTCAGCCGGACGCAGGAATATGCCTATGACGACTGGGCGGCCGCGCATCTCGCCCGCGCCGCCGGACAGACGGCGGCGGCGGAGCGGTTGCGCAAGCGTTCGGGCAATTGGCGCAATGTCATCGACGGCAGGATCGGCTTCGCCCGCCCGCGCTTCGCAGATGGCAGCTGGTGGACGCCCTATGACCCCATCCAGCTCGGCCATATGCCCAAGCCCTGGTGGCGCGACTATACCGAGGCCAATGGCTGGCAGGCGACGTTCCTGAACCAGCATGACGTCTATGGCCTGATCGCGCAGATGGGCGGCGATGCGACGTTCGAGGCGAAGCTTGACGCGCTGTTCACCGCGCCCTCGACCCTGCCGGACAATGCGCCGCCCGACATCAGCGGGCTGGTCGGCCAATATGCGCATGGCAACGAGCCGGATCAGCACGCCCCCTATCTCTATGCCTATGTCGGCGCGCCCTGGAAGACGCAGGCGATGGTGCGGCGGCTGTGCACCGAGATGTACAGGAACGATCCCGACGGCATCATCGGCAATGACGATTGCGGGCAGATGAGCGCCTGGTTCGTGCTGTCGGCGCTCGGCTTCTACCCGGTCGATCCGGTCGAGGCGGTCTATGTCTTCGGCTCACCCCTGTTTGAGCGGGCGACCGTCCAGCTCGGCGGCGGGCGCACGCTGACGGTCGAGGCGCCGGGCAACGGGCCGGACACGCCGTACATTCGCGCGGTGCGCTGGAACGGCAAGCCCTGGACGAAGAGCTGGATCCGCCATGCCGAGCTGGCCCGGGGCGGCACGCTGACCTTCCTGATGGGCGCGCAGCCCAACCGCGCCTTCGGCCGCGCCAAGGCGGACCGGCCGCCGTCCAACGGCCATATGGCCGGCTGACATGGGCTGGGGGGCCGTGATGATGAGGGTAGCGGGAAGGCTTCTTCCCTTCTGTGCCCCGGCGAAGGCCGAGGCCCGGTCGGGGGACGGTCGTAATGAGGGACCGCGCTCCATTACCTGGGCCTTTCCAACTGGGCCCCGGCCTTCGCCGGGGAACAGCCTGGAATTGAGGGCTCGGCCATGCTGATCGCCGCCCTGTCCCTCGCCGCGTCCTGCGTCGCCACCGCCCCCGGCGGCGAGGTCGCGGCGGCGCTGCTCGAACGGCGGCTGGCGGAGCGGATCGACCGATGCGGCGACCTGCACGTGCTCGTGGCCCCGGCCACCCGGATCCGCGCCGCGCTGCCCGTCGCCCAGCGCCGCCGCTGGCGCATGCCGATCCTCGGCCGCGAGAGCTATGCGGTGCGCAGGATCGGCTCCACCATCGTCATCACCGCCCGCGACACGCGCGGGCTGGTGTACGGCGCAGGCTGGCTGCTGCGCCATCTGGACGTGGCGGACGGCACGCCCCGCCTCGCCGCGCCGGCGGACGTCACCCGGTCCCCCCGCTTCGCCACCCGGCTGACCCAGATCGGCTATCGTCCTAAGAACAACAGCTACGACGCCTGGACGCTGGCGATGTTCGAGCGGCGGATCGAGGATTTCGCGCTCTGGGGGGCGAGCGGCGTGCAGATCATCGCGCCGGTGTCCGACGACGAGGCGAGCAGCCCGCTCTTCCCCGCGCCCCCGCGCGAGACGCTGGCCGGCATCGCGCGCATCACGCATCGCCTGGGCCTCAACGTCGCGCTCTACTATCCGGAACTCGGCGACTATCGCAAAGCCGAACAGGTCGAGGCGGAGGTCGCAGCCTTTACCCGGGTGCTGGGCGACCTTCCCCAGGTCGACGCGCTCTACGTGCCCGGCGGCGACCCCGGCCATACCGATCCCGACCATCTCTTCCCGCTGGTCGCCCGGCAGGCGGCGGTGCTGCACCGGCGCAACCCGGCGGCACCCGTCTATATCTCCACCCAGGGATTCGATGCCGCCGGGCTGGACGCCTTCTACCGACAACTGGATCGGCAGCCGGACTGGCTGGCGGGCGTGTTCGTCGGGCCGCAGACGCGCGACCCGCTGCCGGTGCAGCGCCGGCGCATCCCCGGCCGCTATCCGCTGATCCTCTATCCCGACATCGCGCACACCATGCATGCGCAATTCCCGGTGCCGCAATGGTGGCCCGAATTCGCGCTGACCGAGGGGCGCGAGCCGATCAATCCCCGTCCCCGCGCCTATCGACTGATCGCCGAGCGCTTCCTGCCGCTGACCCAGGGGTTCGTGACCTATTCGGAGGGGGTCAACGACGATTTCAACCAGCTGCTCTGGTTCCAGCTCGGCTGGTCGCTCGCCGCCGATCCGCACGACATGGCGCGGCAATATGCACGGATGTTCATCGGCGACCCCGCCGCCGCCGCCCTGCCCTTCGCGCTGGAGGCGAACTGGACCGGCGATCCGGCGGCCAACACCGGCATCGACCGCACGCTGGCGCGGGCCGACCGAATCCGCCCCGCCCGCTTCGCCGACTGGCGGATCGACAGCCTGCGCTACCGGGCCGTCTATGACGCGATCGTCCGCCAGCGCACCATCGCCGCCCGCCAGCGCCCCGCGGCGGTCCGGGCCGCCCCCGATGCCGCCAGCGCCCGCGCCGCGCTCGACCGGCCGGACGGCGCGGCGGTCGCCCCGCTTCGCGCCCGGCTCTTCGCGCTCGCCGAGCGGCTGTGGCAGCAGGCGCGGCTGCAACTGAGCGTCACGCGCTACGGTGCGACCACGATCGAGCGCGGGGCCAATCTGGACCGAGTCGATGTCGACCTGTCCGGCCGCTCCGCGATGCTGGCGGCGCTGGCCAAGGGCTTCCCCCTGCCCGACCGCCGCCGCCGGGCGGAGGGCGCGCTCTACGACGATCTCGGTCGCCCGGATGCCGAGCCGCATCTGGTGCGCGGGGCCGGCTTCGCCGCCGATCCGCAGATGTACGACACGGCGATCGACGGCATCGCCGACCGCACGCCGGAGGATGGCTGGCCGCTCCCCGCGCTCGACTATGCGGAGGCGCTCTACGACCGGCCCATCCGGCTGCACTATGCCGGGCTGGACCCGCATCGCCGCTATCGCCTGGTCGCGACCTATGCGGGCGAGGATTACACCCTGCCGATGACGCTGACCGCCAATGGCCGCTACACGCTCCAGTCCGCCTTCGCCCGCACATCCAATCCGATGACGGTCGAGATCGCGATCCCGCCCGCCGCCACCGCCGGCGGCACGCTCGACCTCGCCTGGACCCGCCCGCCCGGCATGGGCGGCAGCGGGCGCGGCCATCAGGTCGCCGAGACCTGGCTGATCCCCGAACCCCTTTCCTCTCCCTCAACTGCCGGAGTGCCACGATGACCGACCTGTCCCGCCGTTCCCTGATCGCCTCCGGCATGGCGACCGGCATGGCCGCCGGCCTGGCCGGCCCCGCCGCCGCCGCGACCGGCGCGCCGCGTCCCTGGGGCGCCACGCCGTCGCCGCGCCAGCTGATCTGGCACAAGCGCCAGCAATATGCCTTCGTCCATTTCTCCATCAACACCTTCACGGGACGCGAATGGGGGCTGGGCGACGAGAGCCCCGCGCTATTCAACCCGACCGACTTCGACCCCGACCAGATCGTCGCGGCGGCCAAGGCGGGCGGACTGACCGGCATCATCCTGACCGCCAAGCATCATGACGGCTTCTGCCTGTGGCCGACGATGCTGACCGAACATTGCATCCGCAACAGCCCGTACAAGAACGGCAAGGGCGATGTGGTCGGCGAGATGGAGCGCGCCACCCGCCGCGCCGGCCTGTCCTTCGGACTGTATCTGTCGCCCTGGGACCGCAACCACGCCGAATATGGCCGGCCCGCCTATGTCGACTATTTCCGCAAGCAGATCGTCGAGCTTTGCACCCGCTACGGCAAGCTGTTCGAATTCTGGTTCGACGGGGCCAATGGCGGCGATGGCTATTATGGCGGCGCGCGCGAGACGCGGAAGATCGACGCGCCGCGTTATTATGAATGGCCGAAGACGATCGCGCTGGTCCACCAGTACCAGCCCGACGCCTGCACCTTCGATCCCCTGGGCGCGGACATCCGCTGGGTCGGCAACGAGAATGGCGTGGCGGGCGATCCCTGCTGGCCGACCATGCCGAATCATCCCTATGTCCAGTCGGAGGGCAATAGCGGCGTGCGCGGCGCGCCGCTCTGGTGGCCGGCGGAAACCGACGTGTCGATCCGGCCCGGCTGGTTCTATCATGCCGACGAGGACGCCAAGGTGAAGAGCCCGGCGCGGCTGGTGCAATTGTTCGACGAGTCGGTCGGGCGCGGCACCAACCTCAACCTCAACCTGCCGCCCGACCGGCGCGGGCAGCTGGCCGAGCATGACGTGGCGGTGCTGAAATCCTTCGGCGACGCACAGCGGGCCAGCTTCGCGACCGACCTGGCCCAGGGCGCGGTGGCGAGCGCCAGCCATGTGCGCGGCCCCGCCTTCGCCCCCGCCCGGGTGCTGGACCGGAACGACGACAGCTATTGGTCGACGCCCGATGGCGTGACGACGCCGACGCTGACGCTCGACCTGCTGCCCAACCGGCCGTTCGACCTGATCCGCCTGCGCGAATATCTGCCGCTCGGCGTGCGCGTGACGCGCTTCGCGGTCGAGGCGGAGATGGACGGCCGCTGGCAGCGGCTGGCCGAGCATGAGTGCATCGGCGCGCAGCGGATCATCCGCCTGCCCCGGCCGATCAGCGCGCGCCGCCTGCGCCTCGTGGTGCTGGAAGCCCCGGTCTGCCCGGCGATCAGCGAAGTGGCGCTGTTCCGCTCGGTCGCGCCGGTGCCCGTCGCGCCGCCCGCTGCGCGCGAGGACCAGGTGCTGACCGGCAAGGGCTGGACCGTGGTCGCCGCCTCCGCCCCCGGGGCCGAGGCGGTGCTGGACAATAATGTCGCCACCGCCTGGACGACGCCCGCGCCGACCGCCGCCGCGCCCGCGACGCTGACGCTCGACCTGGGGCAGGCCCGCGATCTGGCCGGCTTCTCGCTGACGCCCGAGCGCAACCCCACGCCCAACGCCGCCCCGCCGCGCGGCTATCGCGTGGAAACGAGCGTCGATGGCCGGGCCTGGACGGCGGCAGGCGAGGGTGAATTCCCCAACATCGCCTATGCCCTGGCGACGCAGCGCATCCCCTTCCCCGCCCCGCGCCGCCTCCGCTACCTGCGCTTCACCTTCGCCGCGACCGCCGTGCCGGCCGCAAAGATGGCGATCGCCGATATCGGCGCATTCGCGGGATGACGCATTCCTCCCCGCGCAGGGGAGGAATATCGGGCCGTCAGAACCAGGCGCGGACGCCCAGCACCAGCGCCGCGCCGCCCGCATCCTCACCCCGCCCGCGCGCGTAGCGGGCGGTGGCGCCGGTGCGGCGCTCCCAGTTCACCCCGACATAGGGCGCGAACTCGCGGGCGAATTCATAGCGCAGGCGCAGGCCCGCCTCCGCCGTCGACAGCCCGGCCCCGATGCGGCGGCCGGGCATGTCCTGCGCGGCGAGGTTGAACTCGACGCGCGGCTGGAGGATCAGCCGCTGCGTCACGCGCTGGTCGTACCAGCCCTCGACCCGGCCGAGCAGCTCGCCGCGATCCGACAGGAACAACGCGCCCTCCACGTCGAACCAATAGGGGGCCAGCCCCTCGACGCCGACCACCGCATAGGTCCGCCGCGCGCCGGCGCCCAGATCCTGGCGCAGGCCGGCCTGCAGGTTCCAATAGGGATCGACGCTGCGCGAATAGAGCGCCTGCACCTCCGCCGTCTCGACCCGGCCGCGGAACGCGCCCTCGCCCTCGCTGCGCACCACCAGCCGGTGGATGTCGCCGCCGAACCAGCCCTCGCCGTCCCAGCGATAGGAGTCGCGACCGGCGCGCGGCGACACCTCCGCCAGGTTGAACAGGATCTGGCGGAAGGCCATGCCGCCATGCTCGCGCCGCATCGCCCGGTCGGCGGCGGCCATCGCGGCGGGGTCGTAGAAGCGGTCGGCGGCGCGGTCGGTCGGGGCCGGCGGTGGCGGTGCGTCGCCGGCCGGCTGGTCGGTGCCGGCCGGCTGGTCGATGCTGGCCGGCGGGGCGGCCTGCGGCTGGGGCGTGCAATGCCCCATCGCTTCATGCTCCGGCGGACAGGACGGGTCGGCACTGGCGGGCCGGTCCTGCGCCATGCCGGGCATCGCGTTCATGTCGTGCTGCGGCGGCATCGCGGCCAGCAGGAGCATCGCCCCGATCACGCCGCCGCTCCCGCCGCGTCCGGGCGGACGGTGACGACCTGCATCATCCCGGCATGCATGTGATAGAGGAGATGGCAGTGGAACGCCCAGTCGCCCAGCGCATCGGCGGTCAGGTCGAAGGTGGCGGTGCCGCCCGGCGCGACGTTGATCGTGTGCTTGCGCGGGGCATGATCGCCATGCCCCGTCACCAGTTCGAAGAAATGGCCATGCAGGTGGATGGGATGCGCCATCATCGTGTCGTTGACCAGCGTCACGCGCACCCGCTCGCCCTGGCGGAGGGGGATGGGCGCGGTGACGGCGTTCATCTTCACCCCGTCGAACGCCCACATATAGCGTTCCATATTGCCGGTCAGGTGGATCTGGAGCTGGCGCGTGGGCGCGCGGACATCCGGATTGCGCGCCAGCGCGACCAGGTCGGTATAGACCAGCACCCGGTGGCCGGCATCGGCCAGCCCCTGGGGCGGATCGCCCATCCGGTCCATCGGCATGGGCGACACGGTCTGCACCACGACCGTCTTGGGCAGGCCGGGCGCATTGGCGAAGTCGCGCATCTTGTGGCTCATCGCCGGCATCGTCCCGCCGTCGGCCGGTGCGCTGGTCGGGGCGCCGGGCGTGCAATGCCCCATCGCCGCATGCTCGGGCGGACAATCGGCGGCGGCCGGCCGGTCATGCGTCATCGCACCATGATCCATGGCCCCATGATCCATGGCCCCGTGATCCATGCCCGCCATCGCCCCCATCCCCATGTCGGTCATGGTGGCGAGCGGCCGGCGACGGAGCGGCGGCACCGGCGCGGTCAGGCCGGCGCGCGGCGCCAACGTCCCGACCGCCATGCCCGACCGGTCCCACGCCTCCGCGACCAGCGCATAGGCGCGCGGCTCGGCCGGGCGGACCAGCACGTCATAGGTCTCCGCCACCGCGATCTGGAGTTCGTCGACCGTCACCGGCCGGACATTCTGCCCGTCCGCCTGCACCACCGTCATCGTCAGGCCCGGCAGGCGCACGTTGAAATTGGTCATCGCCGACGCGTTGACCAGCCGCAGCCGCACCGTCTCGCCCGGCCCGAACAGCCCGGTCCAATGGTCCGCCGGGCCATGGCCGTTGACCAGATAGGTATAGGTCGATCCGGTCACGTCGGACACGTCGCTGGGGTCCATCCGCATCCGGCCCCAGTCGATCCGATCCTTGAGCTTTTGGTCACGGCCGGCGAGCAGGCCCGCCAGCGTCTGCTTCTGGTAATTGAAATAGCCGCCCTGCTGCTTCAGCTTGGCGAAGATGCGGTGCGGATGCATCGCGCTGTGATCGGACAGCACCACGACATGCTCGCGGTCGCTGCGCACCGGATCGGGGCCGGCGGGGTCGATCACGATCGGGCCGTAATGCCCCATCTGCTCCTGCAACCCGCTATGGCTGTGATACCAATAGGTGCCCGACTGGATCACCGGAAAGTCGTAGGTGAAGGTCTTGCCCGCCGGGATGCCGGGAAAGCTGATCCCCGGCACGCCGTCCATCTGGAAGGGCAGCAACAGCCCGTGCCAGTGGATCGAGGTCTCCTCGTCCAGCGCATTGGTGACGGCGATCCGCACCCGCTGCCCCTCACGCAACCGGAGGAGCGGCGCGGGCGAGCCGCCATTGATGCCGATCCGGTGCGCCGGCCGGCCGTCGATCATGCCGTGCAGCGATTCGACCCGCAGCGCGATCTCCTCGCCCGACAGGCTCGGCAGCGGCGCGGCGATCCCGGCGGAGACGGCGCGTGCCCAGCCGGGCACCATCGCCGCACTGCCGCCCAGGGCAGCATCGCGAATAAAATGTCGGCGGGAAAACAGGGTCATCGGACGGATCGATCCTCGGTACGCTACCGGCAGCGCCCGCCCCCCTAGCCCGGCGCACCTGAACGCGGCCATGCCACAGGACGGCCCCGTTCGATAGAGACTGGCCCGCTCCGGCCCCGGATTGTAGATCG
This sequence comes from Sphingomonas sp. SORGH_AS_0438, assembly GCF_031453475.1. Taxonomy (NCBI): domain Bacteria; kingdom Pseudomonadati; phylum Pseudomonadota; class Alphaproteobacteria; order Sphingomonadales; family Sphingomonadaceae; genus Sphingomonas; species Sphingomonas sp. SORGH_AS_0438. The sequence continues at coordinate 2,561,730 of NZ_JAVIZS010000001.1, forward strand.
TACCCCGTGCGAATCGCGATCATCGATACCAGCACCACGCGCGCCGCGATCATCTCGGAGGGGCTGCGCGAGGCGGGGCTGACCGACCTGGCGGTGATCGATCCCGCCGGGCAGCTGGTCGCGCAGGTCGAGGCCGCCGCGCCGGAGGTCGTGCTCATCAACCTGGAAAATCCCAGCCGCGACCTGCTGGAGGATTTTTTCGCCATGTCGCGGGCGCTGGCGCGGCCGATCGCGATGTTCGTCGACCAGTCGGATGCGGCGGCGACGATGGCCGCGGTCGATGCCGGCGTCTCCGCCTATGTCGTCGACGGCCTGGCCAAGCAGCGCATCCAGCCGATCCTGGAACTGGCGATCCGCCGATTCCAGGCTTTCTCCCGGCTCCAGGCCGAACTGGCCGAGGCGAAGACCGCGCTTGCCGACCGGCAGGTGATCGACCGGGCCAAGGCGATCCTGATGAAACGGCGGAACCTGGACGAACCGGCCGCCTATGCGCTGCTGCGCGGCCATGCGATGCAGTCCAACCGGCGCATCGCCGAGGTGGCGGAGGCGATCGTGACCAGCGACGCCGTGATGGGAGGGCTGTGATGGGCCGCGAGACGTTCCGCATCGGCTTCCTGCCGCTGGTCGATGCCGCGCTGCCGATCCTGGCGCACGAACTGGGCTTCGCGGCGGCCGAGGGGATCGCGATCCAGCCGGTGCGCGACCTGACCTGGGCGACGGTGCGCGACCGGCTGCTCTATGGCCATACCCGATGCCGCGCATCTGGTCGCGCCGCTGGCGATCGCGACGACCCTGGGCCGGGGCCGACCGGCGGTGCCGCTGGCGGTGCCGTTCGTACTGGGGCTGAACGGCAATGCCATCACCCTGTCGACCGCGCTGGGCGAGGCGTGCGGGCTGGGCGCGGGACTGGGCGATCCGGTGACGCTGGGCGCGGCGCTGAAGCAGGTGGCGGCGGCGCGCCGCGCGGCCGGGCGGCCGATACGCCTGGGCGTGGTGCATCGCCATTCCAGCCACAACTATATGCTCCGCTACTGGCTGGCGCAGGTCGGCATCCGCCCGGACGAGGATGTCGTGATCGCGGTCACCAGCCCGCCCTTCGCCGCCGATGCGCTGGCAACGGGCGCGATCGACGGCATCTGCGTGGGCGAGCCGTGGAACTCGATCGCGGTCGATCGCGGCGTCGGCCGCATCGCGCTGGCCAGCGCGCAGGTGTGGCGGCGCGGCGTCGAGAAGGTGCTGGCGCTGACCGCCGCCACCGCCGCCGAACGGCCGGAGGCGGTCGCCGCCCTGGTCCGCGCGCTCCACGCCGCCGCCGCGCATTTCGTCGCCCCCGGCACCGCCGGGGAGAGCGCGGAAATCCTGGCGCGCCCCGAATATCTGGACGCGCCGGTCGATGCGATCCTGCGCGCGATCACCGATCGCATCCGGGTGGTGCCGGGCGGCGAGCCGATCCATTATCCTGACTTCATGTTCCAGTATCGCGAGGCCGCCAACTTCCCGTGGCGCAGCCAGGCGGCGTGGCTCTACACCCAGATGATCCGCTGGGAAGGCCAAGCCTTCGACGGGCAGGAGGCGGCGGCGGCGATGGCGACCTTCCGCCCCGACCTGTACCGCGCCGCGCTCGCCGGATCGGGCGCGGTGCTGCCCGGCGCCAGCTCCAAGCTGGAGGGCGCCTTGGGCGAACCCATTGCCGCCGGCTCGACCCAGGGTCGGCTGATGCTGGGCAGCGACCGGTTCTTCGACGGACGGGCCTTCGATCCCGACGACATGCCGGGCTATCTGGCGGGACTGCCCTGACCCATTGCGCTCCCCGCCAGGGGCGGAATGGGTGTCCCCGGCGCAAACAACCCCCGCCGCGAACGATCCGCCCTCCCCAAGCCCGCGCCGCTGTGCCACACCCGCGCACAAGGCGCGCCCGCCGCCGACCGCCGGGCATCATGACGCAGGTCGGACTTCGGCCTGCGGGGTAAGGAGCTTATGTCGCCGTTTCTCGGACTGGCCGCGGTGCTGGTGCTCGTCATCGCCAACGGCTTCTTCGTCGCCTCGGAATTCTCGCTGGTCGCGGTGCGGCGCAGCCGGGTGGCGGAGCTGGTCAATGCCGGGCGGATGAACGCCAAGGCCTTGCAACGCGCGATCGACCAGCTCGACGCCAATCTCGCCGCCACGCAGCTCGGCATCACCATCTCGTCGCTGGCGCTGGGCTGGATCGGCGAGCCGGCACTGGCGCATCTGGTCGAGCCGATGCTCGCCGGCCTGCCCGCCGGCCTCGCCGCGGGCGGTTCCCATGCGGTGGCGGTGGCGATCTCCTTCACCGTCATCACCGCGCTCCACATCGTGCTCGGCGAACTCGCCCCCAAGAGCCTGGCGCTCCAGCGCAGCGAGCGGACCGCGCTCTGGGTGGTGCGGCCGCTCGCCGTCTTCCTGTTCGTGCTGCGCCCGGCGATCGGCGCGCTCAACGGCCTGGGCAACCTGGTCCTGCGGCTGTTCGGCCTGCGCCCCGGCACCGGCGAGGAGGCGCTGCATTCGCCCGAGGAGCTGAAGCTGCTCGTCGCCGCCAGCCACGAGGCCGGCCTGCTCAACGAGGCGCAGCAGGAGGTGGCGGAGCGCGTCTTCACGCTCGGCGACCGGCGGATCGTCGACATCATGACCCCGCGCCGCGACATCGACTGGATCGACGCCGATGCCGGGCCGGAGATGGTCCTCCAAGCGGTGCGCCGCTCGACCCACGAACAGTTGCTGGTCGGCCAGGCCGATCTGGACGAGCTGCGCGGCATGATCCTGAAGAAGGATCTGCTCGACCAGGCGCTGGACGGCGGCGCGATCGATCCGCTGGCGGTGGTGCGCAAGCCGCTGATCGTCCATGAGGCGACGCCGATCGTCCGCGTGCTGGAACAGTTCAAGCGCTCGCCCGTGCGCCTGGCGGTCATTATCAACGAATATGGCAGCGTCGAGGGGCTGGTGACGCAGACCGACCTGCTGGAGGCGCTGGCCGGCGAGCTGGCGGAGGATGAGGACGGGCCCGATCCCGCCATCGTCCGCCAGGACGACGGATCGCTGCTGATCGACGGGCTGGTGTCCGCACATGACGGCTATCGCCTGCTGCAATGGCGCGACGAGCCGACCGATGCCGATTACCACACCATGGCCGGCTTCGCGCTCGCTCGCCTGACCCATCTGCCCGTGCCGGGCGAGACGTTCGAGCATAATGGCTGGCGGTTCGAGATCGTGTCGCTCGACGGGCGGCGCATCGCGCAGCTGAAGGCGACGTCGCTCGATCCCGACCAAACCGTGGAGTGATGCTGCACCTGCGAAAAGGGGCTTGCGCGGCCAGCACGAATCAGGCAGCCTGTGGTCGTCCGGCAATGGCGTCGGACACGAGATAGCAGCGAACGCCTCTCCAGCGCCGGGGAGGCTCCCGCTGACCGGACCGAGGCCGTCACGGCCCCGCACCCGGATGGAGGCAACGAAGCCGCCAGGACGTGATCCCGAAAGGGTCGCCGTCCTGGCGGCTTTTTTCATTTCCGGCCCGCGCGGCCGAGGGGGACAGCATGGCGACGATGATGTGGAACGATCCGAAGGAGGAACCCGCGACCGGCTTCTGGGCGAGCGGCCATACGCCGACCCTGATCGCCGCCTTTCTCTATTTCGACCTGGCCTTCATGGTCTGGGTGCTGCTCGGCCCGCTGGCGCCCGACATCGCGCATGCGCTGGCGCTGACCCCGGCGCAGAAGGGGCTGATGGTCGCGGTGCCGACGCTGGCCGGCGCGGTGCTGCGCGTCGTCAACGGCCTGCTGGTCGACCGGATCGGGCCGAAGCGGTCGGGCGCGATCAGCCAGATCATCGTCATCGCCGGCCTGGCCAGCGCCTGGATGCTGGGCGTCAGCAGCTTCGCCGGCACGCTGGCGCTGGGCGTGATCCTGGGCTTTGCCGGGGCCAGCTTCGCGATCGCATTGCCGCTCGCCAGCCGCTGGTATCCGCCCGAACACCAGGGCAAGGCGATGGGCCTGGCCGGCATGGGCAATTCGGGCACGGTGCTGGCGGCCCTGTTCGCCCCCGCGCTCGCCAAGCTGTTCGGCTGGAACGCGGTGCTGGGCCTCGCCTGCATCCCGCTGACCATCGTGTTCGTCGTCTATCTGGTCCTGGCCAAGGACGCCCCCAACGCCCCCGCCCCGCGCCGGCTGGCCGAATATCTGCAACCGCTGCGCCAGGCCGATGCCTGGTGGCTGATGGGCTTCTACGCCGTCACCTTTGGCGGGTTCGTGGGGCTGGCGGCCAGCCTGCCGCTCTATTTCACCGAACGGTTCGGGCTGACCACGGTGCAGGCCGGCTATGCCACGGCGGCCTGCGTCTTCGCCGGGTCGCTGGTCCGGCCGATGGGCGGGGCGCTGGCCGATGCGATCGGCGGGGTGAAGGCGCTGATGGCGGTGTTCGCCGCCGCCGCCGTGACGCTGACCGGCGTGGCGATCGCCGATGGCTTCGCCGCCTCGCTCGCGCTGTTCGTCCTGTCGATGCTGGCGCTGGGGACCGGCAACGGCTCGGTCTTCCAGCTGGTGCCGCAGCGCTTCGCCGCCGAGATCGGCGTGATGACCGGGCTGGTCGGCATGGCGGGCGGCATCGGCGGCTTCTACCTCGCCTCCTCGCTCGGCCTCGCCAAGCAATGGACCGGCAGCTTTTCCCTCGGTTTCCTGATCTTTGCCGCGCTGGCCGTCGTCGCCCTGGCGGGCCTGGCGCTGGTCAAGGCCCGGTGGCGCCGCGATTGGGCGACCGCCGGAACCGTGCGGATCTGATCGATGCGCCTGGCCCCTTCCCTACTCCTGTCGGCGTCGCTCCTCGCCGCCCTGCCGGCCGCCGCGCAGACCGTGACGCTGACGCCGCTGGCGGAGGCCCGGCTGCGCTGGGAGCGGGTCGACCAGGGCGACCTGCCCCGCCGCGCGGACGCGGTCACCGCCCGCGTCCGCACCGGGATCGCGGCGACCGCCGGCCCCTGGTCGGCGCTGGCCGAGGCGCAGGGCAATCTGGCGATCGTGCCCGACTATTTCGACGGCGTGCATCCCGACGCCACCCGCCCGCTGGTCGGCGATCCGCAGAGCATCGGCCTCTACCGCGCGCAGGTGCAGTACAGAACCGACGCCCTCATCCTGACCGCCGGGCGGCAGCGGATCGCACTGGACGACGAACGCTTCGTCGGCACCGCCGCCATCCGCAACAACGGCCAGACGTTCGACGCGGTGCGCGCCGAGCTGGTGCCGGTGAAGGGCGTGAAGGCGGACCTGAGCTATGTCTGGGGCGTCCGCACCGTCTGGGGGATCGACGGCACTGGTGCGCGGCCGCGCTCGATCGGCGGCAATAACGTACTGGCCAATCTGGGCTGGGCGACGCCGATCGGCACGCTGACCAGCTTCGCCTATCTGATCGACGCGGACGAGGCGACGCTCCAGGGCTATCGCCTGTCGAGCCAGACCTATGGCGCGCGGCTGGCGGGCAGCCGGCCGCTGGGCACGGCCAGGATCGCCTATCAGGCCAGTTGGGCGCGTCAGTCCGACTATCACCGCAACCCCAACGACTATGCGGCCGATTACTGGCTGGCCGATGTCGCGCTCGACCTGAACGGCCCGCGCCTGGGCGGCGGGTACGAAGTGCTGGGCGCCGATCGCGGCCAGGCGCTGGCCAGCTTCCAGACGCCGCTATCGTCGATCTTCAAGTTCCAGGGCTGGGCCGACAAGTTCACCACCACGCCCGCGGACGGCATTCGCGACCTCTATGCCAGCACCGGCTGGGGCTGGAAGCAGGTCGGCCCGGTCAAGGCGCTCGGCCTTTCCGCCATCTGGCACCGGTTCGAGAGCGACCGGCTGGTCCGCCACTACGGCAACGAGATCGACCTCCTCGCGCAAGGCAAGGTCGGCCGCACCACCGCGTCGCTCCGCTACGCCGATTATCAGGCCGATCGCTTCGGCACCGACACCCAAAAGCTTTGGCTGCAACTGGACTGGACCATCTGATGGAACACCGCCCCGTCGTCGCGGCGACCGATACCCGCGAACGCCTCATCGTAATCGGCAACGGCATGGCCGGCTGCCGCGCGGTCGAGGAATTGCTGGCCCGCGATCCCGACCGCTACCGCATCACCATCTTCGGCGCCGAGCCGCTGGTGAACTACAACCGGATCATGCTGTCGCCGGTGCTGGCCGGCGAGAAGACGTTCGACGAGATCGTCATCAACGGCCATGACTGGTATGCCGATCACGGCATCGCGCTGGTCAGCGGCGATCCGGTGACGGCGATCGATCGCGACGCGCGCACCGTCACCACGCGCGGCGGTATCGTCACCGGCTACGACCGGCTGCTGATCGCGACCGGCTCCGACCCGTTCATCATCCCGGTGCCCGGCCACGACCTGCCCGGCGTCATCAGCTTCCGCGACATGCAGGATGTCGAGCATATGCTCGCCGCCGCCGAACGGGGCGGCAGCGCGGTGGTGATCGGCGGCGGCCTGCTGGGGCTGGAGGCGGCGCATGGCCTGTCGCTCCGGGGCATGACGGTCACCGTCCTCCACCTGATGCCGACGCTGATGGAGCGGCAACTGGACGAGGCGGCGGGCTGGCTGCTGAAACAGGCGCTGGAGGCGCGCGGTCAGACCGTGCTGACCGGTGCCGACACCGCCGCGATCCTGGGCGACGGCAGAGTCGAGGCGATCCGCCTGAAGGACGGGCGCGAGATCGCCGCCGACCTGGTGGTGATGGCGGTCGGCATCCGCCCCTCGGTCGCGCTCGCCCGCGCCGCCGGGCTGGAGGTCGGGCGCGGCATCAAGGTCGACGACCATATGGTCACCTCCGATCCCCGCATCCTGGCGGTCGGCGAATGCGTCGAGCATGACGGACAGGTCTATGGCCTGGTCGCGCCGCTCTGGGACATGTGCCGCAGCCTCGCCGATGCGCTGACCGGCGCACCGTCCGGCTATCGTCCCACCGCCACCGCGACCAAGCTGAAGGTCGCCGGGCTCGACGTCTTCTCGGCGGGCGATTTCGGCGGCGGCGACGGCGCGGAGGATATCGTGCTGCGCGACGCCGCGCGCGGCATCTACAAGCGCGTCGTGGTCAAGGACGACCGGATCGTCGGCGCGGTGCTGTATGGCGATACCGCCGACGGCAACTGGTATTTCGACCTGCTGAAAAAGGGCGAGAGCATCGGCGACATCCGCGACGCGCTGATCTTCGGCCAGGCCTTCGCCTCGGGAGGGGGGCAGGCGGACCCTAAGTCGGCCGTTGCGGCGCTCTCCGACACGGCGGAGATCTGCGGCTGCAACGGCGTCACCAAGGGCCAGGTCGTCTCGTGCATCGCCAAGGGCGCGCACAGCCTCGACACCGTCCGCGCCACCTGCAAGGCGTCGGCGAGCTGCGGCTCGTGCACCGGGCTGGTCGAGACGCTGCTCGCGCTCACCCTCGGCGACGAGGTGGAGGCGGGCCAAAAGACGATGTGCAAATGCACCAGCTTTGGCCATGACGATGTGCGGCGCGAGATCGTCGCTCAAGGGATGCGCTCGATCCCGGAGGTGATGCAGAAGCTGCACTGGTCGACGCCCGACGGCTGTTCCTCCTGCCGCCCGGCGCTCAATTACTATCTGCTCTGCGCCCTGCCCGGCGACTATGTCGACGACCAGCAGAGCCGCTTCGTCAACGAGCGGATGCACGCCAACATCCAGAAGGACGGCACCTATTCGGTGGTGCCACGCATGTGGGGCGGGATCACGTCGCCAAAGGAACTGCGCGCGATCGCCGATGTGGTCGAGAAGTTCAACGCGCCGATGGTCAAGGTGACCGGCGGCCAGCGGCTCGATATCTTCGGCATCAGGAAGGAGGATCTGCCCGCCGTCTGGGCCGATCTGAACGCCGCCGGGATGGTCAGCGGCCATGCCTATGGCAAGTCGTTGCGCACGGTGAAGACCTGTGTCGGCTCCGAATGGTGCCGGTTCGGCACGCAGGATTCGACCGGGCTGGGCGTCAAGCTGGAGCGGGCGACCTGGGGGTCGTGGATGCCGCACAAGTTCAAGATCGCGGTGTCCGGGTGCCCGCGCAACTGCGCCGAGGCGACGATCAAAGATTTCGGCGTGGTCTGCGTCGACAGCGGCTACGAACTCCATGTCGGCGGCAATGGCGGGATCAAGGTCCGCGCCACCGACCTGCTCTGCAAGGTCGCGACCGAGGCGGAGGCGATGGAGATGTGCGCCGCCTTCGTCCAGCTCTACCGCGAGGAGGCGCGCTATCTGGAGCGGACCGCGCCGTGGATCGAGCGGGTCGGGCTGGCCTACATCCAGTCGCGCCTCCTGCCCGACGAGGCGGCACGCGCCGAACTCGCCCGTCGCTTCTTCCATGCGCAGAGCTTCTCGCAAGACGATCCCTGGGCCGCGCGCGTCGCCGGCCAGGAGCGCGAGATGCATGCGCCGATGGCGCGCTTCACCCCGCAGGAGGAAATGGCATGACTGGCGAGTGGCTCGATATCGGCTGGGTGAACGAGATCCCGGTACGCGGCAGCCGCACGGTGCAGGTCGAGGGCGGCGACGACATCGCCATCTTCCGCACCGGCGAGAACAAGGTCTTCGCGCTGCGCGACCGCTGTCCGCACAAGCATGGCCGGCTGAGCCAGGGCATCGTCCATGGCGGCGCGGTGGCCTGCCCGCTGCACAATTGGCGCATCTCGCTGAGCACCGGGGAAGCGCTGGGCGAGGACAAGGGCTGCACCCCGATCGTGCCGGTCCGGATCAGCGGCGGCCGCGTGCTGATCTGCCGCGCCTCGACGCTGAAGGCGGCAGCGTGATGGTCGTCCGGTTCCTCCCCCGCACGGCGAGGACGCGGTGACCCCCATCGACACCACCTGCGCCTATTGCGGTGTCGGCTGCGGCATCCGCGCGACCGTGACCGGCGACCGTCAGGTGCGGATCGAGGGCGATCCCGATCACCCCGCCAATCGCGGCAGGCTCTGTTCCAAGGGCACGCATCTGGGCGAGACGGTCGGGCTGGAGGGTCGTCTGCTCCACCCCATGATCGGCCGGCGGCGCGCCTCCTGGGACAAGGCGCTCGATCTCGTCGCCAGACGCTTCCGCGACACCATCGCGCGCCATGGCCCCGACAGCGTCGCCTTCTACGTCTCGGGCCAGTTGCTCACCGAGGATTATTACGTCGCCAACAAGCTGATGAAGGGGTTCATCGGCTCGGCGAACATCGACACCAATTCGCGCCTGTGCATGTCGAGCGCGGTGGCGGGGCAGACCCGCGCCTTTGGCGAAGATGTGGTGCCGGCGAGCTACGACGATATCGACACCGCCGACCTGATCGTGCTGGTCGGCAGCAACACCGCCTGGTGCCATCCGATCGTCTATCAGCGTATCCGGGCGCGCTGCGACGCCGGTGCGAAACTGGTCGTGATCGACCCGCGCCGCACCGAGACGGCGGAACAGGCCGATCTGCACCTTGCCATCCGGCCGGGCAGCGATGTGGCGCTGATGAACGGCGCGCTTGCCTGGGCACGGGCGGCGGGGGTGGTGGACGAGGCGTTCCTGGCCGCCTCGGTCGCGGTGCCGGAGGAGTTCTGGGCGGCGCTGGACCAGGGCAGCGACCTGTGGTCGGTCGCGAGGACCTGCGACGTCGCGCCGGGTGACCTGCGCCGCTTCTACGAGATGTTCGCCGCCACGCCGCGCACGGTCACGCTGTTCAGCCAGGGCATCAACCAGTCGACCGCCGGCACCGACCAGGTCAATGCGATCCTCAACCTGCACCTCGCCACCGGCCGGATCGGCAAGCCGGGGGCCGCGCCCTTCTCGATCACCGGCCAGCCCAATGCGATGGGCGGTCGCGAGGTCGGCGGGCTCGCCTCGACGCTGGCGGCGCATATGGACTTCGCGCCCGACAATCGCGCGCGGGTCCAGAGATTCTGGGCCTCCCCCGCCATCGCCGCCAGGCCGGGGCTGAAGGCGGTCGACCTGTTCCGCGAAGTCGGCCAGGGCCGGATCAAGGCGCTGTGGATCATGGCGACCAACCCGGCCGTGTCGATGCCCGATGCCGGATCGGTGCGCGACGCGCTCGCCGCCTGCCCCTTCGTGGTGGTCAGCGACGTGATCGCGGAGACGGATACGTCCGTCCATGCGCATGTCCGCCTGCCCGCCGCCGCCTGGGGCGAGAAGGACGGCACCGTCACCAACAGCGACCGCACGGTCAGCCGCCAGCGCGCGCTCTTCCCCCTGCCCGGCAACGCGAAGCCGGACTGGTGGATCGTCAAGGAGGTCGGCCGCCGCATGGGCTGGAAGACCGCCTTCGCCTATGACCGGCCGGCCGAGATCTGGCGCGAGCATTGCCGCCTGTCCACCTATGAGAATGACGGCGCCCGCCTGTTCGCGCTACCCGGCCGGTCGAGCGGCGGCAATGCGGACTATGACGCGATGCAGCCGTTCCGCTGGGGCGGCACGCCCTTTGCCGATGGCCGCTTCCCGACGGCGGACGGCCGGGCGCGGCTGGTGCCGGTCGTGCAGAAGGCGATTCCCGCGCCGCTTCGCGACTGGCCGATGACGCTCAACACTGGGCGCTATCGCGACCACTGGCACACGATGACCCGCACCGGCCTCGCCCCCAAGCTGGCGCGGCATCGCGAGGAACCGCTGGTCGAGGTCCATCCCGACGATGCCGCGCGGCTAGCGCTGGCCGATGGCGGACTGGCGCGGGTCGGCACGCCGCAGGGCGAAAGCCTGTACCGCGTATCGGTCGTCGCCAGCCAGCGGCCGGGCGAGCTGTTCGTGCCGATTCACTGGACCGATCGCACGGCGACCGGCGGCCGCACCGGCCTGTTGCCGCGACCGCTGACCGATCCGCATTCGGGCCAGCCGGGCTTCAAGGCCAGCCCCGCCTGCATCGCCCCGGTCGCGACCCGCTGGCGCGGATTCCTGATCCTGGCCGGTGAGGCGGCGCATCGTCCCGACTGCCTGTGGGCGACCCGGATCGCGGTGCCGGCGGGCACGCTGTGGGAGCTGGCCGGCGACGGCGACGCCGCCGCGCTCGACCGGCTGCTGCCGGCGGGCGAGCGGATCGAGGCGGTCGATGCCGCGCGCGGCACCCGCCGCGTCGCGATCCTGTCCGGCGGCCGGCTGGTCGCGGCGCTGTTCGTCACCGAGGCGGGGCAGTTGCCGACCCGCGACTGGCTGGTCGCGCAGCTATCCGAGGCCCAGGCCGCGCCGACCCTGCTCGCCGGGCGGGCACCGGGCGCGACCGTCGATCGCGGCGCGGTGCTGTGCGTCTGTTTCGACCTGGGCGTGAAGACGATCCTGGCCGCGATCCGCGACCAGCAGCTTGCCGATGTCGCCGCGATCGGCGCGGCGATCGGCGCCGGCACCAATTGCGGGTCGTGCCGCCCCGCCCTGGCCCGCCTGCTCGCGGAGGAGACCATCCATGCAGCCTGACGATTTCCCCGCCGGTTCGGTCTGGCTGGTCGGGGCCGGTCCCGGCGATCCCGAACTGCTCACGCGCAAGGCCGAGCGGCTGATCGCAACCGCCGACATCGTCTTCTTCGACGCGCTGGTCGGCCCGGCCGTGCTCGACCTGATCCCGTCCGGCACCGAGCGGGTCGGCGTCGGCAAGCGATCGGGCCGCCATTCCAAGGACCAGGGCACGATCGACGCGCTGATCGTCGCCGCCGCCCTGTCCGGCCGGCGGGTGGTGCGGCTGAAGGGCGGCGACCCGTCGATCTTCGGTCGCTCGACCGAGGAGATCGATGCCTGTCGCGCGGCGGGCATCGCCGTCCGCATCTGCCCCGGCATCACCGCCGCCAGCGCGGCCGCCGCCTCTGGTCTCGCCTCGCTGACGCTGCGTGGCCTGGCGCGGCGGCTGACGCTGGTGACGGCGCACGCCCGCGCTGGTGAGCCGCTCGACCTCGACTGGTCGGCGCTCGCCGCCCCCGATTCGACGCTGGCGGTCTATATGGGTCGCGCCGCCGCCGGCGAGGTCGCGGGCGAACTGATCAAGGCTGGGCTGGCGCCCGACACGCCGGTGATGGTCGCGGTCAACGTGTCGCTGCCGGGCGAGCGGCTGATCCGCGGCCGGCTCGACGCGCTCGCCTTCCTGGTCGAGGCGATCAGCGACGGCGATCCCGCCTTGCTGCTGATCGGTCAGGCGATGGGCGTGGCCGCGCCCCGGACCGGGGACCGGATCGCCGCGCTCCAGCCGCTGGTCCTGTGAGGACGGCGCGCGGGGCGATGAACCCAGCCCCCCTCCGCTCGTTCGGCAGGCGTGAAATCCGCCCAAACCTTTGACGCGAAAGCCCTTCGCCCGTGGCTGCCGCGCCGGCTGCTGGTCACCCGCAGCGCGCGCGGCTTCGATCATGGCCGCCATGTCATGGCCCGTGCCGCCGCGCTGGGCGTCGCGATCGTCGAGCTTCCGGCCGACCGGATCGCGCTCGACCTGCCCGACGATCCCCGCCGCGCCTATGCGGAGGCCAAGGCGACGCTGGCGCTGGTCGTCGCCCCGCCGTCCAAGCGTCGCCTGCAACCCATCGCCCCCAGTGCCGACTGGCGCGTCGACCTGGCGGAGGGGTGCCCGGCGCATTGCAGCTATTGCTATCTCGCCGGGTCGCTCAAGGGCCCGCCGATCACGCGCGTCTATGCCAATCTCGACGAGATCCTGGACGGCCTGCCCGCCTATCTGGGCCAGGGACAGATCACCAGCCGCAACCGCGACCGCGCGGCCGAGGGTACGACGTTCGAGGCGTCCTGCTACACCGACCCGCTGGCGCTGGAGGCGCTGACCGGTTCGCTGTCGGCGGCGATCGCCTGGTTCGGGCGGTGGCAGGTCCCGGCGCAGCTCCGCTTCACCAGCAAGTTCGCCGATGTCTCGGCGCTCACCGGTCTCGACCATCACGGGCGCACGCGGATGCGCGCCTCGATCAACCCGCGCGCCTTCGCCCGGTTCGAGGGCGGCACCGCGCCCGTCGCCGCCCGGCTGGTCGCGCTGCGACAGATGGCGCTGGCCGGCTATCCGGTCGGGCTGACCATCGCCCCGATCATCGCCGCGCCCGGCTGGGAACAGGCTTATGGCGAGCTGATCGACCAGGCGGCGGCGCAGTTGGCCGACATCCCCGCACTGGACCTGACGATCGAGTGCATCACCCATCGCTTCACCACGGGGTCGAAGGCGGTGCTGGACAGCTGGTATCCCGGCTCCGCGCTCGACATGACGCCCGCCAACCGGACCACCAAGCGCACCAAGTTCGGCACCGAGAAGCAGGTGTACGATACCGCGACGATGCGGTCGCTGCGCGGCTTCTTCGAGGCGCGTTTGGGCCGGGTGCTGCCGATGGCGCGACTGCTCTATTGGACCTGACCTCCCCGGCTCGGCTAGACGGGGGGCAAAGTTTCAAAGGAGACGATTGCGATGACCGCATCCTATGACGCACGCCTGGGCCTCTATATCGCCGGGGAATGGCTGGGGACCGAGGGGCGCGAGACGCGCGACGTGCTCAACCCCGCCACCGGCCAGGGCCAGGCCGAACTGCCGCTCGCCACCGCCGCCGATCTCGACCGCGCGCTGGAGGCGAGCCAGCGCGGCTTCCTGGCGTGGCGCGCCACCCCGCCGGAGAAGCGCGCCGCGATCCTGACCCGCACCGCGCAATTGCTGCGCGAGCGCGGCGACCAGATCGCGCGCATCGCGACGCTGGAACAGGGCAAGATCCAGGCCGAGGCCAAGGGCGAGGTCGCCTTCGCCGCCGCCCTGCTCGACTTCCACGCCGCCGAGGGGCAGCGAGTCTATGGCCGCGTCCTGCCGCGCCCGTCGGGCAGCCGCAGCCTAGTGCTGCACCAGCCGGTCGGCCCGGTCGCGGCCTTTTGCGCGTGGAACTTCCCCGTCATGAACGTGGTGCGCAAGATCGCGCCGGCGCTGGCGGCGGGCTGTTCGATCATCATCAAGCCGTCCGAGGAGACGGCGGGCAGTGCGGTCGAGGTGATGCGCTGCTTCCAGGATGCCGGCCTGCCCGGCGATGTCGCGCAATGCGTGTTCGGCGTGCCCGACATGGTGTCGCGCCAGCTGCTCGCCTCGCCGATCACCCGCAAGCTGAGCTTCACCGGCTCGGTGCCGGTCGGCAAGCAGCTGATGAAGCTAGCGGCGGACACGATGATGCGCACCACCATGGAGCTGGGCGGCCATGGCCCGGTGCTGGTGTTCGACGATTGCGACCTGGACAAGACGGTCGAGACGCTGGTCGCGCACAAGTTCCGCAATGCGGGCCAGGTCTGCGTCGCGCCGACCCGCTTCCATGTGCAGGACGGCATCTACGACCGCTTCGCCGCCGTCTTTGCCGAGCGGACGCGCGCGCTGAAGATCGGTGACGGCCTGGACGCGGCCAGCCAGATGGGCCCGATGGCCAATGCCCGCCGGCCCGACGCGATCGCCGAGCTGGTCGGCGACGCGACCAGCCATGGCGCGCGCCTGCTCGCGGGTGGCGAGCGTGGCGGCGATGGCGGCTTCTTCTTCCAGCCGACCGTGCTGGCCGATGTGCCGACTGCCGCGCGCGCGATGAACGAGGAACCCTTCGGCCCGATCGCGCTGCTCAGCCGCTTCGGCAGCGAGGAGGATGCGATCGCCGAGGCCAATCGCCTGCCCTTCGGCCTGGCGGCCTATTGCTTCACCGAGAATGGCCGTCGCCAGAACCGGCTGGGCGATTCGATCGAGGCGGGGATGATCGCGATCAACAATGTCCGGCTCAGCTATCCGGACAGCCCGTTCGGCGGGATCAAGGATAGCGGCCATGGCAGCGAGGACGGGCCGGAGGGCATCATGGCGCATCTAGTCACCAAGACCGTGCATATGAGCTGATCGAACGCGGCCTGAGGTGGCGCACGCCTCCCCCCGGCTGGGAGGCGTGCGCGGGATCTCGATCCATCCATCTGATTCAATTAGATAAACCAACAGGAACCGCGATCCGTCCGTACCGGTTGCCCCAGCATGGCGGGGTCATCCCGCATGGGAGACGCGCAATGAGCGACCAATCGGACACCCCGCACCTCTACGGCACCGCGCCGGGATCGGAGAGCAAGCAGGGCAAGGCGGGCCACACCCTCGCCCCCGACCAGCAGGCGCCGACCGAACAAAGCTATGCCCATCAGATCGCGCTGACGGACGGGACCATGGTGACGGTGGAGGAAACCTCCGGCATCGCCTTTGCCGAGAGCGACCGACAGGTCGGGCGTGCCGCACCGCCAGCGGACGACCGGCCGGCGGATGTGACGGCCCCGGCCACCGGCACCCCGCCCTCGACCACGCGGCAGGTGGTGCTGGGCGCGGCGCTGGGCGTTGGGGTCGGCCTGCTCGCCAATCTGGTGCGCAAGGCGGCGGTGCAGGCGCCGACCGTGCTGGCCGGCCGCTGGGACAAGGCGCTCGCCGCCGAGCATCGCGCCGCGCTGGCGATCTTCGACCTGATCGAACAAACCGACGAAAAGGATGCGGCGCGGCGCACCCTGCTGCTGACCCAGTTGAAACATGCGATCGGCAAGCACGCCTTCCAGGAAGAGAACAGCATCTATGCGATGATGCGGGACCTGGAGATGACCGAAGCGGCCGATCATCTGAATCACGAACATGGCTATGTGAAACAATATTTCTTCGACCTGGGCGAGATGCCGCGCGACGATCCCGCCTGGCTGCCCAAACTGCGCGCGTTCCGCTCGATGATCGAGACGCATATGCGCGAGGAGGAGGACGACCTGTTCCCCCGGATGCGCGAGTGGCTGACCGGCGACCAGAACCGCCATCTCACCCGGCTGATGCACCGCGAGGGGCTGAAACTCGCCTGACGCCTATCAGGACCAGAGCCGGCGCAACCAGCCCCGCGCCGGCTCCGGCCCCAGGGCGGCGCGCCGTTCGGCATAGCTGGCGGCGAGCCGCTCATGCGCCGCCTGCGCGACCGCCGTCGTCGCGCGCCGCGCCAGTCGTCGCTCCTGTGCGATGCGACGCTCCAGATAAATCCTCTCCATGCCCGTCTCCTGCCCGTCGCCGGGATTAGGTAAAGTATACAACCCGACCTAATCCGATCGGCTCCGAAAACGGAAATGTAGTATCTCGTAAACTCTAATACGGTTGAGTCCTCCCGTAATCAAAGCGTGAGTCTGCTAGTAGATCACCCCGGTCACGGCACCTCTTCGCTTTATATCTATTATCGCGATACGGTAATTCGCGACGGGAGGACAGTCATGGCAGCCCAGATCATCGTCAAAGCCACCGGCAAGGCAAGTGAAGCCGCGAGCAACAGCATCGAACTCGACGCGCCCAGCGTCGTGCGGCTCGATGTCGACCAGAGCCAGGTCGCCAATCTGGAACGGGCCGGCGACGATCTGGTGGTGCGGCTGACCGACGGCCAGGCAATCCGCGTCGAGCAGTATTACGTCCAGAACAACGGTGTCGGCAGCGACCTGGTGCTGCGCGACGGCGCGCAGCGCCTGTGGCTGGCGCATCCGGAGGTGGCCGGGGCCGGCCGCTTCACCCTGCTTGGCGAGCTGAACGACCTGGTCGCAGCCGGCGGCGCGGTGGCGGCGGCGGGCGGCGGCGGCTTCGTGCTGCCGGCGGTGCTGGGCCTGGCGGGCGCGGGCGCGGCGGGCGCGGTGGTGTCCGCCGGCGGCGGCGGTGGCGGTGGCGGTGGCAATGTCTCCGCGCCGCTCCCCTCGGCCGATACCCAGCCCCCCGGTCGCCCGACCGCGATCTTCACCGGCAACGGCGCCAACCTGTCGGGAACGGGCGAAGCCGGCGCGACCGTGCAGGTGCGCGGGTCCGACGGCAGTGTCGTCGGCACCGCGACGGTCGGCAGCGACGGCCGCTTCACCGTGCCGCTGACCCAGCCACAGGCCAATGGCCAGACCGTCATCGTGTCGCAGAGCGACGCGGCCGGCAATGTCTCGACCAGCACGACCGTCGCCGCGCCCGACCTCACCGCGCCCGGCGCGCCGACCGCCGGCCTCCAAGGTAGCGGCGCGATCGTCAGCGGCACGGGCGAGGCCGGCGCGACCGTCACGATCCGCGACGCCGCCGGCCAGCCGATCGGCACCGCGACCGTCGATGCGCAGGGCAATTACGCGGCGACGCTCGCCACGCCGCAGGCCAATGGCGAGACGCTGACCGTCACGCAGGGCGACGCCGCCGGCAATATCTCGCCCGCCGCCACGATCATCGCTCCCGACACCACTGCCCCGGCCGCACCGACCGCCAGCCTCGACAATGGCGGCACCACCGTCAGCGGCATCGGCGAGATCGGAGCGACCGTCACCGTCCGCGACGCCGCCGGCCAGCCGATCGGCACCGCGACCGTCGATGCGCAGGGCAATTACACGGCCACCCTCGCCACGCCCCAGGCCAATGGCGAGACGCTGACCGTCACGCAGGGCGACGGCGCCGGCAATATCTCGCCCGCCGCCACGATCATCGCTCCCGACACCACTGCCCCGGCCGCACCGACCGCCAGCCTCGACAATGGCGGCACCACCGTCAGCGGCATCGGCGAGATCGGAGCGACCGTCACCGTCCGCGACGCCGCCGGCCAGCCGGTCGGCACCGCGACCGTCGATGCGCAAGGCAATTACACGGCCACCCTCGCCACGCCCCAGGCCAATGGCGAGACGCTGACCGTCACGCAGGGCGACGGCGCCGGCAATGTCTCGCCCACCGCCACGATCATCGCGCCCGACACCACCGCCCCCACCGCGCCGAGCGCGGGCGTCAGCGCCGATGGCACGATGGTCAGCGGCACGGGCGAGGCGGGCGCGACGGTGACCATCACTGGGTCTGCCGGCCAGCCGATCGCCACCGCGATCGTCGCGGCGGATGGCGGCTATAGCGCGACGCTGCCGGCCGGCACGTCCGATGGCCAGATCCTGTCGGTGACGCAGCGCGACGGCGCGGGCAATGTCTCGCCCGCCACCGATGCCGCGACGCCCGATCTGGTCACGCCGGCCACCCCGGTCGCGACGCTCGGCCCGGATGCCGCCACCCTGTCCGGCACCGGCGAGGCGGGCGCGACGGTCACGGTACGCGATCCCGCCGGCACGGTGATCGGCACCGGCCCGGTCGGCGCGGACGGCCATTGGACCGTCCCCCTGCCGACCCCGCGCCTGGAGGGCGAGACGCTGACCGTCGTCCAGCGCGACGCAGCCGGCAACAGCTCCGCCGCCGCGCCGGTGGTCGCGCCCGATCTCACCCCGCCCGCCGGCCTGACCGCCACGATCGGCGATGGCGGCGCGATCGTCAGCGGCGCGGGCGAGGCAGGCGCGAGCATCAGCGTGCGCGATCCGGCGGGGACGCTGATCGGCACCGCCATCGTCGGCGCGGACGGACGTTATGTCGCGCCGCTGTCGCCCGCCCAGACCAATGGCGAGACGGCGCAGGTGACCCAGGCCGATGCCGCCGGCAACGTCGCCGCGCCGGTCGCGGTCACGGCCCCCGACACGACGCCGCCCGCCGCCCCCATCGGCACGCTGTCGGCGGACGGCGCGATCCTGACCGGCATCGGCGAGCCCGGTGCGACCGTCACGGTACGCGCCGCCGATGGCACACTGCTCGGCCGCGCATCGGTGGCGGCGGATGGCGGCTTCGTCGTGCCGCTGGCGAGCGCGCAGGCCAACGGCCAGACGATCCGCTTCGACCAGGCGGATGCCGCCGGCAACGTCTCGCCGACCGTGCAGGCCGTCGCCGCCGACATCAGCGCGCCCATCGGGCTGATCGCGACGGTCAGCATCGACGGCACCCTGGTGACCGGTCGCGGCGAGGCGGGTGCGACCGTCACCGTCCGCGCGCCCGACGGCACGCCGATCGGCACCGCGCTGGTCGGCGCGGACGGCCTCTATGTCGCGCCGCTCAATCCGGCGCAGGTCGATGGCCAGGTGTTGCAGGTGACCCAGGCCGATGCGACCGGCAATATCTCCCTCCCCGCCGCCCCGATCGCGCCCGACCTGACCGCGCCCGCCGCCCCCGTCGCGGCGCTGGCGGCGGACGGCGCGAGCGTCAGCGGCACCGGCGAGGTCGGCGCGCTGATCGTGGTCCGCGCCAGCGACGGCAGTCCGCTGGGCAGCGCCGTGGTCGGCGCGGACGGCCGCTATATCGCCCCGCTCGTCCCGCCACAGACCAATGGCGAGGCGCTGATCGTGACCCAGGCGGATGCCGCCGGCAACCTCTCCCCCGCGACGCCGCTCCTCGCCGCCGATACGAGTGCGCCGGTCGGCCTGACCGCTGCCGTCAACGTCAATGGCACGATCGTCGGCGGCGTGGCGGAGGCGGGCGCGACCGTCACCGTGCGCGATTCCCTGGGCGCACCGATCGGCACCGCCGTCGCCGCCGCGAACGGCGCTTATGCGGTGGTGCTGACCGTGCCGCAGACCAATGGCGAGACTGTGCAGGTGACCCAGGCCGATGCCGCCGGCAACGCCTCCGGCCCCACCCCGGCGCTCGCTCCCGATCTCACCGCCCCCGCCGCGCCGGGGCTCGGCCTGAACGCCATCGGCACCGAGGCGAGCGGCACCGGCGAGATCGGCGCGACCGTCATCCTGCGCGACGCGACCGGCACCGAGATCGGCCGCGCGGTGGTGGATGCCAATGGCGCCTATACGGCGACGCTGACCCCGCCCCAGGCCAATGGCGGCCTGGTCAGCGCGACGCAGGCGGATGCGGCCGGCAATATCTCGCTGCCCGCGACCCACGCCGCGCCCGATATCACCGCGCCCGCCGCACCGGCCGCGACGCTGGACGCGACCGGCGCGGTCGTGACCGGCACCGGCGAGCCCGGCGCGACGGTGACGGTGCGCGACGCGCTGGGCAATCCGCTGGGTAACGCGCTGGTCGATGCGAACGGCGCCTATGCGGTCACGCTGGCGACGGCGCAGATCGACCGGCAGTCGCTCAGCGTGATCCAGGCCGATCCCACCGGCAACCCCTCCCCCGCGACATCGCTGACCGCGCCCGACCTGACGCCGCCGCCGGCCCCGGTCGGCACCATCGCCCCGACCGGCGGCAGCGTCGCCGGCACGGGGGAGGTTGGCGCGACCGTCACCGTCACCGATCCGGTCGGGCGCGTGCTGGGCAGCGACATCGTCGCGGCCGATGGCCATTTCACGGTCACGCTCGCCACCCCGCAGACCAACGGCCAGGTGCTGACGCTGACTCAGGCCGATGCCGCCGGCAATATCTCGCCCGCCAGCCTCGCGGTCGCGCCCGATCCAGTGCCCAATGATTCGCCGCCGGCCCCAAGCGCGGTCGTGACGGCGGACGGGCTGATCGTGTTCGGCACCGGCCAGGTGGGCGCGACCATCACCGTCTATGGCGCCGGCGGCGTGGCGATCGGCAATGCCATCGTCGATCCGCTGGGCCACTACGCAGCCGTGCTCGATACGGCGCAAGTGAATGGCGAGCGCTTGCACGTGGTCCAGGCGGATGCGGACGGCGATGTGTCGCCGCCCGCCACCGCGACCGCGCCGGACCTGACCGGCCCGCTCGCCCCGACCGCCGCGATCGACGCGGCCGGCCTGATGGTGACCGGCACGGGCGAGGCAGGCGCGACCGTCACCGTGCGCGACGCGGCCGGCCATTCGCTCGGCAGCGCGACCGTGCAGGCGGGTGGCGGCTATAGCGTCGTGCTGGCGACCGTGCAGCGGGACGGCGAGTCCCTGTCGGTCATCCAGGTCGATGCCGGCAACAACCCCTCGCGGCCGGCCACCGTCATCGCGCCGGACCTCACCGCACCCCCCGCCCCGCTGGGCGCCGTCGCGACCGATGGGCTGAGCGTCACCGGCACCGGCGAGGCCGGCGCGACGGTGACGGTGCGCGACGCGGGCGGGGCGACGCTGGGGACGGCGCTGGTCGCGGCCGATGGCGGCTTCACGGCGGCGCTCGGCACCGCACAGCTCAACGGACAGCCGCTGGTCCTCAGCCAGAGCGACGCCGCGGGCAATGCCTCGCCGACGACCGGCATCCTCGCGCCGGACAGCACGCCGCCCGCCGCCCCGCTCGCCACGGTCGATGCGAGCGGCACGCTGGTGGCCGGTATCGGCGAGGCGGGGGCGACCGTGACGGTGCGCGACCCGGTGGGCGCGCTGCTGGGCACGGCGACGGTCGGGAGCGACGGCCGCTTCGTGGTGGCGCTCGCCACGCCGCAGGGCAATGGCGAGCGGTTGCAGGTCGGCCAGGCGGATGCGGCGGGCAATGCCTCGCCGGTCGTCACCGCCGCCGCGCCCGACTTCACCGCGCCCATCGCGCCGCTGGGCCAGGTGTCGGGCGACGGCACGCAGCTGATCGGCACCGGCGAGCCGGGCGCGATCGTCACCATCGCCGGCGCCGGCGGGCTGACGCTGGGCTCCGCGACCGTGGACGGCGATGGCCGCTTCATCGCGACGCTGGGCATCCCCCAGGCCAATGGCCAGCTGCTGACGCTGACCCAGGCGGATGCCGCCGGCAACATCTCGCCCGCCACCCAGGCGGTCGCGCCGGACATCACCGCGCCGATCGGCCTGAACGCGGTGGTCAATGGCAGCGGCACGCTCGTCTCCGGCACCGGCGAGGCGGGTGCGCTCGTCACCGTACGCGATCCAGGCGGGGCGGTGGTCGGCACCGCGACGGTGGCGTCGAACGGCAGCTATACGGCGCTGCTCACCACGACGCAGGCCAATGGGCAGCTCCTGCACGTCACCCAGGGCGATGCGGCGGGCAATGTCTCCCTCCCTCTGCCCGTGCGGGCGCCCGACCTGATCGCGCCGATCGCCCCGACCGCCATGGTCGACGGCACCGGCACGAGCGCCACCGGCAGTGGCGAGGCCGGCGCGACCGTGCGGATCACCGATCCCGCCGGCGCGGTGATCGGCATTGCCACGGTCGGCGGCGACGGCCTCTACACCGCGACGCTCACCATGCCGCAGGCGAACGGGCAGTCGCTGGGCGTCGTGCAGAGCGATGCGGCGGGCAATGCCTCGCCCGGCATCCGCGTCACCGCGCCCGACATCACGCCGCCGGCCGCGCCCGACGCGACGATCAACCCGGCCGGCACCGTGGTCGCGGGCAGCGGCGAGCCGGGCGCGACCGTCGAAGTGCGCAATGCCGGCGGCACGGTGATCGGCAGCGGGCTGGTCGGCGCGGGCGGCGGCTATTCGATCGCGCTGACCAGCGCGCAGGTGTCGGGCGAGGCGCTGAGCGTCAGCCAGCACGATGCCGCCGGCAACGGCTCGCCCGCCGTGGCGATCACCGCGCCGTTCGACATCTCCGCCTTCGACAACAGCGCCACCGCCGCCATCGACCTGCGGCCGGTGGAGACGCAGCGCGCGCTGGGCAGCGCCAGCTACACCGCGCTGGTGTCGCTGGGCCTGGTCAACGTCAATGCGCAGGTGCTGGCCATCCCCAATGTCCAGTTCACCGTGCAGGCGGGGCACCGGCTGGATGCCAGCTTCACCTATGACGCCACGCTCAACCTGGGGGTCGCCAGCGGCTATTCGGTGGTGGTGCAGCGGTTCGACGGCGCCAATTGGGTGGCGCTGCCGGGCGGGTCGGGGGCCGACTCGCTGCTCGCGCTGGGACTGCTGAACGGCAATCTGGTCGGCACGGCCGATGATCTGGGGCCGGGCACCTATCGCGCCTTCGTCACCTTCGACAATACGCTGGGCGTCGGGCTGCTCGGCGGCCTGTCCGTTACGGGCCAGGACCGGGACTTCACCGATGTCGCGGCGGCGACCCCTGCGCCGACCAACGGCAATGTCATCACCGATCCCGGCCCGGACGGCGCGGTCGACCGGGTCAGCCCGCAGACCGCCGTGCGCAGCGTCACGGTCGGCGGCACGACCACGCTGGTCGGCGGCGACGATACGGTGGTGGTCGGGCAATGGGGCCGGCTGGTGATCGATCCGGACGGCAGCTACACCTATACCCCCAATGCCGATGCCGCCGCGATCGGCCATACCGACCGCTTCACCTACACCTTGCTCGACGCCAGCGACGGTGAGGTGGAAAGCGCCACCCTGTCGGTGCGGATCGGCAGCCCGGACATATTCGGGGCCCCGCTGGCGGTGAACGACAGCGCGGTGGCGACGGCGAGCTTCGCCAACCAGGTCACCACCATCCCGGCCGCGATCGACGCCAGCTTCGCCACCCCGACCGCCATCGCCCTGACCGGCACGCAGACCGGCCGCGTGACCGACAGCTTCACGGTCGAGCCCAACGCGACCGCCAGCGTCACCCTGTCGGCGGTGGTGGCGCCGGGGCTGGGGCTGCTGCCCGGCTATACGATCAGCGTCACCAATGCGGCGGGCGTGGAGGTCGGCCGGACGCAGGGCACGGCGCTCGCCGGGCTGCTCGGCAGCGGCGTGTCGCTGACGATGAACGGGCTGGCGTCCGGCACCTATACCTACACCGTCACCAGCCCCAACACGCTGGGTGTCGGCTATGGCACCAGCGTCTATGTCGCGGAGACGGTGACGCATCTCGACCGCTATGTCCTGACCGGCGCCACGACGGTGCAGGGCGAGTTGCTTGGCAACGACGTGCCGGGCAGCAGCTTCCCGGGAGTGAAGATCCTGTCGGGTGGCACCTATGTCGAGGTGGGCGAGACGCCGCTGACCATCGCCGGCGCGCATGGCACGCTGACGATCGACGAGACCGGCCATTACAGCTATCAGCCGAGCGCGACCCTGGCCTATGCGGCGGTCGATCCGGTCGATAGTTTCAGCTATCAGCTGGTCCAGCCCGACGGGCAGGTGTCGACGGCGCGGCTCGACGTGGCGGTCGACATCAACAATGGCACGGCCCCGGTGCTGCCCGCGGCCGCCACCACCTTCATGGTGCTGGCCCCGGAACAGGATGTCGTGTCGCTGTCGCTGACGGCGGCGCATGGCACCGATGCTCCCGCCGCCACCGATGCCGCCACGACCGACCATCATCTGGCGCAGGCGATGCTCACCTTCGACTATATCGCCGGCCAGAGCAGCGTCGAGGAGGTGCTGGGCCATTATCTGGATGCGCATGGATCGACCGACACGACCGGCCATGATGCCTCCGGCGCGACGGTCGCGGCGGTGGTGACGAGCGACCCGGCCACGACGATGCCGGTCGACGATCCGCTCGCCTATCTGGCGGTGTCGATGACGCATGAGGATGAGCGGCTGACGATGCTGCACAGCGTGTGAGGATACCGGCCGCGCATCCCTCCCCACCACCCCGGCGCGTACCGGGGTGGTGGGTAGAACATGGCATCATCCCTGACCGAACGCTCCGCAAACGGAGTCGATAACCGGCCGCAACCCTATGGTTTAAGGCAATTATTTCTCGGATTTTAAGCATGTCCTGCGATCCCGTCCCCACCACGGAAAAGGATTTCGGACGACATGTTTCGATGGCAGCGATGGGCTGGTACGACAGCCGCGATCCTGTCCCTGGCGTCGATCGGGCAGGCCGCCGCGACGACCGAGCCGGTGACGTTGCCCGGCGCGATGCGCGAGATGCTGGCCTGGCATCCGGGCATCGCCCAGGCCGCCGCGACGATCGATGCGCGCGATGCGGAGGTGGAGATCGCGCGCGCCGGCTATCTGCCCCGGATCAGCGCCGGGCTCGGCAGCGGCTATGACAATCGGCTGGGGTCGAGCTGGCGGCCGCGCCCGCAAGTCTCGGCGTCGCAGATGCTGTTCGATTTCGGCAAGGTGTCGAGCGCGGTCGATGCCGCACGCGCCGGCACCCGCATCGGCCGCGCCGACCTGCTGCTGGCGGTGGACGGGCTGATCCGCGACACCGGCTATGCGGTGGTCGAGCTGCAACGCAATGTCGCGCTGCGCACGGTCGCCAGCGAACAGCTGGAGCGTATCCGTGCGATTAGCGCGCTGGTCGGCAACCGCTTCGCCAAGGGGGCGACGACCCGGTCCGATGCGCTCCAGGCGCAGTCGCGCGTCGCGGCGGCGGAGGCGACACTGGCCCGCATCGATGCCGAGGAGCGCCGCTGGGCCAGCAACCTCGCCTTCCTGCTCGGCCGCGACGCGCCGCCCGCCGCGATCGATACCGACATGCCCGACTGGCTGTCGCGCAGCTGTGACGAGACCGCGATCGACTGGGACGGGGTGCCCGCCGTGATGCGCGCAGACGCGGAGAAATCCCAGGCGGATGCCGACCTGCGCCGCAACCGTGCCGGCCGCATGCCCACGGTCGCGCTGGCCGGCGACGCGGCGACGGACGTGACCGGCCCGCTGTCCAACCGCAGCGCCTATAGCTTCGGCCTGAGCGTCACCAGCGACGTGTTCGGCGGCAATGCGGTACGCGCCCGCGTGCGCGGCGCCAGCGCCGCGGTCAGCGCAGCCGAGGCCGGGGCGCGGCAGGCGCGGCTGGAGACGGGCCAGCGGCTCGCCGAGGCGCAGCAGCAGATCGTCAGCCTGTCCGCGCTGCTCGACACGCTCGCCGCGCGCCAAGGCGACATGGTGGAGACGGGCAAGCTCTATCGCCTGCAATATCTCGACATGGGCACGCGCACCCTAGTCGACCTGCTCAACGCCGAACAGGAATTGCAGCAGGCGCGCTTCGATTCGGTCAACACGATGCACGACCTGCGCCGGCTGCAGCTCGACTGCCTCTATTATTCCGGCCGCTCGCGCGATGCCTTCGCGCTGACCGGCACCCGTTTTCGGGGAGTGACGCTGTGACCGCGCCCTTTCGCATCGACGACAGCCATGCCGGCCTCCACGCCTGGATCGACCTGTTCGGGCAGGTCGCGCGCCATTACCGCATTCCCCCTGCCCGAACAGCGCGCCCGGCTCGCCGGCCTGTGGCACGGCACGGCGGACGAGGAGGCGCGCATCGCCACGGTGGCGCGCGCCGCCGGCCTGTCGGTCCGCTTCGTCGCGCCTGAGGGGGCGAAGCTGTCGAGCTGGCGGCTGCCGGTGATCGTCACGCTCGCGGGCGGCGAGCTGGCGCTGGTCACCGCGATCGACGGTACGGGCGACGCGCATTATTCGGTCGCGGGCGAGGGCGGCCTGTTCAGTGCCCGACCCGTCGCCGAACTGCTGGCCGCCGCCGAGCGGATCGTCGTCCCCCGCCCCGCCCGCTCCGCGCAGGACGTGCGGGTCGACACCTATATCCGCCCCTATCGCGAGCATTGGCTGCGCAGCACGCTGTTGCAGGATGCGCGCGGCTATGGCCCGGTCGCGATCGCCTCGGTCGTCACCAACTGCCTGGGGCTGGCCGGCGTGCTGTTCTCGATGCAGGTTTATGACCGGGTGATCCCGGCCCAGTCGATCCCGACGCTGGCGATCCTGTTCCTGGGCGTGCTGCTGGCGACGGTCTTCGATTTCCTGCTGCGGCGGATGCGCGTCTCGATCACCGACATCCTGGGCAAGCGCACCGACCTGCGCCTGTCGGACCAGGTGTTCGGCCATGCGCTGCGCGTCCGCAACCGGGCGCGGCCGACCTCCACCGGCACCTTCATCGCCCAGCTACGCGACCTGGAGCAGGTGCGCGACATGCTGACCTCCACCACCGTCGCGGCGGTGGCGGACCTGCCCTTCTTCCTACTGTTCCTCGCCCTGCTCTGCATGATCGGCGGGGTGCTGGCGCTGGTGCCGCTGGTCGCGGTCGTCCTGCTGCTGGCGCCCAGCCTGATGGCGCAGCGCCGCCTGCGCGCCCACGCCACCGAGTCGATGCGCGAGACCTCGCTGCGCAACGCGCTGCTGGTCGAGGCGGTGCAGGGCATCGAGGATATCAAGACGCTCCAGGCCGAGGACCGCTTCCAGCGCCAGTGGAACCATTGCAACGCGGTGGCGGGCGAGGCGCAATTGCGCCTGCGCGGGCTGACCGCCAGCCTGTCGACCTGGGCGCAGAGCGTGCAGAACCTGGTCTATGCCGGCGTCATCCTGGTCGGTGCGCCGCTGGTGATCGCCGGCGACATCACCACCGGCGCGCTGGTCGCGACCTCGATGCTGGCCAGCCGGATGATGGCGCCGATGGGCCAGGTGTCGCACCTGCTCGGCCGCTACCAACATGCCAGGGTCGCGGCGCAGAGCCTGAACCAGATCATGGCGCTGCCCGTCGACCATCCGGAGGCGGAGCATCGCATCCCCCTGCCCGTGGTGCGCGGCGGATTCCTGCTCACCGGTGCCGCGTTCGGCTATGCCGATCCGCCCGCCCCGCCCGCTTTGTCGGTGGCGCGGCTGGAGATCGCACCGGGCGAGCGGATCGCGCTGCTGGGCCGCAACGGCGCGGGCAAGTCGACGCTGCTCCAGGCGCTGTCGGGCATGATGCCGCCGCTGTCGGGCGAGGTGCTGATCGACGGGCTGGCGCTGCACCAGGTCGATCCCGCCGACATCCGCCGCGACGTGGCGCTGCTGACCCAGACCAGCCGGCTGTTCCACGGCACGCTGCGCGAGAACCTGACCATGGGGGCGCCGCACGCCACCGACGCGGCGATCCTCCAGACGCTGGCGATGGTCGGCGCGACCGAGTTCGTGCGCCGGCTGCGCGAAGGGCTGGATTACAGGATCCTGGAGGGCGGGCGCGGCCTGTCCGGCGGGCAGGTGCAGGCGCTGCTACTCGCCCGGCTGCTGCTGCGCGACCCGCGCGTGCTGCTGCTCGACGAACCCACCGCGGCGATGGACGAGATGGCCGAGCGGCGCTTCATCGACGCGCTGCGCGACACCCGCCGCGACCGGACGCTCGTCATCGCCACCCACCGGATGCGCGTGCTCGATCTGGTCGATCGCGTGATCGTGATCGACGAGGGCCGCATCCTGCTCGACCAACCCAAGGCCGCCGCGCTCGACGCGATGCGGGCCGCCGCGCGGAGCACCGCCGCATGACCAGCCTGTCCTCCGCCGCCCTGTCCTTCGACGACGATAGCGGCCAGCGCCTGCTCGCCGCGCGCCGCATGACCTGGATCGTGGCGGCGCTGTTCGTCGTCGCCCTGCTCTGGGCCTGGGCCGCGACGCTGGACGAGGTGGCGACCGGCCAAGGCCGCGTCGTGCCCACCACCCACGACCAGGTGCTGCAATCGCTGGAGGGCGGCATCCTGAAGCGGATGCTGGTGCGCCAGGACGATATCGTGAAGCCCGGCCAGGTGCTGGCGCAGCTCGACCCGACCCAGGCCGGATCGACCGTGGAGGAAAGCGCCGCCAAATATCGCGCCGCGCTCGCCAGCCAGGCGCGGTTGCAGGCGGAGGTGAATGGCACCGCCCTGCGCTTCCCCGCCGAACTGGACGGCTTCCCCGCGCTCAAGGCCGAGCAGCAGCGCCTGTTCGAGACGCGGCGCGCCAGCCTGTCCGCCTCGACCGGGCTGATCGACCAGTCGCTGGCGCTGATCCGGCGCGAGGAAGGGATCGGCGAATCACTGATCGAGGTCGGCGCGGCGAGTCAGGTCGAGGTGCTGCGGCTGAAGCGGCAGCGCGCCGACCTGGACCTGAAGAAATCCGATCTCCGCTCGCAATATCTGGTCGAGGCGCGGCAGGACCTAGCCAAGGTCAGCGAGGAGGTGGAGGCCCTGGCCCCGGTGGTGCGCGGCCGGTCCGACACGGTGCAGCGGCTGACCCTGCGCTCGCCGGTACGCGGCGTGGTCAAGAATATCGAGGTGTCGACGGTCGGCGGCGTCATCGCGCCGGGCGGCAAAGTGATGGAGATCGTGCCGCTCGACGACCGGCTGCTGATCGAGGCGCGCATGGCGCCGCGCGACATCGCCTTCATCCGGCCGGGCCAGCGCGCCAGCGTCAAGGTCACGGCCTATGACTATGCGATCTTCGGCGGGCTGGAGGGCGAGGTGAGCAGCATCTCGCCCGACACGATCCGCGACGAGGTCAATCCCGACCTCTATTACTACCGCGTGTTCGTGCGGACCAGGTCGGATGCCCTGGTCAACAAGGCGGGGCGGCGTTTTCCGATCGTGCCGGGCATGATCGCGACGGTCGACGTCCACACCGGCACCAAGACGGTGCTGCAATATCTGCTGAAACCGCTGAACCGCGCGCGGGAAGCAATGCGCGAACGATGAACCCAGTAAGCCATTGAGATACAATCAATGTGGATGCGATAGATTAGGCCCGGGTAAGGTTTCGGAAAGCATTTCTCGACAAAAAATCTTTAACGCAACCAAGGCTTTAGGGTCGAATACCATGTCCACTCCGCTGACGGCCGATGCCTTGGCACGGCTCGGCACCCCCTCTACCGGCACACCGCGCACCCTGCTCGACATGGCGCGCCAGACACAGGCGATGCGCACCACCGTCGCGGCCTTTTTCCCGCGCGACATCTTTCGCGATTCCGCCTG
The DNA here is from genome assembly GCF_031453475.1 of Sphingomonas sp. SORGH_AS_0438. Classification (NCBI taxonomy): domain Bacteria; kingdom Pseudomonadati; phylum Pseudomonadota; class Alphaproteobacteria; order Sphingomonadales; family Sphingomonadaceae; genus Sphingomonas; species Sphingomonas sp. SORGH_AS_0438. Next base: position 2,590,998 of record NZ_JAVIZS010000001.1, read on the forward strand.
GGACATGATGCTGGCGATGTTCGTCGCCGGCGAGGAAGGCCGGATCCTGTGCGTCAAGCAGGTCATCCTGGTCTCCGGCGAGACCTCGACCAGCGCGCTGCGCCGGATCGACCGGCTGGCGGCCGCCGGGCTGATGGCGCGGCGGGTCGATCCGTCCGATCATCGCCGTGTGTCGGTGACGTTGACGGTGAAGGGGCATGACGCGATGGCGGCGATGCTGCGCAGCCTGTTCGTCATCGGCGATCGGCCGGGCCGGGCCGGCGCATCGCCCCAGGGCTTCCTCCCCGCCCATATGGCTGGTCTGCGCGACTGAGATGCGGTCAGGCGCTCTGCCGCAGCCAGTCATATCCGGGCAGCGACACGATGGTGGACCCCGGGATGGACGCCGGGGTCGAGCCTGCACCGAAGCCCGGGCCGGTCGTGCCGCCCGCCGGCTGGGACTTGCGCTCCGCCTTGCGCAGGCGCAGCGCGTCGTCGGCCTGCTGGAGCAGCGCGTCGAGCAGCGGCTCGGCCGTATCGTCCAGGCACCAGCCGACGCTGGCGCCGATCACGATCTCGCGTCCGTCGAGCGCATAGGGTTCGGCCAGGTCGCGTTCCAGCCGCCGCGCCATCGCCGCCACCTCCTCCTCGTCGCGCACCGCCGTCTGCACGACGACGAACTCGTCGCCGCCCAGCCGCGCGGCGATGTCGTCGCCCCGGATATGGTCGCGCAGCCGCCCCGCCACCGCGCGCAGCAGCGCGTCGCCGGTCGGATGGCCGAGCCGATCGTTGACCGGCTTGAAATCGTCCAGGTCGAGATAGTGGATCGCCACCCGCTTGGTCCGGAACCCCTCGGTGCAGAGCCGATCGAACCGCTCCGCCAGTTCCAGCCGATTGGCCAGGCCGGTCAGATGGTCGCGGCGGGCAAGCGCGGCGAAGCCGTGGCGCTTGGCGGTCGACATCGCTTCGGTCCGATAGCGGCGGAGCAGGCTGCGCATCCCGCCCGTCAGGAAGCCGGCGAGCGCGATCGCCGAGGCGATATAGGCCGGATCGCTCTGGAAGAGCAGCACCGCGACGGTCGGCAGCACCGCGACCAGCAGGCTGGCGACCGCGATCCGGGGGCGCAGCGCCGTGCCCGCCGCGACGCCGGCGGCATAGCCGACGACCAGGATGCCCGCCAGCGTGTGGAGCGTGGCGTCGGGCAACTGCATCGTGCGTGCCACGAACAGCCCCAGGATGATCGCGAAGACGACATAGCTGATCGCGAAGCGCCGCTCGATCACCACCGCCGCCGCATGGTCGATCGCGCCGGCATCGTGGCGCATCCGGCCGCTGAACAACAGGGTGATGCGGACCAGGCTGGACAGCACGCCCCCCGCCACCAGGACCGCCGCCACCGGGTCCTGCGTCCGCTCCACCACCAGCATCCCGGCCATCAGGAACAACAGGCTCATGATGACGGTCGGCACGCGGGTGGCGAACAGGCTCGACACCAGTTCGACATAGGTGGCATCCGGCAGGCGGCCGGACGCGATGGCGGACATTTCGTGGGGCACGGCCGGACGCTACGCTCCAATCGTAAACGATCGGTAACGAACCACCATTATTAATCTAGTGCAAGGTCGATTTGCCTATCGGGGCTCCCGCCTACCCTGCGCGAGCCCCGATCCACCGCTTACCAGTTCACGCCGACCCGCGCGTAGAGATAGCGGCCGTTGAAGCCGAAGGGCGAGTAATAGGGAAAGCCCAGCGTGCCGGTCGAATTGTTCGCGGCGATCGTCCGGTCGGGATAGACGTCGAACAGGTTGCTGACGCCCAGACCGATCTGCGCGCCCTTGGGGGCGGCGTAGCGCAGTTCGAGATCGGTGATCGCGTGGCGGCCGGTATGGACGTCGGCGGCGGGCGTCGTGCCAGGCTGGTTGACGTCGCCATAATAGGTGACGCGGGCCAGCGCTCCCAGCCGCTCCAGCGACCAGTCGACCGTGCCGGTCACCTTCTGCTGCGGGGTGCCGTCCTCCAGCGTCAGAATGCGGCTGCGCGCGAACAGCGTCGGCGCGGGGTCGAGCGTCGCGGTGGAGGTGGGCACCCGCGTGACCTTCACGTCGTTGATATTGCCCGCCAGCGTGAAGTCGAACGCGCCCGCTTCCTGGGTCCGCCAGCGATAATGCGCGACCAGGTCGATGCCCTTGGTCGTCGTCGCCAGTCCGTTGAGGAAGAAGCGCGCGGCGCTCGCCCCCGTATTGGTGGCGGCGAGCAGCTGCGCGATCTGCGCATTCACCGCCGCGGTCGAGCCGGTGGCGGAGATATTCTCCGACAGGCCGATCTGGTTGCGGATATGGATGCGATAGGCGTCCACCGTCAGGTCGAACCCGCCGAAGCGGATCACCGTGCCCGCCGACAGGTTGGTCGACTTCTCCGGCTCCAGCGCCAGGCCACCCAGCGCCGTGCCGACCGTGCTGGTCGACGGGAAGGTGCCGGTCAGCACCGGCACGCCATTGGTCACGACCGAGGCGATCTGCGTGAAATATTGCTGCTGGAGCGACGGCGCGCGGAAGCCGGTGGAGGCGGTGCCGCGCAGCGCGATCCAGTCCGCCAGGTCGTAGCGGGCGGAGAATTTGCCGGTCGCGGTGGTGCCGAAGTCGGAATAATCCTCGGCCCGCCCCGCCAGGCCGAGCAGCAGCTTGTCGGTCACCTGCGCCTCGACATCGACATAGATGCTGCCGTTGCGGCGGCTGCGCTTGGTCTCGTTGAGCGGCGAGAAGCCGCCGAACCCCTGTGCGCCCGGCGCCACGGTTGTGCCCGCCGGGATGCCGGTGACGGTGCCGGCCGGCGCATAGCCATAGGAGGCCGGCTCGCCCGCGCTGATCTTATAGCCCTCGCGCCGCCCCTCGATGCCGAAGGCGAGGTTGAGCGACTGGAACACGTCGAACTTGCGAGTCACGTCCAGCCCGGCGACATATTGGTCATAGGCGACCGAGCCGGCGCGGAAGCTGCGCGGGGTGGCCGTGCCATAGGCATAGTTGGCGGAATCAAGCGTGCGGAAGTCGACCGTGTTGCGGCCATAGCTGAACGACAGGTCGACGTTGAAGCCGCCCAGGTCGCCGCGCAGGCCGGCCGCCGAGTTGATGTCCTTCGACCGGGTGTTGATGATCGGCAGGAAGCCGTTGGGCAGGCCGGCCCGGTCGAGCAATGCGGCCGAGGCGGCGGTGCGGATGCGCGGGAAGGCCGCGCCCCGGCTGTCACGATCCTGGTAACCGCCGAACGCGTAGAGGCTGATGCTATCCGTCAGCGAGGTGCCGGCATTGACATAGCCGGTATATTGCTCGGTCTCGGGATCGCCATAGCGGCCGGTGACGCGGCGCGGGGTGACGCGCGTGTCGAGATCGGCGCGGTTGGTCGGCTGGCGCTTCAGATACTCGCCCGAAATCGTCAGGAAGCCGTCACTGCCGAAACCGATGCCCTGCCATGCCGAGACGGTGACGGTCGGCTCGCCGGTGACGTGGCGGCTGTTGTTCGCCGTGTCGACCTGGGTGTCGTAGAAGCCGTAGACGACCTGCGCGCCGCCGCCCGAGCGCGCCTCGCGCAGCCGCAGGTTGACGACGCCGGCGATCGCGTCGGAGCCATATTGCGCCGATGCGCCGTCGCGCAGCACCTCGATCCGGTCGAGCGCGACCGTGGGGATGGTGTTGAGGTCGACCGCCGCCGAACCACGCCCGACCGTGCCGTTGGTGTTGAGATTGGCGGAGGTGTGGCCGCGAATGCCGTTGATCAGCACCAGCGTCTGGTCCGGCGCCAGGCCGCGCAGCGTCGCCGGGCGGATCGCGTCGGTCGCGTCATTGGCGGAGGGCCGCGGGAAATCGATCGACGGCGCGATGGCGGACAGCGCCGCGCCCAGTTCGGTCGTGCCCTGGCGTTGCAGGCTCGCGCCGCTCAGCACGTCGACCGGCGACACGCTGTCCAGCCGGCTGCGCCCCTCGACGCGGGTGCCGGTGACGATGATGTCGCCGCCCTCGTCGCCGGTGGTCGCGGCATCGGCGACGGGCGCGGCCTGCGCCTGTTCCGTCCGCGCCTGCTCGCTCGGGGCGGGAGGCGTCTGCGCGGCGGGCGCAACGATCGCCGCGGTGCTGAGCAGAAGCTCGCTGATCATGGGGTAACCCTTTTACTTATTGGAATTGCCACCGCCAATCCTGGCAGACAGACTGTCCTTCTATCCCGCCGGGCCCCGGCCTGCCGCCAAGAAAAACTTGGTCCCGCCAATGCAGAGTCTGCCGCCGGAAAGGGAACCCGCGCCCGGAACCCATGTAAATGGCGCTTGCGAACCGACCGGCGGCATATAGGAACGGCGACGTGACCGACCTCCCCCATCCCTCGCCCGACGGGCGACGCGACGCGACCGCAGGGTGCGACGACTCCGCCGACATCCGCATGGCGGCGCTGGCGCGCTACAGGATATTGGACAGCGCGCGGGAGGCGGTGTTCGACGAGATCGCCGCGCTGGCCGCCTCCGTGTGCGAGGCTCCGATCGCGGTCATCAACTTTATCGACCGCGACCGTCAGTTCTTCAAGGCCGAGGTCGGGCTGGGCGTGGACAGCACGCCGCTCGAAACGTCGCTCTGCGCCCATGCGCTGCTGGAGGAGGAGTTCCTGCTGGTGCCCGACACCACGCAGGACGCGCGCTTTGCCGGCAACCCGCTCGTCACCGGCGCGCCCCACCTGCGTTTCTATGCCGGCGCCCTGCTGCGGACGCCGGAGGGCGTGGCGATCGGCACGATGTGCGTGCTCGACCATCGCCCACGCAGCCTGACCGACCCGCAGATCCGCACGCTGCGGGTGCTGGCGCAGCATGTGATCGCCCAGCTGGAGCGCGGCCTTGCCTATCGCAAGGCGACGCTGGCGGAGGCGCGGCAGCGGGCGATCGTCGACAATGCAGTCGACCTGGCGATCGTCACCATCGACCGCGACGGCATGGTGATGGAATGGGGCGCGGGCGCGGACCATGTGTTCGGCTGGCGCGAGGCGGAGGCGGTCGGCCGTCACGCCGGCTTCCTCTTCACGCCCGAGGATCGCGCGGTGGGCCGCTTGCACCAGGACATGGTGGCGGCGGATCGCGCCGGCCGCGCACTGGCCGATCGCTGGCATCTGACGCGGAACGGCCGTCGCCTGTGGTCCAGCGTCGAGCTGACCCCGCTGGCGGGGCGCGACGGGCAGCAGCTCGGCTATGTGCTGGTGGTGCGCGACCGGAGCGAGCAGCACCGCGTCGACACCGCGCTGAAGGTCGCGGAACAGAGCCTGCGCTGGGCGCAGCAGGCCGGGCGGCTCGGCCTGTTCCAGGTCGGCGAGGATGCGATCCTCCACGCCACGCCGGAATTCTGCCGGATGTTCGGCCTGCCGCCGAGCGCGACGCTGCCCGTCGCGACGGTCATGGCGCTGATCCTGCCCGAGGATCGCGCCGTGGCCGCACCGCTCTGGACCGTCCGGGGCAGCGCGGGACATGCCGTCCAGCAGGAGGTCGAATATCGCATCCGCCGCGCCGAGGATGGCGCGGTGCGGTGGATCGCGCATCGGGGCGAGCGGCTGCACGACGCCGAGGCCGACAGCGACCGCATCGCCGGCGTGGTGCAGGACGTGACCGAGCGGCGCGCGGCGGCGGACACGCTCGCCCGAAGCGAGCAGCGCTATCGCGCGCTGTTCGAGGCGATCGACGACGGCTTCTGCATCATCGAGTTCTTCGACGGCCCGCATGGTCCCTTGAGCGACTATGTACATGTCGAGGCGAATGCCGGCTATGAGCGGCATTCGGGCATCGCCGGCATCGTCGGCCGCACCCTGCGTGACCTGGCGCCCGATCAGGCCGATGACTGGATCGCGCTCTATGGCGAGGTGCTGCGCACCGGCGAGCCGATCCGCTTCGAACGCTATTTCGAACAGGCCGGCCGGCATGTCGAGGTGTCGGCGGCACGGGTCGAGCCGGCCAGCCGCCGCCAGGTACTGGTCATGTTCCGCGACATCGAGGCGCGCAGGGTGGCGGAGGTGGCGCTCCGGGCGAGCGAGGCGCTGGCACAGGAGAATATCGAGCGGGTCCAGCTCGCCCTGTCGGCCGGCGCGATCATCGGCACCTGGTTCTGGCACCTGCCGACCGACAGGTTCACGGTCGACAAGGCCTTCGCCATCGCCTTCGGCCTGGACCCGGCGCTTGGCCGCGAGGGGTTGAGCCTGGCGCAGGTCGTCGAGACCGTCCATCCGGACGATCAGGCCGGGCTGGCGGAGGCGATCAACGCCGCCATCGCGCGCGGCGGCCCCTATGCGCATCAATATCGCGTCCGCCGCGCCGACGGCCGTTACTATTGGATCGAGGCGAACGGCCGGGTCGACCATGGTGCCGATGGCACGCCGCTCTTCTTCCCCGGCGTGCTCCTGGATGTCGAGGAACGGCGCGCGGTCGAGAAGGAGCTGGATCGCACCACGGCGGCGCTGCGCGCGCTGACCGAGACGCTGGAACAGCGCGTTGCCGAACGTGGCGCCGAGCTGATGAAGACCGAGGAGCAGCTTCGCCAGGCGCAGAAGATGGAGGCGGTCGGCCAGCTGACCGGCGGGCTGGCGCATGACTTCAACAATCTCCTCGCCGGCATGTCGGGCGCGCTGGAGATGATCGGCACCCGGCTGGGCCAGGGGCGGCTGGGCGATGTCGATCGCTATCTGATCGCCGCGCAAGGCGCGGTGAAGCGGGCCGCCGCCCTCACCCACCGGCTGCTCGCCTTTTCGCGCCGCCAGACGCTCGATCCCAAGCCGACCGACGTCAATGCGCTGATTTCCGGCATGGTGGAGCTGATCCAGCGCACTGTCGGCCCCGCCATCACGCTGGAAACCGGTCAGACGGCCGGATTGTGGACCACGCTGGTCGATGCCGGACAGCTGGAGAATGCGCTGCTCAACCTGTGCATCAACGCACGCGACGCGATGCCGGACGGCGGCCGGATTCGGATCGAGACGGCGAACACCTGGCTCGACCGCGAAACCGCCCGCACCCACGACATGCCGGAGGGCCCCTATCTGTCTCTGTCCGTCACCGACAGCGGCACCGGCATGAGCCCGGAGGTGATCGAGCGGGTGTTCGAGCCCTTCTTCACCACCAAGCCGATCGGCCAGGGCACGGGGCTGGGCCTGTCGATGATCTACGGCTTCGCCAAACAGTCGGGCGGGCAGGTGCGCATCCAGTCGGAGGCCGGCATCGGCACCGTCGTCCGCCTCTATCTGCCGCGCTATGACGGCGAACTGATGCCCGAGGCGGAGAATGAAACCGCACGGATACGCAACCGGACGGGCGACGGCGAGACGATCCTGGTCGTCGACGACGAGCCGACCGTGCGGCTGCTGCTCGCCGATGTCCTGGAGGATCTCGGTTACGGCGTGGTCGAGGCGGCGGACGGCATGTCGGGCCTGCGCCTGCTCCAGTCGGACATGCGGATCGACCTGCTGATCAGCGATATCGGCCTGCCCGGCGGGATGAACGGCCGCCAGATGGCGGAGGCGGCCGAGGCGCACCGGGCGGGGCTGCCGACCCTGTTCATCACCGGCTATGCCGAGAATTCGGTGATCGGCAGCGGCCTGCGCGCGCCGGGGATCGAGGTGATGACCAAGCCGTTCGCCATCGACAAGCTGGTGACCCGAGTCGCCGAACTGATCGCGCAGGGCCGCACCGCCGCCTGATCGCGGCGGTCAGCGGTCCCGCTTGGCGGCAGGGGGCGACGCATCGGGCCCGCCGATCGCATCGAGGCGCTCGATCAGGTCGGCGAAACTGTCATCCTTCTCCACCGGGAACACGCGTTTGAACCCGCTGCCGAGCACGTCCAGGTCGCGCTGGGTCAGCAATCCGATCGCGACGATCTTTTCCACCACTGGCTGCTCCTTTCAGGGCGACAAACCGACAGCGGGGCGAAAGGTGCCGCGCTTTGTGACGGCTTGGTGAAGCGGACGGCGCGCCGGGGGTTACCGGCGGCGGCGACGGGCGCTAGGACCGATCGCCATCGGGCGTGATCGTGGAGGAACGGATGACCGGACGGCGGATCGGATGGACGGGCGCGATGGCCTCGACCGCGCTCTTGCTGGCGAGCTGCGCGCACCGCCGCCCGGCGGAGCCGCTCCCGCCGCCGCCGGTGGTCGAGCCGACCCCCGCCCCCACCCCCGCGGCACCGCCGCCGGAGACGATCAACAGCCATCTCGGCGAGCAGGAGGCGCTGTGGCATGTCCGCGCCGCGCTCAACGTCGCGGCGCTCAGCTGCGGGCGGACCGCCGCCGGCGCGACGCTGACGCCCGACTATAACCGCCTGCTCCTCCAGCGGAAGACGGTGCTCGCCGCCGCCTATCGCGACGAACAGCAGCGGTTCGACGCGGCGCCCGGCGGGCTCGACCATCACATGACCCTGCTCTATAATTATTTCGCCAAGCCGGGCACGCAGGCCAATTTCTGCCCGACGGCGGCGGCGGTCGCGACCGAGATGACGGCGCTGCCCGCCGATGCGCTGGCGGCGGCGGCCGGCCCCGCATTGGCGCGGTTGGAGGCGGCGCTGTTCGCCCCGCCGCCGCCGCCGGCCGTGCGCATGGCCGCCGCACCGGTCGCCGCCGAAGCCCTGCCGGCCGGCGACTGGCGAATCCAGATCGGCGCGTTCACTGGCCACGCCCGGGCGGAGGCGGCCTGGGCGCTGGCGCGCGACCGGGTGCCGTCACTGGGCAAGTTCCAGCCGCGCTTCGATCCCGTTCCGAACAGCCCGCTGGTGCGCGTCCAGATCGGACCTGCGGCGGACCGCGCGGGCGCGGTGGCGCTGTGCGCGGCGGCGGCGGCCGGCGGCTTCGACTGCCTGCCGCTCGCCGCCCCACGCCCCGCCAAGCCCTGATCAGCCGGCGGCCAGCACCGCCTCCACCTCCGCGACGCTGAGACCGAACGCGCCCGCCAGGCCGGCGACTGACGCGCCGCGCTTGGCAAGGGTGCGGATGCGATCCTCGTCGACGACGGTGCGATAACCGCGCGTGTCGCGTTCCTCGGTCGGCATCCCCGTGCGCGCGATCGCCCCGGTCGAGCGGCGCCGCCGCGGCGCGGCCGGCTCCTCCGCCGCAACGGTCGCCGCCGCCTCGCGCCGGACGGCCGCGCGCGCTTCCTCCTCGACCCGGCGGGCGGTACGTGCCGCCTCGCGCGCCTGCGATGCGGCGTCGCGGGCGGCGGCCCGCGCCTCGATCCGCGCATCGGCGGAGGCCGCACGCTCCTGCGCCCGACGTTCGCGATCGGCGGCGCGCGCCGCTTCGCGATCGTTCGCCCGCACCCGCAGGGCCGCCGGTTTTCTTCCCCAACTGTCGTCCATCATTCCTCTTCCATCACACCGTTCCGCAACGGGGCTGACATCCGCCGCCGGGCGGCGTACAGGGCGGCGCTTATGTCCCGCAACTCGAACCGCACCAAGGCCCGCGCCGCCGCGCGTCTCGCCGCCGTCCAGGCGCTCTATCAGCTTGAGATGGAGGGCACGGCGATTCCCGTGCTGCTGCACGAATTCCACCAGCACCGCCTGGGCGCGGTGATCGAGGATGTGGAATATGCCGATGCCGAGGTCGATTTCTTCGACGACCTGGTCAAGGGCGCCCAGGCGCGCGCCGGCGAGATCGACCTGCTGATCGAGGCGAAGCTGGCCAGCGGCTGGACGCTGGCGCGACTCGACAAGCCGATGAAGGCGATCCTGCGCGCCGGGACCTATGAGCTGCTCGCGCGCAAGGACGTGCCGACCGGCGCCGTCATCAGCGAATATGTCGATGTCGCCCACGCCTTCTACGAGCGGCGCGAGGCCGGCTTCGTCAACGGCCTGCTCGACGCCATCGCCAAGTCGGGCCCGCGCGCCTGATCCATGGCGGAGGTCGTCAACCTGAACCGCGCGCGCAAGGCGAAGGCCAGGGCGGCGGCACAGGCGACGGCCGCCGCCAACCGCGTCGTCTTCGGCCGCACCGGCGCGGAGAAGCGCGCGGCCAGGGCTGAGGCGGAGCGCCAGGCCCGGGCGCTCGACGGCGCGAAGCTGGACGATTGAGCCGCTCCCTCCCCTGCCCGCGATGACGGAGGCCGAATTCCTCGCCGGCCTGCGCGCGCTGCCGCTGCATCCCGGCGCACGCGACCTGCGCGACGATGCCGCGACGTTGGGCGACCTGGTGCTGACCACCGACACGCTGGTCGAGGGGGTGCATTTCCTCGGCACCGACCCGGCCGAAGATGTGGCGTGGAAGCTGCTGGCGGTGAACCTGTCCGACCTGGCCGCCAAGGGGGCGGTGCCGGAGGGGGTGCTGCTCAACCTGCCGCTGGGCGGGGATGGCTGGGACCGGGCGTTCCTCGCCGGGCTGGCAGGGGCGCTGGCGACGTTCGACACGCGGCTGATCGGCGGCGACACGGTGTCGCTGCCAAAAGGCGCGCCGCGCGTCCTGACCTGCACAGCCATCGGCCGCAGCGGGCGCGCGCCGGCGCGGAGCGGCGCGCGCCCGGGCGACCGCCTGTGGGTGACGGGCACGATCGGCGATGCCGGCCCCGGCCTGGCGGCGGCGCGGGGGGAGATCGACAGCCCGGCCTTGCGCAACGCCTATCGCCGGCCCCGCCCCCGGCTGGCGGAGGGACGCGCGCTCGGGCCCTTGGTGACGGCGATGGCGGACGTGTCGGACGGGCTGCTGATCGACGCGGCGCGCATGGCGGCGGCGAGCGGCCTGGCCGTCACGGTCCGACTGGAAGCGGTGCCGTTGTCCGCTGCCTATGGTGCCGTGCGCGGTACGGATCGCGCGGCGCGATTGGCGGCGGTGACGGCGGGGGACGATTACCAACTGCTTTTCGCCCTCCCCGCAGCGGTGGAGCCGCCGGTGGCCGCGACCTGTGTCGGCGCGTTTGCGGCCGGCGCGGGCCTGACGCTGACGGACGGTGGCGAGTCGCTGCCCCTGCCCGATCGATTGGGCTGGGAGCATGATGGCGGGGCCACTTTGGCGCACTGAGGTCACACGGAGGCGCGGCGCGCTTCTCCCATGATCCCGAAGACGATTGCCGGACTTCCACGCGCGTAGCTCGGGCTCCTACCGTCGCAGCAGCACGGACGATATTTCGCAACCTCCCCCTGTCGCGGGACGGGCACAGCATGGTTGCACCCCGCGCCAATCGGCGTAGCTTCGCCGGCGACGGGCGGCCCATGACGGTGCGCCCGCGATCAGGAGGGACGAGTATGACGGCAGTCTATCTCGCCATGATCTGCGGCGGGATCGCCGTGCTTTATGGCATCGTCACCAGCGGGCAAGTGCTCCGCCAATCGCCGGGCGACGCCCGGATGCAGGACATCGCCGGCGCCATCCAGGAAGGCGCCAAGGCCTATCTGGGCCGCCAATACACCACCATCGCCGTGGTCGGGATCGTCGTCGCCATCGTCCTGGCGGTGACGCTGGGCTGGCTGTCGACCCTGGGCTTCGCGATCGGCGCGATCCTGTCGGGGGTCGCCGGCTATGTCGGCATGACCATTTCGGTGCGCGCCAATGTCCGCACGGCGGAGGCCGCCCGCACCTCGCTCCAGGCGGGGCTGACCACCGCCTTCCGCTCGGGCGCGGTGACGGGGATGCTGGTGGCGGGACTGGGCCTGCTCGCGATCGCCGTCTTCTTCTGGTATCTGGTCGGTCCCGCCGGCTATGCCCCCAATGACCGCATCATCGTCGAGGCACTGACCGCGCTGGCCTTCGGCGCGTCGCTCATCTCGATCTTCGCGCGGCTGGGCGGCGGCATCTTCACCAAGGCGGCCGATGTCGGCGCGGATCTGGTCGGCAAGGTCGAGGCCGGCATCCCGGAGGACGATCCCCGCAACCCGGCGGTGATCGCGGACAATGTCGGCGACAATGTCGGCGATTGCGCCGGCATGGCCGCCGATCTGTTCGAGACCTATGTGGTGACGTTGGGCGTGACGATGATCTCGATCGCGCTGCTGGTGCGGGCCGATGCGGGCGAACTGCTGCGGCTGATGAGTCTGCCGCTGATCGTCGGCGGCGTGTGCATCCTGACCAGCATCATCGGCACCTATATGGTGCGGCTGGGCCGGAACGGCTCGATCATGGGCGCGCTCTACAAGGGCTTCTGGACCTCGGCGCTGCTCGCGGTGCCGGCGATCTTCGCCGCCGCGCACTATACGCTGGGCGACCTGAACGCGGTGATCGGCAATGCCGGCTTCCTCGACGCGGTCAGCGACGACCTGACGCAAGGGGGCGCCGCCGCGGCGACCGGGCCGGGCTTCACCGGGATGGACCTGGTCTGGTGCATGGTGATCGGGCTGGCGGTCACCGGGCTGATCGTGTGGATCACCGAATATTATACCGGCACCGCCTATCGCCCGGTCCGCTCGATCGCGCGGGCCAGCGAGACGGGGCACGGCACCAACGTGATCCAGGGCCTGGCGATCAGCCTGGAGGCGACGGCGCTGCCGACGCTGGTGATCGTCGTCGCGGTGGTCGCCACCTATCAGCTCGCCGGCGTGATCGGCATCGCCTTCGCCGCGACCGCGATGCTGGCGCTGGCGGGCATGGTCGTCGCGCTCGACGCCTATGGCCCGGTCACCGACAATGCCGGCGGCATCGCCGAGATGGCCGCGCTGCCCGACGAGGTGCGCCAGCGCACCGACGCGCTGGATGCGGTCGGCAACACCACCAAGGCGGTGACCAAGGGCTATGCGATCGGCTCGGCCGGGCTGGCCGCGCTGGTGCTGTTCGGGGCCTATACCACCGACCTGTCGACCTATTTTCCGGAGGTGGAGGTCGATTTCAGCCTGTCCAACCCCTATGTCATCGTCGGCCTGCTGCTCGGTGCGCTGCTCCCCTATCTGTTCGGCGCGTTCGGGATGACGGCGGTCGGGCGCGCGGCGGGCGCGGTGGTGGAGGAGGTGCGCGGCCAGTTCCGCGACGATCCCGGCATCATGCTGGGCACCAGCCGGCCGCAATATGGCCGTACCGTCGATCTCGTCACCCGCGCCGCGATCCGCGAGATGATCATACCCTCGCTTCTGCCGGTGCTGTCGCCGATCGCGGTCTATTTCATCGTGTTGCTGGTCGCGGGCCAGGCCAATGGCTTCGCCGCGCTGGGGGCGATGCTGCTGGGCGTGATCGTGTCGGGGCTGTTCGTCGCGCTGTCGATGACCTCGGGCGGCGGTGCCTGGGACAATGCCAAGAAATATATCGAGGACGGCCATCATGGCGGCAAGGGATCGGAGGCGCACAAGGCGGCGGTGACCGGCGACACGGTCGGCGACCCGTACAAGGATACCGCCGGTCCTGCAGTCAACCCGATGATAAAGATCACCAACATCGTCGCGCTGCTGCTGCTGGCGGTACTGGCGACGCGGGGCGGATGATCGATACCTCCATTATGGTGGCATTTCAGATCAACTTGTCAGCCGATGCTTTGATCGATTAGCATGACTTCATGCCGGGCGGGGGCCCGGTATGGGGGATGATCATGACAGGTATCGGGCGTGGTGTCGCATGTGCGGCGTGGTTGCTGGCGGCATCGGCGATGGGGGGCAGTGTTCCGGCTGGCGCAGCGTCGGATCAGGCCGTTGCCAAGGACGCCGGCGCAGGTGCCAAGGACGGGCCGGTTCCGGTCGAGGCCTTTGCCGCCCTGCCCGCGATCGACGAGCCCAAATTGTCGCCCGACGGCACCCGCGTCGCTGGCAAGATGGCGATCGACGGCACCCAATATCTGATGATCACCCCGGTCACGGGCGGCGCCGACACCAAGCCGTCGGTGGTCAAGGTGGGGCCCACCGTCGACATCAACTGGTGGCGCTGGGTCAGCGACGGCTGGCTGGCGGTCGGCCTGGGCTCGCAGGACATGGTCTATGGCACCGAGATCTACGTCACCCGCGTGATCGGCCTGTCGGCGGACGCGAAGGTGATGAAGCGGCTGGACTGGGAGAAGAGCGGTATCCGCGCCGACGACGTGCTGTGGACCGCCCGCGACGGCAGCCCGCGCATCCTGCTGGCCAAGCAGACCGGCATCACCTCCGAAATGGATTTCTGGCCGAGCGTCTATGAGTATGACCTGTCCACCGGGCGCGGGCGACGGATCGTCAGCGGCGTCGCCAATGTGTGGGACTGGTATGCCGATGGCGCCGGCCAGGTCCGTATCGGCTATCGCCTGGACGACAGCTCGCGCAAGGCGACCCTGCTCTACCGCGCCAACAACGGCGAGACCTTCCGCACCATCGCCCGCGCCGATCGCAAGAATAACGAGAGCTTCGTCACTCCGGTCCTGTTCCGGGCCGATGGCAGCGCGATCGGCATCGACGACAGCGATGGGCATGACACCGCCTATGAGATGTCGCTGCCCGACCTGAAGCTCGGCAAGACGCTGTTCGCGACGCCCGGCTACGACATCGCCTCGGTCATCCCCAATCCGGCCGGCGACGATGTCGCGGGCTATGCCGTCGACGACCATTATTACCACAGCGAATGGACCGACCCGGCGATGCACGAGGTGCAGGCGGCGATGGACAAGGCGGTCGGCAACGGCCGGCACGCGCATATCCTGTCGTGGAGCGCGGATCGCACCAAGCTGCTGGTCTCGGTCGGCAGCGCGTCACAGGCGGGCATCATCTATTATTTCGACACCGGGTCCGGCCGGATGCAGCGCCTGTCCTGGGCGAACCCGAAGCTGCAGGGCCGCATCCTGTCGCCGGTCCGCACCATCCGCTATCCGGCGCGCGACGGCACCATCATCGAGGCGGTGCTGACCCTGCCCCGGGCGCGCACGGCCAAGGCGCTGCCGATCATCATATTGCCGCATGGCGGCCCCTTCGCCCGCGACGATGAAAGCTGGGACTGGTGGACGCAATATCTGGCGGAGCTGGGCTATGCGGTGATCCAACCCAATTATCGCGGCTCGTCCGGCTATGGCCGCGAATTCGCCAAGAAGGGCGAGGGGCAATGGGGCCTGAAGATGCAGGACGATCTGGACGATGCCCTCGCCTGGGCCGTGAAGGAGGGGATCGCCGATCCCAAGCGTGCGTGCATGGTCGGGGCGTCATACGGCGGCTATGCGGCGATGCGCGCGGCCCAGCGCGGCGGCGGGCTGTACCGCTGCGCCATCTCCTATGCCGGCGTGTCGGACCTGGCGGCGATGCGGGCCTATGACGGGCAGTTCCTGTACGGCCGCACGCGCGGCGACTGGCTGAAGAAACAGGCGCCCGATTTCCGCTCGGTGAGCCCTCGCTTCGGCGCCGCCGCCTTTTCGGTGCCGATCCTGCTGGTCCATGGCAAGGCGGACAAGCGCGTGCCGGTCAAACAGTCGCGGATGATGGCCAGCGCGCTGGAGGATGCGGGCAAGCCGTTCGAATATTTCGAACAGCCGCTTGCCGACCATCATTTCACCCGCAGCGAGGATCGGCTGACTTTTCTCCAGCGGATGAAGGCGTTCCTGGATCGGCACAATCCAGCCTGAGGGGTGACGCGCCTGGCTTTGCCCTTCACATCATCGCGGTGGAGGTCGGGGTCCACTCCCCGCACGTCTCGCCTAAAGTGCAGACATCCGCGAAATGGAATCCGGCGTGCGCGGGATCCTTTCAACAATCGCCCCCGTGCTCCTGCGGACGCAGGAGCCCAGGGTTATGGATACCCAAGAGGCGTTGCTTCGCCTGGCCATAGGCTCCTGCCTTCGCAGGAGCACGAGCCCGTCCGGCCTGTTCGCTGGAGCAGGATGACATCGGGTTGACCCAAGCCGTCATTGCGAGCGCAGCGAAGCAATCCAGGGCGTCACGCGCGCGGCTGTGGACCGCTTCGCTGCGCTCGCAATGACGGGTCCAGATCAAGGTCACGTCATCGGGCTCCAGACGCCCGCGAAGGTTGCGCCTTAACCGGCATGCTGAGGCGGGTGATACAGAGCAACGGACCCCACCGGGGTGAGGCCCGTGCAGGTAACCCGCCCGCTCTAAGCCGGCCGTTACTCCTTGCCGCTGCCCGGTTCGGCCATCTTGCGATGCTGTTCCGCCAGCACGCTGGCCGGCGTGATATTGGCGAGCGTGCCTTGCAGCTTCGTCTTCCAGCCCGAGAAGATCGACGCCTCGCCCTTCATCAGCGCGCTCCAGCCATCCTTGGCCACGTCGACCGGATCGCTCTTGCTCTCCGACTGGCCGACCGAGGTGTCGAGCATGTCGCCGCGCGCAAAGAACTCGGTGTCGACCGGTCCGGGCTTCAGCGTGGTAATGGTGACGCCGTCCGATTCCTTCAGCTCGTTGCGGATCGCATCGCTGAAATAGTCGATGAACGACTTGGACGAGTTATACACCGCCTGGAACGCGCCGGGAATATAGCCGGCGATAGAGCCGGTGATCAGCACCTTGCCTTCGTTCCGCGCCACCATCGGCTTCAGCGCCTTCTGGAGCAGATAGAGCGTGCCGGTGATGTTGGTGTCGATCACCTTTCGCCACTCGTCGACCGACTGGTCTAGGAAGCCATGGCCCAGGCCCCGCCCGGCATTGGCGCAGAGGATGTCGACCTGCCGCCCGCCGGCGGCGTCGAGCAAGGCGTCGACGCCCTCCAGCGTCGACAGGTCCGCCTCCACCGCCTGCACCTCGGTGCCGAACTGGCGCAGGTCCTGTGCGGCGGACTGGATCAGGGGCTCGTCAGCGACGATCAGCAGGTCGTAGCCATCCTGTGCGGCGAGCGTCGCCAGTTCGAAGCCGATGCCGGTCGAGGCGCCGGTGATGATCGCGAATTTATCAGCCATGTCGATCTCTCCTGTTTTCAACCCTGGGCCATGCCGGGTTTCAGCACGATCTTGGTCACGTCGTTCTGCTGGTCGTGGAACATCTTATAGCCCTTGGGCGCGTCCATCAGCGGCATGCGGTGCGAGATCAGGAACTCGGTGTCGATCTTGCCTTCCATGATCGCGTTGAGCAGGCCGGGCAGGTAATGCTGCACATGGGTCTGGCCGGTCTTCATGGTCAGCCCCTTTTCCATGAAGGCGCCGAGCGGGAATTTGTCGACGAAGCCGCCATAGACCGCCGGCATGGAGACCCGCCCGCCCTTGCGACAGGCGATGATCGCCTGGCGGATCGAATGCGGCCGGTCGGTGCCGAGGAAGGTCGATGCCTTGATCTGGTCGATGACATTGTCGACGAACAGTCCATGCGCCTCCAGCCCGACCGCGTCGATCACCGCATCGGGACCGATGCCGCCGGTCATCTCCATCAGCGCCTCATAGGTCGCCGTCTCCTCGAAGTTGATCGTCTCCGCGCCGAAGCGCTTGGCGAGCGCCAGCCGGTTGGGGAAATGGTCGATCGCGATCACCCGCTCCGCGCCCATCAGGAAGGCGGACTGGACCGCGAACAATCCGACCGGGCCGCACCCCCAGACCGCGACCGTGTCGCCCGGTTCGATCTGGGCATATTCCGCCGCCTGCCAGCCGGTCGGCAGGATGTCGGACAGGAACAGCACCTTGTCGTCGTCGACCCCGTCCGGGATCACGATCGGGCCGACATCGCTGAACGGCACGCGGACATATTCCGCCTGACCGCCCGCATAGCCGCCGGTCATGTGGCTATAGCCGAACAGGCCCGACATGGGCTGGCCGTAGAGCGTCTGCGCGATATCCTGATTGTCGGCGGGCAGGCCGTTGTCGCAGGCCGAATATTGGTGCTTGCCGCAATGATAGCAGCTACCGCACGCGATGGTGAAAGGCACCACCACGCGCTGCCCCTTTTTCAGCGTCGACTTCGGCCCGACCTCGACCACCTCGCCCATGAATTCATGGCCCAATATGTCGCCGGCCTTCATCGTCGGGATATAGCCGTCATAGAGATGCAGGTCCGACCCGCAGATCGCGGTCGAGGTGACCTTGATGATCGCGTCGCGCGGATTGACGATCTCGGGATCGTCGACCGTGTCCATGCGGACGTCGTGCTTGCCGTGCCAGGCCAGGGCTTTCACAGTCCCATCTCCTCGAACTGCTTGGGATTCATCGCCGGGGTGGCGATTTCGCCCGTTTCCATCAGTTGCTTGAACCGGCGCAGGTCGCGGCGCGCCTGGATCGCGGGTTCGCGCTGGAACATCTTGGCGATGATCTTGCCGATAAAGCCGGCGGGCGGATCGTAGAGGATGGTGGCGGACACCACCGTGCCGCGCGCGCCCGCGTCGCGGAAGGTGACATGGCCGCTGTTCGGCACGTCCGCCCCCTCTTCCGAGGCCCAGGCGATAACGCTGTTCGGCGCCTCGTCGGTGATCCGCGCGGTCCATTCCACCGTGGTGCCGCCAGGCGCCTTCACCACCCAATGCGATCGCTTTTCGTCGAGGATGTCGATGCGGACGACATTCTCCATGAAACTCGGCAGGTTGGAGAAATCGCGGAAGAAGGTGAACAGCTCGCCGACCGGCCGGTTGATCGTCACCGACCGGGCCACGACCTGGTCGCCCTTCGCCTCCGGCAGCTCTTGGGCGAACTGCTCGGCCGCGTCGCCGGACTTGGCCGTTGCCGGCGGGGCATCGTCCCTCGCGCTATCGTCAACCATAACGGGTGCCTCTTTGGTTGGGGTTGGTCCAAGAAGCGCATCTCCACCGCCCCGGTTCCCGGCTAAATCCATGGAAAGCGTGGATTTGGCTGATACATATCAAAGCGTCGGGCCGTGTTCGGCGAAGGCTTTGCCCCGCCCGCCCACTGGCCTATATCCTCGGACAAGAGATGAGCACCGCGACCCCCCTGCTGCCGCCGGCCGACTGGCGCGACTTCCTGGCGCTGACCAAGCCCCGGGTCATGACGCTCGTCGTCTTCACCGGCCTGTGCGGGATGCTGGCCGCGCCGGTCGGCATCCACCCCGTGCTGGGCTTTACCGCGATCCTGTGCATCGCGCTGGGCGCGGGCGCGGCGGGGGCGCTCAACCAATGGTATGAAGCGGATATCGACGCGATCATGCGCCGCACGCAGAAGCGGCCGCTGCCCGCCGGGCGGATGGACCGGCAGTCAGCGCTCCATTTCGGCGTGGGTCTCGCCAGCTTCTCGGTCATCCTGATGTTCGTCGCGGTCAACTGGACGGCGGCGGCGATCCTGGCGGTGTCGATCCTCTTCTACGTGCTGATCTATACCGTCTGGCTGAAGCGGCGGACGCCGCAGAACATCGTCATCGGCGGCGCGGCCGGCGCCTTTCCGCCGCTGATCGGCTGGGCGGCGGCGACCAACCAGGTCGCGCTGCTGCCGTTCCTGATGTTCATGCTCGTCTTCCTGTGGACGCCGCCGCATTTCTGGGCGCTCGCGCTGTTCGTGAAGACCGATTACGCCAATGCCGGCGTGCCGATGCTGCCGGTCGTGGCGGGCGAGCGGGTGACGCGGACCCAGATCGGCCTCTACACCATCCCGATGGCGGTGGCGGCGGTGCTGCCCTGGCCGCTGGGGCTGACCGGCGCGGTCTATGGCTGGACCGCCAGCATCACCACCGCCGTGTTCGCGCTGTTCGCCGCGCAGGTCGCGCTGCGCCAGACGGGCGCGGAGGACCGGATGACGCCGGAGAAGCGGCTGTTCAGCTATTCGATCCTCTATCTCTTCGTGATCTTCGGCGCGCTGGTCGCCGATCGCTGGCTGCTGGCAGGAGGAAGCGCATGACCCCCGACGAACAGGATCTGGTCCGTCGCCGCCAGCGGTCGCGCGCGATCGTGATGGCGGTGCTGCTCTTCGCCTTCGTGCTGCTGGTCTTCGGCATCTCGATCGCCAAGATCCAGGCGGGGATGCCGCATTGAGCGACCCCACCGCCCGCACGCGCCGCACCGCGCTGTTGGCGGTGCTGGGCATCGCCTTCATGACCGGTCTGGCCTGGGCCAGCGTGCCGCTCTACCGCCTGTTCTGCCAGGCGACCGGGCTGAACGGCACCACTGGCCGCGGCCTCGCCGCGCCGGGGGCGGTCGACCGGCAGGTCCGCGTCGATTTCGACACCAATGTCAGCCCCAAGCTGGCCTGGCGCTTCGTGCCCGAAAGCCGGTTCGACACGGTGGCGGTCGGTGCGCGCGACATGGCCTTCTTCAAGGCGACCAACACCAGCGGCCAGCCGCTGACCGGCACCGCCACCTTCAACGTCCAGCCCGCGCAGGCCGGCAAATATTTCAAGAAGATCCAGTGTTTCTGCTTCACCGAGCAGACGCTGAAGCCCGGCGAGACGGCACGGATGCCCGTGATCTTCTACATCGACCCGGCGATGCTGACCGATCCCGACGCCGCCGACATCCAGACCATCACCCTGTCCTATACCTTCTACCCGGCCGAACAGGGCCGGACGGCGGGCTGATCCCTCGGTCGGACTGACGTAAGCGCCGATCCGACCGGTCGGCGGCCGTCCGTCCGCACGCCCTCATCCCCTATTGTTCTGTCCGGCGGACGACCCTAGGATGGCTGCAAAAGATAGACGGGGACAGGATTATGGCAGGCGCCAAGAACCACGATTATCATATCCTTCCGCCGAGCATCCTGCCCCTGTTCACGTCCTTTTCGGCGTTGGCGATGGCGGCGGGCGCGATCATGTGGATGCATGGCGGCCATGTCGACAAGCCCAATGGCGGCGGCTGGATCTTCATCATGGGCACGATCGCCGTGCTGTTCGCCATGTACAGCTGGTGGGCGCAGGTGATCCACGAGGCGCATCAGGGCGACCACACCCCCGTCGTCCAGCTCCATTTCCGCTATGGCATGATCCTGTTCATCGCCTCCGAAGTGATGTTCTTCGTCGGCTGGTTCTGGGCCTATTTCGACTTCGCGCTGTTCCCGACCGCCATGACCTTCGTCGACGGCCAGGTCGAACGCGCCGCCGAGGGCGCGACCGCGATCGCCGCGCAATGGCCGCCCAAGGGGCTGGAGGTCATCAACGCCTTCGAACTGCCGCTGCTCAACACGCTGATCCTGCTGACCTCGGGCACCACCGTCACCTGGGCGCACCATGCGCTGATCCACAACCAGCGCGGCGGCGAGAAGACCGGCCTGTGGGGCCTGCTGGGCGTCGGCAATCGCGATGGCGTGCTCAAGGGCCTGTGGCTGACGGTGGCGCTCGGCCTGCTGTTCAGCAGCATCCAGGCCTATGAGTATGCGCACGCGCCCTTCCCCTTCAAGGGGATCAACTATGGCGCGTCCTTCTTCATGGCGACCGGCTTCCACGGCTTCCACGTGCTGGTCGGCACGATCTTCCTGATCGTCTGCCTGATCCGCGCCTATAAGGGCGACTTCACCCCCCGCCAGCATTTCGGCTTCGAGGCGGCGGCCTGGTACTGGCATTTCGTCGACGTCGTCTGGCTGTTCCTGTTCGTCACCATCTATGTCTGGGGTGGCTGGGGCGCGCCGGTCCACGGCGGCTGATCCGGCATGAGGGGGCGGGCGCGATGACCGACGATCCTGTCCCCACGCCACGCGAGGTCGGCGCACCGACCATCGTCCAGGCGGGCATGAAGGGCCTGTGCCCGCGCTGCGGCGAGCCGAGCCTCTATGCCGGATTGCTGCGCTTCCGGGACCGTTGCGGACGCTGCGGGCTGGACTTCACCCGCTTCAATGTCGGCGATGGTCCGGCCGCCTTCCTGACGCTGATCCTGGGCGCGCTGGTCGTGGGGCTGGCGATCTGGTTGCAGGTGAAGGTCGAGCCGCCCTGGTGGGTGCATGTCCTGCTCTGGGTGCCGTTCATGACGGTCGCGACCATCCTGTCGCTGCGGGTCGCCAAGGCGATGCTGCTCTGGGCCGAATTCCGCAATGCCGCGCGCGAGGGGCGGATCGACCCGTGAGGCGCGTGCCGGTGCTATCCACAATGCTGGTCACGCTGGCGGTGGCCGCGATGATCGCGCTCGGCCTGTGGCAGTTGCTCGACCGTCGGCCGCAGAAGCTCGCCTTCCTCCAGCAACTGGCGGCCAATCCGACGCGGCCCGCCATCCCCTTTCCTGCCCGTGCCGACGAGCGCCTGCTGTTCCGCCGCGCCACCGGCCGATGCGCGCCGCCGGTGACGATCCGGCTGGCGGGCGCGGGCGCGGCGGGGTTTCGGGCGATTGCCACTTGCGGGGGCGGTGCCACACCGATGATGGCGCAGCTCGGCACCACCCGCGATCCCAATGCGCACCCGGTCTGGGGCGGCGGCATGGTCGCCGGCTATATCGGCCACGCCCCCAGCGGCCAGTCGCTGATCGGCGCGGCGCTGAACCCGCAGCCCATCAGGCTGATGCTGATCGCCGCCGAGCCGGTCGCCGGGCTGGCGGCCAATCCGGCCCCCGATCTCGAATCGGTGCCGAACAACCATCTTGCCTATGCAGTGCAATGGTTCCTGTTCGCCGGCGTGGCAGTGGTGATCTACATCCTCGCCTCGCGTCGCAAAGGATCGCCGTCGAAATAATCTTTCCGCCCTCGTTCAATGCCCTACCCGCCATAGCTCGCAAAGCCGCACGGGACTCGACCATTTCTTAACCTGTGTTTCACCGGTGAACGGCAGGGCGAGGCGATGCGTCGTGTCCGCCCATCGTTCCGTTCGGTTCAACGCGTGTTGGCCCTGGCACGGGATCGGCGCGGCGTGGCGGCGATCGAGTTCGCCTTGTGCGGGTCGGCCTTTTTCGCGCTGATGATCGCGATCCTGGCGACCGGGCTGACGCTGTTCGCGCAACAGACGCTCCAGACCGTCGCCGACCAGATGGCGCGACAGGTGCTGACCGGCAAGACGACGATCGCCGGCGTCGACGCGGACGGGTTTCGGCGGCAGGCCTGCGATCGCCTGCCCCCCTTCCTGTCCTGCACGCGGCTGATGGTCGATCTTCGCCGCGCCGATGCCTTTGCCGACGCCGATGTCGCCGCGCCGACAATCCGATTCGACGACAAGGGCCGGGTCACCAATGAGTGGCGGTTCGAGCGGGTCGCGCCGGGCGACGTGGTGGTGTTGCGGATCCTCTATCTGTGGCCGGTGCCGGGCGGGCCGCTCGGCGTTTCGCTGGCCGACAGCGGACCGGGGCAGCGCCTGCTGATCGGCACGCAGATGTTCAAGGCCGAGCCCTTCGCATGAGCCGCCGCGACGCCCCCGCCATGCTCCGCGTGGACCGTCGCGGCGCGGTGCTGGTCGAGTTCGCGCTGGTGCTACCGCTGATGGTGATGGTCTATCTTGCCATCGTTCATCTGGTGCTCGCCGCCGGCTGCGATCGGCGGGTGGCGATCACCGCGCGGGCGATGGCCGATCTGGTGTCGCAATATGCGCTGCTGTCGCCGGCGACGCTCGACACGATCCTCGTCGCCTCGGGCCAGATGATGACGCCGTGCGCCGGAACCGCGGCGACGATCCGCGTGTCGCAGGTGACGATCGACGACAGGCTCGCCGCGCGCATCGTCTGGAGCGACGCCGATCCCCGCCATCGCCCGGACAGGGTCGGCCGCCGGATGACCCTCGCCGAAATCCCGGCGACGCTGCGCGTGCCCGGCACGTCGCTCATCTATAGCGACGTATCCTATGACTATGATCCCGGGCGCTGGCTGCCCGGCCCGATCCGGCTGCGCCAGTCGATCATCATGATGCCGCGCCGGTCGCGCAGCGTCGTCCTGTCGGACGGTTGAGGGGAGCGGGGGGATGCGCGGCCTGTCCGACCTGATCCGCGACCGTCGCGGCGCGGTCCTGATGATCTTCGCGCTGGCGCTGCCGGTGCTGGTGTTCGCCACCGGCATGAGCCTGGACTATGCCAATGCGATGCGCATCCAGACGCGGCTGGCCGCCGCCGCCGACGCCGCCGTGCTGACGGCGACCAGCCGGACGCTGATGGACGCGCCGAGCGCCGTCGCCGAGCGACGCGCCCGCGACGTGTTCCGCGCGACGGCGGGACTGATCCCGGGCCTGCGCTTCGATCCCAATGCGGCCAGCGACCTGGCGATCAGCGTGTCCGACGACACCCATGACGGCCAGTATCGCCGCGCCACCATCCGCTTCAGTGGCTGGTCGCGCACCTATTTCGGCGGCATATTGGGGATCGCCGAACTGGCGGTGAACGGATCGGCCGGATCGATGGCCAAGCGTCCGCCGGACATCGACTTCTATGTGATGCTCGACACGTCCAGCTCGATGGCGCTGCCCACCACCAGCGCGGGCATCGCCCTGATGCGGGCGAAGACAAAGGATGTGGACCCGTTCAACCCCAGGGGATGCGCGTTCGCCTGTCACCAGATCGATCCGGACAAACCCAGGCTGGTCGACCGGGACGGCAAGAAGATCGACTATTACCAACTGGCCCATGACAACGGGATCGAACTGCGCATCGATGCCGGCAAGCGGGCGATCCTGGACCTGCTGGGGGATGCCCAGCGGGAAAGCCGGGTGAACGGCGCGACCTATCGCTTTTCCGTTTCCACCTTCGACCGGGCCAGCGACTTCCGCAACGTCGCACCGCTGACCGACGACTATGCCCTTGCCAGGGCCGGGACGTCGGCGGCGACCATCATCGCGGTCGATACCAGCCAGGCGCATTTCGACCGGCAGACCGAGCATGAGGGCGCCCTTCAGCGGCAGATGGAACGGATGCCGGCGCTGGGCGGGACCGGCAGCGGCCAGACCGGCGACACGCCGCAGGCCTATGTGATGTTGATCACCGACGGGATGCGCGACGAGGAGATCAATGGCCGCCAGTTGGGATCGATGATCCAGACCGCCTGCTCCGCGATCAAGGGCCGGCGCATCAAGATCGCGATCCTCTACACCACCTATCAGGAGGAGTCGGTCAACTATCACGACTGGTCGATCGCCAACATCATCCCGTTGCTGCCCATGCTGCGCCCCGCGCTGCAACAATGCGCCTCCAGCGACCTGATGTTCGAGGTCGGCACCGACGGCGACATCTCCGCCGCACTCAACGCGCTGTTCCAGAAGGTGATCGCGACCTCACGCCTGACCGATTGAGGCCGCGTCAGCCGCGACTCAGCCGGATCAGGCGACCCTGCGAGTCGCCACCATCCTCCAGCAGCCAGATCGCACCGTCAGGCCCCTGCTCCACCTCGCGGATGCGCGCGCCCATGTCCCACTGGTCGCCCTTGCTCGCCTGCTCGCCGGACAGGTGGATGCGGAGCAGCGCCTGGCTCGACAGGCCGCCGACGAACGCATCGCCGCGCCATTCCGGGAACATCGCGCCCGAATAGATCATCAGGCCGGACGGCGAGATGGACGGGTTCCACCAGACCTTGGGCGCTTCATAGCCGTCGCCCGCCCGGTGATCGGGAATGTCGCGCCCGTCATAATGGCTGCCGTTCGAGGCGTTGGGCCAGCCATAGTTGCGGCCGGGCTGGATCAGGTTGATCTCGTCGCCGCCCTTGGGCCCCATCTCCTGCTCCCACAAGCGGCCCTGCGCGTCGAAGGCGATGCCCAGCAGGTTGCGATGGCCATAGCTCCACACCTCGGGCTGGAAACCCTGTGCCGCCAGCGGACTGCCCGGTGCGGGCTGTCCGTCCGGGGTCAGACGCAGCACCTTGCCCAGCGTGCCGTCCTTGTCCTGGGCGGGGGTAAATTTCTGGCGCTCGCCATTGGTGAAGAACAGATATTGCCCATCGGGCGAGAAGGCGATGCGGCCCGAATAATGGCCGTCGCCCGCCACGAAGGGACGCGCGCGGAAGATCGCCTCGATCTCGCCCAGCCGCTCGCCCCCCGCGCCGTCGGGCCGCAACCGGCCGCGCGCCAGCACCACGCCCTTGCCGCCCTCGCCCGCCGCCGAATAGCTGAAATAGACTCGCCGGCTCTGCGCGAAGTCGGGGGCGAGCACCACGTCCATCAGCCCGCCCTGCCCGGCCGAATCCACGGTGACCGTCGCCACGGTCGATCGGCTGCGGCCATCGGCCGACACCAACAGCATCCGCCCGTCCTTCTCGGTCACCAGCATCCGCCCATCGGGCAGGAAGGTCATCGCCCAGGGCGCGTCGAAATCGGCCACCACCGTCTTCACGAACGGTTCGGCCCCGGCGGGCGGCGGCGTCGCCGTGGCGCTCGGACCCGGCGCGGGGGCGTCGACCACCGGCGGGGCGGCCGTGTCGCCTCCCGGCGCGGCATTGCCCGAACAGGCCAGAAGCGCGAACGGCAACGCCGCCAGCAGGGACACACGACCGTTGCTCTTCATGACCGACCTCTCCCGTTGATCGGGACTGCAACGTCCGTATATCGGGCATGGATGCAAGCCGCATCGGCAAGGCTTGTGGAATGGCGACGACTCGCATATATCCGCGTCGCTTTCTCTACATCGCCAGATGCGGAGGCTGCGGGGCCCGGCTCCGCGGCGGCGCCCTCGCATGGAGTTCCGCTTGACCGATATCGCTGCCCTGACCGCCCTGATCGAACCTGAAGCGCAAGCGCTGGGTTTCGCGTTGGTGCGCGTGAAGATGACCGGCGGCAAGTCGGACCCGACGCTCCAGGTGATGGCCGAGCGCCCCGACACGCGTCAGCTGACGATCGAGGATTGCACCGCCCTGTCGCACCGCATCTCCGACCGGCTCGACGAGCTGGAGGCGGCCGGGCGCGACCCGATCGCCGAGGCCTATCGGCTGGAGGTGTCCAGCCCCGGCATCGACCGGCCGCTGACCCGCCTGTCCGACTATCGCGACTGGACCGGGCATGAGGCGCGCATCCGCCTGACCGAGGCGGTGGACGGCCGCAAGCAGCTGACCGGCGACATCGCCGGGGTCGAGGGCGACCGCATCTCGGTCGACCTGGGCCAGCACGGCGTGGCGACGATCGACTTCGGCCAGATCGACCATGCCAAGCTGGTGATGACCGACCGGCTCATCGCCGCCACCGCGCCGCTGTCGATGGACGGCGCCGACGAATTCGAAGATGCGCCTGACGAGGCGCCCGTATCAGCAGAGGATACCCACTGATGGCCACGGCCACCGCCAACCGCGCCGAACTGATCGCGATCGCCAACTCGGTCGCGGCCGAGAAGATGATCGATCGCGCGATCGTGATCGAGGCGATGGAGGACGCGATCCAGCGTGCCGCCCGTACCCGCTACGGCCAGGAGATGGACATCCGCGCCAAGCTGGACCCGAACAGCGGCGACTTGCGTCTGTGGCGCGTCGTCGAGGTGGTCGAGCTGGTCGACGACCTCTACAAGCAGGTGTCCGAGAAGGACGCGCAGAAGCTGAAGAAGGGCGCGGTCGTCGGCGACTTCCTAGTCGATCCGCTGCCGCCGATCGAATTCGGCCGCATCCAGGCGCAGGCGTCCAAGCAGGTCATCTTCCAGAAGGTCCGCGACGCCGAGCGCGAGCGGCAGTTTGAAGAGTTCAAGGACCGCCAGGGCGAGATCATCACCGGCGTCGTCAAGCGCGTCGAGTTCGGCCATATCGTCGTCGACCTGGGCCGCGCCGAGGGCGTGATCCGCCGCGACCAGCAGATCCCGCGCGAAGTGGTGCGCGTCAACGACCGCATCCGCTCGCTGATCCTGAAGGTGGTGCGCGAGAATCGCGGCCCGCAGATCTTCCTGAGCCGGGCGCATCCCGACTTCATGAAGAAGCTGTTCGCGCAGGAAGTGCCCGAGATCTACGACGGCATCATCACCATCCAGGCCGCCGCGCGCGATCCGGGCAGCCGCGCCAAGATCGGCGTGATCAGCCGCGACAGCTCGATCGATCCGGTCGGCGCCTGCGTCGGCATGAAGGGCAGCCGCGTCCAGGCCGTGGTGCAGGAGATGCAGGGCGAGAAGATCGACATCATCCCCTGGTCGCCCGACATCGCCACCTTCGTCGTCAACGCGCTCCAGCCGGCCTCGGTCAGCCGCGTCGTGATCGACGAGGAAGAGGAGCGGATCGAGGTGGTGGTGCCCGACGACCAGCTGTCGCTGGCGATCGGTCGTCGCGGCCAGAATGTCCGGCTCGCCTCGCAGCTGACCGGCAAGGCGATCGACATCCTGACCGAGGCGGACGCCTCCGAGAAGCGGCAGAAGGAATTCGTCGCCAATTCCGACCTGTTCCAGCAGGAGCTGGACGTGGACGAGACGCTGGCGCAGCTGCTGGTGGCCGAGGGCTTCACCAACCTCGAAGAGGTCGCCTATGTCGAGATCGACGAGCTGGCGGCGATCGAGGGCTTCGACGACGACCTGGCGCAGGAGCTGCAGAGCCGCGCGCAGGAAGCGCTCGACCGGCGCGAGCAGAATAATCGCGAGCAGCGCCGCGCGCTGGGCGTCGAGGATGCGCTGATCGACATGCCCTATCTGACCGAGGCGATGCTGGTCACGCTCGGCAAGGCGGGCATCAAGACGCTCGACGACCTGGCCGATCTGGCGACCGACGAGCTGGTCGAGAAGAAGCGCGCCGAGCAGCGTCGTCGCAACGACGAGACCAAGCGTCCCGAACCCAAGGGCGGCATCCTGGCCGAATATGGGCTGAGCGACGAGCAGGGCAACGAGATCATCATGGCCGCCCGCGCGCACTGGTTCGCGGACGAGGAGGAGGCTCCGGCCGCCGAGTCGTCGGACGAGACACAGGGCGTGGACGGTGATGACGACGCGACGACGGAGGATCATCAGGCCTGATGCCCTTTGTCAGCATCCGCATTTCCGGCACGGCGACCCGCGCGCAGAAGGCTGCGATCGTCGCCGATGTCACCGACTCGCTGGTGCAGCGGCTGGGCAAGAACCCGGCCGCCGTCCAGATCGTGATCGAGGAAGTGCCGACCGAAAATTACGGGGCCGGCGGGCAATTGCTCGCCGACCGCGATGCCGCGAAGGGAGACGCTGATGCGGTCCCCTCGCAATGAGACCCGTTCGCTAAACACGCGCGCGCACGCCGACATCGACGGTCCGGTCCGCAAGTGCATCCTGTCCCAGGATCGCGCTTCGCCGGTGGCGCTGATCCGACTCGCGCTGTCGCCCGACGGCGTGATCCTGCCCGATGTGCGCGCCAAGGCCCCCGGCCGCGGCGCATGGATCGGCGTCGATCGCGCCGAACTGGACGTGGCGCTGGCCAAGGGCCGGTTGCGCGGGGCGCTGTCGCGCGCGTTCAAGACCAGCGCGCTGACCATCCCCCGACGATCTGCCGCAGCTGATCGAGTCGGCGCTGGAGCGCAACGCGCTCGACCGGCTGGGGCTGGAGGCGAAGGCGGGCACCTTGGTCACCGGGTCCGACCGGATCGAGACGGCGGCGCGGTCCGGCCAGCTCCGGGCGCTCTATCACGCCGCCGATGCGCGCGAGGACGGGCGGCGCAAGCTGGCCCAGGCCTGGCGTGTCGGCAGCGATCGTGAAGGTTCCGATCTGAAGGGGTTGGCACTACCCGTTGAACGCACCATATTGTCGTTGGCGCTGGGCCGCGAAAATGTGGTACACATCGCCCTGACCGACCGGCACGCAGCAAAGCGGGTGAGCGAAGCGCTCGACCGATGGCTGCATTTCATCGGATCCGAATCCTTATCGGCCCCTTGCGGAACGGCCCCGCAAGGCGCATCGGCGCCCGGTTCAGACCCGGCGTCTCCGGCCGTAGACGTACGCGAGGAATTTGAGTGAGCGAAACCGACAACGACAAGCCGAAGCTGGGCATGCGCGCGCCGCTGGGACTTCGCCGCACGGTGGAGACCGGCAAGGTGAAGCAGAGCTTCAGCCACGGCCGCTCGAACACGGTGATCGTCGAGACCAAGAAGGCGCGGACGTTCCGTCGCCCCGGTGAAGCCGCGCCTGCGGGCGAAGCGGGAACGCCGGTCCCGGCCGCCGAGGCAGAAATCGCGGCCCCGACGCCGGCGGCACCGCCTGCGCCGGCACCGCGCCCGGCACCCGCCAACGAGACGGCGCAGGAGCGCCAGGCGCGTCTGCTGCGCGAGGCCGACGAGCAGCGGATGCAGGCGCTGGAAGACGCGCGCCGTCGCGAGGACCAGGAGCGCGCCCGCGCCGCCGAGGAGGAGCGCCAGCGCGCCGCCGAGCGTGCGCAGGCCGCGGCGGAGGCTGCCGCCAAGGCGGCCGAGCCCGCGCCGGCTCCTGCCCCGACGCCTGCACCGGCACCGGAACCGACCCCCGCACCCGAACCGGTTGCGCCCCAGGTCGTGGCCGCGCCGCCGGCCCCGCCCGCGCCCCCCGCGCCGCCGATCACGGTGGCGACTCCGGCCGGCCGTGGCTTCCGCCCGGTCGAGCGTCCGGTGATCCCGGCCCCCGCCCCCAAGGCGGAGACCCCGGCACCTACGCCGGCTCCGGCCCCCGCACCGACGCCGGCTCCGGCTCCGGCACCCACGCCGGCCCCCGCCCCCGTGGCGGCGCGTCCGGCACCGACCCCTGCGCCCGCTCCGGCGCGTCCGGTGGTCGAACTGGCGCGCGATCCGTCGATGCCGGCCCCGCGCCGCTTCTCGCCGGTCGCCCGGCCCGAGCGTCCTCCGCCGCCCGCGCCCAAGCCGGTGGAAAAGCCCGCAGCCGCCGCCGCACCGACCGCCGCCGCCAAGCCGGCCGAGTCGTCGGCATCGCAGCCGCGCAGCTTCACCTCGGGTGCGGCGACCCCGCGCGCCGGTGCGCCAGCCACGCGTCCGCAGCAGCGTGACCGTCGCGGCGACGAGCGTCGTGGCGGCAAGCTGACCGTGACCCGCGCGCTCGGCAGCGACGACGGCGCACGCGCCCGCTCGCTCGCGGCGCTCAAGCGGGCCCGCGAGAAGGAGAAGCGTTCCTTCGGTGGTCCGCGCGAGCCGCAGATCAAGCAGGTCCGCGACGTGCAGGTGCCCGAGGCGATCACGGTGCAAGAACTCGCCAACCGCATGGCCGAAAAGGGTGCGGACCTGGTCAAGACGCTGTTCAAGATGGGCATGCCCGTCACCATGACGCAGACGATCGACCAGGATACGGCCGAGTTGCTGGTGACCGAGTTCGGCCACAATATCGTCCGCGTCTCCGACAGCGATGTCGATCTGGCGGTCGATACCAACGAGGATCCGGTCGAGGCCCTGCAGCCGCGTCCGCCCGTCGTCACGATCATGGGCCATGTCGACCATGGCAAGACCTCGCTGCTCGATGCGCTGCGCGGTACCGACGTGGTGCGGGGCGAGGCCGGTGGCATCACCCAGCATATCGGCGCCTATCAGGTCACGCTGAAGGACAAGTCGAAGGTCACCTTCCTCGACACGCCGGGTCACGAGGCCTTCACCCAGATGCGCGCACGCGGCGCCGACGTCACGGATATCGTGGTGCTGGTGGTCGCGGCCGATGACGGGTTGATGCCGCAGACGATCGAGGCGATCAACCACACCAAGGCGGCCGGCGTGCCGATGATCGTGGCGATCAACAAGATCGACAAGCACGAGGCCAATGCCCAGAAGGTGCGCGAGCGCCTGCTGAGCGAGGAAGTCGTGGTCGAGGAGATGGGCGGCGACGTCCAGAACGTCGAGGTGTCGGCGCTCAAGAAGATCGGCCTGGAAGCCCTGATCGAGAAGATCCAGCTTCAGGCCGAACTGATGGAGCTGTCCGCCAACCCCGATCGCCCGGCCGACGGCACGGTGATCGAGGCCAAGCTGGACAAGGGCCGTGGCCCGGTCGCGACGGTCCTGGTCAATCGCGGCACGCTGAAGGTCGGCGACGTGTTCGTCGTCGGCGCGGAAAGCGGTCGTGTCCGGGCGCTGGTCGATGACAAGGGGCGCCAGATCAAGGAAGCCGGTCCGTCCATGCCGGTCGAGGTGCTCGGCCTGTCGGGCGTGCCCTCGGCGGGCGACCCGCTGCAGGTCGTCGAGAACGAGGCGCGGGCGCGCGAAGTGGCGGAGTATCGCCAGGGCGTGCTGACCCAGAAGCGCACCACCTCGGCCCCGGCCAGCCTGGAGTCGATGTTCTCGGCGCTGCGCCAGAACCAGGCGGCGGAATATCCGCTGGTGGTGAAGGCGGACACGCAGGGCACGGTCGAGGCGATCGTGGCGTCGATCAACAAGATCTCGACCGATCTGATCCGCGCCCGCATCCTGCATTCAGGCGTCGGTGGCATCACCGAGAGCGACGTGACGCTGGCTGGTGCGTCGGGCGCGCCGATCGTCGGCTTCAACGTCCGCGCCAATGCCAAGGCGCGCGAGATCGCCGAGCGGCAGAAGGTGGCGTTGAAATATTACGACGTCATCTACGACCTGATCGACGAGATCCGTGCCGGCATGGCGGGGCAGCTCGGGCCGGAAGCGTTCGAGACGGTGGTCGGCCGCGCCGAGATCCGCGAGGTCTTCTCCGCGGGTAAGCATGGTCGGGCAGCCGGTCTGCTGGTCGTCGACGGCGTCATCCGCAAGGCGCTCAAGGCGCGCATCATGCGCAACGACGTCATCATCTATCAGGGTGAGATCGCGTCGCTGCGCCGCTTCAAG
Organism: Sphingomonas sp. SORGH_AS_0438; assembly: GCF_031453475.1. Classification (NCBI taxonomy): domain Bacteria; kingdom Pseudomonadati; phylum Pseudomonadota; class Alphaproteobacteria; order Sphingomonadales; family Sphingomonadaceae; genus Sphingomonas; species Sphingomonas sp. SORGH_AS_0438. The sequence goes on from NZ_JAVIZS010000001.1 coordinate 2,623,257, forward strand.
GACGATGTCGCCGAAGTGCGCGCCGGCCTGGAGTGTGGTGTGACCTTCTCGAACAATTTCGTGGATATCCGCTCCGGCGACTATCTCGAAACCTTCGAGGTCGAACTGCGCGAGCGCACCCTCTGATCGGGCGCGCGACCGGTGGCGGCTTCTCCGCCGCCGGTCGCCCCCGGATTTACCGCCGCCCGCTGACCGGCGGCGCAGGACGACCATGAAACATCAAAGCGACGCCGCCCCCGAGAAATCCGTCCGCACGCTGCGCGTCGGCGAGCAGGTGCGGCACATCCTGTCCGAAGTCCTCCAGCGCGGCGACGTGCATGACGATGTGCTGGCGAAGCACATGGTGTCGGTGACCGAGGTCCGCATGTCGCCCGACCTTCGCCACGCCACCGTGTTCGTGAAGCCGCTGCTCGGCAAGGACGAGGCGGCGGTGCTGAAGGCGCTGCGCACCAACACCGCCTATCTGCAGCGCGAGGTCGCGACCCGCATCAAGATGAAATATGCCGCCAAGCTCAAGTTCCTGGCGGATGAAAGCTTCGACGAAGGCAGCCATATCGACCAGCTGCTGCGCGCACCGCAGGTGGCGCGCGATCTGAGCGAGGATTGAGCCGCTTGCTCAGCGGATAAAGATGGCCGTCCCACCATATATGGTTCCCCGGCGAAGGCCGGGGCCCAGTTGGGGGACGTTCGTAACGAAGCGCATCGCTCCCTTACATCCGCCTTCCCCACTGGGCCCCGGCCTTCGCCGGGGAACACGGGTTTGAAGGTTTGCATGCTGCTACGCAGCCAGTGCTTCACGCACCTATAACGAGGCGCCAGCCACGGCCGGCGCCCCGCGCCATCATCAACCGAACAGCTTCGCCGCCGTCTCCGCGATGCGCTTGCCCTGGTAGCGCGCGCCGGCGAGTTCCTCGGCGTGCGGCTGGCGGCTGCCGTCGCCGTCCGCGATCGTGGTCGCGCCATAGGGCGTGCCACCCAGCACCTCGGCGACGCCCATCTGGCCCTTAAAGCCGTAATCCAGCCCGACGATCGTCATGCCATGGTGCAGCAGGTTGGTGATGATCGAGAAGAGCGTCGTCTCCTGCCCGCCATGCTGGCTGGCGGTCGAGGTGAAGGCACCGCCGACCTTGCCGATCAGCTTGCCCTGGAACCACAGGCCGCCGGTCGTATCCCAGAAGGACGCCATCTGGCTAGGCATCCGGCCATAGCGGGTCGGTGCGCCGACGATGATCGCGTCATAATCGGCCAGCGCGTCCGGCCCCTCGATCAGCGGGTGGGCAGTGTCGGTCTTGAAATGCGCGGCCTCGACCACCGCCTTGGGCGCGGTTTCCTCGACGCGGCGGATGTCCACCTGCGCGCCGGCCTCGCGGGCACCCTCGGCGACGGCATCGGCCATCTGCTCGATATGGCCATAGGACGAATAATACAGCACCAGAACCTTGGTCATCGATAACTCCCTTTCCAAAACAGCGTGGTGATCCCGGAGAGGATCATTCGGCGTCGACCAGGACGATCTCGGCATCGTCGGTTGCCGCGATGTCGTACGTGCGGCCGCCCGACAGCGCCGCGCCGTCGCGCGCGTCGAACGCCTGACCGTCGATCGTGATCCGCCCGGTGGCGGGCACCAGATAGGCGTGGCGGCCGGCCTCGACGCGGTGGCTGGTCGCCTCGCCGGCCTTCAGCGTCGCGCCCATCACCCGCGCCTTGGCCCGGATCGGCAGCGCGTCGCTATCCTCGGCAAAGCCCGACGCCAGGGTCACGAACTTGCCCGAGCGCTCGCCCTTGGGAAACGGCTTGGCGCCCCAATGCGGCTCGCCACCCCGGCTGGTCGGCTCGATCCAGATCTGGAACAAGGTGGTCGGCACGTCCTCCAGATTATATTCGGCATGGCGGACGCCCGATCCGGCGCTCATCACCTGCACGTCGCCGGCGCCGGTGCGGCCCTTGTTGCCCAGCGAATCCTGGTGGGTGATCGCGCCGCTGCGGACATAGGTGACGATCTCCATGTCGCGATGCGGATGCGGCGGGAAACCGTTTTGCGGCGCGATGACATCGTCGTTCCACACGCGGATCGCGCCCCAGCCCATCCGGTCGGGATCGTGGTAGCCGGCGAAGGAGAAATGATGGCGCGCGTCGAGCCAGCCATGATTCGCATGGCCCAGCGTGTCGAAGCGACGGCGGTCGATGGCTTGGGTGTCGGAGACTGTGTCGGACATGGTGTCGAACTCCTGTGATGACACCAAGATAGGCGCTTTGCGGGTCGCGTAAACGGAAACGGTGGAAACCGATCGTTTCCACGGATAAGCATTCCGCAAAGGAGCAATGCCGCCATGCGTCTGCCGGATCTGGAAGCCTGGGCGATCTTCGCGGCGGTGGCGGAGCATCGCTCGTTCAGCGGCGCGGCCGCCGCGATCGGCCTCAGCAAGGCGACCGTGTCCAAGGCGGTGTCGCGGCTGGAGGCGCAGATCGGCCAGTCGCTGTTCCACCGCACCTCGCGCCGCCTGGCCCTGACCGAGGCGGGGCGGCCGCTCGCCGACCATGCCGCGCGGCTGCTGGCGGAGGCGCGCGCCGCCGAGGAGGCCGCGCACGACGCCGCCTCCTCTCCGGCCGGGCGGGTGCGACTCGCCGTACCGATGAGCTTCGGCATCGCCAATGTCGCGCCTTTGGTCGCGCGGTTCCTGGCCCAACATCCCGGCGTCGAGATCGACCTGCACCTGTCGGACGCGCGAATCGATATCGTCGCGGAGGGGTTCGACGTGGCGCTGCGGATCGGCGACCTGGCGGACAGTTCGCTGCGCGCGCGCCGGCTGTGCGGCATCGCCAGCCATATCGTCGCCGCCCCCGCCTATCTCGCGGCCGCCGGCGCGCCCAGCCATCCGAACGAACTGAGCGCGCACCGGCTGCTCGGCTATGCCAATGCACCCGGCCCGTGGCGCTTCGCCGATGCGGAGGGGACGGTGCTGACCGTGCAGGCCGACGGGCCGCTGACCGCCAATAGCGGCGATGCGCTGGTGCCGGCGCTGCTCCAGGGGCTGGGGATCGCCCGGCTGCCCGGCTTCATCGTCGGCCCTCACCTGGCCAGCGGGGCGCTGGTCGCGATCCTGCCCGACTGGACGCCACCGCCGATCGGGCTGCACCTGCTCACGCCGCCCAGCCCCTTGCGCCCGATGCGGGTCGAGGCGCTGATCGCCTTTCTCGCCGAGCATCTGCACGATCCCTGCGCCGCGGCGGCGACAAAGCCTGTCGCGAGCGGCCAGGCTCTGCCATGAACCGCGCATGACCTCCGACGATCCCGCGACCCAGCCCGAACCGCCCGCCGGTCGCCTGGCCCCCGACGAAGCGGATGGGCGCTTCATCCGCCGGGTCGTCATCCTGGTCGTGCTGGCGGCGGTGGTGCTGGCGCTGTGGCGGGCGAGCGACCTGCTGATCCTCGCCTTCGGATCGGTGCTGGGCGCAACCGTCATCCACGCCTTTGCCGATCTCTATGTCCGCCGCCTGAAGATGCCGGCCAAGGCGGCGCTGGGGACGGCGATGGCGACCGTGCTGGCGGCGATCGCCTTCCTGGTCTGGCTGTTCGGCGTCGCCTTTCGCCAGCAGCTCAATGCGCTGGTCACCGCCCTGCCCGGCCTGATCGACCAGTTCGCGCGCTGGGCCAGCCAGTCGCCGGTCGGCGCCAAGATCGTCGATGCGGTGCGCGCCGCCTTTGCGGGCAGCCGGGTCGCGCAGGATATCGGCGGGCTGGCGCAGGGCACGGGCGAGCTGATCCTGAACGCGCTGCTGCTACTGGTCGGTGCCTTCTTCTTCGCGGGCGATCCCAAGGTCTATGAGCGCGGGATATTGCTGCTCGTCCCGCGCAAGCACCGGCCGGCGGTGGAGGATGCCCTGGTCGACGTGGCGGTGACGCTGCGGCTGTGGCTGCGGTCGTCGCTGATCCTGATGACGAGCATGGGGGTGCTGGTCGGCATCGGCCTGGCGCTGTCGGGCGTGCCGTCCGCCGCCGCGCTGGGCCTGCTGGCCGGATTGTCAGAATTCATCCCCTATGTCGGGCCGACCGCCGCGATGCTGCCCGCCCTGGGACTGGCGGCGATCCACGGCACCGGCCCCGTCATCGGGACGCTCGTCACCTATGCGGTCGTGCGGCTGATTCAGACGAACTTCATCACTCCTTATGTCCAGCAGCGGGTGATCTCGATCCCGCCGGCCGTCACCGTCTTCGCGATCATCGGCATCGGGGTGGTGTTCGGCATCTTCGGCCTGTTCTTCTCGGCCGCGCTGCTGGTGGTATTTTTTACCCTGATTCGCAGCCTTTACCTGCGCGAGGTGCTGGGCGAGCCGATCCCCCGCGTCGTCCATCCCTCGCTGACTCAAGAAAATGAAGCGAAAATGGAGCGGGGGGCTTTTCCCGATCGTCTCTAACCAGAAATTAACCTTTTGCCTTCAAATGTTCTTTGGTTAATGAATCCAGGCCGACCGATTCCATGGGATGGGATCTTCGGCTTGTGACAGGGGACTGGCTGATGCGCGTGCTGTTGATCGAGGACGAGCCGACCACGGCAAAGGCCATCGAGCTCATGCTCTCCACGGAGGGCTTCAACTGCTACACGACCGATCTGGGCGAGGAAGGCCTCGATCTGGGCAAGCTGTATGATTACGACATCATCCTGCTCGACCTGAACCTGCCCGACATGCACGGCTATGACGTGCTGAAGAAGCTGCGGGTGGCGCGGGTGACGACCCCGGTGCTGATCCTGTCGGGCGTCAACGAGATGGATTCGAAGGTGCGCAGCTTCGGCTTCGGCGCCGACGATTACGTCACCAAGCCGTTCCATCGCGAAGAGCTGATCGCACGCATCCACGCCGTGGTCCGCCGCTCCAAGGGGCATAGCCAGTCGGTGATCCGCACCGGCAAGCTCGCCGTCAATCTCGACGCCAAGACGGTCGAGGTCGATGGCGCGCGCGTGCACCTGACCGGCAAGGAATATGCGATGCTGGAGCTGCTCTCGCTCCGCAAGGGCACGACGCTGACCAAGGAGATGTTCCTGAACCATCTCTATGGCGGCATGGACGAGCCCGAACTGAAGATCATCGACGTCTTCATCTGCAAGCTGCGCAAGAAGCTGTCGCTGGCCTGCGACGGCGAGAATTACATCGAGACCGTCTGGGGTCGCGGCTATGTGCTGCGCGACTCGGAAGACGCGGAGATCAACGCCGTCGCCTGATCCGGTTAACCCGTGGGGGGTTGATCGCCGCGCGTCTCTGGCGAGACGCGCGGCTTTTCACGTTTGAAAGGATGATGGACGCGGGTCCGTGCGCCGGCTTCACCGCGATTTGGGAAGAGGCCGCCCCTCGTCACCGTCCGGCGATGGCCGGGACCGGTGCACAAGTCGACGTTCCATTTCCGTTACCCGGCAGAGGCAGGAGTTCGGCTCCGGAAGGTTTCGAACGAACGGCGAGGCTCACCCGGCTGGATTCCCCCCTCGCCGGATGATCCCGACAGGTCTTTCAAAGAGCTCGACTGCGCCGGAATAGTCCGCGCGGAGACGAGGCCCCTCCCTACTTCCGCTCCCACATCTTCTCGCCGCCGACCCAGGTCTCCTGCACCTTGGTCGCGCGCAACTCGGCCGGGGAGGCGGCGGTCGGATCGCGGTCGACGATCAGGAAATCGGCGCGCTGCCCCGGCGCCAGTCGCCCGAACTTGGTCTCGGCGAAGGCGGCATAGGCCCCGCCCTGCGTGAAGGCCCGCCACGCCTGTTCGCGCGTCACCGCTTCTTCCGGCCGCCAGCCGCCCGGCGGCTGTCCCTGCGCATCCTCGCGCGATACGGCGGCGGCCCAGCCGGCAAAGGGGTCGGGGCTTTCCACCGGATAGTCCGATCCGAACGCGAGCGGCACGCCGTTCGCCAGCATCGTCCGCCAGGCATAGGCCCCGGCCAGCCGCGCCGGGCCCAGCCGCGCCTCGGCCATCACCCGGTCGCTGGTCGCATGGACCGGCTGCATCGAGGCGATGGTGCCGTGCTGGCCGAATCGCTTCAGGTCGGCGGGATCGACGATCTGCGCATGTTCGATCCGCCAGCGGCGATCACCCTTGTAGGTTTCCGACAATTCGTCGATCGCGCCCAGCACCTCGGCATTGGTGGCATCGCCGATCGCATGGACGGCGACCTGATATCCATCCATCGCCGCGCGGCTCATCAGGTTGCGCAGCACGGTGTCGGACAGGAAGCCCAGCCCCGATTCGCGGGGGGAATCGGCATAGGGCGCCTTCAGCCATGCGCCGCGCGAGCCGAGCGCGCCGTCGCCGTACAGCTTCACGCCCACCAGCCGCAGCCGGTCCTGATAGAGCCAGGGCGTCGGCCCCTTGCCGCCGATCCGCACCGTATCCTCGATCCCCGCGCCATAGCTGATGACGCGGATCCGCAGATTGCCGATGTCGCCCATCCGGCGATAGGTCAGCCAGTCGTCGACGCTGGTGCCCATATCGGCGGTGGCGGTGACGCCGTTCGCCAGCAGCAGCGCCTGCGCCTTGAGGAAGGCAAGGTCGCGCTCCTTGGGCAAAGGCTGCGGCACCACCTTCTGGATCAGCGCCTGCGCGGCATCGACGAAGACGCCGGACGGTTGGGTGCCGCTCTTCTCGATCCGTCCGCCCGCGGGCGACACGGTCTTCGCGGTCACCCCCGCCTCGCGCAGCGCGACGCTGTTCGCCCAGCCGGCATGGCCGTCGGCGCGTGCCAGCCAGACCGGCCGGTCGGGCACCGCCGCATCCAGCTCGGCGGCGGTGGGGAAGCGCCCCAGCCCCCAGGCCTCCTGGTTCCAGCCGCCGCCCAGGATCCATTTCCGGTCCGGATTGGCGGCGGCATAGGCGCGGATGCGCGCCTGCGCCTCGGCCAGGGTGCGCGCGCCCGACAGGTCGAGCTCCAACTGGCGAAAGCCCAGTTCCAGCACATGGCCGTGCGAATCGACGAAGCCGGGGATCATCACCCGCCCCTTCATATCGGCGCGCCAGTCGAGCTTTTCGGGCCGTTTGTCCTTGGCGGACAGCAATTTGGTGACTTTGCCGTCGAGCGACATCAACAGGCCGGTGAAGCGGACGACCTTGCCATCCTCGTCCAGCGTGATGCCGGTGACATTGTCGACCAGCGCGTCCGCGCTCGCCGCGACAGGCCAGGCGATCAGTGACAGGGCCACCAAGCCCTTGATTGCATATCCTTGCATGACATCGGCGCATAAGCGGTGTTTCCACGCCGCACCAGACGGTCTAACGACGCCCGATGACAACCCAGGTCAATGCGCCCGCCGCCTCGCTGCCCGTGTCCATCGATGACGTCCGGACCGCCCATGCGCGCATTCGCGAGTCGATCGTGCGCACCCCGACCCTGATCAGCCGCACCCTGTCGCAACTGACCGGCGCCACCGTCTATCTGAAGTTCGAGAATCTCCAGTTCACCGCCGCCTATAAGGAGCGCGGCGCGCTCAACACGCTGCTCCAGCTCAGCGAGGCGGCCCGGGCGCAGGGCGTGATCGCCGCCTCGGCCGGCAATCACGCGCAGGGCCTCGCCTATCATGCCAACCGGCTGGGCGTGCCCGCGACGATCGTGATGCCGCGCAACACGCCGACCGTGAAAGTCGTGCAGACCGAGGGCCATGGCGCGACCGTGGTGCTGGAGGGCGAGACGTTCGACGCCGCCTATGCCCATGCACGCGTGCTGGAGGGCGAGCGCGGCTATACCTTCGTCCATCCCTTTGACGACCCCCGGATCATCGCCGGGCAGGGCACGCTGGCGCTGGAGATGCTGGAGGACGCGCCGGACATCGACACCTTCATCGTCCCGATCGGCGGCGGCGGCCTGATCTCGGGCATGGCGACGGTGGCGCGTGCCGCCGACCGACGGGTCGAGGTGGTCGGCGTGCAGGCCGAACTCTATCCCTCCATGTACAACCGCATCCATGGCACCGACCTGCCCTGCGCGGGCGACACGTTGGCGGAGGGTATCGCGGTGAAGGAGCCGGGCGGCATCACCGCCCGGATCGTCGCCGAGCTGGTCGACGACCTCGTGCTGGTCGGCGAACGGCAGCTCGAACAGTCGGTCAGCCTGCTGCTCCAGATCGAGAAGACGGTGGTGGAGGGCGCGGGCGCGGCCGGCCTCGCGGCGCTATTGGCGCATCCCGAGCGATTCAAGGGACGGACCGTGGGCGTGGTGCTGTGCGGCGGCAATATCGACACGCGGCTGCTCGCCAATGTGCTGTTGCGCGACCTGGCGCGGTCCGGTCGCCTCGCCCGGCTGCGTATCCGCTTGCAGGATCGGCCTGGGGCCTTGTTCCACGTCGCCCGGATCTTTGATCAGGAGCGGGTGAACATCATCGAGGTCTATCATCAGCGCGTCTTCACGACGCTGCCCGCCAAGGGGCTGATCACCGATATCGAGTGCGAGACGCGCGATCGGGCGCATCTGGACCGGTTGATCGCGGGCTTGCGCGATGCGGGCTATGAAACCAGCCAGGTCGAACTGGCCTGAACGGGAAACGGCGGGACAGGCCATGAGCCCGTCCCGCCGCACAGCAAGATTAGTTGCTGTCCGAATTGTCGTCCTTGACGATCGCCACGACGCCGATCGCCACGACGCCGGCCGCGATCAGCGCACCGAGCAGCGCGCCGCCGCCGGCCGCCTTGTTGGCCTTGCCCGACGGGGCGCTGGCGCGAACCGACTTGGCGACCGACAGCGACGCGGCCGAGTTGGCCGGAGCCGCGACGGCGGGAACCGAAACCGCGGTTGCGGCGAGAAGGGCGACGGCAGAGGTGAACTTCTTCATAAAAATCCTCCCATTGGGAAATTCGGCAACGCAACTAGGATCAGCTCGTTCCCCACCCGATCTCGTGTTTCCGACGTCTGTGACGCCGGCGACACAATTTGATGGTAAACGACCTTTTCAGATCCAGTCACTGCCGACATATAACAGCGTAACGATTTTTGTGGGGGTTTTTCGGCGGTGACCGCGCCTTTTCGTTTTCCGCGCTTCTTCGTCACGACGCCGTCACCCTGCCCGTACCTTCCCGGGCGGCAGGAACGGAAGGTCTTTACGGAGCTGACCGGCCCCCATGCCGGCGAGTTGAACGATGCGCTCGGCCGCATCGGCTTCCGCCGCAGCCAGGGCGTGGCCTATCGCCCCTCCTGCACCGGCTGCACCGCCTGCGTATCGGTACGGGTCGTCAATTCCGAGTTCGTGCCCAATGCGACGCAGCGTAAGTTGCTGCGGCGCAACAGCGATCTGGAGGTGGTCGCCTGCCGTGCCTGGGCGACGGACGAACAGTATCAGTTGCTCCGCCGCTATCTCGGCCATCGCCATCCGGGCGGCGGCATGGCCAATATGGACGAGGACGACTTCGCCGACATGGTCGAGCATTCGCCGGTCGATTCGCTGATCGTCGAATATCGCGAGCCGCCGGCGAATGGCCGCCGCGGCAAGCTGGTGGGCGCCTGCCTGACCGACCGTCAGGCCGATGGGCTGTCGATGATCTACAGCTTCTTCGCGACCGAGGGGGATGGGGGCGATTCGCCGGTCCGGCCCGGCCTCGGCAACCTGATCATCATGGACCATATCATGCGCGCGCGGGATGCCGGCCTGCCCTATCTCTATCTCGGCTATTGGGTGAAGGGTTCGGCACGCATGGCCTATAAGACGCGCTACCGCCCGCTCGAGGTGCTGGGGCCGGCAGGCTGGCGTCGGCTCCGCGACGAGGATGTGGTGGAGGCCGCCTCTGCCCTGCCCGGTGCGGCGGTGGGCCAGCCGGTCTGATCCGGCCAGGAACGGCAGGCAGCGGATACGACAAGGGCCAGAGACGCGCTTCCGCTTCTCTGGCCCTTGTCATGGGTGGGAGCCGGAACGACCCGCGGCGAAATCGTTGCGGCTGCTTCCTTCCGGATCTGACCGGGTTGGCGACGACCACGTCCGCCCGACTCCCAGGCGCCCTATGGCGGAGCCGGGCGGCGGGATCAAGTCCCCGCGCGCCCGGCCTTCTATCGGTCAGCGATAGCGGCGCACCGTGCGGCACACCCGCTCGCGATGGCCATGGACCCAGCGATTGGTGCAGACCTTGCGGGTCGCGACGCGCTGGCGATGATGCGGGCGGACATCGTGGCGGACCACGGTGCGTTCGTGGACGACGGTGCGCTGCGCCGCGGCCGGCGTGACGAGGGCGATCGGCGACAGGCCGGTGAGCGCGACGAGGCCGGCGGCCATAAAGGTCTTGAGGGTCATGAAATTGTCCTTCCTGATGAAAGCTTTAGCGTTTTTGACTTAGCGATAGACGCGGTAGCATTGCCGGCCGTAATAGCCACGCTCGCAGACCAGTCGGCCCCGCCCGCGTCCGGCCCAGCGCGGGCCGCCCTGCCAGCGATGACCGCCCTGCCAGCGGGGGCCGCGATCCCAGCGATCGCCCCGCCAGCCGCGATCATGGCCGTAATGCCGGCCCGGTCCGCGATCCCAGCCCGGACCCCGGTCCCAACCGGGCCCGCGATGATGGTCCCATCGCTGCGCCTCTGCCGGCAGGGCGGTCAGGGCTCCGGTGGCGAGCAGGCCGGCACCGATCAGTGCTGCAATCTTCATGGCTCGATACTCCGTTACGCACCCGCCGGGTGAAGCGGGTATGACCAGAGGATTACGGCCATTGCGATGCATCACGGCTGAACCCGCCGTTGTCGCACTGTCAGGAAAGTCAATAGAAAACGATTGTTTTGTAACAATTTATGTCACGCGGACGATCAATCCCTCCAGCGCCTCGGTCAGCCGCACCTGACAGGCCAGGCGGCTGGTGCGGGTGGCGGCGGGCACGAGGTCGAGCATGTCCTCCTCCGCCTCGCCCGGCGGCGGCAGGCGATCAACCTGGTCGGCCGCGATGACGACATGGCAGGTGGCGCAGGCCAGCTGGCCGCCGCATGTCCCCTCCAGCGGCATTCCCGCCGCTTGCGCCACGTCGAGCAGCCGCGCGCCCGCTTCCGCCTCGGCCGGCACCGATGCGCCGCGATGCTCGAAGACCAGCCGGATCATTGCGCCGCCGCCGCCTCGGCGATCCGCTCCAGCGCGGCGACCAGCGTGGCTTCCGGCGTGTCGCGGCCGAAGCCGATGCGGATCGACGACCGCGCCTCCGCCTCGGACAGGCCGATCGCGCGCAGCACATGGCTGGACCGTCCCGACCCGCTGGCGCAGGCCGATCCGGCGGAAAAGGCCAGGTCGCGGCAGTCGCTCATCAGCCGCGCGACATCCAGGCCGGGCCGCCGCACATTGACATTACCGCGATAGCGCCGCTCCGCATCGCCGTTCAGCGTCCAGCCCCGCTCCGGCGACAGGATCGCGCGCGCCGCCTGCCACAGCCGCTCGACATGCGCCGCATCCTTGGCCGCCCGCTCCCGCATCAGCCGCGCCGCCGTCCCCAATCCCGCGCAAAGCGCCGGGCTCAGCGTCCCCGAGCGACCACCCTCCTGGTCGCCGCCATGCAACAGCGTCGCCGGGGCGGCCCCGCGCATCCACAGGCCGCCAATCCCCTTGGGGCCGTGGATCTTGTGCGCGGACAGCGCGATCCAGTCGACGCCCTCCGGAATGGCGACGCGGCCATAGCCCTGCACCGCGTCGCACAACATGGTCGCGCCCGCCGCCCGCGCCATGGCCGCGAGATCGGCGATCGGCTGGATCACGCCGATCTCGTTATTGACCAGCATCGCCGCGACCAGCCCGACGCCCGGCCGGATCGCCGCTCGTGCCGCCGCCGGATCGACCAGCCCGGCTTCGTCAACGGGAAGGATCGTGACGTCGCGGCCGCGGGCCGCCTCCGCCGCGACACTGTCGAGCACGGCGGCATGTTCGGTGGCGATGGTGACGATGCCGCCCTGGCTGCCCTTCACTGCCCAGTTGATCGCCTCGGTCGCGCCGCCGGTGAAGGCCAGCCGCCCACCGCCCGGCAGCAGTGCGGCGACCGCATCGCGCGCCACCTCGACGCTCGCACGGGCGACGCGCCCGGCGCGGTGCGCGCTGTGCGGATTGCCATGCTGGTCCTGCAACCAGGGCAGCATCGCCGCCAGCGCCTCGGGCGCGAGCGGGGTCGTCGCCTGGTAATCGAGATAGGTCATGCCGCGAACCGCCCGGTCGCCCGCGCCATCGCGCGCCAGGCGGCAACGAACGCCTCGACCTCCGCCGCCCCGGTCGTCCGGCCGAAGCTGACCCGGATCACCTCGCGGCCCTCCTCCGCGCGCCAGCCCATCGCCGCCAGCACATGGCTGGGCTTCATGCTGCCACTGGCGCAGGCGCTGCCCGCCGACACCGCGAAGCCGGCCAGGTCGAGCCGGATCAGCTGCGTCGTCGCCGCCACGCCGGGCAGACGATAAGAGCCGATCGCCGGGTGGCGCCTCGCCTCCGCCGCCACCGCGATGCCGCCCGACCGCATGATCCGGTCGTCGAGCATCGCGCGCAGGGCCGCATGGTCCGGCTCCGGCTCGGCGAGCGCCGCCGCGTAGCCGAGCGCGGCGGGCAGATTCTCCGTACCCGGCCGATAGCCGCGCTCCTGCCCGCCGCTCGGGCGGAGCAAGGCGAGATCGCGGACCAGCAGCGCGCCGATCCCCGGCGGCCCGCCGCGCTTGTGCGCCGACAGCGCGATCAGGTCGGCCTGCGTCGCCAGCGCCGGGTCCGCGCCCGCCGGCATCTGCGCGGCATCGACCAGCAGATGCGCGCCCGCCGCATGGACCGCCGCCGCGATCGCGGCGATCGGCTGGCGCACGCCGGTCTCGCTATTCGCCCATTGCACCGCGACCAGATCGCCGGGCGTGAGCGACAGCGCCGCCGGATCGACCAGCCCGTCCGTACCGACCGGCAGGGTCAGCGCATCGGGGCGCGCGCGCAGCACCGCGTCATGCTCGACCGCGCTGACCAGCACGCGCCCCGCCTGCGACCGGCCCAGCCCGATTGCCAGCGCCTCGCTCGCCCCGCTGGTGAACAGCAGCTCGTGCCGCCAGCCATAGGCGGCCGCCACCTCGGCCCGCGCGCCCTCCAGCGCCGCCTTCGCCGCGCGCCCTTCCGCATGCGGGCTGGAGGGATTGGCCCAGCGCGTCATCCCCTCCGAAACGGCCGCGCGCGCCGCCTCGGTCATCATCGTGGTGGCGGCATGATCGAGATAGGTGCGCAAAGCTGGGGCCGTTTCGATTGCGGAAGGAGGCGTGACGCTTATATAGCGCCCGATATCTCCCGCTCCACCCTTGGGGCCTAGCCCGAGTTTTCCGATGCCCGAAGTCATCTTTCCCGGACCCGAGGGTCGCCTGGAGGGGCGTTTCGCCCCCGCTCCCCGGCCCCGTGCGCCCGTTGCCATGATCCTGCACCCGCACCCCTCCTCCGGGGGCACGATGAACAACCGCATCGTGCAGGAACTCTACAAGACGTTCCAGCGGCGCGGTTTCGCCACGCTGCGCTTCAACTTCCGCGGCGTCGGCAAGAGCCAGGGCGTGTTCGACAACGGCATCGGCGAGCTGTCCGACGCGGCCTCGGCGCTCGACTGGGTGCAGAGCTTCCATCCGGAGGCGTCGACGACTTGGGTGGCGGGCTTCGGCTTCGGCGCCTGGATCGGGATGCAGCTGCTGATGCGCCGGCCGGAGATTCGCGGCTTCATCTCGATCGCGCCGCCGGCCAACATGTTCGACTTCACCTTCCTCGCCCCCTGCCCCTCCTCGGGCATCATCATCCAGGGCGAGCAGGACGAGGTGGTGACGCCCGGCGCGGTCCAGAAGCTGGTCGACAAGCTGCGCACGCAGAAGCACATCACCATCCATCACGACACGATCCCCAAGGCGAACCATTTCTTCGAGCATGAGATGCCCGAACTGATGGGGTCGGTGGACCGCTATCTCGACATGCGCCTGGACCCGCGCTCACCGATCAAGTGAGGGCCGCAGCGCCCCTCTGACCGGACGCGGCAACGCCCGCCTGGCTCCCGAGCCGGCGGGCGTTTCCATGTTCTGGCGACGCGGCTGGCCGGGCCGGCTTATGACGACCAGATCAGGACATTCCCCAGCAACACCGCCGCGAGCACGATCATCAGCACGCCCTTGCGCGGGTCGCGCCGCCCCCGGATCAGCCGGACGCCGCCGATCAGGCAGGCAAAGCAGGCGAGCATCGCCAGGCTCGGCGCCGCCGCCGCGATGCTGCCCAGTGGCCCGGTCATGCCGCCCCCGCCTCCGCCAGCGCGCGGGCATAGGCGGCCAGGTCGACATTGCCGCCCGACAGCACCACCAGCGTGCCGTCCGCCGGCGTCACCTGCCCGGTCAGCACCGCCGCCAGCGCCACCGCGCCGCCCGGCTCGACCACCAGCCGCAGCCGCTCCGCCGCCCAGGCCTGCGCCCGCCGTATCGCCGCTTCGCTGACCGCCAGCCCCTCCGCCCCGCGCCGCGACAGCACGTCGAAGGTCAGCGGCGAGACGCGCGGCGTCTGGAGCGCGTCGCAGGCGGTCGGCGGCGGCGCGTCGCCGACCGGCTCGATCCAGCCCGCTTCCAGGCTGCGGCGCATATCGTCCCAGCCCTCCGGCTCGACCACGATGATGCGCGCATCGGGCAGGGCCAGCGCCATCCCCGCCGACAACCCGCCGCCGCCGCACGGCACCACCGCCTGGACCGGCGCGCCGGCCCCCAGCGCCTGCATCTGCGCCGCCGCCTCGACCCCGCAACTTCCCTGGCCCTCGATGATCCAGGGATCGTCGAAGCTCGGCACCAGCACCGCGCCCCGCGCCTCCGCCAGCGCGGCGGCGATCGCCTCGCGGCTCTGGGTCTTGCGGTCGTAGTCGACCACCTCCGCGCCCAGCGCCAGCGTCCCCTCCCGCTTCGCGCGCGGCGCGTCGGCGGGCATCACGATGGTCGCGGCGATACCGAGTCGCTTCGCTGCCCAGGCCACCCCCTGCGCATGATTGCCCGAGGAGAAGGCGACGACGCCGCGCCGCCGCTGATCCTCGTCCAGCGCGGTCAGCCGGTGCCATGCCCCGCGTAGCTTGAACGCGCCCATCGGCTGCAACGATTCGGCCTTCATAAACACCGTCCGGCCGCGGATTTCCGCCGTGTAGAGCGGCGTGGGCGGCACGACCCGCGCCAGCTTCGCCGCCGCGTCGCGGACCCCCGCGCGTGTCGGCTGTCGCTGAATTGTCACTTTTTACCGCTCCCTCGATTCAACCACTTTACATGTGGGGTCGGCGACCATAGATCGCGCCTCCGCTGCCCCATGGGACTTCCAACCGCAAGGCAGCTTTTGTCACCGTATGCCGTAAGGCAATTGGAGGTCCCTTGAGTTGCACAAGCATCATAGCGCGCTGGGGCTAGCGGCCCGTACGACCGCCGTTTCCTCCGTCATGGAGCGCGGCATCGATATCGCCAAGCGGAAGCCGGTCGAACCGGTCACGCTCGTTCGTCCCCATGCCGCGGCACGGGCCGCCCGATTCTTCGTCGAGAAGTTTCCGGGCCGGTCGATGTATGCGGTCAAGGCGAATCCGTCTCCCGATCTGCTCCGTATCCTGTGGGACAACGGCATCACCTTCTACGACACGGCGTCGATCGCCGAGGTGCGTCTGGTGAAGTCGACCCTGCCGGAGGCGACCTGCTGCTTCATGCACCCGGTCAAGTCCGAGGAAGCGATCGCCGAGGCGTATTTCGTCCATGGCGTACGGACCTTCTCCCTCGACAGCATGGAAGAGCTGGCGAAGATCGTCCGTGGCACCGATGGCGCCACCGACCTGACGCTGTGCGTGCGGATGCGCGTGTCCTCCGAATATGCCAAGCTGAGCCTCGGCTCGAAGTTCGGCGTCGATCCGTCGGAGGCGACGGAGCTGCTGATGGCGACCCGCCAGGTCGCCGACGCGCTCGGCATCTGCTTCCATGTCGGCAGCCAGACCATGTCGCCCGACGCGTACAGCAACGCGATGGAGCGGGTGCGCGCGGCGATCGTCACGGCGGCGGTCACCGTCGACGTGATCGATGTCGGCGGCGGCTTCCCCTCGGCCTATCCGGGCATGACCCCGCCGCCGCTGGAGCGTTTCTTCGAGACGATCCACCGCGCGTTCGAGAGCCTGCCGGTGTCCTATTCGGCCGAGCTGTGGGCGGAACCGGGCCGGGCGCTGTGCGCCGAGTACAGCTCGGTCGTGGTGCGCGTCGAGCGTCGCCGGGGCGATGAGCTGTTCATCAACGACGGTGCCTATGGCACGCTGTTCGATGCGGCGCATATCGGCTGGAAATATCCGGTGCAGCTGCTGCGCAAGCCGGAGTCGGATGCGCGCGACATGGACTTCAGCTTCTGGGGTCCGACCTGCGACGATCTGGACTATATGAAGGGTCCGTTCCCGTTGCCGGCCGACACCAATACGGGCGACTATTTCGAGATCGGGATGCTGGGCGCATACGGCGTCGCGATGCGGACCGGTTTCAACGGCTTCGGCACCGGCGAGACCGTCGTCACCGACGACGAGCCGATGCTGTCGGTCTATGCGGCCCCGGCCGAAATGACCGCCCGCGCCAGCAACGTCGTCAAGCTGTAACCCGATCACCCTATCCCGCCCTTCCCCCCTTCCGCCCCGGCGGAAGGGGGTCGGGGTGGCATTGCGGCATCGGCCGCGCTACCGCGCCGATACCGTCCACCAACCCCGTTCGCGATTTCGTCGCGGGCGGTCCTTCCCGGGTTCCCGCGTCCCCTTAACGACGACGGCTTCTCGATGATGATGGAACCATCATGACCGATTCTCCGATCAACGACACCCGCAAGGCCGAGCTGCTTTCGACCGAGGTCGAGCATATCGACATCACCAAGTTCGACGCGCGCCCGATCGTCGATGCGATGAAGAAGATGAGCTTCACCAGCCGCGACCTGGGCCGCGCCACCGACATCTACAACCAGATGCTGGCGGACAAGGACTGCTCGATCTTCCTGGTGATCGCCGGCTCGACCTCGGCCGGCGGCTGCATGGACCTCTATGCCGAGCTGGTGCGCAACAACATGGTCGACGGCATCGTCGCGACCGGCGCGTCGATCGTCGACATGGATTTCTTCGAGGGCCTGGGTCACAAGCATTATCAGGCGCTGGAGGTGCCGGACGACGACACGCTGCGCTCGCTGTACATCGACCGCATCTACGACACCTATATCGACGAGGAGCAGCTCCAGGATTGCGACTTCACGATCAACAAGATCGCGAACGAGCTGGAGCCGCGCGCCTATTCCAGCCGCGAGTTCATCCGCGCGATGGGCAAGTATCTGGTCGAGCACGGCAAGAAGGAGAACAGCCTGGTCAAGCTCGCCTATGAGCATGACGTGCCGATCTTCTGCCCGGCCTTTGTCGATTCGTCGGCCGGCTTCGGCCTGGTCAAGCACCAGGTGGACCAGGCCAAGGCGGGCAAGCCCTATCTGATGATCGACGCGGTCGCCGATTTCCGCGAGCTGACCGAGATCAAGATCCAGGCCGGCACCACCGGCCTGCTGATGATCGGCGGCGGCGTGCCCAAGAACTTCATCCAGGACACGGTCGTCTGCGCCGAGATCCTGGGCCATGAGGACGTGCAGGTGCACAAATATGCGGTGCAGATCACCGTTGCCGACGTGCGCGACGGCGCCTGCTCCTCCTCGACGCTGCAGGAAGCGGCGAGCTGGGGCAAGGTGAACACCGGCATCGAGCAGATGGTGTTCGCGGAGGCCGGCTCGGTGATGCCGCTGCTGGCGTCCGACGCCTATCATCGCGGCCTGTGGAAGGATCGTCCCGTCCGCAAGTGGGGCGCCATCTTCGGCTGATCCCGCCCGCACCGGTGTGCAGTTCGCGCCCCCGCCGCTCGACCAGCGGCGGGGGCGCTTTGCGTTGCAGGACTGGTGCGCGACCGACCCGTGATTGTGAGCGGGGCAAAGCAAGGACGAGTCTTGGACATGAAGACGGCTGAGCGTCAGCATCTCCGCCGATCAGACCATTATGAATAAATATTTAGGATACTTCACTTAAGTTACGGATCGGACCTAAGCTTCTGAGGCATAAGGTGATTGGCGAACGATATCGGGCTCGACCCGGAACCGCCACGCATCCGGGGCAGGATGCGACGAACAGGAGGGTTTGATGCTTGGTAGCGACTCGGATCTCGCCGACCCCATCTTGCTGGCGCCCCGTCCGCCCGCCGCGGACCGCGCGCCCGAACAGCGCGACACGCTCGACCGTTTCCTCGACGGCATCTGCCGCACGGTCGGGGCGCTCGCCGGATGCCTGATCCCGCATGACGACCGCGCGATGGGCACGATCATCCGCCCCTGCGGCTTCACCGCCCGCAACGACGAGGCGCGCGCCGCCCTGCGCGTGCTGCTGCGCGTCGAGGTGGAGCTGTCGCGACGCGGCTATGGCTGGGTGCGCGATGCGGGGGCGCCCGACTATCGCGGCCTGGCGGTGGAGACGCCGATGCAGCATGGCGCGGGGCATTTGCTGCTGCTCTTCGCGCGCGACCAGCTCGAGGAGGACGAGGTGATCGTCCAGGTGCTGGCGCTGGCCCCCGGCCTCGGCGCGATGGCGGGTGCGATGCACGAGGTCACGGTCGACCTGGCGCTGGCCGAACGCCGGCATCGCGCGCTGGCGGCGGCGCTGCGGCAGAGCGAATGCGGCACCATCCTGGTCCGGGCCGACCACAGCGTGCTCTACGCCAACCCCGCCGCGCAGACGATCCTGGACGAGGCGGACGGGATGGAGCTGCGCCGGAACCTGCTGCGCCCCGAACGCTATCAGGACGTGGTCCGCTTCCAGGCCGCGTTGGACGCGGTGATCGCGCCGCCGATCCATGCCAGGTCGGGCCGCAGCCGCAGCCTGATGATGCTGCTGGAGCGTAGCGGCGCGCAGCGACCGCTGATCGCGGTGATCGCGCCGACCGGCTGCACCTCGGGCGACGATCTGGAAGGCTTCGACCAGGGCGAGGCGGCGGCGATCGTCTATCTGATGCGGCCCGAATGCCGCGCGGCGCAGGGGCTGGAGGCGATCTGCCACCTGCACGGCCTGTCGCCGGTCGAGACGCAATTGGTGTCGCATCTGGTCAGCGGCCTGCCGCTGGGCGAAACCGCCGCGCAGATGCGGATCAAGCCGGACACCGCGCGCACCTATCTGAAACAGGTCTTCGCCAAGACCGATACGCACCGGCAGAGCGACCTGCTGCAATTGATGCTGCGCTATCAACGCGCCGTGCGCGGCGACTTCCACTTCGAATCGGCCTGATCGCTCCCTTACCGCTCTAATCCGTTCGACGGCCGCGGCGTCCGCGCTGCGGCCGTTCGCGCATCTGCGCCAAAACCCGCCTCCCCGATTGGGGGGAGCGATTTTCCTCAATCGGGCGTGCGATTTTCCTCGGGTGGAGGGGGCGGCACGCGAACATGAACATCTAGTTAACCATCGTTCCAATGGGACGGGCGATGCATCCTCGCAAAAGGGGGACACCGCTTCTTGATCCGCAAGAGAGGATAACGGGGATGAAAACGAGCCTGATCATCAGCACGTCGGTCGCAGCGTTGCTCGCCGCCACCGCATCCGTCGCCAGCGCGCAGGACGGCAACAACTCCGCCGGCACCGCCGCCGCCCGCGACGGCAGCCTTGCCACCGGCGACATCGCCGATTCGGGCAACATCGTCACGACCGACAGTTCGAACCGCTCGATCAACGACAGCAACAATCCGATCACCACGGTGAACACCGACAATTCGGTCGCGGACAGCTACAACAGCGCCTCCACCTCCACCACCAACACGACGAACAACAGCGACTCGTCGTCGACCGTGGGCGATGTGTCGACGGCGAGCAACAGTTCGACGAACGACAGCTATAATGGCGGCAATACGAGCAACATGACCTCGGTCGCCGACAGCTATAACGGTGGCAACACCGCGACCAACACCAGCACCACCACCAACAGTGACTCGTCGTCGACGGTCGGCGACATCGCCACCAACAGCTCGACCAACGACAGCTATAATGGCGGCAACACCGCGACCAACACGGCGCAGACCGACAACACCAACAACTCGGTCAACGGCAGCTACAATGGCGGCAACACGATGACCGACAATACGTCAAACACGTCGGTCGCCGACAGCAACAATGGCGGCAACAGCTCGACCGTCAACACCACCAACACCTCGGTGGCGGACAGCAACAATGGCGGCAACACCGCCACCAACACCAGCTACGCCTCCACCTCCAACACCAGCACGACGACCAACACCGACTCGTCGTCGACGGTGGGCGACATCGCCACCAACAGTTCGACCAATGACAGCAACAACGGTGGCAACACGTCGATCGCTGACAGCCAGAACTCGAACAGCTCGACGAACGACAGCAACAACGGCGGCAACACGTCGATCGCCGACAGCCAGAATTCGAACAGCTCGACCAACAGCAGCTATAACGGCGGCAACACCAGCGACAGCTACAACACCGCCACCAACACCACGACCAACAACAACAACCAGACCTACAACACCGATGCGTCGACCAACGACAGCGGCAATACCAGCAACGTCGCCTATAACAATCAGACCTACAACACCGACTCGTCGAGCAGCGACAGCAGCGATTCGTCGGTGAACAACAGCAACAATACGACGACGACGAACAACAATAACCAGACCTATAACACCGACAATTCGTCGCTGGCCTATACCACGACGACGACGGAGACGGCGGGCGACTCGACCGTGTCGCCCAGCAGCACCTTCGCCGACAGCGCGGTGGTCGCCAGTGCGGCACTGTCCAACTATGTCAGCGGCGTGAAGGTCAGCTTCGCGGGTTCGGCGGGCGAGTCCAGCACCACGGACAACAGCCTGACGACCGGTGCC
The DNA here is from genome assembly GCF_031453475.1 of Sphingomonas sp. SORGH_AS_0438. Taxonomy (NCBI): domain Bacteria; kingdom Pseudomonadati; phylum Pseudomonadota; class Alphaproteobacteria; order Sphingomonadales; family Sphingomonadaceae; genus Sphingomonas; species Sphingomonas sp. SORGH_AS_0438. Next base: position 2,644,107 of record NZ_JAVIZS010000001.1, read on the forward strand.
ACGGCGTTCCAGAATTTCGCCGGGATGCAGGCGCTCAACCTCAACACCGGGGCCGGTGCGTCGCAGAACGCCAATGTCAGCGTGGCGGTCACCGCGGGCGACATCGTCCGCTGATCGTCCTGACGGGGCGGGCCGATGACAGGGGCGGCCCGCCCCCCTTTTCATCAAGTCCTTGTCCAACAGAGGGGATCGTCATGCGTCGCATCATCCGCGCCGCGGGACTGGCCATCGGCCTCACCGCCGCGCCCGTCCTGGCCCAGGGGCAAGAGCCGCAGCAGGACGCCGCCTTCCTACAAGGCAGCGCGCTCAGCGAGAGCGATCTCGGCGCCATCGCCGGCCGCGAGGATCGCGGCACCCTGATCGCCCAGGCCGACCAGCGCAATACCGTCCAGAACAACTCGGTCACCGGCAATTCGGTCACCGGCACCGTCACCATCGACGGGCAGGCCTTTTCCAACCTTTCGGGGCTGGCGGTGATCAGCGCCAATAGCGGCAACAATGTCGCGATCAATTCGGCGATGAACGTCGTCATCAACCTGGGCCCGCAATGAGGGCTGGCCGCGCCCTGACGATCCTGGCCCTGAGCCTGGGCGCGGGCGGCTGCGCGGCGCAGATCCGGCCCGCCGACCCGCGCTTCGCCGCCGCGTCCGGGCCGATCGCCGATTACCAGGTGCCGGTCGCGTCGATGCTGGCGCGCAAGTTCGCCACCGTCGTCCGCCAGCAATATGATTTCAGCTGCGGATCGGCCGCGCTCGCGACCTTGCTGCGCTATCATTACGGCCTGCCCCGGTCGGAGACGGACGTGTTCACCGGCATGTGGCGGCAGGGCGACCAGGCGCAGATCCGCCGCGTCGGCTTCTCGCTGCTCGACATGAAACGCTATCTGGCCGACCACCAGCTTCGTGCCGACGGCTACAAGGTCACGCTGGACGCGATCGCGGGGCGGAAGCTGCCCGGCATCGCGCTGATCACCGTGAAGGGCTATCGCCATTTCGTCGTGGTGAAGGGGATCACCGCCGACCAGGTGCTGCTCGGCGATCCGTCGCTGGGGCTGAAGGCAGTGCCGCGCGCGCAGTTCCAGGCGATGTGGAACGGCATCTATTTCGTGCTGACCTCCGCCCCGCAGGTCGGGACCAGCAATTTCAACGGCCCGCGCCAGTGGCAGCCGATCGCCCGCGCGCCGGTCGGCCAGCCCTTTCTCGACCCGCTGAGCGTGCAGGCGCTGACGCTGAGCGCGCCCTTCTACCGGGATTTCTGACCATGTCGTGCCGCCTGATCGCCTGCACCCTCCTGGCCCTGACCGCCGCGCCGCTGCCGGCGCAGGAGATGGGCGTGCCGCTGGCGGATGCGGAACTGGCGGAACTGACGGGCAAGTTCATCCTGCCGAACGGCGGATCGCTGGCGCTGTCGGTGACCAGCGACACGATGCTGAACGGCGCGCTGGTGCTGCGCACTGTGCTGACCGTCGACCAGGGGTCGCGCGTGCAGGTCTTCGGCCGGCCCGATGGCGCCGCCCCGCCGGCCGGTACGATCCATGGCGCGGGCCAGGCGGTGCCGGTGCTGACCAGCGGCGCATCCGTGCTGTTCGACCGCCGATCGGGTGCGCAGATCACGCCGCCCACGGTCAGCACGATCCGCGTCGGCGGCACCGGCACGGCCGGCGCGGGTGCGGCGGAACTGGGCCTGACGCCGATCACGGTCGCGGCGGGCGGACCGGCGGTGCGGACGCCGGACGGGCTGGTCTCGGTCACCACCCTGCCCAACGGCACGCAGGTGTCGCTGGCCGGCGATCAGATCGGCATCGCCCATCTGGTCGGCCCCTCGGTCGCGACCGCCATCCTAAACTCCGGCAATGACAGGACAATCGATACGGTTACAACGATCGGCATCGACCTGCACGACGCCGCCGCCCTGGCGATGGGATCGGCGGCGATGAAGGTCGACGCGCTGGCGGCGGATGCTTCGAGGGGGATGGTGCGTTGACCGCAAGCGGTGGATATTGGGGCGCGGCGCTGATCGTCGCGACGACGCTGACCTCCCCTGCCGCCCAGGCCCAGACGCGCACCACCGGACTCCAGGCCGAACTGGCGCAGGCCCGGGCGGAGATCGCCGCGCAACGCCGCCAGATCGAGCAGCAGGAGGCGCGGCTGAGGGCGCTGGAGGCCCGGATGGGTGCGCTCGCCGCCGCGCCCGTCGGCCCGCCGCCGCCCGCCGCCCAGCCGCCCTCGGCAGTCGCGCAGGCCAGCGCCGCCGCCACGCCGGGCGATCCGGCCACGATGGTCAGCGCCGTCCCCGCCACCCCGGTGGAGAGCGTCGGCGCCCGCCCGGTGGAGCGCGACCGCCCGCCCGAGGTCGCGGTGCTGGGCAGCGAGGGCAGCGTCGTCACCCGCAAGGGCCAGCTGACCGGCGAGCTCCAGTTCGACTATGCCCGCGCCGACCGCAACCGCGCGCTGTTCCGCGGCATCGAGATCGTCGAATCGGTGCTGGTCGGCGAGTTCAACATCAACGAAAGCCGCCAGGACATCATCACCGGATCGGCCGCCCTGCGCTACGGCCTGACCGACCGGCTGGAACTGGGCGTCCGCCTGCCCTTCGTGCAGCGCTGGGACACGTCGGTGCTGGTGCCGGTGCAGGGCAGCACCAACAACGACGCCGCGCGCGAGATCGACAGTTCGACCAGCGGCAACGGCATCGGCGATATCGAGATGTCGGCCCGCTACCAGATCCTGACCGGGCGGCGCGGCCTGCCCTATCTGGTCGGCAACCTGCAGGTCGTGGCGCCCACCGGCAGCGATCCGTTCGGCATCCGCCGCCTGGCGACCGGCGAGGCGACCAAGGCGGCGACCGGCGCCGGCTTCTGGGGCGTGTCGCCCAGCGTCACCGCGATCCTGCCCAGTGACCCGGCGGTGCTGTTCGGCACGATCGGCTATACCCGCAATTTCGGCCGCAATGTCGATACGGTGATCACGCCGGTGCGGATCAACTATGTGAAGCCGGGCGACGCGCTGTCGTTCAGCGCGGGCATCGGCATCGCGCTCAACGAGCGGACCTCGATCAACCTGGGCTATGCCCATACATGGGCGTTCGGCACGCGCACCCGCACCTCGCTGATCGAACCCGGCCCGATGGACCCCGACTTCGTCGAGAGCACCTCGCGCGACCTGCAACTCGGCCGGCTATTGTTCGGCGTGACCTATCGCGCGACCGACCGGGCGAGCATCAACTGGTCGGTCGAGGTCGGCGCGACCGACGATGCGGCCGATGTGCGCAGCGTGCTGCGCCTGCCGCTGATCCTGATCATGCCGAAGTGATTCAGCGCGTCCGTCGCCGCAGCATCAGGTAGAGGCCCAGCATCAGCCCGGCCGCGCCGACGATGGTCAGCGAATCGCGCTGCTGCATCAGCGCCACCACCGGATACCAGCCCGCCGGCCCGGCCATGTCGACGGGCATCGTCCAGGCGAATAGGATGATGCCGACGCCGAGTCCGGTCAGGAACAGCCCGAGATGCCGCCCGGTCCGCGCCAGCGGCGGCATCCGGTCCGGCGGCCGGGAGGATCGAGGATCGGGAGGCGTCATCGTCGAACCTTTCGATGAAAATGGCGGTCGACGAGGTAACGCATGGCCCGACTTCAACGTTCAACCCGGCGTCACGGCTGCCACTCGCCGCCATTGGGGCTGTCCAGCCGCCGGTCGAGGAAATGCGCCGCGCTGATGAAGGCGAGGTGCGTCAGCGCCTGCGGGAAATTACCCAGCGGCAGGCCGCGCACGTCCAGTTCCTCGGAGAAGAGGCCGAGATGATTGGCATAGGCCAGCCCCTTCTCCATCACCACCTGCGCCTCGTTCAGCCGGCCGGCGCGCGCCAGGCATTCGACATACCAGAAGGTGCAGGTGGTGAACGCGCCCTCGCCCCCCTCCAGCCCGTCGTCGTTGCGATAGCGATAGATCATGCCGTCATCGGCCAGCTCGCGCTTGATCGCGTCGAGCGTCGCCAGCCAGACCGGATCGGTGGCGGAGACGAAGCGGACCAGCGGCATCATCAGCAACGCCGCGTCCAGATGCGTGCCATGTTCGTCCTGGACGAAATAGCCATGTTCCGGATGGCGGAAATTGTCCCATAGATCGCGTGCGATCCGGTCGCGCAACCGCGTCCAGCGGGTCAGCGGCACCGGCAGCGACCGCTTGCGCGCCAGCCGCAGCGCGCGGTCCACCGCCACCCAGCACATCAGTCGCGAATGGGTCAGGTGACGCTCTGCGCCCCTCAGCTCCCAGATGCCGGCATCTTTGTCGCGCCAATGCTTGCGGACATGCTCGACCATCGCGGTGATCTGCTCCCAGCTCGCATGGCTGGACGCGCTGGCATAGCGGTTGGAGAGATAGACGCTGTCGAGCAGCTCGCCGAAGATGTCGAGCTGGCTCTGGTGGCGCGCGGCATTGCCGATCCGCACCGGTTTCGAATGGGCATAGCCGGCGAGATGGTCGAGCACCGCCTCGTCCTCCGCCAGCCCGCCGTCCAGCGCATACATGACGTGGAGGTGGCCGGGCCGGTCATCGTCGATCACCAGCTTGCTCATCCAGCGGCGGAAATGCTCCGCCTCCTCGACATAGCCCAGGCGCAGAAAGGCATAGACGGTGAAGGACGCGTCGCGAATCCAGGTGGCGCGATAATCCCAGTTGCGCTCCGCCCCCGTCGCCTCGGGCAGGCCGAAGGTCGCGGCGGCGGCGATCGAGCCATGGCGGTGCGAGGTGAGCAGCTTGAGCGCTAGCGCCGAGCGCATCACCTGCTCGCGCCAGCGGCCGCGATAGGTAGATTTGCGCGACCAGCCCTGCCACGCGTCGATCGTCCGCCCGATGGCATGCTCGACCTGATCGGCGTCCGGCACCGGCTGGTGCGCCTCGCCCAGCACGATATGCGCGGTCTCGCCGCAGCGGAGCGTGAAGCGGGCGGTCGCCTCCCCTTCGCCGACGGTCAGCGGCACCGAGGCGGACAGGCGCATCGCCTGCCCGTCGGGCAGCGCGATGACGAGGCCCGGATCATCGGCGCGCACCTCCGGCACGGTGCGCGCATAATCGGGCCGGGGGCGGCAGCGCATCGTGAAGGTCACGGTGCCGCGGGTCACTTCGATCCGGCGGATCAGCGCGCAATGCACCGCGCCATGCACCTCCGGATGCGGCATCAGGTCGGTCAGTTCGGCGCTGCCATCCTCCGCCAGCCAGCGCGTGACCAGCACGTTGGTATCGGGATGGTAGAATTGCAGCGTCCGCGCCTCCGTCAGCTCGGGCGCGAGCATGAACTCGCCGCCCGTGTCGGGATCGAGCAGCGCGGCGAAGATCGTCGGGCTGTCGAGATGCGGCCAGCAGAGAAAGTCGATCGTGCCGTCGCTGGCGACCAGGGCGGCGGTATCGAGATTACCGACGATGCCATGCTCGCCGATCGTCCGCCCCGGCACCGGGTTGGGCAGCGCCCCATCCTTACCCATTGTCGCGGAAGCCGGGATAGAGCGTCATGCCGCCATCGACATAGAGGGTGGTGCCGGTGACATAATCGGCCGCGTCGGACACCAGCCAGGCGGCGGCCTCGGCCACGTCCTGCGTCTCGCCGATCCGGCCATAGGGAATCAGCTTCAGCAGTTCGTCGCGCTTGGCGGGATCGCGCCACACATCCTCGTTGATCGGCGTGGCGATCGCCCCCGGCGACAGCGCGTTGACGCGGATACGGTCGGCCGCGACCTCCTGCGCCAGCGTCTTGACCATCATCGCGACGCCGCCTTTCGACGCCGCATAATTGACGTGTCCGGCCCAGGGGATGACGTCGTGCACCGACGACATGGACAGGATCACCCCGGCGGCGCGGAACGGCCGCCCCTCGCCCGGCTGGCGACGGAAATGGCGGATCGCCTCGCGACAGCAGAGGAACTGCCCGGTCAGGTCGATGTCGATCACCGTCTGCCAGTCGGCCAGCGACAGTTCGGCGACCGGCGCATCCTTTTGCGCGCCCGAATTGGCGACCAAGATGTCGACGCGACCGAACGCCTCGACCGTTTGGTCGAACAGCGATGCGACATCCGCCTCCTTCGACACGTCCGCCCGCACCGCGGCGGCACGACCGCCGGCGGCCCGGATCTCCTCCGCCAGCGCCTCGGCCGGCTCGGCCTGTGAATGATAGTTGATGGTGACGGCGGTGCCCGCCAACCCCAGGCGACGCGCCACGGCCTGCCCGATTCCCGAACTGGCGCCGGTGACGATGGCGACGGGACCATGGCCCCCGTTTGTGTCAGTCATGCCCCGAAAGACGCGCGAGCCCGTCCTGCCGTTCCCGGACGCGGGCGGCGGCGAGACCTGTGCGAAACACGATAATAGGGCACGGGAAAGCTACGGGATGACGGCCCGGCCAGTATCCAAGCCGGATGGAGGGGGGCTCCAGGCGATCGACCCGGCGCATTCCAGCAATGGTGCGACGGTCCCCTCGCGGGAGGGGCGTTTCCCGCGTCTAGACCCGCTCGACCGCGTTGACCGAGTCCACCGCGCGCAGCGCCGCGATCAGGCGCATCAGTTGCTGCACGTCATGCACCTCGACGTCGATCAAATTGGTGTGGAAGCGGCTGTCGCGCGTGTCGAGGCGCAGGTTGATGATGTTCGCCTTGTGCTGGCCGATTACCGTCGCCAGCACGCCGAGCGCGCCGGGTTCGTTCCGCACCGTCACCGAGATACGCGCGACCGCGCCCTCGGTCGCGTCGCCCCAGGAGACATCGACCCAGTCGGTTTCCTCCTCCGACCGGTCGGCCAGTTCGGTCAGCACCGCGCAGTCGATCGCATGGACCTCGATCCCCGCATCCGGCCGGCGCAGGCCGACGATGCGGTCGCCCGGCACCGGGTGGCAGCAATGCGCCAGTTCATAGGCGACGCCCGGCTTCAACCCCTTGATCGAGATCGTGCCCGATTGCGGCGGTAGCGCCGCGACGTCGGCGCCCGCCGAACCCGGCATCAGCGCCTCCATCACCACCGCATCCGACAGGGTCCGCCGGGCGATCGCGACCATCAGTGCGGCTTCGTCGGGCAGCTTCAGCCGCTTCAGCGCATGGCCCAGCGCATCCGCGCCGATCTGCGCCGGCAGGCGGCCGACGATATCGTCATAGAGTTGGCGGCCGAGCGCCAGCTGCTCGGCCCGCTCGGTCTGGCGCATGTGACGGCGGACCGCCGCCTGCGCCTTGCCGGTGACCGCGACCGACAGCCAGGCGGGTTGCGGCGTCTGCCCGGCCGATCGCAGGATCTGGACCTGGTCGCCATTCTCGATCACCGTCGACAGCGGCACGACCCGGCCGTTGATCTTCGCGCCGACCGACTGGTCGCCCAGATCGGTGTGCACCGCATAGGCGAAGTCGATCGGCGTGGCGCCCTTGGGCAGCTGAATCAACTCGCCCTTGGGGGTGAAGGCGAAGATGCGATCCTGGTACATCGCCATCTTGGTATGTTCGAGCAGTTCCTCGGGACTGTCGGCGGTGTCGAGGATCTCGACCAGGTCGCGAATCCAGCTGACCTGCGCGTCGTGGCGGCTCGACTGCTTGTAGGTCCAGTGGGCGGCCAGCCCGAAATCCGCCTCGGCATGCATGGCCGGCGTGCGGATCTGAATCTCGACGCGGTTCTGGTCGCTGGTGATGATCGTGGTGTGCAGCGAGCGATAGCCGTTGCGCTTGGGCGTCGAGATATAATCCTTGAACCGCCCCGGCACCATCGGCCAGCGGCGATGGATGACGCCCAGCGCGCGGTAGCAATCCTCCTCGGTCGGCACGATCGCGCGGAACGCCATCACGTCGGACAATTGCTCGAAGCTGATGTGCCGCTCGGCCATCTTGCGCCAGATCGAATAGGGATGTTTCTCGCGGCCGGTCACCTCCGCCTCGATCCCGGCGCGCGACAGCAGGAGTTTCAGGCCCGACGCGATGCGCGCGATCCGGTCGCCGCCGCCGATCTTCAGCTGCTCCAGCCGGCGCTGGATGCTTTCATAGGCCTCCGGCTCGATCTGCTGGAAGGCGAGCGTCTGCATCTCCTTCATGAACTCGTACATGCCCACGCGCTCGGCGAGCGGGGCATAGATGTCCATCGTCTCCTTGGCGATGCGCCGCCGCTTCTCCGGCTTGGCGATGTGATGCAGCGTGCGCATGTTGTGCAGCCGATCGGCCAGCTTGACCAGCAGCACGCGGATATCGTCCGACATGGCGAGCAGGAACTTGCGGAGGTTCTCCGCCGCGCGTTCGTTCTCGGTCTGCGCCTCGATCTTCGACAGCTTGGTGACGCCGTCGACCAGCCGCGCGACGTTGGGCCCGAACAGCCGCGTGATCTCCTCGGGCGTGGCGACCGTATCCTCGATCGTGTCGTGGAGGATCGCGGTGGCGATCGTCTCATCGTCCAGGCGCAGGTCGGTCAGGATGCCCGCCACCTCGATCGGGTGGCTGAAATAGGGATCGCCGCTGGCCCGCTTCTGGCTGCCATGGGCATGCATCGAAAAGACATAGGCGCGGTTCAGCAGCGCCTCGTCGGCGTCCGGATCATATTCCAGGACACGGTCCACCAGTTCATATTGCCGCAGCACGGCATATCAATGGCGCGGACACGCGCTGCTTTGCAAGTGGCTTGGTCGCGCAGCGCGCGGAAAATGGGCGGTTTTGGCCGCGCTCGGGTCGGCGGCGCCAGAAAAACGAGTCAGCAAAATTGTCGTGAACCCAGATATTTGTGGTCGACGGCCTCGGCGAAGGCGATTTTCGGCTATCGCCCCGACACCGGCCGGGCCGGATTCCATCCTATGATAGGACCAGGGGGCGCCGGAATGTCGCGAATCTTGTCTTGCCTGTTGGATGAGCACGCCTGGTATCTGGTCCTGGTCGCCATGGTGCTGTGCGGTGTCGCGAGCGCCGGCATGTACCTGTTGCGACGCCGCGCCCGCGAATGTGGCACACAGCGCCGCCGGGTCTGGCGGATCGCTGCTGCCACGGTCGGCGGCCTGGGCTTTTGGGCGACCCACTTCATCGCCATGCTGGGGCATCAGAGCACCGGGCCGCTGATCTGTTCGCCCGGGCTGACGCTGCTTTCGGCGGGGGTGATGGTCGTCGCGCTATGGAGCGCCTTCAGCCTGCGCGACCGGATGCCGGGCCATGGCGGAACGGTCGCGATCGGCATCCTGTCCGGACTGGGCGTGACGGCGATGCATTTCATCGGCATGGCGGCCCTGCGCACGGCCGGGCCGATCAGCTATGACATGGCGATCGTCGCGCCGGTCATCCTGGGCTCGACGGCGCTGATGGTGGCGGCGTGCTCGCTCTTCACCACACTGGCCGGGCCGCGACAGATCGTGTGGCCGAGCCTGCTGACGACATTCGGCGTCGGCGTCCTTCATTTCGGGGCGATGCTTGGCACGCACTTTGCGCAGTCCACGCATCACGCGCATATCCCCAGCGGTCATCCATTGTTGGTCGCCGGCGTCGCGCTGGTCGGCTCCCTCATCGTTCTGGGCGTGGTCGCGATCGCCATCGTCGACCGGATGCTGACCGACCTGCGCGGCCTCGCCTCCGCCGCCCTGGAAGGGCTGGTGATCGTGCAGGACGACCGGATCATCGAGGCGAACGACATCTTCGTCGCGCTGGTCGGTCATCCGGTCGACGACCTGCGCGGCACCTCGCCCGACCGATGGCTGACGGCGCTGGATGGGCAGGCGCTGCGGGAAGATCGTCTGGCCCCGTTCGAGGCGGAGATCGCGGGCGGCGACCGCCTGTGCGAGGTCGCGGTGCGCATGGTCGAATATCGCGGCCGCCGCAGCGAGGTGCTGGCGGTGCGCGACCTGACCGAAAGCCGCCGCGCGCGCGACAAAATCGCCTATCTGGCCCGGCACGACGCGCTGACCGGCCTCTCCAATCGCGCCAGCCTGCGCGAGGCGCTGGTCGAGGCGGAGCGGCGGACGGCAGCGGGGGAGCAGGTCGCGTTGCTCGCGATCGATCTCGACCGGTTCAAGGCGATCAACGACCTGTTCGGCCATGCCGCCGGCGACGATGTGCTGTGCCAGGTGGCGGACATTCTGCGCCAAGCGGCCGCGCCGGGCGATGCCGTGGTCCGTATGGGCGGCGACGAATTCATGATCCTGCAATGGGACCAGCCGCAGCCGCAGGGCGCGCAGGCCTTGGCCGGCCGGATCATGGACCGCTTCGCCGAGCAGATGGACGTGGCGCGCAATCCGCTGGCGGTGCGGGCCAGCATCGGCGTCGCGCTGATGCCCGACGACGGGGCGGTCGGCGAGACGCTGTGCCATCATGCCGACCTCGCGCTCTATCGCGCCAAGGAGGCGGGACGCGGCACCTGCTGCTTCTTCGACGGCGACATGGACCGGGCGGTGCAGGCGCGCCGGCAACTGGAACAGGATCTGCGCCACACGCTGGTGCGCGACCAGCTCTATCTGGTCTACCAGCCGCTGGTGTGCAGCAACACGCAGCGCATCGTCGGCTATGAGGCGCTGGTGCGCTGGAAACACCCCGAGCGGGGCGAGATCCCGCCCAGCGACTTCATCCCGCTGGCCGAGGACAGCGGCTTCATCATCCAGCTCGGCGAATGGGTGATCCGCGAGGCGTGCCGGGCGGCGAGCCATTGGCCCGATCACATCACCCTGGCGGTGAATGTGTCGGCGGTGCAGTTCCAGGTCGACACGCTCCCGGATATCGTCCGCGCGGCGCTGGTTGAAAGCGGCTTCGATCCGCGCCGGCTGGAGATCGAGATCACAGAGAGCGTGCTGATGCGCGACCGCGACGCGGCGCTGGCGGTGCTGCACCGGTTGAAGCGGGACGGCGTCCGGATCGCGATGGACGATTTCGGCACCGGCTATTCGTCGCTCAGCAACCTCCAGGCCTTTCCGTTCGACAAGCTCAAGATCGATCGCAGCTTCGTCTCGACGCTCGACAGCGACGATGCCGCGCGTTCGATCATCCGCGCGATCGTCGGATTGGGGCGTGGCCTCAACCTGCCCGTGGTGGCGGAAGGGGTGGAGACCGAGGCGCAGCGCCGCATGGTCGCGGAGGAAGGCTGCGCCCAGGCGCAGGGCTATCTGTTCGGTCGGCCGAGCCCCGACCTGGCGGAGGGCATGGGCCGGGCGGCGGCGCCTATGCCCTCCGCCATGAGTCGCCCGGCCGCCGCGATCGTCGTTCCTCCCGCCATCCACGCCGCCGTCCGCCGCGTCGCCTGACCGGTCAGACGAGCAGGCGGATGCCCACCACCGTCAGGGTGACCGCCAGCACCGGAGCCAGCACCCGGTCCGAGACGCGGCTGGCAATCAGGCTGGCGAGGATGATGCCGGGGATCGACCCGAGCAGCAGCGCGCCGAGCAGGCCGACATCGACCTCGCCCATCGACCAGTGGCCGATCCCGGCGATCAACGTCAGCGGCACGGCATGGGCGATGTCCGATCCGACCAGTCGCGACACCGGGCTGCGCGGATAGAGGACCAGCAGCGCGGTCATGCCCAGCGCGCCCGCGCCGACCGAGGTCAGCGACACCAGCACCCCCAGCACCGCGCCCAGCGCCACCGTCCAGCCGGCGATCCGCGAGCCGTCGATGCCGGAGAAACTCGCCGACAGCGCCCGCACGATCCGCTCGCGGAACAGCGTGGCGATGCCGGTCAGGACTAGCGCCGCGCCCAGCACGACCGAGATCAGCCCGCCGACATTCTGCGCGCGATCCTTGGCGATGGCGAGCGCGGCGAGCGTCAGCAGCGTCGCGGGGATGCTGCCCAGCGCCAGACGGCGGACGATCCGCCAGTCGACCGTGCCGCGCCAGCCATGGACGGCGGTGCCCGCCGTCTTGGTGGCGGCGGCATAGAGCAGGTCGGTGCCGACCGCCGTGGCGGGGTGGAAGCCGAACAGGATGACCAGCAGCGGCGTCATCAGCGAGCCGCCGCCGACGCCGGTCAGGCCGACCAGCAGCCCGACGAACAGTCCCGCGACGGAATAGAGCGGATCGAAATGGCTCATCGCCCACTCCGATCCATGCTCCGACCCGTTCGCAAGGCTTCCCCGCGCGCCGTCCCCGGCGCGACGATACCGCTCAACCGGCCCGCGAGGCGGGCGTGTTGACGCCCATGGATTGCAGGTATTTCTTCACGTTGCGCGCCGCCTGGCGCAACCGTTGTTCATTCTCGACCATCGCGATCCGCACGAAGCCCTCTCCATTCTCGCCGTAGCCGACCCCTGGCGCGACCGCGACCTTGGCGCACGTCAGCAATTGTTTGGAGAACTCAAGGCTGCCTAGGTGGCGGAGCGCCGGCGGCAGCGGCGCCCAGGCGAACATCGACGCGCGCGGCGACGGGATGTCCCAGCCGGCGCGGCCGAAGCTTTCGACCAGCACGTCGCGCCGCTTGTGATAGAGCTGGCGGTTCTTCTCGACGATGTCCTGCGGGCCGTTGAGCGCGGCGCAGGCCGCCGCCTGGATCGGGGTGAAGGCGCCGTAATCCAGATAGGATTTCACCCGCGTCATCGCTGCGATCAGCTTGCGGTTGCCGACGCCGAAGCCCATCCGCCAGCCGGCCATGGAATAGGTCTTGCTGAGCGAGGTGAACTCGATCGCGACGTCCTTCGCCCCCTTCACTTGCAGGATCGAGGGCGTCGGGCAGCCGTCATAATAGAGCTCCGAATAGGCGAGGTCGGAGATCACCCACAATTCGTGCTTCTTGGCGAAGGCGACGACGCGCTCGTAAAAGGCCAGGTCGACCACCTCGGCGGTGGGGTTGGACGGATAGCCCATCACCAGCACGCTGGGGCGCGGCACGGTGAAGGCCATGGCCCGCTCCAGGCTCTCGAAATAGGCCTCGTCCGGCGTGGTCGGCACGGCGCGGATCGTCGCGCCGGCGATGATAAAGCCGAAGGTGTGGATCGGATAGCTGGGATTGGGCGCCAGGATCACGTCGCCGGGCGCGGTGATCGCGGTCGCCAGGCTGGCCAGCCCCTCCTTGGACCCCATGGTCACGACGACCTCGGTCTCCGGATCGATATCGACGCCGAAGCGGCGGCCGTAATAATTGGCCTGGGCCCGGCGCAGACCGGGGATCCCCTTGGACTGGGAATAGCCGTGCGCGCTCGGCTTGCGCGCGACCTCGACCAGCTTGTCGATGACATGGTCGGGCGGCGGCAGGTCGGGATTGCCCATGCCCAGGTCGATGATGTCCTCGCCGCCCGCGCGCGCCGCGGCCCGCATCCCGTTGACTTCGGCGATGACATAGGGGGGCAGGCGCTTGATGCGGTAGAACTCGTCGGACATGATATCCCAACCTTCGTATTGCGGGTCGGCATATCCTAGGGCCTCGGGGCGGTGTCGTAACCCGCTTTATTCACGGGGCCCGCGAAACAATTATGTATCCTGCTTCCGCACGGGAGGCGGGAGGGATAGAAGGGGCGGAGGACGATAGAGGATGCCATGGCCGACCCAACCCGCGCCGCCGACCCCGCCGCCCCGGCCGATCCCGCGTCGAACGACGCCGCCGCGCCGACGATGCCGTGGCCGGTGGTGCCCGGCCTCAACGATCCCGAAACGCTGACCCGCGCCTGCACCTTGTGGATGGACACGCTGTCGCTGTGGCAGCGCGCGCTCGATCCCCGGCAAGGCGCACCGGCCGCCGAGGAGGCCCCCGACCGTGCCCGCGACAAGCGGTTTCGCGATGCCGTCTGGCGGGACCATCCGGTGTTCGACTGGATCCGGCGCAGCTATCTCGACTTTTCCGACCGGCTGATCGCCGGCATCGACACGATGGAGGGGCTGTCCCCGCGCGAGCAGGAGCGGTTGCGCTTCGCCACGCGCAACTTCGTGCAGGCGATCAGCCCGACCAACTTCCCGCTCACCAACACCCAAGGTGCTGGAGGAGACGGTGAAGACCGGCGGCGAGAATCTGGTGCGCGGCATGGAGCGGCTGATGGCCGACCTGAACCGGGGCCAGATCACGCATACCGAGGCGGGGCGGTTCGAGGTCGGCCGCGACATCGCCACCACGCCGGGCCAGGTGGTGCATCGCACCCCGCTCTACGAGCTGATCCAGTACAGCCCGACGACGGAGCAGGTGATGACCACGCCGCTGGTCATCTTCCCGCCCTGGATCAACCGCTTCTACATCCTCGACCTGTCGCCGGAGAAGAGCTTCATCCGCTGGGCGGTGGAGCAGGGCATTACCGTCTTCGTCGTGTCGTGGAAGTCGGCCGACGCGACGATGAAGGAAGTGGTGTGGGACGATTATGTCGCCGCGCAGATGGATGCGATCGACACGATCCGCACCGGGCTGGACGTGCCGTCGGTCCATGCGATCGGCTATTGCGTGGCGGGCACCACGCTGGCGGCGACCTTGTCGGTCCTGGCGGCCAAGGACCAGGCCGACCGGGTGGCGAGCGCCACCTTCTTCACCGCGCAGGTCGATTTCAGCAAGGCGGGCGAACTGCTCCACTTCGTCGATGACGACCAGCTAGCGATGCTGGAGCGGCTGTCGGCGGACGGCTATCTCGACGGGCGGTACATGGCCGCGACCTTCAACCTGCTGCGCGCCAACGACCTGATCTGGAACTACGTCACCAACAATTATCTGCTCGGGCAGGATTATGCCGCGTTCGACCTGCTCCACTGGAACGGCGACACCACCAACCTGCCGGGCAAGTGGCATCAATCCTATCTGCGCGACCTGTACCGCGACAATCTGCTGGTCCAGCCGGGGGCCCTGTCGGTCGGGGGCACGCCGATCGACCTGACGCGGGTGGCGACCCCCGCCTATGTCCAGGCGGGACGCGAGGATCATATCGCCCCGGCGGAAAGCGTCTGGGAGGTGACCCGGCATTTCCGCGGGCCGCTGCGCTTCGTGCTGGCGGGGTCGGGCCATATCGCGGGCGTCGTCAACCCGCCCTCCTCGGGCAAATATCAATATTGGATCAACCCCAAGGCGAATGAGGCGAGCAGCCTGGCCGAGTTCGTCGAAGGGGCGGAGGAGACGCGCGGCAGCTGGTGGCCGGACTGGCTGGAATGGCTGCGCGCGCGGGATGGCGGCACCGTGCCCGCCACGGGCGCGCGCCTGCCCGGCAAGGGGTCGCTGGCGGCGATCGAACCGGCGCCGGGCAGCTACGTAAGGGCCAGATAAGCCAAATCATTTTTTGTTGTGCGGTGCACAAAAGAGCGTTGACTTACGGCCGATGTGATACCATTTGTGCGCTGCAACAACGGAGGCGCAGGATGGCGACCGGTGGACGCAGGACAGGACGACGGAAGATACCGGAGGCGGCGGTGCCGCCGATCGAGTCGCATGATTCGAAGCTGGTGATCCCCGATCCGGTCGCGGCGATCCCGCCCGCCCTGGCGGCTTCCGCCAAGACCCGTCGCGTCGCGCGGCCCCGCCCGGTGGCGGAGGCGTCGACGCTGGCCGAGGTCGCGATGCTCCAGGCGGAGCCGACCGCGCCCGAGCCGACCGCATCCGATCCGATCGAGGCGCAGCCGGTCGCGGCGGCGGCCCCGGTCGAGCCGGAGCCCAGGTCGGACGCGACGCCCGAACCGATCGCCGAGCCCGAGCCCGCCCACGAACCGGTGGCGGTCGCCGAGCCGGCTCCGATTGAACAGACGCCAATCATCGAAACCCCGGCCACCCAGGCCGTCATCCCAGCGAAGGACAGCATCATGGACGTGACCAACGACACCACCCAGAAGGCCCAGGCGATGTTCTCGGACCTGACCGCCCGCAGCCAGGGCGCGGTCGAGAAGAGCCAGAAGATGTTCGGTGAGATCGCCGAGTTCAACAAGGGCAATGTCGAGGCGTTCGTCGAATCGTCGCGCATCGCCGCGCGCGGTTTCGAGACGATGGGCCAGGACGCCGTCGCCTATGCCAAGTCGTCGTTCGAGGGCATGACCCAGGCGCTGAAGACGCTGTCGACCGTCAAGTCGCCGACCGAGTTCATGAAGCTCCAGGCCGATTATGCCCGCTCGGCATTCGACGCGATGGTCGCCCAGACCTCGAAGTCGACCGAGACGACGCTGAAGCTGGCCGGCGAGGTCGCGCAGCCGATCTCGAACCGCGTCGCGGTCGCGTCGGAGAAGATGAAGGTTTCGGCCTGATCCGTTCCCGCCCGCCGGCCCGCCGGCGGTGCTAAAAGGAAGAGGGCGGTCGCGGTGGACGCGATCGCCCTTTTCCTGTTCAACGGCTCTTGCCGATCACCCGGCAAGTGCCATATTTCGAGCCGACATGCGAAGCGATATCCTCATGGCCGAACGCCGCGACAATGATGCGGGCGGCGACGATTCCGGGGTCGGCGTCGCCACCAAGACGCGCAGCAAGACCAAGCAGCCGACGCCCTATCGCGTGCTGATGCTGAACGACGACTATACGCCGATGGAGTTCGTCGTTCTCTGCCTGCAACGCTTCTTCCGCATGGACATGGAACAGGCGACGCGCGTCATGCTCCACGTCCACCAGCGCGGGGTCGGGGTCTGCGGCATCTTCTCCTATGAAGTGGCGGAGACCAAGGTCGGGCAGGTGATCGACTTCGCCCGCCAGAACCAGCATCCGCTGCAATGCACGCTGGAAAAGGCCTGATCGCCAGCCTCTCCTGAGGGGGGCTTGCGAAGCGGCACCTTCCGCCTGCCCCGCGACCCTGCTCGGCGAATGCAGGGGGCAGGAGTTCGCGCCCCCTGTTTCGCAATCTTCACGAGCGGCCTCGCCTTCCCCCCATGAAGCGGCTCAGGCGGCGGGCGGCATCCAGCCGAGATCGATCCGCGCTTGCCGATCGACATATTTGGCGGTGCGCATCAGCCTCTGGTCGTTCACCACGGTGATGCGACCATTGTCGCGCGTGATCAGATTCTCCTCCTCCAACTGGCGGAGCATCCTGTTGACATGGACGGCGGTGAGGCCGGTGGCGTCACCGATCTCCTCCTGAGTCACGCCCAGCGCGAAGCTGCCGTCGCCAGTGGACGAACGGGTGCGGAGTTCCAGCAGCAGCGCCGCGACCCGCGCCTTGGCGGAGGTCCGCCCCACCGCCGCCAGCCGATCGGTCAACCCGACGCGCGAGATCTGGTCGAACGCCATCAACGCCATGCCGATGCGCGGATGCTTCGCCACCAGTTCCGACACATGACCGCGCTCGAACGGGCAGACGACGGACTCGGTCAGCGCCATGATCGTCTCCTGCGATTTGGCGAAGGCGAGGCCCGTCAGCCCCATGAGATCACCGGGAAAATGGAAGCGCAGAATTTGCCGGCTGCCATCGTCCAGGATCATGTAGCTCATCATCAATCCGCGCTTCAGCACGAACATTTCGCTCAGTCGCTCATTCTCCCGCACCACCATGCCATTGCGGCGGACCGGGCGTTCGCGGTCTTCCAGACGGGCAATTGCGGCATGTTCCTCCGCTGTCAGGGGTATGAGGGTAGCAATACGATCTGCAAAGCAATGATCCGACACATTTTCCCCGATGCACGACTGCGGACGAACAGTGTGGCGGTAGCGGTCCCACCGCGCATTAAATTCGATCATATGAAGGACTTACGGACACTCTCTTGCGTCCGTCGCGGGGCGCGATAGGGGGGAGGGATGGATCGCATTCTCATTCGTGGCGGCCGCCGCCTGACCGGACGCCTGCCCATTTCGGGGGCCAAGAACGCGGCGTTGACGCTGATGCCCTGCGCGTTGCTCACCGACGAGCCGCTGACGCTGCGCAACCTGCCGCGCCTGGCGGACGTGGACGGCTTCGGCCATCTGCTCAACCAGCTCGGCGCGTCGACCGCGATCGAGGGGACGCGGCCCGAGGATTTCGGCCGGGTGATGACGATCCGAGCCGGCAAGTTGACCTCGACCGAGGCACCCTATGACATCGTGCGCAAGATGCGCGCGTCGATCCTGGTGCTCGGCCCCGTGCTGGCCCGTGCGGGCGAGGCGCGGGTGTCGCTGCCCGGCGGCTGCGCGATCGGCAACCGCCCGATCGACCTGCACCTCAAGGCGCTGGAGGCGATCGGCGCGGAACTGGAAATGGCCGCCGGCTATGTCAAGGCGACCGCACCCGGCGGGCGGCTGACCGGTGGCCGCTACCGCTTCCCGGTCGTCTCGGTCGGCGCGACCGAGAATGTGGTGATGGCCGCCGTGCTGGCGCGCGGCTCCAGCGTGATCGAGAATGCGGCGCGCGAGCCCGAGATCGTCGACCTGTGCCGCTGCCTGACGGCGATGGGCGCGCGGATCGAGGGGATCGGCACCGACCGGCTGGAGATCGAGGGCGTCGACCGGCTGCACGGCGCGACCTATGCGGTGATGCCCGACCGGATCGAGGCGGGCAGCTATGCCTGTGCGGCGGCGATCACCGGCGGCGACCTGGAACTGGTCAATGTCGATGCCGAGGATATGGGCGCGACCCTGTCGGCGCTGCGCGACGCGGGCGTGACGGTGGAGACGGGCAAGGACGTGATCCGCGTCGCCGCGTCGGACCGGCTGGGGCCGATCAACCTGTCGACCGCACCCTTCCCGGGCTTCGCCACCGACATGCAGGCGCAGTTCATGGCGATGCTCTGCCTGGCCGACGGGGCCAGCGTGCTGACCGAGACGATCTTCGAGAACCGCTACATGCATGTGCCCGAACTGGCACGCATGGGCGCGGACATCCTGGTCCAGGGCCGCACCGCCGTGGTGCGCGGCGTGCCGAAGCTGACCGGCGCTCAGGTGATGGCGACCGACCTGCGCGCCTCGATGAGCCTGATCCTCGCCGGCCTGGCGGCGGAGGGCGAGACCCAGGTCAGCCGCGTCTATCATCTCGACCGCGGCTATGAGCGGCTGGAGGAGAAGCTGTCGGCGGTCGGCGCGGATATCGAGCGCGTCGGCGACGGCTGATCCCGGGTCGCATCCCGTCGATTTTGTTGAACGCTGGCCGGTCTTTACCATCTGGTCAGATGCGCGCGGCGGGTTAGGATGCGGCATGGGGGACGCGACCATGGGGCAGGATGACAGGCCGGTGATGACCGGCGCGACGCGGATCGAGCGGCGCGAGCGGAGCTGGACGATCCATGCCGGATCGCTGCGCTTCGGCCTGTCGACGGTCGACTATCGCGCGGCGATGATCGCGCCGCCGACCTATGCCTATGCGCCCGACCGCGCGCCGCGCCCGCGCCGGATCACCCGGATGGCGGGCGCGATGCTGGCGACGATCGGCGCGGGGACGATCGTCGGCATCGCCGTCCAGGCGGGGGACGTGTCGGCGCGCGCGCCCTATGTGGTCAGCGTGCCCTTGCCGCCGCCGGCCGTGGTGGAGCAGGACGATGCCGAGCCGGTGATGCCGGTCGCCCGATCCCGACCCAAGGCGCGGATCGCCGCCCGGACCATCGAAGCCCCCGCCCCGTCGCCGACGCCGCGCCCGGTGGCTCTACCCACGCCCACCGCCATGACGCGGGCCGAGCCGGTGGCGGCGGAGGAAGGCGCGCCGCTGTCCAGCATGGCGCAGGCGATCGCGGCGGCGGGCCGGAGCGGGCAGTTGCAGCAATGGTCCGATGCGGAGGGCCTGGATCACGGCTTCGTCGTCGCCGGCCCCAGCGAGGGCGGCTGCCGCAGCCTGTCGGTGCTGATCCGCCGGCCGGGCAGCGACGACCGGGTCGAACAGCGCCAGGCTTGCCGCGATGGTACGACGGCGGCCGCTCCGCCGTCCTGACCGCGCCCGCCCGCGAAACGTCCCCCTCAGGCGAAGGCCGGTGCCTGGCGCAATTGCTGATAGGCGCCGATCACCTTCTGCAACAGGACCTCCTGGCTGCGGTCGCCGCCATTGCGGTCGGGATGATAGCGGCGCACCAGCTCCGAATAGCGTTTGCGCAGCGCCCCGCGATCGGCATCGGCGGGCAGGCCCAGCACCTTCAGGCTGGCGCGATCCTCGCCCGACAGGGGCTTGCCGTCGCTGCGTTCAGGCGCGGGTTCGCGGCGGAAGCGCGCGGCGATCGCGTCGAGCGGATCGGCGAAATCGGCCCAGCGCGGCCCCTGCCCCGTACCGGCGCGCGCAAAGCTGCGCGACTCCGCCTCCCAGCCGGCCATCGGCCGCTGCGCCTGGTGGATTTCGTCCGCGGTCATGCCGTCGAAGAAATTATAGCCGGCGTTGAAGGCGCGGACATGCTCCAGGCACATCCAGCGAAAGGCACGCGGGCCGTTGCCGTCGGACGGCCCCTCCAGCGGCGGCGCGCGGAACTCGCCCGGCTCGGTACAGCCCGGGGCGACGCAGATTCGTCCGTTCGCCTCGACCCGGCCATGAAACCGCGCGCCCGGCCGCTCCTTCCTTTCCGTCGATCCCGCCACGTCGTCGTCACTTCGTCCTTGCGTCAAAGGGGGCTATATAGGCGCGATGACCATCACCGCCACCGCCACGCTCGACCGGATCATCGCCGACCGGCTCCAAGCCGCCCTGTCCCCCACCCGCCTGTCCGTCTCGAACGACAGCGCGCAGCATCGCGGCCATATGGGGGACGACGGCACGGGCGAAACGCATTTCAGCGTCGATGTCGAAAGCGCGGCCTTCACCGGCCTGTCCCGCGTCGCGCGCCAGCGGCTGGTGAACCAAGCGCTCGCCGATCTGTTGGCGTCGCGGATACACGCGCTGGCGATCCGCGCCCGCGCGCCTGGAGAAAGCTGAATGCCCTACGACCTGTGGTACTGGCCCGGCATCCAGGGGCGGGGCGAGTTCGTGCGACTGGCGCTGGAAGCGGGCGGGATCGCCTATCGCGACGGGGCCCGCGAGGACGGCGTCGAGGCGCTGATCGCCGACATGGCCGCCCGGTCGGGTCGCACGCCCTTCGCCCCGCCCTATCTGGCGAGCGAGGGGCTGGTGATCGCCCAGGTCGCCAACATCCTGATGTTCCTGGGTGAGCGCCACGATCTCGCCCCCTCGGCCATGGCCGACCGGCTGTGGATGAACCAGGTGCAGCTGACCATCGCCGATCTGGTCGCGGAGGTGCACGACGTGCACCACCCGGTCGGCACCGGCGCCTATTACGAGGACCAGACGGCCGAGGCGGCGCGCGCCGCCGCGCAGTTTCGCGACGAACGCCTGCCGAAGTTCCTGACCTATTTCTGCCAGGTGATCGCCTGCAACGACGGCGACTGGACGATCGATCACCGCTGGACCTATGTCGACACCTCGCTGTTCCAGCTGGTGCAGGGCCTGCGCTACATGTTCCCGCGGCGCATGGCGACGCTGGAGCCGGACTATCCCGATCTGGTCCGGCTGCACGACCAGGTCGCGCGGCTGCCCGGCATCAAGGCCTATCTGGCGAGCGGGCGACGCCAGCCGTTCAACCAGGACGGCATCTTCCGCCACTATCCCGAACTGGACGGCGACTGACCGTGGCGGTCCGCGCCCAGCGTCCCGCCGCGCGCATCCTGCTGGTCGACCGGTCGGGCGGCGCGCCGGGTGGCCATGTCCTGCTGTTCCGCTTCACGCCCGACGACCGACCGCCCTTCTGGGTGACGCCGGGCGGTGCGGTCGATCCGGGCGAGCGCTTCGAACAGGCGGCGCGGCGCGAATTGCGCGAGGAAGTCGGGCTGGACCGGGACTGCGGCGCGCAGGTCGCCGCCCGGCTGGTCGAGTTCGTCACCATCGAGGGCGTCGCGGTGGAGGCGGACGAACGCTATTTCCGCATCGACCTGGACGGCTGCACGGTCGACCCTTCCGGCCACACCGATCTGGAGCGGCGCGTGATGCAATCCTGGCGCTGGTTCACCCGCGCCGAGATCGCCGCCTGGCCCGAGCCGATCTATCCGCTCGACCTGCTCGCCATGCTGGAAGAAACCGACGCCCCGGAGACCGTGTCATGACCGACCTCACCCGCATCGCCTTGTCGACCGGCGTCGAGCTGGACGTGCAGCTGGCCGGTCCGCGCGATGCGCCGCCGGTGGTCCTGCTCCACGGCTTTCCCGAATCGCACCGCACCTGGCGCGATATCGTACCCGATCTGGCCCGCGATCACTTCGTCGTCGCGCCCGACCAGCGCGGCTATGCCCGCTCGTCCAAGCCGGAGGGCGTCGAGGCCTATGCGCCCGACCGGATCGTCGGCGACCTGATCGCGCTGGCCGATGCACTCGGCATCGATCGATTCACGCTGGTCGGCCATGACTGGGGCGGCGCGGTCGCCTGGATGGCAGCGTTGCGCCATCCGGACCGGGTCGCGCGACTGGCGATCGTCAACGCACCGCATCCCTTCGTCTTCCAGCGGTCGCTGTTCGACGATCCGGCGCAGCGGGCCGCCAGCCAATATATCACCCGCTTCCGCGACACGGCGCTGGACCAGCATATCCTGGGCAAGGGGCTGGAATGGTTCTTCAGCACCAGCTTCGCCCAACATGTGACCAGCGCGATCGCCGGGGCGGACAAGGCGGCCTATCTGGACGAATGGGGCCAGCCCGGCGCACTGACCGCGATGCTCAACTGGTATCGCGCCTCGCCGATCATCGTGCCCGCGCCGGATGCGACGCCGGAACGCCCCGCCTTTCTCGACGCGCCCTTCCCGCCGGTGACGCAGCCGGTGCTGGTCGTCTGGGGCGTCCAGGACAAGGCGCTGCTGCCGATCCAGGTCGAACAATTGCCGCCCTTCGTCCCCGACCTGACCGTGCGCACCGTCGAGGCCGGCCATTTCGTCCCCTGGCAGGCCCCGGACGCGGTGATCGCCGCTTTTCGCGCCTGGGAGGGGTCGGGCGCGGCCTGACCGTGCCGCCCTTCAGTCGACGGGGGTCGGCCGGCGGCGCGGTTCGCCCCGGCTCGCCAGCAGCGCCTGCGACCGGGCCAGTTCCACCGCGATCCAGCCGCGCCGGGCGACCGTCTCGACCAGCGCGATCTCGTCGGCGCGGAGCGCGCGGGCCCGGCGCCAATGGACATAGAGCAGGGCCGTCAGCCGGCCGTCGCGCAGGATCGGCACATTGATCATCGCGCGGATGCCGATCGCGCGATGCGCGTCGCGATAGGTATCGCTCAGCGTCAGGTCCCCGCGCACATCGCATCGATGCACGGTCTGTCCCGCCAACAGCGCGGCATAGCCATCGGCGGGAAAGTCGCGATAGACCAGGCGTCCGGTCCCGCGCACGTTGTCGCAGATATATTGCCGGGCCGAACATGCGCTGCCATCGCCGCGATCCTCGGCGAAACCGACCCGGTTCGCGCCCAGAAATTCGCCGAGCATCCGGTTCACCGTGTCGAGCATCGCCGCTTCATCGGTGCCGTGATGCAGCGCCTGGTCCAGTGCGGTCAGGAACTGCCGATTGGCGGCGGCGCGACGCTGCGCCGTCGCCTCCAGATGCCGCTCCGTCACGTCGACATAGGTGACCAGCATGCCGCCCACTGTGCCGGGTGCGGTCGAATCCGCGACCGGTGCGTGATGCACGTCCCACCAGGCGTCCTCATCCTGCCCGAAGCGGCAGACCGACAGGCGGACGTCGCGCTGCTGGATCGATCGGCCCTCGGTCATGACGGCATCGATCTGCGGCGCAACCTGCCCCCACAGCATATGGTAATCCGTGCGGCCGCTTCCCCCGAGCAGCCAGGGATGCAGCGCCGGGCCCAGCAGCTCGCGATAGGCATCGTTGTAGAATTGGACCAGCGCCTCGCCCCACCACAGGAACATCGGCTGGGGCGAGGCGAGCATCTGCGCGACCGCCTGTTGCAAGGCCGGCGACCAGTCCGCCCGCGCCCCGACCGGCGTGGCCGACCAGTCGAGCCGGCGGATCAGTCCGTCCATTTCGCTCCGCGCGCGCTGGCGACCGGGTGCGGGACAGGGATCGATATCGTCCATGGACCGAGCGTATACCGTCTGCCCCGCGCTCCGAAAGGGCCGGCGTCAGACCGCGACGGGGGCAGCGATCGCCGGATGGGGGTCGTAATCCTCGACGGCGAAATCCTCGATCGCATAGTCGAAGATCGACTCGGGCCGGCGATGGATGCGTAGCCGGGGGCTTCCACGCGGCGTGCGGGCAAGCTGTTCCTCAACCAGATGCGCATGGTTCAGATAGACATGCGCGTCGCCCGCGCTCCACACCAGCTCGCCCGCCGCCAGGTCGCATTGCTGCGCCAGCATCCGGATCAGCAGCGCGGCGGAAAAGGCGTTGAAGGCGAAGCCCAGCCCCAGGTCGCACGACCGCTGCCACAACATGCCCGATAGCCGCCCGCCCGCAACATGGAACTGATAGGTCATGTGGCAGGGCGGCAGCGCCATGCCGCCGAGCTGCGCGACGTTCCAGCCGGTGAACAGCAGCCGGCGCGAGGTCGGGTCCTGGCGGATCATGCGGACCAGCTCGGCGATCTGGTTGATGCCGGGGCCGCGCCGGTACAGGCCGTCGCCGACCGGCTCATATTGGTCCCAATCGACCCATTGCTTGCCATAGACCGGACCGAGATCGCCCCAGGCGGCGGCGAAAGCGTCATCGGCCAGGATTCGCGCCTCGAACGCGTCGCGGTCGATCGCCTCGCCCGTCTCGCGGCGATAGCGGGCGAGCGGCCAGTCGGTCCAGATATGCACCTTCTGCGCGACCAGTGCGCGGATGTTGGTATCGCCGGTCAGGAACCACAGCATCTCGCGCGCCGCGGTCTTCCACGCCACCCGCTTGGTGGTGAGGAGCGGCACCCGGTCGTCCGACAGGTCGAAGCGCAGGGTCGGCCCGAACAGCGACCGGGTGCCGACCCCGGTACGGTCCCGCCGCTCGTCGCCCGTCTCCCAGACGCGGCGGAGCAGGTCGAGATACTGGTCTTCGTAATGGCTGGTCATGGCGGGGCTATTAGGTGGCAGGCGGCACCTTTACCACTCTTCCGCTGCACGGGAGGAGTCCGAAAATCAGGGCTTGTGCCCCTGCCCGTCCTCCGCACCCGCCGGGGCCATGCGGCATGGTCGGATGTCCGCCGGCTCGGGACGCGGGCCCATGGGGCGGAAGGTGGCGAGATAGCCACCCGCGCTCGCCATCGGCTCCAGCGACACGCGCTGGAACCCCACGGCCGCGAACTCGCAGGTCAGCAGGGCCGGCGGCGTGCCATGGTTGCGCGTGGTGCGATCGGCATCGACCACCACCACCAGCCCGTCCGGCTTCAGCGACGGCCGCAAATGCCACAGGAACTCATAGGGCTGGGCGATCTCATGGTACATGTGCACCATCATCACCCGGTCGAAGCTCCGGTCCGGCAGGCGCGGGTCGTTGGCCGTGCCGAGCCGCACGCTGACATTCTCCAGCCGCTCGCGCGAGACGCGTTCGGCCAGCGCATCGCGGATCGGCTCGAAGATATCCTCCGCCAGCACCCGGCCCCGTTCGCCGACGCGCGCGGCCAGGCGGATGGTGTAATAGCCCTCGCCCGCGCCGATATCGGCGACGGTCATGCCCGGGCGGATATTCGCCTTGTCCATCACCTGCTCGGCCTCGCGCAGGCGATCGCGCGCCTCCTCGTTCGACCAGCGCGACGACACGATCGCCGCGACCGGGCGATCCGCCGCCGGGAACGGCCCCGGCTGCTTCGGCTCGTGCTTCAGCAGCGGCTGCGAACCGTCGCAGGCCGTCAGCAGCAGGAGCGCGGGCAGCAGGGCGCAGGCCATCCTCAATCCACATCCTCCACGGCGACCTTCTCGCCGGTCACGCGCTGCGACAGCGCCGCCGCCATGAACGGGTCGAGATCGCCGTCCAGCACGTCGCCGGGCGCGGTCGAGGTCACGCCGGTCCGCAGGTCCTTCACCAGCTGATAGGGCTGGAGGACATAGGAGCGGATCTGGTGGCCCCAGCCGATATCGGTCTTGGTCGCATTCTCCGCATTGGCGGCCTGTTCGCGGATGGACAGTTCGCGCTCGTACAGGCGGGCGCGCAACTGGTTGTACGCCTCCGCCTTGTTCTTGTGCTGCGAGCGCTGGTTCTGGCACTGCACGACGATGCCGGTCGGGATGTGCGTGATGCGCACCGCCGAATCGGTCGTGTTGATGTGCTGGCCACCCGCGCCCGAGGCGCGATAGGTGTCGATGCGCAGGTCGCTCTCGTTATAGTCGACCTCGATATTGTCGTCGACGACCGGATAGACCCAGACGCTGGCGAACGACGTGTGCCGCCGCGCCGCCGAGTCGTACGGGCTGATCCGCACCAGCCGGTGCACGCCCGATTCGGTCTTGGCATAGCCATAGGCGTTCTCGCCCTTGAGCAGCAGCGTCGCCGATTTCAGCCCCGCCTGCTCGCCGGAATGGCTGTCGACCAGCTCGACCTTCAGCCCGTGCCGCTCGGCCCAGCGCGTATACATGCGGCTGAGCATCCCGGCCCAGTCCTGGCTCTCGGTGCCGCCGGCCCCGGCATTCACCTCGATATAGGTGTCGTTGGCATCGGCCTCGCCGGCCAGGAGCGCCTTCACCTTGTCCTGCTGCGCGCGGGCGGCGAGTTCGGCCAGGCTCTGCGTGCCCTCGGACGCCAGTTCCTCGTCGCCCTCCGCCTCGGCCAGCTCGATCAGCTCGACCGTGCCGTCCAGTTCCGATTCGATCGCGCGCGTCGCGGTCACCGCCTCGTCCAGCCGGCGACGCTCGCGCATCACCTCCTGCGCGGCCTTGGGATCGTTCCACAGCGCCTGGTCCTCGACCCGCGCGTTGAGTTCGTCGAGCCGGCGCAGCGCCTGGTCCCAGTTGAGGAACCGGCGGAGCAGCGCCAGCGCGTCGCGAATGCTGTCGACATGAGCCTGCGCTTCGGCGCGCATATTCTTCTCCAATCAGGACCGACATGCCCGGCGATCCGGGCAGCCTTGTGGCGGGACTGGTCGGGCCCGCCGGAAACCATCAGCTATATAAGCATGGCGGCTAGTAGATTCCGCCTTCCCTTTGCAAGAAATCGCTGTCGCGCGGACTAGGGGCCGCGGTCGGCGCGGCGGTGGCGGCCGGCGCGGCGGCATCGCCCCGGCGGCGGGCGCGGCGCGGTTCGCTCTCCGGCTTGAACGCTTCCCAGATCACGGCGGCGCGCGGATCGTCGGGGTCGGGCCAGGTGCCGAACACCGGGTGGCCACTCATCCGGTCGATCCGCACCATGCGGATGCCGGGCGGCGCGCGGAACGGCAGCTTCTCCAGCCCGTCATAGGCCTTGACCGCGAACTCCTTGAACACCGGCGCGGCGAAGGTGCCGCCCTCCACCCCGCCCAGGTTCCGGGGATGATCATAGCCGATATAGAGGCCGCCGATGAATTGCGGCGTCCCGCCGATGAACCAGACATCGGTCGGCCCGGTGGTGGTGCCGGTCTTGCCCATCATCGGCCGGTCGAGATCGCGCAGCACGGTGGCGGTGCCGCGCTGGACCACGCCCTCGGTGATATGGACCATCTGATAGGCGGTCATCGCGTCGATCACCTGCTTCTGCCGCAGGGGCGGGCGCGGCATCGGCCCGCCATTCCAGTCGGGCGCATTACATCCCTCGCACGGCCGCCAGTTTTCCGGTAGCACGACCTTGCCGTGGCGGTCCTGGACGAAGTCGATCAGCGTCGGCTCATGCCCGCGCCCCTGATTGGCGAGCGTCGCATAGGCGTTGACCATGCGCAGCACCGTCGTCTCGCCCGCGCCGAGCGCGATCGACAGATAGGGGGGATAGTCGCCCACCCCCATCCGCTTCAGCGTGTCGACCAGCTTGGGCATGCCGGTGGTGGCGGCCATGCGCACCGTCATCAGGTTGCGCGACTGCTCGATACCCCAGCGCATCGTCTTGGGCCCCGCCGAGCGCATATTGGCGAAGTTGCGGAAGCATTTTTGGCCCAGCCGCGCGCCCTGGTCGACGCAGAACGGCCCGTCGACGATGATCGACGCGGGTGTCATCCCGTTCTCCAGCGCCGCCGAATAGACCAGCGGCTTGATGGTCGAGCCCGGCTGCCGCATCGCCTGCACGGCGCGGTTGAACGCCTGGAGCCGCGCGTCGAACCCGCCCTGCATCGCCAGCACCCGGCCGGTCGCCGGCTCCTCGACCACGAAGCCGCCCGATACGCGCGGCACCGAGCGCAGCGCGAAATCGCTGCCCGAGGGGGCGACCGCGATGATGTCGCCCGGCTTGAGCGTCCCGAAGGCCGGCGTCGCCGTGCCCCGCTTGGGCGTCTGCGCGGCCCAGCGCGGCAACAGGCCGGTCGCGCCGTTGGCGAAGCCCAGCCGCCACGCATCGCCCTCGCGCGCCACCACGATTCCGGCACGCCAGTCCTGATAGTCGAGCGCGATATTGGTGTTGAGCAACGGCTGCTGCCAATTGTCGCCGTCCAGTTCGACATGGCGCAGCGGCCCAGACCAGCCGCGCCCGCTCTCATAGCGGATCAGCCCGTCGCGCAGCGCCTGCGCCGCCAGGTCCTGGAGCCGGGTGTCGAGCGAGGTGCGCACCCACAGGCCGCCTTCATAGACGCTGTTCGGGCTGGCCTTGGCCGTCTCGCCGAAGCGATTGACCAGCTCGCGCCGCACCTCCTCGACGAAATAGCCGCCGACCGCCTCGAACTTGGGCGTGCGCCGCCGCACCGTGCCGAGCGGCGCGGCATTGGCTTGCGTGAACTGCGCCTGGGTGATGAAGCCGTTGCGCACCATCTCGCGCAGCACATAGTTGCGCCGTGCCAGCGCCCGGTCGGGATGGCGGATCGGGTCGTAATTGGACGGCCCCTTGGGCAGGATCGCCAGATAGGCGAGCTGCGGCAGGTCGAGCTCGTTCAGATCCTTGTCGAAATAGGCGTGGGACGCCGCCTCGACGCCGAACGCGTTGCGGCCCAGCGGGATCTGGTTGAGATAGAGTTCGAGGATCTGCTCCTTCGACAGCGTATCCTCGATCTTGTACGCCAGGATCGCTTCGCGCAGCTTGCGCGTCGGCGAATATTCGTTGCCGATCAGCAGGTTCTTGGCGACCTGCTGGGTGATGGTGGAGCCGCCCTTGGCGCGGCGACCGGTGCCGAACTTCGACACATAATCCACCACCGCGCCCGCCAGGCCGGGATAGTCGACGCCATGATGCTCGAAGAAGGTCCGGTCCTCCGCCGCCAGGAACGCCTTGACCAGCAGCGGCGGATATTCGGCATAGGCCAACTGCACGCGCCGTTCGCGCGCATAGGACTGGATCGGCGCGCCATCGATGCCCCGCACATTGGTCGGCAATGGCGGTTCATAGGCGCGGAGCTGGTCGACCGAGGGCAGCGCGCGGATCACCAGCAGCCACAGCAGGGCCCAGCCGATCGCGGCGAGCAAGGCGAGCAGGGCCAGCGCCTTCACCCACCACCGCCCCCAGGCGCGCGCCAGCCGCTCGCGCGGGCGAGGGGGCGGGGTTTGCGGTGCGGGGGGAGAAGCGGACGCCATGATGGGAACCGCCATCTAACGCAAAAGCGCCGCGCGCGAAATCTCCGAATGTCCGGCGCCTTCCCCGCCCCGCCCTCACGCCTCGACGATGCAACCATGCGCGCGGGCCATCGCTTGGGAACGGCCGCCGTATTGCGACCATCTTCGCGGATTAGCGACCAAGTCCATGAGCCTGAAAGGAATATGCCGAGAGATGCGGCGATGAAGGCGATCCTGCTCGCGGCTGGTCAGGGCTCGCGACTGTTGCCGCTGACGCTGGAGCGGCCGAAATGCCTGGTGCCGGTCGGCGGCCGGGCGATCCTCGACCATCAGCTTGATGCCTGCGCCGCCGCCGGGGTCGAGCAAGCCGTCGTGATCGGCGGCTATCGCATCGCCCAGATCGCCGCGCATCTCGCCGCCCGCCCGGCCGGTGCATTGCCGGTCCGCCTGGTCTTCAACCCCTTCTGGGCGGTGGCGAGCAGCATCGGCAGCGTCTGGGCGACGCGCGACCTGCTGGACGAGGCGTTCCTGCTGATGAACGGCGATACGCTGTTCGATCCCGATGCGTTGCGCTTCGCCGTGGCGATGGCGGGTCCCAGCGTGTCGCTGCTCGTCGATCCGCTGGACGGGCCGCCGGAGGCGGACGACATGCTGGTCGCGGCACAGGGCAACCGCGTCAGCGCCGTCGCCAAGACGCTGGACCCTGCCCGCGCCACGCATCGGTCGCTCGGTGTCGTGGTCGCGCGCCGGGGGTCGGGCTATGCCGCCGCGCTCGACACGGTGATCGGTGCGGATGACGGCATCCACGCCTTCCACCATGCGATCATCGACCGGCTGGCCGGCGCGGACGGCGTGACGGCGCTGTCCCTGCCCCCCGGCCTCGCCTGGCAGGAGGTCGACCGGCCGGAGGACATTGCCCGCTGGCCCGGCGTCCACGCATGACCCGACCGGTCGCCTTCCTGTTCCTGGGCGAGACGCTGCTGATCCCGCATCTCTGGCCGATCGCGGAGGCCTTGGCGAACCAGGGCCTGCCCGTCGATGCCTGGGTCGCGACCTCGGTGCACGAGGCGTTGCTGACGAGATGGAGCGCCGGCCTGCCGGTCCGCATCCGCCGGGCGCCCGGATTTCGCCGGGTGGACGGCCCGGCCGGCCGCAATCCGCCGCTGCCCTCCAAGATCCCGGTGCTGCTCCGGCTGCTGCCCCGCCTGCTCTCGGCACGGGCGGTGGTCTGCGCCGAACAGACCAGCCTATGGCTGCCCCGCCTGTTTCCCTGGTTGCGCCTGCCCTTCGTCAAGACCTCGCACGGGGTCGGATCGATGAGCGCGCGCGACGATCCCCGCCGTCGCGCCGCCGCGCTGACCCTGGTGCCGAGCGAGCGGGAGCGCGCCACCTATCTGGCGCGCGGCTTCGCCCCGGAACGGATCGTCGCCACCGGCTACGTCAAGGCGGGGTTCCGCCAGCGCAGCGTCACCCGCCCGCCCTTCGCCGACGACCGCCCGACCATCCTCTACGCCCCGCACTGGCAGCGGCACCGCTCCTCCTGGTGGAGCTGGGGCGAGGCCGTGGTGCGCCGGATCGTCGCGGACGGTCGCTGGAACCTGATCTTCGCACCGCATCAACGGCTGCTGGAAGGCGCGCCCGACATCCGCGCGCTGATGGCGGAGCTGGACCGTCACCCCCATGTCCATTGCGATGCGGACGGCTTCGCGATGGTCGACGGCAGCTACACCGCCGCCGCCGACCTGTATCTGGGCGACACGTCGAGCCAGGTCATCGAGTTCCTGATCCGCCCGCGCCCCTGTGTCTTCCTGAACCCCGCCGACATCGCCTGGGCCGCCGATCCGGCCTATGCCCAGTGGGCGTGCGGGCCGGTGGTCGATCGCCTCGACGACCTGCTCCCGACCCTCGCCGCCGCCCCGGCCGGCCATGGCGATTATGCGGCGATCCAGGCCCGCTTCGCCGCCGAGTCGCTGGGCGATGCCAGTGGCGACGCCCCGGCGCGGGCGGCGGCGGCGATCCGCGCCTTCCTGGCCGGGTCCGGTCGGTAGGCGATTCCGGGGCCACGCGACGGCGCGGAGGCGCAGGAAACGCGGAGGCGTCCGGCCCGACCACCGTCAAAGCGCCGCAAAACACGGACGATCCGGCCCCGAACCCGGTTCGACAATCGCGCCCGATGGGGTAACGGGCCTGCATGACCGTTTCCCTACAACCGATCGGCGACAACACGACTCGCCTATGGGGCATGACCAATGCGGAGCGGGTGCGCCGCATCGGCGTGTCGCAGGGCTTCGCGCCCGAGGGCGAGACAGTGGTGCTGGCCCATCTCGACTATGCCTTCGATCCCGTCTGGACCCGCCATCTGAAGGACAAGCCCGGCACCGTCGTCACGCGCGACGGCCGGCCCGTGCTGGCGCATGTCGGCCGGATCGAGATGGAGGAGGCCGCCGCGCTGATGCTGGCCGGCGCGCCGCTGCCCGGCCTGGTGGTGATCGAGGCGGAGGACGAGGCCGGCATCTTCAACGAGGCGCTGCGCAAGCGCGAGCGACCGTTCGTCGAGCCGCTGGTGATGACCACCGTCCCCGCGATCGAGCGGCTGAGCTACAAGGGCGCCTATAAGGGCGTCACCGACCTGCTGACCAAATATCTCTGGCCGGAATGGGCGTTCCGCCTGACGCAGCTGGCGGCGCGCTGGGGCCTGTCGCCCAACAACGTCACCGCGATCGGCACCGTGCTGTGCATCGTCGCGACCATCGCCTTCTGGCAGGGCTGGTTCTGGACCGGGCTGCTCACCGGCCTGATCTTCATGGTGCTGGACACGGTGGACGGCAAGCTGGCGCGTTGCACCATCACCTCCTCCCGGCTGGGCGACATCTGGGACCATGGCATCGACCTGGTCCATCCGCCGATCTGGTGGTGGGCCTGGGCCAGCGGCTGCGCCATCTATGGCCGGCCGCTCAGCGACCAGACCTTCTGGATCGTGATCGGCACGATGCTGTTCGGCTATGTCGCGCAGCGCCTGATCGAGGGGGCGTTCATCGTCCGCTTCGGGATGCACATCCATGTCTGGCGGCCGTTCGACAGCGATTTCCGGCTGGTCACGGCGCGGCGCAACCCGAACATGGTGATCCTGTTCGCCAGCCTGATCGCCGGCCGGCCCGACTGGGGGATCGTCGCGGTCGCCGGCTGGACCGCCATCTCGCTCGTCGTCCACCTCGTCCGGCTGTTCCAGGCGATGGCGGTCAAGCGGCGCGGCGCGCCGGTGGTCAGCTGGCTGGCCTAGACATGCCCCGCGCCTTCCACAGGCAATAGACCGCCAGCGCGTAGAGGAAGCGGCTATGGTCCCGCTTCCCCGCGCGGTGGTCGGCGAACAGCCCGTCCACCGCGGCGCACTGCCAGATCCCCTCGTCGCGCGCGCCGCTCTCCTGCCACAGCATCTCGGCATAGCGGCCGAAATCGCCCGCGAACCAGGCGGACAGCGGCATCTGGAAACCCTGTTTGCGGCGATCCAGAATGCCTTCGGGCAGCCAGGGGGCGATGGCCTGGCGCACCACCTTCTTGCCGGTGGCGCCGTCGAGCTTCATCGACGCGGGCATCGCCAGCGCCAGATCGACCATCTTCTGCCCCAGCATCGGTACGCGCACCTCCAGCGAATGCGCCATGCTGGCCCGGTCGACCTTGGTCAGCATCGCACCCGGCAGGTTGAGCGCCAGGTCGCACAGCGCGAACTGCTCCAGCGTATCGGCCGACAGCGCCGCCGAATCGGGGAAATATTCCGCCCGCAGCCGCGCGATCTCGCCGCTCGGATCGCCGTCCATCGCCAGGAAGTCCGGCGCGAACACCTGCGCGCGGAGCGCCGGGGAGGTGATCTGGAGCTTGGCGAAAAAGCGCGACACGCCACAGGGCAGGCCGGCGCTGGCGGCCGTCCTGGTCCAGCGCTGCACCGTCTCGTTGGCGCGCCGCCACGGCAGGGTCGGCACCGCGCCGATCGCGCGCGCGGCGTGACGCAGAGGAGCCGGCAACGCCCCCACCCGCCGCTCGGTGGCGTGGCGCTTGTACCCGAAGAACAGCTCGTCGCCGCCATCGCCCGACAGCGCCACCTTGACCTGTTCGGCCGCCACCCGGCTGACATACCAGGTCGGCACCATCGACGGGTCGGCGAACGGCTCGGCATAGCTGGCCGCCACGGTCGGCAGCAGGTCCTGCGCCGCGACCAGATCGAGCATCCGCGTGGTGTGGACGGTGCCAAGCGCCGCAGCGATGGCCTCGGCATGACGGCTTTCGTCATAGCGCGGATCGGGAAAGCCGATGGTGAAGCTGCGCACCGGCCGGTCGGTCACCCGCGTCATCGCCGCGACCACCGCCGAGGAATCGATCCCCCCCGACAGGAAGGCCCCGACCTCGACATCCGCGACCATCTGCTCGGCCACCGTATCCAGCCAGCTATGGCGGAACCGCTCCACCCATTCCTCCGGCGGCAGCGGCGGCGCAGGGGCATAGCGCGGCGTCCAATAGGGCGTCAGCTCCGGCGCCGCGCCGGCCGTCAGGGTCAGGATATGCCCCGGCGGCAATGTCCGCGCCTCCGCATGGATGGTGCGTGGCGTGCGGACATGGCCGAAGCGGAAATAGTCGAGCTGCGCGCGCGGATCGGTCGTCCAGCGGAAGCCGGGCAGGAGCGTCAGCGCCTGGAGTTCGGAGGCGAAGGCGAAGCCCGCCGGCTGGTCGCTATAATAGAGCGGCTTGATGCCGACGGGATCGCGCGCCAGCACCAGCCGCCTGGCCTGCCGGTCCCAGATCGCGACCGCGAACATCCCGTCCAGCCGGCCGAACACCGCCGCGCCCCAGCGTTCATAGCCGGCCAGGATCACCTCGGCATCGCCGCTGCTGCGAAAGACGCGGCCCGCCGCCGCCAGTTCGGCGCGAAGCGCGGCGAAATTATAGATCTCGCCGTTGAACATCAGCACGAAACGCTCGTCCGGCGAGCGGAACGGCTGGTGCCCACCGGCGATGTCGAGGATCGACAGCCGCCGCATCCCGAAGGCGAAGCCCGGCTCGCCATACAGCCCCTCATCGTCCGGGCCGCGATGGACGATCGAATCGCACTGCCGACGCACCGCCGCGACCGGGTCGCCTCCATTTCGCGCCAACAGGCCGACGATGCCGCAGATAAGCCTGACTCCCGCAAAGGACGTCGCATTATCGGGACACCGGCGGCCTGTCACGCCGGGCGCGGGACTTGCCCGTGGTTTCTCCGGTGCTTAGGGCTGGGGCACGCATGACCGGCACTTCCATCGATCCCCCCGCCCCCGCGCCGTCACCGGCCCCGCGCGGGATGTTCCAGGCGGCGATGCGCAACCTGGGCTGGATGCTCGCCAGCCGCAGCGTGCTCGCCATCCTGTCGCTCTTCTATCTGGGCATCGCGACCCGCTCGCTGGGCGTCACCGGCTTCGGTCGGTTCGCGCTCATCACCGGCGCGGCACAGACGCTGGCGACGCTGGTCGCCTTCCAGAGCTGGCAGGTAGTGGTGCAATATGGCGTCCGCGCCCGCGCGACCGGCGACGCCCCCGCGCTCGGCCGGCTCTATCGCGGCGTCGCATATCTCGATGCCGCCACCGCGCTGGTCGGCGTCGGCCTGGCCTGGGTGATCCTGGAGATCTGGGGCGAAGCGCTGGGCATCGGCGCGACGCTGAAGCGGGCGACGCTGATCTTCGCCGTGGTCCAGCTCGTCACCGTCCGCTCGACCCCGCTCGGCATCCTGCGGCTGAACGACCGGTTCGCGCTCGCCGCGCTGGCCGACAGCGTGACGCCGGTGGTGCGCTTCCTGGGCGCGATCGCGGTATGGCTGGTCCATCCGACGGTGCAGGGCTTCCTGTTCGCCTGGGGGCTGGCGGAGGTGCTGACCGCCGCCGCCTATTGGATCATGGTCGCGCAACAGGGCGACCTGACGCTGATGCGCCGGCACGGACGCGGCGTCCGCGACCTGCCGCGCGAGCATCCCGGCATCGTCCGCTTCGCACTGTCGACCAATGCCAGCTCGACGCTCGGCCTGTCGAGCAAGCAGGTGCCGCTGCTGCTGGTCGGCGCAGTGGTAGGCCCGGCAGCGGCGGGCGTGTTCCGGCTGGCGGCGCAACTGGCGCAGGCGCTGGCCAAGGTGTCGCAGCTCCTGTCCCGCGCCGCCTTTCCGGAGGTGGTCAA
This sequence comes from Sphingomonas sp. SORGH_AS_0438, assembly GCF_031453475.1. Lineage (NCBI taxonomy): Bacteria > Pseudomonadati > Pseudomonadota > Alphaproteobacteria > Sphingomonadales > Sphingomonadaceae > Sphingomonas > Sphingomonas sp. SORGH_AS_0438. The sequence goes on from NZ_JAVIZS010000001.1 coordinate 2,679,573, forward strand.
GTCGGTGCAATCCGCGACGCCGCAGCGGCTGGGGCGGATGCTGTCGCGGCTGTTCCTGGGCAGCGGCGTCGCGGCCCTGGGCATCATGGCGATCGTCGCGCTGGCGGGGAAGCCGGTGCTGAACCTGGTCGGCGGCCGCGACTTCCGCCATGCTTGGCCGGTCCTGCTGTGGCTGGCGGTGGCGGGATGCCTGGACCTGACGACGGTCGGCGTCGACACGGTGATGACCGCGCTGCAACGCGCCGGCACCGTCTTCGCGATCCGAGTCGTCGGCGTCGGGGTGATGTTCGCCGCCGCCTTCGCGCTCATGCCCTGGTACGCCGCGACCGGCGTGGCGATGGCGGTCACCGCCGGCTCGCTGGTCGTCGCGCTGCTGATGGCGGCGGCGGCGCTCCGCCTGTCGCGTAACGGCTGAGGGGCAGGGGACGGGGGACGGGGGCGCTTCGCCATCGTGCGGCCGTGATTCAGGCGCAGTCCATGGCCGGGGCACCAGGATAGTTTGATGAACAAGCCATTGTTTACCTTAGTGATTTCTACGACGGCCCTGCTCGCCACCCCGGCCGTGGCGCAAAGCTGCGCCGGCACGGCCGGCCCCGGCATGGTGAAGCTGACGGTGCAGGCGACCGGCCTGCGCGATGCCCGGGGCGAGGTCGCCTTCACCCTCTATCCCGACGACAAGCGGCGCTTCCTGGCCAAGGGCGGCAAGCTGCTGCGCATCCGCACCCCCGCCCAGGCGCCGGTCACGATCGGCTGTTTCTGGGTGCGGCCCGGCTATTATGCGGTCGCGCAATATCACGATGCCAATGCCGACCATGATTTCAACCGCACGCTATGGACGCCAAAGGAGGGATTCGGCTTCTCCAACGACGCCCCCACGTCGATCGGCCTGCCCGCCTTTGCCAGCGCCCGCTTCGCGGTGCCGGCTGGCGGCGCGACGATCCGCATGGCGATGCGCTACCGGCGATAGCTAAATCCTTATCGCCACCAACAAAAATTGGCCGGCGTGACCTGGATCACGACATTTTCAGGTCACAAAGTCGGTGTCTTACGTTTACGTCATAATTCTGTAGCCGCCGGGTCCCCCGACGGATAGCGGAGGCCTGGTGTCCACGGTTCTGTCTGCATCCCTGCCCTTTTGCGACGCGCGGGTCGACGCGCCGGCTTCGGCGAAGCCGATGCCCGGCCTCGGCGTGCTGGGCGCGCTGCGCGTCGGGATCGTGTGCAATCCGAAGAGCCACCGCAATCACGGCGCGGAATATGAGGCGGGCGTGCCGGGTGCCGACAGCCTGATCGTCGCCGCGCCGCGCACCCGCGCCGCCCTGGCGGAAACGCTGGTCGACTTCGCGGCGCACCGCATCGACCTGCTGGTGATCGATGGTGGCGACGGCACAGTGCGCGACGTGCTGACCGCCGCCGCCGATATCTGGGCCGGTTCCTGGCCGCGCATCGCCGTCATCCCCTCGGGCAAGACGAACGCGCTGGCGATCGACCTGGGCCTGCCCGCCGACTGGACGCTGACCGACGCGCTGGACGCCGCCCGGCAAGGCCGGATGATCGAGCGCCGCCCGCTGGAGATCGCGCGGGTCGGCGACACCGCGCCGCCGGCGCGCGGCTTCCTGTTCGGCGCCGGCGCCTTCGCCAAGGCGACCGAACTGGCGCAGCACACCCACCGCGCGGGGGCGTTCAACAATCTGGCGGTCGGGCTGGCGCTCGGCTGGGGCGTGGCGCAGACCCTGTTCGGCACGGCGAAGAGCGCGTGGCGCGCCGGTACGCCGATGCGCCTTGCCCTGCCCGGCCAGCCGGCGGATCACGCCCAGCGCTACCTGCTGCTCGCCTCGACGCTGGGCCAGTTGCCGATGGGCTTGAAACCGTTCGGCCCGCCGCGCGAGGGCATCCGCCTGCTCGCGATCGACGCGCCGCCGCGCCGGATGATGCTGGCGACCCCCGCCCTGCTGGCCGGATCGGTCGCGCCCTGGCTGGCGCGCGCCGGCTATCACCATATCGCCGCCGCGCAGTTCGACATCGCGCTGGACGAGGGCTTCATCCTGGACGGCGAGCATTTTCCTGGTGGCGCGCTGACCGTGCGGCAGGGACCGGCGCTCGCCTTCGTCACGCCATGAGCGAGACGCTTCGGGAGCAGGCGGCGGCGGGGCTGGACGCGGCGGTCGCGGAACCGGTGCTGGCGGTCGCGGCCCAGCTGGCCGGCGAGACGCAGGCGGTCGCCGTGCTGTTCTACGGCTCCAACCTGCGCACCCGCTCGCTGGACGGCGTGCTCGACTTCTATGTCCTGACCGATGGCCCGCCGGAGCGCGGATTATGGCCGACCGTCAGCTATCGCGAGTTTCCGCTGGAGGGGCAGACGCTGCGCGCCAAGATCGCGACGATGCGCGCCGCCACCTTCCACGCGGCGGCGTCGGGCGATCTGGTCGACACCACCATCTGGACCCGTTTCGTCCAGCCCGCCGCCCTGGCCTGGGTCCGCGATGCCGGGGCGCGGCACGCGGTGGTCGACGCGATCGCGGCGGCGGTCGTCACGGCGGCGCGGTTCGCCGCCGCGCTGGGGCCGGCGGAGGGGACGGCGGAAGATTATTGGCGTGCGCTGTTCCGCCAGACCTATGCGGCCGAACTCCGGGTCGAGCGGCCCGGTCGCGAGGAGCAGATCATCGCCCATGGCGCGGGCCGTTACCAGCGGCTGCTGCCCCTGGCATGGGACGCGGCCGGCATCGGCTTCACCCGCGCCGGCGATCGGCTGATTCCCAGCCTGCCCCAGGCGGATCGCATCCGCCGCGCATGGCGACGGCGGCGACGGCTGGGCAAGCCGCTCAACATCGCCCGGCTGGTCCGCGCCGCCTTCACCTTCGAGGGGGCCGCCGCCTATGGCGCGTGGAAGGTCGAGCGGCATACCGGTGTCGTCGTCACGCTGACGCCGTGGCGGACGCGCCATCCCGTGCTGGCCGCGCCGGCCGTGCTGTGGCAGGTGTGGCGGCAACGATGACTTGGTCGGCCCTGATCCTGGCGGGTTCGCGCCCTGGCACGACCGATCCCGTCGCCACCTATGCCGGCGTGTCGCACAAGGCGCTGATCCGGCTGGAAGGCGCGACCCTGCTCGACCGCGTCGCGGCGGCGGTGCGCGCGGCGGGCGCGACCCGAGTCGCCGTCTCCGCCTCCGACCGGGCGGTGGTGGTCGAGGCGATGCGGCTGGGGCTGGAGGTGCTGCCCCCCGCCGCCGGCCCCAGCGCCAGCGTCGCCGCCGCGCTGACCGTGCTCGGCACCCCCCTGCTGGTGACGACCGCCGATCATGCGCTGCTCGACGGCGCCTGGATCGCGCGGTTCCTGGCGGATGTACCCGCCGAGGCCGATGTCGCGACTTTGCTCGCCCGGCGCGACGTGGTGGAGGCGGTGGGCCCCCGCGACCCGGCGCACCTGGCTGCGCTTCGCCGATGGCGACTGGTCGGGGTGCAACCTGTTCTGGCTCGCCACGCCGGAAGCCGCGCTGGCGATCGGCCTGTGGAGCCAGGTGGAAGCGGACCGCAAGCGGCCATGGCGGATCGTCTGGCGGCTGGGGCCACTGCTGCTGCTGCGCTATCTGTTCGGCCGGTTGACGCTGGCGGCGGCGGTGCGGCATCTCGGCCGGCGGGCGGGCGTGGAGACGGCGGTGGTGCCGAGCCCGTTCGGCCTGGCCGCGATCGATGTCGACAAGCCCGACGATCTCGATCTGGTCCGCACGCTCACCGGCTCCTGAATCTCCGAAAGGCCATCCATGATCCGATCGCTCCACCATGTCGCGATCATCTGTTCCGATTATGACGTCTCGAAGCGTTTCTACAGCGAGTTGCTCGGCCTGCCCGTGCTGTTCGAGGTGTACCGCGCGGAGCGCCGGTCGTGGAAATGCGACCTGGGCGTCGGCACCGCGCAGATCGAGCTTTTCTCCTTTCCCGAGCCGCCGGCCCGCGTCAGCCGGCCGGAAGCGCGCGGCCTGCGCCACCTGGCCTTCGCGGTCGACGATCTTGACGCCGCCGTCGCGCGGCTGGTCGCGGCGGGCGTGGCGGTGGAGCCGGTGCGGGTCGACCCCCATACCGACCGCCGCTTCACCTTCTTCGAGGACCCGGACGCGCTGCCGCTGGAACTCTATGAGGCCGGATGACCGGTATCCGATCGGCGGCAGGCCGCGCTTGACGGTCCTCCCGGACATAAGATACCGCTACCATATATGGAGGGGATAATGGTGACACGCGTATCGACCTGGGCCGAGGCATTGCCGGCCGACTGGCGCAGCGGCACGTTTCTGGGACGCATCCAGACCCAGGCCGGCCCGTCGCCGATCCTGGTCCGGGGTGGCGTCGCCTATGACATGGCGCAGGTCGCGCCGACGGTCTCGGCGCTGATCGCCGACCGCCTGTTCGACGGCGGCGAGGCGCTGGGCGATCTCGACACGCTCGACCTGGCGCAGCTGCTCAGCCCGATCGACCTGCAATGCGTGAAGGCGGCGGGCGTGACCTTCGCCGTCTCCGCGCTGGAGCGGGTGATCGAGGAGCGCGCGCGCGGCGACCACAACAAGGCCGCCGAACTGCGCGGCCGGCTGGAAGAGGCGCTGGGCGGCAGCATCCGCTCGGTGGTGCCCGGCACGGACGAGGCGGCGGCACTGAAGGAGGCGCTGATCGCCGACGGCCTGTGGTCGCAATATCTGGAAGTCGCGATCGGCCCGGATGCCGAGATCTTCACCAAGTCGCCGGTGCTCTCCACGGTCGGCCTCAACGCGCCGGTCGGCGTCCGCTCCGATTCGACCTGGAACAATCCGGAGCCGGAAGTGGTGCTGGTTGCCGACGCGCACGGGGTCGCGGTCGGCGCGACGCTCGGCAACGACGTCAATCTGCGCGATTTCGAGGGTCGCTCGGCGCTGCTGCTCGGCAAGGCGAAGGACAATACCGCCTCCTGCTCGCTCGGGCCGCTGATCCGCCTGTTCGACGACGGCTATTCGATGGAGGATGTGCGCGCCGCCGACGTGGCGCTGACCATCACCGGCACCGACGATTATGTGCTGAACGGCCATAGCACGATGCAGGAGATCAGCCGCGATCCGGAGGAGCTGCTCCGCCAGGCGCTGAGCGAGCATCATTATCCCGACGGCCTGGTGCTGTTCTGCGGCACCCTGTTCGCCCCGACCCAGGATCGCGACGAGCCAGGCAAGGGCTTCACCCACAAGGTCGGCGACACGGTGGCGATCCGCAGCGAGCGGCTGGGCACCTTGATCAATCCGGTCACCACCTCGCGCGATGCGCCCGCCTGGACCATGGGCATCGGCGCGTTCATGGCCAATCTGGCTGGCCGCGGCCTGTTGGGAGCGAAGTAATGACGGCCAATTATCCCTCGCTGGCGGACAAGCGCGTCATCGTCACCGGCGGCGCCAGCGGCATCGGCGCCGGGCTGGTGGAAGCCTTCGCGGCCCAGGGCGCGGCAGTGGCCTTCGTCGACATCGCCGAGGGCGACGGCCAGGCGCTGGCCGCCAGGCTGACGGAGACGGCGGCGCACGCCCCGGTCTTCCGGCGCTGCGACCTGACCGATCTCGACCAGCTCGCGTCCGTATTCGCCGAACTGGAACAGGCGCTGGGCGGGGTCGACATCCTGATCAACAACGCCGCCAGCGACGATCGCCACTCGATCGAGGACGTCACCCCGGCCTATTGGGACGAGCGGTTCGCGGTGAACCTGCGCCACCAGTTCTTCGCCGCCAAGGCGGTGATCCCGGCGATGAAGCGCGCTGGCGGCGGGGCGATCCTGAACTTCGGGTCGATCAGCTGGCACCTCGCCTTGCCCGATCTGGTCCTGTACCAGACCTGCAAGGCGGCGATCGAGGGGCTGACGCGCAGCCTGGCCCGCGATCTCGGCCGCGACGGCATCCGGGTCAACACGATCGTGCCCGGCAACGTCCAGACGCCGCGCCAGGAACGCTGGTACACGCCCGAGGGCGAGGCCGAGATCGTGGCGGCGCAATGCCTGGACGGCCGTATCCAGCCCGCCGACGTGGCGGCGCTGGCGCTGTTCCTCGCCTCCGACGATGCGCGGATGTGCACGGGACATGATTATTTCGTGGATGCCGGCTGGCGGTAAGCCGGGTCGAGACGTCCTTAGGATCCCGTCCCCCACTCCGTTCCTCCGACCAAGGCCGGGGAACGGAGTGGGGGTAACGACACCCCATTCCTTACGGCAGCAGGAAGCTGCCCTCGATCACCGTCACGCACTGTCCGCCCAGCACCACCCGGTCGTCCGCCAGCCGGCAGATCAGCCGCCCGCCGCGCGCGCTGGCCTGGAACGCGGTCATCGTATCGCGGCCAAGTTTCTCCGCGAAATAGGGCACCATCACCGCATGGGCCGATCCGGTCACCGGGTCCTCGTCGATGCCATAGGCCGGCGTGAACACGCGCGAGACGATGTCCGTCTCCTGCCCCCGCGCCGCCAGGACCGCGACGCAGGGCTCCGCCGCCGCCAGCGCACGCTGGTCCGGGCGGGCGTTCCGTACCGTCGCCGCGTCGTCCACGACGATCAGCGCATAGCCCTTCTCGTGCCACAGCGTTTCGACCACGCCGTCCACGCCCAGCGCCGCGACGATGGCGTCCAGCGCGCGCGGCGCCGGGGCCCAGGCCGGCAGGTCGAGGCTATAGCCGCTCCCCTGCCGCGCCACCGCCAGCACGCCCGAGCGGCGGGTGCGGAACGCCACCCGGTCGATCGCGCCGTCGCTCGACAGCACGACATGGCCGCTCGCCAGCGTCGCATGGCCGCACAGCGCCACCTCGGCGGTGGGCGTGAACCAGCGGAGTTCGAACGTCGCCTCCGCATCGCCGGTCAGCGGCACCAGGAAGGCGGTTTCCGACAGGTTGTTCTCCGCCGCGATCTGCTGGAGCAGCGCGTCGTCCGGCCAGGCGGCCAGCGGCATCACCGCCGCCGGGTTGCCGGCAAAGGGCCGGTCGGCAAAGGCATCGACTTGGGTAAAGGGGATTCGCATCGCTCAGTGCCCCACGCGCTTGCCGAACCAGTGCGGCGTCACGTCCGCCTCGACCAGCGGATTGTCGGTATCGACATGCCCCTCGGGATCGAGATGGATCAGCACCTCCACCTTGGGGAAGGCGCGCTTCAGGTTGCGCTCGACCCCCTCGACCAGGTCATGCGCCTCGGCGACGGTCAGGTCGCGCGCGACCTCCATATGGAATTGCGCGAAGTCGTGGCTGCCCGAGCGGCGGGTGCGGAAATCGTGGATGCCGCGCAGGCCCGGCTGCCGCGCCGCGACGTCGAGAAAGGCCGCGCGCTGGTCGTCGGGCCATTCCTTGTCCATCAACATGTCGATCGCGGTCGAGGAGGCCTGGAACGCCCCCCACAGCAGCCACGCGGCGATGGCGATGCCGAAGATCGCGTCCGCGCCGTGCCAGCCCAGATACTGGTCGAGCACCAGCGCGCCGATCACCGATCCGTTGAGCAGCACGTCCGACTGATAATGGACATTGTCGGCCAGGATCGCGACCGAGCCGGTCTTGCGGATCACCATGCGCTGATAGGCGAGCAGCCCGATCGTCGCGACGATCGCGATCACCGACACGCCGATGCCGAATTCCGCATCGGTAGTCGCATTGGGGGCGCCCAGCGCCTGGATCGCGCGCCAGCCGATCCCGGCGGCGGACGCGGTGATCAGCGCGACCTGGAACAACGCCGCCAGCGCCTCCGCCTTGCCATGGCCGAAACGGTGATCGTGATCCGCCGGCGTCGCCGCCAGCCGCACGCCATAGAGCGTCACCAGGCTGGCGAGCAGGTCGAGCGCGGTATCCGCCAGCGACCCCAGCATCGCGATCGATCCGGTATGCCAGGCGGCGAACCCCTTCAGCGCGAGCAGGAAGGTCGCCATCGCGACGCTGGCCAGCGCCGCGCGGGTCGCATAGGGAACGAGGCGGCGGCGTTCGTCGTGCGTCATGGGAACAGCAACCCTTCGCTCCAGCCGCCCTCCACTTGCGTGAACAGGCGGCGCTCATGCAGGCGATGCGCGCGATCCTGCCAGAATTCGATCACGTCGGGCGTGACGCGATAGCCGCCCCAGAAGGGCGGGCGCGGGACGTCCTGCCCCTCGAACCGGGCCTTCATCGCCTCGAACCGCGTCTCGAACGTCGCCCGATCGGCGAGCGGGCGGGACTGGTCGGAGGCCCAGGCGCCGAGCTGCGAATCGCGGCTGCGGCTGGCGAAATAGGCATCCGATTCGGCGTCGGTCGCCAGCGTCACCGCGCCCTCGATCCGCACCTGGCGGCGCAGCGACTTCCAGTGGAACAGCAGCGCCGCATGCGGATTGGCGGCGAGGTCGGCGGCCTTGCGCCCCTCGCGATTGGTGTAGAAGACGAAGCCATCCGGGCCATGGCCCTTCAACAGCACCATGCGGACCGACGGGCGCCCCGCCGCATCCGCGGTGGCGAGCGCCATCGCATTCGAATCGTTGATTTCGCTCTCGCGCGCCTCGGCGTACCAGGCGTCGAACAGCGTGAAGGGATCGTCGGCCATCGCCGTCCGATACGCCTCCCCCTCGATCAAGTCGAGCGGCCACCGCCTGCCGGAAGACGGCGGAAATCTATCGCGAAACCGCCATGGCGAGGCGTGGAGCGACGCCATGACGGTTCGATAGGAGAGGGTCAGAGTCGCCGGGTGCCGGGATAGGCGAACAGCACGTCCGCGCCATCGTCCAGCGTCACCGTCTCGCTGCCCTTCACGGTCACGCATTCACCGGCCTGGAAGCGCACATCGGCGACCGCGCCGCCGCCGGTGATCGGCACGATCCAGGCAGTCAGCCCCTCGGGCAGCGCGACGGCGTGCGCGCCGCCGGTCCAGCGTTCCAACACGAATTTCGGCCCCTCGACCAGGATGGTCCGCTCGCCATCGACGCGGCCGGGCGAGGTGATCGCCTGGTACGGGGTCAGGTGCGCGACCGCGACGCCGTCATCCAGATGCAGTTCGCGCGGGCGGCCGTAATCATAGAGGCGATAGGTCGTCTCGCTGTTCTGCTGCACCTCGATCAGCGTCAGCCCCGCCCCGATCGCATGGATGGTGCCCGAGGGGGCGTAGTAGAAATCGCCCGCCTTGACCGGCACCCAGTCCAGCTTGTCCTCGATCGATCCGTCGAGCGCCGATTCCCGCAGCGTGTCGGCGGTCATCGCCTGTTTCGGCCCCAGCGCAATGGTCGAATCGGGCGTCGCGGCCAGGATCGTCCAGCATTCGTCCTTGCCGCGCGGCAGGCCGCGCTTGTGCGCCTCCTCATCGTCGGGATGGACCTGCACCGACAGTTTCTCGCCGGTGAACAGGTACTTGATCAGCAGGTCCGGCGTGGTGTCGCCGGGTTCCTGGAACCAGACCTCGCCCACCGGCTCGCCGCCCGCCGGCTGGTCGGGAAAGCCGGGCCAGAGGTCGGTGCGGCCCCAGGGCTTCTCGACGCGATGGGTGTGCAGCTTGGTGGCGGGCATCGGTTGGCTCCTTGTTCGTATCCGGCCGGTCGAACGCCTTCCCCTATCGCGACGATCCGGTGCGTCCAGCCTATTGTTTCCCGGGGCCACGCTGCGCTACAGGCGAGGCCGATGCGTATCCCCCGTTCCCGCGCGCTTGGCGTCGCGATGATCGCCGCCGTCGTGCTTCCGCTGGGCGCCTGTGCGCGCAATGCCGGCAAGGGCGACGTGCCATATGTCGCGCGCGACGTCGGCACGCTGTACACCACCGCCAAGAACCGGCTCGACCAGGGCCGCTACAAGGAGGCGGCGATCCTGTTCGACGAGGTGGAGCGCCAGCATCCCTATTCGATCTGGGCCCGCCGCGCGCAGCTGATGAGCGCGTTCAGCTATTATCTGGCGCGCGACTATACCCAGTCGATCCAGTCGGCGCAGCGGTTCATCTCGGTCCATCCGGGCAATCGCGACGCGGCCTATGCCTATTATCTGGTGGCGCTCGGCTATTACGAGCAGATCACCGACGTGACCCGCGACCAGAAGATCACGCGCCAGGCGCTCGATGCGCTGGGCGAGCTGATGCGCCGCTATCCCAACACCCGCTATGCATCCGATGCGCGGCTGAAGATCGACCTGGTCAACGACCACCTCGCCGGCAAGGAGATGGAGGTCGGCCGCTTCTACGAGGCGCGCGGCCAGTGGCTGGCGGCGAACATGCGTTTCAAGCGGGTGATCGAGCAATATCAGACGACCACCCACGCGCCCGAGGCGCTGATGCGTCTGACCGAGACCTATCTGAACCTGGGCGTGCCGGTCGAGGCGCAGAAGGCCGCCGCCGTGCTCGGCCGCAACTATCCGGGCAGCGATTGGTATGCCCATGCGTACAAGCTGATGAAGGATCATCCCTTGCCGGAAGCGCCGCTGGTCGCACCGGGCCAGCCGATCATCCCGGATGGCACGCCGGGCGCCAAGGCGCATTCGCTGCCGGGTGATTCGGGCAGCGCCTCCGGCGTGCCGCGCGATGCGCAGCCGGCCGGGGTTCCCGGCACCGCCACCGGCGGCTCGACCGTCGGCCCGAACAGCAGCACCGGCATCCCGCGTCAGTAAGGCCGGCTGACGGGTTCCGGCGAAAGCCGGAGCCCGGGATTTCCACACGAAGACCGCCCGGCACCCCCGACCCTGGGCGCCCGTTCGCGCAGCAGCGCGGCGGCGGCCGGGGCGTCAGTGGGCGACCGTCCACCGGCTTTATTCGCGCCTCCGGAACATAAGCGGTTCAAATCGGCCCCGCCCCGGTCTACATCGGCCGCCTATGCTGACCGCGCTGTCCATCCGTGACGTGGTGCTGATCGAAGCGCTCGACCTCGACTTTGGCGAGGGACTGGGCGTGCTGACCGGCGAGACGGGCGCGGGCAAGTCGATCCTGCTCGATGCCCTGGGGCTGGCGCTCGGCGGGCGTGGCGATAGCGGCCTGGTGCGCCATGGCGCGACCCAGGCGGTCGTCACCGCCAGCTTCGATGCCCCCTCCGCGCCGCTCGCCGCCCTGCTCGACGAGAATGGCGTCGAGGTGGAGCCGGGCGAGCCGCTGCTGATCCGCCGCGTGGTGAAGGCGGATGGCGGCAGCCGCGCCTTCGTCAACACCCAGCCCGTCTCCGCCACGCTGCTGCGCGAGATCGCCCCACGCCTGGTCGAAATCCATGGCCAGCATGACGATCGCGGCCTGCTCAATCCGCGCGGCCACCGCGCGATGCTCGACTCGTTCGGCAAGGTCGATCCCGCCGAGGCGGCGCGCTGCTGGGCCGCCTATCGCCAGGCGGAAGCGACGCTCGCCGCCGCGCGCGCGGAAATCGAGACGGCGGCGCGCGACCGCGAATGGCTGGAGCACAGCGTCGCCGAGCTCCAGGCGCTGGGGGCCGAGCCGGGCGAGGAGGAATCGCTCGCCGACGAGCGCCGCTCGATGCAGCGCGCCGAGAAGATCGCCGACGACCTGTCCGCGATCGAGGATCATCTGGAGGGGTCGGACGGCGGTCTCGCCCGCCTGCGCCAGGCCGCGCGCGTGCTAGAACGGGTCGCGCCGGATCACGAGTCGCTGGCCGAGGCGCTGGCGGCGGTCGATCGCGCGGTGATCGAGGCGTCCGCCGCCGAGGAGCGGCTGCGCGAGGCGCGCCATGCGCTCGCCTTCGACCCCCGCGCGCTGGAGGACGACGAGTCGCGCCTGTTCGACCTGCGCGCCATGGCCCGCAAGCACCGGGTCCAGCCCGACGACCTCGCCGCGCTGACCGAGGAGCTGGCGGCCCGGCTCCAGCGGCTCGATGCGGGCGAAGGCGGCATCGCCAAGCTGGAGGCGACCGTGGCGACGACCCGCGCCGCCTACGACAAGGCAGCAGCGGCCCTGTCCGAACGGCGGGCGGCGGCGGCGACGCGGCTCGACACGGCGGTGGCGACCGAATTGCCACCGCTCAAGCTCGACGCTGCGCGGTTCCGCACCGTGATCGCGCCGCTGGGGCCGGACGGCTGGTCCGCCGCCGGCAAGGACCGGGTCGAGTTCGAGATCGCCACCAATCCTGGCGCGCCCTTCGCCCCGCTCGCCAAGATCGCGTCGGGCGGCGAATTGTCGCGCTTCCTGCTCGCGCTCAAGGTCGCGCTGGCGGAAACGGGCGGCGCGGAGACGATGGTGTTCGACGAGATCGATCGCGGCGTCGGCGGCGCGGTGGCGTCGGCGATCGGCGAGCGGCTGGCGCGGCTGGCGCTGCGGACGCAGCTGCTGGTGGTGACGCACAGCCCGCAGGTCGCGGCGCGGGGCGCCGCGCATCTGCTGATCGCCAAGGCCAATGACGGCATCGTCACCCGCACCGGCGTCCGCCAACTGTCGGAAGGAGAACGACGCGAGGAGATCGCCCGGATGCTGTCCGGCGCGACCGTCACCGACGAAGCCCGCGCGCAGGCGGAACGGCTGCTGGAGACGGCCTGACGCGCCGGAAGGAGGATCGCTTCCAAAGGCCTTTCCTTGCTCCTGCAAAGGCAGGAGCACAGCGTTACACGCACCATAAGGCGGTGTTTCGCTTGGCTCTGGGCTCCTGCCTTCGCAGGAGCACGGCCGGGTCACGCATTAGCCGGGCGAGTCCGCGACGATCCCCTGCCCGAAAGGGATTGCGCCCCAGAACCCGATGACAGGATCTGGACTTGGGATCGTCATTGCGAGCGCAGCGAAGCAATCCAGAGCCGCGCGCGTAACGCCCTGGATTGCTTCGCTACGCTCGCAATGACGGCTTGGGTCAGCCCCGCTCCAGCCCCCCTCACCCCTGCAAATCATAGGCCTTGAGCAGGTCGTAGAGCGTCGGCCGGCTGATCCCCAGCAATCGCGCGGCGGCGGAGACATTGCCATCGGCCTGGGCCAGCGCCCGGCCGATCGCGCGCCGGTCGGCGGCCTCGCGCGCGGTGCGCAGGTTGAGGTCCGCCCCCGCTTCGCCCAGGTCGAGATCGGCGGCGGTCACCAGCTTGCCCTCCGCCATGATGACCGCGCGCTTCACCCGGTTCTCCAGCTCGCGGACATTGCCCGGCCAGCCCCAGGCGTCCACCGCCGCGCGCGCATCGGCGGCGAGGCCGGTGACGGCGGGGTTGAGCGTCCGCGCATAATGCTGGACGAAGTGCCGCGCGATCAGCCCGGCATCGCCGGTCCGTGCCGCCAGCGCCGGGATGCGCACCACGATCTCCGCCAGCCGATAGTAGAGATCCTCGCGGAACCGCCCGTCCGCGACCATCGCATCGACATCCTGATGCGTCGCGCAGACGATGCGCGTGTCGACCGGGATCGCCTTGCGCCCGCCGATCCGCTCGATCACCCGTTCCTGGAGGAAGCGCAGCAGCTTGACCTGCAAGGGCAGCGGCACGTCGCCGATCTCGTCCAGGAACAGCGTGCCGCCCGCCGCCTGCTCGATCTTGCCCTCGGTCGTCTTGACCGCGCCGGTGAACGCGCCCTTCTCATGGCCGAACAGCTCGGCCTCCAGCAGCGTCTCCGGGATGGCGGCGCAGTTGATCGCGACGAACCGCCCCTGGGCGCGCGGCGACGCGTCGTGTACGCCGCGCGCCAGCAATTCCTTGCCCGTCCCGCTCGCCCCCAGCAGCATCACCGAGACATCGGCGGGGGCGACGCGCTGGAGCTGGCGCGCGACCTGGGTCATCTCGGGCGAGGCGTAAAGCAGCCCGCCAAAGCCGCTGGGCGCGCCGCGCGCCGCCAGCCGCCGGTTCTCCGCCTCCAGCGCATGGACATGGAAGGCGCGCGCGACGATCAGGCCCAGCGCATCGATATCGATCGGCTTGGAATAGAAATCCCAGGCCCCGTCGCCGATCGCCTGGAGCGCGCTGGCGCGTTCGCCGTGCCCGGACGCCACGATTACCTTGGTCGCCGGTGCGGCCGCCAGCATGTCGCGAAGCGTCGCGAACCCCTCGCTGGTGCCGTCCGGATCGGGTGGCAGCCCCAGGTCGAGCGTCACCACCGCCGGCTCGTGCAAGCGCAGCGCGTCGAGCGCGGCGGCCCGGTCGCCCGCCACCACCACCTCATAGGCCTCATAGGCCCAGCGCAACTGGCGCGCGAGCGCGGCATCATCCTCGACGACCAGCAGGACCGGCCGGCTCACGCCGCCGCATCCAACGTCGCAGCCGCCGCCAACAGGATGCGGAAGCGGGTGCCCTCGCCCTCGCGGCTCGATACGTCCAGCCTGCCGTCCATCGCCCTCACCAATTCCCGTGCCTCATAGGCCCCGATCCCGAATCCGTTCGGCTTGGTCGAGACGAACGGCCGGAACAGCTGGTCGCGCACGAAGCCGGGGCTCATGCCGCTGCCCCGGTCGATCACCTCGATCGCCACCGTCCCGTCGCCGGCCTCGACGCGCAGGCGGACCGGGACGCCCCGACCGCTGGCCTCGACCGCATTCTGGATCAGATGGTCGAGCACCTGCGCCAACCGCCCCGGCGCCGCCATCACATGGATCGGTTCGCCGGTCATGATCTCGACCTCGACGGGATGCTGCGCCCGGCGCATCGCGGCGGCGCGCGCGACCAGGGCGGTGGCATCGACAGCGCGAAGCGGTTCGGGGCGCGACGCGTCATGCTGGCCCAGCCGGGCGAGCAGCGCCGTCATCCGCGCACCCGATTCGCGCAATGTCGCTACCATGTCGGCGCGGAATTCGGCATTGTCGGCATGGCGTTCGGCATTGCGCGCGACCAGCGTCACCTGGCTGGCGACATTCTTGATGTCGTGGAGCAGGAAGGCGAAGCGGCGATTGAACTCCTCGAACCGCGCGGCATCGGCCAGCGCGTCATGGGCGCGGTCCTCCGCCAGATAGCTGGCCGCCTGCCGCCCGACGACGCGGAGCAGGTCGAGATCCTCCCAGTCCAGCGCCCGGTCGACCGGCGGCCGCGCCAGCACGATCGCGCCGGCCAGCCGCTCGCCGTGCAGCAGCGGCACCACCACCCAGGCCATCGGATCGGCCAGCAGCGCCGCCGGGATACAGGCCGCCTCCGCGCCCCCGGCATCGGCACGGATCACATCCAGCGCGACGATCCGGCCGGTGGCGAGATGCCGGGCGAAGGCCAGGTCGGCGGGGTCCGGGTCCTGCGGGTCGCAGTTCCACGCCGCCGCCGGAATCATCCGCTCGTCCTCCGCCATCGCCAGCAGCAGCCCGGCGGGGGAATCGGTCAGGTCGGCGACCGCCCGCACGATGCGTACCCCCAGCGGATCGCCGCCGGGCCCCGGATCGCCCAGCGTCGCGGTGAAGCGCTGCCATTCGGTGCGATAGTCATAGCGGTGGCGGAACAGATGCTTGGCGACCTTCACCCGCGTCCAGGCGCGCAGCCAGGGGGTCGAGGCGAGCGCGAGCAGCGCCGCCGCCGCGCCGAACACCACCGCCGTTTCGTAGATGCGGCCATGGCTGCCGCCGATCGCCGCCGCCAGATGCGCGACCAATGCGGTCGTCGCGGCATAGATCAGCACCGCCACGCTCGCCAGCGAGCGCATCGCGGCGGTGCGCGACAGGGCCGGCGCGGCGGCATCGTCCGCCCGGCTGCCCGCCGCCGCCAGCAATCCCGCGACCGCCGCCATGGCGAAGCCGCGCAGCGCGGCCAGCGCCGGGACCCAGCCCTCGACATAGGTGACCGCCGTCAGCAGCAGGTCCAGCCCCCATATCACCCCCAGCGCCGCCAGCGCCAGCCGCAGGCCGCCTTGCGCCCGCCCCTGCGCGCCCGCCAGATGCTGGACCAGCACCAGCGATCCCAGCGCCGCCATCATCACCAGCGCCAGCCGGGTCTGCTCCATCGCCGCCGCCAGCGCCGCCGGCACGCTGATCGGCGCGGCGATCCCCTGCCCGATCGCCAGTCCGACCGTCAGCAGCGTGACCAGCGCCACGACCATGCACAGCGCAGCCAGCGCCCGGCTGATCCCCTCGCGCGTGGTGGAGTGGCGGATCAGCACGATGAGCCAGCCCAGCCACGCCAGGTTGCGCGCGCCGAGCAGCAGGTGGACGATGGGGTCGCTGGCGCCGATCCCCGCCACGATCAAGGCCCACAGGCTGGTGACGGCGAGGGCGACGACCAGGATTTGGCGCGGCGGGCGCCCCTCCGCCCCCCGCGCCTCCGTGAGGGCGAGCGTACCGAACAGCAATGCGGCCAGCGCATGGCCCCACAGGATCAGCGTGACGTCCACCTCAGCCGGTCCGCCCATGGTCGACGGACTTCAACGTGAAAATCCTGTAATAATAGGGTTTATTACCGTAACGATGGATCATCCCGCCGCCCGTTCCGTTGTGGCGTTGGTGCCCGATTCCGACATGGCACCGTTCTGGCAATAATTTACCAAGAAACCCTGAATGGCGCTTACCCCGAGCGTCCTTTATGGCGCGCGGAAACAGGAGGAAGCATGACCGGTGGAACGATCGTACCAGTGATCCTGTCGGGAGGTTCGGGAACCCGACTCTGGCCGATGTCCCGTCCGGAACGCCCCAAGCAATTCCTGCCGCTGACCGCCGACGACACCATGCTGCAACTGACCGCACGCCGCGTGCAGGGCGAGCGGTTCGGCGCGCCGATCGTGGTCGCCAATGCCAGCCATGTGGACATGGTCGAGACGCAACTCGATGCCGCCGGCATCGCGGCGGAGGCGGTGATCCTGGAGCCTTTGGCGCGCAACACCGCGCCCGCCATCGCGCTCGCCGCGCTCGCCGCCCCCAAGCCGGACGATGCGCTGCTGGTCATGCCGTCCGACCATGTCATCGCCGATGTCGACGCCTTCCACGCCGCGATCGCGGTGGCGCTGCCGCTGGTCAATGACGGCTGGCTGGTCACCTTCGGCATCGAGCCCGATGCTCCGGAAACCGGCTATGGCTGGATCCAGACCGGCGAGGAGATCGCCGCCGGCGTCCACCGCGTCGCCCGTTTCGTCGAGAAGCCGCCCCGCGACCGGGCGGAGGCGATGCTGGCCGCCGGCGGCCATGCCTGGAACGGCGGCATCTTCCTGTTCCGCGCCGACATCTTCCTGAGCGCGCTGGCCAGCCATGCGCCGGAGATGCTGCGCTGCGCCCAGCAGGCGATGGATGCGGCCACGCGCGACGGCAAGCGGATCCTGCCCGATGCCGAGGCCTTCGGGGCGTCGCCGGCCGATTCGATCGACTATGCGGTGATGGAAAAGGCCGATCGCGTGGCGGTGGTCCCGGTCGCGATGGGCTGGTCGGACGTCGGCAGCTGGGACGCGCTGCATGCGATCAGCGACCGCGACGGCGACGGCAACAGCCACCGGGGCGAGGTGATCGCGCTCGACACCAACAACTGCCTACTGCGCTCCGACGGCGTGCGGATCGCGGCGGTCGGCGTCAGCGACCTCGTCGTGGTGGCGAGCGGTAACGACGTGCTGATCCTGCCGCGCGGCCGCAGCCAGGAGATCAAGAAACTGATCGAGGCGATGAAGCCCTGACCGGGAGCAGGGGTGGCGCCGCCCTGTGCCGGCGACACCCCTGCACTACCCGCCGATAGCCCCCTCCCCCGGCGGGGAGGGCTTCATGGATTAGGCCGTTTCCAGCCCCTCGCTCGCCTCCAGCCAGCGCGCCTCCGCCGTCTCCAGCTTCGCTGCCGCGTCGGCGCGGCGCTTCATCAATTCGGTCATCGACAGCCGTGCCAGCGCCGGCTCCGCCCGCTTGGGATCGGCCATCGCCGCGTCCAGCTTCGCGACCTCGGCCGACCAGCGCGCGGTTTCCGCCTCGGCGTCGCGCGCCTCCTTGCGCAGCGCCTTCTCGGCGTCGCGGGCCAGGGCCGTCTTCTTCGCCGCCTTGCGCTCCGCCTTGGACTGGCCGTCGCCCTGCCCTGAATCGCCCTTCAGGACGAAGGCGATATAGTCGTCCAGCGTGCCGTCGAACTCGCGCGCGGTGCCGTCATCGACCAGCACCAGACGGTCCGCCGTCATCTCCAGCATGTGGCGGTCGTGGCTGACCAGCACCACCGCGCCGGTATAGGCGTTGAGCGCCTGGACCAACGCCTCGCGCGCGTCGACGTCCAGGTGGTTGGTCGGCTCGTCGAGGATCAGCAGGTGCGGCGCCTCGCGCGTGATCAGCGCCAGCGCCAGCCGCGCGCGTTCGCCGCCCGACAGCCGGCCGACCTTGGTCGTCGCCTTGTCGCCCGAAAAGCCGAACCGGCCGAGCTGCGCGCGCACCGCCGCCGGGGTCGCGCCGCGCATGATCCGCGTCATATGTTCAAGCGGCGTGTCGTCGGCGTCGAGCTCCTCGACCTGATATTGGGTGAAATAGCCGACGCGCATCTTGCCGGACGATCCCATGTCGCCGTCCATCGGGGCCAGCTGCGCCGCCAGCAGCCGCGCCAGCGTCGTCTTGCCGTTGCCGTTGCGGCCCAGCAGCGCGATGCGGTCGTCCGGGTCGATGCGCAGGTTCAGCCGCTTCAGGATCGGCGTCTCGGCATAGCCGACGCTGGCCATGTCGAGCGTGATCAGCGGCGGGCGCAGCGCGTCCGGATCGGGGAAGCCGAAGGACAGGGTCGGGTCGTTCGCCATCTCGGCGATGGGTTGCAGCTTCGACAGCATCTTCTGCCGGCTCTGCGCCTGCTTCGCGGTCGAGGCGCGGGCCGAGTTGCGGGCGATGTAATCCTGCAGCTTGGCGCGCTGCGCCTCCTGGTTCGCCTTGGCGGCGGCAAGCTGCGCCATCCGCTCGGCGCGCTGGCGCTCGAACGAATCATAGCCGCCGGGATAGAGCGTCACCTTGCCGCCCTGCAGGTGCAGGATATGGTCGACGACATTGTTCAGGAAGTCGCGCTCATGGCTGACCAGCAGGATGGTGGCGCGATAGGATTGGAGGAAATCCTCCAGCCACATCACCGCTTCCAGGTCGAGATGGTTCGACGGTTCGTCGAGCAGCAGCACGTCGGGCGCGGAGAAGAGCAAGGCGGCGAGCGCGACCCTCATCTTCCAACCGCCCGAGAAGCTCTTGAGCGGACGCGCCTGCATCGCCTCGTCGAAGCCCAGCCCCTGCAGGATGCTGGCGGCGCGGGCGGGCGCGGTATAGGCGTCGATCGCGATCAGCCGTTCGTAGATGTCGCCCAGCTTGTCCGGATCTTCCTCGGTCTCGCTGCGGATCATCAGCGCGGCGCGCTCGACATCGGCGGCCAGCACCGTGTCGAACGGCGTCGCCTCGCCGTCCGGGGCCTCCTGCGCGATATAGCCCAGCCGGCTGCCCTTGGGCATCTCCGCCGCGCCGTCATCGGGTTCGAGCATCCCGGCGATCACGCGCACCAGCGTCGACTTGCCTGCGCCATTGCGGCCGATCAGGCCGACCCGGCTGCCGGGCGGCAGCGCCGCGGACGCGCCGTCGATGATCGTGCGGCCGCCCAGGCGCACGGTGATGCCATTCAGATTGAGCATGGTGCCTCAATAGCGATTGCTGCGATGCAGCCAAGCGTCATCGTCACGCCTCCCCTCTTGGCACGCCCCCCGACGCATCCCAGCTAGGGACAATGCCGCTCGCCCCGCCGACCCCGGCCGAACGCCTGCGCGCCGCGCTGCCCACGGCGGCGGTGGTGGCGCTGATCGGCTATGCCCTGGTCGCGGGGCTGGCCTGGACGAATCCCGCCCCGTCCGATCCGGCCATCGCCACCTTCGACGTCACCCCGCCACCGCCCGACCGCGTGCCCATCGTGCCGAAGAAGGTCGCCGTCCACCGCCCGCGCGGCGCGGCGGCGCCGCCCAATCTCCGGTCACAGGCGACACCGATCGTGGCGCCGCCGCCGATCATCCTGCCGCCCCCGGTGCCAGTCGTTGCCGCGCCGGTCGCGGGAAGGGGCGCGGACCCGAGCGCGGGCGCGGCCGAGCGTCCCGGCCCCGGCAGCGGCGCGGGCGGCATCGGCAACGGCACGGGCAGCGGCGGTTCGGGCGACGGGGACGGCTATGGCGGCGACGAGACGCCGCCCCGCCTGATTCGCGGCCGGCTGAAGGATTCGGACTATCCCGACCAGGCGGCGGAGGCGGGGTCCGGCGGCACCGTCTCGGTGCGCTATTATGTCGAGGTCGATGGCCGCGTCACCGGCTGCCGCATCACGCACAGCAGCGGCAATGCGCTGCTTGACGCCACGACCTGCCGGCTGATCGAGAAGCGCTTCCGCTACGACCCGTCCCGCGATGCCGATGGCCGGCCGGTCCGATCGATCGTGGTGGTCGACCATGACTGGATCGTGGAACGCGAGCCGGCGGACCGCTGATCGCCCGCT
Organism: Sphingomonas sp. SORGH_AS_0438; assembly: GCF_031453475.1. NCBI lineage: Bacteria > Pseudomonadati > Pseudomonadota > Alphaproteobacteria > Sphingomonadales > Sphingomonadaceae > Sphingomonas > Sphingomonas sp. SORGH_AS_0438. The sequence goes on from NZ_JAVIZS010000001.1 coordinate 2,699,786, forward strand.
CAGATCAGCGCCAGCTCCGACAGCTTGCCCATCAGCGCCGGGGGCAGCGCGGTCAGGCCGCTGGCATCGCCGCCGCCCAGATCGGCGGGCGCGTCGGCCTGTTCCAGATAGCGCCAGCCCTGATGCGCGCGCTTCGGCCGCGCCTGGACCAGCACCAGTTCGGGTTGCAGATGGATCGCGACCCGGCCGCCCTCCGCCTCGCCGAAGCGCAGGATCGGCGAACGGGCGACCAGCTGGTGCTTGACGATCCAGAACAGCGAACTGTCCGGATGGTCCACCACCTCCTCGTGCCGCTTGGGCAGGTAGCGGGTGGTCAGCACCAGCCCGCCCTCCGCGCGGCGGATGGCGATCCGGTCGGCCAGTTGCTCGACGCTGGTCGCGCCGAACGCCACTTTGGTCAGGTGCAGCATGGAGGGGCGATGTGGGTCAGCCGCCCAGTCCCCACAAGGTCGCCAGCCCGAGAAACGACAGGAATCCACCGACATCGGTCATGGTGGTGACGAATACCGCCGAGGATACGGCCGGATCGATGTTCATCCGGTCCAGTGTCACCGGCACCAGCACGCCGCCAAGCCCCGCGATCAGGTTGTTGATGATCATCGCCATCCCGATCACCAGCGACAGGTCGCGATTGCCGAAGATCAGGAAGGTGCCGAGCCCGATCAGTATCGCCAGCGACACGCCGTTGCAGATCGAGATGGTCAGCTCGCGCGTCACCATCCGCACCGAGTTGGACGAGGTGAGCTGGTTGGTCGCCAGCGCGCGCACCACCACCGCCAGCGTCTGCGTGCCGGCATTGCCGCCCATGCCCGACACGATCGGCATCAGCACCGCGAGCAGGGCGAACTTGGCGATCTCGCCCTGGAACAGCCCGACGACCGAGGCGGCGAGCATCGCCGTGCCCAGGTTGACGACCAGCCAGAACAGCCGCGTGCGCACGGTCAGCCGGATCGGCTCGTTGATGTCGCCCTCGCCCGCGCCCGACAGGCGCAGCACGTCCTCGCCCGCCTCCTGCTGGATGATGTGGACAACGTCGTCGACGGTGATCATGCCGACCAGCCGCCCCTCGCCATCGACCACCGCGGCGGAGATCAGCGCGTATTTCTGGAAGCGGAGCGCCACCTCCTCCTGGTCCATGTCGACCTCGATCAGCGTCTGTTCGCGCTGCATCACATCGGCGACCGGCACCCAGCGCGGCGTGCGCAGAATCCAGGACAGCGCGCAGGTGCCGACCGGATGGTGGCCGGGATCGACGACGAACACCTCCCAGAAGTCGGTGGTCAGGTCCTCCTGTCCGCGCAGATAGGTGAGCACGTCGCCCACCGTCCAATGCTCCGGCACCGCGACCAGGTCGCGCTGCATCAGGCGGCCGGCGGATTCCTCGGGATAGGACAGCGCCTCCTCGATCGCGGCGCGGTCGTCCGGGTCGAGCGCGCGCAGCACCGCGCGCTGATCGTCCTCGTCCAGATCCTCGATGATCGCGACGGCGTCGTCGGTGTCGAGCTCGGCGGCGAGGTCGGCGACCTCATGCGGTTCGAGCGCGTCGATCAGGTCCTCGCGGACATAATCGTTCATCTCGGCGAACACGTCCGCGTCGAGCAGGTCGGAGACCGCATGGGCCAGCGACGCGCGATCCTCGTGCGGGGTCAGCTCGAACAGGTCGGCGATGTCGGCGGGGTGGAGCGGCTCGACCAGCGCGCGCGCCTCGTCGACCTGTCCCTGCGCCACCGCGTCCAGCACGGCGCTGACGAATTCGGGGCGCAGCCGGTCGTCCTCGTCCAGCTCGGTATCGGGTTCCATCTCGGGAAGCTCGGTTTCGCTCATCGCTGGGGCTCCCTGATCCGGCTGGTGGTGCAATGCCGCGCAAGCGACGTCGGCGTGCCCTATCCTGCCCCACCCCGCTTTTCCAGCGCCGGCATTTGCCAGCGGGGATGGGCGTCCCTATCTGCCACGCTTCAAATCTGGAGCTTACCCATGGCCGATACCCCCGAGACGCTGATCCTGACGCTGGACGGCGGCGACGTCACCATCAATCTGCGCCCCGATCTCGCGCCCGAGCATGTCAAGCGCATCGCCGAGCTGGCGGACGAGGGCTTTTACGACGGCGTCGTGTTCCACCGCGTCATCCCCGGCTTCATGGCGCAGGGCGGCGATCCGACCGGCACCGGGATGCACGGTTCGGACAAGCCCAACCTGCGCCAGGAATTCTCGAAGGAGCCGCATGTGCGCGGCGTCTGCTCGATGGCGCGGACCAACGATCCAAACTCGGCCAATTCGCAGTTCTTCATCTGCTTCGACGATGCGCGCTTCCTCGACGGCCAGTACACCGTCTGGGGCGTGGTGACCGACGGCATGGAGCTGATCGACGCGCTGCCCAAGGGCGAGCCGCCGCGCGAGCCGGGCAAGATCGTCAAGGCGCGCACCGCCTGATCGATCGCGGATCGCGAAACAGGGGCGTCGCGGGATCACCGGCGGCGCCCCTTTTCGTATCAGCGGCGGCGGAGCAGCAAGCCGATCACCAGCAGCGCCAGCGTCCCGCCCGCGACCAGATAGGGCAAGGGCCGCCACGCCTCGTAGAGAGCGATGCCGATCGAGGGGCCGAGCACGAAGCTGGCGCCGTTGATGCTCGTGACCTTGCCCGCCACCGACCCCTGCGCCGCCGACCCGACGGCCAGCGACGCACCGGCGGTGAAGCCCGGCCGAGTGAAGCCGAAGCCGAGGCTGGCCAGCGCATAGGCCAGCGCGATGCCGTAGAGCGACGGGGCCAGGCCGGTCAGCGCGCAGCCCGCCGCCGCCAGCGCCGATCCCACCAGCACCAGCCGGCGCGGCGACAGGTTGAGCAGCGGGATCAGCCCCCATTGCACCAGCAGCGCAGCACCCGCGCCCATCATCAGCACCAGCCCGGTCGGCTCCAGCGCGGCGGCCGGCGCGACATGGAGCCGGTCGATGACCAGGAAGCCGATCGCCTGGCTGACCATCGCCTGCGCATGGCCGGTGACCAGCCCGACCACCATCCAGATGCGGATGCGCCGGTCGGCATAACCGACCCGTTCGACATGGCTTTCGGTCGCGGCGCGGACGCTGGCCCCGGTCGGCGCGCTGCCGATCGAGGGATAGGCGGAGGACGCGCCCGCCGCCTCGCCGGGGACGGGCCGGTCATCGGGCAGCAGCGCGCGCACCGTCGCCCAGACCAGCGCACCGAACAGCGCGAACAGGAAGGCGGGGCCGGCCAGCCCGATCTCATAGCCCCCGACATGGCCCAGCAGCAGATAGGGCGCGATCGCCGGCCCCAGGATGGTGCCGAGCCCGAAGGCGGAGGCGAGCAGGGTCAGCGCGCGCGTCCGCTCCTCACGCGTGGTGTGGCCGGCAACCAGCGCCTGCACGGCGGGCGGCGCGGCCGAGCCCAGCCCGCCATAGAGCATCCGCCCGACCACGAAGAGCGCGAAGGCGGTGGTGCCGCCGACCAGCCCGTTGATCCCCGCCGCCAGGAACGTGCCGCACAGCAGCAGCGACAGCACATAGCCGCCCAGCCCCAGCAGGATCATCGCGCGGTGACCATGTCGGCCCGACCGGTTGGCCCAGAGCGGCGCGGCGATCACCCACAGCAATGCCGATACGGAAAAGGCCAGCGCGACGGCCGAATCCTTCACCCCCAGCGACCGGCCCAGCGCCGGCAGCACCGATTGCAGCGCGGTGTTGCCGGCGGCGATGGTCAGCATCACCGTGAACATCAGCAGGAAGTCGCGGTCGCGCCGCGTCGCCAGCGGGTTCATGCGCGCGTCCAGCCATAGGCACGCTCGATCACGCCCGCCGCGACGGCGTGGCGCTCATACCATTCGGCGCGGCCGCGCGCGCGGATCGCGGCATGTTCGGGGTGCTCGCGCCACGCCCGTGCCGATTCGGCGTCGGCCCACCAGCTCACCGTGATGCCGAACCCGTCCGCCCCCCGCGCGCTGTCGACGCCGCGATAGCCCGGCTGCGCTGCGGCGAGCACGTCCATCGCCGCCGCCGCCGCGGCATAGCCGTCCTCGTCCGCATCGACCCGCTGCGACAGGAAGATGACCGCATATTGCCCGGTCCGATCCGTCATGCTTCCGTTCCTCCGATCGTGCCGGCTGTAGAACCGATCGCCATCGCACGGGAATGTCCGAAATGCGCATCGGCACGGCGATTGCCGGCGCGGGGACGGGAAGACGCACAACATTGTGGGGCGGCGACGCCCCCATCCCCCCTCGGCTAACCGCAGGTTGCAACCCTATGGCTTGCAACTCGTTCGGGACTTGTGCGACGGAGGGGCTGCCTCGCCGTTCGTGTGGGGACCACGATCGACAGGATTCAGATGGCCAGTTCGTCTTCAGCCGCTCGCCGCGCGCGCCGTCCCGCCGGGATTCCATCCCCGGCGCAGATGTTCTTCCAGGGATTCCTGAAGCACCCGGTGATGGTCGGGTCGATCATCCCTTCGTCCGACAAGCTGATCCGCAAGATGCTGGCGCCCGTCGACTGGCAGAATTGCAAGCTGTTCGTCGAATACGGTCCCGGCGTCGGCACCTTCTGCCGCCCGATCCTGGAGCGGATGGCCCCCGACGCGACGCTGATCGCGATCGACACCAATGCGGACTTCATCCGCTATCTGGATGCCACCATCACCGACAGCCGCTTCGTCGCGGTCGAGGGATCGGCGGCGGATGTCGAGCGGATCATCGCCGAGCGTGGCTTCGCCCATGCCGACTATATCCTGTCGGGCCTGCCCTTCTCCACCTTGCCGCCCGGCGTCGGCCCGGCGATCGCCGCCGCGACTCACCGCGCGCTGCGCATCGACGGCGCGTTCCTGGTCTATCAGTTCAGCCCCAAGGTGAAGGACTTCCTGATCCCGCACTGGTCGTCGATCGACCATGACATGGAATGGTGGAACGTCCCCCCGGCCCAGCTCTACTGGGCCTGGAAGGAGTGATCCGACGCCCCGGCCGGCGCTGATGCGCAGGCTCGGCCGGCGCGGCGCACTGGGCGCGATGCTGGCGCTGGCGACGGCCGCCTGTTCGCCGCTGCTGCTGTTCAACGGCCTGACGCCCAAGGATGGCGGCACCGTCCGCCTGGTCCATGACGCCGCCTTCGCCCCCGGTCCGCGCGGCACGCTCAACGTCTATGCGCCCAAGGCCCCCGGCCGCTACCCGATCATCGTCTTCCTCTATGGCGGATCGTGGAACAGCGGGACGAAGCAGGGCTATGCCTTTGTCGGCCGGGCGCTGGCGGCGCAGGGCTTTGTCGTCGCCATCCCCGATTACCGTCTGGTCCCGGAGGTCCGCTTCCCTGATTTCCTGCGCGACCATGCCGCCGCCGTCCACTGGGTCCGGGTTCATGCCGCCACGCTGCACGGCGATCCCGACCGGCTGGTGCTCGCCGGCCATTCGGCGGGGGCCTATGGCGCGGCGATGCTGGCGGTCGACCCGCAATGGCTGGGCGCGGATCGTCGGGCCGTGCGCGGCTGGATCGGCTTGGCCGGCCCCTATGACTTCCTGCCGCTCGACCAAGCCGTGACCAAGGCCGCGTTCGGCGGCGCGCCCGATCTTCGCGCCACCCAGCCGCTGCTGGTCGCCACCGCCGACACGCCGCCGGCGCTGCTCGCGACCGGTGACGACGACACGCTGGTCCGCCCGCGCAATAGCGACCGGCTGGCCGAGCGGCTAACGAACCTGGGCGTTACGGTCGAGCGGCGGCGCTATGCGAAGCTCGGCCATGTCGGCATCCTCACCGCCATCGCCCGTCCCCTGCGCGGCCGGGCCCCCGTGCTCGCCGACATGGTGCGATTCGCCAGCCGGGTGACGCGCTGATCCGGGCCGATCCGGCCGAAACCGGATTGCTTTTGATCAATCGATTGCCGCGACGCGGCGAACGTCACGGAACATCCCTTTGCGGCGGGCATTCACAGGCCGTTCATCGCAATCTAGGGGTCCGCCTTGATGTCACTGCCCGACCGGCTCGAAGCCGGCTCGCCCTATCCGCTCGGTGCGACCTGCGTGGAGGGCGGCATCAACTTCGCAGTCTTCTCCGCCAATGCGGAGGGGATCGAGCTCTGCCTGTTCGACGACCAGGGCAAGCGCGAGTTGAAACGCTATCCCCTGCTCGAATGCACCGACGAGGTGTGGCACGGCTATCTGCCCGATGCCGGACCGGGGCTGCGCTACGGATACCGCGCCTATGGCCCCTATGATCCGGAGGCGGGGCACCGCTTCAACCCCAACAAGCTGCTGCTCGATCCCTATGCCCGCCGCCTGCACGGCAGCATCAAGTGGACCGACGCGCTGCACGGCTATCAGGTCCGCTCGAAGAAGGAGGACCTGTCCTTCGACAAGCGCGACAGCGCGCCCGCCATGCCCAAGGGCGTGGTGGTCGACGATCATTTCGACTGGTCGCAGGACCGCCGCCCCAACACCCCCTGGGCGGACACGGTGGTCTATGAGGCGCATGTGAAGGGGCTGACCAAGCTGTTCGAGCTGGTCCCCCCGCGTGAGCGCGGCACCTATGCGGCGCTCGGCCATCCCAAGGTGATCGACCATCTGCGCCGGCTGGGCGTCACGGCGCTGGAGCTGATGCCGATCCACGCCTTCACCCAGGACCGGTTCCTGACCGAGAAGGGCCTGAGCAACTATTGGGGCTACAACACCCTCTCCTTCTTCGCGCCCGAGCAGCGCTATTTCGCGGGCGACAGCCATGACGAACTGCGCCGGGCGGTGCGCAAGCTGCACGCGGCGGGGATCGAGGTGATTCTGGACGTGGTCTACAACCACACTTGCGAAGGATCGGAAAAGGGGCCGACCCTGTCGTGGCGCGGGCTGGACAACGCGACCTATTACCGGCTGGTCAAGGACCAGCCCCGCTATGCGATCAACGACACCGGCACCGGCAATACGATCAACACCGACAAGGCGCGCGTCATCCAGATGATCGCCGACTCGCTGCGCTATTGGGCGACCAGCTTCGGCATCGACGGCTTCCGCTTCGACCTGGGGCTGACGCTGGGGCGGACGGAGACGGGCTTCGATCCCGGCCATGCCTTTTTCGACGTGCTGCGCCAGGACCCGATCCTGGGCCGGCTGAAGCTGTCGACCGAGCCTTGGGACATCGGACCCGGCGGTTACCAGCTCGGCAATTTCCCGCCGGGCTTCGCCGAATGGAACGACAAGTATCGCGACACGGTGCGCAAGTTCTGGCGCGGCGACCCGTCGCAGCGCGGCGATCTGGCGGCCCGCCTGTCCGGCTCCGCCGACCTGTTCGACCGGCGCGCGCGCCGGCCCTGGGCCAGCGTCAACCTGCTCGCGGCGCATGACGGCTACACGCTCTACGACACGGTCGCCTATGAGCAGCGCCACAACGAGGCGAACAAGGAGGATAATCGTGACGGTCACAGCGAGAATTACTCCCGCAACTGGGGCGCGGAGGGCGAGACCGAGGACGAGGGCATCAAGGCGACCCGCGCCACCGTGCAGCGGTCGATGCTGACCACCCTGTTCGCCTCGCTCGGCACACCGATGCTGGTCGCGGGCGACGAGTTCGGCCGGACCCAGGGCGGCAACAACAACGCCTATTGCCAGGACGACGAGATCAGCTGGCTCGACTGGAAGCGGGCGGAGACGCCGGAGGGCAAGGCGCTGTTCGCCTTCACCGCGCGTCTCACCGAATTGCGCCGCCGTTTTTCGGTGCTGCGCGCGCCGGTGTTCCTCTATGGCCAGGATTCGCCGGGCGCGGGCGTCAACGACATCGAATGGTGGGACGAGCGGGGCGAGCGCCTGTCCGATGGCGACTGGAACAATCCGGAGGGTCGCGCCCTGGTGATGCGCCGCGCGGTCAAGCTGGACAATGGCGATGTCGAGGCGGTGTCGCTGCTGCTCAACGGCTCGGACGACGCCATCACCTTCAAGCTGCCGCCGCCCGAACATGCCAAGCGTACCGTGCTGGTCGACAGCACCGATCCGCAGGTCGTGGATGCGGCGTTCGAGGAGGATTACCAGCTCGGCGCACACGGCGCGGCGCTGGTAGCCTGGACGATCGCGGCCGCCGATCTGGAGTCCGACCCGGCATGAGCGACTGGGGACCGACACGCACGGCGGACGGCACCCGCTTCCGCCTCTGGGCCCCCGATCGCGATGCGGTAACGCTGGAGATTGACGGGCACGGGTCGCAGGCGATGACGGCGGCGGGCGATGGCTGGTTCACCGCCACCGCGCCCGTCGGTGCCGGTACGCGCTATCGCTTCCGCATCGGTGACATGGCGGTCCCCGACCCCGCATCGCGGGCGCAGGACGGCGGCGTCAATGGCTGGAGCCTGGTCGTCGATCCGGACGCCTATCGCTGGCGGCATGACGACTGGGCCGGCCGCCCCTGGGAAGCGATGGTGATCGAGGAGGTCCATGCCGGCCTGCTCGGCGGCTTCGACGGCGTGGCCAAGCGCTTGCCGATGCTGGCGGAGCTGGGCGTGACCGCGATCGAGTTGATGCCCGTCAACGCGTTCGGCGGCACGCGCAACTGGGGCTATGACGGCGTGCTGCCCTATGCCCCGGCGGAAGGCTATGGCACGCCGGACCAGTTGCGCGCGCTGGTCGACGACGCGCACGGCCTGGGGATCAGTGTCTTCCTCGACGTGGTCTACAATCATTTCGGGCCGGACGGGAATTACCTGGGCGAGTATGCGTCCGGCTTCTTCCATCCGGAGGTGAAGACGCCCTGGGGCGGGGCGGTCGCAGTGGACAAGGAGCCGGTCCGCCGCTTCTTCATCGACAATGCGCTGATGTGGCTGCGCGAGTTCCGCGTCGACGGCCTGCGCTTCGACGCGGTTCATGCGATCAACGACAATGGCTTTCTCGACACGATGGCGACCGAGTTGCGCGCCTCGGTCGACCGCCCGGTGCATCTGGTGCTGGAGAATGAGAGCAACGACGCCGACCGGCTCGCGCCCGGCGGGTACGATGCGCAGTGGAACGACGATTTCCACAATGTCCTGCACGTCCTGCTGACCGGCGAGGACCATGCCTATTACCGCGACTTCGCCGAACGCCCGGCGGAGCGGCTGGCGCGGTGCCTGCGCGACGGCTTCATCTATCAGGGCGAGGGATCGCCCAATCACGACGGCGCGCCGCGCGGCAAGCCATCGGGCCATCTGCCCGCCACGCGCTTCGTGTCCTTCCTCCAAAATCACGACCAGATCGGCAACCGGGCGCTGGGCGAGCGGCTGACGGTGCTGGCCGACCCGGCCAAGCTGGCGGCGGCGACCGTGCTCTGGGCGCTGTCGCCGCAGATCCCGCTGCTGTTCATGGGGGACGCGACGGGTTCGGAGACGCCCTATCTGTTCTTCACCGACTTCCATGACGAGCTCGCCGATGCGGTGCGCGAGGGTCGGCGGCGCGAGTTCAAGGGCCATCCCGGCTTCGATTCGGAAGAGGATCGCGAAAGCATCCCCGATCCCAATGCCCGCTCCACCTTCGACGCCTCGCGCCCGGAGGACGGGCCGGATGCGGCGGCGTGGCGCGATCTCTATCGCCGCCTGCTCGCCCTGCGCGGCGAGCGGATCGTGCCGGTGCTGTCCGGTGCGCAGGGCGAGTCGGCCGAGGCGATCGGCGACGCGGCGGTGGTTGCGCGCTGGCGGATGAAGGACGACAGCCTCCTGACGATTGCGATCAATCTGGGGGATGAAATGGTGCCTGCCGACCTGCCAACCACCACGCCGCTGTTCGCGGCCGGGCCTGACGATAGGACCGGCCTGCCCCCCGCCTCCTGCCGCGTCTGGCTGGCATGACCGGGCTCGGGGCCCTCGCCGAGGCGGCGGGACTGCAGGTGGACTGGACCGATGCCAGCGGCCAGGCCAAGCGCGTGTCCGACGACGCGCTGGTCGACGTGCTGGGCGCGCTCGGCCTGGCGGCGGACAGCGACGCCGCCATCGCGGAGTCGCGCGAGCGGCTCGCGGCCGAGCAGAGCGCCGACCGGGCGGGCTTCGTCTCGGTCGATCAGGGTTCGGTCGCCGACCTGCCCTTCGCGCCGCGCGGGACACTCCATCTCGCCGGCGGCGGTACGATCGCGGTGGACGGCAGGCTGCCCGCGATCGACGAGACCGGCTATCACCGGCTGGAACTGGACGATGGCGAGATGACGGTCGCGGTCGCGCCGTCGCGCTGCTTCGGCGTGGCGGATGCCGCGCCCGGCCGGCGGCTCTGGGGACCGGCGGTGCAGATTCCGGCGCTGCGCGATCATCGGACGACCGGCTTCGGCGATTTCGGCAGTCTCGCGCACAGCGCCGCCGCCTTCGGACAGGCTGGCGCGGAGACGCTGGCGATCAGCCCGATCCATGCGCTGTTCCCCGCCGATCCGTCGCGGTTCAGCCCCTATGCGCCGTCGAGCCGGCTGTTCCTCAACATCTTCTACGCCGATCCCAGCCTGGTCGGGCATCCGCTGCCCCCGGAGGACGCGCCCGAGCTGATCGATTGGGCGAACGCGATCCCGCGTCGCATGGCCGCACTGCACGCCGCCTATGACGCCGCGACGCCCGCGATCCGCGACGCGGTGGCGCAATTTGCACTGGATGGCGGCGACGAGCTGCGCCGCCACGCCCGGTTCGATGCGCTGCACACCCATTTCTTCGGACAGGGCGCACGCGGCTGGCAGGATTGGCCGAGCGCCTATCACGATCCGGCCGGCGACGCGGTCGCCGACTTCGCCCGCGCCCGTGCCGCGGAGGTCGATTTCTTCCTGTTCTGCCAGTGGCTGGCGGATCGCGGACTAGCCGAGGCGCAGAAGGCGGCGAAGGATGCCGGCATGGCGCTGGGCCTGATCGCCGATCTCGCGGTCGGCATGGACGGCGGCGGCAGCCATGCCTGGAGCCGGCGCGACGACCTCATCAACGGCCTGTCGATCGGCGCGCCGCCCGACATATTGGGGCCGGAGGGGCAGAATTGGGGCATTACCGGCTTCTCGCCCCAGGCGCTGCGGCGTGAGGGGTTCGCTCCCTTCATCGCCACCGTCCGCGCCGCGCTCGGCCGGGACGGCGCACGCGCGGGCGGCATCCGCATCGACCATGCGATGGGGCTGTGCCGCCTCTGGGTGGTGCCGCACGGCAAGACGTCGAAGGAGGGCGCCTACCTTTCCTATCCCCTGCCCGACATGCTCCGCATCCTCGCGATCGAGAGCCATGCCGCCCGCGCGGTGGTGATCGGCGAAGATCTGGGCACGGTGCCCGAGGGCTTCCGCCCCGCCTCCGAGGCGCGCGGCATCTTCGGGATGCGGGTGATGCCGTTCGAGACGCGCGGCGACGATCTGGTCCCGCCCCGGGATTATGACGCACAGGCCGCCGCGATGACCGGCACCCACGACCTGCCGACCATGGCCGGCTGGTGGCAGGGCAACGACATCGCCTGGAACCGCAAGCTGGGCCGCGCCGTGGCCGACGATGCCGACGCGACCCGCGACCGCGAGCGGGCCGGCTGGTGGCGCAGCTTCCAGGCCGCCGGGCTGGTCGAGGGCGAGGCCCCCGCCGCCGACGATCCCGATGCCGTGGTCGACGCCGCGCTGGGCTTTGTCGGCCGGACCCCCAGCGCCATCGCCATCCTGCCGCTGGAGGATGTGGTCGGGCTGGTCGAACAGCCCAACCTGCCCGGCACCACCGACGAACATCCCAATTGGCGACGGCGGATGCCGGACGCGACCGACGCGCTGCTCCAGCGGCCCGAGGTCGCACGGCACGTCGCGATCCTCAACGAAGCGAGAACCGCATGACCCTTCGCGCCACCTATCGCCTCCAGATGCACAAGGATTTTCCGTTCCGGGCGGCGGAGGCGATCGTCCCCTATCTGGAGCGGCTGGGGATCAGCCACCTCTATCTGTCGCCGATCACCACCGCCGCCAAGGGCTCGACCCATGGCTATGACGTGGTCGACCCGACCGCGATCAATCCCGAGCTTGGCGGCGAGGACGGCTATCGCGCGCTCGTCGACACGGCGCGGGCGCATGGGCTGGGCGTGATCATCGACATCGTCCCCAATCACATGGGCGTCGCGGGCGGCGAGAATGCCTGGTGGAACGACGTGCTGGCCAAGGGCGAGGCGAGCGACTTCGCCACGGTGTTCGACATCGACTTTTCCCGTCCCATCGTCCTGCCGGTACTGGGCGATCCGCTGCCCCAGGCGCTGGAGCAGGGTGCGATCACCGTCGAGGGTGACGAGATCGTCGCGTACGGCGAGCATCGCTTCCCCCTCCGCCCCGAGGATCGCGGCATCGGTGCGCAGGACGAGGTGACCGGCGAGGCGCTCGCCGAACTGCTCGACCGCCAGCATTACCGCCTCGCCTGGTGGCGCACGGCGGACGACGAACTCAACTGGCGGCGCTTCTTCACCGTCAACGAGCTGGCCGGCGTCCGCATCGCGCAGGAGCCGGTGTTCGAACGCACCCATGCGCTCTATTTCCGCCTGTGGCAGGAGGGGCTGATCGACGGCGTCCGCATCGACCATGTCGACGGCCTGACCGACCCGGCCGGCTATTGCCGCCGCCTGCGCGCCCGCTTCGAATCCATGCCGCGCGCCGACGGCGCCCCCGCCATCATCTGGGTCGAGAAGATCCTGGGCGCGGGCGAGCCGCTGGCCCAGGACTGGGGCATCGACGGCACCAGCGGCTATGACTTCATGGAAGAGGTCAACCTGCTGCTCCACGACCCGGCGGGCGAAGCGCCGCTGGCGGAGGCCTGGGCGCGGATCAGTGGCCGCGCCGCCGACTTCCCGCCGGAGGAGTTGCAGGCGCGCCAGGACGTGCTCGCCTGGGCGTTCGAGGGGCAACTCAACAGCTGTATCCGCGCCTTCGCCGCGCTCGCCGCCTCCGACCCGCAAAGCGCGGCGATCACGCCGGAGATGCTGCGCCGGGCGATCGTGCGGCTGCTCTGGGTCTTCCCGGTCTATCGCACCTATGGCTTGGGCGATTCGGCACCCGAGGCCGACGTGGCGATCCGGGCGGAGGCGCGCGGGCGGGTGCAGTCGCTGATCCCGCCGGGCGAGGATTTCGTCACCGACGCGATCATGGCCTGGCTGGCCGGCGAGGGTCCGGGCGACACCGATCTGGCGCGCGAAGCGGTGCGCCGCTTCCAACAGCTTTCCGCCCCCGTCGCGGCCAAGGGCGTGGAGGACACCGCCTTCTACCGCTATGGCCGGTTGCTCTCGCGCAACGATGTCGGTTTCGACGCCAGCCGTTTCGCCGGCGACGTGGCCGAGTTCCACGACCGGATGCAGGCCCGCGCCACCGACTGGCCGCGCGCGCTGCTCGCCACCGCGACGCATGACCATAAGCGCGGCGAGGATGTCCGCGCCCGGCTGGCGATCCTCAGCCAGATGCCCGACCGGTGGCTGGCGGCGGTCGACCGCTGGGACGCGGAAGCCGAGCGGCTGGCCCCGGAGGTCGATCCCGCCGACCGCTACATGCTGCTCCAGATGATCTATGGCGCCTGGCCCGACGGCCTGGGCACCGACGATGCCGACGGCCTGACCGACTTCGCCGGGCGGCTGTCGGCCTGGCAGGAAAAGGCGCTGCGCGAGGGCAAGCTCCGCTCGTCCTGGGAAGCACCGGCGGAGGAATATGAGGACAAGGTCAAGGCGCTGATCGTCGCCCTGCTCGATCCGGCCAAGGGCTCGGCCTTCCTCGCCGATCTCGCCGCCTTCCACCAGGAGACGGCGCCGGCGGCCGAGGCGGCGATGCTCGCGCAGCTGGCGCTGCGGCTGACCGTGCCGGGCGTGCCCGACACCTATCAGGGCACCGAGCGGCCCGATTACAGCCTGGTCGATCCCGACAACCGCCGCCCGGTCGACTATGACGCGTGCGAGCGCGCCTTGGCGGACGGCAGCATGCCCAAGCTGGCGCTGCTCGCCGAGATCCTGGCGCTGCGCCGGGAGCATGCCGCGGTCTTCGCCGATGGCAGCTACCACCCCCTGCCCGTCTCGGGCGCGGGTGCAGACCGGGTCGTCGCCTTCCTGCGCGTGGCAGGCGACACCCGCCTGCTCGTCATGGTGGCGCTGCGCGTGCCGGCGGACGGCTGGGGCGATGCGGCGGTGACTGTGGAGGGCGAGGCGATGCCGCTCGCCACGCTGCTCGCCGAGCGAAACGTGGTGGTGCGTCCGCTCTGACCTGTCGGGAGACTTTACAAGCCGGTCAGCGAGGGCAGGAGCGTTAACCAGCGGAACCACGCGTTTCCGCCATTCGCCTGGACTGGCACATAGCCTGCTATGACAAGGGCAGCCGAAGCCTCAGCGCTTTCAGCAGGGTGGACCAGCCGCTACGACGGTCTCGCGCCGGTCCACCCGCACCCGGCTTGCTCCCCCTCCGCGATCCCGCAATGGCAAGGCGGCGCGGGGGATCTCCCGACTCTCGCAGTCCCCGCTCATCGGGCGGGTCCCGAACCTCGCCCGTTTCCGGGCACGCTCGCCTCATCCCCGGCCGGGACCACGCGCCGCGAACCAGCCGGATAGCGCCGAAACGGCGACGACGGGAATGGCCAGAACCACCGCCGTCAGCACCCCTGCCGCCCATAGATTCCCCCACCCGGCGGTCCACGCCATGACGGGAAGCTGGGCGAACGTCACGATCGCGCCCGCCATCCACCCACGCGACCGCAGGAGCAGGCCGCCCCCCGCGGACAGGACGAAGGACAGGGGATAGCAAAGCCGCCAATAGGCGTCCGCATCCCAGGGCTCTTCCACATTCCCGATATGGCAGACGATGCTCCAATAGAGCAGGCTGGCCAGCAGCAGGACGATCCGCTTCATCGGGCATGATCCTTCGCCATGGCGCGACACCGAAAAAGGGCCGGACGTTTCCGCCCGGCCCCTTCTCTTTTCCAAAGCCCGAAAGCTTATGCCGCCTTGGAGCGCGCGGCGCGCTTGCGCTCGTTGGGATCGAGGAAGCGCTTGCGCAGCCGGATCGACTTGGGCGTCACTTCGACCATCTCGTCGTCGTCGATATAGGCGATCGCTTGTTCCAGCGTCATCTTCTTCGGCGGGGTCAAGCGGATGGCATCGTCCTTGCCGCCCGAGGCGCGGAAGTTGGTCAGCTGCTTCGCCTTCATCGGATTGACCTCCAGGTCATCCGTCTTGGCGTTCTCGCCGATCACCATGCCTTCGTACAGCGCCTCGCCGTGGCCGACGAACAGGATGCCGCGCTCTTCAAGCGGACCCAGCGCATAGCCCTGGGCCTCGCCCGCGCCGTTCGAGATGAGGACGCCGTTTTTGCGGCCCTCGATCTTGCCCTTGTGGGGGCCGTACTTCTCGAACAGGCGGTTCATGATGCCGGTGCCGCGCGTGTCCGACAGGAACTCGCCGTGATAGCCGATCATGCCGCGCGACGGCGCGGAGAAGGTGATGCGGGTCTTGCCGCCGCCCGAGGGACGCATGTCGGTCATCTCGGCCTTGCGGAGGTTCATCTTCTCGACGACCGTGCCCGAATATTCCTCGTCCACGTCGATGATGACGGTCTCGTACGGCTCGGTCTTGTTGCCGTTCTCGTCCTCGCCGAACAGCACGCGCGGGCGGCTGATGCCCAGCTCGAAGCCCTCGCGGCGCATCGTCTCGATCAGCACGCCGAGCTGAAGCTCGCCGCGACCGGCGACTTCGTAGCTGTCGCGGTCGTCGCTCTCGGTGACCTTCACCGCGACGTTCGATTCCGCTTCGCGCAGCAGGCGATCGCGGATCATGCGGCTGGTCACCTTGGTGCCCTCACGGCCCGCCATCGGCGAGTCGTTGACCGCGAAGCGCATCGACAGCGTCGGCGGATCGATCGGCTGCGCGTGCAGCGGCTCGCTCACGCTGGTGTCGGCGATGGTGTTCGCCACGGTCGCGACCGTCAGGCCGGCGAGGCTGATGATGTCGCCCGCCTTCGCCTCGTCCACCGGCACGCGGTCCAGGCCGCGGAACGCCATGATCTTCGACGCACGGCCCGTCTCGACGATGTTGCCGTCATTGTCGAGCGCGTGGATCGCCTGGTTGGTGCGCACCGTGCCCGAGTTGACGCGCCCGGTCAGGATGCGGCCCAGGAAGTTGTCGCGGTCGAGCAGCGTCACCAGGAAGGTGAAGGGCACGTCCTCGACTTCCACCTTGGGCGCCGGAACATGGTTCACGATCGTCTCGAACATCGGGATCAGCGTGCCTTCGCGCGCGTCCATGTCGGTCGAGGCATAGCCGTTGCGGCCGGAGGCGTAGAGCACGGGGAAGTCGAGCTGCTCGTCATTCGCGTCGAGCGAGACGAACAGGTCGAACACCTCGTCCAGCACTTCCTGGATGCGGGCGTCGGCGCGGTCGACCTTGTTGACGACGACGATCGGCTTCAGGCCGAGCGCCAGCGCCTTGCCGGTCACGAACTTCGTCTGCGGCATCGCGCCTTCCGACGAGTCGACCAGCAGGACGACGCCGTCGACCATGGACAGGATGCGCTCCACCTCGCCGCCGAAATCGGCGTGGCCGGGGGTGTCGACGATGTTGATGCGGATGGACTCGTCGCTGCCCGGCGGCGTCCAGTCGACCGAGGTCGGCTTCGCCAGGATGGTGATCCCGCGTTCTTTTTCGAGGTCGTTGGAGTCCATCGCGCGCTCTTCGACGCGCTGGTTGTCGCGGAAGGTGCCCGACTGACGGAAAAGCTGGTCGACAAGGGTCGTTTTGCCGTGGTCGACGTGCGCGATGATCGCCACGTTGCGGAGGCTCATGGGGAATCCTGGATGTCTGGAGCGAAGTTGGCGCGCGCCATAGCCTAATTGGTGCGTCGCGGGAAGGGTCCGTCCGAATCCGCCCGTCGCGCCGCCGCGTCCTGGCCGGATTCCTTGTCACGACGCCCACCGTCTTATAGATACAATACAGTTGAGTTACGGCGGCCGCGCACTAGTCTATGGTGCAGGCGGATACCGCAGTTGGAGGAACAGGATGGCGACCACGGCGGACACGATCACGACGGGCACGGCGGCGCCGGGGCTGGTGCTGACCCCGCCCGATCCGGTGCCGACCGTCGCGGCGGAACAGGCCGCCGGGCTGGTGCCGGTCGAGGAGGGCAAGAAGTCGCAGCTCGACCAGCGCGTCGACGGCTTCATCACCGATCTCGTCGCGCAGGACGTCAACAGCCCCGAATTCGGCAAGCGGGTCGATGCGATCACCGCGATGGGCGCGAAGGAGATCCGCGAGGCGGCGAACCACAGCAACCGCTTCCTCGACCGGCCGGTCAAGGCGATGGATCGCGACACCGGCGTCGGCAAGGACCTGACCGAGTTGCGCCGCATCGTCGAGGAACTGGACCCGGGCCGGAAGGGCGCGCTGTCCGGCCCGCGCAAGCTGTTCGGCGTCATCCCGTTCGGCAACAAGATGCGCGACTATTTCGACGGCTATCGCTCGTCGCAATCGCATATCAGCGCGATCCTGAAGAGCCTGGCGTCCGGCAAGGACGAACTGCTGATGGACAATGCCGCGATCGATACCGAACGCGCCAATCTGTGGGCGGCGATGGGCCGGCTGGAGCAGATGATCCACCTGTCGCGCAGCATGGACCAGAAGCTGGAGGACAAGGCCAACGAACTGGACCACACCGATCCCGCCAAGGCCAAGGCGATCCGCGAGACGGCCCTGTTCTACACCCGCCAGCGCACGCAGGACCTGCTGACCCAGATGGCGGTGACGGTGCAGGGCTATCTGGCGCTGGACCTGGTCAAGAAGAACAATGTCGAGCTGGTGAAGGGCGTCGACCGCGCCTCCACCACCACGGTCGCGGCGCTGCGCACCGCCGTCACCGTGGCGCAGGCGATGACCAACCAGCGGCTGGTGCTGGAGCAGATCACCCAGCTCAACACCACCACCGCCAACATCATCGATTCGACCGGCAAACTGCTGAAGGAAAACACCGCGCGCATCCATGAACAGGCCGCGAGCGCGACCATCCCGCTGGAGACGCTGCAACGCGCCTTCCAGAACATCTACGACACGATGGATGCGATCGACACGTTCAAGCTCAAGGCGCTCGATTCGATGAAGACCACGGTCAACACGCTCGGCAACGAGGTGGAGAAGTCGCGCGGCTATATCGCGCGGGCCGAGGGCGCGACGCAGGGCCAGGTGCGCGGGCCCGGCGACGCGTTCCGCCTCGAGTCGCTGTGAGGCCGGCGGCATGAGCGAAGTCGACGACGCGATCGCAGCGGCGCGCGCCTCCTGGACGCGGATCAGCGCGACCGAGGGTGGCGCGCCGGCCCGTCGCCCGGTGCGGCGCAACCAGCCGCTTGGCCGCCGGCTGAAGCGGATCGTGGTCGCCGACGCGGCGATCCTGCTGGCGGCGCTGGTCGTCGGCATGGTGATGCCGCTGGGGATCATGGGTGCGCTGCTGGTGATGCTGCTGCTGGTCGCGGCGACGATGCTCTTCGCGGTGTGGCCGCCGGAGAATGCCGCCGCGCCGCCACCCGACAAGCTCCGCACCGTCGATCTGAAGGCGCTGCCCGCCCAGACCGGTCGCTGGCTGAACGCGCAGCGCCCCGCCCTGCCCGCGCCGGCCCAGCATCTGCTCGACCGGATCGGCGACCGGCTCGACACGCTGTCGCCGCAGCTCGGCCGGGTCGAGCCGGAAGGCGAACTGGCCGGCGAGATCCGCCGGCTGGTCGGCGAGCAGCTGCCCGCCTTCGTCACCGATTACGGCCGCGTGCCCGAGCCGCTGCGCCGGGTCGAGCGCAACGGCCGCACGCCCGACGGCGCGCTGGTCGACGGCCTGTCGGTGATCGAACGCGAGATCGCCGCCATGACCGGCCGGCTGGCGCAGGACGATCTCGACAGCCTCCAGACGCGCGGTCGCTATCTGGAAACCCGCTATGGTGGGGAAAGCTGAGCGCGCTGCCTGTCCCGCGGCCGCTCCGCGTCCTTGCGCCCTCTACAGCCGCAGGTCGGTGAGCAGCGCGCACATCGTGGTGGTGAAGCCGGTCGGCAGGTAGTGGCTCTCGACGCCGCCGCCGCCGATCAGTCCGCGTTCGATCAGCCGCGAACCGAAACCGATGCGGGTCGGCGGCGCGGCCGGCGGGCCGCCCTCCTCGCGCCATTCCAGCACCAGTTGATCGCCGGCACTGGTCGGATCGATCCGCCAGCGGACGATCAGGCCACCATGTTCGACCGACAGCGCGCCATATTTCACCGCATTGGTGCCGAGTTCGTGCACCAGCAACGAGGTCGACAGCGCCGCGCGCGGGCCCAGGGCGACCGGCGGCCCCTCGATCCGGCAGCGGCCGGGCGCGGCCAGCACCGCCAGCACGTCGCGCGCGACGGTGGCCAGGTCGGCGCTCGCCCAGTTGCGGCCCAGCAGCACGTCATGCGCGGTGGCGAGCGCGCCCAGCCGTCGCTCGAACGCCTCCACCGCCGG
Organism: Sphingomonas sp. SORGH_AS_0438; assembly: GCF_031453475.1. Taxonomy (NCBI): domain Bacteria; kingdom Pseudomonadati; phylum Pseudomonadota; class Alphaproteobacteria; order Sphingomonadales; family Sphingomonadaceae; genus Sphingomonas; species Sphingomonas sp. SORGH_AS_0438. The sequence continues at coordinate 2,719,169 of NZ_JAVIZS010000001.1, forward strand.
CCGGTCGGAGGCGCGGCGCAGCGTCTGGGTGGCGACCGCCTGGACCATGGTTAGCGTGTTCTTCATCCGGTGCGACAATTCCAGGTTGAGCACGCGCTGCTGCGCCTCCGCCTCCGCGCGCGAGACGCCCGCCTCGACCCGGTCGGCGACCTTGCGCAGGAAGACCAGCTCGCTGTCGCTCCAGCGGCGCGGGCGGCAGTCATGGACGAACACGGCCGCCATCGCGCTGCCATGCTCGCCGCGCACCGGCATGTTGACCAGCGCCTGCACATCGATCGCCAGCGACGCCGCCGACTTGGCCGCCATGCGCGGATCGCGGCGTACATCCTCGACCACCAGCGGTTCGGACCGGGCCAGATGCTCGAGGATATCGCCGTAATCGGCATAGCGATGCCGCCCGGCGAGACTGGCGATCCCCGGCATCGTCCAGTCCGCCTGGATGTCGATCGTCCCCTCCAGCGAGTCGACATAGCCGAAGCCGGCGCGGATCACGCCCAGCGTCGCGCCGATGATCCGGGCGGCGGTGGCGGCCATGTCGACGACCTTGTCCTGCTCGCGCAACTGGTCGCCGAGCAGCAGCAGCGCCTCTTGCTGGCGGAGTTCGCGAATCCGCTCGGTCACGTCGAGCAGCAGCACCGCGAAGCGATCGTCCTCCAGATGGATCGCCCGCCCCTCGAAATCGCGGCCGAGCGTCGCGACATGGCAGGTGAAGGCGGTGGAGGTGCGTTGCGCCACCATCTCCGCCGTCTCGTCGATCAGCGTCGTCTCGAATCCAGGGATGATGGTGCGGATGGTGCGGCCGATCATCGCGCTTGGTCCGCGCGGATCGAGGCTGGCGAAGGCGGCGTTGACGTCGAGGATCAGCCAGTCGACCGCGCGACCATCGGCATCGCGGATCAGCTGCGCGACCAGCATCCCCTCCGCCAGCCCTTCGAACAGGCGATTGGCGTGGCGCAGCCGCACATCATGGTCCGCCTCCCCGCCGCCGGCCGGGATGCGGCCGGGCGATGATGCTTCATGCGAAGCCATATCGGTCCGAAGCCCCCCTGTATGTCAGGGGATAGAACAAGAAATGGAGCTATATTGCAACAATATAGACGACAACGCCCGTTAATGGAGCGCCCACTGCATTAACCGGCCTACCCCCAAAGCGCCCAATCGCAACACAGGTTTGCCGATCTCTGGTCTGATAAACCCGTGCAGCCGCGCCGCCCATTCGGGCAATAGATCAATCCCCGCCTGCATCATGACATGGTTGATCGGTGCGTTCAGCCGGCTGGGACTGGGTTGGTTGGTCAAGTGGCGGGCGACCGTCCGCGTGCGATGATCCACCCGCAGCGCCGGCCGCATCGCATCCAGATAGGCGGTCAGCGCGGCGCGGCTGGTCGGCACGTCGCGCGCGCCCAGCCGTTCGGCGATCACCGCCATCTCCCGGACATAGGCGTCCTGCCGCGCGACCGGCATGTCCTGCTCGCGATAGCGGCGGCAGGCACGCAGGAAGCTGTCGACCTCGACCGCATGGACCCAGAGCAGCAGTTCCGGATCATTGGCGGAATAGGGTCGCCCATCGGGCAGCACCCCCGCGACCCGGTCATGGATGCGGCGGACGCGCGCGATCATCCCCTCCGCCGCCTCGGTCGCGCCATAGGTGGTGACGGAGATGAACTGCGCGGTGCGCCGCAGCCGGCCCAGCGTATCGTGGCGATAGTCGCTATGGTCCCACACCCCCGCCAGCGCGGCCGGGTGGAGCATCTGCACCAGTAGCGAGGCGACGCCACCGATCATCATGCTGGTGAAGTCGCCATGCACGGCCCAGGTGACCGAATCGGGGCCGAACAGCCCGTCGTCGCCGGGCGGGCGGGTCAGGTCGATCTCGCCGCTGCCCACCAGCTCCCGCACCCGTCCGCCGATCGCCTGTCGCATGTCCATGCGCAGGAGATAGGGCGGAGGGGCCGGGTTTTCAGGGGGTTGGAGCGGAGTCAGCCGCCCCACCCCCCGATCGATCAGCGGTCGCGGCGGCCGAGCAGGCGCAGGCGCAGCGCGTTCAGCTTGATGAAGCCGGCGGCGTCGCGCTGGTCATAGGCGCCCTGATCGTCCTCGAAGGTCACGACCTTCTCCGAATAGAGCGAATGTGGCGACTTGCGGCCGGTGACGTTGCAGCTGCCCTTGTACAGCTTCAGGCGGACGGTGCCGGTCACCTTCTCCTGGCTGTAGTTGACCGCGGCCTGCAGCATCTCGCGCTCCGGCGAGAACCAGAAGCCGTTATAGACCAGCTCGGCATAGCGCGGGGCCAGCTCGTCCTTTAGATGCGCGGCGCCGCGATCGAGCGTGATCTGCTCGATGCCGCGATGCGCCAGGACATAGATGGTGCCGCCCGGCGTCTCGTACATGCCGCGGCTCTTCATGCCGACGAAGCGGTTCTCGACCAGGTCGAGCCGGCCGATGCCGTGCTTGCGGCCCAGGTCGTTGAGCGCCGCCAGCAGCGTCGCCGGGCTCATCGCCACGCCGTTCAGCGCGACGCCGTCGCCACGCTCGAAATCGATCGTGATCGTCTCCGGCTGGTCCGGCGCATCCTCGGGATTGACGGTGCGCGAATAGACGTAGTCGGGCACCTCGTCCCACGGGTCCTCCAGCACCTTGCCCTCGGACGAGGTGTGCAGCAGGTTGGCGTCGGTCGAGAAGGGCGCTTCGCCGCGCTTGTCCTTCGACACCGGGATCTGGTGCGCCTCGGCGAACTCGATCAGGCGGCTGCGGCTGGTCAGGTCCCATTCGCGCCACGGCGCGATCACGCGGATGTCGGGCGCAAGCGCATAATAGCCCAGCTCGAAGCGGACCTGGTCGTTGCCCTTGCCGGTGGCGCCGTGTGACACGGCGTCGGCGCCGACCATCTTGGCGATCTCGATCTGGCGCTTGGCGATCAGCGGCCGCGCGATCGAGGTGCCGAGCAGGTACAGCCCCTCGTAGAGCGCGTTGGCGCGCATCATCGGGAAGACGTAATCCTTCACGAATTCTTCGCGCAGGTCGTCGATGAAGATATGCTCGGGCTTCACGCCCATCAGCTCGGCCTTGGCGCGGGCCGGCTCCAGCTCCTCGCCCTGGCCCAGGTCGGCGGTGAAGGTCACCACCTCGCACTGATACTCCTGCTGGAGCCATTTGAGGATGACGCTGGTGTCCAGTCCGCCCGAATAGGCGAGGACGACCTTGTTGACGGCGGGGCGGGTGGAGTCGGTCATGCGCGGGCCGATATGCGCTGCTCGCCCGCTCCGCAACACCTGAGCCGATGTTCAGCCTCGGTGCAGCCGATTTTCGGCACAGGGCGCACAGTTTCTATCTGGAGAATCCGATGCGTTTCGCTGTCGCCGCGCTGCTGCCCCTCATGGTCGGCGCCGCCCTCTCGCCCGCCGCCGCGCAGGACACGGCCCAGTCCGCCGCCGCCAAGTTCGCCAAGGAATTCGCCGCCACCGACACCAACAGGGACGGCGTGCTGACCCGCGACGAGGTGCAGGCGCGCATCACCAACATGGCGGCGGGACGCGGTCGGATCGATCCCGTCCATGCCAAGCGGCTGGCCGACCTGTGGTTCGACCGGGCGGACGCCAACAAGGACGGCAAGGTGACGCAGAAGGAAGCGCAGGCGCTGCTCGCCGCGACCTTCCGCCGCTACGACCGCGACGGCGACGGCAAGATCAGCCCCGAGGAGCGTGCGGCGGCGGCCGGCGCGGTGAAGTCGGGCCGCTAGGCCTTCCTCCCGTGCTCCGGCGAACGCCAGGGCACGGGGCCGGTCCTCACGCCCCGCGCAGGCGGCGTTCGTCGGCTTCGATATAGTCGCGGGTCAGCGGCACGGTCAGCCGGCTCTTCGACAGCTGGATCTGGTAGTTGCACATGCCCCCCGACCGGAACGCCGCCGCCGCGCCCGCCAGGTAGAAGGTCCACATATTGTAGAATCGCTGGTCGTAGAGCGCGACGATCTGGTCGCGCGCGGCGACGGTGCGGTCGTACCAATGGTCGATCGTCATGGCGTAATGAACGCGCAGCACCTCGACATCGGTCGGGAACAGCCGCGTCCCCTCATAGCCGCGCACGATCTCCGACAGGGCGGGGTTGTAGCCGCCGGGGAAGATGTACTTGGTGGTGAAGGTGTCGGTGACGCCGGGCCCGCCCATCCGGCCGATCGTATGGAGCAGCATCACGCCATCGTCGGTCAGCAGGTCGCGGCACTTGCGGAAGAACTGGCCGTAATGCGGCGGGCCGACATGTTCGAACATGCCGACCGACACGATCCGGTCGAACTGCCCGGTCACGTCGCGATAGTCGATCAGCTCGAACCGCACCTTGTCGGCGACGCCGGCCTCCTGGGCGCGGCGGCGCGCGACCTTCAGCTGTTCCTCGGACAGGGTGACGCCCAGCACCTCCGCGCCGGTCTTCTGGTGCAGGAACAGCGCCATGCCGCCCCAGCCGCAGCCGATATCCAGCACCTTCATGCCGGGGCGCAGCAGCAGCTTGGCGGCGATATGCGCCTTCTTGTCGGCCTGCGCGCGTTCCAGGCTGTTGTCGGGATCGGTGAAATAGGCGCAGCTATATTGCCGGTCCGCGTCCAGGAAGAGGTCGTAGAGCCGGTCGGACAGGTCGTAATGATGCGCGACGTTCCGCTTGGAGCGGCGCTGCATGTTGATCCGGTCGACGCGGTGGATCACCTGCCCCGCCAGCCGGATCGGCAGCGCCGGCTTCTCCGCGCCGCCGGCTTCCCAGGGATTATTGCCCTTCAACAGGGTGACCAGGTCGCGGATATCGCCCCGGTCGATGACCAGCCGCCCGTCCATGAACGCTTCCGCCGCGCCCAGCGACGGATGGCGGACGATTCGCCCCGGCGTCGCGGCGTCGGTGAAGCGGATCGCGACGTCGCGGAACCGGGGGTCGGGCGTGCCGAAGCTTCGGGTCTTGCCATCGGCATAAGTGACGGAGAGTTGCCCATGCCTGATCTGGGCAGCGAGAAATCGATCGATCAGCGCCATGCGCGTCCTGCTACGCTCCTAAGCCAAAGCTTGCCATAGCTTAAGTTGCCCGGGCAACGATCGTCAAATCCCTGCATACCAGTCATAATCGACCCGGTCCTCCCAATAGCCGCCCTTGCCGAGGCCGATGCCCGCCAGGCTGGCGACGGCATCGATCCGCATGAGATATTTGGCGTGCTTATAGCCCAGCTGCCGCTCGACCCGCAGGCGGCAGGGCGCGCCATGCGGCACGTCCAGCGGCCGGCCGTTCATCGCCCAGGCCAGGATCGTCTGCGGGTGGAAGGCGTCGACCAGGTCGATCGATTCATAATAGGGCGCGCCGCCATAGAGGTCGGCACAGGTGAAGACGATGTAGCGCGCCGCCCGGCGCAACCCCGCCGCCTTCAGCACATTGCCCAGCATCGGCCCGGTCCATTGCCCGATCGCGCTCCACCCCTCGACGCAGTCGTGGCGCGTGATCTGGCTGCGATTGGGCAGCGCGCGCAGATCGGCGAGCGACAGGGTGAGCGGCCGCTCGACCAGCCCGCCGACCGCCAGTCGCCAGTCGACGAAACGGTTGGCGGCGAGCGCCTTATATTCGGGCGTGCCGGGGTCGTAGGTGCCGTTGGCGCGGAAGATGGGCGAGCGTTGATCGGGCCGGAACTCGGGCGCGAGCGCCCCCCGGTCCATCAGCGCGCGTTGCAGGCCACGCTGCATATCCTCGCCCGCGAACAGGATCTTGCGCGCCGCCGGGATCTGCACCACCCGGTCGCAGCCCGCCAGCAACAGTCCCGCGCCCCCGGCGAGCAGATTGCGTCGCGCGATCATTCGGGCACCCTCCACCAGCCGGTCAGCATCGACCGGACCTCGTTGATCGGCCCCGCCAGGATCACCAGCACCAGATGGACGATGGTGAACAGCGCAATGCCGGTGGCGGCGAGGAAATGGATCGAGCGCGCCGACTGCCGCCCGCCGAACAGGTCGAGCAGCCAGGGCCAGGCCGCGTCCATCGCCGGCGACAGCGCCAGCCCGGTCAGGATCGCCAGCGGCAGTGCGACGAAGAGGATCGCGACATAGGACAGCTTCTGAAAGGCGTTATAGTCGCGCGGCCGCTCCGGATCGTGGAAGCGGAAGTTCCAGTGCGCGCGCAGGTCGGCCCAGAGATGCGCGGGCGACAGGTCGACCCGGCGGACGCGCAGGTCGCGCTGGATATGGCGGTTGGCGAGGCTCCAGAGCAGATGCGCGAGCAGGCCGAACCCCAGCACCAGCGCGAAGAACAGGTGCCAGCGCCGCGAGATCGCCAGATTATAGCTCGCCGGGATGGTGATCCAGGCGGGGAAGCGCGGCAATTGCAGCCAGGCGGGATCGAAATTCGCGCCGTACCGCCCCCAATAGAGGCGCGGATGCGCGTTGGAGATGCCCAGCCCCGATCCCAGCAGGATTACGACCGCCACCGCGCTCACCCAATGCCACACCCGCGTCGCCAGTCCGTGGCGGCGGATCGGGGTGCCGGGCGGCGGCGTTTCGTCAGGCCCGGATCGAAGTCGTGCATCCATGGCTGATCTGTAGCAGGGAAGCGGTTATGAACGAATGGCATTTCTACGAACCGGCAGCGGGTCACCGCCTGCCCCACGATCCGCTGAACGCGATCGTCGCCCCGCGCCCGATCGGCTGGATCTCGACGCTGGCGGCGGACGGGCGCGCCAATCTGGCCCCATACAGCTTCTTCAACCTGCTCAACTACAGCCCGCCGCTGATCGGCTTCTCGTCGATGGGGTGGAAGGATTCGGTCGCCAATGCGGAGGCGAGCGGCGAGTTCGTCTGGAACCTCGCCACCCGCGAGCTGGCCGATGCGATGAACGCCACCGCCACCGCCGACAAGGTGGACGAGTTCGACCATGCCGGTCTGGCCAAGGCGCCGTCGCGCGTCGTCGCCACCCCGCGCGTCGCCGCCAGCCCGGTCAGCTTCGAATGCCGGGTCAGCCAGATCGTGCGGCTGGAGACCAAGGAGGGTCGTACGCTCGACCAGTGGCTGGTGATCGGCGAGGCGGTCGGCATCCATATCGCCTGCGCCCTGCTGGAAGACGGCATCTACCAGACGGCCCGCGCCCGCCCGATCAGCCGGGGCGGCGGCCCCGCCGATTATTTCGAGACGACCGAGGCGACGCTGTTCAGGATGCGGCGTCCGGGCTGACCGCTTCGACCGGGCCGCTCCACCGCGCGACGATGCGGGTGACGGCGACGTCCATCGTGACATTGCCGACCGTGCGGAACAGGTCGGGGATCGTCTCCACCGCGATCAACAGGCCCAGCGCCTCGATCGGCACGCCCATCGCCAGCGCGACCGGCGCGACCGAGGCGATGAAGCTGACCGTGCCGGGCAGGCTGACCGAGCCCATGGTGGTGATCGCCGCCGTCGCCACCCCGGCGGCGAGCGCGCCCGGCCCGATCGGCGTGCCGACCAGATGCGCGACATAGAGTGCGACGGCCAGGTTCATCGCCGGGCTGGTCGCGCGGAAGATCGCCACCGCGATCGGCAGGACGATGCCGGCAGTGGCGGCGGGCACGCCCAGCGTCTGGCTGGCGCGCAGCATGGCCGGCAGGCTGGCGAGCGAGCTTTGCGTCGACAGCGCCACCGCCTGCGCCGGCACGACGGTGCGGGCGAACTGGCCGGGAGCGATCCCGCCGACGATCCAGGCGAGCAGATAGGCGACGGCCAGCACCAGCAGGCCGATCGCGGAGACCGAGACGATGTAATGCGCCAGCGCCCCGAACGCCGCCGCCCCGGTGCGGGCGCCGACGCCATAGGCCAGGGCGAAGACGCCGACCGGCGCCAGCTTCAGCACCCAGCCGATGATGACCAGCATCGCATCGGTGATCGCCTGGAACAGGTCGACCAGCCGGGTCCGCTGCGCCGACGGCAGGCGCGCCACCGCGAAGGCGAAGGCGAGCGTGAAGACGGTGAGCGGCAGGAACGCGTCCGACGCGGCGGCGGCGACCGCGTTGGTCGGCACCAGCGTGTCGAAGAAGCGGGCCAGGGTCGGCACCTCCCCCACCGGCGCGACGCCGGCCAGGCTGGCGCGCAGCGACTCGCCCCAGCCCGGCGGCAGCGGCCAGAGCCGCAACAGCACCGGCATCACCAGGGCCGACAACAGCGTGGCCCCCCACAGGATCGCGACGAAGGCGAGGATCGCGCGCGCGGCGATCCGCCCGGCCCGCGCCGCCTCCGCCGCCGCCGCGATGCCGGTCACCAGCAGGCCGACGATCAGCGGCACGATCACCATCTGGAGCGCGTGCAGCCAGGCGGTGCCGAGCGGCTGGGTGACGGCGGCCAGTGCCGCCGCATGATCCGGCCGCCAGGCGGCCAGACCGATGCCGAGCAGCAGCCCGGCGATCAGGGCGAGAAGTATTCGGCTGGCCTGCGACATGCTCGCGCTATGATCTCCCATGCGCTATCCGGCGCGACGGAACGATAGGCGAGCGAAGACGGCAGCATGGCAAGGAAATATTTCGGCACCGACGGCATCCGTGGCGCGACCAACCAGGGCGCGATGACCGCGGCGATGGCGATGAAGGTCGGCATGGCGGCGGGCAGCCATTTCCTGCGCGGCGGCCACAAGCACCGGGTCGTGATCGGCAAGGACACGCGCCTGTCCGGCTATATGCTGGAATCGGCGCTGGTCGCGGGCTTCACGGCGGTCGGCATGGACGTGGTGATGACCGGGCCGCTGCCCACCCCCGCCATCGCGATGCTGACCCAGACGATGCGCGCCGACCTGGGCGTGATGATCTCCGCCAGCCACAATCCGTTCGCCGACAATGGCATCAAGCTGTTCGGCCCGGACGGGTACAAGCTGTCCGACGCCGATGAGGAGGCGATCGAGGCGCTGATCGACGGCGACGTGCCGCTGGTCCCCTCCGCGCAGATCGGCCGGGCGCGACGGATCGATGACGCCGCCGGCCGCTATATCCATTTCGCCAAGGCGACCTTCCCCACCGACTTGCGGCTCGACGGGATGAAGGTGGTGATCGATTGCGCGAACGGCGCAGGCTATAAGGTCGCGCCCGACGCGCTCTGGGAATTGGGCGCGGAGGTGATCGCGATCGGCGTGACCCCCAACGGCACCAACATCAACGACCGGGTCGGCTCCACCGCGCCCGAGACGCTGTCGGAGACGGTGGTCGCCAGCGGCGCGGACATCGGCATCGCGCTGGACGGCGATGCCGACCGGCTGATCGTGGTCGACGAGAAGGGCCGGGTGATCGACGGCGACCAGCTGATGGCGACGATCGCCGCCGGCTGGGCGCGGCGCGGGCGGCTGGCGGGCGGCGGGCTGGTCGCCACGGTCATGTCCAATCTGGGACTGGAGCGGCACTTGGCGGCGCAGGGGCTGGGGCTGATCCGCACCAAGGTCGGCGACCGCCATGTGCTGGAGGCGATGCGCGCGCGGGGCTTCAATGTCGGCGGCGAACAGTCGGGCCATATCATCCTGGCCGATTACGCGACCACCGGCGACGGGCTGATCGCCGCGCTCCAGGTGCTCGCCGAGGTGAAGCGCGCGGGCGCGCCGGCCAGCGAGGTGCTACACCGCTTCGACCCCCTGCCCCAATTGCTGAAGAACGTCCGCTTCGCGGGCGGCAAGCCGCTGGAGGCGGACAGCGTCCGGGCGGTGATCGCCGAGGCCGAGGCCGAGCTGAAGGGGCGCGGCCGGCTGGTCATCCGCCCGTCCGGCACCGAGCCGGTGATCCGGGTGATGGCGGAGGGCGACGACGCCGCCCAGGTCGAGCGGCTGGTCGATGCGATCTGCGACGCGGTGCGGGCGGCGGCGGCCTGATGCTGGCGATGCGCCCCGATTGCGAGCGTTGCGGCGCCGACCTGCCCCCGCAGGCGGGTGGCGCGTTCATCTGCTCGCTGGAATGCACCTTCTGCGCCGAATGCGCCGACGCGCTGGACGAACGCTGCCCCCATTGCGGCGGCGAGCTGCTCGACCGGCCGACCCGCAGCGGACAGGCGCTGCGCCAGCATCCGGCGGACACCGTGCGCCGCCACAAGGGCGGGTCGTGATCCCCCGCATCCTGATCGTCGCCGGTTCCGATTCGGGCGGCGGCGCGGGGATCCAGGCGGATATCCGCGCGGTGACGATGCTGGGCGGCCATGCCATGACCGCGATCACCGCGATCACCGCGCAGAACACGCTGGGCGTCCAGGCCGTGCATCCGGTGCCCCCCGCCATGGTCGCGCAGCAGATGACGAGCGTGCTGGACGATATCGGCGCGGACGCGGTCAAGATCGGCATGATCGGATCGGCCGCCATCGCCGAGACGGTCGCCGACCTGCTCGAACCGCTGGACGTGCCGATCGTGTTCGACCCGGTGATGATCGCCACCTCCGGCGCGACGCTGGCGGACGACGCCACCATCGCCGCCTTTCGCCGGCTGATGCGGATCGCCACCGTCGTCACCCCCAACCTGCCCGAACTGGCGGCGCTGGGCGGCGAGGCGGCGGTGCTGGCGCATGGCGGTTACCTGCTCGCCAAGGGTGGCCATGCCGAGGGCGAGATGGTGGTCGACCGGCTGATCGGCCCGCGGGGCGTCCTCGCCACCCTGCGCGGCCACCGGATCGACACGCGCCACAGCCATGGCACCGGCTGCACGCTGGCGAGCGCGCTGGCCACGGGTCTGGGCGCCGGGCTGCCGGTCGAGGTCGCGTTCGCCCGCGCCGTCCGCCTGGTCCGCGCCGCGCTCGCCGCCGCGCCGGGGCTGGGCGCGGGGCATGGCCCGATCGGCCATACGCTGGGCCTGGTGCCGTTCGACAGGCTGGAGGATGAATGCCCGGCCTGAAGCATGAGAAGCTCTGCCTGCCCCCCGTCGCCGGGGTGGACGAGGCGGGGCGCGGGCCGCTCGCCGGGCCGGTGGTCGCGGCGGCGGTGATCCTGCCCGCGAAGGGCGTGCCGCGCGGCCTGGACGATTCGAAGAAGCTGTCCGCCACCGAGCGCGCGCGGCTGTTCGGCCGGTTGCAGGACTGCGCCACGATCGGCCTGGGCATCGTCGAGCCGGAGGAGATCGATCGGCTCAACATCTATTGGGCGACGATGAAGGCGATGACGCTGGCGGTCGAGGCGCTGGGGGTCGATCCCGGCCATGTGCTGGTCGACGGCAATCGCCTGCCGCGCTGGACCTATCCGGCGACCGCGCTGATCGGCGGCGACGGCATCAGCGCGTCGATCGCCGCCGCCTCGATCATCGCCAAGCAGACGCGCGACCGGATGATGATCGAGCTGGCGGAGGCGCACCCCGAATATCACTGGCATTCGAACAAGGGCTATGGCTGCCCGCGCCACCTGGCGGCGCTGCGCGATCATGGCCCGACCCCGATTCACCGGCGGAGTTTCGCACCCGTTGCCCGCGCCTGCGCGCAGTTCGGCCTGCTCCTGTAGCGCTGATTCGGCGTCACCGCCGTTCGACTGGGCGCATTTTTTCGTCCGAAAGCCGGCTTGCCGGCCGCAGAGTCTTTCGCGTCACACCCACCACGGCTTGAGTCGGGCGATTCGCGCGACCGCAATATCTTGTCCCACCCCTGTAATGTTCCAAACGACTCGCGCGAATCCATGAGTCAAGGCTGCGACTCGGAAAGACTTGACGGATTCTCCGCCTCGGTCACTTTAAGGGCCGAACAAGGGGATTGAGATGGGGGCTATTCAGACGATCGCGCGGCCGGGCGCCAAGGCGAAGGGCCAGGCAAAGCCGGTTGCCGCGACGACCCCCGCCCCGATCGATCAGATCCTGATGGCCGACTGCATCTCGGCGATGCGGTCCCTGCCGGCCAAGTCGGTCGACATGGTCTTTGCCGATCCGCCCTACAATCTCCAGCTCGGCGGCGAGCTGTTCCGCCCCGATGGCAGCCATGTCGACGCGGTCACCGACGATTGGGACAAGTTCGACACCTTTGCCGCCTATGACGCCTTCACCCGCGCCTGGATGGCGGAGGCGCACCGGGTGCTGAAGGACAATGGCACGCTGTGGGTGATCGGCAGCTATCACAACATCTTCCGCGTCGGCACGGCGGTGCAGGACCTGGGCTTCTGGATCCTGAACGACATCGTCTGGCGCAAGGCCAACCCGATGCCGAACTTCCGCGGCACCCGTTTCACCAATGCGCATGAGACGCTGATCTGGGCGTCGAAGGGCGAGAAGGCGAAATACACCTTCAACTACCGCGCGATGAAGACGCTGAACGACGAGATCCAGATGCGCTCGGACTGGGAATTCCCGATCTGCGGCGGACAGGAGCGATTGAAGAAGGAGGGGCAAAAGGTCCACCCGACCCAGAAGCCGGAGGCGCTGCTCTATCGCATCCTGCTCGCCTGCACCAAGCCGGGGGACGTGGTGCTCGACCCGTTCTTCGGCACCGGCACCACGGGGGCGGTCGCCAAGCGGCTGAAGCGCCACTGGATCGGCATCGAGCGCGAGCCCGGCTATTGCGCCGCCGCCGCCGAGCGGATCGAGGCGGCGCTGCCGCTCGACGAATCGGCGCTGGCGACGATGATGAGCCCGCGCCAGCAGCCCAAGGTGCCGTTCGGCAAGCTGGTCGAGATCGGCTATCTCGCCCCCGGTGCGGTGCTGGTCGACGACAAGCGCCGCTTCCGCGTGGTGGTGCGCGCCGATGGCTCGCTTGCCAGCGCGTGCGGGCTGACCGGCTCGATCCACAAGCTCGGCTCGCTGCTGCGCAAGACGCCGGCCTGCAATGGCTGGACCTTCTGGCACCACGAGGAAAAGGGCGTGCTCAAGCCGATCGACACGCTGCGCCAGACCTATATCCTGGCGACCCAGCCCTAAGGACAGGCTCCACCTTCGGAGAACGTCGCCGCGATCACCCCCCCGTCATCGCGTCGCTACGCGCGCGGTGACGACAGGCCATCACGGGGATCGGCCGGCATCACGCCAATTCCCAAGCCCCCCCTTCAAAAATCCGACGCTTTGGTGTATCACCCGTCTCGCTGACGTCGCATGCGACGGATATCGGGCCGCTTCGGCTCTCCCCTTTGTCCCTTTCTAGCCTCGCCGTAGCCGGGATGCGCCGCGTTTGGCGTATGCCCGTCCTCCATGGGACAAAGGATACCCATATGATCACCGGAACCGTCAAATTCTTCAACGCCGACAAGGGCTATGGCTTCATCGCACCGGAAACCGGCGGCGACGACGCGTTCGTCCACATCTCGGCCGTCGAGCGCGCCGGCATGGCGACGCTCGATCGCGACCAGCGCGTGTCCTACGAGCTGGAAACCGATCGCCGCGGCAAGACCTCGGCCGTCAACCTGCAACAGGCCTGACCCGCTCCGGTCCGCACCGTCCCGGACGGTGCGGACCATCCCTTCCTCCAACACAGACGTGTCGTCGGCCTCGGAACCGCCTATATTGCGACCGATTCGACTCGCACCCCCAAAGACAGGATAATCACGAGCCTTATGGCTGCATTCAAACTTCCCACGTTCCAGGACCGTCAGGCCGCCGCCGCCAAGGCGAAGAGCGATGCGCTCGCCAAGCTGCGCGACAAGCCGCCGGTCGACGAAGCCGCCGTCGCGGCCCGCGCCGCCAAGCGCCAGGAGAAGGAAGCCGCCGCCGCCGCCAAGCGCGAGGCGCAGCGCCTTGAGCGTGAGCAGGCCGCCGAGGCCAAGCGCGCCCGCGCCGCCGAGGCCGCCGAGCAGGAGGCCGCCGCCGCCGCCAAGGTGAAGCCGGCGCTGACGCCCGAGGAGCAGAAGGCGCTGCGCGACGCGCGCTACGCCGCCCGCAAGCAGCGCAAGTCGGGCAAGTAAGCCGCCCGATGACGCCCCGCGAGCTGATCGACACCGCCGCCGTCCCCGGCGGCGAGGATCTCCGCCTGTTCCGGCGCGGCGACGACTATATGATCGTGCTCGATCGCAACGAGCTGATGAACAGCCGCATGAGCGGGTCCGAGGAAGCCCTGGCGACCATGACCTGCGAGCGGCTGGACAGCCCCGCGCCCCGGCTGCTGATCGGCGGCTATGGCATGGGCTTCACGCTGCGCGCGGCGCTGGGCGTGCTGCCCGCCGACGCGCGGGTCACCGTCGCCGAATTGGTGCCGGAGATCATCGCCTGGGCCCGCGGGCCGATGGCGGCGCTCACCGCCGGCGGGCTGGACGACCCGCGCGTCCATCTGGCGATGGGCGATGTGGCGCGGGCGATCGAGATCGCGCGGAGCGATTACGACGCGATCCTGCTCGACGTGGACAATGGCCCGGACGGGCTGACCCGCGCCGGCAATGACGGCCTCTATTCGGCGCGCGGCCTGGCCAGCGCCAAGCTGGCACTCAAGCCGGGCGGCATCCTGGCCGTCTGGTCCGCCGCGCCCGACACCGCCTTCGCCCGGCGGCTGCGCAATGCCGGCTTCGACACCGACGAGGTCGCGGTCCGCGCCCGCTCCAACGGCAAGGGCGCGCGCCACGTCATCTGGTTCGCCCGCAAGCCCTGAACATTCGCGCGCCTGCCCTTCCGGCGACGGCAGGGCCTTGGCGACCGTCTGCACCATGGTCCTGCGAACGCAGGATCCGGGATCACACGCGGCATAAGCCCTTGTCCGGCTTGCCCAGCGCACATCACGGATCATGCCGTCCCCCTTGACCCGGCGGGCGCGAGCGGGTGGAGCGTAGGCCGTGGCCGATCCGATCCTCCTTCTCCGCCCCGTCCAGTTCGTCGACACGCCGATCGGTGCGCCCGAGGGCAGCGTCGCCCGGCTCGCCGGCGGGATGCAGTGGTTCGCCGCCTATGAGGTGACGGAGCCGGGCGGCCGCCGCATCGTGCCGCTCGCCGACCTGGCGTCGCTGGGCGAACGGGCGCGCCTTCTGCACGACCGGATCACCGCCCCCCGCCCGCCCATGGCGTTGGGCGCGCGCACCTTGCGCTTCGACCAGCCGCAGGTCGCCGCCATCCTCAACGTCACGCCCGACAGCTTCTCGGACGGCGGCCGCCATGTGGGCGATCCCGCCGCCGCGGCCGCCGCCGGGCACGACCTGCTCGCCGCCGGCGCGGCGCTGATCGACCTGGGCGGCGAGTCGACCCGTCCCGGCGCGGCGCTGGTCTGGGAGGAGGAGGAGGCCTCGCGCATCCGCCCGGTCGTCGAGCGACTGGCGGCAGCAGGTGCGCTGGTGTCGATCGACACGCGCAAGGCGCTGGTGATGGAGGCGGCGCTGGCGGCCGGCGCGGCGATCGTCAACGACGTGTCGGCGCTGTCGTGGGACGACCGCGCCATGCAGGTGGTGGCCGGGGCCGGCTGTCCGGTCATCCTGATGCACTCGCCCGATCCCCGACAGGGCGGCCATGGCCGGGTCGCCTATCGCGACGTGGTGGCGGAGGTCTTCGCCTGGCTGGAGGCGCGGATCGACGCCTGCGTCGCCGCCGGCATCGGCCGATCGCAGATCCTGGTCGATCCCGGCATCGGCTTCGGCAAGTCGCTCGGCGACAATCTGGCGCTGGTCAACGGCCTGGCCGCCTTTCACGGCCTGGGCTGCCCGATCATGCTGGGCGCCAGCCGCAAGCGGCTGATCGGCGCCTTGTCCGACGAAGCGCCGGTCGACCGGCGGCTGGGCGGCAGCGTGGCGCTGGCGCTGAAGGGCGCGGAGGCCGGGGTGCAGCTGCTCCGGGTCCATGACGTGCCGGAAACCGTGCAGGCGCTGAAGGTGTGGCGGGGCCTGCGCGACCAGGCGCTCACCCGTCCGGAACGCACCCATGTTTGAAAATCATGTGAACCCGCGCATCGATGCGACGTTACGTCCTGACCGGACCTAGCCCAGCGAACAAGGAGCCGATTGTTGATCGTCGACGCCACCCCCCGCCTGAAGTTCATCGTTTCTGAAGTCTGGCGCCCGCTGCTCGGTCTGTTCGTCTGGGACTGTATCGTCACCGTCACCTATTTCGTGCTGCCCTTCAAGGCGCCGTCGCTGCCGCTGACCCTGTTCGGCTCGGCGCTGGCGCTGTTCCTCGGCTTTCGCGACAACAGCGCCTATCAGCGCTGGTGGGAGGGCCGCGTGCTGTGGGGGGCGATGATCAACGCCTCGCGCAACCTGGCCCGCGCCGCGCGCAACTTCCTGCCCGACGAGGCGCGCGACCTGAAACGGTCGATCGTGCTGCGCCAGGTCGCCTATGTGAACGCGCTACGCTGCCAATTGCGTCGCCAGCCGCGGGACGAGGAAGTGCTGCACTATCTGTCGCGGGGCGAGGCGGAGCCTGCGCTGGCGCGCGTCAACACCGCCAACGGCCTGCTCGATGGCACCGGCCGGCGGATCGAGGATGCGCGCAAGAAGGGCTGGATCGACACCATCCAGCAGGCGTCGCTGGAGCGCATCCTGGTCGACATCGCCAATGCGCAGGGTGGCATGGAGCGGCTGAAGAACACGCCGCTGCCCAACCAGTATCGCTTCTTCCCCGCCTTCTTCACGCGGCTGTTCTGCATCCTGCTGCCGATCGGGCTGGTCGAGACGCTGGGCTTCGCGACGCCGATCGGCTCGACCATCGCGGGCCTGATGTTCCTCGCCATCCTCCAGATCGGCGACGACTTGGTCGATCCCTTCGCCAACACCATCCACGACGTGCCGCTGACCGCCATGTGCCGGACGATCGAGATCGACTTGCTCCAGGCGATCGGCGACGAAGCGCCCGAACCGAAGACGCCGGTGCAGGGCATCCTCTGGTGACCGGCGATCGGCGGGCGTAAGGACGAATCATGACCGACACGCCCCCCGACGCGATGCCGCTGCGCGCCGCCATCATCCTCGTCACACCGCTCCAGCAGAATTGCACGCTGATCTGGTGCACGCGGACGATGAAGGCGGCGGTGGTCGATCCCGGCGGCGACCTGCCGCGAATCCATGATGCGATTCGCCAGGCCGGCGTGACGGTGGAGAAGATCCTGCTCACCCATGGCCATATCGACCATGCCGGTGAGGCCAAGCCGCTCGCCGACGCGCTGGGCGTGCCGATCGAGGGGCCGCACGAGGCGGACCGCTTCTGGATCGCGCGGCTGGACGAGGACGGCCGCAATTACGGCATCCGCGGCGTGGTGTTCGAACCCGACCGCTGGCTGGACGATGGCGACACGGTGACGATCGGCGACCTGACGCTCGACGTCTATCTCACCCCCGGTCACACGCCGGGCCATGTGATCTTCCATCATGCCCCCTCGCGCTTCGCGCAGGTCGGCGACGTGCTGTTCCAGGGATCGATCGGCCGCACCGACTTTCCGCTCGGCAGCCATGACGACCTGATCCGCTCGGTCCGCGAGAAACTGTGGCCGCTGGGCGATGTCGCCTTCGTGCCGGGCCACGGCCCCGCCAGCACCTTCGCGCATGAGCGGCGGACCAATCCGTTCGTGGGCGATGCGGTGCTGGGGTTGGGGTAAGAGCTCTAGCCGCTGGGGTTGGCATAGAAGCTCTACCTGTTCCCCGGCGAAGGCCGGGGCCCAGTTGGGGGGCGATCATGACGACGGGCAGCGGTCCGTTACCAAGGCCGTTCCAACTGGGCCCTGGCCTTCGCCGGGGAACAGGAGGAGAGTAACGGCTCCGCCTTACCGCCTCCGCGCCGCCGCGCTTTCCGCCCGCACGGCCCGGAACTCGGAGCCTTGCCGCCATTCCGGCCAGTCGCTGCCCCGCGCCAGGTCGAAGCCGACGCGGCGGATCAGGTCGACATCGGCCGCAGCACCACGCAGATCCCACTCTTTCGACCAGGCGTCACAGGTCTGGTGGTAGCAGCGCATATAGCCGTCCAGCCAGGCCTGCCCCGCCGTCCGGCCGCCCTCGACCAGGTCGGGCGCACCGCTGATCGCCATCAGCAGCAGCGTCGGCACGCCCCGCCGCGCGACCGAGAAGTGATCGGCCCGGTAGAACAGCCCGCGCTCCGGCAGCGCCTCGGGCGTCACCACCCGGCCCTGCGCCCGCGCGGCGGCCGCCAGCCGGTCCTCCAGCGCATTCTGCCCCTGCCCGACCAGCAGTACGTCACGCGACGGCCCGGCGGTCTGGAGGATGTCGAGCGTCAGATTGGCGACCGTGGTCGCGGCGGGATAGATCGGATCGGCGGCATAGGTCTCGGAGCCCAGCAGCCCGCGCTCCTCGCCGGTCCACAGCGCGAACACCTGGCTGCGCGCCGGACGCGGGCCCTTGGCGGCGGCCCGCGCAATCTCCAGCACCCCGGCGACGCCCAGCGCGTCGTCGTTCGCGCCCGGCCGGATCGTCCGCCCCTCCGTATCCGGCGCGCCGATGCCATAGGCATCCCAATGCGCGCCGTACATCACCACCTCGCCCGGCCGCGACGTGCCCGGCAGCTTCGCCAGCACGTTGCGGCTTTCCGCCCGAGTCACCGCGACGGGCAGGTCGGCGGAGAAGCCCGTCCCCGGAATCGGCACCGGGCGGAAATCGCTGCGCCGCGCCGCCTTGCGCAGGGCGGCCAGGTCCAGCCCCGCCGCCTGGAACAGCCGCGTGGCCGCGCCCCCCTCGATCCAGCCCTGCAACGCGACGCGCGGCGCGGGCGGGCGGGCGACATCGTAATTTTCGCCGGCCGGCGCGGTCACCGTCGCCCAGCCATAGCCGGCCCCCGGCGTGTCATGGACGATCAGCGCCGCCACCGCGCCGCGCCGCGCCGCCTCCTCGAACTTATAGGTCCA
The DNA here is from genome assembly GCF_031453475.1 of Sphingomonas sp. SORGH_AS_0438. NCBI lineage: Bacteria > Pseudomonadati > Pseudomonadota > Alphaproteobacteria > Sphingomonadales > Sphingomonadaceae > Sphingomonas > Sphingomonas sp. SORGH_AS_0438. The sequence continues at coordinate 2,737,829 of NZ_JAVIZS010000001.1, forward strand.
GCGGCCATAATAGGTCATCCGCCGTCCGCCGAACCGGCCGGTCGAATCGTCGCCCGCCGCCGCCTCGAAATCCGGATCGTTGACCAGGAAGACCGCGACCTTGCCCTTCAGGTCGACACCCTTGAAGTCGTCCCAGTTCTGCTCGGGCGCGGACACGCCGTAGCCGACAAAGACCAGAGGGGCGTCCTTCACCGTCTCGCGCGAGTCCGGCCGCACGCTGCTCAGATACACGTCGCGGCCCTGCGTCCAGGCAGTGCCATTGGCGGAGACCGGCCCATCGCCGATCCGGGTGCGGATCAGCGGCACGGCCTGGGTCCACTGCCCGTCCCGGCCGCCGGGTTGCAGGCCCATCGCCTTGAACTGCGCGACCAGCCAGTCGATCGTCTTCGACTCGCCCGGCGTCCCTGGCGCACGGCCCTGGAACGACTCGGACGCCAGGGTCCGGACGTCGGCGGACAGCCGGTCGGGCGAGACGGGGGATGGCGCGGCCGGCGCGGCTCCAGTTAGCAGCGGGGTCAGGACAAGCAGGGCTGGTGTCAGGATTTTCATGTGCAGGACCCTGCCCGGGTGTTGGGATACTTGCAACAATGACCGAAATCGCTATAGCGCCACGCTTCGCGATGCGTCCGGCATATCGGTGCGGCCCGCTGTGGCCGGACTGTCATGTCGTGCGCATTCCAATCTGTTCCACGTCGAATAAGGTGCCGCAATGGCCGTCCCCAAGAGAAAGACTTCGCCCTCCAAGCGCGGCATGCGCCGTGGCCACGACTCGCTGACCGTCGCGGCGTTCCAGGAATGCCCGAACTGCGGCGAACTGAAGCGTCCGCACGTGCTGTGCGGCGCATGCGGCCACTATAACGGCCGCGAGGTCGTTTCGGTCGAGGCCTAACCGCCGGATCGATCGGAGTAACCGGATGACCGACCAGCCCTGGATCGCCGTCGATGCGATGGGCGGCGACGAGGGGCTGGAGGTGATGCTTGCGGGCGTCGCCCGGGCGCGGCGTCGCTTCGAAGGCCTGCATTTCTTCCTGGTGGGCGACACGGACCAGATTCGGGCGGGGCTGAAAGCCCATCCGAATCTGTCCGCCAATTCCGAGATCGTCCACGCCCCCGAGGTCGTCGGGTCCAGCGAAAAGCCCAGTCAGGCGATTCGCCGGTCCAAGGTGACCTCGATGGGCATCGCCATCGACCTGGTCAAACAGGGTCGCGCCGCCGCCATGGTGTCGTCGGGCAATACCGGCGCGCTGATGGCGATGGCGAAGCTGTCGCTGCGCATGCTGCCCGGCATCGACCGGCCCGCGCTGGCGGCCCCCCTTCCCACGCTTGGCGACAATGACGTGGTGATGCTCGACCTGGGTGCCAATACCGAGGTGGATGCGCGCAACCTCGTCCAATTCGCGGTGATGGGCGCCGCCTATGCCCGGATCATCCTCGACCTCGAACGGCCGCGCGTCGCGCTGCTGAACATCGGGTCGGAGGACCAGAAGGGCACCGACTGGATTCGCGAGGCCGCCGCCGAACTGCGCGCCGCCACGCACCTCCCCCTGCAATTCACCGGCTTCGTCGAGGGCGACAAGCTGGCGCGCGGCCATGTCGACGTGATCGTCTGCGACGGCTTCGCCGGCAATATCGCGCTCAAGACCGCGGAGGGCACCGCCCGGTTCGTCGGCGACCTGCTGAAGCGCGCCTTCACCAGCTCGGTCCGCTCGAAACTGGGCTTCCTGATCTCGCGGCCGGCGACGCAGCTGCTGCGCGACCATCTCGACCCCAACAACCATAATGGCGCGGTCTTCCTGGGCCTGAAAGGGATCGTGGTGAAGAGCCATGGAAGCGCCAACGAGCTGGGCGTCGCCACCGCGATCGCCAATGCCGCCAAGCTGGCGCGCGCCGACCTCACCCGCCGCATCGCCGAGGATCTCGGCCTGGAGCATGTCGCATGATCCGTTCGGTCGTCAACGGCACCGGTTCCGCCCTGCCCGCCCGGCGGGTGTCCAATGCGGAGCTGGCCGAGCAGGTCGACACCAGCGACGAATGGATCGTCGAGCGTACCGGCATCCGCTTCCGCCACCTGGCCGGACCGGGCGAGACGACGGCGACGCTGGCGGCCGATGCCGCACGCGCGGCGCTGGCGGCGGGTGGTCATAGCGCGCAGGATATCGACCTGATCGTGCTGGCGACCGCCACGCCCGACCAGACCTTTCCTGCCACCGCCACCAAGGTGCAGGCGATGCTGGGCATCGACGATTGCGTCGCGTTCGACGTGGCGGCGGTCTGCTCCGGCTTCCTCTATGCGGTGCAGGTCGCCGATTCGATGCTGCGCGCCGGCGTCCATGCCCGTGCGCTGGTGATCGGTGCGGAGACGTTCAGCCGCATCCTCGACTGGGAGGACCGCACCACCTGCGTCCTGTTCGGCGACGGCGCGGGCGCGATCGTGCTGGAGGCGCAGGACGTGGCCGAGGACGGGCGCGGCATCCTCGCCACCCGCCTCCATGCCGACGGCCGCCACAATGAGCTGCTCTATGTCGATGGCGGCCCCTCCACCACCGGCACGGTCGGCAAGCTGCGGATGAAGGGGCGCGAGGTGTTCCGCCACGCCGTCACCAACCTGGCGGCGGTGATGGGCGAGGCGCTGGCGCTCGCCGGACTGAAGACCGAGGATGTCGACTGGGTGGTGCCGCATCAGGCCAATGCCCGCATTCTCGACGCCACCGCCCGCAAGCTCGCCCTCGCGAGCGAGAAGGTGATCGTGACCGTCGATCGCCATGCCAACACCTCCGCCGCCTCGGTGCCGCTGGCGCTGGACGTGGCGGTGCGCGACGGACGCATCCGACAGGGCGATATCGTGGTGCTGGAGGCGATGGGCGGCGGCTTCACCTGGGGCGCAGCAATCGTCCGCTTCTGAGACACTTGCGGACGTTTGCATAACCTAGAGCATAAAAGTCTTTTTATCGGGAACGGTATCTGATATTCGCCCGTCAGCTTTGGGGGAATACGGTATGCACGAAGCAGGTACATTGACCCGGGCCGATCTGGCCGAATCGCTGCACCATGAGGTCGGACTGAGCCGCGCCGATTCGGCCCGGATCGTCGAGCAGATCCTGAACGAGATGTGCGGGGCGCTGAGCCACGGCCAGAACGTCAAGATCTCCGGTTTCGGCACCTTCGTCCTGCGCGACAAGGGCGAACGGATCGGCCGCAATCCCAAGACCGGGGTCGAGGTGCCGATCGCGCCGCGCCGGGTCCTCACCTTCCGCGCCAGCCAGATGATGCGCGATCGCATCGTCGAAGCCTCCGCCGCCGCCTGATCGATCCGGGGGGAACGATCATGGCACGGCCCCGAACCGCATCTACCATCGCCGCCGCCGGCAACGGCCTGACCCTCAAGTCGATCGGCGAATTGTCGGCGGAAACCGGCATCCCGCATCATGTGCTGCGCTACTGGGAAACCCGGTTCGACCAGTTGCGCCCGGTCACGCGGGCCGGCAATCGCCGCTATTATCGGCCCGAACATGTCGCCCTGGTCAAGCGGATCAACATGCTGCTGCATGAGCAGGGCTATACGATCCGCGGCGTGCGGCACCTGCTGGAAACGGGCGACACATCCCGGTCGAAGCCGGTCGCGGCCCAACCGGTCCTGCCCGCCCCGGTCGAAAGCGCGCCGTTGCAAGTGATGCTGTCGGTGCGGAACGGGCTGTCGGCCGCCCTCGCCGCCGACGAGGCCCGCCGCCTGCGCTAGAGCAGGATGACGGCTTGGGTTATCCCAAGCTGTCACTGCGAGCGCAGCGAAGCAATCTAGGGCGTCACGCACGCGGCTGCGGATCGCTTCGCTCCCCTCGCAATAACCATCTCAAGCCGAGGTCATGTCATCCGGCGCTAGATACGCGAAAGCCGCCGCTCCCCGAAGGGAACGACGGCTTTCTCGCCCCATCGATCACGCGACGCCTGCCGCGCGATCGATCGAGGCCGCGCTTCAGGCGAAGCTGGCGGCGGTCTTGCGACGGCGATAGCGCGCCGCGCCACCGACCATGCCGAAGCCGACCAGCATCAGCGCCCAGGTCGACGGCTCGGGAACGCTGAACACGATGTTGTCGGTCTCGAGCGAGTTGCTGCCGCTGCTGAGCGTCAGGCCACCCAGCGACTGACCGGCACCCGCGAAGAAGGTGACGCGGCGGTTGGTGCGCGGCACGTCCTGGTTGCCATCGGCGGGGACGACGAACTGCGAACCGGTATAGGTGGCGAGCACCGCACCGGTCGTGCTCAGCACGCGGACGGTGTTGTACGCATCGATCGAGCCTAGGAACAGGCTGATCGACTGATAGCCCATGCCGGTGCTCGCCAGCGTGGCGGCGCCGCCACCCAGGACCGACAGATAGGCCGAGCCATCGCTGAACGCCGGACGCGCACCGGTCGATGCGGCCTCGGCATTGCTGACGATATAGCCCGAGCCGGTCAGCGTGAAGCCGGTGGGCACGGTCGTGCCGTTGTTGAAGTCGACCACCGTGCCACCGGCCGGCGCGGCGAAGGTCGCCGTGCTGCCGAGCTGGGTGGTGAAGGAAACGGCATAGGCCGGCGATGCGACAGCAGTCAGCGCGGCCGCGGCAACGGCGAATTTCTTGATCATGACAACCCCTTTCATGCGGTGCCCCCGAGCCTCTCCGGACCCCCCGGTCGTCGTCGGTGCAACGCTGCCCTAATGGAGTTTCAGATGTAGAAGTTCCTGAATAATTCGTAAATTCCAAATGGTTCCATGGCCTTGCTCGAATTCGGCACAGAAGATCAAACCGGGCTAACCCATGTCATGAGGAACCTTCTTGCCATTGGCGCGTGCGCTCCGGCGCGGGAACGGACGATCATTATCGCCGGGCGATTCACGAGCCGGCCCTGCCCCATTGCCGGTGACGTGCGCCGCCACTAAGCGCTCGGCTTTGCCGCTCGCGCGGCGTCAGGGAAGGACGGATAGGTGATCGCAACCGGTTCGACGGGATTGCGCCGCGATGTGGAGCAGCGCTGGGTCGCGCTGGTCCTGATCGCGTGGCTGGCGGTCACCGCCTGGTTCCTGCATGAGCGCTGGACCGCGATCCGCTGGCTGTCGCTCGGCGATACCGACGACAATATGCGGCTGATGCAGGTCCGCGCCTGGCTGGGCGGCCAGGGCTGGTACGACCTGCGCCAGTATCGGATGAACCCGCCCGCCGGGTTCGACATCCATTGGAGCCGCATCGTCGACCTGCCGATTGCCGGGCTGATCCTGTTCTTCCGCCTGTTCGTGTCGCCGAGCTGGGCGGAGCGGCTGGCCTGCGGCCTCGCCCCGCTGCTGCCGCTGTCGGTGGTGATGCTGGCACTGGCCGCCACCGTCCGCCGCCTGGTCGCGCCGATCGCCTGGCCGCTGGCTCTGATCGTACTGGTATCGAGCTGCGGCGCGACGATGCTGATGTTCATGCCGGAGCGGATCGACCATCATAACTGGCAGCTCGCCTGTCTGGCGGTGACCGTGGCCGGGCTCAGCGACCCGCGCCAGGGCCGGGGCGGGTTGCAGGTCGGGCTGGCAAGCGCGGTGTCGCTGTCGATCGGGCTGGAAATGCTGCCCTATGCCGCCATGGCCGGCGCAATCATCGCGCTGCGCTGGATCTGGACGCCCGGCGAGGCGAAACGGCTGGCCGTCTATGCGCTGACGCTGGGCGGCGGCGGCGGGCTCGGCTTCCTGCTTTTCGCGTCCTACGCCAACCGCGTGATGCGCTGCGACGCGCTGACCCCGGTGTGGCTGAGCGTGCTGGTGGTGGCCGGCGCGCTGCTGCTGGCGATGGCGCTATGGTCGCCGCGATCGCTGGCGGTGCGGCTGGGGCTGGCGGTGCTGGCGGGCGCGGTGATCGCGGTCGGCTTCGCGCTCCTCTTCCCGCAATGCCTGGGGCGGCCCGAGCAGGTCAGCCCCGAACTGGCGCGCAACTGGCTGGACAATGTCCGGGAGGCCAAGCCGCTCTACAAGCACCCGTTCCGCGTCGCCTTCCCGATCGCGACGCTGCCGGTGATCGGGCTGATCGGCGCGCTGGTCGCCGCCTGGCGGGCGCGTCGCCAGCCGAGCGCGGTGGGCTGGACCGCCGTGGCGCTGTTCACCAGCTTCGCGGTCGCGATGCTTGCGTGGCAGGCGCGCGCGCGGGGCCGGCGGCGCAGATGCTGGCGGTGCCGGGCGCAGTGGCGCTGGCGGCGATGATCCTGCCCTGGCTCCTCAACCACCGCTCGCCGCTGGTGCGGGTTGGCGGGCCGGTGGCGGCGTTCGTGGTGCTGACCGGCATGTTCGCCGGGCTGGCGATCAAGTGGCTGCCGATCGACCGGCCGAGCAGCTATACGCGCCGCGTCAACGCCGCGACGGGCGAATGCCTGCGCACTTCGCGCCTGCTGACGCTGAACCGGGTGCCGGCGGCGACCGTCTTCACCTTTGTCGACCTGGGGCCGCGCCTCATCACCATCACCCATCACGACGCCATCGCCGGCCCCTATCACCGCAATGGCGACGCGATCCTCGACGTGCAGCACGCCTTCGGCCGCGGCCCGGCGGAGGCGCGGGCGATCATGAAGCGGCATGGCGCGACGATGCTGCTGGTCTGCCCGAACATGGCGGAGGCGACCATCTATCGCGCGCGCAATCCCGGCGGCTTCTACGACCGGCTGGCGCATGGCGCGACGTTCGACTGGCTGACGCCGGTGCCGCTGGTGAAGGGTTCGCCCTATCGGATGTTCCGGATCTCCTGATCCGGGGCGCGGAGCCCGACACGCTCCGCACCCACCACCCTGCGCAAGGCCGGGGTAGTGGGTGCGGCCGGGCCGTCCGGAAGACCGCCCGGCGAAACGCCTAGCCGCGCAACGTGACGGTGATACCGTCGATCACGAACTGCACGGCCAGAGCGGCCAGCAGGACGCCGAGCAGGCGGGTGATGACCGCCTCGATCTTCGCGCCCAGCACCCGCATGATCGGGCCGGCGGCGAGCAGCGCGACCAGCGTCAGCATCAGGATCGTCGCCATCGCGGCGAGCACCACCAGCGACCGTTCCAGCCCCTCGTTGCGGCCCATCAGCAGCATGACCGAGGCGATCGAGCCCGGCCCCGCGATCATCGGCATCGCCATGGGGAAGATCGAGACATCGTCGACTTCGTGATCGGCGACCACCTTGGCGGCGCGATCCTCGCGGCGCTGGGTGCGCTTCTCGAACACCATTTCCAGCGCGATCAGGAACAGCATGATGCCGCCGGCGATGCGGAAGCTCGACAGGCTGATGCCCAGGCCCCGCAACAGCGCCTCGCCGAACAGCGCGAAGACGAACAGGATCAGCGATGCCACGCCGACCGCGCGCACCGCCATCGCCCGCTTCACGGTCGCGGTCGCGCCCGCCGACAGGCCGGCATAGATGGGCGCGCAGCCCGGCGGATCGATCACCACGAAGAAGGTGATGAGCGAGGAGACGAACAGCTCGATCATGCCGCCCGCGCCCCGGCCCGGCTAAACCGGCTCACAGCGGAAAGGCCACGCCGTCGCGGCGGCAGGCGGCCTCCAGCGTGTTGCGGAGCAGGCAGGCGATGGTCATCGGCCCCACCCCGCCCGGCACCGGCGTGATCGCGCCCGCGACCTCCACGGCACCGGCGAAGTCGACATCGCCGACCAGCCCGGTCTCGGTCCGGTTGATGCCGACATCGATCACGGTCGCCCCCGGCTTGATCCAGTCGCCCTGGATCATCTGCGGAATACCGACCGCGGCGACGACGATATCCGCCGCGCGCAGCCGGGCGGGCAGGTCACGGGTGCGGCTGTGGGCGATCGTTACGGTGCAGCTTTCGCCGAGCAGCAGTTGCGCCATCGGCTTGCCGACGATGTTGGAACGGCCGACCACCACCGCGTCCAGGCCGGACAGGCTGGGATGGACCGACTTGAGCAGCATCAGGCAGCCGAGCGGTGTGCAGGGCACCAGCGCCGGCAGGCCGGTCGCCAGCCGTCCGGCATTGGCGGGGTGGAAGCCGTCGACATCCTTGTTGGGGTCGATCGCGGAAATCACCGCCTGCGCGTCCATGTGCGACGGCAGCGGCAGCTGGACGAGGATGCCGTCGATCGCCGGATCGGCGTTCAGCTCGGCCACCAGCGCCATCAGCGCCGCCTGTTCGGCATCGGCGGGCAGGCGATGCTCGACGCTGACCATGCCGGCCGCGACCGTCGCCTTGCCCTTGGAGCGGACATAGACGGAGGACGCCGCATCCTCGCCGACCAGCACCACGGCGAGCCCCGGCGCACGGCCGGTCTGCGCCTGGAACGTGGCGACTCCCTCTGCCACTTGGGAACGCAGGGTGGCGGCCACGGCCTTGCCGTCGATGATGCTAGCGGTCATGGCGCCGCCTCATAAAGCGCCGCCGCGCGTTCCGCCAGCATCTGCGGGTCGCCGGCGACATGCAGCCGCTTGATCCGCGCCGTCTCGCCGCTGTGGATCGTCACCGCGCCGCGCGCCACCGTGAAATGCCGGGCGGCGAGGGCGCGGACCGCGTCATTGGCGGAACCGTCCGTCGGTGCGGCGGCGACGCGGACGGCGAAATGCTCGGGGCTTCCTGCCCCCCAGGCGTCGCGCCCGCCGCGCGGCGTCACCCGGACCGACACCAGCAATCCGTCCTTCGCCGCGCGCCACGGGCGCCCGGTCATCCCGCCGGCCGGATCAGACGGTCGGACCGTAGACATAGCTGGCCGCGATATTGGGCAGCACGATGCTCGACAGGATGTAGATCAGCAGCAGCACGATCAGCGGCGACAGGTCGAGCGCGCCGAAATCGGGCAGGATGCGGCGGATCGGGCGATAGAGCGGCTCGGTGATCCGCTGCAGCGCGTTCCATACCGAGCGGACGAAGTCGTTATAGGTGTTGATGATGTTGAACGCGATCAGCCACGACAGGATCGCCTGGATGACGATCACCCACCATAGGAGGTTGAGCAGCAACTGGACGATCTGAAGGACAGCAAGCAAGGCAGGAACTCCGGTGGCTAGACCTGATCTATAGGAAGCCCGCGGCCGGGAAAGAACCCCTTGGGCCTTCTTCCCGCCCCGCCGGCCTCAGCGCCCCCTGGCGCTGACCAGCGTTCCTGCACCCTGACGGGTAAAGATTTCGAGCAGCATGGCGTGCGGGATGCGCCCGTCCAGGATCACCGCCGCATCGACGCCCGACTGCACCGCCGCGACGCAGGTCTGCACCTTGGGGATCATGCCGCCGGTGATGGTGCCGTCCTTTTGCAGGCGCAGCACGTCGGCAGGCGACAGGTCGCTCATCAGGTCGCCACTCTTGTCGAGCACGCCGGCCACGTCGGTGAGGAGGAAGAAGCGCGACGCCCCCATCGCCGAGGCGATCGCGCCGGCCATGGTATCGGCGTTGATGTTGTAGGTCTGACCGTCCGCGCCGATGCCGACCGGGGCGACGACCGGAATGATGTCGGCCGCCGACAGCGTGTCGAGGATGCGGCGGTCGACCGCCACCGGCTCGCCGACAAAGCCCAGGTCGACATGCCGCTCGATCCCCTGGAGCGGATCGGGATCGCGGACGCCGACCTTCTCCGCCAGCACCAGCCCGGCGTCCTTGCCCGACAGGCCGACCGCCCGGCCGCCCGCCTGACCGATCCAGCCGACGATGTCCTTGTTGATCGATCCGGCCAGGACCATCTCGGCGATCTTGGCGGTCTCCGCGTCGGTCACGCGCAGGCCGTTGACGAACTGCGACTCGACGCCCAGCCGCTTGAGCATCGACCCGATCTGCGGGCCGCCGCCATGCACCACCACCGGATTGATGCCGACCTGCTTCAGCAGCACGACATCCTCGGCGAAATCGCGCTGCAATTCGGGGTCGCCCATGGCGTGGCCGCCATATTTCACCACGAAGGTCTTGCCGGCATAACGCTGCAGATAGGGCAGCGCCTCGGTCAGCGTTTCCGCCTTGGCGAGCAGGGCGGAGTCGGGGCGGTGATAGGTCATGCGCGCGCCTATAGGGTCGCGCGGGTTGCTAGGCCAGACCCCCGAACCGCGCCGATGGTCAGGCGCGGTCCAGCCGCTTGCCCAGCGCCACGAACAGATAGATGGCCGGCGGCACCAGCACGCCCGACAGCACCACCTTGGCCAGCATCTGCCCCAGCAGCAGCTCGCCGATCGGGAAGACGCCGGCAAAGGCGATGGTGACGAACAACAGCGTGTCGACCACTTGGCTCAACATGCTGGCGAGGCCGGCGCGCAGCCACAACAGGGTCGAACCCTCGCGCCCCTTCAGCCAGGAGAAGATGGTGACGTTCAGCGTCTGCGAGATGCCATAGGCGATGATGCCGCCCAGCCAGATGCGCCAGGTGCCACCCAGGATCAGCTGGATCGCGTCGCGGTTGGTCGGCTGCATCTCCGGCGAGGCGGGCAGCGCATGGACCACCAGCGACAGGAGGACGGAGACGACCAGCGGCACGAAACCGACCTGCACCAGCCGGTTGGCGGTGTGGCGGCCATGCAGTTCGGCGACCGCGCTGGAGGTGACGACCAGCAGCAGGAAGGCGAAGATGCCCGCCTCCACCGCCAGCGGCCCCAGCGCCACCTGCTTGTTGCCGAGCACGCCGGCGATGCACACCATGCCGCCATAGAAGACCGAAAAGGCGAATAGCGAACGGGATACGCCGCGTTCCGCGGCGATTGGGGAACGGGTATGAGTGGGGGCGGAGTCCATCGCGGAGTGCTAGCGAACCGGCCGCGCCTGCACAATCGACTGTTCTCCGTGCCGAAATTATGATTTGAACCGCCGGATGGGCGGAACCCCCGTGGTTCCGGGGATGGGATGCGGGCGCGGTGTGCCCGCGCAATAAGGAATGACGGCGTGGCTTTCGGATGGGACGGCGCAATGGTCTGCGGAGCTTTGCGCTGATGGAACGACTGTTGATCGGGATCGCGGGCATCGCCGTGATCCTGGGGATCGCCGTGCTGCTGTCGACCGACCGGCGCGCGATCCGGCTGCGCGTGGTGGGTTCCGCCTTCGCGCTCCAGGCCCTGATCGCGGTGGTGGTGCTCTATTGGGGACCGGGCCGCGCGGCGCTGGCGACCGCGTCGGGCGGCGTCGCGGCGCTGCTCGGCTATTCGCAGCGCGGCACGGAGTTCCTGTTCGGCAACCTCGCCAACCCGGCGGTGGGCGGACAGAGCTTCGCGATCGCGGCGCTGCCGGTCATCATCTTCTTCGCCAGCCTGGTGTCGATCCTCTATTATCTGGGGGTGATGCAGCTGATCGTCCGCTGGGTCGGCGGCGCGATCGAGTGGGTGGTCGGCACCTCCAAGGTCGAATCGCTGTGCGCGGCGGCGAACATCTTCGTCGGCCAGAGCGAATCGCCGCTCGTCATCCGCCCCTATCTGGCCGGCCTGACGCCGCCCCAGCTGTTCACGGTGATGACCAGCGGCATGGCGGGCGTGGCGGGCACGATCCTGGCGGCCTATGCCTCGATGGGCATCCGCATCGAATATCTGCTGGCGGCCAGCTTCATGGCCGCGCCGGGCGGCATCCTGATGGCCAAGATCATCATGCCCGACCGCAGCGTTGCGCCCGAGGGCGAGCTGCCGCTGGGCGACCTGCCCGACGAGACGCGCCAGATCGCCCTGGCCGAGACCCGGATGAGCGGCGCGGGCCCGGCCTCTTTGCCCAGCGAGGCGATCCCCGGCGAGCCGCTGCCCGAGGCGACGCATGACGAGGAAAAGCCCGCCAACCTGATCATGGCGGCGGCGCAGGGTGCGCAGACCGGCGTGCGGCTGGCGGTGGCGGTGGGCGCGATGGTGCTCGCCTTCGTCGCGCTGGTCGCGCTCGCCAACGGCCTGCTCGGCAGTCTCGGCGGGCTGATCGGCCTGCCCGGCCTCAGCTTCCAGGCGCTGCTCGGCTATGTCTTCCAGCCAGTGATGGTGCTGCTCAACGTGCCGTGGAACGAGGCGGGGATCGCCGGCGGCCTGTTCGGCGAGAAGATCGTGCTGAACGAGTTCGTCGCCTATATCGATCTCGGCAAGCAGGCGGCGCTGCTGTCGCCGCGCACCGTCGCGGTCATCACCTTCGCGCTGTGCGGCTTCGCCAATTTCTCCTCGATCGCGATCCAGATGGCGGTGACGGGCAGCCTGGCCCCCAACCAGCGGCCGATGATCGCCCGGCTCGGCCTGCGCGCGCTGGCGGCGGGAAGCCTCGCCAACCTGATGTCGGCGGCGCTGGCGGGGTTGCTGATCGGCTAGGATGTGCTGGAGCCCAGGGCCGGGCAAGGCAACGCCTGATGGTGTGTGCGACCCTGGGCTCCGGCCTTCGCAGGAGCACCACCAAGGCACGCCATGCCGCATTTTCGCCGCCCTCGCCGGCTAGGGCGGCATTTTACAGCCCGTGGGCACGGCGATGTTCAGTTTGGCGCAAGCCGGCAATTGCTCTACAGCCCGCGCCGATTACCCAAGAGTGGATGTCCATGCGCCTTTTCGCCGGTCTGTTTGCGTTCGCCGCCTGCCTCGCCGCTCCCGCCCTGGCGCAGGATGCCCCTGCCGCCACGACGCGCGCGGCACCGCCTGCGATCACCGACACGCAGAATCTCTGGCTGCTCGACCTGTCGACCGGTGGCCGGGTCACCATCTGGCTGCGACCCGATGTCGCGCCGAACATGGTGGAGCGGATCAAGACGCTGACCCGCCAGCATTTCTATGACGGCCTCACCTTTCACCGGGTGATCGACGGCTTCATGGCGCAGGGCGGCGACCCCAAGGGCGACGGCACCGGCGGATCGACGCTGCCCAATGTGAAGGCGGAGTTCAACTATCTGCCACACGTGCGCGGCGCGGTGTCGGCGGCCCGCGCCGACGATAACGACAGCGCCAACAGCCAGTTCTTCATCGTCTTCCAGCCGCGTCTCGCGCTCGACAAGAAGTACACGGTGTTCGGCCGGGTGATCGACGGGATGCAATATGTCGACGCGATCGAGCGGGGCGAGCCGCCGCAGAATCCCAGCCGCATCGTCCATGCCTATATCGCCGCCGACAATCCGCCGGCCTATGTCCCCGCGCCGCCGCCCGCCCCCGCCGCGCTCGGCGCGCCGGTGACGCTGCCCGGCACCGGTCCCGGCGCCGGCGCCCCCGCCGGCAAGGCGCTGCCGAAGCGCGCGCCCGCCACGGCCCCCCGCAAGGCTGCGCCCGCCCGTTGAACGTCGATCTGTTCGATTTCGCGCTGCCGCCCGAGCGGATCGCGCTGCACCCCGCCGCCCCGCGCGACGCGGCGCGGATGCTGGTGCTCGACGGCGAGGCGACGCTCGACCGCTCGGTCGGCGACCTGCCGCAGGCGCTGCGTGCCGGCGACTGCCTGGTCTTCAACGACACGCGCGTGATCCCGGCGCAGCTGGAGGGTCGGCGCGGCGAGGCCCGCATCGCCGCCACGCTCCACAAGCGCGAGGGGCCGCGCCGCTGGCGCGCCTTCGTCAAGGGGGCGAAGCGGCTGCGCGACGGTGACCGGATCGACTTTGGCGCGGGCGTCGAGGCGACCAGCACGGCGCGCGGCGAGGATGGCAGCTGGCTGCTCGACTTCGCCGGCGACGAGCCGGTCGAGCTGCTGCTGGAGCGCGCCGGGCGGATGCCGCTGCCGCCCTATATCGCCGCCAAGCGTGGGATCGAGGCGCGCGACGCCGAGGATTATCAGACGATGTTCGCCGCCGATCCGGGCGCGGTCGCCGCGCCCACCGCGGCGCTGCACTTCACGCCCCGGCTATTGGAGGCGCTGACCGCCGCCGGGATCGGACACGAGACTCTGACGCTGCATGTCGGCGCGGGCACCTTCCTGCCGGTGAAGGTCGAGGATACCGTCGACCACCGGATGCATGCCGAATGGGGTCGCATCGACGCCGCCGTCGCCGATCGGCTGAACGCGGTGCGCGCCAAGGGCGGCCGGGTGATCGCGGTGGGCACCACCTCGCTCCGCCTGCTGGAAAGCGCGACCGGCGAGGACGGCGTGATCGCGCCCTTCGCCGGCGATACCGCGATCTTCATCACTCCCGGCTATCGCTTCCGCGCGATCGACGGGCTGATGACCAATTTCCACCTGCCGCGCTCGACGCTGTTCATGTTGGTCTCGGCGCTGATGGGGCGCGAGCGAATGCAGGCCGCCTATGCCCATGCCATCGCGCAGGACTATCGCTTCTATTCCTATGGCGACGCGTCGCTGCTGATTCCCTGAAGGGTCCGCCATGCTGTTCCTCGCCTTGCTGCTCCAGGCCCCGGCGTCCCTTCCCAGCCCCCCGCCCCAGGACGCGCCCGAGATCCGCGTCACCGCACCGGGCAAGGCGTTCGGCCAGACGCCCGCGACCCTGGTGGTCGAGCCGGTCGGCATGTTCCTGGCGGCCTGCGATGCGGACGGCGATGCCGAGACAACCCGCAACGAGATGCAGGACTGCGTCGCGCGCAGCTTCACGGCGTTCGACACGGGCAAGACCGGGCAGCTCCGCTACTTTCCCTTCGCCGACTGGGCGGAGCGCTATCTGGGCGACCGCAACGCGCTGCCCAGCCCCTTCGACGTCGATCGCGACGGCGACAACCAGGTCTCGCTCGACGAGCTCCAGGCGCATTTCTCGCGCCTGTTCACCCGGTTCGACCGCAACAAGGACGGCGCGCTGAGCCGCGCCGAGCTGCTGACGATCCGCACCACCGCGGCCGATGCCAACGGCCCCGTCCCAGACCCCGCCGCGCGGGGCCCTCGCAAGGAGCGGCGCGACCGCCGATGAGCCGGTTCACCTTCACGATTGCCGCCACCGATGGCCGCGCGCGTACCGGCGCCATCGCGATGGAGCGCGGCACGATCCGCACCCCCGCCTTCATGCCGGTCGGCACCGCCGCCACCGTCAAGGCGATGAAGCCCGCCGATGTCGCCGCCTCGGGCGCGGACATCCTGCTCGGCAACACCTATCACCTGATGCTGCGGCCGGGGGCGGAGCGGGTCCACCGACTGGGCGGGCTGCACGGCTTCATGGGCTGGGACAAGCCGATCCTGACCGACAGCGGCGGCTATCAGGTGATGAGCCTCGCCGACCTGACCAAGCGGTCCGAAGAGGGCGTCGCCTTCAAGTCGCATCTCGACGGCACGCGCCACCTGCTCAGCCCGGAGCGGTCGATCGAGATCCAGCGGCTGCTCGGCTCCAACATCGTCATGGCGTTCGACGAACTGGTGCCGACCACCTCGACGCGCGAGGTGCAGGCGGCGGCGATGGAACGCTCGATGCGCTGGGCGAAGCGGTCGCGCGACGCGTTCGATGGCGGCGGCGACCATGCCGAACACAATGCCATCTTCGGCATCCAGCAGGGCGCGCTGGACGAGGGATTGCGCAAGGCGTCGGCCGATGCGCTGATCGATATCGGCTTCGACGGCTATGCGGTCGGCGGCCTGGCGGTCGGCGAGGGGCAGGAGGCGATGTTCGGCTGTCTCGACTTCGCGCCGAACCAGCTGCCCGCCGACAAGCCGCGCTACCTGATGGGCGTCGGCAAGCCGACCGACATCGTCGGTGCGGTGGAGCGCGGCAT
The DNA here is from genome assembly GCF_031453475.1 of Sphingomonas sp. SORGH_AS_0438. NCBI lineage: Bacteria > Pseudomonadati > Pseudomonadota > Alphaproteobacteria > Sphingomonadales > Sphingomonadaceae > Sphingomonas > Sphingomonas sp. SORGH_AS_0438. Next base: position 2,753,380 of record NZ_JAVIZS010000001.1, read on the forward strand.
CGACATGTTCGACTGCGTGATGCCGACGCGCTCGGGCCGGACGGGCCAGGCCTTCACCCGCACCGGCCCGCTCAACCTGCGCAACGCCCGCCACGCCGAGGATCAGGGGCCGCTCGACCCGACCTGCCCCTGCCCGGTCTGCGCGACCTGGAGCCGGGCCTATATCCACCATCTCGTGCGTTCGGGCGAGATATTGGGCGCGATGCTGATGACCGAGCATAATATCTGGTTCTATGAAACGCTGATGGCCGATCTGCGCGCGGCGATCGCCGAGGGCCGGCTGACCCGTTTCGCGAATGATTTCCGTGCGCTGTACGATGGCGCCGCCAAAGGAGAGACCGCATGACCGACACGACCGACCAGCCCAACGAGATCCTCGCCGCCGCCGCCGAGGTGAAGGCGCAGGCCGAGGCCGCCGCCGAGACGGTCGCCGCCAAGGCGCGTAACTGGCCGCTCGCCAAGATCGGCCTAGGTGTCGGCATCGGCTCGGCCGCCGTCGCGGCGGCGGTGCTCTATGCGCAGTCGAGCGGCAAGTCGTCCGACCGCAAGGGGTCGAAGAGCAAGGACTGACCCGCCTTTGGGGAGGGGCACGCATCCGTCGTGCGGGCCCCTTCGCAATATGGAGGGCCGACGGCCGCGTGGTCAAACTTACGCGGCATCCTGCTTCTTGATGACGCTCACCTCGCCGTCCCCTTCCATGACGATGCGCTCGACCTGGCTGAGATCGTCAACGCCGCCCTCCTCTCGCAGCTGCTGCATCAGCTCCTCGCGGCTCATCAGTGCCTTGCGCATGTTCTTCCACTGCAGCCGGCCGTCCTCGAACAGGATCATGGGTGGCGCCGCCGTCAGAAAGGCGAACCGCTTGAACCGGAAGCTGGCCCAATTGAGCAGCCAGCTCCAGAACAGGATCGTCAGGACGAACACCGCGCTTTCGGTGATCGACTGCGCGTCGCCGCTGAACGCGGGCTGGGCGCCATCGACTACCGCGACGACGACCAGAATGTCGGCGATGTTCACCTGACCGCCTTCGCGCTTGAGCAGGAAGCGCATGACGAGGAACAGGAACAGGTACATGATCGTGCCGCGCGCCATCACCTCCAACAGCGACAGCTCCGGCTTAAACATGGCCGACCAATCGGGCATCGGGCTCTCCAATCGATCGCCCAACGCCCGAAATGCGCCGATTGCCCCTCCCCGTGTCACGCCGCGGGCGTCGCCGCCCGGCGCGGCGAATGTCGGTGAACCGGCCCGATCCCGCTGGACGACGGACGCCGATGATATAAGGTTCCCGGCGCGACACCCCTGTTCCCGGAGCCTTGAATGCGTCTGATCCGTGCCGGCCTGCTGCTGAGCGCCGCGCTGCTGCCCGCCCCCCTTCTGGCCCAGGCCGCCGCGCCCAAGGCCGCGCCGAACACGACCAGCGTCGCGCCGCTCGACTTCACCGAACGCACGCTGCCCAACGGCCTGCGCGTCTATGCGCTGCGCGACACCTCGACCCCCAATGTCTCGGTCCAGGTCTGGTACGATGTCGGGTCCAAGGACGATCCCAAGGGCCGGTCGGGCTTCGCGCACATGTTCGAACATCTGATGTTCAAGGCGACGCGCAACCTGGTGCCAGAGCAGATGGACCGGCTGACCGAGGATGTCGGCGGCTATAACAACGCCTCCACCAACGACGACTATACCAATTATTTCGAGGTGGTGCCCGCCAACCACCTGCAACGCCTGTTGTTCGCGGAGGCGGACCGGATGGCCAGCCTGGTCGTCGAGCCGGTCAGCTTCGCCTCCGAACGCGACGTGGTGAAGGAGGAGCTGCGCCAGCGCACGCTCGCCCAGCCCTATGGCAAGCTGTTCTCCATCTATTATCCGGAAGTGTCCTACACCACGCACCCCTATGCGCGGCCCGGCATCGGCAGCCTGGAGGAGCTTCAGTCCGCCGGGATCGACGATGTGCGCGCCTTCCACGCCACCTATTACCGGCCGGACAATGCGGTGCTGGTGGTGTCGGGCAATTTCGATCCCGCGCAGCTCAACCGCTGGGTCGACCAGTATTTCGCGCCGATCGCCAAGCCCGGCTATCCGATCCCGCGCGTGACCGTGGCCGAGCCGGCCCGCACCGCGCCGGTCACGCGCACCGTCTATGAGGCGAACACGCCGCTGCCGGCCGTGCTGATGAGCTGGCACGTCCCCGCCGACCGCGATCCCGACATCGCGGCGCTGTCGGTGCTGAACGCGGTGCTGGCGACGGGCGAAAGCTCGCGCCTCTATGAGAGCCTGGTCTATCGCGACCAGATCGCGCAATCGGCCGAGACCTTCTTCGACACCAAGCAGGGCACCGGCAACCTCGTCGCCTATGCGATCCTCGCCGGCGGCAAGACGGTGGCGCAGGGCGAGGCGGCGCTGAAGCGCGAGATCGCCCGGCTGCGCGACGCGCCCGTGTCGGCCGCCGAACTGGCGGAGGCTAAGAACCAGATCCTGACCAGCGCGATCCGCGCGCGCGAGACGGCGGAGGGCAAGGCGTCGACCCTCGCCTCCTCGGTCATCATCGATGGCGATCCGCGCGCCGCCGACCGCCAGCTCGCCGCGATCCAGCGGGTCACCGCCGCCGATGTGCAGCGCGTCGCGCGCCGCTATCTGAACGAGGCGCAGGCGGCGACGATCCGCTACCTGCCGATCGAGCAGAAGCCGGCGGGCGCCCCGGCCGATCCGGTGACCATCGCCCCGACCGTGCAGGTCGCCGCGCTCAAGGCCCCGGCCAATATCCCCGTCTTCACCCCCGCGCCCGAGGGCCAGCGGGTCCAGCCGCCCGCCCCCGCCGCGCCCGTCGCCGCCGACCTGCCCAAGCCGGTCGAGACGCGGCTGGCCAATGGCCTGCGAGTCATCACCGTCGAGCGGCACGACCTGCCGCTGGTCACCGCCTCGCTGGTCGCGACAGGCGGGGCCGCGACCGATCCGGCACGGGCGGCGGGCGCGTCCAGCCTGTCGGCGGCGCTGATGACCAAGGGCACCGCGACCCGCTCCGCCACCGAGATCGCCCGCGCGGTCGAATCGCTGGGCGGTGCGATCGAAAGCGATGCCAGCCGCGACGGCGCGTCGGTCGACCTGACGGTGAAGTCGGACCAGATCGATCCGGCGATGACCATCCTGGCCGATGTCGCGCAGCATCCCGCCTATGCGCCCGAGGAGATCGAGCGCGCCCGCGCCCAGGCGATCGACGGCATCACCGTCGCGTACAAGAACCCGGCGCAGCTTGCCGGGCTGGTGGCGGGCCGCGCGGTGTTCGGCGACCGGCCCTATGGCACGCCGCTGGAGGGGACGCCCGCCTCGCTCAAGGCCCTGACCCGGCAGGACCTGACCGCCGCCTATGCGCGGACCTGGGCCCCGTCCCGCTCCGCGCTGATCCTGGTCGGCGACATCACCCCGGCCAAGGCGCAGGCCCTGGCGCAGCAGCAGTTCGGCGGCTGGACCGTGTCGCCCCCCGGTGCTGCGGCCGCCGCCGCCGCGGAGGCCGGCTTTCCGGCCCCGCGCGTGATCGTGGTCGACATGCCCGGCGCGGGCCAGGCCGGCGTGGTCGTGGCGCGCCCTGCGATCGCGCGGGCCGATCCGCGCTATTATCCGCTGGCGGTCGCCAATACCGTGCTGGGCGGCGGCTTCTCGTCGCGGCTGAACCAGGAAATCCGCATCAAGCGCGGCCTGGCCTATGGCGCGGGCAGCAGCCTGTCGGCCGGACGCCAGCCGGGCGCGATCGCGGCGCGCACCCAGACCAAGAACGCCACGGCGGCGGAGGTCGTGTCGCTGATCGCGGCCGAGATGCAGCGCATGGGCCAGGCCCCGGTGCCGCCGAGCGAATTGGAGACGCGCAAGGCGGTGCTGGTCGGCAATTTCGGCCGCACCGTGGAGACGACCGACGGCATTGCAGGGCTGATCGGCGGCTATGTCGTGCAGGCGCTGCCGCTGACCGAGCTGGGCCGCTACACCGCCGAGGTGCAGGGCGTCGATCCGGCGGCGGTGCAGTCGGCAGCGGCGGCGTTGCTCGACCCCAAGGCGGCGAGCATCGTCGTGGTGGGTGATGCCAAGCAGTTCCTGGAGCCGCTGCGCAAGGCCTATCCCAAGGTGGAGGTGGTGCCGGCCGCCTCGCTCGACCTGGATCGCACGACGTTGACGAAATAGGCGCGGCGCTATTCTCGAAGCGCATCGACGTTGCCGATGTCCACGGGACCCGGCATCGTCGTCGCGAGTGTGGCGAAGCGGTTTAAGGCGTCCTGAGCCGGCGCTGGATCGCTAAGCTACGCTCGCAAAGCTCGCCGGGGAGCACCGAAGGTCAAACTCGGATCATCGGATATAGTCGGTCAGGCTGAGCTTCGAGACCTGACTGAACACCGAATAGCTGGCCTTCAGCACCTGTTGCTGCTGGTCCAGTTCGGTGGACAGCTGTGCATAATCGGCATCTTCCGCATCGACGATCACGCCCTTGAGCAGCGTGCTGCGTTCCGCAGCCCGCGTGCCGAGCGATTCGAGCAGCGCCTGTTTGCGGCCGTTTTCGCCGTCGATCGACCGTACGCCGGCCAGGGCCTTTTGAATCTGATCCGCGGCGCTTGTCATCGCCGTCTTCTGCGCCGCCGTCAGCGTGGTGCCGATATCACCGGCCTCCGCCAAGGTGCGGAACGCCTGGAGTAGGTCGCCGCCCAGTTCCCGCGCCGACACGCCGTAAGTCAGGTCGATCGCGTCGCCGACCCGTGCCGAGGCGCGCACGCCGTCATCGGCGAAGGCGGTGGCCGTCGTCGCACCGACCGTATCGGCCAGCGTCACCGGCTTGAACGGCGTGCCCTGGGTCTGACTGCCAGCGAACAGCGACACTTCGCCGTCACTGGCATTGAGCGCGTTGCGGATCTGCTGAAACGCACTGACGATCGCGCCCTGCGCAGCGGTTCCGTCCCCATTGCCGACCGCCGTCAGCAACGTCGTGCGCAGGCTGGTCGCCGACGCATCGATCGCGCCGATATTGGTGGCGTAGAGCGACAACGTCGTGCCGAGCTGCGACGCCGCCTTGCCCTGCGCCTCCTGCCGGGCGAGCATGTTGCGCGTCGAGAGCGAGCGGACCGCATCGCTGCCGAGGCCGGCGAGGTCGGGCGATTTCTTGCCCGAGCTGAGCTGGTTGATCACGTCGTTCAGCTTGTCGGTGGCGCGGGCGATGCCGGCGGCCTGCGCCTGCTGAAGCGGAATGGTGGCGATACGGGTCATGGCCAGTCCTTATTTGATGGTGCTCAGCAGCGAGTCGAACATCTGGTTCGCGACGCTGATCAGCCGGGCGGAGGCGGAGTAGCTGTTCTGGAGCACGACGAGCTGGCCCAGTTCCTCGTCCAGATTGACGCCGGAGAAGCTGTCACGCCGGGCGGTCGCATCGCTGCGACGATCGCCGGTTTCCTCGGCGCGCTCCTTGGCGCGGCTGGCGGTGCCCGCCGTCTCGCCCAGCACCTTGGTGGCGAGCTGCTGGACGCTGGTGGTGCCGTCCCGCCCCAGATCGGTCGCGGTCGAGAGGGCATTGATGAAGTCGCTCGCACCCGAGCGGTCGCCGACGCCCAATGCCTTCTGCCCGACCGAGGCGGCCTGTAGCCGGGCCAGCGGCACGCGGGTGGCGTCGGCCGTCATGATGCTGCTGATGCTGGCGCCGGCCAGCCCGGCCTCGTTGCCGCCGAACCCGGCCATGGCGGAAAAGCCCAGGCCGGTCGTGCCACGCGTCGTGGTATCCCGTCGGATCGACACCTCGGCACCGCCATTGGTGCTGCTGGCGCTGAACCGGATGCGGCCGCTATCGTCGAGCGAGAAGGCACCGTATCGCGCCAGCGGACTGGCGTTCAGTTCGGTCACCAGGTCGCCGACCTTGGCCCCGGCGCTGCCGGTCAGGCTGTAGGTCGCCGCGACCCGTCCGTTGGAGTCGCGGACCGCCATCTCCACGGTCGCGCCGGCCGAGAAGTTCAGCCCGTGTGCGTCGGTCGCCACGAAGCCGGAGGGGACGAGCGGCGCGGTCTTGCTGCGCACCACGTCGTTCAGCCCGAAATATTGCGAGAAGCCGACGCCGCCGCGCGCGCTGGGGTTGCTGCTGTCCTGCGCGACCACCACGCCGTTGGTGCTGCCCGCCGCCGTGATCGACAAGCTGCCATTGGTGAAACTGGCGGTGGCCGCTCCGCCCAATCCGGCATTGATCGCGGCGATCGCGTCATCGACGGTCGACAGGCCGGACAGGTTGATGGTGGACTGACCGACCAGCGTCCCGTCGCGCGCGGTGACCGCCACGGTGATGCCGCCGCTGAACCCCAGCCGGTCGCTGCCGGACAGCAAGGTCGGCCGCCCCTCCAGCCGATTGGGCGCGGGCACGGCCGTACCGGCGTTGCTGGCGGCGTTCAGCGCCTTGGCCAGGCCGGCAAAGACCGAACCCAGCCGCTCGGCGAAATCGGGCAGTTGCCGGTCGCGCAGGTCGATCAACCCGCCCAGCTTGCCGCCGAGCTGCGGTCCGTCCAGCGTCTCGCCCGTGGCGGCGCCGGATACGCCCTTCTCGTCGGCGAAATGCACCGCGATCGCCGGATAGCCCGAGGTCATGGTCGCCGAGCCGTTGCTATCATAGCTCAACTGGCGTGGCAGCTTGTCGAGCAGCGTCACGCCGCCCTTGGTCGCGATGGTGATGCGGCCATTGGGCAGGCGCTGCGTGTCGATGCCGATCAGCCCCGACAATTCCTCGATCGCCGTGGTCCGCCGGTCGGCCGCGCCGGCCGAACTCTGCCCCAGCGCCTCGGCCCGGGAAATATCGTCGTTCAGGCCGTGCAGCGTCTGGAGCAGCGTGTTGATCCGCCGCACCGTCTGCCCGGTATTGTGGTCCACCTCGCTGCGCATCGCCTCGACATCGCTGCCGATCGACTGCATCGTCGCGACCGTATCGGCGATCGCCCCCATCATCGTGGCGGCCGCCTGCGTGCCGGAGGTCGTACCGCCGGTCGTGCCACCGAGCGCGGTGGTGGCGGCGATGATCGCCTGCAACCGGCCCGGCAGCGCGGTTTTTGATCCCGGCGATCCGAGCAGCGCCTGCAAGCGTTGCAGATAGTCGGAGGTGGTAGCCGCCGCGCCCGCATCGCTTGCGCGGCCAAGGACCACATCCTCCAGATAGCGGTCGGCGACCCGGGCGGGTTCGCCGACCAGCACGCCGTTGGTCCGGCCGCCGGCCACGCCGGTCTGCTGCGACAGCTTCTCGCGCGCATAGCCGGTCGTGTTGACGTTGGCGATGTTGTTGGACGCGGTGCGGATGCCGGCCTGCGCCGCGTTGAGGCCCGACAGGGCCGATGACAGGATCTGACTGAGCGACACCGCGTCCGTTCCTTATCTTAGCGCTTCAGGTTGCTGACTTCCTGGAGCATGTCGTCCACCGTGGTGATGATCTTCGACGAGGCGCTGTAGGCGCGCTGGAAGCGGATCATGTCGGTGAACTCCTTGCCCAGGTCGGAGGTCGATGCCTCCAGCGAGAAGGCGGAGATGGTGCCGCCGCCCTCGCCGGGCGCGACGATCTTGAAGTCGCCCGACTGGCTGGAGGTGGCGAAGCCATTGCCCGATATACGGGTCATGCCGTCCGGATTGGGCACGGTCGCGATCGGCAGCTTGAACACGGCGCGCGACGTGCCATCCTCGAACTTGGCGCTGACGATGCCGTCGGTGGACACCTCGATCGACGCGATCGTCCCCAATTTGCCGCCATTGACGGTCGGCGTCGCGGTGAACGGCGTGTCATAGGAGGTGAAGCCGTTGACGCCGCCATTGTCGCCGAAGTTGAGCGCGATCGGCGATGCGGCCGCGCCGTTCGTCCAGCTCGGCGTGATCGATCCGAACAGCGCGGCGCTGCTGCCGGCCTTGTCCAGACTGCCGTCCGCGTTGAACTTGATCGTGCCGCTGGCCAGCACGCCGCCGCCGGCCGTCACCTCGCTAGCCGGCGAGGCATAGATCTCGCCTCTCCACGTGTTCACCCCGGTGCGGATCACCGCCAGGTTCACACGGTGGGATACGCCCTGCGCGTCGGTCACGTCCAACGGCCGGGTGAATGCCGGGGTCACCGCACCCGATGCCATGTCGCCCGCATTGTAGGTGCCGGTATAGGCGGTGGTGGTGGTCGGGAAATTCGCCTTCATCGTGATCGCGGTGGTCGCGCTGGCCGTTCCCTGCAGGTCGCTGAGCTTCACCGATTCCAGGCCGGTCATCGTGCCGGTATTGACGTAGCCGCCGGTCGGCGACAGGCGCCACCCCTGGAGATAGGCGCCCGAGGTATTGACCAGATAGCCCTGCTTGTTCGGCACGAACGAGCCGGCACGGGTCAGCGACACGGCGCTGTTCGCATCCGAACCGGCGCGCGTGACGAAGAAACCGTTGCCGTTGATCGACAGGTCGGTCGAGTTGCTCGACGGCGCGGTCAGACCGGCCTTGGAGATCAGCGAATGAGCCACGGCCTTGACGCCGCCGGCGACATAGGTCGCGCCCGCGCGCCCCTCGCCCACCATCGTGCTGAACTGGGTTTCGGTGGCCTTGTAGCCGACCGTGTTGATGTTGGTGATGTTGTCGGCGACGGTCGCCATCGCGCTGCTCTGCGCGTTGAGGCCGGACACGCCGGCCGACAGGGCGGAATAAAGACTCACTTGTGCGTCTCCTATGCGGGACAGGACGGGGGACAGCGGCGGGCCGATGCCCGTCTTAACCGATTATAGAGGGACGCGGTCGCGGCCGGTCGCCACCAGGCCGGATTTGCCGCCCCGCCAGAAAGTGACGGCAAAAATTGCCGGGCCGCGTCCGAAGCTGCCGCTACGGTTCCTATAAGATGCCCATCACATAAATGGAGCCGATCGATGACCCTGCGGATTGCGTTGCGCGATGGCGAGAAGATGATCGTGAACGGCGCGGTCCTTCGAGCCCGAGGCCGCACTGAACTGCTGATCGAAAATCAGGTGTCGCTGCTGCGCGCGCGCGAAGTGATGCACCCCGATCAGGCCACGACGCCGGCCCGTCGGCTCTATCTGGCCACCATGTTCGCCTATATCGACGAAGCCAATCGCGAACGTCATCGGCTTCAGGTCGTCGATATGCTCGCCGACCTGATGGGTGTGTTCGAGACTGCGGCCGGACGCACTGCGTGCCTGGAATTCGCCAGCTTCGTCGCCGTCAGCGACTATTATCGTGCGCTCGGCGCCTGCCGCGTGTTGATCGATCATGAAGCCGCGGTCTTCGCCCGCATCGAGGGGGAGGCAGCCTGATGCGCCCGGACAGCTCCTTTGCGATGGCGGCGGCCTCCCTGCGCGACATGCCGCGCGAGGATCGCTACGGCGTCGTCGTCTCGGTACGCGGCGCGCTGATCGAGGTCGCCGGCCTGACCGGCGCCGCCGCGATCGGATCGCGCCTGCGCATCGCCCATGACAAGGGCACGCTGGAAGCGGAAGTCACCGGCCTGGAAGGCGATCTGTGCCAGTGCCTACCGTTCAGCGACCCCTATGGCATCGCCACCGGCGCGCGCGCGGTGCTGGCCGCCGGCCAGTTCAACGTCCGCCCCGACGTGACCTGGCTGGGCCGCATGGTCGATGGCCTGGGCCGTCCGGTCGACGGCCGCGGCATCCTGCCCTCGGGGCTCGTCGCCCGGCCGATCCGCGCCGCGCCGCCCCCGGCCGCCGAGCGCGCCCGCGTCGGCGCCAAGCTGGAGACCGGCGTGCGCGCGCTCGACGTGTTCGCGCCGCTCTGCACCGGGCAGCGGCTCGGCCTGTTCGCCGGCTCGGGCGTCGGCAAGTCGGTGCTGCTGTCGATGCTGGCGCGCTGGACCAAGTGCGACGTGGCCGTCATCGGCCTGATCGGCGAGCGCGGTCGCGAGGTGCAGGAATTCGTCGAGGACGATCTGGGGCCGGAGGGCCTCGCCCGCAGCGTCGTGGTCGTCGCGACCAGCGACGAGCCGGCGCTGATGCGTCGCCAGGCCGCCTGGACGACGATGGCGATCGCCGAGCATTTCCGCGACCAGGGGCTGAACGTGCTGTGCCTGATGGATTCGGTCACCCGCTTCGCCATGGCGCAGCGCGAGATCGGCCTCGCCAGCGGCGAACCGCCCGCGACCAAGGGCTATACGCCGACCGTCTTCGCCGAACTGCCGCGCCTGCTGGAGCGGGCGGGACCGGGCCGGACGGGCCAGGGATCGATCACCGGCGTCTTCACCGTGCTGGTCGATGGCGACGATCATAACGAGCCGGTAGCCGATGCGGTGCGCGGCATCCTGGACGGTCACGTCGTGATCAGCCGCAAGATCGCCGAGCGCGGCCGCTATCCGGCGATCGACGTGCTCAAGTCGGTCTCGCGCACCCTGCCGCACTGCCACGACGCCGCCGAGAACGAGACCCGCCTCGCCGCGCGCCGCATGTTGTCGACCTTCGGCGACATGGAGGAGATGGTGCAGCTCGGCGTCTACAAGCCCGGCTCCAATGCAGAGGTCGACACCGCGATCCGGCTGGCGCCGACGATCGAGGGGCTGTTGAAGCAGGGCAAGCAGGATCGCGGCCGCGCCGATGAGATCTTCGCCGACCTGAACGCCCTGATCGAGGGGGCTCGGACGCTGGAGAATGCGGCGTGAAGACGCCCTATGACACCGCGCTGCGCGTGACCGATCGCCAGCTCGACCAGGTGCGTGCGGCGATCGGCCAGGCCATCGACGAACTGCAACGCGTCGAGCAGGCACAGCGCGAGATCGATGCCGCGATGCGCCGCGAAGGCGTCGCGTCCGGCAGCGACCATCGCATGTTGACCGAGCATTTTTTCGTGCGCGCCCGCGCCGACCGCCAGCGCCTGCGCGAACGGCGGGCGCTGGCCCATGCCCAGCTGGAGGAACTGCGTCGCCAGGCGGTGGACTGCTATGGCTCGCGCACCGCGATCGAGAATGCCGCCGGCACCTTCCGCGAGGAAGCGCTGCGTCTGGAGGCCAATGCCGAACAGATGGCGAATGACGACCGGGTCGGCGCGCGTGCCGGGCGGTTCCGCCGTACCAGTCCGCTACCGTGATCGACCGCCTCGCCTTCCAGGCGCTGCCGCCGGCGCGGCGCGCGGCGCTGATCTATGGCGAGGCGCAGGCGGAAATGTCGCAGCGCCTGTGGCGCGCCGCGCTCGGGCCGACCGGTCGCTCCGACCAGGAGGATGGCGGCCGCCTGCCCTCGTTCGACAGCGACACGCGCCGCGCCAATCTCGATTCCCTCCTCGCCCTGTTGGGCGAGTCCGCCCCATCGCCGGCCGCGCCCAGTGCGCCCGCGAAGCCGGCGGTCCACACATCGTCACCGACGACGGCCTCGGTCGAGGTCGATGGGCTTGGCCCCAATCAGGTCTATGCGCCGGCGCTGCGCACCGCCGCCGCGCGCACCGGGATTCCCGCCGCCGCGCTGGCCGCAATCGTCGATGCCGAAGCGGGCAAGGATTCGTCCGGCCGCTGGCAGACCCTGTCGCGCAACCCGCGCTCCAGCGCCGCCGGCCTCGGCCAGTTCCTCAGCCGCACCTGGGAAGGCATGGCCGAGACGCCGGGCACCTGGCTGAACGCCCTCGCCAGCGCCAATGGTTGGCTGGGCGGGAATGGTCAGGTGCTGGCCAGCGCACGCGCCAATATCCTCGCGCTCCGTTACGATCCCACCGCCGCGATCAATGGCATCGCCGATTATGCCCGCCGCAATCTCGACGGGCTGGAGCGGGCCGGCGTCAATATCGATGGTGCCGAATCGGGCACCGCGCGACTCGCCTATCTCGCGCATCACCTGGGCCTGGGCGACGCGATTCGCTTCCTGCGCCATGGTGGTCTCGACGAACATCGCGCCCGCACCCTGCTCCATGCGCAGGTCGGCAGCGGCGACAGCGGCCGGCGAATCGCCCAGGCGGGCACCGCCACCGCCGCGCATCGCAACTGGCTGCTCGGCTATGTCGATCATCACATCGACGCGGGCCGCTTCGCGCGAACCCTCTGAGAAGCGCCACCTTCCATTATAGGATCAAAAAAGACTCCTAATGGATTTATACAGGATGTTAACCATTTCGCTTCACTAAGGTCCTCGTACGGAGCGAACGTCGCTCCTGGGTTTGGGGAACCTGCAATGTCCAAGATCACCGCCGCTCTGGAAGCCGCCGTCGCTACCGTGATCGCCGCCACGCCCGCCGAGGGCGAGCGCCAGACGAACCGGCAGCGCGTCGAATCCGAGCGCGCCTTCGCGACCATCCTGAAGCTGATCGCGCCCCGCATCCGCCACTTCATCCGCCAATACGGCCTGCTCGCCCATTGGGAGGATGCCGAGCAGGTCTGCGCGATCGGCGTCCACCGCGCGATCCAGGCCTACAATCCGGAAAAGGCGCAGTTCACCACCTTCGTGAACTGGCAGATTCGCGGCGAGCTGCAGGGCCTGCGCTTCCGCCTGATGACCGACCAGCGCCCCTCGGCGAAGCGCGTCGCCGCGACCACCGTGTCGCTCCACGCCGTCTCGACGACCGGAGAGGGCGAGGAGAACAGCCTGGAATCGATGCTGCTCGACGAGGAGTCGCTGGAGCGGACCGAATCGGGTGCTTCTTCCTATATGGCCGACACCACGCGGACCCGCCTGGTCAGCGAATATGTCGAGCATCTGCGCACCGTCGGCATGGACCAGCTCAAGCGCCGCGCCCGCACCCGCGCCCCGGCCGCCGGCACCACCACCGGCCCGCGCCTCCGCTCCGACCTCTATCCGGTCGACCCCACCGAGGTCCGCGCGCTGGAGGAGCGGATCGCCACCCATCGCGAGGCGATCGAACGCCGCCTCAGCCTGAGCGAAGAGGAAAACGCTGTTTCCATGATCGACGACGCGGCGCGCGAACGCTCGCGCCAGGTCGCCAAGCGGGCAGCGGTGGCGATCGCAGAGCTGGCCCAGCGCACGCCGCGTTTCGCCGACGGCCTGCGCAGCCCGGCCCTGCCCGCCCGCCCGCGCGCCATCGCCAAGTCCGCCGCACGCTGATCCCGTGTCGCTGCGCCGTCGCCCGACCGTAATTCCCGCAACCTACGCCCTGAAACGGCGCAACGCTCCTAGAATGAAGAAGTATCTGGAGAGCGTATCGATGATGGGCGACAATTTGGTGGACAAGCGCATCGCTCCGTTGATGGCGCTGGTCGACACCGACTTCCAGCAAGCCGCCGGCGACCTGATCGTCGTGGCGCGTGGCCTGCTCTCGCTCAGCGATGCCGCCCTGCTCGCACGAACCCCGGACGGCCGGCTGACGCTGTGGACGTCGGACTCGCGTATCTGCCTCGACCGGGCCCGCGTCCTGACCGGCGATCCGGTGCTGCGCCCCGCCGTCGTCGCCTTCGACCTGGCCGCGCGCCAGTTGCTCGGCCGCCTCGCCACCGCGCCCGCCATGGGCGCCGCCGTCACCCTGGTCACCGATGGTACCGGGCTGACCCTGACCCATGACCGGCCGACCAGCGACCCCGCCTGGCTATTCGACCTGGCCGGCTGCGACGGCCATGCCCTGCCCGTGCTGCCGATGGCGACCGACGGCATCTGGCCGATGCTCGCGGCGATGGATCGCCCCACCGTCCACTAACCATATTGCTTCCCATCTATCGGAAGCGTCGTTCATCCGATATGCAGGTTCGGCAAGGGACAGAGCGCCCGTCTGAGCTTGGGAAGTAGGAATGAATCCTGACCGCTCGGCCCTTGAGGTCGATGTACCGTTGCGTCGCCGTCGCACCCGTCGCGGCGACCCCATGGTCGCGGCCGGGCCGCCGGGCAGCATCCCCGTCGATCGCTTCCGCAACGTCGTCTTCCCCAATCGCATCCGCGAACGGCGGATGGAGCGGGGCCAGCTCAAGCTGCTGCCCTTCGCCGCGTCGCTGCGCGACATTCCCTATATCCGCCTGTCGAAGATCGAGCGGGGCGAGGTGTTCGCGCGGGCCGACGAGCTGGTGCGGATCGCCGCCGCGCTGGATGTCGCGCCGGTCGACCTGCTGCTCGACATGGACGCCGCCGATTTCGATATCGAACGCTGGTACGCGCCCTTCGCCGAAGGCGCCGCGAGCGACGACGAGGAGGAGGCGCGGATGGCGCTGCTTCTCGCCGCGGCGATGCGCCATCGCCGCGCCACCGACCCGCAATTGAGCGCCCCATTGCTCGATCGCGACTATGACATTCCGCCGGTGATCCTGTCGCGGATCGAGAATGCGCAGAAGGGACTGGATCGCTGGAATCGCCAGACGATCGACTCGCTGTGCCGCCTGTTCGACGTCGCCGATGATGCAGCCTTGCGGAAACAGCTCGTCGCCTGGCACGAACAGGGCGTGCTCGAACCCTATCTGGCGTCGATCAGCGGGCCGCAGCGCCGCCACGACCGCAGTCGCCAACGCATCGCCGCGCTGCGCCAGGACCTGGTGCGCCTGGCGGGTGGCGAGTCCGACGCCTTTCCGGTCGATGCCGCGCCCGGCCAGGTGTCGATGCCGATGCCGGTTTCGCCGATCCAGCGGATGGTGCCGCTGTTCGGCGCGCCGCTGGCCGACGGGCTGATCGCGATGACGCCGACGGGGATGCGGGTGGAATGCCCCGCCATCGCCGGTCCGCGCGCCTTCGGCCTGCGCGTCTGCCGGCCCACCCTGGGCGGCGGCCTGCCCGGCCAGTCGGTGGTGATCGTCGATCCCGACCGCTATCCGCAAGCCGGCGGCCTGGCCCTGATCGAGGTCGAGGGCGGTTTTCGCCTGGTGTCGGTCGCGCTCGACCGGCACGGCGCGATGAAGGGATACAGCGTCCTGCCCGAGACGGAGATCGCGCTCGACCCGCTGCCGCCCGGCCATGTCGCCGGCGTCGTGGCGGCGCTGTTCGTCTGACGGTGGCCGGCGGGGATCAGCCCCCGCCCTTGCCGATCGCGGTGCGCAGCAGGCCCTGCTGCTTGCGATAGAGGCTGGTCATCGCGGCGAAGTCGGACTGGATGCGGCCCATCTTGAGCAGCTGGTCCTCCAGCGTCACATTGTTGCCGTCGGGCTTGGTCTCGCTCACGTCATGATCGACGATCACCGCGCCGCTGCCGCGCAGCGGCCGCGCGCCCAGCGCGCTCATGCCGGCGGTCAGCGCGACCTGCGGCCGCGCGATCGTCGCCGGGCCTGAATGCACGTCGAGCAGCGCCGAGAAATCGGGCGCGACCACATCCTGCGCCTTGTAGCCGGGCGTCTCCGAATTGGCGATGTTCTGCGCGACCACCTTCTGCCGCTCGGCCAGATGCCGCATCTCCCGCGCGATGCCGGAGAGAATGGGGGGAATGCCGTCGGCCATGGGTCAGAATCCGAAAGAGGTGGAGGGTTTGGAAGCGGAACTCAGACGGGCGAGCGCCTCCCGATAGCTGGCGGTCTGCGCGTTGATCCGCGCGATCGCGGCGGCGTCGCTGCCACCCTTGTTCTTCTGAGGATCCGCCCGTGCCGCCTTGGCATCGTCCCAATAAAGCGAGCGATAGGCCGACTGGCTGTAGGAAACCGCCTGTTCCAAGCGGGCGAGCGCGGTCTTGGCGTCATCCTTGGTCGCGATGGTCAGGCTGTCACTCAGGTCGAGACCGAAGCTTCCGCCCGGCGTCACCAACGGCGCCCCCTTGGTCACGGTAGCGGGCGCGGTGATGCGACGCGCCTCCAGGCCCAATTTGACCAAGGCATCACGGCCGCTTGCCCCGGCGACCAGCTCGATCTCCTGTCCCGGCTTGGCGGCGATGTTCAGCGACCGTCCACCCTCGGCATAACTCATCGACACGGTGGCAAATTTGGTGCCGGTGGCCTTGCGGACCTTGTCGGTCAAGGTGGTCAGCGTTTCGCCTTCGGCGATCGTGATCACCTTCTCTCGGCCGCCATTCACCTTGATCTTGAAGCTGTCCCCCGGCCGGATATCGGTCTGCGCTTCCAGCTTGGTGGAATCCTCCGGCGTCAGCGTCCCGCGACGCAGGCCCAGCGCCGACAGGACGGTCGATCCGCCGATGGCTGCCGAGACAATCACCGGTTCATAGGTCCGGTTCTCACTGCCGAACTGCCTGGTGGCACCGATCGCACCGTCGCCGACGCCGACACGGGCGACAAAGGCATCCAGGGTGCCGGTCCGCGTTCCGACCAAATTGCCATCGGTCCGCCCGCCGACATAGAAGGCGCCGTTCATGAAACGGACGCTGTCGATCTGGTCGCTGCCGCTGGTGCCGATATAGCTGGTCGATGCGCCGGTCAGATCACTGGCCAGACGGGTCAGGAAGCCGTCCTGTCCGCCCCCTATCGCATTGACATTGCGACCAGCGACGGCCGTGCTCGTCGCGCCGGCGATGGCGATCGTACCATCGCTGGCCACCGCCAGCGCACGCGCGTCGACTGTTCCCAAGTCCAACTTGGCACGGTCCGTTCCAAGCGCCAGTGGATCGATCGTGCGCACGACCGCCCGCCCCGACTCGTTCGTCAGCGCGATCAGCGATCCATCGGTACCGAACGCCAGCGACCGCACCGCTTCGCTGCCCCCGGCATCGATCGTCCGTTGTCCACGTTGGACGCCGGTCGCCGACAGGCTGACCAGAAACCCGTCACCATTGCCGTCACTGCCGGTGCGGCGACCGCCGACCACGATCGAGCCGTCCGCCGCCACGGCCACGGCGGTCGCCACATCCGCGCCGGCGGACCGGATCACCGTCTCGAAGCTGTTGTCGCCCGCCGCGTCGAAGCGGGTCACCAGCATATCCCCATCGCTATTGACGGAATCGATACCGCCCGTCACCGTACCCGCAACGATGATCCCGCCATCGGGTGCCAGTGTGATCGCTGCGCCCTTCGCCGTGCCGGCCGTGCCCAATGTCCGCTGCCAGAGTATCTTGCCCTCGCTGCTCACCTTGGTCAGCGCCAGGTCATCCTTACCATCGCCGCGATTGGCACCCAGGTCGCCGGCCGTCGTGCCGACGATGTAGCTGTTGCCCTCGGCATCAGTGACCATCGCCTGTGTGGTCAGCGCGGCCATCACCGTCGGGTCCTTGGTTCCCGTTTTCGTCGTGCTGGATTCCTGACGGAATTGCTGCCGCTCGGTGGCGACACGGTCCGTCGCGGTCATCGTCGTTGTCAGGGTCCGGCGCGCCAAGTCACTATCCGCCCGATCGAATCGGGTCAGCGAGGTGGCGACCGCCGTCCTGGAAAGGTCAACCTTGGCCGGTGTGCCATCGCGGTTCGTGCTGCTGCTGATGTTCCGCTCCGTGAACCCCGCCGCCACCATCACCGCATCGTCACCGCCAATCTGATCGATCGCCACCGACTCCATGGCATCCTGCTGGATTTGCAAGGAATAGCGCCCGGCATCCTTTTCCGCCTGGGTCGCTTTCGGATTTGTTGAAGGCGTCGGGGTGTACAGGGTGGCGAAACGGGTGGCGTAGCGCGATACCTTCTCCCCCTTGCTATCAGTGACGGCCGTACCATCCGCATTCAACTTGGGTATGTCGGAAATCAGCTTGTTCACCGCCTTGGTCACGTCCGACAGGCTGGGCGGTTGCGGCAAGGTCGCCAGGTCCAGCGTCACCGTATCCTTCAGGTTGAACTGCTTCAGCGTGATCTTGAGCTTTTCATTGCCCACCAGGCCGGACAGCGGCGCGGTGGCGCTGTCGGCGACGAGTTCACCCTTGATCGAGGCCATGGATTGCGTCGACGACGTCTGGATACCGATGCTCTTCACCTGCCGCGCCGACCGGCCATAGGCCAGGTCGACTTTGTCCGAGGGGGCCTGCGCCAGATAGGCCTTCAAATCCGCCAAGCCCTTGGCGAACGCCTTTTGCAGCCCGGCACGCTCCGCCTCGGAGACGCCGGACTTGGACGCCGCCTCGGCCAGCATCCGCAACCGGTCGCTCGCCTTGTAGGCCGTGAATACCGTTTTCACATCATCCGGCATCTTGCCGATAAAAGCGGTGGGCTTGTCGACGAGCGACGACATCGACTTGATCTGCGACACCTGCGTGCTGATCGAAGCGGTCGATGGCTTCT
The DNA here is from genome assembly GCF_031453475.1 of Sphingomonas sp. SORGH_AS_0438. Lineage (NCBI taxonomy): Bacteria > Pseudomonadati > Pseudomonadota > Alphaproteobacteria > Sphingomonadales > Sphingomonadaceae > Sphingomonas > Sphingomonas sp. SORGH_AS_0438. The sequence continues at coordinate 2,771,402 of NZ_JAVIZS010000001.1, forward strand.
CCTTCCACGGCGCCGTGATGACCGGCGTCGTGAACGCTGCCTTGGCCTTGCGTTGCGCCTTGGTCTCGATCTTGGGCGGCGTGAAGCTGTTGTAGAGGCTGACATTTCCGCTCAGCACGCTCAGCCCGATCAATGCGCCGTTATCTACCATGATTTCCGCCCGCCTTCGCCCGGTCCAATCGATCCCTCCTATAATAGGATGGTTCGCCCTTTCGAGATCGCGAACTGGTGCAATTTACGGGAAGGTAACCATGACGATGCTGACCGAACCGCCGGAGCTGAAACGCTATAGCGGCATCGAGCGCGCAGCGACATTGATGCTGGTTCTCGGCAAGGATCATGGCGCGCCGATCTGGGAGAATCTGTCGGTCGAGGAGATCAAGGAGCTGTCGGCGGCGATGGCCTCGCTCGGCCGCGTGCCCGCGTCGGTCGCGGAGCATCTGCTGGGCTCCTTCGCCAATGAAGTGTCGGGCATGAACTCCCTGCACGGCTCGTTCGAGACGACCGAGCGCCTGCTCGAAGGGCTGCTGCCCGGCGATAAGGTGCGCGAGATCATGGAGGATATTCGCGGCCCCGCCGGCCGGACGATGTGGGACAAGCTGTCCAACGTCAGCGAGACGGTGCTCGCCGGCTATCTGAAGAACGAGTATCCGCAGACCGTCGCGGTCATCCTGTCCAAGCTGAAGGCCGATCACGCCGCGCGCGTGCTGAGCAAGCTGCCGCGCGACAATGCGGTCGACGTGGTGCAGCGGATGCTGCGCATGGAGACGGTGCAGAAGGACGTGCTGCTCCAGGTCGAGCATACGCTGCGAAGCGAGTTCATGAACAACCTGTCCCGCGCCCAGCGCCGCGACCCGCACGAGGCGATGGCCGAAGTGTTCAACGCGATGGACCGCTCGACCGAGGAGGCGATGCTCAGCGCGCTCGACAATGCCTCGCCCGACAGCGCCGAGCGGATCCGCTCGCTGATGTTCACCTTCGAGGATCTGGGCAAGCTGATGCCGTCCGCGATCTCCGCGATCGTCCGCGTCGCCGACAAGCGGCAGATGGCGCTGGCGCTGAAGGGCGCGCCGACCGCGATCCGCGACCTGTTCATGGGCACGATGACCGAACGCTCGGCCAAGCTGATGCGCGAGGACATGGCCGGCATGGGCCCGGTGCGCGCGCGCGATTGCGAGGAAGCGCAGAACGCCCTGGTCCGCCTCGCCAAGCAGCTCGCCGATTCGGGCGAGATCATGCTGAACGATCCCAAGAACGACGATGCGATGATCGCCTGACGCCATGGACCATAGTTTCCACATCCGCCCCTTCGCCTTCGAACGCGTGTTCGAGGCGAGTCCCACGCCCGGCACCGGCAACGACAGCCTGTCGGCGGACGAACTCCGCCTGCGCGTCGCGGTGCTGGAGGCCGATCTGGTCGTCGCGCGTCAGGACCGCGAGTCGGCGCTGACCGATGCGCGCGGCGAGGCCTATGAGGCCGGTCGCGCCGCCGCCCGGCTGGAGCGCGAGGCCGCCCTGCTCGCCGCCGTCGATGCGCTGCACGCCACGGTCGAGGAGATCGAGGGCGAACTGACCGCCATCGCCGACCGCTGCACGCGCGAAGCGGCCGAGGTCGCCCATGCCGCCGCCGAGATGCTCGCCGCGCGCGCGCTCACCGAGACGCCCGGCGCGGCGATCGACGCCGCGATCGGCCGCGTGCTGCAACAGGTGCAGCGCGGGCAGGAGATCCAGGTCTCGGTCGCGCCGAGCCTGGTCGAGGAGATCGAGCGGCTGATCGCGGTACGCCAGGCCGGCGATCGCCGCCGGCTGGCGCTGACCGTGGTCGGCGACGCGACGCTGGCCGAGGGCGACGCGCATATCCACTGGGATCGCGGCGGCGTGGTGCTGGACGGCGCGGCGCGGGCCGAGGCCGTCCGCCAGGCGCTGGCCGGCCTGTTGTCGGGCCCGCCGCCGCAGGACGGCTGATCGCACCCCACCCCTCTTCCTTCCTTCGAGGCCCGCGGATCGTCGGCGATCCGCGGGCCTCGTCGCATCCGGCTACCCGGCAGCCCCTGCCCACCGGCCATCCCGTCACGGCAAGTTTTTCCGCCCGGCACAAACTGCCGACCCGCCGCCCGCCTATAATGAACCCAGCAATTGGCACCGGCTCGGACAGGACGGATCTTGGATCAAGTCAGAACATTTTGGACCCAGATCGGACGCCAGCGCCTCCTGATGATGGGAGGGGTCGCCGCAGCGATGCTTGCGGTGCTGGCCATGGTCGCACTGCGTGGCGGCGACGAGCGCATGGGATTCCTGTACACCGACCTGGACCCGTCATCGGCCCAGGGCATCGCGGAAAAGCTCAAAGGACAAAGCATCCCCTTCCAGCTGTCGGCCGACGGCACGTCGATCATGGCGCCGGAGAGTAAGCTCGCTGAGCTGCGCATGGCGATGGCCGGCGACAAGCTGGGCGGCAAGATCGGCTATGAGGTGCTGGACCAGGAGGAGCCGTTCGGCGTCTCCGCCAGCCGCGCCAAGCTGAACGAGACGCGGGCGATCGAGGGCGAGCTGTCGCGCTCGATCCAGACGCTCCAGGACGTCACCGCCGCGCGCGTCCATATCGTGATGCCCGAGCGGGCGATGTTCGCGACCAGCGCGACCAAGGCCACCGCCGCCGTCACCGTGAAGACGCGCGGCCGCCTGCCGGCCGAGGCGGTGCAGTCGATCCGCTATCTCGTCTCCTCCTCCGTCCCCGAACTCTCGCCCGAGGCGGTGTCGATCGTCGACCAGTCGGGCGCGCTGCTCGCCCGCGCCGGCGACGCCGCGACCGGCGGCGGCGGCACCGCCGACGAGCGCCAGGCGCAGGTCGAGGGCCGGATGCGCGACGAGATCGAGGCTTTGCTGTCGCCGATCGTCGGCCAGGGCAAGGTCCGCGCCGAGGTATCGGCCGAGATCGACCGCGACCAGACGCAGGAGGAATCCGAGGTCTATGATCCGGACAAACAGGTCGTGGCGCATGTCGTGACCGTGGCGGGCAAGGACCAGTCGAACGAGACCAACGCCGCCCCGCCGGTCGCCAGCGTCTCCACCCAGCTGCCCGACGCACAGGGGAAGACCGGCGACGGCAACGGCAAGACCGAGGCGCACGACCAGACGTCCGAGGACACCACCTATCTGAACAGCAAGACGCACAGCGTCGTCACCCGGGGGCCGGGCCGAATCAAGCGCCTGACCGTCGCGGTGATGGTCGATGGCGGCGCCAAGGGCCTGCCCGCGCCGCAGGTGCAGCGGCTGACGCGGCTGGTCGAGAATGCGGTCGGCGCGGATACGCAGCGCGGCGACAGCGTCGTCATCGAAAGCATGGCCTTCGCCGCCGACGATACGCTGAAGGACGATGGTCCGGGTCTGTTGTCGAAGCTGCCGATCGACATGCTCGCCGGGTTCGGCAAGCTGGTACTGATCGCCGCGGTCGGCCTGGTCGCGATGAAGATGATCCGCGCGCCCGGCGCCGACAAGGACGCCGCCGCCGCCGAGGCCGCCGCGCTCACCGGACCTGACGGCGAAGACGGCGCCCCGCTCCCGGCCGGTGCGGACGTTCCCCGCCTGCCCGGTGCGGATGTCAGCGTCGCCCATGTCGATGGCGATGTGAAGGTCGCCTCCCTCCAACGCGTCGGCGATGCCGTCGGCGCCTCTCCCCCCGAAGCCGCCGCGGTGATCCGCCAGTGGATGAACGCGTGATGGAGCCTGCAATGACCGATACGACCGACATGACCGACAACAACGCGATGGTCGCCGATCCGTCGGCGCAGGACTTTCTCGAAAATCTGGAGGATCTGGGTCAGGCCTCAGCCGAGAGCGACCTGGCCGACGGACTGGAGGCGGTGCACGACGTGCCCGTCCGGGTCCAGGCGGTGCTGGGCCGCTCGCGGATGCCGATCGGCGAGTTGCTGCGGCTCCAGACCGGCATGGTGATCGAGCTGGACCGCAAGGTCGGCGAGCCGGTCGACATCTTCGTCAACGATCGCCTGATCGCCCGCGGCGAAGTGGTGCTGATCGACGAATCCCTGGGCGTGACGCTCACCGAAATCGTGCAATCCGAAAAGTGAGCCACAGCATGGACCCGCATGAAATCCGCATCCTGCTGATCGGTCGCCCGGCGAGCGAGCTGGACCGCGCCGCCGCGCTGGCCGCCCAGGCGGGGGCCGTGGTGGTGGTCGCGCATGACGAGACCTCGGCGATGACGACGATGCGCCGGGCGCATGTCGCGCTGGTCATGATCGACGTCGCGCTGGATGTCGCCGGCTTCATCGCCGGGCTTCGCGCCGAGCGGTTCGCGGTGCCGGTGCTGGCCTGCGGCATCGATGCGCCCGCCGCGCTGGCGGTGGCGGCGATCCGCGCCGGGGCCGACGACTATGTCCCCTTGCCGCCGGAGCTGGCGATGATCGCCGCCGCGCTGGCCGCCGCCGCCGAGCGGCCGGGATCGACGATCATCGGGCAGGACGCGGCGCTGCGCCGCGCCGTCGACTTCGCCGCGTCGATCGCGGCGGCGCGGATGCCGGTGCTGCTGACCGGGCCGGTCGGCGCGGGCAAGGCGCTGCTCGCCCGCAGCATCCATGCGCAGTCCGGGCGGCAGGGCCCGATGCTGACGGTCGAATGCGCGGGCGTGCCGGCCGATGTGCTGGAATCCGACCTGTTCGGCCACCGGGCCGGCGCCTTTCCGGAAGCGGTCGCGGATCGCTGCGGCAAGCTGGACGAGGCGCGGGGCGGCACGCTGTTCCTGCGCGACATCGACTGGCTGCCCGCCGGCCTGCAGGCCCGGCTGGCCATGGCGCTGGCCGCCGCGCCGTCGACCCGGCTGGTCGCCTCCACCACCGCCGACCTGGCGTCCCGCGTCCGGGACGGCCGGTTCCGCGCCGATCTGGCCGCCCGCCTGGACGCGGCGCGCATCGCGCTGCCGCCGCTGGTCGAGCGCCTGCCCGACATCCCGCTCCTCGCCCATCATTTCGCCGCGCGTGTCGCCGCGACCGAAGGACTGCCGATGCGCCCCCTGACCGACGATGCGCTGTCGCTGCTGGCCGGCCATGGCTGGCCCGGCAATGTCGGCGAACTGGAGAATGTCGTCCGCCGCGCCGCCGTGCTGGCCCGCGACGAGCGGATCGGCGCGCAGGACCTGGTACTGTCCGACGGCAGCCGCCTGTCGCCCGCGACCGACGCCAATGACGGCATCGACCCGCTGGTCGGCCGCACCGTCGAGGAGGTGGAGCGCGCGCTGATCCTGAAGACGCTGGAGCGCTGCCGGGGCAACCGCACCTCCGCCTCCAACATCCTCGGCATCTCGGTGCGGACGATGCGCAACAAGCTGAAGATCTTCATCGAGGCGGGCATCTCCGTCCCCGCCGCCTGACCGGACGACAGGCGATGCCCGCACTCACCAACTTCCTCCAGCGGATCGGCGCCAATCGCGACATGGCGCTCGCGATCGGCGTGGTCGCGATCATCGGGATGCTCATCCTGCCGATGCCCGGCTGGATGCTCGACCTGGGCCTGGCCCTGTCGATCACCCTGTCGGTGATGATCCTGATGACCTCGCTGTTCATCGACAAGCCGCTCCAGCTGTCGGCCTTCCCGACCATCCTGCTGATCTCGACCATGTTGCGGCTGGGCCTCAACCTCGCCTCGACCCGGCTGATCCTGGGCCATGGCCATGAGGGCGCGCATGCGGCGGGCGGCGTGATCGCGGCGTTCGGCGAGTTCCTGATCGGCGGCGAGACCGTGATCGGGCTGACGATCTTCATGATCCTGATCGTCATCAACTTCGTCGTCATCACCAAGGGCGCGGGCCGCATCGCCGAGGTCGCGGCGCGGTTCAGCCTGGACGCGATGCCCGGCAAGCAGATGGCGATCGACGCCGACCTGAACGCCGGCACGATCGACGAGACGCAGGCGCGCGAGCGCCGCAGCGAGATCGAGCAGGAAAGCGGCTTCTACGGCGCGATGGACGGCGCCTCCAAGTTCGTGAAGGGCGACGCGGTCGCCGCCCTGCTCATCACCGCGATCAACGTGCTGGTCGGGTTGGTCATGGGCGTGCTGGTCCATGGCGTGCCGCTGGGTCAGGCGTTCCACACCTATACGCTGCTGACCGTCGGCGACGGGCTGGTCAGCCAGATTCCGGCGCTGATCGTCTCCACCGCCGCCGGCCTGCTGGTGACCAAGGGCGGCGCGGCCGGCAAGACCGGCGCGGCGCTGGGCGAGCAGCTCGGCCGCTATCCCAAGGCGTTCGGCATCGTCGCGGTGATGATGGGCGCGCTGGCGCTGATCCCCGGCCTGCCGTTCCTGCCCTTCGCGATGTTCGCCGGGCTGACCGGCTGGGCGGCGTGGAAGCTGGACAAGGACGCCAAGGCGAAGGTCGTGAGCGAGCGTCTGACCGCCGCCGCCGCCACGGACAATGCGGCACCGGCCGAGGAACCGATCAGCCGCACGCTGGCGATCGACGCGGTGCGGATCGAGATCGGCTATGCGCTGCTGCCGATGATCAACGACGAGCAGCGCGAACCGCGGCTCGACGACCAGGTGCGCGCGCTGCGCCGCCAGATGGCCGCCGATTACGGCTTCGTGCTGCCGGCGGTGCGGATCATCGACAATCTCGCGCTCAAGCCCAATGAATATGTCGTCCATATCAAGGAGACCGAGGCGGCGCGCGGCACGATCCGGCTCGACCGGCTGCTGGTCATCAACCCCGACGACCATGGTCCGACCCTGCCGGGCGAGCCGACGCGCGAGCCGGTGTTCGGCCTGCCCGCGCTCTGGATCGATCGCGGCCTGCGCGACGAGGCGGGGATGCGCGGCCTGACCGTCGTCGATTGCGGCACGATCATCACCACCCATCTGACCGAGCTGGTGAAGGAGAATATCGCCGACCTGCTCAGCTATACCGAGACGCAGAAGCTGCTGAACGAGGTCCACAAGGATTCCGAGAAGCTGGTCGCCGACATCGTGCCGAGCAAGATCAGCGTGTCGGGCGTGCAGCGCATCCTCCAGAACCTGCTGTCCGAGGGCGTGTCGATCCGCGACATCCCAACGATCATGGAGGGGATCGCGGAGGCCGCGCCCGTCACCACCAACCTGACCCAGATCACCGAGCATGTCCGCAGCCGTCTGGCCCGTCAGATTTCCGCGCAACAGGCACGGAACGGCGTGATCCCGGTGGTGACGCTGACCGGCGAGTGGGACGAGGCGTTCGCGGACAGCATCGTCGGGCATGGCGACGAGCGGCAGCTGGCGATGGCCCCGTCGCGCCTCCACGCCTTTCTGGCGGCGGTGCGCGACACGTTCGACCGGCTGGCGCAGGATGGCGAGATACCCTGCCTGCTGACCAACCCGTCGATCCGCCCCTTCGTCCGCTCGATCATCGAGCGCGCGCGGCCGGCGACCGTCGTGTTGTCGCAGACCGAGATCCATACGCGGGCGCGCATCCGCTCGCTGGGGACGGTCGGATGATCCTGCCCCGCTCCACCGAACATGAACCGGGCGCGTTTCGCCCCAGGAGGTCCGCATGAACGCGCTCAGCCCCTTTTCGTCGCTCATCGCCCCGCCCCCGGCAGGCCGAACCCTGGCAGGAGCCGGCCTGGTTGCACCGATCGCGACGGTGGAGGCTCCCGAGGGTTTCGCCGGCTGGCTGCCGGCGGCCGCGCCCTCGGTACAACCATCGACCTCGCCATCCGTGATGCTTGCGGGCACCGCCATCGGCAACGGACTGACCAACGCGATGCAGGCTGGCATCACGCTTCCGACGCCCCTGTCGCCGCCCCTGTCCCGCCCGGGGCAGGGTGTGATCGACAGTCCGCCAACCGCCGTGCCGGCCGCGATCGCCGCCGCCGCGCCGGCCTCGTCTGCCATGGCCTCGACCACCGCCGTCGCGCCGGCCCCGTCCGTCGTGACCCCGGCAGCACCACCGGCGCCGAAGCCGATCGGCAATGCCGACACGGCCGATCTGCGATTGCCGATGGTCTCGATCACGGTGTCGCCGACAAGCGAGGCGACGACGCGCAGCTTCGTTCCGAAGACGATGCCGATCTCCGGCGCGACACCGTCTCCGTCGCGGGGGGGCCCAGGACTGACCATTGTCGAGGGTCCGGCGGCATCCGACGCCCTGCCGTCGGGGGCGGCCCTTTCGCCTCCGACCGTTCCGGCTGCCGTCGATCCCGCAGCGATCATGGCGGACGCTTCAACTCGACCGGCAGACACGATCCCGGCGCAGCCCGTCCCGGTCGCCGCCGACGCCAAGCCTGTCACCGCCAAGGCACCGTCCAAGGTTCCGCTTACGAGCGCGGCGACCCTGCCGGAGCCAGTTCCGGCCGTGGCCGATCCGGCGGCGAACGTGGCGACGACCGATAGAGTGATGGATGCGGCACCCGCCGATCCATCGTCTCCGCCTGACGCGACCGCCAGTCGCAAGGCGCGGACGGCGAAGCCGGCGGAGGACCTGTGCGCCGCGCCTCTGTCGCCCGTTTCGGTCGAGGCCGTGCTGCCGCTGCCGCCCGCTCAACCCGTGGCCGCGCCGGCCCCGCAAGCCGGTGTCGCCGAGAGCGATGGCGACGGTCAGGAGCATAGCGGGCACGCCGTGGCGGGTCGTCCGGCCCCGGTTGCCCAGGCTGCCGCCGGCTCCGCGCCGGTCGCGGGTGCCGCCAGTCCGATGCCCGCCGCCGACGCCGCGACCGCGCAAGCCACCGCCGACCCGGCCGCGCCGACCGGCGAGGCGAAGCCCGCCGGCAAGGCGGTGGCGAGCGATCCGACGCCGCCCGAGCATGTCGCCGGCGAGGCCAGGCCCGGCGCACCGGTGTCCTCCTTCCGCACGCAGGTCGACGCGGTGCAGCAGGCGACGAAGCCCGCGCCCGCCCAGCCCGCCCAGCCGGTCGTGCCGGTCGTCCAGGCCAGCCATATCGGCCACGACACCGCCGTCGCCATCGCCCGCCATGTCGCGCAGGACGGCGGCGAGACGATGACCATCCGCATCGCGCCCGCCGGACTCGGCCGGATCGAGGTGCGGCTGGCGTTCGACGATGGCGGCACGCTGCGCGCGACGGTGGCGGCCGACCAGCCCGCCTCGCTCGACCTGCTCCGCCGCGACACCGATTCGCTGGTCCGTGCGCTCGGCGATGCCGGGGTGCACGCCGATTCAGACAGCCTGCGCTTCGACACGCGGGCGGACACCGGCGGCTCGACCGGCGGCTTCGCCTCGTCCGGTCAGCCCGGCAGTGGCGGTGGCCAGGGTCGCCGCACCCCCTTTTCCGCTGGCCCCTATGCCACGCTGACCGCCGGTGACGAGCCGGCCGCTGAAACCCGCACCGTGTCGCCGCGCGGTCGCGTCGACCTGATGGCCTGAGGAGCAATCGCCATGACCGTTACCAGCACCACCGCCGCCGCGCAGACCAGCGCCGCCACCACCTCCACCACGCTCGGCAAGCAGGCCTCGCCCGACTTCAACCTGTTCCTGAAGCTGCTGACCACCCAGGCGCAGAACCAGGACCCGCTGAACCCGACCGACGCGACCCAATATACCCAGCAGCTCGCCCAATTCTCGCAGGTCGAACAGTCGCTGCAACAGACCAACACGCTGAAGGACATCCTGTCGCGCTTCAGCACGCAGGACCTGTCCTCCGCCGCCAATCTGATCGGGCGCGAGGCGACGTTCGACAGCAACACGGTCGGCCTGACCAGCAAGAGCCCGGCCCGCTGGGCCTATAGCAACAGCGGCATGACCGGCCCGCTGACCGCGACGATCAAGGATGCCGGCGGCCGTACCGTCTTCACCCAGACGATCGACAATAATAGCGGCACGGGCGAGTTGACCTGGACCGGCACCAAGAGCGACGGCAGCCAGGCGGCGGACGGCGCCTATACGCTGACCGTCAAGGGCCAGGACAGCGGCGGCGTGAGCGTGTCCGCGACGATCAACGCGATCGGCACGGTCGGCGACGTGCAGTCGAAGAACAATGTCGTGACGGTCGGCATCAACGGCGCGCAGCTGCCGCTGTCGTCGCTGATCCGCCTCACCAGCACCAAGACGAGCTGATTCCGGTCTGCCTCGGCGCCGACGGTGCTCCTGCTTCCGCAGGAGCACCGTCTATCGCGGCGTGGGAAGCCGTTGAGCGATGGCGGGACACGCGCCTATAGCGTCGGCCATGTCCCCGCGTCCGGTCGCCGCCCGCCTGTCGTACACCGCGCTGCTGGCGCTGGTGTCCTCGCCCGTCCTGGCGGAAACCGCCCCCTTCGACCTGCAGGGCCCCGTCCTGAAGGTGACGGTGACACGGGACGGCGTGACGTTGCCCATCGCGCAGGTGCCCGATCTGGCGGCGGGCGACACGCTCCACATCGCCGCCGCACTGCCCGGTGACCAGTCCACCCATTATCTGCTGGTCGGCGGCTTCCTGCGCGGCGCGACCAACCCGCCGCCCAAGAGCTGGTTCACCGGCGCGGAAACCTGGAAGAGCAAGCGCGACACGCTGACGCTGACCGTGCCCAAGGGTGCGCGCCAGGCCCTGGTGTTCCTGGCCCCGCAGACCGGTGGCGACTTCGCGACGCTGACCGGCGCGGTGCGGGGGCGGCCGGGGGCGTTCGTCCGCGCGGTGCAGGATCTGAACCAGGCGGCGCTCGACCGGTCGCGGCTCGACGCATTCCTCGCCGGCATCCGGCGCGGCGACGCCGCCGGGCCCGATCGCCTCAGCACCGTGTCGCCGCTGCTCGCGCGTAGCCTGGCGATCAAGTTCGACAGCGGCTGCCTGCTCAAGCAGCCCGACCTCCAGGCCGCCTGCCTGACCCAGGGCCGCGACTCGCTGGTGCTGGCGGACGGGCACAGCGCCTCGCTGGCGGAAACGCTGAGCGGCACGCCGACCGATCTGGCCTTGCAGGTCGCCGCGACGCCGCAGGGCGGATATGGCTATTACAGCCCCTATATCGGCGTGGTCCGCGACGTGGCGCGCATCCTGGGCGCGTTCCAGACCGCGCAGTTCCAATATATCCCGGCGCTCGGCCTCTATCAGGACGATCGGATCGCGTTGCTGCTCAACGCCGTGCCCTCCTTCGCCAAGCCGCAATCGGTGATGGTCGCCGCCCTGCCGCCGATCGAGACGCCGCTGCCGCCGCCGCTCCGCCTCGCCGATCCGGGCGCGACGCTGTGCGCCAGCCGCCCCGACCTGCTGCTGCCGGTGGAGGGCGCGCCGCTGATCTATTCGACCGGCTATGCGCGCAACATGGCGCTGCGGCTGAAGGATCGCGGCGGTCGCGACCTGGAGATCCCGGTCGCGGCCGATCCCGAAAAGGGCGGCTATGTCGTCGCCGGCAACGGTCTCGCCACCGCCGATCTGGCGGGCGCGACCGAAGGCGTGCTGCACGGCGTCTGGGGCTTCACCCCGTTCGACGGCCCGCGCGTGCGGCTGGTCCGGGCGGGCCCCGCCTGGTCGATCGCGCAGGACGGATCGGCGGTGGTCGGCCGCGACAATGTGGTCGAACTGATCGGCGGCGCAGGCCCTTGCGTCGCCAATGTCTCGGTCCGCCTGCCCTCGGGCGCGCCCCGGACGCTGGCCTGGGATGCCGCGGGGCCGGACCGGCTGGCGGTGAAGCTGCCGCTCAGCGGCGTCGATCCGGGCACGCTGACGCTGCTCGTCCGCCAGCATGGCCAGACCGAACCGCAACGGCTGACCGTGCAGGCGCTGGCCGAGGCCGGGCGGGTCGACGGCTTCACCCTCCATGCCGGCGACCGGACCGGGGTGCTGACCGGCACGCGGCTGGATTCGGTGGCGACGCTCGACCTCGGCGGCACGATCTTCCGCCCGGCGGGATTGCGCCGCGTCGGCGACGCGGACCAGCTGAGCCTGACCACCGACACCGCGCCGACCCTGGCGGACGGCACGAGCAAAGCCGCGCGGGTCCGGCTGGTCGACGGCCGCACGCTGACGACGCGCGCGACGGTGACGGCGGCGCGGCCGGCCTATACGCTGATCGCGCGCAGTGCCGAACGGACCGGCCCGGCCGCGCCGATCCCGCTGCTGCTCGCCGGGGCCGATGCGGTGGCGCAGGATGCGCAGCTCACCGTGTCGCTGCGCGCGGAGGGAACGGCGCGCCTCGCGGGCACGGAGGTGATCGAACTCGCCACCGACCAGGATCGGCCGCCGGTCCGGCTCGATGCCGGCAACGGCGCGCTCAGTCTGCAATCCGACCGGGTGGCGATCGTGACGATGCGGCCGGGCGCGCTGCTCGGCCCCACCGCCTATGGCCCGTTGCGGGTGCGCGTGGTGAAGGACGGGGTGGCGAGCGACTGGGTGCCGGTCGGCACGCTGGTCCGCCTGCCGGTGCTGACGGGTTTCGCCTGCGCCGCCGACGGACCGTGCCGGCTGACCGGCCGCGACCTGTATCTGGCCGCCGCCATCCAGGCGGGCGGCGCGAGCGTACCGGTGCCCGATGGCTTTACCGGCAGCTCGGTCGAACTGCCCCGCCCCGCCGACGCCAGGCTGGTCGTGCAGCTTCGCGACGCGCCCGACCAGCGCGCCACCGCCACGCTGCCCAGCCCGAAAAGCTGATCTACATCACTTATTATTGCAATTGATTTTCAACATTAGTATCGCCGCCCGCAGCACCGGAATACGGCTGTTTAGGGGATATCGGGATGATGATCATGGGACTGGCGGCCTTGGCCGCCGGTGGGATCGTTGCGCCTGCGGCGGAGCCGGCACCGGCCGCCGCGACGGACACGCAACAGGGCGAAGTGACGCTCGACGAGGATGAATTACTGGTCATCGGCCGGCGCGCGCCGTCTTTTCGGGCCGATACGGTGCAGGTCGGCGCGTTCCGCAACCGGTCGCTGCTCGACACGCCTGCGACAGTCGCGGTGATGACGCGCAGCCTGCTCGACGCGCAAGGGTCGCAGGGGCTGGACGACGCCCTGCGCAACACCGCCGGCATCACCCAGCAATCGACCAGCCCGATCACCACCAACAGCTTCGTCTCGCGCGGCGTCTTCCTCAACCCGCGCACCAATTACCGGCTGAACGGCGGGTTGCAGGTCGTCAACATGGCCCCCATCCCGATCGAGGACAAGCAACGCGTCGAGATGCTGAAGGGCGTATCCGCGCTCTATTACGGCCTCGGCACGCCATCGGGGATCGTCAACGTCGTCACCAAGCGCGCCGGGCCACGTCCGGTCACGTCGCTCCAGATCACCGGCGATGCCGAGGGCGGGTTCGGCGGCGGCGTCGATATCGGCCGACGATTCGGCGGAACCCGGGCGTTCGGCGTGCGGGTGAACGGCTATCTCGGCCATCTGGAATTTCCGATTGATGGCGTCGACGGTCGGCGCGCGATGGCGGCAGGCGCGTTCGACTGGCAGGTGACCCCGCGTTTCGCGCTGAAACTGGACGTGGAATATTATCGGCGCCACACCGACGAACAGGGCGGGATCTCCCTGCCGGCGGCGGTGGGCGCGATGCGGGGGATCGGCGGCACGATCACGCTGCCGGCGGTGCCCGATCCGCGCCGGCGCCTTGCGCCCCGTGATGCACCCTATATCACCTGGGGCAAGAACCTACTGGCGCGCGCCGATTACGATCTGGGCGGCGGCTGGTCGCTGCGCGCGGAGGGCGGCACCGCCCAGGCGCGGCGGCAGCGCGCGCAATCCAATCTGGGTCGGATCAATCTGGCGACGGGCGCGGGCGTATTGGTCAGCGTCTATACACCCGACCAGGATTACCGGAACGGCTATGTCCGCGCCGAACTGGCCGGCACGGTCGACACCGCCGGCATCCGCCACGACCTGCTGTTCGGCTATACCCGCAACCGCCAGTTCCAATCCGACCAGCACCGGCAGAGCTTCCGCAACGTCCCGCAAAACCTCTACGATCCGCGCACCATCGACTTCACCGCGCTCGTCCCCTCGACGATGCGGGTCGGCCGCGGCGGCATCAATATAGACACCGGCCTCTATGTCATGGACATCGCGCATCTGGGCGAGCGATGGCTGGCGATCGGCGGCCTGCGCCATGTCGACTACGCCACGCGCGCCGCACGGAAGGATTTCACCATCCGCACCTGGACTCCGACCGCCGGGCTGGTCTTCCGCCCTGGCGCCCGGTCCAGCCTCTACGGCACCTATATCGAGGGGCTGGAGAGCGCCGGCACCGCGCCCGACGGCACCGCTAATGCCGGCGACATCCTCGCCCCCGTGGTCAGCCGGCAATATGAACTGGGCGGCCGGCTGGAGATCGCCGGCGCGATCGCCTCGCTCGCCGGCTTCGTCATCGATCGCGGGCTGGACTATACCGACCTCTACAACGTGCAGGTGGTCGATGGTCGCGCGCTGCATCGGGGCGTGGAGGCGTCGCTCCAGGGCCGGCTGGGCCATGGTCTGTCGGTGATGCTGTCGGGCCAGTATTTGGACGCGGTGCAGCGCCGCACCGGCGTCGCCGCGCAGAACGGCCGGCAGGTGGAAAATACGCCGCGCTGGGCCGGCTCCGCCTTTGTCGAATACCGGCCGGCGGCCCTGCACGGCATCGGCGTCAATGCCGGGGCCTATCATACCGGCCGTCGCTGGTCGGACCCGCAAAACCGCGCGCTGCTGCCCGCCTATACGACCTACAGCATCGGCGCGAGCTATCACTGGCGGCTGGCGGACGGGCCGGGCATGACGGCGCGGATCAACGCCGACAATCTGACCGATGCCCGCTATTGGGCGACGGGCGGCACCACCCTCTATGCCGGCCTTGGCCGGACGGTGCGCGCCTCGCTCACGCTCGATTATTAAGCAGCGCGGCGGGGGCGTCGGCGATGGCGTCGTACACCGCGTCCAGGTCCGCATCGTCGATGCAATAGGGCGGCATGACATAGACGGTGTTGCCCAATGGCCGGACCAGCAGATCCCGCGCCCGGAAATACCCGAGCAGGCGCGGCCCCAGGGTGGAGAGATAGCCGGGCGGCCCCTCCACCTCGATCGCCGCGATCGTGCCGAGCGCCCGCGCGCCCGCAAAGCCCGGCAGCGACGCCAGCCGCGCCAGCCGCTCCGCCTGGCGGCGCGACAGGTCGGCGATCCGCTCGCGCACCGGCTCGTCGCGCCAGATTGCCAGATTGGCGGCGGCGGCGGCGCAGGCGATCGGGTTGGCGGTATAGCTGGACGAATGGAAGAACATCCGCGCCCGGTCCTCGCCATAATGCGCCTGGAAGATCGGCTCGGTCGCCATCGTCACCGCCAGCGGCACCGCGCCGCCGGTCAGCCCCTTGGACAGGCAGAGGATGTCGGGCACCACCTCCGCCTGTTCGCAGGCCAGCAGCGTGCCGGTGCGGCCCCAGCCGGTCATCACCTCGTCGGCGATGAACAGCACGCCGGCGCGGGCGCAGATCGACCGCATCTGGCGCAAAACCTGCGGCGGATAGAAGAGCATCCCGCCCGCGCCCAGCACCAGCGGCTCGACGATGAACGCCGCCACGTCGCCCGCCGCGCAGGCCCGTTCCAGCGCATCGAGCGTCGCCTGTTCGCTTCCCTCGGCGGGATAGGGAATGGTGCCGACATCGAACAGCAGCGGCGCATAGGCGCGGTTGAACACGCCGCGCGCGCCGACCGACATCGCGCCGATCGTGTCGCCATGATAGCTATGCTCCAGCACCAGGATGCGATGGCGCGGCTCGCCCCGGTTGAGCCAGTAACCCAGCGCCATCTTCAACGCGACCTCGACGCTGGTCGAACCGGAATCGGAGAAGAAGACGCGGGTCAGCGCGGGCGGCAGGAGCGCCAGCAGGCCGCGCGCCACCGTCTCGGCCGGCGCATGCGTCCAGCCGGCGAAGATGATCTGGTCCAGCCGTTCCGCCTGTTCGCGGATCGCCGCGACGATGCGTGGATGGCTGTGGCCGTGCGTCGTCACCCACCAGGAGGAGATGGCGTCGACCACCCGCCGCCCGTCCGCCGTGTGCAGCGCCGCGCCCTCGGCCCGGACCACCTGCGGGATCGGCTCGCCCAGGCCATGCTGGGTGAAGGGATGCCAGACGGGCGAGCCGCTCACCGGAAATCCTCCAGCCGGAAATTCGCGGCGAAGGCGGTGGCAAGCGTCTCCGGCGTCAGCGGATCGAGGTGCGGCAATCGGCCCAGCCGTCGCACCCCGGCGATCGCGGCGATCGTCGCCTCGCTGTCCTCGACCGCCTCGCCGCTGAACGCGACCCCCAGGATCGGCACGCCGCGCGTCCGCAGCGCCTCGATCGACAACAGGCTGTGGTTGATCGTGCCGAGCGCGGTGCGCGCGACCAGCACCACCGGCGCCTGCCAGCGCGCGAACAGGTCCGCATAGAGCAAGGTGCGCGTCACCGGCACCAGCACGCCGCCCGCGCCCTCCACCACCAGCGGCCCGTCGACCGCCGGCGGGATCAGGCGGGCGGGATCGATCGTCACGCCGTCGATCTCCGCCGCGCGGTGCGGCGAGCAGGGCGTGTGGAGGCGATAGGCCTCCGCCAGGCAATGGTCGCGCGACACGCCCAGCCGGGTGACGCCGTCCGCGTCGCCGCCCTCATCCAGCCCGGCCTGCACCGGTTTCCAGTAGCGCGCGCCCAGCGCCCGGGTCAGCGCGGCGGCGAAGACGGTCTTGCCGATATCGGTATCGGTGCCGGTGACGACGATCGTGCGGTTCATGCCCGCGCCTCCTTCAGGACATCGGCCAGCGCCCGCACATCGTCCGCCTCGACGTTCAGCGTCAGCGAGAGGCGCAGCCGTGCGGTGCCGGCCGGCACGGTCGGTGGACGGATTCCACGAACGTCGAAGCCGGCCGCCTGCACGGCGGCGGCGAGCCGCATCGTCGCCGCATCCTCGCCGACGATCAGCGGCAGGATCTGCGACCCGCTGGCGGTGACGCCATGAGGCGCGAGCGCGATCTCGGCCCCGGCGATCAGCGCGGCGAGGCGGTCGCGCCGCTCCGGCTCGTCGGCGACGATGCGCAACGCCTCGCGCACCGCCCGCGCCATCAGCGGCGAGGGCGCGGTGGAGAAGATGAAGCCGCGCCCGCGATTGACCAGACACTCGCGCACCACCGCCGGCCCGCAGACCAGCGCGCCCTCGCAGCCCAGCGCCTTGCCGCAGGTGTGCAGCGTGACGACGTTCGGCCGTCCCTCCAGCCCGGCGGACAGGCCGCGCCCGCCCGCGCCCCAGATACCGGTGGCATGGGCTTCGTCGACCAACAGCATCGCGTCGTGGCGATCGGCGACGGCGGCGAGATCGGCGAGCGGGGCACGGTCGCCCTCCATGCTGTAGAGACTCTCCACCGCGATCCAGGCGGTGCCGGTACCGCCCGCGCGCCGCCAGTCGCGGATCGCCTCGTCAAAGCCCTGCGCATCATTATGTGCCGCCGCGACCCGATCGGCGCGGCCGAGGCGCATCCCGTCATGCGCGCTGGCATGGACCAGCGCGTCATGCACCACCAGGTCGCCGCGCTGCGGCAATGTCGCGAGCAGGGCGGCATTGGCCGCGAAGCCGGTCGAGAAATAAAGCGCGGCCTCCGCCCCAAAGAACGCCGCCGCCTCCGCCTCCAACGCCTCATGCTCGGGATGATTGCCGCGCAGCAGGCGCGATCCGCCCGATCCCACCGGCACGCCTTCGCCCAGCGCCGTCGCCACGGCGTGGCGCAGGCGGGGGGAGTCGGCCAGCCCCAGATAGTCGTTGGACGCGAAATCCACGCCGGTGCGCGGCGCCAGCCGACGCAACCGCGCCCGCTCGGCGAGGCTCGCAAGGTCGGCCCGCTGCGCGGCGAGCGGGTTGGACAAAAGCTCGATCGTCATGCCGCGCGCCATAGGCGCAAATGGCGATGGAGGGGAAATGCCGGGGTGCGGTTCATGCGGAAATGTGGAGAGAATGCCGATGGGTTTGGACGTGAGATTTCAGGGGAATTTCCCTGTCATCCCGGCGAAGGCCGGAATCCAGTTCGAGGACGTTGCCGCGCTATCTCCATCGTTCCGTTACTGGACCCCGGCCTCCGCCGGGGTGGAGACGAGGAAGGAAGATCGACCCGTCCACCTCCTCCCCGCGAACCCGGTCACTTCGCGTCGAACAGCGCCGCCAATTGCTCCATGATGGTGCCGCCCAGTTGCTCGGCATCCATGATCGTCACCGCGCGCTCGTAATAGCGGGTCACGTCATGGCCGATGCCGATCGCGATCAGCTCGACCGGGCTTTTCGACTCGATCCAGCCGATCACCTGGCGCAGATGCCGTTCCAGATAGCTGCCCGAATTGACCGAGAGCGTCGAATCATCGACCGGCGCGCCGTCGGAGATCACCATCAGGATGCGCCGCTCCTCGGGCCGCGCGATCAGCCGGCCATGCGCCCAGAGCAGCGCCTCGCCGTCGATATTCTCCTTGAGCAGCCCCTCGCGCATCATCAGCCCGAGATTCTGTCGCGCGCGCCGCCACGGCTCGTCCGCCTTCTTGTAGATGATGTGGCGCAGGTCGTTGAGCCGCCCCGGCTGCGGCGGCCGCCCCGCCGCCAGCCAGGTCTCGCGCGCCTGCCCGCCCTTCCACGCACGCGTGGTGAAGCCCAGAATCTCGGTCTTCACCCCGCACCGCTCCAGCGTACGGGCCAAAATGTCGGCCGAGATCGCCGCGATCGAGATCGGCCGGCCACGCATCGAGCCGCTATTGTCGATCAGCAGCGTCACCACCGTGTCGCGGAACTCGGTGTCGCGCTCGACCTTGTAGGACAGGGACTGGCCCGGGCTGACGACGACGCGCGCCAGCCGGGCGGCGTCCAGCATCCCCTCTTCCTGGTCGAAGTCCCAGCTGCGGTTCTGCTGCGCCATCAGCCGGCGCTGCAACCGGTTGGCGAGCTTCGACACCGCCGATTGCAGATGCGCCAGCTGCTGGTCCAGATAGCCGCGCAGCCGCTCCAGCTCGTCCGCGTCGCACAGGTCGGTCGCGGTCACGACCTCGTCATACTCGGTCGTCCAGGGCTTATAGTCGAATTGCGGGCTGAAATCACTGAACGGCCGATTGGGGCGGACGGGCTGCATCCCCTCCTCGCCTTCGTCGCCCGGATCGCCGTCGAGATCGTCGGGCGAATCCTCGCCCATCTCCTGGCCCTCGCCCTCGTCGCTGTCCGACTCGCGCTGTTCGCCGCGCGCCTCGACCTCGCCCTGGCCCTCGCCACCCTGTTCCTCGCCCTCGTCGCCATTCTCGTCCGGCGATTCGTCGCTGCCCTCGTCGTCGGACTCGCCCTCGTCCGCCTCGTCGGGCTGCTGCTCGCCCTCGACCAGTTCCAGGTCAGCGAGCATCCGCGACGCCAGTTGCTGGAAGGCGCGCTGGTCGTCGAGCGCCAGCGCCAGCGCCGACAGGTCGGACTTGGCCGTCACCCAGTCGCGGATCAGCGCCAGGCCCGGCTGCGCGATCGCCGGCGACTCGCGTCCGGTCATCGCCTCGCGCGCCAGGAGGCCGAGCGCGGTCGACAGCGGCACCTCGGCGCGCGACCGGGCGCGGGTCAACGGGTCGGAACGCATCCGCATGTCGAGCGCGGTGTCGAGATTGGCGGCGATGCCGGCATAGCCCCGGCTGCCCAGCGCCTCGACCCGCGCCGTCTCCACCGCGTCGAACACCGCGCGCGCGACCGGATCGACCGGCGCACCGCGCGCATGCAACCCGGCATCGTGATGCCGCAGCTTCAGCGCGAAGCCATCGGCGAAGCCCCGCGCCTCCGCCACCTGTTCGGGCGGCAGGGCGCGGCCGGGCATCGGCACCTTCAGATGCTTGCCCGACTGGCTCGGCGCGTCGGCGGTATAGGCCAGCTCGACGTCCGGCACCTCGGCCAGCGCGCGCGCCGTGCCGCCCAGTACCGCCTTGAACCGGTCGAGAGGGGTTTCGTTCGCCACCTTAAGCGGTCACGCCTTGGCCGCGACGCTCTCGGGCAGGTCCTTGCCGAACACGCGCTGGTAATATTCCGCGACCAGCGGCCGCTCCGCCTCGTCGCACTTGTTCAGGAACGACAGGCGGAAGGCTAGGCCGACATCGTTGAAGATCAACGCGTTCTGCGCCCAGGTGATGACCGTGCGCGGGCTCATCACCGTCGAGATGTCGCCATTGACGAAGCCCTTGCGCGTCAGGTCGGCGACCCGGACCATGTTGTCGACCACCGCCTTGCCATCGGGCTTGTCATATTCGCCCGACTTGGCGAGCACGATCCGCGCCTCGATCGCGGCGGGCAGGTAGTTGAGCGTGACGACGATGTTCCAGCGGTCCATCTGACCCTGGTTGATCTGCTGCGTGCCGTGATACAGGCCGCTGGTATCGCCCAGGCCCACCGTATTGGCGGTGGCGAACAGGCGGAACCACTTGTTCGGGCGGATCACGCGGTTCTGGTCGAGCAGCGTCAGCTTGCCCTCCGTCTCCAGCACGCGCTGGATCACGAACATCACGTCCGGCCGGCCGGCATCATATTCGTCGAAGACGAGCGCGGTCGGGGTCTGGAGCGCCCAGGGCAGCAGCCCCTCGCGGAACTCGGTCACCTGCTGTCCGTCGCGCAGCACGATGGCGTCGCGTCCGATCAGGTCGATCCGGCTGATATGCGCGTCCAGGTTGATGCGGATGCACGGCCATTTCAGCCGCGCCGCGACCTGTTCGATATGCGTCGACTTGCCGGTGCCGTGATAGCCCTGGACCATCACGCGCCGGTTGTGCGCGAAGCCCGCCAGCACCGCCAGCGTGGTATCGCGGTCGAAGACATAGGCGGGGTCGAGATCGGGCACCCGCTCGTCCGCTTCGGAAAAGGCGGGGACCTCCATGTCGAGGTCGATGCCGAACATCTCGCGCACGCCGACCATCTTGTCGGGGGCGTCGAGGATGGTGGTGTCCCGGCTGTCGGGCTGTGCGTTGGGGATATCGGTCATGGCCATGGCGACAAACGCCTTAAGCCGATCGCGGCTCCCTACTCAACCGGCTGGATCATGCGTGATGCGCGGATTTTTTCCGCAACAAAGGGCTTGCGCCCCTCACCGCCCCGGACTAGAGGGCCACCTCCCAAGCGCCCGTAGCTCAGCTGGATAGAGCATCAGACTACGAATCTGAGGGTCGGACGTTCGAATCGTTCCGGGCGCGCCAAGGGACAACAGCCCCCCGCCAAGCTAAGTGCTTGAGCGGGGGTTTGTTTTTTTGGGTTGCCCCGCCTGCTCTGGGGCTTGGAGCGATCGCCTCAGCGGGGAGGGTGGACGGCTTGCCCACCACTATCCCCTTTTCCAGTCACGCCTGCGTCTCCGTCGAATGGCGTGACTGCATTGCCACGTTGTTCAGCCGACGCCTGCCGGTGATGTAGGCAGTCAGGTCCTCCCGCCGATAGCGGATGCTGCGCACGCCCAGCTGGGCGAAGGCTGGCCCCTCACCGATCGCGCGCCAATAGGCGAGCGTCTTGGGCGAGACGCTCAGGCAGGCTGCCGCCTCGGTCGTGGTGAGGAGGGCGGGGAGGTCGGGGTCGATCAGGCTCATCAAAATCTCCGGAAAAAACGAGGCTGCACGACGGTGCAGCCCCGGAGGTCAAGCAGCAGCCTCGAGCAGCCATGCCGTCGAAGCGATCGCAGCGGTTTCGGTCAGCCGCTGCGGCTGGAAATGCGCATACTTCTGCGTGGTCGCGAGCCCGCGATGCCCCAGGATCGCCCCTATCTCGTTCAGAGGGGTGCCGGCGTTCGCCAGCCGGGATGCCATGCTGTGGCGGAGGTCGTGGATGCGCAGGTCCGGGGGCAATCTTGCAGCTTCCTTGGTCCGAGCCCAGATGCGACGCAGATCCTCGATGGGTCGCCCTGCCACGGTGCCCGGAAAGACGAACTGCTCATCCTCCCTGCAGCGGCGGCGCTGGAGCCGCAGCAGGCCGATCGCCGCCGGGGCGAGCGGTATGCGGCGGGGACGTCCGTTCTTCGATCGCGGGACGAGCAGTTCCGCACGATCGAAATCGACGTGACGCCATTCGGCCTTCGTCACCTCGGATTTGCGTGCGCCGGTCACCATGAGCAACCCCAGAGCAGTGGCGGCTGACGGGTTCTGATCGTTCTTCAGTGCGTCAATGACGCGCTTGTCCTGTTCGAGGGTCAGAAATTGCTCACGGTGGTGTTCGGGTAGCATTCCCGGCGCGCTGGCGGGGTTGGGGCCGGTGTAGATGCCCGAGCGCAGGGCACGATTGTAGAGCGCGCGGAGCGTCGCCAGATGGCGGTTCACGGTGCCTGGAGCGAGGCCCTGAGTGACCAGCCAGGCTTTGAACGCGCTGACATCGGCCCACGTGACTTCGTCGAGCGCCTTGTTGCCTAGACGCCGCTTGATGCGGGCAGCATAGGCGTTCAGGTTCTGATGGCTCCGCAGTCGCTGCCGGGCGTCCGGGAGGTAGTGGTCATCGATGTACACGGCGACGGTCAGGATGGCGCGCAGCGCCGCCTTCTCCGCCACCGGGTCGGCCCCAAGGGAAACCTGTGCGGAAAGCTCCCTGGCTTTCCGCCTCGCCTGATCGAGGGTAATCGTCCCGAGCTTCCCGATCCTCAACTCCTTTTGGCGTCCCCGCTGGTCACGGAAACGGAAATAGAACGTGACACCACTGACGCGGCGTTCGGCGACGACGCCGGTGACGGCGGCGTCGAATAGGCGTACTTTGACCTTACCGGCCGGCAGAGGGTCACGCAGAAGTTGCGCAGTCAGATGAACGGCTGGCACGACTTGCTCCAAATCCTGAGGGCGTGGCCACAGAAGCGCGACCACCCAAGGATGACATGCGACTGAAATCCCCAGCAGCGGCGGGCGGAGAGCTCGCCAGGAGTCGGGCCAGTCAGTCTCCTACAGGGGTTTCTCGGACGCGATTTTGGGAAGCGGTCGAGAAGGCTTCGGGCCTTCTCTCCCTGTCCCCTCATTCCTCCCTCCCTCATCCCCTCAGCCTGAACGGATACTCACCGTTCCAGTCGGGCGCTGCCATGCCGTACTCGGGCGCGAGGCAGCAGATGCCGGGGGAGGCTCCCTGCACCAGAGGGCCGCCGGGAGCCCTGAGGGCGTCCACTGCGTCTCGGACCTTGGTGCCCTTGCGAAGCCCCTTGAGATGAACGATGCCATCGCTCAGGATGCCGTTCAGCACCCGACGCGCATCATCGGCGGCGGCCGCACTTGGGCGATAGCCACTCCCAACGGGCACGCGTTCGGCAATCGCCTTGATGGGGTCGAGCAGCGTCAGCAGTTGATCGATGGTGCGTCCGCCCCGCGCCACCTCGCGCACGTGGTCCAGCAGGGTGCAGCACAACTCCCCGGCAGAATTGTAGAGATCCACGGCCAGTTCGACTGCGCCGTTGCCGCCGAACGGCACCCGTTTGCGCTCCCCGGTGCAGTGGAAGATGGCGTCTCGGTGAGGGCACGACACCTCGGTCCGAGGCAATCCGGGGGCCTTGAGATACCCCTTGCTGATTGGCCCGCGTTTCAATGTGGTGAAATGCCACGTCGGCGACCGGCCCGCACCAGTCGTGCAGTCGTAGTCCCGCTGCCAACTCCTGCGGGAGCCCTTGGGCGGCACCTTGCAAGACGCCCTGACCACGTCTTCCGCATTGGAACAGGCGAGGTCGTGACAGACTTCGCCCCCTCGCAGCCAAATGGCACCTTCCACCTGCTGACAGCCGGGCAGGTTGGACTCGATGGTCTCGCGGAGGGTGTCCACGATCCTCCTGATTGCCTGGAATTGCGCTTCGACGTCCTCCGTCCCCAGCTCCGCTGTCGGCTTGGAAAAGTTCCTCTTGCCGTCCAGGCCGATGGCGGATTGCGGGATCGAGTGCCTCTGCCTGAGCACGCTCTGGAGGTTCGTCTCCACGGTGCTGCCGGAGGTGATGATGAGCCCGTCATCAATTTCTCGGACGTGGAGAACCACCGTCGCGGTTGCCTCGATGTCACCATCAAGCCGCGCAGTGACCGAGAATTTCAGCGGGGCGGATGGTCTGACGCCGGGACGCAGCATACCATCGCTGATCAGCCCGGAGATCAGACGCTGCCTGCCATCAGGCCCGGTGAACCGATAGCGGATCATCAGACCAAATCTCACGTAGTCGAAGACAACGAGATCGCCTTCTTCGTGCCCGCCAGTTGACGTGACGGCTGCCATCAGGAAATCACAATGCCTTCAGACGGGCATCCTCCCGCTGAGTGAAAAATGCTTGTGCGGAAACTCACTTATTCCTCCTGTCTTTCAAAGGAGGAGCCCAACTAGTGGCGAAAAGACTGTGGCACCACCCCATGAAGAATGAGGGGTTTAAGCGCGCCGCGTCGGCAAACGCCGACCCTTGTGGGCATCGGCGACGGGGAGGCAGAATCAGCACCTTCCAAAATTGCGCAAAAAATGGGAAAAAATGCGACGAACCGATTGCGAACTGCATTTTTGATTGGCCGGGACGTCTGGGTCCCGGCCGGATTCTCACTTGCCTGCCCGAATCACTTTGCGACTCGGGTCAGTTGCACCACGATTTTGATGAAGGCGGTGTCACCTGCAGATTTGGAGGGAGGGTGTCTCAACAAAGACCGAGTGAGGTCGGTGAGGTCCAGTTTCAGCAGTTTCATGTTGGCATTTCTTTGGGTAGTACAATCAGGGCGGCAGGCCAGTCGACGCGTCGACTGGCGATCACCTTCCGCTAGCCGGCATGAGAGGCTCCGAAAATCGCGTATGCCCCGAAGGCCCCCGGCACCGCGCACGTGCCGGGCGTCGCGTCCGGCCCCATTGCGATGCGCCACGCCTCAAACCGGGCTTTGACCGCTTCGAAGGGACGAAGCAGGTCAGCGTCCTGGACATGAATGGCTTCGAAGACGATCGGCACGCCTGAGAACAGGCCGTGCGCGGTCAGCAAGGTGGGATTGTCCCGTGCCTTCTCGAATGACCACACGGGCACCAAGCTTTGCGGTTTTGGAACCGGGGTGAACGGGTGCTTCGCAGCCTTTTCCGCTGCCTCGACCACCATCGAACCGAGGTCACGCCGCAGAGTGGCCAGCGTGTCGTCCAACCCAGTTGGGAGCACCAGTGGTGCCTCCAGCCGATGGATGGCCAGCACGCCAAGGTCGACTAGCAAATCCAAAATGCGGCGCAGTCGACAGGTTTCGGCGTCATTCAAATCCGCGCTAATCGCGAACAGTTGGGCATCATGGCATCGGGCGTAGGTCAACAGGCGGGGCCGGCGCTGGTCAGCGTTTGGAGTGGGGTGGGTATTCATTTGCGTGTCCTGGAATGAGCCCCGTCCAGCAGGGCTCAATGATGACATGCGGTTGAAGAGGCTGGCAGGCACAGGCCTCACTCCGAGCGTCGGCAAAAACGCGGCAGAAATGAGCATATTGCGGCTCCGGAAGGTCCAGCCATACCGGCAACGATTGCGTGAAAGCGGAGGTGGAGCGTGGAAACCGCAAAATGTTCCCGAACCGATCGCAGCAATGCGGCTGGGCAGTGGGCGCGCATCTCTAAGGTCTTGGTTCAAAGGCGTACCCGCCCGACAGGTACCCGTCGTCAGCTTGTAGCAGGCGACACGATCGGGGGGGGGGCGAAGGACCACGGCCTAGCGTGAGCAACGAATCAAAAAAGATCCGGTCGCTAGCGCGGCCGGATCTCCATAGTCTCTACTGACTCAGACGTTCTGCCGTCAGACGAATGCTGGCAGTCACATTTGGTTCTTG
Source organism: Sphingomonas sp. SORGH_AS_0438 (assembly GCF_031453475.1). NCBI lineage: Bacteria > Pseudomonadati > Pseudomonadota > Alphaproteobacteria > Sphingomonadales > Sphingomonadaceae > Sphingomonas > Sphingomonas sp. SORGH_AS_0438. Next base: position 2,797,046 of record NZ_JAVIZS010000001.1, read on the forward strand.
GTCCGCGATCATACGGGGAATTAGGTATTGAGGACCGCCACTGTTTCCCTCAATGATGACGAACCAAGCAAATCGCCGATCGTCAACCCATTGAGCAATGTCGAACCATCCAGAGGCGGCTTCAAGCATTGACAATCGCCTATCTTCGCTTGTTTCGAGAGAGAAAACCTCTGCCAAATCTTCATGTGTCTCTATTAAGAAAATTGGACCGCCAAATAATTCACTGAACAAAGCCTGAAAAACATCTATGTCATTCTGATCAAAAGAACTCGAGATTTTTCCTAAAATGATCTTCGAAGTATTTTCGGGCAGAATAGACTGTAGCTGCATTACATCATTTATGACCTTCATCGTTTTCCTCCGCTGTGCTTGCATGCGGAGTGATGATATTTCCGTATACGGCCGGACTGCGGCGTTCAGGCCAGAGGTTCAGATGATGTAATATTGTACAAAATAGCCTTTCTGTTGGCATCCGAGTCTAATAGATTGGAAAATGTATCATCAAATCTGAAAGTTGCCGTTCGTTCATCTTGAACTATGCGGTGCCGTCGCTGTGCTTCACAGGTCGGTTGCTGCGTCGATCGGCACCGGGTGCGCCATCATGGCGTCGAGCAGGGCGTCGTCGGTCAGCGAGTTGTCGCCGAGGCCGTCCGATCGGCCTCCGCGCGCTACATGTTGGCCGCCGCGCCCTCATACAGCGAAGGCTGCGCCGGACCGGGCGGGTTCACGAAGTCGTCGATCTCCTGCCCGTTGAGAAACGGCGCATCCTTCAGCGACGCATACAGGTTCAACATGCGGCTTTCGGCGCGCCTGATGAAGTTCTCGAAGGTCATGCCCTTCGTTGTCATGCGCCCCTGCACCATCGGTTCGGTGTCCATCATGTCCAACTCGGACCCGAGCACGAAGCACGTGACCTTGGTGCCGTCGGATATCTGCCCTATCCTGCGAAGCTCGCGGGCATACTTCCTCGCCTGCTCCATCTGCTCGTCCCTGATGACGATGCCCGGACGCTTCAGTTCGACAATCACGAGGTGATCGACCCCATAGGGTTCGCCGTCGTCCTGCCCATAAGCCGGACGGCTATAGAGCCCTACGCTGCTGTCCGGCAGGATGGCGAAGTCGGGGCGGTTCCTGGTGGGCTTGCCGTCCATCGCCTCCACGTCGCCCTTAAACAGCTTCGTTATCACCGTCGCCATCGTCATATTCGAGGTGAACTCGATCGTCTCATATTCAGGGCCGAACGCCCACAGCGACTGATTGAACAGCGGCTGCAAATCCTGGACCTCGTCCGCCCCCTTGTCGCGAAGCGTCTCGTGCATCTGACGGATCAGCTTCAGTCGGACCTGGATCTGGTCTAGCGCATCCTTGGCGACATGCAGCGTCCAATCGGACAGCAGCTGGTTGAGCGAATCCAGATCCCCCGGCGGAAGGTCGTGCAGCTTGCCCAGCAGCGCATACTTCGACGACGAGAGTTCGAGTCTCGCCAGGATTCCCGACACCTGGCTCAGCTCGTCGGTGGTCAGGCTGGGGCAGCTCTCCGCCACTTTGTCGACGAAGACCCTGACCCGCTCCCGACTGAGCGGCGGCAGGATACGCGCAACGCCGTCGATCCGCTCGTGGACCTCCGTCTTCAACTCCGCCTTCCGGCTGGAAACCGCGTCGGCGACCAGCTCGCGGATGTGCCCGACGACGACGGAACGCGCCTCCTTCCAGGCGTCGTCGCTGGGATCGAAGTCCGACCAGTCGGCCTTCACCGAATTCTCGAGGAAATCCGCGAGCACGATGAAGGTGAAGCGCTTCGCCTCACTCGTCCGACCGTCGATGACGGTCATGAGGTCGGTGCCCCGCCATCTGCAGTCGCCGACGAGGCGATTGTTGACCCACCATGCAATCCCATGCTGCCGCGTCGTCTTGTCCGCCTTCTGCCCGTCGATCATCAGCACCCGGGCGGTGCCGAGACCGGGCACCTCCACGTCCGACCAGGCGACTTGGTCGTCGGACAGGTCCTCGAAGCTGACTGGTGTGCCGTCGACGGTCACGACGAAGCCCGGATCTGTGAGGAAGCGCGAACCGATGATCTCGCGCGCCTGACCGGCGTTGAACCCAAGCGGTGCGTCGCTGCCGGTGATCTCCGTCCCATGCCCCTGCACGTCGTCGGCGATCTTGACCTGATCGACGTCGAACGCCCGGTCCATCGTGCGGCAGCGCGAGACGACGAACTGGGCCTCGGTCCCGTCGCGCCAGGTCCTGACGCGATACGGGTCGCCGAACAGGAAGGCTGCATGACGCCCCTTGCCGTTCTTACCGTAGACGGTTCTCGGCAGGGCGTTCGGCAGATCCGGCGGCGGAACGCTCCGACCGCCCTGCTCCTCGATCCGGTCGTAATTGAGCATCCGCCATCGCAGCATGAAGTCGCCGGGCCGCATGCCGCCCCCGTCATCGCGGATCCTGAATGGCCGCCCTTCACGGGGCCAATCGATGTCGACGCGCGTCGCGTGCGCATCCCAGGCGTTTGCTACCAGTTCGACGATGGCGACGGACGGATCGGCTATGATCGGTCCGGCATACTGCGTAAGGAACTTGTCGCCGAAGAGCATGCCGCTGCTCGCCATTCCAAAACATCCCCCCGAACATCGCTCCAAGATCCCGGACGATAGGCGTGCATAATGCGCGGTGGCAATGTCGCTCACCGACAAAACTCCTTCCATCTGCGCGGAAGGCTGGTCGAGTAGGCATAATAGGCTTGCCCGCCATGCGCACAGGTCCAGCGCGACGCCGGATCCGCCAGCGCCAGAAACTTCGGCACCACCAGCGTGGCCGCCGCGAATGCGGCATCGTCGAGGACGGTACTTTCGCAGGCCCCCCCACCATCCTCCCGTTCTCTATAGTCCCTCCAAGCCGGATTTGGCTTCACGAGCTTTCGGCTGAGATGACCGTCTTATCGTATTGGACCCCATGAGTGCAGCTTTGTGTGCATAGGGCGTGACGCCCAACCTACTACGAATCTGAGGGTCGGACGTTCGAATCGTTCCGGGCGCGCCATTCTCCTTCCCAGCGGTTTCCCGCGGAGGTGATGGCCTTGGGTCTAGGCCTTTATGACTGTCCGTCGCCATCCCCGGATGGGGATGACGTCGGCCCCCTTTCCATCCATGGGCCGTTCAAGGGGCCAGCCGCACCATCACCACGCCATGCGGGGCGACCTCGGCTTCGTAGCGGCCGGACAGGAGGCCGAGATCGCGATGCGCCCACAGGTCGCGTCCCCGCAGCCGAACCGTCGCGGGCAGGCCCAGGCTGGTCCAGTCGGCAGCGATCCGCACCGGCACCTCGCCACGATTCCACAGCAGCAGCGTGCGCCCGCCATCGGCCATGGGCTTCATCCAGACCTCCTGCGGGCCGTTGCGCATCACGCGATGCCCCTGCGCCCCCAGCCGGTCCTGGTCGATGGCGATCACCTCGCGGTTGAGCAGGATGGCGCGGGTCGCATCCGACATGGCGGCGACGTCGTTGCCGGCGATCAGCGGCGCGGCCATCATCGCCCAGAGCGAAAAATGCGCGCGATATTCGGTATCGCTCAGCCCGCCATTGCCGACCTCCAGCATGTCCGGGTCGTTCCAATGGCCGGGGCCGGCAAAGGGCCAGAGCGGCTCGTTCCTGTCGACGATCGACGCGACGCCCCAGCTATGGCCGTGCTTCCCCTCCCATCGGTCGGTGATGTCGCCGGTGGTGCGCCACAGATTGCCGATCTTCGCCGCCCAGAGCCATGGCCGGGAATTGCCCCATTCGCACAGAGAGAACAGGATCGGCCGCCCGGTCGCGCGCAGCGCATCCGCCATGGTGGCATAGGCCTCCTCGGCGTTGCGGACGCCCGACGAACACCAGTCATATTTCAGATAGTCGACGCCCCAGCGCGCATATTGCAGCGCGTCCTGATATTCATGCCCCTGGCTGCCCGGCCGGCCGCCGCAGGTCCTGGTGCCCGCGTCGGAATAGATGCCGAACTTCAGCCCCCTGGCATGGATATAGTCGCCCAGCGCCTTCAACCCGCCGGGAAAGCGCTGGCGATCCTCGGTGATGAAGCCATCGGCGTCGCGCGTGCCGTGCCAGCAATCGTCGATGACGATATAGGCATAGCCCGCCGCCTTCATGCCGTTCGCCGCGATCGCATCGGCGGTGCGGCGGATCACCTCCTCGTTCACGGTGCAGCCGAACTTGTTCCAGCTGTTCCAGCCCATGGGCGGGGTCTGGGCCAGGCCGTTGGCGGTGCGCTTCGGGTCCTGCGACGGCGCCAGCAGATTGGGATCGGCGTCCAGCACCTCCTGCGCCGGCGCGGGGACCGCCGCCTGGAGCAGCAGGCCGGCCAGGGCCAGGCGGGACAGGATGGTGCGGATCATGTCCGCGTCCGTGGCAGCCGCGCGACGGCGGCGGCATGGTCGGCGACGATGCGGACGGTCGTGTCGCCGGTGAAGATGCCGTACCAACCCTGGGGCTCGTGCGGGGGGTCGCCCATATAGTGGCGGTCGCCGTCGCGGAACCGATAGTCGGGATGCTCCGCCCGCGCCTCGCCGTTCCAGGCCCAGAAATTGGTGCCCGCGATCGGCCCGCCCCGCGCCATGTCGCGCAGCGCCGCCGCATAGATCAGCCGGTAGAACCGGTCCTTATAGCCGGTCGCGACCCGGGGATCGTTGCTGCCCCCGTCGCGCGGATAGCCGAATTCCTCGATCACCAGCGGCTTGTCGAGTTGCCGGGCAAGCTCGACATGCCGGGCGATATATGCCTCGGTCAGCGTCTCGCCGCGCGGATAGGTGTTGGCGAGGTCGGTCTGCTTCACCCAGTCCCAATTGTTGGGCCAGATATGCGCGGTGAGATAGTCGATCTCCGCCAGGCCATGTTCGGCGAGCAGGATATCGGGCCGCTCCAGCGTGCCCTTCAGCCCTTCCGACCCGGTGCAGACCAGATGGTTGGGATCGATCGACTTGATCAGCCGGGCGCTGTCGCGGACCCAGAGGGTGAACTGCTCGACATCGGCATGATCCGCATCGCCGGCCGGGCGCGGCTCGTTGGCGAGCTGCCATGCCATGATCGTCGGATCATCCGCATAGCGCCGGCCGGTCGCGCTGCTGGTCCGCGACACCAAGGTGCGGATCCAGTCGCGATACAGGCCGGTCGCGCGCGCATCGCCATAGAATTGCGCATTGAAATTGGCGAAGGCCGGCCAGGGATGCGCCGGGTCGTTCATGTCCAGATAGCGGCCGCCATTGACGTAGGACAAATAGGTCATCATCCCGCCCGACCATTCCCAGAAATTGGTCAGGTACAGCACGGCGCGCATGTCGCGCTTCGCCATCTCCGCCAGCGCATGGTCCAGCCCGGCGAGCAGCGTCGCATTGGTGGTGGTCGCGGTGCGGAAGCCCGGCTTGATCGCGTTGCGCAGCGGTCCTTCCTCGGCGGAGGCGAGGATGCGCAGATTGGTGACGCCCATGGCCTTCAGCGCGTCCAGCTCGCGCCCTAGCCGCGCGCGGTCGCCATAGGGGGCGTCGGCCCCCAGATAGGCGGCATACCACATGTTCGTGCCGACGAAGCGATAGGGCTGGTCGCCGACCATCAGGCGCATCCCCTCGCGCCGGACGAAGCCGGGCGACGCGGCGGCGGGTGCGGGCGGCAGGGTGGCGCATCCCGCCAACAGCGTGGCGGCTCCCAGAAATCCGCGACGATCCATGCTCATATCCGCCCCTCTCCCGCCCTGATGATCGACGGGCATAACCGCCGCATCCGCCATTGGCTCGCGGTATTTGCAGGATAAGCCATCGGAGTTCCGGCACTTTCCCTTTTGCTCCGGCACCCCGTCCTGCCTAAACGGAGCGGCATGTCCGCTTCGCCCCCGACCCGTCGGCTGCCCAGGCCGCTCGCCGCCCTCTCGCTGCTCGCCACCGCCGCTCTGCTGGCCTTGCTGTTCGGTCATTGGCTCGCCCCCGATCCGCTGATGATCGACCGCTCGATCATCCAGGGCCTGCGCGCCTGGGGAGGGCCGAGCTGGCTGCCCGGCGTCGCGGTCGACCTGACCGCGCTCGGCGGCAGCACGGTGGTGACGCTGGTGGTGGTGCTGGTCGCCGGCTTCCTGCTGATGCAGCGGCTGTGGCTGACCGCGCTGGCGCTGGTGCTGGCCACCGCCACCGGCGGGCAGATGGTCTGGCTGATCAAGCGGACCATCGGTCGCGCCCGGCCCGACCTGGTGCCGCATCTGGTCGATGTCTCCAACGCCAGCTTTCCCAGCGGCCATGCGACCAACAGCGCGATCGTCTATCTCACCCTCGCCGCGCTCGCCGCGCAGGTGGTGCGCGACCGCCCCACCCGCCGCTATCTGTTCGGCGCGGCGATCCTGCTGACCGGCGCGATCGGGTCGAGCCGCGTCTATCTGGGCGTCCACTGGCCGTCCGACGTGCTGGCCGGCTGGAGCTTCGGCACGCTCTGGGCGCTGGGCTGGTGGTGGCTGACCGCCCGGATGCGCGCCTCGATCGGCGGCGAGCGCTAGGCGAGCCCCAGGATGCGTCGCGCCTGTTTCAGGTGCGGCGCGTCGACCATCCGGCCGTCGAGTTGCAGCGCGCCCGCGCCCGGATTGGCCGCGAACAGATCGACGATCGCCTGCGCCGCCGTGCGTTCCGCGTCGCTCGGGGTGAAGGCGGCGTTGATGACCGGCACCTGCGCGGGATGGATCGCCATCATTCCCGTGAACCCGTCCCGCCGCCCGCGCGCGGCATAGGCGGCGAGCGCGTCCAGGTCGCGAAAGTCGGGGAACACCGTCTCGATCGCCGCCACGCCCGCGGCATGGGCGCCGAACAGCGTCAGCGTACGGGCGAGCTGATAGGGCGCGGTATAGCCGCCATCCGCCTCGCGCGCGGTGGAGGCGCCGATCGCGGCGGGCAAGTCCTCCGCGCCCCAGGTCAGGCCGGCGAGATGCGGCGCGACACTGGCATAGCTGCCAAGCTGGAAGATCGCCGCAGGCGTCTCGGTCGCGACGGGCAGGATCGGCAGGCCGGCACGCGCCGCCAGGGCCGCGACCGAGCCTGCGCCCTCCGCCTTGGGCAGCATCAGCCCGTCGGGCCTCGCCGGCAGGATCGCCGCCAGATCCTCCTCGACCAGGCCGGAGTCGAGCGGATTGACCCGTACGATCAGCGGCAGCGTGCGCGCTTCCCGCAGGAACCCCGCCACCGCCAGGCGCGCCGCCGGCTTGGCGGCGGCGGCGACCGAATCTTCCAGGTCGAGGATCAGCGCGTCTGCGCCGCAGCCGGCCGCCTTCGCCATCCGTTCCGGCCGGTCGCCCGGCACGAACAGCAGCGAGCGCCAGCTCACCGGCGACGCTCCGCCAGCGCGCGCTCCCAGGCCAGCGCATCGCGGATGATCCCGCCCAGATCGTCATGCGCGGGCCGCCAGTTGAGCGTCGCCAGGATCTTGGCATTGTCGGCGACCAGTTCCGCCGGATCGCCCGCGCGGCGTCCCTCATAGCGACGCTCGATCCGCAGATTGGTGACGCGATCGACCGCGTCGAGCACTTCGTTGACCGAAAAGCCCCGGCCATAGCCGCAATTCATCACATGGCTCTCGCCCGGCTGAGCGACCAGCTTCGCGAGCGCCGCGACATGCGCCGCCGCCAGGTCGGTGACATGGATATAGTCGCGCACGCCGGTGCCGTCGGGCGTCGGGAAGTCGGTGCCGAACACGCCGACACCGTCGCGCTTGCCGGTCGCCGCCTCGACCGCGACCTTGATCAGATGGGTCGCGCCCGCGGTCGACTGGCCCGACCGCCCCGCCGGGTCGGCGCCGGCGACGTTGAAATAGCGCAGCGCGCAATAGTTGATCGGATGCGCCGCCGCGACATCGGCCAGCATCGTCTCGGTCATCAGCTTCGACATGCCGTACGGGTTGATCGGCCGCTTGGGATCGTCCTCGCCGATCGGCATCCGCTCGGGCGTGCCATAGGTGGCGGCGGTCGAGGAGAAGATGAAATGCGGCACCCCCTCCTCGACCGCGCTCTCGATCAGCGCGCGCGAGGCGGCGGTGTTGTTGCGGTAGTATTTGAGCGGGTTGCTGACCGATTCCGGTACGATGATCGATCCGGCGAAATGCATGATCGCGCGCACCCGGTGGTCGCGGATCGCGGCGCGCACCGCCGCCTCGTCCGCCACATCGGCCCGGACGAAGGCGGCGCGCGGATCGACCGCCCAGTCGAAGCCGGTGACGAGGTTGTCGAGCACCACCACGTCATAGCCGGCATCGAGCAGCGCCAGCACGGCATGGCTGCCGATATAGCCGGCCCCGCCGGTCACCATCACCTTGCCGTCGATCGTCATCGCTTCGCTCCAGGGCCCTTATGGGCACGCAGCCCTTTGCGGTGGCGTTAGCGCGTTCCTATCTGGGGGGAAAGGAGACCATCTTCATGACCGAATATGCGACGCTGGCCGGAGGCTGCTTCTGGTGCACCGAGGCGGTGTTCAAAGACGTGATCGGCGTGGAAAGCGTCGAGAGCGGCTATATCGGCGGCACCGTTCCGAATCCGACCTACAAGCAGGTCTGCGGCGGCGACACCGGCCATGCCGAGGCGATCCGCGTCGGCTTCGACCCTGACCGCATCCGCTATGCCGACCTGCTCGACATCTTCTTCGCGACGCACGACCCGACCCAGCTCAACCGCCAGGGCAATGACGTCGGCACGCAATATCGCTCGGCGATCTTCCCCGCCGACGAGACCCAGGCGGCCGAGGCGCGTGCTGCGATCGAGCGTGCCGGCGAGGATCATGGCCGCATCGTCACCACGATCGAGCCGATGAGCGAATGGTATCCGGCCGAGGGCTATCACCAGGATTATTGGGAGACGTCCGGCCGGTCCAATCCCTATTGCATGGCGGTGATCCCGCCCAAGCTCCAGAAGCTGCGCAAGAGCTTCGCCGCCCGGTCGCGCGCGGCGACCGTCTGAGCGTAACATCCTGGTGACGCGCCGGGTGGATGGGCGGTGGTCCGGCACCACCGCCCGGTCCGTTACAGGCTCTGGATGATCCCGGAGAAGTCGACCGGCTCCGGGTTCGCCGCGACGAACGCCTCGTAGAGTTCGGCGGCGCGCGCACCCATCGGCGTGTCCGCCCCGACCTGCGCCGCCGCCTCGCGCGCCAGTCGCAGGTCCTTCAGCATCAGCGCCGCCGCGAACCCGCCCTGATAGTCATGGTCGGCCGGCGTCGTCGGACCGACGCCCGGCACCGGGCAATAGCTGGTCAGCGACCAGCTCTGCCCCGAACTGACCGACGCGATGTCGAAAAAGGCCTGCGCCTCCAGCCCCAGCTTCTCGGCGAGCCCGAACGCCTCGCAAGTGGCGATCATCGTCGCGCCCAGCACCATGTTGTTGCAGATCTTCGCCGCCTGGCCGGCCCCGCTGCCGCCGGCATGGATCACCGCCTTGCCCATCGCCGCCAGATAGGGCCGGGCGCGGTCGAACGCGGCCGGCGCGCCGCCGACCATGAAGGTCAGCGTCCCCGCCGCCGCCGCCGCGATGCCGCCCGACACCGGCGCATCGACCGCCGCGAAACCGCGCGCGGTGGCGGTATCGGCGACGCGGCGCGCGGTGGCGACATCGATCGTCGAACAGTCGATCAGCAGCGCGCCGGGCACCAGCGCCTCCAGGATTTCCGCCTGCACCGCTTCGACATGCCGGCCGGCGGGCAGCATCGTGACGACCGCCTCCGCACCCTCGGCCGCGGCCCGTGCGCTGGCGGCGGGGTGGCAACCGGCCTGTTCGGCGCGCGCCAGTGCCTCGGTGGAAAGGTCGAAGGCGTGGACCTCATGCCCTGCCTTCGCCAGATTCGCGGCCATGCCGCCGCCCATATTGCCCAGTCCGATAAAGGCGATGCGTGCCATGTCGTCGATCCTCTCTCCGGCCGCCGTCCTTGCGGTGGCTCTATTGCATCCCGCCACGCTGGAGGCGGGCCTTCACAAAATCCCCTGCCACCCCGGCGAAGGCCGGGGTCCAGCCGGGAAAGCCATGGTTACGGACCACCGTCCTTCGTCACGCATGTTCCGTGACTGGACCCCGGCCTTCGCCGGGGTGGAAGAACAGACGCGAATCCGGCTTTATCGTCACCGCCCGCTCCACGCACCGGCGCGCTTCTCGACGAAGGCCGCCATGCCCTCCTTCTGGTCGGCCGAGCCGAACATCCCGTGGAACAGCCGCCGCTCGAACTGCACGCCCGACGCCAGCCCGGTCTCGAACGCGTAGTTGACCATCTCCTTGTTCGCCAGGATCGCGAGCGGGGCCATGCCGGCGATGGTGGTGGCGGTCTTCACCGCCTCCTCGACCAGATCGGCGGCGAGGACGACCCGGCTGACCAGCCCGGCGCGCTCCGCCTCGGCGGCGTCCATCATCCGGCCGGTCAGGCACATCTCCATCGCCTTCGCCTTGCCGACCGCGCGGGCCAGCCGCTGCGACCCGCCCATGCCCGGCGTCACCGCCAGCTTGATCTCCGGCTGGCCGAACTTCGCATTGTCCGCCGCCAGGATGAAGTCGCACATCATCGCCACTTCGCAGCCGCCGCCCAACGCATAGCCGGACACCGCCGCGATCACCGGCTTGCGCGTGCGGGTGAACTGGTCCCAGCCGGCGAAGAAGTCGTGCGCGTACATGTCGGCAAAGCCCTGCGCCTGCATCTCCTTGATGTCCGCGCCCGCCGCGAACGCCTTGGCGCTGCCGGTCAGCACCGCGCAGCCCTGGCTGGGGTCCGCCTCGAACACCGCCATCGCCGCCAGCAGGTCGGACAGGAGCTGCGCGTTGAGCGCGTTCAGCGCCTCCGGCCGGTTGAGCGTGACGAGCGTGACGGGGCCACGCTGCTCGACCAGCAGGGTTTGATATTCAGCCATGATCGTCTCCATCGGGTATCCCGGCATCCGCCTCGGCGGGGGTCCAGCTTTCGTCATCCGGCAGGGGGGCGAAGATCTGGTCGATCAGATGGTCGCTGACGCCGTCCAGCGTCGCCGGCTGCCAGCGCGGCGACTGGTCCTTGTCGACGATCAGCGCGCGCACGCCCTCGACCAGATCGTGGCGCTGCACGACGCGCGAGGCGACCGCATATTCCTGGCGCATCTCGTCCTCGAAGGTCGGCATGGTGCGGCCGTCGAGCACCAGTTTCAGCGACACCTTCAACGCCTGGGGCGACTTGGTCGCCAGAGTCGCAAGCTGCGCCTTCGCCCAGTCGCCGCCATCCGCCTCCAGCGCGGCGACGATCTCCTCCATCCGGTCGGCGGCGAAGAGGCGGTCGATCGCCGCCCGGTCGCAGAGGATCCGCGCCTCAGGCGCGGGCACCGACAGGTCGGACAGGATCGCCTCGATGGCTTGCGGCTCGGCGGTGATGCGGTGCTTGGCCTCGTCCAGCGCGGCGGCGGGCAGATAATGGGTGGCGAGACCCAGCGCATGCGCCTCTGCCCCGTCCAGCCGGTGGCCGGTTAGCGCCAGATAGACGCCGATCCGCCCCGGCAGCCGCGACAGATACCAGCCGCCGCCGACATCGGGGAACAGGCCGATCCCCGTCTCCGGCATGGCGAATTTGGTATTCTCTGTCGCGACGCGATAGCGGCAGGGCATGGCGATGCCGACGCCGCCGCCCATGGTGATGCCATCCATCACCGCGACGATCGGCTTGGCATAGGTGAACAGCCGCGCGTTCAGCCGGTATTCGGTGGCGAAGAAGCGCCGCGCCGCCGCGCCATCGCCCGCGCCGCTTTCCGCGATCAGGCGAATGTCGCCGCCCGCGCAGAAGCCGCGCGACCGCTTCGGGTCGCCATCGGGGGCCGGCAGATGGTCGAGGATGATCGCCTCGACGCCGGGCTCCATGCGCCATGCCTCCAGCGCCGACAGCATGGCGACGCACATGTCGCGATTGAGCGCGTGGATCGCCTGTGGCCGGTTGAGCCGCAACCGCCCGACCGCGCCCTCGGTGGTGACGATCAGGTCCTGGGTCATGCCCTCGTCAGCTCCCGGCCGATGATCATGCGCATCACCTGGTTGGTGCCCTCCAGGATCGAATGGACGCGCAGGTCGCGCCAGAAACGCTCGATTGGATAGTCCATCAGATAGCCGTATCCGCCATGCAGCTGGAGCGCGCGGTCGACGATCGCCGAGCCATTGTCGGTCGCCAGCCGCTTGGCCATGGCGGCGAACTTGGTCTTGTCGGGCGCGCCCGCCGTTACCTTGGCGGCGGCCATGTAGAGCAGTGCGCGCGACGCCTCCAGGTCGGTCGCCATGTCGGCGAGCGTGAACTGCGTGTTCTGGAAATCGGCGATCGGCTGGCCGAACTGCTGGCGGTCGCGGGTATAGGCGATCGACTCGTCCAGGCAGCGTTGCGCGCCGCCCAGCGAACAGGCGCCGATGTTCAGCCGCCCGCCGTCCAGCCCGGACATGGCGATGCGGAAGCCCTCGCCCTCCGCGCCGACCAGGTTTTCGGCCGGCACGAACACATCCTCCAGGATGACCTGCGCGGTCGGTTGCGAATGCCAGCCGAGCTTGCGCTCGTTCGCACCGAAGGAGACGCCGGGCATGTCCTTCTCGACGACCAGGCACGAGATGCCGCGCGCCTTCTCCTCGCCGGTGCGGACCATGACGACATAGACGTCATTCTCGCCGCCGCCGGAAATGAACTGCTTGGTGCCGGTCACGCGCCAGCCCTCGCCGTCGCGCACCGCGCGCGTCTTCAGCGCCGCCGCGTCGGAGCCGGACGACGGCTCGGTCAGGCAATAGCTGGCGATCCGGTCCATCGTGACCAGCGAGGGGAGGTATTTCTCCTTCACCCGCGCCGATCCGAAGGCGTCGATCATCCACGACGCCATGTTGTGGATCGAGATGAACGCGCTGGTCGACGGGCAGCCATAGGCCATCGCCTCCATGATCAGCGCCGCCTCCAGCCGGCCGAGCGCGATGCCGCCCGATTCCTCGGACACGTAGATGGAGGCGAAGCCCAACTCCGCCGCCGCCTTGATCGTGTCGCGCGGGAAGATGTGCTTCTCGTCCCACTCGGCGGCGAAGGGGGTGATGCGGTCGGCGGTGAAGCGGCGCGCCAGCTCCTGGATCTCGCGCTGGTCGTCCGTCAGGTCGAATTGATTTTCCATGGCTCTCTCTCAGGCGGGACAGCGAACGTAACGGCTGGTCTCGGGCTTCCCGCCCGGCACCGCCTTCTGACGCACCAGCATCTTGATGTCCTCCAGCAGCGTCAGGGTCGTCCGCTCTGTCCAGTTCGCCCCCTCCCCGTTCATCGGCAGGTCGAAGGTGATCTGGGTCGGCTGCGTCTGCATGATCTTCGTCGCGTCGCCGCGCGATTCGAAGAACGACAGGCGGTTGCCGGCGATGGTCAGCTTGCCCTTGTCCGCGCCGGTCGAGGGGTCGCAATCGGCGACGCTCATGCCCCAGCGGCCCTGGAAGCGGGCGGGGATGGTCGCCAGCGGGGCCGGGCCGGGCACTGCGGCGTTGCCCCGCGATCCCAGCGGTACGACGCTGTTCTGCGGATCGTCGGTCAGGTTTTCCGGCGTCTGTTCCTGCACCTGCGCGACCGGAACCTCGTCGCTCTGGTTGTTGCCCGAGCCGCTGCCCCCGCTACACGCGGCGAGCAACAGGCTGGTGGCGATCACGACATGGCGCATGGGTCCGGCTCCCTTGGGGCGATCCATGGTTCAGCCCATGGTCGGAATGACGAACGCGTCCTGCACCCGCGCGGGTCCGCCATCCTCCGCGCCGCGCGGCAGGTCGATCGAGCCGTCGGGCCAGCGCTGGGTCACGGTCTTGGTCCGCGTCCAGAAGCGCACGCCCTCCATGCCGTGCTGGTTGATGTCGCCGAACGCCGACCGCTTCCACCCGCCGAAGCTGTGATAGGCCACCGGCACCGGGATCGGCACGTTGATGCCGACCATGCCGACATGGACGCGCGCGGCGAACTCGCGCGCGGCATGGCCGTTGCGCGTGAAGATGGCGACGCCGTTGCCATATTGATGCTCGGAGGGCAGGCGCAGCGCCGTCTCGAAATCGGGCGCGCGCACGATCTGGAGGACAGGGCCGAAAATCTCCTCCTTGTAGCTCTGCATCGCCGGCGTCACCCGGTCGAACAGCGACGGGCCGATGAAGAAGCCCTGCTCATGCCCCTGGAGCGTGAAGCCGCGCCCGTCGACGACCAGCTCCGCGCCCTCGTCGACGCCGGTCTGGATCCATTGCTCCACCTTCGCCTTATGCGCGGCGTTGACGACGGGGCCGTAATGCGCCTCCGCATCGGTCGAGACGCCGACCCGCAGCGCCTCGATCGCCGGGATCAGCCTGGCGCGCAGGGCGTCGGCGGTCGCGTCGCCGACCGGCACCACCACCGGCAGCGCCATGCACCGCTCGCCCGCCGAACCGAAGGCCGCGCCCGCCAGATCGGCGACCACCTGGTCCAGATCGGCATCGGGCATGACGATGCCGTGGTTCTTGGCCCCGCCCATCGCCTGCACGCGCTTGCCCGCCTCGACCCCGCGCCGATAGACATAATGGGCGATGTCGGACGATCCGACGAAGCTGACCGCGCCGATCGCCGGATGGTCGAGGATCGCGTCGACCATCTCCTTGTCGCCCTGCACCACCTGGAGGATGCCCTCCGGCGCGCCGGCCTCGCGCATCAGTTCCGCCAGGCGGACGGGCACCGAGGGATCGCGCTCCGAGGGCTTGAGGATGAAGGCGTTGCCGCAGGCGATGGCGACGCCGAACATCCACATCGGGATCATCGCGGGGAAGTTGAACGGCGTGATGCCGGCACCGATCCCCAGCGGCTGGCGCATCGAATAGACGTCGATGCCGGGGCCGGCGCCCTGGGTATATTCGCCCTTCAGCACGTGCGGGATGCCGCAGGCGAATTCGATCACCTCCAGCCCGCGCTGGATGTCGCCCTTCGAATCGGCGATCACCTTGCCATGTTCGGAAGAGAGCAGCCGGGCGAGTTCGTCCATGTTCGCCTCGACCAGTTCCTTGAAGCGGAACATGACGCGGGCGCGGCGCTGCGGGTTGGTGGCGGCCCAGCCGGGCTGCGCGGCCTGCGCGACGGCGACCGCGCGGTCGAGGTCGGCGGCGGTGCCCAGCGGCACCCGGGCCTGCACCTGGCCGCTATTGGGGTCGAACACCTCGGCGATCCGGCCGCTGCCGGGCGTGGCGGTGCCGGCAGCCCCGCCGATCACATGACCGATCGTGCGCATCGAAACTCTCCTGCTCTTTTTTTGCCGCTTTGTCCGGTTCAGCCCTCCGATACAAGTCCGATCCGGCCGATCGGCACCGGCAGGCGGCGGCCCGCCTCCTCGACCATCGTGACGCGCACGCCGAAGGTCGAGGCCAGCCGTTCCGCCGTCAGGACCTCGCCGGCCGGACCGAAGCCGGCGACGCGGCCCCGGTGGAGCAGCAGCACGTCGTCGGCCGCGCGCGCCGCCTGGACCAGGTCGTGCAGCACCACGACCACCCCCGCGCCCGCCGCCGCGACGCCGCGCAGCCGGTCGAGCAAATCGATCTGATGCGCCGGGTCCAGGCTGGCGAGCGGTTCGTCGGCCAGCAGCCAGTCCGGCTCCCCCGCCAGCACGCGCGCCAGCAGCACCCGCGCCCGCTCGCCGCCCGACAGCGTGCCGACCGGGCGGTCGGCGAAGCCCTGCGTCCCGGTCGCCGCCATCGCCGCCGCGATCGCGGCGCGGTCGGCGTCGGACTCGCCATAGCGCGCGCGCGCGTACGGCAGCCGGCCGAGCGCGACGACTTCGGCAGCGCGCATGTTCCAATGCACGGTCGCGTCCTGCGGCAGATAGCCGATGCGGCGGGCGCGGGCCTCGGCGGCCAGCGATGCGACCGGGCCGCCGTCCAGCGTGATCGCGCCGTCATGCGGCAGCAGCGCGGCGATGGCCTTGACCAGGCTGCTCTTGCCCGCGCCGTTCGGGCCCAGGATCGCGGTGATACGGCCCGGCTCCAGTCGCGCCGAGACGTCCGCCAGCACGCTGCGGCCGCCGAGCGTCACGCCCACCGCATCGAGGATCAGCGCCATGCGTCGTGCCTCGCGCGGAGCAGCAGCCACAGGAAGAAGGGCGCGCCGATCAGCGCCATGGCGACGCCCAGCCGTATCTCGCCGGCACCGGGGGCGAGCCGCACCAGGCTGTCGCCCGCCAGCACCAGCGCCGCGCCGCCCAGGCTGGCGGGCAGCAGCAGCGCCCCCGGTCGATGGCCGAAGAGCGGACGGAGCAGATGCGGCACGATCAGGCCGACAAAGCCGATCACCCCCGTCACCGCCACCCCCGCGCCGATCGCGAGGCCGGTGCCCGCGACCACCAGCAGCCGCAGCCGGCCGAGCCGCACGCCCAGCGACCGCGCCGCCGGCTCGCCCAGCGCCAGCGCGTCGAGCGACCGGCCGGTCAGCGCGAGCAGCAGCGCGCCGAGCGCCATCGGCGGCACGGCCAGCACGACATCGGGCCAGCTCCGGTCGGTCAGCGCGCCCATCAGCCAGTCCATCGCCTCCGCCACCACATAGGGATTGGGCGCGACCGAGATGGTGAAGGCGGTCAGCGCCCCCGCCAGGCTCGCCAACACCGTGCCCGCCAGCACGAAGGTAACGGTGGAATCGGATCGCCAAGTCAGCGCTGCGAGCAGCGCCATCGCCCCGCCGGCCGCCAGGATCGCGGCGACGAACACGCCCGCCCCGCTGGCGGCGGCGAAGACGATCGCCACCACCGCGCCCAGGGCCGCCGCCGACGAGATGCCGACCACGCCCGGATCGGCGAGCGGATTGCGCAGATAGCCCTGCAACACCGCGCCCGACAGGCCGAGCACCGCGCCCAGGGCCACGGCCAGCACCGCGCGCGGCAAACGAAGCTCCGCCACGATCCACCAGCGCTGATCGCCCGAGAACCAGGCGGACAGCGGCACCACCGCCTTGCCGCAGGCGAGCGAACCCAGGAAAAGCGCCACCACCAGCAGCGCGAGCATGGTCAGGCGGATCGATCGGCTCATGGCCCCTCCTGGCGGATCGCGGCGAGCCGGTCGAGCGCCGGGGGAATCGTGGGACCGCCGCAATAGAGCAGGGCCGGGTCGATCGTCGCCGCCCGGCTGTGCGGCAACAGCCGTTCGCGCAAGCGTGCCAGCCGGTTGCGGTCGGGCGCGATCACCAGGTCCGGCGGGTGCACGACCAGGGTCTCCGCCGGCAGCCGCCCGGTAAAGGCCAGGCCATAGCCCGCCGCCGCATTGGTCAGGCCGACATGCGTCATCGCTTCATCCAGCAAGGTGCCGCCGCCATTGGCGAGGTCGCCGGAGATGTAGAGCAAGGCCCTTGGTCGCCGGGCATCCGTCGGCCGGGTGCGGCGCAGGCCAGCATCAATGTCGCGCACGATCCGCTCGCCGGCCGGAGCCGCCCCCACCGCCCGCGCCAGTTCGCGCACCTGCGCCTCGCTGGCGGCGATGGTGGCGGGGATGCCGAGATAGAGCGTCTTCAGCCCGGCGCGCGCCCAGGCCTCCCGCGTGGCGGGCGCGGTGAAGCTGGAGGCGACGACCAGGTCGGGCCGGAGCGCGATCACCTCCTCCGCCGTTCCCGCCGTGGCGCGGAAGCGGCGCGCAAGGGCGAGCGGGATCGAGGAGGCGCCGGGCGTTTGCGAATAATGGCTGATCGCGGCGATGCGGGCGGGCGGCACCATGTGCACCAGCATCGCATCCGCGCATGGATTGGTCGAGACGATGCCCCCGCCCCCGCCCGGCGGCTGCGCACAGCCGGCGAGCAGGAGGGCGAGGGCCAGCGCGCGCATCTCAGTCGAGCGTCACGCGGATGCCGCCATAGGCGGCGCGGCCATAGGTGCCATAGCCGGCGATGACCCGGTAATCCTCATCGAACAGGTTGTCGACGCGGCCATAGACGGACAGGCGATCCCCGATCGGCAGTTCCGCGCGCAGGCTGGCCAGCGCATAGCCGTCCAGCCGGACGCTGTTGGCCGCGTCGTCGTAACTGTCGCCGACCATCTGCACCGTGCCGCCGACCGACAGGCCGAAGGGCAGGCGATAGTCGATATTGACCGCCGCCGTCTCCTTGGGCCGGCGCGCCAGGTCGAGGTCGAAGGCCGCGCCGGGCGTGCGGTTGCGGCTGTCGATATAGGAGACGTTGCCCGACAGGGTCAGCGCATCGACCGGACGCAGCGCGATGGTGAACTCGACACCCTCGGCCTGGGTGCGCTGGATATTGTCGTAGCGGCCGAAGGGATAGGCCGCGCACTCGGTCGCGCCGACGCAGTTGCGGAAGCTGATCTGGTTGCGCGTGTCGCGGTGGAACCAGGTCGCCCCGATCCGCATCCGGCCCTCCACCAGCGCCTGTTCGACGCCCAGGTCATAGTTGCGCGCCGTCTCCGGCCGCAGCGCCTCGTTCCCATAGGCGCTGTAGAGCTGGTAGAGCGTCGGGGCCTTGAACCCCTCGCCATAGCTGGCGCGCAGCGTCGTGCCGGTCGCCAGCGCCCAGGCCGCGTCCGCGCCGAAGGTGGTGCGGCCGCCGAAACGCTGGTGATCGTCATGCCGCACGCCGCCGGTGACGGTCAGCGCGCGGATCGGCTGGACGATCGCCTGGCCATAGACGCTGGTGATGCCGACCGAACGCTTGAGGAAGCCGTCGTCATAGCGGCTGGTCTCATGCTCGACGCCGCCGACCAGGCGGACTGGCTCGGCCAGCCGGAAATCACCCTGATATTCATAGCGTTCGGACCGGCCCCGGCCGATGAAGCTGGGGCCGGTGCCGAAGGCGGGTTCGTAATTGTCGCGGTTGATATCGGCGATGGTGAAGGCCGCACGGTTGCGGAGGCGGCCGTCCAGCAGGTTCGCATGGACGCCGGCATAGCCATAGACTTCCTGCGTCTTGGCATAGTCGGCGGTGTCGGCCAGCATATAGTCGGGCGGCGGAAAGCCATCCAGCCCGACCCGGCTATGCGCATACCAGCCCGACAGGTCGATGCCGATGTCCCGGGTCAGCGCCAGCGTCGCGCGGCCGTTCGCACCATATTGGCGGTATCCGTCACGCTCGCGGCCATTGGCGGCGGCGGAGATGCCGTCGCTGTCCAGATAGCCGCCGGTCAGCGACAGGGCGAGCGGCCCGGCGCCGCCCGACACGCCGGCGCTGGCGAAGGCGCTGTTCGCATAGCCATATTCGGCGCGCGCATGAGCGCGGAACCGGTCGGTCGGCGCCTGGGTGATGATGTTGACGACGCCGCCGATCGCCTGGCTGCCCCAGGGCACCGAATTCGGCCCGCGCAGCACCTCGATCCGCTCGATCGACGAGGAGAGCAGGTTGGCGAAGTCGAAGCCGCCGCCGGGCGAGGACGGATCGTTGACGCGCACGCCGTCGATCACGACCAGCGTCTGCTCCGCTTCCGCGCCCCGGATGCGCAGGCTGGTCAGGCTGCCGATCCCGCCATTGCGGGTGACGGTGACGCCCGGCGTGGTCGACAGCAGGTCGGCGATCGAGACGGTCTGGCGCGCCTCGATCTCCGCGCGGTCGATGACGGTCAGCGCTTGGCCGACCTCGTCCAGCTTCTGCGGCGCGCGGGCGGCGGTGACGACGATCTGGTCGTCGTCCGGGGCCGCCTGCGCCAGTGCGGGAGCGGCGGCGGCAAGCGCCAGGACGGACACGGCAAATCTCAACACGAACGCATTCCCCCTCTCGGCGGCGTCCGCACCATTGCGCACGCGTCGCCGCGCGTCGTTCGCTCGAGGAATATCGCCTCGTCCGCTCCGGTGCTCCCGCCGGCGCGATGGATCGACCGTGACGGGCAGGTCTCCTGGCTTCCGGGTCATCGCCGCCGCCCCGCCTTCCCGGACCGTCTCTGGGTCCAGTGGCCTGTTGGGGCGGCCGCTCGCCGGTCACAGTTGCGGGGACAGCGCCGGGATCGTGGACAAACCACTCACCGGCTTCCCTTTTGATCCCCGGTCAGGGGGAACCCGTCACGGCGGCGCGGTTAGCCGCCGGCGCGGGTCCGGTCAATCAGCCTGCCGACCGCGCCCCAGCGCCGCGACGCGCGCGACCAGGTCCCGGCACACATCGGGGGGCACGAACTTCGACACGTCGCCGCCGAACAGCGCGATCTCCTTGACCAGCCGCGACGCGATCGGCTGCAACGCGACATCGGCCATCAGGAAGACGGTCTCGACATGGCGGTTGAGCTGCTGGTTCATGCCCGCCATCTGATATTCATATTCGAAATCGGCGACGGCGCGCAGGCCCCGCACGATCACGCTCGCCCCCTCGCGCACGGCAAAGTCCATCAGCAGCGAATCGAACGGCACCACGTCGATCGCGCCGCCGATCGTCGCCACCTCGCGCCGCACCGTCGCCATCCGCTCGTCGAGTGAGAACATCGGCGACTTGGAGGCATTGGTCGTCACCCCCACCACCAGCCAGCCGGTCGACCAGCTTCGCGCCGCGCCGGATGATGTCCATATGGCCGAGTGTGACAGGGTCGAAGGTGCCGGGATAGACGCCGATCCGGGTCACCGGTCGCGCTCCACCACATAGCGGGCGATGGCGCGCAGCAGGTCCGCCTCCGCGCCATAGCCGCGCAGATGCTGCACCGCCTGGTCGACCAGCATCCCGCATTGCTCGCGGGCACGATCGACGCCGAGCAGCGACAGGAACGTCTCCTTGCCCGCCTCGCCGTCCTTGCGCAGCTTCTTGCCGGCCAGTTCCTCGTCGCCCTCGGCATCGAGCAGGTCGTCGGCGATCTGGAAGGCGAGGCCCAGGTCGTGCGCATAGCCGCGCAGAGGCACGCGCCCCTCGGGCGGCACCCGGCCCAGGATCGCGCCCGCCTCCACCGCCGCGCAGATCAGCGCGCCGGTCTTCATCTGCTGGAGCCGGGTGACGGTGCCGAGGTCGAAGCGCGCCTTTTCCGCCTCCAGGTCCATCATCTGCCCGCCCGCCATGCCGCCGGGGCCGGCGGCGCGCGCCAGATCAAGCACCAGTTCGGACCGCACGAACGGATCGGGATGCGTATCCGCATCGGCCAGCACCTCGAACGCCAGCGCATGGAGGCAGTCGCCCGCCAGGATCGCGGTCGCCTCGCCATAGATTTTGTGCGCGGTCGGCTTGCCCCGGCGCATGTCGTCATCGTCCATCGCCGGCAGATCGTCGTGGATCAGCGAATAGACATGGATCGCCTCGATCGCGGTGCCGACCAGCACGGCGCAGGCGCGATCGACGCCGAACAGGTCGGCGGTCGCGATCGTCAACAGCGGCCGCAGCCGCTTGCCACCGCCGATCGCGGCATGGCGCATGCAGCGATAGAGGTCGGCGCGCGGATCGTCGGGGATGGCGAGCAGCGTGTCGAACCGGGCATCGACCGCCTCGGCGACCAGCGAGATCGCGTCGGGCAGCGACGCGGGCAGAGCGGGCATGGGCGCCTCAGCCCGCGGCAAAGGGGCGCGTGCCGGCGGGCTTGCCGTCCGCGTCCAGCCGGATCGCCTCGATCCGCGCCTGCGCCGCATCGAGCCGCTCGGCGCAGCGGGCGCGCAACCGGTCGCCGCGCTCGTACAGGCGGATCGATTCGTCCAGCGTCGCGTCGCCGCTTTCCAACCGGCCGACGATCCGCTCCAATTCCTTCAGCGCGGCTTCGAACGACAGATCCTCGACCGGCGTTTCGGGGGCGGATGGGGCGGGTATGTCCATGATTGTTCCTATGCGACACGGACTTGGCACAGGCAAGACGTGCCGGGCGCTGGGCCGGGCGCGCCTCGCGCTCACCCGATCGGGCGCGCGCTCCAGGTGTAGAGCAGGGAGACGCCGACCAGTCCCAGCTCGACCGCCGCCTGGAAGCGGTGCGGCGCGGGATCGCCGGTCCGATGGGTCGGGAACCGGATATCGGCGGTCGGATGCCGCGCCGCCATCGCCAACGTCGCGCCGGTCGCGACCATCGCCAACAAGATCCGTCGGTTGCGCATCATCCCCCCCTTGCCCGGATGCTAGGCGAGCGCGCCTCCCTCGACAAGGCTCATGCCGCCACCACCCGCGGCGCGCCGATCTTCACCCGGTTTCGGCCCGCCGCCTTGGCGTCATAGAGTGCGCGGTCGGCGGCGCGATACATGGCCTGCCACGCGCGTTCGCTGACCATCGGCCCGGTGCAGGCGCCCAGGCTGCATGTCACGGTCAGGCCGAACGGCATGCGCACGGTGCGCAGGGCCTTGTGAATCGCCGTTGGGCTCATCGCCGCCGGCGCGGGCATCAGCAGCGCGAACTCCTCGCCCCCCAGCCGCGCCACCAAGGCATTGGCGGGCGCGACCGTCCGCAACCCCTCGGCGAAGTGGCGCAGCACCTCGTCGCCGCTGTCATGCCCGACCTCATCGTTGATCGCCTTGAAATGATCGATGTCGATCAGGATCAGCAACTGGTCCGTTTCCCGACCGATCGCGCGGGCCAGGAAGGCGCGGCGGTTGAGCAGCCCGGTCAGCGGATCGATATCCGCCAGCATCCTGGCCGCCATTTCCCGCGCCCGCGCCTCGTCCCGCTCCAGACCGAGTCGATGGATTCGCCAGACGATGCCGATCGCCGCGACCAGGGCCTCGATCGTCATCATCCCGATCGTCACTAGGTCATAGACATTGCTGCCGCGCATCAGGCCCAGCGACACCATCATGCGCAAACCGACCAGCAGGATCGGCAACCCCCAGGCAGCGGCGAACAGCGTCATCCCCCGCTCCCGCCGGGCACTGGCGCGCAGGAAGACGACCGGCACGATCGCGACCACCAGGATGTAGAGGCAGCTGTCGATGTCATCGAGCATCGTCGCTTGTCGGGGCGAGAACAGCAGCATCGCGAACGTGCTGAGGCTGAGCGCCGCGATCGTCGCATTGCTCATCTGGCGCAACTGGGGCGTGAAGATGCTGGCCGGGAAGAAGCTGCGTCCGAACAGCAGCACCAGGATCGTGCCGCTCGCGAACAGCAGGGTCGCGGCATGCTGGCGCAGGTAGATGTTGAGGTTCGGGTGGAGGATCGTCATCGCGCCCGACGACACGAAGAGGAAGGCGAGCAGGACAGTGATCAAGCCGACATAGATCAGGATGAAGCGCGCGCGCAGGGCCACGTACAGCGCCAGATGCCCGACGATCAGCGCCAGCGCGATGCCGGCGCACAGGGCATAGACGATCGACAATGCCAGCGTCCGCTCCTCCAGCGTCGCGGCGTCGAGTACCTCCGCCCCCGTCACCACGCCCCGCACGGTGGTAAGCTGCTGCACCCGCCACAACAGCCGCACCGGCGCGGCATCCCGCACCGGGATCGGCAGGACATAGCGACCGCCGACCCCCATGTAGCGCGGGGCTTCGTCATGGGTGAAGCCGACCTGGCGGATGTCCCCATCGGCATAGCGGATGAACAGCCTGACATCGATCGCCCAGTTGCTGTTGAACCGCGCGACATAGGGCCGGTCGGGCAGCAACCGCAGTGGCGGCGACAACAGCCAGGCCCCACCCACCGGAAAGCCGCGCTGTCGGGCCTTGCAGTCGAAGCGATTGATCTCGTGGAACATCGCCATTGCCTGATCGCCGGGCCGCGCCGCCATGATGCAGGGGCGGAACTGGCCGGAATCGGCCCGTCCGGGCAGGATCAGGCCGAATGCCGCCGCCAGGGCTGCAATCAGCACCAACGTCCGCATCAGGAACACGCCATCGAGACGCTGGATCGAGGCGAGCACCATTTCGGCTTTATAGCCGAAATGGTGACGTTTAACGATATCGGCAGCGAAATATCCTATAACGGATGCTTCGCTGCCAAAATCTCCCTATTTACCGGACCTTACTCGGCTTCGATCGCCGGCTCGGTCTTGCCGCCCTTGCGCCGCGGCTTGCGCGGGGCGGCGGGTTCGATGCCGAAGGACAGCGCGCCGTCCTTCATCCGCACCGTCACTTCGCCACCATGGACCAGCTTGCCGAACAGCAGTTCCTCGGCCAGCGGCTGCTTGATCTTCTCCTGGATCAAACGGCCCATCGGGCGGGCGCCATAGAGCTTGTCATAGCCCTTCTCGGTCAGCCAGTTCTTAGCGGCATCGTCCAAGTTGATGTGGACGTTGCGGTCCGCCAGCTGGAGTTCGAGCTGCAGGATGAACTTGTCGACGACGCGCGCCACCACCTCGGTCGGCAGATAGCCGAAGGGCACGATCGCATCGAGCCGGTTGCGGAATTCCGGCGAGAACATCTTCTGCACCGCCTGCTCGTCCTCGCCCTCGCGGGTGAGCATGCCGAAGCCCAGCGTCTCGCGCGCCATGTCCGCCGCGCCCGCATTGGTCGTCATGATCAGGATGACGTTGCGGAAATCGACGGTCTTGCCGTGCTGGTCGGTCAGGCGGCCATTATCCATCACCTGCAACAGGATGTTGAACAGGTCGGGATGCGCCTTCTCGATCTCGTCGAGCAGCAGCACGCAATGCGGGTTCTGGTCGACCGCATCGGTCAGCAGCCCGCCCTGGTCGAAGCCGACATAGCCCGGGGGCGCACCGATCAGCCGGCTGACCGAATGCCGCTCCATATATTCGGACATGTCGAACCGCTGGAGCGGGATGCCCATGATGGTCGACAGCTGCTTGGCCACCTCGGTCTTGCCGACGCCGGTCGGGCCGGTGAACAGATAGTTGCCGATCGGCTTTTCCGGATCGCGCAGGCCCGCCCGCGACAGCTTGATCGCCGAGGCCAGTTTCTCGATCGCGCTGTTCTGCCCGAACACCACCCGCTTCAGGTCGGTCTCCAGCGACTCCAGCGCCTTCTTGTCGTCGGTGCTGACGCTCTTGGGCGGGATGCGCGCCATGGTGGCGATCACCGCCTCGATCTCGCGCGAGGTGATCGTCTTCTTGCGCTTGGCGGGCGGCACCAGCATCTGCATCGCGCCCACCTCGTCGATCACGTCGATCGCCTTGTCGGGCAGCTTGCGGTCGTTGATGTAGCGCGCCGACAGCTCGACCGCCGACTTGATCGCATCGGGCGTGTACTTGACCGAATGATGCTCCTCGAAGGCCGAACGCAGGCCCGCCAGGATCTTGATCGTGTCCTCGATCGTCGGCTCGTTGACGTCGATCTTCTGGAACCGGCGCAGCAGCGCGCGGTCCTTCTCGAAATGGTTGCGGAACTCCTTGTAGGTCGTGGAGCCGATGCAGCGGATCGTGCCGCCCGACAGGGCGGGCTTGAGCAGGTTCGACGCGTCCATCGCGCCGCCGCTGGTCGCGCCCGCGCCGATCACCGTATGGATTTCGTCGATGAACAGCACCGCGTGCGGCAGCTTCTCCAGCTCGTTGACGACCGCCTTCAGCCGCTCCTCGAAATCGCCGCGATAGCGGGTGCCGGCGAGCAGCGCGCCCATGTCGAGCGAATAGATCACCGCCTCGCGCAGCACGTCGGGCACCTCGCCCTCGACGATCTTGCGCGCCAGTCCCTCGGCGATGGCGGTCTTGCCGACGCCGGGATCACCGACATAGAGCGGATTGTTCTTCGAGCGGCGGCACAGGATCTGGATCGTGCGATCCACCTCCGGCCCGCGACCGATCAGCGGATCGACCTTGCCACCCTTCGCCTTCTCGTTGAGATCGACGGTGAACTGCTTGAGCGCGCTTTCCGTCTTGCCCTTCTCCTGTCCCTTGGCGGGTTTTTCCTCCTCGGCGCCCTTGGGCGTGGAGGTCTCGGTCGCGGCGCTGCCCTTGCCGACGCCGTGGCTGATGAAGCTGACCGCGTCGAGGCGGCTCATATCCTGCTGCTGCAGGAAGTAGACGGCATAGGATTCGCGTTCGCTGAACAGCGCGACCAGCACGTTCGCGCCCGTCACCTCGTCGCGCCCCGACGATTGCACGTGCAGGATCGCGCGCTGCACCACCCGCTGGAAGCCGCTGGTCGGCGACGGGTCGGTGGCGGCATCGACCTTGAGCGCATCCAGCTCGGTGTCGAGATAATGGGCGACCGTGGTCTTCAGCTCGCCCAGGTCGACATGGCACGCGGTCATCACCTTGGACCCGTGCTCGTCGTCGATCAGCGCGAGGAGCAGATGCTCCAGCGTCGCATATTCGTGACGGCGCGAGGAGGCGGCTTCGAGCGCCTTGTGCAGCGTGGTCTCAAGCGCGGGGGCGAAGGATGGCATTCAGGATACTCCGTGCGGGCCATGTGGCGACACGACCCGGTCCCAACCTATGTCGTGTCGGTACCCCGCCGCATCAAGCGGTGCCGAAACGCTCCTGCCGGTCGCATGTTGCGGGACAGGAACCACAACGCGTTTCACCGGAATAGCGCATCCGCACTTGCGCGATGGTTAACGGCGTGGGCGATTCGGGCGCGGCACCGGGCGATTTCGCCTTCCAGCGCGGTGATGCGCGATTCCAGCTCGGCGACGGACAGCGCGTCGATATCCTCGCGGACCAGCGCGTCGACCCGGTCGCCGGGTCGGGGTAGGGAGTCGTCGATCTCCATGGGATGCAGCGTTGACCGGACCCGCGCCGCTGTCAATAAGGCGCGCTTCCGACCTTCTTGCAGGATGCGACCGAATGAGCGCTGTGCCCGACGTCATGCGGTGCATCGACCCCGAAGCCGCCGGGGGCCCCGAGGTGCTGCGCGTCACTCAGCGCCCCGTGCCGGTCGCGGGGCCGGGCGAGGTGCTGGTCCGAGTCGCCGCTGCCGGGGTGAACCGCCCCGACGTGATGCAGCGCCAGGGCAAATATCCGCCGCCGCCGGGCGCGCCGAGCATCCTGGGGCTGGAGATCGCGGGCACGATCGTCGCGGTCGGGCCGGACACGGACGGCGCGATCGAGGGCCAGCCGGTCTGCGCGCTGATCGCGGGCGGCGGCTATGCCGAATATGTCGCGGTGCCGTTCGGCCAGTGCCTGCCGGTGCCGGCCGCGCTGTCGATGGTCGAGGCGGCGGCGATTCCCGAAACGCTGTTCACCGTGTGGACCAATTTGTTCGAGCGCGGCTATGCCAGCGAGGGCGACGCGGTGCTGGTCCATGGCGGCACCAGCGGCATCGGCACGATGGCGATCCTACTGGGCAAGCTGTTCGGGCTGACCGTGATCGTCACCGCCGGCAGCGCGGCGAAATGCGCCGCCGCGCGTGAGCTGGGCGCGGCCCATGCGATCGATTACCGCAGCGAGGATTTCGTCGAGCGGGTCAAGGACATCACGGCCGGCCGCGGCGTCGCGGTGGTGCTCGACATGGTCGGCGGCGATTATGTGCCGCGCAACCTGAAATGCCTGGCCGAGGATGGCCGCCACGTCTCCATCGCGGTGCAGCGCGGCGCGGAGGCGACGGTGCCGCTGTTCGAGATCATGCGCCGCCGCCTGACGCTGACCGGATCGACGCTGCGCGCCCGCGATGCCGAGTTCAAGGCGATGGTGGCGGACGAACTGGCCCGCCATGTTTGGCCGCAGGTGGAGGCGGGGGCGCTGAAGCCGGTGATCGACCGCACCTTCCCGCTCGCCGAGGCCGCCGAGGCGCATCGGCGGATGGAGGGTGGCGACCATATCGGCAAGATCGTGCTGACCATCGGCGACTAGGGTCGGGGCCACGGCTCGCAGACGCCCCTCGTCGCCACGCCGGCATGGCAAGCGCGGCGGAGCGATCCGGCGCCCCTCATAACGCCCTTATTTGCTGTCCGGCGTGTCCCTGCCGGCGGTGGCGAGCAGCACGCCCGCGCCGATCGCGGCGATCAACCCCAGATTGATGATCGCGCCCGATGCCGCGCCATGGCCGGCGCGGTTCGACCGATGGGTGGGCGCGACCGCCCGGCCGCTGTTCGGCACCAGCGACAGCCGGGTGGCCGGCGCGCGGTCCGCCGCCAGTGCCGGCGCCGCCATCAACCCCGCTGCCGCGACCAATGCGAAAATGCCCCCCGTCCGTGCCATGTCCGTCCCCCTGATGATCGCCATACCGTCACCGTGAAACTGATCCATGTCAACAATGATGGTGAGACACGATGTTTCGTCGCGACACACGCCTTGCCCCGGGCGTACGATGTCATTAGATGCTGGGGATCATGCGGCCGCTCCGGAAAGGGGCGGCCCTTTTATTTTCTACGGAGTTTCCCCCGTGGCCCAGCCGCTGATGCCCCATGCGACCGCTTCCTGGCTGGTCGACAACACCGCGCTCTCCTTCGAGCAGATCGCTACCTTCTGCGGGCTGCACATCCTGGAGGTGCAGGCGATCGCCGACGATACCGCCGCGACCAAGCTGACCGGCCGCGACCCCGTCCGCGCGCACGAGCTGACGCAGGACGAGATCGACAAGGGCCAGGCCAATCCCAGCTACCAGCTGAAGATGACCAAGGGGCCCGAGCAGGTCCGCCGCACCAAGGGGCCGCGCTACACCCCCGTGTCGAAGCGGCAGGACAAGCCGGACGGCATCGCCTGGATCATCCGCAACCAT
The DNA here is from genome assembly GCF_031453475.1 of Sphingomonas sp. SORGH_AS_0438. Classification (NCBI taxonomy): domain Bacteria; kingdom Pseudomonadati; phylum Pseudomonadota; class Alphaproteobacteria; order Sphingomonadales; family Sphingomonadaceae; genus Sphingomonas; species Sphingomonas sp. SORGH_AS_0438. Next base: position 2,825,457 of record NZ_JAVIZS010000001.1, read on the forward strand.
CCGGAAATCTCGGACGGCGCGATCAGCAACCTGATCGGCACCACCCGCACCACCATCGCCGCGATCCGCGATCGCAGCCATTGGAACATCGGCAACATCACCCCCAAGGACCCGGTGACGCTGGGCCTGACCACGCAGCGCGAGCTGGACGCAGCGGTGGCCAAGGCCGGCAAGGCGGCCGGCGCGGACGGCCAGCCGACCGACAACCGGCTGGAGGGCGATCGCGAGGCGCTGATCGCGCAGCTCCAGGCCGAGCGGACGCAGCAGTCGCGCGACACCGATTCCGCCCTGCACGGCGACGATCCGGCCGCCCAGGCGCGCGCGCTGTTCGACGACCGCCACTGATCGCGGGCACCTCGGTCAGCCTTCGCGACTGACAGCCGGTTTTGAATAGGTTAGCCTCTCCCGATCGATACGGGAGAGGCAGGATGACCGAGTTTCGCGATCGCGCCGTGGCGCTATACGACGCCTTCACGCACGAGCATCACGACCGCCGCCGCCTGTTGAAGCAGATGACGCTGCTCGCCGGCTCCACCGCCGCGGCGGAGGCGCTGATCGCCGGCCTGGCCGCCTCGCCCGCCGCCGCCGCGCTGACCGAGGCGACCGATCCGCGCCTCTCCATCACCACCGGCCAGGCGACCTTCGCGGGACAGCCGCTCACCACCTATCGCGCGACGCTGCGCACCCCCAGGGCCGGGGGCGGCGTAGTGCTGGTGATCCACGAGAATCGGGGGCTGACCCCGCATATCCGCGACGTCACCCGCCGGCTGGCGCTGGCCGGCTTCACCGCGATCGCGCCCGACTTCCTCTCCGCGCAGGGCGGCACGCCGGCCGACGAGGATGCGGCGCGGACGCTGATCGGCAGCGCCGATTACGACCTGATCCTGGCCCAGGCGGTCGCCCTGATCGAGGCCGAGGCGAAGGGTGGCGCGAAGGTCGGCGCGGTCGGCTTCTGCTGGGGCGGCGCCTTCGTCAACCGGCTGGCGCTGGCGGCCGGGGCACGGTTACGGGCCGGCGTCGCCTATTACGGCCCCGCCCCCAGCCCCGCCGAGGCCGCCAAAATCCAGACGCCGTTGCTGCTCCATTATGCCGGCAAGGACGCGCGCGTCGCGCAGACCGGCACCCCCTGGGTCGCGGCGCTCAAGCTGGCGAACAAGCCGGTTCAGGCCTTTGTCTATCCGGGCGTCGACCATGCCTTCAACAATGACAGTTCGGCCGAACGCTATGACAAGGCCGCCGCGACCCTGGCCTGGGGCCGCACCCTCGCCTTCCTCCATGCGCGGCTTGACCGATAGAACACGATGTTCTTTCTTCGTTCCCGTCACACAGGAGACGAATCATGGCCGCCGATCTGATCTTCTACACCAACCCGATGTCGCGCGGGCGGATCGTCCGCTGGATGCTGGAGGAGGTCGGCGCGCCCTATGACACGGTCCTGCTCGACTATGCGACGACGATGAAGGACGATGCGTATCGCGCGATCAACCCGATGATGAAGGTGCCCGCCATCGTCCATCACGGCCATGTCGTGACCGAGGGCGCGGCGATCTGCGCCTATCTGGCGGAGGCCTTTCCGGAGGCGGGCCTCGCCCCCACCGCCGACGAGCGCGCCGACTATCATCGCTGGATGTTCTTCGCCGCCGGGCCGGTCGAGTCGGCGGTGGTCGACAAGGCGATGGGCGTCACCCCCAGCGACCAGCAGCAGCGCATGGCCGGCTATGGCCATTTCGATCTGGTGATGCAGGTGCTGGACGAGGCGGTCGGCCGCCACGATCACATCGCGGGCGACCGCTTCACGGCGGCGGATGTCTATGTCGGTTCGGCCATCCATTTCTACAGCCGGTTTGGCATGTTGCCGAAGAGCGCCCGGTTCGACGCCTATCTCGCCCGCCTCTACGCCCGCCCCGCCTTCCAGCGCGCCGCCGCGATCGACGACGCGTTGATACCGCCATCGGCGGCCTGATCGCTCCGATGTCTCGCGCAAGCAAGGACGCATGGGCCGGAGCAGCTTGTGCTCCTGCGAAGGCAGGAGCCTAGAGCCAGGCCAAGCAACGGCCTTATGGATATCCCCAACCTTGGGCTCCCGCGTCCGCAGGAGCACGGCAGCGATCTTCGCAGAGGCCCGGCGAAGGCCGGGGTGGTGGCATAGGGTATCGCGGGCATCCTCCCCCGAAGCGATTGCACCCGCCCCGCCCGCCGCCTAAAGCCCGCGCCATGCCGCCGCTCGTCATCGCCGTGCCCAAGGGGCGCATCCTGTCCGAAGCGCTGCCGCTTCTCGCCCAGGCCGGGATCCGGCCCGAACCCGCCTTTTCGGACGAGAACAGCCGCGCGCTGCGCTTCGCCACCGACGATCCGGGCATCGCGCTGATCCGCGTGCGCGCCTTCGACGTCGCCACCTTCGTCGCGCATGGCGCGGCGCAGCTCGGCATCGTCGGGTCGGACGTGCTGGCCGAGTTCGACTATTCCGAACTCTATGCGCCGGTCGATCTCGGCATCGGCCATTGCCGCCTGTCGATCGCCGAGCCGGTCGAGATGGCGGCGGGCGACGATCCGCGCGGCTGGAGCCATGTCCGCGTCGCGACCAAATATCCGCACCTCACCCATGCTCATTTCGCCCGGCGCGGCGTGCAGGCCGAATGCGTCAAGCTGAACGGCGCGATGGAGCTGGCCCCCACCCTGGGCCTGGCGCCGCGCATCGTCGACCTCGTCTCCTCCGGGCGGACGCTCAAGGAAAACGGCCTGGTCGAGGTGGAGCGGATCATGGACGTGACCAGCCGGCTGGTCGTCAACCGCGCGGCGATGAAGACCCGCCCCGATGTGGTGCCGCTGGTCGAGGCGTTCCGCCGCGCCGCCGCGCCCGCCACCCCTTCCGACGCGGCGGTGGCGGCATGATCCGGCTCGACACGCGCGACGCCGGCTTCGCCGACGCCTTCGCCGCCCTGGTCGACGATCGCCGCGAAAGCGCGGCCGACGTCACCCGCGACGTCACCACCATGCTGCGCGCGGTGAAGGACGAGGGCGCGGCCGCCGTGCGCGCCTTCACCATCAAGCTCGACCGGCACGATCCGGACGTGACCGGCTGGCGGATCGAGGCGGCGACCTGCGCCGCCGCCTATGCCGCGCTGGAGCCGGAACTGCGCGCCGCGCTCGACCTCGCCGCCACCCGAATCCGCGCCTATCACGAGAAGCAGCGACCGCAGGACAGCGACTATACGGATGCCCAAGGCGTGCGGCTCGGCGCGCGCTGGCGGCCGGTCGATGCCGCCGGCCTCTATGTGCCGGGCGGACGCGCCGCCTATCCCTCCTCGCTGCTGATGAACGCGATCCCCGCCAAGGTCGCCGGCGTCGAGCGACTGGCGATGGTGACGCCGACCCCCGACGGGCAGATCAACCCGCTGGTCCTCGCCGCCGCGCATCTCGCCGGGGTCGACGAGGTATGGCGGATCGGCGGGGCGCAGGCCGTTGCCGCGCTCGCATACGGCGCCGGCCCGATCCGGCCGGTCGATGTGGTGACCGGCCCCGGCAATGCCTGGGTCGCGGAGGCCAAGCGCCAGCTCTACGGCGTGGTCGGCATCGACATGGTCGCCGGCCCCAGCGAGATCGTCGTGGTGGCGGATGCGCGGAACGATCCCGAATGGATCGCCGCCGACCTGCTCAGCCAGGCCGAGCATGACGTGGTGACCCAGTCGATCCTGCTGACCGACGATGGCGACTATGCCGACCGGGTCGCGGCGGCGGTGGAGCGTCAGCTCGATACGCTGGCGACCGGCGCGGTGGCGCGCCAAGCCTGGGAGACGAACGGCGCGATCATCCTGGTCGAGACGCTGGCGGCGGCGATGCCGCTGGTCGACCGCCTCGCGCCCGAACATCTGCAACTGGCGGTGGACGATCCGCAGGGCCTGTTCGACCAGGTCCGCCATGCCGGCAGCGTGTTCCTGGGCCGCCACACGCCCGAGGCGATCGGCGATTATGTCGCCGGGCCGAACCATGTCCTGCCCACCGGCCGCCGCGCCCGCTTCACCAGCGGCCTGTCGGTGCTGGACTTCATGAAGCGCACCAGCTTCCTGGGCCTGGACGAAAGCGCGCTCGCCGAACTCGGCCCCGCCACGGTCGCGCTGGCGGAAGCGGAGGGCCTGCCCGCCCATGCCCGCTCGGTCGCGCTACGGTTGCGGCTGAACCGCTAGGCACACGAACCGGGCGGCCGACGATCAGCCACCCGCCCGGTTCGATCCGCGATGTCGGAAGTGGTGCCCCTGGCCGGACTCGAACCAGCACGCCTTGCGGCAACCGATTTTGAGTCGGTCGCGTCTACCAATTTCACCACAGGGGCAGCGCCGGGTGGGCTAGCCGAGTGCGCGCCCGGCCGCAAGAGGCATCCGCCGCTCAACTCACCGGCGGACGCCGCCGATAGCTGAGCGCCTCCGCGACATGCACGCGTCCGACCTGCTCCGCGCCGCCCAGATCGGCGATCGTCCGCGCCACGCGGAGGATGCGGGTATAGCCGCGCGCGGTCAGGCGCATGGCGTCGGCCGCCTGGGCCAGCAGCGCGCGCCCCGCCTCGTCCGGCGTCGACCAGCGGTCGAGCAGCGGCCCCTCCGCCTCGGCATTGGTGCGCGCCGTCTCGCCGGCATAGCGGCGGGTCTGTACCCCGCGCGCCGCCGCGACACGCGCGGCGACCTCGGCCGAGCCTTCGACCGGCGGGGGCAGGATCAGGTCGGCGGCGCTGACCGCCGCGACATCGACATGCAGGTCGATCCGGTCGAGCAACGGCCCCGACACCTTGGACTGATAGTCGGCGGCACAGCGCGGCGCCCGCGCACAGGCGAGCGACGCATCGCCCAGATGGCCGCATCGACACGGATTCATCGCCGCGATCAACTGCACCCGCGCCGGAAAGGTGACATGCGCATTGGCGCGCGCGACGCTGACCGTGCCCGTCTCCAGCGGCTGGCGCAGCGAATCGAGCACCGCGCGGTTGAACTCGGGCAGCTCGTCGAGGAACAGCACGCCCAGATGCGCCAGGCTGACCTCGCCCGGCCGCACCTTCAGCCCGCCGCCGGTCAGCGCCGCCATCGACGCGCTGTGATGCGGTGCACGAAACGGTCGGGTGCGCGTCAGCCGCCCATTGGCCAGCGTGCCGGCGACCGACTGGACCATCGACACCTCCAGCGCCTCGGCGGGTTCGAGCGGCGGCAGGATGCCGGGCAGGCACGCCGCCATCAGCGACTTGCCCGCGCCCGGCGGGCCGCACATCAGCAGATTGTGGCTGCCGGCGGCGGCGATCTCCAGCGCGCGCTTCGCCGTCTCCTGCCCGCGCACCTGGCGCAGGTCGGGGCCGGAGGCCTCCACCTCCACCTCGCCCGGGCGCGGCGCGGCGAGCAGGCCATGGCCCTTGAAATGGTTGATCAGCGCCAGCAGGTCGGGCGCGGCCACCACCTCGACCGACCCGGCCCAGGCCGCCTCCGATCCTTGCGCGGCGGGGCAGACCAGCCCCAGCTCCGCCTGCCCGGCATGGAGCGCGGCGAGCAACACGCCCGGCGACGGCGCGATCCGCGCGTCCAGCCCCAGTTCGCCGACCACGACATAGCCGGCGAGCGTCTCGACATCGACCACGCCCATCGCGCCCAATAGCGCCAGGGCGATCGGCAGGTCGAAATGCGAGCCCTCCTTGGGCAGGTCGGCCGGCGACAGGTTCACCGCGATCCGCTTGGGCGGCAGCGCCAGGCCCAGCGCCGCGATCGCGCCGCGCACCCGCTCGCGGCTTTCCCCCACCGCCTTGTCGCCCAGCCCGACGACGTTGAAGGCGGGCAGGCCGGGGATCAGCTGCACCTGCACCTCGACCGCGCGCGCCTCCAGCCCCAGATACGCCACCGTCCGCACGATCGTCGCCATTCGCCTGCCCCCAAACGCCACCAGTGACTCGTTCCATAGCCGCAACGATGCCGCATGGGACCGGCTTTCCGCAGCCCGCCGCCTTGCCTGGATAATACACGCCGGCTAAGATGCTGGCGTGTCGCGGTTCCGCTTTCCGTTTCGATCCAACGCGCCGCGCTCCCCGATCATGCGTGTCGCGCAACTGGCGCTGGGAAGCCTCCTGATCCTGCTGACGCCGCTCGTGATTCCCCTGCCCGGCCCGGCAGGCATCTTCCTATTCGCCGGCGGCCTGATCCTGATCCTGCGCAATTCGCGACTCGCGCGCTGGCATTTCGTGCGCGCCAAGCGACGCTGGCCAAGATTGGGGCGAATCGTCGACCGGGCGATGCGCCGGCGCAGCACGCTCCGCCGCATCGCGCTGGAGAAGCACAAGGCCTCCGCCCCTCACCAGCCCGAGCCCTGCCCGGCGGTTCGGCCACATTGACTTCGCGTCCGATCCTGCCTATGCGCACCGCCACATGGCCGTCCCGCGTGGCGGCCCTTTCTGTTTTCGATGAATACCGAGGAATGAACGATGAAGCGGACCTTCCAGCCGAGCAACCTGGTGCGTGCGCGCCGTCACGGCTTCCGCGCGCGGATGGCGACGGTCGGCGGCCGTGCGGTGATCCGGGCGCGTCGCGCGCGCGGCCGCAAGAAGCTGTCGGCGTAACAGCCTCTCACGATTGCGTGACCGATTCGGCCCCGTCCCCCGTGGACGGCGGCCCGAATCGCGTTTCTGGACCGGGTCGATCGACCGCGATCGTCCAGATGTGCCTGCGCCGCGACTTTCTGGCGGCGAATGGCGGCAAGCGCGCGCCGATGCCGGGATTCGTCCTGCTGGTCCGCGACCGCCAGGATGGCGACGGCATGATGCGGGTCGGCTATACCGTGACCAAGAAGGTCGGCAACGCCGTCGTCCGCAACCGGATGAAGCGGCGCTTGCGCGAACTGGCGCGCGATCTGCTGCCCGAACACGGCGTGGCCGGGGCCGACCATGTGCTGATCGGCCGCAATGGCGGGATCGAGCGCGACTTCGCCCTGCTCCGCACCGAATTGCGCAAGGCGCTGAAAAAGGTGGTCCGGTGAGCGCACCGGCGGACAACTCGCCCGCATCGACGGACGATCGGCCGCCGCGCTGGCCGGCCCGGCTGCTGATCCTGCTGGCGCGCGGCTGGCAGATCGGCCCATCGGCGGTGATGCCGCCCTCCTGCCGGTATGATCCGTCCTGTTCGGCCTATGCAATCACCGCCCTTCGCCGCTATGGCGCGCTGAAAGGGGGCTGGCTGGCAGCGCGGCGGATCGCCCGCTGCCATCCCTGGGGCGGCTTTGGCCCCGATCCTGTCCCGTAAATGATTGGGAATTGACGACGCCGTGAAAGACGATCGCCAGAATTTCGTGCTGTTCGCGGTCTTCGCGGCGCTGATCCTGTTCGGCTGGCCGCTGATCCAGAACAAGTTCTTCCCCAGCAACCCGCCCGCGACCAAGATCGTGGACGGCAAGCAGGTGCCGGTGCCCAATCCGGCCGCGGACCCGACCGCCGACGGCCCCGCCGCGACGCGCGACCGTCGCGTGGTGCTGGCCGAAAGCCCGCGTGTGCGGATCGAGACGCCGCGCCTGCGCGGGTCGATCAACCTGAAGGGGGCGCGGATCGACGATCTGGTGCTGATCGACTATAAGGAAACCGTCGCCAAGAACTCGCCGCCGATCCGCCTGCTGTCGCCGGCCGGCGCGCCCGACGCCTATTTCGCCGGCTTCGGCTGGCGCACCGACGGGTTGCAGCCGCCCGCCGCCGATGCGGTCTGGACCGCCTCCGCCCCCGTCCTGTCGCCCGGCAAGCCGGTCAATCTCGACGCCACCGGCCCGGGCGGGCAGCGGTTCCGCCTGACCTTCTCGGTCGACGGCAACTATATGTTCACCGTGCGCCAGACCGTGCTCAACGCCGGCGCGGCCCCGGTCAGCGTCGCGCCCTATGGCTATGTCAACCGGATCGGCGTGTCGAAGGACCCGGACAGCTGGACGATCCATACCGGCCCGATGTCGGTCAATAACGGCTCGGCAAGCTATGGCCCCGACTTCAAGAACCTGGCCAAGGGGCCGACCCAGTTCAACACGACCGGCGGCTGGCTGGGCTTCACCGACAAATATTGGCTGACCGCGCTGCTGCCCGACCAGTCCTCGACCTTCACCGGCCAGTTCCGCCCCGGCGCGCACGACGCCTTCCAGGCCGATTTCACGGTCAATCCGCGCCGCCTGAACCCCGGCCAGGCGATCACCCAGACCGCGCGCTTCTTCGCGGGCGCCAAGGAAGTCCGCCTGCTCGACCAATATACCGATCATGAAGGCGCGACGAAGCTCGACTATGCGCTCGACTGGGGCTGGTTCCGCTTCATCGAGAAGCCGATCTTCTATTATCTCGACTGGCTGTTCAGCCATGTCTACAATTTCGGCGTCGCGATCATCCTGCTGACGATCACGATCCGCGCCCTGCTCTTCCCGATCGCGCAGCGCCAGTTCGCCTCCATGGCGGCGATGCGCGCGATCCAGCCGCGCATGAAGGCGCTGCAGGAGAAGCATAAGGACGACAAGGTCCGCCTCCAGCAGGAGGTGATGGCGCTGTACAAGGCGGAGAAGGTCAATCCGCTGGCCGGCTGCGTGCCGACGCTGATCCAGATCCCGATCTTCTACGCGCTCTACAAGGTGCTGATGCTGACGATCGAGATGCGCCACCAGCCCTTCATTCTGTGGATCAAGGACCTGTCCGCGCCCGACCCGCTGACCCCGGTCAACCTGTTCGGCCTGCTGCCCTTCGTGCCGCCGCACTGGGCCGCGATCGGCGTGGTGCCGATCCTGCTCGGCATCTCCATGTACTTCCAGTTCAAGCTCAATCCGCAGGCGATGGACGAGACCCAGCGCCAGGTCTTCGCCTTCCTGCCCTGGGTGCTGATGTTCGTGATGGCGCCGTTCGCGGTCGGCCTGCAGATCTACTGGATCACGACCAACTGCATCTCGATCCTGCAGCAGCGCTTGCTCTATGCCCGGCATCCGGGCCTCAAGACGCCGGTGGCGAAATGAGCTTCACCGACGAGGATGTCGAGGCGGCGCGCAAGCTGTTCGCCGGCCCGGTCGCTTTCCTGAAGTCCGCGCCCAAGCTGGAGCATCTGCCCGCGCCCGACGTGCCCGAGGTGGCGTTCGCCGGCCGGTCGAACGTCGGCAAGTCGTCGCTGCTCAACGCGCTGACCAACCGCAACGGGCTGGCGCGCACGTCAAACACGCCGGGGCGGACGCAGGAGCTGAACTTCTTCGACGTCGGGCAACCGCTCGCCTTTCGCCTAGTCGACATGCCCGGCTATGGCTTCGCCAAGGCGCCCAAGGACATGGTCCGCCAGTGGCGCTATCTGGTGAACGACTTCCTGCGCGGTCGCGACGTACTGAAGCGCTGCCTGGTGCTGATCGATTCGCGCCACGGCATCAAGGATGTGGATCGCGAGATCCTGGGGATGCTCGACAAGGCGGCGGTCAGCTATCGGATCGTGCTGACCAAGGCGGACAAGGTGAAGGCCACCGACCTCGCCGCCGTCACCCAGGCGACCGAGGAGGAAGCACGCAAGCGTCCGGCCGCGCATCCCGACATCATCGCCACCTCCAGCGAGGGCGGCATGGGCATCGCCGAACTGCGCGCGGCGGTGCTGGAGGCGGTGAACGCCTGATCCCGCGACCGGGCGGCGCGCCGGTTGCCGCCACCCGGTCCAGCCGCTAGGCCATTGGCCATGAAGCTCATCATCGGCAACAAGGCCTATTCCTCCTGGTCGCTGCGCGGCTGGCTCGCCTGCAAACAGTCGGGCCTGCCGTTCGAGGAGGTGGTCGTGCCGCTCTACGACCAGGAATGGGACCGGCGGCGCGAAGGCGACGAGTTCGCCCCCTCGTCCGGCAAGGTGCCGATCCTGTGGTGCGGCGACGATACGGTGGTGTGGGACAGCCTGGCGATCATCGACTATCTCGCCGACCGGGTCGGCCGCGCGCGGTTCTGGCCGGAGGATGATTCGGCGCGGGCGATGGCCCGGTCGATGGCGGCGGAGATGCACTCCAGCTACCAGAATCTGCGGCGCCAGCATCCGATGAACGTCCGCCAGATCTTCCCGCCCGCCGCGCCCAGCGCCGAGGTGATGGCGGAGCTGCAACGGATCATGGGCCTCTGGGCCCAGGCCCGCGCCCGCTATGGCGGCGAGGGCGAGTATCTGTTCGGCGATTTCGGCGCGGTCGACATCATGTTCGCGCCGGTCTGCACGCGCATCGTCACCTACCAGCTGCCGATCGCGCGCTTCGCGGTCGGCTATATCCAGTCGGTGATTGGCCATCGCTGGATGCAGGACTGGATCGCGGGGGCGCAGGAGGAGGACTGGATCCTCCAGCAATATGAGCAGCCGGCGGCCGGTTGAAGGGTCAGGCGGAGCCGCAGAGAGGACGCGTCCAAGGCTGACCTTTCACCCTTCTGTTCCCCGGCGAAGGCCGGGGCCCAGTTGGGAAGGCGGATGTAAGGGAGCGCGGCGCGTCGTCACCAACGTCCCCCAACTGGGCCCCGGCCTCCGCCGGGGAACTCCATTGTGCAAACGAACGCCCCTTCTCTTCGCCAGCGTCGCGCTCCCCCACCCCACAGCGGCGATTGCACGCCAGCGCCAGTTGCGCGAAGGCCGCCCGATGACCATCCCCCCGCCCCTCGACGTCGTCGCCCTCACCCAGGCGCTGCTCCGCGCCGACAGCGTCACGCCCGCGCGCGGGACCGTGTTCGACGTGCTGGAGGCGGCGCTCACCGCGATCGGCTTCGCGGTCGATCGGTTCACGCTCGGCGAGGCCCCGGACGGACCCGTCGAGAATCTCCTCGCCATACGGGGACAGAATAGCGCGACCGGCGGCCGGCATCTCGCCTTCGCCGGCCATGTCGACGTGGTGCCGCCGGGCGAGGGTTGGACCACATCGCCCTGGTCCGGGACGGAGCGCGGCGGCCTGCTCTACGGACGCGGCGCGGTCGACATGAAGGGCGCGGTTGCCGCCTTTATCGCTGCCGCCGCCGTGGAGACGGGCGGTGCGCTCAGCCTGATCATCACCGGCGACGAGGAGGGGCCGGCCACCTATGGCACGGTGGCGCTGATCGAGCGGATGGCGGCGCGAGGCATCGCCCCCGACTGGTGCCTGGTCGGCGAGCCGACCTCGACCCGGCACCTCGGCGACATGATGAAGATCGGCCGGCGCGGCTCGGTCAATATCTGGGTGACGGTGCCGGGACGTCAGGGTCATGTCGCCTATCCGCACCTCGCCGACAATCCGATCCCCAAGCTGGTCGGGATCCTGGCCGAGGTGGAGGCGATCGTGCTCGATACCGGCAATCGCTGGTTCCAGCCGTCGAACATCGAGGTGACCGACATCGCGGTCGGCAATCCCGCGCATAATGTCATCCCGGCCAAGGCGGAGGCGCGGCTGTCGATCCGCTTCAACGACGAACAGTCCGGCGCGGCGCTGATCGAGCAGATCCGCGCCGTCGCGCACGGCCATGCGCCGGACGCGATCGTCACCGGCCGGATTTCCGGCGAGGCGTTCCTGACCGAGCCGGGCGCCTTCTCCGCCGCCGTCGCCGCTGCCGTCGAGGCGCAGACGGGACAGGTGCCCGAGCTGTCGACCACCGGCGGCACCTCCGACGCGCGTTTCCTGTCGCGACTGTGCCCGACCGTGGAGTTCGGCCTGCTCAACGCGACGATGCACAAGGTGGACGAGGCGGTGGCGATCGACGACCTGCGCATGCTGACCGCGATCTACGCCGACCTTATCCGCCGCGCGGCCGCCTGAGCACCAGATAGAGCGCGCCCGCGCCGCCATGGCGCGGATGCGCGCCGCGGACCGCCGCGATCGATTCGCCGTGGCGCGACATGGCGAGCCAGTCGGCGATCGCCGCGCGGATCGCGCCGCGTGCGTGCGGCCGCTCCGATTCCGGGCGTGGCGGCTTGCCGGTCACCAGCAGCAGCACGCGGTCGCCGCGCCGGATCGCCCGGTCCAGCCCCTGGTCGAGCAGCGCATGGGCGGAGGCGAGCGTATGGCCGTGCAGGTCGAGCGAACTGTCCGGAATCACCCCGCCCCGCGCCAGCCTCTTGTCCCAGGAGGCGTCGAGCGTATTGGCCGCCAGCCCATCCTCGCGCCGGGATGGCGCGGTCGCGACGGTGGCGCGCGGCGCGGCGGGCGTGCGAACCTTGGGCGTCCCGGGCCGGGGCGGCGCGGCGGGGGCGACGACCGGCGCGGTGGCGGCGGCCACGGCGCGCACCGGCATCGACGTCGCGACAGCGCGCATCGGCCGCACCGTCGCCATCACCTTGTGCCAGGCGCTGGCTTCCTCAGGGTTGAGGCGTCGCACCCAGCGCGCTCGTCAGGGGATAGGCGGGTGGCGTGGTCGCGGCGGTCGTCAGGCGGGCGAGCGTGCCGATGGGCAGCAGCAGCCAGGCGGTGCCCCGCGCCGACATGCCGCCGGCGGTCGCCTCCGCGCCCGCGCCCGCACCCCAGAAGGTGTCGAAGCGGTTCGCGCCCTTGATCGCGCCGCCCGTATCCTGCGCCACCCACAGGCCGGTGGCGTCGGCCCGGTCGACCGACAGGAACAGCGGCGCGCCGAGCGGCACGAACTTCGGGTCGGCGGCGGCGCTCACCTGCCCCGTCACCGCATAGCCCATCGCGCCCTGGGGCGGGCCGTCCAGCTCGCGGAAGAAGACGAAGCTCCTGTTCTCGCGCATCAGCGCCGCGCCCTCGACGGGATGGTCGTGCAGCCAGGCGACGATCCCCTGCATCGACGCCTGGCCCGGTTGCAGCAGCCCGCGCTGGCGCATCAGGCTGCCGATGCCGGTATAGGCGCGGCCATTCTGCGTGTCATAGCCGATGCGCAGGATGTTGCCGTCGGGCAGGCGCAACCGCCCCGAGCCCTGGATCTGGAGGAAGAACATCTCCACCGGATCGGCGGCCCAGGCGATGACGGGGGCGCGGCCGGCCAGTGCGCCCTGTTCGATCTGGGTGCGGTCGTAATAGGGCACCAGCGCACTGCCCTGCACCCGGCCGCGCACCTTCTTGCCCTTCAAATCGTCGGAGAATTGGCCGAGATCGACATCGATCAGGTCGCTGGGCCGGCCATAGACCGGCACCTCATATCCGGCGCGCCGCTCCAGCGCGCCCCGGATTTCCGGCTCGTAATAGCCGGTGGCGAAGGCGCGGCCGTCACCGACCTGCACCGCTTCAAACTGGCTGGCGAAGAAGGCGCGGGCATCGCCGCCGGCATTGGCGGCGGTGCAGGCGGCCTGCCAGTCGGCCCCGCGCGTCAAGCCGGTCGTGTCGGTGCGGCGCATCAGGCCGGGGCAGGATCGCGCAAAGGCCGTGCGGGCGGCCGCAGCTTGCGCATCGGTGATCGGCAGGGTGGCGACCGGCGGGCCGGCGACGATGCCGGCGGCGAGCGCATTGGCCGGCGCTGGCGGCACGACCACCGCCTGGGCCGGGATCGGCGTCGCCGCGACGATGCGGCCATCGGCCTGGCGCACCGCGACGGGACGCTCGTCCCGGACCAGATGATGCTGCGCAGGGCGAGTGGCGGTGGATGCGGGCCGGCCGGCCGGTGCGGTGCCGCCGCCGGGCGCGGGTGGCACGATCATGCCGCCGCATCCGCTCAGCGCGAACACCAGCGCCATTCCCCCGATCCACCGCATCCTGATCCTTCCCGATAATCTCAAATTTTGGAGAGGCTGCCCCCGCTCGTTCCCCGGCAAAGGCCGGGGCCCAGTCGGGAAGGCCGAAGCAACGGAGCGCATCGCGCCATCACGATCGTCCCCCAGCTGGGCCCCGGCGTTTGCCGGGGAACAGTGTCGAACAGATCAGATCGCGCCGATCACGCCTCGTCGGTGTCGGCGAGCTTCCAGTTCGGGTCCTGGCTCTTCAGCGTCCGGGCGAAGGTCCAGACGTCATGCGTCTCGACCGCGTCGGTCAGCGAGCCGGCGACGACCTGCCCCTCGGCATTGCGGGTGATGGCGGCGATGTCGGCATCGAAGCGCACCGTGATCCGCGCCTCGCGGCCCTGCACGCTGGCATCGGCGATGACCGCGCGCTCGATCGTGACCAGCCGGTTGTCCAGCGTCTCGCCCGCCTCGCGGCGCATCGCGATCGCCTCGGCGAAAGCAGCATGGACCGAATCCTCGGTCAGCTCGGACAGCGTCGCCTCGTCGCCCTTCCAAAAGGCCTCGAGGATCATGCGATAGGCGGAGCGTGCCCCGCCCAGGAACTGGCCGACGTCGAAGCCCGGCTCGCCCGCGACGATCGCGCGCAGCCCGGCCTCGGCCCGCGGGTCGATATTGCGGTTGGCCAGCTCGCGCGGCTCGGGGGTCACATCGATGGTGCGCGGCGCGGCGGCCACGGCGGGGCGGTCCTCGGCGGTGCGCGCCAGGGGCTGCTGTTCATGGCCCGTGCGTTTTCCCAGCACCCCGTAGAGACGGAGCGCGAGAAACGCGGCAATCATCGCGAACACAATTACGTACAGCACCAGGCCTCCGATCTTCCCGCCAACATAGGCGTCTATGCCGCCCGTTACAAATACGCACCCGTTGAATCCGTACCCCCGCGCTGCTAGTTGCGACGGCCGATAGATCGAACGCGCGAACGCGCCGCTCGCTCCCCCTCTCCTATAGACCAAGGGAATAGCAAATGGACCAGGATTACGGCGCGTCGCAGCAGCCGATGGCGAATGGTGCCGACACCGCCCCCGCCGCCGGCATGATCTCGCAGTACATCAAGGACCTGTCGTTCGAGAACCCGAACGCCCCGGCGATCTTCCAGGTGCAGACCCCGCCGGCGATCGACGTGCAGTTCAATATCGGCTCCAGCAAGGTCGCCGACGACGTGCACGAGGTCGTGCTGAAGATCGAGGTGAAGGCCGACAGCGACGGTCAGACCGCCTTCATCGTCGACCTGTCCTATGCCGGCCTGTTCGGCTTCCGCAACGTGCCCGAGGACCAGATCCAGCCGTTCATGCTCGGCGAAGCGCCGCGCCTGCTCTTCCCCTTCGCGCGCCGCGTGCTCGCCGATGCGGTGCGCGACGGCGGCTTCCCGCCGCTGCTGCTCGAGCCGATCGATTTCGGCGCGCTCTATCTGCAGCAGGCGCAGGCCAATGTCGACACCACCGGCGCGACCTTCGGCAACGCCTGATCCTTCCTCCAGCCACCGCCCCGGCCGATCCGCCGGGGCGGTGACCGGGCCTAGACCGCCCCTCCTTCCTCCCGGAACACCCGCCCTGTGAACCTCACCAAAGCGCTCGGTTCGGTCGGGGGGCTGACGCTCGCCAGCCGCGTCCTGGGTCTCGTCCGCGATACGCTGTTCGCGCGCTTCATCGGCGCCAGCTTCGCCTCCGACGCCTTCCTGATCGCGTTCCGGCTGCCCAATCTGTTCCGCGCGCTGTTTGCGGAAGGCGCCTTCTCCGCCGCCTTCATCCCGATGTTCAACCACAAGGTCGCCGATCCGAAGGGGCGCGGCCTGCCCGACGGCGTCGCCTTTGCCGAGGATTCGCTGTCGGTGCTGCTGCCGGTGCTGATCGGCATGACCGCCCTGGTCGAGATCTTCGCCTGGCCGGTCACCTGGCTGCTGACGCTCGGCTTCCGCGACGCGACGCCGGAGCGGTTCGCCTTCGTCGTGATGCTGTGCCGGCTGACCTTTCCCTATCTGCTGCTGATCAGCATCGTGTCGCTGCTCGGCGGCATCCTCAATTCGCTGCACCGGTTCTGGGTCAATGCCGCCGCGCCGATCCTGCTCAACCTGACGCTGATCGCGGCGCTGCTGCTGTTCCACACCCCCGACCCGCTGCTGACCGCGCGCAACCAGGCGATCGCGGTGACGGTGTCGGGCGCGTTCCAGCTCGCCTGGCTGTGGTGGGCCTGCCGGCAGGCGGGGGTGCGGCTGCGCATCAAGCGGCCGACGCTGAATCCGGACGTGAAGCGGCTGATGGCGCTGATCTGGCCCGCCGCCGCCGGGGCCGGCGCGGTGCAGATCAACCTCGTCGTCTCCACCGCGCTCGCCGCGACACTGCTGCCCGCCGGCTCGGTCAGCTACATCTATTATGCCGACCGGCTGAACCAGTTGCCGCTCGGCCTGATCGGCATCGGGCTCGGCACCGTGCTGCTGCCGACCATCTCGCGCCAATTGGGGCGCGGCGACGAAGCGGAGGCGATGGCGACTCAGAACCGGGGCATGGAGCTGGCGCTGTTCCTGACCCTGCCCGCCACCATCGCCCTGGTCGTCTGCGGCGTGCCGATCGTCGCGGCGCTGTTCCAGCATGGCAAGTTCGGTGCGATGGACAGCTTCTATTGTGCGCAGGCGCTCGCCGCCTTCTCGATCGGCCTGCCCTCCTACATCCTCGTCAAGGTGCTGACGCCCGGCTATTATGCCCGCGCCGACACGCGCACGCCGGTGCGCTATGCGACCATGTCGATGGCGGTGAACCTGCTGCTCAACCTCGCCTTCATCGTGCCGCTGCGCCATATGGGTCCGCCGCTGGCCACCGCGATCGCCAGCAGCGTCAACGTCTTCCTCCTCTATCGCACGTTGCGCCAGCGCGGCGAGTTCCTGCCCGACGCGCAGCTTCGCCGCCGCGCGCCGCGCCTGCTCGTCGCCGCCCTGCTGATGGGCGCGGCGATGTGGTGCCTGAACGACCTGTTCCAACCCTATGTCACCGGCACCAGCCTGGCCCGCTGGACCGCGCTCAGCGTGCTGGTCGCGACCGGCCTCCTCGTCTATGCCGCCGCCACCATGCTCACCGGCGCGGTCCGCGTCGCGGACCTCAAGCGACTGGTGCGCCGCCCCGCCTGAAGGACATCACATTGCGCGTCGTCTCCGGAATCCAGCCCACCGGCAACCTCCATCTCGGCAACTATCTGGGCGCGATCAAGCAATGGGTCGCGATGCAGCACCAGGCGGAGTCGCTGTTCTTCCTCGCCGACCTGCACGCCCTGACCGTCGCGATCGACCCGAAGGAACTGGCCGCCAACACGATCGAGATGGCCGCGACCCTGGTCGCCTGCGGCGTCGATCCCGACACGGCGATCCTGTTCAACCAGGCGCGCGTCCCCGCCCATGCCGAGCTGTGCTGGCTGCTCCAGGGCACCGCACGGATGGGCTGGCTCAACCGGATGACGCAGTGGAAGGACAAGGCGGGCAAGAATCGCGAGGGCGCGAGCGTCGGCCTGTTCACCTATCCGGTGCTCCAGGCCGCCGATGTGCTGCTCTACCAGGCGACGCATGTGCCGGTCGGCGACGACCAGCGCCAGCATCTGGAGCTGGCGCGCGATATCGCCACCAAGTTCAACCTCGACTTCGACGTGGCGCTGTTCACCCTGCCCGAACCCTATATCTCGCCCGCCGCGCCGCGGATCATGAGCCTGCGCGACGGCAGCGCGAAGATGTCCAAGTCGGACCCGTCCGAGGCATCGCGGATCGCGCTGATCGATT
Organism: Sphingomonas sp. SORGH_AS_0438; assembly: GCF_031453475.1. Classification (NCBI taxonomy): domain Bacteria; kingdom Pseudomonadati; phylum Pseudomonadota; class Alphaproteobacteria; order Sphingomonadales; family Sphingomonadaceae; genus Sphingomonas; species Sphingomonas sp. SORGH_AS_0438. Next base: position 2,842,875 of record NZ_JAVIZS010000001.1, read on the forward strand.
CGGACGACGTGATCGCGCAGAAGCTGCGCAAGGCGAAGACCGATGCCGAGCCGTTGCCCAGCGAAGCGGCCGGGCTGGCGGAGCGGCCCGAGGCGCGCAACCTGGTGACGATCTTCGCGGCGCTGGCCGGGACCAGCGTCGATTCGGTGCTGGCCGACCATGCCGGCCAGGGCTTCGGCGCGTTCAAGCCCGCGCTCGCCGACCTCGCCATCGCCCAGCTCGCGCCGATTCGCGACCGGCTGACCCGCCTACTGGACGACCGGACCGCCGTCGCCGCGATCCTGGAGCGCGGTGCGGAGCGGGCCCGGGCGCTGGCCGCGCCGACCCTGTTGCAGGCCCAGCGGGCGACCGGGCTACAGGTCTGAGAATCCACGGGGCGCATCCGCGCGCCCCGGCCGACCAAGTCTGGGCTCCTGCGTCCGCAGGAGCACGGTGGTAGGCTGGCGGCTATAGTAGCGGGACGCGGATGACATCGGCTCGACTCAAGCCGTCATTGCGAGCGTAGCGAAGCGATCCAGAGCATCACGCGCGCCCGTGGATGGCTTTGCTGCGGCCGGGATCAGGCTTCCAGCTCGCGCAGCAGCACCCGCACCGCCGAATCGATCTCGCGATCGGTATCGCGCAATTGCTCGATCTTGCGGACCGCATGGATCACGGTCGAATGGTCGCGCCCGCCGAACTTGCGGCCGATCTCGGGCAGCGAGCGGGTGGTCAGGCGCTTGGCGAGATACATGGCGATCTGGCGCGGCCGCGCCACCGACCGGCTGCGCCGCGCCGACACCATGTCGAGCGGCTTCAGGTCGAAGAACTGGGTCACCAGCTTCTGGATATCGTCGATCGTCACCCGCCGCTCGGCCCCGCGCAGCGTGTCGCCCAGCGTCTGCACCGCGAAGTCCATGTCGACCCGCTGACCGGTCAGCTGCGCATAGGCGACCACCCGGTTCAGCGCGCCTTCCAGCTCGCGGATGTTGGTGTTGATCCGCGCCGCGATCAGCTCGATCACCTCGACCGGCACGACCGCGTCCGGCAGGTCGGCCATTTTGCGGTCCAGGATCGCGCGGCGCAGCGCCAGGTTGGGCGCCTTGATATCGGCGACCAGCCCGGCCGACAGCCGGCTGACGATTCGCGGCTCGATCGCGTCCAGCGCCTGTGGCGCCCGATCGGCGCAGATCACCAGCCGCTTGCCGTTCAGCACGATCTCATTGATCGTGTGGAAGAATTCTTCCTGCGTCGATCCCTTGCCGGCGATGAACTGAAGATCGTCGATCATCAGCAGGTCCGCCGACCGCAGCCGCGCCTTGAACGCGTGCGTGTCGCGCGCGCGCAGCGCCGAGACGAATTCGAACATGAACCGCTCGGCCGACATGTAGAGCACCTGCGCGCTCGGCACCGCCGCCTGATAGGCATGGCCGATCGCGTTCATCAGATGCGTCTTGCCCTGTCCTGTGCCGCCATGGAGGAACAGCGGTGAGAAACGCGGCACGCCCGGCTCGGCGAGCGCACAGGCGGCGTTGAACGCCACCATGTTCGACGAATCGACGACGAATCGGTTGAAGGTGAGGCGGGGGTCCAGCGCCGGCCGATCCATGGCGGCGCGCGGCGCGATCAGCGGCTCGGGCGCGGGGATGGACACGCCGAACACCGGGCGCGGCGTCACCGGCGTCTCGTCCCGCGCCATCGGGGCGGGCACCGGCTGGGTCTCGGCCGGAATGGCGGTCGGGATCGCGGCCGGGGCCAGGGGCGAAGTCGGCTTCGCGGTGGCGCGCTTCTTCGCCACGGACGCGGCGAGAGACGGCGGGACCGCGACGGGCGCCGGAGCCGCGACGACGGGCGTCGGAGCTACGGCGGCGGGTGCCGGAGCCGCAGGCGTCGCGATCCGGGGCATGACGGGGCGGGTGCTGGCGACGGTGCGGCGACGGGTCGGGACCAGCTGGCGCGCGCCGCTGGCGACGCGGTCACCCGCCGCGCACAGCGAGGCGACCTCGGCCAGCGGGATCGGCGGCGTCTGCGCCGTCACCACCACCGGCGGCGTGGTGCGCGGCCGGGTCTCGATCGACACGAGCCGCACGTCGGGCAGGACGCGCTGGAACTCCATCGCCAGCCGGTCGGCATAATGGCTCCGCACCCAGTTGGTGACGAAGGCGGATGGCAAGGCCAGCCGGATCGATTCGGCATCGTCGCTGGGCACCAGCTCGATCGGCTTCAGCCATTGCTCGAATACGCGGGGGCCCGCCGACTCGCGCAGCGAGGCACGGACCCGCGCCCAGGCCAGGGCCTGTTCGCTCGCCATGCCGGACTGCCTGTTCGTCACGCACATTTCTCCCATCGGCAAAGCACCCGTGCTTGCCGGTCCTCGAGTCAAAAAGTGTCAGCATCCCCCGTTGGGCGATCACGAATCGCCCAGCCCCAGTTCGCTGGTGATGTAGAATCGACGAAGGTCATCGTCGGTGTGGTCACGGGATATGAAGGACCGGGGGGTTCGATCAAGTCACGAAAGGGAAATATACGGGATTGACAGGCCACCGGCCGCAGAAACCCGTCGAAAATCTTCTAAGCCATTGAATCTGCACGGATTTTTCTGCCACAGCCGAATCACTGGACACTCGAATCGTGGGGAATCCTTGGGTTTGAAAGCGGTGCGTTTTTGTTCCAGACGCGCACGAAAAAACCCGCCGGAGCCATGCTCCGACGGGCCAATTCGTTAACCCTTTGCTGGGTTCAGGCGAGCGTCGCGACCGCCTTGGTCAGGCGCGAGAACTTGCGGCTGGCGGTGTTCTTGTGAAGCACGCCCTTGGCCACGCCGCGCGCCAGCTCGGGTTGCGCCGCTGCCAGCGCCGCGGTCGCCGCCGGCTTGTCGCCCGATGCGAGCGCCGCCTCGACCTTCTTCACGAAGGTGCGGATACGGCTGACGCGAGCGCCGTTGATCTCGGCGCGGCGCTCGTTGCGACGGATGCGCTTCTTGGCTTGCGGCGTGTTCGCCATTCTTGAACGTCCTCGACTTATAAACGGGAAAGGAGCGCGGAGACGACTCCACGCTCGGATTGGTCGCGGCCTTACCGATTTTGGGGCCGGTGGTCAACCGGAACCACCCCCGATCGGGTCAGCCGCGCTGGCAGCGCGGGCACCAGAAGGTCGAGCGTCCCGATTCGGTTCGCCGCCGCACCGGCCCGCCACAGGCACAGGGTTCGTCCTCTCGGCCATAGACCAGGAACTGCTTGGAAAAATAGCCAAGCTCGCCGTCCGGGGCGGCGAAGTCGCGCAGCGTCGATCCGCCCGCCGCGATCGCCGATTCGAGGACCTCCCGGATCGCCGTCACCAGCCGCTCGAGTCGCGGCAGCGCGATCCGCCCGGCCTCGCGCGACGGGGCGATTCGCGCCATGTGCAGCGCCTCGCACACATAGATGTTGCCGAGTCCCGCGACGATCCGCTGGTCGAGCAGCATCGCCTTGATCGGCGCCGACCGCCCCTCCAGCGCCTGCAACAGATAGTCGGCGGTGAGGTCCGGCCCCAGCGGTTCCGGCCCCATGGCGAGGAACGCCGGGTAGGACTCGAGTTCGGCGGTCGGCAGCAGGTCGATAAAGCCGAATCGCCGGGGATCGTTCAGCGCCAGCCGCCGCCCCGCCTCCGTCTCGATCAGCAGATGGTCGTGCGCCAGCGACTCGGCCGGATCGACCCGCCATCGCCCCGACATGCCCAGGTGGAAGATCATGGTGTCGCCGCGATCGGTCTCGACCAGCCCATATTTGGCGCGGCGGCCGAGCGTGGTGACCACCGCCCCCTGCATCCGCTGGCGCAGGTCGAGGGGAATCGCCTTGCGCAGGTCGGCGCGGCGCGGCTCGACCAGGCGCAGCCGCTGCCCGGCGAGAACGGGGGTGAGGCCACGCACGGTGGTCTCGACTTCGGGAAGTTCTGGCACGCCGATCAGCTAGGTAGCGTTTGCCCCTGCCACAAGCGCCCGCTAGGGCGGTGGCATGACCGATACAGTCTCCTTCGGCTACGAAGACGTCGCTCCCGAGGAAAAGACCCGCCGGGTCGGTGGCGTGTTCGCCAGCGTCGCGAAAAACTACGACCTGATGAACGATGCCATGTCGGGCGGCATGCACCGCCTGTGGAAGGATCGCTTCGTCCGCCGGGTGAAGCCGCGGCGCGGCGAGCAGATCCTCGACATGGCGGGCGGCACCGGCGACATCGCCTTCCGCCTGGCGGAAAGCGGCGCGTCGATCACCGTCGCCGACATCAATCCGGCGATGCTGGACGTCGGCATGGCGCGCGCGCAGAAGCGTGGCATCGACGGGCTGGTCTGGACCGAGGCGAATGCCGAGGTGCTGACCTTCCCGGACCGTTTCTTTGACGCCTATACGATCGCCTTCGGCATCCGGAACGTGACCGACATCCCCAAGGCCCTGCGCGAGGCGCATCGGGTGCTGCGACGCGGCGGGCGCTTCTTCTGCCTGGAATTCTCGACCGTCGAGTGGCCGGGCTTCGCCGACATCTACGACGCCTATTCGCATCGCCTGGTGCCCAAGCTGGGGCAGATGCTGGCGGGCGATGCCGACAGCTATAAATATCTGGTCGAATCGATCCGCCGCTTCCCGCCCATGCCGCGTTTCGAGGCGATGATCGGCGAGGCGGGCTTCGTGAACACGCGGGTCGAGCCGATCATGGGCGGCCTGGTCGCCATCCATTCCGGCTGGAAGATCTGACGCCCTCGTGACCTCTTCGATCGTCCATGGCTGGCGCGTCCTGAAATGGGGCCGGATCCTCGCGCGGCACGGTGCGCTGCGCGGGATCGAGCGCGACCCCAACACCCCCGCCCCCGTCCGCCGGCTGGCGCGGATCGCGCGGTTCGGCGCGCGCCTGCCCGCCCGGCCGCGCTATGCCGATGCGTTCCAGGATATCGGCCCGGCCGCGATCAAATTGGGCCAGACGCTCGCCACCCGCCCCGACCTGGTCGGGGAGGATGCGGCGCACGACCTGTTGCGGCTGCAGGACCAGCTCCCCGCCGTCCCCTATGAGACGATCCACGCCGCGATCCGGACCGGCCTGGGCCGCGACCCGGCCACGCTGTTCGCGCGGATCGAGCAGACGCCGGTCGGCGCCGCCTCGATCGCGCAGGTCCACCGCGCCGTCACCACCGACGGGCGGCAGGTCGCGGTCAAGGTGCTGCGCCCCGGCGTCGAGGAGGATTTCGCCCGCGCCATCGACACCTATCAATGGGCGGCGGCGCAGATCGAAAGTCTGAGCGTCGAGGCGCGCCGGCTGCGGCCGCGCCTGACGATCGAGAATTTCCGCCGCTGGACGTTGCGCGAGCTCAATTTCCGGCGCGAGGCGGCCTCCGCCTCCGAACTGGCCGAGGCGATGACGGCGGAGCCGGACTTCGTCGTCCCCGCCATCGACTGGCAGCGCTCCACCGCCAAGGTGCTGACGGTCGAATGGATCGACGGCATCAAGCTGTCCGACCGGGCGGCGCTGGTCGCCGCCGGCTACGACCTGCCCCGGCTGGCCGAGACGCTGGTCCGCGCCTTCCTGCGCCAGGCGATCGCGGAAGGATTCTTCCATGCCGACATGCACCAGGGCAATCTGTTCGCCCTGCCCGGCAACAAGATCGCCGCGATCGATTTCGGCATCATGGGCCGGATCGACCGGCGCGCGCGCGTCTGGCTGGCGGAGATCCTCTACGGGCTGATCACCGGCAATTATAAGCGCGTCGCGGAAATCCATTTCGAGGCGGGCTATGTCCCGGCGCATCACAATGTCGCAGAATTCGCCACGGCGCTGCGCGCGGTGGGCGAGCCGATGCGCGGCCTGCCGGTCAAGGACATGTCGATCGGCATGATGCTCGACGGCCTGTTCTCGATCACCCGCGATTTCGACATGGTGACCCAGCCGCACCTGCTGCTGCTTCAGAAGACGATGGTGATGGTGGAGGGCGTGGCGACCAGCCTCGACCCCGACATCAACCTGTGGGAATCGGCCGCGCCCTTCGTGCGCGAATGGATCCGCACCGAATTGGGGCCGGAGGCGGCGATCGCCGACCGGCTGATCCTCGACCTGCGCACGCTGGCCGGCGTGCCCGAGCTGGTACGGCGGATCGAGGCGCGATTCCCCGCGCCCGGCGGCGAGCCCCCCGCGCCGCCCCTGCGCGAGATCGAGGTGGTGCGGATCGGCGGTGGCTGGCGCTATGCCATCACCGCCGCACTGGCGGCGGCGGCCGGGGTCGCCGCGACGCTGGCGGTGCTGCACTAGGACGGCGATGCGGCGCGCGGCTCCTCCGCTGCTCCTGTCGGGACCGACCCGTTATGCGGGTCTGGCGCAGCGACATGCGCAGATCCTGCTGGCGCTGCTCGCCCTGGCGGCGCTGTTGCTGCTCGGCCGGCCGGGGATGGAACCGCCCCAGCCCGGCGATGGCGGCGACGTCGCGCTGGCCTCCACCATCGTCGAGAATATCCGCCATGGCGGGGCCTATTATCCGGTCGCCGCCGATGCGCGGCGCGACGCCGGCCTGCCGCTCCGCCCCTTCACCCGTTTCGCGCTGCCGACGCTGCCGATCGTCGCCGCCGCCGTACCATCGCCCCTGTTCGCGGCGATGCTGGCGCTGTTGGCCCGGAGCGGTGGGTGTGGCCGCCTGGGTACGGCTGCACCCCTGGCTGGGTCGGCGCCGGGTCGCGGCGCTGCTGCTGGTCGCGATGCTGATCGCCGGCCTGGCCCCCGCCGGCCCGATGGCGCTGGCGCTGCTGCCGGAGATGTGGGCGGGCCTGCTCCTGGCCCTGGCCCTGCTGGTCCGTCGACCCGGCCGCTGGGTCGAGGCCAGCGCCCTGGCCCTCGCCGCCGCCTTGCTCTGCGAGACGGCCGCGCCCGCCTTGCTGCTGATGGCGGTGCTGGCGTGGCGCGACGGCGACCGGCGCGAGGCGATCGGCTGGGCGTTGGCGCTGGGGCTGTTCATGGTGGTGCTCGGCGTCCACGCGCAGGCGGTGGCGCGATTGCTGCGCGACTCGGACCTGGCGGCCACGGGCGGCTGGAGCCATCTCGGCCCGGCCTATGCGGTCCGGGCCTTGGCGCAGGCGACGGCGGCGACCGGCCTGCCGGGCGGACCGGCGGCGCTGCTGATGCTGCTCGCCATGATCGGCTGGACGGCGCTGGTCGATCCGCTGGCCGAGCGTGTGGCGGCGATCCTGATCCTCTATGCGGCCATGCTGGCCCTGACCGCGCGGATCGGGCAGGTCGAGGCGGCGGCGATCGCCGCGCCGCTGGCGCTCGCCGGCCTGATCTTCGCGGTCGACGGTCTGCGCGACCTGGTGCTGGCGGCACTGGACGGACGGCGCATCACGGTGAAAAGGGTGGTTCGATGACACGCGTCCTGCTGATCGTCGGCGGTGGCATCGCCGCCTATAAGGCGTGCGAGCTGATCCGCCTGCTGCGTCGCGCCGGCCATGCCGTCCGCTGCGTGCTGACCGAGGGGGGCAGCCATTTCGTCACGCCGATGACTCTCGCCGCCCTGTCGGGCGACCAGGTCTATACCAGCCTGTGGGACCTGAAGGACGAGGCGGAGATGGGCCATATCCAGCTCAGCCGCGAGGCCGACCTGATCGTCGTCGCGCCCGCCACCGCCGACCTGATGGCGCGCATGGCCGCGGGGCAGGCGAACGATCTGGCGACGACCCTGTTGCTCGCCACCGACGCCCCGGTGCTGGCGGTGCCCGCGATGAACGTGCGGATGTGGCTGCACCCCGCCACGCAGCGCAACGTCGCCCGGTTGCGCGACGATGGCGTGACCGTGCTGGAACCCGATTCGGGCGACATGGCGTGCGGCGAATATGGCCCCGGCCGCCTGCCCGAGCCGGTGGCGATCCTGACGGCGATCGAGGCGGCCCTGCGTCCGCCCCCGTCCGGGGACCGGCCGCTTGCCGGTCGCCATGTCTTGGTCACCGCCGGTCCCACGCATGAGCCGATCGATCCGGTCCGCTACCTCGCCAACCGATCCTCGGGCAAACAGGGCTTCGCCATCGCCGGTGCGCTGGCCGAACTGGGCGCGCGGGTGACATTGGTCGCCGGGCCGGTGACGCTGCCGACGCCGCCCGGCGTCGACCGGCACGATGTCGAGACCGCGCGCCAGATGGCCGATTCGGTCGCGGCGGCGCTGCCGGCCGATGCGGCGGTGATGGTCGCGGCGGTCGCCGACTGGCATGTCGCGCCGGCCGTGCAGAAGGTGAAGAAGGGCGCGACACCCCCCGCGCTGGAACTGCGGGAGAATCCCGACATCCTGGCCACGCTCTCCCGCGCCCCGAACCGCCCGGCGCTGGTCGTCGGCTTCGCCGCGGAGACCGAATCGGTCGTCGACCACGCCCGCGCCAAACTGGCGCGCAAGGGCTGCGACTGGATCGTCGCCAATGACGTGTCCGGCGACGTGATGGGCGGCGATTCGAATGCGGTGCATCTCGTGACCCCCGCCGGGGTCGAGGATTGGCCCCGCGCCGGCAAGGCGGAGGTCGCCCGTCGACTCGCATTCCGTATCGCCGAGCGGCTAAGGGAGGGATCATGACCGCCCCTGCCGTCCCCTCCGCCCCCTTGCCGATCGCCATCCGCCGCCTGCCCCATGGCGCCGGCTTGCCGCTGCCCGCCTATGCCACCGCCGGGGCGGCGGGCATGGACGTGGTCGCGGCCGAATCGCTGCTGCTCGCGCCGGGCGCTCGCCACGCCGTCGCCACCGGCTTCGCGCTCGCCATTCCCGAGGGCTATGAGGTGCAGGTCCGCCCGCGCTCAGGCCTGGCGCTCAAACATGGCATCACCTGCCTCAACACGCCGGGGACGATTGATTCGGATTATCGCGGCGAGGTGAGGGTGATCCTCGCCAATCTGGGCGACACGCCTTTCCCGATCGCGATCGGCGACCGGATCGCGCAACTGGTGCCCGCCATCGTCCAACGCGCGACGCTGGTCGAAAGCGACACGCTGGACGAGACGGCGCGCGGCGATGGCGGCTTCGGCTCGACCGGGTTGCGATGCTGACCGCCCTGCTCCTGGCGCAGGCGCTGGCGACGGGATCGCCGGCCGCACTACCGCAGGACTGGGCCACGCTCCCCACTTTCCCGGCGGAGATCACCATGCCGGTCGAGGCAGTTTCCTATGTCCGGGCACAGGTCCGCGATGGACATTGCACGCGTACGCCGGCCACTACCCGGATGTTGGCCGTGCCGGTCGCCATCCTGGTGGGGCCAGGGGGCACGGTCCGCCAGATCACTCCCCAGGCGATCGACTGCCCATCTGTCGAACAATATACGGTGGGCCTGCTGCTGTCGGCCACGCGTCGTTCGGCCGGCGCACCGACACCTCCGTCACCCGGTTGGTACACGCTGACCCCCATTTATCGCTGGTGACGCGGGGCGGATCGCCTCGGAACAAAGGCGAGCCGACATTTACCCGCAAATCCCATCTTCCACTCGACAGGCTTGCTGGTCTAGAGGGCAATGGCGGACTGTGACCCTGTTGCAATGCCGCATCGGTCGCGGAAGTTCTCGTGGTCGAGGAAGCTTGTCGGTTGTTCTTCCACACATAATGTGGCAGGGCGTCTGACGAACACAAAGGGAGTTCAACATGCGTCTTGGGAAGTATCTCATGGCCGCCGCGGCCGCCACGATGGCGGTTGCTCCGGCCGTTGCCGCTCCGGCGAACCCGGCAGCGAGCCTGTCGGTGGCCAAGTCGGCTCGCGCCGCTTCGGTTTCGGGCAAGAAGAACGAGCTGGCCGGTGGCGGCGTGATCGTTGCCGTTCTGGCAGCGGCGGCTGTTGTCGCGGGCATCGTGATCGTTGCCGACAGCGACGACAACTCGGACAGCAACTGAGCCTAGGCTACAGTTTCGGAAAATAGCGGTCTTCGGGCCGCTATTTTTTTGCCTGTCGTCCATCGTGCGACAGGCATCCGCCGGCATTTGCGACCCGGCCTGAGAGGCGTATAGCCGGACCATGTTGTCCGACATGGAACTGCAACGCTACGCCCGCCACATCGTGCTGCATGCGATCGGCGGCAGCGGACAAATGACACTCCGTCATGCCACTGTGGCGCTGGTCGGAGTGGGTGGCATCGGCTCCCCTGCCCTGCAATATCTCGCTGCGGCGGGCATCGGTCGGATCGTCGCGATCGACGACGACATCGTCGACCTGTCCAATCTCCAGCGCCAGACCATCTTCGCCACCGACGATCGCGGCTATGCCAAGGCGGCGGTCGGCGCGGCGCGCGCGCGCGCGATCAATCCGCATGTCGACGTGCTGCCGCGTCGCCTGCGCCTCGATATGACCAACGTCGCGGCGGCGATCGCCGGGGCGGACGTGGTGCTGGACGGCTGCGACAATTTCGCCACCCGGCTGCTGGTCGCGGATGCCTGCCACGCGGCGCGCATCCCGCTGGTCTCCGCCGCGGTCGACCAGTTCGAGGGGCAACTCGCCACCTATCGCGGCTGGGAAGCGGAGCGCCCCTGCTATCGTTGCTTCGTCGGCGACTCACCGGAACGGCCGGGTCGCTCCTGCGCCGATGCCGGCATCCTGGGACCGGTGACCGGCGTGATCGGCAGCCTGGCCGCGCTGGAGGTGATTCGCGCCATCGTGCCCTTCGGTGACGATCCGGCGGGCAGCATCCTGCTCGCCGACCTGCTCAGCCTGCGCTTTCGCTCGGTCCGCCTGCCCAAGGATCCCGGTTGTACGACCTGTGGCGGTGTTCAGACGCCGGCATAATCCCGGTACCAGCGCACGAACTTCGGTACGCCGACATCGATACCCGTCGCCGGCGCGAAATCCAGGTCGCGGGCGGCATCCGTGATGTCGGCATAGGTGGCGGGAACATCCCCCGGCTGCATCGGCTGGAGGTCGCGGATAGCGGGCACGCCGCACGCCGCCTCGACCAGGTCGATCAGCCGGCTGAGCGGCTCCGCCCGGTGGTTACCCAGATTGTAGAGCGCGTGGGGCGCGATCGAACCGCCCGGCTTGGCCACGCCATCATCGGCGGGCGGACGGTCAAGCGCCGCCACCACACCGGCGACGATATCGTCGATATAGGTGAAGTCGCGCTGCATCCGTCCGTCGTTGAAGACCCGGATCGGTCGGCCGGCCAGGATCGCCTGGGTGAACAGCCACACCGCCATGTCCGGCCGTCCCCAAGGGCCATAGACGGTGAAGAAGCGCAATCCCGTCGCCGGCAGCCGGTAGAGATGCGCATAGCTCTCCGTCATCAGCTCGTCCGCCTTCTTGGTCGCGGCATAGAGCGAGACGGGATGGTCGACCGCGTCGCCGACCCGGAAGGGCAGGCTGGTATTGCCGCCATAAACCGAGGAGGAGGAGGCATAGACCAGATGCCGGACGCCGCGCTGCCGCCCCAGTTCCAGCATGGCCAGATGCCCGACCAGATTGGCGCGGGCATAGGCCATGGGATGGTCGATCGAATAGCGTACGCCCGGCTGCGCGCCGAGATGCACGATCCGGTCGAACGCCTGCCCGGCCAGCGCCGCGTCCAGCGCCCGGTCGTCGGCGAAGTCGACCGGCAGCATCGTGACCCGATCGCCATGCCGGGCGGCGAGGTCGGCGACCCGCGCCCGTTTCAGGCGCGGGTCGTAATAGGCGTTGAAATCATCGATCCCGATCACCCGGTCGCCGCGCGCCGCCAGCCGATCGGCGACGTGATAGCCGATGAAGCCGGCCGCGCCGGTGACCAGGACGCGACTCATCCCAGCAGCGTGCGGGCGAAATCGCGCAGCGCCGGGCCGATCTCCGGCCGCGCCAGCGCCAGCGCTAGATTGGCCTGCGCATAGCCCGTCTTGTCGCCGCAGTCATAGCGGGTGCCGTCGAAGGTGAAGCCGTGGAAGGGCTGGCGGCCGATCAGCTTGGCCATGGCGTCGGTCAGCTGGATCTCGCCCCCCGCGCCCGGCTCCTGCGCGTCGAGGATCTGCATCACCTCGGGCTGGAGGATGTAGCGGCCCGGGATCATCAGGTTGGACGGGGCCTTGCCCTTGGGCTTCTCGACCAGGGCGACGACCTTGGTCAGCCGGCCGTCGGTCTTGCCGGGCGAGATGATGCCGTATTTGTCGGTCTCGCTGTCGGGCACCTCCAGCGCGCCGATGACATTGCCGCCGACCTGCTCATAAGCGCCGACCATCTGCTTCAGGAAGCCGCCGACCATCAGTTCGTCGGGCAGCAGCACCGCGAAGGGTTCGTCGCCGACGATCTCGCGCGCGCACCACACCGCATGGCCCAGGCCCAGCGGCTCCTGCTGGCGGACATAGACGGGGCTGCCCGGCCGCTGCCGAATGCCCTCGATTAGCGCCATCGACTTGCCGCGGGCCTTCATCGTCGCTTCCAGTTCGTAGGAAACGTCGAAATGATCCTCCAGCGCGCCCTTGCCACGGCCGGTCACGAAGATGATCTGCTCGATCCCCGCCTCCAGCGCTTCCTCGACCGCATATTGGATCAGCGGCTTGTCGACGACGGTCAGCATCTCCTTGGGCATCGCCTTGGTGGCGGGCAGGAAGCGGGTGCCCAGGCCGGCGACCGGGAAAACCGCCTTTCGTACGCGCTTGATCGTCACTTCACGTCTCCAGAACGGGATGGGCAGGATAAGGCCGGTCGAACCGATGCGTCCCGCCATGAGCCAGGATTATACCGCCGCCTCTATCCGCCCCTCGCTTCCGCTGCAAACAAGCCATATTGTTGATCCATGTTATCAAATACTCCGGAATGGATGTGATGGCCCTGCGGAGGCCATTGCTGGTGCTGGGCACCCGGCCCGAGGCGATCAAGCTGTTCCCGGTCGCTCACGCTCTGGCGAACGTGCCGGGCGTCGCGTCGCGATGCTGCGTGACGGGACAGCATGGCGCGATGCTGGACCATATCCTTTCCCTCGTCGGGCTGGTGCCGGACATCCGCCTGTCGGTCGGCGCGCCCGGCCAGTCGCTCGACCGGCTGACGACGCGGCTGATCGAATCGGTCGGCCACGTATTGGACGAGCTCGCACCCGACCGGGTGATCGTGCAGGGTGACACCAGCACCGCGATGGCAACCGCGCTCGCCGCGCATCACCGTCGCATCCCCATCGGCCATGTCGAGGCCGGGCTGCGATCGGGCGACCTTCACCAGCCCTGGCCCGAGGAAGGCCATCGCCGCATCATCGCGCAATTGGCCGACCGGCATTGGGCCCCGACCCAGTCCGCCGCGGAAGCGCTGGTGCGCAACGGCGTCGATCCCGTCACCATCCGCGTCACCGGGAATACCGTCATCGATGCGCTGCATTGGATGGCGGAGCGGCTGGCGACGGAGCCCGGCCTGGTCGGTGACCTGGACCCGGTGCTGACGCGGATGGCGGGCCGGCAGATGATCCTGGTGACCATGCACCGGCGGGAAAATTGGGACGGTGGCCTGGTCCGCGTCGCGCTGGCGTTGCTGCGGATCGTCGCGCGCGGCGATGTGAGCGTGCTGCTGCCGCTCCATGCGAATCCCGCCATCCGCGATACGATCGGCCCGATCCTCGCAGGACATCCGGCGATCGTCACCGTACCGGCGCTGGATTATCCCTGTTTCGTCCGGGCGATGCAGGCCTGCACCCTCGTGCTGACCGATTCGGGCGGTGTGCAGGAGGAAGCCCCCGCGCTCGGCAAGCCGGTGCTGGTCCTGCGCGACACCACCGAACGCCCGGAAGGCGTAGCGGCCGGTACCGCCCGGCTGGTCGGCACCGACCCCGACCGGATCGTGACGGAGGTCGCGCGCCTTCTCGACGATCCGGCCGCCTATGCCGCGATGGCCCGCGCGCACAGTCCGTACGGCGACGGCCGGGCGGCGGCGCGAATCGCCGCAGACGTGGCGGCGTGATTGCCGCTTGACGTACAAGCGCCTATAGCCCCGCCTTTCCACGGCAAGCCGAGCATGTTCCGCAAGTTCCTCAACGCGCGTCGATCCACCACCCCGTCCTTCGCCCTGCCGCCGGGCGAGCGGGTCTATGCCATCGGCGACGTCCATGGCTGCCTGTCGCTGGTCGACACGCTCCTGGCGGCGATCGCCGCCGACCGGGCGACCCGCGCGCCGGCCAACACCACGCTGATCTTCCTGGGCGACCTGGTCGATCGCGGCCCCGAGTCGGCGGCCGTGCTGGAGCGACTGCGCCAGTTCGACCAGCCGGACATGCGGCTCCGCATCCTCAAGGGCAATCACGAGGAGATTTTCCTCAAGGCGCTGGACGGCGACGACAAGGCCTTGCGCCTGTTCTGCCGGATCGGCGGACGTGAGACGATCGAGAGCTATGGCATGAGCGAGGAGGAGTATAACCGCCTCGACTATGCCGAGCTGCTCGCGGCCATGCAGCGACTGGTCCCGGCCGCGCATCGCGACTTTGTCGATGGTTTCGAGGATATGATCGCGATCGGCGACTATCTGTTCGTCCATGCCGGCGTCCGACCGGAGGTGGCGCTGGAGGAACAGCGGCCCGCCGACCTGCGCTGGATACGCGACCCGTTCCTGGACCATTCCAGGCCGCTGGAGAAGATGATCGTCCACGGCCACACTGTCACCGAGGCGCCGGAGATGCGCGCGCACCGGATCGGCATCGACACCGGCGCCTATCAGTCGGGCGTGCTGACCGCGATCGGGCTGGAAGACGGTGAACGCTGGGTGCTCGACACGCGCTAAGGGGCGGGCGGCCGAATCGCTTCCCTCCACCTCTACCGTCATACGCCGTGAACGGCCTGCGCGGTCCACCGTACCCAGTTCGGCTCCAGAGCGGTCAGTACGACCTACTGACACCCCAAACGAGAACGGGCGACCCGCAGGCCGCCCGTCTCATCATCACCGTCACGGTTCGCCCCGGATCAGCGACCGCCGGGTGCTCCCGGCATCGCGCCGCCGGGCATCCCGCCCTGCTGCTGCATCTGCTGCATCATCTGCATCTGGCGGACCTGCGCCTCGGGCAGGAAGTCGAGCAGGTCGATGTCGAACACCAAGGTCGAGTTGGGCGGGATCGGCCCGGTCTGGCGCTCCCCATAGCCCAGCGACGGCTTGATCCAGACGCGGTACTTCGCCCCCTTGGGCATCAGCTTCAGCGCCTCGGAGAAGCCGGGCACCACCGCGGCGACGGGCCATCGGCGTCGGCTGCTGCGACTTGTCGAAGGTCGTGCCGTCGAGCAGCTTGCCCTCATAGTTGATGAGCGCGACATCGGCGTCGGTCGGCTTGGCCGCGCCGGGCTTGCCGGGGGTCAGCACCTTATACTGGAGACCGGACGCCGTCGTCACCACGCCGCGCGCACGGGCATTGCGGGTGAGGAAATCGTCGCCCTGCACCGCCAGCGCCACCGCCGCGATCAACGCGAGCGCGATCCCGATGCACAGATACACGATGTAGCTGCGCTTGACCGGCTGCAACGGAACGGCGGTAACACTGGACATATCAGCAACTTCCCGGTCGCGGGGTCCGTCCGCCCGCAGGCGCCGGACCCCGCCGAATCATAGGCGTATCCGAAAACGACCGAGCGGAAAGGCCCGCTCGGCCGGCAACCGATTACCGCGCGCCGTCACGCTCCGCGCGCTTGCGCTCCAGCTTGCGCGCGCGACGCACCGCTGCCGCACGCTCGCGTGCACGCTTTTCCGACGGCTTCTCATAGTGACGACGCAGCTTCATCTCGCGATACACGCCCTCGCGCTGCAGCTTCTTCTTGAGCGCGCGAAGGGCCTGGTCGACATTGTTGTCGCGAACGATGATCTGCATGGGAACCTATGAACTCCGGTCAATAGCGAACGCGGCACGAACTCAGTTCGCGCCGTGGAATAGGCCCGCCTACCAATATGAGTCCCGTTTAGCAAGCCCGGAAGGGGTATCCGGCCGGGTCCTGGTGACGGCCCGATACCCTCCGATATCACACCTTCGCATGGTCCGCACCCTGTTCCGCATAGAGCGAAGCATAGCGGCGCGTCACCATCGGCAGCGATTCGCCGATCCACTGCGCCATGCTCTCCTCTTCGCGCAGCGACTGCCGGAGCAGCCCGGTCGCCTGGGTGAAGCCGCCATCCGCCGCCAGCACCAGCGACGCGCGATAGGCCGCGATCTCGAAATGCTCGAAGGCGTAATTGGCGAAGCTGTTCTTGAGGATCTCGTCGTCCGCGACGCTGTGCATCGCCGCCGCCATGCCGCCCGACAGGCTGAGCGCCGCATCCTTCAGGAACGAGCCGCTGGTATCGAAGCCGGCGAGCAGTTCGTCGAGTCGCGCGATCTGCGCATGGGTCTCGTCGATATGGAGGCGCAGCCGGTCGGCGACCTCGGGATAATGTTCCAGCCGCGCAGCCTGCGGCGTGATGATCGACAGCGCCTGCTTCTCCACGGCGTGGAGGTTCATCAGCCCGGTGACGAACAGATGCCGAAACCTATCCTGATGCGTGGTCATGGCGACGATATCCCGGTGGCTGGCGAATCAATCTTCGGTCCGCGAACACATGGCCACCCACTCAAGGTATTGCTTAGCAACGCTTTTTCTACGCGATCGAGGTCAAGCCGCCGGCGGATGCCGAACGCCCCCTTGGCGATTCGCGGCCGGCGACGCTAAGGCGCACGGCCTATGACGCCGCTCACGCTCTTCAACAGCCTTTCGCGCTCGGCCGAGACCTTCGTGCCGATCGATCCCTCGAACGTGCGCGTCTATTCCTGCGGGCCGACCGTCTACAATTACGCCCATATCGGAAACCTGCGCGCCTATGTCTTCACCGACACGCTGTCGCGGGTGCTGACATGGAAGGGCTGGCCGCTGACCCATGTCATCAACATCACCGATGTCGGCCACCTGACCTCCGACGCCGATGCCGGCGACGACAAGATGGAAGCGGCGGCGAAGCGCGCCGGGCGCGATATCTGGGCGATCGCGGCCTATTATACGGACGTCTTCAAGCAGAATCTCGACGCCCTTCA
This sequence comes from Sphingomonas sp. SORGH_AS_0438, assembly GCF_031453475.1. Taxonomy (NCBI): domain Bacteria; kingdom Pseudomonadati; phylum Pseudomonadota; class Alphaproteobacteria; order Sphingomonadales; family Sphingomonadaceae; genus Sphingomonas; species Sphingomonas sp. SORGH_AS_0438. The sequence continues at coordinate 2,859,794 of NZ_JAVIZS010000001.1, forward strand.
TATCCGGCCGCCGACGCATTTCCCGCTCGCCACCGATCATGTCGCGGAGATGATCGAATGGGGCCGGGCGATTGAGGCCAAGCATTGCTACCGCCTGCCCGACGGCCTGTATTTCGACGTGACGACCGTGCCGGATTACGGCCGCATCGCCGGCCATGCGGTCGAGCAGCAGCCGGGCGAGAGCCGGATCGGCGAGGTGGCGGGCAAGCGCAACGCCGCCGACTTCGCGATCTGGCGCACCTCGGCGCCGGGCGAGAACCGGCAGATGGAATGGGACTCGCCCTGGGGACGCGGCGCACCGGGCTGGCACCTGGAATGTTCGGTGATGAGCAAGCGCTATCTGGGCGCGCGCTTCGACATCCATACCGGCGGCATCGACCATCGCGAGATCCACCATCCCAACGAGATCGCGCAGAACCAGGCGCATGGCTGCACCGCCGATCCCGGCGCGGCCTATTGGCTGCACAATAACTGGCTGGTCGAGCGGGACGCCAAGATGTCCAAGTCGTCGGGCGACTTCACCCGGCTCCAGACGCTGGTCGATCGCGGCTATCACCCGCTTTCCTATCGCCTGATGTGCCTGCAGGCGCATTACCGGTCGGAGATGGAGTTTTCCTGGGACGGGCTGGCGGCGGCGCAGACGCGGCTGAAACGCTGGGTCCAGGCGGTCGAGGGGCTGCGCGCCCCGCCCCGCCACGCCGTCCAAGGGCGATGCCGACAGCTATGTCGCACAGCTCGACGCGGCGGTGTCCGACGACCTCAACACCGCGCGGGCCCTGCCGGTGCTCGACGCGATGCTCGGCGACAAGCGGCTCGCCCCGCAGGACCGGATCGCGGCGCTGACGGCGTTCGATGCGGTGCTGGGGCTGGACCTGGCGCACCTCACCCGCGCCGACCTGCGCGTGCGCCCGGCGACCGCGACGATCGAGGCGGACGCCATCGCCGCACAGCTCGCCGATCGGAAAGAGGCACGGGCGGCCAAGGACTTCGAGCGGTCGGACGCGATCCGCGACGCGCTGGTCGCGGCCGGGGTCGAGGTGATGGACGGCGATCCGATGGGTTGGGACTGGCGCTCGATCTGAAAACCAGGCCTTAGAACTAACCCGCGTTCATTGAATGTCGCGGCGCGCGCCTGTAATTGGCGCGGGATCAAAATATGGTGGACGGACCGTTGGAATCTCGCGAACTCATTGCTTATGCCCTGCTCGCGACGATTGTCCTGATCGGCGGCGTAACCTGGATCATTACCGCGCGCAAGCGTGCCGCGCGCAAGCGGCGGCTGCGCGGGATCAAGGATTACAATAGCGGCCGCCACTGATCCCGCATCAGTTCAGCGGCGTGTCGCGACTGTCGAGCAGGGGCGGCCGATAGATCGGGCCCGCATCCTTGGGGATGGCATCCAGCTCGGCCTGGATCAGCGTGGCGCGCGCGCTGGACGACGGGTGCGTCCGGCTGCGGAACAGGCCACCGTCCACGTCGCCGCCATGCTCGCGCCAGAAGCGCGGCGCCGCCTCGGGATCATAGCCGGCATTGCGCATCAGCACCGCGCCCAGCCGGTCGGCCTCCTCCTCGGTCTGCCGGAACAGCCGGCCATTGCGTCCCAGCTCCGAGAACAGGCCCCATTTGACGCCCGCCGCCTCCAGCCGGACGCGATGGCGCAGGATGCTATGGGCCAGTTCGTGCGCGACGATCACCGCCACCTGCTCGTCGTCATAGCGTTCGAAGAAGCGCACGGCGACCTGCACCGTCCGCCCGTCCGAGGTGGCGGCCATGCCCGGGCCGAGCAGGACCTCGAATGCCGAGCGGCAGCCGGGGCTGGCCGGGATGGTCACCGTCCGGTCCGCGCCCTGGTGGCGGATGGTGACGGACAGGGCCTGGTCCGCAGGCTGCGCCACGATCCGGGCGAGCGCCGCATCGCGGGTCGCGCTGCCCTGGCCCTTGCCCGGCCCGGATAGCGGCGCACCGGCGATCGCGACCAGCGCATCGTCCGGCGCGATGCCGATACGCGCCGCCGGCCCCTGCGCGACCACCGCCTCGACCGCGACCGGCGCGGCGAAACCGAACACCTTGCGCGCCGCCGGGCGGGTCGCGTCGTCATATTGATCCACGGCGTGCAGCGCCCAGCCCGGTGTCGGCTGGAGGTCCCGGCAGAGCGGTGCATTGGCGGTGGTCAAACGATAGGCGATCGTCGCCAATCGCAGGTCGACGCTCCGCAACGCCTCCAGACTTCCCTCCGACATCTGCGCGGCGGCGGGGACCGGTGACAGCAGCAGACCGGCAGCGATCAGGAGCGAGAAGGCGACAGACGATCTTTCCATGATCAAGCCTCTATCGTGCCGAACCGGGGCAATCCATTGCCGCGATGCCGCAATACGTTGCCGTAACGACAGCAAGCCTCTATCCAGCGGAGCATGAGCGAAAATCCCGTGCAACTGATCGAACCCCGTCGTCACGGTGACGCCCGTGGATGGTTCACCGAAGTCTATAGCGAAAAGGCGTTCGACGCGCGCGGCATCACCTGTCGGTTCGTCCAGGACAATCATTCGCTGTCAGCCCCCGCCTTCACGTTGCGCGGCCTGCATTTCCAGACGCCGCCGCACGGCCAGGACAAGCTGGTCCGCTGCATCCGCGGCAGCATCTTCGACGTGGCGGTCGACGTGCGGCGCAACTCGCCCACCTATGGCCAATGGGTCGGCGCGACGCTGTCGGCGGAGAACGGCCATCAGCTGTTCGTGCCGATCGGCTTCGCCCACGGCTTCCTGACTCTGGAGGCCGATTGCGAGGTCAGCTACAAGGTGTCCGACCTCTACGCGCCCGAATGCGACGGCGGCGTGCGCTGGGACAGCGTCGGCATCGACTGGCCGATGCCCGCCGGCACCCAGCCCGAACTGTCGCCCAAGGACGTGAAGCTGCCCTCGCTCGCCGAATTCGACAGTCCCTTCGCCTATGACGGCCGCCCCCTGCTGCCGCTCGCCTGAGGATCAACCACCCATGCGCATCTTCGTCACCGGCGGGGCCGGCTTCATCGGCTCGGCCCTGGTCCGAAACCTCATCGCCAATAGCGAGCATGAGGTGCTGAACTTCGACAAGCTGACCTATGCCGGCACGCTGACTACGGTCGATTCGGTATCCGATTCGCCGCGCTATCGCTTCGTGCAGGGCGACATCTGCGACGCCGCCGCCGTCCGCGCCGCGATCGCCGGATTCCAGCCCGACGTGATCACGCACCTGGCCGCCGAAAGCCATGTCGACCGCTCGATCGACGGTCCGGGCGCCTTCATCCAGACCAACATGGTCGGCACCTTCGTGATGCTGTCCGAGGCGCGCGCCTATTGGCTGGGGCTGGACGAGCAGGCCAAGGCCGCCTTCCGCTTCCATCATATCTCGACCGACGAGGTCTATGGCTCGCTGGGCGACGAAGGGCTGTTCACCGAAGAGACGCCCTATGACCCGCGCTCGCCCTATTCGGCGTCGAAGGCGGGGTCGGACCATCTGGTCAGCGCCTGGGGCCATACCTATGGCCTGCCCGTCCTGATCACCAACTGCTCGAACAATTACGGCCCCTATCACTTCCCCGAGAAGCTGATTCCGCTGATGATCGTGAAGGCGCTCGCGGGCGAGACCCTGCCCGTCTACGGCAAGGGTGCGAACGTCCGCGACTGGCTGTATGTCGAGGATCACGTCCGCGCGCTCCAGGCGGTGTTCGAGCGGGGCGCGGTCGGCCGCACCTATAATGTCGGCGGCAATAACGAGAAGAAGAACCTGGAGGTCGTCGAGACGGTCTGCACGATCCTCGACCGGCTGCGCCCCCGCGCCGATGGCCAGTCCTATACCAGCCAGATCGGCTTCGTCGCCGACCGGCCGGGCCATGATGCGCGCTATGCGATCGACGCGACGCGCATCAAGGACGAGCTGGGCTGGGAGCCGCAGGAGACGTTCGAGACCGGCATCGAGAAGACGGTGCGCTGGTATCTGGACAATGAGTCCTGGTGGCGCGGCATCGTCGCCGAGCGTCAGGCCGATCAGCGTCGCGGCCTGGCGGCGTGACGTCGGTCGCCCATTCGGTCCTGATCACCGGCGGGTCGGGCCAGCTCGGCACCGAACTGGCGCGCTTCGCCTGGCCCGAGGGCTGGGAGGCGGTGGCGCTGACCCGCGCCGATCTTGACCTGACCGACACGGCGGCGATCGCCGCCAAGGTGGCGGAGCGTCCCTGGTCGGCGGTGATCAGCGCCGGTGCCTATACGGCGGTCGACAAGGCGGAGAGCGACAGCGTCACCGCCTGGCAGGTCAATGCGCTGGCACCGGCGGCGCTGGCGGCGGCCTGCACGGCGGCGGGCATCCCGATCGTCCATGTCTCGACCGATTACGTCTTCGCCGGCGACAAGCAGGGCGCGTGGGAGGTCGATGATCCGGTCGCCCCGCTCGGCGTCTATGGCGCGTCGAAGCTGGGCGGCGAACTCGCGGTCCGCACCGGCTGCCGGCGCCATGCGATCGTCCGCACCGCCTGGGTGGTGAGCGCGCACGGCAACAACTTCGTCAAGACTATGCTGCGCGTCGGCGCGGAGCGGCCGGTGCTGCGCGTCGTCGCCGACCAGCAGGGCAGTCCGACCTCCGCCGCCGACCTCGCCGCCGCGCTCGCCGCGATGACGATGCGGCTGGTCGACGATCCGGCCGCCCCCACCGGCACCTATCACTTCTCCAATGCCGGCCCGACGAGCTGGCACGGCTTTGCCGAGGAGATCTTCCGTCAGGCGGCGACGCGCGGCGGACCGTCGCCGCAGGTGGAGGCGATCACCACCGCCGACTTCCCGACGCCTGCCGCGCGGCCGGCCAATTCGGTGCTCAGTCACCGCGCGATCGAGCAGGATTACGGCATCCACCCCCAGGGGTGGCAATCGGCGCTGGGCGACATTCTCGACCAGCTCCTGGGTTCCCCCAAGGTGGAGACGAAGGCGTGAAGGGCATCATTCTGGCGGGCGGCTCCGGCACCCGTCTCCATCCGGCGACGCTGGCGATCAACAAGCAGCTGCTGCCGGTCTATGACAAGCCGATGATCTATTATCCGCTGTCGGTGCTGATGCTGGCCGGCATCCGCGACATATTGATCATCTCCAGCCCCGAATATCTGGACAATTACAAGCGGATGTTCGGCGACGGCGGCAATTGGGGGCTGACGATCCAATATGCCGAGCAGCCCCGGCCCGAGGGTCTGGCGCAGGCCTTCACCATCGGCGCGGACTTCATCGGCGACGACAATGTCGCGCTGGTGCTGGGCGACAATATCTTCTTCGGCGCGCACCTCACCACCCTGCTGGCGAGCGCGGTGGCGCGGACCGAGGGTGCGACGGTGTTCAGCTACCGCGTCGAGGACCCCGAGCGCTACGGCGTGGTCGAGCTGGCGGCGGACGGAAAGGCGATCAGCCTGGAAGAAAAGCCCACCGCGCCCAAGTCGAACCACGCGGTCACCGGCCTGTATTTCTACGACAATCGCGTCGTGCAGATGGCCCGCGACCTGAAGCCCAGCCCGCGTGGCGAGCTGGAGATCACCGATCTCAACCGCCTCTACATGGAGGCCGGCGACCTGTATGTGGAGCAGATGGGCCGCGGCTATGCCTGGCTCGACACCGGCACCCACGATTCGCTGCTGGAAGCGTCGGAATTCGTCCGCACCATCCAGCATCGCCAGGGCATCCAGGTCGCGTGCCTGGAGGAAATCGCCTATGAACAGGGCTTCATCACCGCCGACCAGGCGCGCGAGGCCGGCGAGCGGTTGAAGAAGACCGCCTATGGCCGCGCGATCCTGACCGCCGTCAACGGATGATGCGGGACTCGGCCGGCGGGCGGGCGGGCGGCTTGACGACGATCGTCACCCTGCCCGCCACGCCGACCGAGCCCAGCCGACCGATCGCGCGCCTGATCCCCTTCGCGCCCGATCGGATCGCGCCGGCCTTGCGCGCCAAGCGACTCGTCGCGTTCGTCCGCCGGGCGCGGCGTTTTCCCGATCATCGCCAGATCTTCCTCCACTCGCGCCCCGGCCGGCGCTGGGCCGTGCTGTTCTGCTACCAGCCCGAACCCGGCCCGATCGATCCCGGCCACCGCTTCACCATCGCCCGGTTGCAGGCGGAGGGCTTCGCGGTGCTGGTCGTCCTGGCCGCCCGCGATGCCGCGCAGGGCGATGCCTATGCCGCGCTCGGTCTCGACGGCCTGATCGTCAAGGGGCTGAGCGGCTACGACTTTTCCGGCTACACGCTGGGGTTGCAGGCGCTGGTGGCGGCATTCGGCACCGTCGACGTGCTGGTGATGAACGACAGCGTGCTCGGCCCCTTCCACCCGCTGGTGCCGCTGATCGACTCCGCGCCCTGGGCATTTACCGGCTTCCTGTCGAATAATGGCGTCGAGCCGCATTTCAACAGCTTCGCCTTCTTCATCCGGGGGGCCGACCGGCGCTTCCTGCGGCGGATGCGCAGCGTCTTCCTGGACCGCGTCGCCTTCGACGGGCAGAGCCCGGTCGCCTATCTGCAGGAAACGCGGATGGCGCGGGTCGCGGCGCGCCATTATTCCGCCGGCAGCCTGTTCGGCCCGGTGTCGCGCCAGGACATGACCTTCCACTATCTCGAAAATCCGGAAGGGCTGGTGGAAATCGGTTATCCCTTCCTGAAGAAGAGCATCTTCACCAAGTTCGCCGACACGTTCGACCAGCACCACTATGCCATGCTGCTCGACCGGCTGGGCCACGATCCGCTGGCCTGAAACCGATTGCGACGGTGGCGCGTCGTGGCCGATGCGCCTAGGGATGCCGCCGTCCCGCCTGTCGGCCCCAGAAGGAATTTGAGCGACGATGCGTATCACGATGATCGGCTCCGGCTATGTCGGCCTGGTGTCTGGTGCCTGCCTGTCCGATTTCGGCCATGACGTGATCTGCGTCGACAAGGACCAGTCGAAGATCGACGCGCTGAACGCCGGACGGATGCCGATCTACGAACCCGGCCTCGACCAGCTCGTCGCCGCCAATGTCCAGGCCGGGCGGCTGACCTTCACCACCGATCTCGCCGCCGCCGTCGCCGGGGCGGACGCGGTGTTCATCGCGGTCGGCACTCCGTCGCGGCGCGGCGACGGCCATGCCGACCTGTCCTATGTCTATGGCGCGACGCGCGAGATCGCCGCCGCCGTGACCGGCCCGACCGTCGTCGTCACCAAGTCGACCGTGCCCGTCGGCACCGGCGACGAGGTCGAGCGCATCCTGCGCGAGGAACGGGCGGAGATCGACGTGGCGGTCGTCTCCAATCCCGAATTCCTGCGCGAGGGCGCGGCGATCGGCGACTTCAAGCGACCCGACCGCATCGTCATCGGCACCGACGACGCGCGCGCCCGCGCGGTGATGCAGGCGATCTATCGCCCTCTCTACCTCAACGAATCGCCGATCCTGTTCACCGGCCGGCGCACGTCCGAGCTGATCAAATATGCCGCCAACGCCTTTCTGGCGACCAAGATCACCTTCATCAACGAGATCGCCGACCTGTGCGAGGCGGTGGGCGCGGACGTGCAGGACGTGTCGCGCGGCATCGGCCTGGACAATCGCATCGGGCGCAAGTTCCTCCATGCAGGTCCCGGCTATGGCGGCTCCTGCTTCCCCAAGGATACGCTGGCGCTGCTCAAGACCGCCGAGGATTTCGACAGCCCGATCCAGATCGTCGACGCGGTGGTGAAGGTCAACGACGCCCGCAAGCGCAAGATGGGCCGCAAGGTGCTGCACGCCCTGGAGCAGGACGGCGCGGGTGATGTGCGCGGCAAGACAGTCGCGCTGCTCGGCCTGACCTTCAAGCCCAATACCGACGACATGCGCGACGCCCCCGCCATCGCCATCGCCCAGGCGCTGGCCGATGCCGGCGTCACCGTCCGCGCGCACGATCCCGAAGGCATGGACGCCGCGCGCCGGATCATGCCCGATCTCGACTATGTCGCCGACCCCTATGCGGCCGCGCGCGGCGCCGACGCGGTGGTGATCGTGACCGAATGGGATGCCTATCGCGCACTCGACCTGCCGCGGTTGAAGCAGTTGCTGGTTCGCCCGGTCATGGTCGATCTGCGCAATATCTATCGCCGCGCCGATGTGGAGGCCGCAGGTTTCACCTATACCGCGATCGGCCGCTGACGATCGAATATTACATGAGAACGTAACGATCGATACGTTCATCCTGCCGTGACACTCACAAACCATCATTGTGACGGCCGGTGCAGCCGTAAATGATTTGCACCGGCCGTCCCCTTGGCGCATGGCTCGCCGGATTACAGTATCCGAGGACGATCATGGCCGCCAATTGGGCCCCCGACAGCTGGACCGCCGCCGATGCGCGCCAGATGCCCGACTATCCCGATCCCGCCGCGCTGACCGCGGCGACCGACACGCTCGCGACCTATCCGCCTCTGGTCTTTGCCGGCGAGGCGCGCGCGCTGACCCAGCATCTGGGCGAGGTGGCGGCGGGACGCGGCTTCCTGCTTCAGGGCGGCGACTGCGCCGAAAGCTTTGCCGAGCATAGCGCCAACAACATCCGCGACACCTTCCGCGTGATCCTGCAGATGGCGGTGGTGCTGACCTGGGCGTCGAAGCTGCCGGTCGTCAAGCTCGGCCGCATGGCGGGCCAGTTCGCCAAGCCGCGCTCCGCGCCGACCGAGGTGATCGACGGGGTCGAGCTGCCCAGCTATCGCGGCGACAATATCAACGACATCGCCTTCACGCCGGAATCGCGCCGGCCCGATCCGCAGCGGCTGATCCGCGCCTATGCCCAGTCGGCGGCGACGCTCAACCTGCTGCGCGCCTTCGCGCAGGGTGGCTATGCCAATCTCCACCAGGTGCATCGTTGGACGCACGACTTCATGGGCCGCAGCCCCTGGGCGCAGAAATATACCGAGGCGGCGAACCGCATCGGCGAGGCGCTGGAGTTCATGGCCGCCTGTGGCATCGATCCGGAAACGGTGCCGCAGCTCGCCCAGACCGACTTCTACACCAGCCATGAAGCGCTGCTGCTGCCGTTCGAACAGGCGCTGACCCGGCAGGATTCGCTGACCGGCGACTGGTACGACACGTCGGCGCATTTCCTGTGGATCGGCGACCGCACCCGCTTCGAAGGCTCGGCGCATGTCGAGTTCCTGCGCGGCATCGGCAACCCGATCGGGGTGAAATGCGGCCCCAGCCTGGAGCCGGACGCGCTGCTGCGGATGCTCGACACGCTCAACCCGGGCCGGGTGCCGGGGCGGATGACGCTGATCACCCGCTATGGCCACGACAAGATCGAGAGCGCCCTGCCCCGCCTGGTCCGCGCCGTGACGCGCGAGGGCCATCCGGTGGTGTGGAGCTGCGATCCGATGCACGGCAACACGGTGAAGGCCACGACCGGCTACAAGACCCGGCCCTTCGAGCGCATCCTGGCTGAGGTGCGCGGCTTCTTCGCCGTCCACCGCGCGGAGGGCACCCATGCCGGCGGCATCCATGCGGAGATGACCGGGCAGAACGTCACCGAATGCACCGGCGGCGCGATCGACGTGACCGAACAGTCGCTGGCCGATCGCTATCACACGCATTGCGACCCGCGCCTCAACGCCGGGCAGAGCCTGGAACTGGCCTTCCTGCTTGCCGAGATGCTGAACGAGGAAATGGCCGAACGCAAAAAAGCGGCCGCCTGAGGCTTGACGTGGTGGAGGCGTAGAGCTAATTGCGCGCCTCCACTGCACACGGCCCCTTCGTCTAGCGGTTAGGACGTCGCCCTCTCACGGCGAAAACACGAGTTCGATTCTCGTAGGGGTCACCATCTCCCAGCCCAGTGGCGGAGATCGGCAGTTTCACAATTGCTCAGCTTTGCACCTCGCTCGCTTCGGCTTGAGACGATGATGCAGGGGAGCGCCCCGACCTGTCATTGCCGGCGATCGAACCACCATCGCCCCATGTGGTCGTGCCCGGGTGCAGCCCGCCCCCGCCCGCAGATTATTTCTCAGCGCCGCATCCGAATGCGCCCCGCGAATCGCAGGCGCAGTGTAGAGCCTGATGACATGACCCTGACCGGGAAACGTCATTGCGGGCGTAGCCAAGCAAGCCACAGCCACGCGCGTGACGCCCTGGATCGCCTCGCTACGCCCGCAATGACGGCTTGGGTCAACCCGATGCCGACCTGCTCTGGTGTGGCGAATAGGTCACGCTATGTCGCAACCGCAAACGATTGCGGAATGCATGTTGCAATCGTTTGTTGAGATGGTAGTCCTGACCCCAGGCCCGCAGAGGCTCTGTTCAGGAGAGATTTTCATGTCGCTGCGCTTTCGACTGCTCGCTTCGATCCCCGCGTTTCTGATCGCGGGCGCCGTCCACGCACAGGCACCGACCGTGCAGGCCGACGCGCAGGCAGCGGATACCGCCACGGCACAGCCGGCCGATCCCGCCGATTCGCAGGATATTGTCGTCACCGGCGTCGCGCAGGGGCGCAACCGGCTCGATACGTCCGTGTCGGTCAGCTCGCTCGACGCCGATCTCACCACCAAGATCCCGCCGCGCAACACCGCCGAAATCCTCCGCAACCTCCCCGGCGTCCGGGTCGAGGCGTCGGGCGGCGAAGGCAATGCCAATATCTCGGTGCGTGGCCTGCCGGTCGCCTCGGGCGGCTCGAAGTTCCTGCAATTGCAGGAAGACGGCCTGCCGGTGCTGGAATTCGGCGACATCATCTTCGGCAATGCCGACATCTTCATCCGCAACGACCTGTCGCTCGCCCGTATCGAATCGGTGCGCGGCGGCTCGGCCTCGACCTTCGCCAGCAACTCGCCGGGCGGCATCATCAACTTCATCTCCAAGACCGGCGAACAGGAAGGCGGCTCGTTCCAGCTGTCGTCGGGCCTCGACTATCGCGAATATCGCGCCGACTTCGCCTATGGCGGCAAGATCGACGCGCAGACGCGCTATGAGCTCAGCGGCTTCTACCGCCTGGGCGACGGTCCCCGCGACGTCGGCTATGACGCGATGCGCGGCGGCCAGATCAAGGCCAACATCACGCGCGAGTTCAACGGCGGCTATGTCCGTCTCTATGGCAAGTATCTCGACGACCGCAGCATCGCCTATCTGCCCAACCCGGTGCGCGTGACCGGCAGCAACGGCAACCCGGACTATCAGAACATCGCCGGTTTCTCGATCAACGAGGATACGCTCCACAGCCGCTATATCCGCTCGGTCCTGACGCTGGACGGCGACAACAACCCGGTCCGCCGCAACATCGGCGACGGGATGCACCCGGTGGTCAAGTCGGTCGGCTTCGAGGGGCAGTATGAGATCGCCGATCGCTGGACCGTGACCGAGCGGTTCCGCTATTCCGACATTTCCGGCGACTTCGTCTCGCCCTTCCCGGCCGCGGTCGGCGATGCGCAGACCACGGCGAACGGCTTCGCCGGCGCCGGTTCGCAGCTCTATTATGCCAGCGGCCCGCTCACCGGACAGCGAATCGCCAATCCCGGCACGCTGGGCGGCAACGGCCTGCTCGCCAGCGTCGTGCTGTTCGATGTCGACCTGAAGAGCCTGAACAACATCACCAACGACCTGCGCGTCAACGGCACGGTGGATCTGGGCGGCGGCGCGTTGTCGATCGCGGCAGGTATCTACAATTCGCGCCAGGACGTGAAGACCGACTGGCTGTGGACCTCCTTCTTCCAGAGCGTGCAGGGCAACGGGCAATCGGTGCTGGTCGACATCCGCAACGCGGCGGGCGTGTCGCAGACGGCGGGGGGCACACTCTATTCGGCGGCCTTCTTCGGCAATTGCTGCCGCCGCAGCTACGACATGCGCTACACGACCAACGCGCCCTTCGCGCAGCTCGGCTTCGAGATCGGCCGCCTGAACGTCGACGGCAGCGTGCGCTACGATTTCGGCTCGGCCAAGGGCAACATCGCCGGCGACCTGCCCGGCGCGGTGACCACCCGGGCGCAGGACATGAACGGCGACGGCGTGATCTCGCCGGCCGAGCGGACGGTCGCCTTCCTGCCCAACAACCGCACGGGCATCGATTATAACTATAGCTACCTGTCCTATTCGGCGGGCGCCAACTACCGGCTGAGCAGCACGCTCGCCGCCTTCGCCCGCTACAGCCGGGGCGGACGCGTCAATGCCGACCGCCTGTTGTTCGGACCGACGATCAACCTCCAGACCGGCGGGCTGGTCAACGGCTCCAAGCCCTATGACTTCGTCAAGCAGGCCGAAGGCGGCCTGAAATATTCGGCCGGCCGGATCGGCCTCTATGCGACCGTGTTCAACGCGCGGACGCAGGAGACCAACTATCTGCTGTCGCAGCAGCAATTCACCAGCCGCAACTATGAGGCGACCGGCGTCGAGCTGGAAGGCCGGTTCCGCGCCGGTCCCTTCTCGCTGACCGCCGCCGGCACCTATACCGACGCCAAGATCACGCGCGACGCCACCGATGCGACGCTGAACGGCAACCGTCCGCAGCGCCAGGCGGCCTTTGTCTACCAGGCGACGCCGCAGTTCGACTTCGGCGCGATCAGCTTCGGCGCCAATGTGATCGGCACCACCTCCAGCTATACCCAGCCGGTCAACCAGCTGAAGATGCCCGCCTATACGCAAGTCAACGGCTTCGTGCTGGTGCGCGCGGCGGACAATGTCAGCTTCAACGTGAATGCCAACAACATCTTCAACGTGAAGGGCATTACCGAGGCGGAGGATGCCGCCATCCCGTCCAACCAGCTGGTCCGCGCCCGCTCGATCAACGGCCGGACGATCGCCGCATCGGTGCGCTTCGACTTCTAAACTCGGGCATCGGTTTCACGCCGGACCGATGCCCCCAACCCTCCCCTTCGCGGGGAGGGATGATACCGGTCGGTGCGATATTCGACCCTCGCTACCAGCGACACTCTCCGTCAAACTCTACGGCCCGCCAGCTCCCTTCGCAGGGGAGGTGGCGGGCCTTTTGCCATGACGGATCGGCGGGAGGCCCTATTGCAGCCGCAGGAACAGCGCGACCGCATTGCGGACGCTGGCGGTGAAGCGGTCGTAGATCATCCGCGACAGTTGGGCGATGACCGGCTGGCGATCGTTCCCGCCCCGGGCGAACACCGCGATCGCCACGCGGCGGCCATCGGGCATGGTGATGAAGCCGACATCGTTGGTGATGCCGTCCAGCGTCCCCGTCTTATCCTCCACCATCGTCCCCGCGGGCAGCAGCGCGCGGATGCGCCGGGTGCCGGTCCGGCACTTGGCCATCAGGCCGAGCAGGAAGGACCGGCTCTGCGGCGCCAGCACCGTATCGCTGTCCAGCGCCTTCAACAGCTGGACCATGGCGACCGGCGTCGCCACGTCCTTGCTGTCGGCCAGATGGCCCCGCTCGCGCAGCAACTGGGCGATGGTGCGGTCGACGCGCATGCCGATGATCTTCTGCGACCAGACCCATTGCTGCACCGCCGCCGGGCCGCCCAGGGCGGCGAAAAGCTGATCGGCCGCCACATTGTCGCTATGGACGATCATCGCCTCCAGCACCTTGGCGGCGGGCCGGCCGGCGATCATGTCGTTCAGGCTGCGTCGCCCGCGATCGACATCGGTCAGATAGGCGGCGGCGATGGCGAGCTTCACCGTGCTGGCCATCGGAAAGGCGATATGGCCGTTGACCACGGCGGTCGAGCCGTCGCTCAGGTCGATCGCGGCGATGCCATATTCGCCGGAGCGTTGCGCCATCACCGCCTGCATCTCGCGCTGGAGATCGGACAGCTCGAACACGCTCGCGGCGACCGGAGCCGGGACCAAGACACTGGCCGCGATACCCGTCAGGAACAGACGGGGCAGCAGGGAGAGACGCATCGACCTTCCTCGAACAGGGCATCCATGACAGTGCCGATGGCGGAGTCGAAGGCTCCGTCAGGCGACGTCCATTGTGACGGCCTCGTCGATCCAGGTTCAAGTCTTTTGATGCGCGGATGCGGCGGACCGAGCCGCCGATCCAGCCGGAGCGGAGGATCGCTCCCCCGCCCCGCCGGTTCAGGCCTTCTTGCGCGCGCGCTTCGGCGCGGCGGCGGCCTCGGCATCCTCTTCCTCGTCCGGCTGGTCCTCGCCGGCTTCGGTCAGCGCCTCGCCCAATGCCTTCAGCTTGTCCTGCGACTTCTCTGCCTTGTCGGCGATCCTGGTCGTGGCCGCGCCCAGGCGGTGGAGCAGGGCATGGACCCGGTCCGCGTCCGGCTCCCCCTTCTCCAGCTGCTTGCGCAGCGAGGCGAGGTCGCGAAGGATGCCCTTGGCGCCCGGCGTATCGAGATCGGCGAGGGCGGCCTCCCAATCCTCCACCATGTCGGCGCCCTTGGCCGCCTTGGTGCTTTCGAGCCCGCGGTTGATCGCGTTCATGGTTCCGGCGAATTTCACGGCCATCGCTTCATCCTCTTGCCAGCCAGTGTCGGCTGGACCGCTCAACGAGGCTGGCGCGAAAAAGGCCCCGGCGATGAGGATGATCGGTGTTAACCGGCCGCGCTTTTGCCCGGTCGGTCCTAGACCGGCCGGGCCTCCCGCCCCCGGTCGCCCTCAGGCGGCGTCGACGATGCGCTGCCGCTGCTCGCCCAGCCCGTCGATGCCCAGCCGCACGACCTGTCCGGCGCGCAGATAAACCGGCGGCTTCTGGCCCATGCCGACGCCCTGCGGCGTGCCGGTCGAGATGATGTCACCCGGCTCCAGCGTGCAGAACTGGCTGACATAGGCGACCAGCTCGGCGACCGGAAAGATCATGTCGGCGGTGCTGCTGTCTTGATAGCGATGACCGTCGACCTCCAGCCACACGCGCAGCGCCTGCGGATCGCCCACCTCGTCGGCGGTGACCAGCCAGGGGCCGGTCGGCCCAAAGGTGTCGCAGCCCTTGCCCTTGTCCCAGGTGCCGCCGCGCTCGATCTGATACTCACGCTCCGACACGTCGTTGATGACGCAATAGCCGGCGACATGCGCCAGTGCCGCGTCCTGCGACAGATAGCGGCCCCGCGTGCCGATCACCACGCCCAGCTCGACCTCCCAGTCGGTCTTGGTCGAGCCACGCGGGATTTCGACATCGTCATTCGGACCGACGACCGCGCTGGTCCATTTGCTGAAGATCACCGGCTCGGTCGGTTCGGGCAGATTGCTCTCCGCCGCATGGGCGCGGTAGTTGAGGCCGATGCACATGAACTTGCCGGGCCGCGCGACGCACGCACCCAGGCGCGGCGCCCCCTCGACCAGCGGCAGCGTCGCCGGATCGAGCGCGGCGATCTCCGCCAGCCCGGCCGGGGTCAGCCGCTCACCGGCCAGATCGCCCAGCGCCTCGGGCAACGCCCGGATACGGCCATCCGCATCCACCAGGCCGGCGCGCTCACGGCCGGGTTCGCCATAGCGAAGCAGTTTCATCCTTGGGCCTCCTTGCGATGATCCGCCCGACATCCATGATGGGGACGCAACCCGGCGTAAAGGCAGCGAAGTCGCACGCCGGATTGAAAAACCCGTGACAGGCGGACGTCGGTGCCCGGCATTGTCTGGTCGCGCGGGTCGGCCTGGCAGTTAAGCACCAAGCGCAGCACCGATGCGACATTCGATCGGTCTGCGCCCTTCCTGCCCATCACCGCTTCCATTTTCTCCGCCGATGCTTTCGCCAGAGCCTCAGCTCTACGACAATCGCTTCTGATATTTGAGATGGAAGATCACCACCGCAGAGTTTTCCCCGGGCAGCACAGGCGCGCCGGCCGCGCTTCCTGTTCGGCTATGCCGATGGCGGGGCAGCCCGGCGGGCCGCCCCATGTCGCATCGGGATCAGGCGTGGCGGCGATGGATCGTCCAGGCCAGCGCATAGCCGGCGACCGCCGCCACCGCGGGCCATAGGAGATCAGGTCGGCGCGCCACTGCGGCCCGCACCCGCTCGCCATTTTCCCGCGCCAATGTCGCGAAGCGGCCGGTCGCGTCGATCAGTCGGGCGCGCCCCGTGTCGATGGCGGGCGGGGCGGCCTTGCGCACCTCCTGCGCCAGCGCACCGGCACGACCGTAAAGATGCTCACCACTGCCGGCGACCTGATCGACCACGCCGCCCAGCTGCCAGTCGCGCCGGTCGAACACATCGCCGGCCGCCTTCTCGATCTTGCCCTTGTAATAGCCGATCGTACCACGAACCTCGTGCTTGTTCATGACAAAGCCTTTCACTTGGGGAATGGCCGGGCGGTGCCTCCATGGGGCGATCGTCGCCAAAGCCGGGCACCACCCCCGCCATTCCTTATCTACATCAAATGACCGGTCCGGCCGTAAAACCGCCGATCACGCATCCTGTTCCGCCCATCGCATCCGGTATACCGTCCCGGCTTGCGCGTCCGCCGACCGTGAAAGCCGATGACGCGGCCGGTGCGGGCGGTTACAAGCGGCGCATCATGCATCCGCGCGCCCCAATCCCGACGCTTGCCCCTACGCTGTCCGTCGTCATTCCCTGCTACAACGAAGCCGCCTGCCTCGACGTGCTCCACGCCCGCGTCTCCGCCGCCGCGCGGGCGGTGGTGGGCGAGGATTATGAGATCGTCCTGATCAACGACGGTTCGCGGGACGAGAGCTGGGCGGTCATGCAGCGGCTGAGCGCGGCCGACCCGAATCTGGTCGCGATCAACCTGTCGCGCAACCACGGCCACCAGCTCGCGCTCACCGCCGGGCTCGACCTGTGTTCGGGCGCGGAGATCCTGATCATCGACGCCGATCTGCAGGACCCGCCCGAACTGCTGGGCGAGATGCGTGCGACCATGCATGCGCAAGGCGCCGATGTGGTCTATGCCGTCCGCCGCCGGCGCGAGGGCGAGACGCTGTTCAAGAAGGCGACGGCCGCCGCCTTCTACCGTGTGCTCGACCGGGTCACCGATACCACGATCCCGGTCGATACCGGCGATTTCCGCCTGATGAGCCGCCGGGCGCTCGACGCGCTGCTCTCGCTGCCCGAACAGGCGCGCTTCATCCGGGGCATGGTCGCCTGGGTCGGTTTCCGCCAGGTCCCCTTCGCCTATGACCGGGCGGAGCGTCATGCCGGCGAGACCCATTATCCGCTCGCCAAGATGATCCGGCTGGCGTTCGACGCGGTCACCGGCTTCTCCACCGCGCCCTTGCGCTGGGCCAGCCATCTGGGACTGGCGCTGACCGGCGTGTCGCTGCTGCTGATCGTCTATATCGCGATCGGCTGGCTGTCGGGCAGCGCGGTGGCGGGCTGGACCTCGACGATGCTGGTCAATGTGGTGATCGGCGCGGCGCAGATGTTCGTGCTGGGCATGATCGGCGAGTATCTGGGCCGCCTGTATATCGAGGCGAAGCGGCGGCCGCTCTATCTGGTCGCCGATGTCGCCGGGCCGGTGCGCGGCCGGGCGACCCTGGGCTTCCAGGCCGATCCCGCCACCACGTCCGCCGCGTTCGCCTCAGCCGGGATGGGTACCCCCCCGCCGTCAGGCGGGTTTGGCGAGCGTGACGATGGACACGCCCGGCCCCATCGGCACCCGGCCGACCAGATGCCGCTCCAGCCGGAAAATCCGCTCAAATAGCGCGTTGACCGCGGGCGGCGGTGGCGAATCGTCGCTGTCGTCGCGCCCGGTCAGCCGGCCCATCACCCGCGCCGCCGCCGCCAGCGGGAACAGCAGCGAGTTGAAATAGCCCAGCCGCTCGGGGACCAGCCCCGCTTGGGCGATCGCCGCCTTCAGCGTCGTCTTGGAATAGCGGCGATGATGGTGGTTCACCACGTCATGCGCGCTCCACATCCATTGATGCGCTGGCACCGCGATCAGGATCTTGCCGCCGGGCCGCAACAGCGACCGCATCCCCGCCAGCGCGGCGACGTCGTCCTCGATATGCTCGACCACGTCGAGCACCGCCACCAGGTCGTAATGGCCGCGCGGCACGTCGGGCAGGCCGGGCAGCGGCGAGGCGCCGACCGGCTTGCCCAGCCGCTGCGACGCGATGGCGCGCGCCGCCGGGTCGATCTCGATCGCGTCGACGCTGCCGAAGGCGGCGAGCATCGGCAGATTGTGGCCGGTGCCGCAGCCGATCTCCAGGATGCGCGCGCCGTTCGGCAGATCGCCATAGCGGTCGAGATAATCGGCCAGGATGTCGCGCCGCGCGCGATACCACCAATGGGTGGAGTCATGCGCCGCCATGCGGTCATAGACGATGCGATCCATATCAGCCGAATACCCACTGGCGATTGAGGAAGAAGGTGGCGAGCGGCGTGACCGTCGCCGCCGGGATCAGCGCGACCCAGGGCGGCTGGTGCAGCAGCGCGGTCGTGATCCAGGTGAACAGGGCGTTGAGCACGAAGCCGAAGCTCTGCACCACCAGGAACTTCATGTGGAGCCGGGCGCCCTGCCCGCCCGCCTCATGCCCGCGAAAGCTCCAGCCGCTGTGCAGGAAGAAGCCGCAGATCACCGCCACCAGGAACGCCGGCGGCACCGCCAGCACCGCCCAGGCGCGCGGCAGCACCCAATAGGTCAGCGGCAGATAGACGGCGGAATAGATTAGCGTCGACAGCCCGCCCGCGATGCCGAAGCGGACCAGCTGGCCCAGCAGCCCGCTTCGCCGCCAATGATCGATATGCGACGAAAGCGCCAAGACCGTCCGACCTTTTGATGAAGCGTTGCGCTTTAGGTCGCCGGGCACCGCTCCGCAATGCCCGTGCCCGCCTCAGCGCTCGCGCGTGGCGGCGAACTTCACCTTGGGATAGCGGTCGGCGACATAGCCGACCTCCCAGGACGACTTGGCCAGGAACACCGGATTGCCGTCGCGATCCTTGGCCATGGCGGCGCGGTTAAGGTCGGTGAAGGCCTTCAGCTCGGCCGGATCGCTCGCACTCACCCAGCGCGCGGTGTCGAACGGCGCCGGCTCCAGTCCGGCGGCGACCTTATACTCCGCCTCCAGCCGCGACAGCAGCACTTCGAGCTGGAGCTGCCCGACCACGCCGATGATCCAGTTGGAGCCGATCTCCGGATAGAAGACCTGGGTCACCCCCTCCTCGGCCATGTCGTCCAGCGCCTTGCGCAGCTGCTTGGTCTTGGTCGGGTCCTTCAGCGCGACGCGGCGCAGGATCTCGGGCGCGAAATTGGGCAGGCCGGTGAAGCGCACGTCCGCTCGCTCCGACAAGGTATCGCCGACCCGCAGCGTGCCATGGTTGGGGATGCCGATGATGTCGCCCGGATAGGCCTCGTCGGCGATCTCGCGGTCCTGCGCGAAGAACAGGATCGGCGAATGCACCGCGATCGGCTTGCCATGGCCGGTCGGCGTCAGCTTCATGCCCCGCTTGAACGTGCCCGAGCACAGCCGCATGAAGGCGATGCGGTCGCGGTGGTTGGGGTCCATATTGGCCTGGACCTTGAACACGAAGCCGGTGACCTCCGGATTCTCCGGCGCGACGGGGGCGGGCTCGGCCGGCTGCGGGCGCGGCGGCGGGGCGAATTTCGCCAGGGCGCCGATCAACTCCGCGACGCCGAAATCCTTGAGCGCCGATCCGAAATAGACCGGCGTCAGGTCGCCGTTGCGATAGGCCTCCGCATCGAACTCGGCATAGCCGGCCTGGGCCAGCTCGATCTCCTCGACCCAGCGGTCGGCGAGCTTGGGCGCGTCCTCCACCTTGCCCTGGAAGTTGCGGCTGTCGCCCTCGGGCCGGCTGATCCGGTTGCTTTGCAGGTCGAGGATCCCCTCGAACTCGCCGCCCATGCCGACCGGCCAGCTCATCGGGCAGACGTCGAGCGCCAGCATGTCGGCGATCTCGTCGAGCAGCTCGAACACCGGCCGACCCTCGCGATCGACCTTGTTGACGAAGGTGATGATCGGCACCGAGCGCAGCCGGCACACCTCGAACAGCTTGCGGGTCTGCGGCTCGATGCCTTTGGCCGCGTCGATCACCATCACCGCCGAATCGACCGCGGTCAGCGTGCGATAGGTATCCTCCGAGAAATCCTCGTGGCCCGGCGTGTCGAGCAGGTTGAAGGTGATGCCGTCGCGCTCGAACGTCATGACCGAGGAGGTGACGGAGATGCCGCGCTGCTGCTCGATCTTCATCCAGTCCGACCGGGCGCGGCGGTTCTGGCCGCGCGCCTTGACCTCGCCCGCCAGATGGATCGCGCCGCCGACATAGAGCAGCTTCTCGGTCAGCGTCGTCTTGCCGGCGTCGGGGTGGGAGATGATCGCGAAGGTGCGGCGGGGGGGAGGTCACGGGCGGGCAATCCGGGTTGGCGGCGGCGCGCCTCTCGGACGGGCGGCGCGCGGCGGGTACGACAAGGGGCCGTCGCGCGCGGGACGGCGCGGAGGCATGGGCCCTTTACGGTGTTTCCGTGTTTCGCGCCATGGGGTGCGGGAACGGGATTTCACACGCCGCCCTAACGGTTCACCTGGGAAGGCGGAGGCGGAGCGTGCGCGCAGGCACGCCCCCTTCCGATCGGCGGCGGGTCCGTAACCCGACCACCTCCGCCCCCGCTACGTCGCCGCGCGAACCTTGCCCCCCGCTCAGCGCTCCAGCGTGACGTGCATGGCGATCGTCTTGCTCGCCCCGCCGGCGACGGGGAACACGCCCGGCTTGTCGCGATACTCGCCGGTGAAGCCGACCGGATCGGCGATACCGTGCCACGGCTCGACGCAGACGAACGCCGCGCCGGGCTTGGTCCAGATGCCGAGCTTGTCGGTGTCGGGAAAGTCGATGCGCAGGCGCGGTCCCGCCTCCGCGCCATAATGGACCGAGCGCGACTCGACCGGGTCCCAGACCAGGGCATCGTCGACGAACAGCGCATCGGCGAGAGGCAGCGTCCGCCCCTCCAGCGGGCTGGCGCGCGTCTCGGTGGCGATCAGGCCATCGGGCGTGATCGCGCGCAGCCGGGCGGGTTCGTCCGCCGCGAAGACGATGCGATGGTCGGCGCGATCCTCGCCATATGGCAGGGGCCAGGCGAAGGCGGGATGGAAGCCGAACTGCGCCAGCAATGCGGTGTCCGCCGGATTGGTGATCCGCGCCTCGATCGCCAGCGTCGCGCCCGCGAGGCGGAAGGTGATGTCGAGGCGGAAGGCATAGGGATAGGCGGCGCGCGTCGCCGCCGTGTCGGTCAGGGTGAAGGTCGCATGATCCTCACCCTGCGCGCTGACCGTGAAGGCCATGTCGCGGGCGAAGCCGTGCTTGGGCATCGGATGGGTCGTGCCGTCGACGCGGATCACGCCGCCATTGGTCACGCCGATCGCCGGGAACAGGATGGGCGCGTGGCGCGGCCAATAGGCCGGGTCCGCATCGGTCATCAGCTCGCGGCCGTCCGCGTCGCGCAAATGGGTCAGCTCCGCGCCGAACGGGTTGATCGCGGCGCTCAGGCCCGCGGATCGCAGCCAGACGAGATCGGTCATCGCTTCCCTCCTATGACGTCTTTACATTCCGCCGCTCCCTTCCACCCCCGGCGAAGGTCGGGGTCCAGCTGGGGGACGATCATGATGGAGCGCATCGCTCCGTTACTATTACCGCTCCAACCAGACCCCGGCTTTCACCGGGGTGGCGGTAGGGGTGCGTTGCAAACGCCCCCTCACCCGCGCAGTTGCGCGCCCTGCTTGGCCGCCGCCGCGACGACCTTGTCGGCCACCGCCTTCAGATCGGCATCGGTGAAGCTCTTCTCGCCCGGCTGGAGCACGACCTCGACCGCCACCGATTTCTCGGCCCCGCGCTCGAACACGTCGAACACGCGCGCCGCCACGATCGACGCCTTGTCCGCGCCCCGCACCGCCCGCACCAGCGCATCGGCCGACAGCGCCGGCGGCACCAGGAAGGCGAAGTCGCGCTTCACCGCCTGGAGCGCGGGCGGCGCATAGGCCGGCCGCATGAAGCCGCTGCCGCGCTTGGGCGGCACCGCGTCGAGATACAGTTCCACCGCCGCCACCGCGCCGTCCAGGTCGAACGTCTTGAGGAGCGCGGGATGCAGCATCCCGAACCGCGCCAGCACCGTCTTCGGCCCGAGCCGGAGCGTGCCCGACTGGCCGGGGTGGAAGGCCTCGCCCGCCTCGCCCATCACCTGGAGATTGTCGACCGGCGCACCGGCCGCCGCCAGCAGCGCCAGCGCCTCCGCCTTGGCGTCATAGGCGTCGAACGCCGCCGCCTTGCCCTGCCGCCAGCCGCGCGGCGCGCGCTCGCCGGCCAGCACCAGGCCCAGCGTCGCGCGCTCGCCCTCCGCCAGATAGCGGCGGCCGATCTCGAACAGCCGCACGCTGCCCGCGCCGCGCCGCAGATTGCGCTCCGCCGCCGACAGGATGCCGGGCAGCAGCGAGGGGCGCATCACCTTCAGCTCCTCGCTGATCGGATTGGCGAGCGTGAACGCCCCGCCGCCAAAGGCGGTCGCCTGCCGCTCGGACAGGAAGCTCCACGTCACCGCCTCGTCCAGCCCGCGCGCGGCGGCGGCGCGGCGGACGCGGCGCTCCAGCTTCTGCTCGGGGGTGGCGGTCGGCCGGGCGACGCCGGGGACGCGCGGCAGCGGCACGGGGGCGACCTTGTCGATCCCCTCGATGCGGATCACCTCCTCGACCAGGTCGGCGGTGCCGTCGATGTCGCGCCGCCAGGTGGGCGGCGTCACCTGCCAGTCGTCGCCGACCGTGAAACCGAGCGATTCGAGGATCGCGCGCTGCCGCTCCGCCGGCACCGCCAGCCCGCCCAGCGTCTCGGTCCGGGCCGGATCATAGGCGTAAGTGCGCGTGCCGAGCGGCGCCTCGCCCGCGCGGGTCACGCCGCTCGCGGTGCCGCCGCAATATTCCAGCACCAGGAAGGTGGCGATGGCGAGCCCGTCGTCCAGGAAGGCCGGGTCGACGCCACGCTCGAACCGCTGACGCGCGTCGCTGGTCAGGGCCAGCGCCTGCCCCGTCCGAGCGATCGCCTCGGGCGTGAAATAGGCGCATTCGATGACGACGTCGGTGGTCGTCTCCGACACGCCCGAATGCGCGCCGCCCATGATGCCGCCGATATCGTGCACCGCCGAATCGTCGGCAATCACGGTCATCCCCTCGGACAGCGTATAGGTCCGGCCATTCAGCGCCTCGACCGTCTCGCCCGCCCTGGCCTGTCGCGCAACCAGTCCGCCCGACAGCCTGGCCTTGTCATAGACGTGCAAGGGGCGGCCGAGATCGACCGTCATGTAATTGGTGATGTCGACCAGCGCCGAGATCGGCTTCTGCCCGATCGCGGTCAGGCGGCGGCGCATCCATTCGGGCGCCTCGCCATTGGTCAGGCCCGACACGCCCTGCGCGAAGAAGGCGGGGCAGCCCGCCGCATCCTCGATCCGCACGTCCGGCCCCGGCCCCTCGCCCGCCACCACCGGCACGGTCGGCGGGATCAGCGTGCCCAGCCCGGCCGCCGCCAGATCGCGCGCGATGCCGTGGACGCCCATGCAATCCTGGCGGTTGGGCGTCACCGATACCTCGATCACCGGATCGCCCAGCCCCGCATAATCGGCGAAGGCGGTGCCGATCGGCGCATCCTGGGGCAGCTCGATGATGCCGTCATGATCCTCGCCCAGCTCCAGTTCGCGGGTCGAGCACATCATGCCGTTCGATTCGACGCCGCGGATCGCCGCGACCTTCAGCACCATGCCGTTGGCGGGCACCGCCGCGCCGGGCTGGCCGAACACGCCGACCAGGCCGGCGCGCGCGTTCGGCGCGCCGCACACGACCTGGAGCGGACCGTTGCCCGCATCGACCGACAACACCTGAAGCTTGTCGGCCTGCGGATGCCGCTCGGCGGTCAGCACGCGCGCGACGGTGAAGCCCTGCAGCTTGGCGGCCGGATCGGTCACGCCCTCGACCTCCAGGCCGATGCGGGTCAGCGCCTCCAGGATCGTGTCGAGATCGGCATCGGTCGACAGGTGGCTCTTCAGCCAGGACAGGGTGAACTTCATGCGCCGACTCCTCCCGACAGCGTGGGCACGTCGAGGCTCGCGAACCCGTAATGCTTCAACCAGCGGATATCGCCGTCGAAGAAGGCGCGCAGATCGTCCATGCCATATTTCAGCATGGCCAGCCGATCGATGCCGCAGCCGAAGGCGAAGCCCTGCCACTCATTCGGGTCCAGCCCGCACGCCTCGATCACCTTGGGGTGGACCATGCCGCTGCCCAGCACCTCCATCCAGCCGCCGCCCGATCCTCCGATCACGCGCTTGCCCTTCTCGATCGTATAACCGACATCGACCTCGGCCGAGGGCTCGGTGAAGGGGAAATAGCTGGGGCGCAGGCGCAGGACGATGTCGTCGCGCTCGAAGAACGCCTTCAGGAACGTCTCCAGCGTCCATTTCAGATGCGCCAGCGTGATGCCCTTGTCGATCACCAGCCCTTCGACCTGGTGGAACATCGGCGTGTGCGTGGCATCCGAGTCGGAGCGATAGGTGCGACCCGGCGCGATGATGCGGATCGGCGGCTGCTGGCCGGTCATCGTGCGGATCTGGACGGGCGAGGTGTGGGTGCGCAGCACGCGCTTCACCAGCTTCTCGTCGCCGCCCGGTTCGACGCCGGCCAGATAGAAGGTGTCGTGCATCGCCCGCGCCGGATGCGTCTCCGGAATGTTGAGCGCGGAGAAATTATGCCAGTCCGTCTCGATCTCCGGCCCGGTGGCGACCGCGAAGCCCAGATCGGCGAAGATCTCGGCCAGCTCGTCCATCACCTGGCTGACCGGATGGATGGTGCCCGCCGGCACAGCGTCGACCGGCAGCGTCAGGTCGATCGTCTCGCTGGCCAGCCGCGCGTCGAGCGCCGCCTGCTCCAGCGCCGCCTTGCGCGCCGCGATCGCATTCGTCACCGCTTCGCGCAGGCCCTGGATCGCCGGGCCCTGCACCTGGCGTTCGTCGGGGCTCATGCCGCCCAGCGTCTTGAGCAGCTGCGTGATCCGGCCCTGCTTGCCCAGCGCCTCCACGCGCACGGCGTCCAGCGCCTCCAGCCCCTCGGCCTCCGCCACGGCGGCGAGCAGTCGGTCGCGCATCTGATCGAGATCGGTCATTCGTTCCTCATCGTCCCGTCGGCGACGGCTTGCCTAGCGCCGATAACGAAAAGGGCGCGGATGGCATAGCCACCCGCGCCCCTGTTTCACCTCGCGTCAGGCCGGTTTACGCGGCCTGCGGGAGAGCCGCCTTCGCCTGCGCGATGATGGCCGAAAAGGCCTCACCCTCGTGCATGGCGATATCGGCCAGGACCTTCCGGTCCAGTTCGATGCCCGCCAGCTTCAGGCCGTGCATGAACTGCGAATAGGTCAGGCCCTCGGCGCGGACGCCGGCGTTGATGCGCTGGATCCACAGACCCCGGAAGGTCCGCTTCTTCACCTTGCGGTCGCGATAGGCGTACTGGCCGGCCTTCTCGACCGCCTGGCGCGCGATGCGGATCGTGTTCTTGCGACGGCCATAATAGCCCTTCGCCTGATCCAAAATCCGCTTGTGCTTCGCCTTGGTGGTTACGCCACGCTTCACTCGTGCCATGTCTCAGCGCTCCTCAGTTCAGGCCGTACGGCGCCCAGGCCTTCACCGTCGCGGTGTCGGCCTTCGACAGCACCTTGGTGCGGCGGTTCTGGCGGATGTACTTGGCATTGTGGCTCATCAGGCGGTGGCGCTTGCCAGCGACACCATGCTTGAGGAGGCCGGTGGCCGTGAGCTTGAAGCGCTTCTTCACGCCGCTCTTGGTCTTGAGCTTGGGCATTTTGGTCCTTTCGCATAGAGCAAGACTTAAGACAGCCGCGGCAGCCCTGATGGCCGGGCCCTCCTGTAGCGCCTCGCTCGGGAAGCGGGCCCCTTACCCGCCCCCCATGCGGAATGCAACCATATGAACGATGCGGAACCGAAACGGCCCCGAAAGCGTCGGGACGCGATGGATCAGGCCGCGCCCAGCCCCGACGTGCCACTCGTGGAGACGCAGCGGCGACGCCGCCGCATCCTGCGCAACACGCTGATCGCGGTGGTGGCGGTGATCTTCGGCATCTGGCTACTGCTGTTCGTCACCAAGGGCCGGTTCCTCCGCCATCCCTTCGAACGCTTCGTCGCCGGGCAGACGCATCGCGCCGTGAAGGTCGATGGCGATTTCCAGCTCTATTTCGCGCCCTTCCGAATCAAGCTCTATGCCGAGCGTTTCACCCTCGCCAATCCGGCCTGGGCGACGCGGCCCAACCTGTTCCAGGCCGACCGGATCGACGCGCGCATCGCGCCCCTGTCGCTGCTGTTCGGCAAGCGCCGCCTCTACAGTCTCGACTTGGCGAACGGCGCCGCCGACCTGGAATGGAACGCGGCGCACACCACCAACAGCTGGACGTTCGGCGACCAGAAGGGCGGCAAGCCGCTGGAATTCCCGCGCATCGACACCGCCACCGTCACCGGCACAACCGTGCGCTACCGCGATCCCCGGATGCGGCTGCTCGCCGATCTGTCGCTCGACGATATCCGATCGACCGATGCGCGGATCGGCCGCGCGGTCGGCGTGACCGGCAAGGGCGTGATCCGCGACACGCCCTTCCGCCTGGCGGGGCGGCTGTTGTCGCCCGACGCCACCGCCAATCGCGGCCAGAACCAGCTCGTCGCGCGGATGTGGGCGGCGCATAATGTCATCGACGTATCGGGCACCCTGCCCTCGATCGCCGATATCGAGAACGTTCCGCTCCAGACCCGCGCCAGCGGGCGCAACCTGCGCGAACTGCTCGGCATCATCGGCGTCTATATCCCGCAGACGCGCCGCTATCGCCTGCATGCCCAACTGGTGAAGAGCGGCGACGAATATCGCTTCACCCGCATGGCCGGCCGCTTCGGCGACAGCGACATCAGCGGCCGCTTCACCGTGACGCAGAGCGTGCCCAAAGTGCATATCGGCGCGGAACTGCGCACCCGCAGCCTCGACATCATCGATGTGGCCCCGTTCATCGGCTATAATCCCGACATCGTCGCGACCAAAGGCGCGGTCGCCGCCGCCGCCGCGACCGGCGCGGCCCCGGCGCGACTGCTGCCCGATGCGCCGCTCGACGTGGCGGCGATGCGCGCCTTCAACGCCGACGCGCATTGGACGGTCGGCGCGGTGCGGTCGCGGCGCATTCCGATCGCCGACATCGACCTGACCGTGAAGCTGAAGGATTCGGTGCTGACGCTGTCGCCGCTGACCATGGCGCTGTCGCGCGGCAACGTCGCTTCGGACGTGCGGATCGACACCAATGCCCGGCCCGCGGACGCGACCTATGACATCCGCCTCGCCCCGACACCGCTCGGCAAGCTGCTGGCGGGCTGGGGCGTGCTGGAATCCGGGACCAGCGGCACGCTGAAGGGCCGGATCGAACTGCGCGGGCGCGGCGACACCGTGCATGATTCGCTTTCCACCGCGCGCGGCCGGATGGCGTTCATCATCCCGCAGGGCACGCTGTGGACGCGCAACGTCCAGCTCGCCGAACTCGACCTCGGCACCTTCGTGCAGAAGATGTTCGAGGACAAGCTGAAGAAGCCGGTCGAGATCAATTGCGGCCTGGTCGCCTTCACCGTGCGCAACGGCATCGCCGCCGCCGACCCGATCCTGATCGACACGAGCAAGAACGTCATCACCGGCAAGGGCGGCTTCAGCTTCAAGACCGAGGCGGTCGACCTCGCCTTCCGCGCCGATGGCAAGAAGTTCAGCCTGTTCTCCGGCCAGTCGCCGGTCGGCATCCGCGGCTATTTCTCGCGGCCCGCGCTCCAGCTGGTCTCGCCGCAATTGCTCGGCCGGGCGGGCGCGGGACTGGGCCTGGCGCTGCTGGCGACGCCGCCGGCCGCGATCCTGGCGTTCGTCGATATCGGCGATGCCAAGTCCGCCGCCTGCGGCCCGGTGCTGTCGGGCGCGACCGCCTCGGCGCAGCGCACCGCCAAGGGCAAGCCGCGCGACGATCTCAGCAACCAGCCCACCAAGTCGCAGCGCAAGAAGTTCCTAGGGATCTTCTGATCCGTGATGGCGAGCTCCGCCGCGATCAGCTCGCCGCCCGCGCCATCGCCACCACCTCGGCCCAGGCCGCGACCTCGGCGTCGAACCGCTCCGTCACCACCAGGTCGCTGGCGACGCCGTCCGTCACCGTCACTTCGCCGGCCCATTCGAACGTGGCGTTGCCCGACAGCGTCACCATCCCGTCCGCGCCCGCCACGGCGCGCACCAACCCGCCCCGGTTGAGCACCGTCACCGGCGTGTCGAACGCCTTGCGACCGTTCAGGCAGGCGGCATAGGTCGACGCCGCCATCGCGCTGCCGCAACTGTCGGTCAGCCCGACCCCGCGCTCGAAGGTGCGGACGAAGATAGCATCCGCCTTGACCATCACGAAGCTGACATTGGCGCGGTTGGGCAGCCAGTCGGGCGCGGCCTCGCAGAGCATGCCGACCCGGACCAGCTCCGCTTCGTCGATCGTATCGACGAACGTCACCAGATGCGGATTGGGGATGGCCACCGCCGTGAAGCGATGCGCGCCCAGCCCCGGCACCACCGCGTCGACGATCCGCGCCACGCCCGCCCGGAGCGGCCAGGCCGCCACGTCGAGCGATACCGGCCCCGCCGTCTCGCGCACCGTATAGACGCCGGGCGCGACATCGGGATCGCGCGCGGCGGTCGCGACCGATCCGTTGAGCTGCACCCCCGCCGCATCCACGCCCAGCGCCTCGAACCCCAGCCGGGCGACGCAGCGCAGGCCGTTGAGGCAGGTTTCCGCCTCCGACCCGTCGCTGTTGAACATGGATGCGGAAGCCGATCGGCCGCTCCGCCGTGCCGTCCGGCATCAGCAGCAGGCCGTCGCCGCCGACCGGCCCGGCCCGGTCCGCCAGCGCGCGCGCCACCGCCGCCCATTCCGCATCGCCGAGCGTCAGCCCGCGTGCGTCGATCAGCGGGAAATCATTGCCCGAACCGTGGCATTTGATGAAGGCGAAGCGCATGAGCCGGCGGTGATCCCCTGGGTCCGCCGGCCCGTCGCCCGCGTCACATGCAGCGATAATAGGTCGCCACCCGGTCCAGGGCCAGTGTCAGCACCAGCCGCCCGGCCCGCGCGGGCCAGCCCAGCGCCTTTTCCGCGTCCGGCACCCCCTCGCCCGCGCACACCACCCGCCACAATATGTCCGACAGTCCCGGCCCGGCCGCCGCCACCGCCGCCTCGAACCGCCGCTTCGCCGCGATCTGCGCGCTGGTCGGATCGTCGCGGTCGCCCGCCCCGCCATCGACCCGCTCGCCCCAGCGCATCGTCACCGACGGGGCGAGTTGGGCCCGTTCCCAATCGGCGCGCAACCGCTCTCCCGCCGCGCATTGCCGCTCGCTCACCAGCCCGCGCGACGCCAGCCAGCCCAAGGGCGATTCCGCCCGGTTCACCGTCACCCTGCGTCCCCGCGCGGCCGGCCCCCGCACCGCCATACCCTGTCCATCCACCACCCGTTCGACCAGATCGCGCATCATGGCTGCTCCTTGCCCATGGTTAGTCCGAATCGGGCTTGCCACAATGGATGGTTTGTAGGACAGCCTCGATCCTATCTGGTTTTCGGAGGCCGACATGATAACCTCGATCCGCGAGGTGCGCCGCGCCAAGGGGCTGACATTGGACGATGTGGCACGCGCCTGCGTGCCGCCGACCACGGCGCAGACGATCGGCCGGCTGGAAATGGGCACGCGCACCGTTTCGGTCGCCTGGCTCAACCGCATCGCCGCCGCCCTGGGGGTGGAGGCGGCCGATCTGGTCCGCCTGCCCGATCGGAGCGACCTGCCGGTGGTGGCGGTGCTGAACGGCGGCACGGCGGCCGCGCCGCGTCATGCCAGCGTAGTGACCTGCCCCCGCATCGATGCGGGCATGGTCGCGATCACGGTCGCGGGTGCGACGGGCGACTATCGCGCCGGCGACCAGCTCTGGTGCGCGATGCTGACGCCCGATCAGTTCGCGCAGGCGATGAACCGCGACGTGCTGGCGCCGATGCCGGGCGGCGGCTTCCTGTTCGGCCGGCTGGTCGCGCTCGTCCCGCCGACGCTGCTGCCGGCGAACGAAGGCCTCCGCCCGATCCAGCCCCCGGCCTGGCTGGCGCTGCCGGTCCGGCTGGTCCGCTCGCTCTAGGCGGGCCGCGTCTCGTTCATCCGCAACAGGATGGGCAACAACCCCAGCGCCACCACCGCGATCATCAGCCCCGGCATCAGCGGCGACCCGCTCCACGCGATCAGCCGGTGCGCGACATAGGGGGCGAGGCCGCCGAAGATCGCGGTCGCGCTGGTTACGCCCAGCGCCAATCCGGTCAGCCGTCCCTCGCCGGGGAACTGCTCGGCGGTCGCCACCGCGCCGACCGCGCTGACGCCGCCGCCCAGCATCGCCAGGATCATCGTGCCGGCCACCGCCAGCGCCAGGCCGCCGCTCGCCATCATCCCGAACATCGCCGCCGGCAGCAACGCCGCCGCGCCGCACAGGCCGAGCAGCACCGGCCGCCGCCCGACCCGGTCGGTCAGCAGCCCGACCAGCGGCGTCACCATCACCACGACCAGCGCCGCGCCCGTCGACAGCCACAGCGCGGTCGCCTCGCCCACCCCGCCCGTCTCGGTCAGGAAGGCGGGGACATAGGTGATGCCGACATAATAGGTGATCGATCCCAGCGCCGAAATGGCGAAGCCGCGCAGGATGCCGATACGATGCCGCGACAGGCTCATGCGCAGGGGGTTGCGCGGCACGCTGCCCTGCGTCGCCTGACGCTCGAACTCCGGCGATTCCTGCATCGTCGACCGGGCCAGCCACACCGCCGCCGCCAGCGCCGCACCGAACAGGAACGGGATCCGCCAGCCCCAGCCATCGAGCGTCGCGACGCTCATCGTTCCGACGGTCAGCGCCGCCACGCCGGCCGCCAGCAGCCCGCCCACCTCGCTGGCGGCGGCGGCGGTGGAGGTGACCAGCCCGCGCCGCTCCGGCCGCGCGCCTTCCAGCAGATAGGCGACGACCCCGGTATATTCGCCGCCGACCGAGAAGGCCATGACGCAGCGGAGCAGCAGCAACAGCCAGCCCGCCATCGGCCCGATCTGGTCGCGGGTCGGCAACAGCGCGGTCGCGAGCATCGCCACCGTCATCACCGCCATCGACAGCAGCATCATCCGCCGCCGCCCATAGCGGTCGCCGATATGGCCGAACGCGATCGCGCCGAGCGGCCGCATCAGATAGGCGAGCGCGAACCCCGCCAGCGTCGTCCCCAACGCCACCGCGCCGCCGCCATAGAAGACGCGCGACAGGACGGTCGCCAGATAGAGATAGAGGGTGAAATCATACCATTCCACCACGGTCGACAGCGCCGCCACCGCCATCGAGCGCCGCGACACGGCGGCCGGGGTGGCGGCGGGCGGCGACATGGCGGGGCTCAATGCCACGCGCCGTCGTAAATCGAGGGATGCTTCACGTCCGGCTCCGTCCCATGGCTGCGCGAACCAACGATTCAGGTCAGGATCGGCCCCAACCTGCGCGATGGCGGGTGCAAATGGTGGGCGCTGACGGGCTCGAACCGCCGACCCTCTCGGTGTAAACGAGATGCTCTACCAACTGAGCTAAGCGCCCCCTCTCAGGGAAACCGCCAAATAGCGCGGTTTTCAGCGGCTGCAAGGGCTGTCGTTTCGGACTTGAGCGGAACGAAACAGAACCGAGCGGAACCGAACGGACCCGAGAGTCCCGAACTATTCCCGAACTGGCGAACGGCGGCAAAACGCCTCGCGGTGCCGTCTTGATGCTCACAACTTTGGGGCTTAGCGGGAGCCGCCCCACTTTTTGGGAGGGGTCGGGAAAACCATAACATCGGTAACAATGACGGTTTTCTGCGGGTTTCCACCATAACCAAAACCATAATATCGTCATAATCAGATTATGGTTTGAAAGCCTAACCAGAGCCGAGAAAAAAACCGAGCAAAATCAAAGACATTACTGTTTTCACCGCTTGAGGTTATGGTTTGTTATGGTTGGACCATAACCCTAGAAATGGCTGTTTTCTGGGGTTTTCAGCGGCATTTTCGGGCGAGATCAGGAAGATTACGGTTTTCCCGACACCATCCCCCATTGCACGGTTCAGATCGCGCAGCGTAGCAATCCTCGTGCGGGCAACCAGCTGGGCCGCGATCCAGCCAAGAGCGCCATCAAAGGACAAGATCGGGGCAGTTCGATCACGTTGGCATATCAAGTGAGCACACACACGGCGCGACAGCTGCCGCTTCAACTATCTGGCCATGATCCGATGATGCCGATATAGGCGCAGCGGGGAGCACTTTTTTGCATTATCAGAAGCTTAGTCCGAGCAGATTGCAGAAGCGGTTACGACGCAAGGTTCGGCAACGAGAGAAGCGGCATCATCGCCGTCAGGGGCAGCACCGATGGGCTGCCGCTCGCAGCAAGCAATCTCCTAAGTTTATCATGATTACCTTTCCTCGGGAATTACACCTGAGGAGATACATTCAGCGCCAAGCATTTTTGAAAGCATGTGAAATTTTCAGAATTTCATATCTTCAAGATAGACGCGACGTACTACTAGATTTTAGCAGAACACGCAAAATTCAAGCAGACGCAATGCTTGTGCTGGTTGCGGAAATTGATCGCGCGTCTCGAATGGGTCTGAACAGCCAAACGATACGATGCAAATTACCCAACGGCGGGGATGAAGAATCCAAGATTGTTTGCCAGGTATTTGAGCAAATTGAATTATTGCATAGGATAGGTCAAAGTCCTCTGCCGCCGAAGCACCACGACGATGATTATCACGAAACCGTTCGCCATTGGCGCTATGCAACTGGGACGCGCGCGGACGAAACGTCAGGCGACGTCCTCGATGAACACGAAGGACGCGTCAGCCCAAGCCTAATGCAAAGCGTTCAAACCGGGCTTTCAGAAGCATTGGTGAACATTCTTCACCACGCCTACAAAGCAGACCGAAATGATGGCTGCAAGGGATATAAGGAACGCAGGTGGTGGATGTTTACGCATGAACGAAATGGCATGCTTGACGTGTTGATTTGCGATCTAGGCATTGGAATTTCACGATCACTCCCCCTCACTTGGGAAAAGAATTTCTTAAAGAAGCTTCAAACATATTTTCCGGCTCAATCAGCAGATGCAGCAGCCATCAACATCGCTCTCCTGCTTGGCGAAAGCTCGACAGGCGACATCCATCGGGGCAAAGGGCTGCCCCAGATATGGAACGCGACTCGCTCTTCGAGCGCTGGTGGCGTTGGAATTTTGAGCGGAAAGGCTTATGTGGGCTTCGATAGCGCGAGCGGCCGAGACATTAACGGTTCGTTCAAAACGAGTCTGCTTGGTACGCTTATAAATTGGACCTTTCCGGTCGATTCCACGGAGAGGACGGATGGGTGAAACGATGATTAACATCGCCAAGGATTTTTCCAGGGCGCCTGCGGGGCGCTTCATCTCCGATGGTCCCAACTCGGGAACGCGGTTCCGTGATCAATTTCTAGTGCCTGCCCTCCGTTCTGGGGATGGCTCCATCACTATCGAGTTGGACGGTGTTCGTGCGTACGGATCTTCATTCTTGGATGAGGCATTCGGCGGACTCATCAGGATCGGGTTTGCGACGACCGACGTCATGCGCCGCTTGATATTTCGCTCGAGTGACCCATCCTTAGTAGCCGAAATAAAAGGTTACCTCCGGTAAAGTACTTTGCCGGATTCACCGAGCTACCTTCAATACTCATTCGTCGTCCCAGCGGCACTAACCGTTTTGGGATGGTTTGTTGTTGCGAAGCAAGCCGATCGTCGTGAATTTCGCAAAGAGATCCGCGAGCAGTTCAAAGAGCTGCGGGGCAGCATAGATGAGGTTCGTACTCGCGCCGAAACTTACTGGTTGCATGAAGATCCTAGTAAGTCGGCTCCAGACGCTACAGCCCTGTCATCAGAAATTAGGCGGCTAGCTCGGTATACCAGAAACCTAGAGCAGGCTGGCTTGAAATTCAATTCCATCCCTTTGATTGTGCAGGTGCGAAGCCTAGCAACAGGTGGTGATTTTCAAAGTCGATCACGACAACGCTCCGATGCGGATCAGGATCGTTTGGATGACCTCTCCGGTGCCTTGGAGGACGTGCTTTCAGCGGCGGATGATGCATTCTACTCGGAGTTTCATGCGACCAAACCCCGACGCTGGCTGCGGTGGATACCGCTGATCGGAGCATTTTTTCTGACAACCGACTGAGTGACTGCAAATGCCAACGTGAAGCCAGATTGCCCCGCTTGGTGCACCGATCCGCACCCGGTTGCAGCCGCTTTTTGAGCGCAACTGGCCCAGGACCTAGGCCAGGTTTAAAGGCGCTTCGGCAGTGCACCGAAAGCGATACAAAAAGCGGGCGGGCGAGGCGGGGGGAAAAGCGCGGGATTTGGGGTCGCGACAGAAACGAGCGATTTTGTGTAATAATATTACATGTAATAAAATTACAACAAATGTTATAAAGTTACGCGCAATAATATTGCGTCGAAAACCAACCTAAATTGTATACACCCCGGTCGATCGCAGCTGGCGAATGATAGCGTTGAAGGCCTCGCCCATCCCTCGGCCCCGCGCGACCGGATCAGCCAGGCCGGCCGCCGTCCAATAGTCGACCAGCACCACGCGCCTCGGGCAAAGGGGCAGCAGCACGCGCAGCGCCAGGCGCACGGCATCGGTCTGGCGCGGCCCATCCTCGCCGATCGCCAGCGCACTGCGCAGCACGGACACCGCCAGCACCATGGTCTTGAACTCGCGCCTGGTCACGCGGTTATCTGGAACAAAAATGGAACATCGCGCAAGACCGGACAGACATGCCGGCTGTACCAGATCCGGGCGCGGCGAGGGGTCGGCACCCGGATCGGACGCGATCAGCTCGGCAGAGACAGCGGCATGTTGCTGATCACCAGATCGGGTGCCTTGGTCGCGGCTCCCCCGCTCGGCCTGGATGACCGAGCGCGAAAATCAGGCGGCCTTCGCCGCGATCGTCTCCCTGAAGCGGACGGCTTCGAAGCCGAACTGGTCGTTCACTTCCAGGAACACACCCTGAAGGGGCTCGATCTCCAGCTCGAAGAACGTCGCCTTGGCTTCGGTGGGATTGCCGAAGGCGGACCCCTGCGCCGGCACGATGCCGAGCAGCTGGGGCGGTACGCGGTGCGCAGCCAGCACGTCCGCTTGCGTAGCGTTCTTGATGCCGACGAATTCGTCTTTCGCACCCACCTCGGCGATCGGCAGGATCTTTACCGACCCCTCCTTGCCCGCCGGCGCATGGACGAAGAGATTGCGGAAATTGCCCGGCCCCTTGGACTTCTTAAGGGCCTCGCGCATGGCATCGGTATCGCCCTCGGCGAATTCCCCGGTGGCATAGAGAATATAACCGGCATGACTGCCGTTGAGATAATAGCGACGCCGAAACAGCGTGGCCGCTTCATTGAGCAGCGCAGATTGCAGGGCGGACAAATACTCCGGGACGCCGTAGATTTCCTGGTTCACGTCAGGCTGAAGGACATGCACGACACTACCAGGGCGGAACTCCGTTTCCGGCGTCATGCCCGGCACGTAGAAGAACCGGCCGGGCTGGATACCGCGCCGGGTATATTTGGCCAGGGCATGATCCAGCCGCATCGGCCGGTTGAGCAGATTATAGCGGCATTCGAGATAGGCGTTGCCGAACACCAGAAAGTCTTGAACGACCTTGTCGAAGGTCGCCCGCGACAGCCAAGGCGTCGGCTCGAAACTGGTGACCAGGAGCCGGCGCTTCAGGATCATCGCCGAGCTATGGTGCGGCGATACGCGGTAGGCGCGGGCCAGGCCATCGAGCGACACCGGCGGTTCGTACCAGCGTTCGTTGTGCCATACCTCCAGCATGTCCATCACCTGCCGGCGATCAAGCACCGGTTCCGGTTCGCCGAAGGTAAAGGCCTCGACCTTCGACCGGGATGCATGGCCGTCGATCGCGCCGATCGCGGCGGTCCGCGCCTCGTCACGCGCCATCCGGCGGGCGATGCTGTGGCGTTTGCCCATTACATAATCTCCATGGTCGCCTTCCGGCGCTGCTGCCCGTCGAGCGGTTCGTTGATGAGGATATGCATCGCCGCCCAGGCGAGGTCGGCGTGGCCCACCTCCTCGGTGCGGCTTGCCTTGAAGGTGACGGCGCGGCCGGACGTGGTCAGCGCCTTTTTGATCGACAGGAAGGCGGATTGCAGGTCGATCCAGCCGCTGTCGAATTCGATCCGCTGGCGCGCGAAACTGTGCTGCGCCTTCATGACCATGCCGGTCTTCGCTTCGAGCGAATATTCGATCTTGGTCAGCCCGCGTACCTTGCCGACCAGCAGCTGGTAGACCGCCGCGCCGACGCCGTTCGCGTCGATCCCCAGATAGCTGCAATTATACCGCGCCAGGCGTGCCAGGATGAACTCGGCCTGTGCCTGGAAGTCGCCCTTGATCTGGTGCTTCTCCAGCAACCGGAACTTGCCGCCCGGCCCAGCCGGCGGCAGGCCGATGACCAGGGCGGCGTTATCGCCGTCTTCGCTTTCCTGCGGATCATAGCCCGCCCACACCTCGCGTTCGCCGACCGGCCGGGCAGCGAGCGGGTTGAACCAGGTCCAGTCTTCCAGCGTGTCGATGGTGCAGCGCTGAATCTCGTTGAACTTGAACGCGGACAGGCTGTCGTCCACGAACTCGCACATCAACAGATTGGCAAATTCGTCCGGCGCATATTCAATGCGCAACTCGTCAATGTTGAACAGGTCGCAGCCCAGCTCGGCCGCGTCCTCGATCGTGACGATCTGCCGCCAGATGTTGTCTTCGCACCGCGTGCCCGTTTTCAGCCGGGCATGACCGACATCGATCGTGACCCGGTCGGCCTTCTTGACCCGCCGGTTGCGACGCTCGCCCGTCCAATAGGGGTGCGCCTGGTGCGCGACGCTCGACGGCGTCGAAAAATACGTCCGACGCCAGCGCTTATGCATCGCCATGCCGGATGCGACCTTGTTCAGCTCCTCAAAGCCGTAGGTCCAGAAGAACTCGTCAAAGTAGAAATTGCCGTGATAGCCCTGCGCGGTCCGCGCGTTGGTGCCGAGGAAGATGAGATCCGCGGTCGGGTCGCTGGACGGCATCGTGTCAGCGCTGACGACGATCGGATCGCCCTGGAGCTTGACCCCGACCTTGGCGGCGAACTGGATGATATAGGCGCGGAAGATATGTGCTTGCGCCTTGGAGGCGGACAGGAAGATCTGGTTGCCGCCCCCGCGCAGCGCGTCGAGCAGTGCTTCCCGGGCGAAATACCAGGTCGCGCCGATCTGGCGCGACTTCAGGATCATCCGGGTCCGCTCGTCCTTTGCGTCCCACCAGGTCCGCTGATAGCCGAACAGCTCGTCTTCGAAAAGCCGCTCCAACTCCTCGACCTGTTCGGTCGTGAAGTGGTTGCGCGGGGCCTTGTCCTTCTTCGGCCCGGCATTGCGGTTGGCGACCTTGTCGTTCAAGTCGCCTTCGTGCCCGCCCGGCGCTTCGTAGCGCCGGACCTTGGCGGTGACCGCCAGCGCGCGCATGAGCGCGTCCAGCTCAGTATAGTCCGCGCCGGTCTTCTTCTCTTTGCAGATCAGCGTATTGATCCGCCATTCGAGGTTGTCCTCGACCTTGGCGATGCACGCGGCCTTGTCCCACCCGTCGCGGTTCTTCCAAGATTTGACCGTCTCGGCACTTAGGCCAAGCTCTTCCCCAATCTGGGTGCAGCCCCAGCCCCGCCAATAAAGGCTGCGCGCCTGCCGACGAATGTCGGGCGCAATCGGCATCGTCGCGGGTGGCAGCGACATGCCAAAGTCGGCGGGGAGCTTCTGGGCCATGATCGCGGCGACCTTGCCGCGCGACTTCCCTGCGCAGGGAGGGAGCAAAAAGTGTGGCGGCCGCCACCACACCTTCAGTCGCTTGAGAAGCAGCCGGCAATCCGCGCTTGATCGGGCCTTGAGGAGCGCTGCCGCGCCAAATTGATCCCGAGGACCCGACCGCCATGGCCAAGACCCGCTTTTTCTGCATCGCCGTCGAAGGCGGCACCACCGACGGCCGCGAGATCCAGCGCGATTGGATCGTGCAGATGGCGGCGAACTACAAGCCGGCGACCTATACCGCCGGCATCAACTGCGAGCATATCCGGGGCTACTCGCCGGAGCCGCCCTTCAATTCCTACGGCACGGTCGTCGCGCTCAAGTCGCAGAACGTCGAGCTGGAAATCGCCGGCAAGAAGGAAAAGCGGCTGGGTCTGTTCGCGCAGTTCGACGCGAACGATCAGCTGGTCGCGATCAACAAGGCCGGGCAGAAGCTGTTCACGTCCTGCGAAGTGTCGCCGGACTTCCGCGCGAGCGGCGAGGCGTACCTGGTCGGCGTCGCCGTCACCGACAATCCGGCCAGCCTGGGCACGGACATGCTCGCATTCTCGGCGACGCAGCAGGGTGACAAGAACCCGCTGGCCAAGCGTAAGCAGGACGCCGCCAACCTCTTCACCGCGTCCAGCGAGGCGACGATCGAGCTGGAAGCCGCGCCGGAAACGTCGCTGGCCAGCACCATCACCTCGGCGATCGCGGCCGGCTTCGCCAGCCTCGGGCTGGGCAAGAAGGTCGAGGAAACAACCCCGCCGAAGGAAGAGCCGAAGGCTCCGGCGAACGACAATTTCGACGCGACCGCCTTTGCGAACGTCATCGGCACCCAGATCGCCGCCGCGATCAGGCCGGTCACCGATCGCATGGACACCGTCACCACCGAATTCGCCACGATCAAGGGCAAGCTGGAGAAGACCGAAGACACCAGCTTCTCGCGCGGTCCGGCGACCGGCGGGGGCGGCAACGTCGCGCATGAAACCGACTGCTGATCGCAGCCTCTCGCCAGTCCTGACACCCCGGAGCTTTCCATGCAGAACAACACCCGCAAGCTTTTCAACGGCTACCTGACCAAGATCGCCGCCCTCAATGGCGTTGCGGCAGTCGGCGCGGCCTTCACCGTCGCCCCGGCCGTCGCGCAGACGCTGCGCGGCAAGGTGCAGCAGTCGAGCGCCTTCCTGTCGCAGATCAACATCATCCCCGTCGTGGCGCAGGAGGGCGACAAGGTCGGCGTCGGCGTGAAGGGCACGATCGCCGGGCGCACCGACACGCGCACCAAGGATCGCCAGCCGCGCTATCCCGGCGATCTGACCGAATCGAAGTATCGGTGCGAGCAGACCAACTTCGACACGCTGATCCGCTACGAGACGCTGGACGCCTGGGCGCACAAGCCGGAGTTCCAGACGCTGATCCGTGACGCGATCGTCAAGGCGCAGGCGCTCGACAAAATCACGATCGGCTTCAATGGCGTGAAGGTCGCGCGCGACACCGACGCGGAAGCCTATCCGCTGCTCCAGGACGTCAACATCGGCTGGCTGGAGCATATCCGCCAGGACGCCTCCGAGCGCGTGCTGAATGACGGCGCGCTGACCGTCGATGCGCAGGGCAAGGAGACGGCGACCAAGGCGATCTATGTCGGCGCGGGCAAGGTCCCGGTCGGCGACGACATCACCGGTGCCGAGGTCGACTTCGTCAACATCGACGCGCTGGTCTATGAGGCCATCGAGCTGCTGGACGAGAACTATCGCGACGACGTCGACCTGGTCGTGATCCTCGGCCGCGACCTGGTCCACGACAAGTATTTCTCGATCGTCAACGCGGCCGGCGACAAGGCGACCGAGCAGCTGGCGCGGGACGTGCTGCTGTCCGACAAGAAGATCGGTGGCCTCCAGGCGATCCGCGTGCCCAAGTTCCCGCGCAATGCGCTCCTGATCACCAAGCTGTCGAACCTGTCGATCTATGACCAGATCGGCACCGAGCGGCGCAAGATCGAGGATAACTCGAAGCGCGATCAGGTCGAGAACTACGAGAGCGTCAACGAGGCCTATGTGGTCGAGGACTACGGCCAGGCCGCGCTGGTCGAGAACATCGTCATGGGCAAGAAGCCGGCGGCCTGACGCCGGCTCCTGCCTCCACCCCGTAGCCCGCCCATCACCAGGACAGCGCAATGAGCCTCGTTCGAAAACATCGTGACCGCATCGCGGCCACCAAACTCGCACAGCAGGCGCTCGACACCGGCTCGATGGGCGGGTTCGCCCCCCAGGCGGCAATCGTCGTGGCAGCCGCCACGACCAACCCGGCAGCGGCGCAGATCCAGCTTCGGCTGACCCATGATCTGCGCCGCCTGAAGGATATCCAGTCGATCCAGGGCAAGATCGCGGCGAAACGCGAGATGCTGCCCGAATATCGCGCCTGGTGCGATGGCCTTCTAGCGGCCGCCCGCGATGCCAATGCCGGCGTCGCCGAAGAGGTGCTGCCGACCATCATGGTCTGGTGCATCGACACCGGCGACTGGCCCCGCGCGCTGGAGCTGGCGCGCTATGTGCTGCGCTACGACGTGCCGCTGCCCGGCCGCTACGTGCGCGCCGCACCATCGCTGATCGCCGAGGAAATCGCCACCGCCGCGCTGAAGATCCAGACGGCTGGCGAAGCCTTTCCGATCGACGTGCTGGAGGAAGTCGAGCTGCTGGTCGCCGGCATCGACATGCATGACGAGATCCGCGCCAAGCTGATGAAGGCGATCGGCACCGAATATGCGCGCGGCGCGGATGCGGCGACCGGGCCGGAGATTTCGCGCCAGCAAATGGCCGGGCTGGCGGCGCTCCGCAAGGCACAAGACCTGCACGATCGCGCCGGCTGTCGCCAGGCCATCCAGCGGCTGGAGAAGGCGCTCGCCGCCTCGGCCGCGCTGGCCGCAACGTCCGAACCCGCCACCACCGACACACCCACCGATACCGGCGCGACAAGCGCCTGATTTTCTCGCCGGCCCAGGTCGGCGGTCACCCTCTCGCCCCCCGGCGTCTCGGGGGCGGATCGCGCAGGACGGGAGACCTTCGGGTCGTAGGGCCGGCCTGGACCCGGTCCCCACCCCCGAATTCCGGGCGGGCGATCATCCGGACCCATCCCATGCTCGCCACGCTCGCCGACCTCCTGACCATGATCCTTGCCGGCCTCGCGCTCCTGGTCGGTGCCTGGGCGGCGATGGCTGGTTCCATTCGTGCGGCGACCGCCGGCTATGGTGATGACCCGCACGTCACTGCGATCCAGCTGCGCGCAGGCATCGCGCTGGTCCTGGTCGGCGTCGTGATCTTCTATGTCGGCGCGGTCTACAGCACCCGGATCGTCATCGGATGAGCGGCGCGCTGTTCATCCCCCCGGCTGCGCTTGCCCCGGTGGGCGGCTGCGCCTCGATCGTGCCGGACCCGGCCGCGCCGGAGACGGCGATCGTCAAGAACGACAACTGGTGGCCCGAAATCGATCTGGCGGCGCTCCGCAAGGCGACCCGCATCCGCGACACCGTCACCACCGAGCGGCTGCGCGAAGCGGTGCTGGGCGCGATGATCACGGTCGGCCGCGACCTGGACAGCTGGGGCGAGGGCAAGCGCGCGGCCGGTGCCACCAGCCTCGCCACCGTCACCGGCCGGGCCAACGTCGACCTCGACGGCGAACCGCGCCTGGTCATCCTCTACCGGCGCGCGATCGGCGCGACTGCCAAGGCCGAGCTGGTCGAGCGCTACCGCGATATCGACAGCACCAAGGCCAGCGAGCGCGACGCCGATATGCTCGATTACACGCCGGCCGAGCTGCGCCGCGATGCGCTCTACGCGATCCGCGACATCCTGGAGCGCGGTCGCATCGCCGTGGAGCTGATCTGATGGCGACGGCGGGCACCTCCTACCGGGCGCGCCAGGGCGACACGCTGGACGCGCTGCTCTGGCGCGACGCGGGCCTGGGGCCGGCCGATCTCCCCGCCATACTCGCCGCCAATCCCGGCATCGCCGAGGCCGGCCCGGTCCTGCCGATCGGCACCATCGTCACCGTGCCCGCCGCGCAGGCCGCCCCGGTCACCGCCACCCGCCCCCTTATCCAGCTCTGGGACTGACCATGGACAAACTCTTTCACGAGATCGGCGCAGCGCTGCTGGCCTGGATGCTCGGCCTGGTGCCCGCTGCGCTTGGCGCGGCGATCAGCCTGATCTTCGAGCCCGACGTGTCGTGGCCGCGCCGCTTCGCCCAGATGGCGGTCGGCGTCACCGTCTCCTATTTCGTCACCAACGCGACGGCGGCCCTGTGGCCGTGGCCGCCGCTCGACCCTTATGTGCGCCAGGCGATCGGCTTCATCGTCGGCATGATCGCCTTCCGCGCCACGCCCAAGTTCATCGCGGGCGCGGGAGAAGACACGCTCGGCCGCGCGCCGGGGCAGCTGCTCGATCGCATCCTCGCCGTCCTGCCCGGCCGAAAGGACGCCAAGTGACCGCGCCCGCCACCAAGCGCCCTCCGGTCAAGACGCTGGTCGGCGTGATCGGCGCGGCCGCCGCGCTGATCGTCACCCCCTTCGTCTCGGGCTGGGAATCGGGCGGCAAGGTCTACCTAAAGGCCTATCCCGATATCGTCGGCGTCTGGACGATCTGTGGCGGCGAGACGCTTGGCGTGAAGCCCGGCATGGTCGAGACGGTCGAAGGGTGCCGGCTGCGCGAGGAACAGGCGCTGATCCGCCATGCCGAGCCAGTGCTGGCCTGCACGCCGGTCCTGCGCGGTCGCCCCAACCAGCTCTCGGCCGCGATCAGCCTCGCCTACAATATCGGCACCACCGCCTATTGCCGCTCCACCGTCGCCCGCCTGTTCAACGCGGGCCGGTGGGCCGCCGCCTGTGAAGGCTTCCTCGCCTGGAACCGGGCCGGCGGGCGCGTGGTGCACGGTCTTGTCAACCGCCGGCGCGCCGAGCGCGCCCTTTGCCTGAAGGAGCTGCCCCGGTGATCCTGCTGAAAGGCCTGTTCGCCAAGCTGAAGGCCGAGCTGGCCTTCGTCGTCCTGCTCGCCGTCGCCAGCGCTGGCGCGGTTCTCTACGTCCGCGCCGAGCGCGCCATCGCCGATCGCGATGCGGTCCTGCACCGCGCCGAGCTGATCTG
The DNA here is from genome assembly GCF_031453475.1 of Sphingomonas sp. SORGH_AS_0438. NCBI lineage: Bacteria > Pseudomonadati > Pseudomonadota > Alphaproteobacteria > Sphingomonadales > Sphingomonadaceae > Sphingomonas > Sphingomonas sp. SORGH_AS_0438. The sequence continues at coordinate 2,902,720 of NZ_JAVIZS010000001.1, forward strand.
CAAAAGCGCCGGCATCGACTTCGCATCCAAGCGACCGCGCGTCGCGGACGGCGTCGACTGCGGCAACCGCGTCCAGCAGCTCGCCGAATGGAAGGGCGAGGCCGAGCGCCAGACCGCCCAGCTGATGGCCCAGGCGCTTACCGACAATGCCGCGCGTCAGGCGCGGGACAATGACGCCGCGCGCCGCGCGGCCGAGGCGGCGAATTCTGCTGCCCTTGCCATGGAGAAAGCCGATGCCGAAGCCGAGCGCCGCAATCTGGTCGATCGCGAGTGGTTTGCTGCTGTCAACAATGTTGCCGGCTTGCGGCCGGCGCATTGACCCGCCGGCACCGCTTCCCGTGCCGATCGCCGTGCCGGTGAAGATCACGCCCTCGACGGATCTGCTCCGCTGCGCCGATCGCCCGGCCGGCCTGCCCGAAGATCCCGCGCTGGTCGCGCAGATCCCGACGCGCGCCCGCGCCGGCATCATCCGCCTCGCCCGCGCCTTCGGGGCCAACGCCGACCAGCTCGATCGCCTGGTCGAGTTCGTCTCGCCCGGCGCCTGCCACCCCACGCCCTCCGCCTCTTCGCCCAAGGACTGATCCTACCATGCGCCGTCTCTCCATCATCGGTCACCGCAGCGCCGTCCTGCTCGGCACCGCCATCGCCACCAGCCTGGTCAACGACGACAGCTTCCCGGCGGGCGGTGCGGTCGGCGATACCATCCAGCGTCTGCGCGATCCCTTCGCCGGTATGGAGGCGGGCACCACGACCTATACCACGGTCGGATCGGTCCCCAGCCAGCTCGCCCTGTCCGGCGATACGATCGTGCGCGGCAGCGCGGAGGCAATGCCCGGCACCGCCTATGCGATCGGCATCGTCGCCACCTCCGGCGACCGCCGGCGCTCGACCATGGCGACGATCACGATGATGGCGCTCGGCCGCGCGTCCGATGGCCCGGTCGCGCCGATCGTCAACCCGACGCCCACGCCCACCCCGACGCCGGTCCCCACGCCAACCCCGACCCCTGCGCCCACGCCGACCGTCTATTTCGCTGCGGCGACGATCAGCGCGACCGAGGGCAACAGCGGCACAAAGAACCTGGTCATGACCGCCCGCCGCTCGACCAGCTCGGGCGCGGTGACCGTGACGGCTACCTTCGTCCAGGGTACGGCCGTCGCTGCGGACTTCGGTGGCAACGTGCTGCCCGGCACCAAGAACTTCGTCTTCGTGGACGGCAGCGACACCGCGACCGAATCCGTGACGATCGCCGGGGACACCAACGTCGAGTCGGATGAGACCTTCGGCTACCAGCTGGTCGCGCCGCAGGGCTATGCGCTCGGCACCACCAGCAGCCTGACCGGCACGATCCTGAATGACGACGTGGCGGTGACGCCCACTGTCTTCTTCGCGTCGGCGACGGTCAGCGTCACGGAAGGCAACAGCGGCACCAAGGGCCTGGTGATGACCGCGCGGCGATCGACCACCTCGGGCGCGGTCAATGTCACCGCGACCTTTGCGGCCGGCACCACCAACGCGGAGGATTATCCAGACAGCATCCTGCCGGACGCCAAGGTCTTCGCCTTCGCCGATGGCAGCGACACCGCGCCCGCCACGGTGCTGGTCGCCGGGGACACCAACGTCGAATCGGATGAAACCTTCAGCTATCAGCTGGTCGCGCCGCAGGGCTATGCGCTCGGCACCACCAGCAGCCTGACCGGCACGATCCTGAATGACGACGTGGCGGTGACGCCGACCGTCTATTTCGACTCGGCAGAGATCAGCGCGACCGAGGGGAACAGCGGCACCAAGGACATGGTGATGACCGCCAAGCGGTCGAGCACCGCCAATGCGCTGACCGTCACCGCGACCTTCATCCAGGGTTCGGCCGGCCCGGCGGACTTCGCCGGCAATGCCCTGCCCGGTGACAAGACCTTTACCTTCGCGGCCGGCAGCCCCACCGCAACCGCGACCGTCACCGTCTCCGGGGACACGGACGTCGAGGCGGACGACACCTTCGGCTACCAGCTGATCGCGCCGCAGGGCTATGCGCTCGGCACGCCCAGCCGCCTGACCGGCACCATCTTGAACGACGACAGCGGCGCGCCGGTCTATCTGTCCAACCCGTCGACCGCGACCACCTATGGTCCCGCCGTCACGCTCGACACGAACTGGCAGGATTTGGGTAGCCCCTATGGGTTGGCGCTGTTCGAAAATGCGGTCGACGGCTCGACCGGGGCCTACGGCGTCGGTGGCGAGCTGTACGCGTATTGCGACACCAATGATGGCGCGCCGACGATCGGTCTGAAGATCGAGAATATGACCAGCGGTCGCTATAAGAACTGCTACTACCGCAGCAACGGCGCATGGGTGCAATTCTCCGGTGCCTCCGCCGTCATGGACTATGGCAAGGCCTTGCTGCGCGAAGACGTGATCAGGGTCTTCTACGACGATGCCAACAACGCCATCCGCATCACCGTCAACGATGTGTTGGCCCACACGATCGGCTCGGACGCGGTCAACAAGGGCTTCCCCGGCGGTTTCGGGCGCTTCTGGCGCTTCCGCCAGACCAATGGTGGCAGCGACCGGACCAAGGTTACCTTCACTTCGGATGGCGGCGTGCCGCTCAAGCTGCTCGCGGTCGAGCCGCATGTCGCTGATCGCGGCATGGATATGCACGTTGCCTATACCAATCCGGACGGCCAGCTGCCCTCCGGCTGGGATGCCACCTATCCCGATGGCACGATCGTCCCGACGACGCGCGTCTCCAATGCCCGGCCCGGCCGCGCCAAGGTCCGCATCGCGGGCGAGTATGTGCCGGCGAAATATGCCGGCAAGAAGGTCGACATCACCTTGACGCAGCGCAACGCGTCGACGGTGACGGTCCCCGGTCGCTACTATGCGACCGACAAGGCGACCTACGGCATGAACATCATCGGCTATCCCCGAATGTTCAACAACATCGCCACCGGCCACTGGCGCGGTGACGGCTATGGCAAGGATTCGTACAATCCCGCCAACGCGCCCTGGATCGACGTGGCGACCGGCGACATCCTGTCCTTCGAGCCCGGCGTCTCCACCTATCTGCTCCAGCTCGATCCCGTCGCTACCGACAGCCTGATGCGGCTGGATTGGACCGGCAACTCGCCGGTCACGATCAACGATCCCGCCAAGGCGACGACGATCACCAAGACGTCGGCGAATGCGATCGAGTTCATGCTGAAGGCCGGCAGCTTGGCGACCTACATCGCTGTCTCGGCGTCAACCTGGGATGCCAGCAGCCCGGCGCGCAACATCTGGTGCAGCGAGATCGTCGCGGCAGGCGGGGCCTATGTCGACAAAACGACCTGGTACGCGGGCTTTATCCGCGATGCCGCCAAGTGGCCCTGGGGCCGCGTCATGGATCTGCTTGGGACCAATTCGTCGCACACCGGCTTTGCCGACGGCAAGCTGACGCCTGCGAACCGGCGTCGTTATCGTCGCGGCCTGCGCGGTGGTCCGGCCCGGCTCTTCATCCCGACCAGCCATGGGTCGGCGCGCCTCAAGTTGACCGTCCGCGCCTATGCGTCGGGAGCGATCGTTTCGCAGTACCTGCCGAACAATCATTGGTACGGCAGCCAGGGCAACAACTGGAGCGTCACCGTCACCGCGCCCGCGTCCAGCGGCAGCGGCAGCATCACCGTGTTGGGCAAGGACATCACCGTCACCCCGCCGCCCGCCAATACCGTGCAGAGCGTCATCGACCTGTTCAAGACGACGTCGCTGATGATCGAGATGTTCGACGTTTCCTACTCGGGAAGCGCCAGCAGCGACACGGTGCCCGTCATGGCGAAGACGAATCTGCGCGATGGCATCGATGCCGATCCGTCCGTCGTCACGGTCGAGGAATTGGCGCAGTTCTTCAAGCTGACCGGCATCGAGCCCTTCTACAATGTCTCGTTCAACGCCACGCCGGAATTTGCGGTCGAGGCGGTGACGATCCTGTGGACGATCACCGGCAAGAAACCGCGTGTCGAGATCGGCAACGAAGCGTTCAACCTTAGCTTCAATGGCAGCGCATGGCTGATCGCCTGGGCCATCTATCGGAAGTCGACCGAACCCAACGTGTTGCGCTTGTCGATCGATGAATCTCTCTACCGCGCCGTCCCGATCTTCACCGCGCTGAAGAACGCGCTGGGCGACAACGTGATTACCGGCTTGGGTTCGCAGGGCGGCAATCCGGACGTCACGCGGCAGATCGTGGCATACCCCGGCCTGTCGCTCGCCATCATGAATGAAGTGTTCATCGCGCCCTACTGGTATCCGACCCAGGATCAGCCGGACGATGACGTCTACTTCAAGGGCGGCTTCAATTCGGTCAATTTGCAGGTGCGGCTGATTGACGAGCACCAGGCGATCCTTGCGCCCTATGGTTACGGCCTCCACACCTATGAAGCCGGACAGCATTCCACTGAGCAAAGCCCGCTCGAAACCGCGCAGGCCACCCAGGAGCGGCGTCAGCGTTCGCCGCGCATGAAGTTCGGCTATGGCTATTACCTGGGCGAGCTGACGCGCGTCCATGGCCTGGGGCGCGGGGTCATCTTCTATCATTACCACTGGATCAGCCGCATCTCGATCGGCAGCAGCGGTGCCTGGGGCTTGATCGAATATCTCGGCCAGCCACGTTCGGACGCGCCGAAGATGGACGCCTATCTCGACGCGATGGACGGCATTTACCCGCCCTACATCCGCTATGGTCAGTCGATCCGGGTCATCGGGTCGCGCGTCGTCGGACAGATGCTGTCGCTCGATCTGCCGCCGGCATTCAATACCAGCGGCATCGCCATCCAGTGGACTGCCGATGGCGTTGTGATCGACGGCGCCACCGGCTGGACCTACGCCCAGACCTCGGCCGAGAAGGGCAAGAAGATGGGCGTCAATGTCCTGCTGTCCGGAGCCAAGGACTACACTACCCCCTATGCCTACGCCGACAGCTTCACGGTGGCCTAAAAATGGTTGACCCGCAATTTAGGACAATGGATTTGTCCGGTCGCGGGCAACGACCCGCAACAGGGAGAATTCCAATGCGTCTTTTTACCCGCGTCGCGCTTGGCGCAATCGCCACGATGACGGCACTTTTCCAAATATCGGATGCACAGGCCGCAGCGGCGCTGACGCTCAGGATCGAAGCACAAGGCAGCGGCTATAATCGGCCCGACCCCACCAACAACTTCTTCTTCACGACGCCGGTCTACAGCGCCGCTTTCGCCGTGTCGCTCGATCCGACCGATGATCCTAACCTCTTCGTCCGGATCATTCAGGACACCACCTATGTGGTCACCTTTTCGCAAACCGGGCTGACCCTCTCGACCAGCTATTTTGGCAGTCGTCTGGCGACCCAGGCCAATGCCGGGACCTGCTATGGCGGCGGCCCCGTCGCTGGCCAGGCGGTCTATAATCCGTCCTGTGGCACGCTCTCGGCGAACGTCAGCTTTGGCGGCCCGCCGATCAGCTTCTTCGAAGGCGGCATCACCCGCGTCCTGGTCGAAGACGGCGATACGCTCGACGGCCGCCAGGTCGAATATCTGACCAACCTGGTCCCCGAACCCGCCACCTGGGCGCTGATGCTGACCGGCTTCGCGCTCACAGGCTATGCGCTGCGTCGTCGCCGCGTCGCCTTCGCCTGATGCTCGTGGGTGTGGCGCGCGTCGCCACACCCCTTGCCCCCTTGCCCGGTCGCGGTGCCATGGCACGCCTGGGCCATGCAAAAGCCCGAACAGCTTCGCCGCCTCCTGCTCCAGGCCGTGCCCGGCCTTGCTACCAGCCCCGAGCGATTAGCGCTCTACGTCGACGCCGGCACCGTCGCCGCCAGCGCCGCCAGCCTGTCCTTTGAATATCGCTACACGCTCAATATCGTCGTGCAGGATTTCGTCGGCGATCGGAATGTGGTCATCGTGCCCGTCCTCGCCTGGATCGCCGAGGCGCAGCCGGATCTGCTCGCCCGGCCCGATAGCCAGCCCTTCAAATTCGAGGCCGAGATCCTGGACGGGCAGGCCGTCGACCTGTCCATCACCATCCCGCTGACCGAGGGCGTCCGCGTCGTCACGCCGGAGGGTGGCGGCTATCAGGTCCGGCACCTGGACGAACCCGCCGGGCTGGACCACTTCCCCGGCGTCTGCGGCGCGACCCTGTGGCAGCTCTTCCTGCGTGATCAGCTGATCGCCCAGACCAGCGACCCAGCCTTCAAGCCATGAGCGACGGCCTCGACCAGATCGAGCAGCTGGCCAGCACGCTGCTGCGCCGCGTCGGCGGGGCCGAGCGTCGCCGCATCCTCCGCAGCGTCGCCAGCGAGATCCGCGTCGCCCAATCCGCCCGGATCGCTGCGCAGAAGGCGCCGGACGGCAGCGCCTATGAAAAGCGAAAGGCCAAGCCCGCGCCGATGCGCGGCACCTATGCGGTCCGCTTCCTCTATCCCAAGGGCGCGGCCGATCCGCGCCTGGTCTTCATGAAGAGCTGGGTGCGCCAAGGACCGCTGCTGACCGGGTATGACGTCGAGGCCGGCGCCATCCGGTCTTTCTTCTGGGACCATGTCGCCAAATGGTTGCCGGTCGACGCGGACGAACAGAATGCCGGCGCGGGCAAGTTCCGTCGCCAGGGCAAGCTACGTCAGGCGGCAATGTTCCGCCGCCTGCGCACCGGCCGCTACCTGCGCGCGGGCAGTACCGAGGATGAAGCTTGGGTCGGCTTCGCCGGCCCGGCCGCCGGCATCGCGGCGATCCACCAGGCGGGCGGCACGGACAAGGCGTCGAAGAGCGGCAAGTCCGTCCGCTATGCGCGCCGCGTGCTACTCGGCCTGACCGTTGATGAGCAATCTCTCTTGGCCAAACATATTCTTTGTCATCTAATTTACGCTAATTGAAGTCTCTATGAATTAATTTCCGGCCAACATTTCAAAAGCCACGTAGCCTTGACCAGCATTAGCCAATCGTATTATATCATTAACGTTGCCACTGGGGTCGCACACCATAGTTACTAATACACCAGACATTGCCGCAGCTGTCGCAAGGCGCATTAAGTCGCTTGTCTCGTACAACCCAAAGTTTAACTTTAACCCGCCTCCGGCGCCTATTACCCTAATAAGGTCGTCAATGGATATTTCGTTATTCATTGGCTTATCCTAATATATAACGGGAAAATGATCAGAATCTGCCAGATTGCTAATAACTTGGCCTTTATGAAAATTGTTTACACTAGACAATATGTAATCGTATCTGCTGACACCCGCATGAGTGGGCTTGTCTGGTTCAAATAAAAAGCTACCATTCAATTTTGCAGCGTTCCAATTACTAGGCTCCATGTTCCAATCGCCTCCACATACCCACGCAAACTTTTTTTCTTTAGCAAGTTCTTTGATTTGCTTGATAAAACTTGGACCGTCATTCCCGCCCCCGGCAAAAGCATGGACGCTAGCAAATACGACCTTTTGTGCACCAGCGCCGATATCACAGTTTATTTGCATACCAATGGCAGGTCTCTGCTTATCTTTCAGATGATTTTTTACGTATACTAGTTTTTCTGGTTCAACTCTCGAAACTACGGCTAAACTACATCTACTGTTTACAAAACCAGCGGATCCATTCCTAGTCCCTCGACCATTTCTGGCCACCCCCCACGCAGCATGGACCAAGTAAAATTCAGGCCCCGGTCTGCTACCCGTGCCTTTTTGAATCTTTCGGCAGATCACCCTACTAAGCATACCATATTTATTTTTTAATGAAGGCAAAGTTAAAACGTTCTTATTTAAGTTTTTTTTAAATGAGATGGGCGGATTACCACATTCCTGCAACATACAAATGTCTAAGTCATGTTCTATCATAATCCTTTCTATCAAATCCCAGGTATTTCCACCTTTGCTGCCTTGCATATTATATGTCATTACCTTCATAAATTATCTTCCTTTTGAGTTTTTTTCTCTTACTTGCATCAAAGCTTCGTAAATACCATTATCGATAACTTCTTTATCGTCGTTGCCATCGTAAATCTTATTTACTTCAAATGGACCATCGTACAATAACGGAGCCACGGCGTTCAAAATGCTTGAAGTTACACGGACTGAATTTTGACATTCACATGTTTGAATACAATCCATAAGTTGCCAAGCTAAATAATAAGCTGTTTTACCAGTATTATTTGATATGGTTAATGTATCAGTTCTAGTTTCTTGCTCATTTAGTTCGAACGACGTACTTATTGTTGTTGTATTTTCGAGAGACATTGAAATTGAAGCAGATATTGGCCCCCACCCCAAGTCTGCGGATGAGCTAACTGCCTGAGAAATTACCTCTTCTTTGGATGACATATTAGTCATACCACTTGTTAGGTTTAGAGTAACAGTTCGACTGACTCCATCTGGAAGGCAGTACGAATTTTCGGTACATTTCCAATACTGATAACGAACAATATAACCTCCGGAAATTGCACCACAACTAACTGCAACTTTGCTAGAGTTAGCCGGTATCATAATATCTTTCTCAGGCTTAGGTAGATCGCCTATCTCTCCAGGCCTTAGTAGACAGTGAAATGGTATACTAACATCCAATTTACCCGCTTCGCTATCAACCTCTATCAAGTGTACAAAAGCACCCGTACTTCTCTCTTTCCATATAAAATAAGATTTGTCTAAAACCTCGAATGAATAATCTTTACTATGAGGATCAATTAATCCCATATTTGCTACCACATATCCGTTTTTGAGTACTGTGTAGCCTTGCAGTTGCATAGGAAAATCGTTATTTGCATGCACAGTTACTTTAGTAGAAACTATGTTTTCTGACCTTAGCGTGCCATTTAGCGCCTTTTTTATATCCTCTTTCATGTCACGCCCTTCAAAACGGGACATAGAAACTTACCGTTCACCATTTGAACGCATATGCCCGTCAAACGAGTTTGAGGCTTTGCTGATGATTTCGTCAAACGGTAAATGCGCTAAGAAAAATGTGTAGCGGAGGCTGCTACACGTACTCGGCCTAGTCACCTCATATGTCTTTCTGTGAGACGAGGTCATGGCCTCCTACTCTGCTGCCTTTACGCCCATTGACCTATCGCGCCTGCCCGCGCCGGAGGTCCTTGAGACGCTGTCCTTCGAGGCGATCTACGCGGATCTACTCGCCAGCCTTCAGGCGATGGTGCCCGACTTCGACGCCACGATTGAATCGGACCCGGCGGTGAAGCTGCTCCAGCTGGTCGCCTATCGCGAAATGCTGCTGCGCGCCCGGATCAACGACGCGGCGCGCGCCGTCATGCCGGCCTTTGCGGTCGGCGCGGATCTCGACCAGCTCGCCGCCCTCCTCGGCGTGGCGCGGCTCACCCGCGACCCCGGCGATCCCACGCGTGGCGTGCCGGCGGTGATGGAGACGGATGACGAATTCCGCCGTCGCCTGGTGCTGGCCCCGGAGGGCTATTCGGTCGCCGGGCCGGAGGGAGCCTATATCTTCCACGCGCTATCCGCCGATCCGGCGGTGCTGGACGCCAGCGCCACTAGCCCGACGCCCGGCCGCGTCGTCGTCACCATCCTCTCGCGCGTGAATGACGGCACCGCCTCGGCCGCCCTGGTCGCAACCGTCATGGCCTATCTGTCTGCCGATACCCGCCGGCCCATGACCGATGCGCTGACCGTCCAGCCGGCGACGATCATCCGCTATGCCATCGATGCCACGATCCGGACGTTCGACGGTCCCGATGCCTCGATCGTGCTGAAGACGGCACGCGCGCGGCTCGATGACTATGTCGCCGCCTGCCACCGGCTCGGCCGCGACGTCGCGCGCTCCGGCATTCTTGCCGCGCTCCATGTCGAAGGCGTCGTGTCGGTGCAGCTCGCCGCGCCGGCCGCAGACATCCCGGTCGACCGCACGCAAGCGCCCTGGTGCACCGGCATCGCCATCACCCATGCCGGCATCGGCGAATGACGCTGCTACCGCCTAATGCCTCGCTCCTGGAGCGCGGCTTCGAGAAAGCGACCGCGCGTCTGTCCGTGCTGCCCGCACCTTTGCGCGATCTATGGAACCCCTGGACGTGCCCGCTATCGGCGCTGCCCTTCCTCGCCTGGGCGCTGTCGATCGACACCTGGTCGAGCGACTGGCCCGAGGGCGTGAAGCGCGCCCGCGTGGCGGCCGCGATCGAGATCCAGCGCCACAAGGGCACCGCCTCGTCTGTCCGCGCCGTGGTCAAGGCGTTCGGCGGCTCGCTTGCCATCCGCGAATGGTGGGAAATGCAGCCGGCGGGTGACCCCCATACCTTCGCGATCGTGCTGTCGCTGGGCAGCATCGTCGCGGCCGAGAAGAGCGCCGCCTATACCGACGCGGTCATTGCCGAGATCCGGCGGACCAAGCCGGTGCGCTCCCACTTCACCTTTACCCAGGCGGTCGCGGCCACGGGCGGGATGCAGGCGGTCGCCGCTGTCCGCCCCGCCACGCTCGCGCGCCTGTCCCTCGCTGCTGCCTGACCCCGGAGCCTCGCCCATGGCCTTGACGATCCTCATCACCAACGCCGGCCGCGCCGCGCTCATCAACGCCGACAAGAGCGGCACGCGCGCCGTCCGCGTCGCCGCTGTCGGGGTTTCGCCCACCGCGACCGTGCCGGCCGCCACCGCGACCACCTTGCCCGGCGAGATCAAGCGCATTGCGACCATCTCGGGCGCGCAAACGGCCGCCGATACCATCCACCTGACGGTGCAGGACGAAAGTGCGGCGGTCTATGCCGTCCGATCCTTTGGCCTCTACCTGGACGATGGCACGCTCTTCGCGATCTATGGTCAGGCCGATGTGATCGTGGAGAAGTCCGCCCAGGCGCTGCTGCTGCTCGCGATCGATGTGACGCTCCAGGACATCGCCGCGACCAGCATCACCTTCGGCAATGCCAACTTCCTGCTGCCCGCCGCGACGACGGAGCGCCAGGGCCTGGTCGAGCTGGCCACCGCCGATGAAGGCCGCGCTGGCACCGACACGACGCGCGCGGTGACGCCGGCCGTCGCCAAGGCGTCGGTCCAGGCATGGCTGGGCTATACGCCCGCCAATAGAGCCGGCGACACCTTCACGGGCCCGGTCGCGATCCGCACCCCGAATCAGAACCTGGGCTTTTCCGTCGCTTCTTCCGTCCAAGGCTATGCCTTCATGCAGCTGGGCGACGCGGGCGAGACGTTCCGCAACTGGCATTTCGGCTCGCAGGGCGACGGCAGCTTCGCGCTCTACCAGGGCACCTGGGGAACGGGCAGCTTGCGCCTGTTGGTCACCTCGACCTCGATCGCGTACAACGGCAACCCAGTCTGGCACGCTGGCAATGACGGTGCCGGCAGCGGCCTGGACGCCGATCTCCTCGATGGTTTCCAGGCGGCACAGTTCATGCGCCGCGACGTCGCCGGCAGTGTTGGAACGGACGTCTATTACGACTTCGGCAACAGTCAGTATGGCCGCTCGCTGCGCGTTGGCGGTCCGGCGAATACGGGTGCGGCGGTTGGCCAGATCACCGTGACAACCGGCAACATACATATCGACTCCGCCAACAGCTCTGCAATTTTCCTCAATTATTTTGCGGGCGATGGCGTCAATTTCGGCAACGGCCAGCAAGGCTTCAATGCGCGGATCACCCGCGAAGGCGGCTTCGTAGGGACGTCGCTTTCCGCCCCGACGATCGTGCGCGGCGGCATGTCCGTTTGGGGTCCGGACAATGATGGCGCAGGGTCGGGCTTGGACGCCGATCTGGTGCGGGGCCGCTCTATTCCGCAGGACCTGTGGTTGTCGCAAAGCGTCGCCCAGATCAGCACTATCGATCCGGACAGCCTCCCGGTTGGTGGCTCGGCGTACAGCCGGCACACAAATTTGCCGGTGCCCGGCACCCTTCATTATGTGGCGGCGCTGGCGGGTGGCGACGTCTCTGATCGTGGATTGCTGATCGCCTCGCCCTATTCGAGCGGCGAGCTGTACATCCGCAGTCGGCCCGCCGGCTGGACCAAGCTTTGGTCGCCCTCGAATGATGGCGCGGGTAGCGGCCTGGACGCCGACTTGCTCGATGGGCGACAGGGGAGCGAGTTCGCACTGAAGAGCGGCGATGCCTTCACCGGGCAGGTCACGATGCGGTCGCCCGCCTTTGGCCTCCGCGTCGCAGAAGCCGGCTCCGGCTACGGCTTTATCCAGCTTGGCGAAGCCACAGGTGCGAACGTCAGCCGAAATTGGCATTTCGGCTCGCTCGGGGACGGTGCCTTTGGCCTGTACCAAGGCGAGTGGGGGTCTGGCACCGAGCGGCTGCGGGTTACCAGCGCTGGCATCAACTTCAACGGTGGCCCCGTCTGGCACGCCGGCAATGATGGCGCTGGCAGCGGTCTGGACGCCGATATGCTCGACGGCCTTCAGGCGGCGCAGTTCATGCGGCGCGACGTTGCGGGCAGCGTCGGAACGGACGTCTATTACGACTTCGGCAATAGCACGAACGGCCGCTCGCTGCGGGTCGGCGGCATTGCGAATACGGGTGCGCCGGTCGGGCAAATCGCCGTGACCAATGGCAACATCCATATCGATCCATTGACCGGGTTCGCGCTCTTCCTCAATTTCTACGCGGGCGAGGGCATTAATTTCGGCAATGGCAAGCAAGGGATTGTCGCGCAGCTCTCCCGCGACGGCGGCTTTGCTGCGGCCTCGCTATCTGCCCCATCGATCGTTCGGGGCGGCCTGTCGGTTTGGGGACCGGACAATGATGGCGCGGGGTCGGGCCTGGATTCAGACATGGTCGACGGCTGGCAGGCCGATGACCTACGGCGCTGGGGCAATCTGCTCGACCGGCCGGGTAGCTTTCCGCCCTCGGCGCATGGGCATAGCGCATCTGATATCGCCGGTGCCTTCGCCAATGCGTCGCTCGCCGCCAACGGCTACCAGGTGCTGCCAAACGGCTTGATCCTGCAATGGGTCACCGGCCCCTATCAGTCGCCGGGCGTGGAGGCGGCGGTCTTCGTGGGATGGCCGATCGCCTTCCCCAATGCCTGTTTCCAGGCCTTCCCCTCGACCCAGATCCAGTCGGCCACCGATCGCGGCGATAGCTGGTTCCAGCTGGTCGGCGATCCCGCGACCGACGGCTGCACCGTCATGCGTCAGCGCTCGGGCAACCCGAACGACTCGGCCGCCACCGCGCCCAAGATCTTCGCCATCGGCCGATAGGACCCCCCATGTCGATCCATTACAGCCCCGCCCGCGACACCTTCTTCGACGCGAGCCTGCACCCCGATTTCCCGGCCGATGCCGTCAAGGTCAGTGCCGACGATCATGCAACGCTGCTCCAGGCGCGCACCGCCGGCATGACCATCACCATGAAGCGCGGCCGGCCGGTCGCGGTGCAGCCGATCGTCCCGGTCGAGCAGCGCCGCGCCGTCGCCGTCCAGGGCGTGAAGGCCGAGGCCGGCCGCCGCATCCTCGCCACCGCGTCGCTGATCCAGCAGGCCAATGACAATGCCGCTATTGCCATGGCCGCGCTGGCGTCCAGCACTGGCGTGGACGGCGATCCGGCCGCGAATGCCATCGCCAATGCCGCCATCGATCGGCGCCAGCGGATCGACGCCATCCGCGCCGCCTCGAATCTGATCGAGGCGACGATCGCCACCCTGTCCGCGCGCAGCCTCGCCGCGCTCGACGTCACCGCCGACCACCACTGGCCCGCCTGAAAGGAAGCCCCATGCAGACCGATATCGGCCCCTACGATCCCGCAACCCGCCAAGTCCCCGTCTCCTTCACGGTCGGCGAGCTGGTCCACAAGCGCGCCGTCAACGCGTGCCTGAAGAACGGCGAATATGACCCGGCCGCGACCGCCGATCGCGTTGCCCAGGTGGCGCGCGGCGTCGCGGTGAAGATGGATTTGGGCGTCATCACCGAACAGCCCGAATCCGAAGCGCTGCCGGCAGCGGCCGAGGTGCCGGCCGAGCCGGTCGAAACGGCCGACACCACGGCTCCGGCCGAATAGGCAAAAGGTGTGGCGAGCCGCGCCACACCTTTACCCCCCGCGACGGGTAGCCCCGATCCCCGTCATGGTCGCTTCCATTATGGACGCGGTCGACCCCAACAAGCTGATCGGTGACGTCCTGCGCCTGGGCACCGTCGAGACGGTTGATCTGGCGCAGGCGACCTGCACCGTGCGCGTCGGCGACATGGTGACCGGCGACATCCCCTGGATCTCGCCCCGCGCCGGAGCCTTCCGGATCTGGTGCCCGCCCTCGATCGGCGAACAGGTGCTGCTGATCTCGCCCGAAGCCGACATGCTCGCCGCGCTGGCGCTGGGCGGCCTCTTCTCCGACGCGCACCCCGCGCCCGCCGCCATCGCCAGCCTGCACGTCGAATGCGACGACGGCGCGATCCTCTCCTACGATCCCGCCGCCCATGCGCTGAAGGTGACGCTGCCGGCCGGTGGCACCGCCCAGGTCGACGCGCCCGCCGGTCTGACCATCAACGGTCCCGTCACCATCAATGGGCCGGTCGCGGTCAACGACGATCTGCGCGCCACCGGCACCGTGACCGGCGACGGCGACGTGGTGGGTGGCGGCAAGTCGCTGAAGGGCCACAAGCATCTCGGCGTCCAGACGGGCGGCGGTATATCCGGAGCGCCGCAATGATCGGCCCGGACACGCTGGTGCAGGCGGCAGCGATCATCGTCGCCGCCCTGATCATCGCCGATCGCGGCGACCCGCCCACGCGGCCCGGCTATCAGCCGTCGTCAGGGCATTTGCCGCCGCCCCCGCGCCCCACGTCCATCCCGCCGAGGCCGAAGCGATGATCGGCATGTCCGTCACCACCGGCCGCCGCCTAGAGGGCCTGGAGCATTTGCGCCAGTCGGTCCGCGACATCCTGACCACCCCGATCGGCACGCGCATCGCGCGCCGCGACTATGGATCGCATCTTCCCGACCTGATCGACCAGCCGATGAACGCGCTCGGCCAGATGCGCCTGAAGGCCGCCACCGCGCTGGCGCTCATGCGCTGGGAACCGCGCCTGCGCCTGACCAGCGTCACCATCCAGCAGGCTGGCTCCGCCGGCTCCTACGCCCTGGTCCTGGACGGCATCCGCCTGGACGTCCCCGCCGCGACCGCCGCCACCCGCCTTTCCCTGCCGTTCGGCAGCCTCACCGCTCGATAGGAGCCAATCATGCACGGCATTACGATCACCGAAACCAACGAGACCACCCGTAGCCTGATCACCGTCGCCACCGGCGTTATCGGCATGGTGGTGACCGCGCCTGACGCCGATGCGGCGGTCTTCCCGCTCGATCGGCCGGCCCTGATCGTCGACATCGATGCCGCGATCGGCGCGGCCGGCACCACCGGCACGCTGTCGCGGTCCCTGCGCGCCATCGCCGACCAGGTCCGCTGCCCGGTCGTCGTCGTCCGCGTCGCGCCCGGCGCGGACGCCAATGCCACCAACGCGGCCGTCATCGGCACCACCACCAACGGCCTGAAGACCGGGATGCAGGCGCTGCTGGCGGCCGAGGGCCAGGTCGGCGTCCGCCCGCGCATCCTCGGCGCGCCGGGCCTCGACACGCTGCCGGTCCGCGCCGCGCTCCAGGTGATCGCGCAGCGCTTACGCGCCATGGTCTATGCCAAGGCGATCGGCGACGACACCGCCAGCGCCATCGCCGATCGCGCCAATGCGTCGGGTCGCGAGCTGATGCTGCTCTGGCCCAACTTCCTCGCCTTCGACAGCAAGGCCGCCACCAACGTCACCGGCTTCGCGGTCGCCTATGCGCTGGGCCTTCGCGCCAAGATCGACCAGGAGGAAGGCTGGCACCGCACGTTGTCCAACGTGCCCGTCAACGGCGTGATCGGCCTGACCCGCGACGTCGGCTTCGACGTCCAGGACCCCTATTGCGAAGCCAATCTGCTCAACGACAAGCAGATCACGGCGCTGATCCGCACGGGCGAGGGCTTCCGCTTCTGGGGGTCGCGCACCTGCTCGACCGAACCGCTGTTCGCCTTCGAAAGCGCCACCCGCGCCGCCCAGGTCATCCAGGACACGATCGCGGGCGGCATGATGTGGGCGATCGACAAGCCGCTGCGCCCCAGCCTGGTCAAGGACATCGTGGAGACGATCAACGGCAAGCTGCGCGAGCTGGTCGCGGCCGGTCAGTTGATCGGCGGTCGCGCGTGGTTCGACGCTGCCAAGAACACGCCGACGACGCTCCAGGCCGGCAAAGTCGTGATCGACTATGACTACACGCCGGTCCCGCCGCTCGAAAACCTGCTGCTCAACCAGCGGATAACCGGAGAATATTTCCAGGATTTCGCGGCCGCCGTCGCCGCTTGATCCCAACCCATAACTTTCTGACCAGGAGTTGATCCCATGGCGCTACCGCGCAAGCTCAAGATGATGGACGTGTTCAACGAGGGCACGTCGTGGCTGGGGCTGGTGGCCTCCGTCACCCTGCCCAAGATCAGCATGAAGACCGAGGACTGGCGTGGTGCCGGAATGATCGGTGAGGTGACCATCGATATGGGCCTCGAAAAGCTTGAGCTGGAGACGACCTGCGGCGGGCCGATGCGCGACGCGATCCTTCAGCTGGGCACCCCCGGCGTCGCCGGCACCTTCCGCCGCTTCGCCGGTGCCTATCAGGACGACTCAACCGGCCAGGTCTCGGCCGTCGACATCACCATGCGCGGCCGTCCGGTCGAGATCGATCGCGGCGAACAGAAGGTCGGCGAGGGCGGCGAATTCAAGGATAAGTGGGCGCTCACCTATTACCGCGAGGAATGGGACGGCCGCGAGCTGCTGGAGATCGACTTCCTCGCCGGCATCTACCGCGTCGGTGGTGTCGATCGCTACGCCGAACTGCGCGCCGCCATCCAGTAACCCGGCCGGGGCGGCCTGCGCCGCCCCGCACCCCCGGCGGCACGGCCGCCGCACCGTTCCCGAAAGATCGAGACATGACCGACCAGATCCCTGCCAGCCAGACCAGCAATCCTTCCTTGCGCGTGATCACTCTCGACGGCCCCGTCATGCTCGGCGACCGCACCCTGATCGAGGCCGGCCAGGAAGTCACCATCCGCAAGCCCGGCTCGGGTGAATTGCGCGGCCTGTCGCTCGCCTCGCTCAACCAGCTCGACGTCCTGTCGCTGGAAATCCTGCTGCCCCGCATCACCTCGCCGCAGATCCTGAAGGGCGCGAGCATGGATGTTGCCGACCTGATGCAGTTCGGTGGCGAGGTGATGGATTTTTTGTTGCCGAGTGCTGCCAAGGCGGCGATCCGGTCGGCGTTCCCGACCGAGTAGAAGCGGTGATGGCGGACATCGCCACCGTCTTTGGATGGGGGCCGGCCGCCATGGACCCGATGGGCGTGGTCGAGCTGATGGGCTGGCACGCCATGGCGATCGAGCGCGCCAAGGCCCGCGCCGGCATCAAGGACTGACATGGACCGCAATCTCCGCATCCGGATGCTGCTGGAAGCTGGCGACCGCTTCAGCCGCCCTTTGCGCGATCTTACCACCGGGGCGGGCCGGGCGGGCCAGGCACTGGCGCAGACGCGCGAGCGGCTGAAAGGCCTGGAGCGGGCGCAGTCTGATATCGCCGGCTTCCGCCAATTGAAGATGGGCCTGCGCTCGACTGAAGGCGAGCTGCAGGCCGCCCGCCAGCGCGTGACCGAACTCGGCCGCGCCATGGGCCAGACCAGCAATCCCACGCGCGCCATGGCCCGCGACTTCGCACGCGCGCGAACCGAGGCGCAGCGGCTGGAGCGCCAGCACCAGGCCGAGGCGCGCCAGTTGAACGAGCTGCGCGAGCGCCTGCGCGCGGCCGGCATGTCGACCACGGATCTGGCGCGCCACGAACGCGAGCTGCGCCAGCAAATGGCCGGAGCCAATCGCGAGATCGAGGAGCAATCCCGGCGGATGCAGCAGCTCGCTGATCGCGAGCGGCGCATGAACGCCGGCCGCCAGCGCTTCCAGCGGATGCAGGGCGTCGCCACCGGCATGGCCGCCAGTGGCGCGGCTGCGATCGGCACCGGCATGGTCATGGCCGCGCCGCAGATCGCTGCGGTAAAGCAGGCGCAGGAGTTCGAATCGGTGATGACCGATATCGGGCAGAAGGCGGACCTGTCGCGCCAGGCATCCGCCCAGCTCGGCCGCCAGCTCCTGATCGCGTCCCGCGCCGCCAACCAAATGCCCGCCGACCTTCAGGCCGGCGTCGACGCGCTCGCCGGCCTCGGCGCGAAGGTGCCCGACGCGGTCGCGATGATGACGCCGATCGGCCGCGCGGCGACCGCCTACAAGGCCGAGATCGCCGACCTGTCCTCCGCCGCCTTCTCGGCCACGGACAGCCTGAAGGTGCCCGTGGCTCAGACCAGCAAGATCATCGACATCATGGCGACCGCCGGCAAGGCGGGCGCTTTCGAGATCAAGGACATGGCGCAATATTTTCCGGCGCTTTCCGCTGCCTATCAGGGCCTGGGCCAGACCGGCACGGCCGCCGTCGCGGATCTCGCCGCCGGCCTCCAGATCGTGCGCAAGGGAGCCGGCGACAGCGCCACCGCCGGCACCAACCTGTCCAACATCCTCCAGAAGATCGCCTCGCCCGCCACCAACAAGGCCTTCGAGAAGATGGGCGTCAACCTGCCTGAAGCGCTGAAGAAAGCGTATAAGGAGGGCAAGACGCCGCTGGAGGCCATTGCCGAGCTGACCAACAAGACGCTGAAGGGCGACCTGTCGAAGCTCGGCTATCTGTTTGAGGATGCCCAGGTCCAGCAGGGACTGCGCCCGCTGATCCAGAACATGGAGGAATATCGCCGCATCCGCGCCGAGGCGGCCGGCGCCAGCGGCACCACCGACCGCGACTTCGCCGAGCGCATGAACGATTCGGCCGAGCAGACCAAGAAGCTGAAGGTCAACGCCACGACGCTGGCGATCACGCTGGGCTCGCAGCTGCTGCCGGCGGTCAACAATATCGTCACCAAGGCCAATAGCTTCGCCACCTGGATCGGCGACGTCGCAAAGCGCCACCCCGCCCTGACCCGCGCGGTGATGATGGGCGCGGCCGCCTTCACCGCCCTGTTCTTCGTCCTGGGGGGCGGCGCGATCGTTATCGCCGGCCTAATTGCACCCTTCTCCGCGCTGGCCTTCGCGTCGGGCGCGCTCGGCATAGGGTTGCTCCCCGTCATCGGTATTGCGCTCGCCGTCGTCGCCGGGATCGTCGCGGTCGGCGCGGCGGCCTATTACCTCTACAATAATTGGGGCCGGATCTGGGGGGCGATCAAGGCCGAGACGGGCGGCAGTCTTGCCGGCATCGGGGCCTTGCTGCTCAACTGGTCGCCGCTGGGGCTGGCATGGCGCGGGGCCGCCGCGCTGCTCAATCTGATGGGCGTCACGGTCCCGGCGCGGCTATCCGAGGCCGGCAAGATGATGATCCTTGGCCTGTGGAACGGTTTCAAGTCCGGCGTCGGGCGCTTCATCGGCTATGTGACGGGCGTTGCTCACAATGTCGCCGGGGCCTTCAAGGCGGCCATGGGCATCCACTCGCCCAGCCGTGTCTTCATGGGCTTCGGCGGCTACATGATGCAGGGTCTCGACCAGGGCATTGCCGCCGGGGCCAAAGGTCCGGTGCGCCGCATCGGCGACGTCTCCGGCCGGTTGACCGACGCCCTGGACGTGACGCCGGGTAGTCCGCTGCGCATCGAGCAATCCTCGGGCGTGCTGACCAAGGCGCTGTCGATCGGCGCGACCCTGGGCATCGGCACCGTGCCCGCCATGGCCGCACCTGCACCGCTGCCCGCCAGCGCCGCACGCGCGCCGATCAGTGTCGTGGTTCACGTCAACAGCGTGCCTGGGCAAAGCCCGCAGGATCTCGGCGACACCATCGCCCGCGCCGTCGCCGACGCGCTCGATCGCCGTGACCAGGTCACCGATCGCGCCACGCGATCGTCGCTCGCCGACACCCCAGACTACGGATACTGACCATGTCGCTGATGGCCCTTGGCCTGTTCGTCTTCGAACTGCCCACTCTGACCCCGGCCGAGCTGTCCAGGCGAAGCGATTGGCGGCACGCTCGCACCGGGCGCGTCGGCACCAGCGACGCGCACCAGTACACCGGCCCCGGAGAAGACACGATCAGCCTGACCGGCGTCGCCATGGCGGAGCTGCAAGCTGGCGAGGCCTCGCTCGACCAGCTGCGCGACATGGCCGCGAGCGGTGATTGCTGGTCGCTCACCGACGGCACCGGCAAGGTCTACGGGGCCTGGGTCATCACTGGCATCCAGGAGAAGAAGTCCGCCTTCTTCCCGGATGGCAAGGCGCGCAAGATCGACTTCACCATTGATCTGCTCGCCGTCGACGCCGCCCCGCGCCAGTCGCCGGCCGGGCGCGCCTGATGACCTTCGTCAACGCCATCCCGGACTATCAGGTGACGGTCGACGGCGTGGACATCACGCCCCGGCTGAAGGGCAAGGTGCAACCGCCAAGCGGTGGCCGGCCGCGCCCGCGCCTGGTCGCGCTCACCCTGACCGACAAGCGCGAGGGCCAAGCGGACGAGCTGACGCTACAGATCGATGATAGCGACGGTGCGGCCCCGCTGCCGAAGATCGGTGCGGCCGTCACCGTGTCGCTGGGATGGCTCCAGGGCAGCGACGTCACCCCCGGCCTGGTCGATAAGGGCCGCTTCATCATTGACGAGGTGGCGCATGACGGCGCGCCCGACGTCATCAGCGTCACCGCGCGATCGGCCGACTTCACCGGCGCGGCGACCATCCGGCGCGAGCGGAGCTGGGCGAAGTCGACGCTGGGCGCGATCGTCAGCGACGTCGCCAAGGCGCATGGCTGGAAACCCCGCTGCGCGGCCCGCCTCGCCGGCATCGCTATCACCGCCAAGGCGCAGAGCCGGGAAAGCGACCTGGCCTTCCTGCGCCGCCTGGGGCGCGAGCATGACGCGGTGGCAACGATCAAGGCCGGCGTGCTGATCATGTCGCCGATCGGCGCGGGCGAGACGGCAACCGGTCGCTCGCTGCCGGCGGTGACCCTAACCAGGCGCGTGGGCGACAAGCATGGCTACCGCGTCGCCAAGCGCGACGATGCCCCCGGCGTCACCGCCGTCTGGCACGATCGCGGCAAGGCGAAGCGACATGAGGTGACCGCCGGCACTGCGGACGGAGCGAAGAAGCTGGCGCGGGTCTATACCAGCGAGGCCGAGGCGAAGCGCGCGGCCGAGGCGGAACGCAAGCGCGCCGCGCGCCAGGCGGCGACGCTCGATCTGACGCTCGCCCTCGGCCGCGCGGATCTCTACCCGGAACAACGCGTGATCGCGTCCAGCTTCAAAGCGGAGATCGACGCGACCACATGGCTGATCGCCGAGGCGACGCACGAGCTGGGCGAGCAGGGCTATTTCACGCGTATAAAGCTAGAAAGTGCTAATTGATCAATAGGTGCTTTTATAGTATTTATCTACAGTAAATCATAAGGCCTAAGATGGACGTTATGCTCAAATACTTCTTAAATCTCTAGTCATCGCTAGATAGAAACTTTTTTCGCGCTTCGCCAACCTGATGGAGGTAGCTACTCCACAAGTCCCCTTCAGATTCGCGCCTCAATTCTAAAATTTCTTGGTTGAGCTTTCTTATTTCAGAATGAAGCACTGAATTTGTCATGGATAGCAACCTTTTAGCCTCTAACCATTCTTCGCTATTCTCCTGGTAGTCATCAATGTTGTGTTGATTAATACTTTCCATCTCTTTAACGAGATCTGACCTTCTAGCTATCAGGTATTTAACTTTATCACTATCTAGCTTACTTCGAATTACCCTATCATTGAAGTTTGATATTGGATTTAGTTTTGCTGAATTTGCGCGCTTATCTTCGGCGTCTTTAATATCGGTAATTACATTTTTATCTACAGGCGCATTGCTGCGTTCACCACTTATCGATACAAATTGATCTGTTCGATAGACTAGAACGCGCTTTCCCGTGACAGCGATTCCTTCCCGGATAAGGGCACTTAGCGGCTGATACTCTCTATCTATTTCTAACATCCAGTCTTCTTTTATTTCCGATGTTACAAATACAAGAGGAACTCCAAGCTCTTTTGACCTTTGCAGAGCTAAATGCCAAATTATAAAGTCGCTATAAACATCTGGTGATTTTTTCGTTTTTTCATCCGCAAAACCCGGCGGCACCTTACTTGCATAACGTATCTTTGCTTCAGCAAATAACTGGGAAGACTCTTGCTCTGAAAGCTCGCCCCCTACGCAGTCATTAAAAACTTTTAATATCCTGCTTAATAATGGATCGTTTTCGGTTAAAAGATGCCTAATAGAATCTTCTTTTCTCAACCGCTCTGAAAACGACTTTCGAGCCTTCTCAATTTCTCTAAACAATTCGTCAACTGCGCTCTTTGCTCGCCTGTACTTATTCTTTAGCTCATCACCTTTAGATTTATTGCTTTGCAATAACTTGTCAAATTCTTGAATGCAGTGATTTGTGCTGTGCCGTTCGGCCGCAATAACCGTCTTCCTGTTCTTCAAAAACTCATCAGCAATGATGTTTGGTAGCCATTTTTTTGACTTCCAGCGCTCCAACGCAGCAATAATTTCCTCAGCTGATTCTGCGGGAGATCTATAAATATCAAGCAGTACGTTTGTATCTACAACCAGTACGCCATTGCTCCATGCATCATCAACTTCTTCTTTTGATGCCGAAAAGTGCCAAGGAAATAAATCTTTCATAACACTCTTTCAAAGAGAGAAAGTATTGCAGAGCTAACGTCAAGTTCGTCGCCCTATAAAAACCACACGACCTACCAGGTGAACCTCGTCAACGTGCACCTCTTCGTCGCTGACGCGGTCGTTGTCGGATTGGATGACGACGGTGGAGCCCCGTAGGCGGAGACGTTTAATCATGCCCATTTCGCCGACTGCTAACGCCCAGATGGCGTCTTGTTCGTCCAGCTTGCGGCGGGAGCGGTCGATGATGACCATATCTCGGTCACGGATGGTTGGGTCCATAGAGTCCCCGCGCCCTCGGGCCATCGTCAGCATGGACGGCGGCGAGGACGTGATCGATTCTACCCACGCGCGTGGAAAGTACTGCATCCGCACTGCCACGTGAGCCCCGGTGAAGGCCCCTCCAAGACCGAATTCTTGATCAATTTCGTCTATTGAAACGAGATCAAATCGTTCGATGACATCGTCATCGTTTCCGGGACGGACGGCCTGCTCGGTCGGATCGTCCACGATGCCAACCAAGTAATCGACGGTTGTAGTTAGCTCGCGAGCGATTTGTGGGAGGAAGCGAGAGGTGCTTGATCCGCCAGAAATCAGCTTGCCAATTGCTTGCTGAGAAATCCCAACCGTTCTCGCGAGTTGGGTTTGGGATACGCCCTTAGCTTTCATTCGCTCCGCTAGGCGTTCAGCATTGATCATCCTAGGAGCCTACAACCACGGTTGATGAACGAAAGGTAATTTTGGTAGTGACATCCACCAACCTTGGTTGTAGATGGTTGGCATGGCCACTCTCTCCCCTCTCGAAGCGATGCAGGATGCAATTCGAATAGCCGGATCGCAGTCGGCGTTCGCCCGGCTATGCGGCGTCTCGCAAACCGCAGTTTGGAAATGGGTGCAGAAAGGCGGCCCGATTCCTGCAAAATTCGTTCTGCTGGTCGAGCGCAAGACTGGGGTATCCCGTCATCTGCTTGAACCCAACATCTACCCTACGGAACCGTCGTCCTCTCCCTGTGGCGGCGCTATCCCTTCCGTAGGCCCTAGCGGCTCGATCGTCCCGTGCGATCGAGCCGCCTTTTCGCACCGCAACGGTGATGCATGACCAAGCCACGCATCCCACACAGCTGGGCTGATGCCGCGACCCGTGTCGCCGGCCGCCTGGGCCACGATGCCGCTGCCATTGTCGTTGGTCGCAGCGTCCGCCTGATCGGGCGTTGGACCACCCCCGGCGACAATCGCCTGCCCAGCCTGGACCAGGCATTGGCGCTGGACGCCGCCTACCTCGCCGATGGTGGCGAGGAAGCCCCCTTCCTGGCGGCCTATGCCGCACAGCTCGATATTGTGGTGGCGCAAGCCACCGCCTGCCACCAGAGCCTGATCGAAGACGCCGCCCATGCGGCGCGCGAAACGGGCGATGCCGTGGCCTCCGCTCTTGCCGTGGCTCGCCCCGGCGCATCCCCGCGCGACGTGCATCGCGCCGTGGTCGAGGCGCAGGAAATGGAGTCGGCCGCCGGACGTCTGTTGCGCCGGCTGATCAGCTTCCTTCCGCCGGGCGCGGGGCCAGGTGCGGGGAAGACCGGGGGTTCCCAATGACAAAGGTTTCCAGACAAACACGTTCGCCGGCCATGCTCTGTCCGCATTGTGCCAATCGCACCTCGATCCGCAGCTCCTGGATGCTATCGACGCTCCTGCGGCAGGTCCGCTACCGGTGCGAGAACGACGAGTGCGGCTGCATCTTCCTCGCCCATGTCGAGGTCGTGCGGATCATCGTGCCGAGCGCCACGCCGCATCCCGACGTGAATCTGCCCGATCGGTATGTCGCGACCAACGCCACGCCGCTGCCGGCGAATGACGTGAACCCGATCCCGGCCAATGACGACGGAGACGACGCGGCGATCGCCGTGCCCCTCGATCCCATGACGCCCTGACCCGCGCGGGTCCGCCCGCGCGCCCGCTGCCCCTAATCCGAACCACCCGGCGCGCCCCCGCTGCCGGGAACGCCCTCCGCTTGCCTGAAAGACCGCCCCGCCCGTGCAGCCCGATATTCTCCGCCAGGTCATCTCCCAGCTGAAGCGCGACTATGGCTTCAAGGAGAAGGGCCGCTTCCTCCAGGAAGGCAAATGCCCGGCCTGTGACAAGCGCGAGTTGTTCACCTGGGCGGACAAGCCCTATGTCCTGCGCTGCGGCCGGGAGAACCGCTGTGGCGAGACGTTCGCCGTCAAGCCGCTTTACCCCGAGATCTTTGACGACTGGTCGAAGCGCCACAAGGCGACGCCAGAAAACCCCCATGCGGCGGCTGACGCCTATCTAAGCCATGCGCGCGGCTTCGATCTCATGGGCTTGCGCGGCTGCTACACGCAGGAAAGCTACCACGACCGCGATTTGAATATCAGCACCGCGACCGTCCGTTTCCCCCTGCCCGGTGCGCCCGGCAGCTATTGGGAGCGGCTGATCGACCAGCCGGCGCGCTTTGGGAAGAAGAAGGCGCGCTTCAGCTATGGCTCGAAATATCAGGGCCTGTGGTGGACCATGCCGGCGCACAGCGCCGAGGTGCTGGCGGACGCGACCGAAATCTGGATCGCAGAAGGCATTTTCGACGCCGTCGCCCTCAACCAGGCCGCCGCCTTCCGGGAGCGCGGCGCGGTCGCCGTCAGCACCCTGTCGTGCAACAACTATCCGGACCAGGCGCTCGACGCTGTTCGGCTGGCGGCGGCCGCCAAGGGCAAGTCCGCGCCTCGGCTGATCTTCGCCTATGACGTCGGCAAGGCCGGCGTCCGCTACACCCGCGAGTTCGTGAAGAAGGCCCGCGACGCCGGTTTCTTCTGCGGCGCGGCCCAGGTCCGCCCCGATGGCGAGGGCGACAAGCACGACTGGAACGACCTGGGCCAGGCTGACCAGCTCACCGCCGACCACCTCGCCACCTATCTGTGGAATGGCGATGTTACGATCGCCGCCAGCGCCACCGAGAAGGCGATGCTGATCTACAAGAAGGAGCGCTACGCCTCCTTCCCGATCACCTTCGCCGGCAAGCAGCTCTGGGCCAGCTTCTCGATCGAGCGGATCAACCAGATCCAGACCGCATGGCTGGAAAGCGAGGATCCGGAACACGCCCACATCAAGGACATGTCGGCCCAGGCGCGCTGGGATTTGGCGGCCGAGGAAGCGGTGGATATCGAGGAGCTGGCGAACTGCACGTTCCGCACCCTCTATTTCCAACGCGATCCCGCGATCGAGGAAGGGGCCTATTACCTTCGCATCGACTTCCCGAAGGGGCGGCAGAGCGTAAAGGCGACCTTCAGCGGCTCGGCCTGCTCGACCAATGGCGAGTTCAAGAAGCGCCTCGCCTCGATCGCGCCCGGTGCGCAGTGGACCGGCAACCAGTTTCAGATCGACCGGCTGATGCAGCTGCAATGGACCGCGATCCGCATGGTCGAGGCGATCCAGCACACCGGCTATTCGATCGAGCATGGCGCGTGGATCTTCGGCGACCGCGCCGTCCACAAGGGCCGCGTCCACGAACCCAACGAGGAAGATTTCTTCGTCCTCGGCAAGCAGAACGTGAAGCTTCGCACCACCGAACGCATCCTCCGCATCGCCTACGACCCGGACAAGCTCAACCTGTCATGGGTGCCGCCCCTCTTCACCGCCTATGGACCCAAGGGCATCATCACCCTCGCCTTCTGGGTGTTGAGCTTCTTCGCCGATCACATTCGCCGCGAACAGGACAGCCTGGCCTTTCTGGAGATGACCGGCCTGCCCGGCACCGGCAAGACGACGCTGCTGGAGTTCCTTTGGAAGCTCGCCGGCCGCGCCAATTATGAGGGCTTCGACCCGACCAAGGCGACCAATGCCGGCATCGCCCGAACCCTGGGCCAGGTCGGCAACTTGCCCGTCGTGCTGATCGAGGGCGACCGCAACCAGGACACGCCGCACGGCCGCCGCTTCGAATGGGACGAGCTGAAGACCGCCTATAATGGCCGCGCGGTCCGCACCCGCGCCATCGCCAATGGCGGCATGGAAACCTTCGAGCCGCCTTTTCGCGGCGCGATCGTCATCGCCCAGAATGACACGGTCGATGCCAGCCCGGCGCTCCGCGAGCGCATCATGGCGATCCACTTCGACAAGAGCCGCTTCTCGCCTGCCGGCAAGGCGGCCGGCGAGCAGCTGGCCCGTATCGATGTCGAGGATGTCTCCGGCTTTATCGTCCATATCGTCCGGCGCGAAGACGAGATCCTGACGGCCTATCGCGAGGCGTTTCGCCGGCACGACGCAGCGATGAACAAGCATCCCGGCATCCGCAACGGCCGCTTGGCGAAGAACCACGCCCAACTCGCCGCCATGCTCGATGCCATGCGGTGCGTCGTCACCAATCTGCCGGACGAGGTGGTCGACCAAGCGCATCGCTTCATCCTGACCATGCTGGAGGAACGCCAGCGCGCGGTCGAAAGCGATCACCCGCATGTCGAGCTGTTCTGGGAGCGGTTCGATTATATCCGGTCGATCGAGGGCGACAATCCGGACAAGCCGATCGACCATAGCCGCAACGGCGAAGTCCACGCGATCAACCTGGTTCATTTCGAGCAGCGGTGCGCGGATCTGCGCCTGTCGCTGCCCTGCACCATCATCGAACTGAAGCGCCTGCTGAAGACCAGCAAGCGCCGGAAATTCGACGCGGCCTCCAAGCCCATCAACAGCCGGACCGGGAAGACCGTGTCCTGCTGGGTCTTCCGCAATCCCGATCACCTGCAACCCCCTGCTTACTGAGGAGCCACCATCATGCACGTCTGCACCATCCCGGCCCGCCAGTCCGGCAAGTCCCACGCCGGCAGCCTTGCCGAGGCGCTGAAGCCCGGCACCTATCTGGCGCTCCGGCGCCAGGCGGCCGGCTATTCGATCGACGCCTTCGCCCGCGCCCTCTTGCTGGTCGCCGACCATTATGCGCCGGCACGGCCGGCCATCCATGGCCGGGTGCCGGCGGCCCGGCCGACGCTGGACGAAAGCCGCGCCCGCTTCCGCAAGATGCGCGACACGGTCACGCTGCTCGAATCACCGAACGGCAGGACGAACGACGCCGATCTGCTCTGGGCGATCGCCAGCCTCTTCCCCTTCGACCGCGTCGTCTATCACCAGCTTGCCACCGCCCCGGCCGATCGCCACCCGCGCGTCTGTCGCGGATGCGGGTGCAGCGACCATGACGCCTGTGTCGATACGCAGGATCATGTCTGCTCGCTCCTGACGCCGGACCTTTGCAGCCATTGCGTCACCGGCTCGCTGGCGACCGTTGCGGGGGTCGAGGCGGCATGAACGCGCTGACCATGCGGACGGTGCGTGGGGCGGGCGGCCTGACCCGCCATGTCCCCAGCTTCGCCGTCGCCGCCCCCGCCAAGCGCGGCCGCAAGGCCCGCATCGTACCCGACCCGATCAAGACGAATGGGGAAGCGGCGGCCGAGGAAATGCGCCTTCTGATCGAGCGGATCGAGCGCATGGATGAGGAGATCCGGAATGCGCAGGACGATCGCAAAGACGTCCTCGCCGAGGCTAGAGGCCGGGGATACGACACCAAAGCGATGCTCGATATCATCGCGCGTCGCCGCAAATCGCGCGAGGATGTCGCCGAGCGCGATGCGATGCTGGAGACGTATCTCCAGGCGCTGGGGATGCTCGCATGACGCCGCCCCGCTGGTTTAGCGACCACCACCTGCTGGCGTCGGTCGCCCGCCATCTCCACGCGCAGCGCGCCGCCTATTACCCGCGCCTGGTCGTGGAGGGCCGCCTGTCCCGGGCGAAGGCGCTCGATGGCCTCCGCATCATGCGAACGATCGCGAGAAGCTGGCGCGCCATTGCCGAGCTGCGCCCCGAACCTGTCGGCGCGAAAGATCCCGACCAGGGCGGCGCATGGCCGTTCGAGCGTGTCCAGCACCTGACCGTGGTGGCGCGCCACGCTCGCGCCCAAGCTGATGCGGCCGAGGGCAACGTCCAGGCCGCTGATCTGGCGGATGCGATCGAGACGTTGCTGTGGTGGGAGACGGCGCGCCCGTCCGCCCGGTGGCTGGTCGACACCACCCTCGCCGGCCGCCACCAGGCCAATGCCTGCCCGCTCGCCACGGCCGATCGCGCCGCCCTTGCCCGCCGGATAGAGCAGCGCCGCCTCGCCGATGCCCGCAAAACCCGCCCCCTTGGAGTCGCCGCATGACCAATGCCACGACCGCGCGCCGTAACCGGCGCATCAAGGCCGCCCTGCTGATCGCCGCGGCGATCGTCGCCTTTCCCGTCACGATCATGATCCTGATCCGAGCCTGCAATGAAGCCCGCCGGTAATCTGTCGACCGTGACCAACCTCCTCACTCCTGACCAGGCGGCCGCCCGCCTGGACGTCAGCACTAAGACCTTGCGCCGACTCCGGCAGGAGGGTCACATTCGCTACGTCGCGATCACCGATCGCAAGATTCGTTACCGGCCGGATGATTGTGACGAATTCGTCGCGAGCCGCGCCCGCAAGGCCCCTGGATGTCCGTCTACAAGCCGAAAAACTCGCCGTATTTCCACTTCGACTTCGTCTGGAAAGGTCGTCGGTTTCACGGCTCGACCGGGGCAAAGACCAAGCGAGAGGCACTGAGGGCAGAAGAGGCCGAGCGCGCGAAGGCCCGCAACGGCGGTGCCGCGCGGCCACCGATCACGCTGGATGAGGCTTGCGGACTGTATCAGGACCGGGTCGAGGATCTGCCGAGCTGGTCGACGGCGCGCTACATGCTGGCGGCGCTGATCGACGGGCTGGGCGCTGCGGCGCTCCTATCCGAGATCACGCAGCGCCAGCTGCTCCACTATTTCTCCGGCCGGCGGAACGGCCGGACAAACGGCTCCGTCAATCGCGAGATCGAGGTTTGCCGCGCCATGTGGCGTTGGGCGGGCAAGGCCCGCTATGACGTCGGCGAGATGCCCGATTGGGGGGCATTGCTCCTGAAGGTGCCGAGCAAAGCGCCGCGCGAGTTGAGCACCACCGAAGAGACGGCTTTGTTCGGCGAGATCCGCGCCGACCTGTACGCCTTTTGTGAATTCGCCCTGAAGACCGGGTGGCGCAAGAGCGAGGTCATCGGCCTGCGCTGGTCCGACGTCGATTTGGGCGCGCGCACCGCCGGCACGAAGATCAAGGGCGGCGACGTCGTCCGCCGGCCGCTTACACAGGACATGCTGGTCATCATCGCCAACCAGCCCAAGGTCGGCCCGTTCATCTTCACCTATGCCGCCGCGCGCACGAAGCCTGCCTTCACGGACAAGCTCGGCCGCAAGCAGCCGGCGCGCAAGAAGGGCGAGCGTTACCCGATGACCGAAACGGTGATTCGGCGTCCCTGGAAGGCGGCGCTGGAGGCCGCCGGCGTCGAGAACTTCCGCTTCCATGATCTGCGCCACACACGCGGCACCCGCATCCTGCGCGCGACCGGCAACCTTGCTGCGGCGAAGGAGGCCCTGAAGCATCGGTCGATCAAGACAACCCTGCGCTACGCCCATGCGACGGACAACGACGTCCGTAACGCGCTCGATGCATCCGACTCCCGAACTATTCCCGAAGTCCCGAACAGCAAGGCCGCGAAACCCTAGGATTTCTGCGGCTTTCGGGCATGTACACGCAAATCGTGTAAACGAGATGCTCTACCAACTGAGCTAAGCGCCCCCGCTCGGGGAAACCGCCGAATAGCGTGGTTTTCGCCGGCTGCAAGACCTGTCGTCCGTGGCGCGGCCTCTGCGTCCGTATCCGTGTCCGCCTGGACAGGATATCGGAACCGATTCCTATAATGGGTGGTACGTGCGCGGCAGCCGGTGATCCGTTGCCAGGCCATCGGGTCAATTACCTCGAAAATGGACGGGAAAAATCCTTGGCGCTTCTATGATATAGGATACAGCTTTTACTGGGATCACTATTGTCGCAGGCGACGTCGCGAACGCGTCCAGCCTGACGGGTGATTGCGTCGTCTCCTCCGTGCTAGGTCTCCCATGCTGCTGACGCTCATGCCCACGGTCGTCGATCCGCCCATGATCACCGACGCCCTCCGCCGGATCGAGGCCGAGGGACTGTGGGACGAGGTCAACGGCCGCTGCACGGGCACCATCCGCAAGTCCCCCCTGTCCCCCGCCCTGGCGCGGATCGTCCGGATGGTGACCTGGCCGGAAAATCGCCGGATCGCGCTCGGCTGGTTCCGCAACGTGACGGCCATCCTGTGGCTGACCATGCCCTTCGACTATATCGTCGCGCCCCAGGCGCTGACGGCGATCGTCCTGGGACACGGCCTGTTGTCGACCAGCACCTATCTGCTCGCCCGACGGGCGTGGCAGGATATCGGGCATGAGCGGTGGCAGGGCCTGACGACCTGCCTGTTCACCTTCGTCGTCATGCTGTCGGCGATCTACACCGGATCGGAACTGGGCGGACAGGATTTCGAGCGGCTGCTGAACATCGGCTTCTTCGGCCTGGCGGTGGGGCTGACGCTGCTGCCGCTCAGCCTGTGGTGGACGATCTGGACCGCAGCCGTGCTCAGCCTGGCGTTCCTGGCAAGCCAATATGTCAATCCGGCCATCGCCGATGCGAACGGGCTGCTCTACACCCTCTATTTCAGCTTCCTGAGCATCGCCCTGATCTACACGCGGATGCATATGATCCGACGGCAGGTCCGCACCACGCTGGCGCGGCTGAGCGAGGCCCGGCATCGCCACATGCTGGTGCAGGCCTATGACCGGCTGCGCATCATGGCGACCACCGACCCGCTCACCGGCCTCTGCAACCGGCAGGCGATGGCCGATGCCTTCGCCCGCCTGACCGGCGAGATGGCGGCGGACGCGCCGCTGTCGGTCGCGATGATCGACATCGACGATTTCAAGCGGCTGAACGACAGCCTGGGCCATGCGGCCGGCGACCAGGCGCTGCGGACGATGGGCACATTGTTGCAGGATCTGGCTGCCGCGCATCGGGCGGTCTGCGGCCGGATCGGTGGTGAGGAGTTCCTGATCCTCCTGCCCCACACCGATCAGGCCGGAGCCCGCCAGTGCGTCGCGACGCTGATGCAGGCGCTGGCCGACCGCCCCATCCCCAATCCCGAATCGCGGATCGCCCCGCAGGTCACGGTGAGTGCCGGCATCGTCTCGACGACCATAGGCGAAGGCCATGGACTGGAGGCGCTGATGCGCGGGGCGGATCAGGCGCTCTATGCCGCCAAGCGGGCGGGGCGGAACCGGATCAGGGCGGCGGACCTGCCGCCATCGTCCATCCTGGTCTGATACCGGCCGCCACGCGGGGCGGCCGATACCCAATGCCGGAGGAAGCGGCGCCCGCTCCCTCCGGTCCATCCTCAACGGATGTCGAGCATCACCACCGACTTGGGCGGCAGGGTCACGGTCAGGCGACCATCGGCCAGGGTCGCACCGGTGAAGGCCACCGGGACGACCGCATTGGGCGCGTCGAACGTGTTGTGCGCATCCATCGTCGGCGCGGTCACGATGCGGCCGGTCACGCCCGAGCCCGTCACGCCGGTCAGCGCGACCGTCACCGTCGCCGGCTGGTTCGGATCGACATTGGTCAGGCCCATATGCACCACGCCGTCGGTGCCGCGCACCGCGCTGGCGCTGACCGCCTTCAGCGTCCACTCATTCTTGTTGTACCAGCGCGATTGCACGTCGACCGGCAGCACGACGCCGTCCTGATAATCCTTGTACAGGTCGAACACCCAATAGGTCGGCGTCTTCACCATGCGGTTGCCGTCGGTCAGCATCATCGCCTGGAGCACGTTGATCATCTGCGCGATATTGGCGCCGCGCAGGCGATCGGTGTGGCGGGCGAAGATGTCGAAGTTCAGGCTGGTGACCAGCGCGTCGCGCAGCGAGTTCTGCTGGTAGAGGAAGCCCGGATGGCTGCCCGGCTCCTGATCGTACCAGGTGCCCCATTCGTCGACCAGCATCGCCACGCGCTTCTTGGGGTCGTATTTGTCCATCACCGCGGCATGGCGGCTGACCAGTTCCTCCATCTTCACCGTCTTGGCGAGCGTCCGCGCCCAACCATCCTCGTCGAAGCCGGTCGCCGCGCCCTTATGCTCCCAATTGCCGGGGACGGTGTAGTAATGGACGCCGATGCCGTCGAACTGCGCGCTGGCGTCGCGCATCATCACCTCGGTCCAGTTATAGTCCTCGGAATTGGCGCCGCTGGCGATTCGCATCACCTTCTGCCCCTCGGGCATCTTGATGAAGGTGGAATAGCGGCGGGTCACGTCGGCCGCATATTCGGGGCGCATATTGCCGCCGCAGCCCCACAGCTCGTTGCCGATGCCGAACATCGACAGCTTCCACGGGGCCTTGCGACCGTTCGCCGCGCGCTCCTTGGCCAGGCTCGATCCGGTCGGCGAGGTCATATACTCGACCCATTCCGCCAGTTCATAGGGCGGCGCGCTGCCGATATTGCCGGACACATAGGGTTCGGCGCCGACCAGCTCCGAGTAATTCATGAACTCGTTGGTGCCGAAGCTGTTGTCCTCGGTCACGCCACCCCAGTTGGTGTTGATCTTGATCTTGCGCTTCGCCTGCGGGCCGACGCCCTCCCGCCAGTGATATTCGTCGGCGAAGCAGCCGCCCGGCCAGCGGATCACCGGTGTGCGGATCGCCTTCAGCGCATCGATCACGTCGCGGCGATAGCCGTCGACATTGGGGATCTTGCTCCCCTTGCCGACCCAGATACCGCCATAGATGCCGGTGCCCAAATGCTCGGCGAACTGGCCGAACAGCCTTCGATCGAACTTGGGCGCGGGCGTGTCGCCGTGCACCGTCACCACATTCTCGCCCGCCGGGGCGGCCGTGGGCGCCTGCGCGACTGCCGGTGCGGCCAGCACGAGCGCCAGCGCACTGAAGATCATTGGCTTCATCATATCTCCGTCGCGCGGGGGGCCCGCGCCTGTTCGGGGGTGGTGCCGATGTCGGCGGATATCCGGGACGGGGCGGACGATGCCGCTGGAACGATCAGGCCTGTCGCGTGCCGACGCATGAAAATCCCTCTCCCTTTCCGACTCTTGTCAGACAAGCTATCGGCAAGGTCAAGCGTGTTGACCCGCGATCGGGCCCGGATCCGAACGGCCTGCTTGCGAAAGGGTACGGACTGGGCCTAGGTTTCGGCGAAATCAGAGGATGAATGGATGGCGGCCGGCAAGCGGGCACAACCCGCGCATATCTCGCTTGCACGGCAGATCGGCGTGGCGATCGTAACCGGCACCCATGTGCCGGGCAGCATCCTGCCCGGCGAGATCGAACTGGCCGAACGTCTGGGTGTCTCGCGCAGCGTCATCCGGGAATCGCTGCGGATGCTGGCGGCGAAGGGACTGGTCGAGAGCAAGCCCAAGGCGGGCACGCGGGTGCGCGAGCGCGCCGACTGGAATCTGCTCGACCCCGAACTGCTCGGCTGGATGCTGGAGGGCGCGCCGCCCGTGCCCTTCGTGCGCAGCCTGTTCCAGTTGCGCATGATCGTCGAGCCGGCAGCGGCGGAACTCGCCGCGCTGGGGCGCACCGCGCGCCAGCTCGCCCGGCTGGGCCATGCGTTGCAGGAAATGGAGCGGCACGGCCTCGGCACCGATGCCGGTCGCGAGGCGGACCGCACCTTCCACGCCGTGATCCTGGAGGCGACGGGTAACGAGCTGCTGGTCAGCCTGTCCGCCAGCATCGCGGCGGCGGTCCACTGGACGACCTTCTTCAAATATCGCAGCGCCCGGCCGCCGCGCGATCCGATCCCGCAGCATCAGGCGCTGTTCGAGGCGATCGCGCAAGGCGACCCCGCCGCCGCGCGCCTCGCCACCGCGGAACTGGTCGAACAGGCGCGGATCGATACCGAGGCCTCGATCGAGGAGGGGCATTCGACGCTGCCGGCGGCGAAGCGGGACAGCCAGAGATGAACCAATCCGTATCACCCCCCAGGTGATGCGGACCATCCGCCTCCCGTTCCGTCACCCCACGCAGATACGGTCGCGCCCCTGCGCCTTGGCCGCATAGAGCAGCCGGTCGGCGCGCTCGATCGCCACATCGACAGGCTCCTCGGCGCGCACGGCGGTGACGCCGGCCGAGAAGGTGATGACCCCCAGCGACGCCCCCGTCTCGCGGTTGCGGAACCGCTTGCCCGCGACCGACTGGCGCGCCGAATCGAGCAGCTCGGCCGCGGCACTGAGTTGCAGACCGTTGAGCAGCAACACGAATTCCTCGCCGCCATGGCGGGCGACGAGATGGTCGGCGCAGGATTCGCGGAGCGTGTCGCCTAGCACCTTCAGCACCCGGTCGCCGACCATATGGCCGTGCACGTCGTTGATCCGCTTGAATCGGTCGACATCGCATAGCGCGATGCAATGCGGAGCGGGCAAGGTGGCGCGCTGTTCATAGGCTTCGGTGAAGGCGAGCCGGTTGGCCAGGCCGGTCATCGGGTCGCGCCGCGCGGTCGAGCGCGCCTCGGCCAGCTTGCCGCGCAGCATCTCCGCTTCCTGCGTCGCCTCGGCCAGCTTGTCCTCGCTCTCGCGGACGCGGGAGATCATTGCACCGGCCAGTCGCGACAATTCGTCGATCGCGCTGGTCGGGGATTGCAGCTCGATCGCCGCCGCGCTTTCGGCCAGGTCGCGGCCGAAATCGCGGGTCTCGAAATGCATCGTGCGGGTCAGCATCGCGAAGCTGTCCATCTGCGCCGCGGTTTCGCTGACCAGCCGGTCCGCCTCGCGATTCGGCACCGGGGCGAGGTCGCGCAGGCGACGACCGGGATCGGCCCCCATCACCACGCGCCCCCCCAGCCGCTCCACTTCCTGATGCGTCAGGCGGACGCCGCCATCGACCAGTTCGCGCACCTCCCGGGCCAGGGGGCTATCGGGGGCCGACAGCACGGCGTGGACGAACGCATAGTGCAACGGATCCGGGCTGAGGCGGTGATCGGCCAGGAACAGGCCGATCTGCGCGTACAAATCGTCCTTTCCCTTGCTCCTGCGCCGCCAGACCAAGCCGGCGTCCCCCATATCACCCTCCGCGATTCCCCTGAGGCCCTCGTTATAGGCGGAAAATCGTTAGCGTTTGGTGTTAGCCGATCCAATTTGGTTTTATTGTTGCGTTTTCGACAGTTTACGCACCGCCGCCAAAGTCTGCGCAACGTGATCGGCAGGGTTCATGTCATCATGGACGAAAGCAATTCGTCCAGCGCGGTCAATGACGTAACTGGTCCGCTTGGTGAGATCACGGCCCGCCATCTGCCGACCCAGCGCGACATCATAGCCGCGCACCACCGTCGGGCCGGCGCTGGCCACCGCGAACTTGCCCGCGCACTTCTCCGCCGAGAAGCGCTGGAGCGTCGGCACGTCGTCGCTCGACATGCCGATCACCGTCGCGCCCGCCGCCTGGAACTGCGGGATCGCCTCGGCAAAGGCATGGGCCTCGGCGTTGCAGCCGCCGGTATAGGCCGCCGGGAAGAAATAGAGCACGACCGGCCCCTTCTTCAGCTGCTCCTTCAAATGGACCTGGAACACCTTGCCCGCCATCGCGCCGCGGGTCGTGAAGTCGGGCGCGGCCGCACCGGGCGCGAGCGCGGCGAGGACGGGGGCGGCGCAGGCCAGCGCACCGGCCAGCAGGGGAAGGGCGATCGGCATCAGGCGCATGGTAACATCCTCACATATCGTTATGTCCCCTGCGGTGTAGCGCGATGGCCGCCGCCGCGATAGGCTTCTGCCATGCCTGTCCATTCTTCCGATATCGCCCTCGCCCACAGCCTTGCCGATGCGGCGGGCGCGGTGATCCGCCCCTATTTCCGCCGCCCCGCCGGGCTGGAGCTGAAGGCGGACCAGTCCCCCGTCACCCGCGCCGACCGCGAGGCGGAGGCGGCGATGCGCCGGCTGATCGAGGCGGAGCGATCGGGCGACGGCATCCATGGCGAGGAATATGGCGTCAAGGCGGGCGTCACCGGCCGTCAATGGGTGCTGGACCCGATCGACGGCACCCGCTCCTTCGCCAGCGGCCGGGCGATCTTCGGCACGCTGATCGCGCTGGTCGAGGATGGCTGGCCGGTGCTGGGCATCATCGACCAGCCGGTGCAGCGCGAACGCTGGGTCGGGGTGATGGGCCGCCCCACCACCTTCAACGGCGTGCCCTGCCGGACGCGGGCCTGCCCGGCGCTGGACGGCGCGATCGTCGCCACCACCAGCCCGCATCTGTTCGACGACGCGGACGTGCCGCACTTCATGGCGCTGGTCACCGCGGCGAGTGGCGGGCGACCGCGCCAGGGGCCGGTCTATGGCGGCGACTGCTATAATTACGGACTGGTCGCGAGCGGCCATCTCGACATCGTCTGCGAAAGCGGGCTGAAGCTGCACGACTTCGCCGCGCTGGTGCCGGTGGTGGAGGGCGCCGGCGGCCGGATGTGCGACTGGAACGGCGACCCGCTGACCGCCGACAGCGAGGGCCATGTGCTGGCGATCGGCGACCCCGCCCGCGCCGAGGAGGTGCTGGAGGCGCTGCGCACCCTGCCGCACGCGCACTGATCTCTCCGACATTGGCACCGCGCGCTCGATTGACACCGGCCTTGGTAGGTTTAGTCTGACAACAAAAGCCGGGGCCGGGTTCGGCCGTCCGGTGCCAAGGAGAGAGACGATGCCTGCGCCCCTACCCAGCAGCATGACGGCCGGCGCCGCCGTCCCATCGGCGGGTGCCGTCGGCACCTACCGGCCCGCGCTGACCCTGCTCGCCAGCCTGTTCTTCATGTGGGGCTTCATCACCGTCATCAACGGCACGCTGCTGCCGCATCTGCGCAGCGTCTTCGACCTGAGCTACACCCAGACGACGCTGATCGAGAGCGTCTGGTTCATCGCCTATTTCTTCGCCTCCATCCCCTCGGCCAAGCTGATCGAGCGGGTCGGATACCAGCGGGCGATGGTGATCGGCCTGGGCATGATGGCGGTGGGCGCATTGCTGATGGTGCCGGCGGCGCGAATCCCGTCCTATGGCGTGACGCTGTTCGCGCTGTTCGTGATCGCCAGCGGCATCACGCTGCTCCAGGTCGCGGCCAATCCCTATGTCGCGGTGGTCGGCCCGCCGGAGACCGCCTCGTCGCGGCTCAACCTGGTCCAGGCGTTCAACTCGGCCGGCGCGACGCTGGCGCCGCTGTTCGGCGGCTATCTGATCCTGGGCCGCTCCACCTCGGGCACCGCCGCCGCGGGCACCACCACGGTGCTGACCCAGGCGGAGCGGCTGGCCGACGCGCAGGCGGTGGTGCTGCCCTATCTGATCGTCGCCGCCGTGCTGGCGGTGCTGGCGATCGTCATCGCCCGCTTCCCGCTGCCGGCCATGGGCGCGGCGACCCAGCGCGCGGCCAAGCAGGAACGGCGCGGCCATTCCCTGTGGAAGCACCGCAACCTGGTGTTCGGCATCCCGGCGATCTTCATCTACCTGATCGCGGAGATCGGCGTCGGCAACCTGTTCATCAACTTCGTGTCGCAGCCCAATATCGGCAATCTCAGCCACCAGCAGGCGTCCAACTATCTGTTCCTGCTGTGGGGCGGGATGATGATCGGCCGGTTGGTCGGCGCGGCGGCGATGCAGAAGATCGACGCGCGCCATGCGCTGGCCATCGCCAGTATCGGCGCGGCCGCCGTCATGCTGATCGCCAGCGTCGCCACCGGCCATGTCGCGATGTGGGCGCTGATCTCGGTCGGGCTGTTCCACTCGATCATGTTCCCGACCATCTTCACGCTCGGCATTCGCGGCCTGGGCCCGCTGACCGAGGAAGGCTCGGGCCTGCTCATCATGGCGATCGCCGGCGGCGCGCTGGTGGTCGTGCAGGGTTGGCTGGCCGACCATTACGGCCTGCAGGCCTCGTTCCTGCTGACGGCGGCGTGCGAACTCTACGTGCTGTTCTACGCGCTGTGGGGCGCCAAGCCGGTCGTGGCGAAATAGGCGGATCGCCACCGGCCCTGTCCTCGCGACGACGACGAGGGGAGCCATGCGGCGGCGGGGGCCGTGCGGAGATCGGGTCTCACGCCCCCTCGCTCCGCACCCGTTCCACCGCCGCCGCCGTGTCGTCGAGCGCCTGCTGGACCAGCAGGCGCATCGCCTCGCTCGCCCCCGCGCCGTCGCCCGCCGCGATCGCGTCATAGACGCGGCGATGGTCGGGAATCGGGTTGCGCGGCAGCGCGCGCAGCCGTTGCTTGAACTGAGTCGTCCAGCCCACCGCCGCGCCGATGCTGGCGCTCAGCACCACCAGCGCATCGTTGCGCGTCGCCGCCAGAATCGCGGTGTGGAAGGCGCGGTCTGCGGCCCGCCCCGCCTCGGTGCCGAGCGAATGGCGGCTCATATCGGCGAGCGCGTCGCGCATCGCCTTCAGGTCGGCACGATCGCGCCGCGCCGCCGCCAGCGCCGCCGCCCCCGGCTCGACGATCGCGCGCAGCTCGAACAGGCTGCGGATGAAGTCGATATCGGGCGCGCCGGTAAAGGCCCAGCCGAGCACATCGGGGTCGAGCAGGTTCCACCGGTCGCGCGGCAGCACCAGCGTCCCCGCCTTGGGACGGCTTTCGACCAGCCCCTTGGCGGTCAGCACCTGGATCGCCTCGCGGAACGCACTGCGCGACACGTCCAGCTCGGCGGCGAAGGCCACCTCGCCCGGAATCCGCTCGCCCGGCTTATATTCGCCCGACAGGATCGCGACGCCCAGCCGATGCGCGATCGCGCCGCGCAGCCGCCGGCCGGTGTCCCGGCCGCTCCGGCGCGCGGCGGGGGGAGAAGGCGGCGGGCTGGCTTCGCTGAAATCGGTCATTGCGACGACTGTGCCCGCACGCGACGGAAAAATCGACCGGGAACCGGGGACGATTGCCAGCCTCGGTTCCCGGCGCTAGTTGTCAGACTAATAGAGCCAAACGGTGGAGAGCAACAGCGTGACCCTTCGACTCCTGCAGCATCGTGGCCCCGATGGTACGCGATCGGTGATCGCCGCACGGGGCGACGCGGCCCATGTCGTGCCGGGTGTCGCCTCGATCCGCGAACTGGCCGAGCGCGCGATCGCCGCCGGGCAGGACCTGGCGAGTGCGGTGGCGGCCTGTGGCGAGGGCGCGGCCTTCGACCTGGCGGCGGAGCAGGCGCGGCTGATCGCGCCGATCGACCATGACGATCCGGCGCATCTGATCATGACCGGCACCGGCCTGACCCATCTCGGCTCGGCCGAGGGGCGCGACAAGATGCATCGCGACGCGGCGGCGGCCGCGACCCAGACCGATTCGATGCGCATGTTTCTGGCGGGTGTCGAGGGCGGCAAGCCGGCGGCGGGCGCGGTCGGGCAGCAGCCGGAATGGTTCTACAAGGGCGACGGCACGCAGCTGGTCGGGCCGGGCGAGGCGCTGACCATGCCCGGCTTCGCCCAGGATGGCGGCGAGGAGCCGGAGCTGGCCGGCATCTACCTGATCGGGCCGGACGGGCAGCCGCACCGGCTGGGCTTCTGCCTGGCGAACGAATTCTCCGACCATGTCACCGAACGGTGGAATTATCTGTGGCTGGCGCATTCCAAGCTGCGCCAGGCCGCGCTCGGCCCCGAGCTGATCGTCGGCCTGACTCCCGACCATGTCGAAGGGGACCAGCCGCATCCTGCGCGACGGTCGGACCGTCTGGGAAAAGCCGTTCCTGTCGGGCGAGGCGAACATGTCGCACAGCTTCGCGAACCTGGAGCATCACCACTTCAAATATCCGCTGTTCCGCCGGCCGGGCGACGTCCATGTCCATTTCTTCGGCACCGCCACCCTGTCCTTCGCCGATGGCGTGACCACGCAGGAGGGCGACGTGTTCGAGATCGCCGCGGCCCCCTTCACCCTGCCGCTGCGCAACCCGCTGGCGCGCGATGCGGCGCCGGCCGATGCGATCGCCACGGTCGGAGTGCTTTGAGGTGGAGCCGATCCGCATCGCCATTATCGGGCTGGGCAAGATCGCCCGCGACCAGCACCTGCCCGCCATCGCCGGCAATCCCGACTTCGCGCTGGCCGCCACCGTCTCGCCGCGCGGGGCGGGACTGGACGACGTGCCGCATTTCCCCAGCCTGGAGGCGCTGATCGCCTCCGGGACCCCGGTCGATGCGGTGGCGCTCTGCACGCCGCCCCAGGTCCGCTACGATATCGCGGTGCAGGCGCTGTCGGCGGGCCTGCACGTCTTCCTGGAAAAGCCACCCGGCGCGACCTTGGCCGAGGTGGTGGCGCTGGAAGCGGAAGCGGCGGCGACGGAGGCGACTTTGTTCGCCAGCTGGCATTCGCGCTATGCCGCCGGAGTCGAGCCGGCGCGCGCCTTTCTGGCCGATCGCCGGATCGACCGGGTCACGATCACCTGGCGCGAGGATGTGCGCGTCTGGCATCCGGGCCAGGCCTGGATATGGGAAGCCGGTGGGCTGGGCGTGTTCGATCCCGGCATCAACGCGCTGTCGATCGCGACGCGGATCCTGCCCCGCCCCTTCTTCCTGCGCCAGGCCGTACTGTCGCTGCCCGCCAACCGCGCCGCGCCGATCGCCGCGCGCATGGCGTTCAGCGATTCGCGCGGCACGCCGATCGCGATGGACCTGGACTGGCGCCAGACCGGGCCGCAGACCTGGGATATCCTGGTCGAGACGGATGCGGGTGACTGCCACCTGTCCAAGGGCGGATCGGTGCTGACGCTGCCCAGCGGCACCGAGACGCGCGACGATCACGAATATCCGGGCCTCTATGCCCGTTTCGCGACGCTGGTCCGCGAGAAGCGCAGCGATGTCGACGTCGCCCCGCTGCGCCTGGTCGCCGACGCCTTCCTGCGCGGCGAGCGCGAGATGGTGGAGGCGTTCGAGGACTGACCGGACGGTTCATTCGAGAAGGGAGACGTCACGCGGAGGCGCCGAGATACGGCTCGTGAGAGCAGGGTGACATCGGGTTGAGCCAAGCTGTCATTGCGAGCGTAGCGAAGCAATCCAGAGCCGCGCATGACGCCCTGGATTGCTTCGCTGCGCTCGCAATGACGAATTCAGGTCAGGATCGCGTCATCACACTTTGAGAGCGACCTCGCGCCTCCGCCCCTCCGCGTGAACGGCAATGCCGTGCGTCAGGCCGTCGCGCGCTCCGCCGCCGCGTTGACCTTGTCGTCGGCGAGCTTGGTCAGCTTGTCGTTGGTCGCCTTTTCCTCGGCCAGCGTCTCGGCATAGAGCTTCGCAGACTGGTCGTGACCAAGCTGGCGGGCCCAGGCGATCAGCGTGCCGTAGCGGCTGATTTCATAATGTTCGACTGCCTGCGCCGCCGCCGTCAGCGCCGCGTCGAGCACGGCCTTGTCGGCGACCTCGCCCGCGACCTCATTGGCTTCCTTGATGATGCCGTCGATCGCAGGGCAGGTGACGCCCTTGGCGCTCAGCCCTTCCAGCTCGAACACCCGCTCCAGCCGTTCGATCTGGCCGCGCGTCTCCTGCAGATGCGTCTCGAACCCCAGGCGCAGCTCGGCATCGGTCGCCTTCTCGATCATCTTGGGCAGCGCCTTCGCGATCTGCTGCTCGGCATAATAAATGTCCTGGAGCTGGTGGACGTAGAGGTCCTCCAGCGTCGCAATGTCCTTGCTGAACAGGCCCATCGTGCCGTCTCCTGATGCTTTGGGGGGTCACCACGCGCGTTCGACCGTCGCGTGGTGTTCATGGGGAATGCACAGGGGCCGATTCGGGTTGCACCGGCCATGCTGGAATCGCCGCCGTTCGTCGCATCGCTCCGCTTCCGGAGTTACCCGCAAGTATTTGGCAACCTGTCGGCTTTACGGATTCATAGCGTCCGGGAACCGATATTGCCCCGGACCCAGACGGGGATCGAACAGCCATGGTGACGGCAGCGGACTCGCGCCTTCCCCTGCCGGCCGACGCAGCGGCAGGCGACCGACGCGCGGGCGGCAAGCGGCACCAGTCGGTGCTGCTGGTCGGACGCGCGCGGATCGGGACGACCGATACCGCCTGTCTGGTCCATGACATCTCGCGCAACGGCATGATGGCGCGCTTCCCCCAGCCGC
Source organism: Sphingomonas sp. SORGH_AS_0438 (assembly GCF_031453475.1). Classification (NCBI taxonomy): domain Bacteria; kingdom Pseudomonadati; phylum Pseudomonadota; class Alphaproteobacteria; order Sphingomonadales; family Sphingomonadaceae; genus Sphingomonas; species Sphingomonas sp. SORGH_AS_0438. The sequence goes on from NZ_JAVIZS010000001.1 coordinate 2,945,407, forward strand.
CATCGGTCGGCGACACGCTGATCGTCGAGGTGCGCGGGCTCGCCCCGGCGCGGGCGGTCATCCGCTGGGTGCGGGGGCACAAGGCGGGGATGCAGTTCGCCGAACCCCAGGCGGTGGAGAATGTCTTCCAGATCCGGCGCGACGACGGGTTGATCGCCCGCCCGCCCCGGTTCGCGGTGCAGGCGGCGGCGGTGTTGCGACTCGATGGCGCACGGTTCCCCGCCACCCTGCTCGACATCTCGGCGGGCGGCGCGAAGCTGATGGCGGAGCGTCCCGTGCAGGCGGACCAGACCGGGCAGATGATGCTGGCCGATTTCGACATGGCGCTGTTCGGCAAGGTCCGCTGGGTGAAGGGCGAACAGTTCGGCTTCCGCTTCGTCGCGCCGCTGCCGCTGCTCACCCTGGCCCAGATTCTGGCGCGTTGACGGGCGGTTCCCGGCCGGGCCGGCTTGCTGTAGAAGCATGGCCGTGATCCTGGCCATCCTCCTGTCCGCGCTGGCGATGACGCTGATCGTCGGCGTCCGCTACCTGATCGTGTCGGGGGCCTTCGCCGCCGCGACGCGGGTGAAGCATCCCGGCCTCTATCGCGGGCTCGACCCGCAGATGCGCAGCGAGATCGTCTGGAGCCTAGCCTCGGCGGCGATCTATGGAATCCCCGCCGGCATCGTCGCCTGGGGCTGGCACAATCATGGCTGGACGCGGATCTATACCGACAGCGCGGCCATGCCGCTCTGGTATGCGCCGGTGTCGGTGCTGCTCTACCTGCTGGCGCACGATACCTGGTTCTATTGGACGCATCGCTGGATGCACCGGCCGAAACCGTTCAAGCTGGCCCATGCCCTCCACCATGCCAGCCGCCCGCCGACCGCTTGGGCGGCGATGGCATTCCACCCGATCGAGGCGCTGACCGGCGCTGTGATAATTCCGCTACTCGTGTTCGTGATTCCGATCTCGACCACCGCATTGGGCTTCGTGCTGGCTATAATGACGATTATGGGCGTCACCAACCATATGGGGTGGGAGATTTTCCCCCGGTTCATGTGGAAGGGGCCATTGGGAAACTGGCTCATCACCGCGAGCCATCATCAGCGGCATCATGAGCTGTACGGGTGTAATTATGGGTTGTACTTCCGCCATTGGGATCGTCTCTGCGGCACCGACCGCGGCATCGGCGATTTCGCCCGCGACCATGCCCGTGCCGCCAAGCGCGCCGCGCGTTGATCGCGGACTGGCGGCGCTGGCGCTGCTGCCGCTGCTGATCGGCGCGGCCCCGATCTCGCGGCTGGATGTCGGCATCGACCATATCCGCTCCGCCAAGGGGCTGATCCGCGTCTGCCTGACCAACGATCCGGACAATTTTCCCTCCTGCGTCGACGATGCGCGCGCGATCACCCGCTCGATCCCCGCCGGACAGCACAGCCTGGCCCTGCCCGGCCTGCCGCACGGCAATTACGCGGTGGCGGTGATCCATGACGAGAACAGCAATTCGAAGCTGGATACGCTCGCCGGCATCCCGCGCGAGGGTTTCGGCTTCTCGCGCAATCCGGCCATCGCCTTTGGCCCGCCGCGTTTCACCGCCGCCCGCTTCACCCTCGACAGTGATGCAGAAGCGCAACAGATTCGAATGCGTTACATCCTCTGACCCGGCGTCAGGGAGCCGAACCGGACCACGCGGCGTTGCGCTCCCGAAACAGGTTCCGGGAGACCCCCTTTTGCGTACGTCCATCCTCGCCGCCGCCGCGCTGACGGCGACCTTTGCTGCCGCCGCCCCGGCGCTGGCGCAACAGAACAGCGCGGCCGCCGCCGCGGATGTCTCCGCCGATTTCGATCGCGACACGGTGACGGTCGGCGTCGCCGGCGTCTATCTGCCCGACTATGAGGGGTCGGACGATTACCGCGTCGTCCCCGCCCCCGGTGCGCTGGGCTCGATCAACGGCTATGCCTTCACGCTCGCGGGCAACCGCGTCTCGGTCGACCTGATCCGCAACCAGCCGGGCCAGACCATCGATCTGCAGGCCGGGCCGGTCGCCGTGGTCAATTTCAACCGCACCAGCCGCAAGCAGATCGACGATCCGCGTATCAAGGCGCTGGGCGAGCGCGACACCGCGATCGAACTGGGCGGCTATGTCGGCATCGGCAAGACCGGTGTCGTCACCAGCCCCTATGACCGGATCGCCGTGTCGCTCAGCTATCGCTACGACGTGGCGGGCGCGCACAAGAGCGGCATCTGGCAGCCGACCGTAACCTATTTCACCCCGCTCAGCCGCAAGGCGGCGGTCGGCCTGTTCGCCTCGGCCGAACATGCCGAGGGCCGCTATGCCCGCTATTATTTCGGCATCGACCAGGCGGAAAGCGTCGCGTCCGGCCTGGCGCCGTATAATCCGCGTGGCGGGTGGAAGAATTGGTCGCTGGGCGCGCTCGGCACCTATTCGCTGACCGGCGACCTGCTGGGCGGGTGGAAGGCGGTGGGCGGCATCAACTATCGCAAGATGCTGAACGATTACGCCGACAGCCCGGTGGTCAGCACCGCCGGGTCGCGCAGCCAATGGCTGGGCCTGCTGGGCGTCGCATATACGTTCTGAACGCAACGCCTCCCCGGTGGGGGAGGCGGCAGGCCCGAGGCCTGACGAAGAGGGGCGTGGCAGGGGTGCCGGAACCGGTCCGCACCGACCGCCACACCCCTCCGCCACCCTGTGGCGGCCATCCCCGATTGGAGGGAGGATAGGGCGTCCCGTGACCGCGAGCGGTCGCACCATCCCGGTCCAAATTTAATCTTTTCCTCGTGCGTCCGGAACTTAGCGCGACACGTTCCTTGTCCGGCATCGTATCCCGGGAGCTAGACGATACGTTGCCGCCGAGAGGAATGCCCGCCGCCGCCTCCCTGCGCCGGCTATCGAGGGGATGTACCATGACCGAGAGCGAACAGATGATCGCGGCGATGGACAATCGTGTCCGTCGACGCGACGAGCGTCGGGAATTCTTCAAGGCAGCGTTCGGCGTCGGGGCCTTCGCAGTGGGCGGCGCCGCGGCGCTCAGCTTTTCCGGCAAGGCGGGTGCGCAGACCACGGCCCTGACCGATGCGGACATCCTGAACTTCGCGCTCAACCTCGAATATCTGGAAGCGCAATTCTACCAGATCGCCGCCAACGGCACCTATCTGCCCGCCAGCATGACCGCCAGCGGCGGCGGCACGGCCGGCGGCACCGTGACCGGTGGGCGCAAGGTCGCCTTCCAGGACCAGGTCGTCGCGCAATATGCCCGTGAGATCGCGGCGGACGAGGTAGCGCACGTCGCCTTCCTGCGCAGCGCCGGCGCGCTGGGCGGTTCGGCGGTGGCGATGCCCAACATCAACATCTCCGGCACTGCCGATGGCCCCTTCACCGCCGCCGCGCGCGCGGCCGGCGTGGTCGCCGCCGATGGCGTGTTCGACCCCTATGCCGACGACAACAGCTTCCTGCTGGGCGCGTACATCTTCGAGGATGTCGGCGTCACCGCCTATAAGGGCGCGTCGCCGCTGGTGACCAGCAAGACCTTCCTCCAGGCCGCCGCCGGCATCCTGGCCGCCGAAGCCTATCACTCCGCGATCGTCCGCACGACGCTCTACGCCAAGGGCGTACAGACCCCCTCGCTGCGCACCGCCGCCGACGCCATTTCCAATGCGCGCGACACGCTGGACGGCACGAGCGGCACCAATGGCGGCGACCTGGACCAGGGCATCTCGCCCACCACGGTCAACGGCCAGCTGGTCTCGAACATCGTGCCGGCCGATCCGACCACCGCGATCGCCTTCAGCCGCACGCCGCAACAGGTGCTGAACATCGTCTATCTCGGTGCGGCGGCGACGATGGGCGGCTTCTTCCCCAACGGGGTCAACGGCAACATCCGCGCGGGCGTCAGCGCCTGATCCGTCAGCGAGAACCATCTTCAAGGGAATGACTTCCATGCAAGACGAACAAACCGTTCTCGACCTGATCGAGAAGGCCAAGGCCCGGCGCGACGCGCGACGGTCCTTTCTGCGCACGGCGGGCGGCGCGGCGGCGATGGCCGGCGGCCTGTCGCTGCTCGCGGCCTGCGGCGACGACGACAATGATCCCCCGGTCGTGGTGCCGACCCCGACGCCGACCGCCACCCCGGGCGCGGTGAGCGAGGCCGACGTCCTCAACTTCGCGCTCAACCTGGAATATCTGGAGGCGAGCTTCTACAGCTATGCCGCCTTCGGCACCGGGCTGGCCGCCAATCTGATGACCGGCACCGGCAATCAGGGCGCGGTCGCGACCGGCACCAGCGGCCAGCCGCGCGGCATCCAGTTCACCGACCAGACGGTGGCGCAATATGCGCGCGAGATCGCCTATGACGAGATCGCCCATGTCCGCTTCCTGCGCACCGCGCTGGGCAACTCGGCGGCGGCGATGCCGGCGATCAACATCTCCGGCGATGCCACCGGTGCGTTCACGGCTGCGGCGCGCGCGGCGCAGGTGATCGGCGCGAACGACGTGTTCGACCCCTATGCCAGCGACAACAACTTCCTGCTCGCGGCCTATCTGTTCGAGGATGTCGGCGTCACCGCCTATATGGGCGGCGTGCAGTTGCTCTCCACCCCCGCGACGATCGAGGCGGCGGCGGGCATCCATGCGGTCGAGGCCTATCATGCCGGCCTGGTGCGCACCCTGCTCTATTCGCGCGGCGTGACGACCTCGTCGCTGGTCACCGCCGCCGGGCAGATCAGCGCGGCGCGCGACACGCTGGACGGCACGGCGAACACCGGCCTGCTCAACCAGGGCGGCAGCCGCGACCAGGGCATCGCCGCGACCACGGTCAACGGCCAGCTCCAGTCGAACATCGTGCCGACCGACTCGAACGGCATCGCCTTCGTCCGTTCGCCGCAGCAGGTGCTGAACATCGTCTATCTGAATGCCAATCCCTCGATGACCAGCGGCGGCTTCTTCCCCGCTGGCGTCAACGGAACGGTTCGTTCGACCTGATTTCCCCCTCCGTGGGTCGAACGGGAAGGGGTCGCGCCGATCGGCGCGGCCCCTTTTCGCTTGTCGGCCATGGCCAGGCCTCTATGCTGTCACCTTCCCCGGGGGAGCGCTGATGCGCGCTTGAGAGGGGGGCTGCAGCCCCCGACCCGCTGAACCTGATCCGGTTGATACCGGCGGAGGGAGGGCAAGACCGCATCCAGTCCGGAGGATTGGCGTGGCCCGAGCCCGGCTTTCCGGCGCTTGGAGAGAGTCACATGGCCGATCTGCCCGCACGTACCGAAATCGGTGTCACCACCGGCCCCATCCGGGGATCGCGCAAGATTCACGTCCCCGTCCCCGGCACCGACGTGCAGGTGGCGATGCGCGAGATCACGCTCGATCCCGCCTCGGGCGAGCCGCCCCTGCGCGTCTACGACACCTCCGGCCCCTATACCGACCCGAACGTCCGCATCGACATCAACGCCGGCCTGCCGCGACTGCGCGCCGGCTGGATCGGCCAGCGCGGCGATGTGGAAAGCTATGATGCGCGCAACGTCCGGCCGGAGGATAACGGCCAGCTCGGCCCCGACCGGTCGGGCGGCGTCCAGCCCTTTCCCAACCCGGTCCGTCGCCCCTTGCGCGCCCGCAATGGCGGCAACGTCACGCAGATGCACTATGCGAAGGCCGGCATCATCACGCCGGAGATGGAATATGTCGCGGCGCGCGAGAATCTGGGCCGGGCGCGGCGCGCCGAATATGCCCGCGACGGCGAAAGCTTCGGCGCGAGCATCCCCGATTATGTGACGCCCGAATTCGTGCGGGACGAGGTAGCGCGCGGCCGCGCGATCATCCCGTCCAACATCAACCACCCGGAATCGGAGCCGATGGCGATCGGCCGCAACTTCCTGGTCAAGATCAACGCCAATATCGGCAATTCGGCGGTCGCCAGCAACGTCGCGTCCGAGGTCGACAAGCTGGTCTGGTCGATCCGCTGGGGCGCGGACACGGTGATGGACCTGTCGACGGGGCGCAACATCCACGACACGCGCGAATGGATCATCCGCAACTCGCCGGTGCCGATCGGCACGGTGCCGATCTACCAGGCGCTGGAGAAGGTCGGCGGCATCGCCGAGGACCTGACCTGGGACATCTTCCGCGACACGCTGATCGAGCAGGCCGAGCAGGGCGTCGACTATTTCACCATCCATGCCGGCGTGCGCCTGCCCTATATCCCGATGACCGCCAGGCGCGTCACCGGCATCGTGTCGCGCGGCGGATCGATCATGGCGAAATGGTGCCTGGCGCATCACAAGGAATCGTTCCTCTACGAGCGGTTCGACGAGATCACCGAGATCATGAAGGCCTATGACATCGCCTATTCGCTGGGCGACGGCCTGCGCCCCGGCTCGATCGCCGACGCCAATGACGAGGCGCAGTTCGCCGAACTCTACACGCTGGGCGAGCTGACCCATCGCGCGTGGAAGGAGGATGTGCAGGTGATGATCGAGGGCCCCGGCCATGTGCCGATGCACAAGATCAAGGAGAATATGGAGAAGCAGCTCCAGGTCTGCGGCGAGGCCCCCTTCTATACGCTGGGGCCGCTGACCACCGACATCGCGCCGGGCTACGACCATATCACCAGCGGCATCGGCGCGGCGATGATCGGCTGGTACGGCACGGCGATGCTCTGCTACGTCACGCCCAAGGAGCATCTGGGCCTGCCCGACCGCGACGATGTGAAGGTCGGCGTGGTGACCTACAAGCTCGCCGCCCATGCCGCCGACCTGGCCAAGGGGCACCCGGCCGCCAAGCTGCGCGACGACGCGCTCAGCCGCGCCCGCTTCGAGTTCCGCTGGCGCGACCAGTTCAACCTGTCGCTCGACCCCGACACGGCGGAATCCTATCACGACCAGACCCTGCCGGCGGAGGGCGCGAAGACCGCGCATTTCTGTTCGATGTGCGGGCCGAAATTCTGCTCGATGAAGATCACGCAGGAGGTCCGCGAATTCGCCGCCAAGCAGAACGCCCCGGTCGAGAGCTTCGTCGCGGCGGAAGAGGCCGAGGCGGGGATGCAGGCGATGAGCGAGACGTTCCGCGCCAAGGGTAGCGAGGTGTATCTGCCGGCGGCGGAGTGAGGTGATGGGCGTGACCGTGTTTCTACATCACGGTCACGCCAACTCTACTTTGGCGAGAGAGACTTCTTAATATGGTTCATACGTTTCGCACGCCGAAAGGAATATGAACGCATGGTGTGCTCCCGGAAGCAGGTTCCAAGTGCCCTAGTTGATCATCAAAAAATATTTGCGGCTTTAAAACGTCTAGAATATTCTTCTTTTCTATACCCCCAGTGAGAAACAATTCGTCCACTTCTATACCTTGGAACTTTAAGGTATTCATCATCCGCTCATGGGCAGGAGCGTTACGGGCAGTGACGATAGCAACTCTAATGGCTTTGTCAGGATCGTTAACCTGCTGAGGATTTTCTCGTTCTACTTTTTGTATTGTAGAAATTTTCTGCAACAATGGCATAAGCGGCCCATCTTTCAATGGTTTCGCGCTATTTGTAATTTCATGGTGGCGGAACAGGTCGATGCCGCCTTTAGCGTATTGCTGCTCCGCCTCATCATCAACCAATATCCCGTCAAAATCGAAAGCAATCCTGAGCTGCGTATCCAATTCATCATCAACGGCCGCACAAGGAAGGACGTACCCGGCTGGATGCCCATCCGCCACCGCCGCTTTAACCTCATCCTTGTCAGCGCTAAGATAAAGACAGGCATTCACCGACTTCATGTACGGATACGGACTCGCTCCAGACAAGAAGAAGTACCTGGATATATCCAAACCATAATCTGGTATTGCATCCATAATTCTAGCGCCAGCAACCGGGTCATTTCTAGAAAGAATAACTACTTCTACAGGAGATTGCTGTGGGAACTTTTTGTTCAGCCCCAAAAGTCTTTTTATGAAAGGAAATGCTGCGCCAGGCGCAGGCGGCGTTTTCCTGTTTGCAATCTGATAACTCTTAAAAGCATCCAAACCTTCGGTTTGAAAAATTTTATGCTCCGCCGTGAAATCAAATAGAGCCGATGAAGTAATCCCGACCACTAATTTCTGTTCGATTGGATACGCCATGGCCTTCATATGGTGTCAAAGATCGCGATTAAAATGTAAGCGGCCATGACGTAAATCAGCCACGTTTAGGCGTATGCGGGCCTATTATGCTACGCTCATTCCATCTGACAAACTTGACCATCCGCAATCGGCGACGACCCGCTCCACCACGCTCTTGAAGTCGGCGCGGGCTTCGGAAATGCTGATGCCGTCCATGCGCGATATCTCCGGTGGAGCGTCGGGACATGAGGATCACGATATGGGAAACGCGGACATGATCCTCGCCCTGCTACTCGCCGCCGCGCCCGCACCCGATACCGTCCCTGCCCGTGTCGAGCGCATCCTCGTGCGCGCGCCGGTGATCGACGGGCATAACGACCTCGCCTGGGAACTCCGTGCGCATCAGGGCGGCGACGTGACCGCGATCGACCGCGACGGCAGCGTGCTGCCGCATCCGCTCCAGACCGATCTCGCCAGGCTGCGGCGCGGGCATGTCGGCGGGCAGTTCTGGTCGGTATGGATCCCGCCCGAGGTGACCGGCCCGCGCGCGGTCGAGATGACGCTGGAGCAGATCGACCTGGTCCGCCGCATGGTCGATCGCCACCCGCGCGACCTGGCGCTCGCCGGCACCGCCGCCGAAATGCGGCGGGTCCTGCAGGGCGGCCGCATCGCCAGCCTGATCGGGGTGGAGGGCGGCCACCAGATCGACGGGCGGCTGTCGGTGCTGCGGCAATATCATGCGCTCGGCGTCCGCTATCTGACGCTGACCCATACGCGCAGCCTGGCCTGGGCGGATTCCGCGACCGACGATCCGATCAGCGGCGGCCTGTCGCCGTTCGGCCGGCGGGTGGTGGCGGAGATGAACCGGATCGGCATGATCGTCGATGTCAGCCATGTCGCCGACGCCACGGTGCGCGCGGTGCTGGCGGTGTCGCGCGCGCCGGTGATCGCCTCGCACTCCGCGGCCCGGGCGCTGGCGGATGCGCCGCGCAACCTGCCCGACGCGCTGCTCGCCGCGATCGGCGCGCGCGGCGGGGTGGTGATGGTCAATCTCTACCCCGCCTTCCTGTCGGCGGACTGGCGCGGCTGGGACCGGGCACGGACCGACTATGCCAAGAGCGTCGGCGTGCCGGCGGATGTCTATGGCCCGCGCAGCCCCGCGCCGCTGATCGCCTGGGACGCCGCGCATCCGATGCCGCGCGTCACCGCCGCCACCGCCGCCGATCATGTCGAGCATGTCGCCCGCCTCGCCGGGCGCGGCGGCGTCGGCCTGGGTGGCGATTATGACGGGATCAACGGCACCGCGCCCGCCGACATGGCCGGGGTCGACGGCTATCCGGCGCTGTTCGCCGAACTGGCGCGGCGTGGCTGGCGCGACGCCGATCTGGCGGGGCTGGCGCAGGGCAATATCCTGCGGCTGATGGACCGGGTCGAGGCGCTGGCCCGGCCGGCCGACCCGGCCGACGACGCGATCGATCCGCTGGCGCGCTGACGCCGGATCAGCCGGGCAGGCGGGCGAGTGGCTGCCCTGCCCGGATCGCCCGCCCCTCCACCAGTTCGGGTGCGAGGCCGACCCCGGCGGGCAGGAAGACCAGGATGGTCGAGCCATGTTCGAACCAGCCCATCTCCTCCCCCTTGGCGACCGGTGCGTCGCAGGCGAGGCGCGCGCCGCCCAGGTCGCGGATCGACCGCTCGGTATCGACCAGGTGCAGGCGGATGCTCGCCACCAGGATCGCCGCGACCGGCACCAGCAGGATCGGCAGGCCGAAAGGCTCCACCCGCGCCTCGATCACCGCGCGCTCGTTGCGGCAGAACAGCCGCTCGACCCGCTTGAGCGCGATCGGATTGACGTTCCAGCAATCGCCCGAGCGATAGGTGACGCCCTCGACGCGCAGGTCGTGCGGCGCGTGGAACCGATGGTACATGCCCGCCGTCAGCCGCAGCGTGACGAACGATCCGTCGCGGAACCGCTCGACCAGCCCGGGGTCGGGGATCAGGTCGCCCAGGCGATAGGGAAAACCCTTCACCTGATAGGCACGGTCGCCCTCGATCCGGCCATGCGCGCCGACGATCGCGTCGCAGGGGCTGGCGATCACCGCCGGATCGGGATCATAGGGCCGCGCGCCAGGCTTCAGCGCGCGGGTGAAGCCGTCGCGCAGGGATCGGAAGCGCGGGGTCGCCGCGTCGCTCAGGTCGACGCCGGCGAAGGCGCGCCACAGCGCCAGCGCCGGGATGCGGACCAGCGGATGCTCGACCCGCGCGATCCGCCCCACCAGCCGGGTCGCCCAGCGGCGCGGCAGGCGGTTGGTCAGCAGGAAGTTGATATCCTCCTGCATCAGCAGCCGCATCCATCCGCGCGGCGCCTTGGCTGTCGTCATCGTGCCGATCCCGTCTGTCCCGATCATGTCTGTCATCGCCGCGTCACGCCGATGGGGTTGGTGGCGCCATGCATCCGCTCCTGCTTCCGCTCGCGGCCGCCACCGGCCTGCTCGCCGCCACCCAGGGCCGCCGCCGGCTCGCTTTGTCGCGCGCCAAGCATCCCTCGCTCGGCGGCCATGTCCGCATGGCGAAGCGGGTGGCGGGACAATTGCCCCATTACGACTATGACGATGCCCGCATCTTCCGCGCGGACGGCGCGCCGGAGGATGTCGCGGCCGCGCGGCGCGCCTCGTTCGAGGCGCTGGCGACGCTCTTCGCCGAACGCTTTCCCAAGACGCTGGCGCTGACCCGCGAGACGCGCGAGGGCCTGTCCGACCTGCAATTCACCGGCCGCTACCGCGTGCCCTTCCAGTTCAGCCGGCGCGTGCGCGAGGCGCTCGGCGTCGGCGCGTTCCTCGACCGGTCGGAGGGGCCGATGGTCTGGGATCTGGACGGCAACCGGCTGATCGACCTGACCGGCAGCTACGGCGTCAACCTGCTCGGCTACGACCTGTACAAGCAGACGATCCGGGAAGGCGTGGACCTGGCCGAGCCGCTGGGTCCGGTGCTCGGCGCGCTGCATCCGGTGGTGGCGGACACGGTCGCGCGGCTGCGGGCGCTGTCGGGGATGGACGAGGTGTCGTTCCACATGTCGGGCACCGAGGCGGTGATGCAGGCGGTGCGGCTGGCCCGCTATCACACCGGACGGCGGCGGCTGGTGCGCTTCGCCGGCGCCTATCATGGCTGGTGGGGCGATGTGCAGCCGGGCGTCGGCAATCCCGTGCCCGCCGACGGTACGCTGACGCTGGCCGACCTGTCGGAGCGGACGCTGAAGGTGCTGGCGACCCGGCGCGACATCGCCTGCGTGCTGGTCAACCCGCTCCAGGCGCTGCACGCCAATGGCGGCGCGCCGTCCGACGGGCAGCTGGTCGCGGGGCGCGGCGGCGGGCGGCAGGTGGCACGCGCCGATTATGCCGCCTGGCTCCAGCGGCTGGCGGCGACCTGCCGGGCGAACGGCATCGTGCTGATCCTGGACGATGTGTTCATGGGCTTCCGCCTCGCCCCCGGCGGCGCGGCGGAATATTTCGGGGTGGAGCCGGACCTGGTCACCTATGGCAAGACGCTGGGCGGCGGCCTGCCGGTCGGGGTGCTGGCGGGCCGAGCCGCGCTGATGAAGCGCTGGCGCGACGACCGGCCCGGCGACATCTGCTTCGCGCGCGGCACGTTCAACGCGCACCCCTATGTGATGGGCGCGATGAACGCCTTTCTCCGCCGGCTGGAAACGCCAGCGGTGCAGGCGCTCTATGCGGACATGGACGCGCGCTGGCGCGGCCGGGCCGAGCAGCTCAACGCCCGCCTCGCCGCCGAGGGCCTGCCGCTGCGGGTCGCGCATCTGACCACGGTGTGGACGGTGCTGCACGATGCCCCCTCCGCCTATAACTGGATGCTGCAATATCATCTCCGGGCGGCGGGACTGGCGCTGAGCTGGGTGGGCACGGGGCGGCTGATCTTCAGCCTCGACATCGACGACGCGCTGTTCGCGGAGATCGTCGAGCGGTTCGTCACCGCCGGGCGGGCGATGCGCGATGGCGGCTGGTGGTGGCACCCGGCGGGCGCGACCGACAAGAGCGTCCGCCGCCGCCTGCTGCGCGAGATGATCGCGGTGCGGTTGGGGCGGGGCGTGGCCTGAAGCGCCATGCGCTCCGGCGAACGCCGGAGCCCAGGGTTGCAACATGCAACAGGCGTTGTCGCTCTCGGCCCTGGGTTCCGGCGTTCGCCGGAACACGGGGGGCCGATGTCACACCGCTTCGTGGCGATCGATCCGCTCGCCCTTGAGCAGCCGCAACGGCGCGCCCTTGTAGAGGCGGAAGTCGTTGAACGGATCGGTGACGATCTTGGTCGCCCAGACCAGCCCCGTCTCCACGTCATATTGCGCGAAGAGCTGGAGCGAGCGGACGACGATCGCGCCGATCCCCAGGATCAGCCAGCCGATCCCGACATGGCGCAGGTAATCCATCACCCCCGCCGGCCTCTCCAGCGTGTCGAACAGCGTCGGCGTGGCGAGCAGCACCAGCGGCACCGACACCCAGACGCTCATCAGCACCCATTTGCGGAAGAGGTTGTAGCCGAGCTTGATCTCCTCCTTATGTTCGTGGCTGGCCTGGTTCACATGGTCGTAGGTCTTCGGCTCGAAGAAGAAATGCCCCGCCTGCCGGCTGGTCATCGCCACGCCCCAGGCGAGCAGGCTGGCGACCGCCGGATCGACCAGCAACAGGCAATAGGCGACCATGAAGGTGCAGGCGCTGACGAAATGCAGGCTCTGGTTGACCAGGCTGTGATGATAGTAGCGATGGTCGTCCCACCGCTGTTCGGCGAGTTGCGCGCGGAAATTGCTCACTGGTCCTGTCCTTTGCCGCCGGCCGTCCGGCCGAAGCGCACGAGCGAGAAATGGCCGAAGGGCGCGATCGGCCGCGCCTCCAGCAGGGTGACGTCGGGCCGGCTGGCGACCCAGTCGCTGTAGAGCGAGAAGGGAAATTCGGTGCGGAAGCCCAGCCGGCTGGTGACCGGCATCAGCCCCCGCTCGATCGTGCCGCGCAGGCCGCCCTCGGCGCTGACGCGGGTGGTGATGACGATCTCGCCGCCCGGTCGGCAAACGCGGGCGCATTCGTCCAGCGCGCGCAGCGGATGCGGCACGGCGGAGACGACATATTGGGCGACTACCACGTCGAACGCATGGTCCGGATAGGCGAGCCGCTCGGCATCGCCGATCTCGATCGCCTCGACATTGGTCAGGCCCAGCCGCGCGACCCGCGCGCGCGCCTTGTCCAGCATCGCGTCGGACAGGTCGACGCCGGTGATGCGGCTGCTGCGGCGATAGCGGGGCAGCGAGATGCCGGTGCCCACCCCCACTTCCAGGATGCGGCCGCCGACCCGCTCCGCCGCATCGATCGCGACCGATCGGCCCTGGCGGAACACCGCCCCGAACACGAGATCATAGATCGGCGCCCAACGATCATAGGCCTTGGCCACGCCGATACTGTTCATCTGAGTCGCCAACCAGAAACTCCTCGTGCGGAAACCTGTCACGGACGGTCGGCGATATGTGACAGAGCCGCGTTGCACTTTTGCGATGTTTTGATGATGCCCGCCGTCATCGATCCGCCACCGAAGCTTCACGGGAATGGCATCGGATTGACCCACTGCGTTGCTATGCCCTGCCGGCAACGAAGATGGGCGCGCGCTCAGCCGCGCGTCCCGCGATCGGGGGATCGGACATGGCCGAGATGCACGCTGTCAGGACGTTCGCCCGGGTGGGCGATACAGGCTCGCACCGGCGCGCCGCACCGCCGCTGCCCGCCTGGCTCGCCCTGCCCGACCGGGACGGCGGCGACGAGGAGGACGGGCGCGCGCCCCGCCGGACCCGCTATCGCACCATCTTCGTCTCCGACGTGCATCTGGGCACCAGCGGCTCGAACGCGGCGATGCTGCTCGACTTCCTGAAGGCGCATGAGTGCGAGACGCTCTATCTGGTCGGCGACATCGTCGACGGCTGGCAGTTGCGCAAGGGCTGGTACTGGCCCCAGGCGCATAACGACGTGGTGCGCGCGATCCTGAAGATGGCCAAGCACGGCACCCGCGTGATCTATATCCCCGGCAATCACGACGAGCATTTCCGCGACTATACGGGGCTGGAGTTCGGCGGCATCGAATTGCTGGACGAGGATGTGCATGTCACCGCCGATGGCCGCCGCCTGCTGGTGATCCATGGCGACCAGTTCGACAATGTCGTCCTCTACCACAAGTGGTTGGCCTTTCTGGGCGACGGGGCCTACACCTTGCTCCTGAAGAGCAACGGCCTGGTCAACTGGTGCCGCCGTCGCCTGGGCCTGCCCTATTGGTCGCTGGCCGCGCATATGAAGAAGCGGGTGAAGAACGCCGTGGCCTTCATCTCGCGCTTCGAGGAGGTGGTGGCACACGCCGCCGCCGAGCGCCGGGTGGAGGGCGTGGTGTGTGGCCATATCCATTCGGCCGAGATCCGCCAGTTCGGCGAGATCACCTATTATAACGACGGCGACTGGGTGGAGAGCTGCACCGCGCTGGTCGAACATGGCGATGGCCGGATGGAGATCATCGACTGGGCCGAACGCGACCGGCAGCAGGAACTCGCCGCGCGCGAACGCCCGCGCCCGACTCTGGTGACGGCCTGACGGGGCGCCGGCCCTTCGCGAGACCGGGTTTCCGCCCCTGATCCGCCACCATCCTGGAACGGAGCAACCTCCACAACACCTTCAGAACATTTCGTAATTCACCCCGACCCCGGTCGGGGTGGATGGCCATCGCGATGGAACGCCCGCGCTCGCAACGATCCCGCACAGATCGGGACGAAAGCGAGGCGTTTCGAAGCCTCCGCTCCCCCACCCTCCTCCGCGGCTCCGGGACCAGCCCGGCGGCACGGGATGTTTACACGCGCGCGCTTGCCGCTAGGGTCCGTCGCCATCGAACGGTCACGGACGATGACCGACCGGGCCCCCGTGCCCGGAGCCGTGTATTTAGGGAGCGTATCTCGAATGGTGGACACCCCGACCGCGGACACCCCGCGCGAGCCGGACATCACCCATGTCAATCCTGCCGCCCAGGAAAGCTGGTTCGGCCATCCCCGCCAGCTGGCGCGCCTGTTCACGACCGAGATGTGGGAGCGGTTCGGCTTCTACGGGATGCGGGCGCTCCTGACGCTGTATCTCACCAAGCATTTCGTGTTCGGCGACCGTGAGGCGACCGGCCTGTACGGCGGCTATACCGCGCTGGTCTATCTGACGCCGCTGGTCGGCGGCTGGCTGGCGGACCAGTATCTGGGCTTCAAGCGCGCGGTGAAGTTCGGCGCGATCCTGATGTCGATCGGCTATTTCATCCTCTGCTTCGGCGGCGAAAGCGCCAAGCCGATCGCGACCATCGACGGCCAGCGCTATGCGGTGCAGGTCGACCAGTCGGCGAGCGGCGGCGAGACGCAATATCTGATCGACAACGGCCAGCGGCTGAAGATCCAGGGCCAGGAGGACGGCAGCGCCGCGCTAGTGGCCGCGGACGGCCGCGTCACGCGCACCGTGGCTCCCGGCAAGCTGGTCGCGGGCGGCGAGCGCAGCGACCTCTACGTCACGATCATGCTGCTCGGCCTGTGCCTGGTGTCGGTCGGCAACGGCTTCTTCAAGCCCAATATCTCGACCATGGTCGGCGAGCTCTACGCGCAGGGCGACCGACGCCGCGATGCGGGCTTCACCATCTTCTACATGGGCATCAACTTGGGCTCGTTCCTGTCGCAGCTCCTCTGCCCCTTCCTGGCCGATGCGATCGGCTGGTGGGCCGGGTTCGGGCTGGCGGCGGCGGGCATGGTGTTCAGTTGGGCGCTGATCCAGTTCGATGGCGGCAAGCTGAGCGGCTATGGCGAGCCGCCGCTGGCGGTGCGCCAGGGCGGCAAGGATCGGGCGCTGGGCATCTATGCGCTGGCGCTGCTCGGCGTGCCGGTCTTCTACCTGCTGTTCATCAACCTGATGAACGCGACCCCGCCGGTGCCCGGTTCGGGCATCATGGGCTATATCGCCAGCCTGTCGCTGATGGGCAAATTGCTGTTCGGCACCTTCCTGATCGGCGTGCCGGCTATCCTGATCTGGTCGGCGATGAAGGGCGACCGGCGTGAGTTCCAGATGATGCTGGCGGCGATGGTGATGATCGTCTTCAACGTCGTGTTCTGGACGCTGTTCGAACAGGCCGGCTCGTCGCTGACGCTGTTCGCCGATCGCAATACCGACCTGTCGGTGTTCGGCCTCTTCTCCATTTCGGCCGGGCAGACCCAGTTCTTCAACGCGCTGTTCATCATCCTGCTCGCCCCCGTCATGTCGGCGCTGTGGACGGGGCTGGCGCGGCGCGGGCTGGAGCCGTCGGTGCCGGTCAAATTCGCGATCGCGCTGGTCGGCGTGGGCGCGGGCTTCCTGTTCCTGGTCTGGGGCGCGACCATGGTCGGCCCGACCTTCAAGGTCGCGATCTGGTGGCTGGCCGGCCTGTACTTCATCCACAGCTTCGCCGAATTGTGCATCTCGCCGGTCGGCCTGTCGATGATCACCAAGCTGTCGATCGCGCGCATCGTCGGCATGATGATGGGCGTGTGGTTCCTGTCGATCTCGGTCGCGCAATATGTCGCCGGCATCGTCGCGCAGGTGGCGAGCGTGGAGACGGTGGGCGGGCAGGTGACCAACCTGAAGGTCAGCCTGGACACCTATACCGGCGTGTTCTGGACGATCGGCTGGATCGCCGTCGGCATCGGCCTGTTCCTGCTGCTGCTATCGCCGCTCATCAAGCGCTGGATGCACGGCGTGAAATGATCGCGGGGGAGTCGCTCCGGTGCGATCGGGGCGACTCACCGCTTGGCTAAGTCGCGGAAACGGCGCATCTTTGCGGGCAGGCGTGGTTAACGACGCCGCAGCAAGAGAGGAAGCCGATGAAAGCGACACTCCTGGCCGCCGTGCTGGTGGCCCCCTGGCTGGGGCTGGCAAGCCCCGCCGCCGCCACCCGAATGACCTCCAGCTACACCTCGCTGACCGTGTTCGGCGACAGCCTGGTCGATGCGGGCAATATCTACGCCCTGACCCGTGGCCAGACGCCATCGCCCGCGGCCGGCTATTTCCAGGGCCGGTTCACCAACGGCTATGACTATACCGACCTGCTGAGCATCGACCTGTTCGGCCGGCCGACCACCGCCTCGCTGCTCGGCGGGCGCAACTTCGCCTTTGGCGGTGCGCGGATCGTCGACAATGGCGACGTCGTCCCCGATCTCTCGCGGCAGATCGACCTGTACGAGGTCGCGCGGGGTAGGACCGCCGACCGCAACGGGCTCTATGTGCTGAACGCGGGCGGCAACGACGTCTTCGGCGCGATCGCCGGGACGATCGGCGGGGCCGATCCGCAACGCTATCTGCAGGACGCCGCCAGCCAATATGCCGCCAGCGTGCAGCGGCTGGACGGCTTGGGCGTGCGCAACATCCTGATCACCGACTTTCCGGTGGCGACCGCCGGGGCGATCAACACCCAGGCCAATGCCTATCTGGACGCGGCGCTGGGCGATCTGAAGCTGTCGTCCGACACGACGCTGTACCGGTTCAGCTTCACCGATTTCTTCAACCAATTGTCGGTCGATCCCGCCCGCTTCGGCCTGCCCGCGCTCGACCTGAGCACCACCTGCCAGGCGGCGGGCGCGGCGGCGATCGCCTCGGGCTGTGCCGGCTATTTCTCGTTCGACGGCACGCATCCGACCGCGGCGGTGCAGCGCGCCGCCTATCAGGAGATGAACCGCCAGTTCGCGCTGGCGGTGCCGGAGCCGACCAGCTGGATGCTGATACTGACCGGCTTCGCCCTGGTCGGCATGGCGGCGCGGCGACGGGGCCGGGGCGTCCTGCGCCTCGCCTGATCTCAGCCTTCGGGCAGGATCGGGATGGTGGGGCCGTCCTGCGGCTCCACCGCCACCGGCTTGACGCGGATGAGCATCGCCGCGCCGATCAACGCCGCCAGCGCCAGCCCGCCGCAATAGAGGCTGACGCCCGGCCAGCCGCCCCGCGTCCAGGCGATGCCGCCCGCCGTGCCCAGGACGCTCGACCCGGCATAATAGAAGAACAGATACCAGGCCGCCGCCTGCCCCCGCGCCGCCGCGCCGCGCCGGCCGACCCAGCTGCTGGCGATCGAATGCGCGCCGAAGAAGCCGATCGTGACGATGGCGATGCCGGCGATCACCGCGACCAGCGGCCGCGCGGCGGACAGCGCCACGCCGACCAGGATCACCGCGACCGGTATGGGGAAGATCTGCCGCCGGCCGACCCGCCCCGCCAGCCCGCCGAACCAGGCCGAGCTGATCGATCCCAGGATATAGATTAGGAAGATCGCGCCGACCGTCGCCTGGCTGAGGTGATAGGGCGCGCCCAGCAGATGGAAGCCGACATAGTTGAAGATGGTGACGAAGATGCCCATCACCAGGAAGGATTCCATGTAGAGCAGCCGCAGCCCCGGATCGGCGAACAGCGGCCGCACCGCGCCGACCACCGCGCCCAGCCCGCCCGTCCCCGCCACGAAGCGCCGCGACGGCGGTGCGAGCCGGCGGAACGCCTCCGCCATCGCCAGGCCGCCCAAGCCGACCACCGCCAGCGCCCAGCGCCAGCCGGCGAGATCGGCGACGACGCTGGCGACCAGCCGCCCGCCCATGCCGCCCAGGCCACTACCGCCGATATAGAGGCCCATCGCCGATCCGACCGAGGCGACGTCCACCTCTTCCGAGACATAGGCCATCGCCACCGCCGGCACCCCCGCCAGCGCCAGGCCGGTGAGTAGCCGCAGCGCGAGCAGCGCATACCAGCCGGGCGCGACCGCGACGGCAAGCGTCAGCAGCCCGGCGGCAAACATCGCCGCGATCATCAGCGGCCGCCGCCCGATCCGATCGGAAACGAAACCCGCCACCAATATCCCGATCGCCAGCGGCCCGGTCGCCAGCGACACCGCCAGCGACGAACCTTCCGCGCTCAGCCCATAGTCGCGCGCGAACAGCGGCAGCAGCGGCTGCACCGCATAGAGCAAAGAGAAGGTGGAGAAGCCGGCGAACAGCATCGCCAGCGTCAGCCGCCGATAACCGGCGCTGCCCTTGGCCAGCGGGAGATCAGCGGACGGTTCGGCCGGCGGCGGACGATGGGATCGGGTCATGTCACCTGACGGTCGGGACGGTTCGGGCGGGATCGTGGCAAAGCGCACGGCCGGGCCCCTGCGAACACAGGAGCCCGGAGGCCCGTCAAGCCGCCGACACGGCCTCCGCGATCAGCCGCCGCGACTCCTCGACGCCATAGAGCGCGAAGAAGCTGCCCATGCGCGGCCCCTGCGACGCGCCGAGCAGCGTTTCGTAGAGGACGCCGAACCAGTCGCGCAGGGCCTCCTTGCCGTAATGGCGCTTGCCGATCTCATAGACCCGGTCCTGGAGCGTCGCGGCGAGATCGGCATCGGCCGGCACCGGCTCGGCCAGGGCCGCGTCCAGGTCGCGCAGCGCCGCCGCTTCGCCCTCGGTCGGCGGGCGACGCTGGAGCGTCGGCGCGACGAAATCACGCGCATAGGCGACCGCATAGCCGACCAGCCGGTCGAGCGCCGGATTGGCCTCCGGCGTCAGGCCCGCGTCATAGCGCTGGAGGAAGCGCCACATCGTCTCGCGGTCGCCCACGCCCGGCAGGCTGGCGAGGTTGAGCAACAGGCCGAAGCTGACCGGCAGCGTCTCGTCCGGCACCAGCCCGTCATGGATGTGATGGACCGGATTGCCCAGCCGCTGCTTCAGTTCCTGGCCGCGATAATTGGTGCGGAACTGCCAATATTCGTCCACCGCGCGCGGGATCACGCCCATGTGCAGCTGCTTGGCCTTTTTCGGCTCGCGATAGGCGAAGAAGGCCAGGCTCTCCTCGGGCCCATAGGTCAGCCACTCGTCCATCGACAGGCCGTTGCCCTTCGACTTGGAGATCTTCTGGCCATGTTCGTCGAGGAACATCTCGTAATTGAAGCCCTCGGGCGGGCGGCCGCCCAACACGCGCGCGATCTTGCCCGACTGGATGACGGAGTCGATCAGGTCCTTGCCCGCCATCTCGTAATCGA
Source organism: Sphingomonas sp. SORGH_AS_0438 (assembly GCF_031453475.1). Taxonomy (NCBI): domain Bacteria; kingdom Pseudomonadati; phylum Pseudomonadota; class Alphaproteobacteria; order Sphingomonadales; family Sphingomonadaceae; genus Sphingomonas; species Sphingomonas sp. SORGH_AS_0438. The sequence continues at coordinate 2,965,560 of NZ_JAVIZS010000001.1, forward strand.
CGCCCAGCGCGACCCAGCGCATCGCCCAGTCGACCTTCCATTGCAGCTTGGACAGGCCGCCCAGCGCCGACTGGACGATCCGCTCGCCCTCATCCTCGAAGGCGATCAGGCCGGCCTCGGCATCGACCACCTCGATCGGCACCTGCAACACCACGCCCGACCGGGGGCTGATCGGCAGCACCGGCGAATAGGTGGCGGCGCGTTCGGCGCGCAGCGTCGGCAGCATCACGCCCTGGATCGCGTCGAAATGGCGCAGCACCAGCTTGAGCGCGGCATCGAACCGGCCCGACGTGTAATAGTCGGTCGAGGAAGCGAATTCGTAATCGAAGCCGTAGCGGTCGAGGAAATCGCGCAGCCGCGCATTGTTGTGCGCGGCGAAACTGTCATGCGTGCCGAACGGATCGGGGATGCGGGTCAGCGGCTTGCCGAGATGCTCGGCCAGCATCGCGCCATTGGGGACATTGTCCGGCACCTTGCGCAGGCCGTCCATGTCGTCGCTGAACGCGATCAGCCGGGTCGGCCGGTCGGACAGGGCGTGGAAGGCGTTGCGCACCATCGTCGTGCGCAACACCTCGTTGAACGTGCCGATATGCGGCAGGCCTGAGGGGCCATAGCCGGTCTCGAACAGGATCGGCGCATCACCGGGTTTCTCCTCCGGCCAGCGCGCGAGCAGCTTGCGCGCCTCTTCATAGGGCCAGGCCTTGGAGGCGAGCGCCTCGGCTCGCAACTGCATCGCGTCGTCGGTCATGGTCCGGCTCCTAGCGTCCCCCATTCGTCGCTGCCAGCCCTGTGCGAACGGGGGATGCGCCGGCAGGGCCTATCGCGTCGGGTCGCTGACCTTGACCAGATCGGGCGCGCTGACCGGGCTGAGGCCCTGCACCTGCTCGGGATCGATGCGGCGGGTGCGGGTGAAGGGCGGCAGGACCTGGGGCTGGCCCGTCTCCAGCGCGCGCACGATTCCCTCGATCACGCGCAGATCGGCCAGTCCCTCCTCGGCATCCGGCTCGACGGCGCGGTCGTGGAGGATGCAATCGGAGAAATAGCGCATCTGCCCGCCGAACTGGTCGGTCTCGGCGAAGCTCGCCTCGCGCTCGTCCTCGCCGATGATGCGCTGGTGGCGCAGCGCCATGCCGAAGCCATAGGCGGGGCGCATCTGGATCGACCCCTTGGTGCCGGCGATCACCAGGCTGTCGACGGTATTGGCGTAATAGCTGACGACGAACTGCGCGATCGCGCCGCCCGGCATCCGCAGCGTCACCGCCACCGTATCGTCGAAATCCTGCGCATAGCCCGATTCCGGATGCCGCGATCCGATCGCCGATACGACCTCCACCGGCTCTTCCCCGAACAGATAGCGGATGGCGTTGATCGGATAGGCCCCCATGTCGAACAGCGGACCGCCCTCGATCCCGTTGCGCGCGCGGTGATTGGCGGGGTCGAGCATCTGCGCGAAGCAGGAGCTGAACGCGATCAGCTCCCCCAGTTCGCCGGCCCGGATGCGGTTGATCGCGTCGATCGTCGCCGGCTCGAAATGGAGGCGATAGGCGGTCATCAGCTTGGCGGTGGAGCGGCGCTCCGCCGCCAGCATCGCCTGTGCGTGCTCGACTGAAATCTCCAGCGGCTTCTCGCACAGCACATGGATGCCGGCATCGAGCGCGGGAATGGCAAATTCGGCATGACGCCAGTTGGGCGTCGCGACATAGACGGCGTCGATCGTGCCGGAGGCGAGCAGCTCGGCGAAATCCTCATAGGCATAGACCGCGTCCAGCCCGTAATTCTCCGCCACCTGCCGCGCCTTGTCGAGATCGCCGGAGACGAGCGCGACCAGCTCCGAATTGCCGGTATGCGCGATGCCCGGCATCATCGCCTCCTGCGCGATGTCGCCCAGCCCGACAATGGCATAGCGGACCTTCCGCTGCTGTGTTCCGTCGCCGCCCAGGCCCAATGACGTGCCGATGCTCATGCCGATTCCTCTCGATCCGGTTCGTGGTCGGCGCGGGGAACGCGTATTCGGCAGGATGGGTTCAGGCGGCGAGGTGCGCCGCGTTGCGACCTTCCGCCTTGGCGCGGTAGAGCGCGCGGTCGGCATCGCCGAGCAGCGAGGTCGCGGTCGCGCCCGGCCGGTACAGCGCGATGCCGATGCTGGCGGTGACCGGCGGCCCGTCCGCGGGATGCGCCGCACTGGTGGCGATCGCGGTCCGCAGCCGCTCGACCAGCGTCAGCGCCACGGCTTGCCCCGCGCCGGGGAAGATCACCACAAACTCCTCGCCACCCAGCCGGCCGACTAGGTCGGTGGCGCGCACCGCCTCCGTCGCCGCGCGGGCGACGCGGCGCAGCACCCGGTCGCCCTCGCCATGGCCCCAGCGGTCGTTGACCTGCTTGAAATGATCGATGTCGAGCACCGCGACCGCCAGGGGCTGGCCCTGCCCCATGGCGGTCGCCAGCGCCTCGTCCAGCATGGCCAGCGCGCGACGACGGCTGGCCACGCCGGTCAGCGCGTCGATATCGACCAGCCGCTGCGCGCGTTCCGCCAGTTCCTCGGCGGCGAGATGCGCGGCGCGCAGCTCGGCTTCGGATTCGACCTGTTCGGTCACGTCGCGGATGATGCCGAACAATGCGGCGGGCGATCCGTCCGCCGCCATCTCGCCCCGGCCGCGGACCACGACATGGTGGACTAGGCCGTCGCCGCCGCAGACGCGTGCGGCGCATTCGAACTCGCCGCCCTGGGCCATGGCCGCATGGACCACCGATCGCACCTGCACCATGTCGTCGGGATGATAGAAGGCGATCGCCTGTTCCAGCGTCGGCTGCGGATCGGTGGCGCTCAGGCCGTGCAGGCGGAATACCTCCGCGCTCCACGCCAGCGTTTCCGTGGCGATCGAGTAGCGCCAATGCCCCACGCCCGCGATCCGCGCCGCCATTTCCAGCAGGCGGTTGGCGTCGCGCAGTTCGTGCATCGCCGCATCGGCGCGCAGTTCGGCCTGGCGACGCCGGCTGATGTCGCGGACCGATACGATCACCTCCGCCCCCTGCCCGTCCGCCGGCCGCCCCTCGGTCTGCTGGACCGGGACCAGCCGATAGGCCGCCTCCAGCCAGACATAGGCGCCGTCGCGACGCCGCTGGCGATAGACGCAGACGTCATGGCCGGGTCGGCCGGCCACCAGGCCCCGCCAGTTGGCGAGCACGGTTTCGCGATCGTCGGGATGGATCAGGTCCATCGGCCCCTGCGACAGCACCTCGTCCGGGGTGAAGCCCAGCACCCGCTGGACGGCGGGCGAGGCATAGACGACGACGCCGTCGACCGAGATCCGACCGATGATGTCGCTCGACCATTCGGCCAGCAGCCGGTGGTGCCGCTCGCTTTCCGCGCGCTCGGCCGTCAGCCGCGCCCGCGCCGACTGGATCGCGGCGAAGGGCAGCGCGGTCGCGAACAGCACCAGCAGATAGAATTGCAGGAAGAAGGCGGTCGCGATCGGTGGACCGGCCAGGAAATGCGTCGCGTGCAGTCCCCGGCTGATCGCCAGCGACGCGACGGTCGCGACGATCGTGACCCCGCCGGCGGCGCCGAACGGCCCCAGGCGATAGGTGGCGATCAGCAGCACGACCATCGGCAGGAACAACAGGGGGAAGCGGCTTTGGGAGAACACCGCCAGCGTCACCGCCGCGACCAGCGCCAGCAGGGCGATCGCCTCGCCGCCCGAGCGGGGACGGCCCACGCGCGCCTCGCCCGGATCGTACAAGGCCGCCGTGGTCAGCACCATCGGGGCGACGACCAGCATCCCCAATGTGTCGGTGGTGAACCAGGACAGGATCGACTGCCATCCGGTGCCGCCGACCATGGCCCAGATCGCGGCGTTCACCACCCCCCCGATCACGGTCGCGGCGGTGAAGCGCGCGACGTCGCGGGGCTTGATGAAGGACGGTCGCGCGATTCCCCAGCGGCGGATCAGCACCGCGCCCAGCCAGCCGCCGACCAGGTCGGCGCCGGTGATGCCCGCCGCCATCGGCAGGTTGGTGCCCATGCCCAGATTGGCCAGGATGCTGCCGGCGGCGCAGGCGAGCAGGGTCGCCGGCGCGAAACGGGCCGGCACCAGCAGCAGCGCGGCCAGCAGAACGCCGCTCGCCGGCCACATCGCGGCCGCGCCGTCGAGCCCGCCGGTCGCGAGGAGCGACAGCGACGTCACCGCCCAATAGGCCAGGGCGGCGGCCGATATCGTCCTGATCGGTCGCCCCGCCACCCCGTCCGCCTCGATTCGCCCTGATTCCATCACCACGGCGCATCCTACCGCACACGGGTTAATCCGCTGTTATAAAGCCTAATTATCCATCGCCGCCAGCAGCGGATCGATGGGGATCGTGGCAAAACGGGTATATTCGTCCGCTATCCCATAGGGAAGCAGCATCGTCCGCCCGCGTACCAGCGCCCCGCAGCTATAGACGACATTGGGCACATAGCCGTCGCGATCCTCCGGCCCCGGCTCCAGCAGCGGCATCGACAGGCGGCCCAGCACGCGCGACGGATCGTCCTTGTCGAGCAGCACCGCGCCCATGCAATAGTTGCGGACGACCCCGACGCCATGCGTCAGCAGCAGCCAGCCCTCGTCGATCTCGATCGGCGAGCCGCAATTGCCGATCTGCACGAACTCCCAGGGGTAACGGGGCTCCAGGATCTTGCGGCCACCGTTCCATGTGAAGGGATCGTCCGATTCGAACAGCCACAGATTCTCATTGTCCTGCCGCCCGATCGCCAGGAAGCGGCCGCCGACCCGGCGCGGGAACAGCGCCATGCCCTTCGCGCCCGCCAGCGTGCCGCGCACCGGGTGCATCTTGAAGTTGCGGAAATCGTCGGTCTGGAGCAGCTCCTGCCGCACCGCGTCGGTGCCCACCGCCGTATAGGTGCCGACATAGGTGGTCTCGCCGGTCTTGCGGCGAAACGGGGTGAGGCGCAGATCCTCGATCCCGCGCGCTTGGCTGTCGAGGACGGGGAAGAGCACGGTCTCGGACGGCTCGCGGCTCCCCCGGCAATCGAGCTGCACCATATCCTGGTCGTGCCATCCGCTGGCGGGACCGACGATCGGCGGCACGGCCGTCTCGCTGGCCGGGTCGAGGACCAGCGTCCCGTCAGCCTGCCAGCAACCGGTGCGGAAGGCGACGGAGGACAGATGCCCCTCGCCGATCCCGCGCAACGACAGGACGAAACGGATCGCGCCGTCCGCCTCCTCGCCCACACCGACGATGCTGGGGTTGAACAGCGCCGCCGATTCGAAGGCATATTCCGCGCTGAGATAGGCCCCGATCAGCAGCCGGTGCGAAAGGGTGACGGCATCGGGATCGGGCAGCTGGTCGCGCACCGCATCGAACTGGCGGAGCAGCACCGCATCGACATCGCGGTGCCGCTCGTCGAGCGAGGCCCGGACGCGGGCCAGTTCGTCGTCCAGCGCCGATTCGGGCAGGGACAGGACGCGGGCGATGATGCGACCGGGACGCGGATGGCCCGGTATGGCGAAGTCGGCGGGATCGGAGGGCAGGAAGGGGCGGATCACGGTCCGCTGCGGGTCGGGCCCGAGCCTCACGGGCAGGCGCTGGACGGGAACGGTGGGGATGGACGACATGATGATCGGCGCGCTCCAGGGCGGTGAAGCCCCGAAACGCGCCGAACGATCACCGGGTTTCCGGCACCGGGTTTCCGGTCAGCCCGCCGTGGCGGGAGCCGGCGCGGGAACCGCTGCGGCCGGAGCCGGAGCCGGTGCGCTAGTCGGAGCCGGTGCGCCAGCCGGCGGCGGGGGCGGCGGCGCGTTACGATCACGCGGACCACCCGGACCGCCGGGACCACCGGGGCCGCCCGGACCATGCGGCGGCGGCGCGAGCGGGGCCAGCGCCACTACCTTGCCCGATCCGTCGACCAGGAACGAGGCATGCATCATGCCCCGGTCGAACCGGCCCTGCACCGTCACCGGCGCACCGGTAGCGACCAGGCCGGCGTCGTCGCCCTTGGGGCCGGTATCGACCAGCGCATGGCCGCTGCCGTCGTCCAGCACGAACTTGTTGCCGAACACCTCGGCGACGCGGCCCTTGACCGTGACGACCGAGTCGCCGGCGGTCAGCGACCGGATCGGCGTGGCGCGCATCGGCGCCATCTCGACCGCCGGCTCGAACGAGCGGGCGACCACCGCGCCGCCGGTGATGCCGGCGGCGAGCAGCGCGACGCCGGCCAGGCCGGTGCGCAGATTGTTGCGGAAGATGGGGGGCATGGGGTCGTCTCCTTGTTGATGACCCCTTCTACCGATTCGCCCCCGACCCCCACTGAACCGCGCGGTTCAGTTTCGGTTTAGACCGGGGGCATAGGGCCGATCATGGAAAGGGATGCGATGCGTGTGCTGCTGGTGGAGGATGATGCGGCGCTGGGTGCGGGGATCGCGCGCGCGCTGCGGGCCGAGCATTTCGCCGTCGACCTGGCCACGGACGGCATCGATGGCGGCCATCTGGGCAGTACCGAGAATTACGACGTGGCGGTGCTCGACCTGGGATTGCCGGGGCGCGATGGCCTGTCGGTGCTGGCCGGCTGGCGTGCCGAGGGCCGCACCCTGCCCGTCCTGATCCTGACCGCACGCGACGCCTGGGCGGAGAAGGTGCAGGGCTTCAAGGCCGGGGCCGACGATTACCTGACCAAGCCGTTCCGCACCGAGGAGCTGGTGATGCGGCTGCGCGCGCTGGTCCGCCGCGCCGCCGGCCATGCCGCCAGCGTGATCCGCTGCGGGCCGCTCAGCTTCGACGCACAGACCGGGCAGTTCGAGCTGGACGGCCTGCCGCTGAAGCTGACCGCCTTCGAGTGGCGCGTGCTGTCGGCGCTGATCCTGCGCCGCGAGGTGGTGGTGGAGCGGCTCGACCTACTGGAGCGGGTCTATGAGGGCGATGCCGATGTCGATTCCAACTCGCTGGAGGTGATCGTCGGCCGCCTGCGCCGCAAGATCGGGGCGGAGCGGATCGAGACGGTGCGCGGGCGCGGCTATCGCCTGACGGCGGGGGCGGCATGATACGGGCGCCCCGATCGCTGCGCGGACGGCTGGCGCTGGTCGCGGCGGCGGCGACGCTGGTCGCGCTGGCGGTGGCGGGGGTGGCGATCGCCGGCATCCTCGACCGCTATGTCACCGGCACGATCGACGCACGGCTCGACGACCGGCTGCTGGCGTACGGCGCGGCGGTGCGCGAGGACGGCACGCTCGATGCGGCGCTGCTGGCGCGGCTGGCGAGGGAAAGCGACCAGCCCTGGCGGATCGTGACGCCCCGCGCGCGCGCCGGCATGGCATGGCTCGATCCGCTGGCCACCGGCGGGACGCCGCCCACCCCGGTGGTCGCGCCGGAGGGATTGGAACCCCCGAAGCCGCCACCGCCTCCGCGTCCCGACCGCCAGCCGTCGCCGGCCGATCGCGCGCCGCCGCCATCGCCGGGCGCGGGCCATCCGTTCGATCAGCGGACCGGCACCGGCGGCGTGCATGGCCGCTGGGCGACGATACCCACCGCCGCCGGGCCGGCACGCGTGGCGGTGGCCGTCCCGCGCCGCGCGATCACCCGCCCGGTGGAGGCGGCGCTGGCCCCCTTGCTAGCGATGCTGGCGCTGCTCGGTGGCCTGCTCGGCGTCGCGACCCTGGTGCAGCTTCGCCTGGGCCTGCGGCCGCTGGAGACGATCGCGGCGATGCTGGCGGAGGTACGCGCCGGCCGCCGCCGCCATGTCACGGTCGATTCGCCCACCGAATTGCTTCCGCTGGTCGAGCGGCTCAACGCGCTGATCGACGACAATGCCGCGCAACTGGAGCGGGCGCGCGGCCATGTCGCCAATCTGGCGCATGGGTTGAAGACGCCGCTGGCCGCGCTGCGCCTCGATCTCGCCGGACATGATCCCGACGGGCGGCTGGCCGCGCAGCTCGACCGGGCCGAGCGGCAGATCCGCCACCATCTGGGCCGCGCCCGTGCCGCCAGCGATGGCCCGGCCGGGGCGGACCGGATTGCGGTCGCGCCGATCGTCGCCGATCTGGTCGCGGCGCTGGCGCGAATCCATGCCGATCGCGGCATCCGCAGCCAGGTCGCGGTAGCGGACGACATGACCGTGCGCTGCGATGCGCAGGATCTGGCGGAGATCCTGGGCAATCTGATCGACAATGGCTGGCGCTGGGCGCGGCAGGCAGTGCGGATCACGGCCGAGCGCCACGATGCGGCGGTGCGGATCGCGATCACCGATGACGGCCCCGGCATCGCCGCCGATGCGATCCCGCAGGCGCTGCGCCCCGGCGTCCGGCTGGACGAGGCGGGGGAAGGCCATGGCTTCGGCCTGCCGATCGCGCGGGAACTGGCCGAACTCCATGGCGGCACGCTGACCCTGTCCACTGCAACGGGCGGCGGCCTGACCGCGACCGTGACGCTGCCGGCGGGGTAAAGCGACGCCCCGCCCCGGACCGGCATCGCCGCCCCGATCGATCGACCCTAGGATATCGGCGACGGCACGCTATCTGGGGCGGTGATGCTCAACGATCGCTCGACGCCGCTCGCCTTCCTCGCCACCCGCCGTTCGGGCAAGCCGCGCGATCTGGTCGCGCCCGGCCCCTCGACCGACGAACTGACGGCGATGATCGGCATCGCCGCGCGCACCCCCGATCATGGCAAGCTCGCCCCCTGGCGGTTCGTGATCGTCGAGGATCGCGATCGGCTGTCCGGGCTGATCCTGGGTGCCCGCCGCGCCGCCGCGCCGCCGCCGACCGAGGCGGAACTGGCCGGGCTGGACCAATTCGCGCGCCAGGCCCCCGCCCTGGTCGTGGTCCTGTCCGCGCCGCAGCCGGGCCGGCCGATCCCGGTCTGGGAGCAGGAGATGTCGGCGGGCGCGGCGTGCATGAACCTGCTCCACGCCGCCAATGCGCATGGTTATGCCGCCGGCTGGCTGACCGGCTGGCCCAGCATGTCGGAGGCGGTGCGCGACGGATTCGGCGCGGCGCCGGAGCGGATCGTCGGCTTCGTCTTCATCGGCACGCCGTCGCGGCCGCTGGACGAACGGCCCCGTCCCGATCTGGGTGCAATCGTTTCACATTGGTGAGTCGACAAGCGTGCCCCATGGTGTATTAAGTCACCATGACAGCATTTAGCGGCGAGGACAGCCCGGTCTATCTCCGCCTCCGCGGCGCGATCGCGGCGGGCATATTGCGTGGCGACTATCGGTCGGGTGACCAGTTGCCCTCGGTCCGCGCCTTCGCCGCCGAACATGGCGCCAACCCGCTGACCGTCGCCAAGGCCTATCAGGGTTTCCAGGACGACGGCTATGTCGAGGTGAGGCGCGGCGTCGGCATGTTCGTGCTGCCCGGCGCGGCGGAGCGGCTGCGCGTGGCCGAACGCGCGACCTTCATGACCACCCACTGGCCGCGCATCCAGGAGGCGGTCGACCTGCTCGGCCTGGATTGGGACGAACTGCTGCACCGCGCGCGGGCCTGACGGCCTCGCCTACCCCTTCGGCTCGGACCAGGCGAAGGCGAGGAACTGCGAGCGTTCCTCCTTGCTGAAATTATCGTCCGACTCGGCGATCAGCGTGCGACGGCCGTCCGCCAGCCTCGGCCCCCAGGCCAGCCCCTCCAGATTGTCGATCAAGACGCCCCGGTAGCGGCCCGGCAGGTCGAGCAGCACCTCGCGCCGCATCGGCACGGCAGCGCAGCGCGGCAGGGCCGGACAGGCCAGCACGTCGCTCGTGTCCGAAGCGAGGGTCGACAGCACGATGCGCGCATGGACGCCCTGTTTCATGTCGAACGGCGTGGCGCGCTCGATCGTCAGGAAACGGTGGTCGTCGACCGCCAGCAGTTCCGACACGCTGTAGCGCGCGTCCGGCTCGGCATAGACATATTGTCCGGTCGGCCGCCGGGTCGTCGGATCGAACCGGGTCAGGCGGTGGAGCGCGGGCGCGGTGGCGCCACCGGCGACGGGCCGATCCTCGAAGGCCGGCACCTCGTTGAGCGCGAATATTCCGCCGTCCGGCGTGACCGCCAGCCCTTCCAGCACGCCGTTGGATTCCGCGCCGCGCGTGCGGTTGTCGGCATAGAGATAGGCGTCGGGCAAGGCGAAACCGTGGAGGATGCGGCCCTTCGCGTCGCCCTCATACATGGCCGGCTGGGTGCGGTCTGCGGGATCGGACCGCCATGTCCCTTCCGAGGACCAGAGGACATGGCCGCCGCCCAGATGGCGGACGGCTTCGGGATCGATCACCATCCGGTCGGTCGGGAAAGGGATGCCCTGTGCGTCACGCAACACGATCTGCTGCTTGATCCGCACTTGCATGCGATGACGCGGCGCATCGATCCGGATCGCCAACCGATAGTAGCGTGGCGGCCGCCCATCGCCCTTGTCGTCGGAAATGGCGAGGTAATCGCCGTTCGGCAGCCGGTCGAGACCCGACAGGCCACCGACCGCGATGCCCTGGAAGCGGCTGCCCTGCGGTAACGCGGTCGAGGCGATCAGGTCGAGCGATGGCGGCGCGGCGGGCGCGGCGGGCGCGGCGGGCGCGGCGGGCGCGGGGCTGGTGCAGGCGAAGGCCAGCATCGTCCAGACTATCCGCATCGTTCCAGGCCTCATCTTCGTTTCCCGGCTGTCTGGCATTTCCCAGCGATGGCCCAGCGCGGGCGTTCCGTCCTGCCTCCGCCCCGGCGATCGATCAGCGCTGTCGCCGATCTTTACCCAGATCGCGCGCCGCTTGCGGAGGGAGGCGGGCACTTCCTTCTTCGTGATCCTCGGCGGCTCCCGGCGGCAGGCTCTGCATATTGAAGCCTTTGAACGGAAATTTCGCTACTAGAGCGGCATAGACGGAGTACGCCGCTGGACTGGACATCTCGGTATTGGGTAATGCGTTGATATAGTCGACGACCAGTTGCCGCTTCTCCACGATCGCTTTCGTCGGGTCGACGGAAGGATCCAGAGCCACAAATCCTTTTGGAAAGCGCGCCGTTACCATCCCAGCCGCCTGCTCGACTCCTTCGATATAGTAGTTGCAGGATAGCACCTGATAGGCCTGCTTGCTGGTGCAACGTCTCAGCAAGTCCGCATTGGGCGTATAGATCCCAACGGCGGATATGTCAGGGGGAACGGCCGGAAAGGGAACATCATGCTTGGAGTCCATGGTCCCACCCGCCTGAGACGCAAGCAGCAGCAGCATCGAAAGCATTATTCCCTCCCCGTACATCCGCGTTTCTACACTGCAAAACGCTAAACATGGATCAGCAATAGCGCAGCTATGATAGGTAGGCCACCTTCTAAGGTATTTCGCCGGCGGAACAGGGGCATCGCCACCCCCGCTCCGCCCCCGCCGGATCAGCGCGTGAGTGCCGGCCGCAACGCCCCGCGCCGATCGCGGAAGGCGTTACGCTCAGAGCGGGATGGTGGCGTTCAGGAAGGCTGGGATCGGGCCGTTCCAGCCGACATCCGGACCATCGTCGCGGTCGCGGGCATAGCCGCGATCGTCGCGGCGCCCCCGCGCCGGGCGGTCCTGCTCGCGACTGGCCTGCTCACGGGGAGCATAGTCGCGGGGGGCCTGCTCGCGGGGAGCCTGTTCGCGCCGGTCGCGGTCGCTGCGGGCCGGCTCGCGCCGTTCCGACCGCTCGCGGCGGGGCGCTTCGGCCTCGACCGGCTCGGCGGCCGCCACCGGCTCGCTCGATGCCGCGCGAGCGGGGCGCTCGCGGCGGCCGCGACGCGGCTCCTCCTCGACGACCGGCAGTTCGAGCCGGGCGATCGACTGGCCGGTCAGCTTCTCGATATTGTCGATATTCTCGGCATCGTCGGGCGCGACGAAGGTGAAGGCGACACCGGTCGCGCCGCCGCGACCCGTTCGGCCGATGCGGTGGACATAATCGTCCGGGTGCCAGGGCGCGTCGAAGTTGAAGACGTGGCTGACGCCCTTGATGTCCAGCCCGCGCGCCGCGACGTCGGAGGCGACCAGGATGTTGATGTCGCCGCGCTTGAACAGGTCGAGCTCGGCGAGCCGCTGCGGCTGTTCCATGTCGCCATGGATCTCGCCCGAGCGGAAGCCGTGCTGCTTCAACGACTTGTTCAGCTCGCGCACCGTCGTCTTGCGGTTGCAGAAGATGATCGCGGTGCGCACCTCGTCCTGCCCCAGCAGCTGGCGCAGCCGCTTGCGCTTCTCGAACGACTGGGCCGGCACCGGCACCACCCATTGGGTGATGTTGATGTTCGTCGAGGCGGGGCGCGCCACCTCGATCGTCTTGGGATTGTCGAGGAACTTGTCCGCCAGCTTCTTGATCGGCGGCGGCATCGTCGCGGAGAAGAGCAGGGTCTGGCGCTGCTTGGGCAGCTTGGTGCAGATTTCCTCGATATCGGGGATGAACCCCATGTCGAGCATCCGGTCCGCCTCGTCGATCACCAGCATCGAACAGCCGGTCAGCAGGATGTTGCCGCGCTGGAACAGGTCCATCAGCCGGCCCGGCGTCGCGATCAGCACGTCGACGCCCTTTTCCAGCGCCTTGATCTGGTCGCCCATCGACACGCCGCCGATCAGCAGCGCCATCGACAGCTTGTGGCCGAGGCCATATTTCTCAAAATTCTCGGCGACCTGGGCCGCGAGCTCGCGCGTCGGCTCCAGGATCAGGCTGCGCGGCATCCGCGCGCGGCTGCGGCCATGCGCCAGGATGTCGATCATCGGCAGCACGAAGGCGGCGGTCTTGCCGGTGCCGGTCTGGGCGATGCCGATCAGGTCGCGCATCATCAATACGGAGGGGATGGCGGCCGCCTGGATCGGCGTCGGCTCGGTATAGCCGGCGTCGGTGACCGCCTGGAGAAGTTCGTCGGAAAGGCCGAGATCGGCAAAGGGCATGAACATGTCCGGGTAAAAGGTGCGCCGACCGTTGTCGAGGCGCCCCGGCGCTGTCGTATTTACCGCGAAAAGTCAAGGAAGGTCGCGCCCGGCCGCCCCGGCGACCGGCTCAGCGCACTGGTTCGAGCGCGCGGAACACCGCGATGCCGCACCGCGCGCCGGACCGCACCCGGATGGAATCGCGCCGTGCGCAGACCTGCCCGTCCTCGCCCGGCCGGATATAGAGGCCGGAATAATAGTCCATCGAACTGCAATCATGGTCCAGCCGCGCGCGCAGCCGCCGGCCGTCGATGGTCAGCAGGTCGATCGCCATCGGCGCGACGATGCTCGCGCCTGCCAGCCGGTCGACGGGGACGCATTTCGGCCCCTTGCGCTCGCGCCAGCCGCGGACCATCGGCACCGGCCTCGCCAATGTGGGGGCGGCCATCGGCATGCGCGGCACCCGGCGGATGGTGATGCGCTCGCGGATCAGCATCTGCGCGGTGACGATCGCCGGCGGATCGGCGGCGACCGGCGCGGCGAGCATCGCCGTCGCGAACGACCAGCCGGCCAGAGGGACCAGCCCATGGCCGAGGCGCGTCGCTCGCGCGGGGAAGGGAAAGCGGGGAAACGGCATGGCTGGATCAGCCTTCTCGTCTAGCGGCGAAGATTGAACGCGCCATGAACTCGGTCTAGCCCGCGCGTCATGACCCCCGCACAGACCGCCATGCTCGACCGCCTCCAGCCCCGGCTCGCCCCGGGTGGGATCGTCACCGACCGGGCGCTGATCGCCCCCTGGGAAGAGGATTGGCGGCGGCGCTATCGCGGCCATGCCCCCGCCTTGCTCGCGCCGCGCGACACGGGGGAGGTGGTGGCGATCCTGCACGCCGCCGCCGAGGCGCGCGTGCCGCTGGTGCCGCAGGGCGGCAACAGCTCGATGGTCGGTGGCGCCACGCCCCCGGTGGACGGGGCGGCGTTCCTTCTCTCGCTGCGCCGCATGGACCGCATCCGCCGGCTGGACGCGGCGGCGGGCCATGTCGTGGCGGAGGCCGGCGTGATCCTGGAGCGGCTGAACGACGCGGCGCTGGAGACGGGCTGGCGTTTCCCGCTGACGCTCGGCGCGCGCGGCAATGCGACGATCGGCGGGCTGGTCTCCACCAATGCGGGCGGCACGCAGGTGTTGCGCTTCGGCACGATGCGCGGGCTGGTACTGGGCGTGGAGGCGGTGCTGGCCGACGGTACGGTGATCGATACGCTGGCGGCGCTGCGCAAGGACAATCGCGGCTATGACCTGGGCCAGTTGATGATCGGCGCGGAGGGGACGCTGGGCATCGTCACCGCCGCCACGCTGAAGCTGGTGCCGGCGGTCGCGGCGCGCGGCGTCGCCTGGGCCGGGGTCGCCGATCCCGCCGATGCGCTGGCGCTGCTCCGCCGCTTCCAACGGGCGAGCGACGCGGTGGAGAGTTTCGAGATCCTGCCGGCCGAGACGCTGGACGCGGCGCTGGCCTGGCGGCCGCAGGCGCGCGCACCACTGGCCGGCCGCCACGCCTGGCACTTGCTGATCGAGGCGACCGCCGCCTCCGCCACCGCCGAGGCGCCGCAGGCGCTGCTCGAACGCGTGCTGGGCGAGGCGCTGTCGGACGGACGGATCGCCGATGCGACCATCGCCGCCAGCGAGGCCCAGGCCGACGCCTTCTGGTCGATCCGCGATTCGCTGTCGGATGCCGAGCGGGCGCAGGGGCCGGCGGCGCAGCACGACATCGCGGTGCCGGTCGATGCGATGCCGCGCTTCATGGTCGAAGCGGCGGCGGCCTGCGACGCGCGCTTCCCGGGCACCCGCGCCTCGGGCTTCGGCCATCTGGGCGACGGCAACATCCACTTCCACGTCCGCGCGCCCAAAGACGCCGACCGCACCCGCTGGTATGCGGAAGAAGCACCCATCGTCAGCCGCTTCGTCCATGATCTGGTGACGGCGGCGGGCGGCACGATCTCGGCCGAGCACGGCATCGGCCAGATGAAGTCGGCGGAGCTGGCGCGGCTCGCCCCGCCCGGCCGGCTGGCGGCGCTCGCCGCGATCAAGGCGGCGCTCGACCCGCTCGGGCTGCTCAACCCGGGCAAGCTGCTTGCGCCGCTCCGGCCGGCGGAATAGGGCAAGGCGTTCTTTTGTTCCCGGAGTGATCGAAAAATGGCCAGCGCGCCGCAACTGCCGCTCTTCTACAACGGCCTCGAACCGCTTTCGAGCGAGACGCATGCGGACTGGAAGGTCCGCCCGGCCGAGACCGCGCCCTTCCTCGCCGGCCAGCATGCGATCCCGGTGACGATCGAGGAATTCCCGCTGATCCAGCGCCATATGCCGATCGTCTTCTCGGTCGGCGAGGACGCGATCCCGCTGGCGCTGATGGGCCTGAACGAGGGCGTCAACGTCTTCGTCGACGATGCCGGCAAGCTGACCGAGACGAACTTCTACGTCCCCGCCTATATCCGCCGCTATCCCTATATGCTGGCGCGGCTGCGGCCCGACAGCCAGGAACTGTCGCTCTGCTTCGACCCGACCAGCGACACGATCGGCGCGTTCGACGATGGCGAGCCGCTGTTCACCGACGGCCAGCCGAGCCAGCTGACCAAGGACATCCTGGCCTTCAACGAGCAGTTCGAGCAGGCCGGCCAGCGCACCCAGATGTTCATGAAGGAACTGAAGGACCTGGGCCTGTTGATGGACGGTGAGGTCACCATCCAGATGGACGGCGGCGAGCAGCCCTTCATCTATCGCGGCTTCCAGATGATCGACGAGAAGAAGCTGGCCGACCTGCGCGGCGACCAGCTGCGCAAGATGAGCCAGTCGGGCATGTTGCCGCTGCTCTATGCGCACCTCTTCTCGCTGTCGCTGATGCGCGACATCTTCGCGCGCCAGGCCCAGGCCGGCAAGGTCGCCGCGCCGCAGATGCAGCCGAGCTTCTGACCCCTGCCGCCTCCCCCCGCCGCCTGGCCGGGGGAGGCATCGGCGCCGGCGGAAGGGCGGCGCGGTCGTCGGCACCGCCCTTCCCCTGCCCGCCCGGCGCGACTAGACTGGCGGTCCCGCCGGCGCGATCCCCGCGCCGCCCATGTCCGAGCCGGTCCATGCACGATCGCCGCGATGCCGCTCTCCGCTATTCCCGCGTGGCGATGCTGTTCCACTGGACGATCGCGGCGCTGGTGATCGTCAACCTGACGATCGGGCTGCTCCACGATGCGATCGGCGGCATGCCGCTGCACAAGGCGATCGGGCTGACCGTGCTGGCGCTGACGGCGGCGCGGCTCGGCTGGCGGTTGCTGCACCCGGCGCCGCCTTTGCCCGCGCATACCCCGGCCTGGGAGCGCGCCGCCGCCCATGCCACGCACTGGACGCTCTATCTGCTGATGGTCGCGATGCCGCTGACCGGCTGGCTGATGGTGTCGGGCGGGCCGACGCCCCGGCCGACCTCCTGGTTCGGGCTGGCGCAGGTGCCGCCCCTGCCGGTCGGGCGGGCGGCGGGCGGGTTCGGGCATGAGGCGCATGAGCTGCTCGGCTGGCTGATGCTGGCGCTCGTCGCGCTCCATGTCGCCGCCGCGCTGCGCCACCATATCCTGTTGCGCGACGGGGTACTGGGGCGGATGGCCCCCTGGTTCGACCGGTCGTTCCGGCGGGGTTGATCCGGGTAAGACAGGGTTCCGAACATTTTTTGCAATCGATGCTTGAACCAAATCGCGGGTCACCCATTTAGGTCCTGTACGGCATCGTGTCCCCCCTTTCGCGGCGCCGTACGACACGCTTTCAGCGTGTCTCCTCCCTGAACCTTGGCCACCTCGCTGCGACACCGCGCGAGGTGGTTTTTTTATGTCACTCGGCGGCCTGGGGCAGCGTCCCCGCCAGCGCTTCCGCCGCCAGTGCATCGATCATCCGCCGGACCAGCGCCGCCGTCGCCGCCAGCCCCTCGCCCGGCGCGTCCAGCGCGGCATCGAGATAGAGGCGACGATCCAGCTCGACCTGCACGGCATGGATGCTCCGCTCCGGCGCGCCCTGCCGCTCGACAATGAAGCCGCCGGCATAGGGCGCGTTGCGGGTGACCCGGACCCCGGCCGCGCGCGTCTCCGCCTCCAGCGCCCGCGCGAAGCGGCCGGCGGCGGTGCGGCCGAAGCGATCGCCGATCACCACCTGCGGGCCATCCTCCGCCAGCGGCGGCATCGAATGCAGGTCGAGCAGCACCGCGACGCCGTATCGCGCCCGGGCCGCGAGCAGCAGCGCCTCCAGCCGGTCGTGATAGGGCCGGTGGTCGGCGATGATCCGCGCCTCGATCTCGGCCGCGGTGAAGCGTCGCGCCCAAAGGTCGCCCGCCCCCGTCACCCGGCGCGGCACCAGCCCCAGGCCGCTGCGCAGCTTCGCCGACAGGATCGGCCGGCGGAGCGGTGGCGCGCCCTCGTCGACGCGCGGGTCGCGTTCGCGCTCCGACCGGTTGAGGTCGATCCAGGCGCGCCCCAGCCGCTGGACCAGCATCGGCTCGTCGTGGCGGGCGGCATGGGCGACTGCATCGACGCGGCGGTCCTCCAGTCCCCGGAGCGCGGCCGGCGGAACCCGCAGGGCGGCGCGCAGTTCGACAGGATAGTCGGCACCGGCGTGCGATACGGACAGCACTACCGGCCCGGCCGGCGGCGTGCTTCCCCATTCGTCGAACGACGGCGTCATCCTGTCGATCCTAAAGCGGGTTTCGCGCCAATTCGACTGAAATTGTTAAGCTGGATCGACTAAGACGGCGTCCGATTGCGGGGCAAGGTGATGATCCGAATATTATTGGCTGAAGACGATCAGGTGATGCGCGAATATCTGGCCCGCGCGCTGGAGCGGTCCGGCTATGCCGTGGTGGCGGTCGATCGCGGCACGGCGGCGGTGCCGCTGCTCGAACAGCAACGGTTCGACCTGCTGCTGACCGACATCGTCATGCCGGAGATGGACGGCATCGAGCTGGCACGCCGCGCCAACGAACTGGCTCCCGACCTGCGCGTGATGTTCATCACCGGCTTCGCGGCGGTGACGCTGAAGGTGGGCCAGGCGATGCCCAATGCGCGGGTCTTGTCCAAGCCCTTCCACCTGCGCGACCTGGTTCTGGAGGTCGATCGCCTGTTCGACCGCCACGACGCATCGGGCCTAAGTTGAGCCTCGATGCAAAATGGGGCTTGCACGCCCTGAAACCCCCGGCTAAAGGGCCACCTCCGGCGGGCGTGTAGCTCAGTGGTAGAGCACTGTGTTGACATCGCAGGGGTCGCAAGTTCAATCCTTGCCACGCCCACCATCTAAAAAATGCCAGCATCCTTCTCGGATTGCTGGCATTTTTTGTCTCTACCGCTGGTGAGACAATCGCCTGAATCAGCCTCGGCCGTCGCTCGTGGAGCAATTTTGAAGCACGCGCTGAAACGTGGCGACGATGACAAAGCGCGGGCAGCGATGGTCGGTGCAAATCCGTCGAAAGGGCCATCCGGCACAAAGCCGGACATTCGCGACTAAGGGCGACGCGAAGGCCTGGGCCGTCACGTAGGACGCGCGGATCGAAGCTCACGAACCAGCAACGCCGCAGCGTCGGCTAGATGTTCCGTCCCTGCATCCGGTGAACCGGCTCGACGATGAACCGGTCCGATCGACGACTCTACGGCCGCACCGAACACCGGGCGGTGACGCGCACCGGATTGCACTGCGCCGTCGTCTCTCCGGGCAGCGTGACCCGATACTGCAGCCCCAGCGGATCGGGCGCGCCGGGATAATAGTCGGTGCTGACCGCCTGCGCGCCGCTGGCGATTGCCGCCTTGGCCTTGGTCCAGTCGTGCGCGCGCGCCTCGACCGTGTTGGCGTCGGTACGGGTGCGGACGATCACGCCCTGCCGGACCAGGCGACGGATGCGGTCGGCATCGACGATCGGGTCCTGCACGATCTGGACCGCCGCGTCCGGATCGGCATCGTCATACCAGCCGAACATCGCGCGTCCGCGCAGGCCCGGATGGCCCTGGCGATAGGCCTCGGACACCGCCCGGCGCACGTCGAACAAGATGTAGATGCGGCCCCGCGCCGCCGCCAGGGTCGGCCAGCCGCGCGTCCGGATCGCCTGGGCCAGCGTCGGCGCGTCGCCGCGCACCTCGTCCGGCGTGATCAGGCGACGGCCGGGAATGGCGTGGCGGATCTCCGCGTCCAGCGCGTCGAGCAGCTTGGGATCGTCGAGCGGCAGTGGCGCCGTGACGGCGCGGTCGCCGACCGTATCGGCCGCGTTGATCGTCAGCATGATCGGCAGATGCCCCGGATGCGCGCGCGACCAGGCCTCCACCTCGCCCAGGCAGCGGACCAGCGTCACGCAGCCCGAGCGATAGTCGATATCGGGGATGTGCAGGACCTTGTAGCCGGGCCTGCGCATCGCCGCCCGGTCGAAGCCGGTCCGCTCCCCCGCCGCCCGGGCCAGCCGTTCACCCCGGGGATCGGCATAGCGGCCGCCCTGCGGATCGGCGAAGATGTCGATCTCCAGCTGGCGGACGCCCCGGTCGAGCTGTGCACGCAACGGCAGGTGATAATAATCCAGCGCCTCGGCCAGCTTCGGCTCGCGACGGCGCAGATCGGCCATCACCGCCGTCGGGATCTGCGCCTTGAAGCTGTTATGCGAGCCCAGCACCTGGATGTCGTTCATCCGAAGCGCCGGGCCCGCCGGCTGCGCCAGCGCGGCGGGGCCGGCGGCGCAGATCGCCGCCAGCGCGAATGCCCTACGCATCAGAATTCGGCCCGCACGCCGAACAGGATCGTCCGGCCATAATAGTTGATCTCGCCGAAGCGCAGGCGATTGTCGTTATAGGTGTCCTGGTGCGCGCCGGCGATGTTGATCCCCTCCAGGCTGAAGGTCAGGTTGTCGGCGGCGCGGACCGAGAGCTGTCCGTCGAGCGAGCCGAAGGCGGCGACATAGGTCGGCGCCTGCACCGTACTGCCCGTGCCCGACAGATATTTGTCGCGCCAGACATAGGAGAGGCGCGCCGACAGCGGCCCCTTGTCGTAGAAGCCGACCAGGTTGAAGCTGTTCTTCGACAGGCCGATCAACTGGTCGCGGATCGTGCGCGAACCGGCCGTGTAATCCGCCTTCACCTCGGTATGCGTATAGCTGCCCTGCACGCCGAAGCCGTCGAACGGCGCCGGCAGGAAGGTGAAGACCTGGCTGTACGCCGCCTCCGCGCCGTAGACCTTGGCATTGCCGCCATTGACCGAGCTGGACAGGCGGACGATCCCGCGGCCCGGAATGGTGATCTCGGTGTTCGACTGGGTGATGTAATCGTCCATCGCCTTGTAGAAGACCGCGCCCGACAACATGCCCGAGGGCGCGAAATACCATTCCAGCGACCCGTCGAACTGGGTGGCGAGGAACGGCACCAACTGCGGATTGCCGCCGCTGGCGGTGGGCGCGTCGGTCGACACGGTGATGCGCGGCGCGGTGTCGGTGACGTTGGGGCGGGTCAGCACCCGGCTGGCCGCCAGGCGACCGACCAGTTTCTGGGTCAGGTCGGCGCGCAGGTTGAAGCTGGGCAGGACATTGTCGAAGGTCTTGGGATAGCTGACCGGCGTGGCGGTGCTACCGGTGGTCAGCGTGCCGCTGGCCACCTGGTCGGTATGGACGTAGCGGACGCCCAGATTGCCGCTGATCGCCACCGAACCGGCATCGAACTGATAGTCGGCACGGACATAGCCGGCGGCGATCTTCTCCGACACGACGAAGGACGAGCGGCGGTCGGCATTGGTCAGCGGCGCATTGGCGACGGCGGGCGTGAAGAACGCGCCGACAAAGGCCTGGGTCGACGGCACCAGCCAGGTGCGGAAGGCATTGCCGTCGACGCCCTTCAGAAAATCGCCATAGGGCAATTGCTCATAGGCCGCCGAGCCCAGGCTGGTGAGCGTCGCGCCGGCCGGCGGGTTGACGATGAAGTCGCGGCGGAAATAGTCGCGCTTGCGCCAGTGATATTCGCCGCCCGCCGCCAGCTTCGCGAGGAAGCCGTCAAAGTCGCGCCCCACGTCCAGGCGCGAGAAGATGTCCCAGTCCTTGCTGTCCTTGGGCGCGATGTTGAACGGATAGAGCTTGTAATTGGCCGGGTTGGTGACGTCGACCGGCGTGGTGAAGGTCGGCAGCACCTGATAGCCGCCGCTCGCATCATAGGTCAGCGGCGCATTGAAGAAGGCGCGGCTGCGCACCGTGCCGGTCTTGTAGTCGGGGTGATAGCTGTGCGCCGCCGACCAGTTGACGTTCGCCGTGACGTGCCAGCGATCCGGGTTCCACGCCTGCTTCAACCCGATGGTCAGCAGGTCGTGGCGGTTGAGGCTGTATTCGCGCGACGCCATGAAGCGGACATTGTTGATCGTCGCCTTGGTGATCGTGTCGCCGACCACGGTATAGCCGGGCTGGATCACCGTGCCGGAATCGTCGGGATAGATGTCGAGCCCGAACTCGTCATAGGCCACGTCCAGCCGGGTCGCGACCACATCCAGCGTCGTCTGGAGCTCGGCGGTCGGCTGCCACTGGGCCGAGACGATGCCGGAGATGCGCTTGCGATCCTCGGTTTCGACGGTCGGGCGGGTGCGGGTCGGCGAGTAGAGGCCGGCGGGAACGCCGCCCGCCCCCGGTGCGGTGTAGCGGTTGAGCAACCAGCCGAAATTCATGAACCGGTCGTTGCGGACCGCCTTGCCCCAATATTGCGCGCCCGCCAGGATGCCGAAGGTGCCGCTGTCGTTCTTGGCGCTGGTCAGCACGGTGACGTTGGGACGCACGTCCTTGGTCTGGCCGGTATAGGTGCCGCGCATGTTGATTGTCGTCTTGGTGCCGACCTCCAGCGGGCGGAAGGTCTTGACGTCGATATTGCCGCCCAGCGCACCCTCGGTCATGTCGGCGGTCGGCGTCTTCACCACGTCGATGCTGGAGGTGAACTCCGCCGGCAGCATCTCGAAGCGGAACTGCCGCCCGGCCGCGCCGCCATTCTCGATCAGGTCGTTGAGCGCGATGGTACGGCCGTTCATCAGCGTGTTCTGGAACTGCGGCCCCAGACCGCGCACGCTGACATAGAGGCCCTCGCCGCGCGGCCGGGTGATCGCGACGCCGGGCACGAGCTGCAACGCCTCGGCGACGTTCTGGGTCGGGAACTTGCCGATATCGGTCGAGCTGATCGAATCGACGCCGTAGGCCGCGCGCCGCTTCGTCTCGATGCCGGCGGCCAGGCTGCGCGCATAGGTACCGTTGACGACGATCTCGTCGCCCTCGCCTTGGGGGGCGTCCGGCGTAGCCGGCGCGGGCGGGCCGGCGGCGGGTTCGGTCGAAAGGCTGGCCTGCGCCTGGGCGACGGTGGCGACGCCGGTCGACAGCATAAGCGTCGCCGACACCCGGAACAGGCGGTTGCAGAAGGTCATGGTGATGAAGGTCCCCAGCGGCATGTTTGCCGTTCGTGTGGGGCGCTTAGGATCGCTCTGTGTAGAACCGGCGACGGTTTTGCGACGCGCGAATGACAGCGGCGATTTGGTTCACAATGGTCTCATCATTGCCACCGATAGAGGGGCGAAGGCTCGGCGAAGCCACAAAAAAAGGGCCCCCGCGAACGGAGGCCCCATGATCCGGCCGAGGCGTCCCCGCCCCGGCCGATACTCGGTTCCGGCGATCAGAAACCGAACTTCACGCCCGCGCGGAACGAGCGGCCATAGATGCCGTCGCCGCCCTGGATCGGGTTGTACAGATAGGCGCCATAAGTCGCCGGATCGATCGGGGGCAGGTCGTTCAGGAGATTCAGGACGTTGACGTAGAACGAGAACTTGTCCGTCACCTTGACCGTGCCGACCATGTCGACGGTGATATAGCCCTTCACGTCGCAGGGCAGGTAGTCGACGCCCAGGCTGCAATCGCCGCGCACGCCGCCCTGGTCCTCCGCCGACAGGTTGTAGCCCGCCGTGTAGTTGACCGTGGCGCTCAGCGTATAGGCATCGGCCAGTGCGAAGGTGTTGGTCACGTTCGCGCGCCAACGCGGCGTGCCCGAACCGGCGGTCAGGTTGTAGTTGCCGAGCGTGCCGACATACTTCTCCTTGGTGCCGTCCGGGAATTTGGTGCTGAGGTCGAGCAGCACGCTGCCCTCGCCCGACACGGTCCAGCGGAAATTGTCGGAGAAGGGCACGCGCACGGTGCCGCCGATATCGATGCCCTGCGAGTGGATCGTATTGGCGTTGATCAGCTGCGACCGCACGAAGGCGATGCGCGGCGTCGCATTCTCGAAACCGACGCCCGGGGCGTCCGGAATGACCTCATAGCCGGCCGGGATTGTCTGATTGCCGTAATAGGCCGCCAGCGCCGGGGCGTTGGACGGCTGGGTGATCGCGCCCGTCTTCTTGATGTCGAAGAAATCGACCGTGAAGCTGACGTTGCGGATCGGCTCGAACACCGCGCCGGCGGTGAAGCTGCGCGACTTCTCCGGCTCCAGATTCTGGCTGGCCAGCGTCGTCTGTCCATAGCTGCCGCTGCGGATATAGGTCGGGCAGGTCTGGAAGGTATCGACCGTACAGCCATATTGCCGCAGGTATGCGTCGTTGAAGATGCCGGCATTGTTGTTCACATAGCCCGTGGTCGGCAGGGCGTTCGCCTCGCCGAAGCTGGGGATACGGAAACCGCGCGACCAGGTGCCGCGGATCGCCAGCTGGCGGATCGGCGTGAACTTCGCACCGATCTTGGGCGAGAAGTTGCTCTGGCCCGACGAATAATGGTCGTACCGGCCCGAGGCGTTGACCAGGAACTGCTCGACGATCGGCACCTGCACTTCGCCGAAGGCCGAGGTGACGGTGCGGTTGCCCTCGGTGCCGAAGGCGTTGATCGTGAAGTAGCGCTGGGTCGGCCCGTTGATGTCGGAATTCGCCGAGGGGGCGTTCACCGCCTCGTAGAAGACCGAGCCGCCGAGCGCCAACTGGACCGGGCCGCCGGGCAGGTTGAACAGCGCCTTGGACACGCTGGCCTGCGCCTGGAACAGGTCGGAGCTGGAGTCGACGATGTTGGTCGGCGTCAGGTAATCACGCACCGCCTGGCTGTTCTGCGACGGGTCGCGGAAGTTATAGCTGCCATCGGCGATCACATCGAGCAGGTGCTGGATATAGACATAGCCGCTCTGCGTGCGACGCAGGTCGCTGTGCATCGCGGTCAAATCGACCCGGTAGTCCCAGTCGCCGAACACGGTGCCGTTGACGCCCGCCGCCGCGCGATAGACGCGGTTGCGCGTCGCGTTGGAGACGGTGGTGTCGGGCAGGAAGCCGAGCAGCGCCGCCACCTGGCCCTGCGCCGCGAACGGGTTGTTCGGGTTCAGGCGGCCGGTCGTGGCATCGCAGACCGCGGTGCCGCGCGGGCAGACATAGACCGGCAGGGACAGCGGCGACGAGCCGGGGAAGAAGGTCGCGGCGTTCGACGAGGTCGAATATTGCGGGAAGAGGATGCCGGCCGGGGCGTTGCCGCGGATGGTCGACGGATTGCCCGTATAGCTCGACCTCGCCTGCTGGAAGTTGACCTCCAGATAGGCTTCCGACGTGTCGCCCAGCTTGCCGGTGAAGCGCGCCGAACCGCCGAACCGCTCGATCTTCGGCGCGACGACGCCGTAGCGGTTGGTCCAGTCCTCCTGGCAGACGGTGGTCGGCACGCTGGCATTCGGGTTGGTGCCAGCCGCATTGCGGATGTCGTTCAGGTCAGCGGCCGAGGGCGAGAAGGGCGTGCCATTGAGGCAGCCATTGCTCAGCAGCTGATAGCGTGAACCGGCGACGCCGGTGACGGTCGTGCCGGAAAGGGTGGCCGGACGAACGTAGAAGTTCGCCCCCGCCTGGGTGCCGGTATTCTGCAGGCGACCGTCCGCGCCGACGCCGTAGATGGTGTCGTTCGGGCCGCCGGTGCCGACGCCGCGCTTGTCGTCCGAGTTGAACGGATAGGGCAGGTCGCGATTGTAGACGGCTTCGCTGCGGTAATAGAAGCCGCTGACATAGGCGTTATAGCCCTTCTCATCCAGGTCGCCGGTGCCGGCGGTCAGCGTCAGGCGCTGGTTGGCGGCGACGCCCCGCTGGCTGATGCCCGCCTCGGCGCGGCCGCTGATGCCGTTGAACTTGCGCTTGGTGATGATGTTCACCACGCCCGCGATCGCGTCCGCGCCGTAGCTGGACGATGCGCCGTCGCGCAGCACCTCGATCCGGTCGACGATGTCGTCGGGGATGGTGTTCAGATCGACGAAGTTGCGGGTCGCATCGTCGGCGAGCGGATAATAGGCCGCGCGCAGGCCATCGAACAGCACCAGGGTCGAGTTGGTCGACAGGCCGCGCAGCGACACCGCCGACGCACCGCCGGCGAACGCGCCGTTGGCGGTGAAGGAGTTGGTCAGCGCCGGGCCGTTGTTCGACGCCAGCGACTGGATCGCGCTCTGGATCGTGGTGATGCCGCGCTGGTCGAGATTCTCGGTGGTGATCGTGGTCACCGGCGACGGCGTCGCCGCATCGGTCTGGCGGAACAGCGAACCGGTGACGACGATCTCGCCGCCATCGCCCGCCGCACCGGAGGTCGCGCGCCCTTGCGCGTCGGTCGCGGTCTGGACCTGCGTCGCCGGATTGTCGGCGGCGCGATTCTCGGCATTGTCGGCTGCGGCCGGCACGGTCTGCGCGGCGGCCGACAGGCTGCCGAGCGCCAGCACCAGCGGTGCGGCCGTGACCATCAGGAAGGTGTTTCGCGTGAAGCGATTCATGACGATTGTCCCCTTGGCTTCCCACCCTTTTGGATCGGGAAGAATGTCAGACCGGCGGTCCTTGATCTGGATCAAGTCACTGGTTCCAAAGGAAACTTGCCGGTCACGGATCGCACGGACAAGCGGGAGTGTCAGGGATTATGACGTTTTCGAAGCTGTGTCATAAAAGAACAACGATCTATGATAGGCACAGTCTCCGGGCAGGAATCCTGGCCGCCGGCACCCCCGCCAAGCGCGCGGTTGGCATGACACATGGCTGAAATGCCCAGGTCTTTTCCTGGCGTTAGTCGAAAATGAACGTCCTTACCTATTATAAGATAGATCGTCTCTTTGGTTGTTTGCCATGCAATACGGCATGGAACGTGAAGTTCGTTCCAGACACGAGATCATCGCGCCATTTCCACAATCGAGCCGGACATGGCAGCAAGTATAACCATGTATCCTTAATGTCTCACCCGTCCCGAACTGGGCTTCGTGGCGCACTCGTCATATGGACGGCCATGCCGGCAACGCGTACAAACCCCTTTGTCGGAATATCGTCGCGCCATGGGGGGCCGAATGATCCGGAAACCTTCACTTTGGCCGCGTGTTGATATGAAAATGAAGATGGGGCGTAGGAAAAGGACGCGTAAAACCCTCGGTCTCCGCGCTCGTCAGCGGGTCTTCATGCGTCGCTCGGTCTGGGCGGTCTCCGCCTTGTCGCTGCTGGCGTTCGTGCCGATCGTCGCGTCCGACCATGGCCGGCAGATGGCCAGCGCGGTCGCGGCCGCCATCGCCGATCCCGCCGCCCTGCTCGACCAGCGTTCGCCCGGCGCACGCGCCGCCGGTGCCCTGACCCAGACCAAGCAGCGCCGGCTGGCCGGCCGGAACGGCCGTACCGGCAATGCCCGCGAGCCCTTCGTTCCCGTCGAGCGCGTGCTGGCCGGCGAACGCCGCCGGCCGGGCGACACCACGAACATCCCGGGCTTCGCACCGGCCGGCGGTGTCGAGACCCCCCTGCCCGGCGATGCACCGCCGCCGGTCGGCGATGCCTTCCTGCCGCCCGCCGGAGTGACCGGTGGCGGCGGCTCGTCCGTGCCGGTCGCGCCCATCATCGGCGGCGGCGGGGGTGGCAGCGGCATCGGCGGTGGCGGCGGCGGTTCGACGCCCACGCCGACCCCCACACCGACGCCAACGCCGACGCCCGAACCTTCGCCCGTTCCGGAGCCGGCCACCTGGCTGCTGACGCTGACCGGCTTCACGGCCCTGGCGACGGCCCTGCGCCGCCGCCGCCGTCTCGACCAGGCGCGTCCGGAACAGGCGTGATGCGCCGCCTCGCGTGGCTGGTGGCGGCCATGCCGCTGCTGGTGCTCGCCTATCTGGCGATCGCGCCGGACCGCGCACCGGTCGCGCAACCCCGCGTGGAGCAGCCCTATCGCCGCGCCGAAGGGCGGCTGATCTTCGCGTCGGACAAGGTTCCATCGCTGGCGCTGCCGGATGGCTCGCACCGCCGCGTGCGCAGCGTGCTCGACATTCCCCAGGCGATGCACTTCGGCGACTATGTCTGGAACGACACCGACGTGCCCGCCGGCCCGGTCTGGGTGCGCGTCGATCTGGGTCGACAATTGCTATCCGTATTCCGCGCCGGGCATGAGATCGGCTCGGCGGTGATCCTCTATGGCACCGACGGGATGCCGACGCCGACCGGCGTCTTCCCCATCAAGGCCAAGGCGGCCGAGCATGAGTCGAGCCTGTACGAGGCGTCGATGCCCTTCATGCTGCGGCTGACCGATGACGGCGTCGCCATCCATGCCAGCCTGGTCCAGCGCGGCTCGGCGACGCATGGCTGTGTCGGCATCCCGGAAAGCTTCGCGCGCCGCCTGTTCGCACAGGTCAAGCTGGGCGATCCGGTCGCGATCCTGCCGGCCGACGCGCCGTCCTCGGGTAAGCAGGCTTAATTTTCCGCTAACCAGCGACGGGAACCGGGTGCTTACGCCTATCATGGGATGAGGGACCATCATCCATGAGAGGTCTGCATCGATGTTCGGCAAACGAGCGGCGGCGGTGGTCGCGCGCGTGGCGATCCTCAGCGTCGCCCCCTTCATGCTGGGAGCGACCGGCTTCACGAGCAATTTCGACGAGCGAATCCTGGCCGCGCATAATCGCGAGCGGCTGGCGATGGGCGTCGCGCCGCTGCGCTGGGACCCCGTTCTGGCGCAGCGCGCGCAGCAATGGGCCAATTACCTGGCGGTGACCGGCCGCTTCGAACATGCGCCCGAGCGGCCGGTCAACCCGGACGGCGAGAATATCTGGGCGGGCAGCAAGGGCTATTTCATCGCCGAGCAGATGGTCGACGGCTGGATTCGCGAGAAGCGCTTCTTCAAGCCCGGCAGCTTCCCCGACAACAGCACCACCGGCCGACTGGAGGATGTCGGCCATTACACCCAGCTCGTCTGGCGCGCGACCGGCGACGTCGGCTGCGCCCGCGCGCAAAGCTGGCGCGAGGACATCCTGGTCTGCCGCTATGCCGAGGCGGGCAATTATGTGGGCGAGACGCCTTTGTAACATGCCGGTTCAGGCATTGATGTACCGGCTAGAACCTGATGACATGATCTTGACCCGGAAACGTCATTGCGAGCGCAGCGAAGCAATCTACAGCCGCGCGCGTGACGCCCTGAGACTTCTGTAGGCACTGCACCATCATCCCATGGAAGGTCGGGATTCGGCTGGGAACGGCTTGTACGTCGTCACAGCCGCTTCGGAACTGGACCCCGGCCTTCGCCGGGGTGAAGCCCGTGGATGGTGGAAGGAGGATTTCCCAAGGCCGCCCCCCGTCCGGCGCGATAACACGGCAGTGGAACGCAACGCCGCCCAAGGCCCTGAACGAAGGTGCGTCACCGCTCCTCGCCTTCCCCATCACCGCCCCAGAATCTCCCGGTACAGCGCCACATAGGCATCCGCCATCCGGTCGACGCTGAACCGTTCCGCCACCGCGCGGCGGCAGGCGGCGCGGTCGATCGTGTCGATCCGGGCGATCGCGTCCAGCGCCTCTTCGGGCGTGTCGACCAGGAAGCCGGTGACGCCATCGTCGATCAGCTCGGGCATCGATCCGCGCCGCGCTGCGATCACCGGCGTGCCGCAGGCCATCGCCTCGATCACCGACAGGCCGAAGGGTTCGTCGAAATTGATCAGGTGGAGCAGCGCCTTGGCCCTGCCCAGCGCGCGCACCCGCGCCTCGCCGCCGACCGGTCCGTGATAGCGGATGGCCGCGTCCAGATGCGGCACCACGTCGCGGTCGTGATAGCCGCCGTCCTGGACGATGCCGTACAGGTCCAGGCCATGGCCGCTCGCCCGCGCCGCCGCGATCGCCTCGCCCGCGCCCTTGTCGGGATGGATGCGGCCGAAGAACAGCAGGTCGCCGCCCGGCGCCGGCTGGAAGGGGAAGTCGTCCAGCACGATGCCGTGATGGATGGTCGCGGCATAGCGCAGCGCGGGATGCCGGTCCGCATCGCTGATCGCGACATAATGGACGCGGTCCTGATAGGGCCGGTACATCGGCAGGATGCGGTCGGACGAGAAGCCGTGGATCGTCGTCACCATCGGCGTCGCGACCAGCCCGGAAAAGCCGTGCGCGGGAAAATCCGCCTGGTTGTGGATCAGGTCGAACCGGTCTGCCTGTTCGAACAGATGCGCCAGGTGACGGAATTCCCACACCTTGGCATCGATCGACGGGTCTTCGGAATAGGGCGCGGGCACCACGCCGTCGAGCCGCGCGGCCGTCTGGCTATCGAGCGTGGCGAACAGCGTCACGTCCACGCCGCGCGCGACCAGCGCCTCGGTCAACAGGCTGGTGACCAGCTCCCACGGGCCATATTGGCGCGGCGGCGTGCGCCAGGCGATCGGCGCCAGCATCGCGATCTTCATATCTATCCTTGTCTGTCAGAGCGGTAAGCGGAGGATCAGGCCTTCGTCGGCGCGCAGCCCGGCGGGGTCCGGGATACCGGACAGCGTCGATGCCAGCACCGCGCCCGACCAGGGCAGGGCCACGGCCTCGCCGGTCAGGTTGAGCAGCACGCCCACCCGCTCGCCCGCGATGTGCCGCTCATAGGCGAGGACGCCAGCCGGGGCATCGCGCAGCACGATGCCGCCGAGCGACAGCGCGGGCGTGGCGCGGCGCAGCGCCAGCAGGTGGCGATAAAGGCTCAGCATAGATCCCGGATCGTCCGCCTCGACGGCGACGTTGCGCGTCGGCCAGTCGTCGTGCAGCGGCAGCCACGGCTCGACCGTGCTGAACCCGGCGAACGGGCCGGCGTCCCAGGCCATGGGCGTGCGCGAGCGGTCGCGGCCGATGCCGATCCCCGGCTGGCGCAAGTCCTGCGGGTCGCGGATGCGGTCGGACGGGATGACGACCCGACCGATGCCCAGTTCATCGCCCTGGTAGAGCGTCGGCGTGCCGCGCAGCGTCAGCAGCAGCATCGCCGCGACCCGCGCCTGTGCCTCGCCGATCCGCGCGGCGATGCGGGGGGCGTCATGGCTGCCGATCACCCAATTGGGCCAGCCATGCGCCGGCAGCGACGCCTCATAGTCCGCGATCACCCTTCGCAAGGCGTCCG
Organism: Sphingomonas sp. SORGH_AS_0438; assembly: GCF_031453475.1. Lineage (NCBI taxonomy): Bacteria > Pseudomonadati > Pseudomonadota > Alphaproteobacteria > Sphingomonadales > Sphingomonadaceae > Sphingomonas > Sphingomonas sp. SORGH_AS_0438. Next base: position 2,995,740 of record NZ_JAVIZS010000001.1, read on the forward strand.
CCGTCCAGTCATTCTCGATCAGCTGGAAGTTGAAGGGCAGATGCACCTCCGGCCGGTCGGGCGTGCCGTACCAGCGGGCATGGCGGTCGTTGGGCAGGAAGATCTCGCCGACCAGCAGCCGGTCGCCATAGCCATCGGCCAGCGCGCGCATCGCGGCGGCGATGGCATGCGCCTCGGGCTGGTCGGTCGAATGACGCTGGATCAGCCGGTCGCGCTCGGTGCGGCCGGGCCGCCAGTCGGGATTGACCGGATTGTCGGGCAGCCCCTCCGCCTTGATGATGTGCCACAGCACGTCGATGCGGAAACCGTCGACGCCGCGATCGAACCAGAAGCGCATCACGTCCATCATTGCCGCGCGCACCGCCGGGTTGCGCCAGTTGAGGTCGGCCTGCTCCTTCAGGAAGGTGTGGAGATAATATTGCCCGGTCGCGGGGTCATATTCCCAGGCCGGACCGCCCATGTCGCTGATCCAGTTGTTGGGCGGCCCGCCACCGGGCGCGGGATCGCGCCAGATATACCAGTCGCGCTTCGGGGCGTCGCGCGACGACCGGCTGGCGACGAACCAGGGATGCGCGGTCGAGCTGTGATTGGGCACGAAGTCGAGCAACAGCTTCAGCCCGCGCGCATGGATCGCGGCGAGCAGCGCGTCGAACGCGGCCATGTCGCCGAACAGTGGCTCGATCCCGCAATAATCGGCGATGTCATAGCCGAAATCGGCCATGGGCGACGGGAAGATGGGCGACAGCCAGATCGCATCGACCCCCAGCGACGCAACATGGTCCAGCCGGTGCCCGATACCCTGCAAGTCGCCGATGCCGTCGCCGTCGCTGTCCTGGAAGGAGCGCGGATAGATCTGGTAGATGGTGCCGCCCCGCCACCAGGGGGCCGGATCGGAATGCGGGTCGGTCATGCGCGGGCTGGAACTCCTCTGCCACGGGCAGGATAACGCCGGTCGCGGCGAAACGGCACATCATGGCGGACCGGGATCGGCACCGGGCGTTCCGGGTGCGATGCCGGACGCCCCCGCCCCACGAAATTCTATCCCGCGATCAAGCCGCTATCGCTGGCGATGGTGCACCATCCTCCCCATCTTCGGTCAATGAAGCTTTCCTTTCTCGATCTCGTGCCCGTCGTCGAGGGCGGCACCGTCGGCGAGGCGCTGACCCGCGCCGCCGATCTCGCGCGTCATGCCGAAGCGGGGGGTTACACCCGTTACTGGGTGGCCGAGCATCATGGCATGACCGGCATCGCCTCCGCCGCCACCTCGGTGGTGATCGCGCATCTCGCCGCCGCCACCCGGCATATCCGGGTGGGGGCTGGCGGGATTATGCTGCCCAACCATGCGCCGCTCGCCATAGCCGAACAGTTCGGGACGCTCGACGCGCTCTTCCCCGGTCGAATCGACCTGGGCCTGGGTCGCGCGCCCGGCAGCGACCAGCGCGTCGCGCGCGCGATGCGGCGGACGCTGGAGACCGACGCCAACGCCTTTCCGCAGGACGTGCTGGAGCTGCAAAGCTATTTCGCCGATGACGGCCAGACCGGCATCGTCGCGACCCCCGGCGCGGGCGCGCGGCCGGACCTGTGGATCCTGGGATCGAGCCTGTTCGGGGCGCAGCTCGCCGCCGCGCTCGGCCTGCCCTATGCCTTCGCCTCGCACTTCGCGCCCGACGCGCTGGATCAGGCGATGGCGATCTACCGCCGCGACTTCCGCCCCTCGGCCTATTGCGCCAAGCCTTATGCGATGGCCGGCTTCAACGTCTTCGCCGCCGATACCGTGGAGCAGGCGGAGCTGATCGCCTCCTCGCAGCAACAGTCGTTCGTGGCGCTGCGCACCGGCAATCCGCGCCAGTTGCCGCCGCCGGTGGCGGGGTATCGCGCGTCGCTGGGGGCGCAGGGCAATGCGCTGCTGAACCAGGTGCTGAGCTGTTCCTCGATCGGCACCGCCGACACGGTGGCGCGCGACCTCGCGGCGTTCGTCGCGCGGACCGGGGTCGACGAGGTGATGGTGACCAGCGCGATCTACGACCAGGATGCGCGCAAGCGCTCGCTGACCCTCACCGCCCAGGCGGCACAGGAGGTCAAGGTCGCCGCCTGACGCTCAGGCGGCCGCCGCCGTCGCCGCCGGCAGGCGCAGGCGGACGAGCAGGCCGCCGAGATCCTCGCTCTCCTCCAGCGTGACGGTGCCGCCATAGATTTCCGCCACGTCGCGGACGATGGCGAGGCCCAGGCCGGTGCCCGGCTTGCCCGTGTCCAGCCGCACGCCACGGTCGAAGATGCGCACCCGGTCGTCGGGCGGGATGCCCATGCCGTCATCCTCGACCAGGATCTCGACGAACCCCGCCTCCGCCGCCACCGTGACGAAGACGCTGCCGCCGCCATATTTGGCGGCATTCTCGATCAGGTTGCCGAGCATCTCGTCCAGGTCCTGCCGCTCGACATGGACCTGCAGGTCCTTCGGGCCGGCGACGTCGATACGGACATGGCGATAGAGGCGGCCGACCGCGCGCTCGACCGATTGCAGGCTGGGCCAGACCTCGGCCCGGCTGTGCGCCGAACCGCGCCGACCGACCGCGCGGGCGCGTGCCAGATGGTGGTCGACCTGCCGCCGCATCGTCCGCGCCTCGCGGATCACCGTCTCGGCCAGGTCGTCGGCCTGGGCGGTGGCGGCGTTCATGATCACGGTCAGCGGGGTTTTCAGCGCATGGGCGAGGTTGCCGGCATGGCGGCGCGCCTCCTCGGCCTGTTTCTCGTTATGCTCGACCAGCGCGTTCAGCTCCTCGACCAGCGGCGCGACCTCGTCGGGCAGCGCCCCGCCGACGCGCGAGCTTTGCCCGCTGCGCATCCGCACGATCTCCATGCGCAGCCGCCGCAGCGGCAACAGGCCATAGACCGTCTGGAGCCCCGCCAGCACGATCAGCCCCAGCGCCAGCAACAGGAAGGATCGCACCAATGTCCGCCGCAGCGCCGCGATCTGCGCGTCGAGCCCGTCGCGGCTCTGCGCCACCTGGAAGCGCCAGCGCACCTTCGATCCGGGCAGCTGCACGTCGCGCTCGACGATGCGCAGTTTCTCCTGCCCGAACTGGTTGCTGTCATAGGCATGGACGCCGCGATCCTGGTGCGGCGCGCCGTACGCCAGCCGCCGGTCCCAGAGCGAACGCGACGGGAAAGGCTCGCGCCCCGGTGCCGACACCTGCCAGTAGAGGCCCGAATAGGGCTCCAGGAACCGCTGGTCCGCCGCCTCGCGCGAGAACTGCACCTCGCCGATCGGGTCGATCTCGGCCGACACGATCTGCGCGGTCAGCACATATTCGAGCTGGTCGTCGAAATTGCGCGTCACCGCATTGGCCAGCACCCGGTCGAGCGCGAAGCCGCCCCCCGCCAGCAGCAGCGTGATCCACGCCGCCGCGATCAGGATCATGCGCCGCGACAGCGACCCCGTGGTGCGCGCGGGCGCGAAGGTCGGCGGGTCGCCGGGGCGAGCGTCGGGGACGGCAGAGTCGGTCACGGGGGCGGTCACGTCGTCGGGATCAGGCGTCCGGCTCGTCCAGGCTGTAGCCGAGCCCGCGGATGGTGGTGATGACATCCTGGCCCAGCTTCTTGCGGATGCGCGTCACGAACACCTCGATCGTGTTCGAATCGCGGTCGAAATCCTGGTCGTAGATATGTTCGATCAGCTCGGTGCGGCTGACCACCTTGCCCTTGTGGTGGAGCAGGTAGCTGAGCAGCTTATATTCCTGCGCGGTCAGCTTCACCGGCTCGCCGGCGCGCGTCACCTTGCCCGAGCGGGTGTCGAGCCGCACGTCGCCCGCCGTCAGCTCCGACGACGCATTGCCCGAGGCGCGGCGGATCAGCGCGCGCAACCGGGCGATCAGTTCCTCGGTCTGGAAGGGCTTGGCGACATAGTCGTCCGCGCCCGCGTCCAGTCCCGCCACCTTGTCGGACCAGCTGTCGCGCGCGGTCAGGACCAGCACGGGCGTGGTCTTGCCCTCTTTCCGCCAGCGGTCGAGTACGGTCAGCCCGTCGATCTCCGGCAGGCCCAGGTCGAGCACGATCGCGTCATAGGTCTCGGTCTGGCCCAGGAACAGGCCCTCCTCGCCATCGGTGGCGAGGTCGATCGCATAGCCCGCGCCTTCCAGCGTGTTCTTGAGCTGCTGCCCCAGATTGGGTTCGTCCTCGACGATCAGCACCCGCATTGTCCATCCTCCATGACCACGAACGACCGTCGTTAAGCCCGCAGGGGCGTGGAGGAAAGCACCTGTCGCACCGCTGAACCCGATCGTCGGCGATCGTTCAGCCTGGGAGACGCACCAAGGGGCCGATCAGTTGCCGGTCTTGCCGATCACCTGGCCCGACCGCTCGTCGACATCGACCCAGATGACGACCCCGTCGCGCAGGAACTTCATCGTATAGGTGCCGCTGCGCGCGTCGTAATCGAACCCCAGATATTGCGCGCCGCGCATCATCGGGATCACCCGCCGCTCGATCTCCTTGATCGACACCGACCGCCCCTGGCGGCGCGCGTCATAGGCGCGCATCTGGTCGCCACGCGACTGGGCCGGCGCGATCGCGGGGGCCGTGGCGGCCAGCAGCGCAAGGGGCAGGAGGATTCGCATCGCTGGACGCCATAGCTAAGGGGCATTGAACCGCCTGTGAATGCCTTGTTGGTCGCGGTTGCTGTTGCCGATCGGCCACAGGCGTCTTAGGTGGCGGCGCATGGCCGCACCTATTCTCTCCTTCGAAGACCTTGGCTTGATCCAGGGATCGGGCTGGCTGTTCCGCCAACTCGACATCCAGATCGGCCCGCGTGACCGGCTGGCGCTGATCGGCCGCAACGGCGCGGGCAAGTCGACGCTGCTCCGCTTGCTCGCCGGATCGGTCGAGGCGGACGAGGGCCGCCGCACCATCGTGCCCGGCACCCATGTCGTGATGCTGGAGCAGGACCCCGATGTGTCGCGCTTCGCGACGCTGGAGGATTATGTCCTGCATGGCGACATCGCCCCGGCCGCGCACGAGGCCGCCGCCATCGCCGACCAGCTCGGCATCGACCTGTCGCGCGAGGCGTCGTCCGCCAGCGGCGGCGAGCGGCGCCGCGCCGCGATCGTCCGCGCGCTGGCGCTGGAGCCGGACGTGCTGCTGCTCGACGAGCCGACCAACCATCTCGACATCGCCGCGATCGACTGGCTGGAGCAATGGCTGGGCCGCTATAACGGCGCCTTCGTGGTGATCAGCCACGACCGCACCTTCCTGACCCGGCTGACCCGCCAGACGCTGTGGCTGGATCGCGGCACCGTGCGCCGCGCCGAGATCGGCTTCGGCGGTTTCGAGGCGTGGACCGAGCAGGTCTATGCCGAGGAACAGCGCGCCGCCGAGCGGCTCGACGCGCGCCTCAAGATCGAGGAGCATTGGCTGCAGCGCGGCGTCACCGGCCGCCGCCGCCGCAACCAGGGACGCCTCACCAAGCTGAAGGAGATGCGCGCCGAACGCGCCGCGATGGAGGGGCCGCAGGGCACCGCCGCGCTGGCGATGGGCAGCGACGACGTGAAGACCAAGGTGGTGATCGACGCCGAGCATGTCGGCAAGTCGTACGGCGACCGCGCGATCATCCGCGACCTCAACCTGCGCGTCACCCGTCGCGACCGGATCGGCATCGTGGGCGCCAACGGCGCGGGCAAGACGACGCTGCTGAAATTGCTGACCGGCGAGATCCAGCCCGACAGCGGCACCGTGAAGATCGCCAAGACGCTGGAGGGACGGCATCATCATCGACCAGCAGCGCAAGCTGATGGCCCCGGACAAGCGCGTCCGCGACGTGCTGACCGACGGCAATGACTGGATCGACGTGCTCGGCACGCGCAAGCATATCCATGGCTATCTGAAGGAGTTCCTGTTCGATCCCTCGCTGGCCGAGGCGAAGGTGGGAACGCTGTCGGGCGGCGAGCGATCGCGCCTGTTGCTGGCGCGCGAATTCGCCCGCGCCTCCAACCTGCTGGTGCTCGACGAGCCGACCAACGATCTCGACCTGGAGACGCTCGACCTGCTCCAGGAGGTGATCGCCGATTATGCCGGCACGGTGCTGATCGTCAGCCACGACCGCGACTTCCTCGACCGCACCGTCACCGTCACCCTGGGGCTGGACGGCACCGGCGCGGTGGACGTGGTGCATGGCGGCTATGACGATTGGGAACGCCGTCGCAAGCCGAAGGTCGAGGGGCGCAAGGCGAGCCGGCCCGCCGCCGCGCCGCCGCCCCCGCCCGCCCCGGCGCGCAAGCTGTCCTACAAGGACCAGCGCGACTATGATCTGCTGCCCAAGCGGATCGAGGACCTCGACGCGCAGATCGCGCGCGACGAGGCCAAGCTGGGCGATCCCGACCTCTACACGCGCGATCCCGCCGGCTTCGACCGGCTGAACACGGCCATCGCGGCGGCGCGCGACGAAAAGGACGCGGCCGAGATGCGCTGGCTGGAACTGGCCGAGCAGGTCGAGGCGCTAGGCTGATCGCCGTCATGCCCCGCCCCGCCCCCTGGCGCCTCGACGCCGACCGCTTCGTGCACCGCACGCTGTTCCAGACGCGCTATCAGGATCTCGATCCCAACGGCCATATCAACAATGTCGCCTATGCGGCATTGTTCGAAAGCGCGCGGGTGCGCTTCAATGCCGGCATCTCGCTCGACCGGTGGCACGACCTGCGCTTCCTGGTCGCCAAGGTCGAGCTGAACTATCTGGCGGAAGGGCACTTCCCCAGCGATGTCGAGATCGCCACCGCGGTCGGGCCGATCGGCGGACGGAGCTGGCAGATGCTGTCGACCATGTTCCAGGACGGCGTCGCGCTCGCCACTTGCGACACGGTGCTGGTCGCCAGCCGGGCGGCGGACGGCCTGCCGCCCGCGATGCGCGCGGTATTGGAAGCGGCGCAGTTGCCCGAGATGGATCAGAGCAGCGCCAGCGTCGCCGGGTCGGGCGCTCCGTCGTAGAATCGATCGAGCGCCGCCTGGAACGGCGTCGGGTCGTCGGCGACGGCGGCGAACAGCGTCATCGCGGACCGCAGCTTGATCGCGTCGATCCCGCCCAGGATCGCCTCCGCGTTGCCCCGGGCCGCGACCACCGCATTGGTCGCCTCGATCAACCGGGGCCCGAGCAGCGGATGCGCGAGATAGGCGCGCGCCTCCCCGGCCGAGGCGATGGCATAGCGCCGCGCCATCGCGCTCTGGCCCAGCCCGGCGATCTGCGGGAAGACGAACCACATCCAATGGCTGCGCTTGGCGCCGGCGCGCAGTTCGGCGAGCGCGGTGGCGTGGACATCGGCCTGCGCGGCGACGAAGCGGGATAGGTCATGGGCCATGGCCTCCACATGGGGCCGCGCCCCCGTCGCGCAACCAGTGACGGGCTTGGACGTTCGTTCCGCCTGTGTCCCGTCCGGCCGTGTGCCGGCCTAGTCAACCGGAGCGTCGGCATGAAGCCCAGTCTTCTCCTCCCCTTCGCGATGCTGGCCCTGACCGCGACGCTCGCCGGATGCGGGAAGAAGGAGCCGGACGTCAGCGAAGCGGCCCCCGGCAATTTCGTACCCCCCGTCACGCGGGCGCCGACGCCGGTCGCGGGCCAGGCCAATCGCACGCCGCTCTCCGCCTATGTCGGCCATTATCCGCAGGACGCGGTCGAGGGCGTGTCCTTCTTCGATCGGACCGAGGTCGCCAATGCCGTGATCGACTCGGTCGCCGACGAGAAGCTGCGCCACCGGATCACCGGCCGCGACACGGTGGCGGTGCCGATCTTCGCGACGGGCGGGATGATCGCCGCGCATGGCTGCGAACCGCATAATTGCGGCGATCACGACTGGACGGTGCTGGTCCCCGGCGATGGCGACCGGAGCAAGGCGATGGTCTGCCACCATGACGCCGCCACGATGGGCGACACCAGCCGCTGGATGAGCCGCGCGGGAACGCAGAGCCGGCCCGGCGATTGTCCGCAGGCCTGACCGACAGATAGCAAGGAGCCGCATCGATGCTGGAGAACATGCCCCATTGGCTAGGACAGGCGTTGAGCAACTGGCGCGCCGGTGCCGACGCGCTGGCGATCGCGCGACCGGAACTGGCCGTGGCGACGCGGCTGACGCTGGACAGCCCAGCCTTTGCCGATGGGGCGCGGCTGCCCGTGCGCTTCACCGATGATGGCGAAGGCGTGTCGCCGCCCCTGCTGTGGCGCGACCTGCCGGCCGGCACCGCCAGCCTGGCGCTGCTGGTCGAGGATGCCGATTCGCCGACGCCGCAGCCGCTGGTCCATGCGGTCGTCTGGGGCCTGTCGCCGGACGATGGCGGCTTGGCGGAAGGCGCGATCATCGATGATGGCGAGGGCGATGCCGATGGTCGCGATGTCGGACGCAATTCCTATCGCCGGCAGGGCTGGCTGCCGCCCGATCCGCCGACCGGCCATGGCGAGCATCGTTATGCGTTCCAGCTCTTCGCACTGGATGGTGGAGCGGTACTGGAGGGGCATGATCCCGGCCGGACCGCGCTGATCGCGGCGATGGCGGGCCATGTCCTGGCGGCCGGGCTGCTGGTCGGCACCTATTCGCGCAAGGCGCTCGCCCCGATCGGAGCGGTGGGGCCGAGCGGCGCCCTGGCCTGATCGTTCAGGCGAAGGGCGTCGGCGCGGCGGCCCCGATCGCAGTCAGGGCCGCGATCAGGCCGGTGAGGGTGAGCAGGAGATTGTGGCGCATCGGAACAGATCCCGGTGGGAGGGGGCCGGATCGCACTCAGGCGATCGGCAGGACCGGCACGGCGGCCGAGACGGCGATGGCGGCGAAGACCAGCGCGGCGACCGAGGTGGTGACGAAGCGCTGGGCGGACTGGAAGTTGAACATGGTGATTTTCCCTTTTTGACCCCGTAGCGAGGCGTCGCTGCGGTTGTCCGGGACCTTGCATGGCGCGTGCCAGTTTTGGAAAAGGGCGGAAATCCTCAGGTTTCGCTTGGCGCGGTGGCGACGGTGGCGCAATTTCCCAGCCGCCATGGCGTCAGCCGCCAAGGTTCGGGAAGTCATAGGGCTTACCGTCAGTGGGACCCTGTCGACCGCGTCAGATCGGTAGGACATCGGGTCGACCCAATTCGTCATCGCGAGCGCAGCGAAGCGATCCAGGGCAGCACGCGCGCGGCTGTGGATTGCTTCGCTACGCTCGCAACGACGATCCCTGGCTCAAGTCAGGTCATCGGACTCTCGCCATCGACAAGGCAACGGTGCGATGGACTGACGGACGGACCGCGACCTTGGGAAAGGGACACGATCGGAGGGACGGTCTCCGATCCCCTCCAGTGCCCCGCGTCCCGGCCCGACACTCAGACGATCGGCAGCCCCGCCTTGCGCAACGCCGCGACATAGGCACGCATTCCACGTTCGGCGCGGGCACTGAGCGCCAGGAAGGCGCGGCGGCGATCGGCGGGGTCGGGATGCCGCTCCAGCAGCCCGGCCTCGGTCAGGCGGCTGATCCAGCGGAGCGCCGTGGTGGAGGGCACCGCCGCCGCGATGCACAGGCTGGAGACGGAGACGCGGTTCTGCTCCAGCCGGGCGGCGAACAGGTCGAGCAGCATGTCCCAGGCCGGGTCCTCGAACAGGTTCTTGCCCAGGAAGGTCTCGCGCATCCGCCGCGCCCGGATGGTCTGGCGAATCGCCTGCGGATCGATCTCGACGGCGATCGGCTCGATGCTGAAGCTCTGGCGGCGATCGCCGACCTCGTCGCCATCGTCGTTGATGTCGCGGTCGCGCGTGGCCAGGCGCGTCAACAGTTCGGCGATGCGCGCGATCTCCGCATTCACCCGGCGCAATCGGTCGCCGTCATCCTCGCGCCAGCGATCGGACAGGCCGCTCTCCAACGTCATCCGCCCCGCGACCGCGAGTTCGCCGACCCATTCGGCGAAGCTGACGTCGCAGAGCAACTGCACGCGCAGGCCGATCAGCGCGCCGGCCACGATATCGATCTGGTTGAGGGCAAAGGTCGCGACGACATTCAGATCGTCGCGCTCGGCCACGTCCCGGATCGCGGGCAGCGCCGCCAGCAACCGGTCCTCGTCGATGCCCTCCGCCGCCAGCATCAGCACCGGCCGGTCGATCACCGCCGCGCCCAGATCGGTGGCGTAGGACCAGTCGACGGCATGGACGAGCCGCCCGCCGGCATAGGTGATCACCTCCTCCGCCTCGGGCCGGGCATCCGGCGTCGCGACCAACACCACGTCGAACGTGTCGCCCGCCGCTACTCCATCCATCACGCTTCGTCCCCCGATCGTCGCCCGTCAGCCCAGGGCTTTGACGATCTCCTCCACCATCTTCTTCGCATCGGCAAGCAGCATCATCGTATTGTCGCGATAGAAAAGCTCGTTGTCGACACCAGCATAGCCAACACCGCCCATGGATCGCTTGACGAACAATACGTTACGCGCTTTCTCGACATCGAGTACCGGCATGCCGTAAATCGATGAGGACTTGTCGGTCTTGGCGGCGGGATTGGTCACGTCGTTGGCGCCGATGACGAACGCAACATCCGTCTGCGCGAAATCGCCATTGATGTCTTCCAGTTCAAAGACTTCGTCGTAAGGAACATTGGCCTCGGCGAGCAGGACATTCATATGACCCGGCATTCGTCCGGCCACGGGATGGATGGCGTATTTGACGCGCACCCCCTCCGCCTTCAATCGATCGGCCATTTCGCGCAGCACATGCTGCGCCTGCGCCACCGCCATGCCGTATCCGGGCACGATCACCACCTGTTCGGCCTGGCTCATCAGGAAGGCGGCATCCTCGGCCGAACCGCGCTTCCACGGCCGGTCGACGCCCGCGCCGCCCGCCGCCTCGCCGCCGGACGCCGCGCCGAAGCCGCCCGCGATCACGCTCAGGAAGCTGCGGTTCATCGCCCGGCACATGATGTAGGAGAGGATCGCCCCAGACGCGCCGACCAGCGCGCCGGTGATGATCATCGCGCCATTGCCCAGCGTGAAGCCCATCGCCGCCGCCGCCCAGCCGGAATAGCTGTTCAGCATCGACACCACGACCGGCATGTCCGCGCCGCCGATCGGCACGATCAGCAGGAAGCCGATGGCGAAGGACAGGATGGTGATCGTCCAGAATGCCCAGGGGGCCTGATCCTGCGCGAACAGCCCGACCAGTCCGACGATCGCGACCAGGATCGCTAGGTTGATCGCATGGCGCGCGGGCAGCAGGATCGGCTTGCCGCCCATATTGCCGTTGAGCTTCAGGAAGGCGATGACGCTGCCCGAAAAGGTGATCGCGCCGATCGCGACGCCCAGCGCCATCTCGATGCGGCTGGCGGTGTGGATCGTCGCGAAGGGCTGGCCGATCATCGGCGTGACCAGTTCGGCGATGCCGAACGCCATGGGGTTGAGATAGGCCGCGACCCCGACCAGCACCGCCGCCAGCCCGACCAGCGAGTGGAAGGCGGCGACCAGTTGCGGCATCGCCGTCATCGCGATCCGCCGGGCGGTGACGATGCCGATCGCGGCGCCCAGGCCGATGGCGGCGACGATTTCGAGGATGGCGATCCCATCGACCTCGAAGCGGCCCAGAGAACAGCCCTCCGTCGTGCACAGCGATGCCCCCGGCACATGCGTCACCAGCGTCGTGACCACCGCAATGGTCATGCCGATCATGCCCAGCCGGTTGCCGCGCTGGCTGCTCGCCGGGCTGGACAGGCCGCGCAGCGCCAGGATGAAGCACACCCCCGCCACCAGATAGGCGAAGGCCACCCAGGGGTTGGCCGCTACCTCATGCATTCCGCCTCTCCCCCGTCACCGGCCTGGTATGGGCCCCGCTCACTTGGCGGGGCGCTCCTTCTTCTTGTACATGGCGAGCATCCGCTGCGTCACCGCGAAGCCGCCGAAGATGTTGATGCTGGCCAGCACCACCGCCGCCAGCCCCAGCGCCCTGGCCATGCCCGACCCCGCGGCGGCGGCCGCGACCAGCGCGCCGACGATGATGACCGATGAGATGGCATTGGTCACCGCCATCAGCGGCGTGTGCAGCGCCGGCGTCACCGACCAGACGACGAAATAGCCGACGAAACAGGCCAGCACGAAGATGGAGAGGATGGCGATGAAGGTCATTGAGGCATCTCCGTCACGCCCTGCGCGCGCATCCCTGTGAACGAACTCATATTCCCCGGACACGATCCTGGCCGCCCGGTGGGACGCCGAAGTCCACCCTCCCTTTCCGCAGAAGGAATGGCGTCGCGGCGCATCATCCCCGCAACCGTTCCGACACCACCGCCCCGCCGCGGGTCAGGCGGATCGCCTCGGCGATCGGGTCGCCATCGGGCAGGACGGGTCGGCCGGCCTCCTTGTCCCAGAAGGCGCTGACGAAATTGAACAGGTTGCGCGCGAACAGCGCCGAGGCGTCCGCCGCCAGCCGGGCGGGCATGTTGCGATGGCCGATGATCGTCACGCCGCCCCGGCGCACGATCGCGCCCGGCACCGCGCCCTCGACATTGCCGCCCTGCTCCACCGCCAGGTCGACGACCACGCTGCCCGGCCGCATCGTCGCCAGTTGGGCCGCGCTGATCAGGCGCGGGGCGGGCCGGCCGGGGATCAGCGCGGTGGTGATGACGATGTCCTGCTTGGCGATATGGCGGGAGACGAGCGCCGCCTGCGCCGCCTGATACTCGGCGCTGGTCTCGCCGGCATAGCCGCCCTGCCCCTCGCCCTCGATGCCCGCGACCTGCTCGACGAAGATCGGCTTGGCGCCCAGCGACTGGATCTGCTCGCGCGTGGCGGAGCGGACATCGGTGGCGGAGACCTGCGCGCCCAGCCGCCGCGCGGTGGCGATCGCCTGCAACCCGGCGACGCCGACGCCCATCACGAACACGCGCGCGGCGGGGATGGTGCCGGCGGCGGTCATCATCATCGGCAGGGCGCGGCCATATTCCGACGCGGCGTCCAGCACCGCCTTGTAGCCGGCCAGATTGGATTGCGAGGACAGGATGTCCATCGACTGGGCGCGGGTGATTCGCGGCATCCACTCCATCGCCAGCGCCTCCAGCCCCAGCGCGGCATAGCCCTCCGCCCGCGCGCGACCGTCCGCGCCCAGCGGGTCGAGCGCGGCGACCAGCCAGGCGCCGGGCGCGATGCCGCCAAGCCCGGCGGGATCGGGACCGCGCACGCCCAGCACCAGTTCCGCGCCCGCCAGCACGCCGGCCCGGTCCGCGACCGACGCGCCGGCGGCGGCATAATCGTCATCGGTACAGCCGGCGGCGGTCCCGGCCCCCCGTTCGACGCCGACCTGTGCGCCCAGGGCCAGGAACTTGCGGACGGTTTCCGGCGTGGCGGCGACGCGGGTTTCGCCCTCCGCCGTTTCGTGGAGGACGGCGATCTTCATGGCGTCAGGCGATCAGCCAGATGACGCAGGCAACGATGGCCGCCACCGCGACCGCGCCCCATTTCAACATCCCGATCATCCGGGCATAGTCAGTCACATGCGCACCGAGATCGCCTCCGGCCACCTTGTGGCCAGCACCCCCGCCCGCACCATGGTCCGCGTCGCTTCCCGCCATGTGACCCTCTGCCCTGTCTGTTCTGCGCCCGAGCCTAGACTCGGCAGCCGAATCGCTCAAGCCTGTTCCCCCCTTTCCGGAATAGGGCGGAACGGATCATTAACCTTGATCTAGCCAGAACGGCCATGTTCCCCTAAAGGCGGCCGAGGCTCCGGGGGGCGCCGATGGCGCAGGTGCGCGATTAAGGCTGCCTTTACCTGATGCGGCCTACACCCCGTACCGAACCGGGACGAGGTAGGGCGAGAATGACGCGTAACGGACAGCGGCTGCTTCTACTGATCGACGACGAACCCGCGCAGCGGCGACTCGTCGCGGCGCTGGCGGCGCGGGCGGGCTGGCGCGCCTTGTTCGCCGCCGATGCCGACATGGCGATGGCGATGCTCGGCACGCCGGAGGGCGGCCAGCTCGATGCGATCCTGCTCGACCATTGGGCGGGCGAGCAGGATGCCAATGCGCTGATCGCCGAGCTGCGCGAACGCCGTCCGACGCTGCCGATCCTGATGCTGACCGCCAATGGCTCGGTTGCGCAGGCGGTGGCGGCGATGCGCGCGGGCGCGACCGACTTCCTGGTCAAGCCGCTGGCCCCCGAACGCCTGCTCGCCGCGCTGGAGGCGGCGGTGGCGGGCAGCGCGGCGGGCGAGCTGCGCCCGCTGACCGAGAAGATCCCCGCGCTCCTCGCCTTTGACGAGATCGTCGGTTCCGCCCCCGATTTCCGCGCCGCGCTGGCGATCGCGGCCAAGGCGGCGCGTGCCCGCGTGCCCGTGCTGCTGGAGGGCGAAAGCGGCGTCGGCAAGGAAGTGGTGGCGGAGGCGATCCACGCCGCATCCCCGCGCGCGCGCAAGCCGATGGTCGCGGTCAATTGCGGCGCGATCCCGGCCAATCTGGTCGAGTCAGAACTGTTCGGCCATGAGAAGGGCGCGTTCACCGGCGCGTTCGAGCGCAAGATCGGCCGCTTCCAGGAAGCGGACGGCGGCACGCTGTTCCTGGACGAGGTCGGCGACATGCCGCTCGACGCTCAGGTCAAGCTGCTGCGCGTGTTGCAGGAGGGCGAGATCCACCCGCTGGGCGCGCGCCATGCCCGCACCGTCGACGTGCGCGTGATCGCCGCGACCAACCGCCGCCTGGCCGAGGAGGTCGAGGCGGGCCGGTTCCGCGAGGATCTCTATTACCGGCTGAACGTGGTGCAGGTCGCCATCCCGCCCTTGCGCGACCGGTTGAGCGACGTGCCGGCGCTGGCCCGCCATCTGCTCGCCCGCATCGCGCGCCAGCCGGGCCTGCGCCCGCTGGGCATCACAGACGACGCGCTGCACCTGCTGTGCGCCTATGACTGGCCGGGCAATGTCCGCCAGTTGCAGAACGCGCTCTTCCGCGCGGCAGTGCTGTGCGAGGGCGATGCGCTGACCGCCGCCGACTTCCCGCAGATCGCGATGATGGGCGGCCGCCGCAGCGCCTCGGCGGTCGAGGGCGGCGGCGTGCAGCTCTTCCGGCCGGACGGGCATATGCGGCTGCTGGAGGATATCGAGGCGGACGTGATCCGCCTGGCGATCGGCCATTATCGCGGTCGCATGACCGAGGTGGCGCGCCGGCTCGGCATCGGTCGCTCGACCCTCTACCGCAAGCTCGCCGAGCTCGGGATCGAGAGCAACGCCGCCTGACTCCCCATCCGTAGAAGACACAGACGACAAAGCCGCCGCATCGGCCTAATCCGGGCGGATGTGTTCCGGCGTCCATCCAACCCCCGCACCCGGTCGACCGGTCGATGCGCCGCTGACCGCGCCCTTCGTGCTGCTCGACGATGCGCAGGCCCCGGCGCGCACCCGCCTGTATCGCCGGCCGGTGGCGGTGATCGAAACCCATGACCCGGCGGCGGTGCCGGCGGCGCTCGACCGGCTCCGCGCGGGGCTGGCGGATGGGTTGGATGCGGCGGGCTATCTGTCCTACGAGGCGGGTCACGCCTTCGAGCCGAAACTGGGCCCGCCCCCCGCGATCGACACGCCGCTCCTCTGGTTCGGGCTGTTCCGGGGCTGGGAGACGGTCGACGCCGCCGCGCTGCTGCCCGACCCGGCGGGCGGCTGGATCGGCGCGCCTGCGCCCGATGTCCCGCAAGCGCGCTACGAGGGGCAGGTGCGCGAGGTGCTGGAGCTGATCGCAGCGGGCGATCTCTACCAGGCCAATCTCAGCTTCCGCGCCACCGCCCCCATCGCGGGCGATCCGCTGTCCATCTATGCCGCCCTGCGCGCGCGGGCGGGCGCCGGCTGGGGGGCGTTGATCGACACCGGGCACGACCGGCTGCTCAGCCTGTCGCCCGAATTATTCGTCGCGATCCAGGGCGACCGGCTGACCTGCCGGCCGATGAAGGGCACCGCCCGCCGGGGTACGACCGGGACGGAGGATCGGGCGCTCGCCGCCGCGCTTCGCCGCGACGCCAAGCAGCGCGCCGAAAACCTGATGATCGTCGACCTGATGCGCAACGACCTGTCGCGCGTGGCGGTGCCCGGATCGGTCGCGGTGCCCGAACTGTTCGCGGTGGAGACCTATCCGACCGTCCACCAGATGACCTCCACCGTCACCGCGCGACTCGCCCCCGGCCGCGACGCGGTCGACGTGCTGGCGGCGGGCTTTCCCTGCGGCTCGATCACCGGCGCGCCCAAGCTGCGCGCGATGCAGGCGATCGCCGCGATCGAGGCGCGACCGCGCGGCCTCTATACCGGGTCGATCGGCCATATCGATTCGACCGGCGACGCCGCCTTCAACGTCGCGATCCGCACCCTGACGATCCGCGGCGGCGACCGCGCGGCCAGCCTGTCGCTGGGGGCCGGTATCGTCGCCGATTCGGTTCCGGAAAATGAATGGAATGAATGCCTTGCCAAGGCCGCCTTCGTGGGCGACGGACGCAGGGTGTTCGACCTGATCGAAACCATGGCCTTCGACCCCGAAGCGGGGATCGCGTTGCTCGACCGCCATCTGGCGCGGATGAAGGCGAGCGCGGCCGCGCTGGGATTCGATTTCCACCGGCATGGCGCGCGCAACGAGTTGCAGGCCGCGACCTTCCGCCTGCGCCAGGCGCGTCGCGTGCGGCTGATGCTGTCGCCGAGCGGCGCGGTGGCGGTGGAGACCATGCCGATGCCGCCCGCGCCCACCGCGCCGCTTTCCGTCGCCATCGTGCCGCTGCCGGTCGCGCCCGACGACCTGCGCCTGTGCCACAAGACCAGCGACCGCGGCTTCTACGACCGCGCCCGTGCGGCGGCGGGGACGGACGAGGTGCTGTTCGAACGGCCCGACGGATCGGTGACGGAGGGCAGCTTCACCAACCTCTTCGTACCGCGGGACGGCGGGCTGCTGACGCCGCCGGCCGGCGGCCTGTTGCCGGGCGTGCTGCGCGAGGAACTGCTGGCGCGGGGCGAGGCGCGCGAAGCGGTGCTGACCCGCGCCGACCTGCCGCCCCAGATCCTGCTCGGCAATGCGCTTCGGGGTTTGATGCCGGCACGGTTCGTTGCGGTTGCGAAATCCCCCGCCCTGCCGCTATAGCGCCGCCGCCCTCTCATTAAGGCATCGGCTCCATGAACACCTCCGCCGCCCTCGATCGCATCAGCCCGTCTCCCACGCTCGGCGTCACCGCCCGCGTCAACGCGTTGAAGCGGGCCGGCGTGGACGTGATCGGCCTGGGCGCGGGCGAGCCGGATTTCGACACGCCTGATTTCGTCAAGGAGGCGGCGATCGAGGCGATCCGTCGCGGCCAGACCAAATACACCAATGTCGACGGCACCGCCGAGCTGAAGGAGGCGATCGTCGCCAAGTTCGCGCGCGACAACCACCTGACCTACACCCCCGATCAAATCAGCGTGAACGTCGGCGGCAAGCACACGCTGTTCAACGCGCTGGTCGCCACCGTGCAGGCGGGCGACGAGGTGGTGATC
Source organism: Sphingomonas sp. SORGH_AS_0438 (assembly GCF_031453475.1). Taxonomy (NCBI): domain Bacteria; kingdom Pseudomonadati; phylum Pseudomonadota; class Alphaproteobacteria; order Sphingomonadales; family Sphingomonadaceae; genus Sphingomonas; species Sphingomonas sp. SORGH_AS_0438. The sequence goes on from NZ_JAVIZS010000001.1 coordinate 3,013,202, forward strand.
CCGGCCCCCTATTGGGTCAGCTATCCCGACATTGTCCAGTTCGCGGGCGGCACGCCGGTGATCGCGCCGGCCGGGCCCGAGCAGAACTACAAGCTGTCGCCGGAGGCGCTGGAGGCGGCGATCACCTCGCGCACCAAGTGGGTAATCCTCAACTCGCCCTCCAACCCGACCGGCGCCGCCTATTCGGCCGACGAGCTGAAGGCGCTGGGCGCGGTGCTGCTGCGCCACCCGCAGGTCTGGGTGCTGGCCGACGATATGTACGAGCATATCGTCTATGACGGCTTCCGCTTCGCGACGATCGCCGAGGTGGTGCCCGAGCTCTATGAGCGCACGCTGACCGTCAATGGCTGTTCCAAGGCCTATTCGATGACCGGCTGGCGGATCGGCTATGCCGGCGGCGCGCCCTGGCTGATCAAGGCGATGGCCAAGCTCCAGTCGCAGTCGACCAGCAACCCCTGCTCGGTCGCGCAGGCGGCGGCGGTGGCGGCGCTGACCGGCGACCAGTCGTTCCTGGCCGCGCGCAATGAGGCGTTCCGCGTCCGTCGCGACCTGGTGGTGTCGGCGCTGAACGCGATCCCCGGCATGTCCTGCCCGACGCCGGAGGGGGCCTTCTACGTCTATCCGTCCTTCGCGCCGCTGATCGGCAAGACCACGCCCAAGGGCGTCGTGATCGCCGATGACGAGGCGTTCGTCACCTATCTGCTCGACGAGGCGCGGGTCGCGGCGGTGCAAGGCGCGGCGTTCGGCCTGTCGCCGGCGATGCGGATCAGCTACGCCACCTCCGACGCGCTGCTGACCGAGGCGTGCGCGCGGATCGCGGAGGCCTGCGCCGCGCTGCGCTGACCCCGTACGGGCGGCCCGGACCGCCCGTTCCCTACGTCCAAGGCTAATGCAGGATGAACGGGCCACCCACGGCGCGTTCATCCTGCAACGCTATGTTTCCAGTCATCGTCTTGTTGTGTCAGGGCTGCGGCCCGATATCGCGGTCGATCCCTTCGCCACCAGGGTCCGGTGGCTCGTGCAGGGCATGATCCTATGTTGAAGTCGTTCAAATCCAGCTTCGTGTGGCAGTTCGCCGGTGGCTTCGTGCTCGGTGCGATCGGCCTGTTCGCGCTGCATCCGAGCGACACGCCCTCCGCCTTCCCGGCCCCCGCCCATGTCGCGGAGACGCGCTGAGGTGATTCGCGCCACCGCCGCCGCCGCCGGCCTGATCGGGATCGCCGCCCTGGTGACCACCGGCCGGGCGGATGCGGAACGCGCGGTGCCGCTGCCGACCGCCAGGGTCGATGTGCCTGCCGCCGCCGCGCCGCAGACCGCCGTGCTGGCGGGCGGCTGTTTCTGGGGCATGGAAGCGGTGTTCCAGCGCGTGAAGGGCGTCCGCTCCGTCACCGCCGGCTATGCGGGCGGCACGGCCGCCACCGCCAACTATCCCGCCGTCTCCAGCGAGCGCACCGGCCATGCCGAAGCGATCCGCATCAGCTACGACCCCAGCCGGGTCAGCTATGCGACGCTGCTGCGCGTCTATTTCTCGATCGCGCATGACCCGACGCAGGTCGATCGCCAGGGCCCGGACAGCGGCCCCAGCTATCGCTCGGCGATCTTCCCGCAGACGCCGCAGCAAGCGGCCGTGGCGCGCGCCTATGTCGCGCAGCTGACCGCGGCGCACAGCTTCCCGCGCCCGATCGTCACGAAATTGGAGCAAGGCCGCTTCTACCCGGCCGAGGCCTATCACCAGGATTTCTTCGACCGGAATCCTGGCCATCCCTATATCGTCACCTGGGACAAGCCCAAGGTCGCGGCCTTCCGCGCCGGCTTTCCGACGCTCGCCCGGTAGGTTCGCGAACCACGCCTCCCCCGTCGGGGCGGCGTGATCGGGCTCAGGCCGCGATCGGGAAGCGCAGCAACCGGTCGGCGACCGGCACCAGCGCCTCCGCCCGACCACCCACCGCCCGGCGGATTTCCGGATGATCGACATCCAGCCCGCCGGTCAGCGAGCCGAAGGCCGGCAGCACCAGCTTGGCGGCGCTGGCGACGAAGCAGCGGCGCGCCACCTGCTTGCCGCGCACCCGCACGCGCAGCTTGGGGTGGAAATGACCCGACAGTTCGGGCCGCGACTCGGCCGGATCGGCTTCGTGGCGCAGCACCAGGCCATCGACCAGCGCCTCTTCCACCACTTCGCCGCCGCAGCGATCGAGGATCGCGGGATCGTGATTGCCGGTGATCCAGGTCCAGCGCGTCGTACCGATCAGCGCCCGCAACCGGTCCTGTGCTGCCTGGGGCAGGCGGTCGCAGCCGCCGACATCGTGGAAACTGTCGCCCAGGCACCAGATCTCGGTCGCGCCGCACCGCTCGACCAGCGTCGTCAGCGCCTCCAGCGTCGCCAGCGAATCATAGGGCGGCAGCATCTGCCCGCGTCCGGCGAACCAGCTCGCCTTCTCCAGATGCAGGTCGGCGACGAGCAGCGCGCGCCGGGACGGCCAGAAGACCGCGCCTTCCGCCAGCGCCGCCAGCGCCTGTCCACCGAACGAAAAGGGAACCATTTCCGTGCCATGCCGTCTGGCAGCCGCCAGCGCAAGCGCCGGGTGGCAGGGAATCGCGGCCGGACCTGCCTCTTGGCCCGTTCCGGTGGAGCGCCTATGCCGGCCCCCTCACGAAAAGGACGTCTCTCCATGTCGCTCAAGCCGATCGCCGCCCTGCTGGCCTCCCTCGCCCTGGCACCGGCCGCACTGGCGCAGGCCCCGCTCAGCCCGGAGGCGGGCGATGCGCGCTGCGTCGTGGTCTTGGGCTTCATCGCCTCGCAGCCCAACCAGCCGGCGGACAAGCTGTCCGCGCTGCGCGCCGGCAGCATGTATTATGTCGGCAAGCTCAAGGGCCGCAACGCCGGCCTCGACATCCCCGCCACGCTCACCCGCGCGGCGCAGCAGGCACAGGCCGCCAAGATCAATGTCGGCACCGAGGCGGCACGCTGCGGTCGCGAGCTGACGGCGATCAGCCAGATCACCACCGCTCGCGCCAGGCCCGCCGCGCCGAAGAAGTAAGCCGGTCAGGCCGCCGCCGGCACCCCGCCCGCGAATCGCGCTTGGATCCACGGCAGCGCCTCGCGCCAGTCGTCGATCCGGGCATGGGCGAAGGGGGCCGGCGGCATCGCCACCGCCAGTTCGGCATCGGCGATCAGGTGCAGCCGGTGGACGCCCGGCGCATCGCGCGCGACCGATTCGTGATGGCCGGCGATGTCGTCGACGAACACCGCCACCGGCGGCCCGTCCGCGTCGCCATGTTCGGCCAGCAGCGCCGCGACGGCCGGGCCCTTGCCGCCCTGGTTGCAGACCACCCGATGCGCGATGCCGAAGGCGGCGAGCTGCTCGACGCGCGGCTGGCGGCAATCGTCGAGCAGATTGGTGAGGATGACGATATCGGCCTGGGTCGCGATCGCCTGCAGAGCCTCGGCCGCGTGCGGCACCAGCGTCTGCCGGCCCATCTCGGCCGGGAAGAAGCCGCCGAGCAGCGACCACATCTCCGCCTGGGGGATCACGCCGCCGCCGTCGCGGCGCGTCATGCTGGTGGCGAAATCGCCCGCGCCGATCGCGAAGTCGATATCGTGATGCTCGTCCAGCCAGGTGCGGAAATGCCGCACCATGTGCAGCAGCACCTCGTCGCAATCGGTGATGAGCAGCGGCTTCATGCGCCCTCTCCGTCCAGCCGGCGACGGGCGGCGACCAGTGCCTCGGGCCGCTCGTCCAGGTCGGTCGCACAGGCGATCAAGTCGGGCTCGTATCCTTCCAGGAAACCAAGTACGGCGGCCTGCGTTGCCCGTTCACTTGCCCCTGATTTCAAATCATTAGGGGTCAGGCCGGTCACATCGAGCAGCCGATGCGCCCGGTCGGGCGCCGCCAGGGTCCAGGCCAGGGCGCGCAAGGCGAGGATTTGCGCCGATGCTATTGCATCTGCGTCGTGATTTGTACTGGACCGCTGCATTGCCTATCGTCGCCTTCAGCTGAGAACAGGAACCCGCGTGACGAAAAAGGTCTTGGTTGTCGAGGATAACGAGCTGAACCTGAAGCTGTTCTGCGACCTGTTGCGGGCGCATGAATGGGCGGCGGAGCCGGTACGCGACGGCCGTGAGGCGGTGGCGCGCGCGCGCGAGGTGGAGCCGGACCTGATCGTGATGGACATCCAGATGCCGCACGTCACGGGGTACGAGCTGATCCTGGCGCTCAAGGCCGACCAGACGCTTCGCACCATCCCGATCATGGCGGTGACCGCCTATGCCGGGCGCGACGACGAGGATCGGATTCGCGGCGCCGGCGCCGATGCCTATGTCTCCAAGCCGATCAGCCTGGCGCGCTTCATGGAGGCGGTGAACGGGCTGGCATGAGGGTCCGCCCGGTCGCCCGGCTGCTCCCGCATTCCAGGCACGACGAAAAGGCCCTGGGCGTCACCACCCACGGCCTTGTCGCACATCCGATAACCGGACGGGGCGGCGACGCCGCCCGCGTGCCGCTTACTTGATCTTGGCTTCCTTGAACTCGACATGCTTGCGCACGACGGGATCATACTTCTTGAAGGTGAACTTCTCGGTCTTGGTGCGCGGGTTCTTCTTCGCGGTGTAGAAGAAACCGGTGTCCGCAGTGCTGACGAGCTTGATCTTGATGGTGGTCGGCTTGGCCATGAGCCCTATCCTGAAAAAGACAAGAGCGGCCGACCCATATGGTCACCGCTCGATCAGCCGTGGCGGATGCCGGAGGATCGCCGGAAAGTCAACCACTCGAGTCAGGGCCGATACGCGTTTACCCAGGGTTAACCACGAAGCATCCATGATGCTGCTCGAGAATCGCGTTGGGATTCCAGTAGGAGGACGGGCGGCATGGGCAAGGCGTTGCGGATCGGTCACGGCGAATCACGGCCCCATGATCTGACGCGACTCGACAGCGTCCGGGCCGACCTGACCGCGCGAATCGCCGCGCTCGATGTCCGCGCGCCCTATGCCCGCGCCCGTGACCTGGCCGTTGATGTCGATGCGATCCGCACCATCGCCCATCGCAACGGCCTCGACCCGGCGGTCACCGTCGCCCATTTCCTCGATTCGGCATTGGCGCGGGGCGAGCATGGCTCGCTGATCCATGGCTGGCTGGCGCTGCTCAGCGATGCGGTGCGATGCGAGCGGCGTGACCTGGCCGCCTGCGAATCCTTCGCCGCCGCCTGCTCGGTGCGGCTGGCCGGCTGACCGGGACGCCCGGCGCGGTTGAAAACGGCCTGGCGGGGAGCCATTCGGGCATCGGATCGTTACGCATCCGACCCGTTAGAACATCATGCCGGAGCTTATCATGGCCGATCTCGACCCCGCCCTCGCGACCCCCACCGATCTCAACCGCAACGACACCAAGACCGCCGGGGATGCGCTCAACATCGCGCTGGCGGATTGCTATGCGCTGTACCTGAAGACCAAGAATTTCCACTGGCACGTCTCGGGCCCGCACTTCCGCGACTATCACCTGATGCTCGACGACCAGGCGACGCAGATCCTGGGTGTGACCGACGCGATCGCCGAGCGCGTGCGCAAGACCGGCAACACCACGCTGCGCTCGATCGGCGACATCGCCCGCCGCCAGCAGATTTCCGACAACGACAAGGATTTCGTCTCCCCGCAGGAGATGCTCGCCGAGCTGCGCGCGGACAATCAGAAGCTGGTCGAGGCGCTGCGCGATGCGCGCGAGCGGGCCGAGGCGGCGAACGACACCGCCACCTCCAGCCTGGCCGACGACTGGATCGACCAGGCCGAGGAGCGCGCCTGGTTCCTGTTCGAGGCCAGCCGCCAGTCCTAAGTCCCTGCTGAAAAGGAGCCTGCCGCCATGCTGAAACTGGCCGTGATCTTCCTCATCGTCGGGCTGGTGCTCGGCGGCCTCGGCTTTGGCGGCATCGGCGGCGCCTTTGTCGGCATCGCGAAGATCCTGTTCTTCATCGCCGTCGCGCTATTCGTGATCTTCCTCGTGCTGGGGCTGATCGCGGGCAAGACGGTGAAGGACGCGGTCGACTGATCGCTCTGGCGGAGCGCGGCGTGCCTCCTGTGCGTTGAGCCGGGATGCACGCCTTCGCCGCCCTGCTCGATTCGCTGATTTACATGCGCGGTCGCAACGCCAAGCTGAAGCTGATCGCCGATTATCTCCGCGCCACGCCCGATCCCGATCGCGGCTGGGCGATGGCGGCGCTGACCGGCGATCTCGACCTGAAGGGCGTCAAGCCCGCCCTGATCCGCGCCCTGATCGAGGAGCGCGTCGATCCGGTGCTGTTCCGGATGAGCCGCGACTATGTCGGCGACACCGCCGAGACGGTGGCGCTGCTCTGGCCCGCCCCGGTCGTGCCGGCCGATCCCGAACCGCTGAGCGTCACCCAGGCGGTGGAGCGACTGCGCCACCTGTCGCGTTCGGATGCGCCGGCCGTGCTGGCGGCGATGCTCGACCGGCTCGACAGCGAGGAACGGTTCGCGCTGCTCAAGATGGCGACCGGCGGCCTGCGGATCGGCGTGTCCGCCCGCCTCGCCAAGACCGCGCTGGCCCAGGCCTTCGCGCTCGACGTCGATCGGGTCGAGGAACTGTGGCACGGCCTCCAGCCGCCCTATGACGCATTGTTCGACTGGATCGAGGGACGCGGGGCCGAGCCGACCGCTGCCGACACCCCCGTCTTCCGCCCCTTCATGCTCGCGCACGGGCTGGAGGATGCGCGCGTCGATTTGAAAGACTATGCCGCCGAGTGGAAATGGGACGGCATCCGCGTCCAGATCGTCCATGTCGCCGGCCAGACGCGACTCTACAGTCGCACCGGCGACGATGTGACCGGCAGCTTTCCCGATGTCGCCGCCGCCTTCGCCACGCCGGGCGTGGTCGATGGCGAACTGATGGTGAAGGGCGAGGTGCAGGGCGGCGAGGCGGCGAGTTTCAACGCGCTCCAGCAGCGGCTCGGCCGCAAGACGGTGTCGGCGCGGATGCTGGCGGACTATCCCGCCTTCGTGCGCCTCTACGACATCCTGTTCGACGGCGCCGAGGATGTGCGCGAGCGGCCCTGGACCGAGCGGCGCGCGCGGCTGGAGGCGTTCGTGCCGCGCCTCGACCCCGAACGCTTCGACCTGTCGCAACTGATCGAGGCCGAGGACTTCACCGCGCTGGAGGCGATCCGCGCCGGCGCGCGCGACGCGGCGATCGAGGGCGTGATGCTCAAGCGCCGCGATTCCACCTATCTGGGCGGCCGCCGCGCCGGGCTGTGGTACAAGTGGAAGCGCGATCCGCTGACCGCCGATTGCGTGATGATGTATGCGCAGCGCGGCAACGGCCGCCGCTCCTCCTACTACAGCGACTATACCTTCGGCTGCTGGACCGAGCAGGGCGAGCTGGCCCCGGTCGGCAAGGCCTATTCGGGCATCACCGACGAGGAATTGCGGATGCTCGACAGCTTCGTGCGCAAGCATACGGTGCATCGGTTCGGCCCGGTGCGCGAGGTGGAGAAGACGCTGGTGCTGGAGATCGCGTTCGATTCGATCCACGCCTCCAGCCGGCACAAGTCCGGCGTGGCGATGCGCTTCCCCCGCATCGCCCGCATCCGCCTCGACAAGCCGGCCGAGGAGGCGGACCGGCTGGCGACGCTCCAGACGCTGGTGACCTGACCGGTCCGGAACGGATCGATGATCGCGTCCCCGCCGGGCGGATTGGTGGAGATGGACGGCTTTGCGCGACGGCGCGCCCCGTCCAATATCCGCCTTGCCGATAATTTCCCGGGATTTGGCTCGCCATAGGCGGCTTGCGCCATCTAGAACGGACCTATGTCGATAGCCGAGCGAAATGAACCGGATAGTCTGCGGATCGAGAATGATCGGCTACGCGCGGAGCTTGAACGGTATCGCGAGCGGGATCGCGGCGAGCAAAGCTACCGTGCGCTGTTCGAGACCATGGACGAAGGCTTCTGCATCATCGAATTCGTCGACACGCCCAGGGGTGCGCTGACCGATTACGTCCACCTCGAAGCGAACGGCGCCTTCTCCAAGCATTGCGGCCTGCCGGATGCGGCCGGCCGAACCGCCCGCGACATGATCGGGGACGAAGCCGAGGCGTGGATCGCCACCTATCGTCAGGTGATCGACACCGGCGAGCCGATCCATTTCGAGCTGGAACTGACATCGATGGGCAAGCATCTTCAGGTCTCCGCCTGGCCGAACGGCCCGGCGGACGGCCTGCAGGTGGCGATCCTGTTCAAGGATCTCACCGAGCGGCGTCGCGCCGAAACGGCGCTGGCCGAACTCAATGCGACGCTGGAGGAGCAGATCGAGGAACGGTCGGCCGCGCTGCGCCTCTACCGCGACATCGTCCAGTCGGACGGATCGCCCGTCTTCGCCTTCGACATGGACATGCGGATCACCGCCTTCAACAAGGCGCATGAGGACGCCTATTTTCGCGTCTATGGCGTCCGACAGCAGATCGGCGACATCCTGCCCGATCAGGTCGTCCCCGAGCAGGGCGTGCTGTTGCGCGAACACATGGCGCGTGCGCTGGCCGGCGAAAGCTTCGTCATCCGCGATGCATTCGGACGCCCCGATCTCGAAATGCCCGTCTGGCAGATCGCCTTCAATCCGCTGCGGGACGAGAATGGCCGCATCATCGGCGGTTTCCACCATGCGCTCGACATCACCGCCGAAGTGCATGGCCGCGAAGAACTCGAGCGAACCCAGGATGCGCTGCGCCAAAGCCAGAAGATGGAGGCGATCGGCCAGCTTACCGGCGGCGTCGCGCATGATTTCAACAATCTGCTGACCGTCATCCGGGGATCGGTGGATCTGCTGCGCCGGGAAGGTCTCCCGGTGGAGAAGCGCCAGCGCTATCTCGATGCGATCGGCAGCACGGCGGAACGCGCCGCCAAGCTCACCGGCCAGCTTCTCGCCTTCGCCCGCCGGCAGACGCTGGAGCCGGAGGCGATCGAGGTGCGCGATCGCCTCGAGGCGATTTCCGACATGCTCGACAGCATCACCGGGGCCCGCGTGCGCGTCCGCTATGATGTGCCGGCCGAAACCTGTACGATTTTCGCCGATGTCAGCCAGTTCGAGACGGCGCTGGTCAATCTCGCGGTCAATGCCCGGGATGCGATGAATGGCGAGGGCACCATCACCATCCGGCTCCGCTGTGACGCGCCCATGCCGACCATCCGGAACCACGGCCCCGGCATGGGACGGTTCGTGGCGATCGCGCTGACCGATACCGGCACCGGGATCGATCCCGGCGATCTGGAACGCATCTTCGAGCCCTTCTTTCACCACCAAGGGCGTCGGCAAGGGTACGGGACTGGGGCTCAGCCAGGTGTTCGGCTTCGCCAAACAGTCCGGCGGGGACATCGACGTCCAGAGCATCGTCGGCGAAGGGTCGACCTTCACCCTCTACCTGCCACAGGCCAATGCCTTGGGCCGGGAGCGGAAGCCGGCCGTCCAATCCCAGGCCATGGGCGGAGAGGGTCGCTGCGTGCTGGTGGTGGAGGACAATATGGATGTCGGCCGCTTTGCGACCCAGCTTCTCGACGATCTCGGTTACCGTTCTACCTGGGTGACGAGCGCCGAGGAGGCGCTCGATCAGCTCGGCGATGATGGAGACGGTTTCGACATCGTCTTCTCCGACGTCGTCATGCCCGGCATGGGCGGGATCGAACTGGCCCGGCGGCTTGCCCGCGACATGCCGGCCCTGCCCGTCATCCTCGCCAGCGGGTACAGCCATGTGCTGGCGACGGAGGGGACCGAGGGCATGGAACTGCTCAAGAAGCCCTATTCGGCGAGCCAATTGTCGGGTGCGTTACAGCGGCAGCTCGAACGATAGGCGCGATGCGGTTTCCGGTTCGGGGATGATGGTCGCACTAAACAGGCCGCCCGACATGGCGAAGCACCGCAAATTGGAAGTGTTGGGGGGAAGGCTCGCCCCCCCTTCACCCCGGTTCGCACCCCCGCCCTTTGCCGGGCGGAAAAGCAACGATCCGCCGCGAACGCCTCGCCGACCTACCCCTTCACCAGCCCGCGCCAGGGCAGGTCCGGCCCGACCGGCACGATGCCGCAGGGATTCAGGTCGCGGTGGCTGGAATAATAATGGGTCTGGATATGGTCGAGATGCACCGTCTCGGCGATCGCCGGATCGCTCAGGATGCGTTCCAGATAGGCCTCCAGCGCCGGATAATCGACGATGCGGCGGATGTTGCACTTGAAGTGGCCGACATAGACCGGGTCGAACCGCACCAAGGTGGTGAACAGGCGGATATCCGCCTCGGTCATGCGCGTGCCGACCAGCCAGTCCTGCTTGGCCAGCAGCGCCTCCAGCCGGTCGAGCGTCTCGAACAGCGGCAGCACCGCCTCCTCATAGGCGCTTTGCGTGGTAGCGAAGCCGGCCTTGTAGACGCCGTTGTTCACCCGGTCGTAGACATCGGCGTTGATCGCATCGATCGCCGCGCGATGCTCGGCGGGATAGAAGTCGCCCGGCTTTGCCCCCAGCCCGTCCCAGGCCTGGGTCAGCATCCGGATGATCTCCGCGCTTTCGTTGCTGACGATCGTCTCGCGCTCGCGGTCCCACAGCACCGGCACCGTGACCTTGCCCGTATAGCCATCCCGCGCGCGGGCGTAGAGCTGCCACAGGAAATCCGCGCCATGGAGCGGATCGCCGGTGCCGCCCCGCTCCGTTTCGAATGTCCAGCCCTGCTCCAGCATCACCGGATCGACCACGGAGACGCCGATCATCTCCTCCAGCCCCTTGAGCGCGCGGACGATCAGCGTGCGATGCGCCCAGGGACAGGCATAGCTGACATAGAGGTGATACCGCCCCTTCGCCGCCGGCCAGCCCTGTTGCCCGTCCGGCCCCGGCCCGCCATCCGCCGTCACCCAGTCCCGAAAGCCGGCATCCTGCCGCTTGAACGCACCGTCGGCGCTGTCCTCCGTCACCTTGCCGGCGTGCCAGCGTCCGTCGATCATCCTGCCCATATGGCGCTCCTTCCGGTTCGGCGGGTCTACGCTTGGCCGCGGGTCAGGGTTTCAGCTTGATCTCGAACAGCTTCGGCCAGAGCTTGCCGGTGACGAACAGGCGGCGCGTCGCCGGGTCATAGGCGATGCCGTTGGCCACCCCCTCCGGATCGGACACCGACACCTGCGCCACCACGGGCCGCAGGTCGACGATCTGCGTGACCTTGCCCGAGCGTGGATCGATCCGGATCAGATAGGGGGTGTGCCAGACATTGGCGAGGATCGTGCCGTCCACCCATTCCAGCTCGTTGATCTGGTCGATCGGCCGGCCGTTCAGCGTCACCGCGATCCGCCGCTTCTCCTTCAGCGTCCTGGGATCGAGCACGTGCAGCGTCGCGGTCCCGTCCGACTGGATCAGCGACGTGCCGTCACTGGTCAGCCCCCAGCCCTCGCCGGTCGTGTAGCGGCCCTTGCCGAGCGGCTTGAGCGTCCGCGCATCCCAGCGATAGGCGACACCGTCATGCCAGGTCAGGCTGACCAGCGACTTGCCCCAGGCGGCGAGCCCCTCGCCGAACTGCGACGGGTCGATGCGCGCGCGCCGCTCGACCCGGCCGGTGGCGAGGTCGACCCGCCGCACCTCCGACTCGCCCTCGCGACCGACGCTTTCGTAGAGCGCGCCGTCATGCCAGATCAGCCCCTCGGTGAAGGCGGCGCGATCATGCGGGTAGCTGCGCACCACCTCCACCTGGACGAGCGGCGGGCGCGGCGTGGCGGGTGCGGCGGCCTCGGGCGCGGCGGCGATCAGGGCGAGCGGGGCGAGGAAGAATGCCATGCGATCCGTTCTAGGGGAGGATATAGTCGAGGGCCATCTCTAGAAGGGCGCCGGGACGCGGCGCATGATCCGCATGACGACAATCCTGCCGTTCTCCAATGCCATGTCGACGGTCCATTCTCCACCCGCGAACAGGGTAGCAAGCGCTCGAGGCGTCCCCCACGAATCCGTGCGTTCCGCCGGTTCGACCAAGCCCTGATAGCTCAGCGAATTTGGGTGGATATAGGCAATGGCATCCAGCGGCAGCTTGGCGAGCGCGACCCGGCCGCTGGAGATCACCGTCATCTCCTCCTTGCTTGGTCGCAAGTCCGGATCCGTGTTGATGCGCGCGAAATCCTGCGCCATCCGAGCGGATTGATCGTCGATCGATATCTGCACCGGAAGGGATCGATGGGAGCGCGCGCGGGCTTGAAGCGTGGCCAACTGGCGGATCAGCGCGAATGATGGGGACGCATCCGTTTCGCTGACGGAGAAATAGGGCTTTCGCACGGTGGCACATTCGCCCCTGTCTCGAGCATCGGCGCGCCAACTATAGGTGCGCTCAATCGTCAGGCTGAGCGGCGGGGAAATAGGCGCCGCCATCCCACGGAAGATCGATGGCGCCAGCAGGACATGTACAACCGACCGCTCGCAAAAGCCCGCCTCGGTGCTCACGTCACCCGCCATGACCAGGGTAACCGGCATCTGATAGGAGGCACCGGGCGGCGGCGGCGGCATTGGTGCGTGCCGCCCGACTTCGGCCGCCACGACCACCGGATGGCCGGGTGCCAGCATCGCGTCGGCCAATTGAGCCGGCGTCATCGCGCGGGCCTCGGCAAATGTGATGGCCGGGGGATCGGCGCGCAAGGCGATGGTGGCGGCCAGAACCAACACGAGCGACATGATCCCTCCTCGACGACGAAGTCTGCCCACCCGACCGCCAGCCGGTCAGCGGCGACATGGCCCCAAACGCACAACGGCCCGCCCGGTCGAAACCGGACGGGCCGTCGCGATGCTCCACCCTGGTCGGGTGGGGCGGATCAGCTGCCCTGCTGCAGGTTGACGGCGGCATACTTGCCGCGACGGTCCACCTCGAGCTCGAACTGCAGGCGGTCGCCCTCGTTCAGCGAGCTCATGCCCGCACGCTCGACCGCCGAGATGTGGACGAACGCGTCCGGCTGGCCGTCGTCGCGCTGGATGAAGCCGAAGCCCTTCATGGCGTTGAAGAACTTGACGGTGCCCGTCGCCTTCTCGCCAGTCAGCTGACGCTGCGGCGCGCCGCCGAAGCCGCCGCCACGATCATTGCCGCCCGCACGCGGTGCACGGTCGCCGAAGCCACCCTCGCGCGGCTCACGCGGAGCGCGCTCGGTCACGGCCATCGGCTCGCCGTCGATCTTCAGCTCGGTCGCCGAGATACGGCCACCGCGATCGACCAGCGTGAAGCCGAGCGGCTGGCCCTCGGCCAGGGCGCTCAGGCCGGCCTGCTCGACCGCCGAGATGTGAACGAACACGTCTTCGCCGCCGTCATCGCGGACCACGAAGCCGAAGCCCTTCTGCGCGTTGAAGAACTTGACCACGCCGGTGCCTTCGCCAACGACCTGGGGGGGCATGCCGCGACCGCCGCCGAAGCCGCCACCACCACCGCCGCCGCCACGGAAGCCGCCGCCACCGCCGCCGCCGAAGCCGCCACGGTCGCCGCCACCAAAGCCGCCGCCGCCGCTGCGACCGCCGCCGAAGCCGCCGCCACCGCCGCCGAACCGGTCACCGCCGCCGAAGCCGCCGCCACCGAAACCACCGCCGAAGTCGCCACCGCCAAAGCCGCCGCCGCCGAAATTGTCATCGCCGCCGAAGCCATCGCGCTTGTCGCGCCCACGCCCGCCACGATTGCCGCGGCCACCTTTATCGAAACCCATAAGCCCTGTTCGTCTTCCCGGTTCGCCCGTCACTGCATCCTCAAGAACCCGAGCGCCGGACGACGTGCCGAGGTCTTCAAGGCGCGAAATAGTTTGCGCCTACTCTTGGGCATAGCCGATTCGATCGAACTCCGCGAATGAAATTTTCACCACACCGCCCCGAACGCGGCGAAAAGATGCGTGGATGCGACGTTTCGCGCTGCCGCATGACCGCCGTCCGTGCTTGAGCGGGCGGGCGCCAGAGGCTACGGCCCTGAGGATGACCGTGCATTTCCATGAAGAGGACATCCCCGCCGGCCTGTTCGCCGGGGCGTCCAGCATTGCCGTCGACACCGAGACGATGGGCCTGATCACGCCGCGCGACCGGCTGTGCGTGGTGCAGCTGTCCGATGGCGGCGCGGACGAGCATCTCGTCCGATTCGCGCCCGACAGCGACTATGCCGCGCCCAACCTGAAGGCGCTGCTGGCCGATCGCTCGATCACCAAGCTCTATCATTACGGCCGCTTCGACATCGCCGCGATCCAGCACTATCTGGGCGTGGTCGCCGCCCCCGCCTGGGACACCAAGATCGCCTCGCGGCTGATCCGCACCTATACCGACCGGCACGGGCTGAAGGAGCTAGTGCGCGAGCTGCTGGGCCAGGACCTGTCCAAGGCGCAGCAATCCTCCGACTGGGGCGGGCCCGACCTGTCCGACGCGCAGAAGGAATATGCTGCGTCCGACGTGCGCTATCTCCATCGGCTGCGCGAGGAACTGGAACGGCGGCTGGCGCGCGAGGGCCGCACCGCCATCGCTCAGGCCTGTTTCGATTTCCTGCCGAGCCGCGCCGCGCTCGACCTGGCGGGCTGGCCCGAGCAGGACATCTTCGCCCATGCGTGAGGCCGCCTGATGTCGGAGGCGAGCCGCCGCGCGGGGGAGCGTAGCGCGCGCCAACGCTGGGCCGCGCCCGGATCGCGCCACGACCGGGTGGTGGCGGTGGCGCGAGTCGTGCTGCCGACCGCGATCGGCGTGCTGTCCGCCTTTCTGGTGATGGCCCCGCTGACCGCGAGCGGCGACGTGTCGTTCGTGCTCGACAAGAACAAGGTCGAGGTCGCGCGCGAGCGTCTCAAGATCCAGCGCGCGCAATATCGCGGCCAGGACGACAAGGGCCAGGCGTTCGAACTGACCGCCGGCTCGGCGATCCAGCGCAGCTCCAGCGAGCCGATCGTCCAGCTCCGCGCGCTGGAGGCCAGCCTGCAACTGCCCGAGGGGCCGGCGGAGATCGTCGGCCAGCGCGGCCACTATAATATGGACTCGCAGAAGGTCGCGATCGACGGGCCGATCGCCTTCACCGGGGCGGGCGGCTACAAGATGGACACCAGCGACGCCACCATCGACCTGACGACGCGGACGATGCGCAGCGCCGGGCCGGTCACCGGCACCGTGCCGCAGGGCCGGTTCAGCGCCGATCGCCTCAGCGCCGATCTGGACAGCCGCACGGTGACATTGAATGGCAACGCCCGCTTGCGGATCGTACCGCGAGGGGCGAAATAGCGCCGATGCGCAAACTTACGCCGCTGATGCCCGCTTTCGCGATTCTCGCCGCCCCGATGCTCGTGGCGGTGCCGCTCACGCCGGCGGTCGCGCAGCAGCGCCATAACAGCAACGCGCCGATCGATTTCGGCGCGGACCAGATCCAGTTGCAGGACAAGGCCAATCGCGCCGTCCTGTCGGGCAATGTCGTCGTCAAGCAGGCGGAGATGACGCTCACCGCCACACGGATGACCGTGACCTATACGGGCCAGGTGATCGGCGGCAATCCGCAGGTGTCGCGGCTCGACGCATCGGGCGGCGTCACCGTCCGCCGGCCGGATCAGGTCGCACGCAGCCAATATGCGATCTACGACCTCAACCGCCGCGTCATCACCATGATCGGCGCGGTGTCGCTGACCCAGGGCGGCGGCAACACGGTGAATGGCGGTCGGCTGACGATCAACCTGGACACCGGCCGGGCAGTGATCGACGGATCGTCGGTCGCGGGCGGCAGCGGCGGCGGCCAGGGTACGGGCGACGCCGGCGGCATCAGCCCGCGCGGCGGTCGCGTGACCGGCACCTTCTCGGTGCCCAAGCGCAATTAGGCGCCGGGGCTTTCCGTGCGCGGCAAAAGCGTGCAAGCGGAAGGCCCTGTCGGCCCCCTGTCGAAGTTCGTGAGGCATTAGCGCGATGGACTCCACCATCATCTCCCCTTCCGATACGGTCGCGCCGATCGCCGAGCCGCCGGTCGCGCGCGGCCTGCAGGTGGTGTCGATCGCCAAATCCTATGACAAGCGCACGGTGCTGACCGATGTGTCGGTGTCGGTCGGGCGCGGCGAAGTGATCGGCCTGCTGGGGCCGAACGGCGCGGGCAAGACGACCTGCTTCTATTCGGTGATGGGCCTGGTGAAGCCCGATTCGGGCCGCATCCTGCTCGACAATGAGGATATCACCGGCCTGCCCATGTATCGCCGCGCGATCCTGGGCCTGGGGTATTTGCCGCAGGAGACCTCGATCTTCCGCGGCCTGTCGATCGAGAAGAACATCCTGGCGGTGCTGGAACTATCCGAGCCGGACGCCGCGCAGCGCCAGGTCAAGCTCGACCGGCTGCTGGAGGAATTCGGCCTGACCCGGCTGCGCGCCTCGCCGGCCATGGCGCTGTCGGGCGGCGAGCGTCGCCGGGCGGAGATCGCGCGCGCGCTGGCGGCGGACCCGTCGATCATGCTGCTCGACGAACCGTTCGCCGGCATCGACCCGATCTCGATCGCTGACATCCGCGACCTGGTGAAGGACCTGAAACGCCGCGACATCGGCGTGCTGATCACCGACCATAATGTCCGCGAGACGCTCGATATCGTCGACCGCGCCTATATCATCTATGACGGGCGCGTGCTCTTCTCCGGCTCGCCCGCCGAGCTGGTCGCCGACGCCAATGTCCGCCGCCTGTATCTGGGCGAGGGCTTCTCGCTCTAGCACCATGGCCGCCCGCCTCTCCCGCTTGGACCAGGCCGGATGAGCCTCGCGCCGCGTCTCGATCTTCGCCAGTCGCAATCGCTGGTGATGACGCCGCAATTGCAGCAGGCGATCAAGCTGCTGGCGCTGTCCAACCTGGAGATCGAGACGTTCATCGCCGAGGAGGTGGAGAAGAACCCACTGCTCGACGCCACCGCGACCCAGGAGGTGGTGCGGCCCGAGCGGCCGGAAGCGGCCGAACCGGCGGGTGCCGACGCGCTGGTGACCGGTACGGCCGCCGCCGAGCCGCTCGACGTGGATTACGCGACCGAGAGCCATCATCAGGATTCGGCATCAGACGGCGGCGGCACGGCGGATGGCGGCCTGTCGATGACGGGCGGCACGGGCAGCGGCAGCGGCGGCCTGGGGTCGGAGGACGGCCCCGATCTCGACTCGCTGGCGGAGGGCGCCCCCAGCCTGGCCGACCATCTGCTCGCCCAGGCGACGCTGGCGGTGCCCGCCGCCGATGCCTTCATCGCCCAGCATCTGATCGACCAGATCGACGAGGCGGGCTATCTGACCGTGTCGCTGCTCGACCTCGCCAACCGGCTGGCGGTGCCGCTGGTCCGGGTCGAGCGGGTGCTGGCGATCGTCCAGACCTTCGATCCCACCGGCGTCGGTGCGCGCGACCTGGCGGAATGCCTGGCGCTCCAGGCGCGCGAGGCGGATCGCTACGACCCCTGCATGGCGCGGCTGATCGAGCATCTCGACCTGCTGGCGCGCGGCGAGCTGGCGCGGCTGAAGCGGATCTGCGGCGTCGATGACGAGGACATGGCCGATATGGTGCGCGAACTGCGCGCCTATGATCCCAAGCCCGGCTGCCGCTATGGCGGCGAACCCGCGCCGGCGGTGACGCCCGACCTGTTCGTGGTACCGGTGCGCGGCGGCTTCGGCATCGAGATCAACAGCGCCACCCTGCCCCGCGTGCTGGTCAACCGCCGCTATTACAGCGAGCTGTCGCGGACGGGGCAGGACAAGGCGTCCAAGGCCTGGCTGTCCGACTGCCTGGCCAGTGCCAACTGGCTGGTCAAGGCGCTGGATCAGCGGCAGCGCACGATCATGAAGGTCGCGCAGGAGATCGTGAAGCAGCAGGAGGGGTTTTTCCGCCACGGCGTCGCGCATCTGAAGCCGCTGACGCTAGCGCGCGTCGCCGAGGCGATCGGGATGCACGAATCGACCGTCAGCCGCGTCACCAGCAACAAATATCTGTCCTGCGCGCGCGGGCTGTTCGAGCTGAAATATTTCTTCACCTCGGCGATCCAGGCGGCGGACGGCGGCGATGCGGTATCGGCGGAGGCGGTGAAGAGCGCGCTCAAGGCGCTGATCGCGGGCGAAGGCAACACGATCCTGTCCGACGACACTCTGGTCGAACGCCTGCAGGCCAAGGGTTTCGACATCGCGCGGCGCACCGTCGCCAAATATCGCGAGGCGATGGGCATCGGCAGTTCGGTGCAGCGCCGCCGCGCCCGCGCTTTGGGCGGCTGAACGGCCGCTTCCATCCTCCCTTGACGAAGCGCCGATAGAGGCCGGGGTGGAGCCAAGGGAAGGACAAGCCGGTGTTCAACGTGACTGTATATCTGGAACGCGGCTGCAACCGTCATTGCGAGCGCAGCGAAGCAATCCGGGGCGTCACGCGCGCGGCTGTGGATTGCTTCGCTGCGCTCGCAATGACGATCTCAAGTCCGAATCATGTCATCGGGTTTTGAAGACCGAGATTTTCGGATTCTGGACCTTGGATACCGTGGCCGATTTGAGTCGCGACGCGGCGGAGGACGCGGCGGCGGCGGCCTGACCGGACCGATGGCGCGTTACGCCGCTCCGTCTTGATCCTGGCGCAGCCGGTCCGCCAGCGCTTGGATCGCATCGCCCGAGAAACATTGCACCGCCGCATCGCTGTCATCGATCTGGACCGGATGATCGGTCGTCAGCACGGCCTGCGCCCGGTGTTCGGCATCCATCTCCCCCCAGGCACGCACCGCGCCGGCCAGGCTGGTCACCTCGGCCACGTCATGGCCGCCGCGCGGCACATTCTCCAGCGCCGCGCTCATTCGCCAGTCAATCGTCACAGGTCGTTCTCGCTGATCACCACCATCGCCTGATCGGGATCGCGTGCCAGCGCCTTCACCCCCGCCTCGGCGACTTGATCGGCGACGCGGGTCAGCGTCGCGACCGGCTCGGTGATCGGATCGATGCCGGTCAGCGCCCGCAGGCCGTCATAGGGCATAGCGAAGGCGTGGCGATCCTCGCCGATATCGGCGGCGAATTCGACGCGGCGTTCGTCGACATTGTCGAAGATCGTGGCGGTATCGATGTTCAGCCGGGCTGCGGCCATCCTGATTCTCCTTGGACAGGTCCATTGAACCGCACGGGCCGCGGCGCAGTTCCGCGTCAGTCGTCCTCATCCTCGAAGCCGACGAGCGCCAGCGCGCGGGCGCGGATCTGGCGGGTCATGCACCAATGGACCAGCGCGTCCTCGCGGCCATGCGTCACCCACACCTCCTTGGGCGCGATCTCGGTCAGCGTCTGGGTCAGTTCGTCCCAATCGGCATGGTCCGACAGGATCAGCGGCAGTTCGATATTCTTCTGCCGTGCGCGCTGGCGGACCCGCATCCAGCCGCTGGCCATCGCGGTGATCGGATCGGGCAGCCGCCGCGACCAGCGGTCGTTGAGCGCGCCGGGCGGGCACATCACGACATGGCCCGCCATTGCCGCCTTGGCGACGCCCGCGACCGGGATCAGCTCGCCGAGATGGACGCCATGTTCGGCATAGAGGTCGCACAACCGCGCCAGCGCGCCATGGATATAGATCGGTGCCGCATGGCCGCGCGCGCGCAACTCCGCGATCACCCGCTGCGCCTTGCCCAACGCATAGGCGCCGACCAGCACGCAGCGATCGGGATTGGCGTGGAGCCGCGCCAGCAGCTTGTCGATCTCGTCGCCCGTATCGGGATGCCGGAAGACCGGCAGCGCGAAAGTCGCCTCGGTCACGAACACATCGCAGGGTACTGGTTCGAAGGGCGTGCAGGTCGGGTCCGCCCGGCGCTTATAGTCGCCCGACACCACGATCCGTTCGCCGCGATAATCGAGCACGATCTGCGCAGACCCCAGCACATGGCCGGCGGGTACGAAGCCGATCTCGACCTCGCCCAGCCTGATCGTCTCGCCATAGGCGACGGGCGCGCCATTTTGGGGACCGTAGCGCGCCGCCATGATCGCCAGCGTCTCGGGCGTCGCCCAGACGCGACCATGGCCGCCGCGCGCATGATCGGCATGACCATGGGTGACCAGCGCCTGCGGCGTGGGTTCGGACGGGTCGATCCACGCATCGGCCGGCTTCACATGGATGCCATGGGGGTGGGGTTCGATCCAGTCGCCGAGCTTGACCATCACGCCTCAACGTCCGGGATCGCAGGAATGTCCGGTTTCGGCCCCGCCCCGGAAAGGGGGGAAACGGGACGGAGCCGAGCTTGGGAACGGGCGGGCAGGCGGATCGGTTCCGCCGCCCGCCGGCCATTACATCGCCTGGAGTTCGGTCAGATGCGTCTGCACCACCGGTGCGATCTGCCCGGCGACCATCTTCAGCGGCGCGGACGTGCCGTTGGCGGCATAGCCCTGGTGCAGCGTCAGCGCACGCTGGTGCGCCGCCTTCTGCTGCGTCACGTAGAGCGAGTCGCGTGCCGTGCCCTTGGCCGTCCGGAGCGCCGCGACGTCGCGGGCGCCCATCGCGTCGAGCTTGGGCGCCGGCACGGTGACGCCGGCCTTGGCGGCGGCGGCCTTCACATCGGCGGTGCTCTTGGTATGGTCGCGGACCATCATCTGCGCGAACTGCCGCAACTTGGCGTTCTTGCTCGTCGCCAGCACCAGCTGGCTCGACGTCTTCTCATAGAGGTCGCCCGCACCCGCCTTGGTGACGAAGGTGGTCGGCGACACCGCCTGCGCCGACACGGCGGCGGGGGTCAGCGCGACGATGGCGGCAAGCGTGATGGATCGGATCATGGTGGCTCTCCTATTGGCCTAGCTGCTCGCCCAAGCGCCCCAAATCACGCGGCGTTCCCGGCAGGAGAGAGGATTTGACCAGAGATTAGAGCAACTTGATTGCGATCAATCGGATTTTGGAGGGATTGAATCCGTCCGCTTCCACCAATTCTCAGAAGAGGGTCGATCTATAGATCGTCACATCATCCGATAAAGGAGTGAACCTGATCAAGGAGTCGACGGTCCACTCCCCTCCACTTTGCCGGAGGCCGGAGGGATAAGAGGTTCCGGGTCGAACCCCCCGGTCGTGTCTTGGCCCGGTCGGGCCGCCCTTTTAGCGGCCCACCCAATCGGCGATCTGCGCCGCCACCTGGTTCGCCGCCTGGTTCAGCGCCGGACCGGCCGACTCGGCATCGATCGCCGCGACGGGCACCTGTGCCTCGAACCGGCGCGTCTCGGTGCCGCTCTGCCCGGCGCGCGACAGGGTGGCGTCATAGGCGACCACCGCCTGGCGCCCGGTCGCGTCCAGGCCGAAGCGGCGCAGTGTACCGCCCAGCTGGTCATTGGCCTCGCCCACCGCCTGCACGGGCGTGATGACGACCCGGCCGGTGCGCGCCGCCAGCGTATCCGACACCAGCCGCGCGAACAGCCGCGCCGGCGGTTCGGACCATTGCGCGTCCTTCACATAGGCGAGCGTGGTCGGCGTCACCTCCACCGGCACGCGGGCGGTGGCCAGCGCCGCCGCGCTGCCCGGCACGTCGACCACGATGGTGCGGGCGGTGGCCGAGTCGCGCACCTGCCCGACCGGCACCATCGCACTGCTGGTCAGGACCAGCAGCGACTTGGGCGGCTTGGCCCCGAAGCTGACGCAGCCGGCCAGCGGCAGCGTCGCGGCGCAGATCAGGAGAGCGGCTCTGTTCATGGCGATCCTCACTTGCCCTTATAGTCCGGCAGCTTCTGCGCGCCGATCAGCGAGCTGGCCCCCTGCTGGTCGACCTTTTCCGCCACGGCGGACAGGGCGGTGGCGGTGGTGCGCAGGTCGCGGATCAGGCGGTTCGCTTCCGGCATGGTCTGCTTCGAAAAGGCCTGGAGGCCCGGCCGCGCATCGTCGATCGCGGCGTTCAGCGTCTCCGCCGATTGCCGGGCGGACGCGATCGCGCCGTTCAGATTCTGGATGGTCGGCGCGATGTCGTTGGCCAGTACCCCGTTGGTGGTCTGCGCCAGGTCGCCGATCTGCTTCGACGCCTCGCCTGCCTGCTGGATGGCGATCCGCGTCTGCGCCAGCGTCGCCGCGATCTCCGGCCCGCGATCGGCCAGCGCGTCGGTCAGGCGGTTGGTATTGTCCAGGATGCCGGCGATCGACGCCTGGTTGCGGTCGGTCAGCAACCCGGTCAGCCGCTCGGTCAGCGTCGACAGCCGCTCCAGCAACTGCGGCGCGCTGTTCAGGATCGCGCCGATGCCGCCCTGCTTGGTCGGGATGACCGGCACGCCGTAAGGGCAGACATTGGGGTTGGGCGGCTCCGGACAGGTGATCGGATGGGCCCCCTTGCGCGCGCCGTCCAGCGACACGGTGCTGGTGCCGGTGAAGCTGCCGACCACGGTCGCGGTGGTGCCGTCCAGCACCGGCGTGTCGTCGTTCACGCTGATCCGGACGCGGACATATTGCGGATCGTTCTTCCACAGGGCGATCGACTTCACCTGGCCCGACGGCACGCCGGAATAGGTAACCTGCGACCCTTGCGCGAGGCCGTCGACGGACTGGCGGAAGAAGATGTCATATTCCTTCTTCCCGGTGCCGCCCAGCCGGGCGATCCACACCGTGAACAGCGCCAGCATCGCCAGCAGGATCAGCACGACGGCGCCGACCAGGACGTGGTTCGAACGGGTTTCCATCAGCCTGTCCTTGTTCCGGCGGGATCGCTGTCCCGCGCCGCATTGTCGCTGTCGCCGCCTTGCGACGTCTGGTGGGTGGTCCGGGCCGTCACCTCGGTCGGGTGGCGATCCGTGTCCGCGTCGAAGTCGAGTCGCTCCTGGCCCGTCGCGGCGGCGCGGCCGCGTGGCCCCTCGAAATATTCGTGGATCCAGGGATGGTCGGTCGCCTTCAGCTCGTCGATCGTGCCGACCGCGATCACCCGCTTGTCGGCCAGCACCGCCACCCGGTCGCAGATCGCATAGAGCGTATCCAGGTCATGGGTGATCAGGAACACGGTCAGTCCCAGCGTGCGCTGGAGCGACTGGATCAGCGAGTCGAACGCCGCCGCGCCGATCGGGTCCAGCCCGGCGGTCGGTTCATCGAGGAACAGCAATTCGGGGTCGAGCGCCAGCGCGCGGGCCAGTCCGGCGCGCTTCTTCATGCCGCCCGACAGTTCGGCCGGATATTTCGGCCCGGCCTCGGGCGGCAGGCCGGTCATCACGACCTTGTAGGCGGCGATCTCGTCGAGCAGCGATTGCGGCAGCTCGCGATAGAATTCGCGCAGCGGCACCTGCACGTTTTCCGCGACCGTCAGCGTGGAGAACAGCGCCCCGCCCTGGAACAGCACGCCCCAGCGCTTGCGGATCGCCACCGCCTCGGTTTCCTCGCGGCCGATGGTCGGCTCGCCGAACACGGTGATCGTGCCCGCATCGGGGGTCTGGAGGCCGATGATCGAGCGCATCAGCACCGATTTGCCGGTGCCCGACCCGCCGACCACGCCCAGGATCTCGCCACGCCGGACCTGGAGGTCGAGCTTGTCGTGGATCACCGACTCGCCGAAGCTGTTGCGCAGCCCCTTCACGTCGACCAGGATCTCGTCCTTGCGCGTCGGCATCAGTCCCAGCCCAGCCAGGTGAAGAACACCGCGAAAAAGGCGTCGAGCACGATCACCAGGAAGATGCCCTGCACCACCGCCGACGTCGTGCGCAGGCCGACCTGCTCGGCGTCCGCCTCGACCTGCATCCCCTGGAAACACCCCGCCAGCGCGATGATCGCGCCGAACACGGGCGCCTTGATCAGGCCGACATAGAGGTCGGTGATCGGCACGACCTCGCGGATGCGGGCGATGAAGGTGATGGGCGGGATCCCCAGCGACACCGCCGCCAGCAACCCGCCGCCGATCATCGCGATCAATGAGGCATAGAAGCCGAGCAGCGGCATCAGTACGATCGCCGCCAGCGTGCGCGGCACCACCAGCGCCTCCATCGGCGACACGCCGATCGTACGCATGGCGTCGATCTCCTCGGTCAGCTTCATCGTGCCGATCTGCGCGGCGAAGGCGGAGCCGGAGCGGCCCGCGACCATGATCGCGGTCATCAGCACGCCCAGTTCGCGCAAGGTTAGCCGTCCGACCAGGTTGATCGTGAACACCTCCGCGCCGAACTGGCGAAGCTGTACCGCACCCTGTTGCGCGATGACGATGCCGATCAGGAAGCTCATCAGCCCGACGATCGCCAGCGCGGCGACGCCGACTGTCTCGAATTCGTGCACCACCGCGTTGAAGCGGAAGCGGCGCGGGTGGCGGATCACGCTGGCAAAGGCGAGCGTGGTCGAGCCGAGGAAACCGAGCAGCCCGAGCAGCGTGCGTCCCGACTGGACCACCGCGTCGCCCACCTCGCCCAGCACGCGCTGGATGCCGCTGCCCTGCGACGGACGCGGCACCAGCGGCTTGTCGGCCTCCACCACCTGGTCGAACAGGTGCCGGCCGTCCTCGCTCAGGCCCTCGACCCGCGCGTCATGCTTGGCGGCGAAGCGGTGGACGACCCAGGCACCGACCGTGTCGATCCGCTCGACGCCGCTCAAGTCGACCGTGGTGACCCGATCGACCTGTTCGAGTCGCTCGGTCAGGCCGGCAATGCGGGCGAGCGACAGATCTCCGGTGAACCGGACCGTGCCGTTATCGTCCTGGAACTGCGCGGCATCGTTCATCGAACGCACCCTTGATCGAAATGATGCGTCGCGGCAAGCCGTCCCGACATCACGACGAACGGTGACGGGGCGCTCACAGCATCACGTCCACGGCATGAATGCACAAGCCAACCAGCCCGCCGACCAGCGTGCCGTTCACCCGGATATATTGCAGGTCGCGTCCCACCGCATTCTCCAGGCGGCCGGTGATGGTGGCCCGCGTCCCAGCTTCGCACCGTCTCCGATACCAGCCGAACGATGCCGTCGCCATAATCATGCGCCACGCCCACCGCGGCGCGGCGGACGAAACGGTTGATGCGCAGCGCGAGGCCCCGATCCTGGCGCAGCGTGTCGCCGATCTGGCGCAGGATCTCGCCCAACTGCCCGGTCATCGCCGCCTCCGGATCGCGGGCGATGCGCAGCAGCGAGGCGCGCGCCTGCTCCCACAGGCCGTCGAGCCAGCGCGCCATCGCCGGATTGGCGAGCAGTTCCTCCTTCGCCGCCTCGATCCGTGCGCGGGTGGCGGGATCGTGCTGCAAGTCCCAGGCGAACCGGTCCAAGCCATCCTCCACCTTCTGCCGCATCGGATGGTCGGGGTCCTCGGCGACGTCGTGGAGCAACTTGTCCAGCCCGGCGATCAGCTTGTCGGCCAGCGTCTCGTCCAGCCCGGTCCAGCGCAACACCGCACCGGCGCGCTCGCGCACCATCTGGCGGATCAGCGCGTCGTTCGACTGCAACAGGCCCGAGGCCCAGCGCGCACCCGAATCGAGCAACGGCCGGTGCCGCCCCTGCGCCATCATCGCGGTGAGCAACTGGCCCAGGATCGGCGCCACCTCCATCTCGCGGATGCGGGTGGCGACCGCCGCCTTCATCATGCCGCCGAGCTTGGCGGGATCCATCGCCTCCAGCACCTGCGCCACCATGCGCGAGGCACCCCGGCGGAAACGGCCGCCCGCCCCCTCGGGCGGATCGGTCAGCCAGCGGGCGGCGGCGGCGGCGACATCGACCCGGCGCATCCGCCGCGCCACCACGCGCGGCACCAGGAAGTTGGACCGCAGGAAATGGGCGAGCTGGTCGCCGATCCGGTCCTTGTTGCGCGGCACGATCGCGGTATGCGGGATCGGCAGGCCGAGCGGGTGGCGGAACAGCGCGGTCACCGCGAACCAGTCCGCCAGCCCGCCGACCATCGCCGCCTCGGCAAAGGCGCGGACGAAGCCCCAGGCTGGGTGTGCGCCGACCATCAGCCGGCTGACCAAAAACAGCCCAGCCATCGCCACCAGCAGCGCGGTCGCGACCAATCGCATCCGCACGAGCCCGGCCGGCACTTGGTCGAGGGACGTGCGTGCGAGTTTCACAAGCGTAACAATACCTGAAACGCGTGTTGGTTCACGCCTATTCGGCCCAGCGCCCCTCGCCTACTCGGCCGGATGCGGTCCCTCCTGATAGCCGATCCGGCCCCCCGTATGGCCGAGTTGCGGCCCCGATGGGCCGGCGATGCCGACCACGTCGCTGCCATCGTCGCCGGGGCGATAGGTGAGCAGGCGGCGGCTGAGCCGCGGCCCGGCCCAGCGCTCGACCCCCACCGCCAGGCTGAAGATCGCGGGTACGATCAGCAGCGTCAGCACCGTCGACACCACCAGCCCGCCGATCACCACCGTGCCCATCGGCGCGCGCGACGAGCTGTCGCCCGACAGCGACAGGGCCGTCGGCACCATGCCCGCCACCATCGCCACCGTGGTCATCACGATCGGCTGGGCGCGCTTGTGCCCGGCATCGATGATCGCGCTCAGCGTATCGACGCCCTTGGCCATCTCCTCCAGCGCGAAGTCGATCAGCAGGATCGAGTTCTTGGCAACGATGCCGAGCAGCATGAGCAGGCCGATATAGACCGGCATCGAGATCGGCTGGCCCGTCACCCACAGCGCCAGCAGCCCGCCGAGCGGGGCCAGCATCAGCGAGCCGAGATTGACGAAGGGCGGCAGCACGCGGCGATAGAGCAGCACCAGCACCGCGAAGACCAGGAACACGCCCGCGATCACCGCGACGATGAAGTTCTGGATCATCTCCGCCTGCCATTTCGACTGGCCGAGCTGCAACTCGCTGACGCCGATCGGCAGGTTCTTCATCGTCGGCAGCGCATGGATCTCCTTCATCGCCACCGAACTGACGACGCCGGGAGCCAGATCGGCGCCCAGGGTGATCTGGCGCTGCTGGTTGACGCGGTCGATCTTGGTCGGGCCGGAGCCCAGGCCGATATCGGCGACCAGGCTGAGCGGCACCGATCCGCCATTCTGGGTCGCCACCGGCAGGTTCTGGATCGTCGACAGGTTCGCGCGCGCCGACTGGTCGAGCGCGACGCGGATCGGGATCTGCCGGTCCGACAGCGAGAAGCGCGCCGAATTCTGGTCGATATCGCCCAGCGTCGCGATGCGGATCGCGCTCGACAGCGCCTGCGTCGTCACGCCCAGATTGGCGGCCAGGTCCATGCGCGGACGGATCACGATCTCCGGCCGCTGCATCTGGCCCGACACGCGCGGCGCGGTGACCGTCTTCAGCCGCGCCATCTCCGCGACGATGCGGTTGGCGGTCTCGCCCAGCTTCACCGGATCGTCGCCGCCCAGCACGATCGTCAGGTCGCGGCCGCTGGAGCCCCAGCCGAACTGCGACCGGAACGAGACGCGCGCATCCGGGATCTTCGCCAGTTCCGGCGCCAGCTTGCGCTCGAACTCGGTCGAGGTGACCGTGCGGTCCTTGGACAGGATCGCGGTCACGTTGCCGCTGCCGACGCGGGTACGGGCATAGACGGAGGTCACCTCCGGCTGGCGGCGCAGGAAGTCGGCGACCTGGCTGACCACCGCATCGGTCTGCGCCAGCGTCGTGCCGGGCACCATCTCGACCTGCGCGCTCGAATCATCCTCGTCGCGCGTCGGCTGGAAGGTGGAGGGCAGGATGCCGAACATCGCCAGCGTCATCGCGAAGGAGGCGACACCGATCAGCGTCACCCAGACGCGGTGGTCCAGGAAACGGCCCAGCCAGCGCTTCGCCCCGCCCTGCGCCCGCCAGGCGGTGCTGCGACCGCGATCCAGCGTCCAGCGCAGCGTCGCCATGTACCAGTCCATCAACCGCCCCTCGCCATGGCTGGCATGGCCGAAGGACTTGAGGAAATAGGCCGCGATCATCGGCGTGAGCAGCCGCGCGACCGCCAGGCTCATCAGCACCGCCGCGACCACGGTCAGGCCGAAATTCTTGAAGAACTGCCCGGCGATGCCCGGCATCAACCCGACCGGCAGGAACACCGCGACGATCGCCATCGTCGTCGCCAGCACGGCGAGGCCGATCTCGTCGGCCGCGTCGATCGATGCCTGATAGGCGTTCTTGCCCATCCGCATGTGGCGGACGATGTTCTCGATCTCGACGATCGCGTCGTCGACCAGCACGCCCGCCACCAGGCTGAGCGCGAGCAGCGTCATGCTGTTCAGGTCGAAGCCGAGCAGATCCATGACCCAGAAGGTCGGGATCGCCGATAGCGGGATGGCCAAGGCCGAGATGAAGGTGGCGCGCCAGTCGCGCAGGAACAGGAAGACGACGACGACCGCCAGGATCGCGCCCTCGATCATCGCGTGGATCGCGCTCTTATACTGTTCCTCGGTATAGTCGGTGCTGGTCCAGCGCTGGACGAACTTCACCTTGGGATTGCGCTTCTCCAGCGTCTCCAGCTTCTTGACCGCCTCGTGATAGACGGTGACGTCGGACGCGCCCTTGGCGCGCTGGAAGTCGAAGCTGACTGCCTGGCGGCCGTTCACCGCCGCGCGGCTGCGCTGTTCGGCATAGAGGTCGCGGACCTGGGCGATGTCGCCCAGACGCACGGTGCGGCCGCCGCCGACCGCGATCTGCGTGTCGGCCAGGTCGTTGGCGTCGTGCGCATTGCCCAGCACGCGGATCGACTGTTCCGACCCGGCGATCTGCGCGCGGCCGCCCGCCGCGTTCAGATTGACCTGGCGCAGCTGCTGGTTGACCTGGCTGGCGGTCAGCCCCTGGCTCTGCAGCTTGACGGGGTCCAGGATGACGCGGATCTCGCGGCTGACGCCGCCATTGCGGTTGACCGTCGCCATGCCGGGCACCGACAGCAGCTCCTTGGCCACCGTATTGTCGATATACCAGGACAGTTGCTCGACCGTCATGTCGCTGGTGATCGCGGCGAAGCTGGCGATGTCGTTGCCGCTGGTATTGGCGCGGAACACCTGCGGCTCCAGGATACCCTCGGGAAGGTCGCCGCGGATCTGCGCGATCGCGTCGCGCACGTCGTTGACCGCGCGGTCGATCGGCGTGCCGATCGCGAGCTGGATCACCGTCTGCGACTGGCCCTCGGTCACCGTCGAATTGATCTCGTCGATGCCCTGGAGGGCGCGCACCGCCGCCTCCACCCGCTGCGTCACCTGAGTTTCCAGCTCGGTCGGCGCGGCGCCCGGCTGGGCGATGACGACGATCGCGACCGGGAAGTCGATGTCCGGATCGTTGTTCACGTCCATCCGCATGAAGCTGACGATGCCCGCCAACGTCAGCGCCAGGAACAGGACGATCGGCGGCACCGGATTGCGGATCGCCCAGGCCGAGATGTTGCGGAAGCTCATCGGGATCGCCCCTTATGCCTTTTGGAGGACGGGTTTGATCTTCTGCCCGGGCGCCAGGAAGCCGCCTGCCGAGCGCACCACCCGTTCGGTGCCGTTCAGCCCGCCGGTGATCGCGACGCCCGCGTCGGACACCTGGCCCAGCTTCACGTCGCGGCGCTGCACCTTGTCCTGCGCATCGACGATATAGACATACGCCCCCCGATCGTCGCTCTGCAGCGCCGAATCGGGCAGCAGCGGCTGGTAGCTGACGCCGCTGACGATCTGCGCCGACGCGAAGCCGCCTGGCCGCAGCGCGGGGTCATAATGCAGCAGCACGCGGGCGACGCCCTGGCGCGTCTGCGGATCGATCACCGGCGACACCTGCCACACCTCGCCATTAAACCGCTGCGACGAGCCGACCGGCGTCACGATCGCGCGCGCGCCGGGCGACAGGCCGATCAGGTCCGCCTCGCTCAACTGCGCGCGCATCTCCATCTGCCCGCCCTGCGCCATGCGGAACAGCACCCCCGAGCCGGCGCCGACGATCTGGCCCGGTTCCGCCTGGCGGGTCAGCACCAGGCCATCGGCGGGCGCACGGATATCGAGCCGGCCGTTGCGCGCGCGCGATTCGGCATAGCTGGCGCTCGCCACCTTGACCCGCGCCGCCGCCGCGTCGCGAGTCGCGGTACGGCGTTGCAGATCGGCCTTGGAGATGAAGCCGCGATCGACCAGCGCCTTGGCCCGGTCCAGTTCCGCCTGCGCCAGCACCAGATCGGCCTGGGCGACATTGACCTGCGCGCCGAGCGCGGCGGCGGTCTGGGTCTGCACCGAACGGTCGACGGTGGCGAGCACCTGCCCCGCCTTCACCCAGGCGCCCGGCTCGACCAGCACGCGCGTGATCATGCCGCCCTCGCCCGCCACGCCCACCGGCATCTCGCGCCGCGCGGCCAGCGTGCCCGTCGCCTGGATCAGCCGGTCGACGGTCGAGCGGCCGGGCGCGATGACGGAGACGGTGGGCAGCTGCTCGACCGGCTTGGCCGTCGCCGCCTTGTGCCCGCGTCCGAACACCGCCCAGGCGGCGACCGCGACCAGCAGCACCACGACGATCGCGATCACCCAGCGCCGCCGCTTGCGTCCCTGGGTCACGTCCGGGCCGGCCAGCCGTTCCTGCGCGATCGTGCCGGTCTCGTAGTTCATTCTGTCGCCATCCCCGTCCCGCCGCGCAATGTCGCGCTGCCCGTCCCGCGCTGTATTATCCGAATATATCACCCGGCTCAAGTCCCTGTGACTGGCCGAAGTAAAGCCAGTCTGGATGTAATGGGCGCATCGACATACCGGTTTATCGCGGATCGTTCAGCCCCGGTTTGGGCAAGGCAGATCAAAGACGCCGTTATATTCCTGGGGAGATTTTCCGATGCGCCACCTCGTTCTGCTTGCCGCCGCCGCGCTGCCGGCCGCCGCCCTGCCCACCGCCGCGCAGGCACAGCAGGAGACCAGCGTGCTGCCGATGGTGCCTGCCAGCGGCACGTTGCTCGACGTGACGGCGGAGGGCCGCACCACGCGCGTGCCCGACCTGGCGACGATTCGCGCCGGCGTCGTGAACCAGGGCGCGGATGCGGCCGGTGCGCTCGCCGCCAATGCGACGGCGATGACGCGGGTGCTGGCCGGGCTGAAGGCGGCGGGCATCGCCCAGCGCGACATCGCCACCGCCAATGTCCAGCTTTCGCCGCAATATCGCTATCAGGAGAATCAGCCGCCGGTCATCACCGGCTATCAGGCGACTAACAGCGTCACGATCCGCTTCCGCGACATCGCCCGCGCCGGCAAGGTGCTGGATACGCTGGTCGCGCAGGGGGCCAACCAGATCGAGGGGCCGAACCTGTCGGTCGGCGAACCCGATGCCGCGCTGGACGAGGCCCGGACCGATGCGGTGAAGCGGGCCCGTGCGCGCGCCGACCTCTATGCCCGCGCCGCCGGCCTGCGCGTGCTGCGCATCGTCTCGATCACCGAGGCGGGGCAGGATGCCGGCGGGCCCGGCCAGCCGCCGATGCTGATGGCGCGCGCCATGGCGATGAAGGCGGACACGCCGATCGTCGCGGGCGAGAAGGACATCACCGCGACCCTGCAGGTCCGCTTCCTGCTCGGATGACCCTTGCGCGGCGGCGCCCGTCCGAAAAAACGGACAGGCCCGCCATCGGCCGCGATGTTTACGATCTATAAGAAAAGGGCCGCCCGGTGATCCCGGACGGCCCTTTTTTAACCCAAGCGTTTCGGGCGATCAGCGCACGCTGCCGCGACGCACCAGATTGACGATCGCCAGCAGGATGACCGCACCCAGCAGCGACACCAGGAACGACGTGATGGTCAGCGGGGCATTGTTGATCGAACCGCCCGAGATGACCAGGCCGCCGATGAAGGCGCCGACGATCCCAACGACGATGTTCAGGAAGATGCCCTGCTGCGCATCAGTGCGCATGATGATGCTCGCCAGCCAGCCGATGACGCCGCCGATAACCAGCCACAGAATGATGCCCATTTTAATTCCCTCCGTTACAAGCCCTTGCGACGGGGCGCTGACGGAAAGACTCCCAAGAGGCTATTCTTGTTCCGGCTCCGGTCCGATCAATATTTCTGCTGCTGCCGCTCATAGAGGGAACGATAATGCTGGATGCGGGTCACCCGCAGCCCCGGCATGCCCGAACGGTCGATCGCCCGCTGCCAGCCGGCGAACTCCTCGACCGTCAGGCCGTATCGCTCGCACACCTCGTCGACCGTCAGCAGGCCGCCATTCACCGCGGCGACCACTTCAGCCTTGCGGCGCACCACCCAGCGCGTGGTCGAGGGCGGCGGGAGGCTATCGACCGTCAGCGGCTCCCCAAGCGGGCCAATGACCTTAGCGGGGCGGATTTTTTCGTTCTGGATCATAATTTTACCTCAACCGGGGAAGCCCGGCCCCCTTTCTGAACGCGTGTCACGCTATACTGGCGGGACTTGAAGATCGGCTGAAACGCCGCGGTAAACGGCATCTTCACTCCTCCTTCCACAGGGTGATCGCCTCGGCGACGGCACGGTTGAACGTGCCGTCGACCGGTGCGAACGGACCGGCATCGAGCCGCGCCTGGACCTCGGCCGTCTCGCTTTCCATCTGCCGTGCAGCCACGCCCACCATCAGCACGGCCCAATCGCCGCGCCAGGTGACCAGGTCCGCCGACCGATCGAAACGGGGAAAACTAAGGTCCAAGAATCGCCTCTGTCGCCAATCGTTCGACCGGCTTAGCCCCGAGGGCATGAAAACCCGGTAAAGCTGTTGGAAAGAGTTCGTGAACCTGTCTTAACCCCGGAACGGTTCGACCCGTTAACCAAGGGCTCGGCGTACGGTCGCGGGCATGGCCGGACGGGCCGCAAGCGACTATAAGGCGGGGATGACCGACGTGGATTTTCAGCTGGGACCGGACATTGCGCGCCGGCGGATCGTCGTCGCCATGTCGGGCGGCGTCGACTCCTCGGTGGTGGCGGCCCTGGCCAAGGCCACGGGGGCGGAGACGATCGGCGTCACGCTACAGCTCTACGATCATGGCGAGGCGACCAAGCGCGCCGGGGCCTGTTGCGCCGGCCGCGACATCCGCGACGCGCGCGCGGTCTGCGACCGGCTGGGCATCCCGCATTATGTGCTGGACCATGAGGATGCGTTCCGCGCCAACGTGGTCGACCGTTTCGCCGACGAATATCTGGCGGGGCGGACGCCGATCCCCTGCGTCCAGTGCAATATGGGGCCGAAATTCACCGACCTGCTGGCGATGGCCCGCGACCTGGGCGCGGATTGCCTGGCGACCGGCCATTATGTGCAGCGGATCACGGGGCCGGCGGGCGCGGAGATGCATCGCGGGGCCGATCCGGCGCGCGACCAGAGCTATTTCCTGTTCGCCACTACGCAGGACCAGCTCGATTACTGCCGCTTCCCGCTCGGCGCGCTGCCCAAGGCGCGGGTGCGGGAAATCGCCGCCGAACTGGGGCTGGGCGTCGCCACCAAGCCCGACAGCCAGGACATCTGCTTCGTCCCCGATGGCGACTATGCCGGGCTGGTGCGCAAGCTGCGCCCCGAGGCGGAGACGGCGGGCGAGATCGTCGACCTGGCCGGCCGGGTGCTGGGCCGGCATCGCGGGCTGATCCACTTCACGGTCGGGCAGCGGCGCGGGCTGGAGATCGGCGGCGCGCCCGAGCCGCTCTATGTCGTCCGGCTGGACCCGGAGAGCCGCCGCGTCGTGGTCGGCCCGCGCCGGGCGCTGGCGGTGTCGGCGGCGCGGCTGGAGGGGGTCAACTGGATCGGCGGCGATCATCAGGGGCCGCTGACCGCCAAGGTGCGATCGATGGCCAAGCCGGTACCGGCACGGTTCGACGGTGCGCGGCTGATGTTCGATTCGCCCGAATATGGCGTCGCGCCGGGCCAGGCCGCCGTCCTCTATGCCGGCGAGCGGGTGCTGGGCGGGGGCTGGATCGCCGCGACCGAGGCGGCGGATCAGGCGTTGGAGGACATGGCGGCGGCCTGATCCTGCTGCGGCCGCCGGGGCTTACACCTTGGCGGCGTAGATCATCCGGCCCTGGCCCAGGCGCGCGAACACCTGGTCGAGGTCGTTCTCGCCGACCGCGAAACAGCCCTGGCTGCGGCCGAGCATCCCATGGGTGCGCAGCATGTCCTCATTGGCATACCAGGCCGAATGGATGACGATCGCCCGGTCGAGCGCATTGTTGTTGGTCGGGTCCAGCCCGATCAGCCGCTGCGAGCGGCCATGCCGGCCGACATAATAATCGTCGGTCAGGAAGGCCCCCTCGGACGAGGCGTTCGAGCCGAAATCGTTGGAGAAGCGCTTGAGATAGCCGGTATGGGCCGGGTCCGATCCGCTGCCATGCGCGACGCGCAGCGACTGGCTGCGCCCGCTGGCCAGATCGACGAAGTGGAAGCGCGGCTGGTTCGATCCGGCGGTGAAATCGACGATCGCCATGCGGTCGCGATTGGGAATGCGGCTGCCATGGCGTTGCAGCGCGGCATAGGCTTGGCGGAACAGCTCGGGTCGCACGACCCGGGCGGAAAAGGCCGGCTCGGTCAGGGTCGTCGCCGGCGCATCGGGTGCGCTGAGCGGCTTCAGATCGCGCTGGGTCAGGCGGCGTGGCGTGGACATGGCCGCGCTGGGCACCGCCATGGTGGCCGCCAGTACCAGAGTGTTCTTAATCAGCGCGCGCCGTCCGCGCGCGACCTCTTGATCGTGCATCGACTTCCCGGATCATTGTGAACCCCGCGCTGCATCCTATAGCATCGAAAACCTTGCATTTCTGTAGCCCCGGCCGCCGCTCGTTCCCGTTTTCCCGTCGCTCCGCCGCATCCCTCCCACCATTCGGCGCGAGTCGCGCATGGCACCGTTCGTCGCATCGCGCGTTAACGAATCCGGAAAGGGGATAGACAAGGGGACGAACGCAATGAAGAAGATGTCGGTTACTCTGTTCGCCATGACGAGCGCGCTGCTGGTCGCGCAACCGACTTTCGCCCGGTCCGAAGCCGCGATGATCGATGCGGCCGCCGCCGAACTGGCCCCCAATGATTATGTCTGGACCGACACCGCGCCGCCGCCGACCGCCCCGGGCCAGCCGAGCCCCGTCGCGGTGGCGCAGCCCGTGACCCTGGTGGTCAGCCTGCCCCTGCAACGGGCCTATCTCTATCGTGGCGACGTGCTGGTCGCCGCCTCCACCGTGTCGACCGGCCGCGACGGCAACGACACGCCGACCGGCATCTATCCGATCCTGCAGAAGAACAAGGATCACCGCTCCAACATCTATGACGGCGCGCCGATGCCCTATATGCAGCGCCTGACCTGGGACGGTATCGCCCTCCATGCCGGCAACAATCCCGGCTTTCCCGATTCGCACGGCTGCGTCCGCCTGCCGGCCGGGTTCGCCAAGAAGCTGTTCGGGGTGACGACGCTGGGCACCACCGTGGTCATCACCGACGAAGCGGTCGTCGGCGACCGGCTGGACCGCAGCCTGCTCCAGAGCGATTCGGCCCGCGCCAACGCCACCCAGATCGCCGCGCTGGACCGTTGAGCCGCTGTGTCTAGGCGGGAAGCCCCAGCGCGCGCAGCCGCGCGATGCAATCCTCGGCCCCGACGAACAGGATCGATCGCAGTCCCATCGCCTCCGCGCCCGCGACATTGGCGGCATTGTCGTCGATGAACACCGCCTCTTCGGGCCGGAGGCCGAACCGGTCGAGCGCCAGCCGGTAGAGCGCCGGATCGGGCTTCACCAGCTTCTCCTCGCCCGACACCACGATGTCGCGGAACCGGTCGAACAGCGCCGCCTCCTGTGCGCGGAAGGGCGGAAAGAATTCATGGCTGAAATTGGTGATCGCGAACAGCGGCACACCAGCGGCGTCGAGTCGCTCGACCAGCGCGTGCATATGCTCGACCGGCCCCGGGATGCTCTCCCCGAATCGCGGCCCCCAGGCGGCGATCAGCGCCGCATGCTGGGGATGGCGCGCGATCAGCTCCGCCGAGGTGTCGGCGAAATCGCGCCCCTCGTCGTGCTGGTAATGCCAGTCGTGCGTCACGACCTTGCGCAGGAACGCGTCGAGCGCCTCACCCTCGGGGATGAGGCGCTCGTAGAGGAACCTGGGGTCCCAATGGTACAGGACGCGACCGATATCGAAGATAACGGCCTTGGGCGTCATGTTCAGCCCTGGCGGGCCTTGAACCGGCGGTTGGTTTTGTTGATGACATAGGTGCGACCGCGACGGCGGATCACGCGGTTGTCGCGATGACGGTCCTTCAGCGACTTCAGGCTGTTGCGAATTTTCATGGCGCACTTCTGTTGGGATGGTGTCGGAAAGTCCCGCCGCCTAGGGAAGGATGGGGCTTGAGTCAAGCAACGCAGGCCGCCATCGGTGCGTTACGCTATCGCAACCGTTCCAAGAGGCCACTGCCCATGCTCCTCCGCCGCCTGTCCTTCCTCCCGGCCCTGCTGCCGATCGCGGCGCTGTCCGCCTGCGCCACCACCACGTCGCTGCCGCCGACCGAGGTGCTGCGCTATCACCTGGGCGAGCCGATCGACCGGGGCACCATCTCCGTCCAGCCGCTGGGCGCGGAGAATGCCCCCGCCAGCCTGGAGTTCAAGACCTATGCCGCCGCCGTCGAGACGCAACTGCTGCGCAACGGCTATGCGCTCGCCAAGCCGGGCACCAAGCCGCAGCTGATCGCCACGGTCGGCTTCACCCGCGCCGATGTCGAGGGGCCGGCGCGACGCTCGCCCGTCTCGATCGGGCTGGGCGGCGGATCGTTCGGCGGCGGGCGCGGCGGTGGCGTCGGCTTGGGCGGCGGCGTCAACTTCCCGATCGGTGGCGGCGGTCCGCGCACGATGATCGCCACCGAACTGGCGGTCACGATCAAGCGCAGCGTTGATCAGAGCCCTGTCTGGGAGGGTCGCGCCCATTCGGTCAGCGATCCGCGCAAGGCCGCCAGCGATGTCGGCGCCGAGGCGAACACGCTCGCCGCCGCGCTGTTCACGGGCTTTCCGGGCGAGTCCGGCCGGACTATCCAGGTCAAATGAGCATCATCATCAACGCCGCCTTCGATGGCGGCAACATCCGCGTGGTCACCATCGAGGGTGACCGGGTCGACCTGGAGATCGTCCAGGACAAGGATTCGGACTTCTACCAATGGTTCTCCTTCCGCGTCGCCGGGGCGGCCGGGCGGACGCTGACCTTCCGCATCCTGAACGCGGGCGGATCGGCCTATCCGTTCGGCTGGCCGGGCTACAAGGTCCGCGCCTCGACCGACCGGCTGGCGTGGCGACAGACCGAGACGCGCTATGCCGACGGCGTGCTGGAATGGCAGTGGACGGGCGACGCGCCGCTCGTCTGGTTCGCCTATTTCGCGCCCTATACGATGGAGATGCACGAGGCGCTGGTGGCGCGCATCGCCCAGGCGCCCGGCATCGAGCATCGCGAACTCGGCCAGAGCCTGGACGGACAGGCGATCGACTATTTCCGGATCGGCACCGGCCCCAAGCAGGTCTGGCTCTATGGCCGCCAGCATCCGGGCGAATCGATGACCGAATGGTGGATGGAAGGCGCGCTGGAGCGGCTGATCGACGCGGCCGATCCCGTCACCGCCGACCTGCTGGCCCGCGCGACCGTCCATGTCGTGCCCAACATGAATCCGGACGGCACGCGGCGCGGCCATCTGCGCACCAATGCGGTCGGCGTGAACCTCAACCGCGAATGGCACGCCCCCACGCCGGAGCGCAGCCCGGAGGTGTTGTGCGTCCGCAACCGGATGGACGAGACCGGCGTCGATGTGGCGATCGACGTGCACGGCGACGAGGCGATCCCCGCCAACTTCCTCGCGGGCTATGAGGGGATACCGAGCTGGACCGAGGAGCATGGCGCCAAATTCTACGAGTTCGGCCGCCGTCTCGCCGCGCATACGCCGGAGTTCCAGACCGAGCAGGGCTATGAGAAATCCTCGGCCGGCAACGCCAATCTCTCCATGTCGACCAACCAGCTGGCGGAGCGGTTCGGCGCGGTGTCGATGACGCTGGAGATGCCGTTCAAGGATCACGACCCCAATGCCGATCCGGAGTTCGGCTGGAGCCCCGACCGCTCCAAGCAGCTCGCCCATGCGATGCTGGAGACGCTGCACGCGATGCTGGATCAGTTCTGACACCCTGGGGGAGTGGAATGCTCCCCCAGGCATCACCCCGGCAGGCGCGGGACGTCTAAAGCAGTCCGCGCCGCCATGGGGATGACGCTCAGCCCAGCACCTCCGCCAGGAAATCCGTCGCCGCGCGCCAGCTGCGCCGGTCGGCGGGTTCGTCATGGCCGAAGCCGCCATCGGTCTTCGCCACCGCCCGGTCGGTGAAGGCGTGGCCGGCATGGCCATAGGCATGGATCTGCCAGTCCGCGCCCGCCGCCGTCAGCTCCTGCCCCAGCCCGACCAGCGCCTCCGGCGGCGCCAGCGGATCGTCCCAGCCGTGACAGACCAGCAGCTTCGCCGCGATCCGGTCTGGCGTCGTGTAATCCGGCCGGTCGTAGAGCCCGTGGAAGGATACCACGCCGCGCACGCCCAGGCCGGCGCGCGCCATGTCGATCACCGCCTTGCCGCCGAAGCAATAGCCGATCGCCGCGCAGCGACCGCCGTCCACGCCGGACAGCCCCTTCAGCGCCGCCAGCGACGCGTCCAGCCGGTCGCGCAGCAGCGCGCGGTCGGCGTTGAGCGGGTCCATGTAGCGCGACACGTCCGGCTCGCCGCGCCGGGCGCGCTTGCCCTGCCCGTACACGTCCGCGACCAGTGCGACATAACCCAGCGTTGCCAGCCGCTCCGCCACCTCGGTGTCGCTCTCCTTCGCCCCCAGGATGTTGGGCACGACCAGTACGCCCGGCCGCGTCGCGCCCGCAGCCGCGTCGCGCACCGCCACGCCCTCGAAGGGGCCGCCCGGCCCGTCATAGACCAGTGTCTGTCGTTCGATCGTCATCGCCATCCTCACTCCTGCGATTGGCCCGGCTCGCGCAAGCCGCTAGGGGAACGCCTCATCTTGCTGCAAGGAGCCGCCATGCCCACGCTCGTTCTCATCCGCCACGGCCAGTCGACCTGGAATCTGGAGAACCGCTTCACCGGCTGGTGGGATGTCGACGTGACCGAACAGGGTGTGGCCGAGGCGCGCGCGGCGGGCGCGCTGATGGCGGCGAAGGGCCTGGATTTCGACCTGACCTTCACCTCGCTCCAGACGCGCGCGATCAAGACGCTGAACCTGGCGCTGGAGGCGATGGGCCGGCTGTGGCTGCCGACCGAAAAGCATTGGCGGCTGAACGAGCGTCATTATGGCGGCCTGACCGGGCTGGACAAGGCGGAGACGGCGGCCAAGCATGGCGAGGAGCAGGTGAAGATCTGGCGTCGCAGCTTCGACGTGCCCCCGCCCCCGCAAGAGGCCGGCTCCGCTTTTGACCTCGCGGCCGACCGGCGCTATGCCGGGATCGACATCCCCAACACCGAAAGCCTGAAGGACACGATCGCCCGCGTCCTGCCCTATTGGGACGAGCGGATCGCGCCGGCGCTGCGCGACGGCAACCGGGTGCTGATCTCCGCCCATGGCAATTCGCTGCGCGCCCTGGTCAAGCATCTGTCGAACATCCCGGACGACGAGATCACCGGGCTGGAAATCCCGACCGGGCAGCCGATCGTCTACGAACTGGACAATGACCTGAACGCGCTCGACCGTTACTATCTGTCGGAGCGCTGATATCGGCGCGCATATCGGGCATCGGACGTGACCCGCATCAACCCGGACGATCATCTGGAAACGGATGCCGGTCGCGTCTGGACGCCGGAACGCAATGCCGAGGCCTGGCGGCGTTCCTTCCAGCAGCTCGAACGGGCGATCGCCGATGCCGGGCCGTCGGCCCGGGTCGTCCTGGTCTGCGGGCTTCAGGGGGCGGGCAAGACATGCTGGATCGGAAACCAGCCGAAGAGCGTCGGCACCATCTATTTCGATGCCGCCCTGCCCCGCGCCCGTTACCGGGCCCCCGTCATCGATATCGCGCGCCGATCGGGCGTCGATATCGAGGCGGTGTGGATCGATACGCCGCTCGCCATGGCGCTGGTCCGCAATGCCCGGCGTCCCAAGGATCAGATCGTGCCGGACACGGCCATCCGGTCGGTCGCCGACCAGTTCGAACCGCCCCGGACGGCGGAAGGCTTCGCGCGGGTCCGGATCGTTCGGCCTGAGGATTGATCAGGACCGCTCCCAGGCTTGCACCGGCCCGACGCTCCATGCCATCACCGTCAGCACCCCCGCCGCCGCGACGGCGCCCCATAGCGCGTACAACCCATGGAGCGGATAGAGCGCCGCCCCCGTCACCGCGCCCGCGACCAGTCCCGCCCAGAGCAGCAGATAGGGCAGCCAGCGCCAGCGCGGGCCGCCGGCACTCGCCATGGCGAGGTTCTGGCCCAATTTCACCAGCGTGCCCGTCATATAGGTGACGCCGACGCTCACCTCGCCACCGCGCTGGAAGACGTTGTTCTCCGCCCCCATCGCCAGCGCCAGCAGGAACAGGGCAGCCATCGGTGCGGCCGTCATCGTCCCCACCAACGTGGCGAGCGCGAGCAGCAGCGTCACCAGCGCCAGCACCGCCGGCTTGCGCCGCCGGCCCGCCGCCAGGGCGACCCGCGCGCCCAGCACCACACCCAGCACGAAGCAGGCGAGCAGCCCCGCCGCCACCGCCACGCCGCCGGCGTGGCCGGCGATCGCCACCCCCAATTGCGTCGAATTGCCGCTCATGAACGACACGAATAGCCCGCCCAGCCGCAGGAAGCCGATCGCATCGACATAGCCGGCCAGCATCGCCAGCCCGGCGGCCAGGACCCAGAGAGGCTTGCGCTGGCGGATCATGCCGCCGCGCATAGCGCAGCGTGCGAGGCCCCGGAAGCATTCGTCCCTTTTCGGCCATGACATTCGCCATCCCGGTCGCTAGTCAGCGCCTTCGCCTTGCCAGGAGAGCCTGTCCGTGTCCGTACCAATTGTCGGCATCATCATGGGATCGACATCCGATTGGGAGACGATGCGCCACGCCGCCGAGACGCTGGATGCGCTCGGCGTGGCCTATGAAACGCGCGTGGTATCCGCGCATCGCACGCCACAACGCCTTTATGACTATGCGACCGGCGCGGCGGAGCGCGGGCTGAAGGTCGTGATCGCGGGTGCGGGCGGCGCGGCGCACCTGCCCGGCATGGCGGCGGCGATGACGCATCTGCCGGTGTTGGGCGTGCCGGTCGAATCCAAGGCGTTGAAGGGCATGGATAGCCTGTTGTCGATCGTTCAGATGCCGGGCGGCATCCCGGTCGGCACGCTGGCGATCGGCAAGGCGGGGGCGATCAATGCCGGCCTGCTCGCCGCCGCCATCCTGGCGACCAGCGACGCCGACCTGACCGAGCGGTTGAAGGCGTGGCGGGCGGCGCAGACCGATTCGGTCGCGCTCGATCCCGCCGCCGGAGCCGCGGCATGAGCGCGCCCCAGTCTCGGCCGGCGTCGCCACCGGTGCCGCTGCCGCCGGGTTCGACGATCGGCATCCTGGGCGGCGGCCAGCTCGGCCGGATGCTGGCGGTCGCCGCCGCGCAGCTCGGCTATCGCACCCATGTCCTCGCCCCCGATCGCGAGAGCGTCGCCGCGCAGACCGCGTCCAGCCTGACCCGCGCCGATTACCACAACCGCGTCGTGCTGGAGGATTTCGCCGCCGCCTGCGACGTCGTCACCTATGAATTCGAGAATATCGCGCTCGCCCCGGTCGAATGGCTGGCGGAGCGGGTGCCCGTGCATCCCCATCCTCATGCCCTCGCCGTGGCGCAGGAGCGGATCGCCGAGAAGCGCTTCGTCGAGAGCGTCGGCGGCACGCCCGCCCGCTGGGCCCCGGTCGACAGCCGCGCGTCACTCGACGCCGCGATCGCCCAGGTCGGCACCCCCGCCGTGCTCAAGACCACG
Organism: Sphingomonas sp. SORGH_AS_0438; assembly: GCF_031453475.1. Lineage (NCBI taxonomy): Bacteria > Pseudomonadati > Pseudomonadota > Alphaproteobacteria > Sphingomonadales > Sphingomonadaceae > Sphingomonas > Sphingomonas sp. SORGH_AS_0438. Next base: position 3,054,898 of record NZ_JAVIZS010000001.1, read on the forward strand.
CGCTTCGGCTATGACGGCAAGGGCCAAATGCGGCTGCGGACGCCGGCCGATGCGGACGCCGCCTGGGAGGCGATCGGCGGGCCGGCGGTGCTCGAATCCTTCGTCACGTTCGACCATGAATTCTCGGTGCTGATCGCGCGCGGGCAGGACGGCGCGACCGTCCGCTACGACACGCCGCTCAACGTGCATGAGGATGCGATCCTGCGCACCTCCACCGTCCCCGCCCCGCTGGAGGTCCGTACCCAGGCGATCGAGGCCGCCGACCTGGCGGTGCGCATCGCCGAGCAGCTCGGCTATGTCGGCGTCCTCGCCTGCGAGTTCTTCGCGACCGCGAACGGCCCGGTGTTCAACGAGATGGCGCCGCGCGTCCACAATAGCGGCCATTGGACGATCGAGGGTGCGGACTGTTCGCAGTTCGAGAATCATATCCGCGCGATCTGCGGCCTGCCGCTCGGCCGGACCGACCTGACGGCCGCGCGGGTGACGATGCGCAACCTGATCGGCGACGACGCCTATGCGGCGGCACTGACCGAACCGGGCGCGCATCTGCACCTCTATGGCAAGAACAGCGTCCGCCCCGGTCGCAAGATGGGGCATGTCACGCGCGTCGAACGCTGAACGCCTCGTTCGCCGGCTCTATGCCTGGGTAATCGCGACATAGGGTTTGACGTGCCCCCCCCTCCAGCTCCGTGAGCGGCCCCGCCTCCACCGCTGGCCGCTTGAGCAGATTCGGCGGCGGCTGGAGGACTCTACCCTCCACCGCCATGCCCCTGGGAATACCGGTGCTGAATGGCGCCTCCCTGATTTGCGCCGCGCCCCCGCCAACACCTCGAACGCCGTCTGAAACGCTTGCTCCTCCTTGGCGCATGCGCGATTCTTCCGCTCCAATTCCAGCCGCTGCTGCTGAAGCTTCGCCGCTCGCCTCTCCGTGCGCCGCTCGCAGAAGGTCATCAGCCATTGGAGGCCTTTCGCCTCCTGTGTCCTTTACTGCGATGTTCTCGAATTGCGCGCGACGCCCTCGGCCGTACCGCAACGACAGGCGGGCAACATGGGGCTTCGCGGGATGGCCCTTCCAATATTCATTCCGCACGCATCGAGCTGGGGCTCGTGGCGCAACGGCCGAAACGGAATGGATCAGCCTACGTCCCGGCAGGGACGCCTCGTCACGCCATAGGCGCTGTCGAGCTCTTGGATCAGGCGGTAGCGGTTGTCCTGGTGAATAGTTCGTCGGAGCGAAGCATGGCGTGCATAATGACCGCGAGCTTGCGGGCAACAGCGACGGCGGCACGCTTGAAGACGATCTTTTCGCAAAGCTTCATGCCTCAGCTACGTAGGTCGCTATCGGCGTGGCTACGGGTCAGGATCACGACGGCCGCCTCATACAGGAGCGAGCGGACGTAGCAGTCACCGCGCCGGGAGATGTGACCGTCATAGTCGACCTCGCCCGACTGGTATCACCTAGTGGTTAGCCCAAGCCAAGCGCCGACCGAGCGGGATCGACTGAAGTTGGCGGGGTCCTCCACCGCCGTCAGATAAGCGGTAGCGGTAATCGCGCCGACCCTGGGGATCGACATCGGCAGCTGACATTGCTGGCTCCTGCGTGCCTCGGCGAGGAGTTGGCGCCCCAGTTCAGTCGCCTGGATACGCAGACCCCGCCACGCGTCGAGGAGAGGCAGGATGATCCGGGCGAGTTCGGCATTGTCGACAAGCAGGGAACGAACGTTCGTCTCAAACTTGCCGCCGATGCCACGCGGTACGAGGAGTCCGAACGTCTTCATCAGCCCGCGAATCTGCCCTGCTATGTCCAGCGTCGCACGGACGAGCTTCGTGCGCGCCGCAATCAGCGTGTGCGAGAGCATACTGTCGAATCCTTCTACCCGCACCTCGCGATAGAACCCCACCTCAGCAAGGTGAGCCAGGCCGTCGGCGTCGTTGGCGTCCGTCTTGTTCGCCGCCATGTCGAGTTCCGCCTTGGCATGGCGCGCATCAATGCAGATCGCTGGCAGCCCCTCCGCCGTGAGCGCGTGGTAGAACCACACCGACAGTTACCCTGCCTCGAACACCACCCGCTCCACCCCAGGGGCGTGCTTGCGGATCAGAGCTGCAATGACCTGCGGGTCTGACAAACACTTGCCGCGCCAAACACGCTTGCCGCCGCACCGGATCGAAACGGCTGTCTTTTTCAACGATACGTCGAGCCCGATATACTCACCCCATGGCTGTTCTCCGTCCGATGTATGGGCCCGGCTGCTAGTCGTGAGCTCGCACCTTCATCTATCGGGGAACAGCCACCTTCCTCTACATCGTCGCTGATCGAGGTAGCTCGCTCCCGCGATTACCCCATGTTCATTACCGCGGATTTTTGTACGGCTACGGGCGTACCGGTCCGCAAGAAGTGCATTCACGAGGTGACCAACACCTCGACGTCGTCATATTCAATTACTCACTGGAGCATGTTGACGACCCCATCGCCTCGCTGACTGAGGCACGGCTTGTGTTGCGGCCGGGCGGGCGCGTGATCGTATGCATCCCGACCGTATCCTCCGAGGCGTGGGACCAGTATGGGACCGACTGGGTTCAGCGCGATGCACCGCGTCACTTCTTGCTGCTGTCGCGCGACGGCGTGCTGCGCACGGCCTCCGCGGCGGGCCTACGTCTGACAAGGACCATCGACGCCTCCGGCGAGGTCCAGTTCACCGGTAGCGAACTTTACCGTCAGGATATCCCCTTGTCCGATCCGCAGCGTAACATGACCTTCGGCAGGATGGCGATCCTCGAATACCGGATGAAGGCCCGCGCGCTCAATCGCCAGCATTGTGGCAACTAGGCGGCATTCATCCTGGAAGCGTGACGCGTCTCCCGATCTTGCAACATCGCTTTGTCGGTGAACTAGACGCTTGATACCCTGCGATAAGTCGTAATTAAAAAGGATGCCCTATGGGGCGGTTCCACATGGGGATCGCCCATATGACAGGCACGCTCCCCAGGCCTTCGCCGGGGGAGGATGGCCTTCCCGCCTAGTTGAGAACGCCTGAGTGCCTTACCAACTCCGCATGCGCTCAGCCTTCGGCGGCCTCACCCCCGAATGGGCCGAGCAAACAGCCTATACCGACTAGAGCGGTTTCCGATCAGGTTGAACCACTGTCATCACCCTGCGGGCGACCGCTTCGCGGCGGGGCGCTTTCGATCCGGGGCGGCGTTGCTTGTCGGTCACGATGCTTCGGCATCGCTCCCTTCGCGCGCCTTGCCCCGAACCGAAATCACCGCCGTGCCGATGATCCAACCTGATCGGAAACCGCTCTAATTCAACGTGTTCGCCGAGCCCAGGAAGACCAGTTCAGGATTGTACGGCTTCGACAATCCTCCGCCCAGTTTCTCCGGTGTTGCTTCGACGGCGTATTTCGACCTTATTGATATGGCCCGACACAGGATAGTGCCGATCGAGCCAGGCCGATAGCAAGGGTGTACGAACCGCAATCGACTTGCCATCCATCGCATCGCTCCAGCTACCGTCATGACCTATGATCAGAAGCGGACGAGTGCGTTCCAAGTCGGCGATGATCCGTGTTTCTTCGTCACCTCTGGCGACATAGATCGGGTACATCGACGAGGTGCATGGCGGCAGGCCCGCCGCTTCATAATAGACCCCGGTGTTGTTCATCACATAGGTACAATGCTGCCCGGTCGAACGCAGCATGGCGCCGATGAGGCGAGCCGTGTTCCCCTCCAGCGCCTCATCGTTCGGCAAGGGCCGAGTTACCAGGGCAAGGTTGCTGCCAGAGCCATGTGCGACAAGGCTATTGGGACGGCGTACTGCGTGAATGGCCAGGACCAGCAATATCATGGCACCGACGGCAGCCAGTGCAGCCGAGTACCATCGCGTGGACAGTTGCAGCGGCCAGGCAAGGGTAGCGACGAATGTGACCACCAGCAGATAAGCAAATTCCACGGCCCACATCTGGTGGCTGAGGTCCGATCGGTTGATCGACTGGTAGTAAATGGCCGCCATCGGGATCATCAGAAGCAGCAAGGTCGCCGCCTCGCCACGGCGTGCGGCAAGATGAAGTTGGAATGATCGCAGCGCCCCGACGGCAATCAAGCCGACATAGACGACGCCGAACATCATATCGTGTACAGGGAAGGGACGAGTCCAGATTTCGCGATGCTGCCCCCAATATCGAATATTGGCAATATGCTGACCGAACATTGCCGGATCGTGCAGGTACATTCCCGCCAGGGTCGCCAAGAATGCGATCGGCGCGACGAGGATCGTCTTCGGCGATCGACCTGTATACCAGGCAAGCACCAGCCCGCTCGCCAAAATGACGATCCCAACCAATCCGCGGCTATAGGCCCAGAACAAGCCAATGGCCGCCGCGATGCCGGCAACAGCGAACAACAATCCCAGCAGATAAGGCCGGCCACATTTTAGAACGCCCAGCAGCGCGGCCAGTTCGCAAAGCAACAGGAGGTCGCGCACCGATGGCGCGCCCTGGTGCAGGCCGACGGAATCTATCCGTGTACCGTTAAACAGCAACAGCAGCATTCCGGCGGTCAATCCGGCGAGCCAGGCCGTCTGACGGGACCGCATCAATCCTGCGGCCGACAGCGCCCATATCGCCGAAGCAGTGGCGGCCAGCCACATATTGGCGGCCCGGGTACAGATCACGACATGATCCGATCCACAAAGGGCGACAGCCCATCGTGCGGGTGCATAGTTCAACATGCCGTGAATCAGCACCGGCAATCCGTTGGAAATACCGAGAAAGTACAGTTGCGGCGAAAGATATTCGCCTTCATGGAATGGATCGACCAGCGGTGTGGCCAGCGGCACGGACAATGCGCTGAAGAGGGCAAAAGCGATCAGCAGCATCGCCAAGCCGGCACCGAGTGGCCTGCGTCCGGTAGGTGTCCCGTTCATCCGTCCTGTCCCGTCGATGGATTGAATGCCCCACGCGCCGCACGAAACGTCTGCTTGAGCATCTGCAGCTTAGCGCTGGTGCCGGTTACCTTGGTCGGGATCGGCTCACCGACCGGATAGCTGCGACGGACTGGAACTTCGCCGACCTTGAGCCCCAGCTGACTGGCTCGGACCGTCAGGTAGAACAGCAACTCGTAGCGGGCGAACACATCCCGGAAGGGCTGAACGCGCGGATCGAGCAGATAGCGTGGCGAATAGGCGCGAAAGCCATTGGTCGTGTCGGTGAACCAGTGCCGCGCGGCGATGCTAAGCATTGGAGCATGGATCATGCGGTTACCGATCGTCCGCTCGAGCGGTGTGTTTTCAGCCGCGCCGCCCTTCAGATAGCGAGATCCCTGAACATAGTCGTAGCCCGCATTCAATTGGTCCACGAACAACGAGACGGCTTCGACATTGTCCTTGCCATTGCCGTCGATGGTGACGATGCCGTCATAGCCCGCGTCGAGACACCAAGCATAGGCCATGCGCAACTGCGCACTCAATTTCCCCGGCCCTGTCTTCGTCAACAGAGCGCGCACCCCGGTGGCACGCAGGAAATCGGCATCGAGCGATCCATCGGTCGATCCTCCATCGGCGACGATCACGTCGACCGGCAGATAGGCTGCCGCAATCCGCTCGAGTTGGGCGCGTATCCGTTGCCCTTCATTGATGACGGGAATCACCAGGGCATGGGCATGACGCTTGGCGTCGAAACAATCCTCGCGACCGGCCGGCACCTGCCATTGAGATCGCAACGCGTTATTCATGCTAGGAAACTTTCTGAAGATGAGCGTATTCGTGACAGAATGTTCAACGCTCGCCCCTGATGAAGACAAACCGCTTGCTCAGGCTATAATTTACGAGGAACGATACGGCTACGGCCAGTAGCAATGGCAGCGCGCGTTGTTGCGGGGCTGGGAAAACGGCAGCTTCCAGAATGGCGACCACGACGACCCGGATACCCAGCGTCACGATCAGGACCGCAAGATAAATGCCGCCACGGGCGGCCGAAAGGCGCGCCTCGGTTTGGAACGTCCAGCGTTCGTGAATGACATAGTTCACGATCGCGGCGACGACGAACCCAGCCGCAGCGGCACCCGGCAAGGGCAGCCCCCCGGATGCCAACAACCATGCCGTGCCGAGATCGATCGCAAGCCCCAGTAACGCGACGATCCCGAAACGCACGATCGGATGGGCGAACAGTTTCGTCACGCAGATCCCATGATGGTGCGTGGATAGACCAAGCGATCAGTACCGCCTGCCCATTCCGGTTCGCTCAACCGCATGATTTCGAAAAGATCATAAATATTGTCGATCTTTCCTCCCATAACAGACACTATTCTCGAATCTTGCGGACGTCTTTGAAAAAGGATCGGGCGGCCATCATCATTTTCGTTCTTGATGAGCACCGTCTTGACATCATATAGGGATCGTTCCCAGCGTGCCTGGGCCAAAGCGGGCACGTAGCGCTGGCTGTCGAGCAACATGTGGCGATGACGCGATTCCGGAGTCATCGCATCGAATACGGCATAGGCCGATCGCCCGGCGGATTGATCGGTCCAACTGGCTTGTGGCGTGTAACGAACGTGCGTCAGCGAATGCAGTCCGGCTGCCGGATAAGGCATGCACGACAGGAAAGGTCCGTCCATGATGGTGATACCATAGCCGTTCAGTTCATCGGGAACCTGAACCAGAGCAATTTCCGCAAGTTCGTGTTTCACCGCCGCGTTGGGCAGGCCCGCCATGTCCAACACATTGTTGATCTGTGCATAGGTGACGTTGAAGACATAGCGCGCTTCGACTTCCTGCCCAGAGGATAGGGCGCACACGACGCCACCTGGCCGCTGGATCAGTCCCGTGACCGCCGTTTCAAGACGAACGTCGACATCCAATACCGCCAAGCGGTTGGCCATGAAACGCTGCAGAATGGAATAGTCAAAGGCGTATTCGGTACAAGAAAAGACCTGTTCAATGCGATCGGCGTCGAACAAGGCCGACTGTGATGCCGTTGCGGGCATGATCGGCGCGCGCATGTCTTCGAACATGCGGTGAAATCGCTTGGCCGAAACCTTGGAACCGCGACGCGCGATCGCGTACAGCATCTGGAAATCGTCGACTACCGCTTCGGGAAAATCCTCTGCGAAGCGACGGTGCAGTACCATCGACTTTACTGCGGTCAGCGCACTGCGCGGATAATGAAATCCGGTATGCACCCGAGCCTGATTGACGCGCGATGCGCGGCCCAGCAATTCCCCGCCAGCCTCGACCAGCATGACCCGGGGGGACAAGGACCGCAGGAAAAGGGCAAGGGCGCAGCCATAGAACCCTCCGCCGATCACCAGATAATCGACTTGCGTCGTGCATCTGGTCACGGATGCGCTGGCCCCGGCCCGGCCAGATTCATGTTACGGCTGAACTCGACTTCGACATTCAGCTCTTCGATCACCTTGCCGAACAAATCGATCGAACTGGCCTCGCCCACCACATCGTCGTCAGTGGCGATCGACACCGCTTCCAACAGCTTCTGCAGCCCGATCGAGAGGCCCAGAAAGGCGATGCCCAGGAACAATGCCGTCATGCTCAGCGCAAGCGAGGTAGTGAGCCAGCCCGGTTCGACTTTGTCGAACGTCGCCCAGACGATGATGACGTAAATCGTGAATATGCAAGCGACCCCCGCAGCCAGCAACCCACCCAGCGCCACGACCGTCAACACGGCGGGTGCCGAGCTGATTAGAAGACGATGCAATAGCTTGAGACGGTGCAGACGTCCTTCCCGCGGGCGTGGGATCAAGCTTTCCGGGGGGTGCTCACGGACGGGAATACTCGCATCGATCGGAGCAAAGCGCAGGGCCAGCCGGTGATCGGGATGGGCCAGAAGCCGGTTCAATAAAGTGCGGGGATAGGCAGCGGTTCGCATGTCGCGCGTACTGACCCGGAAGCCGGCCCCCCTGCCCAGCGCGGACAGGGCAGGATCGAGCATCCTCGCTTGCCCGCGACGTCCGACGATGATCGACGACGACGCTATGGCATCGTCGATCATGTGGAGGATGTCGAACAGCGCGAGTTCCGTCGGCGTCGTCAGCACCACGATATCGCCGATCGCCTCCATCGCCACCGCAGCGCGACGGCGATAGAAGGAGATACCGGTGCGCAGCGTCAATATGCGCAAATTGGCCCCGAGGCCGCGCAGCATCGCCGCATCACCCTGTTCCGCATCGATCGCGACCAGCACTTCGAAGTAACGGAAACGTTGCCCCAGCCCGATCATCAACGCCTCAAGCCGGCCCAGCGCATCAACATCGGCCGGAGCTTCGGTCAGGCAGACCGATACCAGTATGTCTTCGCGTGGCCTAGGCGGCGACATTGGTCGCCTCCTGTACGGCTTGTTCCAAAATGTCGAGCGAGCGGCGTAGCGCGTCCAGCGAGTCCGGCATGGCGGCCTTCATCTCGATACTATACCAACCCTGATAGCCGGCATCCCGCAAAACGCGCAACGCATGCGCCGCCTGGCTGACGTCGGCCGGTGCGGGAGCCAATTGCGGTTCGCTGATATGGACATGGCCGATGCGATCGATCGTATCCGCCGCAATCCGTTCGATCCGCGCGAAATCTCCCTCCATGTGCAGGGCCCCGATATCGAAGTTCAATACGATGGCAGGATGGTCGACACGGCGGACAAAGGCATCAGCTTCCTCCATCCGGTTCAGGAAGTTGGTGCCATAGGCCGCCGGATTGGGTTCCATGGCGATCCGGGTGCCGCAGGAGGCCGCCCGATCGCCCAGCGTTCGGAACAGGTCGATCGCGATCGCGGCGGCCTGCTCCTCATCCAGTGTGGCGGGAATCTGTCGTTGACGCGGCGAGCCGAATACCAGTGTCGGAATGGCCAGACGCCCGGCAAGGTCGATCGCTCTGTGCATGGCGGCGACCAGCGTTTCGCGGGCATCCGCTCCCTCAAACAAGGCCGCATCGGCGACGCCGAACAGCAGGGACTGCATCGATACCAGTTCCAGACCTGCGTCCCTGACCGCATCGATCGCAGTGCCAACTTCATCCGACGACGGGCGGAACGGATCGGCGGCATGGGCGAAGAACAAGCCCGGTGCGATCTCCAATCCGGTGACCCCATGATCGCGGAGTATCGCATAGGCCTCTGTCAGGCGATCGACGGGCCAGGCGATGTTGGACACGGCGAATTTCACGCGACAGCCCGCTGCGCGGCGATAAAATCGGCCAGTTCGTTCAACGACGTGTCGGGGGTCGCCATATAGGCGCCCTCCTGATCCCATAAGGCGGCATAAGCCGTTCGCATGTCCTCTGCATGCAGGCGGGCATTATGACGCGGCATGGATGTGCCGTTCACCGCAGCATAGACCGATGCGGCCTTCAATGGAGGAGGAGCGATATGCAAGACTGAAAGATTCCCTGCCAGTCCTCGCTCAATATCACCCCATAGACGTGCCATGTTGTAGAATTGAAACACGCTGTCGGGATTGGTGAATCCGCTTGCCGCGAAGCCCGCCGCCTCGACCGCAGCATCAAGCGCCGAACGTCGCCCCGACGCCTGCAACCCCGCGCGGTCCAGCACCATCATGTCCAACGACGCGCTGTACTGGTAAAAATGCCCGACCAGCTCGGCATCCTCCGTTCCCAGTGTCGCGGTCAGGGCCGCCAGTCGCGTCGATGGCAGCATCGATGGCATGGGATTAAGAATATCGAACAGGAAATTCTTCTTCAGCCCGGGCCCGAAAAGGGCAGGTAGGCGAACAATCAGCGTTTCAGAAAAATGATCGGCCATCGCGACTTCGAGCGCGCGCCGATTTCGACCATAGGCAAGCTCGGTTTCGTATCGTGCTTCCTGCTCACTGTTCGCGCTGAATTTTTCCAAAACGGCGATGGTCGAGATCAATACGAAACGCTTGGCGCTGATCCGGCTCAGTTGACCGGCTAGAGACCGGATATGCAGTTCGTCACGTTCGGGATCACGATTGGCTTCGAACATCGATCCCGGCGCGGCGGCACAGACCACGGTGTCGAATGACGCGCCTGCCAGCGCATCAATATTGCTACGGTTTACATATTGATCGAAACTACGTTGTTCGCGCAGGCAGCCGCCAACAAAACCAGTATAACCGATCAATGCGTCCACGATTGTCCCTCTTGCCAACGATCGCGGCCGCACAATCATCGCGACCGTTCCACCCTCAACGTCCCATGACAACGGGGCGGATAGCAGCCTATGCGGGCGATGTCATCCGACCTGACCTCTACACAGCATGGATTTGAAGGGTTGCCGGAACCCGACGCCGTTCCCCTGCGACTTCTACCGTCCCCGTGGCCGTCCTACCGCCTTAGAACGCGTTACGGTGCGTCAGCACTCGGAAGGTCTGCAGGACAAGCATGATGTCGCGCCAGATCGACCAATTTTCCAAATAGGCCAGATCCGCCTGCACACGGTTCAGCAGATCGTCACTCGTCTCTGTATTGCCGCGAAAACCTTGCACCTGTGCAAGTCCGGTCAAACCGGGCTTGACCGCATGTCGGCTCCAATAGTGCGAGGTCACCTCCCAATAGAGAACCTTACCCGCCAGGGCGCCGGTCGCATGAGGTCGGGGACCCACGATACTCATGTCGCCCCGAAGCACGTTCAGCATCTGCGGCAGTTCGTCCAGGCTGGTTTTGCGAATGAACCGACCGACCTGAGTGACGCGAGCATCGTTGCGGGTGGTGAGTTTGCTGGCCGTATGATCAAGCAGATCGTTGCGCATGCTGCGGAATTTGAACATCCGGAACATGCGATTACCTTTGCCGATGCGATCCTGCACGAACAGCACCGGCCCCGGCGAATCCAGCTTGATGAGGATCGCCAGCCCCAGAAACAAAGGAGACAGTAGAATCAGCGTCGACAAGGCCACCGTCAGGTCAAACAACCGTTTGATCACCCGATCGACGGCATTGAGCGGGCCCGTGGCGATCAGTGTCGTCGCGATATCGTGATAACGAGTCGTACTGATCGCTCCGATCGCGTCCAGTTCGGGAGTCAGAACCTCGACATTGACGCCGACACCCTTGAGCGCGGCGGCCCATACGCCGCGACGTCCGGGCCGGCAGGCAAGGATCACCCTATCGGTATCGTGGAGCAACCGGCCGATCCGGTCGAGCATGGCCGGATCGTTGATATTGGGCACGATATTCAACGTCTTGAGATCGATTTTGTAAGACGTGCAGCCGATCGGCGGATCGAAATCCTCGATCAGTACGACTTCGCTTTCCGGGCTGCCATCCAGCACGGCATAGGCGAGCCTCGCAAAATAATATCGTCCTATGATCAACAGCACGCAACTGCCAAGCGTACCACCCAGCGCGAGACCGCGAGACAGCGAGTCCGACGATTTCAGCACGAAGGTGATGCTGATGACGATCAGCATTGCGGTCAGCAGCGAGAGGCAGGCCCGCCGCATACTGGGGGACGGATGGATGACGATCGCAAGACGATAGGCCTGTTGCCGGATCGCGGTGAGATAATAGACCGGCAGGAGGAGCGGGAGCAACGTCAGCAAGCGCTCATGACCGATACTGCCCAGATACGACCAGGACGCCGCCATCATGCCGGTGCATAGCGTCACGAGATCGAGCAATACGAGATAGGTGAGCAGACGAGCCCTCAGGCTTCGCTTGGAGGTCACGCCATCGTGATTGCCCGTTTCCGACAGGGGGAGCGTCTGCGGACCGGTTTCGATCGTGGGTGCCAAGGCACCGTTCGGCATCCTAATCACAGCAAGCAACTCGTGTTTTAACGTCGCCCGAAGGCTTCGCTCAATGCCAAATTATGGCCAAACCGCTAGGTATGGTCAGGCTGACGACCCCTGATACAGCACGCATTGGCGAGTTCAAGTGGTCATGGTCATAGGCAACGGCATCGCCAACAGCACGTTCCGCGACGGTCATGACCGCGCATCCGGCAGGCGGACTACGGGTCTGCGCTATACACGGCGTAATATGCAAGCGACGAGGAATCTAAAGCTTCACGGTATACCCGGTCACATGACGACGAGCGTCCCTGATACCACGCAATATCATACTAGCGGAACGCAAACGGTGTTTTTCAAACAGCATCGCCTTCACCGTTTCCGCAATCGTCGCGCGTAACAGGCTACGATACAGACCGGGAAACATCCTGCTCATTTTCAGAATATAGATAGAATTGCGGGCAATATAGTATCGCCTTTTTGGCGTGTAGTGCGACACCGTACAAATCGTTCGGCCTAGGACGACGACCTTCTTCCGCTTCGCCGGAGCATGATACAAGGTTACCTGACTGCACTGCAGCAATGCGTAACCAAGCTGTCGCGCCCGCGTGCTATAGTCGTAATCGGTACAATCGATGAAATACCCCTCATCGAACAGGCCGATCTCTTCAACCGCCGCCAGGCTCAACGTCATCCCCGACGTCATCACCGCCTCTACCGGCCCATCGCCGATCCGGAGCAACGGAATTTCCTCCTGCGTCGAACGATCGATGTAGCGTGGTACGACCAGCGCCCGTTCGGCCTCACCGGCGAAGGTCGTGATCGCGTCGACGAAACCCGGCGCGATCCGGCTGTCCTGATCGAACAGACATACCCACTGACTCCCGCGTTCACGCACTTCGCGCAAGCCGGCATTCAGCGCCGCACCGAGGCCGGCATTGCGCCCGAGCTTGATGAGCGTCAATTCACCGGCGTTCGCCATTGCCTCGATCCCCGAAAGTTCGGCGGGAGACGATCCATTGTCGGCGACGACCACGTGGCCGCCCTCCGCTACGAGTGCGCGAAGATTACGTTCGACGTCGTCGTCGGGATGAAAGGTCACGACGATCGCACTGGTAACTCCGGTCATTCGCTACGCTCCGTGGGCGTTATTCGTCGGCGGAATTGCCGGATACCCGCCAGCGCCATGGAATGACCCGCCTGGCGCTCCGACGCCGTCAGATTGAAATAGACGACAAAGGATAGCGCTGCGCCGAGCACGACGATACCGATGCCCGCCGTGGCAGTGATCGACAGCGGATCATTCCAGAACAGGGTCGTCACTGCGATCATCGGCAGGATTGCCAGAAACGGACGACCGAGCGCCGCGGCGGTATAGGCCAGAGGCCGTGACATGATCGCTGTCGTTCGAGGCATGCTGATAAGGCACTGGCCCGCCACCCCGATCAGCGAGGCGAACAGGATCGCCATCGCTACGCCCGTGCCGCCCCACCAGCGCACCAGCACCAGGGACAGGATGATGCTGGTCACGCCTTCGATCAGGATGGCGGGGATGGTCTTCATGACCTGGCCAACCCCCAATACGGCAATTCGGTACGGATGCGTACTCAAGCCGACGAACTGAGCCAGCATTAGCAGCAATGCAGGTAGCCGAACCTGCTCGGCAAGTACCGGACCGATCCACAAGCGCAAGAAAAACGGGGTTATAATCATCAGCCCCGCCGTGAACAGCGCAAGGGAAATACTCGAGAACCGTGCGAAGCGAAGGAGCAGATCCCCCATCGCCACCGGATTATTGTCGACGCTGCGCCCCGATAACATTGGCAATGCCGCAGCCAGGATTGCGGCCTGCGGGATCAGCAACATGTTCGCATAAGCAAACGCCAATGAAAAAGCCGGCACAGCGGCAAAATCATAGATGCCGACGATCGGCAATGCGAGGCCGGACATGAGGATGCTCGACATCGTAACGAGGCCTACCGCACCGGAATAGCCGGCGAATTCACGCACGACCGTCGCCCGCACGGCCACCAGTCTTAATTTGACCGCGCCATGGAACCGGGACCAGAAACGAAGGTAGATCAGCGGCGCCATCAGCGTCGTCAGAGCGAAACACACAGCAAGACTGATCAGCGCGCCGCCAAATATAACCGCTAGGATCATCGCCACGCCATTGGCCAGTTTTGACAGCACAATGGCGACCGTGACGACATGGTTACGTTGATAGCCCAGAAACGCGCCCACGATCGTGACGCACGGAAGCGAAACGGCTAGTGCACCGACAATGATCACGGCGCTGAGTTGCGCGGTCGGCAGCAAAGCATGAGGGATGGATGGAAATACCACCCCCAGCATTGCCGCTGCCACCAGACCCAGCAGAAGGATGCTGAACGCCAGAATGATCAGGAATGCGAGAATACTCGACAGCGTGATACTCAGATCATCGCGATCCTCCCGCGCGACCGATCGCGCGGTGAAACGCGCCACCGTCGTCTGCATGTTGGTATCGACCATGGAATAATATGTGGCGATCTGCAGAAGCAGCATCCAGGTCGCATAGGCGTCGTTCGCCATATGATGAATCAGGAATGGCGGAACGACGAGCAATACCATCCAGTTGATGACATAGCGCGCCAGATTCCATGCCGCATTGGACGCGACCAGGCCTGCGGTGGCATGCACTTTCGAGGTCACGACAGTGTTTGCGTCCGGTGATGAGAGGCGACGTGGAATGTCGTCATTCGGCGAGCCCGATATTGCCGACGAACTGGGCACCCGATGTGTTGCCCAGCTTCAACACGCGGAGCGGCGCCCCGCGGACGATGTTGCCGCTGACGATGCCGCTGCCGCCATCGACCAGGCTCAGGCCGAAGCCGCGAACGTCCTTCAAATGATTGCCATCGATCAGATATTCGGAATTGCCCGCGCTTTCGATTCCTCCTTCGCACGAGCCGATGCTGTTCTGCCCCATTCGGACCGACGCACCCTGAACCGAAATGGCGAACCCCTTGGCACCGGAGATCCGGCACATCGCCACTTCGGCATCCGGACAGTCCTGGATACGGACTCCGTGCTGCCAGGGACCATCGATCCTATTGCCGACCAGTTGGACGTCACGGGCATTGGTAACCAGCAGGCCGCAGGGGGCGGCTTTTCCTACCGAACGGGTGATCGTGCAGACATTGTCGGAAATCACGACGCCCGACACATGGCCGCCCGCGCTTCGCACCTGGATGCCGTTAAAGTCACCCGAGGCCATGTCGATCATGTTGCCCGATACCAGCACATCGCGCAACGTGACCCCGCCTGTGGCATAAACCAGGATCGCGGCGCGGTCTGGTTGCCATTCGGCACCGGCACGGCTGTGACCGATCAGATCCTGCCGGAACGTGTTGCCGGAGACGATCGAATGGTCGCTCGAGCCCACCAGCCACAGTCCGTCCCACGTCCAGCCACGGCCATAGTTGCCGATGACCCGGCAATAGGGAATGCCTTCTACCGAATAACAGCGCCTGAACCGACCGGTGCCGTCTGGCGACGGTATCACCATATTGCCGATGATTTCCGATGCGGAATTGTTGTCCACGCCCGTGGCATCCAGTTCATAGCCCGGCAGTCGTTCGACATCGATACCGATCCGGCAGTCGTTCGGCACGCCGTTACGACCACTGGCCGCTTCGATCATGTTGGCGATGATCCGGGTACGTGCGCCGAAATCGGCAATGCCGTCGCCGCGATCCTCGCCCTTTCCTTCGCCGTACCGGCCCGCGCCGAGAACACGACAATGATTGAAGGCGAAGACATTGTCGTAGAATTCACCGGTCGGCGAAACCCCGACACACATCTGGAAATCGAGTATGGTGCAATTCAGCACGCGATTTCGATGGCCGAAGAGTTCGATGCCGAAACTCTGCAACCCATCCGCCGCGGCGATACGATCGGGGTTTTCCAGGTAGATCCCGTCGAGGATACAATCATTTGCCTCGACCGCCAGCAGCGTCTTGTTCACCAGCGCACCCGGGCGGGCGACAAGGCTTCCGCGCCCACTGATACGGGTGTTCGCCTGACGGACCGAGATGGTATCGGACACGGCAAATCGGCTGCCGGCTGGCAGGACCAACTCGCCGCCCTGTGCGAGCCAGCGCTGCAAGGCCTCGGTCGCGTCCCGCCGACCGGTGGGGTCTGCGCCGTGATCGACAGGTGACGCCCCTTTGGTCGCACCACCGGTACCGCTTGCCGCCGCAGGTTGAACCGATGCTCCCAACGCGCCGACCGTCGTCAGCATCGCGACCTTCTGCAGCATCGACCGCCGGGCCAAGGGATCGATCATGCGCCACACTCCGATTGAACCATCTCAGCCATGTAACACCTCGCTGTAGAGCCGGTCGAACGCATCAACCTGTCGATTGACCGAAAAGCGGGCCTCGAACGCCTGCCGCGCCCCCTGCCCCAGCGTGCGCAACCGCTCACGATCGAGCGTCGACAACAGCTTCGCGAACGCGTCTGGATCATTTGCATCGATGAGGATGCCGGTATCGGGCGTTACGATGTCGCGCATCAACTCGATATCGTTGGCAATGATCGGAAGGCCCGCGCGCATCGCCTCCAATGCGATCATCGGCATTCCTTCCCAGCGCGACGGCATCACCAGTGCATCGGCGGCCATCAGATAGGCGGTCAGGTCACTGCGTGTCGCCCAGCCCAACAGCCGGACGTTCGGCGGAACGCCATTAGCGGTCGGATCATAGTCGTCATCCGCCTCTCCCACGACATGGATGACGACCGCGGGATCGTCGCATCGCCGCGCCGCCTCAAGCAGCAGGTCCAGCCCCTTCTGGCGTGCGAAGCGACCGACGAACAGAAGATGCAGTCCATTTTCCTCACCCGGCGCGGCAAGTTCACGCGGAACGAACGCACCGGGTTCGGGGGCCATGCCGTTGGCGATTACGCGCAGCTTTTCCGGTGACAGACCAAAGGCCAGTGCGAGATCGCGCTCCTCGTTCGTCTCGTTCACCACCACATCGGTCACGCGCAGCAACATACGTTCCACCAGCGCATAGGCTCGACGCTTCCATGGCGCGACGTCCATCGCGAACGACCATGCGTGGGGGCAGTAGATCGTCGGTGTCCGACGGAATCCGATCCGGAAGGGCACACGGGTCGCCACTCCCCCGAAGGTACTGTGCGCATGGATAATGTCCGGCGAAAAATCGCGGACGGCATGCCTGACGGCGCCAGCCAGCCTCAGAGTCTTTCCTAGGCGTCCGACTTGCGCATCCTCGAAAGTTCGGCACACCGAGTTCGTCGTCGCGCTCAGATAGTTCATCTGGCTCGCAGGGGCGATGAGCCGGACATTGTCGCTGCCATAGCGCGCGATTTGGGCCGGGATGACTTCGTCGAGATGCGAAGCCAGCCCGCCCTTGACGATTTCCGTCACATGAAGAATTCTCATGCAGCCCTCAAAATAGGTTGGTTGTGCCGCTTGGTCAGTTGGACGCCGCGGTCGCCGGGGCAGCATCGATAAGGCCGATCGCGACGGCATAATCCCGAATGCCTTGCGGCAGCGGTCGGGATCGATGCAATCCCATGCCGCGCAGTCGATCGACGGCCAGCACCAGTCGCGGTACGTCGACGGCGCGTGGGGGACGGAAAGACAGTGGTATCTCGCGCCCGGTCACCTGCTCCACGATCCGGACCACGTCGAGGAGCGAATGCCCCTCCCCGCTACCGGCATTCACCGTTCCTTCGCAGCCACGCTCGATCAGGGCACGGGTAGTGGCAGTGAGATCATCGATATGAATATAATCGCGGACACTGGAACCGTCGCCCCAGACCTCCAATCCACGCTGTTCGGCAACGCGTCCGAACAGCACCGACACCAATCCCTGCGCGCCGTTCAGCGCCTGATGCGGTCCATAGGGGTTCGACGGCCGGATAATCAGGCTCCGCAACCCGCGTGTGCGTTGCAGAAAATGCAGATGTGTTTCCATCTCCAACTTGGACTGACCATAAAAGCTGATCGGTCCACACGGATCCGCCTCTGCGGCATTGTCGCCGGAGGGTATGCCGTAAACCGTGCCGCCAGAGGAGAAATACACCAGGCGGGTGCCTAGTCCCGCCAGCGCGTCCGCCAGACGCAATGCCGGGGTCAACACCGTTTCGCGCTCGACCAGATAGTCGGCGAGCGTACTGGACGGCTTCATGCCCGAAACGAGGTGGACCACTGCATCGATCCGTTGCTTCGTGATCAGGGCAACAAGATCATCCACATCGCCCAGCCCGATCGCGATCGGCCGCGTACCGGCAGGCACCCGATCGGGGCCAATCCTGCGACCAGCGATCAGAACGTCATGCCCCGCCGCCGTTAGCGCGTGCGAAAGATTGACTCCGATAAATCCCGTTCCGCCCAAAAGCAGCAGTCGTTGCGGCTCATTGTTCAGGGATGTGGCAGGCGTCTTTTCAATCAGTGTCATACGCCGCCAATGCTGCAACAGAAACGCAAGGGGCGCTACCGGCCCCGGTCTTACAATGTGGCATGCACCGTCGCAATCTTGCCTGCACGTGCGGAGTGTTCCAATCGTGATGGGGTCGGCGTGCCGCCACCGCCCGATCCCGACAGCGGCGACGCCTGCCACAACCTGTCCCACATCGCCAGGCTGGGCGCGAGGAACAACAGCGCCGTACTGAGGTGTCGTAGATAGCTGCCCAGATCCGGTTCGAAAATGTTCAATACCAACATATGGGCGCAGAACAACGCTGCTGGCCAGCTGACACGCGAGTTCCCACTGCGAAGACCACTGATCATGAGCAATGTATAGACGCACAGCATCACGAACAGATAAGCTTCCTTGAGTCCACCACCAACGAAGATAGGGAAATTAAGGCGCCATGCTGCGTATAGATAGTTTATAGGGAACGTCCTAAGCCCGTCCGGCTGAACCAAGTTCATGAACGCGGTGCGATTCCCTTGCCCACCAAGTCGCGAATAATTCACGATATCGCGCTGCATTTGCAATGTTTCATACAAATTGTCGGGCAGGAGCATCGCAAGCAGCGGCACGACAGCCAATATGATGATGCGCCAGTACCACTTGACTCTCAGCAGCACGAGAAGACCAAGCCAAACCGCAAGGATTATGATGAAATACTGCCGGAATATGACAGCATATAATAAATATAGTGCACTGGTCAGCCCGATACGAAGGCTGAGATTTCGCTGAAAGCCGGTCAGAACCAGCGTGCTGCCGATGATCACCGGGGTGACGAACGTGTCCTTGGTAAATAGCGGCAGGTAGAGCAGCCATGCGGGCACCAGACAGGCCAGCGCCAGTGTCAGCGTTCGCGGCAGACGCAGCCACCACAACAACAAGCCGATCGTCGCGACACCCAGAACGATCAGCATCGCCATACGTATCGCTTCATTGGTATGGGCGTAGATGAGCGATACAGCGGCATAGCCATCGAACGTCTCGGCCGAGGCAGTCATTGATGACATTTTGGCGACGGTTTCGGCGTCGTTCCCCTGACTGGGCAGGATCGCCGCCAGCACCGTCTGCGCCAGGAACACGAACACGACGAACGCCACGCAGGTCACGATGATGGTAAGGTTGCGCAGCCCCGTGGAAGGACGCTTAAGCATCCGCCACCGCACGGCGGCGCGCTTGATCGCCGTCCTTCATCATTTCGCTGAAATGCACGATACGCATGCGACCTTCCAAACACCTTCACTGCCGACCGAATAGCCTCGGAGTCTCACGCGGCACGGGCAGATAGCCATTCCGTACGGATTTCGCAATCGACCGCCGGGTGGGGCCAGGGCAGCTACTATCGTTGCCTAGCCCAAACTGTTAAGGCCGGCGTCATTCGAATTCAGTCCATAGGTGAATGATGAAGGTACTCGTCCTGGCCCCTCTGGTCCGGATTGCGATGCGGCTGTATCTTCAAAGTCTGCTCGACGACGCCAAAGCGGCCGGGGCTGAGGTGACGGTGATCGCACCCAGCCATGTCGATGTGGAAACAGACTATCCCATCGTCCGGATCGGCGGCGGCGGCAAGCTTTCCACCGCCTGGGCGCAAGTGAACCCGCTCACCTTCCTACGTATCACCTGGACGATGTTGCGCGGGCGGTTCGACATGTTGCATGTCATCAATGGCGAGAACCGCCCGTTGGTGGTCTGGGCGATGCTGTGGGCGCGATTGCTCGGGATGCGCGGTGTCGTGACCATTCACGATCCCCTGCCCCATCCCTGTGCCAAGTTGGAGGTCGCCACCTATAAGATCGGGTTGCTGTCACGTCGGCTCGCGAGCGAACTGAACATACACGACAAGGCCCATGTCGATATTGTGGCGGATGGTTCCGGCCGGCCGATCCACGTCTTCCCCCTTCCCAATCTCCCGAAATCCTTCGGTCGTGCCGAGACGCTGCGAAAGGCGCAGGAGGTGCTCTTCTTTGGTCGGATGGAGCCCTATAAGGGCATCGACAATTTCGTCGAACTGGGATTACGCATGCGGGGCGAGGCTCGGTTCACCCTGGCGGGCAAGGGCAAAGTTCCCGACACGCTACTCAAAACCATGGCCGAGCATCCGGACATCTTCACCGTCGAGCATCGCCATGTGACCGACGAGGAGATGATCGCGATGATGGACCGGGCGAAAGTGGCACTGTTGCCCTATCATTCCGCCACTCAGTCCGGCGTGCCGCCCGTCGCGGCGGCTCGCGGCACGCTGCCGGTGGGATTCGCCGTTGGTGGACTCGTGAACCAGTTGCCGGCGCTGGGCGGCATCGCCGTCCCGCCGGGCGATCTCGACGCGCTCGAGGCGGCCGTCCGTGTCGGGCTGGCGATGGACGAGACAGCGCTACAAAGGCTGACCGAACATCCCGACCCTTTCAAGACGGCGATCGCCCGCCTCTATGCACGGCCTGCGTTCGGCGTCGCGCCGATCGCGCCTGTCGTCATCGCCTGACCCGATGCCGAAGAACTGGCTCCGCCGCAAACTCGGCCTGATCGCCGGGTCACTCGAAACCTCCCTGTACCGCGTCGTTCAAGTGATCCCCGTCAATATCGTGCGAATTCTATGCCTGCGCATGATGGGCGCCCGGATCGGTGCCGGTGTGGCGATCAATCACGGGCTTCAGATCCGCGTGGCCCGGCGCATCGCCATGGGTGACGATATCTTCGTTGCCGAAGACGTCATCCTGGACGCGCGCGGCGGGATCACGATCGGAGCGCACACCAGCATCAACAGCCGCGTTCAGATCTGGACCGCACAACATGACTGGCAGTCCCCCGATTTCGCCTATGTACAGGCGCCCATCCGGATCGGTTCACATTGCTGGATCAGCGCCGGTGTGATCATTTTGCCGGGCGTCAGCATCGGCGAGGGTACGGTCGTCGCAGCGGGATCGGTCGTGACGAAGGATCTCGAGCCCTGGATCCTGGCTGGCGGCGTGCCTGCACGAAAGCTGCGCGATCGTCCTGTCGTGCGGGATTATCGACTGGACGCGGCGGCAAACAAGAATTGGTTCTGGTAGGTAGGATCATGAAAGATCAACAGGCCATCCTGTTTCTCTGCGACGATCCCGACGTGCTGGGCGGGCTTCAGCGCGTGATGGGCACGCTGATCGACGCATTCCGTGCACGGGGTTATCGCGTCGTCGTCACCGCGCTGCACTTGAACGGCGGCAAAGGATTCGTGGATCCCGCGGTCGAACGGCATCGTCTGTTCAGCGAAGGCCCGCTGTCCCGCCTGATACAAAAAATCAAATTCGGACCATTGCATCTTCAGGGTCGCCGTCTGTTACGCCTGCGTTGGCTGGCACAACGTCGCGCGCGGCGGTTCTTGCGCGAACAGGTCGAAACATTACGGCCAGCCGCCGTCATCGCGTTCGACTCCCTGACGGCAAAACTCGCCTCGGAAAGCCAATTGCGAGACACCAAGCTACTGATTCAATATCATAATTCCTTCGATTCCCTGACGGGAACCTCGGACCTCGATCGGTTACGTACCGTAAGCTCAGGCGCTTCCCGCTTTCTGGCCCTTACGGCCGCTGACGCCCAGCGGTTTGCGATGGATGGGTTTTCGCGCGTTTCCTATGTTTCGAACCCGGTTTCCTTCTTCCCCGCCCATCTTCCCGCCCATCGTGCGCAGCAGGTGGTGGCGCTTGGACGCTATCATCATCAAAAGGCATTCGACCACCTCGTGACGGCATGGGCCAAGGTGACGTCGCGTGAGGGATGGCATCTTCACATCTATGGTGACGGACCTGAGCGCGAGTTGATCGACGCGACGGTCACGCATCTGAATGTCGAAGACAGCGTCACGGTCCACGGACCGACCCAGGATGCGGAACAGGCCCTCAGCCATGCGTCCATCTATGCCTTATCTTCACGCTTCGAAGGATTGTGCATGGTCGCACTCGAAGCGATCGCCTGTGGCGTGCCCATCGTCACCACCGCATCCGGTCCCGGTACCCTGGAGATTGCCGAGGGCTGTGGTCTGATCTGCGATGTTGGCGATACGGCCGCCTTCGCGGCGCATCTTCAAACACTCATCAACGATAGGACATTGCGCGAAGACCTCGGCGCGGCGGGGCGTCAGAAGGCGCAGAATTACCGGGTCGACGCAATCGTCGACCGCTGGGAACAGGTCATCACCGAAAGTCCTGCCATACCGGTTAGCGCCTGATGAGGGACACCCGCGAGATCATATAGTCGCTGGGCGGTCCGTCCAAGCCGCCACGCACATCCAACGAAAGCAAGGCCGTGTCGCAACCGGAAGCCGGAACCACGATGTCGGTCGCGATCCGACCGTTCTTTTCCGGTTGCGAGACGAACGCCGCTCCCCCGGCGCAGGTCAACCGTGCGGTCAGGACGCTGCCGTTTGCCGCATCGTTGGCAACCGAGACGCCAAGCCGATAGGTGCCTGGATCGAGTAGCACGGTCTGTCGTGCCACCCACTCATCCGCGCTTGCGGGAACACTGACGCGTAGATGAGAGCCGCCGTTTTCCGCGGGCTCTCGCGATGCAATCAGTTCGTCATGGGCGTTGAACGACCAATCAAAAGGTGGTGGCCCAGGGTCGCGAGCGAAGTCGGAATTATTGACCCGTTCTCGCCCTTTGGCGGTAGGGGCGATCTGACGATAGAAGCGCAGCGCCATCGCGGGTTGCCCCAGAGCGACCATTTTTGAGATGGCCACGCCCAGATACGGGCGATCCACCCCGGAACGGGGATCGAGCAGGAACGACGGAAGCAATATCCCCAATGTGACCGGATTCTCGGCCTTGGGGAGATATGCGGCAATGAAGTCATATCGCCACGACGGATTGCGCGCGAGGAACGCGGCAAGCGGTCGTGCGATGGCTGGATCGTCCGCGGCTGACGTCAGAACCGGGATCAGCTGTTCCCGTAGATTGGGTTCGGCTCGCAATGCACGGTCATAATGCACGAGCGCCCCGATGATATCGCCGCGCTGCACATGGGATTCGATAAGCCAGAGCTGTGTCGGCCCGTCGTGCCGCGACAAAGTCTCACTATATTTAAGCAACCGGTCGGCCTGCGCACTTCGCTGCCCCCGTAGCGACCAACTGAGCGCAAGCGAACGTGCGGCAATCGGGTTGACGGGCTGGCGGTCCAAGGCGGCGGCCGCCAGTTGGCTGGCTTCCGCCAATCCCCTTGCATCGGTGTTGCTCAGAACAAGCTGTGAGCTTTTCGCGGCGGCGGCATCAGCCGACCAAGGCCACCAAGCGAGGACGACATCGGGGTTGCGACGGGCATAGATCCCGGACAGCGTTACCGCGATCGACAGCCAAAGAAGTGGCAGACCGAAGGCCACCGCGATCAGGATGCGACGCAAGTCGATCCGTGCGGACGTCCCCTTTATCGTCTCCTGCTGCGCCATGATCGATCAGGCTGCCTTTTCCCCGTAGCTATAGTCGTAGCCATAGCCATAGGTCCCGGTCTTATTATCATATTTGGTCAGAACCACGCCCAGCACATGCGTTTGCGATGCGAGCAGGCGGCCGATCGCCACGCGAGCGGTATTGCGGCCGGTGGACTTTATGTCGAACACGAACATCGTGCCTTCCACCGCACTGCCGATCAGCAATGCGTCGGCCAGTCCCATCACCGGCGGGGCATCGATCACGACATGATCGAAATCCGCCCCGGCGCGCTCCAGGAGTTGACCGAAGCGCTCGCCGGTCAGAAGTTCGGGCGCACTCGGCGGTTGCGGACCGGCGGTCATGATCACCAGCCCCTCGGTGCCGTCGCGATGGCACAGCCCCGCCAGATTGTCGTCGCCCGACAGATAGTTGCTCAACCCGTGCGTGTTCGGCAGTTCGAGCAGATGATGGATCGATGGCGAGCGCATATCTCCATCGATCAGCAGTACGCGCTTGCCGCTCCGTGCCAGAACGCGTGCCAGGACGTGGCTGGTCGTGGACTTGCCCTCCGCTGGTTGCGAACTGGTGATGGCCAAGCTCGCTGGAACACCATGATCGGATGAAAAGGCCAACCGCGCGCGCAACGAGATATACGCTTCGGATAGCGCAGACTTCGTGTCCATCACGGCACTGCCGACCTCGCCATTGCGCACCTTGGGGATGGTACCTAGCAAAGGCACATGGAGTATCGCCTCGACATCGGCAGGGTCCCGGACCCGATCGTCGATCTGTTCGGCAACAATGGCCATTACGCCGCCCAGGATCGTACCTGCGAGGATCGCGATGGCAAGATTGACTAACGGTCGCGGGCTTGAAGGACGGGTCGGCAGTTCGGACATGTCAACGACGGAGATGTTGTTCACCCCCACACCACCAGCGACACCGATCTCTTTGTAACGCTGCAGCAACGCATCGTAGAGCTGGCGGTTGGTATCCACGTCGCGCTGATAGATATTGTACTGAATGCTGCGACGGCGGAAATTCAGCACCTGCTTTTCCAAAGCGCTGACACGCTGCTTGAGTTGTTCTTCACGATCAAGTGCGGACTGATATGTTTTGCGCAGCGATCCCCCGACACGACCTTCCTCACCAGAAAGGATCTTGTCGATCTGAGCGATCTGCTGACGCAATGCCACGGCAGAGGGGTAGTTCGGTTCGAACTGTACCATCATGCGTGCGTAATCCGCCATCAGGCCGGCACGCTGGGTGCGAAGTTGCGAGATCGTCGGATTGGTCAGTGCTTCGCTGCTCTGACCCCCGCGAGCATTGTCAAGACGACTGGCTGCTTCGATGCGGTCCGCCGTGGCCTGTGCCAGAACACGGTTCAATGCCGACAGATTGTCCACCACGAGCGGACGTTCGCCACCGCTGGTGCCCGATTCGCCCGGAATATTTACGATCGCCTCACGCGAGGCATAATCGACCAGCTGACGTTCCGACTGGTCAATCCGTACACGCAACTGCGCAAGACGTTGCTCCAGGAAGCGCCGGGCATAAGCTGTCGTATCGAACCGGCGGGCGAGCGTCTGTTGGATGAACTGAGTGGCCCATGCGTCCACGACCTTCTTGGCGAAGGCTGGTTCGGGAGCGCTGAAGCTGAGACGCACCAGACGCGACATACGCTCAGGATCGATCGACAAATGCTTTAGAAGTGCATCGCCAGCGGCAATGGTACGCTCTTCGCGGTTGGACGCCCCAGCCACGACGCGTCCGTTTGCGAACCAGCGATCCGCATGGCCTTTGTCAAATGCCTGAAAGAAATTGGCATCTTCGGATAGTCGCAGCTGGTTTGCAACGCGTTGCGCCAGCGACTTGGATTCCAACAGCCCATATTGGGTCTGATAGAATTCCATGTCAGCGCCGCCGCTGTCGCTGTTTTCCGCGCCCTTCACCATGGTGAAATTGCGCGTCTCCCGCTGAATCTCGATGGTCGCACTTGCCGTATAACGCGGCGTCGCGAGCAGGGTGGCCAGGATACCGCCCACCACCGCGATCGCGATACACATGATGATCAACCACTTGCGGCGACGGAAGATGCTCAACGCCTCTGCCATCAGCGTCATGCGCTCGGACCGCCCTCCCTCGGCGTTAGCCTGTTTCTGCGGGAGCCATCGCGATACGGTCCCATCATCGGTTCCAGCCGACATTCCAGATACGTTCATGCGAATTTCGGAGCCTCGGCTTACTGCAAGATTCTGAGGAGAGGTACGGACAGTAGCGGCGACGCGGTAATCACGTCACGGAAAATCCGGCGACCACGCGACTCGCTTACCTCAATGACGTCGTTCGCGTATATTTCCGGATCAGCATAGGCTCCGGCACGGATCGCACGCACATCATACAACGCGGCCATGTCCTTGTTATTGACGCGCCTATACACGACAACTTCATTCTCTTTGCCGAATTCATTGATCCCCTCCGCACGCGCTAATGCCCGCAAGAGTGTCATCCGACCAATGACAGGATAAATACCGGGGGAACCCACCGCACCACCGACCGACATGTTCTGCGACACGGTGTCGGTGAGATTGACCGTAACCTGCGGATCGCGGACATAACGCCCCTTCAACCCATCGGCGTAGATTTGACCAACCTGAGCCGGGGTCTTGCCCGCGACCTGGATCGACCCAACCAGTGGAAGGGAAATCTGGCCCGAACTGTCCACCTGTACTGATCGGCTAAGTTCGGGCAAACCATATACTTCGACCGATACTTGATCCAGCGGGCCGATCACAAAGGCACGCTGCGGCAGGATAAGATCGGTCGTATCCGGTGGAGGCAGGTCGTGCGACTGCACGACCGTCAGATCAGGACGAGGCGCAACCGAATGGCTCGCGCACGCGCTCAGCACCAAGCTTAACAAGCCGGAAAGAAAAATTCTTATTTTCAAGGATTAAGCTCTTCGTAAGACTTGACGCTACTTGGCGTGCCTATCCCCGCTTCGCTTTTTTGTAAAGCAGAGGCTCTATCGGCAGCCCGATACAGCGCCTGTGCGACCCAGGCCGCGGCCACCGCAAAGATGAAACCCATCAGGGGCGGGCGCAGCGGATAGTCGACCGTACTCGCCAGCATCAAGATCAGCATGACGCTCCATCCGGCACGCCCCATCAGCCCGCTGGTCCCCACGCGGCCACGGCTTCGGAACAGCCGCCATCCGGCCATCAGCCACCATGCCAGTCCCGCGGCTATCAGGGCGATGCCTGCGACACCACCGGTCATGGCCACTTCGAAAAAGTCGTTATGTGCGTGATTATAGGTCGTTGGGCGCAGCAGGATGTCGGGTTCCAGGATACGGAACACCGGATCGAACGAACCAAGACCGCTGCCGAACGGAAAGAAGTCCCAAGTCATCTTCAGGACCTGAGGTGTGTTGCGTAGCCGCAGATCGTCCAGCGCATTGAGCTCGAACAGTCGATTAAGCGCCAGCGCACGACCAAAGAAGAACACCAAGGCAGCGATCGCCACGCCACCGATCAGAAGCCCCCAAGACAGGAGCTTCCCCCGGCGCCCACTCGCCAATGGGGCCATCATGGCGGCCATGACGATCCCGACCACCATCAGCCCCATTCCCGCACGCGACGCGGTGAGCATGATCAACGGGATGAGCGCCAGCGCGCATAACCCCGATGCAATCTGGCGGCGAAGGGCGACTTGCGGCGTGGTCGCGGGAAGCAGCGTCACGATACGAAGCAAGGGGAACATCGCCGCCAGCAGAGCCGCCTGATGGTTGCGGTTGGCGAGAAAGCCCACCGCATTGCCCTCGTAAGTCCGCTGGTACAAATACAGCGGACTGCCGACACCCTGTACCGCCTGCAACCCACCGAGCAGCGCGCTCACCATCCCCACGCCTAGCAAGACGAACAGGACGCGACGTCGACCGTCCGACGGCACGGCGGCCCATCCGACCAACGCACATGCTGGCGCGAGAAACCAGAGCAACGCCTGAACCGTCAGATCCGGGGTCAGCGAGATCGGGCGCCAGGGCTGAGCCACACCCTGCGCCTGTGCCGCCTCAACCATCAGCTCGCGTCCGGGAAGCGCCGTCCAAATCACGGGCGGCAGCGGGATGAGCTGGATCAGCGCCAGTGCGACACCGCATAGAAGAAACAGCAGCGGCACGCGCAGCGGTTTCAACTCCGCGCTAGGCACCAACAAAATCACGCCGACCAACACCAGCACCAGCGCCGGTCGGACATAGAGCAGCGAAAGAACATCGGTCCGGTTCGATCCACCACCCAGCGCCAGCACCACGAACGCCGCACAGAACAGCGCCAGCGGCAGCCAGCCCCCCTGCGATGCCGACAAAGGTAGCCGCCGACGTCGGCGGGAATGCCGGGATTGGACGTTCATCATCATGGCCCCCTCATTCCTGGAACCGGCTCGCTAAGCAAGCATCCATTCTATCGTATCCGACGATGGGATCGATGCCCTATCGGGCCGCATCCTTCGCCATCAAACATTGCTTCCCGTCAGCCGCTGCACGTCATTGGCACGGACAAAGGCTGGGTTCACGACAATTTCCGGATGATGCCAGGTCAGCTCTCCGGCCATGGCCAGCGTCACCAACCGAATGGGCCATCGCGGTATAGCGGTTGCGACATTGACGGGGCCGTCGCTATCCGCCGCATCGAGCGGATCGAACGACCCGACCTGCCTGACCGTGCGCGATAGCCTGATGAGCATGCCGCCAGCACGACCATGCGATAATGTGCCGGGGTTCGATGCGGTGCGGCGCCAGCTCGATGACGATGCGGCGGATGTCGCGGATGAAGCAGCGGATCGGGTCCGTGCTCTCGTTCAGGCTATTGGAAGGACGTAGCATTGGCGCGGGTGCGGATGGTCGCCAGCATCGCGAATGCGGGCACGACAAGCGAGACGGGGCGGGGCCAGCCATGCCACGAGCGGGTTTCGTTATGGTCCAGGCCGAGCTCGCTCTCGGCCATCGCGAAGCCGTCCTCGATCGCCCAGCGATGTCCTTCCACTCCGACACGGGTTCGATGGTCAAGCCGGCCGGGCACCAGGAACGAGTTTGCTCGCGATCTGTGCAGCCGCATCCGAGACCACGCGCGTATCGCTCCATGAGCCGAAGCGATGATCGCCTTTGGGCCCAATCCCATAGCCCTTGCCGGCACGACGCAACGCCTGCTCGATGTCGCCGCCACTGTAAACCGCGTCCGCCGCACCCCGGGCGAAGGGCATGTCAGCCGCTATTGCACGTTCGGTCATCTGCACCGCCAGCGCCGGCTTTGTCGCATCCGAGGGAACGCCCGAGTGCCTGATCTTGAGGCCCCTCTCCACTCGCGACCTGCTGGTGGGCGCGGATAACGGTGCCGTCGATCGTCCGATACGGGTTGTTTCGGTCAGCGGTGAGCGCCTTGAACACCCGCTCCCAGACGCTGGCATGGCCCCAACGGCCGACACGCGGGTGCACCGTCTTCCACCGGCCATGGCGATCCGTCAGGCCGCCAGCGCACACCCGACCATAGCACCGCCTCAACACGGATGCCGGTGGATCAGCCTTCAACCTGTTTGGAATTCCGAATGTCGATACGGCCTTAGCGAAGGCCCAGTTCCCCTTCTGCGAGCAGGATCCCGTTTTGATATTCGCCCAGTGCACCGGAAAAGGCCGTTGGCGACACACAACGCGGGTCGACGCCCTCCTGATCGGAAAATGCGCCTTTTTCTGATGTCTGGCTCATACCCAGGCGGCTTTCGCTGACCGACGCCTGACCGTTCCAAAACGAACCAAATCGCGCCTGATATGCCACTTGGACCCGGCCAAAGCGGGTGTCGAGCGCCTGGACCCGCACCAGACGAGATTGTTCGCCGCACAGGCGCTCCACCGCACCTCGGCGTCCCTGCCATGCTCGCCGGAGCGCCGCGTCGGCGCGAATCCCTGCTTCCGGCGAAAGACGGATTGCACCGGCCTGTGGCATCGAAGCCGTGCCAACAGCAATAACCCGAAAATCACGATCCGTTCACTCCGCTCATGCGCGGCGCACAACTGCCCTGATCCGCAGCTATTTTCAACCAGCCCACGCAAAGTCGGGCCAGACGAGGGCTACATGGCGGCAACTTCGATAAGTGCAGGAATGCGGTGCTTTCCAGCCAAACGGAAGCCGGCACCTTATGAACTCCGGTCCCGTTCAACCAATCCCCCCAAAGCGTCACGCCGATGCTCGCGGTTGGTTTCAACAAGGCTTTATTGTCGGGAGCGTCTTTCGACGCGTTGGATCGTCTGCACCTTTGTGTCCGACAGTCAATCGCTGTCGACAGCGTCTTACCCTGTGGAGCCTGCCTTTTCAGCCGCCGCTGCGCGCATAACAAGCTGATCCGCCGCATCCGGAGAAGCATCAACGAGCCGTCATACAGGCTCGACAGGTCGTTGCCGGGCGCGGCCGGGCCGGTACGGGTGGTGGGCGGGCCCTCCGCGTCGAACACCAGCGCGGGGGCGGCGTGCGGCCGTCGGCGGATGCGCAGCCGCGCGCCATTGTTGGCGGCCATGCGGGTGAGCGTGCCGCCGGCGTCGGTCTGCCCGCCGGTGACGAAGGAGTCCGCACCCAGCGCCAACTACTCGACCCGGCCGCCGGGAAGCAACCGCTCCAACACCGGATCGCCGGCGCTGCGAAAGCTGTAGGGTACGGAAAAGTGCATGGTGACGCTGTCTTCCAGATGGATCACGGTCGCGGACAGTGTAGTAACGGCCATTCGTCGTCGCCAAAGCGGATGTAGATCCGGGGGCGGTTTGCGGTACCGTCATCATCGGGCTCGACTTGATCGGTTCAGCATGTATCAGCGCGGCGATTGCGCTGCAATGTACGCGTTCGCCTATCGCACGGTGTGTGTGATTCGCCATTTAATCAGCACCGGAACGGCTGATGACGGCTTTCGACTGCGAGTACACGGCCGTTTGGGCAAGATTTTACTCTTCGTCTCTGTCGGTAAGACGTTCGTGGCAGGTGCCGGGTTCGGCATGGCTGCACTTGGCGTAGTCGATCTGGCGGGTACGCTGGGTATACAGTTACTCGTCGATTTCAGCCAGCATGAACATGTCGTGGAATATTTTTCGCTGGGGGATGGCGTCGTATCGACGATTTACGCCTTGGTGAAGATGGCGGGCGACACCTATGTGCCGATCCTGCTCGCCGGGATGGCAGGCAGCTTCATCGCGCTTCAGGATCTCCACCCCTACAAGCCGCCGGTGCCACCGGTGGAAGGACCGCCAGCGCCAGCGATCCCCTGACGACTTGAGCATGTTCATATGATGAACATCCAGTCCGCAATTTAATCTGATATCGGAGAACAGGAACCAGCGGTACCGAGGAAGCCTCCTCGATACCGCTGGCAGTCAAGCGGTCCGCTGAGCGCGATAGCGCCTCAACCGGATCGATCAGGTCATGCGGGGGCCAGGCGGAAGCCGAACCAACCGGAGATCCAAGAGCCGATCGCGTTGAACGTGGATGTGATGCTTTCCCAAGCGTTCTTGACCCATTCCACAAATTTGTTCACGATATCTTTTACAAAATCGACGATCTTGGTGACCAAGCTGTCCCAAAGATTCGACAGAACATCCATCGTCGATACAATGGCGCCTTGGGCAGAAGGATTTTCCTCGCCAATACGAATAGCTTCGTCGTATATTTTATCGATGTTCTTCGCGGCATTGTCTTTCGCCCTCTTTTTTTGCTCCTCCATTTGCTCTTTGAAGTTCTTTTGGGCTTCCGGAGTGTTGCCGGCCCCCTTCAATTCTTCGGTACGCGCTGCAATTGCCTGCTGATTGTAGTCAGCGTCCTCTTGCCCCGTATCCTGCCCTAATTTTTGCAACCCTTCGACGATCTGCTGGTCGTCCGCAGTCAAACCCACAAGGTTTCTTGCATGGAATTTTTTCGCAAAACGCTCCGAAGGAACATAGTGCGTTGACCGTCCTTCAGCGGCATTGGTTTTGTAGTGGTTTCTCATTTCGTTGAGGCAATCTGCAAAGTCGCTCATTATGATCTCCTTATGCGCCCTGCCAAAACACTTCTCTCGTGGACGCACGGCCAAATTGCATGACTCAATATTGATTCCAATGATTCGTTTTTCAAATTACGAAAGATAATAAATCAACTCGTTAACATTATCATCCCACTTCAGGTATTATCGAGGCCATACAATTCGTTACAGCACGCTGATTTTTTTCCATTATCATTGCCTCTGCAATCCATCTATTATGGACCTTTAAGAATATTGTCTTTTCGATACAACTGTCACAGCTTGTTATTCCTTGCGTCACACGAGGCGACAGCAGGAGAAGAGCATGCCCCATTTGAAGAATTACCCTGTCTATCAACAGGCGGTTGCCAACTCCTGCTGGGCCTGGGCAGCACGCTCGATGCTGAACTACAATTTTGGCGGAAAACCTCGGATGATCCAAAGCGATCAGGATTTGGCAAATGATTGGGCCAAAAGGACGCATGATCAGGCCCATTCAATATCAAGGTCCAACAATCCGCCAGCGCGGCCTTGGCCGACCTCGACGTTCCCAACAATATTGATTCCGCTCCGCTGCCCACCCTAGCTGAAATCATGACCGAAATTGCTGATGGGCAACCGATGCTTGCACTCATTGAGGCAGTCGATCCACATGGAAAACCGAATATATCTTATCGGGGAGGCCATTGGCCCGTCATCGTCGGCGTAGATACCGTAGCCGATACGGTCTCTGTATTCGATCCACAAACAGGAAAAATCGCAACGCTAGCCTATAATCCTGTAACCTATGGTGGCTATTCGACAGGCAACTTCTGGCAGAATACCTCGTATCTCGGTCCAGCATGACGTGGACTGCGGTGGAGGTACGCTTGCCGCAGTCGGGTCATGCCTCTCCTGCGATATTCGTGATCACCCTTACATCTCCTCATTGGGTCCTGCCCGCGTCACATCGCAGTCCGGCCCCCGCACCGGCGCAGCGTCCCCCGCCGACCAGCCGCTCACACTGCCCCGCTCCACCCGCGCGCACCCGCCTATCCCGGCCGTGCGGATAGTCCGGGCCCGCGATCCGCTGCCGCTGGTCTAAGAATTCCCGCTCCGCCGCCAGTCGCAAATACCGCGCGCCGCGCCAGCCATTTGCCAGCCCGATGGCGCGGGACGCGCTGGTCGCGGCCGCGCTGTGCCTCTGCCGGCCGAACATGGCCGCCGCGATGATCCTCACCTGGACGGTCGGCCAGCAGCAGGGGGACCTGCTCAAACTGGTCCAGACGCGCTACGACGAGATCAAGCCCTATGAGGCGGACGATCCCGCCGTCTACGCGCGCCTGGCGGCGCGGGAGCCGGACGGCCGGGTGATGGGCATCCGCCTGCGCCAGGGGAAGACGAACCGCTGGGTCGGCGTGCCGATCGTGAGCGAGGCGCGCCAGCAGCTGGAGGCGGCGGTTGCCGGCGCGCGGGCGCTGGACCTCACCACCATCCTCTACGACGAGGAGCGCGCCCGAACGGCGGACGCGCCAGGCGCATTTCCAACGCAGCTTCGCCGCGATCCGGGAGCGCGCGGCCACCGACCTGATTGCCGCCGGCGATACCGAACTGGCGGACGAGGTCGCGGACCTGGAGTTCCGCGACTTCCGCCGGACCTGCGTGGTGACGATGGGCCAGCGCGGCATCCCGGACCACCTGATCTCCGCGATCACCGGCCACCGGCTGGAGACGGTGAAGAAGATCCTGGAGACCTACCTGCCGCGCACCACCGGCATGGCGATGCTGGCGATGGACCTGACGCAGGAGCGGGCGCCAATGCGATCGTCTATTAGATCACAAAGAAAATCATAAATAGCCATTTCGGATCAAAAGGTGACATCTACCTTAAATCCGGGCGAACAAGGCCTTTTTAAGGTGGGCTATCTCGATGTATCACTACGTGCCGCTTAATCGATGATTTTCCACAGCTTTCTTTGCCATGGCTAGCTTGCGTGAGAGGAAGCTGTATATTAGTTGCATGACGATTTCTGCGATCGAACGACGTGCCATCGAAACGCGCCTGAGGAAGCTTCTCCGTCGCGGATACTTTCCGGCCGAACTACCTCCACCATTTTCCACCGATACCTTTGCAGACAACGCAGTCAAATTTGCAGCAAAGTGGAACGGCGCTGATATCAGAAAATTTTGGACTGCTGCCGAAATTTACAGCATTCCTCGTTATAGCGAAATTCGTCGCAAACTTTCAATAGTAAATCCTGTTAACCAACTTCATATTGCTCACCTTATTAGTACGAATTGGCGAGATATAAAGAAAAAGCTTTCTATGTCTAAGATAAGCGAATTCAAACCTGAGTTTGCGAATCACAACAGAGGTCGAGCAATTACAGGTGTCGATTTCGGTGGGGTTGCAAGGCAACGCGCTAGATTGCTGTCGACCTATGGACGATACGTAAAAACTGACATTGCGAGATTTTATCCCTCGATTTACACTCATTCTATTGCCTGGGCCATTACCGGAAAAGATCATGCAAAGAAAAATCACGGCACGAAGCCCTTTAAAGCCTCATATGCTAATCTTTTAGACAAGGCTGTAGGAGCTGGCCAAGAAGGTCAAACAATAGGCATTCCAATTGGACCTGACACATCTCGCATTATATCAGAATTAATAATCGTAGAAATTGAAAATATTGCCAAGAAAAACATAAATAACTTTGATACTAGAGCAGTTAGATATGTTGATGATATACTTATCGGACTAGAAGAAAACGAAACAGCGTCTGCTGTGCTCTCTGGAATATCACTCGCCCTCTACGATTATCAGCTTGAGCTTAGCGCCGAAAAAACAAGCACACTCGGACTTGAAAAAAGCCATTCTCCTGAGTGGATTCACTACGTAAGAACTTTTGAGCTAAGTGCAAACCCAAGTCGTCAGCGAGATGACCTAGATTCGTTTTTCGAGCAAGCAGCCTTTCTTGCAGATCAGAACAGTCGCGAAAACGTTCTTTTATTTTCTGTGAAAAGGGCCGCTAGCTTCATAGTGGATCCGCAAAATTTATATCACCTTGTGCAATGGATGCTTTATTGTGCACGGAGATCGCCAACTTGTTTGAGTTTTGTATCCGAGCACCTAGCAGCAATCAACAGCACAAGCAAATTGCCTACTGTCGAAATACAGGCGTATATTCTTCAACAGATCCCTATCAAAGCTGCAGCTGGACATACGGATGAACTAGCATGGCTGCTTTTCTGGTCACGGGAAATAAAACTCACCATACCTGCAATTTCCATGGCAAATGTGCTAACACTGAGAAGCTCAACGGTCGGCCTGCTGACACTAGATCTTCTACGGAGCAGTTTGATCGATGGCCCTTTAGACGTTTCTTTCTGGCAAAGTTTCGCCAATGAGAGTGGTTTGAAATCCGAAATGTGGCTAATAGCTTACGAAGCAACATGCAAAGGCTGGTGGCCCAAGCCACAGAGCAGTGATTTCATAAAAGATCACTCATTTTTTTCTGACTTGTTGGCGTCGAAAGTCGAATTTTACGACCATACAAAAAAGGCAAGAGAAAGGATAAAACCTTCTGTGCTGGCACTAAGCTTCTCCGCAGGTACTGGCTTTGGGCCATTAGAGTACCCAATTTGAAAATGGCGCTCACATGGCAAAAATGCTTAGCTTACATGTTAAGAATAAATCAAATTTATTCCTATTGCGTAAGTTCTTTATGTAAAAATGCTATCGTTCTATCAGCATCTTAGCCTCTTCATCAAAAATCTGAGAGCTGGCAATCGCAGCTGATTGATGCGGCATGAAGATTGCGTTGATCAGCCTTGCGCCACCCAGCCCATCTGCGTAAAGACAACGCCGTTCCGTTGGAATTCCAACGGAACGGCGTTGGAATGACGGTGTGAAAAAATCGGAGAAACCACATGGTTTCAACGGTATGCGGGTATAGCACAATGGTAGTGCAGCAGCCTTCCAAGCTGAATACACGGGTTCGATTCCCGTTACCCGCTCCACCGGCCCTTTCCCGTCACCCGATCGGTTAACCGGGCTTCAACCCTTCCCGCCTAGCAGGAGGCATGATCGCCGCCTCGCTTCGCGTGCCACTGCTCTGGGTCATGACGCTGGCCCTGGCGGCCTGTTCGCGACAGCCGGCATCCCAACATGCCGGCACGCCCATGCTTGCGGCGAAGGACACATCGCTGCTGCGGGCGCTCGCTTTGTCTCCGGCCAGCGCCGATGGTCGGGACGCCACCGCACCGCTGCGTCCGGCCCCGCCCCTGCTCCGCCCCGCGCCCGCCTTCCTCGCCCAGCCGCGCAGCCAGGACGATGCGACCCGCGCCGCCACCTGCCTGACCGCCGCCGTCTATTACGAGGCGCGGTCGGAGTCGCTCGACGGTCAGCGCGCGGTGGCGCAGGTGGTGCTCAACCGGGTGCGCGACCGCGCCTTTCCGGCGAGCGTGTGCGGCGTCGTCTATCAGGGCGGGGCGCGGCGCGATGGCCGGGGCATCGGCTGCCAGTTCAGCTTCGCCTGCGACGGCTCGACCAGCCGGCCGGTGGACGGCGCGGCGTGGCAGCGGGCGCGCGCGGTGGCGGAGGCCGCGCTGGCGGGGGCGGTCTATGCACCGATCGGCGCGGCGACCTATTATCACAGCAACGCCGTCTATCCCTGGTGGGCGCCCAGCCTGGCGCGGATCGGGCAGATCGGCGCGCATATCTTCTATGGCTGGCGCAGCGCCCTGGCGTCCGCCCTGTCCTTCCGCCGCGACTATGCAGGCGTGGAGCCGGTTTCCACGCCGCTGCTGGCGGCGACATCGTCGCCCGCGCCGGTGGTGATGGCGGCCGAGCCGACCGGCGTGACCGTCCATCGAGCCGCCGGACTGCCCGGCCCGGCATCGACCGTGCCGCCGGGGGACGCGGTGGCCGATGCACCGGCGACCGTCGCGGTGACGATGGGCGTGCGCGTCCATCGCAACCACGGCGCCGCCTCCAGCCCGATGATCGTCGCCATCGGCCCCGAGGAGGGACCGGGCGACGATCGGAGCTAGTTCAGCGCTTCGGCGCGGCGGCCGCCTTGCGCGCGGCGACCTTGGCGCGGTGATGGCCGACGGCGCAGCCCGCCGCCGCACCCAGCACCGCATGGCCCTTGCCGACGAAATGGCCGCCGACGCCGCCGACCGCCGCGCCCTTCAGGCATCCGGCCGCACTGGCGGGCCCGGCGAGCGCCACGCCCGCGGCGAGCATCAGCGCGGTGGCGGCGGAACGGATGGCAGTGCTGGTCATGATCCTACTCCTCTTTGCGAGGATGC
Organism: Sphingomonas sp. SORGH_AS_0438; assembly: GCF_031453475.1. Classification (NCBI taxonomy): domain Bacteria; kingdom Pseudomonadati; phylum Pseudomonadota; class Alphaproteobacteria; order Sphingomonadales; family Sphingomonadaceae; genus Sphingomonas; species Sphingomonas sp. SORGH_AS_0438. Next base: position 3,091,809 of record NZ_JAVIZS010000001.1, read on the forward strand.
CCGGATAGGCCAGCCCAGGTGGCGGCGATGTGTGCGACCCGTGACACTCCGGTCATCCTGCGGATCGGACACGAAAAAAGCCGCCGGTCACGGGGACCGGCGGCTGACAGATCATCCCTGGCGGGGGATATCAGGCGGTGACGACGCCGCCCCGGCCACGGCGATAGCGCGCGGTCGCGCCGATCATGCCGAAGCCCAGGAACATGAGCGCCCAGGTCGACGGCTCGGGCACCGAGAAGACGACATTGTCGACTTCGAGCGAGTTGCCGCCGCTGCCCAAGACGATGGCGCCGAAGGTCTCACCGGCCGAGGCGGTGAAGGTGATGCGACGGTTGCTGACCGCCGAACCCTGGCCGCCATTGGCGTTGGCCGAGAGGTCCGCACCGGTGTAGCTGGCAAGCACCGCACCCGTGGTGCTGAGCAGGCTGACCGTGTTGTAGCTGTCGATCGAGCCAATGAAGATGCTGATCGCCTGATAGGCCGCATCCGCCGCCAGCGTCGCCGTGCCGGTGCCATAGACGGCCAGGTAACGGCTGCCGTCGCTGAACGCGGGCTGCGCCGAGCTGGACGACGACCCCGTCGCATAGCCGAAGTTGCTGCCGGTCAGCGTCACGCCGGCGGGCAGGCTGCCGTTGAAGTCGACCACGGTGCCGGCGGGCGCGGCGAAGCTGGTGGTGCTGCCGGGCGTGGAAGTGAAGGTGACCGCAGCGGCGGGCGACGCCGCCAGCGTCAAACCAGCGGCCGCGAAAGCCATGGTGTACAGATTGCGCATGATAACCCCTATCGTCAATCGCCGTCGATCGGCGGTGGAGCCCCGCTGCAATTCGCGACCGGGACGGGCCGTTAACTATTTGAAAAGGATTAGGAGTCGGAATGCATTTTGTGCACCGCAACATGCACATGACGCAATCGACCCGGTTTGACGCGTAATTTTCAATGGAACTTTTTGCCGATCGGCAGTGCGCCCGAGGCAAGCGGGCCTCGCGCCTCCCGCTAGCGACCCAAACTAAACTGAATTTCTTATCAGCGCGTTAAACGCGATTGATGCGAAAATGGGTCAGAACACCGGTATAACATCCGGTATCATCGTTACCTAGAGCGAATCGGTCCGGGCGTCAGAATTGGCATGGGGCGCGCGACCTGATCCAGGTCCGGCGATATCGGGTCGCGCAGGGACGGACAGCGCGTCATCCGCGCTCCATATCGATCGGTGCTTTGGGGGAGGGACGACCGGCACTCGCCTGGTCGTGAAATGGTGGAAGGGACTGGATTCGAACCAGTGTACACTTGCGTGGGCAGATTTACAGTCTGCTGCCTTTAACCACTCGGCCACCCTTCCACGGGAGGCGCTCGGAAGCGAGGCGGCCTCTTGGCGAAGCGCGGCGCGGCTGTCAACGCCTTTGCGTGCTTTCGTGGCGGAAAGCTTGCACCCGCGCGGCATGACGCATAGCGGAGGCGCCATCCCGAACGCGCGCCCGCGTTCACCCGACGACGAACCGAAGATGAGGAATTTCGCTGATGGCACGTAAAGGCCACCGCCCCAGCACTGGCGTGGGCAACCGGCCGCGCTTCTGGGGCCGCCACGCGGTCACCGCCGCGCTCGCCAATCCGGAGCGCATCGTGCGCAAGCTGTGGCTGACGCGCGAGGCCGCCGCCCAGCTCGACGTGCCGCCGGTGATCCCGGGTGGTCTATGCCGATGTCGCCGATCTCGGCCGGCTGGTCCCCGCCGACGCCCCGCACCAGGGCGTGGTGGCGGAGGTCGACCCGCTGGAGGACATGTGGCTGGGCGACCTGCTCCAGCAGGCGCAGAACGATCCGCCCGAGCGCCAGCGGCCGCTGGTCGTGCTGGACCAGGTGACCGATCCGCACAATGTCGGCGCGATCCTGCGCTCGGCCGCCGCCTTCGACGCGCTGGGCATCGTGACCCAGGATCGCCACGCCCCGCCGGAATCGGGCACGGTGGCGCGCGCCGCCTCGGGTGCGCTGGAGACGGTGCCCTGGGTCCGCGTCGTCAATCTCGCCCGCGCGCTGGACGAGATCGCCGAGGCGGGTTTCTGGCGGATCGGCCTGACCGGCCATGCCAAGGGGACGCTGGCCGAGGTGATGGGGCCGCAGCGCATCTGCATCGTGCTGGGCGCGGAAGGCGAAGGGATGCGCCAGAATACCGAGGCGCATTGCGACGAGCTGGCCCGCCTGCCCATCTCCAGCCTGGTCGAGAGCCTGAACGTGTCGAACGCGGCGGCGGTCGCGCTCTACGCCGTGGCGGCGCGGCCCAAGGGGTAATTCCCCCACGCACCACCCCGGCGCAGGCCGGGGTGGCGGCTGGCCATGGCGATCTAACCCGCCCCCTTCTTGTTGCCGGTCCGTTCCGCTACATGGGCGATGTGATCCCCTATCCCGCCCTCCACGCCAGCCATGGCGGCATCTGGATCGCCGATGGCGAAGGCACGCGCCCGGTCGGGCGGGGCGAGGCGATCCGGGTGGTGGCGGACACGCCGGTCATCCTGCTCAACGCGCCGCTGATCGGGCAAAGGCTGGGCTATGCCGAGCTGTCGGGGCTCGACCTGCTCGAACTCTATGCCTTTCTCCATCCGGCGCGGTTCGCGGTGCCGACCCCGGCCGGGCTGGCCCGCTCGGTCGACCTGTCCGCGCCCGAGCGGGACGAGGATGTCGCCGCCTTCCTGCGCGAGGCGACCGCCGCGCTGCTCGCCGTGCCGGAGGGCGACTGGGCGGAGCGCGAAGGCGCCTGGTCCGGCGTCCAGTCGCTGACCCGGCTGCGCTGGCCCTGGGCGCCGGTGATCGGCCCCCGCCTCGCCAAGCCGCGCACCGACGAACGCTGGCTCTTCTCGCGCCTGCCCGAATGGGAGGAGGATGCCCCCCGCCCCGCCCCGCGCACCATATCGCTGGAACCGGGCGAGGCCGAGGAGCGGCTGGCGAAACTGACCGGCGGCGGCGCGGAGGAGCGGCCGGGCCAGCGCGCCTATGCCGCCGCCGCCACCGCCGCGTTCGAGCCGCGCGTGATGCGCGACGCGCCCAATCTGGTGCTGGCGGAGGCCGGCACCGGCATCGGCAAGACCCTGGGCTATCTCGCCCCCGCCTCGCTCTGGTCCGAACGGGCGGGCGGCGCGGTATGGATTTCCACCTTCACCAAGGCGCTGCAACGCCAGCTCGCGCAGGAGACGACGCGTCTCTATCCCGATCCGGTGCTGCGCCGCGAGCGGGTGGTGACGCGCAAGGGTCGCGAGAATTACCTCTGCCTGCTCAACCTGGAGGATGCGTTGCAGGGCGGCTTCGCCGGCCGCGCGGCGGTACTGGCGCATCTGGTCGCGCGCTGGGCCGCCTATAGCGCGGACGGCGACATGGTCGGCGGCGATCTGCCCGGCTGGCTGCCGACTTTGTTCCGGCGCAACGGCCCGGCGGCGCTGACCGACCGGCGCGGCGAATGCGTCTATGCCGGCTGCCCGCATTACCGGAAATGCTTCATCGAGCGCGCCGCGCGGGCGAGCGCGCAGGCCGATATCGTCATCGCCAACCATGCGCTGGTGATGGTCAATGCCGCGCGCGGCCGCGAAGTGGCGACGCGGCCGACCCGCTATGTCTTCGACGAGGGGCATCACCTGTTCGACGCCGCCGATTCGATGTTCGGCGTCGCGCTGACCGGGTCGGAGACGATCGAGCTGCGCCGCTGGATCCTGGGGCCGGAGGCGGGCGGGCGCGGCCGGCGGCGCGGGCTTCAAGCTCGGCTGTCCGACGTCGCCAGCTATGACGATGCCGGTGCGCAGGCGATCGCGGACGCGGTCCACGCCGCGCAGGGGCTGGCGGCCGATGGCTGGCTGGGCCGGCTGGCGGAGGGGCAGCCCTTCGGCCCGGTCGAGCATCTGCTCGCCGCCGTGCGCGGGCTGACCTATGCGCGCGCCGAACAGCCGGGCGATGCCGGCTATGGGCTGGAGACCGAGCTGGCCGAGCCGACGCCCGCGCTGATCGAGGCCGCCGCCCCCGCCGCGGTCGCGCTCGACTCGCTGGTCCGGCCGCTGACCGCGCTCGGCCGGCGGCTGGAGGCGGTGCTGGCGGAGGCGCCCGACTGGCTCGACACGGCGGCGCGCGCGCGGGTCGAGGGGGCGATCGCCTCGATCGGCTGGCGGGCGGAGACGGTGGCGGCGTGGCTGGCGCTGCTGGCGCGGATCGGCGGGCCGGCGAACCCCGATTATATCGACTGGATGGCGGTCGACCGGGCCGAGGGGCGCGAATATGACATCGGCCTGCACCGCCGCTGGCTCGACCCGACCCGGCCGTTCGCGGAGATCGTGCTGAAGCCGGCGCATGGCGCGCTCGTCACCTCGGCGACGCTGACCGGCGGCGGCGACTGGTCGGTGGCGGAGGCGCGCACCGGCGCGCCGCATCTCGCCCGCGCGCCCGCCCGGTTCCAGGCGGTCAGCCCGTTCGACTATCCCAACCGAGCCGAGGTGCTGATCGTCACCGACGTGAAGCGCGGCGATGCCGGGGCGCTGGCCAATGCCTATGCGCGGCTGATCGTCGCGGCGGGCGGCGGCACGCTGGGCCTGTTCACCGCGATCCGGCGGCTGCGCGCGGTGCATGGCCGCATCGCCGACCGGCTGGCGCGCGAGGGGCTGGCGCTCCACGCCCAGCATGTCGACCCGATCGACACCGGCACGCTGGTCGATATCTTCCGCGACGATCCCGCCGCCTCGCTGCTCGGCACCGATGCCCTGCGCGACGGCGTCGACGTGCCGGGCGATTCGCTGCGCATGGTGGTGATGGAGGGGGTGCCCTGGCCCAAGCCGACCGTGCTCCATGCCGCGCGCAAGCTGGCGGGCGGCGGCACCGCCTATGACGACCGGATCGTCCGCGCCCGCCTCGCCCAGGCGTTCGGCCGGCTGATCCGCCGCGCCGACGATCGCGGCGCGTTCGTGATGCTGTCGGCGGCGATGCCGTCGCGGCTGCTCACCGCCTTTCCGCCGGGCGTCGCGATCGTCCGGGTGACGCTGGACGAAGCGGTGGCGCGGGTCGCGGAGCGGCTTTCCAGACAGGCCCGGATCGGGCATGAGGCTCCAGCCCCCCTGGAGACGCCATGAAGACGCTGACGGTGCTGCGCCACGCCAAATCGGGATGGGACGATCATGTCGCACGCGATTTCGACCGGCCGCTCAACCCCAAGGGGCATCGCGCCGCGCAGGTGATGGGCCGTCACCTGCGCGACCGCCAGTATCGCTTCGACCGGATCGTCGCCTCGCCCGCGCAACGCGTGGTGGAGACTCTGGCCGGGGTGGCCGACGGCTATGGCGAAGCGCTGGCGATCGACTGGGACCGGCGGCTCTACCTCGCCTCGGCGGCGACCCTGCTGGACTGCATCCACGAACTCTCCGACGCCCATGAGCAGGTGCTGATGGTCGGCCATAATCCGGGCCTGGAGGATCTGGTGCTGTCGCTGGTGCCCGACGACGGCAGCGTGACGCGCGACGCGGTGGAGGCGAAATATCCGACCGCAACGATCGCGCGGATGAGCTGGGACGGCGACTGGACGACGATCCGCACCGGCGGCGCGACGCTGGAGTCCTTCGTCCGGCCCCGCGACCTGGACCCCAGCCTGGGGCCGGACGAATTCTAACGGCACCGCCGGCGACATTGCGCCGGGTGTCATAGTCGGATAGAACAGCCTGGTGTCCTGGAATCCTCCGTTGCGTCCCGACCATCACGACCCCGATCGTCCGCGATTCTGGCCCGATGCGCCCGCCGACCGTACCAGCCCCTTCGATCCCGCGCGTGACCGCGACGAGCCGGAATGGGCGCCCTATCACCGCGATCCCGACCCCGAACCGCGCCGCCGCACCATCCGCTGGGGCCGCTGGATCGTGCGCGGGATCGCGGCGGGGATCGTCTTGCTGGTCATCGCCATCGCATGGCTGGCGCTGACCGCCCCGCTCAACAAGTCGCTCAAGCCCCCGACGCCGCCCTCGATCACGCTGACCGCGGAGGACGGCACGCCGATCGCCCGGCGCGGTGCGATCATCGGAGCCCCCGTCGACGCGGCCAAGCTGCCGCCGCACGTCACCCAGGCCTTTCTGGCGATCGAGGATCGGCGCTTCTATTCGCATTGGGGCATCGACCCGCGCGGCATCCTGCGCGCGGCCTGGGCCAATGTCGGCTCGGGCGGCGTGCGCCAGGGCGGCAGCACGATCACCCAGCAGCTCGCCAAGAACGCCTTTCTCGATTCCGACCGCACCGCCGCGCGCAAGATCCGCGAAGTGCTGATCGCCTTCTGGCTGGAGGCGTGGCTGTCGAAGGACGAGATCCTGTCGCGCTATCTGTCCAACGTCTATTTCGGCGACAACACCTATGGCCTGACGGCGGCGGCGAAACATTATTTCGGGCGGTCGCCGGACCGGCTGAACGTCGGCCAGGCGGCGATGCTGGCGGGGCTGGTCAAGGCGCCGTCGCGCCTCGCCCCCACCTCCAACCTGAAGGGCGCCCGCGCGCGCGAGATGGTGGTGGTGCGCGCGATGGAGGATGCCGGCTTCCTCACGCCGCGCGAGGCGGACCGGGTGCAGCCGCAGCGCGTGCTGGCCAGCGCACCGGGCCAGATCCCGACCGGCACCTATTTCGCCGACTGGGTCTTGCCCGCCGCGCGCGACAAGGCGGGCGAGATCGCGACCGAGACGACGGTGAAGACCACGCTCGACCCGCGCCTGCAACGCTATGCCGAACGCGCAATCCGCTCGGCGGGCCTGCGCCAGGCGCAGGCGGCTTTGGTCGCGATGCGGCCGGACGGGCGCGTCGTGGCGATGGTCGGCGGGCGCGATTACAGCAAGAGCCCGTTCAACCGGGCGGTCCAGGCGCGGCGCCAGCCGGGCTCGACCTTCAAGCTGTTCGTCTATCTGGCGGCGATGCGCGCCGGCATGACGCCCGATTCGATGGTCGACGACAGCCCGGTCGAGATCGCCGGATGGAAGCCCAAGAATGATGACGGCCGCTATCTGGGCCAGATCAGCCTGATCCGCGCCTTCGCCCGCTCCTCCAACGTCGCCGCCGCGCGGCTGACGCAGGAGGTCGGGGTCAAGTCGGTGATCCAGGCGGCGCGCGACCTGGGCATCACCACCCCCATTCCCAACGAGGCGACGATCGGCCTGGGCACCGCCGAGGTCTCGCTGCTCGAACTGACCGCCGCCTATGCCGCGATCGCCAATGGCCGCTATCCGGTGACGCCGCGTGGCGTCGAGAAGGTCGACGACAAGCCCTGGTATCAGCAGATCACCGGCGGCACCCGCGCCATCCCCGAAAAGGTGCGGCAGGAGATGATGCGCCTGCTCAACTCCTCGCTGCGCGGCACGGGGCGCGAGGCGGTGCTGTCGGTCGACGCCTATGGCAAGACGGGCACGTCGCAGGACAGCCGCGACGCCTGGTTCATCGGCTTCGCGGGCGACCTGGTGGTGGGCGTCTGGGTCGGCAACGACGACAACAGCCCCAATCCGGGCCTGCATGGCGGCGGCGTGCCGGCGCGCATCTGGCGCGACTTCCTGCAATCCGCGCTCGACATCGCCCCCGTCGCGCGCGCCGCGCCGGTCGAGGCGGTCGCCCCCGTGGAGGAGGGGGTCGAGGGCTATATCGATAATGCGATTGGCCAGTACATTCCCGATGCCGAGATCTTGCAGGACCAGGCGGAGCGGATGGGTCTGGACATGCGCCGGGGCGAGGACGGCTCGATCACCGTCGGCCCCCGCCGCCCGCGCCCGCCGCGCGAGGAGGATCGTCGCGGCCCGGACGAGCGCTACGGGCCGCCGCCGGGGGATGAGGAAGAGTAAGGGCCGACCGCTCGCTGGAGCATCATCTCCACAAAGCCGACACGCCCCGAAAAAAACGGGACATGGCCCGATCCGGCAGCCACCCTGGCGAAGGCGGGGGCCACACGGTGCGGAAGCGCTTGATGAACCTTGCGTTTCCACCGCTGGACAGCGCCGCCGCCCATTCCTATCTGGACCGCCATCGCGTGCGCCTCTTTCGGGTTTCCGGCCGCCGCGCTTCCTTTCCGAGCCCGTGACGAACAGGAGTGCCGCATGGCGTGGCTCATCCTCGGCATTGCCGTGGTGACGGAAATCATCTGGGCGCTGAGCCTGAAATGGGCGGCGACGCAAGCGACCTGGGCCGCCTCGGCGGTGCCGATCACCTTGAGTTTCCTCAATATGGGGCTGCTGGCGCTGGCGATGCGCGGGCTGCCGGCGGGCACCGCCTATGCGGTGTGGACGGGTCTGGGCGCGGTGGGCGTGACGCTGTTCGGGGTCATCCTGTTCGGCGAGAAGATCAATCCGGTGCAGGTCGGCTTCATCGCGCTGATCATCGTCGGCGTCATGGGCACCAAGATCTTCGCCACCGCCTGACCGGATGTCACGCCAGGGCGCGAAGAGGTGACGGGCGCGACGGCGCCGTCCCTCTTTCCCCCCGGCGGCAGGATGGACAGCTGACATCTCGCTGCGCCTCCGCGCCGTCGCGTGAACCGATAATCAAGCCGCCCGCAGGCGCGGTGCCGCCTCGTCGCGGCGGAGGGTCAGCACTTCGACGCCGCCGCGCACCACCGCCACCGTATGCTCGAACTGGGCGGAGAGCTTGCCGTCCTGGGTCACCACCGTCCAGCCGTCCTCCTCGGTGACGACGCGGCGCGTGCCCTGGTTGATCATCGGCTCGACCGTGAAGACCATCCCCTCGACCAGGCGCGGGCCGCTGCCCGGCCGGCCGAAGTTCAGCACCTGCGGCGCTTCGTGCATCTCGCGGCCGATGCCGTGGCCGCAATATTCGCGCACCACCGAATAGCCATGCGCCTTGGCATGGCGCTCGATCGCCGCGCCGATATCGCCCAGATGCGCGCCGGGCCGGACCGCGCCGATCCCCTTCCACATCGCCTCCTGCGCCACGCGGACCAGCCGGCGCGTCGCCGGGGGTACGGTGCCGACCATATAGGTCTTGCTGGAATCGGCGATGAAGCCGTTCTTCTCCAGCGTGATGTCGAGGTTGATGATGTCGCCGTCGGCGATGATCGCCTCCGCATCGGGCACGCCGTGGCAGACGACCTGGTTGATCGAGCAGTTCAGCACATAGGCGAAGCCATATTGCCCCTTGCTTGCCGGCCGCGCGGCCAGGTCGTGCGTGATGAAGCGATCGACCATGTCGTTGACCTGCAAGGTCGACAGGCCGGCGAGCGACCGGTCGTCCAGCATCTCGAACACCGAGGCGAGCAGCCGGCCGGACTGCCGCATCAGGTCCAGTTCGTCGGGGGTCTTCACCATGTCAGGCCGCCACCGCCACCGGATGGACGTTCGCGGCGGCATATTCGGCTTGGACGATCTCGTTAAACGAGCGGGTCGGGTTCGCCTCCGCCAGCATCCCGATCTTCATCCAGAATTCGGCCTGCGCGTTGATCGAGCGGCACATCACGGTGCTCGCACGCCGCGCCTCCTCGTGCAGCGCATCGTCGATCTTCACGATTCCCATGTCGGGCGGTCCTTGCAGAACATATGATTCGTATATGCTTTATATGGCTTGGCGTCAAAGTCTTGGGGGCACGACAGAATCGTTGACGGAAACCCCGTGCCTGACCCAGAGCACCGGCCATGCGCTTCTTCTCCGACAACGCCGCCCCCGTTCACCCCGCCGTGATGGCCGCGATGGCGGCGGCGAACACGCTCGACACTGCCTATGACGGCGATCGCTGGTCGCAGGCGCTGGATGCGCGGCTGTCGGACCTGTTCGAGACGCCGGTGCGCGTGCTGTGGGTGCCCACCGGCACCGCCGCCAATTGCCTGGCGCTGGCGGCGCTGTGCCCGCCCTATGCCGGGGTGATCTGTCACCGCGACGCGCATATCCAGAATGACGAGGGCGGCGCGCCCGAATTCTACACGCACGGCGCCAAGCTGATGCTGGCCGAAGGCGACGGCGCGAAGCTGACGCCGGAGACGATCGCGACGCTGGCCGACAGCATCGCCAACGACGTCCACCGCGTCCAGCCCCAAGCGGTGTCGATCACCAACGCCACCGAATATGGCCTGGTCTACCAGCCGGACGAGGTCGCGGCGATCGGCGCGCTGTGCCGCGCGCGCGGCTGGCGCCTGCATATGGACGGGGCGCGCTTCGCCAATGCCGTGGCCAGCGCCGGCTGCACCCCGGCCGAGGTGACGTGGCGCGCGGGCGTCGAGGCGCTCTCCTTCGGCTTCGTCAAGAATGGCGCGATGTCGGCGGAGGCGCTGGTCTTCTTCGACCCGACTTTGGCCGACGCGACGCTGCGCCGCCGCAAGCGCGCCGGGCTGCTCATGTCCAAGGGGCGCTATCTCGCCGCGCAGATCCACGCGATGCTGGAGGATGACCTGTGGATCGCCAATGGCCGCGCCGCCAATGCGCGGGCCGCGACGATCGGCGCGGCGGCGGGCGAGCGGCTGGTCCATCCGGTGGAGGCGAACGAGGTGTTCCTGCGCGCCACCCCCGCCGAGGCCGCGACGCTGCGCGCCCAGGGCTTCGACTTCTACGACTGGGCGGCCGGCGAGATCCGGCTGGTCACCGCCTGGGACAGCGATGCGGGCCATGTCGCGCAGCTCGCCGAGGCGATCCGCGCCCTATGATCGCGCGGCCGCAATCGACGCGCGCGCGCATCCTGATCCCCTTCGCGATCGTCACGCTGATCTGGGGATCGACCTGGCTGGTGATCCGCGACCAGATCAGCGTGGTGCCGGCAAGCTGGTCGGTGACCTATCGCTTCCTGCTCGCCGGGCTTGCCATGCTCGCCTTCGCGCGCGCCAAGGGGGAGCGGGTGCGGCTGGACGCGGCGGGCTGGCTGTTCGCCGTGGCGGTCGGCACGCTGCAATTCGTCCTCAACTTCAACTTCGTCTACCGGGCGGAGGCGTTCATCACCTCCGGGCTGGTGGCGGTGGTGTTCGCGCTGCTGCTGGTGCCCAACGCCCTGCTCGCCCGCCTCTTCCTGGGCCAGAGGCTGGGGCGGCAATTGCTGGTCGGGTCGGGGATCGCGATGGCGGGCGTGGCCCTGCTGTTCGTGCACGAGGTGCGCAGCGACCCGCACGGTCCCGCCACCGCGCTGACCGGCATCGGCTGGACGCTGCTCGCCATCCTGTCCGCCTCCTGCGCCAATGTCCTCCAGGCGACGCGGACCGCGAAACGCTATCCGATGCTGCCGACGCTGGCCATGGCGATGCTGATCGGCGCGGGGCTGGACGCGGTGTTTGCGTTCCTCACGGTCGGGCCGCCGGTGGTGGAGATGCGGATCGGCTATCTGCTCGGCATCCTCTATCTGGCGCTCTTCGCCTCGGCGCTCGCCTTCCCGCTCTATTATGGCGTGCTGCGCGTGATCGGGCCGGCCAAGGCGGCCTATAGCAGCGTCATCGTACCGGTGATCGCGATGCTGTTGTCGACCCTGTTCGAGAATTACCGCTGGTCGCCGCTCGCCGCCGGCGGCGCGGCGCTGGCGGGGGCCGGGCTGGTCGTCGCGCTGACCGCGCGCAGGCCGGCGCGGTAATCGGGATAGGCGGGCGTCCAGCCGAGCACGCGCTTGGCCTTGCCGTTCGCCACCAGCCGCCGCTCCGCATAGAAGCCGCGCGCCATGCGCGGCAGCGCCTCGACCGGCCGCACCGGCGGCACCGGCATCCCCAGCAGGGCGGCGGCATATTCGGTGACGGCATTGGGCGAGACGGGAAGGTCGTCGGTCAGGTTATAGGCCCCCGGCGGCGCATCAAAGCCCGCGATCACGCCCGACACGATGTCGTCGACATGGATGCGGCTGAACAGATTGTCGGCATCGGTTCGATGCGCCGTGCCCGCCCGCACCCGGTCGAGCGGCGAGCGGCCGGGGCCGTAGATGCCGGGCAGGCGGAACACATGCGCGCCCCGCTCCAGCCACGCCGAGTCCGCCGCCGCGCGCGCCGAGCGCCGCCCGGTGCCGGTCGGCGCGGTCTCGTCCACCCAGCCGCCCTCCGCATCGCCATAGACGCCGGTCGAGGACAGATAGCCCAGCCACTTGCCGGCCAGCCCGTCGCCATATTGCGCCAGCACCGGATCGCCCGCTGCCTCGTCCGGCGGGATCGAGGCGAGCACATGGCTCGCCGCCGCCAGCGCCGACCGCACCGCCGCCGCATCGTCGAAGCGCAGGCTTCCGTCGCGGCCATCGCGGGTGGTGCCCATCACCACCCATCCCTCGGCGTCCAGCCGCGCCGCCAATCGTCCGGCGCTATAGCCCAGGCCGAAGACCAGCAGCCGCCGGCCGCTCATCCGGCCAGGCTCTTCGACGCCTGCTCGAACAGGTCCCTGGACAGGCCGGGTTGCGCGACGATCCGCTCCAGCTCGGCGCGCATGAGGGCGGCGCGCGACGCATCGAAGCGCCGCCAGCGGCCGAGCGGCGGCAGCAGCTTGGCGGCGGTCTGCGGGTTGAGCCGGTCGAGCTGGAGCAGCTGGTCGGCCAGGAAGCGATAGCCCGCGCCGTCCGCCCGGTTGAACGCGCGCTGGTTGACCCCGAACGCGCCGACCAGGGCGCGGGCGCGGTTAGGATTGGCGAGGGTGAAATCGGCATGCCGGGCCAGCGCCACCACCGCGTCGGCCGCATCGTCGCGGGTCGACAGCGCCTGGGTCTGGAACCATTTGTCGATGACCAGGCTGTTGCCGGCATAGCGGCGGTAAAAGGCCTCCAGCGCCGCCGGCCGCTCGGCGAAATCGCCATTGGCCAGCGTGTTGAGCGCCGCCTGCCGGTCGGTCATATTGTCCGCCGCCTCGAACTGCCGCCATGCCAAGGCGCCGATTTCCGCCGCGCCCGACGCCGCCAGATAGCCGAGCGCGACGTTACGCAGCCGCCGCCTGCCCTTGGCCTCGGGCGAATAGACATAGCCGCCCTGTTCGTTCGCCGTGTGGAGATGCGCCCAGCGATCGTGCAGCGCCTCGCCCAGGGTCCGGCGCAGCGCCTCGCGCGCCTGATGGATCGCCTCCGGGTCGACCTCGGCCAGCTGGTCGCCGACGAACGCCTCGGACGGCAGCAGCACCGCCTCCGCCACGAAGGCGCGGTCGAGTTCGGGATCGTCCAGCGTGTTGGCAACCGCGTCGACCACCGCCTTGAACCGGTCCTCGCCCGAGACGGTGGCCGCGACCAGCGTGTCGAGCATCAGCTGCTGCATCGCCTCGTAGCGGGCGAAGGGATCGTCGTCCTTGGCCGACAGGAAGGCGAGATCGGCGGCGCTGCGGTCGCTCTCCACCACCACGGGGGCGGAGAAGCCACGATTGATCGACAGCACCGGCCGCTCGGTCACCGCCTCGAACACCAGTGTCTCGTCCGCCTCGTCGAGCAGGACCAGCCGCTCCTCGGTCAGCGGCTTGCCCGTCTCCGCGCCGAACAGGCGGAGCTTGAGCGGCAGGACCATCGGCTCCTTGATCGGCTGGCCCGGGGTGGCGGGCACATGCTGCGCCAGCCGCAGCGTCGCGCGGCCGCCGCCGGCGCTGTGCGACAGGCTGGCGGAGATGCGCGGCGTGCCGGCCTGGCTGTACCACAGGCGGAAGCGCGACAGGTCGCGCCCGCTCGCCCGCTCCATGCAGCGCACGAAATCCTCGCAGGTCGCGGCGGTGCCGTCGAACTCGCGGAAATACAGGTCGGTGGCGGCGCGGAAGTCGGTCGGCCCCAATATGGTCGCCATCATCCGGATCAGCTCGGCGCCCTTGTTGTAGATGGTCGCCGTGTAAAAGTTGCTGATCTCCTGATAGGCGTCGGGCCGCACCGGATGCGCGAGCGGGCCGGCATCCTCGGGGAACTGGCTGGCGCGCAGGCCACGCACATCCTCGATCCGCTTGACCGCCGCCGAACCCTGGTCGGCGGAGAAATTCTGGTCGCGATAGACGGTGAAGCCCTCCTTCAGGGAGAGCTGGAACCAGTCGCGGCAGGTGATGCGGTTGCCCGACCAGTTGTGGAAATATTCATGCGCCACCACCGCCGCGATCGCGTCATAGTCGTAATCGGTGGCGGTGTCGGGATCGGCGAGGATGTAGCGGCTGTTGAAGATGTTCAGCCCCTTATTCTCCATCGCGCCGAAGTTGAAATCGTCGACCGCGACGATGTTGAACACGTCGAGGTCATATTCGCGGCCATAGATCCGCTCGTCCCAGGCCATCGACAGCTTCAGCGCGTGGAGCGCATGGTCGGTGCGCGGCAGGTCGGCGGCACGCACCCAGATGCCGAGTTCCACCTCGCGGCCCGACTGGGTGGTGAACGACCCGCGATTGACCGCCAGATCGCCCGCGACCAGCGCGAACAGATAGCTGGGCTTGGGAAAGGGATCGTTCCATTCGGCCCAGTGGCGGCCATCGTCCAGGTCGCCGCTCGCCACCGGATCGCCGTTCGACAGCAGCACCGGATAGCGCGCCTTGTCCGCCGTCATTCGCACTGAATAGCGGCTGAGCACGTCGGGGCGGTCGGGGAAATAGGTGATGCGGCGGAACCCCTCCGCCTCGCATTGCGTGCAGAGGATGCCGCCGCTGGCATAAAGGCCCATCAACTGCGTGTTGCGGTCGGGCGCGATCTCCACCTCGGTCTCGACGACATGCGCGTCGCCCGTCAGCGGCACGACCAGTGTCTCGCCCTCCAGCGCCCAGTCCTCGACCGCCACGCCATCGACGCGCACCGCCAGCACGCGCTGCCCCGCGCCGTCGAGCCGCAGCGGGCCGGCGTCCGCAGCGTTCCGCGTCACGGTCAGCGTGGCGTGGACGCGCGTCGCGGCGGGATCGAGGTCGAAGTCGAGCCGAGTCTCGGGCACCATCCAGGCCGGCGGGCGATAGTCGCCACGGTGGATCGTCTGGGGTGCGGCGAGGCTGTTGGGCATGTCCATGTCGCTAGTTATAGTCGGCGCGCGCAATGGTTCCATCGCCTTGCGTCGCGCTTGCGACGCCGGATCGCTGTGATAGTCACGCATGAGACCAGTTAAGGATTGAGGATGCACGCTTTTCCGGCCGCGCTCGTGGCCATGGCCCTTTCCACCAGCGCCATGGCGCAGACCGTGCCGCCCAGCGCGACCCAGGCCGCGCCCGCGCCGGCCGCCGCCGGCACCCAGCAACAGGGGGGCACGACCGCCCCGGCCAAGCCCGATCCGGCCGCGCTCAACGCCCGGCTCGCCGCGCCGCTGCCCGCCGACCAGGCGGCGATGAAGGCGCATGTCCTGTTCCTCGCCTCCGACGCGATGAAGGGGCGCGAGGCGGGCAGCCCGGAATTCGACATCGCCGCGCAATATGTCGCCGCGCAATTCTATGCGGCCGGCCTGCGCCCCGGCGGCGATCAGGGCGGCTATCTGCAACGCGTGCCGCTGGTCCGCTACAAGGCGGATGGCCAGGGCCGCTTCGTGCTGACCCCCGCCAAGGGCGCGGCGCAGCCGCTGGTGTTCGGCCAGGACTACATCCCCGCCCCCGACGCCACGCACCGGGAAGCCAGCCTGTCCGCGTCGGTCGTGTTCGTCGGCCATGGCATCGATGCGCCGCAATATGGCCATGACGATTTCAACGGCGTCGACGTGCGCGGCAAGATCGTGCTGTTCTTCGGCGGCGCGCCCGCGCGCTTCGACGGCGAGGAACGCGCCTTTTTCGGCTCGCCCCAGACCAAGCTGCGCACCGCCGCCGCGCATGGCGCGGTCGGTGCGATCCTGCTCGGCAGCGCGACGATGACGCCCGAGGCGATGGCCAGGATGGCCGAGACCTACGACCGGCCGCGCATGACCTGGGCCCGGCCCGACGGCACCGGCAATGGCGAGTCGATCGCGATGCTCGGCACGCTGAGCCCGGCCGGCGCGGCCAAGCTGTTCGCCGGCGCGCGCACCCCCTGGAGCAAGATCGTCGCCCAGGCCGCGAAGACGACCCCCCGTTACCGGCCGGTCGCGCTGCCCGGCACGCTGGCGGTGGCGACGAAGACCGGCATCACGCCCGTCGACAGCAGCAATGTCGTCGGCCTGATCCCCGGCAGCGATCCGGCACTGAAGGACCAGGTGGTGGTGCTGTCCGCGCATCTCGACCATATCGGCGTCGGCACGCCGGTGAACGGCGATGCGATCAACAACGGCGCGCTCGACAATGCGATCGGCATCGCCAGCCTGATCGAGGAGGCGCGCCGCTTCAAGACGGACGGCACCGCGCCCAAGCGTACGCTGATGTTCCTGGCGGTGACCGGCGAGGAGAAGGGGCTGGTCGGCTCCGACTATTTCACCAACCACCCGACCGTGCCGCTCGACCACATCGTCGCCGACGTCAATCTCGACATGCCGATCCTGCTCTATCCGTTCGAGGACATGATCGTGTACGGTGCCGACCGGTCGACGCTGGGGCCGATCGTGCGCCGCGCGGTGAACAGCGCGGGTGTCGACCTGTCGCCCGATCCGATGCCGGAACAGGGCATCTTCGTCCGCTCCGACCATTTCCGCTTCGTGCAGAAGGGCATCCCCTCGGTCTTCCTGTGGCCGGGGCAGAAGGGACCGGGCAAGGCGGCGGTCGAGCATTTCATGTCGACCAACTATCACAAGCCGTCCGACGACCTGACCCAGCCGATCCTGTGGGACCAGGGCGTCCGCTTCGTCGACGTCAACTATCGCATCGCACGCGAAATCGCCGATGGCGCGGAGCGGCCGCTGTGGAATCGCGGCGACTATTTCGGGCGACTGTACAAGGGCCCGACCACGGCGAAGTAAGGGGCGGTCGCCCTCTTCACCAACTCCGGTTCCCCGGCGGAGGCCGGGGCCCAGTTGGGGGACGCTGATTGGCGAGGTTCACGCTCCGTTACCCAAGCCCCCCCCAACTGGCATCGGCCGTCGCGAAACCTCTGCGGAAGTCCGGCAAGACAGCGCGTCGAGGCTTGTGCTTCTGCGGACGCAGGAGCCCAGGGCGAGGAAGAACAACGTCGTATGGCGGCGAAAAACCCCTGGGCTCCTGCCTTCGCAGGAGCACGGAAGCGACTTTTGTAAGGGTTTCGCTTCCGCCGGGGAACCGGACGGGGATCAACCGTCGCGGAACCGCGCCGCGCGCTTCTCCATATTCGCCATCACCTGCTCGCGCTGGTTGGCGGAGCCGAGCAGCCGCACCTGTTCGTCGCTTTCCGCCCGGAGGATCGCGGCCGGATCGCCATCCGCCGCGACCGCGAACAGCCGCTTGGCGGCGCGGATCGCGTCCGGGTTGCGGCCGGCAATGGCCTGGCACAGCGCCTGCGCCTCGGCCAGCGGATCGGCGGCGATGCGGGTCGCGAAGCCCATCGCCACCGCTTCCGCCCCGTCGAACTCGCGCGCGGTATAGGTGCATTCGCGCAGCACATCGTCGCGCACCGTGCCCCGCCACAGCGCGAAGCCGGCCATGTCCGGCACGATGCCCCAATGCAGCTCGCGCACCGACAGCCGCGCGTCCGCCGCAACCAGCCGGATGTCCGCACCGCTGGCGACCTGCAACCCGCCGCCCAGCACCGCGCCATGCAGCGCCGCGACCACGGGCTGCGGCAGCGTCCGCCAGCCCCAGGCGACCTGCTGCGCCAGATTGGCCAGGCCGTGCGTCCGCTCGGTGGTCAGCAATCCGCCGGTGCCGCCGGTCGCCATGCCGGCCATGCCCGCCATCGCCGCCATGTCGAGCCCCGCGCAAAAGCCGCGCCCCTCGCCCGACAGCAGGACACAGCGCACGTCGGTCGCCTCCGCCAGTCGCGCGATCACCGCCGCCATCGCCTCGAACATCGCCGGGTCGAGCGCGTTGAGCTTGTCGCCCCGCGTCAGCCGGACATGCGCGATCCCGTCCGCGATGGTCAGTGCGACCCGATCGGTCATGGCCTTGTCCTCTCCTGTTATCCCCCAAGTGTGACGCGGCGACCCGCCGGTGTCGAGGGGGCCGCCGGCGGTGCTTGCGCGTGACCGCCCGAGCCGCTTACCAAAGCGTCATGACCGCGTTCGACCCCGCCCGCTTCACCCGGCTGGACCATTATGGCCATGGCGGCCGACTGGGCATCCACTATCATGCCAAGGCGGATCGGTGGGTGGAGCTGGCGCTGCCCTATGCCGCCGATCAGGTCGGCGACCCCGCCACCGGCATCCTGGCGTCCGGCCCGATCGTCACGCTGATGGACATGGCGACCAGCATGGCGGTGTGGACCCGGCGCGGCGTCTTCGCGCCCCATGCCACGCTGGACCTGCGCGTCGACTATCTGCGCCCCGCCACGCCGGGCGAGACGGTGATCGGGCGCGGCGAATGCTATCGGCTGGCGCGCTCGGTCGCCTTCGTGCGCGGCATCGCCTATCATACCGATCCGGACGATCCGATCGCGCATGTCGCCGGCACCTTCATGCTGATGGACGCGCCGGCGAAGGGGGCGACGGCATGATCCTGCCACCCTATGCGGACCTGCTCGGCATGACCGTCGAGGAGCAGGCGGACGGCGCGCCGGTGCTGCTGCTGCCGTTCGGCGAGCCGGTGCTGGGCCGGCCCGGCTTCGTCCATGGCGGTGCGATCGCCGGCCTGTTGGAGATGGCGGCGATCGCCGCGCTCGACCAGGCCCTGCAGGCGGAGGGCGGCGGCCGGATCAAGCCGATCACGGTGACGGTCGACTATATGCGCGGCGGGCGCGAGCGGCCGACGCGCGGGATCGGCACGGTCACGCGGCTCGGCACCCGCATCGCCAATGTCGAGGCCGTCGCCTGGCAGGAGGACCGCGCCCGCCCGATCGCGGCGGCGCGGCTCAACTATCTGATCGAACGGCCCTGACGCCCCGACTCAGACGCGCGGCCGGCCCTTCAGCTCGTCGCGGATCTCGCGCAGCAGCGTGACGTCGGCCGGCTCGACGGGGGTCGCGACCTCGGGCTTGGGCATCAGCTTGTTCACCGAACGCACGATCAGGAAGATGATGAAGGCGACGATCACAAAATTGACCGCCTGGGTGATGAATTCGCCATAGCCGAGCAGCGGCACGCCCGCCTTCTTCAGCGCGGCATAGTCGGTCGATCCGGCGAGCGCGGCCGGCACCGGCCCCATGGTCAGGAAATAGCTGGAGAAGTCGAGGCCGCCAAAGACCTTGCCGATCACCGGCATCAGCACATCCTCGGTCAGCGAGGTCACGATCCGGCCGAAGGCCGCGCCGATGATGACCGCCACGGCGAGGTCGAGCACATTGCCGCGCGCAATGAACGTCTTGAATTCCTTGAGCATCTTTCTTCCCCTTGCAGCAAATCCCAATCTGGAGCGTAATCGCCGAAACCCTCTTCGCCAAGCGATACGGGTGTCCTATATGGCTAGGACAGATTGAGGAGGCTTCATGTCGCGTCGTTTCATGCCGGTCGTACCGGCCCTGATGGTGGTCGCTACCCTGTCGGGTTGCGGAATCAACAGCATCCCGACCGCCGAGGAAAATGCCAAGGCGCGTTGGGCGGACGTGCAGAACCAGTATCAGCGCCGCGCCGACCTGATCCCCAACCTGGTGTCGACGGTGAAGGCCGCCGGCGCGCAGGAAAAGGACATCCTGACCGAGGTGACGCGCGCCCGCGCCGCCGCCAACCAGGTGCAGCTGAGCGGCGACGACCTGACCGATCCCGCCAAGCTGGCCAATTTCGAGCGGGCGCAGAGCGCGGTGACGCTCAACCTGCAACGCCTGCAGGAGGCCTATCCCGAGCTGAAGAGCCAGGGCAACTACACCACGCTGATGAGCCAGCTGGAGGGGACGGAGAACCGCATCACCATCGCCCGCCAGGATTACAACAAGGCGGTGCAGGACTATAACACCCGCATCCGCACCTTCCCCGACGCGGTCGGCGCGCGCATCTTCTACGGCGCCAAGCCGATCGTGCCGTTCACCGCGACTTCGCAGAACGCCGACACCGCGCCGACGGTCAATTTCGGGAATGCGAGCTGACCGGCATGATCCGCTGGCTGGCGGCGCTGCTCCTGCTGCTCACCGCGCAGGTCGCGGTGGCACAGACCTTCCCGAAATTCACGGGGCTGGTCGTTGACCAAGCGAATGTCCTGTCGCCGGCCGAGCGGGCGGCGCTGACGCAGAAGCTGGAGGGGCTGCAACGCGATACCAAGCGGCAGCTGGTCGTGGTGACGGTACCCGACACGCAGGGCTATCCCCTGCCCGACTATGGCTATCGGCTCGGTCGGGCCTGGGGCGTCGGGCTGGAGGGCGCCAATAACGGCGCGATCCTGCTGCTCGCGCCGGGCAATCCCGCCGGCCAGCGCGGCCCGCGGATCGAGGTGGGGCGCGGGCTGGAGCCGATCCTGACCGACGCCCTGTCCAGCGTCATCGTCTACCAGACGATGCTGCCGCTGATCCGCGACGGCAAGGTGCCGCAGGCGATTGCAGCAGGCACCGACCAGATCGTCGCCCAGCTGCGCGCCAGTCCCGAGGAAGCCAAGGCCAAGACCGACGCCGCCATCGCCCAGTTCGATCGCGAGCATCGCCGCCGTCCGCAAGGCAGCGGCGGCGTGCCAGTGGCGTTGATCTTCTGGCTCATCATCCTGGCCTTCGTCGTCCTGCCGATGATCTTCCGGCGCGGCGGGCGCGGACAGCGCTACCGCCAGGGCCCGTGGGACGATCGGTCGGGCGGTTCCGGCTCCACCCTGCCCATCGTCCTGTGGGGCATCGCCAACGAGATCGGCCGCTCGCGCGGCGGCGGTTGGGGCGGCGGCTCCGGCTTCGGCGGCGGGGGCGGTGATGGCGGCGGCGGCCCCGATGGCAGTTGGGGCGGCGGCGGTTTTACCGGCGGCGGCGGTGGCGATTTCGGCGGCGGCGGCGCTTCGGGGGATTGGTGATGCGACTGAACGAGGCGGACCGCGCCAAGGTCGCGGCGGCGGTGACGGCGGCGGAGGCGCGGACCAATGGCGAGATCGTGCCGATCGTCGCGGCCCAGTCCGATGCCTATCATGACGTGGCCCTGCATTGGGCGGTACTGGCGATACTGCTGGTGCTCGCCCTGCTCGCCGCGATCCCAGGTGCGGCGGAGGCGATGCATGGCCTGATCGCCAGCCCGTGGGACGGACCGCCGCCCGCCGCCTCGCTGTTCCTGATCGGACTGATCGCGACGACCATCGCCTTTCTGATCGTGCGGCTGCTGCTGGCCGCCGCGCCCCTGCGGCTCGCCCTCACGCCCCATGCCACCAAGGCGCGACGGGTGCGGCGACGGGCGCTGTTGCTGTTCCGCACGGCGGTCGAATCGCGCACGCGGGGGGCGACCGGCGTGCTGCTCTATCTGTCGCTGGCCGAACATCGTGCCGAACTGGTCGCCGACGCGCCCATCCACAGCCGCGTCGCGCCGGAGGTGTGGGGCGAGGCGATGGCCGTGCTGATCGCGGCGGTGAAGGACGACCGCCCCGGCGACGGCATGGCGGCGGCGATCGAGCGGATCGGCGCGGTGCTGGCCGAGCATTTCCCCCGCGACGCCAATGACCTCAACGAACTGCCGGACCGGGTGATCGAATTATGAGCGAGTTGAAGTGGGAGGGCCGGTTCCTCACCGTCCGCCAGCAGGGCAGCTGGGAATATGCCGAGCGCAAGGGCGAAATCGGCGCGGCGGTGATCGTCGCGCTCGACGGCGAGGACATCATCCTGGTCGAGCAATATCGCATCCCGGTCGGCAAGCGCTGCCTGGAACTGCCCGCCGGGCTGGTCGGCGACGAGTCGGCCGGCGAATCGACCGCCGAGGCGGCGCGGCGCGAGCTGGAGGAGGAAACTGGCTATCGCGCCGACACGGTCGAGGATCTGGGGCTCTTCTATTCCTCGCCCGGCATGACGTCGGAGAGCTTCACCGTGGTGCGCGCCACCGGGCTGGTGCGGGTCGGGGATGGCGGCGGATCGCCGGAGGAGGACATCACCGTCCACCGCGTACCGCTCGCCTCGGTGCCGGGTTTCCTGCGCGAGAAGCGCGCGGAGGGGCTGGGGATCGACGCCAAGATCCTGTTGCTGCTCGATCTGGCGGCGCTGTAGCGGGAGGAGCGAGTCCTACGCCGTTCCCCGGCGAAGGCCGGGGTCCAGTTGGGAAAGTGGTCGTAACGGAGCGCCGTCCGTCGTCGCGAGCGTCCCCCAACTGGGCCCCGGCCTTCGCCGGGGAATAGGGGATCAGCGAAAATTGTCGGCGTAGGCCTGCAACTTCAACGTCTTCTTCGGTGCGGGCACGACCGTGTACCCATGCCCCTCGCGCTCGCAATGCGCGATCGCGGCCTCCAGCGTCGGGAAGAGCAGGCGGATCTGGTCGCGCGTGTCGCCGCTGCCCGCCCAGCCGGTCAGCGGATCGGGCTGCTTGGGCTCGGCCGGCTCGAATTCGAGCTGCCACTGGTCGGTCCGGGCCCGGCCGGACTGCATGGAGTTCTTCGGGCGCTGGAAGATGCGTGCGGTTGCCATGATGCGCCTCCTACCGTGAACCGGCGGCTCTTGCATCCGCCTTTTTGGTGCGCAGCGTCGCCGAGGCGGCGGCGGGTTCGTCGGGCCAGGGATGGCGCGGATAGCGGCCGCGCATCTCGCGCGCGACATCGGCCCAGCTTCCCGCCCAGAAGCCCGGCAGGTCGCGCGTCGTCTGGATCGGCCGGCCGGCGGGCGAGGTGAGCGACAGGACCAGCGGCACCCGCGCCTCGCCCACCGTCGGATGCACCGCCAGCCCGAACAACGCCTGCGGCCGCAGCTCGACGCGCGGGCCACCCTCGGCGGCATAGTCGATCGCGTGAGTCGAACCCGCCGGACTGGTGAAATGCGGCGGCGCGAGCCGGTCGATGCGGCGCAGTTCGTCCCAGCCGATCACGCCCCGGATCGCCTCGGTCAGCTCGCCCGGCAGGATCTGGTCGAGCCGGCGGCGACCGGCGAGCAGCGGCGGCAGCCATTCGTCCAGCCGCTCGATCAACCCCATCGACAGGTCCAGCCCGGCATAGGCGGCGCGATCGCGCAGCTGCAAGGCGCCCTCGCTCCATTGGAGCCGGTCGAGGCCATGGGTCCGTACCCCCTCGACCAGCGCGGCGACGATCGCCTGCGGGTCCGCGCCGCTGTCCGGGCCGGATTGCAGCCGCAGCGCCCCCAGCCGCCGTTCCCGCAGCGTCTGCACGCCGCCGGTGTCGGGATCGAAGCGGACGGTCCGCACCGTCTCGATCCGGTCGGCGAACAGCGTCTCGATCGTGGCGAGATCGGCGGCGGCGGCGGCGAGGATGCGCGCGCTCGATGCCGCGCCCTGCGTCTCCGCCACCGCCAGCCATTCGGCGCGCGCCAGGGGGCTGGTCGGATCGAGGCGGAAGCCGCGCCCCCCCACCGACGCCCAGAGTTCGCCCGTCGCGTCGCGCCGCCGCGCCACCCGGTCGGGAAAGGCGAGCGCGACGCAGGCCGCCTCCGCTCCCGGCGCGTCACCGCCCTTTCCACCACCGACCATCGCCGCCCAGCGCTGCGCCAGCTTGCGCGCCGCCTCCGCCTTGCTGCCGCGCTCGCTGCGCCAGCGGCGGCGGCGCACCTCCAGATCGGCATCGGGTCCGCCGATCCCGCGTTCGGACAGCAGCACCGCCACCTCCGCCGCGACGGAGCCCAGGCCATGTCCGCCCGCGACGACCAGCATATGCGCCAACCGCGGCGGCATCGGCATGGCGGCGAGGCGGCGGCCATGCGCGGTCGGCCGCCCGTCCGCATCGATCGCGTCGAGCGCCAGCAGCCGGTTGCGCGCTTCCTCGACGGCGGCGGCGGGTGGCGGGTCGAGCCACAACAGGTCGCGCGGATCGCGCACGCCCCAGATGCCACAGGCCAGCACCAGCCCGGACAGGTCCGCCTCGACGATCTCGGGCGGGTCGAAGCGCGGCAGGCCGGCGGTCGCCGCCTCCTCCCACAGGCGATAGGCGACGCCCGGCCCCTGGCGCGCGGCGCGGCCGGCGCGCTGCGTCACCGCCGCCTGGCTGGCGCGCTCGGTCACCAGCCGCGTCATCCCCGCCGCCCGGTCGTAACGGGGGCGGCGCGCCAGCCCCGAATCGACCACCACGCGGATGCCGTCGAGCGTCAGGCTGGTCTCCGCGATGCCGGTCGCCAGTACGACTTTGCGCGTGGACGACGGCCGGATCGCGGCGCGCTGTTCGGCGGGGTCGAGGCTGCCGTGCAGTCGGTGGAGCATCACCCCCTCGGACAGTCCCTCCAGCCGTTCCGCCACCCGCTCGATCTCGGCGACGCCGGGCAGGAAGGCGAGCACGCCCCCCTCCTCGTCGCGCAAGGCCTGGCGGATCGCGCTCGCCACCATGTCCTCGATCCGCCGGCTGGCGTCGCGGCCGAGATGGCGCAGCGTCAGCGGATGGCTGCGCCCCTCGCTCTCGATCACCGGCGCGCCGGCCAGCAGCGTGGCGAAGCGCGCGCCGTCCAGCGTCGCCGACATGGCGAGGATGCGCAGGTCCGGCCGCAGGCCCGCCTGCGCATCGAGCGCCAGCGCCAGGCCGAAATCGCCGTCCAGATTGCGTTCGTGCACCTCGTCGAACAGCACCGCCGAGATGCCGGCCAGTTCGGGATCGGCCTGGATACGCGCGACGAAGATCCCCTCCGTCACCACCGTCACGCGCGTCGCGGCGGAGCGGCGGCTGTCCATCCGCGTCGCATAGCCGAAACGCTGCCCGACCGGCTCGCCCGCCAAGTCCGCCATCCGTTCCGCCGCCGCCCGCGCCGCCAGGCGACGCGGCGACAGCAGCAGGATCTCGCCCGTGCACCATGGCTCGGTGAGCAGGGCGGGCGCGACCGCCGTGGTCTTGCCCGCGCCGGGCGGGGCGACCAGCACCGCGTTGGGGCCGTCGCGCAGGGCCTGGAGCAGGTCGGGCAGCACCGCCTCGATCGGCAGGGCGGTCATGCGGCGCGCTTTCGACGGCGGGAATCGAGTTGGCAGATGTGCGGCATTTCGGTCCCTTGCCACAAAGCGGCGCGACACGCGCCCCCGGGCGCTCCCCTGTCCCGGTGCCAATGCCGCCCCGAACATCCATTTCGGATATTATAAAGGTGTAAAATCAATGGTGAGGCACACCGCCAACAATGACTGATCGAGATTAAGTATAATACCGGATTTTACGATTAATCACACATTAGCTATCCGCCACTTCGGAATGCAGAAGCATCGCGAACGCAATGGGGGCATAGTGAAAAACTTCGTGAAACTGGCATTTGCCGGAGCGACCTTGGCTGTCTCGGCACCATCGATGGCCGCCGTTATTCCGGCAACCCTGACCGTTGATGGACCCACCATCAACAATTACAATCTTGCCAATGACGGCGTGTTTCCGCCCGTATGGAGCGAATGGGATGCACCGCAATCGACGCGGTTCGGTCCTTACGTAAACGGATACAACACCAAGTTCACCTTCAGCTTCGCCGGTCTGACCAATGTGGGTTCGGTGAACATGATCGCGGATGGCAATGACTATTACGAGCTGTCCTTCTACAATGGTGCCAGCCTCGTTCACTTCTTCCGCTTCCCGCCTCCGACCCTGGGCGCGATGCAGAGCTTCAAGGCCGATTTCTCCGGTGTCCAGGCCACGCGCGTGGTCGTGAACGGTGCGGGTGGCGATTATCGCTATGCGCTGGGCGAGGTGCAGTTCTCCGACACGCCGATCGCCGCCGTCCCGGAACCCGCCACCTGGGCGATGATGATGGTCGGCTTCGCCATGCTCGGCGCGTCGGCGCGCTATCGCCGCCGCACGACCCGGGCTGCGATCGCCTGATCCGTCTCTCCTCCGCATGGAACGACGCCGCCGCTCCCCGGAGCGGCGGCGTTTCGGTCCGTGATGATGACGCCCGGATGACGGAGCGGACAGTTTCGCCGCACCGCTTTCCACGATAAGAGACGGGCGTGAGCGGACACCATCATCACCACGGGCATGATCACGGCCATGGGCACGCCCATGGCCATGGCCATTCGCACGCCCCCGCCAATTTCGACCGCGCCTTCGCGATCGGCATCACCATCAACATCCTCTATGTCGTGGGCGAGGCGACAGCGGGCCTGTGGACCGGATCGGTCGCGCTGCTGGCCGATGCGGGGCACAACCTGTCCGACGTGCTGGGGCTGGCCGTCGCCTGGGGCGGGGCGACGCTGGCGCGGACACGGCCCACCAAGCGCTTCACCTATGGGCTGAAGGGATCGACGATCCTGGCGGCGCTGGCCAACGCCCTGCTGCTGATGATCGCGCTGGGCGCGATCGTGCTGGAGGCGGCGCAGCGGTTCAACGCGCCGCCGCCGCTTGCCGGCCTGACCGTGTCGGCGGTCGCGGGGCTCGGCATCGTGGTCAATGCGGTCACCGCCTGGCTGTTCGCGGGCGGGCGGCATGGCGACGTCAATATCCGGGGCGCCTATCTGCACATGCTGGCCGACGCGGCGGTCTCGGCCGGCGTTGTCGTGGCGGGCGTGGTGATCTGGTGGACCGGGATCGGCTGGATCGACCCGCTGGTCAGCATCGTCATCGCCGCGCTGATCTTCTGGCAGACCTGGGGCCTGTTGCGCGAGACGGTGGAGATGTCGCTGGCCGCCGTGCCGCGCGGCATTGATTACGACCGGGTCCAGGCGGCGCTGCTCGAACTCGACGGCGTGACGGCGGTGCACGACCTGCATATCTGGCCGATGTCGACCACCGAGCCGATCCTGACCGCGCATCTGGTGATGCCGGCCGGCCATCCCGGCGACGCGTTCCTCGACGGGGTGCACGAGCTGCTGCACGACCGGTTCGGGATCGGCCACGCGACGCTGCAGGTCGAATCCGGCGACGCGGTCCGCCACCACCACGTCTGCTAAGGCGTCATCAGTTCACCGGCTGCTGACGCGTCAGCCCTCCGCCAGCGCCAGCGCCGCGTCCGCGATCTCGCGGGGCGGGCGCAGCGCACCGTCCGTCATCGTCGGCAGCGTCGCCCAGCGGCCGATCAGCGCATCGCCGCCCGCCACCATCGCCGCATAATTGGCGCGCACCCGCTGTTGCAGCGCCTGGTCCGCCTCATAGGCGTCGAAGGTCGCATCGGTATAGCTGCGCTGGCGCTTGCGGCGGATCAGGTCGCGCGCGACATCGGCGGGCGTGTCGAGATAGATCGACAGGTCGGGGCGCGGCAGGCCGAACTGCTCGACCTCCAGCCGCGCGATCCAGTCCATCAGCGCGGGCGCCTCCTCGGCCGGCACCTGCGCCGCCTGATAGGCCATGTTGGAGGCGATATAGCGGTCGAACACCACCAGGTCGTGCGCCGCCGCCGCCGTGGCGATCGCCGCCGCCGACTCGAACCGGTCGAGCGCGTACAGCACCGCCGCCGCGCGCGGCGAGGCGGCATGGGGCAGCCGCCCGGCCAGATAGTCGCCCAGCACATGGCCGCCGATCGTGTCGGCATAGCGGGGAAAGGACAGGAGGGTGGCGCTGCGCCCGGCATCCCGCGCCAGCGCGACGATCTCCGCCGCCGTGGTCGCCTTGCCCGCGCCGTCGCCGCCCTCGATCGCCAGCAGGAAGCCGGTCATGACTGCATCCGGGCGTGGTGGCGGATCACCTCGTCGATGATGAAGCGCAGGAACTTCTCGGAGAATTCCGGGTCGAGCTGCGCTTCTTCGGCCAGGCGGCGGAGCCGGGCGATCTGCCGTTCCTCGCGCGCCGGATCGGCGGGGGGCAGGCCCTTTTCCGCCTTGTAGACGCCGACCGCCTGGGTGACGCGGAACCGCTCCGCCAGCATGCACACCAGCGCCGCGTCGATATTGTCGATCGACTGGCGATATCCGCTCAGCACATCGTCGCTGGTGGACGGGGTCGGGGCTGGGTTCATGGCTCGGGCTCCTTCCGCCGCCCTTTGCGATATGTGACCTCCGGATTCCATGTTTTTCGTGTGACGGTAAAACTTGCGTTCGTGCGCGCGGACGGCCACTTGGGCGGGGATGACCGCGACCGTCCACCGCCTCAAGACCACGGCCCCCTCGCTGGAGCCGATGCTGCAGCTCGTCGCCAGCGACATGGACGCCGTCAACGCGGTGATCGTCGGCCGGATGCAGTCCGACATTCCGCTGATCCCGGAGCTGGCCGGCCACCTGATCGCGGGCGGCGGCAAGCGGATGCGGCCGATGCTGACGCTCGCGAGCGCGCAGCTGATCGGCTATACCGGCACCCGCCACCACCGCCTCGCCGCCTCGGTGGAGTTCATCCATACCGCGACGCTGCTGCACGACGACGTGGTCGACGGGTCGGACCTGCGCCGCGGCCGGCGTACCGCCAACATCATCTGGGGCAATCCCGCCAGCGTGCTGGTCGGCGACTTCCTGTTCAGCCGTTCGTTCGAGCTGATGGTCGAGGACGGCAACCTGAAGGTGCTGAAGATCCTGTCCAACGCCTCCGCCGTGATCGCGGAGGGCGAGGTCAACCAGCTGACCGCCGCGCGGCGCGTCGACCTGGGCGAGGATCGCTATCTCGACATCATCGGCGCCAAGACCGCGGCGCTGTTCGCCGCCGCCTGCCGCATCGCGGCGGTGGTGGCGGAACGGTCGGAGGCGGAGGAGATGGCGCTCGACGCCTATGGCCGCAATCTCGGCATCGCCTTCCAGCTGGTCGACGACGCGATCGACTATGTCTCGGATGCGGGCACGATGGGCAAGGATGCCGGCGACGATTTCCGCGAGGGCAAGATGACGCTGCCCGTCATCCTGGCGCATGCGCGCGGATCGGCCGAGGACCGCAAGTTCTGGAAGGACGCGGTCGAGGGGCGGCGCGACACCGATGCCGACTTCGCCCATGCCGTCACCCTGATCCGCCAGACGCGCGCGGTCGACGACACGCTGGCCCGCGCCCGCCATTACGGCCAGCGCGCGATCGATTCGATCGCCGGCTTCGCCGACGGTCGCGCCAAGGATGCGATGATCGAGGCGGTCGAGTTCGCGGTCGCCCGCGCCTATTGATCGATCCCGCCCCGCCGGTTGACAGAGCCGGCCCGGGGGACCAGAGGCCGGCTTCGGAGTGACGGTCACTCCGTTTCGGAAGCGAGAACATGTCCAGCGACAGTTCCAGTAGAGCCGCACGCTCCTCGGTGGTCGCCCGGTAGCTTTCGTCCGGCTCGCCCGCCTGCGGATCGTGCGGTGGCGAGGTTGAGACGATGACGAACGATCCCATCGCCGGCGCGCGGGCCGGCATTGCCTTTCTCCAGGCGGCGAACGGTCCGGCCCCCTATCCGGCCGATATCGCCGAGCATCTGAGCCGCGAGACGCCGCAGGCCGCCGCCGCCATGCTGCGCACGCTCGACCCCGCCGATGCGGTGCGGGTGCTGGAACAGCCCGAATATCATGGCGCGGCACGCACGCTCGCCGCCCTGTCCTTCGCCGAGAGCGCGACGCTGATCGCCGCCATGGCCGAGGATCGCGCCGCCGACCTGCTCGCCGACCTGCCGCCCGGCGATGCGGAGGCGGTGCTGGCGCTGCTGCCGCCGCCGGTCCGCCAGTCGCTGCGCCGGTTGCTGGCCTGGCCGACCGACAGCGCGGGCGGGCTGATGACGACCGAGTTCGTCGCCGTGGCGGAGGGGATCACCGTCGCCCAGGCGCTGGACCATATCCGCACCGTCGAGCGCAGCCGCGAGACCATCTATGCGCTCTACCTGCTCGACCCCGCCGGCCGGCTGACCGGCGCGCTGTCGCTGCGCCGGCTGATCGCGGCCGAGCCCGATTCGATCGTCCACGACCTCGCCCCGCCCGATCCGGTGACGATCGCGCCCGATGCGGACCGCGAGGACGTGGCGCGCCAGATCGCGCGGCACGACCTGCTGGCGGTGCCGGTGGTGGACGCGCATCGCCGGCTGCTCGGCATCGTCACGGTCGACGACGTGCTCGACGTGATCGTCGCCGAGGCGACCGAGGATAGCGAGCGGTTCGGCGGCGTCGCCGCGCTCGGCCGCCCCTATCTCGACACCGGCTTCGTCGCGATGATCCGCAAGCGCGCCGGCTGGCTGTGCGCGCTGTTCCTGTCGGAGATGCTGACCGCCAGCGCGATGCAGCATTTCGAAAGCGAGCTGGAACGCGCGATCGTGCTGACCCTGTTCATCCCCCTCATCATGAGCTCGGGCGGCAATAGCGGCAGCCAGGCGACCTCGCTCATCATCCGCGCGCTGGCGCTGCATCAGGTGCGCCTGCGCGACTGGTGGCGCGTGGCGTTCCGCGAACTGCCGACCGGGCTGGTGCTGGGCGCGATCCTTGGGCTGGTCGGCATGGCGCGGATCGCGCTGTGGCAGGGGCTGGGATTCTATGACTACGGGCCGCACTGGCCGCTGATCGCCGCGACGGTGGGAGCCGGGCTGATCGGCATCGTCACCTTCGGCTCGCTGGCCGGATCGATGCTGCCCTTCGCGCTGCAACGGCTGGGCTTCGACCCCGCCAGCGCCTCCGCGCCGTTCGTCGCGACGCTGGTCGATGTCACGGGGCTGGTGATCTATTTCTCGATCGCGCTGGTCATCCTGCACGGCACGCTGCTGTAGCGTGCCGTGCCGGGGGTAATCAGTCCTCCGCCGCGATGCGGATGCGCAGGCCGTCGAGCGCATCGGTGAAGGGGATCTGGCAGGACAGGCGCGAGGTGGCGTCGCGGTCGCTGGTCGAATCGAGCAGGTCGTCCTCGTCCATGCTCATCTTGGGCAGGCGGTCGGTGAAAGCGGGGTCGACATGGACGTGGCAGGTCGCGCACGAACAGCAGCCGCCGCACAGCGCCAGCAGCTCGTCGATGCCGCCGTCGCGGATCACCTCCATCACCGAAAGGCCCGATTCGCCAACCAGTTCGCGTTCTTCCCCTTCGCGCGTCGTGACGATAAGCGTGGGCATCATGCAGTCTCCAGATCTTCGCCGCCGTCATGGCGTCCGCATCGCCAGCGATCAAGCGTCATGGGGCTGAGCGCCGAGCAGCTTCGCACCGGACTGGACGCGCTGGGCGCGGTCGAGCCGGCGATCGCGGCGGCGCTGGCGCGCATCGGCTATCCGGAACCGCGGATCCGCGAGCGCGGCTATGCGACGCTGCTGCGCACGATCGTCGGGCAACAGGTCAGCGTCGCCTCCGCCAATGCGGTGTGGCGGCGGCTGGACGAAATGCTGGGCGATGCCGGCGACCCGGCGCGGGTGATGGCGGCCAGCGACGAAGACCTTCGCGCCGCCGGCCTGTCGCGGCAGAAGAGCGGCTATGCGCGCAGCCTGGCGGATGAGGTGACGAGCGGCCGGCTCGATCTCGCCAACCTGCCCCAGGATGACGAGGCGGCAATCGCGGCGCTGGTCCGGGTAAAGGGGATCGGCCGCTGGTCGGCCGAGGTCTATCTGCTGTTCGCGGAGGGGCGACCGGATATCTGGCCGGCGGGCGACCTGGCGGTGCAGATCGAGATCGGCCGAATCCTGGGCCATGACGCACGGCCGAGCGAGGCGCTGACCCGGTCGCTGGCGGAGGCGTGGCGGCCGCATCGCGGCGCGCTGGCGATCTTCACCTGGCACCATTATGGCGCCGGCCCGGACGCCGCCCCCGTCTGATCGGGCAGGCGGCGCGCCGGGGGATGCGGTTCAGCCAAAGGCGACGGTGGCGTGGCGGCGGCGATAGCGGGCGCAGGCGCCCAGCATCGCGAAGCCGACCAGCATCATCGCCCAGCTCGACGGCTCGGGCACGGCGGTGGCATAGCCGATGACATTGTCGATGCCGAAGGCGGTGCTGGCATCCGCGCCGCCCCCATTGTCGAGGCGGTAGAAGCCCAGTGCCTCGATCGGCGTATCGAAGCTGAAGCCCAGGAAGCCGGCCTCGTTCAGGCTGCTCAGCGTGAAGCTGCCCATCTCGCCCGTGTCGGTCAGGAAGCCGACGGTTTCGCCCGCATCGTTGTTCGTGCCCAAGAAATAGGGACGCAGGTCGAAGCCGAGTGCCTGGGTGGTCGAGGTGAAGCTGAAGACCGTGGTGACCGCCATATCCGCCAGCACTTGGACGAAGGCGGAGCCATCGACGCTGCCGATCGTGCCGGCATCGAAACCGGTCACCGGTGCGATCTGATCGACATTCTCGCCGTTCTCGCCCGACACCTGGAAGATCATCAGCGGCGCGGTGCCGCCGGAGAAATCGGTGGTGTAGGCCGGCGTGCCGGCCAGACCGACGAACTGCGCGCGATCGGTGAAGATGGTGGCGGCCTGCGCCGTCGCGGGCGCGATCATCGCCGCCGCACCGATGGCGGCGATCGCCCATGGCTTGAAATTCGTCATGTCCGACTCCCGTGTTGCTGGAGCCGTTAATGCCGGGGAAAGGTTAAGTACCTGTTACCCATCTGGAACGATTGGCTATTCCGCCGCCCAGCGGGTCAGCAGGCTATGCGCGATCGCATAGGGCGGCGGCGGCACGAACGGACCGGGCGCGCCCGCCAGCACCGCCCGCACGACCGCGCGGGGAACCCAGATCGCGTCCTCCAGCTCGGTCGTGTCGATCGCCAGCCGGTCGCTGGTGGCGGTGGCGATGCAGGCGATCATCAGCGATGACGGGAAGGGCCAGGGCTGGCTGGCGACATAGCGGACATCGGTGACGGCGATGCCCGCCTCCTCCGCCACTTCGCGCGCCACCGCCTCCTCGATCGATTCGCCCGGTTCCAGGAAGCCGGCCAGCGCCGAATAGCGGCCGGGCGGAAAGGCGGGCTGGCGGCCGAGCAGCGCGCGGCCGTCATGCTCGGCGATCATGATGACGACCGGGTCGACGCGCGGGAAATGCTCCGTCCCGCAATGCGGGCAATGCCGTCCCCAGCCGGCGCGGAACGGTGCGGTGGCATGGCCGCAGACCGCGCAGAAGCCATGGCGCGCATGCCAGTCGAGCACCGAGCGCGCCGCCGCATAGGTCGCCGCCTCGCCCGCCACCAGCGCGTGGAGCGCGGCGATCATCTCGAACGAACGGCCCCGCGCGGGCCGGCCGGTGATCGCGGCGAAATGCGGCACACCCGCCTCGTCCAGCCCGAGCAGCACCAGCGGCTCCGCCGCCCGGTCGCCCAGCGTCGTCCAGCCGAGCCGCCCGCCGTCCATCGCGGGGGCGTAATCGTCCAGGACCAGCAATCGCGCGCGCGGATCGGCCATCGCCGCCGCGAAGCGGGCCGGATCGTGGCGGATCGGATCGGCGCGGTCGAGCAGACCGCCGGTGAAGCCGATCATTCGCCGTGCAACCGCTTGGCATCGCGGAGCAACGCCGCGCCGACCTGTTCCGCCAGCGGCACGTCGCCGCCCATGATATTGACCATCACCGTTCCTCTGATTCCCCGGGTCGGATCGACCCAGCCGATCGATCCCGCCGCCCCGGCCCAGCCGAATGCGCCCTTGCGCGGCCCTCTGGCTTCGTCGGTCAACCGCACCGATCCGCCCGCGCCGAAGCCCTGGGCCGCGCCCGGCCTGTCGCCGGCGACCATGCCCGCGCCGCCGAAGACGACGCCCGCCGGCAGCAGGTTGGACAGGGCGAGCCGCACCGTCTCCGCCTTCATCACCCGCACGCCGTCCAGCGTGCCGCCATTCTGGAGCATGTGGAGGAAGCGGTCGTAATCGCGCGCCGAGGAGACGAGGCCGGCCCCGCCATAGGGGAAGCTGGGAGGCGTCAGGAACACCGAGGTCCGGCCGGGATCGAGCGGTGCCAGCGTCGCACCGATCACGGCGTAATTGGTCGCCAGCCGGCCGGCATCCCCGGCCGGCACGGTGAAGACGGTCGAGTCCATCTTCAGCGGCGTGAAGAAGCGGGTCTGGAGGAAGCGGTCGAACGGCATCCCGCTCGCCACCTCGATCACCCGGCCCAGCACGTCGAACCCGATCGAATAGCGCCAGCGCGTGCCCGGCTCGGCGATCAGCGGCACGGTCGCGACCCGGTCGGCGAATTCGGCGAGCGTCGCGGGGCGGGTCGCGCGCATCTTGGCCTCGGCCGTCGCGTTGATCGCCAGCGGCACCAGGCCCAGCCGCTCATATTCGCGCAGCAGCGGCCCATGCGCGTTGATCGAATAGCCCAGTCCCGATGTATGGGTCAGCAAGTGGCGGATGGTGATCGCCCGCCTGGCCGGCACCGACTCGAGGCTGGTGTCGGGATGGGTCAGGACGCGCATCTTCGCGAAGGCCGGGATGTACTTCGCCACCGGATCGTCGAGGCCGATCCGCCCCTCCTCGACCAGCTTCATCACCGCCATTCCGGTGATCGGCTTGGTCATCGAATAGATGCGCCAGAGTGTGTCCGGACCGGCGGCGGGCGCAGCGGACGTATCGGCGATCCGCCCCGCGGTCACGAACAGGGTGGCCGAGTCGCCGCGCCCGAACGCGCCGACGATCCCCGGCATCCGACCCTCGCGGACATAGGAATCGAACAGGGCCTGCGTATCGGCGAGCAGCGGCCGGGCCGGGTCCTGGGTGACCGGCGGGGTCTGTGCCACCGCCGGCGCAGCGAGCGTCAGCCACAGGGGAAGCAGGCGGATCATCCTGGTCACGTCATGCTCCCATCGTCCAAGGCCTCCGCCGCCATGACCGCCTGCGCCGCCTTGGCGAACAGCGTCGGCAGGCCGGCGGCGGCGAGGTCGGCGACCGGCCACCATTCGCCTGCGCCCTGCGCCTCGCCGCGTCCGACCGCAAGCGCCAGTGTCAGGTCGAAATGGGTGAAGCCATGTTCGACCTTGCCCCCCAGCATCCGCCAGTTGATCGCGGCGGGCGCCTCCGCCAGCGCGGGCGCCGGGTCGGTCCAAGGGCCGGTCGGCAGCGCGCGCATCCCGCCGAGCAGGCCCCTGTCGGGCCGCCGCACCAGCCAGACCGAGCGCGCGCCCTCCCGCCGTTCCAGCCAGAAGATCGTGCCCTGGCGGCGCGGCTTGGCCTTCTTCGCGGCCTTGACCGGCAGGCGCGCGGGATCGCCCGCCGCAAAGGCCTCGCAGGATTCGCGCAACGGGCAGAGCAGGCAGCGCGGCTTGCGCACGGTGCAGAGCGTCGCGCCCAGGTCCATCATCGCTTGCGCGAAGTCGCCGGCGCGCGCGTCCGGGGTGCTCCGGTCGGTCGCCACCCGGATCGCCGGCCGCGCCGCCGGCAGCGGCGTTTCGATCGCGAACAGCCGCGCCACCACCCGCTCGACATTGGCGTCGACCACCACCGCCCGTTCGCCGAACGCGATCGACGCCACCGCCGCCGCCGTATAGGCGCCCAGCCCCGGCAGTCCGAGCAGCCCCGCCTCGGTGCGCGGGAACCCGCCCGCCGCCGCCACCGCCCGCGCCGCCTTCACCAAGTTGCGGGCGCGGGCATAATAGCCGAGCCCCGCCCAGGCGGCCATGATCGCCTCGTCCGGCGCGGCGGCCAGCGCCTCGACGCTGGGCCAGCGCTCGGTCCATTCGCGGAAGCGCGGGGCGACCGCCGCGACCGTCGTCTGCTGGAGCATCACCTCCGACAGCCAGACGCGATAAGGGTCGGGCGTCTCGCCCGGTTTCGCGCGCCACGGCAGGTCGCGGGCATGGGCATCATACCAGTCGAGCAACCGGTCGGCGATCGAAGAGCGCTTGGCGTTCACCGCCCGCCTATGGCATGGGACACGCCATGAGCAAGCATCCCGGCACGCCCCCGGCCGGAAGTCCCCCGAAAACCGCCAAGCCTCCCAAGGCCATAAAGGCCAGGCCGGAGGCCGAACGGTCCAACCGCTCGCGCGCGGTGTCCGAACTGCTGCCCGCGATCGGCGGCGCGGCGTTCCGCCGCTTCGGCTTCGTCCAGTCCTCGATCGTCAGCCGCTGGCCGGAGATCGTCGGCGAGCGACTCGCCCGCGCCTCGATGCCCGAATCGATCCGCTTCCCCGTCGGGCAGAAGCAGGACGGCACGCTGACCCTGTGCGTGCGCGGCGCGCATGCGCCGATGATGCAGCATGTCATTCCCGAGATCGTC
This sequence comes from Sphingomonas sp. SORGH_AS_0438, assembly GCF_031453475.1. Classification (NCBI taxonomy): domain Bacteria; kingdom Pseudomonadati; phylum Pseudomonadota; class Alphaproteobacteria; order Sphingomonadales; family Sphingomonadaceae; genus Sphingomonas; species Sphingomonas sp. SORGH_AS_0438. The sequence goes on from NZ_JAVIZS010000001.1 coordinate 3,127,641, forward strand.
GAGCGGGTGAACCGCTTCTTCGGCTATGCCGCCATCGCTAGGGTGACGATCCGCCAGGGCGAGATCGCCGCGCCCGTGCCGCGCCGCGCCCCCGCCTCGCTCCAGCCGCGCGCCGTGCCGGTGGAGATGGGCGAGGGGCTGAAGGCGATCGCCGATCCCGAATTGCGTGCCGTGCTCGAATCGCTTGCCGCCGGAGTCGCCGCGACCCGGGGCCTACCAAGGGTGTCCTGATGCGTCTGTTGCCCGTTGCGCTTGCCTTGCTCGCCCTGCCCCTGACGCTCGCCGGTGCCGCGCCGGTGCGTAACTGGCCGGCGACCGCGACGATGAACGCAGACGGCGCCTATGTGATCGGCAATCCCGCCGCCAGGGTGAAGCTGCGCGAATGGGCCAGCTATACCTGCCCGCATTGCGCGCATTTCAGCGCCGAGTCGGAGCCGGTGCTGGCGAACCGCATGATCCGCTCGGGCTCGACCAGTCTGGAGGTGCGCCACCTGGTCCGCGACCCGCTCGACCTGGGCGCGGCGATCCTGACGCGCTGCGCCGGGCCGCGCGGCTTCGCGGGCGCGCACCGGGCGGTGTTCGCCGCGCAGGACCAGTGGTTCAAGAAGGGCGCGGACTATGCCCAGGCCAATGCCGAGCGGCTGGAGAAGCTGCCCAATCTGGTCGCGGTGCGCCAGCTGGCCGATGGGGCCGGGCTGACTGCGATCCTGACCGCGCGCGGGCTGACCCCCGGCGCGATCAACGCCTGTTTCGCCGACCAGAAGGCGGTCGACCGGCTGCTGGCGCTGAGCAATGCCGTCCCGGCCGAGGTGACCGGCACGCCCAGTTTCTACATCAACGGCAAGCTGATCCCCAACGCCACCTGGGTCCAGCTGGAACCCGCCCTTCGCGCCGCCGGCGCCAAGTAAATGCCAGGAGCCATCATGAAGTTCGCGCCCCTTCTTCTCGCCCCCCTTCTCGCGGCCGCCGCGCTCTCCGCCTGTTCGGGCCAGAGCGGCTCGGGTAATGACAGCGCGCCCGCAGCCCCCGTCGCCGCCACCGCGCCGCCCGCCGGCAAGCAATGGACCGACGTCGTGTCGAAGACGCCCGAGGGCTATGTCGTCGGCAACCCCAATGCGCCGATCAAGGTGGTGGAATATGGCTCGCGCCTGTGCCCGGCCTGCCGCGCGCTGGCGACCGAGGGCTTCGCGCCGCTGATGAAGAACTATGTCGCGCCGGGCAAGATCAGCTTCGAATTCCGCGAGTTCCTGATCCACGGGGCGTCGGACCTGCCGCCGGCGCTGATCGGCGGTTGCGGCGGCCCTGCCCCCTTCTTCCCGATGCTGGAGCAGATGTACGCCAACCAGAACGCCTTCCTCGACAAGTTGCAGGCGCTGCCCAAGCCGGTGCAGGACCAGATCCAGGCGGCCAAGCCGCAGGACGCGATCCGGATGCTGGGCGAGCAGATGGGGATCATCGACTTCGCCAAGCAGCGCGGCATCCCCGAGGCGAAGGCGCGCCAGTGCCTGTCCGACATGACCCGGATCGACGCGCTGACCAAGCAGACCCAGGACAAGGGCGCGGACGGCACCGTCACCGGCACGCCGACCGTGATCGTCAACGGCACCAAGGTCGAGGGCTTCGGCTGGGCCGATGTCGAAAAGGCGCTGAAGCGCGCGGGAGCCTGATCGACCCATCCGGTCCTGCCGCCCGTGCGGCAGGGCCGACGCCCGACGCCATGACCTCGACCCGACATCGTCCGCACGGCGCGGCGCGCGCGTGAGCATCGGTGCGCCCTCCCATTGGGCGGCGCGCCTGCACGCCTTTGGCGCGCGCGTCCGCGCCACCGAATTGCTGTTCGTGCTGGTCGCGGTCGTCATCGGCATGGGCGCGGGCCTCCTCACCGTCCTGCAAGGCGCGCTGGCGCGGACGGTGCAGCATCTTCTCTACCGGATGCCCGGCCCGATGCGGCTGAGCGGCATGCCCCAGCTCGCCTGGTGGCAGTTGCTGATCCTGCCCGTCGGCGGATGCGTGCTGGTCGGGTTCAACCGGCTGGTCGGGGCGCAGCGCCGGGCGCTGGTCGACACGGTGGAGGCCAATGCGCTGCATGGCGGCGTGCTGTCCAGCCGCGACAGCGCCATCGTGTCGGGGCAGACCATCCTGTCGAACGGCTTCGGCGCGTCGGTGGGGCTGGAGGCGGCCTATGCACAGCTCGGCGGCCTGATCGCCTCGCTGGCCGGGCGGTGGCTGCGGTTGCGGCGGATCGACATCCGCACGCTGGTCGGGGCCGGCGCGGGCGGCGCGATCGCGGCGGCGTTCGGCGCGCCGCTGGCGGGCGCCTTCTACGCGTTCGAGGTGGTGATCGGCGCCTATACGCCCGCCACGATCGCCCCGGTCGTCGCGGCGTCGCTGGCCGGCGCGCAGGTTGCCCAGCGTCTGGGTGTCGTTCCCTATATCGTCGATGTCGGTCGGGGTCCGGCGATCCAGACCTTCGGCTATCTCGTCTACGGGTCGCTCGGCGTGCTGTGCGCGGCGATCGGCATCGCGCTGATGCGCATGGTCGGGGCGACCGAGGCGCGCACGCGCGCGCATCTGCCCGGCTGGTCGCGGCCGATCGTCGGCGGCGTGCTGATGGCGGGGCTGGCGGCGATCTCGCCACAGGTGCTGTCCGCCGGGCATAGCGCCTTGCATATCGATCTGGTCCAGGCGCTGCCGCTGGCGGTCGTCGCGACGCTGCTGGCGACCAAGGCGCTGGCGTCGATCGTGTCGCTGGGCTTCGGCTTTCGCGGCGGCCTGTTCTTCGCCTCCCTGTTCCTGGGGACGCTGGTCGGGCATTTCTATGCCGACGCGCTCGCGGCGATCGCCGGCGTGGAGGTCCTGGACGCAGGCAATGCCGCGATGGTCGGCATGGCCGCACTGGCGGTGGCGGTGATCGGCGCACCGTTCACGATGACGATGCTGGTGCTGGAGGCGACCGGCAATTTCAGCCTGACCGGCGCGGTGCTGGCCGCGTCGCTGGTGTCCTCGACGATCGTGCGGCAGTTCTTCGGCTATTCCTTCTCCACCTGGCGGCTGCACCTGCGCGGGGAGACGATCCGCAGCCTGCGCGACGTGGGATGGGTCAAGTCGCTGACGGCGGGGCGGATGATGCGGCGTCAGCCGAACATGATCGCCGGCAGCGCCACCGTCGCCGAATTCCGCCGCCGCTTTCCGCTGGGGGCGACCAAGCGCGTCATCCTGCTCGACGCCACCGACCATTATGCGGGCATCGTCGACCCGGTCGCGGTGCATGACGGCATGGTCGGCGCGGACCGGCCGGTCATCGACCTGGCGCAGGGGCGCGACCAGGTCCTGCGACCGGACATGGACATCCGGGCCGTCATGGCGCTGTTCGACGCGACCCGGCGCGAGGAACTGGCGGTGGTCGACGATCAGGGCAATGTGCTGGGCCTGGTGACCGAGGCGCATGTCCGCCGCCGCTATGGCGAGGAGGTGGAGAAGAGCCAGCGCGAACTGTTCGGCGAGGCCTGACGCCCCGCCCGGCCGGTCCGCCCGGCTATGCCGCGAACAATTCCAGCTGCTGCTTCTTCTTCGGCGCGACCAGCGGCTTCAGATCCTCACGCTCGGCCAGCGACACCGGCCGCCAGTCCTCGGCGATCAGGAACGGGCGCAGCTTGGCGATCGACACGGTCAGCCGCGCGACATCGTCCAGCCGCAGCCGCCGCCAGCGCCGGCTCGCCAGGATCGCGTCGACCGCCTTCACCCCCAGGCCCGGCACGCGCAGCAAGGCCTCGCGCGGGGCGCGGTTGACGTCGACCGGGAAACGGTCGCGGAACTTGAGCGCCCAGGCCAGCTTGGGATCGATGTCGAGCGGCAACATGCCCGTCTCCGCATCCGCCGCCGCGACCACCTCATGCGGCTGATAGTCGTAGAAACGCATCAGCCAGTCCGACTGGTAGAGGCGATGCTCGCGCATCAGCGGCGGCCGTTGCAGCGGCAGCACCGCCGACGCGTCGGGGATCGGGCTGAACGCCGAATAATAGACGCGGCGCAGGCCGAACCGGTCGTAGAGCGTCGACGCGCGCAACACGATATCGCCATCGGTCGCGGCATCCGCGCCGACGATCATCTGGGTCGACTGCCCGGCCGGGGCGAATTTCGGCGCATTGCGATATTTCTTGCCCGCATCGCGCTGGTCGGCGATCGCGCCCTTCACCTCGGCCATCGCGCCCTCGATCCGGGCGCCGTCCTTCTCGGGCGCGAGCCGCTTCAACCCGCCCGCCGTCGGCAGCTCGACATTGATCGAGACTCGGTCGGCATGGAGCCCGGCCTGGTGGATCAGCTCGGGATCGGCGTCGGGAATGGTCTTAAGATGGATATAGCCGCGGAAGTGATGATCCTCGCGCAGCGACCGCGCGACCTCGACCATCTGTTCCATCGTATAGTTAGGCGACCGGATGATCCCCGAGGACAGGAACAGCCCCTCGATATAGTTGCGCTTGTAGAAGGAGATGGTGAGGTTCACCACCTCCTGCGCGGAGAAGCGGGCGCGGCGGACGTTCGACGACTTGCGGTTGATGCAATAATGGCAGTCGAAGATGCAGCTGTTGGTCAGCAGGATCTTGAGCAACGAGATGCAGCGGCCATCGGGCGCATAGGCATGGCAGATGCCCATTCCCTCGGTCGAGCCCAGCCCCTTGCCGTCGCGGCTGTTGCGCTTGGCGGTGCCGGACGACGCGCAGGACGCGTCATACTTTGCGGCATCGGCGAGAATCGCCAGCTTTTCACGGGTGTCGAGCTGCGCCATCCCGTTCCAAATATGTTCTGACGCCCCCGGTCGCAAGGCGCGACCCGCCCGCCCGGTAACCTGCTTTACCGCAGGGGAAGGCGGAAAAAAGGGGGGCGACCCGTGGGGCCGCCCCGTAGTTCAGGGAATGTGTCGCGCGGACAAAAGGGGGAGAACCGCGGCGACCGTCTCCTTCTGACAGCCAGATGTTGCGAAACTATGTCCGTGGCGCGAGAAAGTGTAACCGGATGTATCCTATTCGGCGGCGAGCAGCGTTTCCGCCGCCTGGAGATCGACCGAGACCAGCCGGCTGACCCCGCGCTCGATCATCGTCACGCCGAACAGGCGGTGCATCCGGCTCATCGTCACCGCATTATGGGTGACGATCAGGTAGCGCGTATCGGTATCCTGGACCATGCGGTCGAGCAGCCCGCAGAACCGGTCGATATTGGCATCGTCCAGCGGCGCGTCGACCTCGTCCAGCACGCAGATCGGCGCGGGGTTGGTCAGGAACAATGCGAAGATCAGCGCGACGGCGGTCAGCGCCTGTTCGCCGCCCGACAACAGGGTCAGCGATTGCAGCCGCTTGCCGGGTGGCTGCGCCAATATCTCCAGCCCCGCCTCCAGCGGATCGTCCGAGTCGACCAGCGCCAGATGCGCCGCGCCGCCATCGAACAGGGTCGCGAACAGCCGCCGGAAATGCGCGTCCACCGCCTCGAACGCGGCGCGCAGCCGTTGCCGCCCCTCGCGGTTCAGCGTTGCGATCGACCCGCGCAGCGCCGCCACCGCCTCGCCCAGTTCGACGCGTTCCGCCGCGGCGCTGGCCCCCGCCGCGTCCAGTTCGGCCAGTTCGCGCTCGGCGACCAGATTGACCGGGCCGATCCGCTCGCGCTCCTGCACCAGCCGCTCGTGCATGGCGGTCTCCGCCGCCGGATCGCCCACCTCCGCGCCGGCGAACCCAAGTCGCTCGGGCAGCACCGGGGCGGGGCATTGGAAACGCTCACCCGACAGGCGACCGATCTCGACCCGGCGCTGCTCCTGGCTCTCCACCCGCGCCGTCGCCGCCGCCCGCGCCTCGCGCGCCGTGCCCAGCCGGTCGATCGCCTGGCGGTGCGCCACCTCCGCCGCGTGGAGCGCCGCCTCCGCCGTCGCCTCGGCGGTGGCGAGCAGGTCGGCCGCGCGGCGGTCATCGTCATGCGTGGCGGTCAGCGTGGCGATCCGTCCGGCCAGGGCGGCCGGCTGGTCGGCGAGCGACTCGGCTTCGGCGGCGATCTCGGCATCGCGGTGATCCATCGCGACGATCCGCTTCGCCGCCTCGCCCGCGCGGGTGCGCCAGTCGCGCGCCTCCGCCTGTGCCGCGACCAGCCGCTCGCGATCGGCCGCCAGCCGCCGGTCGAGCGCCTGGCGCGCGGCCTGCGCCTCCATCACCGCCATGCGCCGCTGCGTGGCCGTATGGCGCAGCGCCTCGACCTCGGCGGCGATGGCGCGCCCGTCCGGCAGGGCGGCGACGGTGGTTTCGGCCGCCGCCTGTTCCGCCGCCGCCTCCGCCCGCTCCCCGGCGATGCGCGCGGCACGCTGGTCCAAATCGGCGCGCTGCCCGGCGAGCCGATCGAGCGCGGCGGCGGCGCTGTCCTCCGCCCGCCCCGCCTCGCGCATCGCCTGCTCGGCGCGCGCCAGCGCATCGCGGGCGGTGCGCGCCGCGATCCGCGCGGCCTCGATCGCCGCGTCCACCTGCGCCCGCGCCGTCGTCGCCCGGTCGAGCGCCTCGACCGCCGCCGGACGCGCGTCGCGGAGCCTGGTCAGCCGGTTCAACCGTTCCAGCCGTTCCGCCGCCGTCGCGCCCTGCCCGCTGGCGCGATAGCCGTCCCAGCGGCGCAAGGCCCCGTCGCGCGTCACCAGCCGCTGCCCGACCGCCAGCGCCTGTCCGGCATCCGTCGCCGCCACCAGCACCTGGCGCAACCGGCGGGCGAGCAGCGGGGGCGCGGCGACATGATCCGCCAGCGGCTCGCTACCCGGCGCGGGCCCCGGATCACCCGGCTCGACCGCCATCGGCATCCACACATCGGGACTGGATTCCAGATCGTCGCCCAGCGCCGCGCCCAGGGCACGCTCATAGCCGGGGGCCGGCACCAGCTGGTCGATCAGCCGGACGCCGCCGCTGCGCCTGGTCGCCCGCTCCAGCGCCGCCACTTCGCTGTCGAGCGCCGCCAGATCGGCCCGCGCGGTCGCACGCGCCGTCTCCGCCGAATCGCGATCGGCCATGCCCGCCCGCTCGGCCGCCTCCGCCGCCGCCTGCGCCTCGCGTGCCGTCTCCGCCGCCAGTCCCGCTGCCGCGCGACGCTCGGCCGCCGCCTCGCGCTGCGCGGTCAACGGCGCGGGCAAGGGCAAGGCAGCCAGCGCCGCCGCCGCCTGGACCGCCTCGCGCTCGACGCGCGCCAGCCGGGTCGCCGCGGCCTCGCTGGCGGCGCGCGCCACCCGCGCCTCCGCCACTTCGCCCGCCTGCCGGCTCATGCCCTGCGCCAGCGCCACCTCGGCATCGCGCGCGGCCCGCTCCGCATCTTCCAGCGCGGCGACCCGGTGCGGCGCATCCTGCTCGCCAGCGGCGATGGCGGCGGCCAGCGCCTCCCCCTCCGCCGCCAGCCGGGCGAGCGCCGCCGCCGCATCGCCGGCCAGCGATCCCTCGCGCGCGCGGTCCTCGGCCAATCGCATGGCCGCCGCCGCCAGATCGGCGATGCGGCGCTCGACCGTCTGCCGTTCGCCGGTCAGCGCCGCCAGCGCATGCGCCGCCTCCGTCACCCGCTCCCGCGCCGCCAGCGCCGCGCCGCGCGCCGCCGCCACCTCGGTCGCCGCGCGACGCTGGGCCGCGGCGTCGGACTGTTCCGCCGCCGCCGCCGCCTCCACCGCCGCCGTACAGGCCCGCGCCGCCGCCTTGGCCGCGTCCGCCTCGGCCGCGGCGGCGCGCCAGCGGGCGAAGATCATCCGCGCCTCCGCCAGCCGGATGCGGTCGGACAGCTGGCGATAGCGTTCGGCGGCGCGCGCCTGTCGCCGCAGCACGGCGGCGCGCGCCGCCTGGTCGGCGAGCACCGTGTCGAGCCGCTCCAGATTGGCCTCGGTCTGGCGCAACCGCGACTCCGCCTCGCGCCGGCGGACGTGCAGGCCGGCGATCCCGGCCGCTTCCTCCAGCATCGCGCGACGCTCGGCCGGCTTGGCGGCGATCACCGCGCCGATCCGGTTCTGGCTGACCAAAGCGGGCGAATGCGCACCGGTCGCGGCATCGGCGAACAACAGGCCGACATCGCGCGCCCGCACGTCGCGCCCGTCGATCCGATAGGCGGAGCCCGCGCCGCGTTCGATCCGCCGCACCACCTCCGTCTCGCGGCCGTCGACCTCGGCCAGGATCGATACTTCGGCGAAGTCGCGCGGCGGGCGCGTCGCGGTGCCGGCGAAGATCACGTCCTCCATGCCGGACCCGCGCATCGACCGGGCGCTGTTCTCGCCCATCGCCCAGCGCAGCGCCTCCAGCAGGTTCGACTTGCCACAGCCATTGGGTCCGACCACGCCGGTCAACCCGTCGCGGATCACCAGATCGGCGGGTTCGACGAAGCTCTTGAAGCCGGCCAGGCGAAGGCGGGTGATCCGCATGGGATGCGGATGTGGCGCATCGGCCGCCGGCCGTCGACCGCTTCTTTCACGGCGATACTGCAACCTCCCGTCGCGGCGCGCGATTCTGTCCGCACCAGCAAGCGCAAAGGCCCCGGATGCGAGTCGTCACCCTGCCCGAACCCGACGATTTCGACGCCTGGCGCGCCGCCGCGCGCGATCTGGCCGCCGCCGACGTGCCCGCCGATGCGATCGTCTGGCAGGTGGGATCGCAACCGACCGACCTGTTCGGCAGCGCGGAACCGACCCCGGCGCCGGCCAGTCCCGCGCCCGGCGGCTTCTCCGTGCCGCGCGCGTTCCTCGACCTGGGCCGGCATGTCGTGATGGCGAACGATCCCGCCCGCTTCTCGCTGCTCTACACGTTGCTCACCCGCCTGCGCCGCGAGCCGCGGCTGATCGAGGATCAGGCCGACCCGCTGGTCCGCAAGTTGGAGACGCTGGCCAAGGGGGTGCGCCGCGACATCCACAAGATGCGCGCCTTCCTCCGCTTCCGCGAAGTGGCGGACGAGGACGGCACGCCGCGCTTCGTCGCCTGGTTCGAGCCGGAGCATCATATCGTCCGCGCCAACGCCGCCTTCTTCGTCAATCGCTTCGCCTCGATGCGCTGGTCGATCCTGACGCCGGAGGTGTCGCTCCACTGGGACGGACAGTCGCTGAGCGAAGGTCCGCCCGCGACCAAGGCCGATGCGCCGGACGGCGACCCGACCGAGGAGGTGTGGAAGACCTATTACAGCAGCATCTTCAACCCCGCCCGGCTGAAGGTCGGCGCGATGCTGAAGGAGATGCCGCGCAAATATTGGAAGAACATGCCGGAAACCGCGCTGGTGCCGCAATTGCTGGCCGGCGCGCAGGCGCGGGAGGCGAAGATGATCGAGACGGCCCCACGGACCGAAGGGCGCGGCATCACCGGCGACAATCGCCGGCTGGCCTGGGAGGCGCTGCGCGAGGAGGCGGCGGGCTGCACCCGCTGCCCGCTCTACAAGCCGGCAACGCAGACCGTGTTCGGCGAGGGGCCGGTCGATGCCGCATTGATGTTCGTCGGCGAGCAGCCGGGCGACCAGGAGGATCTGGCCGGCCGCCCCTTTGTCGGTCCCGCCGGACAGATGTTCGACCGCGCGCTGGCGGAAGCGGCGATCGACCGGTCCACCGTCTACGTCACCAATGCGGTCAAGCATTTCAAGTTCGAGCCGCGCGGCAAGCGCCGCATCCACGCCAAGCCCGGCGCCGGCGAGATCGATGCCTGCCGCTGGTGGGTCGAGCAGGAGCAGATGCTGGTCCGCCCGCGCGTCACCGTGGCGCTGGGCGCGACGGCGGCGCGCTCGCTGTTCGGGCGGGTGATGACGATCGGCAAGGAGCGCGGCCGCGAGCTGCGGCTGGCGGATGGCGGATCGGCCTGGATCACCATCCATCCCAGCTATCTGCTCCGCCTACCCGACCCGGCCCAGGCGGAGGTGGAATATGCGCGCTTCGTCGAGGATTTGAAGCTGGCGGCGGCGGCCTTGGCGTAGGGCAACCGGCCTGCTGCGGAACAGCCGTCGGCATGGCCCCTGAACCTTGATGCGACAGGCCCGTTGATCACCGTCCAAGGGAAATCCGGCGTGGCTGCCCCCGCACCATCATTGCCGGTCCCGATCGGGAGCAGGTGACATGCGGCCATTGTCGCTTCTTTTCATCAGCGCCACGCTGGGCGCGGCGATGCCGGCACAGGCCGGGCCGAAGCCGGCGAACATCAGCTGGGCCAAAGCCGGCGTTTCGTTCGAGGCCTATCGGCAGGATACGCTGGACTGCGCCAACCGCACCTATGGCCTGGATGTGAGCATGAAGCCGCAGACGGCCTCGGCCCTGTCGGCGCTGAACAACGCGCAGCTCACTGCCGTCGTCACCGGCCTGACTCCCGGCTCGCGGACCGGCACGCCGGACTATCGGGGGGGCGCGGACGGCTATCGCGCGGTGATGAACGTGGTGGCGCCCAACCGGACGCTGCTGCGCACCTCCACCTATACCGAGACGTTCCGCCACGCCGCCTATCGCGACGTGGTCGACCAACTGCAAGCCGTGCTCGATTACTGCCTCGTCTCGCGCGGCTACCACCGATTCGCACTACGCCGGTCGGAGACGGCCGCTCTGCGCCGCCTGCCCGCCGGGTCCGAGGAACGCGCCCGCTATCTCCATTCGCTGGCGGCCGCGCCCTCGCGCCCGTCCTGACGGGCGTTCACATCTCGCGCGGGTCGGGCCCCAGCCGGCCGTCCGGCGTGTCGAGTTCGTCGATCGCGGCGATGTCGTCCGCGCTCAACTGCCAGTCGGCCGCCGCCAGATTGTCGCTCAGATGCTCGGCGCTCGACGCCTTGGGGATCACCGAATAGCCCTTGGCCAGATGCCAGGCGATCACGACCTGCGCCGCCGACCGGTGGTGACGATCGGCGATGGCGGTGATGCGCGGGTCGGTGAGCAGCGCCTTGCCCTGACCGATCGGGCTCCAGCTCTGCGTCACGATGCCATGCGCCTGATGATAGGCGACGTTCTCGCGCTGCTGGAAGGTCGGGTGCAGCTCGATCTGATTGACCGCCGGGGTGACGCCGGTCGCCGCGACGATCGCGTCGAGATGCTCGGGCAGGAAGTTGGACACGCCGATCGACAGCGCCTTGCCCGCGTCGCGCAGGCGCACCATCGCCGCCCAGGCCTCGACGAACTGCCCCGCCCCCGGCACCGGCCAGTGCATCAGGTAGAGATCCACCGAATCGCGCCCCAGCAGCGCCAGGCTCTCGTCCAGCGCGGCCTCGGCCGCGTCCTGCCGGTCGTTCCACAATTTGGTGGTGACCCACACGTCGCTGGCCTTCACGCCGTCGCCGACGCCACGCTCGTTGCGATAGATGGCGGCGGTGTCGACCAGGCGATAGCCCAGGTCGATGCCCTGGCGGACGATGGCCGCCGCCTGGGAGTCGGAAATCTGCCACGTGCCCATGCCCAATTGGGGCATGGCGCGGCCGTCGTTCAGGGTCAGATCGGTCATGCCCGCGCCAACCCGCGGGCGCACTGGCCAGTTCCCGATGCCCGGATGCGGATTGACCCCTTGGGCGCGCTCGGCCAAGCGGCGGGCCATGGTCGAAAAGATATTGGGGACGCTCGCCGCGTTCGTCATCGCGGTGATCTCGGGCGGCGGCTATTGGGGCATCGCGCTGCTGATGGCGATCGAGAGCGCGTGCATCCCGCTCCCCTCCGAACTCATCATGCCGTTCGCCGGCTATCTGGTGTCGACCGGACGGTTCGACCTGTTCCTGGCCGCGACGGCGGGCGCGATCGGCTGCAATCTCGGCTCGATCGTCGCCTATGAAGTCGGCAAGCGCGGCGGCCGGCCGGTGGCGGAACGCTGGGGCCGCTACCTGCTGATCGGCGCGGACGAACTGGATGCGGCCGACCGTTTCTTCCGCCGCTGGGGCCCGGCGGCGGTGCTGATCGGCCGGTTGCTGCCGGTGATCCGTACCTTCATCGCCTTTCCGGCCGGGGTCGCGCGGATGCCGCTGATCCCCTTCCACCTTTATACCTTCATCGGCTCCTGGCCCTTCTGCCTGGGACTGGCCTGGGTCGGCATGACGCTGGGCGACAAGTGGAACAGCGATCCGCGCCTGAAGGCCGCCTTCCACCAGGCGGACCTCGCCATCGGGCTGGTGCTGGTCGCGGCGATCAGCCTCTATGTCTGGCACCGGGTGCGGGGGATCCGCAAGAACCGCGCCTGACCCGCCAGAGCAGCACCGCCATCAGCGGCAGCGCGACCGCCAGATAGGCGGACAGGCCGCTCCACGCCGACCAGCCCAGCCATTCGCCGGGCCAGGTCTGCAACGCGCCGGGGCGGAAGCGCTGCTCGATCACATAGGTCCAGACGGGCCAGCGATAGTCCGGCGGCGCGAAGATGTCGGCAGCGGCGATGACGAGGTTGACCGCCATCGACAGCGCCAGCAGCGCGGCGGTCGCGACCCGCCCCCACCGCCCCCGCTCCGCCCAGAAGGGCGCCAGCCCCAGCGCGAGCATCCCGATCGCCGGCACGGCATGGCGCGGCCCGGTGGAATTGCCGCCGTCCCAATAGAAATAGGCGGCGTTGACCAGCAGCACGATCGCCACCACGCCACCCGCCATGGCGGCGAGCCCGCGCGTCCGCCCATCGTCCGCCAGCCGCGCCAGCCCCGGCACGCCAAGCACCAGGATCGGCGCGACCCAGACCAGGCCGCGTCGGTCGCCCAGCACGATCTCCAGCAGCACCTTGGGCCGGGGCCAGGTCAGGCCGAACAGCCCCTGCTGCATGCCCGCGAAACCGGTCACCCCGGCATAGGCGATTCGGAACGGCGTCCCGAAGGCGAGCAGGTTGTAGAGGGCCAGCGGCACCAGCATCGCCACGCCGCCCAGCGCCGCGAGCCCCAGCACGCGCCAGCGATCGGCGCGTGGCCAGGCGCGCGCCGCCGCCCAGAGCGCGATCGCGCCGCCCGCCAGCACCGCCTGATACTCGACTACCACCGCCCAGCCCAGCGCCATGCCGCCGGCCAGCGCCAGTCCGACGCGGCGCTCGCCCGGCCCGGTCGCGCGCCACAGGCACCATCCGGCGATGACATAGAGCGCCGCCACCACCGCATGGCCGGTGATCGTGCCCGACCATCCCCAGATCGGCGTGCCCAGCGCATAGCCCAAAGCCGCGACCAGTCCCGCCCCCGCCTGGCCGGTCAGCGCCATGCCCCAGTCGAACAGCAGCACCGCCGCCAATGCGGTCAGCCATGCCGGCCCCGTCGCCACCGCGACGCGCATCCGGAGGCGCAGGAAGCGGGCGAGGGTCGGATCGTAGAAGGAGAGATTCTGTCCGGCGGCGGTCGTGCCGCTCCACCGGTCGACGATCGCGACGGCGGGCAGCGCCGTCAGCGTCATGCCGGGCGCCTTGTCGAGATAGGCGTGGGGGCCGAACTGCGCCTTGTCGATCGTCAGCGGCGCATATTCGTCGATCGTCGCATCGCCCTGTTCGACCAGGCTGAGCGCGGCGAACATCCGCGTGGCGTTATTGGGATTGAGCTCCCACGATCCGAACCAGGCGACCGACAGCCAGACCAGCAGGAACAGCAGCGCCCGGACGCCGCGCGGTGCCGTCGTTCCTCGATCCACCACGCCCTGCCCCCGCGATTTCGCTCGGCAGCATGGCTATCCGCCCGGCCGGCGAGGGTAAAGGGCGGTGCCGCCTATGCGAAGGCGGACATGCGGTGGCCGGCGAAGCTGTCGCCGGTCAGGCCTTGCAGGCGGCGGCGGGTATTGGCCGCCAGCAGGTTGACATAGATGCGGCACGTCTCGTTCAGCCGCTGCGCTTCCTCGGCCAGCTCGCGCAGGTCGATGCCGGCCGGACCGGTGCCCGCCGCGGCGACCGCGTCGATGCCGGACAGCTTGTCGGCGGTCGCCCGCTCCAGCGCGCGCGCGTCGTTCGCCTTCAGCGCGGCGATCTCGGCATGAAGGGCCTCGATCACCCGGACGAGCGCGTCACGCCTGTTCATTGGACTTCCACTCCAGCTTGAGCGCGATCAGCCGATCGGCGATGGTCGAGGGGGATAGCGGGAACTTGCCGTCCGCGATCGCCCGGCGGATCTGGGCGACGCGGTCGGTATCGACCGGCGGCGTGGCGGCCATCGACTTGGCGAGGCGCGTCGATTCCGTGGCGACGGGCACGGCGGCGGGTTCGGGCGACGCACTGGTCACCACCTTCGCGACGGGCGCGATGGGGGCCGAAGCGGTGATCCGCGACGTCCCACCTGCCTTCCAACCAATCGAGTCCACCATGTCCAGCCTTTCGGGTTACACCGACAAGCCAGGAAACGGCCGGTCGCGCGCCGGCTTTAGCGAAAAGATTCAGTCACCCCAGCCCGGCAGCGTCGCCCGGCCGGCCGCAAGCGCCATCGCCTGCACGGGCGCCTTGGCGTCCTCCACCCGGACCAGGAAGCGCGCGCCGGGCGCGGCATCGGCCATCGCCACGCCCTCGCGGCTGATCGCGAAGCCCTCCGACCCCGCCTCGATCACCACCGGGTCGCCGCGCCGGATCACCGGCTCCGCCTTGACCGGAGGGACGACGCGCGGCGCGGCGGCGGCGGCGGCGACGTTCGCCACCGGCACGCTGCGACGGACCGGCACGAACAGCCGCCAGTCGGGACCGGTGCAGGAGATCGTCACCGCGTCATGCGCATCGCTGCGCCAGGCGATCGCCGCCATCGGGCAGGCGCGCAGCCGCAGGCGCGCGTCGATCGGGGTGCGTGCGCCGCCCTCCTCGCCCAGCGCATGTCCGGTGAAGCCGGCGACCGCGCGGTCGAGCGCGGCGATATCCTGAAAGGCGGCGGGAGCGGCGGCGGCGAGCAGCAGGGCGACGATCATGGGTGGGTCCTTTCGCCGGTGAAGGCGAGGGTGAGGGTGACGGCGGCGGGCCCGGTCGCGGTGGCGACCGACACGCGGGCGGGATCGAGCGGGGCGACTTGCGCGGCGACGGCGCGGGCGCGATCGGCGGCGAGGAGCGCGGGCGAACCGGTCGCGGGATCGACATCGGTGGCGGCCGCCCCCGCCCCGCCGGTGACGGTGATCGACACGCGCGGATCGGCCAACGCCGCGCGGGCCCATTCGCGCACCCCGCGCGCGGCACCGGGCAGCGCCGCCGAGCGGGGCGCGAAGCCATCGATCCGCATCGCCGCGACGGGCAGTGGCGGCGCCTCGGCGTCGAAGCCGGCGCGGACGCCATGCGCCAGTCGCGCGGGATCGACCTTTCCGGCCTGCAGCAGCACGAAGAAGCCGAGCAGCAACAGCGCCAGATCGGCCAGCGTCACCAGCCAGAGCGGCCGGCCGGGGATTCGTTCGGGAAAGTCGGTCATGCCACGCTCGCCAGCGCCAGCGGGGCCTCGCGCCGGGCGAGCGCCACCAGCGGCGCCTCCAGTCGGGCGCGTTCGAACGCCTCGGCCCGTGCCGCGCCGCGCAGACGGCCGGCGATCGGTTGCAGCACCAGATTGGCGAGCACCGCGCCATAGAGCGTGGCGAGCAGCGCCACCGCCATGCCGGCGCCGATCGTCGCGACATCGTCCATGGCGGCGAACATGCGCGCCAGGCCGATCAGCGTGCCGACCATGCCCATCGCCGGTGCCGCTTCCGCCGCCGCCGCCCAGAGTTCCGCCGCCGCGCAATGCCGCTCGGCCCGGGTGCGGCGGCGATCCGCGACCAGCAGCGCCACCGCCTCGCTGTCCGCGCCGTCGACGATCGCGGCGACGGCGGCGGCGACATCGGGGTCGGTCAGCACCGAACGGTCGAGCGCCATCACCCCATGCCGCCGCGCGATCCGCGACAGGGCGGCGACCTGCTGGAGCAGCGGCTCGGCGGCGAACGGCGTGCGCGCCAGCGTGGCGAGCGCGCGTATCCCGCGCGCGGCGTCGCGAAGCGGCGTACGCAGCAGGGCGGCAAGGGTCGTGCCGCCGCCGACGATCGCCAGGGCGACCGGATCGAAGAACATCGCGAATTCCATCGCGGGTGGATCAGCAAGGATCGGGCCAAGCGGGGTTTCCGATTATGTGACCGTGACTTGCCTGCCCACCGGCAATGCTGCCGCCCCGCCGATTGCCGCCGACCGGCAAATTCCTGCCGCTCCGTCCGCCAACCCGCCCCTGCCGTTCCTCGACGAAGGCCGGGGCCCGATTGGGAAGGTCGTTGTCACGGAGCGCCGAGCGTCGTCACCATCGTTCCCCAACCGGGCCCCGGCCTGCGCCGGGGAACCAGAAGGGAAAAAGCGGCCGCCTCCACAAACTGGCACGACCATTGCTTAGTCCGTCCCAAACGCCAATCCGGGCGTGAGGGAGGCCATCGTGGCAGCAGACACATTGTTCGGCGTACATGGAGCCGCGCTCCAGATACGGTCGCAGCGCATGGGCGTGCTGGCGTCGAACATCGCCAACGCCTCCACCCCCGGCTTCAAGGCGCGCGACATCGATTTCGGCGCGGCGCTGTCGTCGATGGAGGGCGGCAACCAGGGCGGGGTCGCGGGCGCGATGAAATATCGCGTGCCGCTCCAGACCTCGATGGACGGCAACACGGTCGAACTGAACGAGGAACAGACCGCCTTCGCCGAGAATGCCGTCCAGTATCAGACGACGCTCTCCTTCCTGAACGGCCGCATCGCCCAGGTCACCCGCGCGCTGAAGGGCGAATAAGCCATGTCCAACCCGCTCTCCATCTTCCAGGTCTCGGGCCGCGCCATGTCGGCGCAGCTCGTGCGGATGAACACCACCGCGTCGAACCTGGCCAATGTCGGCAATGCCGCCGGCTCCGCCGAGGCGGCCTATCGCACGATGAAGCCGGTGTTCCGCACCAGCTTCGACGCCGCCAGCGGCATGGCGACCGTCGATGTCGAGAAGGTCGTGACCGCGGGCGAAGCGCCGACCAAGCGCTACGACCCCGCCAATCCGATGGCCGACAAGGACGGCAACGTCTTCGACGCGGCGGTCGATGAATCGCGCGAACTGGTCGACATGATGGAGACCGCGCGCAGCTACCAGAACAATGTCGAGGTGATGCAGACCGCCAAGTCGCTGATCATCGACACCCTCAAGCTCGGGCGCTGACGATGACGACCTCCACCGCTTTCGACTCCACGCTCGCCGGCCTCGGCATCTCGCGCAGCAGCAGCGCCGCGACCGTCAAGCCCAACGCCTCCACCGCGCTCGGCCAGTCGGACTTCCTGAAGCTGATGACCGCGCAGATGCAGAACCAGGACCCGTTCAACCCGGTCGACAATACCCAGATGGTCGCGCAGATGGCGCAATTCTCCTCGCTCGCCGGCATTTCCGAGATGTCGACGACGCTGAAGGCGATCCAGGACAAGCTGGGCGCGACCACCGCCTCGGACGCCATGGCCTATATCGGCAAGACCGTGCAGACGCCGGGCGCCACTGCCTATGGCCGCACCGGCGGCGGGCTGACCGGCGCGGTCGAGCTGGGCGACGCCGCCTCGCGCGTCACCGTCAGCATCGCCGACCCGAGCGGCAACGTGCTGAAGCAGATGGACCTGGGGGCAAGCCCCAAGGGCACCGTCGCCTATGACTGGGACGGCAAGACGCAGGACGGCGGCGAGGCGGGCAGCGGCCCCTTCACCGTCACCGTCGCGGCCCAGTCGGCGGGCAAGACCGTGCCCGCCACCAACCTCGTCTGGGCGCCGGTCGGTTCGGTCTCGACCACCAGCGGTACCACCGTCCTCACGCTTCCCGGTCTCGGCGAAGTCCCCGTCAGCGCCGTTCGCCAGATCGGCTGAGCCCCTTTTCCAGGAGCAATCCCATGTCCTTCTACACCTCGCTCTCCGGTCTCCAGGCGTCGCAGTCGGAGATGTCGACCATCTCGCACAACCTGGCGAACGTCGCGACCAACGGCTTCAAGAAGAGCCGCACCGAATTCGCCGACGTCATCGCCTCCTCGGTGTCGCTCAACCCGGCGCAGCAGGTCGGCTCGGGCACCGTGGTCAAGGCGAACCGCCAGCAGTTCGGCCAGGGCAACCTGATCCAGTCGGCCAATTCGCTCGACCTCGCCGTGTCCGGCGACGGCTTCTTCGTGGTGAAGCCGGAGGTCGGCGGCGCGAAGGTGAACTTCACGCGCAATGGCGGCTTCTTCGTCGATTCCAGCCGCTATGTCGTCGACTCGCAGGGCGGGCATCTCCAGGTCTATCCGGTCGACGGGTCGGGCGCGGTGGTCGCGACCGGCATCGACTCCGCGACCAGCCTCCAGCTGCCCGCCACCAGCGGCGTCGCGGTGCCGACCAAGAACGTCACCATGTCGCTCAACCTCAACGCCAATGCGTCGATCCCGACCGCCAAGGCGTTCGATCGGTTCGATCCGTCTAGCTACAACCAGTCGGCGCAGACCACCATCTACGACACCGCCGGCAACGCGATGACGCTGACCAACTATTTCGTGCGCGAGACGACGCCGCAGACCGCCAATGACGGCTCCACCTGGAAGGTCTACAGCTTCGTCGGCGACAAGCAGCTGACCAGCAAGGGCGCGGAGGCCACGACGCTGAGCTTCAACGCGTCGGGCGCGATCACCGACCCGGTGACGCAGATCCCCTATGACGAGTTCACCACGGCGGGCGCGACCGCGCCGCAGCAGTTCGGCTTCCAGTTCGGCGTCGACACGACGCAGCTGTCGCAGCCCTTCAACGTCACCGATCGCGGCCAGGACGGCAAGCCGGTCGGCCAGATCCAGGGCGTGTCGATCGACGAGACCGGGCTGGTCAAGGCCAGCTTCTCGAACGGCGACACCCAGGCGCTGGGCCAGGTGATGCTCGCCAATTTCTCCAACCCCGAGGGGTTGCGCCAGCTCGGCTCCAGCTATTGGCAGTCGACCGGCGTGTCGGGCGAGGCGAAGCTGGGCGCGGCCGGGGCCAATGGTTTCGGCAACCTGATGAGCGGCACGATCGAGCGGTCGAACGTCGACATCACCGAGGAACTGGTCAACCTGATCGCGGCGCAGCGCGACTTCCAGGCGAACGCCAAGGCGCTCGATACCGCCAGCCAGATCTCGCAGACGATCTTCAACATCCGCACCTGATCGGACGCGTAAGGGAGGTACGGGGTGGACAAGCTGGTCTATACCGCGGCGACGGGCCTGCGCGCGCACATGGCGGCGCAGGCGGCGATCGCCAACAATATGGCGAACGGCTCCACCACCGGCTTCCGCGCCGACCGGGTGGTGTTCGACCGCATCGAGCTGAAGGGCGGCGGCGCGCAGATCGCGGCGCGGATGCCGAGCGCCGAGGAAGTGACCGATGCCGATCGCACCGCCGGCGCGATCCAGCAGACCGGCCGCCCGCTCGACGTGGCGGTGTCGGGCGATGCCTGGATCGCGGTGCAGGCCGCCGACGGGCAGGAAGCCTATACGCGGCGCGGCGACCTGGAGATCGCGCCCTCGGGCGTGCTCCAGACCGGCGACGGCCATATCGTCATGGGCCAGTCCGGGCCGATCACGCTGCCGCCCGCCTCCTCCGTGTCGATCGGCGCGGATGGCAGCATCACGATCGTGCCGCAGGGCGCGGACGCCACGCAGACGCAGATCGTCGACAAGCTCAAACTGGCGTCGGCCAAGGGCACCGACACGGTCAAGGGGCTGGACAATCTGCTCTATGTCCGGGGCGGCGGCACGCTGCCCGAGGATCTCGACGCGCGCGTGCAGGGCGGTGCGCTGGAGGGGTCCAACGTCAACATGACCCAGGCGCTGGTCGACATGATCGAGAACCAGCGGAGCTACGAAGTCACCGCCAATCTGATGAAGTCCACCAAGGACATGGACGAGAGCAGCACCTCGCTGCTGCGTCTGCCGAGCTGAGGGAAGAACCATGACCAACGCCGCCATGCACATCGCGCGCACCGGGCTCGACGCCCAGGACATGCGGATGCGCGTCATCTCGAACAACCTGGCCAACGTCAACACGACCGGCTTCAAGCGCGACCGCGCCAATTTCGAGACGCTCTCCTATCAGGTGGTGACGACGCCGGGTGCGCAGTCTACCGCCGAGACGCGCTATGCCACCGGCCTCAACCTCGGCACCGGCGTGAAGGTGCAGGGGACCGCGCGGATCGACACGCAGGGGTCGATGCAGCAGACCGGCAACAGCCTGGACCTGGCGCTGGACGGCGACGGCTATTTCCAGGTGCAGCTGCCCGGCGGCACGCTCGGCTATACGCGCGCCGGCAATTTCTCCCGCTCGGCGGAGGGGCTGCTGGTGACCAGCGAGGGCTATCAGGTCCAGCCCGGCATCACGATCCCGGAGAACGCCACCGCGATCACGATCGGCACCGACGGCACCGTCTCGGCCACCGTGCCGGGGCAGAACGAGCCGACCCAGCTCGGGCAGATCCAGGTCGCCAGCTTCCCCAATGCCAGCGGCCTGCAGGCAACCGGCGACAATTACCTGACCGAGACCGCCGCGTCCGGTGCGGCGAACCTGGGCGTCGCCGGCCTGGATGGGCGCGGCAAGGTGCGCCAGGGGTCGCTGGAGGCCTCGAACGTCAATGTCGTCGAGGAACTGGTCGACATGATCGAGACTCAGCGCGCCTATGAGGTCAACAGCAAGATGATCTCGGCGGCCGACGACATGCTGAAATACGTCAACCAGAACCTCTGATCGGGACGCCAGCCCATGTCACCTCGCCTCGCGCTCGTGCCGATCGTCGTGCTCGCCCTCGCGCCCGCGCCCTCGCAGGCCGGGCTGTTCGGCAAGAAGGCCCCGCCGGAGGATTTCTCCGCCGCGCGCGCGGCCCCGCCCGTCGTGCTGGAGCCGGCGACCGGCTCGATCTTCGCCGCGTCGCAGGGCTATGCCGCGCTGTACGAGGGCTGGCGCGCGCGCCGGGTCGGCGATCCGCTGACCATCGTGCTGGTCGAGCAGACGGCGGCGTCCAAATCCGCCTCCTCCAAGCTCGACAGCCAGGGATCGGGCCGGATCACGCCGCCGGCCACCGGCCTGCTCAACCTGTTCCCGCCCTCCTCCGCCACCGCCAGCGGCGCCCGCGCCTTCAACGGCACGGGCGCGGCCGACCAGGCCAATTCGCTGTCGGGCGAGGTGTCGGTGACGGTGGCCGAGGTCTATCCCAACGGCACGATGCTGGTGCAGGGGCAGAAGCGCCTGACGCTCAACCGCGGCGACGAATATGTCCGGATCAAGGGGATCGTCCGCACCGCCGATGTCGATCGCGAGAACCGCGTGCTGTCGACGCGCGTGGCGGATGCGCAGATCGCCTATACCGGCAAGGGCGACGTGGCCCGCGCCAGCCGCCAGGGCTGGCTGTCGCGCTTCTTCTCGGTGGTGAGTCCGTTCTGATGCGGCCGCCGATCGCTAACGCTTTGATAACCAAGCACCCGGCAAAACTTGCCGCCATGCTCCGAGTCTTTTTCGCCGCGCTCGCCGCGCTCATCCTCGCCACCCCGGCGACCGCCGACCGGATCAAGGATCTGGGCGGGTTCCAGGGGATCCGCTCGAACCAGTTGACCGGTTACGGCGTGGTCGTCGGCCTGCCCGGCACCGGCGACGACAATCTGGACTATACGGTCCAGTCGCTGAAGGCGGTCGCCTCGCGCTTCGGCCTGCAACTGCCGCCCAACGCCAATCCGGGGATGAAGAATGCGGCGGTGGTGATGATCACCGCCGAGCTGCCGCCCTTCGCCAAGCCGGGCCAGCGGCTGGACATCACCGTCGCCTCGATGGGCAAGGCCAAGAGCCTGCGCGGCGGCAGTCTGATCCTGACGCCGCTGCTAGGTGCCGACGGACAGATCTATGCGATGGCGCAGGGCAATCTGGCGGTCGGGGGCCTCGGCGCGGAGGGCGCGGACGGGTCGAAGATCGTCGTCAACGTCCCCTCGACCGGCCGCATTCCCGAGGGCGCGACCGTCGAGCGCGCGGTCGCCACCGGCTTCGACACCGCCCCCACCCTCACCTTCAACCTGGCGCGCGCCGATTTCACCACCGCGCAGAATGTCGCGGGCGCGATCAACCAGAAGCTGGGCTTGGGCGTGGCCGAGGCGATCGACGCGGTGTCGATCGCGGTGCGCGCGCCGACCGGCGCGGACCGGCGCGCAACGCTGATGTCGATGATCGAGAATCTCGACGTCGTCTCCGCCGAGCCGCCCGCCAAGGTGATCGTCAACGCGCGCACCGGCACCGTCGTCATCAATTCCGCCGTCCGCGTCGGCCCCGCCGCCGTCACCCATGGCAAGCTGACGGTGCGGATCGACGAGAATCAGCGGATCAGCCAGCCCGCCCCCTTCAGCCAGGGCCAGACCGCGCTGGAGCGCAAGTCCAACGTCGCGATCGACGAGGAGAAGAAGCCGATGTTCCTGCTCGCCCCCGGTCCGCGTCTCGCCGATGTGGTGAAGGCGGTGAACGCGATCGGCGCATCGCCCGCCGACCTGGTCGCCATCCTGGAGGCGCTGAAGGAAGCCGGCGCGCTCAAGGCGGAGCTGATCGTCCTGTGACCGACATCACCACGCCCGCACCGCTCGCCACCACCGCCTCGACCGGCCCCGCCGATGCGCGGCGGCTGGCGACGGGCGCCAATCTCGACAAGGCGGCCAAGCAGTTCGAATCGGTCTTCACCGGCATGATGCTGAAGTCGATGCGCCAGGCCAAGCTGGCCGACCCGCTGTTCGACAGCAAGGCGCTCGACACCTTCCGCGACATGCAGGACCAGATGACCGTCAAGGCGATGGCCGAGCATACGCCCTTGGGAATTGGTAAAGCGATGCGCGAGTTCCTGGCGAAATCGCAAGCCGATCTTAAGACTCCCGAACGATAAGGGCGGGTCATGAGCGACCTCCTGTCCATCGGCGCCTCGGGCGTCCGCGCCTATCAGAGCGCGCTGTCCGTGACCGGCGAGAACATCGCCAATTCGGGCGCGGCCGGCTATGTCCGGCGCAGCGTGCGGCTGACCGAAATGGGCGCGGGCGCCGGGCTGGTCGATGTACCGGCGGCGGGCAATGGCGTGCTGATGACCGGCATCGTCCGTTCCACCGACGTCTATGCCAGCCAGGCGGTGCGGAGCGCCTCCGCCGACCTGTCGCGCACCACGGCGGGCGTGCAATGGCTCGACCGGATCGAGAAGACGCTGACCGGCAACGAATTGTCGGCGCGCATGACCGGCTTCTTCGGCAGCGCCAATACGCTGGCCGCCGAACCCGACTCCACCGCGCTGCGCCAGGGGATGCTGAGCGCCGCCGAGTCGCTCGGCATCGCCTTCACCGCCACCGGCCAGTCGTTCGACCAGATCGACCAGGACATGGACGCGGCCGGCCGCCAGGCGACGACGCAGCTCAACGCGCTGGGCCGCGCGCTGGTCCAGATCAATGACGGCCTGGGCCGCACCACGCCCAACACCGCCGCCGCCGCGCAGCTGACCGACCAGCGCGACCAGATCCTCGACCAGATGAGCGCGATCGTCGATATCGACGTGACCACCGACTCGCTCGGCCGCACCAACGTCAAGCTGGGCGGTGCGAACGGCCAGGCCTTCGTCAACCAGAACCTGTCCGGGGCGGTCGCCTATCAACGGGCCAAGGGCGAGGTCGTGCTGGCCGTGTCGATGAACGGCGGGGTCGGCATCCTGTCGCCCAGCGGCGGCGCGCTCGCCGGCATCGTCGACGGGGCGCAGCGCGTCTCGGCCGCGCGCGAGAAGGTGGAGGATGTCGCCGCCGACTTCGTGGCCCGGGTCAACGCCAACCAGAAGGCGGGCGAGGACCAGACCGGCACCGCCGGGCAGGCGATGTTCACGGTCGGCGGCCGGCCCACCGACATCGCCGTCGCCCTGACCAGCGGCGCGCAGATCGCGGCGGCCGATCCGGGCGGGGGCAGGCGCGACTCGAGCAAGCTGACCGATTTGGAGGGGCTTCGCGGGGCGAAGGGCTGGGAAGCCTCGCTGACCGCGACGATCACCAACAATGCCAGCACGCTCGACCAGCGCAACACCATCGCCGCCGCGCAGGGCGCGATCCGCGACGGCGCGATGTCGGCGCTGACCAGCACCACCGGCGTCAATCTGGACAGCGAGGCGGTGGAGTTGATGCGCTATCAACAGGCGTATCAGGCCTCCAGCCGCGTCATCCAGATCGCGCGCGACACCCTCCAGACCATATTGGATATTCGCTGATGGGCGTGCAGCTTTCCACCGCCAGCTTTTACGACAGCAATGCGCGACGCCTGTCGTCCATGTCGGCGCGCGCGCAGACGTTGCAGACCGAGATCGCCACCGGCAAGCGGATCACCACCCCGTCGCAGGACCCGGCGGTGGCGCAGCAGCTCGCCGAACTGACGCGCAAGGACAGCGACGCCGCCGCCTACGGCGCGAACATGACGCTTGCCGGATCGCTCCTGACCCAGGCGGACGGCGTGCTGGGCCAGATCGCCACCCAGCTCCAGCGCGCGCGCGAACTGACCACCCAGGCGGCGACCGGCACCCAGAATTCCGAGACGCGCAAGATCATCGGCACCGAGCTGGAGTCGATCGTCGGCGCGATCGCCGGCCTGGCCAATACGCGCAACGTGCGCGGCCAGCCGTTGTTCGGCACGCCGGACGGCACGCCCGCCGTGGTGCAGAATACCGGCGGCGGCTTCACCTATGCGCCGATCAACGTGTCCGAAGTGCCGATCGCCGATGGCCAGAGCGTGCAGGCGACCGAGAGCGCCGCGCGCATCTTCACCCAGGCCGACGGCACCGACACGCTGAAGATGCTGTCCGATCTCGCCGCCGCGCTAAAGGACAATGCCACCGACGGCAGCGCCGCCAATGCCGCGCTCGACAAGATCAGCGCCGCGACCGACCAGGTGTCGCTGGTCCAGGCGTCGATCGGCGCGCGATCGGCGCGGGTCGAGCTGCAACAGTCGCTGGCAACCACCGCCAATACCGATCGCGGCGACCTGCGCTCCAAGCTGGAGGATACCGACGTGACCTCGGCGGTGATCGAATTGCAGCAGCTGATGACCGCGCTGTCGGCGACCCAGGCCAGCTTCACCAAATTGTCCGGCCTGTCGCTGTTCGATTATCTGCGCTGAGTCATTTGGCACCAGCATGACGGTCCCCTGACCCCGGATCGTCATCGCGCGCGCCGCGTCGAAGGGGAATTGGGTGCCGGGCACCCGGCAAATTTTTCCGGGCGGTAACGGATTGGCGAGGAAGTCCGGTTAACCCGTTGAACATCAAGCCGGCCTTGGCCGGATACCGGGGGTGTCGCGTTCATGTTTCCAGCCATCGGCCTCGTGGTCCTGCTCGTCATGGTGTTCGGCGGCTTCGCCTTCACGGGCGGCGCGCTCGGCCCCGTCATGGAGGCGATCCCGCACGAGATGCTCATCATCGGCGGCGCGGCGGCGGGCGCGCTCATCATCGGCAATTCGGGCGCCGAGCTGAAGGCGATGGGCGGCGGCCTGGCCAAGGTGTTCAAGGGCCCGAAATACAAGAAGCAGGATTATCTCGACACCATCTTCCTGGTGTCGAAGCTGATGAAGATGCTGCGCATGGAGGGGCCGATCGCGGTGGAGCCGCATGTCGAGGACCCCGCCTCCTCCGCCGTCTTCGCCGAATATCCCAAGCTGTTGAAGGACCATACGCTGATCGCGATGATCGCCGACACGCTGCGGCTGGTGGTGGTGTCGTCGGGCACGCTCGACGTCCATGCGGTCGAGGACGTGATGGACCATGCGATCAAGACCCACCACCACGAGGTGGAGGGGCCGCAGCACACGCTGACCAGCCTGGCCGATTCGCTGCCCGCGCTCGGCATCGTCGCGGCGGTGCTGGGCATCGTGAAGACGATGGGCTCGATCGACAAGCCGCCCTCGGTGCTGGGCGGGATGATCGGGTCGGCGCTGGTCGGCACCTTCATGGGCGTGCTGCTCGCCTATGGCATCGTCTCGCCGCTGGCGGGCCGGCTGAAGCAGGTGATCGACGCCGACGCCGCCATCTATGACGTGGTGAAGCAGATCATCATCGCCTCGCTCCACGGCCATCCGCAGCCCCTGGTGATCGAGGCGGCGCGCGCCGGCATCGCGCACAAGAACCAGCCCGGCTTCGCCGAGGTGTTCGACGGGCTGAGGGGCAAGTAACATGGCGAAAGCGGCACCGCACGGCCACAACATCCCGCCCAAGATCATCGTCAAGAAGATCTATATCGAGGGCGGCGGCGGCCATCATGGCGGCGCGTGGAAGGTCGCCTATGCCGATTTCGTGACCGCGATGATGGCGTTCTTCCTGCTGCTCTGGCTGCTCGGCGCCACGACCGAGAAGCAGCGCAAGGGCATCGCCGACTATTTCGCGCCGACCTTGATCGACACGCATGCGATCGGCATCGGCGGCTCGGGCCTGCTCGGCGGCGAATCGCTGATGTCGAACAACAAGCTGGGACCCAAGGCCGCCGCCGCGCGCGTCGCGTCGATGGGCCTGGCCGCGCCGATCGAGCAGCAGGGGCCGGAAAGCGGCCTGGGCAAGAAGGGCTCGCTGCGCAGCACGCCGGCCAGCCGCGCCGAGGATCTGAAATCCTTCGAGGCGATGCGCCGCCAGGTGATGGCCAAGATCGCCGGGTCGAAGCAGCTCGCCAGGCTCGCCAACCATATCCGCTTCGTCCGCACCGCCGACGGCCTGCGCATCGACCTGGTCGACGATGCGGATTATTCGATGTTCGGCAGCGGCACGACGGTGCTGGACGGGCGCGCGGGCGATCTGATCGGCATGATCGCCCAGTCGATCGCGCCGATGGGCAACCCGATCATGATCCGCGGCCATACCGACAGCGTGCCCTATGGCGACCCGCGCGCGATGAACAACTGGATGCTCGCCACCGGCCGCGCCGAGGCGACCCGCCGCCGCCTGGCGCTGGGCGGCATCCCCGAGGCGCGGTTCGACCGGATCGAGGGCGTCGCCGACCGCGAGCCGATGATCGCCAACAACCCCGCCGACCCCCGCAACCGCCGGGTGGCGATCACCTTGCTCTATCGACGGGGCGTGTTCGGGCAGTGAGCGGGGCCCGATCGACGTCCGGTGCGCCTCAGAAGTTGGCGGACACGCCCATCCAGAAGGTCCGGCCGTAATTGACGGTGCCATAGGTCGCATCGTCCAACCGCTTGTCGCCGACATTGTAGATGCCGCCCTGGACCCGGAACCCGCGGCCCAGGTCATGGCTGCCCAGCAGGTCCGCCGTCAGATAGGCGGGGGCGGACCCGCCGGTGATCAGCGCCTGATATTCGCGACCATAATAGTTGATCGAGGTCCACAGCCGCGTCGCCTGGCTGAGGTCCCAGTCGCCGCGCACATTGCCCTTCCATTTCGGCGTCAGGGCCAGCGGCGCACCCTTGTTCGGGCCGCTCTTCTGCTCGGAATCGAGATAGGTCATGTTGCCGCGCACCGAGAAGGCGGGATCGATCCGCCAGCGTCCGCTCACCTCGACGCCCAGGATCGACGCGCGGTTGACATTGATTCGGTCGAGCACCTGCAACCCCTCCCAGCGCCGGCTGGTGGTCACCGTCGACAGCTGGTCGCGGAAATCATTGTAGAAGATCGTCGCGCCCGCCGAAATACCGCTTCGATTCGACCACATGGCGGTCGCTTCGTAATTGGTGCTGCTCTCCGGCTTCAGGTCGGGATTGCCGAACTGAACGAAGCGGTTGCGCCGGACCACGGCATAGTCGGGGATGACCGCGCGCAGCTCGGGCGCCTTGAAGCCGCGGGCGACGCCGCCCTTCAGCGTCCAGCGGTCGGTGACATGCCACACGGCATAGGCGCGCGGATTGACGTGCTGGCCATATTTCTGGTGATCGTCCAGCCGGATGCCGCCGGTCAGGCTCAGCCCCGGCAGGACCCGCCATTCCGTCTCCGCGAAGATGCCGCGCTGGACCACGGAATAGCGCTCATATTCCCGCTCGTTGGGCTTGCCGCGATTGGCCTGGTTCCAGTCGCGCAGGCCGGTGCGCAGCCATTGCACGCCGATGGTGGTGGTGTTGCGGGTGGTCGGCAGGACCAGCTTGGCGTCGAACACCTGGTTGCGCACCTCCGGCCGGCGTCCGAAGACATCGGTCTGGGCGGGGGTCGCCAGTCCTTCGCGGCTCGACGTCTCGTCCAGATAGGACAGGAAGGAGGCGAGCCGGCCCCAGCGGCCATTGTGCATCAGCGACCAATAGTCGCGGTTATTGTCCTGCTGGCGCGTCGACCAATTGGGGCTGATGCCCTGCCCGTTGCGCAGGCGCGACACGCCGCCCTCCAGGATCAGTTCCTGGTTCGCCGCCGGGGTCAGCACCGCGCGTCCGGTCGCGCTGCGGTTGCGCGCGCGGGCGAAGCCATTGGTGACCAGGACATTGTCGTCCGCCGCGCGGCCCAGATAGCTGCTCCAGGCCTGTACGCCCAGCAGCCCGCCGATCACTGGCCCGCTGATATAGCCCTGTACGAAACCTTCATTGCCCTGGTCGCCATGCTGGCGCAGCGAATAGTCGTAGGACAGGGTGCCGCTCCACACCGGCGTCGGTCGGCGGGTGATGACGTTGATGACGCCGCCGATCGCGTCCGAGCCGTAGAGCGACGACATCGGTCCGCGCACCACCTCGATCCGCTCGATCGCGGCGGCGGGCGGGGTCAGGCTCTGCTCATAGCCGCGATTGCCGTTGACCCGCGATTCGCGCGCGCTCTGCCGCCGGCCGTCGACCAGGATCAGCGTATAGTCGCCCGGCATGCCGCGCATCTGGATGTCGCGTTCGTTGGCGTTGCCGTTGACGACAACACCCTCCACGTCGCGCACGGCGTCGGCCAGGTTATGGATCGCGCGGCGGCGCAGGTCCGCGCCGTCGATGACCGTGACCGAGGCCGGCGCATCCTCCTGCTTCTGTTGAAAGCCGGTGGCGGTCACGACGATATCGTCGCCGCCGCCGGTCTCGGACGCGGTCGGCGTGGTGCTTTGCGCCTGTGCCGACGTCGCGACGATCATGGCCGCCAGCGACAGGACAGCAGAATAGGACCGCGTCGACGGACGCGGGAAACGGTTAGGCAGCATGAATTCCCCCTACGGAATGAGCCTCTCCCAACGCGTTCCCGCTAATGCGGATGCGAACCGGTATCAACTACAAAATAACGTAGATTTCATCTCCGGGTTGGCATGGGGCCGCGCTCGGGACGCGAGCGCGGCCTACACGATCAGAGCGATGCCTGGAGGCGCTGTGTAATGGTTTGATATTTTTGCGGGGTCGTGTCGCGCATCGCCGCATCGCGCGACGACGGAATGTCGTCGAACGGGATGGGCTCGGCAAACTGACTGACCGTCAAATCCCACCGCGTACCGTCAATGCGATTGTAGAAGTGCGTGCCGCCAACGGTCTTGGTTAGCGAGGATATCTCCCCCGAAATGATCCTGCACGATCAACGCCGTAACGCTGCAATGGTTTTTCGCAGGGTTTTCAGCGGACCAGCTTTCCGGAGGGCTGGCGGTTTCGGCGGACCATAATGCTCGGAGTTTGCGATACAGGTCGATCGGCGTGTCGAAGGATTTTGTTAGTATATCGTTCATACCGTATCCGATGGGGTCCAGGCCGCCCCCTCTACCCTCGGGTGATGCGACGCGATAGCCGGACACAGCGTTTGCCGATGCCGTTCGAACCGGCATCGCGCCTTTCCAGTACAGGCGCCCCTCACCCCCCGGCCACCGGCTCCTCGATCCGCGCCAGCGCCTCGCGCTCGATCGTCGCCAGTTCGACCAGCGTCTGGTCGATGGCGTGGCGTTGCGCCTCCAGTTCGTCGATGCGCTCGCGACAGCGGCCGGCCAGGCGGCGCATCTGCTCCACATGCTGCGGATCGGCATCGTACAGGTCGAGGAACTCCTCGATCTCGCGCAGCGAGAAGCCCAGCCGCTTGCCGCGCAGGATCAACTGCATCCGCGCCGTGTCGCGCCGCGTATAGACGCGGGTCGAACCGATGCGCAGCGGCTGGATCAGCCCGCGATCCTCGTAGAAGCGCAGGGTGCGCTGCGTCACGCCCAGGCTGGTCGCCACCTCCTGGATGCCGCGCAGGTCCCGATCATCTTGGCTCACCGGCCGCTCCCCCATTGTCCCCCGACCGCGCCGCCCGCGCGACCTCTTCCTCGACCAGCTCCTTCTTGGACAGCTTGCCGATCAACGTCTTGGGCAGGCTTTCGCGGATTTCCACCTCGCGCGGAAGCTCGATCTTGCTGATCTTGTCGCGCAGGAAGTCGCGCAACCCCTCCGCCGTCGCGGATGCGCCGGGGGTCAGCGTCACGAACGCCTTGGGCGCCTGGCCGCGATAGCGGTCGGCGACGCCGATCACCACCGCCTCGGCGACCTCGGGATGCTCGTACAGCGCCTCCTCGATCACGCGCGGATAGACATTGTAGCCGCCGCACAGGATCATGTCCTTGATCCGGTCGACGATGAACAGATAGCCGTCGGCGTCGAGATAGCCGACATCGCCGGTGCGCAGCGCGCCGTCGGCGAACACCGCCTCGGTCTCGGCGGGCTTGTGCCAATAGCCGGCCATCACCTGAGGCCCGCGCGCGCAAATCTCGCCCTTCTCGCCGGTCGCGACGATGCGCGTCGGATTCTCGCGGTCGCGAATCTCGATCGTCGTGCCGGGAAAGGGCAGGCCGGCCGAGCCCTCCTTGTTCACGCCCTCGAACGGGTTGCAAGTGATGATCGGCGACGCCTCCGACAGGCCGTACCCCTCGACCAGCTTGGCGCGGGTATGATGTTCGAAGGCGTGGCGCACCTCGATCGGCAGCGGCGCGCCGCCCGAGATGCAGACCTTGATCGCCGACAGGTCGGGCCGCTCGCCCTCGGGCAGATTGGCGAGCGCGTTGTAGATGGTCGGCACCGCCGGGAAATAGGTCGGCCGCGTCCGCTTCAGCGTGGCGAGCAGCTGCTTCAGCTCGAACCGGGGCAGCAGGATCATCTCCGCCCCCGTTCGCGCCGAGAAGGTGAGGACGTTGGTCAGCGCGAAGACGTGGAACAGCGGCAGCACGCCCAGCACCCGGTCCTGCTCCGCCGCCTCGCCGCCGACATGCGCGACCATCGCATCGGCGTTCGACACCAGATTGGCGTGGCTCAGCATCGCCGCTTTGGGCACGCCGGTGGTGCCGCCGGTATATTGCAGCACCGCCACTTCGTCGGGCGCGACCGCGACCGGGCTGGGGGTCGCGCCGCGCGCCATCAGGTCGCGAAAGTAGAGGTGCCGCGCGTCGCGGGGCGCGCGGCCGATCTCGCGGCGCTTGACCAGCCGATAGCCGATCCGCTTCGCGAACGGCAGCGCGTCGGCGATCGGGCAGCTGACGACATGGCGCAGCATCGTCTCGCCCGCCACCTTGAGCACGCGCGCCTGGATCTCGGCCAGGTCGCAGGTGACGATGATCTCCGCGCCCGAATCCGCGATCAGATGGTGCAGCTCGCGCTCGACATAGAGCGGGTTGACGTTGACGACGATGCCGCCGACCTTGAGCGTCGCGAAGAACAGGATGGGGTAATAGGGCGTGTTGGGCAGGCAGAGCGCGACGCGCGTTCCCTTCACCACTCCCAAGGATTGCAGCCCCGCCGCCGCCCGGTCGACCGCCGCGCCCAGTTCGCCCCAGCGGGTGATCCGGCCCATGAAGTCGATCGCCGCGCGGTCGCCGAAACGCCGGACCGAATCGTCGAGCAGGGCGCCCAGCAATCGCGGTCGCACGTCGAGCGGCGCGCCCTGCTTGATCGCGGGTGCAAGACCCCCGTTCAGGCCATTCCCCGCATCCGCCGTGCCTGTCGCGATTCCGTTCATCCTCGCATCCTCTCCATCCCGAGCATCGGACATATTGTCCGTCTGCACCACTTGACGTAATGGGAAGCTATCGCACCTATAGGACATACCGCAAGCCCAAGCGGCTGCGGCCGGAGCATCAGAGAGGATTTCATGACCAACGTCGTCATCGCCGGTTATGCCCGTTCGCCCTTCCACCTCGCCGGCAAGGGCGCGCTGGCGCGGGTCCGTCCCGACGACCTGGCCGCGCAGACGATCCGGGGGTTGATCGACAAGTCCGGCGTCGATCCGGCGCTGATCGAGGATATCGTGCTGGGCTGCGCCTTTCCGGAGGGCGAGCAGGGGCTGAACGTCGCACGGATGATCGGCCTGCTCGCCGACCTGCCGCTGTCGGTCGGCGGCATGACGGTGAACCGCTTCTGCGGATCGTCGATGAGCGCGATCCATATCGCGGTCGGCCAGATCCAGATCGGCGCGGGCGAGGCGTTCATCTGCGCCGGGCTGGAATCGATGAGCCGCATCCCGATGGGCGGCTACAACCCCCTGCCCAATCCCGCGCTCGCCAAGGCCAAGCCCGGTGCGTACATGGGCATGGGCGACACCGCCGAGAATGTCGCGCAGAAATACCAGATCACCCGCGCCGAGCAGGACCGGTTCGCGGTGACGAGCCAGAAAAAGGCCGCCGCCGCGCGCGAGGCCGGCAGGCTGGCCGATGAGATCGTGCCGATCGTCACCAAGGCCGGCACGGTCAGCGAGGACGGCACGATCCGTCCCGACACCGACGAGGCGGCGCTCGCCGGCCTCAAGCCCGCCTTCCACCAGGACGGCTCGGTGACCGCCGGCACCTCCTCGCCGCTGACCGATGGCGCGAGCGCGGTGCTGGTCACCTCGGAGGCATTCGCGAAGACGCACGGCCTGACCATTTTGGCGCGGATCAAGTCGGTCGGCATTTCGGGCTGCGAACCGGAGACGATGGGTTTGGGCCCGATCGGCGCGTCGAAAAAGGCGCTGGAGCGCGCCGGCCTGTCCGCCAGCGACCTGGACGTGGTCGAGATCAACGAGGCCTTTGCGAGCCAGGCCATCGCCTGCATCCGCGACCTGGGGCTGAAGGACGAGACGATCAACCTGGACGGCGGCGCGATCGCGATCGGCCATCCGCTGGGCGCGACTGGCGCGCGCATCGTCGGCAAGGCAGCGGCGCTGCTGGCGCGGGAGGGCGGCCGCTATGCGCTCGCCACCCAGTGCATCGGCGGCGGCCAGGGCATCGCGACCGTGCTGGAGCGCGCATAACATGACGGACCAGGTCAAGAAGGTCTGCGTGATCGGCGCGGGCGTGATGGGCGCCGGCATCGCGGCGCATGTCGCCAATGCCGGCGTGCCGGTGCTGCTGCTCGACATCGTGCCCAGGGACGGTGGTGATCGCGACGCGGTCGCCAAGGGCGCGGTGGCGAAGATGCTCAAGACCGATCCCGCCCCCTTCATGTCCAAGGGCGCGGCGAAGCTGGTCGAGACCGGCAATATCGAGGATCATCTCGACCGGGTCGCCGAATGCGACTGGGTGGTCGAGGCGATCGTCGAGCGGCTCGACATCAAGCAGGCGCTCTATGCGCGGCTGGAGCAGGTGAAGCGGCCGGGCACCGCCGTGTCGTCCAACACCTCGACCATCCCGCTGGAGAAGCTGGTCGAGGGCCGGTCGGACCAGTTCAAGGCCGACTTCCTCATCACCCATTTCTTCAATCCGCCGCGCTACATGCGGCTGATCGAGATCGTGCGCGGCCAGCACAGCGACGCCGCCGTGGCCGGCAAGGTCGAGGATTTCGTCGACCGGTTCCTGGGCAAGCGGATCGTCCGCGCCAAGGATACGCCCGGCTTCATCGCCAATCGCATCGGCACCTATTGGCTGGCGGTCGCGATCAACGCCGCGATGGATCAGGGGCTGACCGTCGAGGAGGCCGACCAGATCGGCGGCCGGCCGATGGGCGTGCCCAAGACCGGCATCTTCGGCCTGATCGACCTGGTCGGCGTCGACCTGATGCCGCTGCTGGCGAAGAGCCTGTCCTCGACCCTGCCGGCGGGCGACCCCTATTTCGACACGGTGCGGCCGCTGCCGCTGGTCGACCGGATGATCGCCGAGGGATTCACGGGCCGCAAGGGCAAGGGCGGCTTCTACCGGCTCGACAAGGGCGCGGACGGCACGCGCACCAAGCTGGCGCTCGACCTCGCCACCGGCGAATACCGCCCGCAGGTCACGCCCGAGAAACTGCCCGGCAAGGCGGAGCGCGACCTGGCGGCGCTGGTGACGGCGCCGGGCAAGACAGGGGCCTATGCCTGGGAGATACTGGGCAAGGTGCTGTCCTATGCCGCGATGCTGGTCGGCGAGGCGGCCGATGACATCGTCGCGATCGATGACGCGATGAAGCTCGGCTATAACTGGAAGTTCGGGCCGTTCGAGCTGATCGACCGCATGGGGCCGGGCCAGCTGGCCGCGCGGCTCAAGGCCGAGGGTCGGCCGGTGCCGGCGATCCTGGAGGCGGTGGGCGACCGCCCCTTCTACCGGATCGAGGACGGCAAGCGGCAATATTGGACGCTGGCCGGCGATTATGCCGATGTGGTGCGGCCCGCGGGCGTGCTGCTGCTGGAGGATATCAAACTGCGCGGGCAGCCGCTGGCCAAGACCGGCTCCGCGGCCCTGTGGGATATCGGCGACGGCGTCGTGGCGCTGGAATTCACCGGCAAGATGAACGCCCTGGACGAAGAGGTGACCAAGCTGATCCAGCAGGCGATTCCGCTGGTGAAGGCGAAGTACAAGGCGCTGGTCATCTATAACGAGGGATCGAACTTCTCGGCCGGGGCCAATCTGGGCCTGGCGATGTTCGCGGTGAACATCGCCGCGTGGAGCGAGATCGACAAGCTGATCGCCGCCGGGCAACAGGCGTTCAAGGCGCTGAAATACGCCCCCTTCCCGGTCGTGTCGGCCCCGGCCGGCATGGCGCTGGGCGGCGGGTGCGAGGTGCTGCTGCACTCGGATGCGGTGCAGGCCCATGCCGAAAGCTATATCGGCCTGGTCGAATGCGGCGTCGGCCTGCTGCCCGGCTGGGGCGGCAATGGCGAGATGCTGGACCGCTTCGCCAAGGCGCCGATGATGCCCAAGGGGCCGATGCCGGCGGTCGCCAAGGCGTTCGAGACGATCTCGACCGCCAAGGTGTCCAAGTCGGCGGCGGAGGCGAAGGAGCTGATGTTCCTGCGCCCCTCCGACGGCATCACCATGAACCGCGACCGGCTGCTGGCGGATGCCAAGGCGCGCGCATTGGCCCTGGTCGAGGGCTATGCCCCGCCGGAGAAGCCGACCTTCCGCCTGCCGGGCGAGAGCGGCCGGGTCGGCATTGCCGGCGTCGTCGCCGACTTCCGCAAGAAGGGCGTGGCGACCGATTATGATGTGGTGGTCGCCGAGCGCCTGGCGAACGTGCTGACCGGCGGCGAGGCCGATCTGGTCGACACCGTCACCGAGGACCAACTGCTCAAGCTGGAACGCCAGGCCTTCCTGGCGGGCGTCAAGGACAGCCGCACCCAGGCGCGGGTCGAACAGATGCTGACGACCGGCAAGCCGCTGCGCAACTGAGGATCAGGACGATGCAAGTCTATACCGCCCCGTTGCGCGACATGCGCTTCGTGCTGCACGAACTCTTCGCCGACCAGCCCTTCGGGCCGCTGGCGCTCTCCGACGACTTCACCCCCGACCTGTACGACGCGATCCTCGAAGAGGCGGCGCGGATGGCGCAGGAGGTGCTGCTGCCGCTCAACGCCAGCGGCGACCTGGAGGGCTGCACCTATGAGAATGGCGTGGTGCGCACGCCCAAGGGCTTTCCGGAGGCCTATGCCCGCTTCCGCGAGGGCGGCTGGGCGGCGCTGTCGTCCGATCCGCGCTGGGGCGGACAGGGCCTGCCGGAGACGGTGAACAAGCTGGTCGAGGAGATGACCTGCTCGGCCAACCTGTCCTTCGGCCTCTATCCCGGCCTGACCCACGGCGCGACCACCGCGATCGAGGGCCATGGCAGCGACGCGCTGAAACAGGCCTATCTGCCCAAGATGGTCAGCGGCGAATGGGCGGGCACCATGTGCCTGACCGAGTCGCATTGCGGCACCGATCTTGGCCTGCTCCGCACCCGCGCGGTGCCGCAGGCGGACGGCAGCTATGCGGTGACCGGATCGAAGATCTTCATCTCGTCCGGCGACCATGACCTGACCGACAATATCGTCCATCTGGTCCTGGCCCGCCTGCCCGACGCGCCGGCCGGCGTGAAGGGGATCAGCCTGTTCCTGGTGCCGAAGTTCCTGCCCAAGGACGATGGCAGCCCGGGCGCGCGCAACGGCGTCGCGGTCGCCGGCATCGAGCATAAGATGGGCCTCAAGGCCTCGGCCACCTGCCAGATGAACTTCGACGGGGCGACCGGCTGGCTGGTCGGTGAGCCGAACCGGGGCCTGGCGGCGATGTTCACGATGATGAACACCGAGCGCGTCTCGGTCGGCGTGCAGGGGCTGGGCGTGGGCGAGATCGCCTATCAGTCCGCCGTCGCCTATGCGCGCGACCGGTTGCAGGGCCGCGCGCTGACCGGCCCGGCGCGACCGGACCTGCCCGCCGACCCGATCATCGTCCACCCGGACGTACGCCGGATGCTGATGACGATGCGCGTCTATGCGGAGGGGTGCCGCGCGCTCGGGCAATGGACCTCGCAGGCGCTGGATGCCGAGAAGCACGGCACCGATCCCGAGGGCCGCGCCCGCGCGACCGACTTCGTCGCGCTGATGACGCCGGTGGTGAAAGCGCTGTTCACCGACCTCGCCTCCGAGGCGGCAAACCTGGCGGTGCAGACCTATGGCGGCCATGGCTATATCCGCGAGCATGGCGTCGAGCAGTTCGTCCGCGATGCGCGCATCTGCCAGATCTATGAGGGGACGAACGGCGTCCAGGCGCTCGACCTGCTCGGCCGCAAGATGCCGGCAAACATGGGCCGCGCGCTCCGCCCCTTCTTCCACAGCGTCTCCGGCCTGCTGGAGGAGCTGACCGGCACCGCCGACAAGGTGCTGGGCATCCACGCCACCGCGCTCCACCAGGCGTTCGGTGCGTTGCAGCTCACGACCGGAATGCTCGCGCAGAAGGGGTTGAAGGACCCGGACGAGATCGGCGCGGCGGCGACCGACTACCTGCGGATGCTGGGGCTGGTCGGCATCGGCTATTGCTTCCTCAAGGCCGAGCGGATCGCGCAGGACCGGCTGGCCGAGGGAACGGAGGACGAGGCCTTCTACCGCGCCAAGCTGGCCACCGCCGGCTTCTTCTTCGACCGCATCCTGCCACAGGCGACGACCGGCTTCCTGGTCATCAAGTCGGGCAAGCGATCGACCATGGCGCTGCCCGCCGACGCTTTCTGATGCTCGTGCTCCTGCGGATGCAGGAGCACGGCCACCCGATGCGTCGCGCACGCCCGTAAAAGACAGCCCTGCTGACCTTGACAGATCAATAGAAAAACATAGGGTCAGCAGGCTTCCCCATGCGTCAGGCAACACCCCTTTAAGTCAAGCCCGGCGCACTGGTGCAACCGGCCGATCGTACATATACGGCGGCCACCAAACGGCCCTGATAGGGCCAAGAGGAGAGGATGATGTCGGCACCTGCCCTGTTCGCCACCCTGATCGCATCGGTCGTGGCGCTCGCGCCCGTGGCGGCGTCGGCGCAAGCCGGGCCCAATGCCGCGATCGGCATGTGGAAGACTGAGACGCGCGGCGGCGTGGTCGAGATCCAGCGCTGCGGCGCATCGATCTGCGGCCGGCTGGTCACGTCCGAACTGCTGCGCACCCAGCCCAATCTGAAGGACGCCAACAACAAGGACGCGTCGCTGCGCAACCGTCCGTTGAAGGGCCTGATGCTGCTCAGCGGCTTCAAGGGCGATGGCGATGCCTGGTCGGGCGGCACCATCTACAATGCCGATGACGGCAAGACCTACAACGCCAAGCTGACGCCCATCGGCAACGACCGGCTGAAGGTGCGCGGCTGCGTGTTCGTGCCGCTCTGCAAGACCCAGACCTGGACGCGCGTGCGCTGATCCAGACTGCGGATTTCCATCACTGAACTGACCAAAGGAACTGCTTCATGTCGCTGCGCCTGAAGGTGTCGCTCGCCACCTCCGCTGCCCTGTCCCTGTTCGCCTTCGCCGGCGTCGCGCAGGGTCAGGCCTTCTACCTCCAGGAACAGTCGGCACGCGGCGCCGGTCGCGCCTTTTCGGGCGAGGCGGCCGATACCGGCGCACAGTCGCTGTGGTGGAACCCGGCCGCGATCGGCGGGCTGGACCAGGGCGATGCGGCGATCGCCGCCTCCGCCATCCTGCCCAGGGGCAAGGTCGTCGACAATGGCACGCTGATCCGCCGGCCGGGCCAGCCCGCCGCCGCGATCGGTGGCCAGTCGGTGTCGAAGAACCCGATCAACAATGGCGTGCTGCCGTCCGGCGCGATCGCCTATCCGCTGACCGACCGCGTCTCGATCGGCCTGGCGGTGACCTCGCCCTACAGCTTCACCACCGATTACGACGCCAATAGCTGGGCGCGCTATTCGGCCGATCGCACCAAGCTGCTGACCGTCGACATCCAGCCCTCGATCGGCGTCGCGCTGACCGACTGGCTGCGCGTCGGCGGCGCGGTGAACGTCGAATATACCGATGCCAGCCTGGGCAACGCCCTGCCCAACCTGTCCGCCGCGCTGCCGGACGGCGCGCAGAAGCTGGAAGGCCATGGCTGGGACCTGGGCTGGACCGCCGGCGTGCAGATGCACAACGACTTCATCACCGTCGGCATCGCCTATAAGTCGCGCATCCAACACAATCTGAAGGGCAATCTGGAAGTCAGCGGCCTGGTCGGCCCGCTCGCCGCGCAGAACCGCACGATCGACGGCGCGACCGCGGAGTTCTACACGCCCGCCCAGACCATCGTCGGCGCCCGGCTGCGCGCCACCAATGCGCTGACGCTGAACGCGCAGGCGGTCCGCTACAATTGGAGCAAGTTCGACGCGATCCGGCTGGGCGCGCCGATCAACCAGGCGCTGCCCGAAAACTATCGCGACAGCTGGAGCCTGGCGGGCGGCGTCGACTACGCCGTATCGCCGGCGCTGACGCTGCGCGCAGGCGTGCAGCATGCCACCACCCCGACCCGCAACGGCCAGCGCGATGCACGCGTGCCCGACTCGAACCGCTGGAACTATGGCGCGGGCGCGACCTTCAACCTCACCTCGCGCTTCTCGATCGACGCCGCCGGCAATTATGTCGACTTCAAGAACGCGCCGATCGACCGGATCACCGCCGCCTATGCCGGCACCGCCGCGCAGACGCCGATCCTGACCAACGGCCGACTGCAGGACGCGCACGCCTTCATCGCGTCGCTGGGTGGCCGCTTCCGCTTCTGATCCCCCCGGGGCGGCGGCTGGCCCAGGGCCGCCGCCGCCCATGTCCCTGAACCGCCGCTAAATATTGCATTCCGGATGCATTCAGCGCGACTCGCCTAGACCCGGAACCACGATCGCACCTTCGCGCGTTTGTCTCACAGCGGACCGGGCGTATCGAGTAGGAGGTTCGGGATGAACAATTGGATCAAGACAGCAGGATTGAGCATCGCCTTGGCGGCGACCGCCGTGACCGCGGCGGCCCCGGCGGAGGCACAGCGGTGGCGCGGGGACTATGGCTGGCGGCATCGCGGTGGCGGCGGCAATGCCGCGGCGGGCGCGTTGCTCGGCGGCATCGTCGGCCTGGGCGTCGGCGCGGCCATCGCCAGCAGCAACCGGGGCTATAACCGCAATTATTATTACTATGACGCGCCGCCGCCACCCCCGCCGCCGCCCGTCTATCGCGACTATTACTACGACAACTACTACCAGCCGCAATGCTGGACGCAGTGGCGTTACGACCAATATGGCTATCGCGTCCCCGTACGCGTCTGCCAGTAAGGCGATCGGCGGCGTGGGTCTTCCCACGCCGCTTTTTTGTGGCCGAGCCGGCGGTGGTTGCGCTAAGCGCCGGGCATGACCGATACGCCTCCCGACCATCTCGCGATCAACCCCGACAGCCCCTTCTTCGATCAGGCCGCGCTGGAGCGTGGCGTCGGCATCCGCTTCAAGGGTGCGGAGCGCCGCGACGTCGAGGAATACTCGATCTCCGAGGGCTGGATCCGGGTCGGGCTCGGCAAGAAGGTCGACCGCCAGGGCCGGCCGCTGACGATCAAGCTGAACGGTCCGGTCGAGGCATGGTTCGAACGCCCCGCCGACGGGGCCGAGACGGGCGAGGATACGGCCGAGTCGACGGCCGACTGATCCTCCGAAATACTGGGAGGCCGACCTGAAGCGCATTCTTCTTCTCACGGTCGGCCTCGCTGCCTGCACGCAGGCGAGCGCACCGGACGGCGTCGCCGCCACGCCGGACCATGGCGCCAAGCCGGCCGCCACCGCGCCGGCGCCCAAGGCGACGCGCGACGCGCCGGGGACGCCGCATCCCGGCGCCCTCAAGACCTTTGGCGACTGGGCGGTCGGCTGCGACAATGTCCGCCGTTGCGCGATGACCTCGCTGGGCGAGGATTTCGGCGTCGACTGGCCCAAAGTAACGATGACCGTCACCCGCGCGCCCGGCCCCCGGGGCGGGTTCGACCTCGCCTTCGACGCGCTGGCGGACCGGAGCCCGGCCCCCGATGCGGTGTCGATCGACGGCCGCCGCCTGTCGCTCACCGGCGGGCTGACCGGTGCGCCCGCCGCCGCGATCGTGACCGCCATGGCCGATGCCAAGCGACTGGCGATCCTGTCGGGCCAGCGCACATTGTCCACCGTGTCGTTGCGCGGCGCGGCAGCGGCGCTGCGCTACATCGATGCCGAGCAGGGCCGCGCCGGCACCGTCACCGCCGTGATGGCCAAGGGCGATGCGCCAGCGACCAACGTCCCCGTCGCCGCGCCGTTGCCGGTCGTCCGCATGGTCCGCCCGGTCGGGCGGCCCGCCGCGATCGATACGCCGACGCTCGACCGGCTGCGCAAGCAGGCCGGGTGCGCGATGGACGTGCCCGCCGACAATCCCGCCGGCACGATGCCGCCCGAGGCCCATGCGCTAGGTGGCGGCCGCACGCTGTTGATCGTGCCCTGTTCGATGGGGGCGTATAATCTGCTGGCGGCGCTCTTCGTCTCGCAAGGCCGGGATTGGGTGCCCGTCCGGGTGGATGCACCGATCGGCTTCGCGGAAACCGGCGCGGAGGGCGATGGCCCGGTGCCCGAACTGGTCAACGGCGTTTGGAAGGACGGCGTGCTCACCGGCTATGCCAAGGGTCGCGGCCTGGGCGACTGCGGCCTGGTGCAGAGCCTGGCATGGAACGGCACCCGCCTGCGCCTGACCGAACAGAGCGAGATGCGCGAGTGCCGGGGCAATCCGAACTATCTCACCACCTGGCGGACGCGGGTGGTGCGGGACTGATCGTTGGCGGGGAAACATGGAACTCCGTTCCACGCTTCCCCGCGTACACCGATCCTAGGGCGCGACCCGCTCCGCCTGCGCTTCCGCCAGATAGACCGCGAACAGCCCATCGGGATCGGTCCATTCCGCCACCGGCGTCCAGCCGCCGGTGCGCAACAGGATGCGTGCGTCGCGGGGGCCGTATTTGTGGCTGTTCTCGGTATGGATCGTCTCCCCCGCCGCCATGGCGAAGGATCGGCCGTCAACCGTGAAGGCGATGTCGCGCACCGCCTCCAGATGCATCTCGATCCGCGCGCGGTCGTCGTTCCAGATCGCACGGTGGCGGAAGCCGTCCACCGGCATGGTGCCGTCCAGCTCGCGGTTGATCCGCTCGATCAGGTTCAAGTTGAACGCCGCCGTCACGCCCGCCGCATCGTCATAGGCGGGGACCAGCACCGCCGGGTCCTTGATCCGGTCCATGCCGATCAGCAGCATCGCCCCCTCGCCCAGCGACGAGCGCATCGCGCGCAGCAGGTCGCAGGCCATGGCCGGCGTCATGTTGCCGATCGTCGAGCCGGGGAAGAAGCCCAGCTTCGGCCGGTCCGCCACCGCCGCCGGCAGCGTCAGCGGCTTCAGGAAATCCGCCTCGAACGGCAATACCGTCAGATCGGGGAACTGCGCCGCCAGCGCGCGCGACGATTCGCGTAGAAAATCGCCGGAAATGTCGATCGGCACATAGGCCGAAGGTTCGACGCAGCGCAGCACCACCGGTGTCTTGGTCGAGGAGCCGGAGCCGAACTCCACCACCGCCCGGCCCGTCCCGACCAGATCGTGCAGGGTCGGGCAGATCGTCTCCAGGATCGCCGTCTCGGTGCGGGTGGGGTAATATTCGGGCAGGTCGGTGATTGCCTCGAACAGTTCCGACCCGCGCCGGTCGTAGAACCAGCGCGCCGGGATCGCGCGCGGGCGACGCTCCAGCCCGGCGAGCACATCGGCGCGGAATGCGGGGTCGGTCAGGCTGCGCAGACCATCCTCACCCTCGGGTTTCAGCATCTAGAGATCCTTTGCCAGGCGCAGGCCGGTGAATTGCCAGCGTTGATGGGGGTAGAAGAAGTTGCGGTAACAGGCGCGGACATGGCCGCGCGGCGTCGCGCAGGAACCACCGCGCAACACGAACTGTCCGCTCATGAACTTGCCATTATATTCGCCGACCGCGCCTTCGGCGGCGTGGAAGCCCGGATAGGGGCGATAGGCGCTGCCGGTCCATTCCCAGACATTGCCGAACATCGGCGCGCCGGCGGCGGCGGCCGGCTCGATCACCCCGGCGGCGTCCAGTTGCCGTCCGCCGAGCGAGTCCTGCGTGGCGGCATGCGCCTCCCACTCCGCCTCGGTCGGCAGGCGGGCGCCGGCCCAGGCGGCATAGGCGTCCGCCTCGAAGAAGCTGATATGAGTCACGGGCGCGGCGGGATCGACCGGACGGCGGCCATCCAGCCCGAATTGCGTCCAGCCCTCCGCGCCCTGCTGCCAGTAGAGCGGCGCCTCGATCGCCTCCGCCTTCACCCAGGCCCAGCCATCGGCCAGCCACCAGCGCGGTTCGCGATAGCCGCCATCGGCGATGAAGGCGGCCCATTCGCCATTGGTGACGGTGCGGTCGGCGAGCTTGTGCGGCGCGAGCAACGTCTCGTGCCGGGGCCCCTCGCAGTCGAAGGCGAAGCCGTCGCCGGCATGGCCGATCCGTACAATGCCGCCGGGATGTGTCCACCAGCCGGTCTCGGCGGGCAAGGCCGAGGGGCCGCGCCGGGCGGGCGGATAGAGCGCCGGTTCCAGCGGGTTCTCGCTGAACAGGTGGATCAGGTCGGTGACCAGCAGCTCCTGATGCTGCTCCTCATGATGGCAGCCGAGCGCGACCAAGTCCCGCGCCGCCGCCGACAGAGTCGGCAGCGCCTGGGTCAGGGCGGCGTCGACATGCGCGCGATAGGCCCGCACCTCGGCCAAGTCGGGACGGGTAATCATCCCGCGCCGGTGGCGGGCGTGGCGTCGTCCCTCGGCCTCGTAATAGCTGTTGAACAGGAAGGGCCAGCGATCGTCGTGCAGCCGATAGCCGGGCACATGATCACGCAAGACGAAGGTCTCGAAGAACCAGGTGGTATGCGCCAGATGCCATTTGGCCGGCGAGGCGTCGGGCATCGACTGGACCGTGGCGTCCGCGTCGGACAGGCGATCGGTCAGGGCCAGGCTTAGGGCGCGGACATGCGCGAAACGCGCCTCCAGCCTTGTATCGATTGCCGAAACCGCCGTCGCCATCCACCTGCTCCTGTCCAGGCGCACGGCCGATGATCGATCAGCGCGCTCCCCCCGGAACCCAAAGAACGTCCCCTGATCCGTTTTGGTTCAGCGCCCGGGCGGCCACGAACAGGAAATCCGACAAACGGTTGATGTAGGATAGCGCCGCCGGATTGATCGGCGCGTCGACCGCCACCATCGCCCGCTCCGCGCGGCGCGTGATCGCACGCGCCAGATGCAGCGCCGCCGCCGCCGGCGAACCACCGGGCAGGATGAAGCTGCGAAGCGGCGACAGATCGGCATTGGCGGCATCGATCGCCGCCTCCAGCCGGTCGACCTGCGCCGGCACGATGCGCAGCACCATCGCCGATGGGGCGAAATCCTCACCCTCCCCGGCCGGGGTGGCGAGGTCCGCGCCCAGGTCGAACAGGTCGTTCTGGATCAGCAGCAGCGCGTCGCGGATCGGCCCGGCGGGCACCGGCACCAGCGCCACGCCGATCGCGCTGTTCGCCTCGTCGACATCGCCGATCGCTTCCATGCGCGCGTCGCACTTGCGCACGCGGCTGCCATCGACCAGCCCGGTGGTGCCGTCGTCGCCGGTGCGCGTGTAGATTTTCGTCAGCTTGACCAGATCAGGTCCGCCCGGCCGCGAACAGGATCACGACCACGATCAGGATGGCCAGCGCCTGGAAGAAGACGCGCTGCTGCATCATCCGGTTGGATTTCAGCGACGCCTGGCTCGGCCCCTCGCCCTTCTTCACCTGCGCGGTCGATTCCTGGAGGAAGGCGATCACCCCGCGCACGAGCGCCACCACCGTCGCGATCATCGCGGCGATGAGCAGCAGGGTGAGGAAGGTGTTCATGCGGGTAACTTAAGGCTTTGCCGGCGAAAGACCAGCGGGCAATTCACCCTTGCGCAACGCCTCCGCCAGCGCCCGCCCGTCCCGCCCGGCGGCGCGCATCGCGGCGAGGCTGGGGGCGCCGTCGCGCTTGGCCAGCCGCCGCCCGTCCGGGCCGGTCAGCAGTGGATGGTGGTGGTAACGGGGCGTCGGCAGGCCGAGCAATGCCTGGAGCAGCCGGTGGACATGCGTCGCGTCGAACAGGTCGAGCCCGCGCACGATATCGGTGACGCCTTGCGCGGCATCGTCCAGCATCACCGCCAGATGATAGCTGGCCGGCGCATCCTTGCGCGCCAGCACCACATCGCCCTGGGGGCCGGGATCGGTGGCGATGCGCCGGCCGTGATCGGACCAGTCGAGCGGCCCCGCCAGCGCCGTCGCGCGCGCCATGTCCAGCCGCCAGCAATGCGGCTCGCCCATCCGCGCCCGCGCCTCGGTCGGGGTCAGGCGGCGGCAGGTGCCGGGATAGGCGGCGGTCGCCCCGTGCGGCGCGGACAGGCTGGCGGCGATCTCCGCGCGCGTGCAGAAACAGGGATAGACCAGGTCCATCGCCTTCAGCCGGTCGAGCGCGGCGGCATAGCTGGCCAGCCGTTCCGACTGGAAGACCGGCC
Source organism: Sphingomonas sp. SORGH_AS_0438 (assembly GCF_031453475.1). Taxonomy (NCBI): domain Bacteria; kingdom Pseudomonadati; phylum Pseudomonadota; class Alphaproteobacteria; order Sphingomonadales; family Sphingomonadaceae; genus Sphingomonas; species Sphingomonas sp. SORGH_AS_0438. The sequence continues at coordinate 3,172,611 of NZ_JAVIZS010000001.1, forward strand.
CGTCATACCGCAACCCCAGCCAGGCGAGGTCGTCCAATATGCCCGCGACATGTTCGGGCCGCGAACGGGTGCCGTCGATATCCTCGATCCGCAACAAGAACGCGCCCTGGTGCGTTACGGCAAAGTCATGGGACAGGATCGCGGACCAGGCATGGCCGAGATGCAGCGACCCGGTAGGGGAAGGGGCAAATCGTGTCCGCACTTGACCCGGCATCACGGTCCGTGCTGTCTTGTCGTCCATTGTCATGACTGTGTCACGCCGGTCGGCCAAAGCACTTCCGGTTTTGCTTGGGAGGGCCCGTGTTTCATCCCGACCTGATCCGACATCCCGATAGTTGCCCCACGCTCGTGCTCAATGCGGACTATACGCCGCTGTCCTATTATCCGCTCAGCCTCTGGCCGTGGCAGACGGCGGTCAAGGCGGTGTTCCTGGACCGCGTCGACATCGTCGCCCATTATGAGCGCGAGGTGCGCAGCGCCAATTTCGCGTTGAAGCTGCCATCGGTGATCGCGCTGAAGCAATATGTGAAGCCGTCGCAATTCCCCGCCTTCACCCGCTTCAACCTGTTCCTGCGCGACCGCTTCGCCTGCCAATATTGCGGGGTCGGCCGCGACCTGACCTTCGACCATGTCATCCCCCGCGCCTATGGCGGGCGGACGACCTGGGAGAATGTCGTGACCGCCTGCGCGCCGTGCAACCTGAAAAAGGGCGGCCGCACCCCGCGCGAGGCGGCCATGCCGCTGCATGTCGAGCCGATCCGACCGACCAACTGGCATCTCCAGGAACATGGCCGCGCCTTCCCGCCCAACTACCTGCACGAGACATGGCACGACTGGCTCTATTGGGACGTTGAGTTGCAGGCCTAACAGGAACGGGAGCCATTGATGCGGGTGACGAACGGGGGATTGGCGGCGGCCACGATGCTGGCAGCGCTGGCTTTGGGTGGATGCGGCAAGGACCCGGAACACAAGATGGCACAGGCCGATCACCAGGCTGCCGCCGCCGGCTTCACCCCGCCCTCGGTCACGTCGCGGCTCGATTTCGGCGGGATGATGGAGCGCCGCTTCCATGCGCTCGACCGCGACGGCGACGGCGTGATCGACCGGACGGAGATGCCGCGCAACAATTCGCGCCTTCTGGAGCTCGACCGCAATCACGACGGCAAGATCACCGCGACTGAATTTTCCGAAGGGATGCTGGCGCGGTTCGATCGGATGGACTTGAACCGCGACGGCACGGTGACGTCGGAGGAGCGCGAAACCTATCGCCGCAACCCGCAACCGGCTCCCACGCCCACTGGGTCGGTGATTCCAGTTCCCTAAGCACAACCGAACGAATCTGTCACTGGTGCATAGGTATGCGTAACAATTGTTCGTGTGAGCGGGCGATCGTGGCTTGACCTGACTTTCACCGCAGCGCAGCAGAGGCGCCATGGCCAGTCTTCCCTCGATTGCGAACAACCCCGACATCCGCTATCTCGGCACGCTGCTCGGCGACGTGATCCGCGACTATGGCGGCGAGGCGCTGTTCGAGGCGACGGAGACGATCCGCCGCGCCTCGGTCGAGCGGCACCGCAACGGCGGCGACGGCGCGACGGTCGACCTCCAGCTCGAACGGCTCGACCTGGACGAAACGATCGACTTCGTGCGCGGCTTCATGCTCTTCTCGATGCTCGCCAATCTGGCCGAGGATCGCCAGGGCATCGCCGCCGAACAGGGGGCCGATGTCGCCGCCGCGCTGGAGCGGCTGGCCGGCCGGGGCATCGACCGCGCGCAGGTGACCGCGCTCCTGTCCGAAGCCCTGGTGATGCCGGTGCTGACCGCGCATCCGACCGAGGTGCGGCGCAAGAGCATGATCGACCATCGCAACCGCATCGCCGAGCTGATGGCGATGCGCGATGCCGGCCGTACCGAGACACCGGACGGCGATGCGGTGGACGAGGCGATCCAGCGCCAAGTCGCGCTGCTCTGGCAGACGCGGGCGCTGCGCCGCGAACGGCTGGGCGTGGCGGACGAGGTGGAGACGACGCTCTCCTATCTGCGCGACGTGTTCCTGCCGGCGATGCCCGCGCTCTACCAGCGCTGGGACCGGGCGCTGGGCGGCCGGGTGCCGAGCTTCCTGAAGCCGGGCAGCTGGATCGGCGGCGACCGCGACGGCAATCCCAACGTCACCGCCGACAGCCTGACGCTGGCGCTGGCCCGCGCCGCCGAGACGGTGATCGGCCATTATCTCGACACGCTCCACGCGCTCGGCGCAGAACTGTCCATCTCCTCGCTCCGCGCGCAGGTCGACCCGGCCGTGCTGGCGCTGGCCGATGCCAGCGGCGACACCGCCGCCAGCCGCCAGGACGAGCCGTTCCGCCGCGCCATTTCCGGCATCTACGCCCGCCTCGCCGCCACCTATCAGGCGCTGACCGGCAAGGCCCCGCCCCGCCCTGGCGCATTGAAGGGCGAACGCTATCCCGATCCGCAGGCGTTCCGCGCCGATCTGGTCGCGATCGCGCGGGCGCTGGCGACGCGCGGCGGCGGCACGCTGGGGTCGAGCGGCGCGCTCGGCCGGCTGATCCGTGCGGTCGACATCTTCGGCTTCCACCTCGCCACGCTCGACCTGCGCCAGAACAGCGCCGTGCACGAGCGCGTCGTCGCCGAACTGCTGTCGGTCGCGGGGGTGGAGCGCGACTATGCCGCGCTGGACGAGGACGCGCGCGTCGCATTGCTCCGCCGCGAGCTCGCCTCGCCTCGGCCGCTGGTCGATCCCTATCACGGCTATTCGGACGAGACCGCGTCCGAACTGGGCGTGGTGCGCGCCGCCGGGGCGGCGCATGCCCGCTACGGCGCGGCCTGCATCGCGCGCTATATCTGCTCGATGGGCAAGTCGGTGTCCGACCTGCTCGAAATCCACCTGCTGCTCAAGGAGGCCGGCCTCTACCGCCCCGGCGCGGCGGGCGAGGCCCCGCAGGCGGCGGTGATGGCGGTCCCGCTGTTCGAGACGATCGAGGATCTGGAGGCCGCGCCCGGCATCATGGCCGGCTGGTTCGCTTTGCCCGAGGTCGCCGCGCTGGCCCGCCAGCGCGGCAACCAGGAGGTGATGATCGGCTATTCGGACAGCAACAAGGACGGTGGTTATCTGACCTCGACCTGGAGCCTGTCCAAGGCGTCAACCGCGCTGGCCCCCGTCTTCGCCGAGGCCGGCGTGCGGATGCAGCTGTTCCACGGGCGCGGCGGCGCGGTGGGGCGTGGCGGCGGCTCCTCCTTCTCCGCGATCCGCGCGCAGCCGCACGGCACGGTGCAGGGCCGCATCCGCATCACCGAACAGGGCGAGGTGATCGCCGCCAAATATGGCACGCGCGAAAGTGCCATGACCAATCTAGAGGCGATGGCCTCTGCCGCGATCCTCGCCAGCCTGGAGCCGCCGCAGCTTTCGGAGCGCGAAAGCGCGACCTTCGCCGACGCGATGGACCGCCTGTCGGGCGCGGCGTTCCGCCACTATCGCGACCTGGTCTATGGATCGGACGATTTCCGCACCTTCTTCCGCCAGATGACGCCGATCGCGGAGATCGCCAACCTCAAGATCGGCAGCCGCCCGGCCAGCCGCACCAAGTCGGACCGGATCGAGGATCTGCGCGCCATCCCCTGGGTGTTCAGCTGGGCGCAGGCGCGGGTGATGCTGCCCGGCTGGTACGGCGTCGGCCAGGCGATCGCGGCGTTCGAGGACAAGGGGCTGCTCGCCGAGATGGCGGCGGGCTGGCCCTTCTTCGCGGCGACGCTCGCCAATCTGGAGATGGTGCTCGCCAAGTCCGACATGGCGGTGGCGGCGCGCTATGCCGATCTGGTCGAGCCGGGCCTGCGCCGCCATTTCGACACGATCCGCGACGCCTGGAGCCTGACCGAGGCGGGGCTGCTCGCCGCCACCGGCCAGTCGCGCCTGCTGGAGAAGAGCCCGGCGCTAGAGGCCTCGATCCGGCTGCGCCTGCCCTATATCGAGCCGCTCAACCTGCTCCAGATCGAACTGATGAAGCGCCATCGCGCGGGCGAGCAGGACGAGCGGATCGGCGAGGGCATCCTGCTGTCGATCAACGCCATCGCCACGGGGTTGCGCAATTCGGGGTGAAGGATTTCACCCTCTTCTCGTTCCCCGGCGGAGGCCGGGGCCTAGTTGGGGGACGATGGTGACGAGGTGCAGCGCTCCGTTACCAAAACTTTCCCAACTGGGCCCCGGCTTTCGCCGGGGAACAGGTTGGAAGAAGAGGCACGGTGCTGCTTCGAAACCCTTCGCCCCTTCGCGAAAACCGCTGCCGCACTACCCCGGACAAACCACGGGCGACGCCTGCCGGATGCAGACGTCGCCCGTAGCCCGTAGTGACACAATGAATGTGTACAGCAGCGGTTGCTGACTGCAAGCCGGCCCTACACCATCCGCATTGCCACATTATGTCCCTGATGTGTCCGACAGGAACCGTTCGGCGATTTCGGGACGGACGCGCAGCAGCCGGCCGGTGGCGCGGTCGATCAGGGCCCAAGTGGTCACGGCCTCGACCTTCACCCGCCCGTCCATGCCGGTGAAGCGGACGTGCCGGTCGAACCGCGCGCCGCGCGGCGAAGCGACCCAGGTCTCGGCCGTCACCGACTCGCCCGCCGCCAGATTGCCGCGATAGTCGATCTCGTGCCGGGTCACGACCCAGATATAGGCCGCCTGCTGGTCGGGCGGGGCCACCGCCGCCCAATGCGCGCCCGCCAGATCCTGGATCCAGCGCACCCAGACCGCATTGTTGACATGGCCGAGGATGTCGATGTCGGCGTCTTGCGCGGTAATGACCTGGGTGAAGCGGCTCATGCCTGTCGTCCTTTCCGCCAGCGGAACCAAGCGAACGTGATCGCGGCCACCGCCAGCGCCGCCACCGCCCAGGGCCAGTGCGCCGTGATCCGCCCGACCAACCGCTCGAACGCATGGCCGAACAGATAGCCGATGCCGGTGAAGACCACGCCCCAGATCGCCGCCGACGCCGCATTGACCAGCACGAAGGTATGGGCGGGAACCCGCGTGGTGCCGATCGCGATCGGGCTGACGGTGCGTAAGCCGTAGAGGAAGCGGAAGGCGAAGATGAAGCCGATCGGATAGCGTTCCAGCCATTCGATCGCCTTGGCGAAGGCGGGCTTGGCGCGCGCCTGTTGCACGCGGCGATGATCGCGGAAATGCCGCCCCGCCGCGAACCAGGCCTGGTCGGCGGCGAAGCTGCCGGTGGCGGTGGCGATCATCGCGCCGACCAGCGGCAACAGCCCCTGATGCGCCGCCACCCCGCCGGCGACCACCACCGTCTCGCCCTCGACCGCCGCGCCGACGAACAGCGCGGGCAGGCCGTAATGGGCGATCAGTTCGGGCAGCGTCACCCTTCGATCCCGAGCTGCCACAGGACGAAGGCATGTTCCTCCGCGCCCTCGCGCAGCGATTCGAACCGGCCCGACTTGCCGCCATGGCCCGCGCCCATATTGGTCTTGAGCAGCAGGATATGGTCGTCGGTCTTGGTGGCGCGCAGCCGCGCCGCCCATTTCGCCGGCTCCCAATAGGTGACGCGGGGGTCGTTCAGTCCGCCCGAGATGAACAGCGGCGGATAGTCCTGCGCCCGGACATTGTCATAGGGGCTGTAGCTGCGGATCAGGTCGAACGCCGCCTTGTCCTCGATCGGATTGCCCCATTCGGGCCATTCGCCCGGCGTCAGCGGCAGGTCGGCATCGAGCATGGTGTTGAGCACGTCGACGAACGGCACGTCGGCGATCACCGCGCCCCACAGCTCCGGGTCCGAATTGACGATCGCACCCATCAGCTCGCCGCCCGCCGACCGGCCGGCGGTGGCGATCCGCCCGGCGCTGGTCCAGCCGTCCGCGATCAGGCCCCGGGCCACGTCGACGAAGTCGTTGAAGGTGTTGGTGCGCTTTTCCAGCTTGCCGTCATGATACCATTGCTGGCCCAGATCGTCGCCGCCCCGGATATGCGCGATGGCATAGGCGAAGCCCCGGTCGAGCAGGCTCAACCGCCCGGTCGAGAAGCCCGGCGGAATGGCATGGCCGTAGGCGCCATAGGCATAGAGGAACAGCGGCTGCGACCCGTCGCGGACGAAGCCGGCCGGATAGACGATCGACACGGGGATTTCGGTGCCGTCGCGCGCCGCGATCTTCAGCCGCTCGGTCCGGTATTTGGCCGCGTCATAGCCGCAGGGGATTTCCTGCACCTTCAGCGTGGTCAGCGCGCCGGTCGCGACGTCATAGTCCTGGACGGTGCCGGGCGTGACCATCGACTCATAGCCCAGCCGCAGCCGGTCGACCGCATATTCGGGATTGTCGCCGAGCCCTGCGGCATAGCTCGCCTCCGGAAAGACGATACGCTGCGGCGTGGTGGGGTCGTCGTAGCGGTGGATCGCAATCTGATCGAGCCCGTCCTCGCGCCCCTCGACCACGAAGAAGTCGCGATAGCATTCCACCCCGGTCATGTAGAAGCGCGCGTCCGGTGCGATCAGCTCCTGCCACTCGCCCGGCGCGTCGATGCGCGCGGTGCACAGCCGCCACATCGGATCGGTGTCGTTGGTGTGGATGAACAGCGTGCCGTCATGCGCGTCGACATCATATTCGCGGCCCGGCTGGCGCGGCGCGACCAGGATCGGCGCGGCCAGGGGATCGTTCGCGGGCAGCAGCCGCACCTCGCTGGTCACATGGTCGCCGGTGCCGATCACCAGCCATTGCCGGTCGCTCGTCTCCGCCACCGCGACGCGATATCCTTCGTCCGCCTCGCGATAGAGTTCGACATCCTGCGCGACCGGCGTGCCCAGCCGGTGGAAGCGGGCATTGTCGGTGCGCCACTGCTCGTTCGCCAGGCCATAGAGGAAGCCGCTGTCGTCGGCGGTCCAGACGATGTCGGACAACATGCCGGGGATCGTCTCCGGCAGCAGCGCGCCGCTGGCCAGGTCCTTGACGTAGATGGTGAAGCGTTCCGACCCGTTGTCGTCGATCGCATAGGCCAGATGGCGGCCGTCGTTCGACACGGCGAAGGCGCCCAGGCTGAAATATTCCTTGCCCTCCGCCAGCGCGGGTTCGTCGAGCAGCAACTGGTCCGCGCCGCCCGCGACCGGCTTGCGCCACCATTTGCGATATTGCCCGCCGGTCTCGAACGCCGCCCAGTAGAGCCAGTCGCCATCCTTTTGCGGCACGGAGGATTCATCCTCCTTGATGCGCGCCTTCATCTCTTCGTACAGCCGGTCGACCAGCGGCCGGTGCGGCGCCATCACCGCCTCGAAATAGGCGTTCTCCGCCTCCAGATAGGCGAGGATGTCGGGATCGCCGACCTCCGGATAGTCCGGGTCCTTCAGCCAGGCATAGGGGTCGTCGACGGTGACGCCGTGCCGGGTGAAGCTGTGCGGGCGCTGCGCGGCGACGGGCGGCTGGGGAGTCGGCTGGGGATCGGTCATGCGACTGCCATAACGCCCGAAACCGCGAAGTCGACGGGGGGTGCCTTTCTATCCCCGCCCCTGCGCGCGCCAGCGCTGGATGGTGCGGGCGACGATCCCCTCCTCGCCACCGACATCGCGCCACAATTCGGAGAAGAGCGGGTCGCCCGAGGCCGGGCGGCGCGGCTCCTCCAGCGCGTCGAAGGCGACGCGCAAGGGGATGGTCACACCCTCGCCGCAGATGATCGCCTCGCGGTTGCGCAGCGCCGGGATCGAATCGAGGAAGCCGCGCGCGCCCTCCGGCATCGCCGCGCGGACAAAGGCCTGGTCGCGCTCGTTGTTCAGCCGCATCGCGATGATCGTGCCGCATTGCGACAGCACGCCTTCCGCCAGGTCGGACGGCCGCTGGGTCACCAGCCCCAGGCTGACGCCATATTTGCGCCCCTCCTTGGCGATCCGCCCCAAGATGCGCCCGACCGACGAGGCGGTGTCGGCCCCGGCGGGGACGTAGCGATGCGCCTCCTCGCACATCAACAGGATCGGGCGGCGCGGCTCGGCGCGCGACCAGATCGCATAGTCGAAGGTCATCCGCGCCAGCACCGCCACCACCACCGCGGTGATGTCCGACGGCACGCCCGACACGTCGATGATCGCGATCGGCTTGCCGTCGCCCGGCAGGCGGAACACTCGCGCCAGGAACGCCGCCATCGTATCCGCCACTAACAGGCCGGAGAACATGAAGCCGTAGCGCGGATCGGCCTTGATCTCGTCGATCTTCGCCTTCAGCCGCAGATAGGGGGCGGTGTCGCCCGCCCGGTCCATCTTGCCCATTTCCTGCGACAGGATCGCCGTCAGGTCGGACAGCAGATAGGGCACCGGCGCGTCGACCGTCAGCTTGCCGATCTCCTGCCCCAGCCGGCTCTTGGCGCGGGCGGCGAGCAGGCATTTGGCGAGGATATCGGCATCGACCTGCCGGTCCGCCCCGGCGGCGGTCAGGAACACCTCGCAATGTTCCTCGAAGTTCATCAGCCAATAGGGCAGCTGCAGATTGCCGACGTCCAGGATCGCGCCATTGCCGCGAAAGGCGGCGGCATATTCGCCATGCGGGTCGATCATCAGGATATGGCCGTGCGGGGCCATGTCGCAGATGCGGTGGAGGATCAGCGCGGTCGCGGTCGACTTGCCGGTGCCGGTCGAGCCGACCAGCGCGAAATGCTTGCCCAGCATCGCATCGACCGACAGCGAGGCGCGGATATCCTCGGTCGGATAGACGGTGCCGATGCCGATCTGCGCGGTGTCGCCGGCGGCATAGACCTGGCGCAAGTCGGCGGTGGTGACCGGCCATACCGGCGTGCCCGGTATTGGATAGCGGGTGACGCCGCGCCGGAAGCGATGCAGCGCGCCGGTCGCCTGGTCCTGGTCGCCCTCGCCCAGGAAATCGATATCGGCGACGATCGCGCCGTCCGCCATGTCCAGCCGCAGCGCGCGGATATTGGCGATCAGCCAGGTGGCGCCGATCCGCATCCGCACCAGGCTGCCGACCTGTCCGGCGGCGGCGAGCGTGGGGTCGGCATCCTCCCCCAGGCGATCGATGGCGACCGGATCGATCGTCACCCGGCTGGACGCGCCGTCGATCGCGACCACCCGGCCGATCGCGGCCTCCGGGTCGGACGGCGCGATGCGGGCGAAGGCATCGCTGCCGGGCATCAGGGTCATGGACGGCCTTTCGCAGAGCGCATGGAATTTGCGTTCCGCTTCAATGCCCTGCCGGAGGTAAAGGAAGCGTGTGCGCACGGCCCCCGCCGGCGCTTTCCTTCGTCCTTGCGCGCGCATCGAAACAATCCAAGGCCTTGCGCGCGGCGCTTAATCGCCGCCGCTACAGGCGTCGCGCGACCCAGCCGGCCAGATAGCCCAGCCCGACCGACAGCATCACCGCGACCAGGCCATAGACCAGCTCGTGCCGGTCGGCGGCGCGGGCGACGAATCGCTCGAACCCGGATTTGCGGATGTCGATATCGCGCACCGCCGCCGCCAGCACCCGGCCGTCGCGGATCAGGAAGGTCTCGGCGGTGAAACGCCCGACCGGCACACGCGCCGGGATGGTGACGCGCGCGCGGTAGAGCACGCCGTCGGTGATCTCCACCGCGCGCGGCGCCTCGACATAGAGGCCGGCGCGCTGCTTCAGCTCGACCAGCCCGCGTCCGAACCGCGCCTGTACATCGGGCGGCGCGGTCGAGGTGGGGGAGAGTTGCAGGCTGTCCAGCCCCAGTTCGTAGATGGCGCGGGTGCGATCGTCGACCAGAGATCGGATCGGCCGCGACGAGGCGACACTGTAGAAGGACGGCGCGGAGCGATAGCGCGCGCTCTGCGCATTGACCCAGATGCCGGCGACCTTCTCCTTCTCGCGCAGCAGGATCGACTGGGTCGGGCCCTTGACCACCACCACGATGTCCGCCGGCCGCTCACCCGCCGGCACGCGGCCGCCGGGATAGAGGATCGCGCCGAACAGCAACAGGTCCGCGCCGGTGAAGGAATAGGCGATGTCGACCTGCCGCTGCGACACGTCGGGCACCAGCACCGGCTTGGCCTGGCCCATCAGCAGCGGCGCGGCGAGCAGCAGCGCCAGGCCCGGCCAGCCCCGCGTCACGACACCGAAACCGTGAAGATCTCCTCCGGCCGCCAGACCAGCCCCAGGAGGATACGCACCCCGACCAGCAGCACGATCACCGCCAGCGCCAGCCTCAGATATTCGGGCTTCACCCGCGTCGCGAACCGCGCGCCGACCTGCGCGCCCGTCACCGATCCGATCAGCAACAGCCCGGCAAGCACGATATCCACCGCCTTGGTCGTCGTCGCATGGACCATCGTCGCCATGGCGGTGACGAACAGCGTCTGGAACAGGCTGGTCCCCACCACCACGCTGGTCGCCATGCCGAGCAGATAGATCATCGCCGGCACCAGGATGAAACCGCCGCCGACGCCCAGCAGGATGGTCAGGATGCCGGTGACGAAGCCGAGCATCAGCGGCGCGAGCGGCGAGATATACAGGCCCGACGCATAGAAGCGCGTGCGCAGCGGCAGCGCCGCGACCAGCGGATGGTGGCGGCGCTTGCGCGGGCGGGGCGGCTGGCCGCGCCGGGCGAGCAGGATGGTGGTCGTCGCCTCGCGCGCCATGGTGCCGCCGATCCAGCTCAGCATCACCACATAGACGACCGCGATCACCGTATCGATCTGGCCCAGCGCCTGGAGCTGGCGGAAGATCCACGCCCCCGCGAAGGTGCCGGTGATGCCACCCGCGACCAGCACGCCGCCCATCTTGAAGTCGACGCCCTTGCGCCGCAGGTGGGCGAAGACGCCCGATACGCTCGCCCCCGTCACCTGGCTGGCGGAGGAGGCGGCGGCCACGGTCGGCGGGATGCCGTAGACGATCAGCAGCGGCGTGGTCAGGAACCCGCCGCCGACCCCGAACATGCCCGACAACAGGCCGACGCCGCCGCCCAGCAGCACGATCACCAGCGCGTTGACCGACAGATTGGCGATGGGCAAATACAGGTCCACCCGGTGCTGGTAGCGCGGGTCGTCGCTCAGCCCAACCCCCGCCGTCCCCTGCGCCGCCGGTTTTTCGGGCGATCAGAAGTCGGTGCCGAGCGACAATGCCGGCCCCGAACCGGGCGCCGCATTCCCCACCACCCGTTGCCGCCAGTCGAGCGTGAACCGCAGCCGTCGCTCGCCCGCCGGCACGATCAGCGCGAGGCTGGGGCCGAGGTCCAGCCGCCCCGCGCCGCGCTGCACGCCGCCCCACAGGCCGAGGCCGAGGTCGAACCCGGTGGCGCCGCGCTCCATCACCGGCCGGCTCAGTCGCACCGCGCCATCGGCGAAGCCCTCCGCCGACATGCCATGGCGGGCGATCATCCCCGCCTGGCCATAGCCCTCGATCCGCCAGTCGCCGAGGATGCGGGTCGGATCGAGCCCGCCGACCAGCGTCACGCTCGTGCCGCCACGACCGCCATCCACCGCGATCCGCTTCTCCGCCAGCAGATGCACCGGCGCGGGCGTCGGCTGCCAGTCGAGGCCGGCCGCGACCTCGGCTCCGCGCCTATGTAACGGGGCCATGGCGCGGATCGACAGTGCGACGTGCCGGTCCCGGTCCAAAGCATAGCCGATCCGCCCGCCGACCTGTGCGCCGCCAAGCTGGGCGGCATTCGCGAGCGGCGCACCGCCGCGCAGGATCAGCCAGCCGCTTCCCGTCCAGCGCGAGGCCGCCAATGCATGCCGCAGCGGCCGTTCGGGCAGCAACAGGGGCCTTGGCGGGTCGACGGCCGGCGGTTCGGGCGTCGGACTATCAGGGGCCTGCGCCACCATCGGCGCTGTGGGTATGTCTTGGGGAAAAGCTGTGGATAACTTTTGCACACAGCTCTTGGTGGACGTGGAAGGATGGGCTGTGGATAATGGGGGTTCCGGCGCGATCGCCAGCGCCGCTACGGGCGGGACGATCGCCTCCACCACCTTCGCGACAGAGTCGATCTCGGGCCAGAGCAGTAACACCCGGCCGCCGATCCACAGGCCGAGCGTGGTGGCCAGGAAGCGGAACGGCCGGCCGCCCGTCACCGCTCGGCCACCGCTGGAAAGTCATGCCGGGTCTTGCCCCAGGCGGGGGCTGCGCCGCGCAACATCCCGACATAGCGCACGGCCCCTGCCCGGCCGGCGAGCAACGCGATGTAATTGCCCAGGATCAGGCGCGGGGCGGACAGCAGCGCCTGTCGCCAGCCATAGCCCCGCCCGGTCGTCCACGCCCGCATCACCAGCCGCCAGCCCAGCAGCATCCCGTTCACCGCCAGCACGGCCATCAGCCCGTCGGGAAGGACCGGTGCCGCGAGCCCGATCAGATGATCCAGCGACCAGCGCACGCCCCAGCCGAGCAGCGCGACATAGCTGGCGAGCAGGATGAGCAAGGCGAGCGGCCCGCGACGGTCGCGCATCCGCATCCAGTTCTCGCCGATCGCGCGGGCCCGCCCCCAGCCGGTCCGATCCCAACCGGCGAAGGCGATACCGGCCAGCCAGCGCGACTTCTGCCGGACCGAATCGGCGACGCGATGCGGGAAATAGGCGCGCACCGCGATCAGCCGACCGCTGGCATCGCGCCGACGCACGAAACATCCGCGCCCGCCCAGTTCGGCGATGCGCAGGCCCAGTTCGTAATCCTCGACCAGGCTGACCGGATCGAACGGATCACCGCCGCGCGCCGCAGCGATCCGGGCCAGCATCGCCGGGTCGATCGCGCATCCCGTACCTGCCAGCGGCATCGCCGCCCCCAGAAAGGTGCGCACCGGCATCACCCGGCGATGCGCATCCGCGAACTCGTCGGCATAGGTTCCGGAGACCAGCGCCCCCATCACCCCCGCATCGCGCCGGATCAGCGGCACGACCGGCAGTTGCACCACGGCCCAATGCTCGATCAGCGCGTCGAACAGCCGCAACTCATCGGCATGGACGACATCCTCGGCATCGTGCAGCACCACGGCCCGGGTCGACGTCCCGGTTTCGCGATCGTCGGCGAGCAAGCGGTGCCACAGGATGTTGAGGCAATCGGCCTTGGTGGTCGGGCCATCCCGCGAATGGATCGCCAGCCGCACCCGATCGTCCCGCGCCATCACCCCGCGCACCGCCGCGATCGTCGCCGGGTCGTTGGGATAGGCCCCGACATAGAGGCGATAATCGGGATGGTCATAATGGTGCAGCGCGGTCGTCAGCATCGCGCCGATCACCTCGCTTTCCTCCCAGGCGGGTACGAACACCGCCATCCGGCCGCAGGCGTGTCGCTCGCTCGTGATCGGGGACGGCGACGGCGACGGCGATGCGCACCACCGCCAGAGCGCGATCAGGTCGACCAGCAGTTCGTCCACGCCGCCCATGGCCAGGCCGACTGCGGCGAACAGCGTCAGTTCCTGCAGCACGCGGTCAAGCGCGCCGATCGCATCCATCATGCCGCCCTCCGCCGACCAGCCTGTCCCCAAGGCCTTCCGGTCCGCGATGGATCATTACTTGTCCGAAACGGAGTCTGGCGAGAACCAAAGCGGTGGTGGCGCGTTCAAGTCCGGATCCCTCCCCCTTTTCGGGATCGGTGCCGGTCCAAGCACGGCACGGCCGCGTCGTCGCGTAGCTGACGGCGCGGCCAATCCTTTCTCACGAACAGTTTAGCGAGCAGGTTTGATGGCCCCGCGTCACTGGACCTCAGCCCTTCGCTCCGGAGCATATCCATACCGGCCCTCAAGTCGCGACCGGAATCCGTCCCCCGGTGATACAGAAACGGCGTTCGGGCAATACATCCATTACGGAGGGTTTATCCCTGACACGCCCTCGCCCCGCCGCGCAGGAGGGATGCCGCAGACGCGTGAGAGCATATCGAAGCCGGGATCGGGCTCAATGTGCGGCCATCGATCGGCCGCGTCGCCGGCACGCCGGATTGTGGCTGGTCATGAAAATGGGAACAGCGCGGCCTGGATAGGGCGGGATCGACCGGGATGGAAGGTGCTGGAAACGGACAAAAAGTCTGGCTGTCCTGGTTCGAACGATCGGTGGGCTGGCAGCCGACCCTGCTGCCTCAATCATCCTCGCCCTAGAAGAGCGCCGCCGAGAGCTTGACGCCTATCACCGTGACGAAGCAGCATACCAGCAATCTATATATTGCGCAGATTCAACGCGAACCGCAAATGACATAGACCATCGGACAACATCTGTGAGTCCACGAGATAACCCTGCAGCGTGATCAGTCGTTATATGAACGACAGCTACCTCTTTGAATCAACAAATGATAAAGTAATACCGTATTGGCATTCGAAAATCTATTAACCGACAATTCCACTCTGTCAGGTTGAAATAAGCCATGCATGACGTAAAATAAGAGCATCAACAGACACTATTATACATATAAAATCTAAATGATAATAAATTTTTGTCGAATAAGCTAAGCGCACAGCTGCATGATAGGGGAAGGATGATTTAACGTAATCGGAGGATCAGCAATGTTGTATGCATTGTTTTTGTCTCAAGCCGTACAATCACCTAATTTTCCAAACAATAAATCTCTTATAGAACGCACACAATCAGCTATGGCTTCAGAACAACTGCCAAAATCTCAAATTTCACAGGCTATTAATCAAACAACTATTTTAACCAATTATTCGGTAGAAAATCGTCAGTCTATCTTTGATAAATATAGTAAAATCAGCAAAACAGCGGCAGAGGCTGGATTCCGCAGCTATGTATCTCCCAATACGCTTTTCCTAGAAGGCTGCAGTCAAGCGGCAACTCATCCTCGCGGCGTTCCGCGCGAACGCGATGGAAAACTGAATGGCTATTCGGTACTGTATATATGTGGAGATTATACGCTTCAAATGATGGCTTCGGACTACTCGTTCCCCACGAAACCCTCTTCAAGGATGGAATTGCCCTTTTCCAGTTTCCCGATACGGGGCGGAAGCATGTCCATTCGATATTCTAAGTCCGAGGCAGGCAGGCTGAGGGTGGACACCAGTAGCATCGGGGGAAATCTATCGGTCAATATGCTGATCCAGTCCGATCATGACTTCGATATCAACCGTGCAAAATCCATCGCCATCTCTGCCACGGAGGCATTTTATGCAAATCCTCCGATTATCGATAATGAATGATTTTACTGTTTGAAATAATTTCAAACTGAGTTGGATTGATCCTGACACCCTGAATGTAGCGGTCATTTATCGGCAAATTTCGCCGTCTCGCCGCGTATGTGTCGGCTATCCATAGATTGGATCGTGGCATAGGGGATGGTGGGACGATGGTCCGGCGTCGCGATCCTGCTTCGGGTGCCAGGTAGCGATTTGACGAGTGACGTTGGAGGCAACGTCGACGATACATACCCCATATCCGCTGCGCTGCTCACGATCGGGCACCGCTCGCCGACTCGACAAGGCGCGCTTGGTGGGGTCATTGGTCCAGGCCTTGGCGAACAGCCTGTTGACCTCGATCGGAGCGACTTGCACCGGCGCGTTGCGGCTGGACGTCTGCCCCGCATCGAATTGATTCTGTATGTTCCGCGTTCCAAGCTCGGTCATGTCCGGCGTTGCCCCGAACGCGACCGGATCGGCGACCGCTTCACGGCGGCGCATTTGGAGGATCAGGTGCGAGGCGAAGGTGGCCAGGCGATCGAAGGCAGGACTGGCCGCCCGAATATCGCCGAGAACCACGACGAAGCGCGGCATGCGGCACTATCGCGAAACCGGACCGAAGAGACACGGCGTTGCGGGAATAGCAGCGCGCATCGAAGCACCCCGGTCACGGTGCCCCTGTCGACAGGATTGATCCGCCTCCGGCTGCCGCGCCGGATCAGCCGGAAGGCCCCGCGCAAACGCCGACCGGGTGCCCGCATGTCGGTGCGGCCGGTGGCTTCCCATCCGACCGCTCCCGACGGTGCGGCAGGGATCAGCCCTGCCGCGGGAAATCGACGATCTTAGGCGTCGCCGGCCTCGTCCGACCGGCTGCTCTTGCGGCCCAGGCCGATGGTCTTGGCCATGGCGCTGCGGCTCTCGCTATAGGCGGGCGCGACCATCGGATAATCGGCGCGCAGGCCGTAGCGCTGGCGATAGTCGTCCGGGGTCAGGCCATGGGTCGCCAGATGGCGGCGCAGCGTCTTGTACGGCTTGCCGTCGATCATCGAGATGATGTGCTCGCGCGAGGCCAGCGACTTGCGGGCGCTCACCGCCGGCACATGCTCCTGGCTGCCCGATTCCGCGACCGGCTCGGCCGGGGTCGCCAGCTTCGACACCGCCTCGTGCATCGATTGCAGGAAGGCGGGGACGTCGTCCGGCGTGGTGCGGGTGTTGGGATTGCCCAGCCAGGCGATGGTCAGCTCGGTGGCGAGCTCGACGGCGTTCAGTTCATCACTCATGCATCATACTCATGTTGTCGTCGCGAAAGTCGTCGGCGCGATCAAAGCCTGATATTGCGCTTCTTCATTTCGGCCAAGGCCAATTGGCCAAGCACCGAATCCGGCTTGGACCGAAAGATATCGGCAAAATCAAGCAAATCTTCATCGGCCAGCGCGATTATCGAAGTCTCGATCGCCGTGAGTTGCGCCGCCGCGCGCTCACGGCTGATGTTCAGCCGCTTCATTCGTGTCTTCAACATGACGCCACCCTAACATGCATGGGCGGTGCGGCAAGGGTGGAAGCCGATTCGGAGGCCGCCGCGATCGATTTCGACGGCCCCCTGTTGAGGCCGATCCTGAACCATCGATACATTCGATCCTATGAGAGGGCCACGCCGCGCGCCGGGTGCGTCCCGGCGCCAGAGACGACGCGCGGCGACGGAGGCAAGCGGCCGATCGGAACGGGATGGCCGCTCGGTACAGGCCATCCCGTTCCTCACCCTATCGCTCGTGGAAGGAGCGGGTCGTCGCCTCGGTCAGCGGTTCGAGCAGGTAATCGAGCGCGGTGCGGGGCCGCAGCGTCACCGTGACCTGTACCGGCACGCCCGGCCGTACCCCGGTATCGCCGCCCCGGACCTGGCGCAGCAAGGCGAGCTGGCTGTCCGGCACGACGATCTCGGCGGTGAAGTAGCTGGCGCCGCTGGCTTCGTCGCGCAGGCTGTCGGCGGAGACGGTGCGGATCCGGCCCGTCAGGATCGGCAGGTCGCGCTGGTGGATCGACAGGAACTTCACCTCCGCCGCCAGGCCGGCGCGGACGCCGTCGATGTCGTCGGGCGCGAAATGCGCGGTGACGATCAGCGGCACATGGTCGGGCACGATCTCCAGGATCGGCTGGCCCGGCGTCACTACTGCGCCCGACGAGAAGAGGTGCAGATTGACCACCCGGCCGCTGACCGGCGCGCGGACGAGCGTACGTTCCACCTGGTCGCGCGCCGCCGCCAGTCGCGGCAGCGCGTCGTTCAGCTTGAACTGGGTGTCGCGCAATTGCTGCGCCGCATCGTCGATCGACCGGCGCGCGGTCTCGGCCACCTGCTGCTCGGTGCCGGCGATCTGCTCGCGCAGCGAGGCGGTGCGGGCGGCATAATCGGCATTGCTGCCGTCCAGCTCGGCGATCGAGCGTTCCAGCGCACGGACGCTGTTGCGCGAGACCACGCCCTGTTCGGCGAGCCGCCGCGTGCTGTCGAGCTGCGCGCGCAGCGAGGCGCGCTGGACCGAGGTCGCATCGACCTGCGCCGCATAGCCGCGCGCCTGCTGGGCGACCTGATCCTCCTGCTTGCGCAGCACGCTGCGCGTCGCGCCGAGCAGCGCCTGACGCGCCCGCGCCTGGGCCAGTTGCAGCCGCTCGGCGCGCTCGACCAGCGGACGATCGGCGGGCGCGACGTTGGAGAACTCGGCGGGCCAGCGAATCGGCCGCCCCTCCAGCTCCGCCTCCAGGCGCGCACGCTGTGCCTGCAGGTCGATCACCGTCGCCGCCAGCGCCCGCTCGGTTGCCACCGCCTCGGCGGCGGAGAGGCGGAGCAGCACCTGCCCGGCCTTCACTGGCTGTCCGTCATGGACCAGCACCGCCTCGACATTGCCGCCGGCGCGGTTCTGGACCAGCTGGCGGTTGCCGGCGACCGTCACCTGCCCCTGCCCGAAGGCGGCGGCGTCGAGCCGGGTCAGCGCGGCCCAGCCGCCCAAGACCACGAAGAACAGGAAGGCGGTGATGCCGCCGAGCAGCAGCGCCCGGCGCGGCGAATCGTCCAGGGCGGGGCCCGCCGGCTGTGGCGTCATCTGGGGCGCGGAGAGCGTCGCGGCGGTCATGCCCGCGCCTCCCGGGATGCGGCGGCCGGCGACAGGCTGGACACGATCCCGCCGGGCACCCCGCCCCCGCCCGCATTCGCCGCCGGCGGCCGGGCATTCACCGCCTCGATCGCGCCGTCGCGCAGCAGCAGCATCCGGTCGGCGACCTGGAGTAGGCTGTTGCGATGGGTGGAGACGATGATCGTCGTCCCCTGCGCACGCAGCGCCGCCAGGGTCTTCATCAGCATCGCCTCGCCATTCACATCCAGATGGGCATTGGGTTCGTCGAGCAGCAGCAGCGACGGTCGGCCGAACAGCGCCCGCGCCAGCGACACGAGCTGCCGCTGCCCGGCGGACAGGCCGCCCGCCTCGCGGATCGCCAGCATCGTGTCATAGCCTTGCGGGAAATGCTGGATCACCTCATGCGCGCCGGCGCGTTGCGCGGCGTCGACCACCATCGCGTCCAGCTCCGGCCCGGCGCCAAGATGCACGGCGGCGAAGCGCGAGATGTTGGTCTTGACGGTCGCCGGGAAGAGCGACGGGCTCTGCGGCATATAGCCGACCGCGCGGCCCAGCGCCTCGCGGTCCCAGTCGGTCAGGCTGGCGCCGTCGATCCGCACCTCGCCCGTGTCGGGGGCGAGCGCGCCCGCCATGACGCGCAGCAGCGTCGACTTGCCGGCCCCGCTCGGGCCGACCAGCGCGACGATCTCGCCCGGCGTGGCGGTGAAATCAATGTCGCGCAGCAGCATCCGGTCGCTGCCCGGCGCCTGGACGCTGACGCCGCTCAGGCTCAGATGCCCCTTGGGCGTCGGCAGCGCGGTGCGCGGCGCGGTATCGTCGGGCCGCCGCAGGAAGTCGGACAGGCCGGCATAGGCGCTGCGCGCCGCCAGCACATTCTTCCACGATCCCAGGATCTGCTCGACCGGGGCCAGCGCCCGCCCGACCAGCAGGGAGGCGGCGAAGATCGACCCCATGGAGATGCTCTGCCGCACCGCCAGCCACGCGCCCAGGCCCAGCGCCAGCGACTGGAAGAGCTGGCGCAGGAACTTGGTCACCGCCAGATAGCCGCCCGAGGTCGCGGCGAGCTGCGC
This sequence comes from Sphingomonas sp. SORGH_AS_0438, assembly GCF_031453475.1. Classification (NCBI taxonomy): domain Bacteria; kingdom Pseudomonadati; phylum Pseudomonadota; class Alphaproteobacteria; order Sphingomonadales; family Sphingomonadaceae; genus Sphingomonas; species Sphingomonas sp. SORGH_AS_0438. The sequence goes on from NZ_JAVIZS010000001.1 coordinate 3,191,885, forward strand.
CTGCCGCCCGACCAGGTCGGCGCGGTCGCGCAACTGCACCTGCACCACCGCCTGGCGCATCCCCAGCGCGCGGGCGACCTCGGCGGTCTGGATCGCATAATCCTGGATGCGGGTCTGGATGCCGGCGCGCATCTGCGCCTCGGCCGCGCCGCGCTTGGTCGCATGCTCGCTGGCCAGCGCGATCGCGGCGAGCAGCAGCGAGGCGAACAGCGCGAACGCCCCCAGCGCCGGATGCAGCAGGAAGCAGACGATGATGTAGACGGGGGCCCAGGGCGCGTCGAACAGCGCCAGGATCGCCGGGCCGGTCATCACGCTGCGCAGCGTGTCGAGATTGCGGATCGCGGCGGACCGCTCGCCCGCACTGGCGGTGGTCGCGCCCAGGATGCGGTGCAGGATCGGTTCGGCCGCGCGCTTCTCCAGCCGGATGCTGGCGCGCAGCAGCAGGCGCATACGCGCCAGGTCGAGCAGCGACAGCACGATCAGCGACACGGCGAGGATCGCGATCAATGCGTACAGCGTCGTCGTTCCCCGCGTCGGCACCACCCGGTCATAGACCTGGAGCATGAAGATCGTCGGGGCGAGATAGAGCAGGTTGAGCAGACCGCTGAAGACCGCGGCATAGACCAGATGCCGGCGCGCGGCGCCGAGCGCGGAGTCGACCGGATGGTTGCGGTCGAAGGGATGATTCATGGTGCGTGTCTGATCCCAAAACAGGCCGCGGAAGGAGATCGGGGGCGACGCGCGCCGCCCCCGATCGAAGTCCGCCGATCAGGCGTAGCGGACGCTGACCCGCGTCCGGCGGCTGCGCAGCGCGCCGCCGACCAGCGCCATGCCCAGGATCGCCAGCGCCCAGGTGGACGGCTCCGGCACCGCCGAGATGGTCAGCGTATAGGCACCCGCGCCGATGCCGCTGGCCATGGTGAAGCTGCCGATCTTCCAGGTCGGCTTCCAGTCCGCCCCGTTATAAATCCCGGTATAGAGCTGCGCACCCGCCAGGCTCGCCAGAAGCGCGGGCGAGTCGTTGTCGAAGATGCTCAGGCCGCCGCCATTGCCCGCCGAGAAGAATTCCAGATAGGCGCGGCCCGCGGTCGAACCGGGGAAGGTCCCGGCGACATCGGCGATGCTGAGACCCTGGTCGGACGCGGCCACCAGTTCCGGGGCGTCCGACAGGATCCAGCTGGCGGTGTAATCACCGGTCAGGGCGAATTTGTAATCGGCCGCCGAGGCGGCGGCGGGGCAAGCGACCGAAGCGAGCGCGGCGACTGCGGCGAGCGTCAGGTTGTACTTCATGGCTTTCTCCTCCTTTTTTTTGAACCCAATTTCAGCGATCAGACCGGCCATCGGCCGGAAAGGGCAGGCCCCGGGCCAGCGCGCCGCCATCGGTGGACGCGGCGGGCGATGCGGGGGCGAAACGGACGTCCGGCCCGACGGCGGGCACGGGTGCGGGGCGCGAATGGCCGCTCGACACTTGAAGCTGGTCGAAGGCGCGGACGATCGGCACGAACGGCCCGACCTGCGCGGCCTTTTGCCGGCGCAGATTGTCGGTCGCGTCATAGCGCGGCGCGCCGGGGGTCAGCGCGGCCGCATCGAGCCGGCCGAGCTGCGCCAGCAGCAGCGCCTGGCCGGTGTAGAGGCCGTAGCGCGCATTGGCGAGCAGCACCTGCGCGTTGAGCAGCCGCTGTTCGGAATCGATCAGCTCGAAATTGGACCGGAACCCTTCGGCAAAGCCGCGCCGCACGCCGTCGAGCGCAAGGCGGGCGGCGGCCACCGCCGCCTCGCCGCTGGCGATCTGGCGTTGCGCGGTGACGGTCTGGTTCCAGGCGTTGAGCAGCCCGGCGGCGACCGAGCGGCGCGTGTCCTCGACCTGGAATTCGGCGGATTGCTGGCTGGCGATCGCGGCGCGGACGCGCGATCCGATCATGCCCTGGCCCAGGATCGGCATGGTCACCGTGATCCCGCCCGAGAAGGTGCGGCCCAGGTCGCGGGTCTGGAAGCCCAGCGGATTGACATAGCCATAGCTGCCCTGCGCGCTGATCGTCGGATTGCGCTCGGCGCGTTCGGCGGCGATGCGGTGGCGGCTGGCCTGCTCGGCCAGCACCGCCTGCCACAGCAGCGGGCTGTCCTGCGTCGCGGCATGATAGGCGGAGTCGATCGATGCAGGCAGGCCCGGCAATGGCGGCGGCGCGACCAGCGTGCCGGGATTGCGCCCGACCAGGGCCGCGAAGCGCGACCGGCTCTGCTCCAGGCTGGCCTGGGTCTGGGCCAGGGCGGCGCGAATGATCAGCAGCTGCGCCTCCGCCTGGGCGATGTCGGTCCTGGTCAGGTCGCCTTCCGCCTCGCGCGCCCGCGCCTGGGCGACCTGCCGCTCATAGGATGCGACGGAGCGCGCCTGGATATCGGCGAGCTCGCCGTCGCGCAGCACCGCCATATAGGCGTCGACCACCTGGTAGAAGATCTCGTTCTCGGCCTGGCGCAGCCGTTCGCGGCCGGCGAGCACATCGGCCTCGGCGGCGGAGAGTTGCGCGGCGGTGCGGCCGCCACTGCTCAGCAACTGGCCCACCGACAGCGACGTGCCCATCGATCGCTGCTGGAACTGCGCGAAACCCGGGATCGATCGCGCTGCGCTGCAGCCGGTCGTTATAACCGATCGTCGCGGTGACGCCGACACTCAGCCGATAGGGCGCCCCGGCCTGGATCACGCTTTCGTCCAGGGCCCGCAGCTGGGCGCGCTGCGCCTGGAGCTGCGGGCTGTTCCGATAGGCATCGACGATCGCATCGACCAATGTCTCGGCGCGGACCGGGGTGGTCGCGCAGAGCAGGATCGAAGCAACGCCAAGGACTCGGAGCAAGTATACACCTCCACGAAAGCGGATAAGCAAGACGACCGAAGCAGAAGCTCGTCGTCAACCTCATTGATCTGGAGCAAGGTTATGGCGCTGCACCGCAGCGATCAACGAAAATTATCCTGGATTATGACTTTTACATTACCAAAATGGCACAGTTGTCATGATCTAGGATTGGAGGCCCGGGATCACGCGAACAGCTGCACGCCCCCGCTCATCGATCCGGCCATGGCGTCGTACAGGTAGAAGCCGGCCTCCACGTCGTTCGCCGGTGTATGCGTCCCCTGCGCATCGAAGCTGGCGGCCCCGCCGGTCGCGGCGACGAGCTGGTCGAGCAGGCCGGCGGCCACCACGCCCGGCTGACCGGCCGCCTCCTGCACCACCCGACCGGCATCGGCGGCGGCGGCGGCGACATAGGCATAATAGAAATAGCCGTCCTGCCGCCCCAGCGCCTGGAGCTTCGCGCCCGAGGCACCCGCCAGCAGCACGGTGTTGCCGTTGGCGGTGCCGTCGAGCAGCAAGGTGGCATTCGCCCCCACCGTCAGCGTGCCGTCCGCCCCCTCGCCCTTCAAGGCCCGGGCGGTCGCGATGATGTCGCCCCGGCTCCAGTCGAGGATCGTGTCATGGCCGCTGCGCGCATCGAACACGAACCGGTCGCGGCCGGTGCCGCCGAACAGCAGGTCGTCACCCATGCCCCCGTTCAGCACATCGTCGCCGCGCATCCCGTAGAGCCTGTTGCCCGCGCGGTTGCCGATCAGCACGTCGTTGCCGTCGCCGGTCACGGCATTCTCGATCAGCGTGGCGCGATCGATGGTGAAGGCCTTGTCTCCGCCGAAGCTGGTCGCCTGGCCGCCGACCAGCGACACCACCACGTCCTTCGACACCGCCGCCGCATTGATCCAGTCGGTGCCGCCATTGGTGTCGCTCAGCACCCGTCGGCTCTGCTCGCCGTCGATCGCCGCCATGGTGAAGAACTCGTTAGTGTAGCTGTACACATCGTCGTTCGTCGGCGTCGATCCGTACAGGTCCATCGTCAGGCTGTGCACCGTCAGCTCGGCGGTCACGACCCCCGGCCGGCCGTCGCGATCGATCGCCGCGGCATAGGTGGCGAATTCGAGCGTCCACGTCCCCTTGCTGAGCACGCCCTGGAAGTTGGCGAGGCCGAAGGTGAATTCCTGCGCGCCATCGACCCCTATCCAGTTGCCCGGTGCGGAGGTGAACATCGTCGTCCCGTCGGGTGCGACCAGCCCCAGTTGCGTGATCCCCATGGCCGAGGTGTAGACCGTCGGTGCACGGCCATGATCGAGATCTGCGACGATCATCTTGCAGGTGAAGCGCAGCGTCAGGTCGACATTCTCGACCTTCACCGCGTCGCCGACCTCGAAGGAGAAGCGGACCGGCTCCCTGGCGAAGCCGCGCTGGGCGACATGCTCGGTCGCCAGCGCGGTGGGATCGCCCGTCACGGTCCTTTCGACCTGGGTGGAGATCGCGGCATGGACCTCGTTGGCGGAGGTCTTGGCCGGGCCGAACAGCGACCAGACCTCGGCCATCCGCACGGCCGCATAGGCGTCGACCGCGCCATATCCGTAATCGTTGCTGTAATGCAGGCCGCCGCCATTCACATGGGCTGCCTGCCCGCCGATCGCGAACTGGCGCTCGTTCATCAGCACCGTGCGCTCGGCCCCCGAGATGAAGCCCGTATAAGCCACCGGCCCGGTTCCAAAGGCGATCGACATCTTGGCCGACTGCGCCAGGATGGTGCGCACGTCGCGCCAGCCCAGCCCCGCATTGGCATCGAGCATCAGCGTGGCGACGCCCGACACCATCGGCCCGGCGGCGGAGGTGCCGCCAAACCAGTTGGTATAGTCCGACTTGGCGGCATTGGGATTGGCGTCGTACAGACTGTCCCACCAGTTGATCCCGTCGTCGCCGGCCCCCAGGATGTCCGTCGTCACGATCCCGGTGCCCCCCATCGAGCCGCGATCGCTGGACGGTGCGGAAACGAGCAGGTTGGGACCGCAATTGCTGTAGCTGGCCGCGACGCCATCGACCTGGCGATAGGCGCCGACCATGATCGTGTGCCGGGTGGTGTCCTCGCCGCTGTTCTGGTTATCGGCCGCGCTGTTGCCCGCCGACTTGACGGTGATCGTGCCGAGTCCCCCCCGGCCCAGTTCGGCCATCGCGGCGAAGCCCTTCGCGTAGCGCGCGGCGGCACTGCCCTCGAAGGACCGGGAGTTGGCGGTGGCGATCGAGACGTCGCCGCCGCCCCAGCTGTTGTTGACGACGTCATATTGATAGGCCGCCGCCGTCAGCGCCTTCCAGAAATCGACGCCATCGACATAGGCGGGCGACCAGCCGGAATAGATCGATCCGATGGCCGTCAGCCTGGCATCATAGGCGATGCCGACGCCGCCCCGGCCATTCTTCGCCGCGGCGATGATCCCGGCACAGGCCGTGCCGTGATAGGGGCCGCTCCAACTGCCATCGACGATCGTGCCGTTGACGTTGAGATTGTTCGAGGAGTCGTAGTTCGGCGCCAGATCCCAATGCCAGCTCTGCGCGCCGTCGTCGAACAGGCCGACCTTCACGCCCTTGCCGGTGAAGTCCTGCCACACCTTGGCGAGATCGCCGAGATAGCCCAGATGCCATTGCGGCCCATATTCGGCATCGACGGCGCCGGGATCATAGATGGGCATCGCCAGCGTCACCGCCTGCCCGGTCCGCATGTCGTAGGACAGGTTCCTGGGGGCCTGGAAACTGGGCAACGGCGACGTCTGGACGGTCATGTCACGGTCTTTCGATTGGCGATCATGGAAAAGGGGCGGCCCGTACCCCCGGTACGGACCGCCCGCTGGCTCAGGCGAAGAGCTGGACGCCGCCGTTCATCGACCCGGCCATCGCGTCGTAGAGGAAGAAGCCGGTATCGGTCGGATGCGCCGTCAGCACCGCGTCATGGGCGCCGAAGGTCGCGGCACCGTCGTCCATCGTGCCGCTGGCGGAGGCGGCGATGTGGTCGACCATGCTGGCGGCGGCGGCGGCGGGGCTGCTGGCGAATTCCTGCACGACCTTGCCCGCGGTCGCGGCCGCATCGGCGACATAGGCGTACCAGTAATAGCCGTCCTTGTGGCCCATCGCCTGGAGCTTCGCGCCGGATTTGTCGGACAGCAGCACGGTGTTGCCGTTGGCGGTGCTGTCGAGCAGCAGGGTCGCGTTCGCGCCCACGGTCAGCATGCCGTCCGACCCGACGCCCTTCAGCGCCTTGACCGTCTGGATGATGTCGCTCTTGGCCCAGTCGACGATCGTGTCATGGCCGCTGCGCGCATCGAACACGAAGCGGTTGCTGCCCGTGCCGCCCGACAGGATGTCGTTGCCCATGCCGCCGTTCAGCACGTCGTTGCCACGCATGCCGACCAGGATGTTGTCGCCGCGATTGCCGATCAATATGTCGTTGCCGTCGCCGGTCACGACATTCTCGATCACGCTGGTGCGATCGATGGTGAAGGCCGCCTTGCCGCCGAACGTCGTGGTCTGGCCACCGACCAGCGACACCACCACATCCTTCGACACCGCCGCCGCGTTGATCCAGTCGGTGCCGCCATTGGTGTCGACCAGCGTCCGGCGCGCGCCCTCACCGTCGATCGCCGCCATTTTGAAAAATTCGTTGGTGTAGGTGTAGACGTCGTCATTCGATGGCGCCGACCCGTACATGTCCATCTTCAGGCTGTGGATCGTCAGCGAATTGAGAACCTTGAACCCGTACACGTTCTCATTGAAAGCGGAGAACTCCAGCGTCCACGTGCCCTTGCTTTCGACGCCGTGGTAATTCGCGAAGCCGAACTGGAAATGATTTTCGGCGTTACTCAGCAGATACCCGACTTCCCCCAGCGACGTGAACGATGTCGTACCATCGGGCGCGATCAACTTGATCTGCACGCCGCTCAGATCGACCTTGTAATCGACCCCGTCCCAGTTCGTGACATTGGTGAAGGCAACCGACAAATCGACATGTTCCAGGTCGATGGCGTCCGTTACGTTGAATTGGAAGCTGACGGGCTTGTTGATGAAGTCGTGCTGCTTGTCGTACCAGTCGATCTCGACCGGCGCATTCGTGCCGGTCGTCGTCAGGCCGACTTCGGCGGAGACGGCCGCATGCACTTCGTTGCCGGAAACCTTGGCCGGACCGAAGAGCGACCAGACTTCGGCCATCCGTACCGCGCTATAGGCATCGACCGCGCCATAGCCGTAATCGCCGCTGTAATGCATCGCGCCGCCGTTCCAGTTGGCGGCATGACCGGCGAGTTCGAACTGACGCTCGTTCATCGACGTTGTTTGCGATTGACCCTTGTTGGCGAGCGTTATGAACACCGGTCCGGTATCATAGGCGATCGGCATCTTGGCCGAGGCGGCCAGGATGTTGCGTACGTCGCGCCAGCCCAGCCCTGCATTGGCGTCCAGCATCAACGACACGACGCCGGCCACGATCGGCGTCGCGCCCGAGGTGCCACCGAAGCTGTCGGTATAGTCGGCGGCCATGCTGGGATTGCCGCTGAAGTTGTAACCCCGCCAGCCCAGCAGATCGCTCGTGAAGAGACCGGTGCCGCCATAGACCGAATAGTCGTTCGAAGGCGCGGACACCAACAGATAGGGACCATTGTTGCTGTACGACGAAGCGACGCCGTCCACCTGTCGGTACGCGCCGACGGTCACGACATGGCGGTCGCCATTGACGGAATCCGCGATCCCGTTGCGGCCATCATTGCCGGCCGCCTTGACGAACACCGTGCCGAGACCGTGCCGACCGGTGTCGGCGATATGCTCGACCGCCTTCGCCATGGCCCAGAAATAGCTGCCCTCCACGTCGCGCGACGTGCCGGTGCCGGCGGTCACCGTGCCGAAGCCCCAGCTGTTGCTGATGACGTCGAACTGGCCACCCTTCTGGATCGCCCAGGGAATGTTGAAGGCCGGCGACTTGTCGTCGAAAATGTTCACGCCGGTCAGCTTGACGTCATAGGCGACGCCGACGCCGCCGCGACCATTATGCGCCGCCCCGATCAGGCCGGCGCACGCCGTGCCATGCGCGCCATCGGCCCGATCGTCGGAGACAAACACCGGCTCCCCGCTGATGCGCTTACCATTGTCGTCGATCAGTTCCTTCGACGCATCGTAATTGGGCGCCAGATCCCAATGCTCGCTCTGGACACCGGTGTCGTAGACGGCAACGCTGACACCCCGGCCGGTATAGTCCTGCCAGATGCTGGCCAGGTCGCCCAGATAGCGATGATGCCATTGCGAACCGGCTTCTGCGCTCGAAAAACCCGGTGAATAGAGGTTCATGTTCAGCGCGACGGATTTGCCCGTCTTGCCGTCATAGGTCACACCAATTGGGGGATCGATATCTGCGGAGGATGTCGTCTGCGTCGTCATCAATGCACTTCCCTTTATGGATCTTCTTGGTTTCGACGTTCAACCGGTCCAGCGCACAGTTTTTGCGCGCACCCGTCCGATCGGAGCGACGAAATCGCTCCGTTCAACCAAATTCTATTGTGCTTGGGATGGATCGGTTTCCGATACATCCAGTATTCCACTTTCCACCCTGGCGATAAACCGGGCGTCAACATGCACCATCCCCTGCCCCCAGGTGATGGTATCAGGCGCTTGTCTTATGCCTGCCACCCCTCGGCATGAAGGATGCCCCTAAATTTCCCGTTTTGCTTTCTGACCGAAATAAGTCAGCTTCCTTAATGCATGTCAAGCATCCGGGCCGCCGCGATCCGGCCGGCGAAAAACACCGATCATGCCGGCGTCAGTCGATGGAAATTCAGTAGAAACAACGACATCTTGTCGTCACCCTTTTTGGCGGGTGACGGCATTGGGACATTCATCTGATATTGCTCAGAATCAGCAACTTAGCATTCCGTATCTTTTGATACGAAAATATATCGTGGTAAATAAATATACTATCTGGCTGAAACCATGCGCATATTTTCACCACATCGCAGAGGCGAGTAAGACAATTAATATGACAAAAATATTTTGCCGTTCATCTTCCTGATTTTGCCTCAAATTGGGACATGGCATCCGGTAGCGCTACATTGCCGTGCGGACAGACAGGTCGCGATGTCATGCCATGGCTGGTCGCCAGTGTCGGATTGGGCCAAGGCAGGCGGAGCTTAGTCAAGGAGCGATCATGGATCTGGGAATTGCCGGCCGCACCGCCATCGTCTGCGCCTCCAGCCACGGCCTGGGCCGTGCCTGCGCGACGGCGCTCGCCCGGGCGGGCTGCACGCTGGTGGTGAATGGCCGCGATGCCGATGACGGCGCGGCGACCGCCGCCGCGATCCGCGCCGACACCGGCGCGACGGTCACCTTCGTGCCCGGTGACCTGGGCGATGCCGATGTCCGCGCCGCGCTGGTCGAGGCGGCGGGCGGAACGGTCGACATCCTGGTCAACAACAATGGCGGGCCGCCCGCGCGCGACTTCCGCCAGCTCGACGGCGCGGCGATCCATGCCGGGGTGGAGGCCAATATGGTCGTGCCGATCGACATGGTCCGCCGCACCGTCGACGGGATGGCCGCGCGCGGCTGGGGACGTATCCTCTGCATCACCTCCGCCTCGGTGAAGCAGCCGCTCGCCGGGCTCGACCTCTCGAGCGGCGCGCGGATCGGGCTGACCGGCTTCCTGGCGGGCGTGGCGCGGCAGGTGGCGGGATCGGGCGTGACGATGAACTTCCTGCTGCCCGGCGCCTTCGCGACGCGGCGGATCGACACGCTCAACCGTGCCGCCGCCGATGCCGCCGGCATCTCGCCCGAGGAGGCGCTGGAGCGCCGCCGCCGCGCCATCCCGGCCGGGCGGCTGGGGGAGCCGGACGAGTTCGGCGCGACCTGCGCGTTCCTCTGCTCGGATCAGGCGGGCTATATCACCGGACAGTCGATCCTGATCGATGGTGGCGCCTATCCGGGCGTGCTGTAGGGGCCGGCCCCGCTTCCCCGAACCCAAGGACCACGGCCATGATCCTGCGCAGCGACGAATATGAGGATATCCCCACCGGCGACGGCGGGGTGATGCGGACGCATCTGTTCCGCCCTGCCCTGCCCGGTCGGTTTCCGGGGCTGGTCCTGTTCTCCGAAATCTACCAGGTGACCGCCCCGATCCGACGGCTGGCCGCCTATATCGCCGGCCATGGCTTCGTCGTCGCGGTGCCCGAGGTCTATCATGAATATGAAGCGCCGGGCACTGTGCTCGCCTATGACCAGCCGGGCACGGATCGCGGCAATGCGCTGAAGATCACCAAGCCCGTCGCCGGGTTCGACGCGGACGCGACGCTGGTGCTCGACCTGCTGGCCCGGCATCCGGCCTGCACCGGGCGGCTGGGCAGCGTCGGCGTTTGCCTGGGCGGGCATCTGGCGCTGCGGGCCGCCTTCGACCCCCGCGTCGGGGCGGCGGCGCTCTTCTATCCCACCGATGTGCATTCCGGCACGCTCGGCGCGGGCAAGCAGGACGACAGCCTGGCCCGGCTAGGCGATCTGAGCGGTGAGACGCTGTTCGTCTGGGGGCGACAGGACCCGCATGTGCCCTTCCCCGGCCGCGAGGCGATTCGCGCGCGGCTGGAGGCGGTCGAGGCCCGCTATGAATGGCATGAGGTGAACGCCGCCCACGCCTTCCTGCGCGACGAAGGGCCACGTTACGACCCGGCGCTGTTCGCGCAGGCGACCGGCTGGATGTTCGCCCTGTTCGCGCGCACCCTCGCGCAGCGCTGACTGGGGATCAGGGGATCGGGCGGGTCCCCGCCTTGTCCGCCTTCTTCATCGTCACGGCCATCACCACCGGGGTCAGCACCGTCGCGGCGGCCAGACATCCGATCAGGATCTCGACATAGATCATGGGCAATCCTCTCCCCCGAACCATTGGTTCTGTTGGAATGGGGATGCTGCGCGCAAATTGTCCGACTGGCAAGCGGAGTCTGACGAAATCTTGACGAAGATGGATGACGCCCCCTCATCTTCGCTGGCGCAATAGAGAGCCGATGAGGGGGGAGCCGTCTTCCGATCCAATTCTTGCCGCAGTTGCGAAGATTTCAGCGCGGAACGGTCAATCGCGCGGGGCCAGCACGGCGGAGGCGAAGCCGCCGTCCAGATAGAGCATGGCCGGGGCATCGGCGCGCGATCGCATCGCCCCGACTCGGCCGATCAGGATGCTGTGCGTGCCATAATCATGCAGGTCGTCGAGTTCGCATTCGAACGCGGCGACCGCGTCGTTGAGCAGCGGCTGCCCGCCCGGCCCGTCCGTCCACGCGCCGGGCAGGAAGCGGTCCGCGCCGTCCAGCCCCCGCCGGGCCGAGAAGATCGCGACGGTCTCCGCATGATCTGCGGCGAGCAGGTTGATGCTGAACGCCCGCGCATCGGCGACGATCGGATGCGCGCTGGAGCGGCGATTGATGCAGGCGAGCAGCATCGGCGGATCGGCGCAGAGCGAGTTCCAGGCGGTCGCGACCAGCCCGGTCCGCCGCGTGCCCAAAGCGGTCGCGACGATCGCCACGGCCCCCGGCACCAACCGCATCTGCTGCAGGAACTGCGCCCGCACCGCATCCTCGGCGGCAGGGTCGGCAATCGGGCTCTGGGCCAAGGGATACTCCGGAAACGGGGGCGGGCGATCGATCACGACCCTTACCAGCTTGGGTGACGCTTGGAAGAGCGGTGCGTCCGCCCGCCGCCGACATCCTGCGATCTGTTGCCCTCCGGTCCGATCATCACGACAGGATATGAAGGTCCGGCACCCCCCGCCAGGTGGCCCCGTGTCGATGAGCATGACCATGACATCGTGCCGCGGCTATTGTGCAGCGCAGCATAAACCCCATATCCTTTGATTGGGCGGGCCGATGCGATGCACCCTGGCTGGCCGGTCGAGGAGACTGTCATGCGCAACCTATCCGATACGCTTTCGCGCCTGGCGCAACAATCCGGCATGACCATGCCCGGCGACACCGGCAGCGACCACCTGACCGACATGACGGATTTCGGCAGCAATCCGGGCGCGTTGCGGGCGCGCTGCCATGTGCCGGCCGATTTGCCGCCGGGCGCTCCCCTGGTCGTGTGCCTGCATGGCTGCACCCAGTCGGCCAGCGTCTATGACCGGGGCACGGGCTGGTCGACGCTGGCGGACGCGGCCGGGTTCGCCCTGCTGTTCCCCGAGCAGCGGCGCGAGAACAATGCCAATCTCTGCTTCAACTGGTTCGTGCCGTCCGACATCGCCCGGCATGGCGGCGAGGCGGAATCGATCGCGCAGATGATCCAGGCGATGATCCTGCGGCACGGGCTGGACCCGACCCGCGTCCATGTCACCGGCCTGTCCGCCGGCGGGGCGATGACCGCCACGATGCTCGCCGCCTGGCCGGACCTGTTCGCGGCCGGCGCGATCTTCGCCGGCCTGCCCCATGCCACCGCCGCCACCGTGCCGCAGGCGCTGGACCGGATGCGCGGCCATGGCCTACCCGGCGACGCCGCGGCCGGGGCCGCGGTGCGCGCGGCCGCCCCCCGCCCGGTGCGGCGGCCACGCGTGGCGATCTGGCACGGCACGAGCGATTCGACCGTGGTGCTCGCCAATCGCGACGCGCTGACCCGGCAATGGCTGGCCGCCTATGACCTGCCGCCCGCCCCCGCCACGGTGGAGGCCGATCGCAACTGGTCGCACCGGACCTGGACCGGGCCGGATGGCGCACCACTGGTCGAGGAATGGACGATCACCGGCCTGGGCCATGGCGTGCCGATCGACCCGCATGGACCGGACGGACTGGGCGCGGCCGGCCCGCACATGATCGATGTCGGTGTCGCGAGCACGGCGCGGCTGGCGCGGGACTGGGGATTGATCCCCGCCGCCAGCGCGCAGGTGGAGCGGGCCGCCCCCCGGCCCAGCGCACGGGATGTCGATCCGGTGCCGGTCGCGAGCGGTGTCCAGGCGACGATCGAACAGGCGCTGCGGGCGGCGGGGCTGATGCGATAGCGTCTGCCCCCCTCCGCGCAGATAGCTTCCGCGCTCATGGCGGAGCGATCCGGGTCGTCGCATCCGCCGCAACGGGACCAGCCGTTTCATAGCATGACGACCTGCCGGAACTCGGCACGCGCCATCCGGCGCGCTGTCGAAATGCGTATATCGATATGCTGATCCGGCTGGGCCGGCGTCCCCGTCATGCGGGGCGATGGTGCGGTCAAGAAGACTCGAACTTCCACGGCCTTTCGGCCACAACGACCTCAACGTTGCGCGTCTACCAATTCCGCCATGACCGCACATGTCAGAACACCGGGCAACCCGGCATTCGGTAGGCGGGTGCCTTTAGCAAGGCATCCGCACCCCCGCAACTCCCCCCGATGCGTTTTTCTTGGGGCCTAGCTGCCGTCGCCGACGAAGCTCAGGTCGAGCTGGCGCGAATTGGCCGGCACGTCGAGCTTGGCGGAGTTGAAATCCAGGCTGGCGCCCGGGGCCAGCATCCGCCGCTGCGGCGTGATCGTCCAGCTATAGACGGTGCGCCCCTTGGTGCCGGGCGCGTCCTTCAGCTCGACCAGGATGTCGGGCACGCGCTGTTCGCCGCCGGTCGGGTTGATGACCTGCCCGCTGACCGCGAACAGTTCGGAGCCGTTCTCCAGCTCGCGCCGCTCGACCGGCCCGCGCACGAAGCGCAGCGGCGTCTGGTCCGTCCCGAAGGCGAGGCCGATGCGGCTGGCGAGGCCCGGTGCGCCCGACCACAGGATCGCCCCCGCGCCGATGAGCATCAACAGGCCGGCCAGCACCGCCAGGATCGTCCAGCGGCGCGCCGGGTTGCGGCGCGGGCGGCGGGCCTGCGGGCGCTGGACATGCGCGTCATAGCCGCCGGGCGGCGGCACGATCGGCGGCGGCGGCGCGAAGGGACGCGCCGGGGCCGGCGCGGTCCAGGTCTCGCTGCCCGGTGCGATCGCCGGCGTGGGCGCATAGCCCTGCGGCTCCGATTCGCCCGCCCCCGGTGCCGTGGCCGCGACCAGGTCGGGCACCAGCGGCGATGGCGGCGCATCGGGCGGCGGCAGTTCCTGGAACCAGCTGTGCCGGCAATTGGCGCAGCGGACGGTCCGCCCCTCCGCCCCGATCGCACTGTCGGGCACCAGGTAACGGGTGCGGCATTCGGGACATTCGAGGATCATTATGGATGCACGCTTCGCCGATGGGCCACCCCCCGTGGCACGATCCGGCCGATGTGCCATGCCCGTGCCGCGCGTGGCAAGCGTTCAAGCAGCGCAGCCACCGGCTTGAAGCCTCGCCACGGGCATGTAATGGCCCTTTCCACCCATGGCGACGATCGTGCAGTTCGAAAATGTCGGCTTGCGCTACGGCTCGGGCGCGGAAACGCTGAGCGACGTCAGCTTCTCGCTGCAGTCCGGCGCATTCTATTTCCTGACCGGGGCCAGCGGCGCGGGCAAGACCTCGCTGCTGCGACTCATGTATCTGGCGCAGCGGCCCAGCCGGGGGATCATCCGCTTGTTCGGCGAGGATGCGGTGGTGCTGCCGCGCGACCGGCTGCCGGGCTTCCGCCGCCGCATCGGCGTGGTGTTCCAGGATTTCCGGCTGGTCCCGCATCTCTCCGCCTGGGACAATATCGCGCTGCCGCTGCACGTCGCCGGGATGCCGGTGCCCGAGATCAACGAGGCGGTGCGCGAGATGCTCGCCTGGGTCGGTCTCGCCGACCGGGCGGAGGCGCGGCCGGCGACGCTGTCGGGCGGCGAGCAACAGCGCGTCGCCATCGCGCGCGCGGTGATCGCCCGGCCCGAACTGCTCGTCGCCGACGAGCCGACCGGTAATGTCGATCCCGAAATGGCCGACCGGCTGATCCATCTGTTCGGCTCGCTCGGCAAGCTGGGCACCACGGTCGTCGTCGCCACCCACGACCTGCACCTGCTCACCCGCCTGCCCCAGGCGCAGATGATGCGGCTGGATCGCGGCCGGCTGCACGACCCGACCGGGGTGCTGCGCTTCCCGACGGCGGCGGCATGAGCGAGAATCGGACCGCGCGGGTGCTGGACGAGGCGCGCGGCCTGCGCGCCATGGTCTGGGTGATGGCGATCATGCTGTTCCTGACCGTGCTGGCCGCGGCCCTGGGTCTCGGCACCGCCAGCGCCGGGCGGCTGCTCGACCGGCAATTGGCCGGGCGGCTGACCGTGCAGTTGGTCGGCGGCGATGCGCGGGCCAGCGATGCCGCCGCCACCATGGTGCTGGCGCGATTGTGGCGGATGCCGGAGGTGACGCGCGCCGTGCCGGTGCCCCGTGCCGATCTGGTCCAGCTGCTCCGCCCCTGGCTGGGCGAGGCGGCGGACGATGGCGAATTGCCGGTGCCGGCGATGATCGATGTCGACCTGCGCGACTCGACCGACGCCAGCGTGGCGCGCGTCGCCGACCGGGTTCGCGCCGCCAGCCCGCTGGCGCGCGTCGACCGGCACCAGAGCTGGATGTCGCCGGTCAGCGGGCTGATGCGGACGCTGACCTGGCTGGCGGCGGCGCTGGTCGCGCTGCTCGCGCTCGCCACCGCGATCGTCGTGGTGCTGACCGCGCGCGCCGGGCTGGAGGCGCATCGCGCGACGATCGAGGTGATGCACATGCTCGGTTCCACCGATATCCAGGTCGCCCGGCTGTTCCAGCGGCGGATCGTGCGCGACGCGGCGCTGGGCGGACTGGCCGGCACCGCCGCCGCCATGGGCATGGCCGCGCTGGTCGGCGGGCAATTGTCGCGGCTTGGGTCCGAACTGCTCGGCGGCATCCTGCTGGCGCCGCTCGACTGGGCGCTGCTCGCCGCTTTACCCTTCCTGTTCATGGGGGTGGCGACGCTGGCGGCGCGTTGGACCGTCACCCGGGCGTTGCGGCGGACGCTGTGATCGCGCGGCTGTTCGCCTTCGCCACGATCGGCTGGTGCCTGGGTTTCGCGGCGTTCATGCTGCTCCTCCCCAAGCCGCTGGAGGGCAACACCACCGACGCCATCGTCGTGCCGACCGGCGGCGCGGGGCGGATCGATCGCGGGCTCGATCTGATGCGCCGGCACGAAGCGCGGCGGATGCTGATCACCGGCGTCGCCCCCGGCGTCCGCGCCGTCGACCTGGCGCGCACCTATCCGGGATCGGCGGCGCTGTTCGCCTGTTGCGTCGATCTGGGCGCGGAGGCGGTCGACACCCGCTCCAATGCCGAGGAAACGTCCGGCTGGGTGCGGCGGCATGGCTATCGCAGCATCCGGCTGGTCACCTCCGACTGGCATCTGCCGCGCGCCAAGATGGAGCTGGCCGCGGCGCTCGGCCGCAATGTCGTGGTGCTGGGCGACGGGGTGCCGGGAACGCCGCGCCTCGCCACGCTGGTCAACGAATATAACAAATTGCTCCTGCGCCGCATCGCCTTATGGATCGGCCTGTGATCCTGTTGCGCAATCTCCTCTTCACCCTGTTCTTCGGCATCGGCTCGTTCGTGATCGTCGGGCTGGCGCCGGTGTCGGCGCTGTTCGGGCAGCGCGCGATGATCCGCCACGCCACCGCCTGGACGCGGTTCCACCATCACATGGTCCGCTGGATACTCGGCATCCGCGTGGCCGTGGAGGGCGTGCGGCCGACCAGCCCCGTGCTCTACGCCGCCAAGCACCAGGCGATGTGGGAGACGCTGGAGTTGCAGATGCGGCTGGACGGCGCGGCGATGGTGCTGAAACGCGAGCTGGCGAACATCCCGGTCTGGGGCTGGGCCGCGCTGCGCTATGGCGCGATCCCCGTGGACCGCGAGGCCTCGGCCGGGGCGCTGCGCCAGATGATCAAGGCTGCGCGCCACGCCAAGGCGGACGGTCGGTCGGTGCTGATCTTCCCGGAGGGCACCCGCGTCGCGCCGGGCGAGACGCCGCCGCTGAAACCCGGTTTCGCCGGCCTCTACGGCGCGCTCGACCTGCCCTGCGTGCCGATCGCCACCGACAGTGGACTATGCTGGCCGCGCAAGGGGCTGAAGCGGCCGGGCGTCATCACGCTCCGCTATGGCGAGGCGGTCCCCGCCGGCCTGCCCCGGCGCGAGGCGGAGGCGCTGATCCATCGCGGGATCAACGCGCTGGAACGCCTCGACTGACCCCGGCTCAGCCCTTGGGCTGGGTGGGCGGCAATTCGGAGGGGGCGATGACGGTGGCGATGCCGTCGGCCTTGATCGCGACCAGCCAGCGCGTTTGCTTGTCGCAGGTCACCGCCCAGGTCGGGGCACTGTCGATGGTGCCGACTTCCTGCGCCGCGGTCACGTCCTGGCAGTCGCGGCCGTCATCGCGGATCGCGCGCAGGAAGACGCCCTGCTGCTGGCGTTTCGGCAGGGCGCGGACCTTGGCGACATAGTCGTCCTCGGGCGCGGCGATGGTGTTCGTCGCCACGGGGGCATTCTGCTGCGGTGATCCGCAGGCGCTCAGCATCAGCAGGGCGGCGGCGGGCACGAGCGAACGGATCATCGGGTCCTCCTGTTATCATAAGTCAACGCGATCATAGGCCATGGGGTTGCCGCGCGGCAGCCATGAAATCGCTAGGCGGCGGCCAAGCCCCTGCCTAGTCTCGCCGGATCATCAGGAGGGACATGGCAATGTGGCGAATCGAAGCGGCGGCGATGATGGCGATCGGCTCGCTGTCCGGCCTCGGGGCCCCGGCCCTGGCGCAGGTCCAGCCGCCCCCCGCCGAGATCGGATCGCGCTACATCCCCGCGCCCTGGTGGATGCGCGAGCCGGTGATCGCCTCGCTGGGGGCGGTGCGGGTCGACCTGCCCGCCAACCGGGCGCGCTTCACGGCCCGGTTCAGCGCGGTCGAGCGCGATTCGGCCAGTGCCGCCGCCGCCGCGATGCGCAAGGTCGCCAGCCTCGACGCGGCGCTGCGAGCCGCCGGCGCGGACCGGGTGCGGTTGACCACCACGGTCGACACCCGGCCGCTCTACGACCAGTATCGCGACAAGGCGGGCAATATGGTCGATAACGAACGCGCCGACCGGATCGACCGTTATGAGGTGACGGCCGCCATCGAGATCGAGGTGCGCGATATCGCCGTGCTCGAACCCACCTATAACAGCGTGCTGGCGGCGCAGCCGACCTCGGTCGGCACGGTGTTCTTCACGCTGGAGCCGGACAACAAGACCCGCTCGGCGCTGGCGAACGAAGCGATCCGCGATGCCACCCGCCGCGCCCGCACGGCGGCCGAGGCCAGCGGCACGCGACTGGGCCAGGTGAAGATCATCGATCCCACCGCGCGCGTCTGCCGCACCGACGTGCTCGCCGGCTGGCCGAGCTATGGCGATGCGACGCGGCCGACCATGGTCGAGGCGCAGGAGCTGCGGGACGGCGCGCCGCCGCCGCCGCCGCCACCTGCACCACCCCCGCCGCCGGCCCCCGGTGCCGGGCAGGTGTCAACCCGGGTGACGTTGCAACCGCCGGTCCGGTCGCTGCAGGACGAGGCCTGCGTGGTGTTCGCGCTGGCAGGCTCGTGACGCCGAAAACTAGCACGATTGCCGTTTTTCGAAAAAGTTCCGCCTCAAAACGGTTTTTTTCGTGCGCGCCGTTGTCGGCAACCGGTGCCATTGATACAGTTAAAGGGGGACTAATCTAAGTAACAGGGTGGCAATGACTGAACTCAGCTTTTCGGGGACCGGTTATCGCCGATTCGACCATCAACAATGCGATGATGTCGGCAACCGCTATGCAGCAGCCTATCAGTCCGCCGCGCCCTATCCGCACATCGTGATCGACGATTTTCTCGACAAGGATATGCTCCGCAATGTCGCGGACCATTATCCCGCCACCAACGGCCGCACCTATTTCGACCGGAGCCAGGAGCGGTTCAAGTTCCAGTTCGGTCCCGATGCAATCAGCCATCCCGACACGCTGAACCTACTTGCCGAACTCAACAGCCTGGCCTTCATCTCCTTCCTGGAGAAGATGACCGGCATTACCGGGCTTATTCCCGATCCTCATTTTTCCGGGGGGGGCCTGCACCTTACCCGGTCCGGCGGGCATCTGGGCGTCCATGCCGATTTCAACATCCATCGCGAGCTGAAGCTGGAACGTCGCCTCAACCTGCTGGTCTATTTGAATGACGACTGGGGCCCCGAGTTCGGCGGCGAGTTGGAGCTATGGGACACGAAGATGACCAAATGTGAGGTCAGCGTGGCCCCGGTGCTGGGCCGGGCCGTGGTCTTCAGCACGACGCTGGACAGCTATCATGGCCAGCCCAATCCCCTGGCCTGTCCGCCCGATCGGGATCGCCGCTCGATCGCCACCTATTACTATACGGCCTTCACCGAGGGACTGGACGCAGTGCCGCAGCGCACCACCAATTTCCGCAGCCGTCCCGGTACGACGGACAAGAAGGACCGTCAGGTGGCGCTGAACCATCTCATTAACGACTGGGTGCCCTTGCGACTCCAGCGCTATGCCCGGAAGCTGAACCGCTTCCAGTAACCGGCACCATAATACAGCGGAAAGGGCCAGCCCGCGTCGGACGCCGGCTGGCCCCTTGTCGCTTACAGCTTCTCGGTCAGCTCCGGCACGACCTTGAACAGGTCGCCGACCAGGCCCAGGTCCGCGACCTGGAAGATCGGCGCATCGTCATCCTTGTTGATCGCGATGATCGTCTTGGAATCCTTCATGCCCGCCAGATGCTGGATTGCGCCCGAGATGCCGACCGCGACATAGACTTCGGGGGCGACGATCTTGCCGGTCTGGCCGACCTGATAGTCGTTGGGCGCATAGCCCGCATCGACCGCCGCGCGGCTGGCGCCGACGCCGGCGCCCAGCTTGTCCGCCAGCGGATCGATCAGCGCGTGGAACTGCTCTTCCGAACCCAGCGCGCGGCCGCCCGAGACGATGATCTTGGCGCTGGTCAGTTCCGGCCGGGCATTGGCCGCGATCTCAGACCCCACATAGCTGGACAGGCCCTGCTCGCCCTTGGAGGCGACCGGCTCGACCACGCCCGAACCACCCTCGGCCGCCGCCTTGTCGAAGGCGGTGCCGCGGATCGTCAGCACCTTCTTCGCATCCGCCGACTGGACGGTGGCGATCGCGTTGCCGGCATAGATCGGCCGCGTGAACGTGTCCGGCCCCTCGACCGACAACACTTCCGACACCTGCATCACGTCGAGCAGCGCGGCGACGCGCGGCGCGATGTTCTTGCCGGTGGTGGTCGCGGCAGCGATGAAGGCGTCGTGATGGCCCATCAGGTCCACCACCAGCGGCGCGACATTCTCCGCCAGCGCATGGGCATAGGCGGCGTCATCGGCGACATGGACCTTGCCGACGCCGGCGATCTTCGCCGCCGCCTGCGCGACGCCGTCGACGCCCTGCCCGGCGACCAGCAGATGCACCTCGCCCAGCTTCGACGCGGCGGTCACCGCGGCGAGCGTGGCATCCTTGACGGCCGAACCGTCATGCTCGACCCAGACCAGCGTCTTCACTTCGCCACTCCCATCGCCTTGAGCTTCATCACCAGTTCGTCGACATCGGCGACCTTCACGCCGGCCGAGCGCTTGTTCGGCTCGGCGACCTTCAGCGTCGTGATGCGCGGGGTCACGTCGACGCCGTAATCGGCCGCCGTCTTCTGCGCCAAGGGCTTGGACTTGGCCTTCATGATGTTGGGCAGCGAGGCGTAGCGCGGCTCGTTGAGGCGAAGGTCGGTGGTGACGATCGCCGGCAGCTTGAGCGCATCCGTCTCCAGCCCGCCATCGACCTCGCGCGTGACGGTCGCGGTATCGCCCGCGATCTCGATCTTGGAGGCGAAGGTGCCCTGCGCCCAGCCGAGCAGGCCGGCCAGCATCTGGCCGGTCTGGTTGTTGTCGTCGTCGATCGCCTGCTTGCCCAGGATGACGAGCTGCGGCTGCTCCTCCTCGACGATCTTCGCCAGGATCTTGGCGACGCCCAGCGGCTCGACGCGCGTCTCGGCGGTGACCAGGATGCCGCGATCGGCGCCCATCGCCAGCGCGGTGCGGATCGTCTCCTGCGCCTTGGGCTCGCCGATCGACACGACCACGATCTCGGTCACGCCGGCGCGATCCTTCAGGCGGATCGCCTCTTCCACGGCGATCTCGTCGAACGGGTTCATGCTCATCTTGACGTTGGCGAGATCGACGCCCGTGCCGTCCGCCTTCACGCGCGGCTTCACATTATAGTCAAGCACCCGCTTGACCGGCACCAAGACCTTCATCGAGCTTCCCTCTCACTAATTTTACAGGGCGACATTGCCCATGATGTGGCGGTTTCGCGTGGTTTTCGCAAGTCCGGTATGGCGAAGCGCCGTTGCCGTAGCGGCAAATGCCTCCATCCTCGCTCCCTCAACGAAAAAGGGCCCGGACGTTTCCGCCCGGGCCCCTTTCCGCATGGCCGAAGCCCGCCGAATCAGGCGACCTTCTTCACCTCGGCCACGATCTTCTGGGCGGCGTCGCCCAGGTCGTTGGCGGGGACGATCGCCAGGCCCGAATTGGCCAGGATGTCCTTGCCGGCCTGCACGTTGGTGCCCTCCAAACGGACGACCAGCGGCACCGAGAGGTTCACTTCCTTGGCGGCCGCAACGATGCCCTCGGCAATGATGTCGCAGCGCATGATGCCGCCGAAGATGTTGACCAGGATGCCCTTCACCGCCGGATCGCTCAGGATGATCTTGAACGCGGCGGTGACCTTCTCCTTGTTCGCGCCGCCACCGACGTCGAGGAAGTTGGCGGGGAACATGCCGTTCAGCTTGATGATGTCCATCGTCGCCATGGCCAGGCCGGCACCGTTGACCATGCAGCCGATGTCGCCGTCGAGCTTGATGTAGGCCAGGTCGTACTTCGACGCCTCCAGCTCCATCGCGTCCTCTTCGGTGGTGTCGCGCAGTTCCATCAGGTCCTTGTGACGGAACATGGCATTGCCGTCGAAGCCGACCTTGGCGTCGAGCACCATCAGCTTGCCGTCCTCGGTGACGGCGAGCGGGTTGATCTCGATCTGCTCGGCATCGGTGCCGAGGAACGCGGCATAGAGCTTCGACGCGACATTGGCGGCCTGCTTGGCGAGGTCGCCGGTCAGTTCCAGCGCGGCGGCGACGGCGCGGCCGTGATGCGGCATGAAGCCAGTCGCGGTGTCGATATCGATCGAGTGGATCTTCTCGGGCGTGTCATGCGCCACGGTCTCGATGTCCATGCCACCTTCGGTCGATGCAACCATGGAGACACGGCCGGTCGCGCGGTTGACGAGCAGCGCCAGGTAGAATTCCTTGGCGATGTCGACGCCATCGGTGACGTACAGGCGGTTGACCTGCTTGCCGGCGTCGCCGGTCTGGATCGTCACCAGCGTGTTGCCGAGCATCTCGGTGGCGTGGGCGCGCACCTCCTCGGCCGTCTTGGCCAGGCGGACGCCGCCCTTCGCCTCGGGAGCCAGTTCCTTGAACTTGCCCTTGCCGCGGCCGCCCGCATGGATCTGCGCCTTGACGACATAGAGCGGCCCGGGGAGCTTGCCCGCCGCCTCGACCGCTTCGTCGACGCTGAGCGCGGCGTAACCCGCGGGGACGGGAACGCCGAACTTCGCCAGCAATTCCTTCGCCTGATATTCGTGAATGTTCATGGGCCGCCTCGCCTTATGCTATGCTACGGGTAGGACAGGCGGCCCTTCGCACATGCGGGCGGGCAAATCTACCCCGTCCGCACATCGTCGCCCAAGTCTTGTTGCAAACGCATCGCAATATATATGGAATTCGCATGAGCTGGCCGATCGGCATCGCCCTCTTCCTCCTGACCGTGATCGGCATGGAGGGTTTCGCCTATGCGATGCATCGCTGGGTGATGCATGGACCCGGCTGGTTCCTGCACGCCAGCCATCACCGCGCCCGCGCCGGGCATTGGGAATGGAACGACCTCTATGCCGTGATCTTCGCGGTGCCGTCGTTCGTGATGATCTTCGGCGCGATGCAGCTGGGCTGGTGGCCGGGGCTGGTCTGGATGGGGGCGGGCGTCGCCGCCTATGGCGCGATCTATTTCGGCTTCCACGACGTGATCGTGCACCAGCGCATTCCGACCCGCTATCTGCCCAGGTCCCGCTATATGAAGCGGATCGTCCAGGCGCATCGCCTGCACCATGTGGTCGAGACGCGGGAGGGCAATGTCAGCTTCGGCTTCCTCGTCGCGCCCGATCCGGCGGGACTGAAGGCGGAGCTGAAGCGCCGTCAGCGGGCCGGCGTGCGGGGGCCACGGAGGGACGCCGGGGGTTCGCATGACGACGCCAAGACGCGGAGCACCGAAGCGTAATCCACGCCCGACCTGTTCCCCGGCGAAGGCCGGGGCCCAGTTGGGAAGGCATGTGCGATGAAGTGATGCGCTTCGTTAAGCCTCGCTTTCCACCTGCCCCCCGCCTCCGCGCGGGGGGCAAGCAGAGCCTTCTTCGCGCGAACCTCTCAGTCGAACAGGCTCGACACGCTGGTCTCATCGGCGATGCGCTTGATCGCCTCGCCTAGCAACGGCGCGATCGGCAGGTGGCGGATCTTGTCGGTGGAGCTGATCGACTCGTGATTGCCGATCGAGTCGGTGATCACCAGCTCGCGCAGGGCCGAGCCCGCGACTCGCGCCACCGCACCGCCCGACAGCACGCCATGCGTGACATAGGCGACGACATCCTCCGCCCCCGCCGCGCGCAGGGCGGCCGCCGCGTTGCACAGCGTGCCCGCCGAATCGACGATATCGTCGATCAGCACGCAGAACCGGCCCTCGACATCGCCGATGATGTTCATGACCTCGGACTCGCCGGCGCGCTCGCGCCGCTTGTCGACGATGGCGAGCGGGGCATTGTCGAGCCGCTTGGCGAGCTGGCGCGCGCGGACCACGCCGCCCACGTCGGGCGAGACGACCATCAGATTCTTGCCCTCGAACCGCGCCAGGATATCCGCCGACATGACCGGCGCGGCATAGAGATTGTCGGTCGGGATATCGAAGAAGCCCTGGATCTGCCCGGCATGGAGATCGACGGAAAGGACGCGGTCCGCGCCCGCAACGGTGATCAGGTTGGCGACCAGCTTGGCCGAGATCGGCGTACGCGGCCCCGGCTTCCGGTCCTGTCGCGCATAGCCCATATAGGGGATCACCGCCGTGATGCGCCGCGCCGACGCACGCTTCAGCGCGTCGATGATGATCAGCAGCTCCATCAGATTGTCGTTGGCGGGGAAGCCGGTCGACTGGATGACGAACACATCCTCGCCGCGCACATTCTCTTGGATCTCGACGAAGATCTCCTCGTCGGCGAAGCGGCGGACCAGCGCGTCGGTCAGCGGCAGTTCGAGATAGTCGCCGATCGCACGCGCGAGCGGCAGGTTGGAATTACCGGTAATCAGTTTCATGGTGATGACTCCCCGCGCCTTAGGGCGTGCCCTTAAGCGGCATGGGCGGGTAGCGGAAGGGGCATCGGCACCCTAGAGGGACGGGTACGATGACCACGACCCGCTTCGCCCCCTCGCCCACCGGCCGGCTCCATGTCGGTAACATCCGCACCGCGCTGCATAATTGGCTGTGGGCGCGGAAGACGGGCGGGCGGTTCCTGCTGCGCATCGACGATACCGATTCCGAACGGTCGGAGGAGCGGTTCGTCGAGGCGATTCGCGCCGATCTCGCCTGGCTGGGGCTGGAGCCCGATGCGGAGGTCCGCCAGTCGGAGCGATTCGCGCTCTACCAGGCACGGTTCGACGATCTGGTCGCGGCCGGCCGCCTCTATCCGGCCTATGAGAGCGCCCAGGAACTCGACCTGAAGCGCAAGGTGCTGCTCGGTCGCGGGCTGCCGCCGGTCTATGACCGCGCCGCGCTGCGCCTGACCGATGCCCAGCGCGCCGCGCTGGAGGCGGAGGGCGTGCGCCCGCACTGGCGGTTCCGCCTCGACCATGACGCCCCTCTGGCCTGGGACGATCTGGTGCGCGGGGCGCAGAGCTTCGATCCGGCGACGATGAGCGACCCGGTGGTGCGTCGGGCCGATGGTTCCTGGCTCTACATGCTCCCGTCCGCGATCGACGATATCGACATGGGCATCAGCCATGTCGTGCGCGGCGAGGACCATGTCTCCAACACCGCGCTGCAATTGCAGATGTTCCAGGCGATGGGCGCGACCCCGCCCCGTTTCGCCCATGCCGCGCTTCTGACCGGTGCCGAGGGTAAATTGTCCAAGCGCCTGGGTTCTCTCGGCGTCGATCACTTCCGGGATATCGGCATCGAGCCGCAGGCGGTGCGCGCGCTTCTCGCCCGGATCGGCACCAGCGATCCGGTCGAGCCGATCGCCGACATGGCGCCGCTGCTGGACGGATTCGACTTCGCACGGTTCGGCCGTGCCCCGGCGCGGTTCGACGAGGCGGAGCTGGCGCAGGTCAGCGCACGGATCATCCACCAGCTGCCGTTCGACGCGGTGGTGGATCGCCTCCCCGCCGGCATGGACGACGCCGCCTGGGACGCGGTCCGCCCCAATTTGGAGCGGGTCGCGGATGCCGCCGACTGGTGGCAGGTGATCGAGGGGCCGATCGCCCCCGCAGCGCTGACGGACGAGGCCGATTACCTCGCCCAGGCGGCCTTGGCGGCCGAAGCGCTCGACTGGTCCGCCGACCCCTGGCACGGCCTGACGAACGCGCTCAAGGCATCGACCGGCCGCAAGGGCAAGGCGCTGTTTTTGCCGCTCCGCCGCGCGCTGACCGGCCGTGACCATGGCCCCGACATGGCGGCGCTGCTGCCGCTGATCGGCCGGGCGCGCACGATCGCCCGGCTGCGCTCGGCCGGGTGACCCATGTCGCTCTTGGAGCGACATGGGTGGGCCCTTCACCCGCTGGCTACGGCTGGGGTGATCTGGAAACGGCGCAGCCGCCTTTGGGGGCAGCGCAGAACCCGATCAATTGGGCGACATCACGCTCGTTATCTCGGTTTAGGCATCCGCTCAAACTGACGACGCGCCTCGCGTCTACCCCGACACATGACGGTTTGCCGACCGGCCGGGACGCACGCCAAGCAGACGGCATTCCGTGCGCATCCTGAAGGGCGCGGATGGCGACAAGCGTCATCTTCAGCTAGCTCTCTCTTCTTCGGCCAGAAGGCGTTTTCGATAAGGTGCCTGCCACGATATCGCTCCTCGTCGTTGCGGATTGCGCGTTTTCGGTTGCGTCGTCCCGGCATGACGGGAACGGCTCCAGCGTCCCGGAGCGAGCGGCGCAGTTGGTCGGCGTCATGGCCCCTCAAGGCGGTGACTGGGTTCAGACCCCCATCACCGCCGCGACAAAGCATTCGCAAGTTCGCCGACCATTGTTCTTCCATTACGCATTTGATGAAACGGCACGGGTACGGGGGTGGCACTTTGAATAACGACCACCATGTCCTGTTTCGGAAGAACGTAAATCTGCTGCCCGTAGATACCGAGTGCCGCGAAGGCACCGTCGTCGCCGATCTGGTGGCTGCCGGTTCCACGAGGCATCGTCCACCATTGATAGCCGTACCCCATCCCGTCAAAGTCCTTGATGGCGCCGGGACGGATGAAGTCCGGACCCGCCGGATCGGTCGCGTCGTGGAACCAGGTGGGCGGCACGACATGCTGGCTGCCGATCCGCCCGCCGTGAAGCGCCAGCAGCCCGAACCGGGCCATGTCGCGCAAGGTAGCGCTGAGACCGCCCTGCGCGACCTCATAGCCGTCACGGTCCAGACGCCAATAGGCATCGTCTTCCATGCCCATCGGAACCCAGATCTTTTCGGATAGATATGCGCTCAGCGAACGCCCCGTGGCCTTGGATATGATTCGGCCAAGCACATAGGTGTTGGCGCCGCTGTAGCTGAAATGGGTCCCCGGCGCTGCCGCACGGGGCAATCCGGCCAAGTACTGCAGCGGAGCGGGCTTGTCGGGATCGGTATAGGCCAGCCCCAGTCCCTGAGGCTCGTTCGTTTCATAGGCATCGTGCAGATCGATCCCCGAACTCATCCTCAGGGTCTGGCGAATCGTCACTCCGTCCCACGCCGGGCCGGCGAGTTCGGGCAGATAGCGGGTCACCGGGTCGTCGAGACTGCGGATCGCACCGTCGCGCAGGGCAGCACCCAGCAACGTCGAGGTGATCGACTTCGACACCGAGAACATGACCCAGCGCGATCCCGGCATATTGCCCATGCGGTAGCGTTCCGCGACGATCCGTCCATGGACCAGCACTATCATTGCCGCGGCCTGATTGGCTTCCATGAAGCCATCGATATCAAGCCGTTTCCCGTCGATCAGCGCCTTGGTATCGAGCGGCGGCCCATCGGGCAGCGGGCTTGACGATCCACCATGGCGAACCGCTCGCACCGGGTAGGGCGTAAGTTCGTCCATGTTGCGAAACACGAAGGGCCGTTGGGCAAGTGGCAGCGTGTGATAAGCGTGGACCGACCCCAAGCGGTAACTGCCCACCGGCGCCTCGTCGGCGGCCGCCGTCGCCGTCCCGACAAGGGAAGTCAGGGCCGCGAACACGGCTGCACCCCGGATGGTCTTCATGGTCCGTCCTCGCTTTGGTTGGGGATCAGAAACTGTAGCTACCGGTCAGGCCGAAGGTCCTCGGCCGCAAGGTAAGCTCGCGGACCATTACCGCGTTTCTATTGACGTGCGTTCGACGCACGACATCCGTCGAATTGAGCAGATTGTTGACGAACAAGGACAGGTCGATTCCGCCGAAGCGGCTACCAAGTCGCATGTTCACATAATTGCTCTGATCGGCCCGGTACAATGCCGCATCGTAGCTTACCGCCGGCGACCGAGGCAGGAACTGGTAGCTGCTGGCATAATTATAGTCGATGCGAGCATAGAAGTCCTTCGACGCCAGAGCGAATTTGTAATTAGCGCCAAGCGTCACGGTCCATGGCGGGGTAGGGAGACGGTCGCCCCTGCTGACGATGGTCGATCGCGCCCCGGTAGCGGCGTTCGTCACGCCGCCCAGCACCGTCTCGCGATTGGTGGCGTGGGTGTAGGCCGCACTTGCCGAAAGGCTGAGGCCCTCAAGGGGCGAGAACTCCAACTGGAGATCGCCTCCCTTACTGACGGCCGATCCGAGGTTCGAGGTGAAAGAGAAGCCACAAGCGAGCGAAACCCGCTGCTGGATATTCGACCAGTCGATGTAGAAAGCGCTGCCCGAAATGCGCAGGCGGTTGCCAAACACCTTCTGCTTGACGCCGGCTTCATAGCTCCAGACGCTATCCGACCTGTAGGATGTGGGGGCCGCCTGGAAGCCGATCGCGGCCAACTCGGTCGCGCAGACGGCGGTGGAGATATTAGGATTGGCTCCGCCGGTACGGAAGCCCTTGGCAGCGGTGGCATAGATGAGACTCGCCAGGCTCACCATGGGAGAACGGCTATAACGAGAGCTTCAACGGGTCGCTTCGCGACGAGCTGCTCAATGGCGAGATCTTCTACAGCCTCGCGGAGGCCAGGGTGCTGATCGAGGCGTGGCGCAGTCACTACAACACCGTCCGGCCACACAGCAGCCTGGGCTACCGTCCACCGGCCCCGGAAGCGGTGACACCGCCATTGCCGGCCTCCGGTTCCGCTTCGCTCCACCTACGCCCGGCAATGGCGGCGGAGACAACAATGCACTAACTAACAACCCGGACCACCCGGTGGGGGCTGCTCATTTCCCGAGCCGGCACGATCGCGCTCGCTGCTTCCATGGCACTCGCGGCGTCACCGGTATCCGCGCAAACGGCGCCGGCACCGGATGCCACCGCTTCCGGAACCACCGAGACGGATCCATCCCCGTCAGGCGAAATCATCGTCACGGCGTCGAAGCGATATGAAAGCCTCCAGTCGGTGCCGATCTCGGTCTCTGCCATCGGCGGCGACACCCTGGCGAAATCGCACACGACGCGGATAGATGACCTC
Source organism: Sphingomonas sp. SORGH_AS_0438 (assembly GCF_031453475.1). NCBI lineage: Bacteria > Pseudomonadati > Pseudomonadota > Alphaproteobacteria > Sphingomonadales > Sphingomonadaceae > Sphingomonas > Sphingomonas sp. SORGH_AS_0438. The sequence goes on from NZ_JAVIZS010000001.1 coordinate 3,220,590, forward strand.
ACCAGCAAGGTCGCCAATCTTCAGATGACCGGCATCGTCGGCGACAATACGCCGATCTTCAGCCTGCGCGGCGTCTCGATGTCGGATTACAGCCTCAACCAGTCCAGCCCGGTCGCGACCTATTATGACGAGGTCTACAAGGGTAATTTCGCATTCCTCGGTGTCGCGATGTACGATCTGGAGCGGATCGAGGTGCTGCGCGGGCCACAGAGTACGCTGTACGGCAAGAACACCACCGGCGGCGCGGTCAACATCATCAGCCACAGTGCGACGCTGGGGGAGAATAGCGGCTACCTCAACCTCGGCTATGGCAACTACAACCGCGTGGACGCGAACGGCGCGATCAACCTCGCTCCGGGCGACGACGCCGCCCTGCGGGTCGCCGGCATCTACTCCCGTGCCGATGGCTGGTTCAGGAATGTGCTCCCCGGTTTTCCCGACCTCAACTCGACGCGAGAGTTCGCCTTTCGCGGCACCTTGCGATGGGACCCGAGCGACAGGCTGAATCTGGTGCTCCGCGGTTCGGTCAGCCAGCAGACCCCGCAGAATTACGGCATCTACGCCCAGAACGCGGACCAGTCGCGCATCGGCGGGCTCGGCCGATATCAGATCGCCTCCGACGTCGCGGTCCGTCGCATCGCGCGCACGCAAGCGGTGTCGCTAACCGCCAATTACGAACTGACCGATACGCTGGCGTTGACCAGCATCACCTCTTACGATCACGGCACCCTCTTCTTCACCGAGGATACCGACGGCCAGGCGAGCAAGACGCTCGAAATCCCTTATGGGGATCGTGCCAACCAGTTCGCGCAGGATCTGCGGCTGACCAGCAGCAACGCAGGCCCCTTCGATTTCATTCTCGGGCTTTATTACAACCGCGAGAAGGTGTTCAACAGCACGTCCTTCAACATATTCAACGATGTCGATCTGACCGGCGACGGCAGGGTCAACTCGGCCGATTGCGCGGCCGGAGTCGCCGCGGCCAATTTCGTCGCCTGCCAGGTGCGAAATCGTTTCGACCAGTTGAAGAAGAGCTTTGCGGCCTATACGGACCTCAAATTCAGAGTCACCGACGCCGTGACGTTGCGCGGCGGGCTTCGCTATACGCATGATACCGGCCGGCAGACCGGCTTCCGCTCCGATGCCTATGGCGTCGACGACGTTCTGGTGGCAAACCTGATCCCGCTCACCTCGGCCGCGTTTGCCACCGACAATCTCTCCGGCAAGATCGGCCTCGACTACAAGCTGGCCGATGGCAATCTCCTCTATGCCAGCGTCAATCGCGGCTATCGCGCGCCGAGTTTTAATGCGCAGGCCTTTTTCCAGCCGAACGAAGTGTCGGTGGCCAAGGACGAACGGATCACCGCCTACGAAGTCGGTGCCAAGACACGCCTGTTCGGCCGCCGCGCCACGCTCAATCTCGCGGCCTTCTACTACGACTATCGCAACCAGCAATTCATCAACGTCGATCCGGCGACCGCCGCGCAGAGGCTGCTCAACATTCCAAGGTCGCGCATCTTCGGCGGTGAAGCCGAATTCAATGCGCGCATCATCGATGGTTTCCAGCTCCGCGCTGGCCTTGGCCTGCTTTCGACCAAGATCATCGACGGCAGCGTCAGCGGCAGGAACGTCAACGGCAACACGCTTGCGAACGCGCCGTCCCTCACCTTCAATGTCGGGCCGGACATCACGCTGGCGCGTGGCGATTTCGGGACGATCAGCGTTCACCCCTCGGTTTCGTATCAGTCGAGCCAGTTCTTCGAGGTCATCAATCAGCCGATCCTGAGGCAGAAAGGCTATGCGCTACTCGATGCCCATCTCGATTACGAAAACGCCAGCGGAAAATTCTCCGCGTCGGTATGGACGAAGAATGCGGCGCAGCAATTCTACTTCACGTCGCGCGTCGACCTGCTGGCGGGCTTCGGATTCATCTACAATCACATCGGCAATCCGCGCACCTATGGTGTGACGCTGGGCTATAAATTTTAACTAGAACATAATTTTCTGTTGGAGAGGATGGAGATGGTCATGGTGGATTGCCAAATGCTGATCGGCGGCAAATTGGTCGATGCGGCGAAGCGTCTGGACGTCGTCAACCCCGCGACGGGCCAGCCGTTCGCCACCGTGCCGCACGCCAGCGTCGCCGACGCCGATGCCGCGATCGCCGCAGCCCGCGCTGCGCAGCCGGCCTGGGCAGCGCGTCCGCTGGCGGAGCGCCGTGCCGCGCTCGTCGCGCTCGCCGATGCGATCGCGTCGCATGGTGACGAACTGAGCCGGCTGCTGACGATGGAACAGGGCAAGCCGCTGGCCGAGGCGAAGGGTGAGGTCGCGTGGACCGAGGGCTATCTGCGTCATTACGCGACGCTGGAACTGCCCGATCGGATCATCCAGGACGATGCGAGCGGCTATATCGCCGTCCGGCACCAGCCGCTCGGGGTCGTCGTCGGGATCATCGCCTGGAACTTCCCGTTGCTGGTGGCGTGCTGGAAGATCGGCCCCGCCGTGCTGGCCGGAAACGCCATCGTCCTCAAGCCGGCACCGACCACACCCGTGACGGCGCTCCGGCTGGGCGAGATCGCGAAGGACATCTTCCCGGCCGGTATCGTCAACACCATCACCGACGACAATGATCTGGGACCACATCTGACCGCCCACCCCGATGTCGCCAAGGTCGGTTTCACCGGCTCGACCGCCACCGGCAAGCGGATCGCGGCCAGCAGCGCTGAGACGCTCAAGCGCCTCACGCTGGAACTCGGCGGCAACGACGCGGCGATCGTGCTGGCGGACGTCGATGTCCGCGAGACGGCGCGTGGCATCTTCGACAGCGCCTTCCTCAACTGCGGCCAGGTCTGCCTCGCGGTGAAGCGGGCCTATGTCCATGCCGACATCTATGATGCGATGTGCGCCGAACTGGTGCGGCTTGCCCAAGAGGCGGTGGTGGGCGACGGACTGGAACAGGGGGCGACCATCGGCCCGATCCAGAACCGGGCACAGTTCGAGAAAGTGAAGGGTTTCCTCGACGCGGCCCGTGGCGAAGGCACGATCGTCGCCGGCGGCAAGGCCATGGAACGCGCCGGCTATTTCATCGAGCCGACGATCGTCCGCGACGTGACCGATGGCGCCAGGATCGTCGATGAGGAGCAGTTCGGTCCGATCCTGCCCGTGATCCGCTTCGACGATGTCGACGACGTGATCGCGCGCGTCAATGCCTCCGACTACGGCCTCGGCGGATCGGTGTGGAGCGGCGACGTCGATCGCGCGACGGCCATCGCCGGCCGGATCGCCGCGGGGCAGGTATGGGTGAACCAACATATCGCGATCGGCCCGCACATCCCGATGGCGGGCTTCAAGCAGTCGGGTCTCGGTGCCGAGCAATCGGTCGAGGGGCTGGCGGAGTATACGCAACTCCAGGTCGTGAACGTCAAGCGATGAGCGGCCTGTCGATCGCGTGCGGTCCGACCGACACGCCGCTGCTGGAGATCACGATCGGCGACGCGCTGCGCGACGCGGCGGACCGCTGGGGTGACCGGCTGGCGCTGGTTTCGCGCCATCAGGCGATCCGCTGGACATGGGCCACGTTCGACGCCGAGGTCGATCGTATCGCGTCCGGCTTGCTCGCGAGGGACGTCAAAGCGGGCGACCGGGTCGGGATCTGGGCACCCAATTGCGCCGAATGGGCCGTCATCCAGTTCGCCACGGCCCGGATCGGCGCGATCCTGGTGAACATCAACCCGACATATCGGATCAGCGAAGTCGAATATGCGCTGAACAAGGTCGGCTGCTCGGTGCTGGTCACTGCAACGCGGTTCAAGAGCAGCGACTATCTTGCGATGCTACGGGAACTGGGGCCGACCAAGTTGCCGGATCTGCGGCTGATCGTCACGCTTGGCGAAGAGCCACATGACGGCTTGATGCCGTGGGCCGATCTTGGCGCCACGACAAATCGAGAGGCCCTCGCGGCGGCGGCGGGGCTCGATGCCGACGATGCGATCAACATCCAGTTCACCAGCGGTACGACCGGCCTGCCCAAGGGCGCGACACTCACGCACCGCAACATCCTCAACAACGGCTATTTCACCGCCCGCACGCTGCGCCTGACGCCGGATGACCGGATCGCGGTGCCAGTGCCACTCTATCACTGCTTCGGGATGGTGCTCGCCAATCTCGCGGCGGTCACGAGCGGCGCGGCCCTGATCTATCCCGGGGAAAGCTTCGATCCCGGTGAGGTGCTGAAGGCTGTAGCGGCAGAGCGCTGCACCACGCTATACGGCGTGCCGACGATGTTCATCAACATCCTCAACCACCCCGATCGCGCAACCACCGATACCACGTCGTTACGCACCGGCATCCTCGCCGGCGCCCCCTGTCCGCTCCCCACCATGCGGGAAGTGATGGAGCGCCTCAACATGCGCGAGGTCACGATCGGCTACGGAATGACCGAGACCAGCCCGCTCACCACCCAGACCGCCACCGACGACCCGATCGAGGAGCGCGTGGGGTCGGTCGGTCGCGTGCATCCCCATGCGCAGGCCAAGATCGTCGGTCCCGACGGTGCAAGTCTCCCTTACGGACAACAAGGCGAATATTGCTCGCGCGGCTATGAGGTGATGCGTGGCTATTGGAACGATCCGGAACGGACCGCCGAGGCGATCGATGCCGACGGCTGGATGCACTCAGGCGACCTGGCGACGATGGATGCGCGCGGCTATGTCCGCATCACCGGCGGCATCAAGGACATGATTATCCGCGGCGGGGAGAACATCTATCCCCGCGAGATCGAGGAGTTCCTGCTCGGGCATGTCGCGATCGCCGATGCGCAGGTGTTCGGCGTAACCGATGCAATCTATGGCGAGGCTGTCTGCGCCTGGATCATCCCCCGCCCCGGCGTTCCACTCACACCGAAGGACGTGGTCGCATATTGCACGGAGCAGATCGCCCACTACAAAACACCGCGCCACATCCGAATCGTCGACGCTTTCACGATGACGGTGACCGGCAAGGCCCAGAAGTTCGCGATGCGCCGTATCATGGAAGTGGAACTTCAGACGACAGCCGACGTCGCGTCTGCCGCTCCAGCGCCATCCGTATAGCAAGGCCCCGGCTGGGGTTGGGCCACAAACGACAAGGCCGCCCCGAGGGGCGGCATGTTGTGGCGAGTGATATGGTTGCGGGGACAGGATTTGAACCTGTGACCTTCAGGTTATGAGCCTGACGAGCTACCGGGCTGCTCCACCCCGCGGTGGCTGGCGTGTGGACCAGCGTGCCTCTCTTTTGGGAGAGGTGTTTTGTGAATGGGTTCTTGATGTGCACGGTATCTCTCGCGCCACGGGCTACAATGCCTGGCGACGACCTACTCTTCCACTGCTTAGGCAGTAGTACCATTGGCGCAGAATGGTTTCACGGCCGAGTTCGGGATGGGATCGGGTGGGACACAAACGCTATGGTCACCAGGCAATGAAGCCTGTGGCGCGGGAGGGGTGCTTGGGGGTTAAAATCGATGCGTGCACTTTGGTGTTTCTGGCTGTGATGCAATCCCACGCCCGTATCAGCAGCGCTGATATTGGGGGTGTGAGCTCATCAAGCGCGAATAGAGCGATTAGTATCGGTTAGCTTCACGCGTTACCGCGCTTCCACATCCGATCTATCAAGGTCGTGGTCTTCGACCGCTCTGAGAAATCTTATCTCGAGGGAGGCTTCCCGCTTAGATGCTTTCAGCGGTTATCCCGTCCGTACATAGCTACCCTGCTGCGCCGTTGGCACGACGACAGGTACACCAGAGGTACGTTCAACCCGGTCCTCTCGTACTAGGGTCAACTCCTCTCAAATTTCGACGCCCACGGCAGATAGGGACCAAACTGTCTCGCGACGTTCTGAACCCAGCTCACGTACCACTTTAATTGGCGAACAGCCAAACCCTTGGGACCTGCTCCAGCCCCAGGATGTGATGAGCCGACATCGAGGTGCCAAACAACCCCGTCGATATGAGCTCTTGGGGGTTATCAGCCTGTTATCCCCGGCGTACCTTTTATCCGTTGAGCGATGGCCCTTCCACGAGGGACCACCGGATCACTATGACCGACTTTCGTCTCTGCTCGACTTGTCAGTCTCGCAGTCAGGCGGGCTTATGCCATTGCACTCTAACAGCCGGTTTCCAACCGGCCTGAGCCCACCATTGCGCGCCTCCGTTACTCTTTAGGAGGCGACCGCCCCAGTCAAACTACCCGCCACAGAGGGTCCCTGATCCCGCTTCAGGGATCGAGGTTAGACATCAGAAAACAACAGGGTGGTATTTCACCTATGGCTCCACACCGGCTGGCGCCAATGCTTCAAAGCCTCCCACCTATGCTACACAGTTCCTTCCTAATGCCACTCTGAAGCTGCAGTAAAGGTGCACGGGGTCTTTCCGTCTAACCGCGGGTACTCCGCATCTTCACGGAGAATTCAATTTCGCTGAGCATGTCCTGGAGACAGTGGGGAAGTCGTTACGCCATTCGTGCAGGTCGGAACTTACCCGACAAGGAATTTCGCTACCTTAGGACCGTTATAGTTACGGCCGCCGTTTACCTGGGCTTCATTTCAGAGCTTGCACTCCTCCACTTAACCTTCAGGCACCGGGCAGGCGTCAGGCCCTATACGTCGTCTTGAAGCCGACTTAGCAGAGCCCTGTGTTTTTGCTAAACAGTCGCTACCCCCTGGCCTGTGCCCCCCATGAGAGCTTGCGCTTACATGGGGCCTCCTTCTTCCGAAGGTACGGAGGCAATTTGCCGAGTTCCTTCAGGACACTTCTCTCAAGCGCCTTGGTATACTCTACCTGACCACCTGTGTCGGTTTCGGGTACGGTCTATACGGTGGGGCTATTTCCCGGGACAGTTTCGAAGCCCAGCCAATCCGTTAAGGCTGAACAACACACA